>NZ_JARPMN010000001.1:0-2760000 GCF_030263795.1 Stutzerimonas sp. FeSN7 | reverse complement strand
TGCTTTGCACGCAGGAGGTCAGCGGTTCGATCCCGCTTGGCTCCACCATTAACTCTAGTCGCCGAAAGCTCAGAAATCAGTGTTTACCAGGATGAGATTGATTGCCTGGGCTGAACATTGATTTCTGGACTTTGCGCCAGAACTGTTCTTTAAAAATTTGGGTATGTGATAGAAGTAGACCGATGTGTTGTTTTCACTGGCAGCATGTCGCGTCAAGGTAAAATTTGCGTGTTCTCTATGCAAATTTTCGGCGAATGTCGTCTTCACGTTATAGACAGTAACCAGATTGCTTGGGGTTATATGGTCAAGTGAAGAAGCGCATACGGTGGATGCCTTGGCAGTCAGAGGCGATGAAAGACGTGGTAGCCTGCGAAAAGCTTCGGGGAGTCGGCAAACAGACTTTGATCCGGAGATGTCTGAATGGGGGAACCCAGCCATCATAAGATGGTTATCACACACTGAATACATAGGTGTGTGAGGCGAACCAGGGGAACTGAAACATCTAAGTACCCTGAGGAAAAGAAATCAACCGAGATTCCCTTAGTAGTGGCGAGCGAACGGGGACTAGCCCTTAAGCTTCTTTGATTTTAGCGGAACGCTCTGGAAAGTGCGGCCATAGTGGGTGATAGCCCTGTACGCGAAAGGATCTTAGAAGTGAAATCGAGTAGGACGGAGCACGAGAAACTTTGTCTGAACATGGGGGGACCATCCTCCAAGGCTAAATACTACTGACTGACCGATAGTGAACCAGTACCGTGAGGGAAAGGCGAAAAGAACCCCGGAGAGGGGAGTGAAATAGAACCTGAAACCGTATGCGTACAAGCAGTGGGAGCCTACTTTGTTAGGTGACTGCGTACCTTTTGTATAATGGGTCAGCGACTTATTTTCAGTGGCGAGCTTAACCGAATAGGGGAGGCGTAGCGAAAGCGAGTCTTAATAGGGCGTCTAGTCGCTGGGAATAGACCCGAAACCGGGCGATCTATCCATGGGCAGGTTGAAGGTTAGGTAACACTGACTGGAGGACCGAACCGACTACCGTTGAAAAGTTAGCGGATGACCTGTGGATCGGAGTGAAAGGCTAATCAAGCTCGGAGATAGCTGGTTCTCCTCGAAAGCTATTTAGGTAGCGCCTCGTGTATCACTGCTGGGGGTAGAGCACTGTTTCGGCTAGGGGGTCATCCCGACTTACCAAACCGATGCAAACTCCGAATACCAGCAAGTGTCAGCACGGGAGACACACGGCGGGTGCTAACGTCCGTCGTGAAAAGGGAAACAACCCAGACCGTCAGCTAAGGTCCCAAAGTCATGGTTAAGTGGGAAACGATGTGGGAAGGCTTAGACAGCTAGGAGGTTGGCTTAGAAGCAGCCATCCTTTAAAGAAAGCGTAATAGCTCACTAGTCGAGTCGGCCTGCGCGGAAGATGTAACGGGGCTCAAACCATGCACCGAAGCTACGGGTTCAACGCAAGTTGAGCGGTAGAGGAGCGTTCTGTAAGCCTGTGAAGGTGAGTTGAGAAGCTCGCTGGAGGTATCAGAAGTGCGAATGCTGACATGAGTAACGACAATGCGAGTGAAAAACTCGCACGCCGAAAGACCAAGGGTTCCTGCGCAACGTTAATCGACGCAGGGTGAGTCGGTCCCTAAGGCGAGGCTGAAGAGCGTAGTCGATGGGAAACGGGTTAATATTCCCGTACTTCTAGTTACTGCGATGGGGGGACGGAGAAGGCTAGGCCAGCAAGGCGTTGGTTGTCCTTGTTTAAGGTGGTAGGCAGAGATCTTAGGTAAATCCGGGATCTTAATGCCGAGAGCTGATGACGAGCTTTCTTTTAGAAAGCGAAGTGGTTGATGCCATGCTTCCAGGAAAAGCCTCTAAGCTTCAGGTAACTAGGAACCGTACCCCAAACCGACACAGGTGGTTGGGTAGAGAATACCAAGGCGCTTGAGAGAACTCGGGTGAAGGAACTAGGCAAAATGGCACCGTAACTTCGGGAGAAGGTGCGCCGGTGAGGGTGAAGTATTTACTACGTAAGCCCATGCCGGTCGAAGATACCAGGCCGCTGCGACTGTTTATTAAAAACACAGCACTCTGCAAACACGAAAGTGGACGTATAGGGTGTGACGCCTGCCCGGTGCCGGAAGGTTAATTGATGGGGTTAGCGCAAGCGAAGCTCTTGATCGAAGCCCCGGTAAACGGCGGCCGTAACTATAACGGTCCTAAGGTAGCGAAATTCCTTGTCGGGTAAGTTCCGACCTGCACGAATGGCGTAACGATGGCGGCGCTGTCTCCACCCGAGACTCAGTGAAATTGAAATCGCTGTGAAGATGCAGTGTATCCGCGGCTAGACGGAAAGACCCCGTGAACCTTTACTATAGCTTTGCACTGGACTTTGAGCTTGCTTGTGTAGGATAGGTGGGAGGCTTTGAAGCGTGGACGCCAGTTCGCGTGGAGCCATCCTTGAAATACCACCCTGGCAACCTTGAGGTTCTAACTCTGGTCCGTTATCCGGATCGAGGACAGTGTATGGTGGGTAGTTTGACTGGGCGGTCTCCTCCTAAAGAGTAACGGAGGAGTACGAAGGTGCGCTCAGACCGGTCGGAAATCGGTCGCAGAGTATAAAGGCAAAAGCGCGCTTGACTGCGAGACAGACACGTCGAGCAGGTACGAAAGTAGGTCTTAGTGATCCGGTGGTTCTGTATGGAAGGGCCATCGCTCAACGGATAAAAGGTACTCCGGGGATAACAGGCTGATACCGCCCAAGAGTTCATATCGACGGCGGTGTTTGGCACCTCGATGTCGGCTCATCACATCCTGGGCTGAAGCCGGTCCCAAGGGTATGGCTGTTCGCCATTTAAAGTGGTACGCGAGCTGGGTTTAGAACGTCGTGAGACAGTTCGGTCCCGATCTGCCGTGGACGTTTGAGATTTGAGAGGGGCTGCTCCTAGTACGAGAGGACCGGAGTGGACGAACCTCTGGTGTTCCGGTTGTCACGCCAGTGGCATTGCCGGGTAGCTACGTTCGGAAGAGATAATCGCTGAAAGCATCTAAGCGGGAAACTTGCCTCAAGATGAGATCTCACTGGAGCCTTGAGCTCCCTAAAGGGCCGTCGAAGACTACGACGTTGATAGGTTGGGTGTGTAAGCGCTGTGAGGCGTTGAGCTAACCAATACTAATTGCCCGTGAGGCTTGACCATATAACACCCAAACAATTTGGCTGTTAGACGGTAAGTCGACAAACAGACCGAAAATCTGCACGAACACGCAATACCGATTCGATCACATACCCAATTCGCTGCAGCGGCTAAACCCCGAGGCAGCAACCGAATTGCTTGACGACCATAGAGCGTTGGAACCACCTGATCCCATTCCGAACTCAGAAGTGAAACGATGCATCGCC
The DNA here is from genome assembly GCF_030263795.1 of Stutzerimonas sp. FeSN7. Lineage (NCBI taxonomy): Bacteria > Pseudomonadati > Pseudomonadota > Gammaproteobacteria > Pseudomonadales > Pseudomonadaceae > Stutzerimonas > Stutzerimonas sp. FeSN7. Next base: position 2,756,606 of record NZ_JARPMN010000001.1, on the reverse strand, counting down.
GATGGTAGTGTGGGGTTTCCCCATGTGAGAGTAGGTCATCGTCAAGCTCCTACACCAAACCCCCGATCCGCGTAAGCGGGTCGGGGGTTTGATTTTGGAGCGCAGAAAAGCGGCCGCGCAGAACTGAGCCTGAACCGAGGCAGGCTGCTCCGATGCTGCCGGTGGCTGTAAAGGCGCTACGGCGGTTGAGGTAAAAGTACGGCTGCTGCACTGGTACAGCATTGTCGGTGATAGCTTGGCTCGCTAAGCGGACGCTGCTGGATGAAAGCAGGCAAGCTCATATGGCCAAGCATAATGATGTTGGAGCCATATCGTTGAAGGGTGTCCTGGCTGCCGCAGCGAGGCTAGCGCTTACGGCGGTGCGATAAGGTCGACCATTTAACATGAGCCCGGCAAGCCTGCCTTTGCGCTGTAACCGACCAAGTCCAAAGACCGACGAGAGGCAAGGTACTCGTTCTTCCACCTCGTTCCGATTCTGCCCGGGGGCCTGGTCAACAATCCTGCCTGAATGACGATTACCATTCGTGCCACCTGGCATATTCACTGGCTGGCAGAGCGGGGAGATTCCTCATCCCGGTCAGCTCGAATGAATGAACGGCTGCGTCCGATGCGCGGCATTCGTCATGCAACAAATCGAACGGGCTGCCGTTTGAGTTGATGGTTCGGCAGCGTGACGTGCTCGAGTCGTCGACGATTCCGATAGATGGACCGCAGTGTGACTACGCCCCGTCGTCCTCCACAGCAAGCGTCACGGCTGAGCAGAGCCTACTTCGGAAGGTTTGAAGCTGTTCGTACGTTAGCCAGACCTTGCGCTGTAGGAATGGGACCCGCCGCGATAGGCGACCCACTATCGCTTCTGGTGAAAGTCCACCACAACAGCGCCCTTGCCTGAAGGCCCTATCGATTGCTGAATGGCGTCCAGAAGGGTCTGTTGGGTGAACGGCTTGGCCAGGACTTGAAGCTGACGTGGGCTGTCGGCGAGATCGGCGTAGCCGCTGACCACAAGGACAGGCAGCTCTGGCCGCTCGTTTCGCAGCCGGTCCGCCAGTTGAGCGCCGGTCATGCCAGGCATCATGTGGTCCGTTATCAGAATGTCGTAAGCAACACGTTGGGTAAGTAGACCCAATGCCGTTTCCGCACTGTTGACCGCGGTTACCTGGCAGCCGAGATCCTCGAGCATCGAAGCCGTATTGTCCAACACCAGGGGATCGTCATCCACGACCAAGACCGACAGCGATAGCTCGGCAGGGGCAGTTAGCTGTGGGCCGGGGCCAGGTTCGACACGGTCCGACGTTTGCTCGGCCTGTCGCTCTGTGGCGATGGGTAGCCAGATTTCCACTATGGTGCCCTTGCCGGGGCGGCTGTGGATCTGCAGACGACCCCCGGATTGTTCGGCCAGGCCATGGGCCATCGACAAACCCAGCCCCGTGCCATTGCCGGGGCCCTTGGTTGTAAAAAATGGATCGGTAGCGCGGGCAAGAACTTCCGGCTCCATACCGATACCGTCGTCTCGAACGATAAGAATGACGTAGCCGGGCGCATCGATTCTTCCGGCTTCGGCGGCTGTTCGGGACTGTCCCTCGATGCAGATCGATCCGCCGTCCGGCATGGCGTCCCGGGCGTTGACGACCAGGTTGATCAGGACCATCTCCAGCTGGTTCGCATCGACGTACGCCTGTGGCAGATCTAGCGGAAAACGCAGATCGATGCTGATGTTGGTTTCCACCGAGCGCTTCAAGAGCTCTCGCATCCCGATCACCAGATCTGGCAGTGCGACGGCGCTTGGTCGCAACTCCTGTTTACGCGCGAAGCTCAACAGACGTTGCACAAGCCCCGCACCTCGGCGAGTCGCCTGCAAGCCATTTTCGATCAGGGATTCGGTACGGGGATCTGACGGCGGCAGCCGTTTGCGCAACAGTTCGAAGCTGCCACCGATGACGGCCAAGAGATTGTTGAAGTCATGGGCGATGCCGCCGGTCAGCTTGCCCATCGCCTCCATCTTTTGCGCCTGCCGCAAGGCCGCTTCAGCCTGCCGGCGTTCCGTCACGTTGATGAGCCCGCCGAGGATAAGCGGCCCGGTAGATGTACGTTCCACCCGGCTCGAGGCCAGCACATCGACGAACGTTCCGGCTCGGGCGACCAAGCGGTACTCCGCGTCTCGGCATTCGCTAGTTTCGAGCAGCGACGGCCAGTCATGCTCGAGGAACTGACGAGACGATGCCTCGGTCATGAAACACACGAGCGGTCTGCCGATCACGTCCTCACGGCGGTAGCCCACCAGTGACAGCCACGCATCGCTTACCGATTCGAGACGCCCATCCTGATCCAGTGAGTGCAATGGCAGAGGCGTCTTGCTGTACAACTCGCGCAATCGCTCTTCGCTCAGGCGCAGGGCCGAAGCCTCCTGCCAGCTACGACGCGCCTGACGCCTGTCGTACATCGAGGCCACCAGCCCAAAAAACAGAACGATGAAGGTCGCCGCGGATATCGCAACAGCCAGCGATAACATATCCAGGTCACCGCCATGCGTGGCGCTCATGGCGTCGTCCAATGGCGTGAAATGCGCGCCGATCATGGCCACGTAGTGCATGCCGGAGATCGCGACTCCCATCGCCGCAGCCGACAGCGCCTGCCCTGACAGGCTGGTACCTCGGCCTGATAGCCACAACGCTACCGTCGCGGCGCTGATTGCGATGATGAACGACAGTACCACCCAACCGGTGGCGTAGCTGAGCTCGGCATCTACGACCATTGCCGCCATGCCGATGTAGTGCATTGCACCGATGCCCAGTCCCATGAAAAGGCCACCCAAGCCAAGCGTTCGGGGCGTAATGCCGCGCTTGCTTACGGCAAAGAAGCTGATGGCGGTAACTGCGATAGGTACCGCAAAGGATGCGAGCGTCAACGCCAGGTCATAACGGACCTGCATGCCCGGCATGCCGAATGCCAGCATGCCTACGAAGTGCATGGCCCAGATGCTGCCGCCCATGCAGAGGGCAGCGGCGCCGACAAAGGCCTGTCGAGGCCAGCCGTCGGTCTCTCTTGTGCGGCTGGAGAGGTCCAGGGCGGTGTAGGAGCCGGCTATCGCGATGATGACCGACAGTACGACCAGAGAGACGTTGTAAGTGGTATGCATCATGCGGATCAGCTCCCGGTAGCGCAGCGAGAGAAACGTGCACGACGTCGTCTAAGAACTTTGACTCATATAGCGCCGATACGTCCCGTCACCGGGCGCCCGATTATCGGTCAAGTACGCGGAGCTTGGAAATCTGCGCGGATCTTTACCTGCGCGCCTCAACGGCTTTTGAACGATCGGCAAGTCTACGCACCTTGAGGATCGCGCCTCCAACACAGTGGGACAACACCGTCGCGGGACGTCGAGCTGACGCGAGCGGGATTGCGAAGTTCTAAGTAAAGCGGTCATCGGCCCATGCCGTCCCGCCCATATTGCTTATCTACTGGAACGCCGGCGCGCCTCGAAGCTCCAACAGGACGTTAATGGAGAATACCATCCCGATGCTTTTCGCTTTCGTTAATCCCGCAGACGGCCTTGCCCGCGTCCCTTACCGTTCCGTTTCACGGTTTACTAAGGCCGTGCACGGATGAAAGCCAGCCGATGGATCATCGTGGCCCTGCTGATTGTCGCAGTGCTCTGTTTCTTCGCCTTTCGACCTCGGCGAGTACCTCACCCTCGAATCCATCAAGGCCCACAGCGGCGCCCTGAAGGCCAAAGTCCAGGATCATCCATGGTGGGCCGCTGGGGTGTTCTTCGTTGTTTACGCGGCGCTTACGGCGCTGTCGTTTCCCGGAACGGTGGTGCTGACCTTGCTTGCCGGGGCCCTGTTCGGTCTGATAGAGGGGACGTTGCTCGTATCCTTCGCCTCGAATGCGGGGGCACTGGTGGCCATGCTCATCAGTCGTTTCATGCTGCGAGACTGGGTGCAGAAGCGATTCGGCAAGCAGATCGCCGGGATCAACAAGGGGCTGACGCGCGATGGCACCTTCTACCTCGTCTCGTTGCGACTGATCCCCATCGTACCGTTCGTGCTGCTGAATCCAGCGTTGGGTCTGACGCGAATCAAGGTCTGGACCTTCTGGTGGACCACCCAACTCGGCATGCTGCCCGGCAATGCCATCTATGTTAACGCGGGCGAGAAGCTGGTCGCCGTGCGCGCGCTGTCCGACATCCTGTCGCCGAGCATCATCAGCACGCTGGTATTGCTTGCGGTGTTCCCGGTCATCGCCACGCGGCTCCTTACCTATTACAAGGCTCGCAAGGTGTACCGCGGCTGGCGCAAGCCGAAGCGCTTCGATTACAACCTTGTGGTAATCGGTGGCGGTGCGGGCGGGCTGGCGACGGCGCGCATAGCGGCGACCTACAAGGCGCGGGTGTGTCTGGTTGAGCGCGAGCGCCTCGGTGGCGTTGCCATGCATGAGGGCGGTGTGCCAACCAAAGCATTTCGACGCCTGGCAAACGAACTTCATACGAGGCACGGCGGCCAGCCCCCCGTCGAAGCGTTTGGCGAATTGATGATGCAGGTCCGCCAGTTGACCGAGTCCGCCCGGCATCACGCATCGGTCGACGATTGCACGCGGCATGGCGTCGAGGTGGTTGAAGGCGAAGCACGGCTGAGCTCGCCCTGGACGGTCGAGGTGGAAGGCCGCACGCTGACCACCCGGGCGGTCGTCATTGCCACTGGAAGCCGGCCGTGGCTACCGCCTATCCCCGGTCTGGACGCAGTCGAGCCCCTGACCTGCGATACCTTGCTGCAATTGCACGAGCGGCCCGAGCGCCTGCTCATTCTCGGCGGCGGGGCAGGCGCCTGCGAGTTCGCCCAGCTCTTTCAGCGCATGGGTTCCAGGGTCACCGTAGCCAGCCCCGACGAGCGCCTGCTTGACCAGGAAGATGCTGAAGCTGCCCAGGCGCTGACCGCTGCACTGATTGCCGCCGGCATCGACCTGCGCCTTGGACTGACGGCGCAGCGGGTCGAGTCGACCGGCAGTGAGCACCGGCTGATTTGCCGGGCAGGCGAGGGCGAAGAGCAATCGCTGCCCTTTGATCGGTTGTTGCTGATGCTCGGGCAATACGCCGATGTCGAAGGACTGGGACTGGACGAGTTGAAGCTGCATTGTGGCGATGACGGTACGCTGGAAGCGGACGAGTATCTGGCCACGCGTTACCCGAATATCTACGCGGTGGGTAGCGTCGCCGGGCCGTACGGGGCTCCGCATGTGGCGGAGCACCAAGCCTGGTACGCAGCGGTCAACGCGCTGTTCGGCGGGCTCAAGCGGTTCGTGGTAAGCGATCGAGTCCTGCCTCGGGCCGTGTATACCTCGCCGGAGATGGCTACGGTGGGCCTGACCGAACACGAAGCCGGGGCGTTGAAGCTCGAGTTCCAGACTACCCGACTGGACCTGGCGACCCTTCCCGGTGCAGTTGCCGAACGCGCCGAGCAGGGGTTCGTCAAGGTGCTCACCGAGCACGACCACGACCGCATTCTGGGAGTCACCATCGTTGGCGAGCAGGCGAGTGAAACACTGGCCGGGTTCGTTGTGGCGATGAAATACAAGGTGGGCATGCACAAGCTGGGCGACGCAGTCCAGCTGAGTCCGACCCAGGGTGAAGCACTGCGACGTGTCGCCGAAGCCTGGCGGCAACAGCATCGCTCGCCGAGGATGCTCACCTGGGCCGAGCGGCTGAACCGCTGGCGGGTCGAAAGGTAGACATCAACCTGGCTGTAGTTGCTGTCACTGGTGTTTGCGCCGCATTCACCTAGGTCGAGCGATCATCGATTCGACGGCTGCGGCTGGAATCCGACGACACTGGCGAGCACCGGCACGGGGGTGGTCCGCGCCTGCCGTGCTCGCCGAACCAGGAAGGATCGCTCAAATGACCGGCGTCCAAATCATCAGCAGCGTCCGTTACTCCCGCTGTCCCGACTCGAGCATCGTTTCCGGCCGCACCCACTGATCGAACTCTTCACTGGTCAGGTAGCCAAGCTCCAGCGCTGCCTCTCGCAAGGTGGTGCCTTGCGCATAGGCCTTCTTGGCGATTTCGGCCGCTCGGTCGTAGCCGATATGCGGATTCAGCGCAGTGACCAGCATAAGGCCGCGCTCGAGATGTTCTGCCATGCGTGCCGGGTCGGGCTCGAGGCCGGCGATGCAGTGGGTATTGAAGTTGCGACAGCCGTCGGACAGAAGCCGAATCGACTGGAGCAGGTTGTGGATGATCACCGGCTTGAACACGTTGAGCTGCAGATGACCCTGGCTCGCTGCGAAGCTGATGGTCATGTCGTTGCCCATCACCTGGCAGGCGAGCATGGACAGCGCTTCGCACTGGGTCGGGTTGACCTTGCCAGGCATGATCGAGCTGCCAGGCTCGTTGGCTGGCAATCGCACTTCGGCGAAGCCTCCGCGAGGTCCTGAGCCGAGCAGACGAAGGTCATTGGCGAGTTTCATCAAGGCGACCGCCAGCGTCTTCAGCGCGCCTGAGAGCGCGACCAGTGGCTCGTGGCCGGCCAAGGCGGCGAACTTGTTCGGTGCCGAGACGAACGGCAGGCCGGAAAGGGCGGCCAGCTCGGCTGCGATCGCTTCGGCGAAGCCATGCGGCGAGTTCAAACCGGTACCTACTGCGGTGCCGCCTTGCGCCAGTTCATAAACAGCCGGAAGGCACTGGCGAATCGTCCGCTCGGCGATGTCGAGCTGAGCGACGAATGCCGACATTTCCTGGCCGAAGGTGATCGGCGTGGCGTCCATCATATGGGTGCGCCCGGTCTTGATCAGCTTGTTGTGCCGCGCGGCCAGTTCGGCCAGCCCGCCGGACAGCTCGGCCAAAGCCGGAAGCAGCTCACCGTGGACCGCCTTGGCAGCGGCAATGTGCATCGCTGTGGGGAAGCAGTCGTTGGAGCTTTGCGCGCGATTGACGTGGTCGTTGGGATGCACGGGAGACTTGCCGCCACGCTTGCCACCGGCCAGCTCGTTGGCGCGTCCGGCGATGACCTCGTTGACGTTCATGTTGCTCTGCGTGCCGCTACCGGTCTGCCAGACCACCAGCGGAAACTGGTCGTCGTGCTGGGCATGCAGGATCTCGTCGGCGGCCTGTTCGATCAGTCGCGCGACATCGGGCGGCAGGTCGCCGATGCGGTTGTTGACCCTGGCTGCCGCCTTCTTGATCAGCGCCAGCGCATGCAGCACCTCGATCGGCATGCGCTCGGCACCGATTGCAAAATTGCTCAGCGAACGTTGCGTCTGGGCACCCCAGTAAGCCTGCTCCGGTACTTCGACCTGCCCCAGGCTGTCGGTTTCTATACGCGTCATGCCATGCTCCTGCTCGATATTGCTGGTTTAGGCCGCCTTGCGGTGCCGGCGGTTCCATAGCCCGCCGGTCGTTGCTTGAGGCATTGGAACTCTCGGCGCAGAATGTGTCCATTGAGGGCTACCTATCGCCTTCCCAAGGGATTTCCAATGCCAACCTTACGTACCCAGGCGTTGCGCTGTGCAATGCTGTTTTTCTGCATCAGCTCTTCGGCATTGGCCGACACCGCCAGCCACGCCAGCAACGCGGAACGTTTCCTCAAGATGGCGAACGCCGATCGGCTTGCAGTGCCTGTCTATGCACAAGTACAGCAGATGTTCGCGCAGCGTTTCGCCGAGGCTCAGGCGCCCGAGAGCAAGAAGGCGATGCTCGAGCGCTATCAGGCCCAGGCCAACACCGCGCTGGACAAGGCCATAGGCTGGGACAAGCTGAAGCCCGATCTGGTGTCCCTCTATACCAGTCAGTTTTCCGAAACCGAGTTGAATCAGCTGATCGATTTCTATCAGTCGCCACTGGGCAAGAAGATGCTCGCCAAGTTGCCGGAGCTCAATGCACGGTCTGCCCAGCTAACCCAGGCCAAACTCGAAAGCGCGGTGCCGGAAGTGAACAAGCTGTTAGCCGACATGACGGCCGAACTCGAAAAACAGAAGCCTTGAGAGAGCAGGCAATGCGCAAACTCGATCTGATCCAAAACGCCCTGCAGGTTTTGCAGCCCGAACACCTGGAAGTGCTCGATGAAAGCCACACTCACAGCCGCGGCCTGGAGACGCACTACAAGGCGGTCATCGTCAGCGAGCAGTTCGCGGGTCTGAACTCGGTCAAGCGGCACCAGAAAGCCTACGCCGCCATGGGCCCGCTGATGCAGCAGATCCATGCACTCGCCCTGCACACCTACACGCCGGAAGAATGGGCCCAGCAGCGTGTGGCTCCGGCATCACCGGTTTGCGCCGGTGGGCATAAATAGAGGCGACAACAGACGGGAAACATCCCGGATGTTCTTTGCTAGAATCGCGCTCGCGCCGGCCCACGCCGGCGCTTTCGTTTGTATCCGGTCCACCCTTTACGCGGGTGACCACTGGTGGAAAAGCCCATGACACGAAAAATCGTTGTGGCAGCGCTTTACAAGTTCGTATCGCTGCCGGACTACGTCGCCTTGCGTGACCCTCTCTTCGCGACGCTTACCGAAAACGGCATCAAGGGCACCCTGTTGCTGGCGGAGGAGGGCATCAACGGTACGGTATCCGGCACCCGCGAGGCGATCGATGCGCTGCTCGACTGGTTTCGCCGCGACCCTCGCCTGGCTGACATCGACCACAAGGAATCCTACTGCGACGAACAGCCGTTCTATCGCACCAAGGTGAAGTTGAAGAAGGAGATCGTCACGCTGGGCGTACCCGGTGTCGATCCCAATCAGCGGGTCGGTACCTACGTCGAGCCGCGGGACTGGAACGCGCTGATCGACGATCCCGAGGTTCTGCTGATCGACACCCGCAACGACTACGAAGTGGCAATCGGTACCTTCGAGGGCGCGATCGATCCGCAGACCAAGTCGTTCCGCGAATTCCCCGATTACATCAAGGCGCATTACGACCCTGCGAAGCACAAGAAGGTCGCGATGTTCTGCACGGGTGGCATTCGCTGCGAAAAGGCCTCGAGCTACATGCTCGGCGAAGGGTTCGAAGAGGTCTATCACCTCAAGGGCGGCATTCTCAAATACCTGGAAGAGGTACCCGAGGCCCAGTCGCGCTGGAAGGGCGACTGCTTCGTGTTCGACAACCGGGTCACCGTTCGCCACGACCTCAGTGCCGGTGAGTTCGACTTGTGCCATGCCTGTCGCGCCCCGCTGTCCGTGGAAGACCGGCAATCGGAGCACTACGCTGCGGGTATCAGCTGCCCGCATTGCTGGGACACTCTGAGCGAGAAGACGCGAGCCGGCGCGCGCGAACGGCAGAAGCAGATCGAACTGGCCCGCCAGCGCAACCAGCCTCACCCCATCGGCCGTGATCCGCGGGAGCAGGAACGCTGATTCACGCCGGCCCGCGAGCACGCCAAGCATTGAGGGGAGTAACGAAGTGGCCCGACTGATCTATGTGATGGATCCCATGTGCTCGTGGTGCTGGGGCTTCGCTCCCGTGCTGCAGGGGCTTGCCGAGCAGGCCGCGGAGCAAGGCGTGCCGCTCGTGCTGAGGGTCGGCGGCCTGCGCCGAGAACAGGTCGCGATGGATGAGGCCGGGCGCTCGCGCACGCTGTCCTACTGGCAGGCCGTGCACGCTGCCACCGGCCAGTCATTCGACTTCGACACGGGGCTGCCGGCCGGATTGATCTACGACACCGAACCCGCCTGCCGAGCCCTGGTCGCCGCGCGCGGGCTCGAGGAAAGCCGGGTCTGGCCGCTGTCGCTGCTGATCCAGCAGGCCTTCTACCAGCAGGGGCGTGATGTCACGCAAGCCGCGCTGCTGGTGGAGCTGGCCGAGGCGGCCGGGCTCTCCCGCGAGCGCTTCGCCGAGCGCTATTACGACCCGGCCACCAAGGCCGAAACGTCAGCGGATTTCAGCTGGGTCGAGAATCTTGGTATCGCCGGGTTCCCGACCTTGCTCGCCGAGCACCAGGGCCAGCTGGCCTTGCTCACCAATGGCTACCAGCCTCTGACGGTGCTGGCTCCATTCCTGGGCCGCTGGCTGGAGCACAACGCGCATGCCTGACCAGCTCAGTTGGGCGGAGATTCGCCGCCTTGCGCTGCACCACCGCAAGGCCTTGATTCTGGCCAATCTGGTCGCGGTTCTGGCCACGCTCTGCAGCGTGCCGATCCCCTTGCTGTTGCCGCTGCTGGTAGACGAAGTGCTGCTCGGCACCGGCGACGCGGCGCTGCGCGTGATGGATCGCTTTCTGCCCGCCAGCTGGGAAAGTGCGGCCGGCTACATCGGCCTGATGCTTGGCATGACCCTGCTGCTGCGGGCCTCGGCGCTCGTGTTCAACGTCCTGCAGGCACGGCTGTTCGCCCGGCTTTCGAAGGACATCGTCTACCGCATTCGCGTGCGGTTGATCGAGCGCCTCAAGCGCATTGCCCTTGGCGAGTACGAGAGCCTTGGCGGCGGTACGGTCGCGACCCATCTGGTCACCGATCTGGAGACCATCGACAAATTCATCGGTGACACCCTCAGCCGTCTGCTGGTGGCGGTGCTATCGATCATCGGCACAGCGGCGATCCTGGTCTGGATGCACTGGCAGCTGGCGCTGCTGATCCTGCTCTTCAACCCGCTGGTGATCTACGCCACCGTGCAGCTGGGCAAGCGGGTGAAGCACCTGAAGAAGCTGGAGAACGACAGCACCTCGCGCTTCACCCAGGCGCTTACCGAAACCCTCGATGCGATACAGGAAGTGCGTGCCGGCAACCGCCAGGGATTCTTCCTCGGTCGACTGGGGCTACGCGCGCGGGAGGTCCGCGATTACGCCGTCGCTTCGCAATGGAAGACCGACGCCTCCAACCGCGCCAGCGGTCTGCTGTTCCAGTTCGGCATCGACGTGTTCCGTGCCGCGGCGATGCTGACCGTGCTGTTTTCCGACCTGTCGATCGGCCAGATGCTCGCGGTATTCAGCTACCTGTGGTTCATGATCGGCCCGGTGGAGCAACTGCTGAGCCTGCAGTACGCGTTCTACGCGGCCGGCGGGGCGCTGGGGCGGATCAATCAGCTGCTGGCGCGAGCCGACGAGCCGCAATATGTCGGCGGTCGCAACCCATTCGCCGATCAGGCGACGGTGGCGATCGATGTGCGCGACCTGCGCTTCGCCTACCAGGACGAAGCGGTCCTCGAGGGGTTGAACCTGAGCATCGCGCCGGGGGAAAAGGTCGCGATCGTCGGCGCCAGCGGCGGTGGCAAGAGCACCCTGGTGCAGCTGCTGCTGGGGCTTTACCAGCCGCAATCGGGGCAGATTCGGTTCGGCGGCGTTCCGCTCGAGGAAATCGGCTTGGCTACGGTGCGCGACAATGTGGCGGTCGTGCTGCAGCATCCGGCGCTGTTCAATGACAGCGTGCGTGCCAACCTCACCATGGGGCGCGAGCGGGACGATGAGGCGTGCTGGCGGGCGCTGGAGATCGCCCAACTGGCCGATACCATTCGCCAGCTGCCGAACGGGCTCGACAGTATCGTCGGGCGCTCCGGTGTGCGACTGTCCGGCGGTCAGCGGCAGCGGCTGGCCGTGGCGCGCATGGTGCTCGCCGAACCCAAGGTGGTGATCCTGGATGAAGCGACCTCGGCCCTCGATGCCGCGACCGAGTACGCCTTGCATCAGGGATTGAATCGGTTCCTCCGCGACCGCACCACCTTGATCATCGCCCATCGCCTGTCAGCGGTGAAACAGGCCGATCGAGTGCTGGTGTTCGACGGTGGGCGCATCGCCGAGGATGGTGATCATCAGCAACTGATCGCTGAGGGCGGGCTTTATGCGCGCCTGTATGGGCATCTGCAGCACTAGATTGCCCCACGCAGTACCGGACCATCGCCGTTTCGCCTGCCGGTGATTGTTTCGCCGCCCCGAGCCAGGCGGCGACCGCCAGTCTTAAGGCGTCAAAAATATCCTGACGCCACACTCAACTATTAGTAATCTCTGCCGACTTCCCGAGCGTGCCCCTTTTTGTGGAACCTTTCTGATGGAACCAGTGCAGAACCTATTCACCAATCTTTCAGTTGCCAAAAAGCTTATCTGCGGCTTCGGTCTGGTACTGCTGCTCACGCTGGGCGTCGCGGCGACCGGCTTCGTTGCGGTCGACGAGATTCTGGGTCGGGCGCAACAGATCGAGCAGCTGTCCAGCGTCAATGCGTCGATTCTTGCGGCGCGCGGCGCAGAGCGTGACTACGCGCTGACACGTCAGCAGGCCTCGGCCGACGCGCTGCACACATCGCTACAGCGACTCGGTTCCGAGCTGACCGGCCTGGCCGCCACTTCGAGCACGCAGGAGCGTGCCTACCTGACGCGAATCCAGCAGGCCGCCGACGAGTACGGCCGACAGTTCGACCGCTACATGCAGCTGATCGAACGCGGCATGGCGCTGCGCACGCGCATGCAGGATGCCGCGCAGGTCAGCCGCGAAGAGTTCGAGTTCATCGAGCTGGACATGTACGACGCCGTGCGCGTGCTGCGCCTGGAGGGGGATCGCCTCAAGGGCAGCGACCCGCTGACGGTGGCCGAGGCGACCTCGGGCCTGACCAAGCAGATTCTCGACATGCGGACCCAGGAAAATCTGTTTGTGGCCAACAGTTCCGATGCGGCCGCCAAGAGCTGGAGCGAGCTGCACGCCAACGTGGTTGCCATCGGCAGCAATCTGAAGATCTGGCTGAACGACGATCAGCAGGCCTCCATGGACAAGGCGCTGGTGGAGCTGGAGCACTATCGCAGCGCATTCGACGAATTCCGCCAGAATCGCGCCGAGCGAATCGCCCTGGAAGGCTCGATGGCGCAACAGTCCGAGGTGGTGATCGCCGCTGCGAACGAGGCGCTGGACAACGCGAGCAATGCCATGCAGCAACAGCGCCGCAGCAGCTACCTGCTGCTCGGTGTGATCGGTTCGCTGGCGATCTTCGTTGGCCTGCTGGCTGCCACGATGATCTCGCGGATGATCGTCGGCCCCCTGCGCACCACCGTCCAGCAAGCGCAGCGCGTCGCCAGCGGCGACCTCACGCACTCCCAGCCCAGCTCGCGCCGTGACGAAGTGGGGCAGTTGCAGGACGCCATGCATGGCATGACGCAAAGCCTGCGCAACCTGATCGGTCGCATCGGCGGTGGCGTCAGCCAGATCGCCGCGGCAGCCGACCAGCTTTCCGCCGTGACCGCGCAGACCAGTGCCGGCGTTCAGACCCAGCGGGTGGAAACCGAGCAGGTCGCCACTGCCATGCATGAAATGGCGGCCACGGTGCAGGAAGTCGCACGCAACGCCGAGCAGGCCTCCATCGCCGCGCGTCAGGCGGATCAGCAGGCGCGCCAGGGGGATCGGGTGGTGCAGGACGCCGTGGGGCAGATCGGCCATCTGGCCGGTGAGGTGGATCAGTCCGCCCATGCGATCGAGGCGCTGCACGCCGAAAGCGGGCGGATCGGCAGCGTGCTCGAAGTCATTCGCGCGGTTGCCGAGCAGACCAACCTGCTGGCGCTCAACGCGGCCATCGAGGCGGCCCGTGCCGGCGAGCAGGGCCGCGGTTTCGCCGTGGTGGCCGACGAGGTGCGGGCTCTGGCGCGCCGTACCCATGATTCCACCGAGGAAATCGAAGGGCTGATCGCCAATCTGCAGCGGGTTGCACAGCAGGCCGTCGAGCAGATGCAGAGCAGCCGCAGCCTCACTCAGCGCACCGTCGACCTGGCCAACGAGGCTGGCGTCGCGCTGGGTCGGATCACCGAATCGGTGTCTACCATCGAGCAGATGAACCAGCAGATCGCCGCGGCAGCCGAGCAGCAGAGCGCGGTAGCCGAGAACATTTCCGAAAGCGTGACGCGCGTGCGTGATATCGGCGATCAGAGCGCCAGTGCCACAGAACAGACCGCCGGTGCCAGCGCCGAGCTGGCTCGCCTGGGCGTGGAGCTGCAGGAGCTGGTCCGCCAGTTCCGTACCTGACGGCGCGTGGCAGACGCGGCTCGCGCGCGAGCCGCGTTATCTGATCGTCTTGCCGTTCAGCTCGGCCGCCCAGGCGGCCAAGGGCAGCGCGGGTTCCTGCTGCCAGATGCGCTGCCAGATGCTCTCCAGGCGGCGCATATTGCCCCGATTGGCCGGCAGGCGTTCGGGGCGTTCCACCAGCTGCCAGCCCTCGGCGCTGCGTTCGGCCAGAGGAAAACGAAACGGATGGAAGCCGGTCATGCCCAGCCGCAGATCGGTCACCAGCAATTGGTCGCCGTCCACGTCGTAGCGCAGTACATCGCCGCTGAACCAGCGCAGCCGTTCATGCTGAGGAGAGCCGTCCAGCGCATCGGCCAGGTGGGCATTGCGTGGCAGGCGCACCAGCACCGGTGGCGCGTCGTCCCACCAGCTCACCAGCGTCTCGTAGTAGTGCTCGCCATCTACCAGAATCACCCGCCAGAGCAGGCTGTTGAACGGCGTCGGTGTGCTGAACATCCGCTCGACCTCGATGCCCTGGCGGGTGATGCTGGCCTGCACGCGCTGTTCGGCCATCTGCTTGCCGGCAAGGGTGAAACCCAGGTAGCAAGTGGTCAGCACCAGCGCGTAAGCGGGCCATCGGGCCGTGCGGCCATGCAAGCCGAACAGCGCGCCGGCCAGCACCGCGATCAGCAGCGGCACGCTGTAGAGCGGGTCGATGATGAAGATGCTGGACCAGGCGATCGGTGGGGTGGTCAGCGGCCATAGCAGCTGGGTGCCATAGCTGGTGAAGGCGTCCAGCAACACATGGGTGACCAGCACCAGCCAGACGGTGAGGAACAGTCGGGTGCCGGAGTATCGCTCATCGGGGCGGAAGCGCCTGATCAGCCAGGTCAGCAACACGGCCACGATGCTGAGGACGAACAGCGAATGGCTGAAGCCGCGGTGATAGGTCATGTTGGCGACTGCATCGCCGTAGTCGATGACCACGTCGAGGTCGGGCAGGGTGCCGAGCACGGCGCCGTAGGCGAGCGCCTTGCGGCCTTGCCAGCGTCCGAGCATCGCGCCCTGTACGCTGGCGCCGAGTAAGGCCTGGGTGATCGAGTCCATGTGCAGATCCCTGGGGGCGGGGAAATTACCTTAGCCGAAGCGCCGGCGGCACCTGATCGGCAAATTTCGAAAAAGTATGTCGTGGTTCGGCACGGCGTAGGACAATCGCCAGCTCAATCGTCCATGGCGCACTCCATGCTGGAAATTTCCAATACCGTGCAGCTGCCGGATGCCGAGATCGAATTGACCGCGATACGCGCCCAGGGTGCCGGCGGGCAGAACGTCAACAAGGTGTCCAGCGCGTTGCACCTGCGTTTCGACATCCGGGGCTCGTCACTGCCGGCGTTCTACAAAGAACGTTTGCTGGCGCTGCGCGACAGCCGCATCACTGCGGAGGGTGTGGTCGTCATCAAGGCGCAGCGCTATCGCACTCAGGAACAGAACCGCCTCGATGCGCTCGAGCGGCTGGCGGAGCTGATTCGCAGCGTCGGCAAGGTGGAGAAAGCCCGCCGCCCGACCAAACCGACCCTCGGCTCGAAGACGCGCCGGCTCGAAGGCAAGAGCCGGCGAGGCGCGATCAAGGCGGGGCGAGGTCGGATCGACTACTGAGGTCAGGTGCCGGTGCGCACGTCGGGCGTTGCCTCGGGGGGCGGCACGTCATCCAGCTCGACTTCGTTGGCCGGCTCATGCTTGGCGGCGTCTTCCGGCGTGTCGGGCATCAACTCCATGACGGTGGGGCTGGTGCGCAGGATCGGCGTGAAGTGGCCGTGCGGCTCGGTCACCAGATCGAACACCTTGCGCGGCCGGTAGAAGGCATAGAACGCCAGTACGCCCAGGCCCACCGCGAAGAACAGCGGCAGGGCGATGGGCCCGACCAGATGCATCAGGCCGCCGGCTGCCACCGGGCCCAGCGCGGCGCCGAAGCCGTTGGCCAATAGCAGGCCGCTGGAGCCGGAAAGGATCTCGTCGGGATTGAGCTGATCGACCATCTGCGCGACGGCGATGGAATAGATGGAAAATGCCAGACCACCCCAGACGAACATCAGCCCCAGCAGCAGCGGGCTGGCCATCAGAGGTGCCACGGCAAGCGCGAGAACGGCCGCCAGCGCCACTACCCAGAGCAGCACGGTGCGTCGCTCGTGCTTGTCGGAAAACAGCCCGATCGGCCACTGCAGCACGGCCCCGCCCAGAATGGTGACACTCATCAGCAGCCCCACGCCTGCCGCATCGAAGCCGATCTCGCTGGCATACACCGGTGCCAGGCCCCAGAAGCCACCCAGCACGAAACCCGAGATGCCGGCCGCCATCAGCGGCAGTGGGGCGATGCGCGCCAGCTGCAGCAGGTCGGTCGGCGGTATGTCGGGCAAGGTCGGCTGTGGCTGGCGGGTCAGGGTGATGGGCATCATCGCGCCGCCGATGAGGATGGTCGCCAGGGCAAACAGGGTGAATTCCATCGGGCTGTCGAGCCCAAGCAGTTGCTGAGCCGCCGCCAGCGCACCCAGGTTGACTGCCATGTACACGGCGAATACCTGGCCGCGTTTCTCGCCGCTCACCTGGGCGTTGAGCCAGCTCTCGATCACCATGTAGAGCGTGACCAGGGCGATACCGTAGACCAGGCGAAGGACCAGCCATACCCACGGATTGACGATCATCACGTGCAGTAGCACGGCGGTGGCGGCCACCGAGGCGTAGAAGGAGAACGTACGAATATGGCCGATGCGGCGAATCAGCGATGGCGCCAGCCAGGTGCCGATCAGGAACCCGGCGAAATAGCCGGACATCAGCAGGCCGACCATCCCCGTCGAGTAGCCTTCGGCCACACCGCGCAGGGTCAGGAGTGTGTTGAGTAGCCCGTGGCCGAGCAGCAGCAGAGCCACGCCGGCGAGCAGTGAACTGATGGGAGCGATCAAGGACGTCATGCGGTAACCCTAGGCAGCGAAGCCGGCGAAGGCAAGTCCAGGTACGTCGGGCGCTGGCCGATGGCGCCACCTAACTTGCTGATTTCAGAATAAATTCGCAATGGATGGCGAAATGGTGCGAGTCGGCGGCACCCCTGCGTTGTGCATTTGGCAGCGGACGGCATTCAGGATTCCCGCAACGTGGCGCACTGCAGGGGCTCGGCATGACGCACGGCCTGATTCAACGACCGCACGGCCTCGACCATCGCCTGGCGGTCGAGCGCGCCGCTCAGACTGATCGCTGCCTGGTCGACCACCGCCTGGGCGTGGCGCAGCAGCACTCGTTCGGTGTCAGCGTCCTTGGCGGCGTAGAGCAGGTTCTTGCAGGCTTGCAGCAGTGCTTGCAAAACCTGCAGGTCGTCCGCGCCGTAGCGGCGTTGAGGGCCGAAGGTCATCTGCAGCAGCTGGTGCAGGTTCAGTTCGCGGATGAATATCCGCGGTCGATCCTGGGCGTGAGCGACCTCATGGTCGGGCATCTCCATGCGCTCGGCCAGCAGCACGCTCAGCATGTCGATCGCCTTGATCGCGGTTCCCGGGTCGTTGATACCCGGGCTCAGCGCGCGCACGGCGATCTCGACGATCTGCTTGAAGCCGAAGAAGAAGTGTCGGTGCGCATACTCCTCGACGTAGAAATCGAAACAATCGAGCAGACGGTTCGTGCAGTCATCGTCGAGTTCACGGTCGATGCGCATCAGCGGGTGCCCGGGCATGACGAAGAAGCCGTAATGCACTTGCACCGTCATGCGCGCGTCGTGCTCGTCGAGAACGTCGTGGGCGGCTGTGACATTCAGCGCCTTGAAGTACCCCGAGCGCCGCGCCCGCACGACGGACCACTGCGCGTCGTCCGGCCAAGCCGGGCCATGGCTGTCTTGCAGCTGACGACGGCGTGTGCGCAGCTGAGCGAGAGTCTGTTTGTAGACGCGGTTGAGGATGAAATCGACCTGGATGGAGAGCGAAATGGAACGGATGAAGTAGACGAAAAGGCAAAGGCAGATGACTGCGAGCCCCAGCGCCAGGAAGATGCCCAGGCTCGGTACGTTAATGTCGTCGCCTTCCTGAATGGTCGAGATCAGCATCAGTGAATTGATGATGGTGCCGAGGTAAACGCCCAGCACGACCTGATGGCTGCGACTGCTGATCAGCCCCGGGATCACCCGCGGTGACAGCGACGACGCGGCCGAGTTGAGCACCACCATGACCATCGAGAAGCTGAACACCATCAGCGAGATGATGCCCGCCACCAGCGTGCCGAGGATCAGACGGGCGTTGTCGGCGTTCTTCACCAGCCCCAGATCGAGGTCTTCCTTGTAAGGCTGCAGCCAGGTCATCTCCAGGACGATGGTGACGACGCACAGGCTGGCGAGGCCGACCGCGATCAGAGTCGGGTAGAAGGCGATGCTACCGGTGACGCGGTGATACAGGCGAAACAGCCTGTTGGTGACTGCGGACATTGGGGCTCCCTGCGATGGTCCGCCGAAGCGGGGCTACCCGCCTTTCGGCAGCATCGGGGGCGTAACGTTCGCTCAGGCCTTGTCACCGGGAACCAGGGTCGCGATCAGCGCGCGCACGCTGCCGGGCAGGGCGTCCAGCTCACGGACCAGAATGCTGCGTTCGCGCACTGCCCAGGGTTCGTCCAGTGTCACCAGCGCGAGCTGCATGGTGCGGCTGTGTCGGCGCGCTGCCGACTCGGGGATGATGCCGATGCCCACACCGGCCTCGATCATCCGGCAGACCGCCTCGAAGCTGGAGACCTGGATGCGCAGGGAGAGCTGGCCGCCGAGTTTTTCCACCTGATCGCGCAGGAATGTCAGCAGGGTGCTGCCCTCGTGCAGGCCGATGTGCTGATAGGCCAGGGTCTGGCGCAGCGTGACCTGTGCTTCCCCGGCCAGCGGATGGCCGACCGGTACCGCCAGCAGCAGGCGGTCGGTGCTGAAGTGCAATACCTGCAGCCCTTCGGCCTGCACCGGGCCCGCGATGATGCCCATGTCGGTGCTGCCGTCCAGCACACCACGCACGATGTCGCGGCTCAGGCGCTCCTGCAGGTCCACCGTGACGCCGGGGCGCTCGGCGAGAAATCCGGCCAGCACCTCCGGGAGGAATTCGGTTACGGCCGTGGTATTGGCGAAGATGCGGATGTGACCGGCCGAGTCGGTGCCGTATTCGGCGAACTCGCTTTTCAGATAGTCCACCTGGCGCATGATCAGCCGCGCATGCTGCAGCAGCTTGTGGCCGGCCGGCGTCAGCTCCACCCCGCGGCTGTCGCGGTAGAGCAGGCGGCTGTCGAACTGGGCTTCCAGCGCCTTGATGCGTGCACTGGCGGCTGCCGGTGAGAGGTGCGCGCGGCGCGCGCCCTGGGTCAGGCTGGGGGACTCGGCGATATGGATGAACAGGCGCAGATCGGCCAGATCGAAATGCATGAGGCGCCTCGGCTTGGGTCGGGCGTTCAGCTTAGCCGAACGCTGGTGTCGGTAAATACAAATTCTCGGAACGCCGGCTTCGTAGCATCCTGCGGCAAAACAAGACAACAGCGGAACCCGACGATGACCGATACCTCTGCCTGGATTGGCCGCAGCGAAGAAGTCCACGACCAGCTCAGCCGCAACCTGCTGATGCGCATCGCCGCGACCTTCGGTGAAAGCACTCCCGCCCATGGCGAAGCGCTGCCGCCTTTGTGGCAATGGTGCTTCTTCCAGGACCCGATTGCCGAAAACGGGCTGGGCGAGGACGGCCACCCGGCGCGCGGTGGCTTCCTGCCGCCGGCGGACAACCGCAACCGGATGTGGGCCGGTGGCCGCGTCGAATTCTTCCGCCCGCTGGAAGCGGGTGGCGAGGCCCGGCGGGTATCGACCATCAAGCACATCGAGGAGAAGCATGGCCGCACCGGTGCGTTGCTGTTCGTTACCGTGCAGCACGACTACCTGCAGGACGGCCGCCTGGCCATCCGCGAGGAGCAGGACATCGTCTACCGCGAGCCGAGCCCGCCGAAGACCAGCAGTGGCGAACCCATGGTCGCCGGAGGCTGGCGCGAGGCGGTCACACCGACGCCGACGTTGCTGTTCCGTTATTCGGCGGTCACCTTCAACGGCCATCGCATCCATTACGACTGGCCCTACGTCACCGAGACCGAAGGCTATGCCGGCCTGGTCGTTCACGGCCCGCTGATCGCCACGCTCAACCTGCGCGCCTTCTGCCGCGCCAATCCCGACGCCCGCCTGCGCCGCTTCGCCTACCGCGGCCTGCGCCCGCTGATCGCGCCGCAGCCGTTCGAGGTCGGCGGCCGCATCGTCGCGCCGGGCAAGGCCGAACTCTGGGCCGGCGACCACAACGGCCTGGCGCAGAAAGCCGAAGTGGAATTCGACTGAATCGTAGGGTGGATCACGGCGCAGCCTTATCCACCGTTGAGGCCGCGTGCCGCACAAGCGAGAAACCGAGATGACCCCGAACAAGACCGAAGAACTGAGCTTCATCCGCGAAGGCGTGCGCGCCCTCTGTGCCGAATTTCCCGCCGAATACTGGCGCAGGATCGATGAGGAAAAGGGCTTTCCGGAAGCCTTCGTCACCGCCATGACCGAGGCCGGCTGGCTCTCGGCGATGATCCCGGAAGAATACGGCGGCTCCGGCCTGGGCCTGGCCGAGGCCTCGGTGATCCTTGAGGAGGTCAACCGTTGCGGCGGCAACTCCGGGACCATTCACGGGCAGATGTACAACATGTTCACCCTGCTCAGAAACGGCAGCGAGGAGCAGAAACGCTACTACCTGCCGAAGCTGGCGAGCGGCGAGCTGCGCCTGCAGTCCATGGGCGTCACCGAGCCGACCACCGGCACCGACACCACCAAGATCAAGACCACCGCCGTGCGCCAGGGCGACAAGTACGTCATCAACGGGCAAAAGGTGTGGATCTCGCGCATCCAGCATTCCGACCTGATGATCCTGCTGGCACGCACCACGCCGCTGGCCGAGGTGCAGCGCAAGTCCGAGGGCATGTCGATTTTCCTCGTCGACCTGCGCGAGGCCATCGGCAACGGCCTGACCGTGCAGCCGATCGCCAACATGGTCAACCACGAGACCAACGAGCTGTTCTTCGACAACCTGAAAATCCCCGCCAGCAGCCTGATTGGCGAGGAGGGCAAGGGCTTTCGCTACATCCTTGACGGCCTGAATGCCGAGCGCACGCTGATCGCCGCCGAGTGCATCGGCGATGGCCGCTGGTTCGTCGAGAAGTCCGCGCAGTACGCCCGCGATCGCGTGGTATTCGGCCGGCCCATCGGCCAGAACCAGGGCGTGCAGTTCCCCATCGCCGAAGCGCATATCGAGATCGAGGCCGCCGACCTGATGCGCTGGCGCGCCTGCGAGGAATACGACGCCGGTCGCAATGCCGGGGCGGCCGCCAACATGGCCAAGTACCTGGCAGCGAAGGCCAGCTGGGAGGCGGCCAATGCCTGCCTGCAGACCCACGGCGGCTTCGGCTTCGCCAACGAATACGACGTCGAACGCAAGTTCCGCGAGACGCGGCTGTACCAGGTGGCGCCGATCTCCACCAACCTGATCCTGTCGTACGTGGCCGAGCACTTGCTCGAGCTGCCGCGTTCGTTCTAACGGAGCCAGACGTAGGGTGGAAAACGGCGAAGCCTTTTCCACGCGTATCGAACAGGCGACACAGGGGGTGGAAATGCTTCGCGGTTTCCACCCTACGAAAAAGGGAAGTGCGTCATGAATATCAGCCATCTCGACCACCTGGTGCTGACCGTCGCCGACCTCGAGGCAACGATCGACTTCTACACCCGCGTGCTCGGCATGCAGGCGGTGACCTTCGGCGAAGGGCGCAAGGCGCTGGCCTTCGGCAACCAGAAGATCAACCTGCACCAGGCCGGGCGCGAATTCGAACCCAAGGCCGAGCGGCCGACCCCGGGTTCGGCGGACCTCTGCTTCATCGTTGCCACACCGCTGGCCGAGGTGATCGCACACCTCCAGGCGCAGCAGGTCGCCATCGTCGAAGGTCCGGTGCAACGCACCGGCGCGACCGGACCGATCCGCTCGGTGTACCTGCGCGACCCCGACCAGAACCTCATCGAACTGTCCAATCCGTTAGAGAATCCGCTGGAGCCCAACGCATGAGCCAGCACACCCGTGCCCTGACCGAATTCCTCTCCGGGCTCGCCTACGAGCAGATCCCCGAACCGGTGCTCGCCCGCACCGAAGACCTCTTTCTCGACTGGCTCGGCTCGGCCCTGGCCAGCGCCGGCGCGCAACCGATTCCGCTGTTCGAGCGTTACGCGCAGAAGATGGGTCCGGCCGACGGGCCGGCGCGCATTCTGGTCAACGGCCAGAGCAGCTCGGCCTATTTCGCCGCGCTGGTGAATGCCGCCAGCTCGCATCTGGTGGAGCAGGACGACCTGCACAACAGCTCCGTGCTGCACCCCGCCACCGTGGTGTTTCCCGCGGCGCTGGCGGCGGCGCAGGATCTCGGCAAGTCCGGCCGCGAGCTGCTGGTGGCCTCGGTGGCCGGCTACGAGGCGGGCATCCGCATCGGCGAGTTCCTCGGCCGCTCGCATTACCGCATCTTCCACACCACCGCGACGGTCGGCACCCTGGCCGCGGCGGTGGCCGTTGGCAAGCTGATGGAGTTCGACCAGCAGCAGTTCACCCATCTGCTTGGCAGCGCCGGTACGCAAGCGGCGGGGCTGTGGGAGTTTCTCCGTGACGCGGCGGACTCCAAGCAGCTGCACACCGCCAAGGCGGCTGCCGATGGCCTGCTCGCCGCCTACCTGACCGCCGATGGCCTGACCGGCGCGCAAGACATCCTCGAAGGCGAGCAGGGCATGGCGGCGGGCATGTCCCGCGATGCCGAGCCGAGCAAGCTGTCCGACCGGCTCGGCACGCGCTGGGCGCTGGCGGAAACCTCGTTCAAGTTCCACGCCTCTTGCCGGCATACCCACCCGGCGGCCGATGCGCTGCTGGCGCTGATGCAGCGCGAAGGGCTCGGGGCCGATGACATCGCCTCGGTCACCACCCGCGTGCACCAGGGCGCGATCGACGTGCTCGGCCGCGTGACGGTGCCGCAGACGGTGCATCAAGCCAAATTCTCCATGGGCACCGTGCTGGGGCTGATCGCCCTGTACGGCAAGGCCGGCCTGACCGAATTCCACAGCCATGCGCTCAGCGACCCGCGCGTCGGCGAGTTCCGCGAGAAGGTCTCGATGACGCTCGATCCCAAGGTGGACGGCGCCTACCCGGCACGCTGGCTCGGTCGCGTCGAAGTGACCACCACCGATGGCCGCACGCTGCACGGCGCCATCGACGAGCCCAAGGGCGACCCGGGCAACACGCTGAGTCGCGCCGAGCTGGAGAACAAGTTCCGCCGCCTGGTGCAGTTCTCCGCGGCGCGCAGCGATGACCAGGCGGGCGCGCTGATCGATACGGTCTGGCGCCTGCGCGAGCTGCAGCGGCTGGACGCATTGGCCTGAACTGAATCGTAGGGTGGATGACGGCGAAGCCTTATCCACCAATGTGGCGCCAGAGCCCCAGGGGCTGGAACAAACGCGTGGAAATGGCTTCGGCGATTTCCACCCTACGCCGAAATTGCAGGAACCGAACATGAACGACACCCAAGTCAAACCCCGCCCACTCGATGGCATCACCGTGGTCAGCCTCGAGCACGCCATCGCCGCGCCGTTCTGCACGCGCCAGCTGGCCGACCTCGGCGCACGGGTGATCAAGATCGAGCGGCCCGGTGCCGGCGACTTCGCCCGCGGCTACGACGAGCGGGTCGACGGCCTGGCCTCGCATTTCGTCTGGACCAACCGCTCGAAGGAAAGCCTGAGCCTGGACGTGAAACAGGACGCCGCCGCCCGGGTACTCGACCAGCTCTTGGCCAAGGCTGACGTGCTGGTGCAGAACCTGGCTCCGGGCGCCGCCGCGCGCATGGGGTTGTCCTTCGAGGCGCTGCACGAGCGCTTTCCGCGGCTGATCGTCTGCGACATTTCCGGCTACGGCGAGGGCGGCCCCTACGAGCAGAAGAAGGCCTATGACCTGCTGATCCAGAGCGAGGGCGGCTTTCTCTCCGTCACCGGTGGGCCGGGTGAAACCGAGATGGCCAAGGCCGGCTGCTCCATCGCCGATATCGCCGCGGGCATGTACGCCTACACCGGCGTGCTTTCGGCGCTGATGCTGCGCGACAAGACGGGCGAGGGCAGCCGCGTCGACGTTTCCATGCTCGAAAGCCTGGTGGAGTGGATGGGCTACCCGTTGTATTACGCCTACAAGGGCGCGACGCCGCCGCCGCGTGCCGGCGCCGCCCACGCCACTATCTACCCCTACGGCCCGTTCCCCACTGGTGACGGCGGCACGGTGATGCTCGGCCTGCAGAACGAGCGTGAGTGGCTGGCGTTCTGCGACAAGGTGCTGCTCCAGCCGGAGCTGGCGCAGGACGAGCGCTTCTCCAGCAACGCCCGGCGTTCGGAGCATCGCACCGAATTGCGTGCACTTATCGTCGAAGCGTTCAGCCACCTGAGCGCCGAAGAGGTGATCGCCCGGCTGGATGCCGCGCCCATCGCCAATGCCCATGTCAACGACATGGCCGGTGTCTGGGCGCATCCGCAGCTGGAGGCCCGCCAACGCTGGAGCGAGGTGGACAGCCCGGCCGGTCGCTTGCCTGCGCTGCTGCCGCCGGGACGCAACAGCGCCTTCGCCCCGCGCATGGACCCGATCCCCGCCTTGGGCCAGCACACCGACAGCCTGCTGGCCGAGCTGGGTTACGCCCCCGGCGACATTCAGCGCTTGCACGAGCAGGGCGCGGTATGAGCGTGCCCAGGAGCCAGCCCATGAACTCATCGATCATCCGTAGCGCGCTGTTCGTCCCGGCGACCCGCCCGGAACGCATCCCCAAGGCGCTGGCGAGCGGCGCCGACGCGGTCATCGTCGACCTCGAGGATGCGGTCGCGGAGAACCTTAAGGCAGAGGCGAGGGGCAACCTCGATGCCTTCCTGGCTGCCAACCCGGCGGCGCGCCTGCTGGTGCGCATCAACGCGCCAACCCATGCCGAGCAGGCCGCGGACCTGGCGCTCTGTGCCCGTCATGCCGGCGTCGCCGGCGTGCTGCTGCCAAAGGTCGAAAGCGCGGTGCAGGTTGCGCTGGCGGCCAGCTGCGGCAAGCCGGTCTGGCCAATCGTCGAAAGTGCCCGCGGGCTGGCCAATCTGGCGGAAATTGCCGACGCCCAGGGTGTCGAGCGGCTGTCCTTCGGCGCGCTGGACCTGGGCCTCGATCTCGGCCTGGCCAATGGCACCACCGGCGCCGAGCGCATGCTTGACCAGGCACGCTATGCGCTGCTGCTGCAGTCGCGATTGGCCGGGCTGGCAGCACCGCTGGACAGCGTCTTTCCCGACATCAAGAACCTCGAAGGCCTCGCCCGTGCCGCTGCCGACGCGCGTGACATGGGCTTTGGCGGCCTGCTGTGCATCCACCCGAGCCAGGTGGCCGTGGTGCACGAAACCCTGATGCCCAGTGCCGCGGAACTGGACTGGGCGCAACGCCTCCTCGCCGCCGGAGCTTCCGGCGATGGGGTTTTCGTGGTGGACGGACAGATGGTCGACGCCCCCGTCATCGGCCGTGCCCGCCGCCTGCTGCAACGTGCCGGGCAAGCGGTGCCCTGACCGCAACGCTTGCCCGCGAAACGTACCAACCGACAAAAACAAGAGGGTACTTCCATGCTGAGTAACAAGCTCAAGGCACTCGCCTGCGCGCTTTCTTTCACCGTCGCCGGGTTGGTGCATGCCGCCGACCCCGTGACCATCAAATTCGCCCATGTGGTGGCGGACAACACACCGAAGGGGCAGGGCGCCCTGCTGTTCAAGAAACTCGCCGAGGAACGCCTGCCGGGCAAGGTGAAGGTCGAGGTGTATCCGAACTCCTCGCTGTTCGGCGACGGTAAGGAAATGGAGGCCCTGCTGCTCGGTGACGTGCACATGCTGGCGCCCTCGCTGGCCAAGTTCGAGCACTACGCCAAGGCCATCCAGATCTATGACCTGCCGTTCCTGTTCGACGACCTGGCGGCAGCCGATCGTTTCCAGAGCGGCCCGCAGGGCAAGGCGCTGCTGCGCGCGATGGAGGACAAGAACATCACCGGTCTGGCCTACTGGCACAACGGAATGAAGCAGCTTTCGGCGAACAAGCCGCTGCGCGAGCCGAAGGATGCCCGCGGGCTGAAGTTCCGCGTGCAGGCCTCGGCAGTGCTCGACGAGCAGTTCAAGGCGGTGCGCGCCAACCCCCGCAAGATGAGCTTCGCCGAGGTCTACCAGGGCTTGCAGACCGGCGTGGTCAACGGCACCGAGAACACCTGGTCGAACTATGAAAGCCAGAAGGTGCACGAGGCCCAGCCTTACATGACCGCCTCCGACCACGGCCTGATCGACTACATGGTGATTACCAACACCAAGTTTTGGAACGGCCTGCCGGAAGACGTGCGCGGCGAGCTGGAAACGATCATGGAAGAGGTCACCGCTGAGGTGAACCGCCAGGCCGACGACCTTAACCAGCAGGCGCGCCAGGCCATCGCCGCCTCCGGCAAGACCGAAATCATCGAACTGACCCCCGAGCAACGCGCCCAGTGGCGCGAGGCGATGAAACCGGTGTGGAAGAAGTTCGAGAATGAGATCGGCGCCGAGCTGATCGAAGCGGCGCAGGCGGCCAACCGCTCCTGAGCCTCCAGAGGCACCAAGCGGCGGAGAACGAACGGGCCTGTCCGATGTGACCGGCCCGTTTTTTTTGGTTCTTCGCGGACTCTGGGGGAAGAGCGAGTTGACAGTCAGGGAAGCAGGTAAATTGGCAGTCGCCAAACACACCCTTCACCTGTCCCTGCTGTCGCCGTGCATCCTATTGATCTTGCCTCGTTCTGGCCAGGCTATGACGTCGTTGCCTGCCGTTCATCTGCCAACAACTCCCTTCTGATTGAGCTTGAGCCTCAAGCCGGTTCAGTGCCCAGGTGCGGGCGTTGTGGTCAGCTCAGCCCGTTGATTCACGAGCGCCGGATTCGTCTGGTGCGTGATCGCGATCTGTTCGATCAGCGCGTCCTGCTTCAACTACCCGTGCGCCGAGTCGATTGCCTGAACTGTGGTCGGGTGACCGAGCGGATCGACTGGCTGGAGCCTGCATCTCGCCTGACCCGGCGGTTACGGGTCTGGCTCGAAAGCCTGCTGCGGCTGCTGCCGATCAGCCACGTCAGCCGGCTCACCGGCCTGCACTGGCACACCCTCAAGACGCTCGATAAACGACGCCTGGAAGCCGAGGTAGGCACCTTCGATTCAAGCGGTGTCCGCCGGTTGGTGATGGACGAGTTCGCCCTGCACAAGGGGCATCGCTATGCCACGGTCATCATGGATGCCGAGCGAACACGGGTGCTGTGGGTCGGCCACGGCAACAGCCGTGAGGCGATCCGCCCGTTCTTTGAATTGCTCGGCGAGCACTGCCAGCAGATTGAGGCGGTGGCCATGGACATGAACACGGCTTTCGGCCTGGAGGTAAAGCAACATTGCCCGCAGGCCGAAGTGGTGTACGACCTGTTTCACGTCGTCGCGCGCTACGGCCGGGATGTGATCGACCGTATCCGGGTCGACCAGGCCAACCTCCTGCGCGAAGACAAGCCGGCACGAAAGGCGGTCAAGCAGAGTCGTTGGCTGCTGCTGCGAAATCGCGACAACCTGAAGGACGGACAGGCCGTGCAGCTACAGGAACTGCTCGCAGCGAACCAGCCGCTGGCTACGGTCTATGTACTCAAGGATGCCTTGAAGGATGTCTGGTACGCCCCCAGCGTACGAGAGGGTTGGCGACGCTGGCGAACCTGGCTGCGACATGCTCGCGAGAGCGGCCTCGCGCCGCTGCAACGCTTCGCTCGCAACCTGCGCAAATACGCCCGAGGCATCCTTGCCAGTGCTCACTTCCACATGCATACCAGCGTCCTTGAGGGTGTTAACAACCGCATCAAGGTGATCAAGCGCATGGCCTATGGATTTCGGGACTCGGAATACTTCTTTCTGAAAATCAAGGCCGCCTTCCCCGGGAAAGCGCGATGAACCTTTTTTTATGCCTGAAACCAGGCTTATGCTGACCGACCAAAGCGCGCAAGGAGACGCCGGCATGAACCGTTACGCCACGGTCAGCACACCCGTGCTGGATATCGCTTATCTCGAATGGAACCCCCGCGGCCAGCAGGTGGCCGTGCTCGTGCACGGCTGGCCGGATTGCCCCGCAGGCTGGGAGCCCGTGGCCGAGCGCCTGGCCGCAGCTGGCTACCGGGTACTCTGCCCGACGCTGCGCGGCTTCGGCCAGACACGCTTTCGCGATGCGCTGACCCCACGCAGCGGTCAGCTCGCCGCGCTGGGGCGCGACCTGCTGGATTTCGTCGACGCATTGCGCCTCGACCAGCCGGTGCTGGTCGGCCATGACTGGGGGGCGCGGGCGGTGGCCAATGCCTGCGGGCTGCGCCATCACGCGGCGGCACGGCTGGTAATGCTCGCGGTGGGTTACGGCACCAATGACCCGAACCAGCACATCTCGCTCAGCCAGGCGCGCAACTACTGGTACCACTGGTACATGGCCACCCCGCGCGGCGAGCAGACGGTAGTTGAGGATCGCGCGGCCTTCACGCGGCTGCTGTGGGATACCTGGTCACCGGCCGGCTGGTACGCCGAGGCGGATTTCATCCAGGCGCTGGAGGCGTTCGACAACCCGGACTGGGCTGCCGTGGTACTGCACTCCTACCGCCACCGCTGGGGCTTCGTCGACGGCGATCCTGCCTATGCATCGGACGAGGCGCTGCTGCAACCGGCCCCGGTGCTCGCCGTGCCGACGCTGGTGCTGCACGGCGAGGCCGATACCTGCAACGCACCGGAAACCTCGGCCGGGCGTGAGGCCTTGTTCAGCGGCCCATACCACCGACAGCTATTGCCGGGCGTCGGCCACTTCCCCCAGCGCGAAGCGCCGCAGGCGGTGGCCGAGGCGATTTTGCATTTCTGTCAGGGGGATTGAGCCGTTGCTAGATGCTACGAACTGAGAGAACTTGTTTTTCCGGGCTGCAAAAACTGTCGTCGGCTTTGCTTGACCTGTCGGTTTGTCTCCGCGGAAGACGGTTTGGGGATATCGACAGCTTATCTAGCGGCAATGGTTGAGAGTGTCCGTAAGGTCGCAGGATGGGCAATGTTGGTTGCACGGATTTCATACCTCGTTGGGCTGGTGTATAAACACTCTGCCTTCCTAGAGAGGCTCGAGCTAGAGGCTTGAAAAGGTGAATGGAAACCTATCAACCACTCCCCTTCGTCAGCTATGCACCGACTGGTGCCTAATATAGCTATGCACCATTGGTGACTATTCATAGTGTGCGGCTACGAAGTTATCGGCATGGTGGAGAAAAAAGAATAGCAGGAGATTTTGATGCGACGGCGATGGGGTACACCTGAAGAACAAATCAAGAAGCTCGAGCAGGAACTATGTTCGGCCCGATACGCGATTGTGGACTTGGCGCCAGTTGCTTACCGACAAGTTTTAACTAGCTACTACCACTGCAGTGATCGGTCTGAGTCTTACCATTGGTTAGATTCGGTGGTTGAACAAATAATAGAAACAGTGGAGGCACTGCCAGACGAGAAGGGGGCGTTCTTTGGGGCTCGGGCCTATTGTCCGCTGTGTGGCGAAGGAACTTCTTCCGCCTATGAAAGAGGGTATGCTTTGCCTGAAGGGCTGCGTAGGCACCTAACGGGCTGGGGCAAATCTCAGATATGTGTGGTAACGGAAACCGCGCATAAGCTCGCGCTCGATCACTTTCATGACGAATTCAGCGCGGCTGAAGAGGCACAGAAGCTAGAGCAGCAAAAAATAAAAAATGAGCGAATGCAGCGCGAAATTTTGATTCGAACTGGTCCGACAAGCAAACCAGAGCTGTTGGGCGAAACCGGATATTTTGGCGAACCGCGCAAGCCAAGTGATTGGGTAAAGGCAGAGTCGCGTTTAGTTGAGCTCGGATTTCAAATGTCAGAAGAGGAGCGCGTGAGGCAATATGTACTCGATGCCGAAGAGTACGGAGTTTATGCAGATCCTCGAAGCAACAAGGAAATAGAATTTCGCGTCTATCGAAAGCCATTTCCGAAGTACGTCTCGCGGACACGCGTTCGCGCATGTTCCCGGTTCGTGATCAAAGATTCTTGGAAGAATGATATCCAGGGTAAGTTCCAAGCAAGGTTGGAAAAGGCGTTAACCGAACTGTGAGTGCTGTAGGGGAAGTTTGACTCGCCGGCCATTTTGCTGTCACGAAAAATTTGTCGCCTCGAACACTCCTGAGTTCAAGCGTTAGGTTTCTCTAGCAGATACGGAGTTGTCCGCGATGAAGGAAGACATCGGCTTACCGAAAATATATATTGAAAAAATAAAAAACAGCTACAGTCTTCATTGGGACTACCAATCAAGCGAAGCCAGCAATATTTTTTTTCAAAAGAAGGAATATCTTGATGGGTATATCGACGGAATTATTAATGCTCTAGCTAATTCTGAAACTAAAATTTTGTGTGCTTCTGGAGTAACAGGAATAATTCATAATTTGACTAGCGAGGCAGCTTTAAAGCTTGAAAAGCTTATCTCCGAACTGTTACACCCACTGGTGAAGAGAGAACACGAGAGGCTAGTCAAATACAATAATCTCCCGCATATCAAAATTGAGCGTGAGAAAAGTGGCATCTGAAAATGCGCTCAAAGCGCTTACTCAGTTGGCTGAGGCCGGCGAAGCCGGCCCCTTAGCTTAATCGTTAGATCGCTTGGAAAAGCATATGCCCCCATCGTCACAAAACGACCGCTCGTTGATGCCTTTGCTGATCACCAGCATGGCCGTTGTTGCTCCACTTCTCTTTATACTTGGGTTGGTAGTCGGCAACCACCTCCAAGGAAACGCAAGCCTCACCGCGGACTCAATCTCTTCATGGTTGTCTGCAATTGCAACTGTCGCTATTGCAATCTTGACATTCGTACTCGCAAAGGAAACCTGGTATTTGCGAGAGGCGCAGGTTCGACAACTTGAAGAGCTGAAGCGCGAGAATATTCGGCCTAGTATCGGAATTCAGCTTGATAGCAGCCCCGTCGGGATCCACTTCATAGATGCAAGAGTCACCAATTCCGGTAAAGGCATAGCAAAGAAGGTCCGCTTTGCCTTTAAGGACCGGTCGGGGGCAGCACTGCCTCCTGACAACGATCCCGTCACAGAAAAGTTCCTAAAACTTTCGATGTTCAGCAAAGGAATAGAGACAATCGGTATTGGTCAAACAATGTCTAGCTTTGTCTTCAGTTTCCTCGATCTGGGCAAAGAACTGGAAGGCAATATATTTGAACCGTACCTCAACATCGTCATCGACTTCGAAGATGTTGAGGGCAACAAATATCAGAACACATTCGAAATTGACTTTGCACAGTACGAAGGCGTGAGTCACCTAGGCGGTGCAGATGCTCTGCACAAGATTTCGGATGAGATGAAGAGGATTCGAGAACTACTCGGAAAGGTAGTAAAGACCTCGAGAAACAGACTTGAGGGAGACACTGCATAAATAGCCAGCCGCCCCCACCCTTGGCACACTGAGCCCCCTCAACCAGCCCCCTCCATGAGCTTTGTTACGCGCGTGCAGAAGACCTTCTCCGAACTCGAATACACCGGCAAGAAAAAGCAGACTCGCCGAGATCGCTTCCTGGCTGACCTTGAACAGCTGGTGCCCTGGGCACAAGTGGAGGCGCAAGTGGCGCCGTTCTATAGCGACACCACAGGCAAGCGTGGACGCCCTGCGATTGGGTTGTCGCGCATGCTGCGCATGTATGTCGTGCAGCAGTGTTTCGGTCTCTCCGATGAAGGTACCGAAGATGCCGTCTACGACAGCCAGGCCATTCGTGGTTTCATCGGCATCGACCTGGGCCGTGAGTCGGCACCGGATGCCACTACCTTGTTGCGATTTCGCCGCTTGCTGGAAACCCATCAGCTAACGCGGGTGCTGTTTGAAACGATTAACCAGCATCTGGCCAGCCGGGGTCTGCTGCTCAAGGAAGGCACTATCGTCGACGCTACCCTGATCGCCGCGCCGCCCTCGGTCAAGAACCGAGAAGGTAAGCGTGATCCTGAGATGCATCAGGCCAAGAAAGGCAATCAATGGCACTTCGGGATGAAGGCCCACGTTGGTGTCGACGCCACATCGGGACTCGTGCACAGCGTGGTAGGGACTGCCGCCAACGTGGCGGATGTCACCCAGGTCGATCAGTTGCTGCACGGCGCCGAAACCTATGTTTCGGGTGACGCTGGATACACTGGTGCGGCCAAGCGACCGGAGCATGCTGAACGGGACGTTGTCTGGTCGATTGCAGCACGGCCAAGCAGTTACAAACATCACGGCAAAGACAGCGTGCTGTACCGAGTCAAGCGCAAAGTCGAATACGCCAAGGCGCAGCTGCGTGCCAAGGTCGAGCATCCCTTCCAGGTGATCAAGGTGCGCTTCAATCATCGTAAGGTTCGCTACCGTGGACTGGAAAAGAATACAGCGCAGTTGTTCAGTCTGTTTGGGTTGGCCAATCTGGTACTGGCCAAGCGGTATTTGCAACGGACGGCGGGATAAGTCCGTCCGAAAGGCGGGGCTGGCCCGCTAATCAGCAAAATCAGGGTAGAAATCGGCCCAAGAAACGCAGAATAAGGCCGGTAGGTTGAAAAAACCGGGTTGAAAAAGGGGGACGGTGAGAATTGGCTAATTGTTCAGCGTCTCCTTGAGGTGGATGTATTCAACGAAATCGATAGGCAGGTCGAGATCGAGCTGAATCGTAAACGTCTTGAAGAGGCCCGCAGCCAACATAGCGGTGGAGCGGCCTAACCATTCGATCAACCTGACTACCCAAAGCTGCGCTTTGGGTACCCTCCATGCCTCCGCATTCCGGCGGCAGGTTATTTCCAACGTAAGCGTTCATTCCAAGACATCCTGCCATCCCGCTGACTTCCGCCCTAGAGTGACCTCGCATTCAACAACGCGAGGTTATTTCCATGAGAAAACACCGCACCGCAGAACAGTGGCAAGTCCTAATCGGTCAGCAGCGTGACAGCGGCCTGTCGGCCACGCAGTTCTGCAAGGAGCACAAACTCGGTTATGCCAGCTTCTGTAGTTGGCGCAAGCGCCTGTTGAGTCAGCCGGTCGGTGAGGCTGCGGATTCTGGTTATGCCAGCTTCCTGGATCTGTCATCGCTGATGGATGACTCGGCCTCTCCCGGAAGCGGCTGGAATATCGTGCTGAGCCTGGGTAATGGTGTTGAGCTAAGGCTGAGCCAGATCAGATGATCGGTCTGGATAGCCAGGCCCGGATCTGGCTGTGCACCGAGCCCACGGATATGCGCAAATCCTTCCGGGGGCTGAGCGCTCTGGTCCGCAATCAACTCAAGCAAGATCCGCTCAGCGGGCAGTATTTTGTCTTCGTTAACCGTCGCAAGACCCAAATGAAGATGTTGTATTTCACGCCCACGGGCTACTGCCTGTGGGCCAAGCGACTGGAGCAGGGGCAGTTCCGGGTACGGCCGTCTTCTTCGGGACAGCGCCCCTTAAACCTGACTGATCTCCAGTTGCTGATTGACGGTATCGAGGTGCAAAAGTACCGTCAGTTCAAGCGTTTTCGGGGCACGTAGCGGGTTGTGTTCCGGTATAATATCGGCCATGAATTCAATGGCTTCCGCGTCCTATTCCAACGCCCCTTCCTACTCGGTACTGGCCGAGGAGAATGCCCTGTTGCGTGAGCAGCTACAGGTCATGCAGCGGCAGTTGGACTGGTTCAAGAAGCAGCTGTTCGGCCCCAAGTCCGAGAAGCAGGTGTATGACCTCCCGGAGCAGGGCGGCCTGTTCCAATCGAATGATGCGGCTAGCCCGGAGAAGCCTCTCGATGCGGAGAAACGCCCGGTTCGGGCTTATCAGCGAGGCACCGGAAAGAAACAGCGGGACGACGACTGCCTGAACGATACGGGTCTGCGTTTTACAGCGGACGTGCCAGTGGAAGTTGTTGAACACCTGCCGCCGGAGCTAAGCGGCCCCGACGCCGACCAGTACGACATCCTTGGCACCAAAACGACCTATCGGCTGGCCCAGCGGACGTCCAGTTACGTGGTGTTGCAAGTGGAACGCCCCGTATTTCGGCGCAAGGGCAGCGACAAGCCCGTGACCACGCCGGCCCCGTCCAACGTACTGGACAACAGCCTGGCCGACGTCAGCTTGTTGGCGGGTCTGATGGTCGACAAGTTCCAGTTTCACCTACCGCTGTATCGCCAACACCAACGCATCCAGCAAGCGGGTATTACCCTCAGCCGCAGCACCCTCACCAATCTGATCAAGCGATCTATTGATCTGCTGCGGCCGATCGTGGATGCCCAGACCGACAATGTTCTGCGCAGCCGGGTGTTGGCGATGGATGAGACGCCGATTAAAGCTGGCCACCAGGGTCGGGCAGGCCCACAAAAAGGCAAGATGAAATCCGGCTGGTTCTGGCCGTTATACGGCGATGCCGATGAAGTGGTGTTCACTTACTCGAACAGTCGAGGCCGAGCCCATATCGAGCAGGTACTGAACGAACAGTTCAGCGGAACTCTGATCAGTGACGGCTATGCTGCTTATGCCCGCTATGCCGCCGCACAGCAGAACATCATCCACGCGCAGTGCTGGGTGCACAGTCGTCGTTACTTCATTGAGGCGCAGAAGGACCACCCGATAACTGCCACCGAAGCCCTTCAGCAGATTGCCAAGCTATACACCAACGAAGAAGAGATCCGCGTCCAGCAACTGACCGGCGAAAAGAAACGCCAGTACCGGCTGCTCCACTCAAAGCCGGTGGTCAGCGACTTCTTCCAATGGTGCCGGGATCAACTGGCACAGGGCGGTCTGCTGCCCAGTGATTTATTGACCAAAGCACTGAACTACGTGCTCAGCCGTGAAGCCAGCCTGACCGTCTTCCTGGAAGACCCAGACGTCCAGCCAGACACCAACCACCTGGAACGGGCCCTGCGCCCCATTCCCATGGGACGCAAGAACTGGCTGTTCTGCTGGAGTGAACTCGGCGCGGAACACGTGGGCATCATCCAGAGCCTGATCACTACGTGCAAACTGCACGACATCAACCCGTACACCTATCTGGTGGACGTGCTGCAGCGCATCAGTCAGCACCCGGCCAGCAAGGTCGCTGACCTGACGCCTCGGCTCTGGAAGACCCGGTTCGCCGATAATCCGTTACGCTCGCTGATCGATCCGCGCCATTCTGATCGACAGACCGCACAGCCAAAGGGCACCCTCCATGCGCATTGAAGACATGAGCATCGATCAGCTATTGGAGCTGAACCGAATGATCTGCCGGCGCATTGATGAACTGCAAGATCAAGAAAACCTGCAGGCGCTGAGTCGGCTGCACGTGGGGCTGAAGGTGACCTTCGAAAGCCGAACTGGCTTGACTATGGGGATCGTCACCAAGATCAACCGCAAGAGCGTGATCGTCCTGGCCGAGAACGGCACGAAACAGTACAAGGTCTCACCGGAATTGCTAAGGCCCCTTCGGGACGTAAAGTAAGTCCAGTACGTCGTGGAATGAACGCTTACTTTCCAACGTTCCGCAGCAGAATCTGTCTGTTCCGACTGCCTCGCTGCTCTCATGGCGCCACACCGTCCAATAGGCGCTCCGCACGCGATCAAACGCCGGCTTCCTGCATCCACTTCGGTTTCGGGTAACGGCGATCGGCCTTGCCGGCCTTGAGTACCGCGCCCGGCACGTCGTGGCCGACTAGTTGGGGCAGGTCGGCGGCGTATTGCAGCAGGCGGTCGAGATCGACGCCGGTGTCTAGGCCCATGCGCTGGAACATATGCACGAGATCTTCGGTGCAGATATTGCCGCTGGCGCCAGGGGCGTAAGGGCAGCCGCCGAGTCCGCCGAGAGAGGCATCGAAGCGGTCGATGCCGGCGTTCAGCGCTGCCAGCGCGTTGGCCAGGCCCATGCCGCGCGTGTTGTGGAAGTGTGCGGTGAATACTGCCTGCGGCCAGCTGTTCAGCACTTCGCGGCAGATGCGCTCGACCTGCGCCGGGTCGGCCATGCCGGTGGTGTCGCAGAGGGTGATGCCCTGCACGCCGATTTCCAGCAGGCGTTGCACCAGCTCATAGATGCGCCGCTCGGGCACGTCGCCCTCGAAGGGGCAGCCGAAGGTGGTCGATAGCGAGGCGTTGATGAATACGCCACTGCCGCGAGTGACTTCGATGATTTCGCGGAACTGCACCAGCGACTGTTCGGGCGTCATGCGCAGGTTGGCCAGGCCGTGGGTGTCGCTGGCCGACATCACCAGGTTGATCTCGTCCACCTCGCAGGCCAGCGCGCGCTCGCAGCCCTTCACGTTGGGCACCAGCACGGTGTACTCGACGCCCTCCGCACGGCGGATGCCGCGCATCACGTCCTCAGCGTCGCGCAGGTTGGGGATGGCCTTGGGCGAGGTGAAGGAGGTGACCTCGATCTTCGCCAGCCCGGTTTGCGAGAGGCGGTCGATCAGGGCGATCTTGGCTTCGGTCGGCACGAAGTCCGCTTCGATCTGGAAGCCGTCGCGGGTGGCGACTTCCTGGATATACAGGCGTTTGCTCATGGGGAGTCCTGGGGTTTCGTAGGGTGGATGACGCTCTACCCATCCACCGTTGTGGCTTGCTGGCTGGTGGACAAGCTTCGCCTTGTCCACCCTGCGTGGCGTTCAGATGATCCCGCGTTCGCGCAGGCCCTGGCGTTGTTCATCGGTGAGGCCGAGGCCGGCCAGCACATCGTCGGTGTGCTCGCCCAGTTGCGGGCCGCCTTCGCCGATGCGCCCTGGCGTGCGCGACAGCTTGGGCAGCACGCCCGGTACCTTGAGCGGGCCGGCGAAGGTCTGCACCTGCTCGATCATCTGCCGCGCCAAGTAGTGCGGGTCCTTGACGATATCGGCGGCGGTGTAGGGATAGCCGGCCGGCACGCGGGCGCCCTTGAGTGCTTCGATCACCTCGTCGCGGCTGTGCTGGATGGTCCATTCGCCAATGGCGGCATCGATCAGCTCGGCGTGCTGGGCGCGGCCGTCGTTGTGGGCGAAGCGCGGATCATCGGCAAGGTCCTGGCGGCCCATCAGGGTCATCAGGCGCTTGTAGATGCTGTCGCCATTGCCGGCGATCAGCACGTAAGCGCCGTCGTTGCACAAATAGGAATTGGACGGCGTGATGCCGGGCAGGGCACTGCCAGCCGGCTCGCGTACATAGCCGAAGGCGTCGTATTCGGGCACGAGGCTTTCCATCATGGCGAACACCGACTCGTATAGCGCCACGTCGATCTCCTGGCCCTGGCCGCTGCGGTTGCGCTCCTGCAGGGCGAGCAATACACCGATCACCCCATACAGCGAGGACAGCGAATCGCCAATGCTGACGCCGACCCGCACCGGCGGCTGGCCGGGATAGCCGGACAGGTGACGCAGGCCGCCCATGGCTTCGCCGATCACGCCGAAGCCCGGCAGGTCGCGATAGGGGCCGGTCTGGCCGTATCCGGAGATGCGCAGCATGATCAGCCGAGGGTTCAGCTTCGACAGCTCATCCCAGCCCAGGCCCCATTCTTCCAGCGTGCCGGGGCGGAAGTTCTCCACTAGGATGTCGGCTTCGGCCACCAGCTGGCGGACGATTTCCTGGCCTTCCGCGGCTTTGAGATCGAGCGTCACCGAGCGCTTGTTGCGCGACTGCACATGCCACCAGAGCGAGGTGCCGTCCTTGAGCTTGCGCCACTTGCGCAACGGGTCGCCGACCTTGGGCGGCTCGATCTTGATCACATCGGCGCCGAATTCGCCGAGCAGCTTGCTGGCGAAAGGGCCGGCGATCAGTTGGCCCATCTCGATCACCTTGAGGCCCTGCAGCGGCAGGTTCTTGTCTGTCTGTTCGCTCATCACGACACCTGTGCCGGTTGATTCATGGTGCCGAGCATGACCGACCCATCGGCAGCGGACAATTGGTCGTTGGCCAAGCATGGCTTCGCGCTCCACGAAGCCGGGAGACGTGGGGCCGTGGAATAGCGGCGGGAATAGGTGCATGCTTCGTCACCCGCGAATACGGAAGCTTGCCCATGCGCCGCATCGATTTCGTTACCCTTCGGCTGTTCGTCGCCATCGCCGAGACCCGTAGCCTGACCCGCGCCGCCGAGCGCGAGCATCTGGCGCTGGCAGCGGTGAGCAAGCGCGTCAGCGATCTGGAAGGGCAGCTCGGCGTCAGCCTGCTCTATCGCCAGCCCAAGGGCGTCGAGCTGACGCCGGCCGGCCACGCGCTGCTGCACCACGCGCGCAACCTGCTGGACAACCTGCAGCAGCTGGACGCTGACCTCAGCGAGTTCAGCCAGGGCGTGAAGGGCCATGTGCGCATCCACGCCAACACCTCGGCAGTGATCGAGTTCCTGCCCGAAGACCTGAGCGCCTTCGCTCGCCAGCACCCGGAAGTGAAGATCGACCTGGAGGAGCGCGTCAGCAGTGACACCCTGCGCGCCCTGCGCGAGGGGCTGACCGATATCGGCATCTTCGCCGGGCACCTGCCGGCCGAGGACCTGCAGGTGTTTCCCTACCGCGAGGATCGGCTGGTGCTGGTCACGCCACGCGAGCATCCGCTGGCCGGCCGCGAATGCATTGCACTGCGCGAGGCGGCAGGCTTCGACTTCATTGGCCTGCAGCAGGACGCCTCACTGCATGCCCTGCTGCAGCAGTCGGCACAGCAGATGGGCATGCCGCTGCGCCTGCGCATCCAGGTACGCAGCTTCGAGGCGATCTGCCGGATGATCCACACCGGCATGGGCATCGGCGTGCTGCCCGAGCAGGTGGTGCGCAACTACCTGCCGGCGCTGGACGTGGCGATGGTGCCGCTGACCGATGTCTGGGCGCGGCGTGAACTGAAGCTCGGCGTGCGCAACCTGGAAAGCCTGTCGGTGACTGCCCGGCAGATGCTCGAGCACCTCACGCTTCGCGAAGGCCAGGCCTGAACGAAGCCGTTCGGCGGCGCGATCGCGTCACGGCCTTCGCCAAACGCGAAGTCGCGCTTGGCCAATTAGCAATTCAGCCCGAGGGGGCAGCGGGGTAGAGTCGGGCCAGCGATATGGCTCACACAACTACAAAACGGAGCTCCCCATGGCACGACTCACCCGTGGCATCACCCGTCTGCTCGCCGCTTCGGCACTGTTCACCGTCCTCGGCGCCCAGGCCGATCCGATCCTGATCAAGTTCTCCCATATCACCGCCGACAGCACGCCGAAGGGCCAGGGCGCGCTGATGTTCAAGAAGCTCGTGGAAGAGCGCCTGCCCGGCCAGGTGGAAGTGCAGGTGTTCGCCAACTCCTCGCTGTACGGCGACGGCAAGGAGATAGAGGCACTGCTGATGAACGAGGTGCAGCTGCTGGCGCCGGCACCGTCGAAGCTCGAGCAGTACACCAAGCAGCTGCAGCTGTTCGACCTAATGTTCCTGTTCGACGACATGGCCGCGGCGCAGCGCTTCCAGCAGTCGGACAAGGGGCGCGCCATGCTCAAATCCATGGAGGACAAGGGCATCACCGGCCTGGCCTACTGGCTCAACGGCATGCGCCACTTCACCGCCAACAAGCCGCTGCGCGAGCCGGCCGACGCCCGCGGGCTGAAATTCCGCGTACAGCCTTCGGACCTGCAGGCCGCCCAGTACACCGCCCTGCGGGCGGTGCCGCGCAAGATGGCCTTCGCCGAGATCTACCAGGGCCTGCAGACCGGCGTGGTCAATGCCCAGGACAATCCCTGGTCGAACATCTACAGCCAGAAGTACCACGAGGTGCAGAAGTACATCACCGAGTCCGGCCACGGCATCGGCAACTACCTGCTGATCACCAACACCAGGTTCTGGAACGGCCTGCCGGCAGAGGTGCGCGGCGAGCTGGAAGCGATCATCGACGAGGTCACCGTGGAGGTGAACCGCCAGGCCGAGGCGCTGAACGAGAAGGCCAAGCAGGGCGTGATCGACTCGGGCAAGAGCGAGATCCTGGTGCTGACCGACGAGCAGCGTGCCCGCTGGCGCGAGGCGGTACAACCGGCCTGGAAAAAGTTCGAGGGCGAGATCGGCAAGGAGCTCATCGAGGCGGCCCAGGCAGCCAACTCTGCGCCCTGAGGCAAGCCCGCCAATGGTCTGTTAGACCAATGTGCAGTTTCGGCCACGGCGCTGGCTGCACAGAATGGCGGCGTCTATCTGCGTGATCGGACAAGTGTGTATTCCAACCGGATGGTTGACCGAGCGGCCCCTGAGGCCGCTTTTTTTTGCCTTCAGCTTTTCGCCGGAATTGGCAGTAATGCCAGCGGCGCCAGTTCGTCATGCAGGCGGTTGATGCGCTCCAGCAGATCGTTGACCGCACGGCGGTCACGGTCGTTCTGCAGGTCCGTATCCGCGGCGTCGCGCAGTGCCGCCAATTCATCCACGTAGGCCTCCAGCTGGTCGCTGGAGGCCTGCCCGTGCAAGGCAGTCTTCAGGCACTGCATCAGCGCCATGACGATCGCCGGGTCATTGCTGCCATAGGTACGAATCGGGTCGAGGATAAGCGTCAGCCGTCGTTGCGGGCTCAGCCGTGGATAGAAGAGCCTGGGCTTGCCATTGTCGATGCAGCCCACGTCCAGCGGCGGAACGCCACCCAGGCGACCGAGCAACACACCGTGCAGATTGAGCACGCGTATTGCCGTGCCCGGGTCGTTGATCGACGGGCTGATGGCCTTTACCGCGATTTCGGTCATCTGCCGCATGCCATAGAAAACGTTGGCGCCGGCGAACTCTTCATCGTGGAAATCGAAGCAGTCGAGTAGCTGTCGGGTTCGCCGGGCATCCAGTTCGGCGCTGACCTTGAGCAACGGATGCCCTTCGACCAGAAAGAAGCCGGGTTCCACCTGTAGCACCGCCTGCAGATCGTCCGGCCCCAAGAGCTCCCGCAGGCGTTGCTCATTGACCTCGCGCAGATAGCCGGGCGTGACCGCTTCGATGCAGTACCAGTCGCGGTCATCCGGCGCCGTGGTGATCGACCCCAGGCGCTCGCAACGCTGCGCCAGGTTATGGCAGGCGCTGCGGTAGAGCTGGCCGACGATCCAGTCCACCTGGATGGACTGCGAGATGGAACGGATGAATACGACGAACAGGGCCATACAGCCCAGGCCCATCAGTACGGCGAGCAGCACGCCGAATGCAGGCAGGCTATCGGGTTCGTTCTTGTTGATGAAGGCGATCATCAGCAGGAAGAACAGGATGCAGCCCAGGTAGTTGCCGAGGATCAGCTGGTTGCGCCGATCGCTGATCAGCCCGGGCAGCACGCGCGGGGAGAGTCGCGAGGCGGCCCCGTTGAGCACGACCATGACCATGGAAAAGCTGAACACGGTCAGCGAAATGATGCTGGTGATGAGCGTGCCGAGGATTTCCCGGGCGTTGTCCGCCTCTGCCAGGCCGGGCGGCAGCATGTTTCGCCAGGCGTGAGCCAGGTCGGTCGTTTCGAAGAGCAGGACGAGACCGCCCAGCATGAAGTAGCCGGCCGGAATCACGGTGGGGTAGAAGACGATGCTCTGGGGGATCCGCTGCAGCTGACGAAACAGGGCATTGCTTGGTGCTGACATGGGGGCTCCCGGCGATGGCTGTTACGAATTGAGACAGCAGCCCTCGGCAAATGGCCGCGAAACAGTGTCTATGCTTGGAGAGTGGCCGCTAGTCGCGGCCGCTGCGGTATTCGGCATCGGCTGAAGCAGACGTCTGACAGGCGCGTGGTTGGCGATCCGCACGGGAAGGGTGGATCGATCGGGTGGTGAGGGTTCGCCTGCGAGACAAGGCTGCGACCGGAAAATAACCAGATAACCCGAGGTGACTGCCATGTGTGCTGCGTCCGTGTATCCCGTGTCCCCTGAGGCTGCAAAGCACTCCCTGACCGACGAGGCCGCTTATCGGGCCATGTATCAGCAGTCGGTGATCAACCCTGAAGGATTCTGGCGTGAACAGGCGGCACGGCTGGACTGGATGCGGCCCTTCAGCGAGGTCAAGCGCACCTCCTTCGACGACCACCACGTCGATATCAAGTGGTTTGCCGACGGCACGCTGAACGTGTCGGCCAATTGCCTGGACCGGCACCTGGCCGAGCGCGGCGATCAGGTGGCGATCATCTGGGAGGGGGACGACCCCTCGGAGCACCGCGAGATCACCTACCGCGAGCTCTACCAGGAGGTCTGCAAGTTCGCCAACGCCCTGCGTGGCCAGGATGTGCACCGCGGTGACGTGGTGACCATCTACATGCCGATGATTCCCGAGGCCGCAGTGGCAATGCTGGCCTGCGCGCGCATCGGTGCGATCCACTCGGTGGTGTTCGGCGGCTTCTCGCCGGAGGCATTGGCCGGGCGCATCATCGATGGCAGCTCGAAGGTGGTGATCACTGCCGATCAGGGCATACGTGGCGGCAAGACCATCGCCCTGAAGGAGAACGT
This sequence comes from Stutzerimonas sp. FeSN7, assembly GCF_030263795.1. Classification (NCBI taxonomy): domain Bacteria; kingdom Pseudomonadati; phylum Pseudomonadota; class Gammaproteobacteria; order Pseudomonadales; family Pseudomonadaceae; genus Stutzerimonas; species Stutzerimonas sp. FeSN7. Next base: position 2,714,204 of record NZ_JARPMN010000001.1, on the reverse strand, counting down.
CGACGAGGCGCTGACGAACCCGCAGACCCGTTGCGTGCAGAAGATCATCGTGGTGCGCCGCACCGGAGCGAACATCCGCTGGCACCCGCACCGGGACGTCTCCTACGACGACCTGATGCGCGTGGCTGGCGAGGTCTGCGCGCCGAAGGAAATGGGCGCCGAGGAGCCGCTGTTCATTCTCTACACCTCGGGCTCCACCGGGAAACCCAAGGGCGTGCTGCACACCTGCGGCGGCTACCTGCTGTACGCCGCGCTGACCCACGAGCGGGTCTTCGACTACCGCCCCGGCGATATCTACTGGTGCACCGCCGACATCGGCTGGATTACCGGTCATAGCTATCTGATCTACGGCCCACTGGCCAACGGTGCGACGACCCTGATGTACGAAGGCGTGCCGAACTATCCGGACGTCACCCGCATCGCCAGGATCATCGACAAGCACCGGGTCAACATCCTCTACACCGCGCCAACGGCAATCCGCGCGATGATGGCCGAGGGGCCGGCGGCGATGGAGGGTGCCGACGGTTCGAGCCTGCGCCTGCTCGGCACGGTCGGCGAACCGATCAATCCGGAAGCCTGGCACTGGTACTACGAGACGGTCGGTCGGTCGCGCTGCCCGATCGTCGATACCTGGTGGCAGACAGAGACCGGCGGCATCCTCATCAGCCCGTTACCCGGTGCCACGGCGCTCAAGCCCGGCTCGGCGACGCGGCCGCTGTTCGGCGTAGTGCCCGGGCTGGTGGACAATCTCGGCAACCTGCTGGAAGGCCCGGCGGAGGGCAATCTGGTGATTCTCGACTCCTGGCCAGGGCAGATGCGCACCATTTACGGTGACCACGACCGTTTCGTCGATACCTACTTCAAGACCTTCCGCGGCATGTACTTCACCGGCGACGGCGCGCGCCGCGACGAGGACGGTTACTACTGGATCACCGGGCGCGTCGACGATGTGCTCAACGTCTCCGGACACCGCATGGGCACCGCCGAAATCGAGAGCGCCCTGGTGGCGCATGCCAAGGTGGCCGAAGCCGCGGCCGTTGGCGTGCCGCATCCGCTCAAGGGCCAGGCCATCTATGTTTACGTGACTCTGGTTGCTGGTACCGAGCCCAGCGACACGCTGCGCCAGGAGCTGCAGCAGTGGGTCCGGCACGAGATCGGTCCGATCGCGGTGCCGGATACCATCCAATGGGCGCCGGGGCTGCCGAAGACGCGGTCCGGCAAGATCATGCGCCGCCTGCTGCGCAAGATCGCCACGGACGACTACGACACTCTGGGCGATACCTCGACGCTGGCCGACCCTGGCGTCGTCGACCAGTTGATCGCTGCCCACGAGGCGGTGAAGCAGCGCTGAACTCGCGGGCGTCCTGCGAGCGGTCTACGAGGCGGCCGGAATGCCGTTACGGCTCCCCGTGACCGCTGCGTGCGAGCTTGCTCGCGCGCCGGTCGACTCGCGGGGCTCATGTCGCCTGGCAGCTTCGTTCGCGGACAAGTCCGTTTGCCACAGGCCCGCAGGGCGATGTTCAGACGCCGGCGGGCGGGCTTTTCAGATCGTCGTTGCCGGTGACCGTGGTGCCGTTGGTGGCAGCTGCGGCGTTGGCCTGCAGTTGCTCCTTGTTCGAGTCATAACGCTCGAACGGCATATGGTGCGAGCGCCCTTCGGCCATGCCCGCCTGTTCGCTGACTTCATTGAACACGCGCTTGGCCTCGCAGTGGCCGGTCACGCCCCGGGCAACGGCCATCCCGCCGATGCCCAGTTGCAGCAGGCCGCCGAGGCCCCCGCGGCGCAGACCCTTTGCGAGGAAGTACAGGCCGCCGGCCAGGGACATGGCGCGCTCCCAGCCGTGGACGTTCTGTTCGAGGTGCTTGGAAGAGTTGTTCATGGGGGGGCTCCGACGAAGACATTCTCAATGAATGACTCTTGCCGGAGCCGCCTGTTCGCCACCGCAGGTCGGCAGGCATGGTCCGATCAGGCCATGCCGAACACCTTGAGCACGAAGGCGTACTCCAGCGCCACGTCCTTGAGCGCCTGGTAGCGTCCGCTCATGCCACCGTGACCTGCGCCGAACTCGGTCTTGAGCAGCAGCAGGTTGTCGTCGGTGCGGGTGGCACGCAGCTTGGCGACCCACTTGGCGGCCTCCCAGTACTGCACGCGGCTGTCGTTGTAGCCGGCCACGGCAAGCAGTGGCGGATAGGCCTGGGCCCGGACGTTCTCATAGGGCGCATAGGCGCGGATGCGTTCGTGCACCTCGGGCTGGTTCGGGTCGCCCCATTCGTCGTACTCGGTCACGGTCAGCGGCAGGTCGGCATTGAGCATGGTATTGAGCACGTCGACGAAGGGCACCTCGGCGATCGCCGCGCCGAACAGTTCCGGACGCAGGTTGAGTACGGCACCGATCAGCAGGCCGCCGGCACTGCCGCCGCTGATGGCCAGGCGTGGCGATGTGGTGTAACCGTCGGCCAACAGCTGCTCGGCACAGGCGATGAAGTCGCTGAAGGTGTTCGGCTTGTGCTCCAGCTTGCCGGCGCGGTACCAGGCCTCGCCGAGATCGCCGCCGCCACGCACATGGGCGATGGCGAAGATGAAGCCGCGGTCGAGCAGCGACAGCCGCGCGTGGGAGAACCAGGGGTCGAGGCTGTGGCCGTAGGCGCCGTAACCATAGAGGTAGAGCGGTGCGGGCTTGCCGAAGCTGTCACGCCGGCCGACCAGGCTGATGGGAATCTGCGTGCCGTCCTGGGCGGTGGCCCAGATGCGCCGACTTTCATAGGCGTCCGCATCGAAGGGGCCTTCCACCGGGGTTTCCTTGAGCACCTCCTGTGTGCCGTCGGCCAGGGTCAGCTGGCGGATCTGCGCCGGGCGATTCAGCGCCTCGTAGCGCAGGCGGATCACCGTGCTGGTGAATTCCAGCGAGTTCTGCACGTGCAGGCTGTAGGCCGCATCGGGCAATTGCAGGCGATAGGGTTGGACGCCCTGCGGTCGTACCTCGATCACCGGCAGGCCGCTTTCGCGCAGGGTCAGGGTGATCGCCTCGGCGTTCAGGCTGACATCCTCGAGCATCACCGCGTCATCATGCGGGACCAGCTCCTGCCAGTGCTCGCGGCCTGGTTCGGCCTCGCTGGCGTGATAAAGGGCGAAGTTGATGCCCGCCTGGTTGCTGCGGATCAGCCAGCGCCACTGGCCTTCGTACAGGCCATGATCGGGGAAGTACTCGTGATCCTCCTGGCGCGGCGCCAGGCAGGTCCAGCTGCCCTCCGGCTGGTCCGCCGACAACACCCAGGCTTCGCTGGTGGTCTTGCTGTGGGAAAGGATGACCAGCTGGCGGTCGGAGCTGGCGCGGTAGCAATGCACGAAGAAGCGCCCGTCCGGGTCGTGATAAACCTCGCTGCTGTCCGTATCGCCAAGGCGGTGGCGGTAAACCTTGTGCGGGCGGTGGGTGTCGTCCAGCTCGCCGTAGAACAGGGTCTGGCTGTCGTTGGCCCAGGTCATGCTGCCGTCGCAGTTGTCGAAGGGCAGCTCGGTGACCTCGCCGCTGGCCAGGTCCTTGACGTACAGCCGGTAGATCTCGTCGCCCTCGCGGTCGAGGCTGTAGGCGAGCTTGCTGTGGTCCTGGCTGACGCTGAAGGCACCCAGCGAAAGAAAGCCGCCGCCGGCCAGCTCGTTGGGGTCGAGCAGCAGCTGTTCGGCGCTTTCATCGACGGTCAGCGAACCATCCAGCGGGCGCGGGCAGCGGTAGTGCCGCGGATACTCGTCGCCTGCGGTGGTGCGCTGGTAGTACAGCCACGGCCCCCACGGGGAGGGCAGTGACAGATCGGTTTCGCGGATGCGGCTCTTGATCTCCTGAAACAGGGCTTCACGCAGTTCGGCCTGATCGGCGAGCTGCTCCTCGAGATAGGCATTCTCCGCCTTGAGATAGGCCAGCACGTCCTCGGCGTCGCGATTCTCCAGCCAGCGGTAAGGGTCGGTGCCGGTGTCGGCGCGGGCGATGGGGGCTTGGGACATGCAGTACTCCGGATTCGGTGGTGCGTTGGCCGCACATGGCGTGCAACGAAATGCGGCAGTGTACCTGCTCGACTGCGTCTAGGATTGACCCGGTTGGTACGGCCCGGTTTCAGCCGGGCCGACCGCCGAGCAACGCGGCCATGGATAGGGTGAATGCAGGCGGATCGGCGCTGTCGATGATGACCGGGTAGTCGCGAAATGTCCGCTTGCAGGTTACTTTCGGTTAGGCAAAGCAGCCGATTGACAATGCTGCGCTTTTCCCCGAAGGTGTGCCGACCCAAATCAAACGGGCGTATGAATCGAGCGTTTGCCAGAGCAGATGCCGGTCACCCGGATTATCGTGTCGGTGGGTGTCGTTCGCCGTGAGGCGCGGTCGAGTCAGGGCCGAAGACGTGAGACACGTAACGTTCAGCTTCCATACCTGGAGATCAGTTGATGATTTACGAAGGTAAAGCCATCACGGTTAAGGCTCTTGAGAGCGGCATCGTCGAATTGAATTTCGACCTCAAGGGTGAGTCCGTCAATAAATTCAATCGCCTCACTCTCAACGATCTGCGCCAGGCTGTCGATGCCATCAAGGCCGACGCTTCGGTCAAGGGCGTGATCGTCACCAGCGGCAAGGATGTGTTCATCGTCGGTGCCGACATCACCGAGTTCGTCGACAACTTCAAGTTGCCCGATGAAGAGCTGGTTGCCGGCAACCTCGAAGCGAACAAGATCTTCAGCGATTTCGAAGACCTGGGCGTACCCTCCGTGGTCGCCATCAACGGCATCGCCCTGGGTGGCGGTTTCGAGATGTGCATGGCTGCCGACTATCGCGTCATGTCCACCACCGCCAAGGTCGGCCTGCCGGAAGTCAAGCTGGGCATCTACCCGGGCTTCGGCGGTACTGTGCGTCTGCCGCGCCTGATCGGTGTGGACAACGCCGTCGAGTGGATCGCCTCCGGCAAGGAAAATCGTGCCGAAGACGCGCTCAAGGTGCACGCGGTCGATGCCGTCGTCGCTCCGGAGAAACTGCAGGAAGCTGCCCTGGACCTGGTCAAGCGCGCCATCTCCGGCGAGCTGGACTACAAGGCCAAGCGCCAGCCGAAGCTGGACAAGCTCAAGCTCAACGCCATCGAGCAGATGATGGCCTTCGAAACCAGCAAGGCCTTCGTGGCTGGCCAGGCCGGCCCGAACTATCCGGCTCCGGTCGAAGCTATCAAGACCATCCAGAAAGCCGCCAACTTCGGACGTGACAAGGCCATCGAAGTCGAGGCCGCCGGCTTCGTCAAACTGGCCAAGACCTCGGTTGCACAGAGCCTGGTCGGCCTGTTCCTCAGCGATCAGGAATTGAAGAAGAAGGCCAAGGCCTACGACAAGCAGGCCCGCGACGTGAAACTGGCTGCCGTACTCGGCGCCGGCATCATGGGTGGCGGCATCGCCTACCAGTCGGCCGTCAAGGGCACGCCGATCCTGATGAAGGATATCCGCGAAGAGGGTATCCAGATGGGCCTGGACGAAGCCTCCAAGCTGCTCGGCAAGCGTGTCGAGAAGGGCCGTCTGACGCCGGAGAAGATGGCGCAGGCGCTCAACGCGATTCGTCCGACCATGTCCTACGGCGACTTCGGCAACGTCGACATCGTCGTGGAAGCCGTGGTCGAGAACCCGAAGGTCAAGCACGCCGTGCTGGCCGAGGTGGAAGGGCATGTACGCGAGGACGCGATCATCGCCTCCAACACCTCCACCATCTCCATCAGCTACCTGGCCCAGGCGCTCAAGCGTCCGGAAAACTTCTGCGGCATGCACTTCTTCAACCCGGTGCACATGATGCCGCTGGTGGAAGTGATCCGCGGCGAGAAGACCAGCGAAACCGCCATCGCCACCACCGTCGCCTACGCCAAGAAAATGGGCAAGAGCCCGGTCGTGGTCAACGACTGCCCGGGCTTCCTGGTCAACCGCGTGCTGTTCCCGTACTTCGGCGGCTTCGCCCGCGCCATCGCCCACGGTGTCGACTTCGTTCGTGCCGACAAGGTGATGGAGAAGTTCGGCTGGCCCATGGGCCCGGCCTACCTGATGGACGTCGTCGGCATGGACACCGGCCACCACGGCCGTGACGTGATGGCCGAAGGCTTCCCGGATCGCATGAAGGACGATACCCGCACCGCCGTCGACGTCATGTACGACGCCAACCGCCTCGGTCAGAAGAACGGCAAGGGCTTCTATGCCTACGAGATGGACAAGAAGGGCAAGCCGAAGAAGGTCGTCGATGCCGAGGCCTACGAGCTGCTCAAGCCGATCGTCGCCGAGACGCGCGAGCTGTCCGACGAGGACATCATCAACTACATGATGATCCCGCTGTGCCTGGAAACCGTGCGCTGCCTGGAAGACGGCATCGTCGAGACCGCTGCCGAAGCCGACATGGGCCTGATCTATGGCATTGGCTTCCCACCCTTCCGTGGTGGCGCGCTGCGCTACATCGATTCGATCGGCGTCGCCGAGTTCGTCGCGATGGCCGACAAGTACGCCGACCTGGGCCCGCTGTACCACCCGACCGCGAAGCTGCGCGAGATGGCTGCCAACGGCCAGCGCTTCTACGGTTAATCGAGGGAGAGAGAATTCATGAGCCTGAATCCAAGAGATGCAGTCATCGTCGACTTCGGTCGCACCCCGATGGGGCGCTCCAAGGGCGGCATGCACCGTAACACCCGCGCCGAGACTATGTCCGCACAGCTGATCGACGGCCTGCTGGCGCGCAATCCGAAGATCGACCCGGCCGAGGTCGAGGACGTAATCTGGGGCTGCGTGAACCAGACCCTCGAGCAGGGCTGGAACATCGCCCGCATGGCGTCGCTGCTGACCCGCATTCCGCACACCAGCGCCGGCCAGACCGTGAGCCGTCTGTGTGGTTCGTCCATGAGCGCGCTGCACACCGCCGTGCAGGCTATCCAGACCAACAATGGCGACGTGTTCGTCATCGGTGGCGTGGAGCACATGGGCCACGTCAGCATGATGCATGGCGTCGACCCGAACCCGCAGCTGTCGCTGCACGCGGCCAAGGCGTCGGGCATGATGGGTCTGACCGCCGAGATGCTCGGCAAGATGCACGGCATCACCCGTGAAGCCCAGGACCAGTTCGGCTACCGCTCGCACCAGCTGGCATGGAAAGCGACTCAGGAAGGCAAGTTCAAGGACGAGATCATCCCGATGGAAGGCTACGACGAGAACGGCTTCCTCAAGGTCTTCGACTACGATGAGACCATTCGCCCGGAAACCACCCTCGAGGGTCTGGCCGAGCTCAAGCCGGCGTTCAACCCGAAGGGCGGCACCGTGACTGCTGGTACCTCCTCGCAGATCACCGACGGTGCGTCCTGCATGATCGTCATGTCGGCCCAGCGCGCCAAGGACCTCGGACTGCAGCCGATGGCCGTGGTTCGTGCCATGGCGCTGGCGGGCGTGGACCCGGCGATCATGGGTTACGGCCCGGTTCCGTCGACCCAGAAGGCCCTCAAGCGTGCCGGTCTGACCATGGACGACATCAGCCACGTCGAGCTGAACGAAGCCTTCGCCGCACAGGCCCTGCCGGTGCTCAAGGACCTCAAGCTGCTCGACAAGATGGAAGAGAAGGTCAACCTGCACGGCGGTGCCATCGCCCTGGGTCACCCGTTCGGCTGCTCCGGTGCGCGCATCTCCGGCACCCTGCTGAACGTGATGAAGCAGAACAACGGTACGCTGGGTGTCGCTACCATGTGTATCGGTCTGGGCCAGGGGATCAGCACGGTCTTCGAGCGCCTCTGACAGACAGATGCAGATGACTGCGCTAGGCTGACAACCATTTCTGCAGTTTTGCGGAAAGAATGTTGTCAGCCGGTGCATGGAAGCCGGGGCCTGGTGCCCCGGTTTTTCTTTTTTGTCGTTGCGTGGAGGTAGGCATGCAGTTGGAGCCGGGGCGTTATCGCCATTACAAGGGGCCGGAATATCGCGTATTCGCCGTGGCCCGGCACTCCGAGACGGAGGAGCTGGTGGTGTTCTACCAGGCGCTGTATGGCGAGCGCGGACTCTGGGTGCGGCCACTGTCGATGTTTACCGAGACGGTCGAGGTCAACGGTGAAACGGTGCCGAGGTTCGCGCTGATCGAAGCCGAGCCCAGCGTCTTTCGGGATTGAGCTGGCACAGGGCTACCAGTGCCGCGCTTGACCTCAGCTCCATCGCCACTATATATAGCGGTGCTTTTTAGACAGAGCGCTAACCCAGGCGTCCGGTTCATGGCCTCGAATCGTCGCTCTGGTCCGCGCCAGGCCGAGCCGAGCAGGAATATCCTGCAGAGCCGCCCCGTTCGCAAAACGCGCACGAACGTTCGCTGATGCCTTGCCGATTACCGACGGCACGGGTATTCAAACTGCCGGAGGCGCCGCCTCTGTTCACCTCTAGATTCAGGAACTCTCCTCTCCATGGGTAAATCGCTGGTCATCGTGGAATCACCGGCCAAGGCCAAGACAATCAACAAGTATTTGGGCAACCAGTACGTGGTGAAGTCGAGTATCGGCCACATCCGCGACCTTCCCACCAGCGGCTCGGCCAACAAGGAGCCGGTCAAGCGCGGCAAGGCTGCGGCGGCCGAAGCGCCCGCGCTGTCGCCCAAGGAGAAGGCCAAGCGTCAACTGATCGCGCGCATGGGCGTCGATCCGGAACATGGCTGGAAGGCCAAGTACGAGATCCTGCCCGGCAAAGAAAAGGTCATCGAGGAGCTGCGCCGCCTGGCCAAGGAAGCCGACACCATCTATCTCGCGACCGACTTGGATAGAGAAGGGGAGGCCATCGCCTGGCACCTACGCGAATCCATCGGTGGCGATGACAGCCGTTACAAGCGCGTGGTGTTCAACGAGATCACCAAGAAGGCGATCCAGGAGGCCTTTTCCCAGCCGGGCGAGCTCGATCTGAATCGTGTCAACGCCCAGCAGGCGCGGCGCTTCCTCGATCGGGTGGTTGGCTACATGGTTTCGCCGCTGCTCTGGGCGAAGATCGCCCGCGGCCTGTCTGCCGGTCGCGTGCAGTCGGTGGCGGTGAAACTGGTGGTCGAGCGCGAGCGCGAGATCCGCGCCTTCGTCCCGGAAGAATACTGGGAAGTTCATGCCGACCTGGCGACTGCCCAGCAGGCCAAGGTGCGCTTCGAAGTCGCCCGCGAGAAGGGCGAGGCGTTCAAGCCGCTGAACGAGGCGCAGGCCAATGCTGCGCTGGAGAAGCTCAAGGGCGCCAGCTACAGCGTGACCAAGCGCGAGGACAAGCCGACCAGCAGCAAGCCTTCGGCGCCCTTCATCACCTCGACCCTGCAGCAGGCGGCGAGCAATCGCCTCGGCTTCGGCGTGAAGAAGACCATGATGATGGCCCAGCGCTTGTACGAAGCCGGTTACATCACCTACATGCGTACCGACTCGACCAACCTGTCGGCCGACGCCATCAGCATGGTGCGCGGTTTCATCGAAGGCGAGTTCGGTGACAAGTACCTGCCCGAGAAGCCGAACCTGTATTCGAGCAAGGAGGGCGCCCAGGAAGCGCACGAGGCGATTCGCCCGTCCGATGTCAACCTGCGGCCGAACCAGCTGTCCGGCATGGAGCGCGATGCCGAGCGCCTGTACGAGCTGATCTGGCGCCAGTTCGTCGCCTGCCAGATGCCGCCGGCGCAGTACCTGTCCACCAGCGTGACGGTCGAGGCCGGTGACTTCGAGCTGCGTGCCAAGGGGCGCATCCTCAAGTTCGACGGCTACACCAAGGTCATGCCGCAGCAGAGCAAGGCTGGCGAGGACGACGTGCTGCCGGAAATGAGCAAGGGCGACGCCATGAAGCTGCTCAAGCTCGACCCGAGCCAGCACTTCACCAAGCCGCCGGCCCGCTATTCCGAAGCCAGCCTGGTCAAGGAGATGGAGAAGCGCGGCATCGGCCGGCCATCCACCTATGCGGCGATCATTTCCACCATCCAGGATCGGGGCTACGTCTCGCTGCACAATCGCCGTTTCTACTCGGAAAAGATGGGCGACATCGTCACCGAACGCCTCTCCGAGAGCTTCAACAACCTGATGGACTATGGCTTCACCGCTGGCATGGAAGAGCATCTGGACGACGTCGCCCAGGGCGAGCGCGACTGGAAGCATGTGCTGGACGAGTTCTACGGTGATTTCCGCAAGAAGCTCGAGGTCGCCGAGTCCAGCGAGAATGGCATGCGTGCCAACCAGCCGACCCTGACGGACATCCCGTGCAAGGTCTGCGGCCGGCCGATGATGATCCGCACCGCGTCCACCGGGGTGTTCCTCGGTTGTTCCGGCTACAGCCTGCCGCCGAAGGAGCGCTGCAAGTCCACGGTGAACCTCATTCCGGGTGACGAGATCGCCGCGGATGACGAGGGCGAGTCCGAATCCCGCGTGCTGCTGGGCAAGCATCGCTGCCCGATCTGCAGCACCGCGATGGATGCCTACCTGCTCGACGAGACGCACAAGCTGCACATCTGCGGCAACAACCCGGACTGCTCCGGCTACGAGATCGAGGAAGGTCAGTACCGTATCAAGGGGTACGAGGGGCCAAGCCTGGAATGTGACAAGTGCGGCAGCGAGATGCAGCTCAAGACCGGTCGTTTCGGCAAGTTCTTCGGCTGCACCAACGCCGAATGCAAGAACACCCGCAAGCTGCTGAAGAATGGCGAGCCGGCGCCGCCGAAGATGGATGCGGTGAAGATGCCGGAGCTCAAGTGCGAGAAGGTCGACGATACCTACGTACTGCGCGATGGCGCTTCCGGGTTGTTCCTGGCTGCCAGCCAGTTCCCGAAGAATCGCGAGACCCGCGCGCCGCTGGTGCGAGAGCTGATTCCCCACAAGGACGAGATCGATCCCAAGTATCACTTCCTGCTCCAGGCACCGCAGCAGGATCCGGACGGCCGCCCGGCGGTGATCCGCTTCAGCCGCAAGACCAAGGAGCAGTACGTGCAGAGCGAAGTTGATGGCAAGCCCACCGGCTGGAAGGCGTTCTACGACGGCGGCAAGTGGCAGGTCGAAGACAAGCGCTGATCCTGGCTCGACCGACTCGCCAGGCGAGTCGGTCGGGTTGATTGCCTCACGCCCACGCCGTCTGTTCGTCGTTCGCTCTGGTGCGGCGTTCGTCGAAGGTCCATTCTCTGCACATTCTCTTCCGGAGAGCATGCCATGGCTCACGAGCTCTACACCCGTACCAACCAGAAGATCTTCTTTGCAGGCCTCTCGCTGGAAAGCTGGCGCAAGGCCGAAGAGACTGCCTCGATGAACTCTCAGGGGCTTATCCAGGCCGAGCGCGAGGCGTGTCTGTTTCACCTGTACGGCGCGTTGCTCGGCCTTTGCCACGAGATCGCCGGCTACTATCGCTCGCCGGGCGCCGATGCGCCGGTGGTGGAGGCGTTCCTGACGCGCAGCGTTCTAGAGGCCGCGCCGAGTCCGGAGCTCGCCGAGCTGCTGGAACTGTCGGAACAGCCGAGTACCTGGCTCGGGCAGTTGCTGGCCGCCTATCGTCAGCTGTTCCAGCCGCCGCGCGCCCCGGCCAAGGCCAAGACCGATCCGCGGCAGCCATTGATCGAGGCGGTCACCGTCGAGGACGAGACTCCGCCGCTGACCCGCGCCGAGCTGGAAGCGTGGCGGCAGAACCTCAAGGGGCTGGCGCTGCGCTTTCGCGAATCGCTCACCGAGTGGTAACCGGCGACGCCGGGCTAATGGCGATGCCTGATGCGCAGGACCAGGGCGATGCCGCCCAGAATCGCGGTGCCGGCCAACAGTAGCGTTGTGGTCATCGCTTCGCCCAGCAGCACGGCACCGGCAATGGCCGCCAGTAGCGGAACGCTGAGTTGCACGCTGGCGGCCTGTATCGCCGCCAGACCGGGCAGGGCGGCGTACCAGATGGCATAGCCGACCCCTGACGTCAGCGCCCCGGAAAGCAGCGCGTAGGCCACGCCCGGCCAATCCCACGTCTGCTGGCCCAGCGAAAGCAGGCAGAGCACCGCGGCCAATGGAACCGCCCGGAGAAAATTACCCGCAGTGGCTGCAAGCGGTGTGGCTGCACCACGTCCACGGAGCGAATAGACGCCCCAGGCGATGCCGGACAGGATCATCAGCAAAGCGCCATCCAAGGGCGGGGTGCTGCTCCCCGGGAGCAGCAGGATCACCAATCCACTGACCGCCAGCAGCAGGCCGGCGAGCTGCCCGGCGCTGAAACGCTCGCCTCTCAGCAAGCCCCAGGCAAGCATGCTCAGCTGTACGGCACCGAACAGCAGCAGTGCGCCGGCGCCGGCGTCCAGGTCGATATAGGCAAAGGAAAAGCAGGCCGCGTAGACGAACAGCGCCATGGCACCGACCCAGTCGCCCCCCAGAGGCTGGTCGGTCCTGTCGGCGCGCAACAGCAGCCAGAGGGTGAGCGCTCCGGCGACTATCCGCAGGCCGGTGAAGCTGGCTGGATCGATGGCGGTGTCCCGCAGCGCGATCCGGCAGAGGATCGAGTTGCCGGCGAACGCCAGCATGGCCAGAGCGGTGAGCAGCAAGGTGCGGGTGGTCATGCACGATTCCTTGTCCCGGCGCAGAGGTGCGCGCGCTTTTTTCAGCGCATGCTACGTTGCCGATCCGCCTTGGGCACGTCATTTCGGGGCGCAACGCACGAGGTGTGCGCCCAGCAACGCGCCGGACTGGTGGCCTGAAGCGCCAAAGGCTGCCGCGACGGCGACCGGCTGCTACAATGGCGGCCTTTCACGCGGAGCTGATCCATGCCTACATCTTTTCTGGAAATCGTCGAGCTACCAGACGGGCGCATCGTGCTTCGTCGTGCCGAGGACGAAGAGGTGTTGGTCACGCTCGACTTTTCCGACGACGCCAAGCTCTTCCTGCAGGGGCAGCATGTGGAGATTGCCAAGGCGATGTTCAATGTTGGCGTTCAGATGGCGGGTCGGATGACAGAAGGCGATTTCGACCACGATGCAGAAGAGCCGCGCGTTCTGCACTGAGCGCAGCTGCTCCGGGGCTCGACCTTCACTTCACAACAGGCAGCACGTCCCTGTGCCCGCCACTCAACAACCCAGACGAATATTCAGGCTCTGCGCCTCGCCCAGGCTGGCGGCGTTGCGCAGCTTGCTGCGTGTCGCGTCGTCGATCTGACCGAGCCAGCTGATGACGGTATGGCTGCAGCCGGACGCCAGCGCCTTGCACGCGAGTTCCAGCGCGCCTTCCGTGTTGCGTGGTTGCAGCAGGATGATGCGCTCGCGGTTCAGGCCGCACTTGCGCAGGAAGCTCTGTGAAAGGAAGGCGGGCGGCGCGATCAGTGTCAGCCAGCGGCTGTCCGTCGCGTCGCCGAGTTCGCGCAGGATCGGCGTGAGCAGCAGATGGCAGTGCTGACTGCTGCCGCTGAGGCTCAACTCGCTCAGGTGATCCTTTTTCTCCTGCTCGGCTTTGCTGCGCGGTGCAAGGCTGCCGAACGGTGCCAGGCTTTGTGCGATGACACCGTCGAACAGCGATAGCTGGGGCCGGGAAGTGCTGGTCTGGTACTGCATAACCTTCTCCTCAGCGGCGTATGACGCCGACACTCAAGCCTTCGATGACCAATTCCTGATGTTCGAGGTCGACTTCGATGGGGGCGAATTCCGCGTTCTCCGCCAGCAGCCAGACCTTCTTGCCGTCGCGCTTGAAACGCTTGACGGTCACCTCATCGCCGACCCGCGCCACCACGATCTGGCCGTTGCGGGCCTCACGGGTGGTGTGCACGGCCAGCAGGTCACCGTCGTAAATGCCGATGTCCTTCATGCTCATGCCGTGCACACGCAGCAGATAATCGGCGCGCGGATGGAAAAAGGCGGGGCTGATCTGGCAGGATTCCTCGACATGCTGCTGGGCCAGTATCGGTGCGCCAGCAGCGACGCGGCCGATGATGGGCAAGCCGGTTTCGGCAGGTGCGGGCTCGAAGTCGGGAATACGTATCCCGCGGGAGGCGCCGGGCGTCATCTCGATGGCGCCTTTGCGGGCGAGCGCCTTGAGGTGCTCCTCCGCGGCATTGGGCGACTTGAAGCCGAGCTCCTGAGCGATCTCCGCGCGGGTTGGCGGATAACCGTTGTCTTCCAGGCAGCGCTTGATGAAGGCGAGGATTTCCGTCTGGCGAGGCGTCAGCTTGATCATGTCGGTCTCTGTTCTTTTATACAGTGACTGGGATTATATACAGTGATCCGGCCTTGGCAATGAATGTTTCATGTCGGGTCAGCCGGCGCGCTGGGCAGTGCGTCTGCGACAATGACGCTAGTGCCATGCGGCGTTTCGTGGTTGACTTGCCGGTCGGTGAAACGTAAGTTTCAAACAGTTGTTTGTCTTTCGGAGGGGGCATGGCGCAGTCGGAAACAGTTGAGCGCATTCTTGATGCAGCGGAACAGCTGTTCGCGGAAAAAGGCTTCGCCGAGACCTCGCTTCGTCTGATCACCAGCAAGGCTGGGGTCAACCTCGCGGCGGTCAACTATCACTTCGGTTCGAAGAAGGCGCTCATCCAGGCGGTGTTCTCGCGTTTCCTCGGGCCGTTCTGTGCCAGCCTGGAGCGTGAGCTGGATCGCCGCGAGGCGCTCACCGACAAGAAGGACACGCTCGAGGAGCTCCTGGAAATCCTCGTGGAGCAGGCATTGGCGGTCAAGCCGCGTAGCGGCGACGACCTGTCGATCTTCATGCGCCTGCTGGGCTTGTCCTTCAGTCAGAGCCAGGGCCACCTGCGGCGCTACCTGGAAGACATGTACGGCAAGGTGTTCCGTCGTTACATGCTCAAGGTTCACGACGCCGCGCCGGCCATTCCGCCCATCGAGCTGTTCTGGCGCGTGCACTTCATGCTCGGGGCTGCGGCATTCAGCATGTCCGGTATCAAGGCGCTGCGTGCGATCTCCGAGAACGATTTCGGCGTTCGGACTTCCATCGAGCAGGTGATGCGTATGATGGTGCCGTTCCTGGCCGCCGGCATGCGTGCCGACAGCGGTATCGATGACAATACCCTGGCGGCGGCGCAACCGATCGCGCGGCGCAACGCCGTGGCCATCCCGGCGAAGGCTTGAGCTACAAGCCTGCCGGGTGATCGGCTAAGCTAGCCGCCCATGGCCTTTCTCGATCTTCTGCATATCTCCGTCGCTGACCAGCAGCTTTATGGCTTTGCCGGCGGGCAGCTGCGTCTGCGCTTTCCGGTGTCCACCGCTCGTAACGGTGTCGGCGAACAGAATGGTTCCGGCTGTACACCGCGCGGCGTGCATCAGGTGCGTGCGCGCATCGGTGATGGCCTGCCCGAGGGGGCGGTGTTGCGCGGGCGGCGCTGGACCGGTGAAATCTGGACACCCGAGCTGCATGCGGTGTTTCCCGGGCGCGACTGGATCCTGACCCGCATCCTCTGGCTCAGCGGTTGCGAGCCGGGCGTCAACCGGATGGGGCAGGTCGACACGTTCCGCCGCTACATCTACATCCACGGCGCGCCCGATTGCGAACCTATGAGTGTGCCGCTTTCCCACGGTTGCGTGCGTATGCGCAATGCCGATCTGCTGCAACTTTTCCCCAGGGTGCCGCCTCACTGTCAGGTGCGCATCACCGAGGCACCTTGCCCGAGCTGGGCTGCCGCTGAACTCGAATAAGGATCTGCGTCTGTATGCACGGTTCATTGATGCTGGACATCGCCGGTACCTGGCTGACTGCCGAGGATCGGCACCTGCTGCGCCAACCCGAAGTGGGTGGGCTCATTCTGTTCGCTCGCAATATCGAGTCTCCGCGACAGGTGGAGGAACTGTGCCGTGCGATCCGCGCCGTGCGCCCCGATCTGCTGCTGGCGGTGGATCAGGAAGGCGGCCGCGTGCAGCGGCTGCGCCAGGGTTTCGTGCGGCTTCCGGCAATGCGCGAACTGGCGCGTTGCACCGACGCTCCCAGGCTGGCCGAAGCCTGTGGCTGGGTCATGGCCAGCGAGGTGCTTGCAGTGGGCCTGGATTTCAGCTTCGCGCCGGTTCTCGATCTGGATCATCAGCGCAGCGCGGTGGTAGGCGCACGCGCCTTCGAGGGTGACCCGCAGGTCGCGGTGACGCTGATCGACGCCTTTATTCGCGGCATGCATGCCGCCGGCATGGCCGCCACTGGCAAGCACTTCCCCGGGCACGGCTGGGCCGAGGCCGATTCGCATGTCGCGATACCGGTGGATGAGCGCAGCCTCGACGAGCTGCGCCGCTGTGATCTGATTCCCTTTATGGCGCTGAGTGGCACGCTCGATGCGATCATGCCGGCGCATGTCATCTATCCTCAGGTCGACGAGCAGCCCGCCGGTTTTTCCCGACGCTGGTTGCAGGACATCCTGCGCATTGAGTTGGGCTTCAAAGGCGTGATCTTCAGCGACGATCTCTCGATGGCCGGGGCGCATGTCGCAGGCGACGCGGCGCAGCGGATCGAATCCGCTCTGGGCGCTGGTTGCGACATGGGGCTGGTCTGCAACGATCGTGGGGCCGCAGAGCTGGCGCTGACTGCGCTGCAGCGCTTGAAGGTGACGCCGTCGACCGCGCTGGCGGGAATGCGTGGCCGGGCGGGCTGCCCGGCGGACTACAAGCAGAACCCTCGCTGGCTGGACGCCATCGGCGCGCTGAAGGCTGCCGATCTGATTGACTGATCCTTCTCTTTTCAAGGAATCCCCATGACTGTCCATGCCATCATCGGCGGCACCGGCCTGACCCAGTTGACCGGCTTCAAGCTGCACCGCGCACAGCTGATCGATACGCCCTATGGACGTCCCTCTGCGGAAATCATGCGGGGCGAGTATGGCGGTCGCGAGGTGCTGTTTCTTGCGCGGCACGGCCATCCGCATCGTGTGCCGCCTCACCAGGTGAACTATCGCGCCAACCTTTGGGCATTGAAGCAGGCGGGCGCTGACGCGGTGCTCGCGGTCAATGCAGTGGGTGGCATTCAAGCGGCGATGGGGTCCGGACATTTCTGCGTGCCGCACCAGATCATCGATTACACCTATGGTCGTGAGCAGACCTTCTTCGAGGGTGACATCGATCATGTGACGCATATCGATTTCAGCTACCCGTACGACGAAGCGCTGCGCGAACGACTGATCGGCGCGCTGGCGGCAGAGGGTTTCGCCTTCAGCAGTCACGGTGTTTACGGCTGCACCCAGGGCCCGCGCCTGGAAACCGTGGCGGAAATCGTTCGGATGGAGCGCGACGGATGCGACATCGTGGGCATGACCGGCATGCCCGAGGCGGCTCTGGCCCGCGAGCTGGAACTGCCGTACGCCTGCCTGGCGCTGGTGGTCAATCCGGCTGCGGGCAAGGCGAGCGGGGTGATCACCATGGCGCAGATCGAGGCGGCACTCGCCGCGGGCATCGGCAAGGCCCGACTGGTCCTGGCGCGGATGCTGGCCGGTTGACTGCTCTTCAGGCAGGTGCGCGCGGTCCGGGCGGCTGCCTGCCACGACGTTGTCATAATGCGGCCTGAGACTGGTATTTTTGCGGCGGCACCCCATTGCGGTGAAGATGCTGCTTGCTACACTTGGCCGTCCTTTGGAGTACCGGAATGTCTTGCCAGGCACACACAATAAGAATTCTAAGAACGGTCGTGTTGCTGACGCTGCTTGGCGGCCTGGCCGGTTGTTCGACCTGGTTCTCGGGTAACTTCAAGGACCCGAAAGTCGAACTCACCAAGGTCGATATCATCAAGGCGCGGCTGCTGGAACAGCAGTTCATGCTGCGTTTTCGCATCGACAACCCCAACGATCGCAGCCTGCCTGTACGCGGCCTCATCTACACCGTCCATCTCAACGACGTGGAGCTGGCCAGCGGCGAGTCCAGCGGTTGGCTGACCGTTCCCGCCAACAGCTTCGAATATTACGAAGTGCCGGTGCATACCAACCTGTGGCGGCACATGAAGTACATCGTGCGGCTGCTGGAAAAGCCGGATCGGCCGATCAACTACCGACTGGCCGGCGAGCTCAAGACCGGGCTGATGGCCGGGCGACGCGTGCACATTTCCAGCAATGGCGAGATAATCCCGGGCAACTTTATTCCGGAGTAGTACCCAGATGAGTCACGAGCCCCATGTGCATGGTCCCGACTGCAACCACGATCACGACCATGACCATCACCACGTTCACGGTCCGCATTGCAATCATGGCCACGAGCCGGTGCGTAATCCGCTGAAGGACGTCGGACGCAACGACCCGTGCCCTTGCGGCAGCCAGAAGAAATACAAGAAGTGCCACGGCGCCTGAGCCTGTCATGACACTTTCCATGAGCCTGTTCGCCGCCGCCACGCTGCTGATCGCCGCGCTGGCGGGCTATGCGCTGTATCTCTGGCGCCGTGTCTGGCGCAATGAACGGCAGCAGGCCGAGCTGAAGGAAAAACAGCAGACGGCGCTGGCGGAGGATCTGCGGATTCTCGCCAGCTGTCTGCTGGACGAGCAGCTGCCGCTCATCGAGGGCGCCATCCGCATCAAGGTGCTGCTCGACAATTACGACGCCGAGCTCGGGCAACATCCGCGCTGTCAGGTGTTCCAGCAGTTGTTTGAGGCCACCGAACAGGTGCCGACCCATGCTGCCTGGAAGGCCCTGGACAAGAGCGAGCGCCGTCGCCACGAAGCGCAGTTCAGCGCGCTGGAACTGCGGCACAAGGCAGAGGCGCGCCGCTCGGCCCGTTGGCTGCTCGACGAGGCTCTGCCAAAATCGCGCGACGCGGCCTGACCGACCTTCTTCGCCGTACGCCCTCTAATCTGTTAGCACCATCCTCGCCAAGCCCGCACAGGAGTCTTCGATGTCTCTGCGTCTGCCGTACGCCCTGGTTCGCCTGACGCTGGGGGCCGCGCTCGGCCTGGCCGGCCTCGGCGGTTGTCAGGCCTATCTCGATAACCGCTACAGCGCCAGTCTGCCGCCGGCACAGGGCATTCAACCGCTGACCGGACTGGCGGGCAGTGCGAGCATCCGGCGCAATTCCATGGGCATGCCGCTGATCGAAACCTCGTCGTTTCACGATGCGCTGTTTGCCATGGGATACGTCCACGCCACCGACCGACTGAGCCAGATGGTCAGCCTGCGGTTGATGGCCCAGGGCCGCCTGGCGGAAATGGTCGGCCCCGGGGTGCTGGAAACCGACCGTTTCATGCGGGCGGTCAATCTGCGCCAGAGCGCCGAGCTGCTGTACCGTGAATCCTCGCCGAGGATGAAAAAGTTCTTCGAGGTGTACGCCCGTGGCGTGAACGCCTACCTGTATCGCCATCGCGACAAACTGCCGATGGACCTCGCCGAGTCCGGCTACAAGCCGGAGTACTGGAAGCCCGAGGATTCGGTGCTGGTGTTCTGTCTGCTCAATTTCGGCCTTTCGCAGAACCTGCAGGAAGAGGTCGCCGCGTTGCTGATGGCACAGAAAGTGGGTAGCGACAAGCTGGCCTGGCTGTTGCCCATCTACCCGGACGAGGTGTTGCCGTTCGACGAGGTGGACAAGCTCAAGGGCTTGAAGCTGGGTGGCAATGTGCCCGGGCTGGCGGCACTCGAACGTGCCACACAGCCGCTGGCGGCTCTGACGCCGGCCGGCATGGCGGCTTCCAACAACTGGGCCATCGCCGGCAGCAACACGCGCAGCGGCAAGCCGATCCTGGCCAACGACACGCACCTGCCGCTGTCGATGCCCTCGTACTGGAATTTCATGCAGATCCGCGCACCGAAGTTCCAGGCGGCGGGTGTCACCATCGCCGGCGTCCCCGCCGTGGTGGCGGGCTTCAACGGCAAGCTCGGCTGGGGCATGACGATGGTCATGGGCGACAACCAGGACCTCTATCTCGAGCAGGTGCGTCGCGAAGGCTCGCGGCTGATGTACCTGGCCGACGGCAAATGGCTGCCGGCCCGCGAGCGCCACGAGACCTACTTCGTCAAGGGCGAGCGGCCGATCCGCGAGACCATTTTCGAGACTCGCAACGGCCCGCTGCTCAACAGCGTACTCGGCGAGCGCAAGCACCCGCTGCAACCGTTGCAGCTCGGTAGTGGCTACGGCCTGGCCCTGAAGACCACGCAGCTGGAAGCCGATCGCACGCTGGACGCCTTCTTCGACCTGTCCCGCGCGCAGTCGGTGGACCAGGCCTTCGAGGCGGCCCGGGAGATTCGCGCCGCCGCGCTCAATCTGGTGTTCGCCGACCAGCAGGGCATTGGCTGGCAGGTGACCGGGCGCTTCCCCAACCGTCGCGAGGGGCTGGGGCTGGTGCCGTCGCCGGGCTGGGACGGTCGCTACGACTGGGATGGCTATGCCGACCCGATGCTGCATCCCTACGACCAGGACCCGTTCCAGGGCTGGCTAGGCACCGCCAACCAGCGCAGCGTGCCGCGCGGCTATGGCATGCAGCTGTCCAGCTCCTGGTACGGCCCGGAGCGCTACGAGCGACTGGCGGAGCTGGCCGGGCGGGGCAAGCATGACACCCGCAGCACCATCGCCATGCAGTACGACCAGGTCACGCCGTTCGCTGCCAAGCTCAGGGCGATGTTCGAGGCGCCGGGCATGGCCGGGCCGCTGCGCCAGGCGATCGATGCCCTACCGGCCGCCGAACGCAGCAAGGCGCGCGAGGCGCTGGATCGGTTGCTCGCCTTCGATGGCAAGCTCGCGGCCGATTCGGCCAACGCCGCGCTGTATGGCGCCTTCCTGCACGAGAGTGCGCGGCACATCTTCCTCGACGAACTGGGGCCTGAGGACTCGCCGGCCTGGCGTGCGCTGGTACAGACCGCCAACACTTCCTATTCGGCTCAGGCGGACCATCTGCTCGGTCGCGAAGACAGCCCGTTCTGGAACGACCAGCGCACCGCGCAGAGCGAAGACAAACCGGCGATCCTGGCGCGCAGCCTGGCCGCTGCGGTGAGTTTGCTGGAAACCCGTCTGGGCAACGAGCGCAGCGCCTGGCAATGGGGCAAGCTGCATACCGCTCGCTGGACCTCCGGCGCGACGCAGCTGGCACCGCACATGGCGGCCGGCCAGCGCAGCAGAATCCACGCCATCGGCAACTACCTCGATCGTGGTCCCTATGCCATGGGCGGCGATCACAGCACGCTGAACGCCTCGGCCTATCACCTGGGCACGGACTTCGATACCTGGCTGATCCCGGCAATGCGCATCATCGTCGACTTCGGACTGGACGAACCGATGATCGGGCTGAACAGTTCGGGCCAATCCGGCAACCCGGCCAGCCCGCACTACGCCGACGGCATCGAGGCGTGGCTGAAGGCGCAGTACCTGAGCTTCCCGTTCAAGACGGAAAATCTCGACAAGGTCTATGGCACGCAGCGTCTGTTGCTGACCCCGGCCGGCAAGTGAGGTCGCCCCGCGCCGGCTTCAGGTCGGTCGCGGCGTCGCGGGTATCACCTCGAGCACGCGGATCGTGTCCGGCGCAGGGTAGTGCCAGCGCACGTCGACATCCCAGAACTGCGCGCCGTAGCGCCGCTCGGGCTCCGGCTTCTGGTATGCGGGGCGCGGGTCCTGTGCCAGGCATTGCTCGATGAGTTCCAGTAGTGGCTCGCCGAGGCGCAGCGCTTCGCGGTGGGCCTGCAGCAACCCGCTTTCCGTCCACTGCACCTCGATCAGTGTCGGCGCGTCCGCAGCCATGTCGTTGCGCGCATCCGGCAGGGCATCGGCGTAGGGCACATAGGGCTTGATGTCCAGCACCGGCGTGCCATCCAGCAGGTCGATGCCGGAGATGAACAGCCGATCCGCTTCGACGCGATCCAGCCTGACCACCGATTGACCGATTCCGTTGGGGCGATGCGTCGCGCGGGTGGCGAACACGCCGACCATGCGATTGCCGCCCAGGCGCGGCGGTCGCACCTTGAGACGTGGTGTGCTTTCCAGCGCCTGATGGAAGAGGAACAGCAGCCATACATGGCTGACCTGTTCGAGTCCGGCCACCGCATCGCCCTTGTCGAACGGCGGCAGCAGTTCCAGCACGCCGCGTGCGGCCGGGGCCAGGCTGGGTTGGCGCGGAATGGCGAACTTTTCCTTGAAGCAGGAACGGACGTAGCCGATCGGCGAGACGCTGTGTTGCATGGGGCAGGCCTGGATACGGACGGGCGGCTGCGCATCTTACCCGCTATGGCGCCGCGCTGCGCGACGTCGGGCCGCGTCCTCTCGGGAGGTGGCGGCCCGGCGCCGGAGGCTTACAGGCCGAGCAGCTTGGCGACGTAGTCGGCATCCTTGTCGCCGCGGCCGGAGAGGTTGACCAGGATGTGGCTGTCCTTGCCCAGCGTCGGCGCGGTACGAATCGCCCAGGCCACCGCATGGGCACTTTCCAGAGCGGGGATGATGCCTTCGACGCGCGACAGGGTCATGAAGGCATCCAGGCACTCCTGGTCGGTCGCGGTCTGGTAGTTCACCCGGCCGATGTCCTTGAGGTAGCTGTGCTGAGGGCCGACGCCGGGATAGTCCAGGCCGGAGGCGATGGAGTGCACTGCGGACGGGTTGCCCTCGGCATCTTCCAGCACGTAGCAGGCCATGCCGTGCAGTTCACCGGGTTTGCCCTTGGACAGGGTGGCCGAATGGCGGCCGGGCTTGTCCAGGCTTTCGCCGGCCGGCTCGATGCCCACCAGCTCGACCGCGGCGTCTTCCAGGAAGGCTGTGAAGATGCCCATGGCATTGGAGCCGCCGCCGACGCAGGCGACCACCTGGTCCGGCAGGCGACCATGCCTGGCAAGAAACTGGCCGCGCGCCTCTTGACCGATGATCGACTGGAAATCGCGGACCATCTTCGGGAACGGATGCGGGCCTACCACCGAGCCGATGGCGTAGAGGTAGTTCTGCGGATCCTTCAGGTACTCCTCGAAGGCGCTGTCCACCGCTTCCTTGAGCGTCGCCGCGCCTCGGGTGACCGCCACCAGCTTGCAGCCGAGGATCTTCATCTTGGTGACGTTGGGATGCTCCTTCTCGATGTCCACCTGACCCATGTGGATTTCGCAGGGGATGCCCACCAGCGCGCAGGCGGTGGCCAGGGCGACACCGTGTTGGCCGGCGCCGGTCTCGGCGATCACCTTGGTCTTGCCCATGAACCGGGCAAGCAGTGCCTCGCCCAGACAGTGATTGATCTTGTGTGCCCCGGTGTGATTCAGGTCCTCGCGCTTCAGGTGAATCTGGGCGCCACCGAGCTGCTCGGAAAGGCGCCGGGCATGGAAGATCGGGCTCGGCCGGCCCACGTAGTCGGCGAACAGGGCCGCCAGTTCCTGCTGGAAATCCTCGCGCTGGCGGATCTCTTCGTAGGCCAGGTTGATGTCGTCCATCGCCTGCTTGAGGTGCGGCGGCACCAGCTGGCCACCGTACGGGCCGAAGTAGCCGTTGGCGTCGGGCATGGCAGTGAAACGAGGATCGGACGACATGGGTTCATCTCTGCAGGTTGAAGGGAGCGCCTGGTTACGCGGGGCCGATCATAAGCCAGCGTCCGTACCGCTGAAAATGCAGCCGCAGCCACGCCGCGATGCTCACCGGTTCGCTGCTGCGCATTGTCGAACGCCGGGGTAGCGAAGGCGCTGGCCGGCACCGAGCAGGCTGTGGGTGGTTCGCGTTGTTAGCGGGATTGGCATTTATCGTGTAGGATGCCTCGCTTATTTCATCTGATCGGAGCAAATCAACGCTTTTGTTTTGTCGGCGCTCTTGTCGCCGAAGGGTATGGCTGTCATCAGCACAGCACGTCTTGCATGCCCGCCCCGCCATCAGGCCCGCGCAATTCCCATGGAATTGCACGCTACCTGCCGCAATACGTCGCACTGCGATGTCGTAAAGCCAGAACAAGTTCAGGAGATAGAACTGATGAACGAGGCTGAGCTCTCGCCCAATGATTCCGAAGCGCCCGCTGATCGAATCAATCCCGTAGTGTTCTACGGTTCCGCCATCGCCATCGTGGTATTCGCCGTATGGACGATGTTCTTTACCGATCGCTCGCTGGCGGTCATCAACACGGTACTCGGCTGGATATCCAACAGCTTCGGCTGGTTCTACTTTCTCGCCGTGCTGCTGTACCTGCTGTTCGTGGTGATCGTCGCCACCAGTCGTTACGGCAAGATCCGCCTCGGGCCGGATCACTCCAAACCCGAATTCAATGTGGTGACCTGGGCGGCGATGCTGTTTTCCGCCGGGATCGGCATCGACCTGCTGTTCTTCTGCATCGCTGAGCCGATCACCCAGTTTCTCGAACCGCCGGTAGGTGAGGGCGGCACCACCCAGGCGGCACGCCACGCCATGGAGCTGACCTTCCTGCACTGGGGACTGTCCGGTTGGGGCGTATACACCCTGGTGGGCATGTCGCTGGCCTATTTCAGCTTTCGCCAGGGGCTGCCGCTGTCGATCCGCTCGGCGCTGTATCCGATCTTCGGCAAGCGCATCCATGGCCCGATCGGCCACACCGTGGATGGCGCGGCCGTGCTGGGCACGATCTTCGGCATCGCCACGAGTCTGGGCATCGGCATCATCCAGCTGAACTTCGGCCTCAACTACATCTTCGGCATCCCCGAAGGGACCCTGACCCAGGCCGTGCTGGTGGTGCTGATCGTGGTGTTTTCGGCCATCTCGGCGGCCACCGGCGTTGAGCGCGGCATTCGCCGGCTTTCCGAGTTCAACATGCTGTTGGCCGTATTGTTGCTGTTGTTCGTGCTGGTGGTGGGCGACTCGGTGTTCCTGCTCAATGCTCTGGTGATGAATGTCGGCGACTACTTCTCCAACTTCATCAGCCTGTCGCTGGACACCTACGCCTACCAGCGCCCGACCGACTGGCTGAACGCCTGGACGGTGTTCTTCTGGGCCTGGTGGATCGCCTGGGGGCCTTTCGTCGGGCTGTTCCTGGCGCGCATTTCCCGCGGCCGGACCATTCGTGAATTCGTCATCGGCACGCTGTTGCTGCCGCTGGCCTTCATGATGGCCTGGATGTCGATCATGGGTAACAGCGCCATCGAGATGGTCATGGGCGGCGCGCTGGAGTTCGGCGAGCAGGCCATGAACAACCCTGGCTCATCGATCTACCTGTTCCTGCAGAGCCTGCCGTGGTCGGGCATCACCACCATCGTGGTGACCATCCTGGCCATCGTCTTCTTCGTCACCTCGGGCGACTCCGGTTCGCTGGTGCTGTCGAACTTCACCTCCATCCTCAAGGATGTGAACAGCGATGCGCCGGTGTGGATGCGCATTCTCTGGGCCGCGATCATCGGCGTGCTCACCCTCGCGCTGCTGATCGCCGGTGGCCTGACGGCGCTGCAGGGCACCGTGGTGATCATGGGGCTGCCGTTCTCCATCGTGCTGCTGTTCATGATGGTGGGGCTGTTCAAGGCCCTGCATGTTGAAGGGGTAATGGCCGACAGCTACCAGAAGAGCCTTGCCGGATATCTGTCCGGGCGAGCCACGCTGGAGCACACCCACATGAACTGGAGCCAGCGTCTTTCGCGGGCGATGAGCTTCCCCAGCCTGTCGCAGATTCGCCGCTATCTGAAGGAGGTCGGCAGGCCGGCCATGGAAGAGATCAAGAAGGCGCTGGGCGAGAAGGGCGTACCGGTGGAGATCCTCGAGGGCGAGCCGGGCAACGAGCATCTGATCCTCAACGTCAACCTGGGCAGCGAACAGGATTTCACCTATCAGATCTGGCCGGTGCGCAGCACCATGCCGTCGTTCGCCATGCGCACCCAGAGCAGCAAGGCCGATTACTACCGGCTCGAGGTGCACCTGCGCCAGGGCAGCCTGGGTTACGACCTGATGGGCTACTCGCGGCGCCAGCTGATCGAGGACGTTCTCGACCACTACGAACACCACATGCACTTCCTGCATCTGCAGCGCGAGAACGGTGGGGGTGAAAGCGGCATGCCCAACCCGGGCGCGACACCGACGCCCTGACCACACGCGTCCGGGCGATCCCTGGGCGTTCCATTCACATCGCGGCAGCGTCGATCCGCTGTCGCCTCGATTACAGGAGCTAGAACATGGCCCGTTTTCCACGGCAGCAACTCTATATCCATGGCGGCTACGTCGACGCCAGCAGCAACCAGACGTTCCAGAGCATCAACCCGGCCAACGGCGAAGTCCTGGCCGATGTGGCTGAGGCCGGTGCGGCCGACCTGGAGCGCGCGGTCGAAAGCGCCGAGCGGGGCCAGCACATCTGGGCGGCACTGACCGGTATCGAGCGGGCGCGAATCATGCGTCGCGCGGTCGATCTGCTGCGCGAGCGCAACGACGAGCTGGCGCTGCTGGAAACCCTGGATACCGGCAAGCCGCTGAGCGAAACCCGCAGCGTCGACATCGTCACCGGCGCCGACGTGCTGGAGTACTACGCGGGCCTTGCCCCGGCCATCGAGGGTGAGCAGATTCCGCTGCGCGACAGCAGCTTCGTCTACACCCGACGGGAGCCGCTTGGCGTGGTCGCCGGCATCGGCGCCTGGAACTATCCGATCCAGATCGCCCTGTGGAAGGCGGCTCCGGCGCTGGCCGCCGGCAACGCGATGATCTTCAAACCCAGCGAAGTCACCTCGCTGAGCGCGCTGAGGCTGGCGGAAATCTTCAGCGAGGCCGGGCTGCCCGATGGCGTGTTCAACGTGCTGACCGGCAGTGGTGCCGGTGTCGGGGCGCTGATCACCGAACACCCACGCATCGCCAAAGTGTCTTTCACCGGTGGCGTAGCGACGGGCAAGAAGGTCATGGCCAGCGCGGCAGGCTCTTCGCTGAAGGACGTGACCATGGAGCTGGGCGGCAAGTCGCCGCTGATCATTTGCGAGGATGCCGATCTGGATCGCGCAGCCGATATCGCGGTCATGGCCAACTTCTTCAGCTCCGGCCAGGTGTGCACCAACGGCACCCGGGTGTTCGTCCCGGCGGGCCTGAAAGCGGCGTTCGAGGCCAAGCTGCTGGAGCGTGTGCAGCGCGTTCGCCTGGGTGATCCGCAGCAGGAGGCGACCAACTTCGGCCCGCTGGTCAGCTTTGCGCACATGGACAAGGTGCTCGACTACATCGCCCAGGGCAAGGCCGCCGGCGCGCGCATTCTGTGTGGCGGCGAGCGGGTGACCGAGGGCGAGTACGCCAAGGGCGCCTTCGTCGCCCCGACCATCTTCAGCGACTGCAGCGACGACATGAGCATCGTGCGCGAAGAAATCTTCGGCCCGGTGCTGAGCCTGCTCGAATACCAGGACGAAGAGGAGGTCATCCGTCGCGCCAACGCCACCGAGTACGGCCTGGCCGCGGGCGTGGTCACCCCTGACCTGGCGCGGGCGCACCGCATCATCCATCGCCTCGAGGCCGGCATCTGCTGGATCAATACCTGGGGCGAATCGCCGGCGCAGATGCCGGTCGGTGGCTACAAGCAGTCAGGCATCGGCCGCGAGAACGGCATCGCCTCGCTGGCGCACTACACGCGAGTCAAATCGGTACAGGTGGAGCTGGGCGAGTTCGCCTCGGTGTTCTGAGGGAAAGGAGGACGCATGGAATACGACTACATCGTCATCGGCGCGGGTTCGGCCGGTAATGTGCTGGCCGCGCGCCTGACCGAGGACGCCGACGTCAGCGTGCTGCTGCTGGAAGCCGGCGGCCCGGACTACCGGCTGGATTTCCGCACCCAGATGCCTGCCGCGCTGGCGTATCCGCTGCAGGGCACGCGCTACAACTGGGCCTACAAGACCGATCCCGAACCGCACATGAACAATCGCCGCATGGACTGCGGCCGCGGCAAGGGCCTGGGTGGTTCCTCGCTGATCAACGGCATGTGCTACATCCGCGGCAACGCCCTGGACTACGACAACTGGGCTAAGGCACCGGGGCTGGAGGACTGGACCTACCTCGACTGCCTGCCGTACTTCCGCAAGGCCGAGTCGCGCGACATCGGCCCCAACGACTACCACGGCGGCGACGGCCCGGTCAGCGTGACCACGCCCAAGGCCGACAACAACGAGCTGTTCCATGCCATGGTGGAAGCGGGCGTGCAGGCTGGCTATCCGCGTACCGATGACCTCAACGGCTACCAGCAGGAAGGCTTCGGCCCGATGGATCGCACCGTCACGCCCCAGGGCCGGCGCGCGAGCACGGCGCGCGGTTATCTGGACCAGGCCAAGGAGCGGCCGAACCTGACCATCCACACCCATGCTGTCACCGACCGCGTGCTGTTCGAGGGCAAGCGTGCCGTCGGCGTTCGTTACCTGCGCGGCCGCGAGCAGCCACAGGTGGCGCGTGCGCGCCGTGAAGTGCTGCTGTGTGGTGGCGCCATTGCCTCGCCGCAGATCCTGCAGCGCTCGGGGGTTGGCCCTGGTGCGTTGCTGAAGAAGCTCGGCGTCACGCTGGTGCAGGAGCTGCCCGGCGTCGGCCAGAACCTGCAGGACCATCTGGAGATGTACCTGCAGTTCGAGTGCCTGAAGCCGGTGTCGCTGTACCCGGCGCTCAAGTGGTGGAACCAGCCGGCGATTGGCGCCGAGTGGCTGTTCCTCGGCAGCGGCATCGGTGCCAGCAACCAGTTCGAGGCCGGCGGCTTCATCCGCAGCAGCGACGAGTTCGAATGGCCGAACATCCAGTTCCACTTCCTGCCGGTAGCGGTCAGCTACAACGGCAGCAACGCCCATGACGGCCACAGCTTCCAGGCCCACGTCGGCTCGATGCGTTCACCCAGTCGCGGTCGTATCGAGATCCGCTCCACCGATCCGCGGGTCGATCCGAGCATCCTGTTCAACTACATGGCCCACGAGCAGGACTGGCGCGAGTTCCGCGATGCCATTCGCCTCACCCGCGAGATCATCGCGCAGCCGGCGCTCGATCCCTACCGTGGTCGCGAGCTGAACCCGGGTGTGGAAGCGCAGAGCGATGCCGAGCTGGACGCCTTCGTCCGCGAGCACGCGGAGACGGCCTATCACCCGTCCTGCTCCTGCAGGATGGGCACCGACGACATGGCCGTGGTCGACGGGCAGGGCCGTGTGCATGGAGTGGACGGGTTGCGCGTGGTGGATGCCTCGATCATGCCGCAGATCATCACCGGCAACCTCAACGCCACCACCATCATGCTGGCCGAGAAGATCGCCGACCGGATTCGCGGTCGCGAGCCGTTGCCGCGCAGCACGGCGAGCTACTACGTCGCCAACGGCGCACCGGTGCGGCAACCGCCGCAGCGTTGACGGACCTGCAGTCCGTCGGTGGAGAAGGCTTCGCCGAGGACTGGTTGCACAGAAATGAAAACGCCCCGCTAGTGCGGGGCGTTTTCCTGTAGCGGAGCAGTTCAGATCACTTCGGCCCAGAGGTCGTACTCGTCGGCGTGGGTGACGCGTACGCGGACCTTGTCGCCCGGCTGCAGGGGCTGTTCGCTGTCGATGTAGACCATGCCGTCGATCTCCGGGGCATCGGCCCAGGAACGGCCGATGGCGCCGTCCTCGTCCACTTCATCGATCAGCACGTCCAGTTCCTTGCCGACCTTCAGCTGCAGGCGCGCGGCGCTGATGGCCTGCTGATGCGCCATGAAGCGGTCCCAGCGATCCTGCTTGATCTCGTCCGGTACCGGCTCCAGGCCCATGACCTCGGCCGGTGCGCCGTCCACCGGCGAGTACTGGAAGCAGCCAACGCGGTCGAGCTGGGCTTCGGTCAGCCAGTCGAGCAGGTACTGGAAGTCTTCCTCGGTCTCGCCGGGGAAGCCGACGATGAAGGTCGAGCGAATGGTCAGCTCGGGGCAGATCTCGCGCCATTTCTTGATGCGCGCCAGGGTCTTGTCTTCGAAGGCCGGGCGCTTCATGGCCTTGAGCACCTTCGGGCTGGCGTGCTGGAAGGGGATGTCCAGGTACGGCAGGATCTTGCCGGCGGCCATCAGCGGGATCACGTCGTCGACGTTCGGGTACGGATAGACGTAGTGCAGGCGCACCCACACGCCCATCTTGCCCAGCTCCTCGCACAGCTCGAGCATGCGCGTCTTGACCGGCTGGCCGTTCCAGAAGTCCAGCTTGTACTTGAGGTCGACGCCATAGGCGCTGGTGTCCTGGCTGATCACCAGGACTTCCTTCACGCCGGCCTTGACCAGGCGCTCGGCTTCGCTGAGCACATCGCCCACAGGACGGCTGACCAGCTTGCCGCGCATGGACGGGATGATGCAGAAGCTGCAGCTGTGGTTGCAGCCTTCGGAAATCTTCAGATAGGCGTAGTGACGCGGGGTGAGCTTGATGCCCTGTGGCGGCACCAGGTCGACGAAGGGGTCGTGCTCAATGTTTGGCGGCACCACTTCATGTACCGCATTGACCACCTGCTCGTACTGCTGCGGGCCGGTAACCGCCAGCACGCTGGGATGCACGCCGCGGATGTTGTTTTCGTCCACGCCCATGCAGCCGGTGACGATTACCTTGCCGTTCTCGGCGATCGCCTCGCCAATGGCGTCCAGCGATTCGGCCTTGGCGCTGTCGATGAAACCGCAGGTATTGACCACCACCACATCGGCATCCTCGTAGGACGGCACGATCTGGTAACCCTCCATGCGCAGCTGGGTGAGGATGCGTTCAGAGTCGACCGTTGCCTTGGGGCAACCCAAGCTCACGAACCCGACTGTTGGCGTTTTGCTCATCGACTTTGAACCTCGAAAACCGCGTATGAAAAAGGCGCGCGAGTATATAGAGCTGAGCATTTTTTAGCCAGACTGGAGGCGTCAGCGCTCGACCGTTCAGCGGTTCGTCGCTCCTATGCTAAGGCCGCGAGCGAGATGCCATGGCGATCTGGCTGGACTAACGTCCACATCCCTTTGGCCCTATGAGGAGGTCTAATTCGGGCCGTGTTGAATGGATGTCAAAACGCTATCATTGCCGTCTCATTAGACCGAGCAAAGGGACTTCATGAAAACGTTGCTATCGAACTGTCTGGCGATTGTGACCGCCATGGGCTTGTGTACGGCGGCAATCGCCGAGGATGCGCTATTCAAGGAGCATATATATGGCGCGCCGTTCAGCACTTACAGCAATCAGGCAGGCTATTACGATTGTTCTGCAGAAATTGGGGCCACCGCACTGTGCGTGGATGACGTCAAGTTCGTAGGTCACTCTTTTACCGCAGCCTTACTGTTTTCCGGCGAGAAGCTTTATATGGTCAGTCTGCTGTCGAGTTTCGAGCAGCAGGCCTACGTGCAGGCGGTCGCTGCGCTGGCTAAGTCCTTCGCCCTCGTTTCGCTGGCCGACGCCAGCTCGCAGCTAGATCTTCTTGATCTGGATCGTCAGAACAACCGGCAGGATTTTGCGGCCAAGTTGTCGAGTTACGAAAGTGTGGCCGCTAACGCGGGCAACCTCACCTACACCTTCATTGAAGGCCTGGATCGGGCGAAAAAGTACCCCAATGTCACGACAGCAGTAGCCGCCGCCAAGGACAACACCCGTGCTGCTGAACTAGTGATAATGGATGATGGTGCAGACTCGATACTTGCGATCCGCTTTTCCTTTCCCAAGCTGGAGGCAAGAAAGCTCCAGGACGCGCTCGCCAGTCCGGTAGAGGATTTCTAGCTGATCCATGCGTCCGCTTACTTTCTCTCAGCGGTTTGCCGCCGCAACTGCATTCGCAGCGGGGCGTCGCCGGCGAGGCAGATAGCGTTTGAGCGCCAGTGCCGGTGATTCGATCAGATGCCAGGACAACGCGGCAGCGATAAAGCTGCCGGCGAAGGCCAGGAGCATGAACGGTATCAGCGGTAGCTGGCCGTCGGTCCAGTGCATGATCAGCTGCTGGATCGGAAAGCTGAAGATATACAGGCCGTAGGAGAAATCGCCCGCCTTGCCGAACCCGGCCAGCCGCGGTATGCGCAGCTGGGCGAGGTATAGCGTGAGGTAAGGCAGGGTCAGCACGTGCACCAGCTGCCAGTATTCGCTGCGTGCACTGAGCACGTTCACGGACACCAGCAGCGCGACGAGCTTCCAGTTCCATACGATGCGTTCGCGGTACAGATAGAACGCTACCCCCGCGTAGAAGAACATTCCCAGCCGAGTGACTTTGCGCAGCAGATCGGCTTGCATCTCGTAGGCCGGTATGAGGTGGAAATGCACGGCCATCATCAGTGCCAGACCAACCAGTGCGGCACTGCGCCCGAAGACCTTGAGTAGCCCCAGCGTCATTACCGTGGCGTACATCAGTACTTCGTAGGGCAGTGTCCAGAGAGAGCCGTTGACCGTATTTGCAAACGGGTTGGACTCGAACACTCCTGGCAGTCGGAACTCGGTAATCAGCAGCATGTTGCCCAGGTAGTTCCAGGTACCCGGTGCCGCTATGTAATCACCCAGCGACCATTCGGTTGCCAGTGGGCCGACCAGCAGTACGGCGAACAGCACCGACACGATCAGCGCAGGAAAAATGCGCAACGCTCGTTTGGCGGCGAACTCCAGCACGCTGTGACTGTTCAGCCAGGATGCTGCAATGAGAAAACCGCTCATCACGAAGAACACGTGTACGGCGATGTCCGCCGAGTCGTAGCTGCCGCTGAATAGCCTCAATGGCTCGCTTGCACCTCGGCCGGACAGCCAGAAGCTGTGGCCGAATACCACCATCGCGGCGGCGAAAAAGCGCAGGAAATCGAAATTGTTGTCTCGGTTCGCCGGGGTGGGCACGGACATTGGAACCTCCTTGTGGGTGTGGTCAACGCAGCGGGAATGTCCGGCTCATCCCAAGCGTGCGGCTCTCGCCGTCGCGGATGGCCTGTTTGATCAGCCGCAGCCGTTCCGGCGCCTGCTGGCGGCGCGCGACATGGTGCAGTAGGCCGAGAAAGATCAAACGGTTCAGGCGGTACAACCAGGGCGACGCTGCCCAGACATAGGTGTCGAACCAGGCTTGGTTGCGGGCGGTGTAGTAGGCGCGGAAATCGGAGTCGCCTAGCAGGAAGGCCTCGTAGATGTTGCGAGTGTGGGCCTTGATGTTCCACGACAGCTCCAGCTCGTCGATCAGTGCGCCGGTGACCAACCGCAGGCGGCCTCCTTTTGCTGTGATACGCCGGGTGTACTCGGTGTCGTCGGCATACAGCATCAGCTCGCGCAAAGGCACTCCGATGGCCTGATACAAGCTGCGATGCGCGAGCATGCCGCCGTACGGTGCGAACGGCAGATCCATGGCCCGTGGTGGCGTTCCTTGCGGTTTACCCCATGGCAGACGGCGCCAGATCTTGTAAGGCAGCTGTGCTATGTGGAAGCCGAAATAGCTGGAGCGCGGCTGAATGGCAAAACGCTGTGGCACACCGCGAGCGATGTCTTCCTGCTGACTGGGGCGGAAGCCCAGCACCGCGGCATTCTGCAAGCCCACCTCATCGCCCAGCCGCGCCAGTTCCTCGTGCAACAGGCGCACGGCGGACGCGGTGGGCGCGTTGTCGTCATCCATCATCCACAGGTATTCGGCGCCTTCTTCGAGCGCGGCCTGCAGGCCCACCGCATAGCCGTTGGCCGAGCCGGTGTTCTGCTCCAGCGGGATGATGCGGACCTGGCCGGGCCAGCGGCTGGTGAGCTGTTCGAGCGGTGCGCGGGAGGCGTTGCTGACCACCACCACGCGGGTGATCTGCTCGAAGGCAAAGGCCTGTTCGATCAGGCGACGCAGGTAGATGAGGCGATCGCCATAGGTGACCGTGACGATGGTCGTCTGGCGCTTGACCGGCATGTCGCAGGCCATGTCCGCCACGGCCGGCGTCTGTTGGCGGCACGGTTGAATGCGAGCCTGGTTGTGCATGGTGACGGTCCTCAGCTCTGTTCCGGTGTGGCAAGCGGCGTGTGGTACGCCTCCACCTCGGGCTCGGGTGTTTCTTCCTGCGGGCTGAAGAAGGCGTGGAAGGTGCGGATGAAGCCGGAAGGGCTGTCCGGCACGGGAATGAGTTCGGTGTACGAGTAGCCATCGGCCAGAACCAGCGAGGTTCTGGCGGTTCCTTCTGTGCTCATGCTTTGGCTCCTGGGCGGCCGGCTGCTGCGTCGCCGATGATCAAAATGAATAACGTCTGCTGTCCGTCGGGGCATACCAGAACGAGCCGGAGGCTGGCTCGACGACGCGATGGCCCGGATGGCCAGGCGACTGACTGGTGCCCTGGCTGCCGCTGGTGGTGGCGCAGGGCAGCGCTGAATCGTTGGATGACTCGCTGTAGGCGATCGGGCTCGGGCTGCGGGCGTTGTCGCAGGACGGCGAGGTGCTGCCCAGAACGTCCGGTATGCCCGCGTCGGCGCTCAGCGACTCGACGATCACCATGGCACTGGCCGGATCGACCACCAGCACGAGTGCGAAACCGAGGGCGCGGGTGGCCCTCATCCACTGCTTTACCGTGTTCATCCTTGAAACCTCGTAAATGCGTACATGAATGGCTGGGTAGGTTGTTCAGGCTTGCTTGATCGGCACCACCGCGGCTGGGTAGAGCGGGGTGCTGGGCTGCGCTGCGGAGCCAAGGTCCTGGCCTTCGAAGCGGGCCTCGCGCTCGCGGGCCTCGACGAAGGCGCGGATTTCCTGCTCGAAGCGCTCGCCGGAGAAACGTTCCGAGTTGCTGCGGCAGTTGGCAGGGGTGATGCGTGCGCGATTCGCTTCGAATTCCGCGATGGCGGCAATGATCGAGTCGGTCGTCTGCTCCGGGTAAAACACGCCGGTCGGCTCCGGCTGGTCGAGCCCGCGCACGGTTTCCAGCACCCCGCCGCGGCCGTAGGCGATCACCGGCGTGCCGCAGGCCTGAGCCTCGATCGGGGCGATACCGAAGTCTTCCTCGGCGGCGAAGACGAAGCCCTTGGCGCGCTGCATGTGGTGCAGCAGTACCTCGAAGCTCTGATAGCCGAGCAAGGTCACGTTGGGCCCTGCGACTTCGCGTGCCTTGTCCATCTCAGGCCCGGTGCCGATGACGATCAGGCGCTTGTCCGGCATCGCCGCGAAGGCCTCGATGATCAGCGGGATCTTCTTGTACGGCACCATGCGCGAGGCGGTCAGGTAGAAGTCCTCCTTGGCCTCGTGGAGCGTGAACTGGCGCGTGTCTACCGGTGGGTAGATCACCGTGGACTGGCGCCGGTAGCTCTTGTTGATGCGCCGGCCGATGAAGTGCGAGTTGGCGATGAACTCGTCGACGCCGCTGGCCGTGCGCTGGTCCCACATGCGCATGTAGTGCAGCAGCATGCGCGCGAGCTTGGCCTTGATGCCACGCTCCAGGCTGGCCTCGTGCAGGTACTGGTGCTGCAGGTCCCAGGCATAGCGGATCGGCGAATGCACATAGCTGATATGCAACTGGTTGGGGCCGGTCAGTACGCCCTTGGCCACCGCGTGGCTGCTGGAAATGATCAGGTCGTAGGAGGACATGTCCAGCTGCTCGATGGCCAGCGGCATCAGCGGCAGATACTTCTGGTAGTGCGTCCGCGCCTTCGGCAGCTGCTGGATGAAGGTCGTGGTAGCGCGCTTGCCGCCCAGATGGGCGCGGTCTTCATCGGAGAGGAAGTCGATGACGGCGAACAGGTCGGCCTCCGGCCAGACCGCGCACAAACCGGCCAGCACGCGCTCGGCGCCGGCGTAGGTCACCAGCCAATCGTGAACGATGGCAACTTTCATGGGATGACATCCTTGGTCGAAACGAATGAGCGGCCAGGCCGCGATACGGAAAGCGTTGGTCAGCGGCTGTGCAGGCGGCCCAGGGGCAGTACGCCGCGCTGTCCGGTGAGCCGATTGCCGGCGCGCGTCAGCGGGTGCTCGAGCAGGCGGCGGCAGAGCAGGGCGGATGTGATGGCCAGCGCCAGGCCAAATACCGCGCTGGCACTGGCCGCCAGCGGACCGTTCAGGCCCAGCGTCTGCGTCAGCAGCTGGCCCAGGCGCTGCATCGCCGGCAGCAGCAGGTAGAGCGAGCAACTGAGGCTGCCGAACCAGATGAGCAATGGCGCCCGCAGGCGCAGGCGACCGGTGAACAGCAGGAACAGGGCGACGGCCACGGCGTAGCCGAGCAACTGTCCCGGCCAGGCGGCCTGCTGTGCCGAGCCGTCCCGCGCCCAGCCGGCAACGAAAATCACCGGCAGCACCAGCAGGTAAACCCGCAGCGTGTAGCGCGCATATTCACGGGCGCGCCGGCGGGCGTAGCTGCTGGCCTCGTGCTGCACCTCGTAGCGCAACGAGGCGAAGAACATCAGCGACAACACCAGCGGCAGGGTGACCGGCAGCGTCCTGTCGATCAGCTGCTGGGTCAGGGCCAGCAGCAGTGCGGCCGCGAGCAGCACCAGGGCGCAGCCGGCCCGCAGGCTCACGCTGTGCAGCAGGCCGAGCGCATGCAGCAGCAGGCACAGCCCGTAGAACAGCAGAAGGGGCGGCAGGGCGCCGTAGGCGCTCACGGCCTCGAATGCCATGCCTGGGTAGCGGCTCGTCACGCCGGGCAGCCAGGCCGGCAAGCTTGGTAGCAGCACCGCAGTCAGGAGGACCGCCAGCAGATACACCGGCAGCAGGCGCAGCAGGCGCCGGATGGCGAAGCCGCGTCCGTCATTGCCACCTGCATGCAAGGCGGCCGGTACCAGAAAGCCGCAGCCGAACAGCAGCCACAGCGTGGCCACCAGCCAGAGGTCGATGGCCGGCGAGGAACCGGGCTCTGTCAGCAGCGACAGCGCTACGACATGAACAATCAGAAGGATGGATGCGCCGCCTCGCAGCGCGTCGATGTGCACCAACCGTTCCATGGTCTGCCTCGTTTGACGGATGGAAATGTACGGGCCGGGCATAGGCTCGGCGCTGCTAGGGGCGGTCCGACGACCAGGCGATGAAGGTCGGCGGCTTGCTTCTGCCCATCAGCGTCTCGTCGATCAGCTGGGAAACCGTCTGCGCGGAGCGCTTCCAGGAGTAGCGCTCGACGTTGGCCAGCCCGAGGGTGCGCAGGTCTTCGCGCAGGCCGGCGTCCTGCAGCACGTGGCGCATGCAGCGGGCGATGTCCTCGATGTTCAGTGGCTCGAAATACAGGACGCTTTCGCCGAGCACTTCGGGAATCGACGCCGCCCGCGCCGCGATTACCGGGCAGCCACAGGCCTGCGCCTCCAGCGGCGGTATGCCGAAGCCTTCGTAGAGCGACGGAAAGACGAACGCGGTGGCGCCTTGGTATTCGCGCACCAGCTGCTCGTCGTCGAGGCGGCCGAGCACGCGTACGCGAGGATTGCCTTCCAGCCGGTAGTCGCTGCCGGAGAACACCGAGTGGGAGTCGCCGACGATGTGCAATTCCACCTCGTCGAAGCCTTCCAGGCTGAGGAAGGCGGCCACCATGCGAGCGAAGTTCTTGTGCGCATTGGGCGACGACACGGCCAGCAGATATGGCCTGCCAGCCGGCGGCTGGCTTCCCGCGGCGGGTGGGCGGAACTTCGCCGATACGGCATTGGGTACCACACAGATGTTCTCTCTCGGGTAGCCGTAGTAGCGGGCGATTTCCTTGCGGGAAAAGTCGCTGACCGTGATCAGTGCCTTGATGCGCTTGAGCAGCAGCGGCGTCAGGCTCTTGTAGGCACCGCGGAAGGTGCGCGAGTAGCTTTCCGGATGGCGCACGTAGGTGATGTCGTGGTGGGTGGCGATCTGGTTGCGGTAGATCAGCGGGGCGGTGTTGCACAGCGATACCAGCGGCGGCCGACCATTGCGCGCCAGCCACAACGGCAGGTCCAGTTGTTCCCACAGGTGCCCGCGGTTGCGTCCGATACGGCGTACCTGCAAGCGTTCGGCGCTGCCGTGCACGGGCGTGTCCTGAGGCGCGACAAAGGTGAGGTCCTTGCGCATGGCGCCTAACTCCAGGCAGACCTGTTCGGCGAAACGTTGCACGCCGCGGGTTTCCTGGGTCAGGAAGCGAGCGTTGATGACGATCATGGGGCTCTCCTTGCAAAGGGCGATCGCGCGGGCCGGCAGCGCTCGCGCGATGACTGTGACGCAGCGGGTGCGTTGCGTTGTGATTGGCAGCGGGCCAGTGGACCTGGCCCGGTTCTATCGGCCGGCGGCCGAGCGCAGGGCCGGCGCGGCGGCCGGTTGCGCGCAAAGCGGCGGGGCGCTAGTCCTGCACGGCGCGCAGGCTGACGATCTTGGGAAAGCCATCGAGCTTGAGCGTTGTGCGGCAACGACCGCCCCTGCCCGTGCATTCCCAGCGGGCGTTGCTGGTGACACGGCCGTGCTGTGGTTGCGCCGTATCGATCAACGCCACCCGGCCGGGTTGCGGGTCGAGCGCTTCGAGCTCCAGGTTGCGCGGCTTGCCGGCGCTCCAGGCCACCAGCAGTTCGTCTTCACCACGGGCGAAACGCAGCGCCACCACGTCACCGTCGCTGTTCTCGTCGCGGCCGATGAAGCGGTAGTTGGCGACGATATCGCTGACGGCGGTGAGCACGCGGTAGGCCGGCTTCGGTGTGAAGTCCTGGCGGACCAGGCCGAAGTTGTGCTCGCGCTCGGTCCTGTCGGTACCGTCGTTGCGGAAGTCGTACCACCACATGCCGCGGATGCTCGGCAACGTCCTGGCGAGGAAGAACGCCCGTGCCAGGTAGGCCGCCTGCAGGTTCTCGTCGATGCCGCAGGCACCCTGATGCGAGGGCCAGGCCATCTCGGTGAGGTAGAGCGGCACGGGCCGTCCCGCGGCGCGGGTCAGCTCCTTGTCCACCTCGGCCATCCAGTCGATCCAGGCTTCCGGGGTGTTGCGTCGCCAGCCGCGGCAATGCACGTAGGGATGCAATGACAGGCCGTCCACCGATTGCATCAGCCCGTTCTCCAGCAGACGCAGGGCGAATCCCGACTCGATGCCCTGGGTGGTCACCGCGCCGGCCAGCACCTTGGCGGCGGGGTCGCGCTGGCGAACGATACCGGCCGCATCGGCGATCAGGCGGGCGTAGTCCTGGGTGAACCTGGGGTCGCGCGGGTCCTCCACGTCCCATTCGTTCCAGATCTCGTAATAGGCCACCTGACCCTTGAAAGCCTCGCTGAGGTGATTGACGTAGCGGTTGAACGCCGCCCGGACCGGCTCGGTGCGGGGTTTCTCGCCGCCGCCGTGGTGCTGGTTGCCATAGCCGAGGATGAACTGGGTGCTCAGGCCGTGACGGGCGGTTTCCTTGAGGTAGCGGTGCCAGGACGGCTCGATCTTCAGCTGGTTCGGCTGGCGCTCGACATAGGCCCAGTGGGCATCGGTGCGCACGGAGGTGATGCCGGCATCGCGCATCATGGCGTAGGCGCGGCCGCTGGGATCACCGCGGTGCAGCTCGTGGGCGCAGACACCGACGACGAAGGGTTCCTCGGTGGTCTGTGCGGCGATCTGAAGGGATGCACCGAGCAGCCCCCCGAGCAGCAAAGCGTGGAGCAGGGTAGAGCGAATCGTCATGTGGATCATCCGTGATGGTTGATGCTCAGGTCAGGTGTCGCAGTTCCGGCAGCCGTTGCGGGGCGAGGCCGCGGGCCGACGCCCGGGCTGGCGTCAGCACGTGGGAAATGGCCAGGCCGAGGAACAGCGTGGCGGTGGTCACCTCCAGTACGTCCGTGGCCCAGGCCACCAGGCACAGGCAGAAGACGATCGGCAGCAGTGCGTCGCGCAGCCTTGGCCCGCGCTCGTGCAGGCGCAGCATCAGGGGAAAGCAGAGCAGGTAGAGCAACACGCCGAACACGCCGAGCATCCCCCACAGGTACAACGCGGTGTTATCGGCGATGACCAGCAGTTCCAGGCCTGGCACCGGATAGGCGTGACCGGCACTGCCCACCGCACCGAAGCCCGCGCCCCACCAGCCCCAGCCCTCGCGGAGCATGACGCCGATGAAGTTCGGCCAGCTGTTGATCAGCCGGTCGGCGAACGAGGCGAGCAGCGTGCCGCTGTTGGCCGCATTCGGGTCCAGGCTCAGCACCAGACTGATCGCCGGCAGCATCAGGCCGACCAGCACGGCGATGAGGAAGGCTGCGGCGCTGGCGAAGCGATAGGCCGTGAAGATCAGCATCAGCAGCGTCAGTACATAGGCCGCCGCGGTGGACTTGTTGGTGGTCAGCACGATGCCGATAAGGGCCGCGACGTAAAGCAGCAGCCGCAGCAGCCGCGAGCGGATGAATGCGGCGATGAACAGGCTGTAGACCGCGATCATCACCGACAGCGCGGTGGACATGCGGGCGAAACCGCCGATGCGGTCGATGTCGTCGAATGCCCAGGAGCGGTTG
Organism: Stutzerimonas sp. FeSN7; assembly: GCF_030263795.1. Taxonomy (NCBI): domain Bacteria; kingdom Pseudomonadati; phylum Pseudomonadota; class Gammaproteobacteria; order Pseudomonadales; family Pseudomonadaceae; genus Stutzerimonas; species Stutzerimonas sp. FeSN7. The sequence continues at coordinate 2,674,160 of NZ_JARPMN010000001.1, read as the reverse complement.
GCGCTCAGTTCCACCTCGCCGACCATGTAGCTGTAGCCCTTCCAAGGCACGCTGGTCGTCAGGTCGAGGGCGATGCCGACGAACGAGGCGATCAGGCAGAAGCCGATGACTCGCCGCAACAGCCCGAGCCGCAGCTCCAGATGGCGGCCGCAGATCAGGCCGAACAGCAGCGGAATGTAGATGAACAGGCTGAAACCGATGTTATGCAGCTCCGCCCCGTGCATCAGCGCCAGCTGGCTGGATGTCACCAGCCCCAGCATCACCAGCCAGAACAGCGGCCAGCCGCGGTAGCGCAGCAGCTCCAGACTCAGCGCTGCCAGGCAGGCGACCTTCGGCAGGTACAGCAGCCAGGAGATCCCGGCCATGTCGAAGTAGTAGCGCAGGGCACCGGAGAAGGTTTCAGTCAGCAGCAGCGAGGCGACGACCAGCGTCAACAATGTCGGCTTGTCGAAGGCCAACGGGTTCGAGTCGCGTCGCCGTGGAGTGATCAGCAGGCTCTGGTTCATGGTGAATTCTCGTTCCCTGAAGTGTCTCGTGCAGGATGGACTGGTACTGGCCCAGCATGCGTTCCATATCCAGCAGCGACAGCACGCTGGCTCGTGCCTGGCCGGCGAGGCGCTGGCGCAATCCGCCGTCGATGTAGAGCCAGAGCATGGCGATGCCGAGCGAATCAGGATCGTCGGGCGAGCAGAGCAGGCCGTTGTGCTCGTCGCGGATGATCTCCGGCAGGCCGCCCATGTTGCTGGCGATCACCGGCAGGTTGTTGGCGCAGCCTTCGACGGCCACCAGGCCGAACGGCTCGGCCCACAGCGACGGCACTACCAGTACGTCGATGCTCTGCATGAACTCGTCGCTGTCGCAGTAGCCGAGGAAGCTGACCTTGCTCGGGTCGGCCATGGCCTTGAGCTTGCTCTCGTAGTCCAGCTTGCCGCGCCCGGCGATATCCAGCCGGGCATCGATCTCCAAGCGCTGGAACTGCTCGATCAGCCAGCCCACGCCCTTGTTCTCCGAAAGCGTGCCGATGTAGCCGAAGCGCAGCGGATGGCTGTTGCGCAGCTTGGGCTTGCTGTTCTGCCCGGTAGTGGCGGGCGTGCGGTTGTGCACCACGTGCTGGCGCGCGCGGCTGAAGTAGCCCTGGGCGGTGATGCGCTCGAGCACGAAGCGGCTGACCCCGATCACCGTCGCCACCTGCGCCGAGGCGCGGGCATGGCCGAGGCGGAATACCGAGCACAGGCCGCACTGGCGCTGGCAGCTCTTGCCGTGGTTGAACATGGTGTCCTTGGGGCAGAGCAGGTAGAGGTCGTGCAGTACCTGGACGATCGGCAGACCCGCGGCGGAGATTTCGTCCCAGGCGGAAACCGACCAGCCGGTTAGGTTGTTGCTGACGACGATCTCGGGCTGCTCGCGCTGGATCACTTCGCGTACGTACTGGCGCATGTCGGCGTTGTAGCGGTCGCGGTAGTGCCAGCCGAGGCGGGCGAGGCGACCGGGGCGCTGCTGGGTGTAGTGCCAGTAGTGATTCGCCAGGCCGGCACGGTAGACCCGTACCCCGTCCTGCAGCTGCATGCTCAGGCCGGCATCCGGGCCGGTCGCCAGCACGGCTACTTCGCAACCGCGGCGCTGCAGCCCCTCGGCCAGATGGCGGAGGATGACTTCCGCACCTCCGCCGATGTGCGGTGCGTAGAACGCATTGAGAAATAGGATCTTCATCGTTGGCTCGCTGTTTGAACCTGTCAGGTCTTCGGGCGACGCGCCTTGCCTGGTTCAGGAGTGGCACTGGAGATAGCGGGTCGGCACCCGTACCTTCTGTTCCCGCTGCAGCAGGTTGAGGAGGATGACGGAGCGCTCCTCGCCATCGCTGCTGACGAAGATGGCTTCGATCTCGCTGAAGCTGCCGCCACTGACCTGTACCCTTTCGCCGGGCTTGAAGTTGGCAGCAGGGGCACGTTCGTCCTGTGCCAGGCGCTGGCGCAGCTGCTCGATCAGCTCGTCACGCACGGGTGTCGGCTGGCCGCCGAAGGACACCACGCGGTTCACGCCGCGGGTGGAGCGAATCGGGTACCAGTTGTCGTGGGTGCTATCGAGGCGAATGAACAGGTAGCCGGGAAACAGCGGCTCGCCAGCCTTGGCGCCCTGTCCGCTTCGCGTCGCCGCCGACGCCTTGAGCGGGCGATAGCACTCGAAGTGCTGGCGCAGCAGGTGCTCCTCGGCGCGGGCCTCCTGGCGCGGCTTGGTCTGGATCAGATACCAGCGTGCGGTCTTGTTCGTTGTCATGAGGATGTCCTTTCCTGATTGACCTGCTCGGTTCCGGATGGCCGGTACCCATCATGCCGTCGCCAGTGCTGCGCGCTTTTCGTGGCCCTCGAACACGCTGAAGCGCAGCAGCAGATCCTTGAGTTGTTCGCGACTGTTGAACATCAGCACGTCGATGATCGACAGCGAGGGCACGAACGGGTGCTTGAACTGCGGATAGGTGAGGTCATCCATGCGCAGGAAGCGAAGCAGCAGCCCGTCGGCCCGGAAGCGAGCGGGGCAGTACAGTTCGATGCCGCCTATCGGGTTCAGGTATAGCTCACCGTCCATGCGATGCACGATCTGGATGACGCGGTCCTGCATGTCCATCTTCGCCGGCAGGCCCAGGCTGGAGCCGCGGTAGATCGGTGTGCGAATGTCCATGTAGGCGCAGATCCTGCGCAGGGCGTTCTCGGTGAACAGCGCCAGGTTGCGCTCCGGATACGCGAGGATGCTGCGGATCAGCGGCAGCACGGTGTCGCGCTGCGGAGCCTTGGCATAGCAGCGCTCGAGCATTTTCATCAGCGCCTCGGCTTCGCGGTCGAAGTCGTCGCAGAGCCAGCGCTCCCTGATCTGCTCGGCCTGGTGACCTTTGCGCAGCGGGAAGGTGATCAGCTTGGGCTGGCCGTTGACCAGCACGCGGTTGCGGTTCATCCACGAGCCCTTCACATACTGCAGGTCATCGCCCAGGACGAACACATCGCTGAGGGCGATCAGCTGGAAATAGCCCAGGTACGGAAAGAGATAGGGCTGCATCATCGAGACGGTTCTGAGCACGGCGCACCTCCTTGTCTGGCGTTCAGGCTTGCTGGGTATAGGTGTAGTAACCGTAGGCGCCGCTGTCATAGGGCGACGTGGACGCCTTGCGTTTCACGGCATTGAGGATCACGCCCTTGAGCAGCACGCCGTTCTGCGCGAGGCGGCGCTTGGAGGCGTCGATCTGCGAGCTGGTGCTGAGGCCGAAGCGGGCCACGAGCAGATTGGTGCCGGCCTGCTGCGCGACCAGCACCGCGTCGGTGACGGCCAGTACCGGGGGCGTATCGATGACGATGAAGTCGTACAGCCGCTCGGCCTCCTTCAGCAGGCGCGAGAAGTTTTCATGCATCAGCAGCTCGGACGGGTTCGGCGCGGAGAAACCGGCGGAGATGAAGTGCAGGTTCTTCACCTCGGTGCGGTTGGTGATCTCCGCCAGGCTCAGGCCACTGGCCAGGGCGTCCGACAGACCATTGCGCGGCGCCATGCCGAACAGCGTGTGCAGGTAGCCGCGACGCATGTCCGCGTCGATCAGCAGCACGCGCTGACCGGTCTGCGCGATCACCGCGGCGAGGTTGCTGGAGACGAACGACTTGCCCACCGCAGGCGTCGGGCTGGTGATCATCAGCACCTTGTTGCGTGCTTCGAGCATGGCGAACTTGAGGCTGGTGCGCAGGCTGCGCAGTGATTCGACGGCCAGGTCGGTCGGCTCGGTCAGGCTGAGCAGGCGAGTCTTGCCGTCGCGTGCCTTGCGGCGGCGGTTCAGTTGTTCCTGCGACGGGCTGTATGGCAGGCCGGCATAGACCGGTACACCGAGCTTCTCGATCACGTCCGGGCTTTCAACGCCGCGGTAGAAGGCCTGGCGCAGCAGGATCACGGCGGCCGATACCAGCAGCCCGACGAAAATGGCCAGCGCCACCACCAGCGGCCGAACCGGCTTGGATGGCTTCTCGGTCATCGAGTAGGCGTTGTCGATGATGCGCACGTTGCCGATGGTGCCGGCGCGCAGGATGTCTTGCTCCTGTGCCTGGTTCATCAGCAGCGTGTAGGTCTGGGTCGTGACTTCCATGTCACGTTGGAGGCGTAGCAACTCCTGCTGCGTCATGGGGAGGGCGTCGACCTTCTTCAGCAGCTGTGCCTTTTGCGCCTGCAGCTCGTTCATCTGGGTGATCAGCGTGCGATAGGTCGGGTGCTCGCGGGTATAGAGGCGGTCGTACTCCACGCGCTTGAGCGACAGTTCGGATATCTGCGTTTCCAGCGCGACGATCTGGTCCAGCACGCCCTTGGTCTCGATGCTGATATCCACCGACTTGGAGCTGGTCTGGTAGGCATTCAGCGCGGCTTCGGCCTTCTCCAGCTCCTTGCGTACCTGAGGTAGTTGAGAGCGCAGGAAGTCCAGGCGCTGGGCCGCCTCGGCGGAGCTGCGTTGGATGTTCTGGCTGACGTACAGACGGCTGATTTCGTCCAGCACGCGGCTGGCCAGCTGCGGGTCGGGATCTTCCAGCGACATGTAGATGATCCCCGAGTCCTTGCCGGCCTCGCCGACTTTCAGGCGATCCTGGTAGTCCAGCGCAGTCGTCTGCGGGCGATTTCTGACCAGCCTGAACTCGGTGCCCGGACGAGCCTCGAGTTCGGCGATCTGCACCTTGAAGCCCTGGGTTTCCACGGCCTGGTTGACCTGGCCGCGGAGGATCAGCTGCTCCTCGTCGTCATACAGGCTGTAGTTACCGGCCGTGCCGGCTACCAGGGTGAGGTCCATGCCCAGATAGGCCTCGGGTACGTCGAGCTGGAAGACGTCGAGCTTCTCGCCGCCCCAGGCAAAGGCGGTCAGCCCGAACAGGGGCTTGGCCAGCGCGCCGTCGGTTGCCGGGTCATGCTGACGGGCCATGTAGCCGCCGATCAGCGGAAACTGCCGCGGCTTGGCGACGATGTAGAGCTTGAGTTCCTCGACGGCCTTGCCGAGCACTGCGCGGGATTTCAGCAGGGAAATTTCGGTGACCGCCTGGGAAACCGAGTCCGGGCGGGGGGATATTTCCGGTATGCCGGTAATGGCGGCCTTCTTCGGCTCGATCTGGATCATCGCGGTGGCCTGGTAGATCGGCGTGGCGATGAGGGCGTAGAGCACGCCGAGCACGGTGAACAACCCGGTGATGGCGATGATCAACGCCTTGTGGTCGTAGGCCGTGCGCATGATGCCGGCCAGGTCGATGCGATTGTCCGCATCGTATTCCAGTGAAGAGCGGGTCAGGGCAGTCATTGGGAGTCCTTCCTCATGGTGCGTGTATGCAAGATGGCGGTTGGGCTGATCAGCTCCTGGCCAGCCGTGGAGTCAGCCTGCGCAGCAGGTTGAGCGAGATGTTCTGGGCGATGGTCGAGAGTGCCTGGAGCTTGCTGAATGGCGAGACCAGCGAGAGGCACTCGCCGAAGACCTGGACCAGGAAATACTCGTAGAGCGCGTTGTTGCCGATGCGGTGGTAGTAGCGCGCCAGGCAGTAGTGCGCGTGCATGGCCATATGAATGCGCTGCTTGCTCGAGCGCATGGAGAAGATTCCGCCTTCGTGCACGCGGTATGCGGCCGGGCTGATCTCGGCCATGAACTTGCCCTTGCCGTAGGCGCCGAGCAGCGACCACCAGCAGATATCCAGCACTTCCACGCCCAGCAGCTCAGGCGGCAGTTCCTGGATCAGGTTGCGGAAGCACACCGTGAGCGTGGAGATCGGGCGGCCCTGCATCAGTTCGAGGGCGGTGGCGTCCTTGCGCAGCTTTCCGGTGAGCTGCGGGCTCTGGATGATGCCCTTGCTGTTGAACATGAAAGCGTCGTGGTAGGTGATGACGTAGTCACGATGCTGTTCGAGGAAATCCACCTGCTGTTGCAGCTTGCTGGGGTCGGTCCAGTAGTCGTCGCCCTCGCAGTAGGCGATGTACTTGCCGGCCGCACGGGCGAACAGCCGCGTGCTGAACGGCACTCCGAGGCTGAACTGGTTCTGCGTCTGGTAGATCGGTTTGATGATGCTGGGATAGCGCGCCGCGTAGTCGGCGACGATCGCGGCGGTGGTGTCGGTCGAGGCGTCGTCGTGGACGATCACCTCGAAGGGGAAATCCGTTTCCTGCTGGAGAAAGCTCTCCAGCGTCTTCCGAATGAAGGACGCATGATTGTAGGTGAGGCAGACGATGCTCAGCAGCGGTTCGGTCTTGCCGCCCCAGCGCTCAATCAAGGCTTGCTCGCTCTTCAATTCCATTTTTGGATGCTCGCTTGGTGATGAGTAGATAAAGCTTGTTGACCAGTGACTTCGAGCTGGCGGCCACCAGCAGCAGGCAGACCGCCCCGCTCGTGGCCAGCGCCAGCAGGATGTCGAAGCGGTTGTCGCTGACGATTGCCTCGAACAGGGGCGCGCCGATGAGCAGCCCGAGAACGGTCGTGGCGGTGATACGCAGCATCTCGCCCATCCAGACGCCGTTGAGCCTGGGGGCGAAGCGTCGATGCACCACGGGCGGCCAGATCAGGAACGTCGCCAGCCGCAGGAAGAACCACGCCAGTGCCGCGCCGTAGGCGCCGTGCACCAGCGCTGCGTAAATCACGATCGGCATGCTGATCGCCGTCGAAATGACGCTGTACCAGATGTGCAGACGTAGCTGGCCGTAGGCGTACTGCAGGTAGAACTGGAACGCGCCCACCGCCATCAGCGCACTGCCTGGCACGTACCAGAACAGCAGGCGCTCGCTCCACTGGGCGGCGGCCTGGTCGCCGGTCCAGGCGAATATCAGTGCCTGTCCGTGCCAGGCGATCACTGCAGCCAGGGGAAACAGCACGCTGCAGACGAAGCGGCTGGCGTTCAGGTAGAGCCGCTCCATGTCGGCGATTCGCCCTTCGGCCACCAGCATGGTCATGCGCGGCAGAATGGTCTGCACCAGCGGGTTGGTCAGCGTCATGATTCCGGTGGTAATCAGCGCCACCAGCGAGAAATAGCCGTACTCCTTGAGCAGGAGCACCTTGGAAAGCAGCACCTTGTCCAGCTGGGTCAGGGCGATCCACAGCAACGAGGTGAAGCACATGCCGCCGGCGAACGGCAGCACCGGCCGCACGACCTTCCAGTCGATCCCGGCCAGCAGCCCGGGCCCGGAGAGCTGTACATAGGCCTTGCTGGCGAAGGCGAAGGTTTCCACCAGCGCGACCGCGGTCTGGAACAGGAAGAAGTCCAGTGGCTCCTTCGACACGTAGGCGACCAGGAACAGCCCGCCGAAGTAGCGCAGTGTGGCGATCAGCATGTTCGCCGCATTCAGCCAGCCGTGCAGTTCCACGCCCTGCAGGCCGCTCTTGTACAGCGTCGCGTAAAGGCGCAGGCCGATCATCAGCCCCATCAGGCTGATGCAGTTCATGATGGTCCCGGTGCTCAGCTCGCGTGCCTGCAACCAGGTCTCGGCGATCCAGCCGCTGGCCAGGTAGATGGTCAGGCAGGCGAGCAGGGCGATCGGCAGCAACAGCAGCTCGAACGAGCGCAGCAGGCGACCGGCAGGGCCGCGGCCTGCGGCGAGGTCGCCCTGCCCACGGTAGTGTGCGACCTGCCGCACCAGCGCCGGCGACATCCCTGCATCGAGCAATTGCAGCCAGGCCTGCAGCACGGCGAAAAAGCCGATCAGTCCGTACGCCTCCGCGCCCAGGTGGCCCAGATAGAACGGCAGAATCAGGATGCCGATCAGCAGGGCATAGGCCTGGCCGAGGTAATTCAGGCTGGTGTTGCGGATCACCGATAACCGCTTGGGATCAGACATGAGCTGTGGTCGCCCTCGAACTTCAGGAGATGTGCTTGTACTCGGCAGTAGCCATCTGGTCTGCGCCGAGCAGTCCGAAGGCATCGGCGAAGGGCTGGAACAGGGTCCGGCTAGATTCGGTGCTGTGGATCGATTCCTGGATCAGCGTCTGCACGACCTTTTCCTGCACCTTGCGCGGCAGGCCGGGATAGATCGGCAGGCACAGCACCTTGCGGCTCAGCGCCCGTGATCGGGTCTGCGGAACCTGCGGCTGCAGGTGCTCCAGCGTGTCCAGGGACGGATAGAAGTAGCGCCGTGGATTGATGCCATTCGCATTGAGCTGGCCGCGGCAGCGCAGCAGCTGGGACTCGTCGGCCAGCGCAACGGGGAAATAGCTGTAGTTGCACCGCGAATCCGGCTGCGGCCGCTGCAGCTCGAAATGCTCGCCCAGGCGCCGTTCGTAGCGCTGGCCGATCTCCGCTCGGCATTCGAGGATCATCTCGATGTCATCGAGCACGCACATGCCCATGGCGGCGGAAAACTCGTTGAGCTTGGCGTTGATGCCGATGCCGTCGATCTGATCGGTGTCGACGATGCCGAAGTTGCAGAGCAGGCGAACCCGCGCGGCCAGTTCGTCATCGTTGGTGACGATGGCACCGCCTTCGATAGTGTGGAACAGCTTCGTGGCGTGAAAACTCAGGGTGCTGATATCGCCCCAGTTGTAGACCGACCGGCCCTTGTGCAAGACGCCGAAGGCATGGGCGCCGTCATAGACGACCTTCAGGTTGTGCTTGCGCGCGATCTGTTCGATGCGCTCCACATCGCAGGGGTTGCCGAATACATGAGTCGCGACGATGGCCGAGGTGTCCCGCTGGATGTGTCGTTCGATCTGCTCCGGGTCGAGGTTCCAGGTGTTCGTATCGATATCGGCGAAGATCGGCCGGATGCCTTCCCATTGCAGCGAACTGGTGGTGGCGACGAAGCTGAACGGGGTAGTGATGGCACTGCCGGTGATGCCCAGTGCGCGATAGGCGATCTGCAGGGCAATGGTGCCGTTGTTGGTGAGAATGATGTTGCGAACGCCGAGGTAGTCCTTGAGGCGTTGTTCCAGGGCCGCCACCAGGGGTCCGTTGTTGGTGAGCCAGCCGGTGTTGTAGATGCGGTCGACATATGCCTTGAACTTGTTCTTGCTGCCCAGGTAGGACTTGGTCACGTTGATCATGGGGATTTCCTTATCGAATGGCTCGCCAGCCGGAACGGCCCGGCAAGCGAGCGGATGGGCCGAAGGTGCGCTCGCTCAGACGGGCTGTTGCTCACCCACTTCGCTGGCGCGTCTTGCTCTGCGCTGGTTGTTTCGAAGGATCAGGCGGGTCAGCAGACTCCCGGCATGCGGGTCGCCGTAATGGAAGATGGCGGTGGCGCGCAGCTTCGCCGGGTCACAGGGTTTGTTGGCGTGCAGCGAGCGATAGCCCCAGAACAGGTAGAGGTTGCCGGGGACCAATTGCAGCCGCTGCGGCCTGAGCAATCCGATGCCGATCGCACAGGTGATCAGCTTTCGGCTCAGGCGGTTTTGCAACAGCGCCTTTTCCAGCACGTTTAACAGCACGAAGTGGCGGATGGGGCGAAGGTTGGGAAACATCAGCAGATCGCCCCGTTCGTTGCCGTCCTGGGGGATTTCCACGGGCAGCAGGGCGGTGACCAGCGAGGCGTCGAAGTGGTAACAGTTCGACTCCTTGCGCCCCGTCTGCCCTTGCACGCAGCGCATCACCATGTAAATGCGATTGCTGTGTGCGGCTCGCCCGGCGCAGGCCCGGTAGACATCGGCCAGCAACTTCTGGAATTCCGGCGCGGCCCCCAGCACGGATAGCAACGAGTCTGCTACTTCCTCGCCGCCGTGGTAGGCGAAGTACTCGCCTTTATGTCGTCGAGCCTGTTCCTGTACTTGCTCGCGTAGTTGATGCAACTGAATGCTATTCAGGAAGTCGTGCAGGCAGGCAAAGCCTTGTTTGTTTATTTGCGAAGCGATGTAAGCCTGATCCTGATCTTTCAAATTATAAAAGATGGATGACACGGTCGTTCTCCCTGCGCAAAGGCTAGGTGAGGCAATGCTGATTTGAATGGAGCGGCGCTGGGCGTCGTTCAGCTTGGGCTGTAGCGGGACTGCAACTAATACGGACGGCAGGTAAACGAGGGCACGCTTAATGCGGAGGCTTTAAATTAAAGAGACAAAGCTACCGCCATCAGCCTATATAAGCTGTTGAAAAATTTTCTTGTCATATATATGCCTGGCCTGCGGGCTTGAACTGTCTGTCACCCAGGTTTCATGGGGCCTGTAGCCATTCGGGCAAAGCTACCGCACCCGGAACAGTTTTCCAGAAGCCATTTGAAAACGAGTGACAACAAGAGCCCTCGCGCTTCTACTAAAAAAGAAACGCTTAGTTCAGACAGGGGATTAAATCTTTCATCACAAAACTTGACCTGTCCTGTTGGTCTTAAACTGCTCTGTGACGTATTGCTCCCTGGTGCGAATAGATATCCGTCATAATGTGAAACAAGTCAAGCGGGCAAGCCAAAAATTTGTTATGGCGGCTGCGTGGGTGGCGCTCAGCGAGTCTAACTTATTGACCGGAAAAGGTTTGCGTCCCGCAAGAGCGAAAAGAAGCGCTATCAGCTAACGTTATATAAAAAAGCGATAATTAGATGCGCGCTGAATAGTCAACCCGGGGTGTATGATGCAGTTGTATAAAGATACAGGGTGTTATTCCGAGTGCATCAAGCAACTATTTGCCTGAAGGTTTAATTCCGTGCGTCGATTCGGAGAAGGAGGTCCGTGGCGAAGAAAGGAGCAGATAGAAATCGAGCTTGATAGGCAAAACGAAAAAGGGGCCACTCTTTCGAGTGGCCCCTTTTTCTGAGGTGGTTGCGGGAGCCGGATTTGAACCGACGACCTTCGGGTTATGAGCCCGACGAGCTACCAGACTGCTCCATCCCGCGTCTGTGGGGGCGCATTCTACAGCCCGGAGAGGCGATGTCAATCACCTGGGCTGAAAAAAGCTTTTTTCTTCAAATGCTTAGCAGTGCCATGGCTTGCGGTGTGCAATCTGGAACAGCGCCATAACAAAAAAGGCCACTCATTTGAGTGGCCTTTCGAATTGGTTGCGGGAGCCGGATTTGAACCGACGACCTTCGGGTTATGAGCCCGACGAGCTACCAGACTGCTCCATCCCGCGAGGCGCATTCTACAGCTTTGAACGCTGCTGTCACGGGTTTATTTCAAATCGCCTGGAAACCAGGCTGGCCTGCCAGGAGCGAAGGGGCAATGGGGCAGGGGAGTCAGGCGAAGCAGCGGGCCGGATGGGGCGGGGCGTCTGCCGTGGCTGGTGCCGCCGGGCGATCCGCAACATGCCCCAGAGCATGGCGAGCGCGACCGAGATCCAGCCCAGTACCATCATCGCAACTATGAGCGCAGGTTCCATCCGGTGCTTCCTCTGTGTAATCGATCATCGTCCTTGAGGTTGTGACCCCGGTGGCGAAAAGCGGTTCCGGAGCGCCATCGGTCGCCAGCCATCGCACTCAAGGCGAGGGCTGCTGCCAAACGTTCAGGCGGACGAATGCGGAGGTACCGGTTATGCGTATTCCAACGACGTTGCTGCTCGCGCTACTCGCTTCCACGGCGGGCGCACAGAGCCTGGAGCTGCCTTTCGCTGGGGTGCCCGTGGCGCAGAACACTGGCGCGCCGGATCGCGGTGCAGCCGGTAACGGTTCGATGGGCATCGGCAGCGGCGTAGAGCATCTCGACGAAGCTGAGCGCACCGATCAGGGCGGTTCCAGGCAGCCATCTGGCGAGCAGCTGGATGATTCGGCCGAGCCCGGTCATGGTGGCAATGAAACCGAGATGGAACATCGCCGTCGGCCGAAGCTGGAGAGGCGCAGCGATTAGCGGCTCTCAACCATCAGGAGGTTTCCATGAAATCGATAATTGCCTCAGTGGCTGCACTGGTTCTGCTCAGCTCAGCCGGTGCGTTCGCGGAGTCGTCGGATAAGCAGCACGGCGACGCTCGAGCTTCCGGAGCCGCGGAGGACGCGGTGGATACCATGCCTGCGTCCCCGGAAGAACGCGGCGGCTCCGATGGCGAAAAGGATTCCAGCGGCCAGCGCGACAGCGATCTGGGCACCATGGGCACCGGCAATACCGGAACGACGGGTGGCATGGGCGCGACTACCGGGACCGATTCCATCGGCGGAACCATAGAGGAATAGGTCGGCCAGCTAGCGCCGATTCATAAAGGCGCGACGCATCCGTACAATGCCGGCCTTTTCATCATGTAGTGACCGGTATGCAGATTGCTTTGGCACCCATGGAGGGGCTGGTCGACGAAATCCTCCGGGACGTCCTTACCCGAATGGGCGGCGTCGACTGGTGCGTGACCGAATTCATCCGCGTGTCTGATCGCCTATTGCCGCAGAGCAGCTTCGGCAAGCTCGCCCCGGAGTTGAAGAACGGTGCGCTCACTCGCGCGGGCACACTGGTGCGCGTTCAGTTGCTGGGTTCCGACCCGATCTGCTTGGCGGACAATGCCGCTTTTGCCTGCACGCTCGGGGCACCGGCCATCGACCTCAACTTCGGCTGCCCGGCCAAGACCGTCAACAAATCCCGTGGCGGTGCGGTGCTGCTGAAGGAGCCGGAGCTGCTGCATGCGATTCTCTGTGAAGTACGCAGAGCCGTGCCGGCGCATATCCCGGTAACCGCCAAGATGCGCCTCGGCTTCGACAGCCCGGACGGCGCACTCGATTGCGCCCGCGCGCTGGTGGCTGGCGGGGCAGAGCAGTTGGTGGTGCACGCACGAACGAAGGTCGAAGGCTACAAGCCGCCTGCGCATTGGGAGTGGGTCGCGCGGGTGCAGGAGGTTGTGCCGGTGCCCGTCTATGCCAATGGCGATATCTGGTCGCTGGAGGACTGGCGCCGCTGCCGTGAGGTCAGCGGGGCAGAGGACATCATGCTGGGGCGCGGGCTGGTTTCACGTCCGGACCTGGCCCGGCAGATCGCTGCGGCTAAAGCCGGCCAGCAGATCGCGCCGATGAGCTGGGAGGAATTCCGACCCGTGCTGCTGGATTTCTGGCAGCAAGCGCGGGGAAAGATCGCGCCGCGTTATGCGCCGGGTCGGCTCAAGCAGTGGCTGGCCCTGCTGACTCGCAATTATCCGGAGGCGGTGGCGCTGTTCGCCGAGCTGCGCCGGGAAAACGATTGCGCGCGGATCGATGCGATGCTCGGCGTCGATACGCGCGAATTGCGTGCCGCCGCATTGGCCTGAGCCGAATCAACGCCCACCGGCTACATCCAGTAGCGCTCCGCTGGTATAGCTGGCCTGTTCGCTGGCGAGCCAGAGGATGGCTTCGGCGATTTCCTCGGCTTGCCCGCCGCGCCCCATCGGCACACTTGCCTTGACCCGCTCGACACGATCCGGCTCGCCCCCGGCGGCGTGGATATCGGTATGGATCACGCCCGGGCGCACCGCATTGACCCTGATGCCTTCGCTGGCGACCTCTTTGGCCAGGCCCAGGGTCATGCTGTCGATGGCGCCCTTGGCGGCCGCGTAGTCGATGTATTCGCCTGGTGCGCCGAGGCGGGCGGCCACCGAAGACAGGTTGACGATGGCGCCGCCCCTGCCGCCATGGCGCGTCGACATCCGCTTGATCGCCTCGCGTGCGCACAGGAAGCTGCCGATCACGTTGGCGCCCAGTACGCGGGTCCAGCGCGCCGCATCCATCTGTTCCAGGCGCATCTGCTGCTCGAGCATGCCGGCGTTGTTGACCAGCACGTCCAGCCGGCCGAACTCCCGGTCGATGGCTTCGAACATGTGCAGCACCTGGGTCTCGTCAGCGACGTCGGTCTGTACGGCGATCGCTGTTACGCCCAGGCCGCGGACCTGCTCGAGCACCGCGTTCGCGGCATCCGCGCGCTGGTGATAGTTCAGGCACAAGGCATAGCCCTGTTGCGCCGCCAGTCGTGCAGTGGCGGCGCCGATGCCGCGGCTGGCGCCTGTGATCAGCATGACTCTGGACATGTGCTACCTCTCGTCGCCTGGCTCGTTTGCGGCCTCTTGAAATCCGTTTTTCGGTACCTATCTACGGCTCAGCGGGATGCCGAAGTCGGGTCCCGCCCGTTTCAACTCGCTGATTTCAGGAGGTTTATCATGAGTTCATTCCCCATGGCCCCTCTGTTCCGGCAATCCGTGGGCTTCGATCGCTTCAACGACCTGTTCGAGTCGGCCTTGCGTAACGACACCGGCAGCTCGTACCCGCCCTACAACATCGAGAAGCACGGCGACGATCAGTATCGCATCGTGGTGGCTGCCGCCGGTTTCCAGGAGTCCGACCTCGATCTGCAGGTAGAGCGTAGCGTACTCACCATCACTGGCGGCCGCCGCGAGAACGAGGCGGAGAACGTCACCTACCTGCACCAGGGCATCGCCCAGCGGGCGTTCAAGCTGTCGTTCCGTCTGGCCGATCACATCGAAGTGAAGGGCGCAGCGCTTAATAGCGGCCTGCTCCACATCGATCTGGTCCGGGTCGTGCCGGAAGAGGCCAAGCCCAAGCGCATCCCGATCAATGCCGACCAGCGACCCGCGCTGGAGGGTTGATCCGCTGACAGGAGAAGGGCGCCGCATGGCGCCCTTTTTCATTCTAGCCAGTCAGTCGCGTTCGGCATCCAGCAGCGCCATGAAGGCCCTGGCCGCGTTGGACAGGGTGCGTTCCCTGTGCAGGATGTAGCCGAGCTCTCGTGTCAGCTGGACACCCGGCAAGGGTAGGCTGACCACCTGTTCGTCCAGCATGCGACGTGGCAGCACGCTCCAGGCGATGCCGATGGAGACCATCATCTTGATCGTCTCCATGTAATTGGTGCTCATGGTGATGTTGGGTGTGAGTCCCTCGCGCTCGAACAGGCGCTGGGCGATGTGGTGGGTAAATGTATTGCCGCCCGGGAATACCGCCGGATGGCCGGCGACGTCCGCCAGGGTGATATCCGCCTTGCTGGCCAACGGATGCTCGGGCGCGACGACGAAATCCAGTGGATCGTCCCAGACCTTCACCGCCAGCACCGGTTCGGCGGTCTGTGGCGCCAGGGTGATCACCGCCAGCTCGGCACGGCCGTGCAGTACCTCGTCATAGGCCACTTCCGAATCGAGAAAACGGATGTCCAGGCTGACCTGCGGGTGCGCGCGGGTAAAGGCGCGCAACAGAGGCGGCAGCCGATGCAGGCCGATGTGATGGCTGGTCGCCAAGCTCAGCCGTCCGCCAATATCGCCGTTGAGGTTGGTCAAGGCACGGCGGGTGTCGTCCAGTACATTCAGGATCTGGTAGGCGCGGGGGAGCAGGGCGCGGCCAGCTTCGGTGAGACTGACGTCGCGGCCCAGCCGATCGAACAGGCGCACATCCAGCTGCGCTTCCAGCGCGGCGATGCGCTTGCTCACCGCCGGCTGGGTCAGGTGGAGGCGTTCGGCGGCCAGGGAAAAGCTGCGGGTTTCCGCGACTGCGATAAAGGCGTTCAGGTTGGCGAGATCCATGGAAGACTTCCGGATGGTTGTGAATTCCAGTCAGGAATGCATCGGATGAAAAATATGAATTTGAGTAATTCAATGCAAGCCCCTAGCATCGACCCCATAAGCGCAAGGGCTATTCGCCCCGCATAGAAAGCAGATGAGGAAAAGTCCGATGGCCGGCAAGACGCTCTACGACAAGCTCTGGGAAATGCACGAGGTGAAACGTCGCGATGATGGTTCGTCGCTGATCTACATCGACCGTCACATCCTCCACGAAGTGACGTCGCCGCAGGCCTTCGAAGGGCTGCGCCTGGCCAATCGCAAGCCGTGGCGCATCGACGCCAACATCGCCACCCCGGACCACAACGTGCCGACCACCAAGGGCGAGCGCCAGGGTGGTCTGGAGGCCATTGCCGACGAGGTTTCGCGCATTCAGGTGCAGACGCTGGACGAGAACTGCGACGATTTCGGCATCCTCGAATTCAAGATGAACGACGTGCGTCAGGGCATCGTCCACGTGATCGGCCCGGAGCAGGGCGCGACATTGCCGGGCATGACCGTGGTTTGCGGTGACTCGCACACTTCCACCCACGGCGCCTTCGGTGCGCTGGCCCACGGTATCGGCACCTCCGAGGTCGAGCATGTGCTCGCCACCCAGTGCCTGGTGGCCAAGAAGATGAAGAACATGCAGGTGCGCGTCGAAGGCAAACTGCCGTTCGGCGTCACCGCCAAGGACATCGTGCTCGCCGTAATCGGCAAGATCGGTACCGCCGGTGGCAATGGCCATGCACTGGAATTTGCCGGCAGCGCGATTCGCGACCTGTCCATGGAGGGTCGCATGACCATCTGCAACATGGCCATCGAGGCGGGCGCCCGCGTGGGCATGGTCGCCGTGGACGAGAAGACCATCGCCTACGTCGAAGGGCGGCCTTACGCCCCGAAGGGTGCCGATTGGGACAAGGCCGTGAAGCTGTGGCAGGACCTGGTTTCTGACGACGACGCGGTGTTCGACACCATCGTTGAACTCAAGGCCGAGGACATCAAGCCGCAGGTCAGCTGGGGCACCTCGCCGGAAATGGTACTGGCTGTCGATCAGAACGTGCCGGACCCGGCCGTAGAGGCCGACCCGGTGAAGAAGGATTCCATCACCCGCGCGCTGAAGTACATGGGCCTGCAGGCCAATCAGGCCATTACCGACATTCGTCTGGATCGCGTGTTTATCGGTTCGTGCACCAACTCGCGGATCGAGGATCTGCGCGCCGCAGCCGAAGTCGCCAAGGGGCGGAAGGTCGCCGCGAACGTCAAGCAGGCGCTGGTGGTGCCGGGCTCGGGCCTGGTCAAGCAGCAGGCCGAGGCCGAAGGGCTGGACAAGATCTTCATCGAGGCCGGCTTCGAATGGCGCGAGCCGGGCTGCTCCATGTGCCTGGCGATGAACCCGGACAAGCTTGGCAGCGGCGAGCATTGCGCCTCGACCTCCAACCGCAACTTCGAAGGCCGCCAGGGTGCGGGCGGGCGTACCCACCTGGTCAGCCCGGCGATGGCTGCTGCCGCAGCGGTTACCGGCCACTTCATCGACGTACGCGAATTGATCCAGGCCTGAGGAGACGAGACATGAAAGCCTTTACCCAACACACCGGCCTGGTCTGCCCACTCGATCGCGCCAATGTCGACACCGACCAGATCATTCCGAAGCAATTCTTGAAGTCGATCAAGCGCACCGGCTTCGGTCCCAACCTGTTCGACGAGTGGCGCTATTTGGATGTCGGTCAGCCGAACCAGGATTGCTCGCAGCGTCCGCTGAACAAGGACTTCGTGCTGAACTTCCCGCGTTATCAGGGCGCCAGCGTATTGCTGGCCCGCGAGAACTTTGGCTGTGGCTCCTCCCGTGAGCATGCGCCGTGGGCGCTGGACGAATACGGCTTCCGCGCCATCATCGCGCCGAGCTTCGCCGACATCTTCTACAACAACAGCTTCAAGAACGGCCTGTTGCCGATCGTGCTGAAAGAAGAGGAGGTGGACGAGCTGTTCCAGCAGGCCGAGGCGACGGAAGGCTACCAGCTGACCGTCGATCTGGCTGCGCAGACGGTTACCCGTCCGGACGGCAAGCAATACGGCTTCGAGGTCGATGCCTTCCGCAAGCACTGTCTGCTCAATGGTCTGGACGATATCGGTCTGACCCTGCAGGACGCCGAGGCGATCAAGGCCTTCGAAGTTCGCCACCAGCAGAGCCAGCCTTGGTTGTTCGGCGCGATCAAGTAGTCTGTACGACAAGCAGGGTGGGGTTCGGTCTCATCCTGCGGAAAGATCCTCGCAATGGCGCCCCGACTGCTCGGCGCCATCTGGCAACGCAAAAAAGCCGAGGCTGGTGCCGAACGAAAAACCAGGTGGGCTCAGCCCATCGGTACGCCCTGCCTCGATGTGACCTCTTATAAGGAATAGGAAATGTCCAAACAGATTCTGGTTCTCCCCGGCGATGGCATCGGCCCGGAAATCATGGCCGAGGCGGTCAAGGTGCTGCAGCTGGCCAGTGACAAGTTCGATCTGGGCTTCGAGCTGAGCTATGACGAGCTGGGCGGCGCGGCCGTCGACAAGTACGGTGTGCCGCTGGCCGACGAGACGCTGGAGCGTGCCCGCGCCGCTGACGCCATTCTGCTGGGCGCGGTCGGCGGGCCCAAGTGGGACACCATCGATCCGGCCATCCGTCCGGAGCGTGGTCTGCTGAAGATCCGTTCCCAGTTGGGCCTGTTCGGCAACCTGCGTCCTGCGCTGCTCTATCCGCAGTTGGCCGATGCCTCGTCGCTCAAGCCCGAAATCGTCGCCGGTCTGGATATCCTGATCGTGCGCGAGCTGACCGGTGGCATCTACTTCGGCCAGCCGCGCGAGAGCAAGGTGCTGGAGAACGGCGAGCGCATGGCGTACGACACGCTGCCGTACAGCGAGAGCGAGATCCGCCGCATCGCCAAGGTCGGTTTCGACATGGCCATGGTGCGCAACAAGAAGCTCTGCTCGGTGGACAAGGCGAATGTGCTGGCTTCCAGTCAGCTGTGGCGCGCGGTCGTCGAGGAAGTCGCCAAGGACTACCCGGAAGTCGAACTCAGCCATATGTATGTCGATAACGCGGCCATGCAGCTGGTGCGCGCGCCGAAGCAGTTCGACGTAATCGTCACCGACAACATGTTCGGCGACATCCTGTCGGACGAGGCCTCCATGCTCACCGGCTCCATCGGCATGCTGCCGTCCGCCTCGCTGGATGCCGGCAACAAAGGCATGTACGAACCGTGTCATGGCTCGGCACCGGACATCGCCGGCAAAGGTATCGCCAACCCGTTGGCGACCATTCTTTCCGTTTCGATGATGCTGCGTTACAGCTTCAACCAGGTCGCGGCGGCCGATGCCATCGAACAGGCGGTAAGCGATGTGCTCGATCAGGGCCTGCGTACTGGCGACATCTGGTCCGAAGGTTGTAACAAAGTCGGTACTCAGGCGATGGGTGATGCAGTAGTCGCGGCCCTCGCGAAGTTGTAATCTTTCGGCCCGCCTTAATCTGCGCGGGCCACTTTTTCTATAGGTGTAGTTGCGATGAAACGTGTAGGTCTGATCGGTTGGCGCGGTATGGTCGGTTCCGTGCTCATGCAGCGGATGCTGGAAGAGCGGGACTTCGACCTGATCGAGCCTGTGTTCTTCACCACCTCCAACGTCGGCGGCCAGGGCCCCGATATTGGCAAGGAAACCGCTGCGCTGAAGGACGCCTACAGCATCGATGAGCTGAAAGGTCTCGATGTGATCCTGACCTGCCAGGGCGGCGACTACACCAACGAAGTCTTCCCCAAGCTGCGCGAAGCCGGCTGGCAGGGCTACTGGATCGACGCCGCCTCGGCCCTGCGCATGCAGGACGACGCGGTGATCGTGCTCGACCCGGTGAACCGCCGCGTGATCGACCAGCAGCTGGATGCCGGGACCAAGAACTATATCGGCGGCAACTGCACTGTCAGCCTGGCGCTGATGGGGCTGGGTGGCCTGTTCGAGGCCGGCCTGGTGGAGTGGATGAGCGCCATGACTTATCAGGCGGCGTCCGGTGCTGGCGCGCAGAACATGCGCGAGCTGATCAAGCAGATGGGTGCCATCAATGCGGCGGTGGCCGACGACCTGCTCAATCCCGCCAGCGCCATTCTCGACATCGACCGCAAGGTGGCCGAAACCCAGCGTAGCGAGGCTTTCCCGGTCGACAATTTCGGCGTGCCGCTGGCCGGCAGCCTGATCCCCTACATCGACAAGGAGCTGCCGAACGGGCAGAGCCGCGAGGAGTGGAAGGCACAGGCCGAAACCAACAAGATCCTCGGTCGCTTCAAGAACCCGATTCCGGTCGATGGTATCTGCGTACGTGTCGGGGCCATGCGTTGCCACAGTCAGGCGCTGACCATCAAGCTGAACAAGGATGTGCCGATCTCCGACATCGAGGGGCTGATCAGCCAGCACAACCCCTGGGTCAAGCTGGTGCCCAATCATCGCGACGCCAGCATGCAGGAGCTGAGCCCGGCGGCAGTGACCGGCACGCTGAGCGTTCCGGTCGGGCGCCTGCGCAAGCTGAACATGGGCTCGCATTATCTGGGCGCGTTCACCGTCGGCGATCAGCTTCTGTGGGGTGCCGCCGAGCCTTTGCGCCGCATGTTGCGTATCCTGCTGGAACGTTGATGAGCATTGCTTGAAGTGCCGAAACGCCGCGATTCGTCGCGGCGTTTTCGTCTGCGCAGCGCGCCGCTCGGCGGCGCTGCTTGCAGCGATCAGCCATTTCGCTACAGTGCCCGTCCTGATGCATGGAGAAGATGATGCCCTCGCTTGTCGGAGTTGCGGTTGTAGGAGCGGTCAGCCTGGTAGGTGAGGCCCTGGTCGAAGTGCTCGAAGAGCCTGGATTTCCACTTTCCGAGCTGCACTTGCTGGATAGCGGCGAGGGTATCGGCCACAGCGTGCCGTTCAAGGGACGTAACCTGCGCACTGGCGATGCGGATCGGTTCGATTTCACTCGCGTGCAATTGGTGTTTCTCGTCGGAGCGAGCGATATGGGCGCTCGATGCCGAGTCAGCGCGAAGGCCGCTGGATGCAGAGTCATCGATCTGTCCGCTACGGTCGCGGTCGAGCAGCAGCCTTGTCTGGTGCCGGAGGTCAATGGTGGCCGAGTCGAGGCGATCTCCGATTGCCGCTGCTTCAGCAGCCCGCTGCCGGAGTCGGTCGCGCTCGCGATTGCGTTGGCACCTATCCAGCAGCAGTTGGATCTGCAGCGAGTTACGGTTACGGCTTGCCTGCCGGTCTCCAGTCGCGGTAGTGCGGGTGTCAAGGAGCTTGCGCGGCAGACCAGCGAGCTGCTGAACGCGAGGCCGCTCGAACCGCGAGTATTTGGTCGGCAAATGGCTTTCAATATGCTCGCCCAGGTCGAGGAGCTTGACGGCGCCGGGCATGCCGATCAGGAGCGACGTGTGGCAGCAGAGCTTCGGCAGCTGCTGGGCCTTCCGAAATTGCAGGTTGCCGCAACCTTCATCCAGGTGCCGGTTTTCTTTGGCGAGAGTCTGGTGGTTTCTCTGCTGGGTGGCGCCGAAGCCGACATGCAATCGTTGACGGCAGCACTGGACGCGGCGCCCGGCATCGAACTGGTCGAGGCTGGTGACTATCCGACCGCGGTCGAGGATGCTGTGGGGCAGGACGTCATTCATGTAGGCCGCGTCCGCCAAGGCACCAGCGACCCGCGTGAAGTCAATTTGTGGATTGTGTCTGATAACGTGCGAAAAGGCGCGGCACTGAATGCTGTGCAGTCCGGTGAGTTGTTGATAAAAGACTATCTGTAAAAGATACTTACTGGAAATTCAAAGAATATTTCTAGCCGATGCGCTGAACGGCTTATCGCTGAAGGGGAGCCACCGTAAGGTGGCGCGGGCAGTGAAATAAGACCCTCTCGTAGTTCGAGAAAAAGATAAACAAGGGATTAAATAATGGTTCGGGTTCGCAATCTGGTGCTGGCAATCGCGGCTGCTACCGCGCTGACTACAGAAATGGCCCATGCGCTTGGGTTGGGAGAGGTCACGCTTCAGTCGTCTTTGAATCAACCGCTGATCGCCGAAATCGAGCTGCTCGATGCCAAAAACCTGGCACCGGGAGAGGTGATTCCGGTTCTCGCCTCGCTTGAGGAATTCAATCGTGCCGGTATTGATCGCCAGTACTTTCTGACCGACCTGAAGTTCACGCCCGTACTGCGTCCAAACGGAAAAAGTGTCATCCAGGTTTCGTCGAGCAAGCCGGTACGCGAGCCATATCTCAATTTTCTCGTAGAGGTCCTCTGGCCTAACGGTCGCCTGCTGCGCGAGTACACGCTGCTGCTGGACCCTCCGCTTTATTCGCCTGAAACTGCTGCCGCTGCTGCGCCGCAGTTGCCTATTTCTGCCCCTGCTCGCGCCGTCGAGCCCGTTCGCACCGCACCGCCTCGTCCGGCAGCCGCACCTGCGGCGCCCGCTACTGGCGTTTCCGTGGCAGCGCCAGCGCAGTCCGGTAGCGAATACAAGGTATCGGCTCGCGATACGCTGTGGGATATCGCGGAGCGTAATCGTCGTAACGGCACGGTCCATCAGACCATGCTGGCGATCCAGGATCTGAACCCCGATGCCTTCATCGGCGGCAATATCAATCGAATGAAGAGCGGGCAAGTGCTTCGTCTGCCTGATGCAGAGCAGATATCCCGCCGTTCGCAAGCTGAAGCGATCACCCAGGTCGCCGAGCAGAACGCTGCCTGGCGTCAGAGCCGAGGAGGCGCTGTAGCAGGTGCTCGTCAACTGGATGCGACCCGTCGCACCGAGGCCGGTGCTGCGCCCTCCCGTAGCGACTCCGGAGACAACCTCCGTCTTGTGGCTGCTAATGCCGGGAAGTCGACGGCAGGATCCGAAACCGGCTCTGCCGATGGTGGTAAGGCTCTTCGTGACAAGCTTGCGGTAACTCAGGAAAGCCTCGATTCCAGCCGGCGTGAGAATGACGAGCTGAAAGATCGGTTGAATGATCTGCAAGGACAGCTGGAAAAACTGCAGCGGCTCATGCAGCTCAAAGATGATCAGCTGGCCAAACTGCAGGCGCAGCTCGGTGCGGAAGGGCAGGTTCCGGAGGCGTCCGGTGCCGAGAATGCCGGTCAGGCTGAGCCGTCTGCTGGCGCGCCGTCTGAAGGCGGTGCCGCCAACGAAAGCGCCGCACCTGATGAGCCGTCGGCTGGCTCGGGCACAGGTCAGCAAGACTCTGCGCCAGTCGCCGCGCCTGCCCCCGCTGAGCGTCCTGCGGCGGCGCAGCCGGCCGCCAAGCCCGCCGCGCCGGCCAGACCGGTCGCCCCCGCGGTAGAGCCTGAGCCTCGCGGGCTGATCGACGACCTGCTTTCGAACACCCTGCTGCTCGGCGTGGTCGGCGGTAGCGCACTGTTGCTGCTGCTGTTGGGGCTCATGGCCTTGTCACGTCGTAACGCGATGAAGGAAGCCGAACTGCAGGAAAGCCTGCTGGCTGAAGAGGCTGTCGAAGACCTGCGCGTCGGAACGCCTGCTTTCGTCGATATCGGACAGGAGCATCCAGAGCCCGCCCCCTTTTCCGGCTCCGCCAGCACTGCGTCGGACGAGCTGACGTCTAGCACTGGGGATGCCTTGGCCGAGGCTGACATCTATATCGCATATGGCCGCTTCAATCAGGCTGCCGAACTCTTGCAGAACGCACTCAATGACGAGCCGCACCGACGCGACCTGCGCCTGAAACTCATGGAGGTCTACGCAGAGCTCGGCAATCGCGATGGTTTCGCTCGTGAAGAAAGCGAACTGCGCGAAATCGGCGGGGCTGCCGGCGAAGTCGAGCTGCTCAAGCAGAAGTACCCGGCCATGGCCGCTGCGCTGGCAGGTTCGGCAGTTGCGGCTGCGGCTGCTCATAAGAATGTGGATAGCCTCAGTCTTGATGACCTGCAGCTTGACGAGCCTGTTGCGCCGGCTGCAGGGCAGGATCTGGATGATGCCTTCGATCTCAGCCTGGATGATCTGGATATCGATCTGAATAACGAGCGTCCTACGGCGGTACCGGCTGACGACTCGCTGAACTTCGATGACCTGATGCTGGATGAGACTCCTGTCGAGCGGAACGAGTCGCCAGCTACAAGTGACTTCTCTTTCGAACTCGATCAGGGCGAAAGCCTGCAGGAAACTTCGCAGGAGAATATCTCCGACTTCTCCTTCGATCTCGAGGCTGAGAAAAGCACGCCGGCCGATAGCGGGTTTTCGCTGACTCTCGACGACGAGCCGACCGAAGCACCCACGGCTTTCGACGGTGACGATCTCGATTTCGAACTGGCCGAGCCGGTCAACACGAACACGCCTGAGCAGCTGCCAGAAGATTTCGATATCTCCCTGGACGAGCCTGAGGTGGAAGCGCAACCCCAGAGTTTTGCCGAGCAGTTGAATGTGGTCGAAGCTGAGCTGGATGATCTGTCCAATGATCTGAGCGAACCAACCCCAGTGCCGGCTGCGACGAGCGCTGCAGGCGGTGCGGACGATGACTTCGACTTCTTCTCCGATACCGATGAGACCACCACCAAGCTGGATCTTGCCCGCGCTTACATCGACATGGGGGATGCCGAAGGTGCTCGCGATATTCTGGACGAAGTGATTTCCGAGGGCAGCGACGTGCAACAGCAAGAGGCGCGCGAGATGCTCGCCAAACTAGCCTGATCATGAACCAAGCAGTACCCGAAACGGCAGCCGAAATGGCTGCCGTCGGCGTTTCCAGAATAGCTCTCGGTGTCGAGTACAAAGGATCCCGTTATCGCGGGTTCCAACGCCAGCGCGCCGGTGTGCCTTCCATTCAGGAGTCGCTGGAGAATGCCTTGACCAGAGTCGCCGGCGGGCATCCCGTTACGCTCAGTTGCGCCGGCAGAACCGATGCGCTGGTGCATGCCAGCGGCCAGGTGGTGCATTTCGACACCCCGGTAGAACGGAGCATGCACGCCTGGGTAATGGGGGCGAACATGAACCTGCCGCCCGATATCAGCGTGACCTGGGCCAAGAAGATGCCCCCGCATTTTGATGCGCGTTTCAGTGCAATGGCTCGTCGTTACCGCTATGTGATCTATAACGATCAGATTCGGCCGGCGCATATGGCGGAAGAGGTCACCTGGAACCATCGCCCGCTGGATATCGAGCGGATGCGTGCCGCCGCGGCAGCGTTGGTTGGCACGCACGATTTCAGTGCGTTTCGTGCTCGACAGTGTCAGGCCAAGTCGCCGATCAAGACCATTCATCATCTCGAGTTGCTCCAGTTCGGACGGCTCATCGTGATCGACGTACGCGCGAACGCATTCCTTCATCACATGGTGCGTAATTTTGCCGGTGTGCTGATGACCATCGGAGCAGGCGAAAGGCCGGTGGAGTGGGCTGCGCAAGTGCTGGAGTCGCGAGTTCGACGCACAGGCGGCGTAACTGCTCATCCCTATGGCCTTTATTTGGTCGAGGTCGATTATCCGGCAGAGTTCGAACTACCTGAACGCTACCTCGGTCCGCATTTTCTTTCCGGCTTGCCAGATGTGCGGCGCTGATGGGAGAGGGCTCCGCAGCATTCGCTTGCAGCTGGCAGGCCTTTTGTTACCATCCGGTTTCCCTGTAGATAGGTAAGCTCCTTTGCCAGTCGTTCGCAGCAAGATTTGCGGCATAACCCGGGTTGAAGATGCGCTGATCGCAGCCAAGGCCGGCGCCGACGCCATCGGGCTGGTTTTCTATGGCAAAAGCCCGCGTGCGGTCAGCCTGCAGCGGGCGCGCGAGATCGTTGCCGCGTTGCCCCCATTCGTCACGACGGTAGGTCTGTTCGTGAACGCCAGTCGCTGTGAAATCAACGAGATTCTCGACGCCGTTCCGCTGGATATGCTGCAGTTCCATGGCGATGAGTCGCCGGCACAATGCGAAGGGTTCCACCGGCCGTGGTACAAGGCGTTGAGAGTAGGCGGCGGAGAGGATATAGCCGCGCAGGTGGCGCTCTATGCCAACGCCAGTGGCATTCTCCTCGATACCTTTGTCGGCGGCGTTCCTGGAGGCACAGGAGAGTGCTTCGATTGGTCGTTGATTCCGCCGAACTTGTCCAAGCCGCTGATTCTGGCAGGAGGGTTGACGGCGGATAACGTCGAACAGGCCATTGCCCAGGTTCGACCGTACGCGGTGGATGTCAGCGGTGGGGTGGAGGCGAGCAAGGGCATCAAGGATGCCGTCAAGGTTGAAACCTTTGTCAGGCGTGTGCGCTCGGTCATGTGACGCCTGACCAGCCGGGGCCGTCCAGTAACGAGTCGCCGGTGGACCGGCACCGTTTCGCTGATTCATCTCCCCCCGGGCGGTAATCAGGTTTTTGCGGCTGCGCCTCCAGGCGCGTCCGATGAGCGATCAGGAGAGCAGCAAGCCTCCGATCGCAAAACGATCAATCTGCCTGCAGCGCGTGTGCGCTCGGGACTGAAGCTTTGGAGAACAAGAGCATGAGCAACTGGCTGGTAGACAAACTGATCCCTTCGATCATGCGCTCGGAGACGCAGAAGAGTTCGGTACCCGAAGGCCTCTGGCACAAATGCCCCTCCTGCGAGGCGGTACTGTACCGCCCCGAGCTGGAGAAGACCCTCGATGTATGCCCCAAGTGCCAGCATCACATGCGCATCGATGCGCGTACCCGACTCGACATCTTCCTCGATGCCGACGGCCGCGAAGAGATCGCTGCGGAGCTTGAGCCGGTCGACCGTCTGAAGTTCCGCGACAGCAAGAAGTATAAGGATCGTCTGTCTGCAGCGCAGAAGCAGACGGGGGAGAAGGACGCCCTGATCGCCATGAGCGGCAAGGTCCTCAACGTTCCGGTAGTGGCTTGTGCGTTCGAGTTTTCCTTTATGGGCGGCTCCATGGGTGCAATCGTGGGCGAGCGCTTCGTGCGTGCCGCTAACGTCGCTCTGGAAAAGCGCTGCCCGCTGGTGTGCTTCTCCGCCTCGGGCGGCGCACGCATGCAGGAGGCGCTGATCTCGCTGATGCAGATGGCCAAGACCTCCGCGGTCCTGGCACGCATGCGCGAGGAAGGCTTGCCGTTCATTTCTGTGCTGACCGATCCGGTCTACGGCGGCGTTTCCGCCAGCCTGGCGATGCTTGGTGACGTGATCGTGGCGGAGCCTAAGGCCCTGATCGGCTTCGCGGGTCCGCGGGTAATCGAGCAGACTGTGCGCGAGAAACTGCCGGAAGGCTTCCAGCGCAGCGAGTTTCTGCTTGAACACGGTGCGATCGATCTGATCATTCCCCGTGCCGAGCTGCGTAGCCGCCTCGCTCGCCTCTTGGCCCAGATGCAGAAACTGCCGACGCCGGTAGAGACATCTCAGGTAACGGCCAAGGCATGACCAGCCGGAGCCTGGCCGACTGGCTCGCCTACCTGGAACAGTTGCACCCGACCGCCATCGACATGGGCCTCGATAGGGTTCGCGCGGTGGCGGCCAGGATGGCCATGACACGGCCGGTCCCTCTGGTGGTCACGGTCACTGGCACCAACGGCAAGGGCTCCACCTGTGCCTTCATCGCCTCGTTGCTGAATGCTCAGGGGCTGAAAATTGGCAGCTACAGCTCCCCCCACCTGTTGCGCTACAACGAGCGTGTCCTGCTGAGTGGTCGTGAAGCGAGCGACGCAGAGCTTTGCGAAGCGTTTGCCGTGGTCGAAGCGGCTCGTGGCGAGATTTCCCTTACCTATTTCGAAATGGGCACGCTGGCGGCGTTCTGGCTGTTCGAGCGTGCCGGGCTGGATGCCGTAGTGTTGGAGGTCGGGCTCGGCGGGCGGCTGGATGCCGTCAATATCGTCGATGCCGATCTGGCGGTGATCACCAACATCGGCCTGGATCATGCCGACTGGCTGGGCAATAGCCGCGAGAGCGTCGCGTACGAGAAGGCCGGTATCCTCCGCGAGGGCAAGCCCGCGCTCTGTGGTGACCTGGATCCGCCACAGCCATTGCTGGACCACGCCAATTCACTGAGTGCACCCCTGCTGCTGCGTGGGCGAGATTTCGATCTGGCGATGGGGGCAGGGGATTGGCATTGGCGGGGCGTCGACGCCGCTGGAGCGCCGCTGGAACTACACGGCTTGCCGCTGCTCACCTTGCCAATGGAGAACGCGGCGCTAGCGTTGCAGGCCTACGCAATGCTCGGGCTGCCGTGGGACCCGGCAAGGCTGGCCCGCGCGCTTCTGCAGACACGGGTCGTGGGGCGTCTCGATAGCCGACAGGTCGTCTGGAATGGTCGGCGGATTGCGCTGTTGCTGGACGTTGGCCATAACCCGCATGCCGCAGCCTTTCTCGCGCAACGTCTCGAACAACGGCCGGTCGCTGGGACAAGACTGGCGGTCTTTGGGTTGCTGGCAGACAAAGACCTGTCGGGCGTGCTCGATGCCCTCGTGCCATCGATTTCGGATTGGGCGGTGGCCCCGTTGCCTACGCCGCGGACGCAATCGGCTACACAGTTGGCTCAAGCGCTGCTTGAGCGCGGTGCATCGGTCAGCGAGTATGCAACTATCGAGCAAGCACTCGATGCTCAGTGCGCCAGGGCGGAATCGGTCGACGAGATACTGGTTTTCGGTTCGTTCTACTGCGTGGCCGCGGCACTCGAGTGGCTGGAACAACAGGTAGGGGATGGTGGACATGGCACTGCTGGATAAAGGATTGCTGCAACGCATGGTCGGCGCGCTGGTGCTTATAGCGATCGCGGTCATATTCGTGCCGATGCTGTTCAATCGGCAGGACGACCTGCGGCATGTCACCGTTGATGCGCCCAGCATTCCAGCTGCACCAGTGGTGGCGGAGATCGAAATGGAGCCGGTCGACGTTCCGGAACCGCAGTCCGTACCCGAAGGTTTCGAGATCATCGAGGAAGGCGCCGAGCCGGACGCCGCGCCGCCTGCCGTCGCATCGGCTCCAGCACCCATCGAGCCCATCGCGCCTGCCGCGCCGACAGCCTCCGCGCCAGCGACGCCCGAGCAGCCAGCACCGGCGAAGACCGAGCCACCGGTTGCGGAGCCGCGGCTCGACAACAATAACCTGCCTGTCAGCTGGTCGATTCAGCTGGCCAGCCTGTCGAATCGGGCAAGCGCGGAGAGTCTGCAGCAGGCGTTGCGCTCCCAGGGCTACAACGCCTACATTCGCACGGCGGACGGCATGAATCGTGTGTTTGTCGGGCCGCTCGTGGAGCGCAGCGAAGCGAACAGGCTTCGTGATGTGTTGCAGCGCCAGCAGAAGCTGGACGGTTTCGTGGTGCGCTTCAAACCTGAAGGAAGCTGACTCGCTCGGCTGGTCAGGCAGCGGATGGCCGGTCGCAGTTGTCCTCTCATCGCCGGGTCACTGGCGCGTACCCCTGGCGCTTGCGCTCTGCTAAAATGCGCCGCCTTTTCCTCCTTGCAGAAAACATCGTGGCATTCACCTGGGTCGATTGGGCCATCATCGCCGTCATTGCCGTTTCCAGCCTGATCAGCCTGAAGCGCGGCTTCGTCAAGGAGGCGCTTTCGCTGCTGACCTGGATCATCGCTGGCGTGGTTGCCTGGATGTTTGGTGGTGCGTTGTCCCACCACCTCGCTGAGTACATCAGCACACCGTCGGCCCAGGTGATCGCGGCCTGCGCGCTGTTGTTCGTGGCGACCCTGCTGGTCGGAGCGCTGGTGAATTTTCTGATCGGCGAGCTGATCAGGGTGACCGGTCTGTCGGGGACCGATCGGTTCCTCGGCATGGTATTCGGTGCCGCACGAGGTGGCCTCTTGATCGTGGTGCTCGCCGGCTTGCTGAGCCTCGGACCGGTGGAGCAGGACCTGTGGTGGCGCGAATCGGCATTGTTGCCACACTTTCTCCTGATCGCCGATTGGTCGAAGAACCTGATTCTCGGATTCAGCGGGCAATGGTTCGCTGGGTCGCTCAACCCGCCGGGTTGAGGTCTTTCGTTTACGGATGCTCGGCCTGCCGCGGTATCCGGTCTGCCTGTAATAACTGAGAGGTTCCTTGCATGTGTGGCATTGTCGGCATCGTCGGTAAGTCGAACGTCAATCAGGCGCTGTATGACGCGCTTACCGTACTGCAGCACCGCGGCCAGGACGCAGCCGGTATCGTGACCAGCCACGATGGGCGGCTGTTTCTGCGCAAGGACAACGGCCTGGTGCGCGATGTGTTCCAGCAACGCCACATGCAGCGCCTGGTCGGCAACATGGGCATCGGTCATATCCGCTATCCCACGGCTGGTAGTTCGAGCTCGGCCGAAGCGCAGCCGTTCTATGTGAACTCGCCGTACGGCATCACGCTTGCGCATAACGGCAACCTGACCAACGTCGACCAGCTGACCAAGGAAATCTACGAGTCGGACCTGCGCCACGTGAACACCAGCTCCGACTCGGAGGTGCTGCTCAACGTGTTCGCCCACGAACTGGCCGTGCGCGGCAAGCTGCAGCCGACCGAAGAGGACGTCTTCGCCGCCGTCAGCAAGGTCCACGAGCGTTGCCGCGGTGGCTACGCCGTGGTGGCGATGGTGACCGGTTATGGCATCGTCGGGTTCCGCGACCCGAATGCAATTCGCCCGATCGTTTTCGGCCAGCGCCACACCGACGAAGGCGTCGAGTACATGATCGCTTCGGAAAGCGTGTCGCTCGATGTGCTCGGCTTCACCCTGATTCGCGACCTGGCGCCTGGCGAGGCGGTGTACATCACAACCGACGGCAAGCTGTTCACCCGTCAGTGCGCCGATGCACCGAAGCTTGCGCCCTGCATCTTCGAGTACGTCTACCTGGCGCGTTCCGACTCCCTGATGGACGGGGTTTCGGTGTACAAGGCTCGTCTGCGCATGGGCGAGAAGCTGGCCGACAAGATTCTGCGCGAGCGCCCGGACCACGGCATCGACGTGGTCATCCCGATTCCGGATACCAGCCGCACCGCGGCGCTGGAGCTGGCCAATCGGCTCGGTGTGAAGTTCCGCGAAGGCTTCGTCAAGAATCGCTACATCGGCCGCACCTTCATCATGCCCGGACAGGCGGCGCGCAAGAAGTCGGTGCGCCAGAAGCTCAATGCCATCGATCTGGAGTTTCGCGGCAAGAACGTCATGCTGGTGGATGATTCCATCGTGCGCGGCACCACCTGCAAGCAGATCATCCAGATGGCTCGCGAAGCCGGCGCGAAGAACGTCTACTTCTGTTCGGCGGCGCCGGCGGTGCGTTATCCCAACGTCTATGGCATCGACATGCCCAGCGCCCACGAACTGATCGCCCACAACCGCACCACCGAGGAGGTGGCCGAGCTGATCGGGGCCGACTGGCTGGTCTATCAGGATCTCGAGGATCTGATCGATGCGGTGGGTGGCGGCAAGGTGAAGATCGAGAACTTCGATTGCGCGGTGTTCGACGGTAACTACATCACCGGCGACATCGACGAGGCCTATCTGCACAAGATCGAACAGGCGCGCAATGACCTGAGCAAGGCCAAGACCAATGCCGTCAGCGCGATCATCGATCTGTACAACAACTGATTCATGCCGGCACGCCAAGCGCTGCCGGCTGAGGTAAGACTATGACCATCGAATGGGAAGCCGGACGGCTGGATAGCGAGCTCGACGGGGTCGGGCTCGACACCCTGGCCGTGCGCGCCGGTCAGCGCCGTACGCCGGAAGCCGAGCATGGCGAGCCGCTGTTCTTCACGTCCAGCTACGTGTTCCGTAGTGCCGCCGATGCGGCCGCACGTTTTGCCGGCGATGTACCGGGCAATGTCTATTCGCGCTATACCAACCCGACAGTGCGGGTCTTCGAAGAGCGCATCGCTGCGCTGGAAGGTGCCGAGCAGGCGGTCGCCACCGCCTCAGGAATGGCGGCGATCCTCGCCACGGTGATGAGCCTGTGTTCGGCGGGCGACCATGTGCTGGTATCGCGCAGCGTGTTCGGGGCCACCGTCTCGCTGTTCGAGAAGTACTTCAAGCGCTTCGGGGTGCAGGTCGATTACGTCCCGCTCACCGACTTCGCCGCATGGGAATCGGCGTTCAAGGAAAACAC
The DNA here is from genome assembly GCF_030263795.1 of Stutzerimonas sp. FeSN7. Taxonomy (NCBI): domain Bacteria; kingdom Pseudomonadati; phylum Pseudomonadota; class Gammaproteobacteria; order Pseudomonadales; family Pseudomonadaceae; genus Stutzerimonas; species Stutzerimonas sp. FeSN7. Next base: position 2,642,766 of record NZ_JARPMN010000001.1, on the reverse strand, counting down.
CAAGCTGGTATTCGTCGAATCGCCGTCCAATCCGCTGGCTGAGCTGGTGGACATCGCCGCGCTGGCGCGCCTCTGCCACGGCAAGGGCGCCATGCTGGCGGTGGACAACTGTTTCTGCACGCCAGTGCTGCAGCAGCCGCTGAAACTGGGGGCCGATATCGTCATCCACTCGGCGACCAAGTACATCGACGGCCAGGGCCGCTGCCTTGGCGGTGTGGTTGCCGGGCGCAGCGAGCAGATGAAGGAAATCGTCGGCTTCCTGCGTACCGCCGGGCCGACGCTCAGCCCGTTCAATGCCTGGGTGTTTCTCAAGGGGCTGGAAACCCTGCGCCTGCGCATGCAAGCTCATTGTGCCAGCGCTCAGATACTGGCCGAATGGCTGGAACAGCAGCCGGGCGTCGAGCGGGTGTTCTACGCTGGCCTGCCGAGCCATCCGCAGCACGAGCTGGCCAAGCGGCAGCAGAAGGGCTTCGGCGCGGTGCTGAGTTTCGAGGTGGTCGGAGGGAAGGAGGGCGCCTGGCGTTTCGTCGATGCCACCCGGCTGATCTCGATCACTGCCAACCTGGGCGACAGCAAGACCACCATCACCCATCCCGGCTCGACCACCCATGGTCGGCTGTCGGCCGAGGATCGCGCGACCGCGGGCATCAGCGACAGCCTGATACGCGTTGCGGTGGGTCTGGAAGACGTGGACGATCTCAAGGCCGACCTGGCCCGCGGGTTGGCCGCACTCTGAGCCACCGCACCATCCCATAGCGGCACCGTTCGACTGCCGCTGTGGGGTTGGTTGCCTCATCCCCCGCTGAATACGCAACGCCGCCAGGTGCCGTCGGTTACTGACGTAGATCGATGGCCGGTGCGGGCTCGCCACGGCCATCGAACAGCTGCGTAGGATTGGCCGGAAGGATGGTCGGACTGGCCGAATCGGTCTCGATCACCCGGATATCGCTGTACTTCTTCCCGGACAGCGCGGCGAGCCCGGCGCGATCGCGTATCACCGTCGGCCGCAGGAAGACCATCAGGTTGCGTTTGACGTGAGTCTCCTGTGTGGAGCGGAATAGCGCGCCGAGCAGGGGGATATCGCCGAGCAGCGGTACCTTGGCGTTGGTCCGCGTCACGTCGTCCTGGATCAGGCCCCCAAGGACGATAACCTGGCCATCCTCGGCGAGGATGGTGCTCTTGATCGAGCGCTTGTTGGTCACCAGATCGACTGCCTGGGCGGTCAGGCTGGCGCTGGGAGCGATGGAGGAAATCTCCTGCTCGATCTGCAGGCGCAGGGTCGCGCCTTCGTTGATGTGTGGCGTGACCTTCAGCGTGACGCCGATATCCTGGCGCTCGATGGTGGTGAAGGGGTTGTTAGCGCCCGCCGCGTCGGTGGTGTACGAGCCGGTCTGGAACGGGACGTTCTGGCCGACAAGGATTTCCGCTTCCTGGTTGTCCAGGGTCAGCAGGCTCGGCGTCGAGAGCAGGTTGCTCTTGCTGTTGGACGACAGTGCAGTGATCAGCGCGCCGAAGCTGCGCGTGCCGACGCCGATGATGGCGCCGTCGGGCAGGTTGTTGGGAATTTCATTTTCGTTGATCGCATTGAGCACGCTGCCGACGGAAATGCCGGTGTTGCCGAAATTGACCCCGCCCGCGCCACCCGTGCTGCCGCGCGCATCGATGGCCCACTGCACGCCCAGGGCATCGGTAATGTCACCGGACACCTCGACGATTGCCGCCTCGACCATGACCTGGGCGCGTGGAATGTCCAGCTGTCGGACGATGCTTTCCATGGTGCCGATCAGCTCCGGGTCGGCGAGCAGTACCAGTGCGTTCAGGCTCTCATCGGCACGGATGAGGATGTTCTGTGGGCGGCTGGTGGTGGCTTCGCCGCCTTCGGGGCTCTTCAGACCTTCCGATATGTCGCCTAGGGTCTCGGCCAGGGACTTGGCGTCGTTGTGGCGCAGCCGGATGACGCGCGTGTTGGCCGAGCGTGTGGTGGGCGTGTCGAGGGTCTGCGCGAGCGCCGCGAGCTTGCTGCGCGCCTCGCTGGGGCCGATGAAGATCAGGCGGTTGGTGCGTGAGTCGGCGATGATCTGCACGCCGGCAGTGGACTTCGCTTCGCCGCGTACCAGTGAGTTGCGCAGGACCTCGGCTATGTCCACCGCCCAGCCGTGCTGCAGGTTCAGCACGCCGTAATCGTTGCTTTCGGCTCGGTCGAGCTGGCGCACCAGATCCTGGATACGAGCGATGTTGGCGCTGCGGTCGCTGATGATCAGTGCGTTTGCCGAAGATACGGCCGCGAGGTGACCGTACTGCGGCACCAGGGGACGGATCAGCGGAATGAGTTCCGCAGCTGAGGTGTGCTGCACCTGGATAACCCGTGTTTCCAGCTGATCGCCACCGCTCGGGCCGCTGCCGGCCTCGGCCTTGGCTTCGGCATTGGGCACTACCCGTGCTACATCACCCTGGGTGAGCACGCTGAATCCATGGGTGGCCATGACGGAGAGGAAGAGCTGATATACCTCGCTCAGCGACAGCGTGGCGTTCGACACCACGCTGACCTGGCCCTTCACGCGCGGATCGACGATGAACGTCTGGCCGCTGAGCTGGCTGATCTGATCGATGAAGGCGCGTATGTCGGCGTCCTTGAGATTGATCGTCCAGCCATCTTGGCGAGTATTGCTGGGCTCGATGCCGGGTTCGGCGGCCAGCAGGGGCAGGGGGGCGGCCAGCAGGCTGGTGGCGATTAGGGCAAGCAACGGGCGCGAAAAAGGCTTCGACATCGGTCAATCGTCTTCCATGGGCTGGTCGTTGGAGGGTGCGGCATCCGGCTGGTTCACGGCTTCTTCCAGCTGCTGGCGCAGGGCGTCCATCTGTTGCTGCATCTGCTGTGTCTCCTCGTCCTGCGGTTCGGCATAGGGGACCTCATCCTGATAGGACACGTCGGCCGGCTCGTCCGGAATGTAGCTTGGCGAGCGCACCTGTGGGAAATGGAGCACCTCGACGGTACCGTTGCGCAGCAATTCGACGCGATCAGGGAACACCTGATGCAGGCTGACGCCGCTGCTGAGTTCCTCGCCTTGCCAGTACAGCCGCGGTGGCTGGCCATCGACCTGGACGATGGCGCTGGAGCGCTGCGGCTCGGCATGGACGAAACTGCCGCGTAGCGTGAATCCGCTCGCCGCTGCGGTTGGCGTATAGGTTTCGGAGGCGGCGGTGGTGCCAAAGAGGATTTCAAGTCGCTGCATGTCGGGCCTGCCCAGGCTGGCGGCCTGATCTTCATATAGGTCGGCAGGTGCCGGGGCACGGGTCAACTGGACCCATTGCTCGATCTGGGTCGCCAGATAGAAGGCGAACAGGCAGAGAAGCACGGCGCTGAAAAACAAAGGGACGTAGCGGCGGTAACTGTGAAGTTTTCCCGGCAGTGGCAAGCGAAATACTCCGTGGCGCTTTTGTTGTTCGGTTCCCTGTACGCAGGTTGCCTCTGTCAGGCGTTACAGCATTTCTAGAACACTTTCGGCACTGGCGCAGCGAATTTGCCGGCACGTGCGACGACTCGATGATGGGCCGCCAAGATTACAAAGCGAGGTGGCAGCTCCTGTTGACCACGGTTCAGTAAAAAAAATTCAATGCTGTTGTTGACTTAGCTTAGGGGGGTGAGTAAATTGCGCGCCTCGCAAGGCGATCGGCTGATTAGCTCAGCTGGGAGAGCACCTGCATCACACGCAGGGGGTCGGCGGTTCGATCCCGTCATCAGCCACCAACCTTTGTGAGATTACGGACGAAAGTCCGGCCGACGCGCAGCGGTAGTTCAGTCGGTTAGAATACCGGCCTGTCACGCCGGGGGTCGCGGGTTCGAGTCCCGTCCGCTGCGCCATACATCGCCACCTTTCGACTGAAGGTGGAACAAGGAAAGCTGCCAAGGGCAGCTTTTTTTGTGCCCACTGCTTGGCCCTTGGAAGTCAACACGAATGCCGCTTCGTAGGGGGCGGCTGCAACGTCGTCGCCCTTCATTCCTGTTCCGGCATTTCATCCGATAGCCACCGCCGCGGTCCCGTACCGCCATTGCCGGCCGAGTCGTTCGGATTGGCCAGCTTGCAATGCTGCAGCGAGAGGCAACCACAACCGATGCAATGGTCCAGATCCATGTCGAGTCGTTGCAGTTCATTGATGCGCTGCGCGACCTGCTGCTTCCAGCCGCGAGAAAGCGCCTGCCAATCATCGTTGGTTGGCAGTTTGTCGGTGGGAAGGCGCGCAAGCTGCTTGCCGATCTCATCGAGCGAATAGCCTATCTTCTGCGCGAAGATGATGAAGGCCACTCGGCGTAGCGTCGAGCGTGGGAAGAATCGCCGGCTGCTGCCTTGACGCGAGGAGCTGATCAATCCGAGCGATTCGTAATAGCGAAGTGCAGACGCGGCCACGCCGCTGCGTTTGGTGATTTCACCGATCGGTAGCAAAGGATCCTTCTTGAACGCTTGTGCAGGCATCCGTTGGTCTCCCTGATTCGACAGACGAAGGTACGTTTGGGTTGGGGAAGAGCAGGGCATCGCCATGATCGAGAGCCCGTGTCTGGCTATTTACGGAAAACTGGCAATGCGTGTCATGGCGGCAAATCATCCAAACAGAAGCGGGTACAGCGACAGCACCAGCATTATCGCCATCGATACGTTGAATACCCGCAGGTGTCGCAGGTCGGTCAACCAACGGCGTAGGGCCGTGCCGAACGTAACCCAGACCGTCACGCTAGGGGCGTTCACCAGCGCGAACAGCAGGGCGAGCAACACGACCGCCTGCATGCCGCCCCCAGTGGGCAAATACGCCGTTATGGCCCCGATCGCCATGATCCACGCCTTGGGATTGACCCATTGAAAGCCTGCTGCTTTCCAGAACCCGAACGGCCGGCCATTGGGTGAAGCGTCCTGCATCGGCGCGGCCGTCGCGGTCTGCCAGGCCAGGTACAGCAGGTAAGCGCCGCCCACGATGCGCAGCGCGGCGTACAGCGAGGGATAGTCCTCGAAAAGGCGCCCCAGCCCCGCGCCCACTCCCACCACCATCACACCGAAGCCGATACTGATCCCTAGGACATGGGGCAGGCTGCGTACGAACCCGTAGTTCACCCCGGAGGCCAGCAGCATGGTGTTGTTCGGGCCAGGAGTGATGGAGGTCACGAAGGCATAGGTGATGAAGGCAAGCAGGGTCTCTGGCGGCATGGGTCCTCCCGGTGCTGTCGACTGGCAGCGGTGTGCTTTCGGCTGGCAGGCATGAGCCAGGAAGTTTCTGCCATCGGGTAACCGTGATCCATGTACAGCCGTCATCGAATCGACCCGGTCAGTGGTCCCGCGGCCCTTGTGATTGCGGGTGACGGTGGGGCTCAAGGTTCAAGCTCTCCGTTGCTCCCGGTCGGGGCTGTGCCACGTCATGTCGATATGGGTTTTCCCGCCTTGCGACGTGATGAACCCGAGGCGCTCGTAGAAGCGCCTTGCCGCCACGTTCGTCCTGAAGACGCTGAGCTCGATGGGCATATCACGTGCGGTCGCCTTCGCCTGGAGCTGGACCAAGAGCCGAGTACCGACCCCGCGGCCTTGAAGCACAGGCAGCAGCGCAATGTTGCGCAGGTAGATCCGCTCTGCTTGATCCTGTACCTGCAGGTAGCCCGTGAGCTCGTTGTCCACTTGCGGCACCCAGGTGCTGGCTGTGGCCATCTCTTCGAGGAAGTTGGCGCGTTGCCAGCGCTCGTCCCATCCCCAGATCCGGGCGATGTGGGGCAGGAACACGGCCCGGTGGATCTCGAACAGCTTGAGCAGATCACTGCAGGCGGCTCGACGAAGTCCCACCCGACTCATTTGTGGCAACGAACAGCTGTGCAATGGGCCATGCGTGTCTGCTTCACTTTGGTCGATCATGGTGCCCGGCCGTCCTGGGCCCTGCCCAGCGCCAGCGGAGTCGGTATGGCGGTGGTCTGTGTAGCCGACCGATTTGCCTGCATCCAACGAGAGCTCATTGAAAAGGCACATGGGCTTCTGGTCCTGTTCTGCGCGGAGTTGAAGGTGTCGTCATGAGCGAGCGACAGACGCAACGAACTCTAGAAGTTCAAGCGAACTTGAGGTCAATAGAGGGAGCGATGTTTTTCGGGTACTGGGTCTATGAGACCGAGTGCCGTCGTTTCGCGGCGGAGGTGGCAATGGCACGCAATGGAATTCCGTCCATGGCTCAATGCAGGCATGGTGAGCATCGCCCAAGCTCTGATGCGCGGCAGCTGACGGTCAATGCGCTGCGCGCCTGCCGAGAAGGCCGAGGTCATCTCGACGTGACGCTGATCGGCATGCCATTGATCCATGCCCGTGGGCGCGTAAGTTAGTTGGTGCTTTCCGGCACGTAGATCATGCGTCCATCGTTCAGTTGGTAAGTGACGCCGGCCTTGGAGCCTTGCCCCTCGCCGATCTCGCCGCTGGACTGGTACTGCTTCAGTTCCTTTCCGTCCTTGATCAGCATGCGCATGTTCGCTTCGCCCGGATTCTCGACGACCACGACCTTGTCTTGGCTGAACGGGTTGAGGGGGTTCTGCACGATGACGATGAGCAGGATCCCGATCACCACCAGAAAGAGGTCGATGAGGTTGACGACCGAAAGCAGTGGGTCGTCTTCATCGTCATGGTCGAGAAAACGCATCAGTTCTGCTCTCCCATGCGCTCGATGGCACGCAGCTCCTGAAGCAGCCAGCGGCGGCGCACGGTGAGCACGAAGAATGCGATGCTCGATGCGATCAACGCCAGGATCACGGCCGAAAAGGCGATCACCAGATTTTCACCGATGCCCTTGGCGTCGCTCTCCGTCAGCGCCAGCAGGGCAGGACCCATGGGGATCATGGTGGCCACGAGCCCCAGCATCGGAGCGCTGCGCGATGTCACCCGCAGCCATTCCAGGCGCTGCATGATCCACAGCTCGAGATCGTCACTGGTGCCGCCATGGACGCGCTGATGTGCGGCCAGCGCCGAGCGGTAGCGACCGGCGCGGCGCTGCCAGGCCTCCATGACAAAACTGCCCAGCGCAAGAAACGCATAGGCCAGTGCCGCCAGGATGAGCAGCAGAACGGGTGCGAGAAATACTCGGGTAAGTTCGTACAGACTGGACTCAAGGATGTTCATCAGATTCTTTTCGTTCGTTTTAGGGAAGGACGGTGATACGGCGATTGGCCCGTTGCTGGTGCCCTGCACCGAGCAGCAGCAGAAGAAGCAAGGCGCTGGCGCCCAGCAGCAGCGGCAGGCGATCGTGTTCGCCGGTCGGCTCGGACAACGGCTGCATCACCTGTCCGCGTACCGTCTCGCCAGCTTCAGGCGCGCCGGATGAGGCCGACTCGGTAGGCGATTGCACCGGTGTCGGTGCCAGACCGAAGCCGGACGCCAGTTGCTGGATGAACTCGCGAGTTACCGGCTCGCCGGCGTCGGCGTCAGCGCCTCGCTCGGTGGTCAAGGCTTGCCAGCGTTCGGCCAGCTCGCGCCGCGTCTGCGCCGGGGCATCCCAGTAGCCTTTGCGGATCGCCTCGACCATGCGCTCGATCAGCTGGGCCTGAGCCGTGGGATTGTGTGTCTCGAACCACTCATTTACGCCAAGCGCTCGCTGGTCCTTCACGAAGGTGTCGTGCAGCGCCTGCCATTGGTCTGCGCGCACCATGCTCCGGTCGGCCGCCTGCCAGCCCCACAGGTTGTTGGCCACGTTCAGGACTTCCAGCGTGCCGGCGTATCCTTCCTGCTGCATGGCGGCGATCCATTGCGGGTTCAGATAACGACTGCGCAGCTCGCTGGCGAGGTAACCTGCCGCCCCTGTGGTGCGCGGTTCCCGCTTGCGCAGATCGGAGATGTAGAGCGATGGGCTCGTGCCATCAAGATGGCGGACGGCCAAGGAAAGCCCCCCGAGGAACTCAAATGGATGATCGGTGGCGAGCACGCCGTTGAGCTCGCTGGAGCGTGCCATGACCGCCGCCTGAACACCTTTCAGCTGTTCGGCGAAGAGATTCTGGCCGTCGACTTTTTCGCCCCAACTGCCGGTGCCGTAGGCGTACTGCAGGCGGGACAGGAACTGCTGCGCCAGCTCCGATTCCTCTTTCCAGCTCGTCGAGTCCAGCGTCAACTGCGAGACGCCGGTGCCGTAATCACCTGGCTCGTTGCCGAACAGCCGTAGCTGCGAGAGGCGCTCTGCCTCGGCGGCTCCCAAACCCTGATCGCGCAGGCGGGTTGCCAGCGAGCGGCTGTTGCTGGCCAGGACGTTACCTGGTTCGTCCAGGCGGGAGAGCCGTTCAACCACCTCCGCCAGCAGGCGCATGAACCCGTCAAACTGATCGCGGTAGACACTGGTGACCTGTACCACGACGTCGATGCGCGGCCGGCCGAGCTCTGCTACCGGGATTATCTCCAGCGCCTGCACGCGCCCACCTGCGTCCCAGACGGGACGTACGCCCAGTGCGTGTAGAACCTGGCTTTCGAGGATGCCCAGATGGCGCATCGCCTCGGACGACCACAGGCTGAAGGCGAGCTTTTCTGGCGACTTGCCTTCATGATCCTGGCGGTAGCTTTCGAGCAGTTGCTCGAATGCCTCGGCGCCTGCCTCGTAAGCTGCCCGAGTCGGCAGCTTGTCCGCCTCGAACGCATAGAGGTTGCGACCACTGGGTACGCCCGGGTTGCGTACCGGATCGCCGCCCGGGCCAGGCGCGACGAAACCGCCGGCAAGTCCTGCGAGCAACGCTTGGAGCTCACCCGTCTCGGCCAGTTGCGCGTCCAGCTCTAGCGCTCGTTCGAGCTGCTCGCGCAGCCGACCATCGTCAATCGTGTCGAGGCGTTCGCCGTCGCGCAAGAAGCGCTGCAGGGTGCGGTAGGGGAGACTCGCCTGCAGCCCGGCGAAGTCCTCGGCTATTGGCTCGTCTTCGGCGAGGCCCAGCGCACGAAGAAAGGGCTGCCCCAATTGCTGCATCACCGTTGCGAGGCGATGTTCGGGCTGCGCGGGATCTCCGAAGGTATGCAGCCCCAGGGGCACGTTCGCTTGTGCCATCTCGTGCAAATGATCATGCAGCGCTTGCATGAACCTCTGAGGCTCGGCGCGCATGCGGGCATCGTCCCAGCCCAGGTCCGCCAGCATCTTCGCGTCCACGGCCTTCTGGCGGATCTGCTCGGCAGTCGCTTGTAGCACCGCGCCCTCATCGAGCTGCTGGTATTCGTGGATCAGCGAGTGGAGATCGCGCAGCTCGTCGTAGAGCCCGGCGGGCGCAAACGGGGGCGTCTGATGGCTGATGATCACGGCACGACCCCGCCGGCGTGCCTGGATGGCCTCGCCGATGTTGTCCTGGATATAGGGGTAGAACACCGGCAGGTCACCGAGTGCGAGGAAGGGGTAGTCGCCGACGGCGAGCCCCCGATCCTTGCCCGGCAGCCATTCCTGAGTCCCATGGGTGCCGAAGTGGATCAGCGCATCGGCTCCGAACTCCTCTCTCAACGCCTGGTAGGCGGCGAGATAGAGGTGATCGGGCGGCACCTTGCTGTCGTGGTATGCCTCGCCAGGACGACCCGCACGTGGCGGTTGCGGCAGCAGCAATACGCTGCCCAGACGGATTGCGGGTATGACGAAGTGGGGCTGTCCTTCGATCTGCCGCAGCGCCCAGTGTGTGGCAGGATCACCCCAGCGTTCGACCAGGAGCCGCCGGCTTGGCTCCGGCAGCTCCGTGAGCCAGCCCAGGTAGTTGTCCAAGGGCAGCGAGATGGCGAGCTTGTCGGCGAGCAGAGTATCGAGCGTCTCCGGGCGGTAATAGCCGCCCAGCAGGCGTTGTGCGGTTTCGATCAGCTCGGTCTCGCCGCGTTCGGGCACGACATAACCCGCTTCCCGCAGCGCAGACGTCAGCTTCGCGAGGCTGCGCGGTACATTGAGGTTGGAGGCGGCAACGTTCTTTTCCCCATCGGGATGGTTCCAGAACATCAGCGCCAGACGCTTTTCGGGAGCGGGAAGATGACGCAGTCGGGCCAGACGATCGACCTTGTCTAGCAGGGCGTCTAGCTGTTCGGGAAGCGGTGCAGGCTCGCCATTCTCGATGGCGGCGATTACCAGCGGATCGGTCATCCCCCAGCTTTCCGGGACGGTCAGCATGGTCGCTGCGGTCCTCGGCGTGATCCCGCTGGCCGAGGCACGCCAGTGCGCACGGTCACCTTCGCGCCAGGTGAGGGCTGTCAGCACCGGGATGCCCAGCGCCAGAAACTCCGCCTGCCGTGCCGGCCCATTCTGCATGTGCTGCAGGTTGACAAGCACATCGCTGCGGGCGGGCCCCAGTGCATTCGTCAATGCCTCTGGGTCTCTGTCGTCCATCCAGAAGGCCATGGGCGCCTGGCCACGTGCCTCGCTGCGTGCAACCAGTGCGTCGATCAGCCGGAGCTGGTCGTCGACCAGCGCACCGCGATGAATAGCGAAGGCCACACGCGGCGCGCTCGGTGCCCAGCGGTCGGCACCCCAGGCCAGATAATCCTCCACTCGCTCGAAGGGGTTCGGTGCTGCAGGGTGGTAGTAGCCGGTTTCGGCCAACTCGGCTGGAGGCGCGATCGAGTCGGTAGGCTTGCCGTCATGCCAGGCGCGCAGATAAGCGAAGAGGTGCCTGAGATTCTGCTGGCCGCCATTGGCGTAATAGCCGATCAGCCGCCTGGCCACCGGCTCGGGCAGGTTGCCGAACGCGGGCGGACCGCCGCCTACGCGAATCCAGGGTGCGCGCCTGTCGGACAGTGTCTCGCCTAGGGCACGCTGCACCGCGGAAAGGTCAGCTGGCCGAGGCGTGTCGAGGATGAGCAGGTCGGGGGGATCGGCCTCCAAGTCCGGCATGCTCAGGGCGGCACGGCTCAGCACGACATGGGAATCCGCTGCCAGCTCCTTGAGCTTGTCGATCTTGCCCTGCAATACGAAGTCGGTCGCGACGACCCGTACAGTGAGGGGCTCGCGCGGCAACTGGGCGAAGGCAGGCAGGCTCGCGCCCGCCATCAGGATGGTGAGCCCGATGTGGATCAATCCGCGCATTTCAGAAGCTCAAGCTCACACCGACGTGATAGGTCCGCCCGGGCTCGGTAAAGGCGTAGTTGTCCGCGGCGTCGCTGAAATCTCTGTCCGTCAGGTTCTCGATCCCGCCACGGATGCTCAGGGTGTCGCTGATGCGCTGGCTGATTTCCAGGTGCCAGAGGCTGTAGGCGGGAACTGCATGGGCCGTGTTGCTGGAGTAGGACAGTTGGCTGCCGACATACTCGCCGCGCAGTTGTCCGGTGAAGTCTGCAGTGGGCGTCCATTGCAGCCGGGTGTTGGCCAGGTGACGGGCACGGTCGCCCAGCCGGCGATCGGCGCTACGATCGATGGCGTCGAGGTAGGTGTAGTTCAGCTCCCAGCGGAGATCGGCCGGCAGATCCAGACCGCCACCAAGCTCCAGGCCGCGGATTCGCGCCTTGTCGACGTTGTCGTAGTTGCGGACCTCACGGCCGCGGAGTCCGCAGCTGGCGACGCACACGGTCTGGATGAGCCCGCGAACATTGTTCTGGAACACGCCGCCATTGAGCGTCCAGCCACTGCCCTGGTAGTCCGCGCTGAGCTCGTAGGTGGTGTTGATCTCGGGTTCCAGATCGGGGTTGCCGTAGATGGTGAACATCCCGCCGCCGCCGATGGCCGAGTAGCCAGGGGAGAGCTGCTTGAGCGACGGCGCCTTGAAGCCGCGCCCACCGCCACCCTTGAGCGTCAGCGCATCGCTGACGTGATGCACGAGGTAGGCGCGCGGGCTGTTGTGCCAACCGTATTCCTCATGCCGATCGAAGCGATTTCCAACGACGAGCGACCAGGACGGGGCGAATTCGATTTCGTCCTGCAGGAACAGGGCGCGATGGATGATCCGCGCATCACCGCTGGCAAAACCTCGGTCCTCAAGCTGCTCCTTGCGCCATTCGCCGCCGAGGGTGAACAGGTGGGTGTCGGCCTGGAGGGACGCGCTGCCATCGATCACGTCGTCGGTGAGCTCCTGGCGCGGCGAAGTTGGGATGACCCCGTTGGTGTAGCGATTGTTGCGCTCCAGTGAGTTGCGATAGGCGCGCACGGAGGTTTTGCCCCAGGCCCATTCTCCACTGTGCGCAAGCGACAACCGCTCACGCTCGATGCGATCACGGGATTCGTAGTCGACCGGTGCACGGCCTGCGCTGCGGGTATTGCGCCAACGATCTTCCTCGCCGCTTGCAAATCCGAGGTCGATGCGTTGTGCCGCGTCCGGTGTCCAGCTGAGCGTTGCGCTTGCGCTTTGGGCGTCTCGACCTTCGATCTCGGACAGATGCGTATCCCGGTGCAGGGGTGTTTCCTGACGGCGCCGCGTCTCTCCTGTCAGCGACAGGCCAATCACGCCAGGCACCAGCGGACCGCCGGTATAAACACCTAACTGATGGGTCTGACCTCCTCGGCCATCTTCCCTCACTCCGCCGTTGAGCTGCGCCGCTCCCTGCCAAGTATCAGTGCTGCGGCGGGTGATGACGTTTACCACGCCGCCGAGGGCTTCGGAGCCGTACAGCGAGGACATCGGGCCGCGCACGACCTCGATGCGCTCGATGGCTTCGACCGGCACCCAGCCCAGATCGAAATCCGCGTGCGCCACGGCGCCGCCTGCGTTGCCGATGCGCTGTCCATCGATCAGTACCAGGGTGTGTTCGCTTCCCATTCCACGGATGCTCACGCCCCGGCGCGTCATGCCAACGCCGGTGAACTGCAGCCCGGCAGTACCGCGCAGCGCATCCTCGAGATCCTGAACCGGTCGCAGTGCGAGCTCCTCCCGACTGATCACCGACACGCTGGCAGGCGCATCGCCAAGCTGCCGGAGGGTCGACGTGGCGGTCACGACGGTTGGTTCCAGATGCAGCGCCTGGTCGGCGAAGGCCGACAGTGGAAGGAGGGCGAAGGCGGGGATCAGGCGTGCGCGGTGGCAGGCATTGCTCAGGCGGTTACGGCGGGACATCGGGTCGTCTTCCTTGAAGGATCGGGCGGACGGGCACAGCGGTGCCGTCCGCTCAAGAGAGCGGGTCGGATCGCTGTGACGCGGGAGATTTATTTCTTCGTGGCGAAACCGGCGAAGCGCTTGTTGAAGCCGGCAATGCGCCCTTCGGTGGTGGTCTTGCGCTGCTTGCCTGTGTAGATGGGATGCGAAGCACTCGAGACATCAAGGGCGATGTACGGGTAGGTATTGCCGTCGGTGTGCTGGTGGGTGCGCGTTGTCTCGGCCGTCGAGCCGATCAGGAAATAAACGTCTGCTGCCGTGTTATGGAACAGCACAGGCCGATAGTCGGGGTGGATGCCTGGTTTCATGTCAGAGTCTCCGAGAAGGAATACGCTGATGATGTTATATCATAACAATCGGTGCAAGCCTCCGGAGCCGGATATGACTTCAGACGTCGAACTTCTGCAGGATGCTTGAAGAATCCTTGAGCCATTCGCTGCGCCGTCCTTGTCGCGATGTGCCTTCGGTCTACACGGCAGGCCAGACCGAAGGTCGAATGACTAACCTGCGAAGCCAGGGCTGCGAGCCAGCCTAGCTGGTCGGTGGGCAATTCCCGTTTGCGCTCGGAGGCGCTGGGCTCTACAAACTAACGTGCTGCCCAGTAACAGTCCGGCAGTGCCACACGACGAGGACTCGATGACCACCGCCAATCAGCAATTTGCCAGCGACAACTATTCCGGCGTATGCCCAGAAGCCTGGGAGGCCATGGCCAGAGCGAATCAGGGGCATGACAGGGCGTACGGCGACGATCAATGGACAGCGCGCGCGGCCGATCACTTTCGGGCGCTGTTCGATACCGACTGCGAGGTGTTTTTCGCTTTCAATGGCACGGCTGCGAATTCCCTGGCGCTGTCGTCGCTCTGCCAGAGTTACCACAGCGTGATCTGCGCCGACATTGCCCACGTCGAGACCGACGAATGCGGCGCCCCCGAGTTCTTCTCCAATGGTTCCAAGCTGCTGCTCGGCCGGTCCGAGCAGGGCAAGCTGACGCCCGCGGCCATTCGTGAAATCGCCCTGAAGCGCAAGGACATCCACTACCCCAAGCCGCGCGTGGTGAGCCTGACCCAGGCCACCGAAGTCGGTACTGTGTACCAGCCCGAGGAGTTGCGCGCGGTCAGCGATACCTGCAAGGAGCTTGGCCTGCATCTGCACATGGATGGTGCCCGCTTTGCCAATGCCTGCGCTCATCTCGGCCTTGCTCCTGCCGAGTTGAGCTGGAAAACCGGGGTCGACGTGCTCTGTTTCGGTGGTACCAAGAACGGCATGGCGGTGGGCGAGGCCATCCTGTTCTTCAATCGGGATCTGGCCATCGATTTCGAGTACCGCTGCAAGCAGGCCGGCCAACTCGCCTCCAAGATGCGATTCCTTTCTGCGCCGTGGGTTGGCCTGCTGGAAAACGGGGCTTGGCTCAAGTACGCCGAGCACGCCAACCGCTGCGCTCGGCTGCTGGCCGAGCTCATAGGCGAATTGCCGGGGGTTGAGCTGATGTTTCCGGTACAGGCCAATGGTGTCTTCGTCAGCCTTCCGCCAGCGGCGCTGGAAGCGCTGAAACACCGCGGCTGGCTGTTCTACACCTTCATCGGCGTCGGCGGCGCACGCTTCATGTGCTCCTGGGATACCAGCGAAGCGCGGGTGAGGCAGCTGGCCGATGACATTCGTGCGGTCGTGATCGGCGCTATATAAGCGAGGCCAAACCTCCAAGCTGGCCGCCCCCTGACGCAACATGGCCAGCGACAGCTGATGTGGTCGGTCGACGATCTCGAACACCGGCCGCTTTGTATAACAGCTCGAGGCATTAGGCTGAGGTTTAACTGTGTGAGTGTTCGAGGAGTGCGCGACGGAATGCCTGGGCAACAGGGCCCAGCGGCTCGTCCAGGCGGTGCGCCAGGTAGGCTTCGGACTGCACCTCGCTGTTGCGCCCGAGGTCGGGAATGGGCACGCGCACCAGGCGGCCCGAATCCAGATCGTTCTGCACCTGCCATGTCGGCAGTCGCCCCCAGCCGAGGCCCTCGCGTATCAGCGCCAGCTTGGCATCCTGAGTGTTGACCCGGCAGGTGAAGGGGGACAGAACGCCGAATGAGCGGCCCTCCGAGAGCGGGGTAGGGTCGGTCAGAACGATCTGCAGATGGTTGGCGAGATCGGCGATTCCGAGCCGCTCGCGCTCTTCCCGTGCAGCGAGGGGATGTGTAGCGCACACCACCGCAACCTGCTGTACCGAGCCGATGGCTTCCAGCGACAGCCGAGGATTACGGAAGTCCTCACCGACGATTATCGCCAGCGCGCAGCGCCTGTCCTCCAGCGCGGCGATCGGCCCTCCCAGCGCTTGCACATCCATGCGAAAGCAGGTCGACGGAAATTCGGCGCTCGCTGCGGCAACCGCCCGCGCCACCGACTCGATCGGGAACAGGGTATCGACTACCAGAGCCAGTTCCAGCTCCACCCCGGCGCCCAGCGCACGGGCGCGCGCCCGCATGGCATCGGCACGCAGCAGGATGTCGCGCGCATGCGCCAGCAGGGCCTCGCCTTCGGGCGTCAGTACCGGCCGATAACCGCTGCGATCGAACAGCTGCAGTTCCAGCTCTGCCTCCAGATTTGCAATCGCATGGCTGACCGCCGATTGCACGCGCAACAGCCGCGCCGCGCCGGAGCGAAAGCTGCCGCTGTCGGCAACCGTGACGAACGTCCGGATCTGATCCAGCGTCATTGCATCGAGCGTGATCTGCTCCGTAGATCGTGTTGATCGAAATTTAATCACTCTTGCAGAGCATCGCCAGTGCTTATCGTTGGCTCGGTCCAATGACAACGAGGATTCGAGCGATGACTAAGGTACTGGTGCTGTATTACTCCTCTTATGGGCATGTCGAGACGTTGGCCCACGCCGTGGCCGATGGGGTTCGTCAGGCAGGAGCGCTCGCACAGGTTAAAAGGGTGCCGGAACTCGTTCCGGAGCACGTCGCACGCAAGGCGGGCTACCGGACGTTGCAGCCGGCGGATGCCGCTTCCGTTGCCGTGCTACCCGAGTACGACGCCATCGTCATCGGCACGCCAACGCGCTTCGGCAACATGGCTGCACAGATGAAGAATTTCCTCGACCAATGCGGCGGCCTGTGGGCGGACGACCGTCTGGTGGGCAAGGTTGGCAGCGTTTTTACCTCGACCGGCAGTCAGCACGGGGGACAGGAGAGCACGATCCTGGCGACCCATACGGTGTTGCTGCACCTGGGCATGGTGATCGTCGGGTTGCCCTACAGCTTCAAGGGTCAGTTACGGATGGACGCCGTCACTGGCGGATCGCCCTACGGTGCCTCCACGCTTGCCGATGACGGCAGCGGCGGCGACCGTCAGCCAAGTGAGAACGAACTGGAGGGCGCCCGTTATCAGGGCCGCCACGTCGCACGTGTGGCGGCCGCGCTCGCAGGTGCTGGCGGTGGTATCGCCGGATGAGCCGCTCGCTACGAGGCGCTCGATCGGCGCTTGCCAATTGGTTGGTGCTGGCCAGCGGCGTCGTCGCGGCACTGCATCTGGGCAAGGCCGCCATCGCCACCCCGATGCTGCAGACGGACATGGGGCTGAGTCTCGCTCAGGCCGGCTGGCTGACCAGTGTTTTCGCTGTGCTGGGCTTGCTGGGCGGTGCCCCGGCAGGTGCGCTGGCTGCCGTCATGGGACGGCGCACAGCGCTGTTGCTCGGCCTCGCGATCATGGCGCTGTCCGGTTTCGCCGGTACCCTGGTGCCTTCATTCGGTACGCTGCTGGTTTCCCGGCTGTTGGAAGGGCTCGGGTTTCTGCTGGTGATCGTCGCCGGGCCGGCGATACTGGAGCGCCTCGCGACCGGTGCGGAGCGTGATCGTGCGCTGGCGCTTTGGAGCTGCTTCATGCCATGCGGGATGGCCCTGGCCATGACGGCCGGGCCGTTTTTCTCGGCCTGGCAATGGCTGTGGTGGTCCAGTTCGACTCTGGCGCTGATCGCTGCGCTGGCGGTTTTCTACTGCGTCCCCGGGGACCCGAGGCACCGCGTGGCAGGGCGACTGTTCGACGGTGTTCGGCGGGCATGGTCCAGCGCCACGGTCCTGCTGGCGTCCACATTCGCGCTGTACAGCCTGATGTTCTTCGCCCTGTTCGCTTTTCTGCCGGTGCTTCTGATGGAGCGCATGGACGTCACGTACCGCGATGCCGGCTTGCTCAGCGCCTTGGCCAGTGCGGTCAACATCAGCGGCAACCTCGCCGCCGGCTGGCTGCTGGCGAGAGGGATCGGGCGCGGTGCGCTGATCCTCTTTGCCAGCGCGACCATGGGCGCAGCCGCGCTCGGAATCTTCCTCGGACTGTTCCAGCCACTGACGACCTTCCTGCTGTGCCTGCTTTTCTCGGCCGCTGGCGGCCTGATTCCGGCAACGTTGCTGGCATCGGCGCCGCTGGCGGCCCGGGAATCGACCCTGGTGCCTGTCGTGGTCGGTGTCGTCATGCAGGGAAGCAATCTTGGCCAGCTCTCAGGCCCGGTGCTGGTGGGAGGGATGACGGCAGCCCTTGGATGGGGGGCCGCCGGATGGATCGTCGCCGCCGCAGCCATGATCACTGGCGCCATCGCGCTCGTGCTTCAGGCTACGCTGGTCCGCAACGGCTGACGCGCAATCACGTGCTATGGCCTGTCTCGGCGATCGAACATCCCGTCGAGCTCTGCACCGGAGGCCGCGTCGGCGAAACCATCGAAACGGCCGTGCTCGGCAAGGGAGCGAGCGGCGCGCAGGAAGCCTGCCCACGCCGTGCGGGCCAATGCACCGCCGACACTGATGCGCCTGACGCCGAGGTCCGCGAGGTCCTGCACGGTGAGATCGGTGTCCCAGCCGATCAGCACGTTGACCGGCTTCGGCGCCACCGCCGCAATCACCGCACTGATCTGCTCTCGCGTCCTGAGCCCCGGTGCATAGAGGCAATCGGCGCCAGCATCGGCGTAGGCTTTCAGGCGCCGGATGGTGTCGTCCAGATCGGGACGGCCGACGAAAAAGTTCTCGGCGCGTCCGGTCAGGATGATTTCGCCGCCCGCCGCATCGATGGCTTGCCGCGCGGCCTGCATGCGTTCCGTTGCCTCGGCGATCTCGCGCAGGGGCGCGCGCGAATCGCCCGTCGAATCCTCGATGGATATCCCCGCCACGCCGGTCTCGATTGCCATGCTCACGTTCTCGGCGACGCCATCAGGCGTGGCGGCGTAGCCGCTCTCGAAGTCGGCATTGATCGGCAGGTCTGTAGAGCGAGCCATCAGGCGCAGGTGGGCGAGGACATCATCACGCGTCATCTGTCCATCTGCATGCCCGCAGGACCAGGCGTAACCTGAGCTGGTGGTGGCCAGGGCCTTGAAGCCGAGGCTGGCGAGAGCCGCTGCGCTACCGACATCCCAGGGGTTGGGCAATACGAAGCAGCCCGAACGGTGAAGCTCGCGGAAAATGGCTCGTTTCTCGGACTGGCTGCGATCGACCATGGGTACCTCGGCTGGCTGGTGGGCGCGCCGGATTCGCTATGCCGGCGCGGTTAAGCGTAGATGGTGCGCTGCGACTTGGCATTCGTGCCTGATTTCGGTGCGTCGAGACGATCGCTGCGCCTTTCTGGAGCGTACTGCACGTATTTGCAGCCTGCCCAGGCGGGTAGCCTGACGCAAACAGGCTGGAGCGTTTCTTGCTCGGTGATGGCTTTCTGCCTTTTCGCAGCCGACCGTACGGTCACGCGAAACACCTCAAGCCCGAAACGATGATCGATAAATCCGCCAACCGCCGCAGCAGCCTGCTCACCTGCGAGGTCCTAGACCGCTCTCGCGTACTCGATACCCTGGTCAACAACCTGGAAGGAATGGCCTATCGCTGCCGTAACGATGCGTCGTGGACGATGATTTTCGTCAGCCAGGGCTCGCTGGGGTTGTGCGGCTACAGCGCCGCGGCGCTGGTGGATGACGCGGAGGTATCGTGGGAGCAGATCACCCATCCGGATGATCGCGCGCGGGTGCGCCGCAGCATCGATGGAGCCATCGCAGCCCTTGGCCGCTTCACCGTGCATTACCGGATCCGCACCGCGGCGGGTTTCATCAAATGGGTCATCGAGCGCGGCGTCGCGGTGCCGGACGAGCAGGGCGAAATCGTCGTCGAAGGCTTCATCGAAGACATCACCGCCCAGCGCGCCGTGCTCGAGGCACTGGAGCAGGCGGAGCTGCGCTATCGCAGCATCTTCGAGAACGCCTCGGAGGGGATCTTCCAGTCGACCCGCGATGGCCGCTACCTGGCTGCCAACCCCGCGCTGGCCCGCATCTATGGCTACGACAGCGCCTCCGAACTGGTTGCCGACCTGGCGGACATCGAGCGTCGTCTGTACGTCCAGCCGGGGCGGCGCGAGGCGTTCTGCCAGCTGATGGAGCAGCATGGCGAGGTGCTCAACTTCGAGTCAGAGGTCTACCGGCGCGATTGCACGCGCATCTGGATTTCCGAGAACGCCCACGTGGTGCGCGGCCCCAATGGCGAGTTCATCTGCTACGAGGGCACGGTGCAGGACATCTCCGAGCGCAAGCATTACCAGCAGCAGTTGGAGCGGCAGGCCAACCACGACCTGCTGACCGGTCTGCCCAACCGCATACTGCTCAACGACCGGATCGAGCAGGGCTTGGCGCGGGCGGCACGCCTGGGCTACTACCTGACGCTGGTGTTCATCGACCTGGACAACTTCAAGTTCATCAATGACGGCCTCGGCCATGTCGCTGGCGACGAGCTGCTCAAGAGCATCGCGGCGCGCCTGGCCGGCAGCCTGCGCGGCTCCGACACCGTGGCGCGGGTGGGGGGCGACGAGTTCGTGCTGGTGCTAGGAGACCATTACCGCATCAGTACCGTGATCTCCTTGCTCGAGCGCGTGCTGAACGAGATTCGTCGCCCTGTGACCCTTGCCGGGCGCGAATTCCAGGTTGGCGCCAGCCTCGGCGTGGCGATGTTCCCGGATGACGGAGAGGATGCGCAAACCCTGCTCAAGCATGCCGATATCGCCATGTACGCGGCGAAGAAACGGGGACGCAACAACTTCCAGTTCTTCACCCATGACCTCAACCGCATCGCCGATGAGCGTCTGAATCTCGAGGCTGCGATGCGCACCGCACTGGAGCGCGACGAGTTCGCGGTGCATTACCAGCCGAAGGTGGATGCCCAGCGGCGCATCGTCGGCTTCGAGGCGCTGGCCCGCTGGACACACGCCGACCTTGGGGTGATCGGCCCCGATCGCTTCGTGCCGGTGGCCGAGGAAAGCGGCCTGATCATGCCCCTGACGCTGGCCGTGCTGCGCCGCGCATTCAGCGACGCCCGGCGCTGGAATGCGGGACGCCAGGTACCGCTGCTGGTGGCGGTGAACCTCTCACCGCTGCTGTTTCTCGGCGACGATGTGGTCGAGCGGGTCATGGCGGTGCTCGACGAGGTGGGATTGTCGCCGCTGCTCGTCGAACTGGAGATCACCGAAACGGTGTTTCTCGGCGATGGCAGCCGCGCCGTATCCATTCTTGCCGACTTCAAGGCACGCGGCTTTCGCCTGGCCATGGATGATTTCGGCACCGGTTACTCGGCGCTCGGCTATCTGCGGCGGTTCCCGCTGGACATCATCAAGATCGACCGTTCGCTGGTCACCGGTCTCGAGCAGGAGGACGAGGTGGCGATGATCGCCCGCGCCGCCATCTCGCTGGGCAAGAGCCTGCACAAGACCGTGGTTGCCGAAGGCGTAGAGAACGCCGCGCAATTCGAGTTCCTGCGCCACAACGGCTGCGACGAATTCCAGGGTTACCTGCTGTCGCGGCCGTTGCCGGCGACGGGAATCGACGCGCTGCTCGCTGCAGGGGACGAGCTGCGCTTCTAGCCGTTCGCTCAGCCTGGCGGATCGGGGATCGCGCCGTCCTGCCAGAGCCGCAGCAGCTCCTGTGGCGCGCGCTCCTCGGCGATCTGCAGGATCATCTCGGCATCGCTGTCCTCGCGGCGATAGTGCAGTTCGACCTTGAAGAAACGCTGGTCGCCACGACCGACGTCCTTGCTGGCGATCGGCAGGCAGCGCTCCACAACCGAGCAGAGGCCACGGCGCTGCGCCGGGTCGCAGTCGGCGAATTCGATCTGCCGGGGGCGGGCGAGCGCCGGCGCGGCAACGAGACCGCCCTGGCGCGAGATCCGCAAGGATGTTTCAGGGCCCAGGGCCGGCATCTTCATGTTGCCTCCTCAGCGCGGTGAAACGCCGACCTGCAGCCATGCCTGCTGCACGGCTTCGGCTTCGCTGGAGCCGCGGCCGAACAGGCGCGTTGCCTGTTGCAGCGTGACGCCTGCGAACGTCGCGAAATCGGCATCGTTCGGAAGTTGCGGGTCGCAGATGGTGGCGTACCAGATGCGCCCGGCCTGTTCCCATGCGTAGCCGCCCAACGCTATGGCCGCGAGGTGGAATGCGCGGTTGGGGATGCCGGAATTGAGGTGCACGCCGCCGTTGTCTTCGCGGGTTTCGATGAAATCGCACATATGCGCCGGCTGCGGGTCGCGGCCGAGCAGCGGGTCGTCGTAGGCGGTGCCGGGGTTGGCCATGGAGCGCAGCGCCACGCCCTGGACCTTGTCGGTCAGGAGTTCGGCACCGACCAGCCAGTCGGCTTCGGCGGCGGTCTGGCCAAGCGCATATTGCTTGGTCAGCACCCCGAAGACGTCGGAAACCGACTCATTCAGCGCCCCTGGCTGGTTGTAGTAAACCAGCGCGACCTCGCTCTCGATCAGCCCGTGGGCCAGCTCGTGAGCGACCACGTCGAGGGAGCGGGTGAAGCGTTGGAAGAGCTCACCGTCGCCATCGCCGAACACCATCTGCTCGCCGTTCCAGAAGGCGTTTTCATAACCCTGGCCATAGTGCACGGTGCCGATCAGCGGCATGCCCAGATCGTCGATGGAGTCGCGCTGGAACACCTGCCAGAAGAAGGTGTAGGTCGCGCCAAGGGCATCGTAGGCCTCGTCCACCGCGGGGTCGCCTGAAGCGCTCTGACCCTCGCGGCGACGGAGCGTGCCGGGCAGCTGCATGCGCTGCTCGGCATCGTGGATGCGCCGTTGTGGATGACCGGGCGTGCGCAGCTCGCCGAGCTCCGCGATCGCCGTGGGGCGTGGCGGTCCCGGGTTGGGCTGCAGGCTCTGCACGTGGTCCAGCGTTTCGCGAGCACAGCTGCGCAAGTAGGGCGAGCCGCGATCGATCATGCGGTCGAGAATGTACGGCGGGATGAATGAACGGATGGGCACCGGCGAAACTCCTGGTCGGATGCGGCTAGCTGCAGCATAGACCGCTCAGGTTCGATCGGGCCGACCGCCGATCCAGAGGCTGCGACGACTTGCTGCGGCGGTTGCGCTGCACCCTTGGCGCAATCTGCTGTCACTTGTGCTGGACCCCGTATTCGCCGTCACAGACGAGGCGGGAGGTCATCAGACGAGGAGTTGCCCAATGTTCGGACTGGAAGCACTCGAGCTGGCACGTGTGCAGTTCGCGTTCACCATTACCTTCCACATCATCTTCCCGGCCATCACCATCGGCCTGGCCAGCTACCTCGCCGTACTCGAGGCGCTGTGGCTGAAGACAAAGCAGGAGGTCTACCGGGACCTCTACCACTTCTGGCTGAAGATCTTCGCGGTGAACTTCGGCATGGGCGTGGTCTCGGGCATCGTCATGGCATACCAGTTCGGCACCAACTGGAGTGCCTATTCGGAGTTCGCCGGTAGCGTCACCGGGCCGCTGCTGACCTATGAGGTGCTGACGGCCTTTTTCCTCGAGGCCGGCTTTCTCGGCGTGATGCTGTTCGGCTGGAATCGCGTCGGGCCCAAGCTGCACTTCTTCTCCACGGTGATGGTGGCCGTGGGCACCCTGATCTCCACCTTCTGGATCCTCGCTTCCAACAGCTGGATGCACACGCCGCAGGGCCACGAGATCATCGATGGCGTGGTGGTGCCGGTGGACTGGCTGGCGATCATCTTCAACCCGTCATTCCCCTATCGCCTGGCGCACATGTCGGTAGCGGCGTTCCTTGCCACCGCGTTCTTCGTCGGCGCTTCGGCGGCCTGGCATCTGCTGCGCGGCAAGGACAACCCGGCGATCCGCAAGATGCTCTCGATGGCGATGTGGATGGCGCTGCTGGTCGCTCCGGTACAGACGGTAATCGGTGATTTTCATGGTCTGAACACCCTCGAATACCAGCCGGCGAAGATCGCAGCGATGGAAGGGCACTGGGACAATTCCGAAGGCGGGCCGACGCCGCTGCTGCTGTTCGGCTGGCCGGACATGGAGGCCGAGGAAACCCGCTACAAGATCGAGATTCCCTATCTCGCCAGCCTGATCCTCAATCACAGCCTGACCGAGCCGATCCCGGCGCTGAAGGATTTCCCGCCCGAGGACCGGCCGAACTCGACCATCGTGTTCTGGACGTTCCGCATCATGGTCGCGCTCGGGCTGCTGATGATCATCACCGGCATCTGGAGCCTGCTGCTGCGCCGTGGCGATCGGCTGTACAGCTCCCGGGCGTTTCTGCGCATGGTGCTGCTGATGGGGCCGTCCGGGATCATCGCCATTCTCGCCGGCTGGTACACCACCGAGATCGGACGTCAGCCCTGGGTCATCTACGGCCTGATGCGCACCGCCGACGCGGTCTCGAATCACGGCGCGGGGCAGCTGGGGCTCACCCTGGCGATGTTCGTAGTGGTCTATTTCGCCGTTTTCGGCATCGGCATGGTGTATGTCCTGCGGCTGGTGAAGAAAGGGCCGGTGATCAGCGAAGGACGCGAGAAAGGTGCCGGCGGGCCGGGCGAGGCGCGCACGCCGATGCGTCCGATATCCGCCGCGGACGAGGCGATCAACCATGAACAGGGCGATCAACTGGGCGAGAGGAACTGAGCCATGGGTATCGATCTTTCACTTATCTGGGCAGTGATCATCATCTTCGGGATCATGATGTACGTGGTGATGGACGGCTTCGATCTAGGCGTCGGCATCCTCTTCCCGTTCGTGCAGGACACTTCCGATAGGGACGTCATGATGAACACCGTGGCGCCGATCTGGGACGGCAACGAGACCTGGCTGGTGCTGGGCGGGGCAGGGCTGTTCGCGGCCTTTCCGCTGGCCTATTCGGTGGTGTTATCGGCGCTCTACCTGCCGATCATCTTCATGCTGATGGGACTGATCTTCCGCGGCGTGGCATTCGAGTTCCGCTTCAAGGCCAGCAAGCAGAGGCAGCACGTATGGGACAAGGCCTTCATCGGCGGCTCGCTGGCGGCGACCTTCTTCCAGGGCGTGGTGCTCGGCGCATTCATCAGCGGCCTGCCGGTGGAGGGGCGCGCCTATGCCGGCGGCGCATTCGACTGGCTGACGCCGTTCTCGCTGTTCTGCGGGCTGGCGCTGATCGTCGCCTATGCACTGCTCGGGTGCACCTGGTTGATGATGCGCACCGCCGGCGAGCTGCAGCGGCGCATGCACGACATCGGCATTCCTCTGGTCTGGGCGGTGTTGGCAGTAACCGGCATCGTCAGCCTGTGGACGCCGCTGACCCACCCGGATATTGCCGAGCGCTGGTTCAGCATGCCGAACCTGCTGTACTTCATGCCGGTCCCGGTGCTGGTTCTGCTATGTGCCTTCGGCCTGCTGCGCTCGATCCAGCGGTACGCCAACTACACGCCGTTCCTGCTCACCCTGGCGCTGATCTTCCTCGGCTATAGCGGGCTGGGTATCAGCCTCTGGCCGAACATCATCCCGCCATCGGTGACCATCTGGGAGGCGGCCGCACCGCCGCAGAGCCAAGGCTTCACGCTGGTCGGGGCACTGCTGATCCTGCCGCTGATCCTGATGTACACGGCGTGGAGCTATTACGTGTTCCGCGGCAAGGTCAGTGCCGAGGATGGGTACCACTGATGGCCCCGCATGAACGAAAGCCCGCCGGCGAGGGCGAGCCGAAGCCACTCTGGCAGCGCATGAGCTGGCTAGTACTGATCTGGAGCGGCAGCGTGCTGGCGCTGGGCGTCGTGGCCTGGCTGCTGCGCCTGGCAATGAACGCGGCGGGGTTGTCCTCGCCGTCCTAGCTGCACACCTGCTCCAGCTGCCGGCGACAGTCGATCGTTGGCGTCGCCCCGTGCTCTCCGGTCACGATAGGTTCACCAGCGGGCTGTAGGCTCCCTGGCACGAAGCTTGATAACTGATCGATGAACATTGGCTCGACGTAGCCGCAGGCTGGGAGATTCGCGATGGACGACTATCAGGATGAACTATTGGAATGGCATGCCGCCGAGCATGATCATCCGGACAGTGCCGAGGACGCCGTCGAACTCTAGTCCGAAGGGTCGACTGGTCAGCCGCCGCGCCGCTGCGCGCGCCGGTAATCACCGGGCGTCTGACCGCTCCAGCGCTTGAAGGCGCGCTGGAACGCCTCCGCGGAGGAAAAGCCGAGCAGCCAGGCGATTTCGCCGAAGGCCGATTCGGTATCGCGGATATAGGCCATCGCCAGATCGCGACGTGTGTCGTTCATGATTGCGCGGTAGCTGCTGCCTTCTTCGGCCAGTTTGCGCCGCAACGTCCAGGCGGGCATCTGCAGGCGGGAAGCGATCTGCTGCAGGTCTGGCTCCTGCCCCTTGAGCATGGGCCCGAGCATCTGCGTGACGCGTTCGCGCAGGCTGCGTGTGCGGGTACGCCGCTCCAGCTCGCCTTCGCACAGCTCGACCAGGTGCCTCCAGGTGCCGGGACAGTGCTCCGGATTGCGCAGGGCCAGCGCGCGCTGATCCAGCTGCAGCTGGTTCGCTTCGGCGCCGAAGGCCACCGGGCGACCGAACAGCGCTTCGTAACGCGCCGCATATTCCGGTGCCTCGAACTCGATATGGATTGCCGCGGGCACCAGCGGCTGCCCGCACAGGCGTGTCAGCTGGGCGATCCAGCTGGCGAGCACGGTGTCGACCACGAAACGGTTGTAGGCGTTGTACGGGCTGATGGAATAGAAGCGCAGCCAGGCACCGGCGGCGTCTTCGTGGAAGCTCGAGCTGCCGCGATAGTTGGAGGCATACAAGGGTTCGTAACGGATCAGAGCCCGCCCCGCGTCTCGCACCGTCGGCGCCTGGGCGGCGGTCAGTCCGGCGAGCCCGAGGTGGCTCGGCTTGCGCAGACGTCCCATCTCCAGGCCCAGCGCGGGATCGCCGGCCAGCTGAATCGCCGCATGGCCGAGCCGCATATAGCGCGGGATGGACAGCCGTGCATGAGGCTCGGCGAGGCGCTCTGCATCCAGCCCATAGGCCTGCAGCAGCGGTTGCGGATCCTGCCCATACAGCTGCAGCGCCTCGCCCAGACTGTGCAGGAAGCCGACCGAAAGATCGCCCAGCCGCACCCGTTGCGCATTCATGGCGCGCTGCCAAGCCAGTGGTTCTTGATCTGTACCGGAATGCCATGCCCCGGTGGGGCCGGGCGGCGCGGGGAGCCGAGCAGGTTCCAGGGTACGGCCAGGGTATGCACGGACATGGCTGAGGGTTCGGCGAGCCGGTTGTCGGGTGCGCTGCCGCAGGCAGATTGTGGGTCCGCCAGGGCGCCCGGTACCGCCAGCAGTCTCGCCTCCGCTGGCGGTCGCTGCAGGTAGGCATCGCAACCTAGCAGCACCGCCAGCGAACCTGCGGGCGTTTCGATCAGTCGGTGCGGTTCGGGGATCGGGGCGACGCTGTAGCGTCGCTCGTACCGGCTCAAGGCGTGCTTGTACTGCAAGGCACCGAGCGGCTTGCCGCGGCCGTCGAAGGTCAGGCTGATCTGGCGCAGCGGTCCGTCGCCGATCTTGAGCCGGTCGTTTTCCAGATAGGGCTCGGGCAGCACGATCGAGCCCGCTACCAGGGTGACGCCGAACTCCTTGGCGAGGCCGCCGAAAATCGCCTGGTACTCTTCGGCCATCTGCCGCGCTTTGAGGCGCAGCACGGCACCGGTGCGGCGGTCGTCGCCCTGGTTGCCGGTCAGGGCGCGCAGATACCGCCCGGGGTTGCTCAACGCCATCCACTGCATGGCGTCGCGTAGCGTTCGCGCCTGCTGGACTTCCGGCTTCTCGCCCAGGGCGAAGAGGCCGGTGCCGACATGCTCGGGCAAGACCACGACGGTGCGCTCGCTGAGCAATCCTTCATCCGCCGCCTGTTGCAGGTAGGTACGGAACTTCAGCTGCAGCCGCTCGCGGCTCTGGTAATCGGCCGGTTGCAGTCGGGTCTCGATGCCCAGCAGATTGCCCGCGGCGCCGGCCTGACCGCGGCTTTCGATGGGCAGGGTGCGCAGGTCGGATAGCAGTGGGCCGCTGCGGCGGTCGTGGGTCCAGTCGAAATAGACCGCGAGCGAGACGCCGGCCAGGACCGCCAGCAGTGCGAGATTCAGGTAGGTGCGCATGAAAAGAAGGCCGTGATGAACGCCGTCAGACTAGGTAAAGCGGCGTGGCTTGCCAAGCGTTTTGCGCTGAATGATCAGAAAGTTGTCATTTATGATCATTGAGCGTGAGGTTTGGGCTGTTTATCGTCGCTGCATATCCGACCGCAGCCCCAAGAGGCTCGGCACCGACAATGATGAGGACACACCGATGACCGCCTTCCCGCATCTGCTGGCTCCGCTCGATCTGGGCTTCACCACGCTGCGCAACCGCACCCTGATGGGCTCCATGCACACCGGTCTGGAGGAGATGCCCAACGGCTTCGAGCGGATGGCGGCGTTCTTCGCCGAGCGCGCCCGCGGTGGTGTCGGCCTTATCGTCACCGGTGGCGTGGGGCCCAATGAGGAGGGCTCGGTGCGCGCCGGTGCCGCCAAGCTGTCAACGCCGGAAGAGGCCGAAGAGCACAAGATCGTCACCCAGGCCGTGCACGAGGCCGGCGGCAAGATCTGCATGCAGATTCTGCACGCCGGTCGCTATGCCTACAGCCCGCAGCTGGTCGCACCCAGTGCGATCCAGGCGCCGATCAACCCGTTCACCCCGCGGGAGCTGGACGAAGAGGGCATCGAGAAGCAGATTCGCGATTTCGTCAACTGCGCGACCCTGGCCCAGCGCGCCGGCTACGACGGCGTAGAGATCATGGGTTCGGAAGGCTACTTCATCAACCAGTTCCTGGTCGCCCACACCAACCACCGTACCGACCGCTGGGGCGGTAGCTACGAGAACCGCATGCGTCTGCCGGTGGAGATCGTGCGCCGGGTGCGCGAGGCGGTCGGCCCGAACTTCATCATCATCTATCGCCTGTCCATGCTCGACCTGATCGAGGGCGGCAGCATCTGGGAAGAGGTGGTGCAGCTGGCAAAGGCCATCGAGCAGGCCGGCGCCACGCTGATCAACACCGGCATCGGCTGGCACGAGGCGCGGATTCCGACCATCGCCACCAAGGTGCCGCGCGCGGCGTTCACCAAGGTCACCGCCAAGCTGCGCGGCGAGGTGAACGTTCCGCTGATCACCACCAACCGCATCAACACGCCGGAAGTGGCCGAACAGGTGCTGGCGGAGGGTGATGCCGACATGGTGTCCATGGCACGCCCGTTCCTCGCCGATCCGGAGTTCGTCAACAAGGCGGCCGCTGGGCACAGCGAGCGGATCAATACCTGCATCGGCTGCAACCAGGCCTGCCTGGACCATACCTTCAGCGGCAAGCTGACCACCTGCCTGGTCAACCCGCGTGCCTGCTATGAAACCGAGCTCAACTACATTCCCACCACCGCGGTGAAGAAGATCGCGGTGGTTGGCGCCGGTCCGGCTGGCCTCGCTGCAGCGACCGTTGCAGCGGAGCGGGGGCATCAGGTGACGCTGTTCGACGCAGCAAGCGAAATCGGTGGGCAGTTCAATGTCGCCAAGCGCGTGCCAGGCAAGGAAGAGTTTTACGAGACCCTGCGCTATTTCCAGAATCGGCTGGAGGAAACCGGGGTCGAGGTGCGCCTGAATACCCGCGCCACGGCAGAGGCGCTGCTGGCAGGCGGTTTCGACGAGATCATCCTGGCCACGGGCATCGTGCCGCGCACCCCCGAGATTCCCGGAATCGACCATCCGAAGGTGATCGGCTATCTAGACGCGATTCTCGAACGCAAGCCGGTCGGTCAGCGCGTGGCGGTGATCGGTGCCGGTGGCATCGGCTTTGACGTGTCGGAGTACATCACCCACGATGGACAATCCACCAGCCTGGACCGCGAGGCATTCTGGAAGGAGTGGGGCATTGATCTCGGTCTTTCCGTGCGCGGCGGCATCGCTGGCATCCAGCCGGCGCCGCATGCACCCAAGCGCCAGGTCTATCTGCTGCAGCGCAAGAAATCCAAGGTTGGCAACGGGCTGGGCAAGACCACCGGCTGGATTCATCGTACGGGACTGAAGAACAAGCACGTTCAGATGCTCAATTCGGTCGAGTATCTGCAGATCGACGACGCCGGGCTGCACATCCGTGTCGGCGAGGGCGAGCCGCAGGTGCTGCCGGTGGATACGGTCATTCTCTGCGCCGGTCAGGAGCCACTGCGTGAGCTTCAGCAGACGCTGGAGGCGGCAGGCGCCCGGGTCCACCTGATCGGCGGTGCCGATGTGGCGGCTGAACTCGATGCCAAGCGCGCCATCAATCAGGGCTGCCGTCTGGCCGCGGCGCTCTGATTCCATTCAGGCTTAACCCACGGAGCACGCGTATGGACATCAAGACAATGCTGCAGCCGCAAGCCGCCGAATGCCTGCAGGCCTGGCACGCGATGATCGCCCAGCGCGATCTGAGCGGCTTGCCGGAACTGCTGCACCCCCAGGCGGTGTTCCGCTCGCCGATGGCTCATAAGCCTTATGAAGGAGCCCCTGCGGTCAACCTGATCCTCAATACCGTTCTGCAGGTGTTCGAAGGCTTCCGCTATCACCGCGAGCTGGCCAGCGCCGAAGGCCGAGACGTCGTGCTCGAGTTCAGTGCCAGGGTGGGTGATCGCGAACTGAAGGGCATCGATCTGATCCGTTTCGACGAAACGGGCCGGATCATCGAATTCGAGGTGATGGTTCGCCCCATGAGCGGCTTGCAGGCACTTGGCGACGAGATGAAGCGCCGCCTCGCCGCCTATGGCGGTAGCTGAATTAGCTAAGCTCATCGCAAATCCGCCGGACGGCTCTGGCGGGTCGCGCGATGCGCGGGCTCGCTGCCAACCGAGTCACATTGCACGCTTGATCAATTCCCCTAAACTCGAGCCCCAAAGAGACGCGATCGTGGATGAGCGTTTCAGTATTCGGGCTCGCGGTGACGGGCGATAAGGGAAGTCGAGCATGCAGAACAAACCGCAGATGGTCGAGGCCGTGCTGTTCTACAACGAAGGCACCATCTGCAAGGAAATGCTGTATCCGGAGTTCGAAGCGGTGCTGGACGGGGTGGTTGCGTTGCCCGAATTCGCTGACCGCCAGATGCATGCCGTCTACGTGATGATCAACCCGCGGCTGCAGGTGCGTGCCGCCGTCTTTTTCTGCCTCGACTTCAATGAAGATGGTTCCGCCGATGACGGCTGGAACATTCCGCTGCGCCAGCTGGCCGAGCGCACCGGCCGCGGGCCGGACATGGGGGCCGGCCCCATTCGCCTGGCCTGTCGCAGCCAGTGCCCCGTCTCCTGGCACCAGATGCATATGTGGGATCCCAAGGTCAGCGCCGAGCGCAACGATCTGGCAGTGCTGCGCGACACCATCAAGCGCAACCAGCTTGGCCTGCTGGTGGAGGACGAGGGCGCGCCTGTCGTGCCTGCCGAACGCCTGCAGATGGTGGCCGAAGACGCCTGGTATGCGGCCGAGGCTGGCAAGGAGGCCACTACCCAGCGATCCGAAAGTCACGAGCGGGAGCAGCGCCAGAAAGCCGCGTTGCTCATCAAGCAGCAGCGTCAGCGCATCGCCAATCTCGAACGTTTGCGGGAAGAGGACGCGCTCAAGAGCGCTGCTGCGGCGGACAAGGAGCGCAAGCTTCTGCAGGACGAGATCCGCTCGCTGCAGCAGCAGCTGCAGCAACAGACCGAACTCAATGCCAGCCTGCATGCGCAGATGACCGCGCAGGCGGAAAGCTTCCAGAAAGCCCGCGAGGAGATGAGCAAGCAGTTGCGGACGCTGGAAGTCAGCGGTCGTGTCGAGATCGGCGCGGCGCGAGAGCAGTTCGAGCATGAGGCCCAGGCGCGCATCGCCGCAGCAGTGGCCGAGTACAAGGAGCAGGTGGCGATCCGCGACGTAGAACTGGCCTATCGCAATGAGCTGGACGCGCAGCAGGATGAGGAGATCCAGCGGCTGAAGAACGAATGCGAGACGCTGCGGCAGAGCGGTGACCGGGTGCTGGAGGACCTGTCGCGCCAGGGCGTGGTGTTCATGGCCTACCATCCGGGCGCCGGGCATCTGACCATCGCGCTGCAGGACCTTGCTCGCTACCGAGCCAACCCCCTTGCTTATGCCGCTGCCAAGTGCTTCGTCTCCGAGGAACAATACCGGCAATGGCTCGAGCACTACCAGAAACCCGCCTGTATCGCGACCTTGGCCAGTGGTGAGCGTTGCGCCATGCCGCTGGACAAGGTCGATGCACCGAGTCGTTTCGTGATCGGCGAATCCAACTGCTGTGCCCGGCATCGCAAGGAAGACCGGCAGCGTACCGGTAGCTGAGCCGTTTGTTGATTTCCGAACATTGCGTCGTCTCCGATGCCTCGCTGATTCTGCAACGTCTGCATCTGGACTGGTTGCAGCAGGCCGCTGTCGACGTGGTGGTGTTGCGGCTCGACCTGGTGGACCCGGAGCTGTCCGGAAACAAGTGGTTCAAACTCGTTAACCATCTGGACGCAGCCCGCCGTGCCGGCTCGCCGGGGCTCATCAGCCTTGGTGGTCCGCATTCCAACCATCTGCACGCTCTGGCCGCGGCCGGTCACCGTTTCGGTTTCGCGACGGTCGGCCTGCTGCGCGGACACGAGCAGGACACGCCGACGGTGGCCGATCTGCAAGCCTGGGGCATGCAGATCCACTGGCTGGGCTACGGTGGCTTCCGGGCACGCAACCTGCCCGGCTTCTGGCAGCCATGGCAGCAACGCCATCGCGGTTACTACTGCATTCCCGAGGGCGGAGGCGGGCTACTTGGCGCCCTGGGTTGCGCCGAACTCGTGCCAAGGCTGCCATCGGCACTGGCTGCGGTCGGCTGGGACGATTACGACGCTGTCTGGCTTGCCGCCGGAACCGGAACGACCCTGGCCGGACTGGTCATCGGTGAGGCCGGGCGGCATCCGGTAATCGGCGCGCTGGCCGGCCCGCCATCGCATGCTGTCGATGACAATGTGGCGGCGCTGCTCGCGCAGGCGGGCGTTGCCAATGAGGGCTACGAGCTGCTGGATGCCAGCCGCGGCGGTTTCGCCCGGTTCGACAAGGAGCTGGCGCAGTTCATGTACACGGCCGAGCGTGACGGCGGGGTGCCGCTTGATCCGATCTATACCGCAAAGACCATGATGGCATTGCGCCTTTATATCGAGCGCGGTTATGTTGCCGCCGGCACACGCGTGCTTTTCGTCCACACCGGTGGATTGCAGGGGCGCCGTGCTGCTGAGAGTCAGCTGCACAAGCTGATCCATGGCTAGAGGTTGGATTTTCCAGGATGAACAAACCGCTGCACCCTGATCAGCTGCGTGATCTGATCCCGTTGAACGCGCTGTCGCCACGTCAGCTCTGGGAGCTGCGTGCGCGCACCGTGCCGCTTGTGCTCACCGCAGGCGAGGTGCTTGAGCTGGACGAACGGCACGCGACGACACGCTACTACCTGATGGCCGGGAAGCTGCTCGTCAGCGATGTCGAGGGGCAACAGGGGCTGCTCGCGGCGGGGACTCCGGCGGCGCTGCATAGCCTGCTGTCAGAACGGACGCGGGAGGTGCGGGCACTGGAGGATTGCCATCTGCTGAGCGTGGATGCCGTGGAACTCGATCGCCTGCTTTCCTGGCGCCAAGCGCTGCAGGATGTGCTGTTGCAGCTGACCATGGACGGCGAAGAAACGGAGTGGCTGGAACGTCTGCTCGACAATCCCCTGTTCGCCCAGGTTCCTCCGCAGAACATACGCAGCATGCTGCACCGGCTCGTGTCGGTCGAGGCACCGGCCGGGCAGACGCTATTGCGTGAAGGCGAGGCGGGGGACTGCTGCTACTTCCTCAAGAGTGGTCGCGCGCAGGTACTCAAGGCCGAGGGCAGTGGCGAACAGCTCTTGGCGGAACTCGAAACCGGCGCCTGTTTCGGCGAGGAAGCGCTGCTGGAAGATCGTCCGCGCAACGCCAGCGTGGCAATGATCGAGGACGGCAGCGTGCTGCGCCTGGGCCGGGCCGACTTTTTCGAATTGCTCAAGGCGCCGGTGGTGAGCGAGGTCGATCTGGACGAAGTGGCCGATCTGCTCGGCTGCGGCGCTCAGTGGCTGGACGTTCGGCTCGCCGATGACTACGAGCGCGGCCATGCCATGCAGGCGCTGCACATGCCGCTGCACCTGCTGCGGCTGAAAACGCGACTGCTGAATCCCCGCCGCACCTACCTGTGCTATTGCGAAAGTGGCAAGCGCAGCGCGAGTGCGGTCTTCCTGCTGACCCAGCTCGGTTTCACTGCCTATGCGCTGCGGGGCGGGCTCGATGCGCTCGGCAGCGATGATCGCGCGGCGCTGCTGTGGGAGTGCGGCACCGGCTATCTGGCTCGGTCCGATGGACGCATAGAACGCAGCCTCTGAGCGGGTTGGCTCAGGCCGCGCTTCTGCGCAATGCGGCATGGCGGCGGATTTCCCGGCGCGCACTACGTGCCAGCCGCACGCTCAGCAGCAGCGCCGCGCAGCTGAGGCCAGCGATCAGGCCCTGCCAAAGCCCGCTTGGCCCGCTCGCTGGGCCAAGCTTATCGGTCAGCCCCAGCAGGTAACCCACCGGCAATCCGATGCCCCAGTAGGCGAACAGCGTGTAGACCATGGTCATGCGGGTGTCCTGATAACCGCGCAGCGCGCCCGCCGCGGTGACCTGAACCACGTCCGAGAACTGGAACAGCGCGGCATAGAAGAACAGGCTGGCGGCGACCGCGATCACCGCTGGATCAGGCGTATAGATCCGTGCGATCTGCTCGCTGAACAGCAGCATGACGCTCGCCGAGAAACAGGCATAGACCAGCGCTGCGGCGATCCCGACGCCGGCTACGAAACGGGCATCACGCGGTGCGCTACGGCCCAGCTCCTGACCGATGCGCACGGTCACGGCCATCCCCAGCGACAGCGGGATCATGAAGATCAGCGAGGTGAAGTTCAGGGCGATCTGATGCCCGGCCACCACCGTCGCACCGAGCGCACCGATCAGCAGCGCGATCACGGAGAAAATGCTCGCTTCGGCAAACACGGCGATGCCGATGGGCACGCCGACCGACAGCAGGCGACGAAGCAGCGGCCAGCGCGGGCCCTCGAAGTGGGAGAACAGCTGGCTTGCCTGATAGGCCGGCGCACGCTTCACCCAGATGGCCATGGAGGTCAGCATGAACAGCATCACCAGTGCCGTGGATACGCCGCAACCCACACCACCCAGCGCCGGCATACCGAGCTTGCCGTAGATGAACACGTAGTTCAGCGGGATGTTCAGCAGCAGGCCGAGAATGCCGATGACCATGCTCGGCCGTGGGTGACCCAATCCGTCGCTGAAGCAACGCAGTACCTGATACAGCGCCATGGCCGGGAAGCCGCAGGCGACGGCGCGCAGGTATGCCATGGTTGGATCGATCAGGGCGGGTTCGACCTTCATCAGATGCAGCACCGGCTTCGCGTTCCACATCAGCAGTGCACTGCCGATGCCGATGCCAACGCCCATCCACAGGGCCTGGCGCACCAGCGGGCCGATTTCGGCGTGATGCCCGGCGCCGAAGCGCTGGGCGACGTTGGGTGTGGTGGCCAGGGTAATGCCGCTGACCAGCAG
This sequence comes from Stutzerimonas sp. FeSN7, assembly GCF_030263795.1. Classification (NCBI taxonomy): domain Bacteria; kingdom Pseudomonadati; phylum Pseudomonadota; class Gammaproteobacteria; order Pseudomonadales; family Pseudomonadaceae; genus Stutzerimonas; species Stutzerimonas sp. FeSN7. Next base: position 2,607,848 of record NZ_JARPMN010000001.1, on the reverse strand, counting down.
GTAGACCGGCACCCAGATCGAGTTGCCCAGCGCGACGGCAGCCAGGTCGTGCGGACTGACGCGGCCGGCCATCACGGTATCGACAAAGCCCATGGCAGTGCTGGCCAGCTGAGCGATCATCATGGGCAGGGCGAGGGCGAAGAGGGTGCGCAGTTCAAGGCGGACCCGTCTGAGTCGAAGCTCAGTGGGCATTGCGAGGCGTTCCAGTTGTATACAAGAAACGCGCTAGTCTACGCCGGGTCGCTGCACGCAGGAAGGCGGCAAAGCGTCGGCGGCCCGTCTAGAATGTGCTTCCCCCAACCGGAGCCACACCATGCACATCCTTGCCGACGAAAACATCCCGCTGGTCGATGAGTTCTTTGCCGGTCTCGGCGAGATCCGTCGCATGCCCGGGCGTCGCATCAATCGGGCGGCGCTGGAGGGCGTGGATGTGCTGCTCGTGCGCTCGGTGACGCGGGTCGATCGCGAATTGCTGCAAGGCACCGCGGTGCGCTTCGTCGGCACCTGCACCATCGGCACCGACCATCTGGACCTCGACTATTTCGAACAGTCCGGCATCGATTGGGCCAGCGCGCCTGGCTGCAACGCGCGGGGGGTGGTCGATTACGTATTGGGTTGCCTGTTGGCCTTAGCCGAAGTCAGGGGCGAAGCCCTGGCGCGACGCCGCTTCGGCGTGGTGGGTGCCGGCGAGGTAGGCGGGCGCCTGGTCGAAGTGCTGCGAGGCCTCGGCTGGGATGTGCGCGTTTGCGACCCGCCGCGCCAGACTCGCGAGGCAGGCGGTTTCGTGACGCTGGATGAAGTGATTGCCGAGTGCGATGTCATCAGTCTGCACACCCCGTTGAGCATGAGCGGCGACTGCCCGACCTTCCATCTGTTCGACCGTCAGCGCCTGAGTGGGCTGCGACCGGGGGCCTGGCTGATCAACGCCAGCAGAGGAGCGGTGGTGGATAACGCGGCGTTGCGCGATCTGCTACTGCAGCGCCCGGATCTCGAGGCGGTGCTGGATGTCTGGGAAGGCGAGCCACAGGTGGACGTCGAACTGGCTGATCTGTGTCGCATCGCCACGCCACACATCGCCGGCTACAGCCTGGACGGCAAGTTGCGTGGCACGGCGCAGATCCATGCGGCCTACTGCGCCGCTCGCGGCCTTGAGCCGACCGTCGAGCTGGCGCAGTTGATGCCTGGCCCTGCGCTTGCCGGGCTCACCTTCGCCGCATCGGCAGAGCCGGCCGAGATGCTGGCAACGCTGTGCAGGGCGGTCTACGACCCGCGTCGCGACGACGCGGATTTCCGCCGCAGTCTCCAGGGCGACGATGCGCAGCGCCGGGCCGCCTTCGATCTGCTGCGCAAGGCCTACCCGGCGCGACGTGAGATCGACGGTCTCGCCGTAAGGATAGAGGGGGACAATCCGGCGTTGACGGCGGTGGTGAGCGCGCTCGGGGCCCGCTTGCTGCGCTAGCCACGGATCGGACTCAGCTCGGATGCAATTTCCATCCTGCTCCGCTAGCATTACCCGTCCTGTGCGACACGTGTGTACGTGTCGTGCTTGGTTTGGTTTACTGCACCATGGCTCCAAACCCTTTGCTATCAGGGGGTTAATGCTTAAAACAGCAGTCAATGTACCGGCTCTGCCTGGTAAACCTATGCTTCGGACGCTCTGCGTTTTAGCGAAGCTAGGCAATAAATCTGCATCAGTTCGCGCCCAAAATGGGTTCAGAGTGAGGTGCAGACACAGGAAAGTAGCTTTCCGGTCCGTCTGGATTGTTACAAATAATGTCTAAGCCTGAGGGTGAATTCCGCCCTCAGGGCAGAACTTCGTCCTCTTGTTTGGCATAGAGCCTTATCACCGTCGTGAGACGTTGGGGACGTTGAACCAAGCACGGAGCGTCAAGCTCCGAAACGCATTGCTCAGCTCCGCTTGCACAGGGAGTACCGAGCCGGGCATGTACCTGCCCGTTCATTAGATCGGCATGCGTCAGGGGCCAACCCTGGGGTGTGAAGCCCGATTAACAATGTCTCGCTCGCAAGAGGGTGTTATCCGGTGACGGAGAACGCTTCGCGTCCGAATTGCACGGACGTGTCGAGGCTAATGACCCAACCCGCATGGCTAACACATGTGAATCGTCGCCAGAACCCTCGTCATAATGGACGGGCCTACGGCAATTATTGGCCTCAGCCAAAAACGGCAATGCAGTCGGTCATCACTGTGGGATGAGGTGATGCGGTACCGCAGACTGCCGGGGGAGAGACGAAGCCTAAACGGGGAATTGATGCGTCTCGGGGAACGTGGCAATCCCGACCACCCGCCTGGTCAGCAACATCGGTCAGGCAGGCAAACCGCAAGGGGCGCTGATGGGTGTGGGGAATGGGAGGATGCAAAAAGCGAAGGGCTGCCTGTAATGGGTGGCATACCGGTTGAAACATCACCGGCAGGGGCAACCCTGGCTGACTTGCATCTGGTTTACGAGCGCAAAACATAGCCGCTGATTCCAGCGATAACAAACGACCCTATGGGCGACTACTGCCCATAGGGGAGTAGTCCGTCCTGAAAGTCGTGATCTCAGGAGGACAGTATGAAAACGCAACCAGCAGCACCGGTCGCGTCTGCGTCCTTCGACGGGATGACGAACTGGCACGATCTTGATTGGGCCAGGATTCAACAAGCCGTTCGGAAAACGCAGCTAAAGATTGCGCAGGCAACTGGGGAAGGCGACTGGCGCAGGGTTAAACGCCTGCAACGACTGCTGACCCACTCGTTCTATGGCCGCTGTCTGGCTGTAAGGCGAGTCACGGAGAACCGGGGTCGCAAGACGCCGGGTGTCGATGGAGAAACCTGGGGAACGCCTCAGGCCAAGCTCCAGGCCGTGGGACGTCTGTCGAAAAAGCGAGGCTATCGGCCCAAGCCGCTACGGCGGGTTTGGATACCGAAGCCCGGCAAGCCAGAGAAACGCCCACTGGGTATCCCGACGATGTTGGATCGGGCCATGCAGGCGCTGTATCTGCAAGCGTTGGAACCTGTAATCGAAAGCACCAGCGATCTGAAATCCTATGGATTTCGCCCGGATCGTTCGACTGCTGACGCAATGGTCGAGCTTTTCCACCTGCTGTCGCCACAAACGGCGCCGGTCTGGATTCTGGAAGGCGACATCAAAGGTTTCTTCGACAACATTAACCATGAATGGCTGTGCCGGAATGTTCCGATGGACAGGACGGTGCTGCGCAAGTGGTTGAAGGCCGGAGTTATCGACCGGCGACAACTCATGGCTACGGAGGCCGGGACGCCGCAGGGTGGGATCATCTCGCCCTGTCTGGCAAACGCCACCCTGAATGGTCTGGAGACTCAGCTAAAGCGCCATCTGGTGAACAAGTTGGGGACCCGGAACGCTAAGAAGAGCAAGGTACAGTGTGTTCGCTATGCGGATGACTTCGTCGTAACTGCAGCCTCGAAAGAGCTGTTGGAGGAAGAGGTCAAGCCCTGGGTAGAGCAATTTCTGTCGGTACGAGGAGTTGCGCTGTCACGGGAGAAAACGCAGATCACGCACATCCACCAAGGCTTCGATTTTCTGGGGTGGAATTTCAGGAAGTACGTGCCGAAATCGCCGTATAGGAATGCCAAGCTGCTGATCAAGCCCTCGAAGAAGAACGTCTCGGCGTTCTATCGGAAAGTGCGTGAGATCATCAAAGGCAGCGGAGCACTGACGCAGGACGCGTTGATCGGCCAGCTGAACCCGGTACTGAAGGGGTGGGCGCAATACCACTCCACGGTCGTGGCAAAACAAACCTTCAGCAAGCTGGATAGCCTTATCTTCTGGCGACTCTGGAGGTGGGCGAAGCGGAGGCATCCGCGGAAGTCGGCTGACTGGATCAGGAAAAAATACTTCCGATCCATAGGTGGGCAGAACTGGGTGTTTGCGTATCCCTACAAAAATGGCAAGGGAGAAAGGCAGTTCCGGCGGCTGTACGAGCTGGCGGAGACCGCAATCGTGCGTCACAAGCGTTTATCGGGAGAGTATCAGCCCTACGACGCGACGCAGGAGCTGAAGTGGGAGGCGTTGAGGGTTCAACGGATGCAGCACACGCTGCGTTATCGAGGACAGATCCTCAGCATCTTCCGTAGGCAGAAGGGGCTATGTGCCCTGTGCGGGCATGCGATCAGCAAGGAAACCGGTTGGCACGACCATCACGTCATCAGGCGTGTGGACGGCGGGACGGATACCTTGAGGAACCGTGTGCTGCTTCATCCCAACTGTCATGCGCTGGTGCATAGCCGGCGTGAAAAGGTAACTCTGCGATACGGTGGCCAGAGATGCTAATATCTCGCACCATTAATGTCGGTTAGCCTCTTGGCTGGCTTTTCGTAAACTTGAGCCGTATGCGGTGAAAGCCGCACGTACGGTTCTTAGGGGGGGACGGGCCAGTAATGGCCTGTCCCTACCCGACCTGCCTAGTTCCCCGCGATGGTGTTATGAGTTATCAGGTTCTTGCACGTAAATGGCGTCCGCGCTCGTTCCGCGAAATGGTCGGCCAGACGCATGTGCTCAAGGCCCTGATCAACGCGCTGGACAATCAGCGCCTGCACCATGCCTATCTGTTCACCGGTACCCGCGGCGTCGGCAAGACGACGATCGCGCGGATCATCGCCAAGTGCCTGAACTGCGAGACGGGCGTCAGTTCCACACCCTGCGGGCAGTGTTCGGTCTGCCGGGAGATCGATGAGGGGCGCTTCGTCGACCTGATCGAGGTGGACGCCGCAAGCCGCACCAAGGTCGAGGACACGCGCGAACTGCTGGACAACGTGCAGTACGCGCCGAGCCGCGGACGCTACAAGGTCTACCTGATCGACGAAGTACACATGCTCTCGTCGCACTCTTTCAACGCGCTGCTCAAGACCCTCGAAGAGCCGCCGCCCCACGTCAAGTTTCTGCTCGCGACCACCGATCCGCAGAAGCTGCCAGTGACCATCCTGTCGCGCTGCCTGCAGTTCTCGCTGAAAAACATGCCGCCGGAGCGAGTCGTTGAGCACCTGACCCATGTGCTTGGCGTCGAGAACGTTCCTTTCGAGGAAGATGCGCTGTGGCTGCTCGGTCGCGCCGCGGATGGTTCGATGCGCGATGCCATGAGCCTGACCGACCAGGCGATCGCCTTCGGTGAGGGCAAGGTGCTGGCCGCCGATGTGCGGGCGATGCTCGGCACGCTCGATCACGGTCAGGTCTATGGCGTACTGCAGGCGCTGCTCGAGGGCGACGCCCGGGCACTGCTCGAAGCCGTTCGTCATCTCGCCGAGCAGGGGCCGGATTGGGCCGGCGTACTCGCGGAAATGCTCAATGTGTTGCATCGCGTCGCCATCGCCCAGGCGCTACCGGAAGCGGTGGACAATGGCCAGGGCGATCGCGATCGGGTGCTGGCACTGGCGCAGGCGCTGCCAGCCGAAGACGTGCAGTTCTATTATCAGATGGGTCTGATCGGGCGACGCGATCTGCCATTGGCACCCGATCCGCGCAGTGGCTTCGAAATGGTTCTGCTGCGTATGTTGGCGTTCCGCCCGGCGGATACGGGTGACGCGCCACGAACATCGCTAAAGAATTTGGGAATCAGCCCGGCCACAGCTGATTCCAAGCCTGCAGCGGTGGCCGGTACCGCTGCCCCCGGCGTGTCGCCTGTTTCAGCCCCCGCTCCGGTTGCTCCTGCCGCCGCTGTGGCGCCGGCTCCGGTGGTGATAGCCAGTCCGGCTGAGTCGGTGGCCACAGTGGCCCCCGAACTGCCTGCCGTGGCGACGTCGCCGGCAGCGCCTGCGCAAGAGCAGGCCGTGCCGGTGATCGATGTACCCTGGAACGAACCGCCCGAGGTCCCGCCGGTTGCCGTCGAGGCCAATGCAATACTGCCCGAGCCGGCACTGGACGGGCCACCCGATCATGTGGCTGCCGTGGTTCAGGTCGAAGAGCCTGACGATGATGAGCCGCCGCTGACCGACGAAGACTATTTCGAGGTCGAAAATCAGGCCGAGGCTTACTTCGAGGAGCTGCAGCGGGACGAGACGGACCAGCAGGAGGTCGAACCGCTGCCGGCAGTTGAGCCTGCCACCGGGCTGGCTGCCGAATGGCTGGAGCTCTATCTCAAGCTCGGTCTGTCCGGCCTGACCGGCAGCATCGCGGCCAACTGCACGTTGATTTCGGTGGAGGGCGATCGCTGGCTGATGCACCTCGACCCGGCCCAGAGTGCCCTGTTCAACTCGACGCAGCAGCGCAGGTTGAACGATGCGTTGAATCAGTACCACGGGCGTACGTTGCAGCTCGATATCGTGCTGCAGAAGCCCGAGCAGGAAACGCCGGCGCAGGCCGCGCAGCGTCGTCGCGCCGAGCGACAGCGCGCCGCTGAACAATCTATTCATGCGGACCCGCTGGTCCAGCAGTTGATGCAGCAGTTCGCCGCGGTGATCCGCGAAGGCACCATCGAACCCGTAGAACACTCAGAACCCTGATCGAATTGAGGTGATACCCATGATGAAAGGTGGCATGGCCGGCCTGATGAAGCAGGCGCAGCAGATGCAGGAAAAGATGCAGAAGATGCAGGAAGAGCTGGCGAACGCCGAAGTCACTGGCCAATCCGGTGCCGGCCTGGTCAGCGTGGTGATGAACGGCCGTCATGACGTCAAGCGCGTCAGCCTCGATGACAGCCTGATGCAGGAAGACAAGGAAATCCTCGAAGACCTGATCGCTGCGGCCGTCAACGATGCGGTACGCAAGATCGAGCAGAACAGCCAGGAGAAGATGGCCGGCATGACCGCAGGCATGCAGCTCCCGCCGGGCTTCAAGATGCCGTTCTGATCCAGCGCGCAGTTCCAGCCGGGCCGCCCCCTCGCTGTGGGGCGGCCGGTTTTTTCAGTGATTCCATTTCGAGACGTACATGAGCTTCAGCCCGCTGATTCGGCAACTCATCGATGCCCTGCGCATTCTTCCTGGCGTAGGACAGAAGACCGCGCAACGCATGGCGCTGCAGCTGCTCGAGCGTGACCGCAGCGGTGGTCTACGCCTGGCGCAGGCGTTGACCCGGGCGATGGAAGGGGTCGGCTACTGCAGGCAGTGCCGTACGCTGACCGAAGACGAACTCTGCCCGCAGTGCGCTGACCCGCGGCGCGATGATTCCCTGCTATGCGTGGTGCAGAGCCCGGTCGACGTGTTTGCGGTCGAGCAGACGGGCTTCCGTGGGCGTTACTTCGTGCTCAAGGGACATCTGTCTCCGCTCGATGGCCTGGGGCCGGAGGCCATCGGTATTCCCGAGCTGCTGGGGCGGGTGGCGGATGGCGCATTCAGCGAAGTCATCCTGGCAACAAACCCCACTGTCGAAGGGGAAGCCACCGCGCACTACATCGCACAGATGCTCATTCCCAAAGGTCTGACCATCAGCCGAATTGCCCATGGTGTTCCACTGGGCGGCGAGCTGGACCTGGTCGATGGCGGCACACTGGCTCACGCCCTCGCAGGGCGCAAGCCGATCAGCCTATAACTCGACGTCTTTAGCTTATTGCTACTTGCTAGTGCCGTTCTGCAGATAGTTCGGGTAAAGTTCTAAGCCATAAACGTTAGATAACCAAAGCGAATATACTGCTTTGTTTTGGTTATATGCGCTGGCTATCCGAATCGAGGTCGAAATGAAAGCGAAGCTCTGGCTGGTTCCTGCTCTTGTGCTCCTGAGTGCGTTCGCGCAGGCGCAGGAAAAGTTCAAGGTAGGTTACATCCGGGTGATGGACGATGCCCAGGCCATGGTCGCCCACGAGGCAGGGCTGTATAAGAAGCACGGCCTGGACGTCGAACTGATCGAGTTCAGTTCGGGCACCGATCTGATCAAGGCCATCGTCGGCGGTCAGCTGGATACCGGTGTGCTGGGCTTTACCAATGCGGTGGCCTGGGCGTCCAAAGGGGCCGATCTGAAGGTGGTGGGTGGTGCGCAGCAAGGTTATCACTCGATCCTGGTGCGTGAAGATACCGACATCCAGGACGTTGCAGGCCTCAAGGACCGCACACTGGCTTCGCAGCGCGAAGGCAGCACTGCCGATGCGGTGCTGCGTGGCGTGACCTTGAAGAATGCCGGCCTCAAGCCGAGCGATGTCAACATCATGGGCGTCAGCCCGGCAGTTGCGGTGCAGTCGCTGGTATCCGGGCGAGTGGATGCCGCCTTCCTGTTCGAGCCCTACGACCGCATCGCACAGCTGGTGGCGCCGGTTCGCCAGGTCTACGAGATCGGCGAAGTGTGGCCGTTCCCGTGCATGGTGGTGATCACCTCCGGCGACACCCTGGCCAAGCGCAAGGATGCCGTCTGGAAATCCCTGGATGCTCAGCGCGATGCCATCGAACTGCTGGACAAGCAGCCGGCCGAAGCGGCGAAGCTGATCGCCGGCTACTTCATCGCCGAGCCAACCTTGAAAACCCTCAAGCGCGGCGAACTGGCCCGCGAGGTGGTCATCGAGGAGGCCATTGGCACCCAGACCTTCAGCGCCAAGCTTGGCGACGACGATCTGGCCCGTATTCAGGAGCTTGCTGACATCCTGCAGGAGCAGGGCTCGCTGAAGACTCGCGATGGCAAGCCGTTCGATACCCGAGCCATTCTCGATCTGAGCTGGCAGGAAGCACGGGAACTCTGATCGGCGCTGTGCCTTTCGGCAACACAAAGGCCCGACCCTGAGTCGGGCCATTCATTTTGCCCGCATTGCCGGGCCGTTTCGTTTCTGGATTTGCGGATTTTTATGCAGCTCAGGTTTGAAGATGTAGACAAGCGCTTCGGGCAGCTCGAAGTCATCAAGGGGTTCAGCGGCGAGTTCGCCCAGGGCGAGCTGGTCGCCCTGGTCGGGCCTTCGGGCTGCGGCAAGTCGACCTTGTTGCACCTGGTGGCGGGGCTGGAGAAGCCCAGCGCTGGCCGCGTGCTTGCCGATGGCAAGCCGATCACCGAGCCGAGCCCGCGACGTACCCTGGTGTTCCAGGAGCATGCGCTGTACCCCTGGCTGAGCCTGCAAGGCAATGTCGCCATGGCGCTCGAGCTGCAAGGCGTCGCCAAGAGCGAGGCCTTCGAGCAGGCGCGTGTCTGGCTCGAGCGTGTCGGGCTAAATGGCTTCGAGCATTACTATCCCCACCAGGTTTCTGGCGGTATGCGCCAGCGCACCGCGCTGGCCCGCGCCTTTATCGCCAAACCGGAGGTGCTGCTGCTGGATGAACCGTTCGGCGCCCTCGATGCTCTGACCCGCATGGCACTGCAGGACGTGCTGCGCGAGCTGATCGAGGAGCATCAGCCGACCGTGCTGCTGGTCACCCATGATGTGGACGAGGCGCTCTATCTCGCCGATCACGTACTGGTGTTCAGCCCGCGGCCGACTCGAGTGCTCAAGACCTTCAACTTCACCCATTGTGAGAAAAGCCACGACTTGTCGGCGTTTGCTGCCGAGCGTAAGGAGATTCTCAGCCTGTTGGGTATCAAGACGGAGGTAGCGCACCCATGAGTCAGGCTCGTCGTCTAACCGGCCCGAAGAAATACCTGGCCGTCGTTCTGGCCATCCTGTTCATTCTGCTGATCTGGCAGGCGGCGGCCTGGAGTCTGCCGGCATTCCTCATGCCGGGTATCCCGACCGTGGTCGAGCGCCTGATCACCACCATCCAGCAACCCGAGTTCCGCGACGGCCTGTATGGCAGCATGAGCCGCCTGGGCAGTGGCTACGGCTTCGCCTTGCTGTTCGGCATCGGTTTCGGCCTTGTCGGCGGCGTGTTGTTCTTCTTCCGCGAGATCCTGCGCTCGGCCATCGTTATCCTGCAGTCGATTCCGTCGATTGCCTGGGTGCCGCTGTTCCTGATCGTGATGGGGTTCGGCAATCTGCCGATCATCGTCGTGGTGGCGCTGGCGGCGTTCTTCCCGATGGCGCTTTCGGTGATGAACGCCACCGAGAGTGTGCAGCCGGTGCATGTCTCTGCCGCACGGGTGATGGGCGCTTCGCGTTGGCAGCTGCTGCGGCGCGTCTATCTCCCGGCGGTGATGCCCGAGCTGATCACCGGCGCCCAGCTGGCCTTCGGCAACGCCTGGCGTGCACTGATCTCTGCCGAGATGCTGATCGGCTTCGGCCAGGGGCTGGGGCGCTCGCTGGCTTACTCCGGGGAGATCGCCGATATGGTGGGAGTCATGATGAACATTCTGGTGATCGCCATTCTTGCCACCCTGATCGATCAGGTGGTGCTGGAGAAGTTCAAGCAGCGGATGCTGCGCTATCAGTACGTCTGAGGTTCGGCCAGTGCCTGTCTTTTCGCACATCGTTCTCTGGCTCGCCTTGTTCACGCCCGCAGTGGGGCTGACCGAGTCGCTGCGGATGGAGTTGCCCGAGCATCGCGTGCTGTCGAGCAGCGAGACCGAAAGTTTCGAGGCGGCGCTGGCCGAGCAGCTTGGCGTCGAACTCGGGCGCCCGGTGCAGTTCGGGGTGCCGGAAGGGCAGGTCGGCGTGCGCGTGGAGGCCAGCCAGCAACGTGGCGTGACCACTTACTATCGCGCTGTCCCCGCGGCTCTTGTCCCCACCGACGCAGGGCCCGCCGCCTGGGCGGAACTTCGCGACCAATCCGTCTGCGTCAGTACTGCAAGCCCCTATGCGCCAGTGCTGCGCGAGCGTTTTGTGGCATCGCCGCGAGAGTATCCCAGCTCGGCGCATGCGCTTATCGGTCTCAAGCTGGGCGAGTGCCAGGCCGTTGTCGAGGATGAAGCCTTGCTGACCGAACTGGCTACGTTGCCGGAGTGGCGCCGCTACAAGCGCCTGCTGCCGCCGCTGGCGGATGCCGAGCGGCAGCTTCGGCTGACCGCGGATCAGGCGGGGTTACAGCAGGAAATCGACGCACTCGTCGCGCAATGGAGTGTGGACGGGCGCCTGGCAAAGCTGACGCAGCAGTGGATCGACGAAGTTGCCTTTCAGGCCTATGTGTTGGCCGACACCCTGGATTGCCACTGACTGCTTGATTGCTTTCGAGCTGCGCGTGTGCGAAGGGCTCGTCAGCGTTCTGTATCAACGATCTGCGGCAACATCCGCCGCAACCCCTCGAGCTGGAGCGGGGCACGAATATGCCCCCGCAGCGTGCCGTCGGGGCCCACCAAGGCCAGATTGCCGCTATGGCTGACGCTGTAGTCCCCCTGCGTCTCGCTTGCTGGAACGAATGGCAGGCCCAGTGCCCTGGACAGCCGCTGCAGCTGCTCCATATCGCCGGTGAGGCCGTTGAACCCGCCGCGGTAGTAGTCCAGGTACGTTTTCAGCTGCTGAGGTGTGTCACGCGCAGGATCGGCAGTGATCAATACCAGCTGCAGCTGGTCGCGGGTTTCCTTCGGGAGCTGGCTGAACAGCCGGCGCATGTCGCTCAGCGTGGTCGGGCAGATATCCGGGCAGGCGGTGAAGCCGAAGAACAGAATATGCCAGCGTCCCTGTAACGATCGCGTGTCGAACCGCTGGCCATCCTGGTCGACCAGTTCCAGAGGCGGTATCGCGCGCTCACGGGGCAACAGGAGGATATTGGCCTGATCCAGCAGGACGTCGCGATCCAGCGCCAATGCGGGTGTGGCCAAGGCCAGCGCAAGAATCAGCAGGCAGCGCCAGAGAGTCATTGGCACAGCGGCTCCTCTAGATCGCGTCGAGGCCGTAACTGATCAGCGGTCGCTCAGCGCGAAAGCGGTCAGGGTAAAGGTTGGAATGCCAATGTCCTGCAGCTTCTGCGATCCGCCGAGCTCGGGCAGGTCGATGATCGCGGCGGCTTCATGGATGCTGGCGCGCATGCGTCGCACCAGCTGGGCAGCGGCGAGGAGGGTGCCGCCGGTGGCGATCAGGTCATCGAACAGCAGTACCGAATCGCCTTCGCACAGGCTGTCGGCATGGATCTCCAGGTGCGCTTCACCGTACTCGGTGCAGTAGGCCTGCGACAGTACGTCTGCAGGCAGTTTGCCCTGCTTGCGGAACAGTACCAGTGGCTTGTTCAGCTCATATGCGAGGATCGAGCCGATCAGAAAACCGCGGGCGTCGAGCGCGCCGATATGAGTGAAGTCGGCTTCCACGTAGCGCTGGATAAGACTGTCAGCCACCATGCGCAGCGCTTTCGGCGACTGGAACAGAGGGGTGATATCGCGAAAGATCACGCCCGGCTGCGGAAAATCCGGCACCGGGCGGATCAGGGTCTTGATGCTGAATTCGTCGAAGATCATCGGGTTACTACTCCAAAAACTCGGTGACTCAGACGTCCATGGCGCCGCCGGCGAGGGCGCACAGTCCGATGGAATCCAGGATGCGCACTTCCTTGCCCTCGGCTTCGAGCAGACCGTTCTGCTGGAAGCGGGTAAACACGCGGGATACGGTCTCGACTGCCAGCCCTAGGTAGTTGCCGATCTCGTTGCGCGACATGGGCAGGCGGAACTGATTGGCGGAAAAGCCCCGAGCGCTGAAACGAGCCGACAGGTTGATCAGGAAGGTGGCGATGCGCTCGTCGGCAGTCTTCTTGGACAGCAACAGCATCATCTGCTGATCGTCGCGGATTTCGCGGCTCATGATGCGCATCAGTTGGCGGCGAAGTTGCGGCAGCAGCACGCTCAGCTCGTCGAGACGCTCGAAGGGGATTTCGCAGACCGATGTGGTTTCCAGTGCCTGGGCCGTGACTGGGTAGCTTTCGGTATCCATGCCGGAAAGGCCGACCAGCTCACTGGGCAGGTGGAAGCCGGTGATCTGTTCTTCACCGCCATCGGTCACGCTGAATGTTCGAAGCGCACCGGAACGCACGGCGAAGACCGAACTGAAGGTATCGCCCTGGCGGAACAGTGTCTCGCCTTTCTTCAGCGGGCGGCCGCGCTTGACGATATCGTCCAGCGCGTCCATGTCCTGCATGTTCAACGACAGGGGCAGGCAGAGCCCGGAAAGGCTGCAATCCTTGCAATGAGCTTGCCGCTGCGCACGGACCTTGATCGATTCGGACATAGAGGGCTTCCTGGAAACCGGTTTATAGCGCGCAAGGTTAACTCAGTACGAACGCTATGGCCAATTGGCGCAAGGGTCGCAGGTCGGAAAATTGGACGATGGTCTGAGCCGCTAGATGACGCGCGAGAAGCCCTGGTTGCCGTGCTCGGGCAGGTAGTGATCGAAGAGCATGCAGATCGAACGCACCAACAGGCGTCCGGCCGGCTGAACGATGAGATGGCTCTCGCTGATCTCGATCAGTCCGTCTGCGGCCATCTGTTCCAGCATCGGCCAGGGCTCGGCGAAGTAATGGCGGAATTCGATGGCATGATCGTGTTCGATTCGGGCGAAGCTGAGCTCGAAATCACAGATGAGCGCCTGGATGACGTCGCGGCGGATCAGATCGTCCTGATTGCAGCGCAGCCCCCTGGCGGTGGCGAGCTGACCCCGGTCCAGCTGATGCTGGTACTCCGCGATGTCGCTGTGGTTCTGGCAGTACAGGTCGCCGATCTGACTGATGGCCGACATGCCCAGGCCGACCAGATCGCAGTGGCCGTGGGTCGTGTAACCCTGAAAATTGCGTTGCAGGCTGCCGTCTTCCTGAGCCATGGCCAGTTCGTCGTCGGGTAGCGCGAAGTGATCCATGCCGATATATCGATAACCGGCATCGGTGAGCAGGTGGATGCTCTGCTCCAGCATTGCCAGTTTCTCTGCAGGCGCCGGCAGATCACTGGCGTTGATCCGTCGCTGCGGTGCGAACCGCTCGGGCAGGTGAGCGTAGTTGAACAGTGACAAGCGATCGGGTTGCAGATCGATAATGGCCTCAACCGTCTTGGCGAAGCGTGCCGGGGTCTGCAGCGGCAGACCGTAGATCAGGTCGATGTTCAGCGAGCGATACTGCAGTGTACGTGCCGCTTCGATGATGGTGCGGGTCTGCTCCAGTGTCTGCATGCGATTGATGGCGCGCTGAACATCCGGGTCGAGATCCTGCACGCCGATGCTGATGCGATTGAAGCCAAGCTCGCGCAACAGGCCGATGGTCGGCCAGTCCGCTTCCCTCGGGTCGACCTCGATACTGAAGTCTCCATGGTCGTCGTCCTGCAGATTGAAATGCTGACGCAGATGTTTCATCAGGCGGCGCAGCTCGTCATGGCTTAGGAAGGTCGGCGTGCCGCCACCGAAGTGCAGTTGCTCGACCAGCTGGTCCTTGCCCAGATGGCAGGAGATCAGCTCGATTTCCTTTTCCAGGCGCTCCAGATAAGGCTGCGCCCGACCACGGTCCTTGGTGATGATCTTGTTGCAGCCGCAGTAGTAGCAGACGTTGGCGCAGAAGGGCAGATGGACGTACAGAGACAACGGGCGGGACGCCTGGCGGCTGCTGCGCAGGGCGTGGAGCAGATCGAACGAACCGATCTTGTCATTGAACTGGGCCGCGGTCGGGTACGACGTGTAGCGCGGGCCGGCCTGATCGTAACGACGGATCAGGTCGGAATCCCAGCGAATGGAGTCGAGCATGTGGCGTTCCCGGTCATGACGGCGGTCGCTGGATTCTAGGTGCAGGGCCTCGCGACGGACTTGACCTGTATCAAAGTTGATCAGACCCTAGTGCGTTGGGTCCGATCGCTCCCGACATGCGGAAGGATCGCCGTGATTCGTGGTCAGATGGTCACCTTCCTCCGTTTCGAACCAGTAGATCCTAAATGTCGCTAGAGGAGAGTTTCATGCACAGTCGTCAGCAGGAAATCGCAGCCGCGCTCCATGTCTGCGCACCTTTCACCGGGCCGGAGTCCGTACAGACGGAAATCGACCGTCGGATACGCTTCATCCAGTCCTGCCTGCGCGAGTCCGGCATGAAGACACTGGTGTTGGGTATCAGCGGCGGGGTCGACTCGACGACTGCTGGCCTCTTGGCGCAGCGGGCCGTCGAGGGGATGCGCGCCGCTGGCGAGGGAGACCACTACCGTTTCATCGCCGTGCGTCTGCCGTATCAGGTCCAGCATGACGAGCATGAAGCTCAGCTGGCGGTGGATACCATCAAGCCCGATGAATGCCACACGGTGAACATCGGCACCGCGGTACTCGGTCTGGCGGCCGCTACCGAAGCACTCGAGCCGCTGAGCCCTGAACAGCGTGATTTCGTGCTGGGTAACACCAAGGCGCGGATGCGCATGGTTGCTCAATACACCATCGCCAATGCCCGTCAGGGGCTGGTGATCGGAACGGACCATGCGGCGGAGGCGGTGATGGGTTTCTTCACCAAGTTCGGTGACGGTGCGTGCGACCTGACGCCACTGGCCGGTCTGGTCAAGGATCAGGTTCGGCAGATCGCCGCCGCGCTGGGAGCGCCAGAGCAACTGGTGCACAAGGTGCCGACCGCTGACCTCGAAGAGCTGTCACCGGGTAAGCCTGATGAGGCGGCGCACGGCGTCAGCTACCGCAACATCGACGACTTCCTGCAGGGCAAGCCGGTACCGGACGAGGCCGCCCAGATCATCGTCGACACCTATGACAAGACCGCACACAAGCGTCAGCTACCGAAGGAGCCTTGAGTTCCGCGCTCAGACAGACTAGTGCGAATGCTCGCCGTGGACTGCTGCATTGCCGTGCCCCATGAGCCATTGCTGATGAGGACCCGGCAGGGTCCACAGGCCGAACAGGATCACCATCAGGCCACCGGCGATGCGTACGCCGCGTTTGCGCAGCAGTCCCGTCAGGCGCTCGGCGGCCAGGCCCGTGGCAAGCAGAACCGGCCATGTGCCGATGCCGAAGGCCAGCATCAGCAGAGCACTGTCCCACGCATCGCCCTGGCTGGCCGACCAGAGCAGGGTGCTGTACACCAGACCACATGGCAGCCAGCCCCAGAGTGCCCCGAGAACGAGCGCGCGGGGCAGGCTGGTTACCGGCATCAGCCGGCTGGCGACGGGCTGGATATGGCGCCAGAGACCACGCCCTAGCGCTTCCACGCGGGTCAGGCCGCTCCACCAGCCAGCGAGATAAAGCCCCATGCTGATCAACAGCAACGCGGCAACGACACGCAGTGCCGTCGCCGCCGGGCTATTCGCAATCGCCCAGCCTGCCAGACCGATCAGAAAGCCGGCAACGGCATAGCTGGCCACCCGCCCCAGGTTGTAAGCGAGCAGCAGGCGCAGGCGCTTTGCGCGCTGTTCCGGCGGAATGGCCATGGTCAGCGCGCCCATCAGTCCGCCGCACATCCCCAGGCAATGTCCGCCGCCCAGCAGGCCCAGGACCCAGGCGGAAAGCAGAAGCGGAGCCAGTTCAGTCACCTTTGCGCTGCTCCGGCTGCTGTTTGGCATCATCCTGTGCGTCCGCGGGACGCTGGGGCTCTTCGTCATCGAACAGAATGCTGTGCGCCGGCCCGTCTAGGTCGTCGAACTGACCGCTGTCCACTGCCCAGAAGAACACCCAGATCGCAACGGCCACCAGGACCACGGCAACAGGGATCAGGATATACAGAGCGGCCATCAGGACCTCCAGAGGCCGAAATCAGCGTTTCGGCTGCGATTAATGGCGTGTCGCCTTGCGCATCGGCGCCAGTGGGGCGGTCCGCTGGCGGATCAGCCGCGGCCCGCTGGATCCGGCTGGCGCGTGAGCCGTAGGGCGTTGAGTACCACCAGCAGCGAGCTGATCGACATCCCGAGCGCCGCCCATAGAGGAGTGACCCAGCCCACTGCGGCGAACGGCAGAATCAGGCCATTGTACAGACTTGCCCAGGCAAGGTTTTCGATGATGATGCGTCGGCTGCGCCGGGCGATATCGAAGGCCTGCGCGAGGCTGCCGAGACGATTGGACAGCAACACGGCATCGGCGCTGGTCTTCGCCAGATCCGTTGCCGAGCCCATGGCGACGCTGATATCGGCCGCGGCCAGCACCGGGACATCGTTGACGCCATCGCCGAGCATCAGCACGCGATGCCCTTCGGCCTGTAATGCCTGCAGCCTGGCGAGCTTCGCCGCCGGAGTCATGCCACCTTCGGCCTGGTCAATGCCCAGGTCGCTGGCGATCTGCGCCACCATCGGCGAGCTGTCCCCGGAAAGCAGCAGTGTCCGCCAGCCGCGTCGGCGGCAGGCTTCCAGCAGAGCCGGGGCGTCGTCGCGTAGCCGGTCGTCGAGTACCAGCCAGGCCAGCGGGCCTTGCTCGTCGCCCAACAGAAGCCACTGGCCGTGTTCGCCAGGAATGGCCGGCGCGGAACCGGCGAAACCTTCGGCCACGAAGCCCGGCTGGCCGATGCGCAGGTTGCGGCCTTGAACGCTGCCCTGCAGGCCGACGCCTGGTACCGTCTCGACGGATTCGGCAGCCAGCGGCGCGCGGCCGAAGGCGCGGGCGATCGGATGCTCGGAGCGGTTCTCCAGCGCCGCGGCCAGCGCGAGACAGCTATCGGCATCGAGCTCACCGAGCGGGTGCACGGCGCAGAGCGTGAGGCGCCCTTCGGTGAGGGTCCCGGTCTTGTCGAAAACAACGGTGTCGATCTGGTTGAGGCCTTCCAGGACATGTCCGCGGGTCAACAGCAGGCCGAGCTTATGCAGGGTGCCGGTGGCCGCCGTCAGCGCAGTGGGGGTCGCCAGCGAAAGGGCGCAGGGGCAGGTTGCTACCAGCAGCGCGAGGACAATCCAGAAGGCGCGTTGCGGGTCGATCTGCCACCAGACCAGGCCGACGATGCTGGCCACCACCAGCACCACCAGCAGAAACCATTGGGCGACGCGGTCAGCCAGTTCGGCGAGCTTGGGTTTGTCGCCCTGGGCGCGTTCCAGCAGGCGGACAATGGCGGACAGCCGGGTGTCGTCGCCCAGTGCCTGGACCTCCACGGTCAGCGGGCCTTCGACATTGAGGGTGCCGGCGGTAACCGAATCGCCGGCACCGCGTGGAAGAGGCAGGTATTCCCCCGTTAGAACCGACTCGTCGACGCTGGATTGCCCGCTGAGAATCACGCCGTCAGCCGGGATCAATCCGCCGGGCTGCACCAGCACCTGGTCACCGAGCTGCAGTTCGCTGAGCAGGATGCGGTGACTGTGACCGTCGGCATCCAGCTTCAGGCAGGACGCCGGCAGCAGGTTGACCAGTTGCGCGGTGGCGGCCGCCGTGCGCTCGCGTGCCCTGCGCTCCAGGTATCGCCCGGCCAGCAGAAAGAGGGCGAACATGCCCACCGCATCGAAATAAAGCTCGCCTTGGCCGGTGACGGTCGACCATATGCCGGCGACATAGGCGCCGCCGATGGCCAGCGATACCGACACGTCCATGGTCAGGTGGCGGGTACGCAGATCCCGTAACGCACCCTTGAAGAAATCGGTACAGCAGTAGAAGACGATGGGCGTGGTCAGCAGCAGCGCGGTCCAGCGGAGGGTGACGAAGA
The DNA here is from genome assembly GCF_030263795.1 of Stutzerimonas sp. FeSN7. NCBI lineage: Bacteria > Pseudomonadati > Pseudomonadota > Gammaproteobacteria > Pseudomonadales > Pseudomonadaceae > Stutzerimonas > Stutzerimonas sp. FeSN7. The sequence continues at coordinate 2,589,534 of NZ_JARPMN010000001.1, read as the reverse complement.
AGCTCTCCGACAGGTCCAGGTTGAACTCCGGCCAGGTCGCCATGGTTGCCATCATGACCTGCATCCAGAGCAGGCCGGTGACACCCAGTTGGCGCAACGAGCGCCGGTTCTCGCTCGCCAGGCGTTCGGCCGCCTGGTCGGCCTGATACGGGTGGGCCGCGTAGCCGATGCGGCGCAGTTCGCCCAACAGCTCGCTGAGCGGTAACTGCGCATCGCTCCAGCGCACGTTCAGGCGATGATTGGACAGGTTGAGGTTGGCCTCGGCCACGCCCTTCAGGTTGCGCAGATGGCGTTCAATCAGCCAGCCGCAGGCCGCGCAGCTGATGCCTTCGATCATCAGGGACGTGCTTGCCAGCTCGCCCTGGTGCTGAACGAAAGGTTGCTGTACGTCCTTGCGGTCGTACAACGCCATTTCCTCGCTGAGCTCCTGTGGGAGCGCCTGGGGATTGATCGCCGTGTCGCTGCGGTGCAGGTAGTAGCTTTCCAGGCCGCCCTTGACGATGGCTTCGGCCACCGCCTGACAGCCCGGGCAACACAAGGCCCGCGTCTCACCCAGCACGCGGGCCTGAAAGGGGCTGCCGGGAGGAACCGGCAGCCCGCAGTGGTAGCAGGGGAGGGGCTTTGCCATCAGCAGCTCAAGGCTTCAGTTCGAGCGCGCGGCCGGTTTCAACCGTCTTTTCACCATACAGGCGCCAGTCCTGGTCGCCTTCTCGGCCGAGGAGCTCGATGAAGCGTCGGCCGGTGATCGACTCCTGCATCTGTCCCTGATAGATGCCATCGCCCTGCGGTTGCAGGACCACGCGGCGGTCACGCTCCGGCTGGGTCGGGGAGAGCAGATTCAGCACCAGTTGCTGAGGCCGGCTCGCACCGCTCAGCTGCACCTCGGCCAGACCGCGCTCGTCATTGAGGACGATACGGGCCTGCATCTCCAGACGCTCCGCCAGCTTTTCGCGCTCGAGGGACTGGTTGATTCCTTTGCCGGCATCGTAGTAGTTGTCCGCCACCAGCGTATCGGCGTTGCGGATGGCAATCGTCAGCAACGACACCCCCAACACAACCGAACTCAGCAGAATCGCGATGACAAACCAGGCCCAGAACTGGGTGTACCAACGTGTTTGTTCGTTATCGGAGCGCATGCATTACCTTTCTAGCGGATGCTTGGGCCGATGAAACGGCTGTCGGCATCGTCATTGATCGATTCGTCGTCTACCGAACGGACATGGAAGACGATCTCATTGGTGCTCGAGGGCAGCTTCTCCGGTGCGATGGACAGTTCCACCGGCACGGTCACCAGCTCACCCGCTTCGGCCCGTATCTCGCTTCGGCCCTCATAGACCAGGCCGTCGAGACCCGAGGCCTCGATCACGAAGGTCTGCTCGCGCTGAGCCTTGTTCATGACCTTGAGGGTGTACACGTTCTCGATATTGCCTTGCTCGTTCTCGCGATAGAGCACGCGATCCTTGAGCACGTCCAGCTTGACCAGCGGGCGATCATACACGGCATAGGTGAACAGCCCCATCATCGCCAGCAGCGCGACCGCGTAACCGATCAGCCGCGGACGCAGCAGATGGGTCTTCTGGCCGGACAGGTTGTGTTCGGTGGTGTAGCTGATCAGCCCGCGTGGGTAGTTCATCTTGTCCATGATCGCGTCGCACGCATCGATACAGGCCGCGCAGCCGATACATTCGATCTGCAGACCGTCGCGGATGTCGATGCCGGTCGGGCAGACCTGCACGCACATGGTGCAGTCGATGCAATCACCCAGGCCCATGGCCTTGTAATCGGCGTCCTTCTTGCGCGGGCCACGCTTCTCGCCGCGGCGCGGATCGTAGGAAACGATCAGCGTGTCCTTGTCGAACATCACGCTCTGGAAGCGTGCATACGGGCACATGTAGATGCAGACCTGCTCGCGCAGATAGCCGGCGTTGCCGTAGGTGGCGAGCGTGAAGAAAGCCACCCAGAACAAGGCCCAGCCGCCAACCTGCAAGGTGAGTAGGTCAGGTACCAGTTCGCGGATGGGGGTGAAGTACCCGACAAAGGTGACCCCCGTCGCGAAGGAGACGAACAGCCAGATGCTGTGCTTGCCCAGCTTGCGGATGAACTTGCCGCCGCTCATGGGAGCCTTGTCCAGCTTCATGCGCTGGTTGCGATCACCCTCGGTGACCTTTTCGGCCCACATGAAAACCCAGGTGAACACGCTTTGTGGGCAGGTGTAGCCGCACCATACGCGGCCGGCGAACACAGTGATGAAGAACAGGCCGAAGGCGCAGATGATCAGCAGCCACGACAACAGCATGAAGTCCTGAGGCCAGAAGGTAGCCCCGAAGACATGGAATTTGCGCTCCGGAAGATCCCACCAGACAGCCTGTCGGCCGTTCCAGTTGATCCATGCGGTGCCGAAATAAAGGATGAAGAGAACCGCTCCGCCGACGCGGCGGACATTGCGAAACAGGCCGGAGAAGGCTCGGGTGTAGATTTTTTCACGCGCGGCATAGAGGTCAGCGGACGCTCCTGCCTTGGACGGAGGGGTTACATCACGAACGGGGATCTGCTCAGTCATCGAGTGCGTACCACGGCGGAAGGTGGGTGTCCCGGCCGATACGTGCCAACCGGGATCATTTTTCTGTCCAGCTGCGAATGGTACGCCCGGAGCGTTGAGGTCGGGTGTGACAGGTCGTCACTCCCGACCTCGGTCAATCACTGCTCCGGTTGCTGCGACAGGCTGTAGACGTAGGCTGCCAGCAGGTGAACCTTGTCATGGCCAAGGATCGCTTCCTGGGCAGGCATGCGGCCATTGCGACCGTAGCGCAGGGTCTGTTGGATCTGAGCGAAGCTCGAACCATACAGCCAAACGTTGTCGGTCAGGTTCGGCGCGCCCATGGCTGTAACGCCCTTGGCTTCCGGTCCATGGCAGACTACACAGTTGGCCGCGAAGATTTTTTGACCCTGCTCAATGTCGACGTTAATACCCTCTGGGGTATCACGGCCGGACAGGCTGCGAACGTAGCCAGCCACGTTGCGAATGCCTTCTTCGCCGATCACGTCCTTCCACGCCGGCATTGCAGCCTGACGGCCATGCAGGATGGTGGTCTTGATCGTCTCGGGCTCGCCGCCCCACAGCCAATCATCGTCGGTCAGGTTGGGGAAGCCATAGGCGCCCTTGGCGTCGGAGCCGTGGCAGACGGAGCAGTTGGAGGCGAACAGACGGCCACCCATCTTCAGCGCCTGCGGGTCCTTGGCCACTTCCTCTACCGGCATGGCGGCGTATTTGGCGTACAGCGGGCCGTACTGCTCGTCGGCCTTGTCCATCTCGCGCTGCCATTCCTTGACCTGAGTCCAGCCGTCCTCATAGCCGGGCAGCAGGCCTTTCCAGTTGCCCAGGCCGGGGTAGAGTGCCAGGTAGCCGAGTGCGAACACCACGGTGCCGACGAACAGCATGAACCACCAGCGCGGCAGCGGGTTGTCGTACTCCTCGATGCCGTCATAGGAGTGGCCAACGGTTTCTTCGGTGCTGTCAGGGCGTTGGCCCTTGCGAGTTGCCAGTAGCAGCCAGACCAGCGCGGCAATGGTGCCGAGGCTCAGCAGGGTGACGTACCAACTCCAAAACGAGGTCATTTATTTCTTACTCCTGGAAGCTTCTTCATCACGCTTCTTGGCGTCGGTCTCGTCGTCCGCGAAGGGCAGATTGGCGGCTTCGTCGAAGCTTTGCTTGCGTTTGCTGCTGTAGGCCCAGAGCACCACGCCAATAAAGGCGACGAATACCAGAATTGTGCCCAGGCCACGAAGAGTCCCGATTTCCATCATGCGTTACCGTTTGTTGGTGAGTGCGGTGCCGAGTACTTGCAGATAGGCCACCATGGCGTCCATCTCGGTCTTGCCACGAACGGCATCCCGCGCGCCGGCGATGTCTTCGTCGGTGTAGGGCACGCCGAGGGTGCGCAGCGCCGACATCTTCTTGGCGGTGTCCTTGCCATCGAGGGTCTTCTCGACCAGCCACGGGTAGGACGGCATCTTCGACTCGGGCACGACGTTGCGCGGGTTGTACAGGTGCGCACGGTGCCAATCATCGGAGTAGCGGCCGCCGACACGGGCCAGGTCCGGACCGGTACGCTTGGAGCCCCACAGGAACGGATGGTCGTAGACGCTTTCGCCGGCGACGGAGTAGTGGCCGTAGCGCTCGGTTTCGGCGCGGAACGGGCGCACCATCTGCGAGTGGCAGCCCACGCAACCTTCGCGGATGTACAGGTCACGGCCTTCCAGTTGCAGCGCGGTGTACGGCTTCATGCCCTCGACCGGCTCGTTGACGGCGTCCTGGAAGAACAGCGGGACGATCTGGGTCAGACCACCGATGCTCACCGCCAGGATCATGAACAGGGTCAGCAGACCGATGTTCTTTTCAAGTATTTCGTGGTTCTTCATCTATCCGTTTCCTCAAGCGATCTGCGCGGCAGCGTCGTACTGGGCTGCTTTGGCGACACGCACGGTGCGCCAGGTGTTGTAGGCCATCAGCAGCATGCCGGCGAGGAAGAAGGCGCCGCCGAGCGCACGGACGATGAAGCCCGGGTGGCTGGCTTCCAGCGCTTCGACGAAGGAGTAGGTCAGGGTGCCGTCTTCGTTGATTGCGCGCCACATCAGGCCCTGGGTGATGCCGTTGACCCACATCGAGGCGATGTAGAGCACGGTGCCGATGGTGGCCAGCCAGAAGTGCGCATTGATCAGGCCGATGCTGTGCATCTGCTCGCGACCGAACACTTTCGGGATCAGGTGGTACATCGAACCGATGGTGATCATCGCTACCCAGCCGAGGGCGCCAGCGTGTACGTGGCCGATGGTCCAGTCGGTGTAGTGGGACAGGGCGTTGACGGTCTTGATGGCCATCATCGGACCTTCGAAGGTCGACATGCCGTAGAACGCCAGCGAAACCACCAGGAAGCGCAGGATCGGATCGGTGCGCAGCTTATGCCAGGCGCCGGAGAGGGTCATCATGCCGTTGATCATGCCACCCCAGCTCGGTGCCAGCAGGATGATCGACATTACCATGCCCAGGCTCTGCGCCCAGTCCGGCAGGGCGGTGTAGTGCAGGTGGTGAGGACCGGCCCAGATATAAAGGGTGATCAGCGCCCAGAAGTGGACGATCGACAGGCGATAGGAATACACCGGACGCTCGGCTTGCTTCGGCACGAAGTAGTACATCATGCCAAGGAAGCCGGTGGTCAGGAAGAAGCCCACGGCGTTGTGGCCGTACCACCACTGCACCATCGCATCGGTCGCGCCCGAATAGATCGAGTAGGACTTGAACCAGCTCACCGGGATTTCCAGGTTGTTGACGATGTGCAGCATCGCCGTCACCAGGATGAAGGCACCGAAGAACCAGTTACCCACATAGATGTGCTTGGCCTTGCGCTTCATGATGGTGCCGAAGAACACGGCAATGTACGACACCCATACCAGGGTGATCAGGATGTCGATCGGCCATTCCAGTTCCGCGTATTCCTTGGAGCTGGTGAAGCCTTGCGGCAGCGTGATGACCGCCAGCACGATCACGGCTTGCCAACCCCAGAAGGTGAAGGCAGCGAGACCATCGGAGAACAGCCGCGTCTGGCAGGTGCGCTGAACCACGTAGTAGGACGTGGCGAACAGTGCGCAACCACCGAAGGCGAAGATCACCGCGTTGGTGTGCAAGGGACGCAGACGACCGAAGCTCGTCCACGGCAGGTCAAAATTGAGCGAGGGCCACACCAGCTGCGCGGCGATGAAAACACCCAGGCCCATCCCAATGATTCCCCACACCACCGTCATGATGGCGAATTGGCGAACCACCTTATAGTTATAAGCAGTCTCACTTATTGCTGTGCTCATGCAAGGCTTCCACGCTAATGGCATTTTCGAAGGCAAAAACGGCGGCAAGTATGGAGAAAGCAGGGGGGCAATGCAAACGACGCCCGGGCTCTCTTTGCTGGCCGAAACCCTGATTTAAAGCGTCTTCCGTGTGCTGTGCAGGGACGATTCGCACCAGGCCGGTGCGCGGGATTTATCGAGTTCGCCTTATGGTTCTAGGCGGGGCGGCGAATCGGAAGCAAAGCTTAAAAGTGCTGCTGCGGAGGGGGAAGGTCTTCGGTCGGCTGAGGATGCGACAGATAGTCGCAGCGCCGTGGAAGTTGCCTTGGAACAAGGCGGGAAGGGCGGTACGAGTGTACCGCCCTTTTACGACTCACTGCTTGGCGACTTGTTCCGGGTTTTTCGACAAGCTGTAAACGTAGGCAGCGAGCAGGTGCACCTTGTCGTTACCCAGGTACTGCTGCTGAGCCGGCATCTGGCCGTTGCGGCCGTGACGGATGGTCTGCTGCAGTTGGCCCAGGCTCGAACCGTAGATCCAGCCGGAGGCATGCTGCAGGTTCGGCGCGCCCAGCGCGGCCATGCCTTCGCCACCCTGGCCGTGGCAGACGGCGCAGGTCTGCGCATAGACCTCCTTGCCTTTGCCCAGATCGGCATCGGTGCCTTCCGGCAACGGCAGGCCAGCAAGTTCCTTGCGCACGAAGGCAGCAACGTTCTTCACGCCTTCTTCGCCGATGGCCTGGCCCCAGGCCGGCATTGCCGCGATACGGCCGTTCAGGATGCTGGTCTTGATCGACGCCGCATCACCGCCCCAGCGCCAGTCCTGGTCGGCCAGGTTCGGGAAGCCGAGAGATCCCTTGGCGTCAGAGCCGTGGCAGATCGCGCAGTAGTTGGCGAACAGGCGAGCACCCATTTTCACGGCTTGCGGGTCCTGTGCCACTTCTTCCACCGACATGGCAGCGTACTTGGCGAAGATCGGGCCGTACTTCTCATCAGCCTGGGCGACCTCGCGCTCCCACTGCTTCTCCTGGGTCCAGCCACCTTCGTAGCCGGGCAGGACGCCTTTCCAGTTACCCAGGCCCGGATAGAGCACGAGGTAAAGGATGCCGAATACCAGGGTGCCGATGAACAGCAGGAACCACCAGCGCGGTAGCGGGTTGTCGTATTCCTCGATGCCGTCGAAGGCATGACCCATCGTTTGATCGGTGGTGCCGGCCGACTCGCCCTTGCGGGTGGCGAAGATCAGCCAGAACAGAGCGACGATGGTGCCCAGCGTCAGCAGGGCGATGTATCCACTCCAGAAAGTGCTCATGTGCTACTCCTGGACAGCCCGAGCAACTCTGGCTGTCCGCGATTGAAGTCCCTGACGGCTGGCTTGGCAGCCGTCATTTTTTCTTGGCTGCGATTAGCGCTTGTTGGTCAGAGCCGTACCGAGCACCTGCAGATAGGCCACCATGGCGTCCATCTCGGTCTTGCCCTTGACGGAGTCGCGAGCGCCGGCGATGTCTTCTTCGGTGTAAGGCACACCGAGGGTGCGCAGCGCCGACATCTTCTTGGCGGTGTCCTTGCCGTCGAGGGTGTTCTCCACCAGCCACGGATAGGACGGCATCTTCGACTCGGGCACTACGTTGCGCGGGTTGTACAGGTGCGCGCGGTGCCAGTCATCGGAGTAGCGGCCACCGACACGGGCCAGGTCCGGACCGGTACGCTTGGAGCCCCACAGGAACGGATGGTCGTAGACGCTTTCGCCGGCAACGGAGTAGTGGCCGTAGCGCTCGGTTTCAGCACGGAACGGACGGATCATCTGCGAGTGGCAGCCGACGCAGCCTTCGCGGATGTACAGGTCACGGCCTTCCAGTTGCAGCGCGGTGTAGGGCTTCATGCCTTCGACCGGCTCGTTGACGGCGTCCTGGAAGAACAGCGGGACGATCTGGGTCAGACCACCGATGCTCACCGCCAGGATCATGAACAGGGTCAACAGCCCGACGTTCTTTTCTAGTTTCTCGTGCGATTTCATTTACCTAGGCTCCTCAGGCGATCTGCGCGGCAGCGTCGTACTCGGCGGGCTTGGCAGCCTGCACGGTGCGCCAGGTGTTGTAGGCCATCACCAGCATGCCGGCGAAGAAGATCGCACCACCGATCATCCGCACCACGAAACCGGGGTGGCTGGCTTCCAGTGCTTCGACGAAGGAGTAGGTCAGGGTGCCGTCGTCGTTGATCGCACGCCACATCAGGCCCTGAGCGATACCGTTAACCCACATCGAGGCGATGTAGAGCACGGTGCCGATGGTGGCCAGCCAGAAGTGGGTGTTGATCAGGCCGATGCTGTGCATCTGCTCGCGACCGAACACTTTCGGGATCAGGTGGTACAGCGCGCCGATGGACACCATGGCAACCCAGCCGAGGGCGCCAGCGTGTACGTGGCCGATGGTCCAGTCGGTGTAGTGGGACAGGGCGTTGACGGTCTTGATCGCCATCATCGGGCCTTCGAAAGTGGACATGCCGTAGAAGGCCAACGAGACCACCAGGAAGCGCAGGATCGGGTCGCTACGCAGTTTGTGCCAGGCGCCCGACAGGGTCATCATGCCGTTGATCATGCCACCCCAGCTCGGTGCGAGCAGGATCAGCGACATCACCATGCCCAGGCTCTGCGCCCAGTCCGGCAGGGCGGTGTAGTGCAGGTGGTGCGGGCCGGCCCAGATGTAGACGGTGATCAGTGCCCAGAAGTGGACGATCGACAGGCGATAGGAATAGACCGGACGTTCGGCCTGCTTCGGCACGAAGTAGTACATGATCCCGAGGAAGCCGGCGGTGAGGAAGAAGCCCACGGCGTTGTGGCCGTACCACCATTGGACCATGGCATCGGTCGCCCCGGCGTATACCGAGTAGGACTTCATCGCGGTGACCGGCATTTCCAGGTTGTTGACGATATGCAGAATCGCCACGGTCAGGATGAAGGCACCGAAGAACCAGTTGCCGACGTAGATGTGCTTGACCTTGCGCGTCGCCAGCGTGCCGAAGAAGACGATCGCATAGGCCACCCAGACAATGGTGATCAGGATGTCGATCGGCCACTCCAGTTCCGCGTACTCCTTGGAGCTGGTGAAGCCCAGCGGCAGGGAGATCGCGGCGAGCAGGATGACCAGCTGCCAGCCCCAGAAGGTGAACGCGGCCAGTTTCGGCGCGAACAGGGTGGTCTGGCAGGTGCGCTGGACCGAATAATAGGACGTCGCGAACAATGCACAGCCACCGAAGGCGAAGATCACCGCGTTGGTGTGCAATGGGCGCAGACGACCGAAACTGGTCCATGGGAGGTCGAAGTTCAGGAAAGGCCAGGCCAATTGTGCTGCGATGAAAACGCCGAGCCCCATCCCGACGATTCCCCACACCACCGTCATGATGGCGAATTGGCGGACCACCTTGTAGCTGTAGGCGGTACTGGTTGCTGTGTTCATGTATGGGCTTCCATCCACGGGTAATGAGCAGTTTTTTCTTTCTAATAGAAAGCGGGGCAAGGATGGGGAAAGGGCAATCTGCCGGTATTGACGCGGGTCAATACACACAAAGTGACAAAGGGCATCTCGTCGGCTGGAACCATCCGCAGGGCGTGGCGTCGGCCAGTCTGATTCTGGCCCACGGCGCCGGTGCGCCGATGGACAGTCCGTTCATGGAGCAAATGGCTGTGCGCCTTGCCGCGCGCGGGGTTGCGGTGTGCCGCTTCGAGTTCGCCTATATGGCCGCGCGGCGCCTGGGTGCGAGCAAAAGACCACCCAGCCCGCAGGCGCAGCTGCTGGCTCAGTGGCGGGAGGTCCATGCCGAGGTGCGACAGCAGGCCACAGGACTGCTGGCCATCGGTGGCAAGTCCATGGGCGGGCGAATGGCCAGCCTGCTGGCCGACGAGCTGGGTGTCGACGGTCTGGTGTGTCTGGGCTATCCGTTTCACCCGGCCGGAAAGCCGGAGAAAACGCGCACCGCCCACCTGGAGAAATTGCTCACGCCTACGCTGATCGTCCAGGGCGAGCGTGATGCGCTGGGTAATCGCGCGACAGTCGAGCAGTACCCGCTGTCAGCTGCCATCAGCTTGCACTGGCTGGCCGCCGCCGACCACGATCTCAAGCCGCTGAAGCGTTCCGGGCAGACGCATGATCAGCACATGAACGCTGCGGTCACGGCGGTGGCGACGTTTCTGCGAGGCTTGGCCTAGGCTTCAGGCCCGGTCGGCCGCCCAACTGGCTGACCGGGCGGGTTACCCGATCAGCGGTTGAAGCGCTCGACCAGCGAATACTGGCCCTCGGCCGTTGCGGTCAGCGCTTCGCTGAGCAATGCCGAGCTGCGCGCGTCGCCGGACGTCTGATCGGCCAGACGGGCGATGGTGCTGACGTTCTGGCTGATCTCCTCGGCCACTGCGCTCTGCTCTTCGGTGGCGGAGGCGATCTGGGTGGTCATGTCGATGATGTTGCCCATCGCCTCGTTGATTCCACTCAGGGCCTGGTCTGCCTGGATCATCTGCTCGACGCCACGGGCCGCGTGCACACGGCCCTGCTCGGTCGTGGACACCGCATGCTGAGCTTGCGATTGCAGCTTCTCGATCAGCTGGTGGATTTCGCCGGTAGCTGCCGCGGTACGTTGCGCCAGCTGACGCACCTCATCGGCGACCACCGCGAAGCCGCGGCCGCTGTCACCGGCTCGTGCGGCCTCGATTGCAGCGTTGAGCGCCAGCAGGTTGGTCTGGTCGGCGATGCTCTTGATCACATCAACCACGCTGCCGATGGCCTCGCTGTCGCTTGCCAGCTGGTTGACCGACTCGCCGGCTTTGCTGACCGATTCCGATAGCTGCTGAATCGCCTTGCGGGTGTCGGCGGTGACTTCGCGGCCGTGAACGGTCAGCCGGCTGGCTTCACGCGTGGCGTCGGCTGCCAGCGCGACGTTGCTGGCCACCTCCTGCGTCGTTGCGGCCATCTCATTGATCGCCGTGGCCACCTGCTCGGTTTCCTGATGTTGCTGCGCCAAGCCGTTGGCGCAATTCTGCGCCAGGGTATCGGCCTGTTTGGCCTGGCCCTGCAGCTGCACCGCCGTGTCCTGCAGGCGGGTCAGGCAGGTCTTCAGATGCGCCTGCTGGCTGAGCATCGCCATTTCCAGCTGGGCCTCGACGCCTCGGCTATCGGTGTACATGCAGGCGATAAGCGGGTCGCTGGTGGTCTCTTGAGCAAGCTGCATCAGGCGCCGCAGACCGCGCTGTTGCCAATGCAGCCCGGCAAGCCCGAGCGGAACGGACAGCAGCGCGGCCGCGACGAATCCCATCGCGTGATCGAAGGAAGCGCCTACCAAAAAGCCGACCTGGCTGACGAGGATGAACGGCAGCCACTTCTTCAATACCGGAAGCCAACTATTGCGGCGGGGCACACCGCTCTTGCCGGCGTTCAGTCGGGCATATAGCGCTTCGGCCCGTTGGACCTGCTCGCGGCTCGGCTTGGTTCGCACCGATTCATAGCCGGTTACCTGGCGTTGCTGATCCAGGATCGGCGTGACGTAGGCGTTGACCCAGTAGTGATCACCGGTCTTGCGCCGGTTTTTCACGATCCCCATCCACGGCTTGCCCTGCTTGAGGGTCACCCACATGTGTTCGAACACCGCGGGCGGCACATCGGGATGGCGCACCAGATTGTGTGGTGCTCGAATCAGTTCGTCGCGGCTGAAACCACTGACTTCGGCGAAGATGTCGTTGCAGTAGGTGATCTGCCCTTTCAGGTCGGTGGTCGAGATGAGGCGTTGCTGGTCGGGGAAGGCATATTCACGCTGGGATACGGGCTGGTTGTTACGCATCGACTTTTCACGCCTGGCATTGAATGTTCGGAGGAGCGCGCCTGACCTTTGATGTTCTTCTGAGTCTGGGCTGACCTATGGGTCGGCCATGGCATGGCGTTCTTGAGACGGCAAAGCTGATTCGAGGATCAACTTTGGTCGAAAGGCGACTGACGGCAGATTCGGCTTAATGGTTCTGCAATCTTTTTGCGAGAGGGTTAATGCGTGTCCGGACGTTCCGGTCGGCGGGGCGGTGGCGAAGTCAGGGACCGGACAGCGTGCATGGATGTTCAGGCGGCTGGAGATTGGACGCCAGTGGACGGCGAAACGCCGGTGCGAACGGATTCGCACCGGCGTTTTTTCTGCCTAATCAGCTGCCGATCAGCTGGCGCAATACATAGTGCAGGATGCCGCCGGCCTTGAAGTACTGGACCTCGTTCAGCGTGTCGATGCGGCTCAGCACCTGGAACGAATCGCGCGAGCCGTCCTGCCGTTCCACGTCGACGGTGAGCAGCTGGCGTGGCTTGATGTCCGCGCCGAGCCCTCGGATCGACAATTTCTCCGTGCCGTTCAGACCCAGCGACTGACGCGTCTGCTCGCCGACGAACTGCAGCGCCAGCACGCCCATGCCGATGAGGTTGGATCGGTGGATGCGCTCGAAGCTCTCGGCGATGACCGCCTTCACGCCCAGCAGGTTGGTGCCCTTGGCGGCCCAGTCACGGCTGGAGCCGGTGCCGTATTCCTTGCCGGCGATCACCACCAGCGGCACGCCTTCGGCCTGATAGCGCATGGCGGCGTCGTAGATCGACAGCTTTTCACCACTCGGCTGGTAGAGCGTGTTGCCGCCTTCCTCGCCGCCGAGCATCTCGTTCTTGATGCGGATGTTGGCGAAGGTGCCGCGCATCATCACTTCGTGGTTGCCGCGGCGCGAGCCGTAGGAGTTGAAGTCTTCCGGCGCCACCCCCAGCGACTGCAGGTACAGGCCGGCCGGCGAACTCGCCTTGATGTTGCCGGCGGGCGAGATGTGGTCGGTGGTGATGGAGTCGCCGAACACCGCCAGAACCCGGGCATTCTCGACGTCCGCCGGTGGCGCTGGTGGCTGGCCGATATCTTCGAAGTAGGGCGGGTTCTGCACGTAGCTGGAGCCGGCATTCCACTGATAAGTGTCGCCGGCGCTGATCGGAATCTTCTGCCAGTGCTCGTCACCGCTGAATACGTCGGCATAGCGGCTGCGGAACATCTCGCCATCGATACGCGCCACGGCTTCGGCGATTTCGGCGCTGCTCGGCCAGATATCCTTCAGGTACACCGGCTGATTCTGGCCGTCGTAGCCCAGCGGCTCGCGGTCCATGTTGATGCGCGTGGTGCCGGCCAGGGCGAAGGCGACCACCAGCGGTGGCGAGGCCAGCCAGTTGGCCTTGACCAGCGGGTGCACGCGGCCCTCGAAGTTGCGGTTGCCGGACAGCACCGACGATACGATCAGGTCGTTGTCGGTAATCGCCTGGCCGATTGCATCCGGCAACGGTCCGGAGTTGCCGATACAGGTGGTGCAGCCATAGCCCACCAGGTTGAAGCCGAGCTGGTCCAGATAGCGCGTCAGCCCGGCCCGCTCGAGGTAGTCGGTGACCACCTTGGAGCCCGGCGCCAGTGAGGACTTGACCCAGGGCTGACGCTTGAGCCCGCGCTCAACAGCCTTCTTGGCGACGAGGCCGGCGGCCATCAGTACATTGGGGTTCGAGGTATTGGTGCAGGAGGTGATTGCCGCGATGACCACCGCGCCGTGCTTGAGGTGGAAGTTCTCGCCCTTGACCTCCACCGAGGTGTCGGCCTGCTGCTTGCGCCCGCCGGTTTCCAGTAGCAGGTCGAAGTTGGCGCCGATATCGCCGAGCGTGACCCGGTCCTGCGGGCGCTTGGGCCCGGCTACGGACGGCTGCACCTGGGCCAGGTCCAGCTCCAGGGTAGCGGTGAACACAGGGTCCAGCGAATTGCTGTCACGCCACATGCCCTGCGCCTTGCTGTAGGCCTCGACCAAGGCAATGCGCTCCTCGTTGCGGCCGGTCAGGCGCAGGTAGTCGATGGTGATCTGGTCGACCGGGAAGAAGCCGCAGGTAGCGCCGTACTCGGGCGCCATGTTGCCGATGGTGGCACGGTCGGCCAGCGGCAGGTGATCCAGCCCCGGGCCGTAGAACTCGACGAATTTGCCGACCACGCCGTGCTTGCGCAGCATCTGCGTCACGGTCAGCACCAGGTCGGTGGCGGTGACGCCCTCGTTGAGCTTGCCGCTAAGGCGGAAACCGATCACCTCAGGAATCAGCATCGATACCGGTTGGCCGAGCATCGCCGCTTCGGCCTCGATGCCGCCGACACCCCAGCCGAGTACGCCGAGGCCATTGATCATGGTGGTGTGCGAATCGGTGCCGACCAGGGTGTCCGGGTAGGCGACGGTTTCGCCGTTCTCTTCGCGGGTCCAGACAACCTGGCCGAGGTATTCCAGGTTGACCTGGTGGCAGATGCCGGTACCCGGCGGCACCACGCTGAAGTTGTCGAAGGCCTGCTGGCCCCAGCGCAGGAACTCGTAGCGTTCGCCGTTGCGCTGCATCTCGATCTCGACGTTCTGCTCGAAAGCCTGGTCGCTGCCGAAGCGGTCGACCATCACCGAGTGGTCGATCACCAGGTCCACCGGCGACAGCGGGTTGATCTTCTGCGGATCACCGCCGGCCCTGGCCACGGCATCGCGCATGGCCGCGAGGTCGACTACTGCCGGGACGCCGGTGAAGTCCTGCATCAGCACCCGGGCGGGGCGGTACTGGATTTCCTGGTCCGAGCTGCGGGTTTGCAGCCAGCTCACCAGCGATCTGAGATCGTCACTGCGTACGGTCACGTCGTCTTCCCAGCGCAGCAGGTTCTCCAGCAGCACCTTGAGGGAGGTGGGCAGTCGGCTGATGTCGCCCAGCTGGGCGGCTGCGTCGGGAAGGCTGTAGTAGTGGTAGGTCTTGCCGGCAACCTCGAGGCTGCGGCGACATTTCAGGCTATCCAGGGAAGGCATTCCTCATCTCCTTGTGCCCACACGGTGAGGGCTGGCTGATGAACGAGCTTTGAAACTAGCCCTTGGGCAGGTGTTTCGCTACTGCACTGGACCGGGCGATGCGGGCGAGGGTTCCCGCGGTCGGCTATGATGCGCGGCTTTGGCGCAGACCCGACCGCTCACAGGAGCCGAACATGAATACATTGTTGCTGCATTGCCGCCCCGGGTTCGAAGGCGAGGTCTGTGCCGAAATCAGTGAGCACGCCGCCATCCTCGAAGTCGCCGGCTATGCCAAGGCGCGGCCTGACAGCGCCTGTGCCGAGTTCATCTGCAGCGAGCCCGGCGGCGCCGAAAGGCTGATGCGCCGGCTGCGCTTCGCCGATCTGATTTTTCCGCGGCAATGGGCACGTGGCGACTACCTGCAGCTTCCGGAAACCGATCGCATCAGCGTGTTGCTGGCGCACCTGGCGGACTACCCGGTGTGCGGCAGCCTGTGGCTGGAGGTGCTGGATACCAACGATGGCAAGGAGCTTTCCAACTTCTGCCGCAAGTTCGAGGCGCCGCTGCGCAAGGCGCTGGTCAAGGCCGGGCGCCTCGACGAGCAGGGCAAGGGGCCGCGCCTTCTGCTCACGTTCAAGAGCGGTCGCGAAGTATTCGTCGGCATCGCCGAGGCGAACAACAGCGCGCTGTGGCCGATGGGCATCCCGCGCCTGAAGTTTCCGCGCCAGGCACCCAGCCGCTCGACGCTCAAGCTGGAGGAGGCCTGGCACCATTTCATCCCGCGTGAGCAGTGGGATACGCGGCTGGCGGCGGGCATGACCGGAGTCGATCTCGGCGCGGCGCCGGGCGGCTGGACCTGGCAGCTGGTCAACCGGCATATCAAGGTCAGCGCGGTGGACAACGGGCCGATGAACGCCGACCTGATGGATTCCGGGCTGGTGGAACATTTTCGCGCCGACGGCTTTACCTTCCGCCCGAAAAGGCCGGTGGACTGGATGGTCTGCGACATCGTCGAAAAGCCGGCGCGCAATGCTGCGCTGCTGGAAACCTGGATCGGCGAGGGCCTGTGCCGCGAGGCGGTGGTGAACCTCAAGTTGCCGATGAAGCAGCGCTACGCCGAGGTCAAGCGCCTGCTCGAACGTATTGCCGACGGGCTGGCCGAACGCGGCGTCAAGGCCAGTATTGGCTGCAAGCAGCTGTATCACGACCGGGAAGAGGTGACCTGTCACCTGCGCCGCCTCTGATCGTTGATCGGCAGCGGATGACCTGTTCTCCCGCTTGCGCCACAATGCACGCCTGTTTTCCGGAGCCCACTGATGAGCCAATCAGCTGAAATGACTGTCGACGCCGTTCTCGACGCCACCGGCCTGAACTGTCCCGAGCCGGTGATGATGCTGCACAACAAGGTGCGCGACCTGGCTGGCGGGGCCATGCTCAAGGTCATCGCTACCGATCCCTCGACCCAGCGCGACATTCCCAAGTTCTGCGTGTTCCTCGGCCATGATCTGGTCGAACAGCAGGCCGAGGCCGGTACCTATCTGTACTGGATTCGCAAGAAACTCGACTGACCGCGCCTTCCCGCAGGGCCGACGCTCGGCGCCGTTGCGTGTCAGAGATCGGGCGCGGCGGCTCGCGTATTCTGCCGCCGCCACATGCGGGTCAGCCAGCGCCAGGCGATCCAGCCGCCGCCGATCAGGTAGATCAGCCCCCCCGGCACCCACATGATCAGCCCGGCCAGCTGCTGATCTTCCACTGAGCGGCCTTCACCGTAGAACGACACGCTACCGAAGGTGAGCAGGGCGCCCAGCAGACCGGTGTGCATCAGCGTCAGCAGCACCGCCATCAGTGCCTGTGGAACCTGCTTCGGGTTCGCGCGCAGCACCGACCACCAGAACAGCCAGCCGGTGAACAGGAAGCATGCATGCTCGAAGGCATGCCACCAGAGGTTGTCCAGCGCCAGCACATAGAGCTTCGGTGTGTGCCAGATCCAGATCACCGCGCCATGCAGCAGCGCCAGCAGCGTGGGGTAGCGCCCGGCACGCAGGATCCCGGTCCATAGCGGATGGGCGAGGCGGCCGGTGACCCCGCGCCATTGCGGCAGCGGTCGCGCCAGCGCCCACAGCGGGGCGATCACGATGATGAACAGCATGTGTTGAGTCATGTGCCAGGCTGTGCTGGTTTCCGCCCAGTCGTCGATGGGGCCGAACACCGAGAACACCACCAGCAGCATTGCCGCGTGAAAGCAGAGGGCTTCATGGCGCCGCGGCGCAACCTTGCGACCGCCGAGCAGGTACAGCAGCCAGGCCGCTGCCACCAGCAAAGCGGTCAGCAGCAGCGGCGCGCGGTCGAGCACATGGGCGTCGAACAGGCCGTGGGCGAAGGCAGGCGTCGATACACTCAGGGCTACCGGCAACGTCAGCAGTCCCGGTGATATTCGCCGTTTGGCTCGGGAGATCACAGGCATGGCGGTATCTGCAACAGCGGAATGCCGACGAACAGCGTGGCCAGGGCCGCGATGAAGTGAATCCCCGCAGCGATCTTGGTGACGAACTGCTGCCGTTCGTTCTGTTCCTCCGGTGCCCGCGACAGACGCCAGAAATAGCGCGCCATCCACAGCAGCAACGCGAGGGTCAGCAGGGTCAGGGCACCCAGGCTGCCGTTCAGCCAGTTCCATACGCCCTGGGCCGGGTCGGGCGGGCTGAGCTTGCAGATCACCGCCTGGCCGCCATACATGGCGATGAACCACAGGCTCCAGATGATCAGGCCGATCGGAATCTGGATCGGATGGTAGGGCGACGTCCGCGCATACCTCATCACGCACCTCCCCAGGTGGCCGGAAACAGCACGATGGCCGCATAGCTGACCCAGAGCACACCCAGGTTGTAGTACCAGAGCTGCTCGACCACGACGGGCTCGTATGGCGCCTTGTCGCCCACGTAACCGAGGGCTACGCGCCATGCCTGCAGACCGGTGAGCACCGCTGCCAGCGTGCAATGGATCAGGCTGTACGCGAGCATCACGAACACCACGGCATCATGTGCGGTTTCGGTAGGTGCCAGCCCCGCGCTCAGCATCAGCCACAGCAGCATCACCGACTGCGCCAGTGCCAGCAGCCCCAGCCACGCCAGCTGCGCCATCAGCCCGTGGTGCGTGCCGGCCCGCAGGCGCTTGATCAGACGGTGCAGCCAGAGCGTGCCCGCACTCAGCAGCACGGCGCTGGCGAACATCAGCCAGCCGTTGAGCTGGCTCTCCGGCACCCGCCATTGCGGCGAAACGGTCCAGAGGTAGAACCAGCCGAACAGCAGCGACAGATACAGCGCGCCGTTGGCCAACAGCGTTACGCCCATGCCCCACAGGCCCGGCCCGTCGAAGGTGCGTGAATGCAGCGGCGGCTCACCGGGCTGGGTATGGGCATCCGGCGCGGCGGCGGGGTGGGCACCGTTCTCCCACGACCAGCGCAGCAGTACCACCACTGTCGCCACGGTCGCGCCGAGGGCGACCCAGTAGAACTTGTTCAGCAGGCTGAGGCAGAGCACGGCGAGGAACACGGACGCGATGAACGGCAGCCAGCTGTTGCCCGGTAGGTGAATGATCTCGCGCACCTTGCCGGTCAGCGGGTCGCTGCCCCAGGTCTCCCGGCGGCCATGATCGATGACCGTCAGCGCGTGCTCGCCTCGGGCTACGCTGTCTGGCAGGTCCGGGTCCTTCCATAGCGGGTGGCGATCGGTTACGTCCGGCAGGCTGACGAAGTTGTAGGCGCTCGGTGGCAGGCAGGTGGCCCACTCCAGCGTATCAGCCTGCCAGGGGTTCTTCGGCGCCGGCTTGCCGAAACGAAAGTGCAGGACGATATCCAGCAGGATGGTCGCGACGCCCACCGCCATGATGAAGCTGCCGATGGAGGACACCAGGTTGGGCATGTCCCAGCCCAGTCCCGTGTCATAGGTGTAGACCCGCCGCGGCATGCCGATCAGCCCGGTCCAGTGCATGATCAGGAAGGTCACGTTGAAGCCGATGAAGAACAGCCAGAAGCCCCAACGGCCGAGCTTGGCCGAGGGCATGCGGCCAGAGAAGTGTGGCAGCCAGTAATACAGCCCGGCCATCAGCGGGAAAACCATGCCGCCCACCAGCACGTAGTGCATGTGAGCAACCACGAAATGGGTGTCGTGTACCTGCCAGTCGAACGGCACCAGCGCCAGCATTACCCCGGTCAGGCCGCCGGCGACGAAGACGATCAGAAAGCCCACCAGCCAGAGCATTGGCACCCTGTACACCGGCTTGCCGAGCCAGAGTGTCGCCAGCCAGGCGAAGATCTGCACGCCGGTGGGGATTGCCACCAGCATGCTCGCCGCCGAGAAGAACGCTGTGGCCAGCTGCGGAATGCCGACCGTGAACATGTGGTGCACCCACAGCCCGAAACTGATGAAGCCGGTGGTCAGCACGCCCAGCACCACCCAGCGGTAGCCCACCAGCGGACGCTGGCAGAACACCGGGATCAGCGTCGAGACGATTCCCGCGCCCGGCAGGAAGATGATGTACACCTCGGGGTGGCCGAACAGCCAGAACAGGTGCTGCCAGAGCACCGGGTCGCCGCCCCGGGCGACATCGAAGAACGGCATGCCGGCCGCGCGCTCCAGCTCCAGCAGAATGGAGCCGAGGATCAATGGCGGGAAGCCGACCACGATCATCATGGCCATCACCAGGATGTACCAGGCGTACAGCGGCATCTTGTGCAGCGCCATGCCGTTGGTACGGGTGCGCAGGATCGACACCACCAGCTCGACCCCCGCCGACACCGCGGAAATCTCCACGAAGGTGATGCCGAGCAGCCAGAAATCCGAGTTCACCCCCGGCGTATGCGCTGAACTGGACAGCGGCGTGTACATGAACCAGCCGGCCTTCGGCGCGATGTCGAGGAGGATGCTCGACAGCAGGATCAGCCCGCCGAACAGGTAGCAGTAATAGCCCAGCGCGGACAGCCGCGGGAATACCAGGTCGCGGGCGCCGATCATCTTCGGGATCAGGTAGACCGCCAGCCCCTCCATCATCGGCACGGCGAAGAGGAACATCATCACCGTGCCATGCATGGTGAAGACCTGGTTGTAGACGTCCGGCTCCATCAGCTCGTAGCCGGGCAGGGCGAGCTGCGTGCGGATCAGCATCGCCAGCAGGCCGCCGACGAGGAAGAAGAAGGCGCCGGTCACCAGGAAGCGAAGACCAATGCTGGTGTGGTTGACGATGGTCAGCGCGCGCCAGCCGCGCGGGTTGCCCCACACCTCGTTGAACTGGTCGTGCAGCTGGTCAGGGTCGGTGGCGGGGGCGCCAGTGTTACGGGTCGGGGTCATGGAGCGAGCGTCTCCAGCCAGTCGGCAAGCTGGCCGAGGGTTTCTTCGGGAATGTCATCGTGGCGGGGCATGGCAATGCCGTGCTTGATGCTCTGATGATCGCTGAGCCAGCGGCGCAGGCCTTCGGCGTCGTTTGCAATCACCCCGGCACCCAGCGTCGGGCGGGTCGCCAGGTCGCTCAGATCCGGGGCGCGATTGCCGTCACTGACACCGGCGACGCGGTGGCACTGCCCGCAGCGCTCGTCGAACACCTGGCCGGCGGCGCCGCCCGGCGGCTGGTGCTCACGCCCGGTGCGGGCCTCGATCCAGGTGGCGAACGCATCGGCTTCGAGTGCTTCGACATGCAGGATCATGTGCGCGTGCTGGCTGCCGCAGAACTCCGAACACTGCCCGCGGAAGACGCCAGTCTGGGAGGCCTGCAGACGCAGGGTGTTGGTTCGCCCGGGGACCATGTCCAGCTTGCCCCCCAGGCGCGGCACCCAGAATGAGTGGATCACGTCGGCGCTGGTGACCTCGACGTCGACGGGGCGGTCCACCGGCAGGATGAACTGGTTGGCCGTCACCACGCCGCTTTCCGGATAACGCACCTCCCACCACCACTGATGGCCGATCACCTGAACCCGCAGCGGCTGTTCGCCTTCCACCGGCAGCGGCAGCATGCTGCGTCCGGTAGGGATGCCGAAGGCCAGCAGCGCGACGATGCTGACCGTGGGCAGGACGAGGCCGCCACCGATGATCCAGCGCCGGTTGATGCGCTTGGCCTCTTCGGCGCTGTGGGTGCGCGGCTGACGCAGCATGGCGTAGATCCACAGCGCGCTGACCACCACCAGCACCACCACGGAGAAGCCGAACATCGCCCACCAGACATTAGCCACATCGCGCGCCATGGGGCCGGCCGGCGACAGCGCCGATTGCGGCCCCTCGCAGCCGAGCAGCGAAGGAACTGCCAGCGCCAGCGTGGTCCATTTGAAAGGGTTGCCGCCTCGTCTCGTTGAGCGGGCGGCCTGTTTCAGTTTGGAGCCTGGGAGGGCCGGATGGCCACAGAACGCGAGTCCATCAACAGTAACGCTGCCATTGCGGGCCATCCGCTGCACCCGATGATGATCCATTTCCCGGTCGCTGCCCTGATCGGTCTGGTGCCGGCGGACCTGGCCTACCTCTGGACTCTCGACGAGTTCTGGTGGCGTGCTGCGCTCTGGCTGTCCGGCGTCGGCGCGATCGGCGGCTGGATCGCCAGCATCGCGGGTGTCATCGACCTGGTATCGGTCCAGCAGATCCGCCGCAAGGTCACCGCCTGGTGCCATGCGATCCTGGCGGTGATGATGCTGTCGTTGGCCTCGCTGAACTGGCTGCTGCGCTACCAGGGCATGGACCGCGGCGACGGCGACGCGATGTGGGGGCTGTATCTCTCGCTGCTTACGGCCGTGCTGATCTCCCTGGCCGCTTTCCTTGGCGGGCGGCTGGTCTACGAGCACGCGGTCGGTGTGGATCTGGATGGCGAGCAGGCGCCCTGAGCCGTCGCAACGACGTGCCGGAGACGGCCAGCTCGGGCAGGCGGGATGGGAATGGTCGAGGCGGGCCGGGCGATCGGTCATGCGAGGTGGTCATTCCTTGAGTCAGAAGGGTTTGGCCAGTACCAGCCACAGGGTCAGGGCAATCAGAACCGGCACCAGTACTCCCAGTGCCATGCACTGGTATGTGACGCCGCGCTCCGGCTCACGTTCGATACGCAGGACCAGAACGCCACACAGCGCATGACAGAGCGCCATGGCGGTGACCACCGTGAGTTTCATGATCAGCCAGCCGGCGAGGGTGCCGTCACGCAGGAACAATGCCGTGCCGGACCCAATGGCCAGTAGCGCGGCCGGTGTGCTGATGAGGGTGAAGACCATGCGGGTGAGGTGGGCATGGTCGCGGTAGAACAGCTGCTCGCTGCGCTTGGTGCCAGCGGCGATCATCGCCGGAAGATAGAGCAGCGAGCCGCACCAGCAGAGCAGGGCGGCGAAATGCAGCAGTTTGAGCAAGGGCATGCCGGTCTCCATCCTGCCTGACGCGAATCTGAGGATGTGACAGTGGCGCTTCAGGGCAGTTCGTCGCTTTTGCCGGCGAACTGCCTTCCCGGTCGTTCGCGGGCGTCAGCTTTGTGTCTGCTGCTCTCGCGGCTCGAACAGCTGGCTGCCGCAGCGGCTGCAGAATGCTGCGTTGGGTTCGTGGGTGAGCTTGTCGCAGGTGGGGCAGTTGTGGCGCAGGCTGTCCTGGCGCATCGCATTGGCCAGCTCGGCGGTGAAGATGCCGGTCGGCACGGCGATGATCGAGTAACCAGTGATCATCACCACGGTGGCCAGCGCCTTGCCCAGCGGTGTCAGCGGGACGATGTCGCCGAATCCGACGGTGGTCAGGGTGACTACCGCCCAGTAGATGCTTATCGGAATGCTGGTGAAGCCGTTGCTCGGGCCCTCGATGACGTACATCAACGTGCCGTAGACGATGATCAGGGTGGTCACGCTGAGCAGGAAGACAATAATCTTCTGCCGACTGCCCTGCAGCGCCACCAGCAGGAAGTTGGCCTGGCTGAGATAGGGCGCGAGCTTGAGGACGCGGAATATCCGCAGCATCCGGATGACGCGCACCACCAGCAGGTACTGCGCATCCGGGAACAGCAGGGCGATGAAGGCCGGCAGCACCGAGAACAGGTCCACCATGCCGTAGAAGCTGAGGATGTACTTGCGGGGTTCGGGGTGAGTGTAGATGCGCAGCACGTACTCGACGGCGAAGATCGCCGTGAAGCCCCATTCCAGATTGGTCAGCAGCTGGCCGTGCCGCTCGTTGAACGAGGCGATGCTGTCGAGCATCACCACCACCAGGCTGGCGAAGATGATCACCAGCAGCCAGGTGTCGAAGCGCTTGCCGGCCGGGGTGTTGGTGAAAAAGATGATGGTGTAAAGGCGCTCACGCCAGCTCATCGCTTTCAGGGAGTCGTTGTCCATTGGCCGTGGTCTCTCGCATGGGTGGCAGATTTCGCGGTCGCCTGCCAAAGCGGCCCATTAAAGCATTGCCCCGGGCCGGCTGCATGCCACTCGGTGGCGTTGGCGGTACGCCATTGGTAACGTCGCTTTGCCTGAATCGTACTTAGCGCATAGTCTGAACACAGGCGCATCCCGCAGTTGGAGAGTTCCATGCCCGATTCCCAGTTGGTCGACCCATTCGGCCGGCGCATCACCTACCTGAGGTTGTCGGTAACCGACCGCTGCGATTTTCGCTGCACCTATTGCATGAGCGAGGACATGGTCTTCGCGCCCCGTGCGCAGATCCTCACGCTCGAAGAGCTCTATGCGGTGGCCGATGCCTTCATCAGCCTGGGCGTCAAACGCATCCGCGTGACGGGTGGCGAACCGCTGGTGCGCAAGGGGCTGACCGGCTTGTTGGCGCGGCTCGGTGCGCGCAACGAACTGGAAGATCTGGCCATCACCACCAACGGCTCGCAGTTGCCGAGCCTGGCTGCATCGCTGCGTGAAGCCGGCGTGAGACGGCTTAATATCAGCCTCGACTCGCTCAAACGCGAGCGTTTCGCCGAGCTGACCCGCCGTGATCGGCTCGACCAGGTGCTCGAAGGCATCGAGGCTGCGCGTAGCGCCGGCTTCAAACGCATCAAGCTCAACAGCGTGGTGCAGAAGGGCCGCAACGACGACGAGATTCTCGACCTGGTGGAGTTCGCCATCGAGCGTGGGCTGGATATCAGTTTCATCGAAGAGATGCCGCTGGGCAGCGTGTCCAGCCATCAGCGCCAGATAACCTTCTGCTCCAGCGACGAGGTACGTGAGCGCATCGAGGCACGCCATACGCTGGTGCGTAGCAGCCATGCCACAGGTGGTCCTTCGCGCTACTGGCAGGTGGCCGGCAGCGAGACGCAGGTCGGCTTCATCTCGCCGCACAGCAACAACTTCTGCGGCAGCTGCAACCGCGTGCGCGTGACAGCCGAGGGCAAGCTCGTGCTGTGCCTTGGCCACGAGGGCGCGCTGGATCTGAAAAGCCTGATGCGGCGCTATCCGGGCGACAGCGAGCGCCTGCGCAACGCCCTGGTGGATGCGTTGCAGCTCAAGCCGGAAAAGCATCACTTCCGCACCGACGAGCAGGTTCAGGTGGTGCGTTTCATGAGCATGACCGGCGGCTGAGACCGTTTCGTCTTCCATTCACTGAATGGCGCTTCATTTCCTTGATCATCCTGTCGCCATAGAGCATGGCGTGGCCCGCGGCTGCGTTTCTGTGCACCGACGCGCTGCGAGTCAACCGGGGTGCCGTGATAAACTTCGCGGCTTCTTGCCAGCAGCCCAATCGATGCCAGGAATCCCGATGCTCATGGCGACTCCGCTTGTTCGTTCCCCCGTCGACCGCCACGGATAGGCCGCATGCGACTGAAAAGCATCAAACTCGCCGGTTTCAAATCCTTCGTCGATCCCACTACGGTCAGCTTCCCGAGCAACATGGCGGCGGTGGTCGGCCCGAACGGCTGCGGAAAATCCAACATCATCGACGCCGTGCGCTGGGTCATGGGCGAAAGCTCGGCGAAGAACCTGCGCGGCGAGTCGATGACCGATGTCATCTTCAATGGCTCCAATACCCGCAAGCCGGTAACCCAGGCGAGCATCGAGCTGATCTTCGACAACTCCGACGGTACGCTTACCGGCGAGTACGCCGCCTTCGCCGAAATCTCCATCCGCCGTCGCGTCACCCGTGACTCGCAGAACACCTACTTTCTCAACGGCGTGAAGTGCCGGCGCCGCGACATCACCGACATCTTCCTCGGCACCGGGCTCGGGCCGCGCAGCTATTCGATCATCGAGCAGGGCATGATCTCCAAGCTGATCGAGGCCAAGCCGGAGGATCTACGCAACTTCATCGAGGAGGCGGCCGGCATCTCCAAGTACAAGGAGCGTCGGCGCGAAACCGAGAATCGCATCCGCCGCACTCACGAGAATCTGGCGCGCCTGACCGACCTGCGCGAAGAGCTGGAACGCCAGCTCGAACGCCTGCACCGTCAGGCGCAGTCGGCGGAGAAGTATCAGGAATACAAGGCCGAAGAGCGCCAGCTAAAGGCGCAGCTGTCGGCACTTCGTTGGCAGGCCTTGAACGAGCAGGTCGGCCAGCGCGAGCAGGTCATCGGCGATCAGGAGGTCGCCTTCGAGGCTCTGGTGGCCGAGCAGCGCAGTGCCGATGCGAGCATCGAGCGCCTGCGTGACGGTCACCATGAGCTGTCCGAACGTTTCAATCAGGTGCAGGGTCGCTTCTATTCGGTGGGCGGCGATATCGCACGTGTCGAGCAGAGCATCCAGCATGGCCAGCAGCGCCTGCGCCAGTTGCAGGACGACCTGCGCGAGGCGGAGCAGGCGCGGCTGGAGACTGAATCGCACCTCGGCCACGACCGCACGCTGATCGCTACCTTGGGTGAAGAGCTGGCGATGCTCGAGCCCGAGCAGGAGCTGTCCGACGCTGCTGCCGAGGAGTCTGCCGCCCAGCTGGAAGAAGCCGAAGCCGCCATGCAGGCCTGGCAGGAGCAGTGGGAGCGCTTCAACCAGCACAGCGCCGAGCCGCGCCGCGCCGCGGAAGTGCAGCAATCACGCATCCAGCAGCTGGAGCAGAGCCTGGAACGCCTGGCCGAGCGGCAGCGCCGTCTGGATGACGAGCGTGCGTTGCTGGCGGCCGACCCGGAAGATGTCGCGATCCTTGAATTGGACGAGCAGCTTGCGGCCAGTGAGCTCGAGCTCGAAGCATTCGCCGCGGCGGGCGAAGCGCTCAATGAACGTCTTGAGCAGCTGCGTGAAGAGTTGCAGCTGGCGACCCGAACCCAGCAGCAGGCGCAAGGTGAACTGCAGCGGCTGAACGGGCGAATCGCGTCGCTGGAGGCGTTGCAGCAGGCGGCAATGGAGCCGGGCAAGGGCGTCGCTGAATGGTTGCGCGAACAGGGGCTGGACCAGCGCCCACGCCTGGCGGATGGGCTGCGGGTCGAGCCGGGCTGGGAGCTGGCGGTGGAAACCGTGCTGGGCGCAGATCTACAAGCGGTGCTGCTGGACGATTTCGCCAAGGTCGAGCTTGCAGGCTTCCAACAGGGCGCATTGAATCTGGTCAGCGCGCCGCGCGGCGGTGACCGCCGCCCGGGCAGCCTGCTGGAGCGGGTCGAGTCGGCGCTTGATCTTTCGCCATGGCTGGGCCACGTGCGACCGGTCGAGTCGCTGGAACGCGCATTGGCCGAGCGCCCGTCGCTGGCGGAGGGCGAGAGTCTGGTCAGCCGGGATGGCTATTGGGTCGGCCGGCATTTTCTGCGGGTGCGTCGCGCCAGCGAGGCGGAATCCGGCGTGTTGGCGCGTGGGCAGGAACTGCAGCGTCTGCTGGCCGAGCGTGATGAACGCGAAGCGAGCCTGGCGGCGATGGAGGATCGCGTCGCCGCGTTGAGCGGCGAACAGTCCCGACTCGAAGGTGAGCGCGAGCTGCAACGTCGTCAGCAACAGGAAGAAGCACGCAAGCACAGTGACCTCAAGGCCAGGCTGTCGGCCGGTCAGGCGCGGCTGGAACAGCTAGCGCTGCGTCGTCGTCGGCTGGACGAGGAGCTTGCCGAGCAGCAGGAACAGCGCGAGATCGAGACCGAACAGCTGGGTGAAGCGCGCCTGCAGTTGCAGGAAGCGCTGGAGACGATGGCGCAAGACACCGAGCAGCGCGAAACCCTGCTGGCCAGCCGCGATGGCATCCGCGAGCGGCTCGATCGTATCCGCCAGGACGCCCGGCAGCACAAGGATCATGCCCATCAGCTGGCACTGACGGTCGGGTCGCTCAGGGCGCAGCACGAGTCGACGCGTCAGGCCCTGGAGCGGCTGGAGCAGCAGTTCGAGCGCGCCGTCGAACGCCGCGAGCAGCTGACGCTGAACCTGGAGGAGGGCGAGGCACCGCTGGAAGAGCTGCGGATGAAGCTCGAAGAGCTGCTGGAGCGCCGCATGGGCGTCGAGGACGAGCTCAAGCACGCGCGGCTGGCCCTGGAGGACGCCGACCGCGAGTTGCGTGATGCCGAGAAACGGCGCACGCAGGCCGAGCAGCAGGCACAGCTCCTGCGTGGGCAGCTGGAGCAGCAACGGCTGGATTGGCAAGGGCTGAGCGTCCGGCGCAAGGCGTTGCAGGATCAGCTGCAAGAGGACGGCTACGACCTGCACGGCGTGCTCGGCACACTCCCTGCCGATGCAAGCGAGCCGAGCTGGGAAGCGGAGCTGGAGCGGCTGAGCCAGCGCATTCAGCGTCTGGGGCCGATCAACCTGGCGGCGATCGATGAGTATCAGCAGCAGTCGGAACGCAAGCGCTATCTCGACGCGCAGAACGATGATCTGGTCGAGGCGCTGGACACACTGGAAAACGTCATCCGCAAGATCGACCGGGAAACGCGCAACCGCTTCAAGGAAACCTTCGACCAGATCAACAGCGGTTTGCAGGCGCTCTTTCCGAAAGTCTTCGGTGGCGGTAACGCTTATCTGGAACTTACAGGGGAAGATTTACTCGATACCGGGGTGGCCATCATGGCGCGCCCGCCCGGAAAGAAGAACAGCACCATCCATCTACTGTCCGGCGGCGAGAAAGCGCTGACTGCGCTGGCGCTGGTATTTGCGATCTTCCAGCTCAATCCGGCGCCGTTCTGCATGCTCGACGAAGTTGATGCGCCATTGGATGACGCCAACGTCGGTCGCTATGCGCGGTTGGTTAAGGAGATGTCGGAGAAAGTTCAGTTCATCTATATCACCCATAACAAGATCGCCATGGAAATGGCCGATCAACTGATGGGGGTGACCATGCATGAGCCAGGCTGCTCGCGGCTGGTGGCGGTGGACGTCGAGCAGGCCGTTGCGCTTGCCGAAGCCTAGGATTAAGCCGCTTGTTTGAGCGTTTTTGATACAAGGAAGGGCACAAAAAGAGAACTACCGCACGGTGCAAATCTACCGTTCGTCGTGCTAGCTTAGAGCACAATTTTTACGATGCGCTAAAAGCAGTCCCGGCTTGTTGCGTCTTTATCATCGAATTCAGAGGTTAAAGCATTAATGGATATCGGTCTGCGCGAGTGGCTGATCGTCATCGGCATCATTGTCATTGCCGGCATTCTGTTCGACGGCTGGCGTCGCATGCGTGGTGGCAAGGGCAAGCTCAAGTTCAAGCTGGACCGCAGTCTTTCCAACCTGCCCGACGTCGACGACTCCCCCGAGCTGCTCGGGCCGGCGCGTGTCGTGAATCGTGAGCATGAGCCCTCGCTGTCCGAGAATGATCTCCCACCGGTAACTGCGCGCGAATCCAGCAAAAAGCGCCGCCAGGACGAGCCCTATCAGGGCGATCTGCAGCTCAGCACCGAAGAGCCGGTCCCGACGTTGCTCGACCCCGTGGTCGGAGACGATGACGACTTGCAGGAGCGGCCGCAGAAGGAGCAGGCGCCGGTGGAAGAGGTGCTGGTCATCAACGTCATTTCCCGCGACCCGCACGGCTTCCGCGGCCCGGCTCTGCTGCAAAACATTCTGGAAAGCGGTTTGCGATTCGGCGAGATGGATATCTTCCACCGCCATGAAAGCATGGCCGGCAACGGCGAGGTGCTGTTCTCCATGGCCAATGCGGTCAAGCCCGGCACCTTCGACCTGGACGACATCGATCACTTCACCACCCCGGCCGTGAGCTTCTTCCTCGGTCTGCCCGGCCCGCGCCATCCGAAGCAGGCCTTTGATGTCATGGTCGCTGCCGCGCGCAAGCTCTCCCAGGAGCTTAATGGCGAACTGAAGGACGACCAGCGCAGCGTGCTGACCGCCCAGACCATCGAGCATTACCGTCAGCGCATCGTCGAATTCGAACGCCGGCAGATGACCATCAAGCAACGCTGATAACTCACCGCACCGGGCCTCGCGCCCGGTGTTGCGTTTGAAGGGGCAGACTCGCTTTCACTGGCCTGTCGCCTCGCTCTGCAGAGCATCGTAGGGTGGGCTTCAGCCCACCGGCACTTCGCTTCAGCGCATCGTCACGCAACCTGCCTGCCAAGTCCGACCCCAGCCAACAGAACCTGCAGACCTGCCTTCGGACTCGCATTCGGCTAGAATCCGACGCCTTCCATATCAACCAAGGTGTGCTGATGCGGTCTGAATCAGCACAGCCCCAGTCACGGCTTCGTCCTATGCCTTCTGCCCAAACCGCCGCCGAGCGTATTGCCGAACTACGCAGCGAAATCGACGCCCACAACTACCGCTACTACGTGCTCGACGAACCCAGCGTTCCCGATGCCGAGTACGACCGTCTGTTCAATGAGCTCAAGGCGCTCGAGGCAGAGCACCCGGAGCTGGTGACACCCGAGTCACCAACCCAGCGGGTGGGAGGGGCGGCACTGGCGGCGTTCGGTCAGGTACGCCATGAAGTGCCGATGCTGAGCCTGGGCAATGCCTTCGAGGAGCAGGACCTGCTCGATTTCGACCGCCGCGTGCGCGAAGGGCTGGATCTGCCGGCGGGCGACCTGTTCGGCGATGGCGCTGTAGTCGAGTACAGCTGCGAACCCAAACTGGATGGTCTGGCGGTCAGCCTGCTTTATGAGAACGGTCATCTGGTGCGCGGCGCCACCCGGGGCGATGGCAGCACGGGTGAGGACATCAGCACCAACGTGCGCACCGTACGCAACATTCCATTGAAGCTGCATGGCAGTGGCTGGCCTGCGGTACTCGAGGTGCGCGGCGAAATCTACATGCCCAAGGCCGGCTTCGAAGCGCTCAATGCGCGACAGCTGGAAAGCGGCGGCAAGCCCTTCGCCAATCCCCGTAACGCCGCAGCCGGCAGCCTGCGCCAGCTGGATTCGAAGATCACCGCCAGCCGGCCGCTGGAACTGTGCGCTTACGGTGTTGGACGCAGTGATGGTGAGCTGCCAAATACGCACATCGGAATTCTCGAAGCGCTGAAAGGCTGGGGTCTGCCGATCAGTCGCGAACTGAAGCTGGCCAAGGGCGTTGCCGAATGCCGCGCCTATTACGACGCCATCGGTGCAAAGCGCGACGCGCTGCCTTACGAAATCGACGGTGTGGTGTTCAAGGTCAATGCCGTCGAGCAGCAGCGCGAACTGGGCTTCCGTGCACGCGAACCGCGCTGGGCCATCGCCCACAAGTTTCCCGCGCGGGAAGAGATCACCGAGCTGCTCGACGTGGAGTTCCAAGTCGGTCGTACTGGCGCCATCACCCCGGTCGCCCGGCTCAAGCCCGTGCAGGTTGCAGGCGTCACGGTGTCCAACGCAACCCTGCACAACATGGACGAAGTTGCACGTCTGGGCGTGATGATCGGCGATACGGTAATCGTGCGCCGCGCCGGTGACGTCATTCCGCAGATTCTCGGCGTGATCGCCGAGCGTCGCCCCACCGATGCCCGCGCTGTGCATGTGCCAGAGCAATGCCCGGTGTGCGGCTCTGCCGTAGAGCGCACCCAGCTGATCAAGCGCAGCAAGGGGCGTGAATCCGTCAGCGAAGGTTCGATCTACCGCTGCGTGGGGCGCCTGGCCTGTCAGGCGCAGCTGAAGCAGGCGATCATTCATTTCGTTTCGCGCCGCGCCATGGATATCGACGGGCTGGGCGACAAGATCGTCGAACAACTGGTCGACCGCGGCTTGGTCAGTTCGCCAGCGGATCTGTACTGCCTGACCTACGAGCAGATCATCGAGCTGGAAGGGTTCGCCGATATCTCCACGCGCAATCTGCTCAACGCCATCGACGCCAGCCGCAGGCCGACCCTCGCGCGTTTCATCTTCGCCCTGGGCATTCCCGATGTCGGTGAAGAAACCGCCAAGTTGCTGGCCCGTGCGTTGGGCTCCCTGGAGCGCATTGGTAGGGCGCTGCCGGATGTGCTGGTCTACCTGCCGGAAATCGGCCTTGAAGTGGCCCACGAAATCCATAGCTTCTTCGAAGATGAGCACAACCGCACGGTCATCGCTCAGCTGCGCGAACGCGGTGTGGAACTGCAGGAGGAGGGCGAGCTGCATCCCGAATTCGCCGCCTGCGCCACCCTGGCTGGCCTGATCGATAAACTGAACATCCCCTTTATCGCCAGCACCGGCGCAAAACGCCTGGCGGATCGCTTCGGCAGTCTGGAAGCCATCATCGCCGCCGACTGGCTCGACCTGCGCCAAGTCGAACGCCTCACCGAAAAGGCCGCCCGCTCGCTGCGCGAATACTTCGGCAACCCCGCAAACGCCAACCGCGCCCGCCTTATCGAAGCGCAACTGCGCGAGTTCGGCATGCACTG
This sequence comes from Stutzerimonas sp. FeSN7, assembly GCF_030263795.1. Taxonomy (NCBI): domain Bacteria; kingdom Pseudomonadati; phylum Pseudomonadota; class Gammaproteobacteria; order Pseudomonadales; family Pseudomonadaceae; genus Stutzerimonas; species Stutzerimonas sp. FeSN7. The sequence continues at coordinate 2,558,253 of NZ_JARPMN010000001.1, read as the reverse complement.
GCAGAGCGAACGCAAGCAAGCCGCAGGCCTGCCACTCGCCGGCCAGACCTGGGTCCTTACCGGCACCCTCGAAACCATGAGCCGCGACCAAGGCAAAGCCCGCCTCGAAGCTCTTGGCGCCAAGGTTGCGGGTTCCGTATCGGCCAAAACCAGCTGCGTGGTTGCGGGGCCGGGCGCCGGCTCGAAACTGACCAAGGCCAATGAGCTGGGGCTGGAGGTGCTGGATGAGGAGGCATTTCTGCAGCGGCTGGCGCAGCTGGAAGGCTTTTGACCGAGACCCGATAACCATCACCTGTTATGTCCCATCTGCTTGATGGCATAACCGCATTTGACTACTGCACCCGCCCCCGGTAGGAGCGGGCCATGCCCGCGAAAACACCCGCATCCCTACAGCTGCCCAGCCGTCCTCTTGCACGTGCGCGGCGCGCAATTAAAGTTTCCCGCCCCCTGTCCGAAAACCTGTGCAGGCAGGCTCGCTTATTTCGTGAGCAGGCCGGCGTCGTACAGGTTGTTTCCGGGGCGTGCAATATTATTTTCAACCGCCTCCTAAAGCTCACCGAAACGGCGCCGATAAGCTAATCGAATGCGAACTCGATGGGTGCCTGGGCAAAGCCGGACCCGGAGTCGCAAGCTCAGGCAAACCAAAGTAACCAGCGCCCTTGGAGGCTCATCATGGCTCTTACTGTCAATACCAACATTGCTTCGCTGAATACTCAGCGCAACCTCAGCAACTCTTCCAATGCTCTCAGCACCTCCATGCAGCGCCTGTCTACTGGTAGCCGCATCAACAGTGCTAAAGATGACGCAGCCGGTCTGCAGATTTCCAACCGTCTGACCAGCCAGATCAATGGCCTTAATGTTGCGGTTCGTAACGCCAACGACGGCATTTCCCTGGCGCAGACCGCTGAAGGTGCTCTGCAGCAGTCGACCAATATTTTGCAGCGTATGCGCGACCTTTCTCTGCAGGCCGCAAACGGCAGTAATAATCTGGATGACCGTACCTCGATCCAGAAGGAAATTACCGCCTTGGTTAGCGAGATGGATCGTATTAGCGAGACCACCACCTTCGGTGGACGCAAATTGCTTGATGGCAGTTTCGCTACTCAGTCATTCCAAATAGGCGCGAATGCTAATGAAACCATTAGCGTCTCTATCGAAAAGATGGACACGGCCACATTGGAGGGGACAGTTACCACTCCCGCCACTACAGCCAAAACCGTGGGTGCATTTACTGGGCCTACCGGCGGAACAGGGACACTTTCCGTCACATACGATGGCGGAACCGCAATCGATGTAACACTTGCCGACGGTGATGATATCGATGCCGCTATCACTAAGCTCAATGCAGACGCCGGCGTTAGTGCAGTGGCGACGGCATCCAAAGATGCTGATGGCAATCTGGTTCTCGAGGCCAAAGAGGCTGGTAAAACCATGACGATTGCGGCAAGCGGTGGAAACGGAACTGCCTACACCTCCGACACGGCTAAAACTGTGGTTGGCGCGCCCGCAGAAGCGGAAGTTAAAACGGTTGCATCGATCAACGTAGCCGATGAAACCGGTGCTGGTGCCCAAGCGGCTATTCAAATTATCGATGGTGCCATCAAGCAGATTGACTCCCAGCGTGCTGACCTTGGTGCGGTGCAGAATCGCTTCGATAACACCATCGCGAACCTACAGAACATCGGTGAAAACGCTTCTGCAGCCCGCGGCCGTATCCAGGATACCGACTTCGCCGCTGAAACCGCCAACCTGAGCAAAAACCAGATCCTGCAACAGGCTGGTACCGCGATTCTGGCCCAGGCCAAGCAGCTGCCGCAGGCAGTTCTCAGTCTGCTCCAGTAAGCCTAGAGTAATGAATGGGGTGGTTTGCCGCCCCATTTGTCCATTGAGAGGTGAACCATGGACGTCGCAAGAATTGCGCTCAATTCCCTTGCGTCATCCTCTGGCAACACTGCGATGCCCAGCTCCCGTTCGGAGGCTGGGCTTTCGGCCTTGGGCGCAGAGAATGAAGCCGGCAAGGCCGAGCAGAAACCGGATGTTGGCGAGGCGGTAGAGCGGATTCGCACGCAGATGCAGGCGTTGCAGCGTAACCTCAACTTCAGCGTGGACGATTCCACCGGCGAAGTGGTGGTGCAGGTGCTCGATGGCGAATCAGGCAAGGTAGTACGGCAGATTCCTTCCGAGGATCTCCTGCGGCTGGCCGAGCGCCTGGATGAAATGCGCAGTCTATTGTTCGAGGCTACTGCCTGACGGCACGGTTCTTGTTTGCTTTTTTGCAGTGATGCGTGATGTGGTTAATTTGACGAGGTGAGGCTATGGCAGGCGTAACAGGTATTGGTTCGGGCATCGACATCGACAGCATCGTAAAGAGAATGGTCGCTGCCGAGCGTGCGCCCAAAGAGTCGCAGCTCGCCAACCTCGAAAAGAAGACCACTACGCAGATCACTGCAGTTGGCGCGCTGAAAAGCGCGATCAGTGATTTTCAAACTGCCCTTCGCGGCTTGAACAAGCCGGAGCTGTTTCAGGCACGTTCAGCAACGTCGAGCAAGTCGGACCTGGTAGGTGTTACCGCTGGCACAACGGCCGGCGCGGGGAGCTATCAGGTTGAGGTTAAGGAGCTTGCAACCAGCAGTAAGGTTGCATTGGCTGCCGTGAAAAGTACGGCAGAAGCACCCGCGCGCTTTGGAAGTGGCTCACTGGAGATAAAGCTCGGCAATGAGGGCTCGTTCTCCATTACGGTCGATGAAAGCAACAATACATTGGCTGGCATACGCGACGCCATCAACAAGCAGGGCGCTGAAAAAGGCGTAACGGCAACCATCGTTACCGACGATCAGGGCGCTCGCCTGGTGCTGAGCAGCAGTAAGACGGGGGCGGATAAGGACATCACTGTTGGAGCCTCGCCGTCCGGGGTAGCAGGTGAAGGCCAGCAAAGCCTGAGTGTTCTGGCGTTCGATGGCGTGGAGCCAGATGATGACGCTGGGCCTCGCATCCTGGCCCAGGCTCAAAGTTCGGTTATTACCGTAGACGGGCTCACAGTCACCAGCGAAACCAATAAGGTCGAGGGCGCCATTGAGGGCGTCACGCTCGATCTAAAAGCCAAGACAGCCAAAGATGAGCCGCTGACCATCAACGTCGCGGAAGACAAAGCGGGCGTTAAAAAGCAGATCCAGTCTTTTGTCGATAGCTACAACAAGCTGATCGGCGTGATCAATGAGCAGACGAAAGTTACCAGCGTGGGTGATGGCAAGGCGCCGGTCACCGGTGCTCTGGTGGGTGATGCCACGGCGCGAACCTTGTTGGGGACGATTCGCAGCGAGTTGACCAATGTGCAAGGTGAAGGCGCCCTCCGTGCGCTGGCCGACTTGGGCATTACCACGCAGAAAGATGGCACGCTGAAAATCGACGATGACAAGTTGAGCAAGGTAATGGACAGCAACTTTGCCGAGTTGCCGGCGTTGTTCACGGGTGAAAAAGGCATTGCCACTCGCCTAGACGAGAAGCTGAAGCCCTATACCGAAACGGGCGGTATTCTTGAGCAGCGCAACAAGGTGATGACCGAGACGATTTCGAACATCGACAAGCAGAAGGAAGATCTTAATAGGCGCATGACCTCGCTGCAGGATCGCCTGTTCAAACAGTTCAACGCGATGGACTTGCTGGTGGGTCAGCTCGCCAATACATCCAGCAGCCTGCTTGCTTCTCTGGAAAATCTGCCCTGGGCAGCTAATAACTCCAAGAGGTAAGTTGGGTCACTAGCGGAAATCGCCCACCCAGCACCTAACACTAACTTGTTGTTGGCGGCTCGGGGTGGGTCGTAGCCTTCGTGCATGCCTGTAGCTCCGTTCGCCGCGAGGGCGCGCCTTGTACAGATTGGTTGCTCACTGCTGCTTTCGTGGGAGGCCAGACCTCGGGGTGATGTTGCTGGGCTGAACAGCGTTGCGCCCCTGCAGACAGCCTTTTTGTTTATTCATTTGCTCAAGTCTGGCCGTTCGCTACCGATACCTTGGGCATGTGATTGATGTGACGAGAGGCTCATCCAAATGTACGCAATGGCAGCAATGAAGCAGTACCAGCAGGTCGGGGTTCAGGCTCAGGTAGGCGAGGCCGATCCGCATCGCTTGATTCAGATGCTGATGCAGGGCGGTCTGGATCGTATTGCGCAGGCCAAGGGCGCCATGGAGCGTGAAGCCTATGCCGAGAAGGGCGTGCTCATTGGCAAGGCGATCAACATCATCGGCGGGCTGCGTGACGCGCTGGATAAGGACGTCGGTGGAGAGTTGGCAGACAACCTTGACCGCCTTTATGAATACATGACGATGTGCCTGTTCGAGGCCAGCCGGCATAACAATATCGACAAGCTGAACGAAGTAGGCAGGCTGCTGGGCGAGATAAAACTCGCCTGGGATCAGATTGCCCCGAAGGGTTGATCTATCATGTACCCAGTTCATCATATAGCGCGTTCAGCGACGCTGATCGATCTGGAGAATATATGAGTTCAAAAGCACGCCTTTTCGCCGACTTCACTGAGCGGTTGCGTAATGCGCTAGCAAACGGGGATTGGGAAGGGATCGCCGCTCTGGACGATGACTGCAGCGCTCTGATTGCGACTTTACAGGATGAAGATGCAGCGGACGCTGAGCTGCGTGAAGCGATCGAGGCGATGGCCGAGGTATACGCCAAGCTTCAAGCGGCGGGACGCTCGGAGCGCGAACGGCTTGCGCAGGAACTCACCAAGTTGAGCCAGGGCAAACAGGTGACACAGGCCTATAAGCCGTTGGGCTGATGGTGGGGCATCAGCTGTTCTGCGTTTGGTGATGTTCAGTCGGTGAGTGAGCTGCGACGCTCAAGCCTCAAAAGTCCCTTACGGAAGGTGGATGGCGCAACGTCCATCCACCTGGCTAGCGCCTCAGGCAGTGTTCGTTCGCCTTAGCGATACTCGCAAAGATAAGCCGTATCCACCTTGACCTTCAGCTGAAACTTGCTGTTCGCCGGCACGGTGAACCGGCTGCCGCTGGCGAAGGTTTCCCAGGCGTCGCTACTCGGCAGTTTCACGTCCAGGCTGCCGGCAACTACGTGCATGACTTCCAGTTGGGCGGTGCCGAACTCGTATTCACCTGGCGCCATGACGCCGATCGTGGCCGGGCCTTCAGTCATGTCGAAGGCGATGGATTTGACGGTGCCGTCGAAGTACTCATTGACCTTGAACATTTGGATTCCTTTGCAGGGTCGGGAAAAGGGTCGCCAGTATGCCCAAGCGCCAGGCCTGGCGTCACCTGGCAGAAGTGCTAGCTGCGAAAAATGAAGTAGACCGCTCCGACCATGCAAAGCCCTGCCCATAGATAATCGAGCTTCAATGGCTGCTGCATGTACAGCACGCTGAAGGGCACGAACACCATCAGCGTGATCACCTCCTGCATGATCTTTAGCTGGCCGATCGACAGCTCGGTATAGCCGATGCGGTTAGCCGGCACCATCAGCATGTATTCGAAGAAGGCGATGCCCCAGCTGATCAGTGCGGCGATCAGCCAGGGTTTGCCGTTCAGGCTCTTCAGGTGGCCGTACCAGGCGAAGGTCATGAAGAGGTTGGAGCAGCAGAGTAGGGCGGCGGTTTGCAACCAGACAGGCATGATGGTTGTGGGCTCGAAATGATGACGCGCTAGGGTATTTCCAAGCGTTTTCGCCTGCAATGATGCATCTGGTGCGCGAGCTTCAGCCGGATTATTATCGCGCCCGTTTTTTCACTGAGTGGCAGTTTTATGGATTGTCGCCCTGGTTGCGGTGCATGCTGTATCGCGCCCTCCATTAGCTCCTCGATACCTGGCATGCCTCATGGCAAGCGCGCTGGGGAGCGCTGTATTCAATTAAGCGCTGACTTTCTCTGTTTGCTGTTCGGCGATCCGCGGCGGCCGGCGGTGTGCTCGGCTTTTTCGGCTGATCCTGTTTGTTGTGGGGAAAACAGGGAGGACGCGATTCGTCTGCTTGGCTGGCTGGAGCAGGCGACGGCGTAGCGATAGCCCCGGGTGGTACTGCCTAGAGGCCGCGTCCTCTAGGGGTTCCGGCTCGTACTTACGGCTACAACTAATGGTCCTGCAAAAGCAAAAAAGGCTGCCCAAAGGCAGCCTTTTTGTGCGCGGGGTTTGTCGCTTAACGCGGCAGGTCGCGCTTGGTGTGGCCGGTGTACAGCTGGCGCGGACGACCGATCTTCTGGCCGGAGGCGATCATTTCCTTCCAGTGGGAGATCCAGCCGACAGTACGCGCCAGGGCGAAGATGACGGTGAACATGCTGGTCGGGATGCCGATGGCCTTGAGGATGATGCCCGAGTAGAAGTCCACGTTCGGGTACAGATTGCGCTCGGCGAAGTACGGATCGTTGAGAGCGATCTCTTCCAGCTTCATGGCCAGATCCAGTTGCGGATCGTTGATGCCCAGCTCGCCCAGAACCTCGTCGCAGGTCTGTTTCATGACCTTGGCGCGCGGATCGAAGTTCTTGTAGACGCGATGGCCGAAGCCCATCAGCTTGAACGGATCGTTCTTGTCCTTGGCCTTGGCCAGGAACTTCTCGACGTTCGACACGTCGCCGATTTCGTCCAGCATGGTGAGTACGGCTTCGTTCGCGCCACCGTGTGCCGGTCCCCACAGGGCGGCGATACCGGCGGCGATACAGGCGAACGGGTTGGCACCGGTGGAGCCAGCCAGGCGCACGGTGGAAGTCGAAGCGTTCTGCTCATGATCGGCATGCAGGATGAAGATGCGATCCATGGCCTTGGCCAACACCGGGCTGATCGGTTTGATCTCGCATGGGGTGTTGAACATCATGTGCAGGAAGTTTTCCGAGTAGCTCAGGTCGTTACGCGGATACATCAGCGGCTGACCGATCGAGTACTTGTAGACCATCGCGGCGATGGTCGGCATCTTGGCGACCAGGCGCACGGCGGAAATTTCGCGGTGGTGCGGATCGTTGATGTCCAGCGAATCGTGGTAGAAGGCCGAAAGCGCGCCGACAACGCCACACATGATGGCCATGGGGTGGGCGTCACGACGGAAACCATTGAGGAAGGACTTCAGCTGCTCGTGAACCATGGTGTGGTTCTTCACGGTGCTGACGAACTGTGCCTTCTGTTCGGCGGTCGGCAGTTCCCCGTTCAGCAGGAGATAGCAGGTTTCCAGATAGTCGGATTTCTCTGCCAGCTGCTCGATCGGATAGCCGCGATGCAGCAGGATGCCCTTGTCGCCATCGATGTAGGTGATCTTGGACTCGCAAGAGGCGGTCGACATGAAGCCGGGATCGAAGGTGAAGTGACCCGTGGAGGTCAGGCTTCGTACGTCAATTACATCAGGCCCTACGGTACCGGTTAAAACGGGCAGTTCGACGGGGGCAGCGCCCTCGATGATCAACTGCGCTTTCTTGTCAGCCATGTATGGCCTCCTGTTTTGTGCTTGGAATCATCATGGCCCCCCACGCAGGGCCCGCATCACTATAGTGTGATAAAGCGCAAAGTCAATTTGCGCGAACCCATGCCGTAGAGGGCTCTGCAGGGGGATGCGTACAGCTTGGGTGCACTGTTTACGGCATTTATATAGAGGTCGCTATCAGCCTTTAGTGGCACTTCACCACATTGTCATTAGTGACCTAACTGTTTATACTCGGACACCGACCGGCAGGGGCCTTACAGGCAGTATTCTGTAGGTTGTCACTCGTGGGTAGCGGGTACTGCTGCGTACTCTTCCCAACAACTTTGCCCTGCGCTCTGGGGCTCTCAAGTGTGAAAAAAGCCGTGAAAAGCCAACGACCTGTAAACCTAGATCTTAGGACAATAAAACTCCCCATCACTGCTTACACGTCGATTCTCCACCGTGTATCCGGTGTCATCCTGTTCGTCGGTATCGCCTTGTTGCTGCTCGCGCTCGATACCTCGCTGTCTTCGCCAGAAGGCTTCGAGGAGGTTCGTGCGTACCTGGGTAGTCCTCTGGCCAAGCTGGTGAGCTGGGCGTTGCTGTCCGCACTGCTGTACCACCTTGTGGCGGGTGTTCGTCACCTGATCATGGATTCTGGCCATGGTGAGACGCTGGAAGGCGGCAAGCTGGGCTCGAAAATCGTTATCGTCGTATCGGCGGTGCTGATCGTTCTGGCGGGAGTGTGGATATGGTAACCAACGTCACCAACTTTTCGCGCTCGGGTCTGTATGACTGGATGGCGCAGCGCGTTTCTGCAGTGGTTCTTGCGGCTTATTTTCTGTTCCTGCTTGGGTACCTGATTGCGAACCCAGGGCTGGAGTATTCCCAGTGGCACGCGCTGTTCTCGGCCAACTGGATGCGAATCTTCAGCCTGCTGGCTCTGGTCGCCCTGAGTGTGCACGCGTGGGTAGGCATGTGGACGATCTCCACCGACTACCTGACCAATATGGCGATCGGTAAGTGGGCTACCGGCGTTCGTTTCCTGTTCCAGGCGGTGTGTGGCATTGCCATGTTCACCTTCTTCGTCTGGGGCGTGCAGATTCTTTGGGGTATCTGATTCATGGCTAACATTCGTACGCTTTCTTTTGACGCCATCATCGTCGGTGGCGGTGGCGCCGGTATGCGCGCGGCGCTGCAGCTGTCCCAGTCTGGTCACAAGACCGCTGTGGTCACCAAGGTTTTCCCGACTCGTTCGCACACCGTTTCCGCTCAGGGCGGCATTACCTGCGCCATTGCTTCGGCCGACCCGAACGATGACTGGCGCTGGCACATGTACGATACCGTCAAGGGCTCCGACTACATCGGTGACCAGGATGCGATCGAGTACATGTGTTCTGTCGGTCCTGAGGCTGTGTTCGAGCTCGAGCACATGGGCCTGCCGTTCTCCCGCACCGAGCAGGGCCGCATCTATCAGCGTCCGTTCGGTGGTCAGTCGAAGGACTTCGGTAAGGGTGGCCAGGCCGCTCGTACCTGTGCCGCTGCAGACCGTACCGGTCACGCACTGCTGCACACTCTTTATCAGGGCAACCTGAAGAACGACACCGTGTTCCTCAACGAGTGGTACGCGGTCGACCTGGTGAAGAACCAGGACGGCGCAGTCGTTGGTGTCATCGCCATCTGCATCGAAACCGGCGAAACCGTCTACATCCGTTCCAAGGCTACCGTGCTTGCCACTGGTGGCGCTGGTCGCATCTATGCATCGACCACCAACGCCCTGATCAACACCGGTGACGGTGTAGGTATGGCTCTGCGTGCCGGTGCCCCGGTTCAGGATATCGAGATGTGGCAGTTCCACCCGACCGGTATCGCCGGTGCCGGTGTGCTGGTAACCGAGGGTTGCCGCGGTGAAGGTGGCTACCTGATCAACAAGCATGGCGAGCGCTTCATGGAGCGTTACGCGCCGAACGCGAAGGACCTGGCCGGTCGCGACGTCGTTGCACGTTCGATGGTCAAGGAAATCCTGGCGGGCAACGGTTGCGGTCCGGATGGCGATCACGTGATGCTGAAGCTGGATCACCTGGGCGAAGAAGTGCTGCACAGCCGTTTGCCTGGTATCTGCGAGCTGTCGAAGACCTTCGCTCACGTCGATCCGGTCGTCGCGCCGGTGCCGGTCGTGCCGACCTGCCATTACATGATGGGTGGTATCGCCACCAACATTCATGGTCAGGCCATCACTCAGGACGCCAACGGCAACGACAAGATCATCGACGGTCTGTTCGCTGTGGGCGAAGTGGCCTGCGTATCCGTACATGGTGCCAACCGTCTGGGCGGCAACTCGCTGCTCGACCTCGTTGTGTTCGGCCGCGCTGCCGGTCTGCACCTGGAGAAGGCGCTGAAGGAAGGTATCGAGCATCGCGGTGCCAGCGAAACCGATCTGGATGTTGCGCTGGGGCGTCTGGCTGGTATCAACGAGCGCAGCACCGGCGAAGACGTTGCTCCGCTGCGCAAGGAGCTGCAGAGCTGCATGCAGAACTACTTCGGTGTATTCCGTACTGGCGAATACATGCAGAAGGGCATCGCTCAGCTGGTGGATCTGCGTCAGCGTATCGCCAACGTCAAGATCTCGGACAAGAGCCAGGCGTTCAACACTGCGCGCATCGAGGCGCTTGAGTTGCAGAACCTTCTGGAAGTCGCCGAGGCTACTGCAATTGCCGCGGAGCACCGCAAGGAATCCCGTGGCGCCCATGCTCGCGAAGATTTCGAAGAGCGTGATGACGAGAATTGGCTGTGCCACACCCTGTACTTCCCGGGTGACAAGCGCGTTGCCAAGCGTGCCGTGAACTTCGCTCCGAAGACCGTTCCGGCATTCGAGCCCAAGGTTCGGACTTATTGAGGTCGCCGATATGTTGCAAGTGAGTGTTTATCGCTACAACCCCGATCAGGACGAAAAGCCGTTCATGCAGGACTTCCAGGTCAATACCGAAGGTAAAGACCTGATGGTTCTGGACGTCTTGGCTCTGATCAAGGAACAGGACCAGGGTTTCTCCTATCGTCGCTCCTGCCGCGAAGGCGTGTGCGGTTCCGACGGGATGAATATCAATGGCAAGAACGGTCTGGCTTGCATCACCCCGCTGTCCTCCGTGGTCAAGGGCAACAAGCTGGTCATCCGTCCGCTGCCAGGTCTGCCGGTCATTCGTGACTTGGTCGTCGATATGAGCATCTTCTACAAGCAGTACGAGAAAGTGCGCCCGTATCTGATGAACGATACGCCGCCGCCGGCTATCGAACGACTGCAAAGTCCGGAGGATCGCGAGAAGCTGGACGGTCTGTACGAGTGCATTCTGTGCGCTTGTTGCTCGACCAGCTGCCCGTCGTTCTGGTGGAACCCTGACAAGTTCCTCGGTCCCGCTGCGTCGCTGCAGGCCTACCGTTTCCTGGCCGACAGTCGCGACACCGAAACCGAGAATCGTCTGGCCGGTCTGGACGATCCGTTCAGTGTGTTCCGCTGCCGCGGTATCATGAACTGCGTCGACGTTTGTCCGAAGGGATTGAACCCTACCAAGGCAATCGGTCACATACGCAACATGCTGCTGCAGAGCGGTACCTGATGACACCCCGGTCGGGAAAGGTTATGCGCTAGCCTGGAACGGCCGGATTGCTTTACCCGTGACACCTGCGGCGCCGAAGTCGAAGCTCGGCGCCGTAGTTTTAGTAGGAATCCCAGCTCACAAAGCCGGGATTTCACTCTGAAAATTTGATGACCAGCAGGAGCATCCGGGTTGTGCCCGGGAACTATCTGCGCGGTCCGTAGTGGCTTTACCTGAGTCGCTGCTTCAGAACTTGGGAAGTCATGCTGCGGTTTCCACGCTGGTGGTGTCTCCTTATCGAAGGTGACCAGACATGCAAGAAAGCGTAATGCAGCGCATGTGGGACAGTGCCCACCTATCCGGTGGTAACGCTGCCTATGTGGAAGAGCTTTATGAGCTCTACCTGCACGATCCCAACGCTGTGCCCGAAGAGTGGCGCACTTACTTCCAGAAGTTGCCCTCCGGTGGCAGCGCTTCAGCCGATGTATCGCATTCGACGATCCGCGACCACTTCGTCCTGCTGGCCAAGAACCAGCGCCGTGCTCAGCCTGTATCCGCAGGCGCTGTCAGCAGCGAGCATGAGAAGAAGCAGATTGAAGTCCTGCGCCTGATCCAGGCCTACCGAGTGCGCGGCCATCAGGCAGCACAGCTCGATCCGCTTGGCCTGCAGCAGCGCACCGCACCCGCCGATCTGGCGATCAACAATTACGGTCTGACCGACGCTGATCTCGACACCGTGTTCCGCACCGGTGACCTGGCCATGGTCAACGGCCAGGCCACTCTGCGCGAAATCGTCAACGCTCTGCAAGAAACCTATTGCCGCACCATCGGCGCGGAATACATGCACATCGTTGATTCCGAGCAGCGCAGCTGGTTCGTCCAGCGCTTGGAAAGCGTGCGTGGCCGTCCGGAGTTTTCGCCGGAAATCAAGAGCCATCTGCTTGAGCGTCTTACCGCTGCCGAAGGTCTGGAGAAGTACCTGGGTACCAAGTATCCGGGTACCAAGCGTTTCGGCCTGGAAGGTGGCGAGAGCCTGATTCCGCTGCTCGACGAGATCATCCAGCGCTCTGGCTCTTACGGTACCAAGGAAATCGTCATCGGCATGGCCCACCGCGGCCGTCTGAACGTGCTGGTCAACACCTTCGGCAAGAACCCGCGCGATCTGTTCGACGAGTTCGAAGGCAAGAAGGTCGAAGGCCTGAGCTCCGGTGACGTCAAGTATCACCAGGGTTTCTCGTCCAACGTGATGACCCCGGGCGGCGAGATCCACCTGGCCATGGCGTTCAACCCGTCGCACCTGGAGATTGTTTCTCCGGTGGTCGAGGGTTCCGTACGCGCCCGCCAGGATCGTCGCAACGACCCGATTGGCGACAAGGTCCTGCCGGTCACCATCCACGGTGACGCAGCCGTCGCCGGTCAGGGTGTCGTGATGGAAACCTTCCAGATGTCGCAAACCCGTGCCTACCGCACTGGTGGCACCATCCGCATCGTGGTCAACAACCAGGTCGGCTTCACCACCAACAAGCAGGAAGATGCTCGCTCCACCGAGTATGCGACCGACGTGGCGAAGATGATCCAGGCGCCGATCTTCCACGTGAACGCTGACGATCCCGAGGCGGTGCTGTTCGTCACCCAGCTTGCCGTCGACTATCGGATGCAGTTCAAGCGCGACATCGTCATCGACCTGATCTGCTACCGCCGTCGCGGCCACAACGAAGCGGACGAGCCAAGCGGTACCCAGCCGCTGATGTATCAGAAGATCGCCAAACAGCGCACCACCCGTGAGCTGTACGCCGACTCGCTGATTCAGTCCAAGGTACTGGACGACGAGCGTGTTCAGGCGAAGATCGACGAGTATCGGACTGCGCTGGACAACGGTCTGCACGTGGTCAAGAGCCTGGTCAAGGAGCCGAACAAGGAACTGTTCGTCGACTGGCGCCCCTATCTGGGTCATGCCTGGACCGCGCGTCACGACACCAGCTTCGATCTGAAGACCCTGCAGGACCTGTCCAACAAGCTGCTGCAGACGCCGGAAGGCTTCGTGGTGCAGCGCCAGGTTTCGAAGATCCTCGAGGACCGCCAGAAGATGGGCGCAGGCGCGCTTGCCATCAACTGGGGCTATGCCGAGACCATGGCCTACGCAACGCTGCTGTTCGAAGGCCACCCGGTACGTATTTCCGGCCAGGACGTGGGTCGCGGTACTTTCTCGCATCGCCACGCAGCGCTGCACAACCAGAAGGATGGCAGCACCTACATCCCGCTGCAGCACCTGTACGAAGGCCAGCCGCGTTTCGATCTGTACGACTCCTTCCTTTCCGAGGAAGCGGTTCTCGCGTTCGAATACGGTTACGCCACTACCACGCCGAACGCGCTGGTGGTGTGGGAAGCGCAGTTCGGCGACTTCGCCAACGGCGCCCAGGTGGTCATCGACCAGTTCATCACCAGCGGTGAGCACAAGTGGGGCCGTCTGTGCGGTCTGACCATGCTGCTGCCGCATGGCTATGAAGGGCAGGGGCCTGAGCACTCGTCCGCGCGTCTGGAGCGTTACCTGCAGCTGTGCGCCGAGCACAACATCCAGGTCTGCGTACCGACCACGCCGGCGCAGGTCTACCACATGCTACGTCGTCAGGCGATTCGCCCGCTGCGCAAGCCGCTGGTAGCACTGACGCCCAAGTCGCTGTTGCGCCACAAGCTGGCCACCTCGACCTTGGAAGAGCTGACTCAGGGCTCCTTCCAGACGGTGATTCCGGAGATCGATCCGATCGATCCGGCCAAGGTCGAGCGCGTCATCATGTGCAGCGGCAAGGTCTACTATGACCTGCTGGACAAGCGCCGTGCTGAAGGTCGTGACGATATCGCCATCGTCCGTATCGAGCAGCTTTATCCGTTCCCAGAGGAAGACCTCGCCGAGGCGCTCGCGCCGTATCAGAACGTCAAGCACATCATCTGGTGTCAGGAAGAGCCGATGAACCAGGGCGCCTGGTACTGCAGCCAGCACCACATGCGCCGTGTTGCGACCGCACACAAGAAGGAACTGTTCCTTCAGTATGCGGGTCGTGATGCATCGGCGGCACCGGCGGTCGGTTACGCCTCGATGCATGCCGAGCAGCAGGAAAAACTGCTGCAGGACGCGTTCACCGTTTAATCCATTCGTGCGAGAGGCCGCGAACGTTCGCGGCCTCGATGTAGAAACCGAATCAATAGGACCCCTGAATAATGGCTATCGAGATCAAAGCCCCTACATTCCCGGAATCGGTCGCCGACGGCACCGTTGCCACCTGGCACAAGCAGCCGGGCGACGCGGTTAAGCGTGATGAACTGATCGTCGACATCGAAACCGACAAGGTGGTCATGGAAGTACTGGCCGAAGCTGACGGCGTGCTGACCGAGATCGTCAAGAACGAAGGCGACACCGTGCTGAGCGGCGAGCTGCTCGGCAAGCTGGAAGCAGGCGCTGCTGCCGCCGCTGCACCCGCTCAAGCTGCCGCCCCGGCCCCGGCCGCTGCTGCTCCGGCAGCCGCTGCCAGCGCGGGTGGCGAAGAGCCGATCCTGGCCCCGGCGGCCCGCAAGCTGGCCGAAGAGAACGGTATTGATCCGAACAGCATCCGCGGTACCGGCAAGGACGGTCGCGTGACCAAGGAAGACGTCGTCGCCGCCGTCGAAGCCAAGAAGTCCGCTCCGGCTGCCGCTGCCAAGCCGGCCGCTCCTGCCGCTGCGGCTCCGATCTTCGCCGAGGGTGATCGCGTCGAGAAGCGCGTGCCGATGACCCGCCTGCGTGCCAAGGTCGCCGAGCGTCTGGTCGAAGCCCAGTCCTCCATGGCTATGCTGACTACGTTCAACGAAGTCAACATGAAGCCGATCATGGAACTGCGCGCCAAGTACAAGGACCTCTTCGAGAAGACCCATAACGGCGTGCGCCTGGGCTTCATGTCCTTCTTCGTCAAGGCTGCGGTGGAAGCGCTCAAGCGCCAGCCGGGCGTCAATGCCTCCATCGACGGCAACGACATCGTCTACCACGGTTATCAGGACATCGGCGTCGCCGTTTCCAGCGACCGCGGTCTGGTGGTGCCGGTCCTGCGTAACGCCGAGCACATGAGCCTGGCGGAGATCGAAGGCGGCATCAACGAGTTCGGCAAGAAGGCCAAGGCCGGCAAGCTGACCATCGAGGAAATGACTGGCGGTACCTTCACCATCTCCAACGGTGGTGTGTTCGGTTCCCTGCTGTCGACCCCGATCGTCAACCCGCCGCAGACTGCCATCCTCGGCATGCACAAGATTCAGGAACGTCCGATGGCCGTCAACGGTCAGGTGGTAATCCTGCCGATGATGTACCTGGCGCTGTCCTATGACCATCGCTTGATCGACGGCAAGGAAGCTGTGACCTTCCTGGTTACCATGAAGGACCTGCTGGAAGACCCGGCCCGTCTGCTGCTGGATATCTGATAGAAACGCCCCGGGCTGCAGTTGGCAGGTCAGGTGAAAGCCGGTCTTGCTGCCTGCAGCCTTTGGCTTTTAGCTGCTTTTGAAGAGGATTCGTAATGAGCCAGAAATTCGACGTCGTCGTCATCGGTGCCGGCCCCGGCGGCTATGTTGCCGCTATTCGCGCAGCCCAGCTGGGTCTGAAGACCGCGTGTATCGAAAAGTACCAGGGCAAGGATGGCAAGACCGCTCTGGGCGGTACCTGCCTGAACGTAGGCTGCATTCCTTCCAAGGCTCTGCTGGACAGCTCCTACAAGTTCCATGAAGCCCACGAGAGCTTCAAGGTGCACGGCATCAGCACTGGCGAAGTGGCCATGGACGTTCCGACCATGGTCGCGCGCAAGGACCAGATTGTTAAGAACCTCACCGGTGGTGTATCGGCCCTGCTGAAAGCCAACGGCGTGACCGTCTTCGAAGGCCACGGCAAGCTGCTGGCCGGCAAGCAGGTCGAAGTTACCGGCCTGGACGGCAACGTACAGACTCTCGCTGCCGAGAACGTCATCCTGGCTTCGGGTTCCACCCCGGTGAACATCCCGCCGGCGCCGGTTGATCAGAAGGTCATCGTCGACTCCACCGGCGCACTGGATTTCCAGAGCGTGCCGGGCAAGCTGGGCGTCATCGGCGCCGGTGTGATCGGTCTGGAGCTGGGTTCGGTCTGGGCCCGTCTGGGCGCTGAGGTCACCGTCATCGAGGCCATGGACAAGTTCCTGCCGGCCGCCGACGAGCAGATCTCCAAGGAAGCGTTCAAGGTCCTGTCCAAGCAGGGTCTGAAGATTCTGCTGGGCGCGCGCCTGACTGGCTCGGAAGTGAAGGGCGATCAGGTGACTGTCAACTTCACCAGTGCTGAAGGCGAGCAGCAGATGACCTTCGACAAGCTGATCGTTGCGGTCGGCCGTCGTCCGGTCACCACCGATCTTCTGGCGGCCGATGCCGGCGTCGATATGGACGAGCGTGGTTTCATCTTCGTCGACGATTATTGCGCCACCAGCGTTCCGGGCGTATACGCCATCGGTGACGTGGTTCGCGGCGCCATGCTGGCGCACAAAGCGTCGGAAGAGGGCGTGATGGTTGCCGAGCGCATCGCTGGCCACAAGACCCAGATGAACTATGACCTGATTCCGTCGGTCATCTACACTCACCCGGAAATCGCATGGGTCGGCAAGTCCGAGCAGGCGCTCAAGGCCGAAGGCGTTGAAGTCAACGTCGGCACCTTCCCGTTCGCGGCCAGTGGCCGTGCCATGGCTGCCAACGACACCGCCGGCCTGGTTAAGGTCATCGCCGATGCCAAGACCGACCGCGTGTTGGGCGTGCATGTAATGGGCCCAAGCGCCGCTGAGCTGGTTCAGCAGGGCGCCATCGGCATGGAGTTCGGCACCAGTGCCGAAGACTTGGGCATGATGGTGTTCTCGCATCCGACCATGTCCGAAGCGCTGCATGAAGCGGCCCTGGCAGTGAATGGCCACGCCATCCACATCGCCAATCGCAAGAAGCGCTAATCGGTTTAGTGCTGTACCCGGGGCCCGACGTATCCAGCGATACACCGGGCCTTTTGCAAACTGCAGGTTCGAAAGGATTGCAGGTCGCTGAGAGGTATCGTGAATTCGCAGATAGTTTTCAGCGACTTGTGAGGGAGGCACGGCGGTTCGTCGTGCCGTAAATGCGCCAATACCAAAACAGACGGTAGAAAGCATGAATCTTCACGAGTACCAAGGTAAACAACTGTTCGCTGAATACGGTCTGCCCGTGTCCAAAGGCTATGCGGTAGATAGCCCGAAGGAAGCAGCGGAAGCCTGCGACAAGATCGGCGGCACACAATGGGTGGTCAAGGCCCAGGTGCATGCCGGTGGACGTGGCAAGGCGGGTGGCGTAAAGCTGGTTCGCAGCAAGGATGAGGCCCGGGCGTTCGCCCAGCAGTGGCTCGACAAGCGTCTGGTGACCTACCAGACCGATGCCAATGGTCAGCCGGTCAGCAAGATTCTGGTCGAGGCGTGCACCGATATCGACAAGGAGCTCTACCTGGGCGCCGTGGTCGATCGCGCCAGTCGCCGGATCGTCTTCATGGCGTCCACCGAAGGTGGCGTGGACATCGAAAAAGTCGCTCACGACACGCCCGAGAAAATCCTCAAGGCCACCATCGATCCGCTGGTAGGCGCGCAGCCCTTCCAGGCGCGCGAACTGGCGTTCCAGTTGGGCCTCAAGGGTGACCAGGTCAAGCAGTTCGTACACATCTTCGTCGGCCTCGCCCAGCTGTTCCGGGACTATGACCTGGCCCTGCTGGAAGTGAACCCGCTGGTGATCAAGACCGACGGCAATCTGCACTGCCTGGACGCCAAGATCAACATCGATAGCAACGCCATCTATCGCCAGCCGAAGCTGCGCGACATGGCCGACCCGTCACAGGACGATCCGCGCGAGGCGCATGCTGCCAAGTGGGAGCTGAATTACGTGGCGCTCGACGGCAACATCGGTTGCATGGTCAACGGTGCCGGTCTGGCCATGGGCACCATGGACATCGTCAACCTGCACGGCGGCGCGCCGGCGAACTTCCTCGACGTGGGCGGTGGCGCCACCGAGGAGCGCGTGACCGAAGCGTTCAAGATCATTCTCTCCGACAGCAACGTCGCTGCGGTTCTGGTGAACATCTTCGGTGGCATCGTGCGTTGCGACATGATCGCCGAGGGCATCATCGGTGCCGTACGTGAAGTGGGGGTCAAGGTGCCGGTGGTGGTGCGGCTGGAAGGCAACAACGCCGACCTGGGCGCCAAGATGCTGAGTGAGAGCGGTCTGAACATCATCGGTGCGAACAGCCTGACCGATGCGGCCATTCAGGTTGTCAAAGCCGCGGAGGGCAAGTAATGAGCGTACTGATCAACAAGGACACCAAGGTCATCTGTCAGGGCTTCACCGGCTCGCAGGGCACCTTCCATTCCGAGCAGGCAATTGCCTACGGTACCAAGATGGTCGGTGGTGTAACGCCCGGCAAGGGTGGCACGATGCACCTCGGGCTGCCGGTGTTCAACACCGTGCGCGAAGCGGTCGAGGCGACGGGCGCCGATGCGTCGGTCATCTACGTACCGGCACCGTTCTGCAAGGACTCCATCCTCGAAGCGGCCTTTGGTGGCATCAAGCTGATCGTCTGCATCACCGAGGGCATTCCGACGCTGGACATGCTGGAGGTGAAGATCAAGTGCGACGAGCTCGGTGTGCGCCTGATCGGGCCGAACTGCCCCGGCGTGATCACGCCCGGTGAGTGCAAGATTGGCATCCAGCCGGGGCACATCCATATGCCCGGCAAGGTCGGTATCGTCTCGCGCTCCGGCACGCTGACCTACGAAGCCGTGAAGCAGACCACCGACGCCGGTTTCGGCCAGTCGACCTGCGTCGGCATTGGTGGCGATCCGATTCCGGGCTCGACCTTCATCGATATCCTCAAGCTGTTCCAGGACGATCCGCAGACCGAGGCTATCGTGATGATCGGCGAGATCGGCGGTTCGGCCGAGGAAGAAGCGGCGGCCTTCATCAAGGCCAACGTGACCAAGCCGGTAGTTTCCTATATCGCGGGCGTTACGGCTCCGGCCGGCAAGCGTATGGGCCATGCCGGTGCGATCATCTCCGGCGGCAAGGGCACGGCGGAGGAGAAGTTCGCCGCGCTGCAGGACGCAGGCGTTAAGACCGTGCGCTCGCTTGCCGATATCGGCAAGGCGCTGGCGGAAGTCACAGGCTGGCAAATGAAGGCTTGATGAAAAAAGGCCCGGCGAAAGCCGGGCCTTTTTCGTTGGGCTTACCCAGGCCGCTTGCGCGGCGCACCTTGGGCGCTCTCATGGGTCGGCTGCGACCTTCTGGCCGCCGGCTTCCGCAGCGAATATCGACGTTCTGATCGGCATTCGCGCTGCATCGTGGCATCATTGCCACTCATTCATACGTGTTTCGCTCCACAAGAGCGATGGCGTGCATCGAAGGTTCGGCCCAACCGGCTGAGTGACGTTTCCCCTTATCCCTGAAGGAAACCCGTATCCCATCATCAGGCCTGTGTGATCGCTGAACCGCCGCTTTGGCTGCGCGGGCGTCGCGCCATTTGTGCCGTTATCTCTCTGGTAGTTTTCCCTGCATGAATCGTTTGAAAGGTTTTGACCTGCTTGCCCTCGGCTTCATGACGTTTGCGCTGTTTCTCGGTGCGGGCAATATCATCTTCCCGCCCAGCGCCGGCATGGCGGCGGGCGAGTTCATCTGGCGCGCGGCGCTGGGCTTCCTCCTCACGGGCGTCGGTTTACCGCTGCTGACCGTGGTTGCGCTGGCGCGCGTTGGCGGCGGGATGGATCGACTCACCGCACCTCTGGGCAAATTCGCCGGTACGGTGCTGGCTGTCGCGGTGTACCTGGCGATCGGTCCGCTGTTCGCCACACCGCGCACCGCAGTCGTTTCGTTCGAGATGGGTATCGCGCCGTTCAGTGGCAACTCGGGCATGCCGCTGTTCATCTACACGCTGGTGTTCTTCGCGGCCATGCTGTTTCTGGTGCTGAATCCGGGGCAGTTGGTCAACCGCATCGGCAAGTTCATCACGCCGGTGCTGTTGGCGGCCTTGCTGGTGCTCGGTGGCGCTGCGATCTTCGCTCCGGCGGGCGAGGTGGGAGCGGTCAACGAGAGCTATCGTGGCGCGCCGTTGATCAAGGGCTTCCTCGAGGGATACCTGACCATGGATACGCTGGGTGCTCTGGTGTTCGGTATCGTGATCGCCACGGCCATTCGTGATCGCGGTGTAACCGAGCCGGCGCTGGTGACCCGTTACTCGATGATTGCCGGCGTGATCGCCGCCATCGGCCTGTCGCTGGTCTACCTGGCCCTGTTCTATCTCGGTGCCACCAGTCAGGGCATCGCCGGCGGAGCGGAGAACGGCGTGCAGATCCTGACCACCTATGTGCAGCACACCTTCGGGACGCCGGGCAGCCTGCTGCTGGCTGTGGTCATCACCCTTGCGTGCCTGACCACCGCCGTGGGGCTGACCACCGCCTGTGGCGAGTTCTTCAGCGCGCTGCTGCCGGTCTCCTATCGCAGTGTGGTGATCGTGTTCGCGCTGTTCAGCCTGCTGGTGGCGAACCAGGGGCTGACGCAACTGATCAGCGTGTCGGTGCCGGTACTGGTCGGTCTGTACCCGCTGGCCATCGTGCTGGTAGCGCTGAGCCTGCTGGATCGCTTCTGGCTGTCGTCGTCGCGTGTCTTCGTGCCCGTGATGGCGGTGACGTTGGTTTTCGGCGTTGTCGATGGCCTCGCCGCGGCCGGTCTCGGCAGCTGGGTGCCGGCGCTGTTCACGCAGCTGCCGCTGGCGGATCAGAGCATGGGCTGGTTGGTTCCGGTTCTGGTGATGTTGGTACTGGCGGTCGTCACCGATCGACTGCTCGGCCGTGCCGAGCGGGTGCAGCACCGCGCGTAAGCTCAGGCAAGGCGCCGCATCGCTCGACGATGCGGCGCTGACCTCGGAAGCGGCTGGCTATAATCTGACGACCTTTCCGAGGACCCGCCATGACGTTATCCGATACACACGTGCCGCATCTGATCGCCGTCCTGTGGTTCATCCTCTGCTGGGTCGGCTATACACGCTATGCGGATTGGCGGGGGCGCGATACCGCCTGCCTGGCGAGTGTCATGCATCTTTATCGGCAAGACTGGATGCAGCGCCTGCTGTTGCGGGAGAACCGCATCGCCGATGCCAATGTCATTGGTAACCTGGAACGCAACGCCTCGTTTTTCGCCTCCAGCACGCTGATCATCCTCGCGGGCATCCTGACTGCGCTGGGCGCGTCCGACCGCGCGGTTTCGCTGCTGGCCGATCTGCCGTTCGCGCAACCTGTCAGCCGCGGGCTTTCGGAGATCAAGCTGCTGTGCCTCGCGGTGGTTTTCGTCTATGCGTTCTTCACCTTCAGCTGGTGCATGCGCCAGTACAACTTCGCCGCCGTGCTGGTGGCCTCCGCTCCGATGGTGGGGGAGCGCAACGTCAGCGATCAGGAGCGCAGAGCTTTCGCCGATCGGGCTGCACGGGTCATCTCCATGGCGGCCAACCAGTTCAACTTCGGCTTGCGCGCTTACTATTTCGGCATGGCGACGCTGGCCTGGTTTATCCATCCGTGGTTCTTCATGCTTGTCACCGCTGGCGTGGTGCTCATCCTCTATCGCCGGGAGTTCCATTCCGACGTGCTCGAGGTGATGGTATTCACGCCAACTTCGCCGACCGAATCGCCCAAGGAATAGGGCGCGCTGCTGGCGAGACGGTATCATGCGCGGCCCGACCCACATCCGAGAGTTCGAATGAGCGATAGCCAGATACTCGAGCGCACGCAGCGCTTTCTGTCTTTTCTGCGGCACTGTCAGGTGCTCGGGCTGAGCGTTGAGCATGCCGATCGCCGGGGGCTGACCTTGCGCCTGCCGTACAGCGAAAAGATAGTCGGCAACCCCGAGACCGGCGGCGTCCACGGCGGCGCCATCACCACGCTGATGGACACCACCTGCGGAATCTCCACGGCCTGTGCATTGCCAGAGCTGGAGGTGTGTCCGACGCTCGATCTGCGCATCGACTACATGCATCCCGCCGAGCCCGGTCACGACATCTTCGGCTTTGCCGAGTGCTACCGCGTCACACCAACGGTGATCTTCACCCGTGGCGTGGCCTATCAGCGAGATATCAACGAGCCGATCGCGCATGCCGTGGGCACCTTCATGCGCATGGGCAAGGCGGCTCAGGGCCCGTTCGGCAAAGGCGGTGCAGCATGAGCGAGCTCAATCTCAACGCGCTGGTGCAGAGCGCTCATGCCAACAACGATTACGATTCGCTGATCAAGCTGGTTCCCTATGCCCGGCTGATCGGGATCGAATGCCTGCGGCTTGGCGACGAGATGGTGTTCCGTCTGCCGCAGAACGAAGACAACATCGGCAACCCGCTGCCGGCCATCCATGGCGGCGTCATCGCGGGCTTTATGGAGCATGCGGCAATGCTGCATCTGCTGATGTTCATGGGGGCGCCACATTTGCCCAAAATCATCGACTTCTCGATAGATTATCTGCGTGCCGGTCACTATCGTGACACCTTCGCTGCCTGCCAGGTCTGGCGCCAGGGCCGCAGGGTCGCCAATGTCGCGATCACCGCCTGGCAGACCCATCAGGCCGAACCCATCGCCACCGCCCGCTGCCACTTCAAGATCGACGAGCCCTGACGCATCGACGGGTAGCGGCGCTGCGGTGTGCGCTGTTACCCCCTGCGATTGCGTGAAGGAACTCGAATGGAAGCACTGTTGATACTCGGCGGCCTGTTACTGATGCTCGCCGGTTTCGTCTGGCTGATCAGCCAGGCATTCACGACCAGCCTGCTGTGGGGGCTGGGCAGCTTGCTGCCGCCGATGACGCTGGCTTTCGCGTTCAGCCATTGGCGTGTGGCACGCAAGGCCGTGGTGCTTTCCTGTCTCGGAATCATTCCCCTCGTGGTCGGGCTGTCTTTGCTGGCCAGCCGCGATTCCGAGCGGCTGACTGCCATATTCAGCCTGGGCTGGCTGCCCGCCCAGTCGCAGCCCGAGCTGGAGATGGGCATGCGGGGGCAGTTGAACGGCCGCCGGTTCGTGCCGCAGCAAGGGGAGCTGATCAATGGCGTGCTGAGCTTGCGCGCAGGGCAAGGATTTTTTGCTCGCCAGGAAGTCACCATCCGTCTGCACCAGCCCGTAGACGGGGCGGTGCGTGTAGATGTCCTGCCGGATGACAGCGGCGACCTGCCGGAAGTGGAGATCGCCTGGTTGGGGCAGGATGAGGAGTTGCCCGAGACGCGACGTCTTGATCGCGGCTACACCCTGCATCTTGAGCTGCAGCCGGTAGCGCCGAATCGGCTGAAAGGCGATTTCCATCTGGTCTTGCCGCCGCAGTACGACACCAGTCTCACTGGCGTTGTCGAGCTGTATACAGACCGTCTGCGTTATCGCGACGGTCAGGTCGATCGCCGTCACGACTCGCGCGACACCATCGCTTACGTCGTCGAAGACTATCTGCAGCGCCGTCACGCAAGCCGCGATGTCGTGCTGCAGGCCTTGCCTTCGCTGACATTGCCCGCCGATGAGTTGCAGCTGGAGGCGCAGGCGCAGGTGAAGGGGGAGCCGCAGGCGTTTACGCTGCGTCTGGGCAAGAACGAGCAGGGCTGGCATGTGAAGGGGGATGACTATCCGCCTCTGGCGGCGGAGAAGGCAGCCTCCGTGCCGGCAAGCAAGACGGTGGAACCCGTCGGCGCTGTGCCCGCCGCACCGCGCAAGGTCGATGGGCGCCTGTACTTTTCCATGGAGCAGGTGCTGCGCAATCCGGGGCGCTACCAGCACCGGCTGATGCGTGCCCATACCGAGCGTGGCGGCATTGCCGAAGGGCGCTTCGCCGGGCTGGACGGCGATGGCAATCTCGTCATCCGACGGATCATTCGCGGGCCTGGCGAGGCGACCTACAATCTGGCGCCCGGCGAGATCGTCCTGCTGGAGCTGATCGAGCCCTGATGCGGGTCGGCCGGCGCCCTGTCGCGTCGGCCGCCCTTGAAATTCGTCGTCCCGTCCCCATCTGCCAGACATCGCCGCAGCCGCGGTCCGTGCCCTATAGATGACGTGGAGTTCGTAGACGATGAGTGTGGAAACTCAAAAAGAAACCCTGGGCTTCCAGACCGAAGTGAAGCAGCTGCTTCACCTGATGATCCATTCGCTGTATTCGAACAAGGAAATCTTCCTTCGCGAACTGATTTCCAACGCTTCCGACGCCGCCGACAAGCTGCGCTTCGAGGCGCTGGCCAAGCCGGAGCTGCTCGAAGGTGGCGCCGATCTGAAGATTCGCCTGTCCTTCGACAAGGACGCCAAGACTGTAACCCTCGAAGACAACGGCATCGGCATGAGCCGCGAGGACGTGATCGCCCACCTCGGCACCATCGCCAAATCCGGCACCGCGGATTTCCTGAAGAACCTTTCAGGCGACCAGAAAAAGGATTCGCACCTGATCGGCCAGTTCGGCGTGGGCTTCTATTCGGCGTTTATCGTCGCCGACAAGGTCGACGTCTACAGCCGCCGCGCCGGTACCCCGGCCAGCGAAGGCGTGCACTGGTCGTCGAAGGGCGAGGGCGAATTCGAAGTCGCGACCATCGAAAAGGCCGAGCGCGGTACCCGCATCGTCCTGCATCTGAAGAAGGATGAGGAAGAATTCGCCGATGGCTGGCGTCTGCGCAATATCGTCAAGAAGTACTCCGACCACATTGCCCTGCCCATCGAGTTGCCGAAGGAGCACTACGGTGAAGAGAAGGACAAGCCTGCCGAGGTCGAGTGGGAAACCGTCAACCGTGCCAGCGCCCTCTGGACCCGTCCGCGCAGCGAAGTGAAGGACGAGGAATATCAGGAGTTCTACAAGCACGTCGCTCACGACTTCGACAACCCGCTGTCCTGGAGCCACAACAAGGTCGAGGGCAAGCTGGAGTACACCTCGCTGCTCTACGTGCCGGGGCGCGCGCCGTTCGATCTGTACCATCGCGAAGCGCCCAAGGGCCTCAAGCTCTACGTTCAGCGCGTGTTCATCATGGATCAGGCCGACGAGTTCCTGCCGCTGTACCTGCGTTTCATCAAGGGTGTGGTGGACTCCAATGACCTGTCGCTCAACGTTTCGCGCGAGATCCTGCAAAAGGATCCGGTAATCGACTCGATGAAGTCGGCGCTGACCAAGCGCGTGCTGGACATGCTGGAAAAGCTGGCCAAGGACAAGCCGGAGGACTACAAGAAGTTCTGGTCGCAGTTCGGCCAGGTGCTCAAGGAAGGCCCGGCAGAAGACTTCGCCAACAAGGAGAAGATCGCCGGTCTGTTGCGTTTCGCCTCTACCAGCGACACATCGGGCGAGCAGTCCGTGTCGTTGGCCGACTACCTTGGCCGCATGAAGGAAGGTCAGGACAAGATCTACTACCTGACCGGCGAGAGCTATGCACAGGTCAAGAACAGCCCGCACCTGGAGGTCTTCCGCAAGAAGGGCATCGAAGTGCTGCTGCTCACCGACCGCATCGATGAGTGGCTGATGAGCTATCTCACCGAGTTCGATGGCAAGCAGTTCGTTGACGTGGCGCGCGGCGATCTGGATCTGGGCAAGCTGGATTCGGAGGAGGACAAGAAGGCCCAGGAAGAGATCGCCAAGGCCAAGGAAGGGCTGATCGAGCGTCTTAAGGGGGCGTTGGGCGAAGAGGTGGCCGAGGTCCGGGTATCCCACCGCCTCACCGACTCGCCGGCCATTCTTGCCATCGGCGAGCAGGATCTCGGGCTGCAGATGCGCCAGATTCTGGAGGCGAGCGGGCAGAAGGTGCCGGAGTCCAAGCCGATCTTCGAGATCAATCCGCAGCATCCGCTGATCGAGAAGCTTGACGCCGAGCCGGACGAGGATCGCTTTGCTGATCTTTCACACATCCTGTTCGACCAGGCCGCGCTGGCTGCCGGTGACAGTCTCAAGGACCCGGCGGCTTACGTGCAGCGCTTGAACAAGCTGCTGGTCGAGCTCTCGGCCTGATCGGCAGACGCAGTAAACAAAACGGCCCGTCACTGACGGGCCATTTGCGTTTACGAGCCCTTCTCAGAGCAACATGCTGACCAGTCGAGTGCCGTGAGTGAGGTTGTCGGCCACCGGACAGCGTTTTTCGATCAACTCCAGTAACGCCTGCTTGCCGGCGCGGTCGAGATCAGCATCGATGTCCACCTTCACCCGCAACTCCTGAAAACCGGGGCGCATGCTCGGGTCGCGCCCCAGCAGGCCCGACGGATCGTAGTCGGCCTCGATCTCGAAGCGCATGCCACGCAGTTCGATTTTTTGCTGGTGCGCGATAAAGCGGCCAATAGTGCCGAAGCATCCTGCTACCGCAGCCAGGATGGCTTCCAGCGGAGTTGGGCCCAGATCCTGACCGGCCGCGTTTCTGGGCTGGTCCATGATCAGGCGGTGGTTGCCGCACTCGACTTCGATCGCCATGCCGGCATTCATCTGTCCACGGGCACTGATGGTTTTCATGGCCATGCGCTGAGTTCCTTTGCTGATTCGAACAACGATGCGGCGAATGGCATCGATCTGACCGGATATTAGGAGCGCAGCGGGGAGGCCACGTTGATTCTGGTCAAATACGGTGGGGGGTATGCGGGATGCGGGCTCGTGGCCCCGCAAGCTGAACGCTCATGCGTGCCGGCGGTCTACTCGCTGGCTGTCAGGAGGACCGAGCTTTGTACATCCAGAGAATCTTTTGCGCGCTTTCCATCTGCCTGGTGGCCCCATTCACCGCGGCCGAGGAGCGGGAGTACCGGTATAGCGATGCACACCTGCACTATGTGGACTTCTTCCAGGAAACCGACGGCATGCAGAAGCTGCTCGAGGCAATGGATGCAGGACGCATCGATCATGTGATGATCAGCGGCATTCCGGTCGCAAAGAAATGGCACGAGAACGAACCCAAGCGTCCACGCTATTACGCAGGCGATGACGCGCCGGTGTACTGGTACAGCGCCACCGATGTGCTGGTGGCCGCGGCGCTGGAGGAGCTGGACGAAGAGCAGCGCAAGCGGTTTCATCCGTTTCTCTCCGGCTTCAATCCCAACGACAAGAACGCCGATGCCCATATCCGTCGCATGCTCGAGTTGCATCCCGGGCTCTGGCAGGGGTTGGGGGAGATCTTCACCCGCCATGACGATGTAACGGCCCTGACCGAAGGCGACACGCCGCGCGCCAACAACGAGGCGCTGGCCCGGGTCTACCACCTGGCTGCCGAGTTCGACCTGCCGGTGATGCTGCACTCGAACATCACCTCCAAGCGCGAGCGCAATCCGCTGTATCTCGCCGAGCTGGAGGAGCCGCTGCGCAACCACCCGCATACCCGCTTCATCTGGGCCCACGCTGGCACCAGCATGGAGCTTCATCGGCATCAGGAGAAGCTGGAGTTTCTGTACGATACGGTCAGCCGACTGCTCGGCGACTATTCCAATCTTTACATCGACCTATCCTGGACGATGCTGCGTCCTTACCTGCTGGACGAGCAGGGCAATCCGGACCCCAAATGGGTGGCGCTGGTCGAGCAATATCCGGATCGCTTCGTGATCGGTTCGGACGTGGTAGGACGTTTCGACAGCTTGGCCTCGGGTATGCAGGCATTCGAGCCGTTCCTCGATGCACTCCCTGAATCGGTGGCGCAGGGCGTCGCTCGAGACAACTTCCTTGCGCTGTTGCCACGCAAGCGGCAGCGGCAACTGCGCTGATCGTCACGCTGCTGTCATCGTTGCGTCATAACCTGCCGGCTCCGTAATCCATTAAGGAGCAGGTACATGTCGTTAGTCCGTTTGGCGTTGGCCGTGGCCGTGCTGGGAATAAGTGCGCCGCTTGCGCAAGCCGACGTGCAGGTGGTGGGACCAGTGGAATATGGTCTGTTCGAAACAACGAAAGAGGATTTCCAGCCCGGGGAGCGCGTTCTGACACGACGCGATCAGTCGATCCGCCAGACCACCGACATTCCCGCGAAACTCGGCAGCAAATTCGGCCTGCGTTATCGCCTGGTGGGCAAGCAGGCTGCTGATACGCCGTTGACGTTGCTCTACCTGACGCCAGGCGTGCAGACGCCCGACGGCAAACGGCACGACAAGTTCGAAGTGGTCCAGGCGCTGGTCCCTGACGTGGAGCAGGATGTCATGGCATTCGAATTCACCGAGCCCCACGAAGTAGTGCCTGGCGAGTGGCGGATGATGGTGTTCCAGGGCGATCGCAAGCTGGCCGAGCAACGCTTCACGGTACGCGAGCAGTAGTGGCTAATCGCAGTCGGACCGTTAGTCGATTAGAACCCTCGGGGCGGTCCATCGGCGGCAGGATTCAGGTGAGCCGTTTTGCCTTTCGATGATGCAGCATGCCACGCGCTCCCCGCTGGTTTCGGTTGAGATCGGTTATCATTCGATAAACATATTTCATTGCTGGGCGTCAAGTGATGCGTCAATCGATCCGATATACGGTTTATCTACCGTAATCACGAGGGTCGCGTCATGTTCAGACAAATGAGAATTGCCACGAGGGCAGGCTTGGGATTTGGCGTCGTCGCACTGTTTGTCTTTCTGTTGGGTGCGTTTGCGTTGTCCCGAATAACAGTAATGGAAGACGAAGCTGAACACGTTGACCAGCAACTCCTGCCGACCATTCAGTTGCTCGGTCAGATCAATCAGCGGTTTCTGATGATTCGTGCAGGAACGTTGCGATTGCTGATCGTTGAACCGGGTGAGCGGAACGCAGGGGCGGCTGGGCTCGATGCGGTGCGCAAGACGCTGGCCGAAGAGCGCCAGGAGCTGGATCGGCTGATCACCAGCGTGGAGGGGAAGGCTTTGCTTGCGGCGTTCGATCAATCGCTGGCGCGCTACGAGGGCTTTCAGCGCAAGATGGTAGAGCTAACCTTGGAGGGCCGCGTGGATGAGGCGATCAGCCTCACCCGAGGCGAGCTCAATGAACACGCGCTCAAAACTTCCCAGGCGGTCGCCGACCTGATCGATCTCAACCGCAAGGCCGCCAATGCTGCTAGCGCTCATGCCCTCGACGTGGCGGAAAATGCCTTCCAGGGCGTAGTCGTTGCGATCATTCTGGCGCTCGTTGCCACCGTCGTGCTGGCGATGTTGTTGACCCGCAGCATCGTGCAACCACTGGCGGAGGCGGTGAGCGTGGCGGAAGTCATTGCCGGTGGTGACCTCACTCGTGGCATCAAGATCGTGGGGAATGATGAACCCGCGCGCCTGCTCGCCGCGCTTCAGGCCATGCAGCAAAGTCTTCGCGATACCATCCAGGGTATTTCCCACTCATCCAATCAGTTGGCCTCGGCGGCGGAAGAACTCAACGTCGTGACCGAAGACTCTACCCGTGGCTTGCATCAGCAAAACCACGAGATCGAGCAGGCCGCCACCGCAGTCAACGAAATGACCACCGCGGTGGATGAGGTGGCGCGCAATGCCGTCGCGACGTCCGAAGCCTCGCGCGAGTCCGACGAGACGGCGCAGCATGGCCGCCAGCAGGTCATCCGCACGGTCGAGTCGATCGACCTGCTGGCGGGCGACGTAACCCAGACGGCCGCCGAGGTGGAGCGGTTGGCAGGCCAGGTACGCGATATCAGCAAGGTGCTGGACGTGATTCGCTCCATCGCGGAGCAGACCAATCTGCTGGCCCTCAACGCCGCTATCGAAGCGGCGCGCGCCGGTGATGCTGGACGGGGGTTCGCCGTGGTTGCCGATGAGGTGAGGGCGCTCGCGCACCGCACACAGCAGTCGACCGCAGAAATCGAACAGATGATCGGCGATGTACATCAGGGCACCGACAAGGCGGTGCATGCCATGCAGGCGAGCAATGAGCGCGCCAGGACCACGCTGGAGCTGGCGCGGGCAGCCGGTGAGGCGCTCGATGGCATCGCCAGCGCGATCAGCCAGATCAGCGAGCGCAACCTGGTGATCGCCAGTGCGTCGGAGGAGCAGGCTCAGGTCGCCCGTGAGGTTGATCGCAATCTGGTCAACATTCGCGATCTGTCGCTGCAATCTTCAGCGGGTGCGAACCAGACCAGTGCAGCCAGTCAGGAGCTGGCACGCCTGGCGATCGACCTGAACAATCTCGTGGCACGTTTCCAGGTCTGATCCCGAGGGCGCTCGCCAGGGCGCCCTTTGTTCTTCAAGCGCTTCGAGCCGACTACGTCGCCCACCCGTGACAGCTCAATGCTGGGCATGGGCGGTCCAGCGGCGTACCATCCCGCGTTTTTCCATGGCAGGAACGGTCCGTTCGGGGCCGTTCTTTCCCAGCTGCGAGATGCGCCTATGTCCGATATGCCTCGAATCGTCCGCTTCATCAGTCGCACCAGTCTGGTACTCCAGATCGTCATCGGACTGGTCGTCGGAGCGTTACTGGCGCTCTTCCTGCCGGCTGCCGCCAAATCGGCCGCGCTGCTGGGCGACCTGTTCGTTCAGGCGCTCAAGGCCGTAGCGCCGGTTCTGGTATTCGTGTTGGTGACTTCGTCACTGGCCAACCACAAGCGCGGTCAGCCCACCCACATACGGCCCATCATCGTGCTTTACGCGCTGGGTACGCTGAGTGCGGCGGCGGTTGCGGTGCTGGCGAGCTTCCTGTTTCCGACCTCGCTGACGCTGGTAAGCGAAGCAACTGACGTGATACCGCCGTCCGGGGTAGGAGCGGTCCTCAATACGCTGCTGTTCAATATCGTCGACAACCCGGTGCGTGCGCTGCTCAATGGCAACTTCATCGGCATCCTGGCATGGGCAATCGGTCTCGGCTTCGCCTTCCGCCATGCACAGGACAGCACACGCCGGCTGATCGGCGACCTGTCCGATGGCGTCACGCTGATCGTCAAGGTGGTGATCCGCTTCGCGCCGCTCGGCGTGTTCGGTCTGGTGGCCGGCACCCTGGCCGATTCCGGTTTCGATGTACTGCTCGGCTATGCGCGGCTGCTGCTGGTACTGGTGGGCGCCATGCTGTTCATGGCGCTGGTGATGAACCCGCTGATCGTGTTCTGGCAGATTCGCCGCAATCCCTATCCGCTGGTGTTCACCTGCTTGCGCGAGAGCGGCATAACGGCCTTCTTCACCCGCAGTTCGGCCGCCAACATTCCGGTGAACATGCAGCTGTGTCAGCGTCTCGGGCTGCACAAGGACACCTACTCGGTTTCCATCCCGCTGGGCGCGACCATCAACATGGGCGGTGCGGCGATCACCATCACGGTGCTGACCCTGGCTGCGGTCAATACCCTCGGCATTCAGGTGGATATCGCCACGGCGGTGCTGCTGAGCCTGTTGGCGGCGGTCTGCGCTTGCGGTGCCTCGGGTGTGGCCGGTGGCTCGTTACTGCTGATTCCGCTGGCCTGCAGTCTGTTTGGCATCTCCAACGACCTGGCGATGCAGGTGGTGGCGGTCGGCTTCATCATCGGCGTGGTGCAGGACTCGGCCGAGACGGCGCTGAATTCCTCAACTGACGTGCTCTTCACCGCAGCGTCCTGTATTGCCCATGGCGATATCGACGAGGGTGCCGAGCGGCGCGTTTGAATCAACCGATAACGGAAACAAGAACGGCGCCCTAGGGCGCCGTTCTCGTGTGTCGCTTGCTGGATCAGGCCTTGTAGCGGCGCAGTACCAGCGTGGCGTTGGTGCCGCCGAAGCCGAAGCTGTTGCTCATGATCGTGTCGATCTGAGCGTTCTCGCGGGTTTCCCGCAGGATCGGCATGTCCGCGACTTCCGGGTCCAGCTCGTCGATGTTGGCCGAGGCTGCGATGAAGTTTCCTTCCATCATCAGCATCGAGTAGATCGCCTCGTGGACACCGGCAGCGCCCAGCGAATGGCCGGAAAGGCTCTTGGTCGAGCTGATGGTCGGGATCTTGTCGCCGAACATGTTGCGCACGGCCTTGATCTCGGCCACATCGCCCACCGGGGTGGACGTGCCATGGGTGTTCAGGTAGTCGATCGAGCCTTCGACGGTGGACATCGCCTGCTGCATGCAGCGCAGGGCGCCTTCGCCGCTCGGGGCGACCATGTCGTAGCCATCGGATGTAGCGCCATAACCGACGATTTCCGCGTAGATCTTGGCGCCGCGCTTGAGGGCGTGCTCCAGCTCTTCGACCACGACCATGCCGCCACCGCCGGCGATGACGAAACCGTCACGCTTGGCATCGTAGGCGCGGGAGGCCTTTTCCGGAGTTTCGTTGTACTGGCTGGACAAGGCGCCCATGGCGTCGAACAGGCAGCTCTGGCTCCAGTGTTCCTCTTCACCGCCACCGGCGAAGACGACGTCCTGCTTGCCCATCTGGATCTGCTCCATCGCATGGCCGATGCAATGTGCGCTGGTGGCGCAAGCCGAGGCGATGGAGTAGTTGATGCCCTTGATGCGGAACGGGGTCGCGAGGCAGGCCGAGACGGTGCTGCTCATGGTGCGCGGAACGCGGTATGGGCCGATGCGCTTGACGCCCTTGTCGCGCAGGATGTCGATGGCTTCCATCTGATTGATGGTGGAGGCGCCACCCGAGCCGGCCACCAGACCGATGCGCGGGTTGGAAATATCATCCAGGCTGAAGCCGGCGTCCTTCACGGCCTGCTCCATCGCCAGGTAGGCGTAGGCGGCAGCGTCCCCCATGAAGCGCAGGACCTTGCGGTCGATCAGCTCTTCGAGGTTCAGGTTGACGGAGCCGGAAACCTGACTGCGCAGCCCCATGTCCGCGTAGGACTGGTTGAAGCGAATGCCGGGGCGGCCGGCGCGCAGGTTGCCGGAGACGGTCTCTTTGTCATTGCCCAGGCAGGAAACGATACCCAGGCCAGTGATCACGACGCGACGCATGCGGATGTCCTTCAAAAGCTGTCGGTAGAGGTGAACAGGCCGACGCGCAAGCTTTCGGCACTGTAGATCTCGCGGCCATCAACGCTAACGGTGCCGTCGGCGATACCGAGAATCAGCGAGCGGTTGATGGTGCGCTTGATGTGGATGTTGTAGGTGACCTTCTTGGCGGTCGGTAGCACCTGACCGAAGAACTTCACTTCGCCCGAGCCGAGGGCGCGGCCGCGGCCAGGATTGCCTTGCCAGCCGAGGTAGAAGCCGACCAGCTGCCACATGGCGTCGAGACCCAGGCAGCCGGGCATGACCGGATCGCCTTCGAAGTGGCAGGCGAAGAACCAGAGATCAGGGTTGATATCCAGCTCGGCGACCAGCTCGCCCTTGCCATACTTGCCGCCCACTTCGCTGATGTGAACGATACGGTCGACCATCAGCATGTTCGGCGCAGGCAGTTGCGCATTACCGGGACCGAAGAGTTCGCCGCGGCTGCAACGAAGCAGGTCTTCCCGAGTAAAGGCGTGTTGTTTGGTCATGCGTATTCCTCAATGGGCCCCGCGAAGGGCTTTGCTGCTTACATACCGGGCCCGAGTTCGAGGCCTGATCATCAAGACTAGTCATAGACTGTCGCGTTGTGGCTAAAGTCACAGCCTGACAACAGCGACGCCATTCACCCGTACCTGCGGCTGAAGGACGCAAAGACAGAATCGGGCGGCTACTTTAACACTCCTGAAAGGCTAACGAGGACCTTGCGACAGCTTGTCCTCTATAGACAATCGTTGCAGTGGCGGTTGCATGGCCCGGGTGAATCGGTTTCCAAGCGTGTCCGCTGGCGTCGGATGCAACTGTAACCGGATGATTTCACAGGGACTTGCTGTTGCGCTGTTCGCTGCGAACGCGAAACGTATAATGCCTCGCACTGCCATTTCGGATGGCCCACGACGGAACCCTCATGACACGACAGCAACCCATTGCGGTACTCGGCGGCGGCAGTTTCGGTACCGCGATTGCCAATCTGCTGGCCGAAAACGGTCACCACGTCCTGCTCTGGATGCGCGATGCCGAACAGGCCGAAAGCATCCGTACCCTGAGGCAGAACCCGCGCTACCTCAAAGGTGTCGAGATCCTTCCGCTGGTGGAGCCGACCACCGATCTGTCTTCCACTCTCGATGCATGCGAGCTGGTCTTCGTCGCCCTGCCGTCCAGCGCGCTGCGCCAGGCGCTGCAGCCGTTCGCGACGCAGTTGGGGGGCAAGATGCTGGTCAGCACCACCAAGGGCATCGAGGCCGAGAGTTTCATGCTGATGAGTCAGATCCTCGAGCAGATCGCGCCCCAGGCGCGCATCGGTGTGCTCTCCGGGCCGAACCTGGCGCGCGAAGTCGCCGAGCACGCGCTGACCGCGACGGTGGTCGCCAGCCAGGACGAGGCCTTGTGCCGCCATGTGCAGAAGGTGCTGCATGGGCGTACCTTTCGTGTGTATGCCAGCTCCGACCGTTTCGGTGTCGAGCTGGGCGGGGCGCTGAAGAATGTCTACGCGATCATGGCGGGCATGGCGGCGGCGCTGGGCATGGGCGAGAACACGCGCAGCATGCTGATCACCCGGGCGCTGGCGGAGATGACGCGATTCGCCGTAAAACTCGGCGCCAACCCCATGACCTTTCTCGGCCTCGCCGGGGTCGGCGATCTGATCGTCACCTGCACCTCGTCGAAGAGTCGCAACTTCCAGGTCGGCTATGCGCTTGGCGAGGGACTCAGTCTCGACGAGGCGGTTTCGCGGCTGGGCGAGGTTGCCGAAGGCGTGAACACCATCAAGGTGCTCAAGTGCAAGGCCGAGGAGCTGCAGGTCTATATGCCACTGGTCGCCGGCCTGCATGCCATCCTGTTCGAGGGGCGTACGCTCGATCAGATCATTGGCGTGCTGATGCGTGGCGAACCCAAGACCGATGTGGATTTCATTTCAACCGACGGATTCTGAGCCGAGGCTATGTCCATGAACCAATCGAATCAGGCTACGGAGCGCGAATCGCTGATTCTGCGGGCCGTCTGGATGCTGATCTTCTTCTTCGTCTGGCAACTGGCCGAGCTGGCGCTGCTGGTAGTCGTGGTGTTGCAGCTGGTGATGCGCCTGGTCAAGGGGAACGCCGACTCCGGCCTGCAGGGCTTCGGCGACAGCCTGAGCCAGTACATTGCGCAGATCGGTCGTTTCGCCACCTTCAATACCGAGCGCAAGCCCTGGCCGTTGTCGGATTGGCCCACACCACGCCCAGCGGATGTGGAACTGGTCACGCCGGTGCCGCCGGCTGCGCCCAGTGAATCGAATGACTCTCAACAAGGCCCTACGGCATGAGGCTCTGGTTGCTGCGTCATGGCGAGGCCGAACCACGCGCACGTACGGATGCCGAGCGCAACCTGACCGAGGGAGGCCGGCGTGACGTGCGCCGCAGCGCCACTTTTCTACGCGGCAAGCCGCTGCAGGTAGTGCTGGTCAGCCCCTACCAGCGTGCACAGCAGACCGCTGATGAGGTCTGCAAGGCACTGGGTTTCAGCGGCCGGCGGGAAACCGTGGACTGGGCCACGCCCGAGTCGGATCTCGAAGAGGCCTTGCGAGCGCTCGATCTGCGCGGCGAGAGCGATCTGCTCCTGGTCACGCACCAGCCCTTCGTCGGCAACCTGGCCGGTTGGCTGGTCAATGGCAGTCATTCCGAGCCGCTGCCGATGGCGACGGCGTCGCTCGCCGAACTAGAAGGGGAAGCCATCGCGGGCGGGCTGATGCAGCTGGCGTCCTTGCACCATGTTGGTTAGGGTTGGTCGGGTCCGCTTGGTCATGCGTGGTCACAGCGGCATCCCAGAACAACAATAGCCCTCAGGAGTATGCGCCTTGAGCATCTGGCACCGTCAGCCCGACCTGGAAGAGCTTCACAGCACTCGCAAGAACACCATCACCGATCTGCTGGATATCCGCTTCGAGTCCTTCGATGACTCGTCCATCACCGCAAGTATGCCGGTCGATGCTCGCACCCATCAGCCGTATGGCCTGCTGCATGGCGGCGCCTCCGTGGTGCTGGCCGAGACCCTGGGTTCCATGGCCAGCTATCACTGCATCGACACCAGCAAGTTCTATTGCGTGGGGCTCGAGGTCAATGCAAATCACCTGCGTGGCCTGCGCAGTGGACGGGTGACCGGGGTATGCCGGCCGGTGCATCTGGGGCGTTCGACCCATGTATGGGACATTCGCCTGAGCGGCGAGGACGGCAAGCCGAGCTGCATTTCCCGGCTGACCGTTGCTATCGTGCCGCTGGACAAGGGCGGCTTACCGAGCTGATCGCCGGCGGGCCGGACAATGCGGCCTGCTGATTGGCCTGAATGCCCTTCATTCGGCAGGGCTATGGCGATTGCCGCCTGCCGAGGGCTGCCAGACAATGAGGGCTCAGTCTGTCCGGCACCTTCAGTTCATGTCGCAACCTATCTTTTTCGCTCATGCCAACGGCTTCCCCTCGGCGACCTATCGCAAGCTGTTCGAGGCCCTTGCGCCCGAATACCGGGTCGCGCACATGGATCGGCACGGACATGATCCGCGTTTCCCGGTGGACGATAACTGGAACAACCTGCTCGACGAGCTGTTCGAGCAGCTCGAAGGCCTGCGCGAACCGGTGTGGGGTGTCGGGCATTCGTTCGGCGGCATGCTGCACTACCGCGCCGCGCTGCTGCGGCCCGAGCTTTACCACGGCGTGGTCATGCTCGATTCACCGTTGCCGACCTGGTTCGACCAGACCGTCATCTGGGCTGCCAAGCGGCTGGGCTTCATCGACCGGCTGACCCCGGCCGGCCGCACGCTCGGACGCCGGGAACAGTTCTCCAGCGCCGAGGAAGCGCGCGCCTATTTCGCCGGCAAGGCGCTGTTCAGCAGCTTCGATCCCGAATGCCTGGAGGCCTACATCGAACACGGGCTGGAGCCGGCGGGGCAGGGGCTGCGCCTGCGCTTCGATCCGCAGACCGAGATCAGCATCTACCGCAGCGTGCCGCACCTTACGCCCGGCTGGCCGCCCGCGCTGAAGATTCCGTTGGCCATGGTGCGCGGCCGCGAGAGCCGTGTGGTACTGCCACATCATGCCTACCTGCTGCGGCTGATGGCTCGTGGCGAAGCGCATACGCTGTCCGGTGGCCACATGTTTCCGTTCGAGCGACCGCAGCAGACGGCCGAGAAGCTGCGCGAGCTGCTGGGGCGCTGGGATGCAGGTCGCGCGTTGTCCCGGGGGGCGGCATGAGTATGTTGTTCGAAGAGGTCCGGCTGAGCCTGCCTCATCTGGAGGTGGCGGCGCACCTGTACGGACCTGAAGACGGCAAGCCGGTCATCGCGCTGCACGGCTGGCTGGACAACGCCGCCACCTTCAGTCGGCTGGCCCCGCGCCTGCAAGGGCTACGCATCGTCGCGCTCGACCTGCCGGGGCATGGCCATTCGGACCACCGCCCGGCCGGCGCGGGGTACAACATCTGGGACTATGCCCACGATGTGCTGCAGGTCGCCGAGCAGTTCGGCTGGCAGCGCTTTTCCCTGCTCGGGCACTCCATGGGCGCGATCGTCTCGGTGCTGCTCGCCGGTGCCTTGCCAGCGCGCATCGAGCGCCTGGCATTGATCGACGGCGCCATCCCCTATACCGGCGAGGCGGACAGCGCGCCGCAGAAACTCGGTGCCGCGCTCGAGGCATTGCTGGCCGTGGACGACAAGCGCAAGCCCGTCTATTCCACGTTCGACAAAGCCGTGCAGGCGCGCATGAAAGGTGTCGGCGCGGTCAGTCGCGAGGCGGCCGAGCGTTTGGCGCAGCGCGGACTGATGCCGGTGCCCGGCGGTTATACCTGGCGAACCGACGCGCGTCTGATGCTGCCTTCAGCCATGCGGCTGACGCGTGCCCACGCGCTGGCATTCGTCCGCCAGGTCGCCTGCCCCAGCAGTCTGGTGCTGGCCGAGCAGGGGCTGATGATCCAGCCGGAGCTGCGAGAACTGGTCGACGGGCTGCCCTTCGCGGTGCAGCGCCTGCCCGGTGGCCATCATCTGCATCTGGATGACGAGCCGGGCGCCGAAGCGGTTGCTGCAGTGTTCAACGCCTTCTTCCACGGCTGAGAGCATCCAAGCGTTTGCAATACTCTCTCGCAAAGCCTTGCTTGACTTGCTTTTGCCAACTGGCGAGGCTGGACGGCAACGTTCCCAGCCGAGTCAGCGCAATGATCGAATGCTCCACCGTCGCAACGCTCGCTGGCCAAGCCCTTGCGCTTGACCTGGGCTTGCCGCAGCCGCCGAGTTCAGGCGAACAGTCGAAGGTGATCCGTTGAGGAGTTTTATGCGACGTGCATGGATGGCCGCACCGGCTTTGTTTCTGTCCGCTGCTGCAATCGCGGCCGATGTGGCCGGCAGTGCTGATCTCGAGCGTGTGCCGCGCTTCGCCCAAGCGCAGATCATCGACTACCGGCAGTCCACCGTTCAGGAACGCATCTACCCGCAAGACTCCATACGTCGCATCAGTGGCAACCTGCGCATGGCCGCTCAGGTGGTCGCCTCTGGTCGACTGACCGCCGTGACTTACCAGCTGCCGGCTTCGCACACTGGCATCGAGGCCTTCACCCAGGCCCGCGGCGACCTGCTGGAGCAGGGTGCCGAACTGTTGTTCTGGTGCGAAGGGCGCGAATGCGGCTCCAGCAGCCTGTGGGCCAACGCCATCTTCGGCAAATCCATGCTCTACGGGCCGGAAGCGCAGCAGGCCTATCTACTGGCTCGCCTGCCAGAAGGGGAAACCGAGGGACAGGACGACCTGATCGCGCTATACGGCGTGACCCGCGGCAATGGTCGGCCCTACCTGCATGTCGAGCAGCTGCAACCCGACGAGCCGCTGGCCCAGGTGCTGCCCACCGCGGCGACCCTGCTGCGTCAGCTGCGCAGCACCGGCGAGCTGCGCCTGCCACGCCTGGCTGATCAGCCGACTGCCGAGTGGGGCGAGCTGTTGGCCAATGTCCTTCGGCTGGACAGCACGACGCGCATCAGTCTCGCGGGGCAGGGCGCCGCAGCGTGGCGAGAGGCGCTGATCGCCGAGCGCATCCGCGGCGGGCGACTGGAAGTCGACGAGTCGCAGGAGTCGGGACTGCTGATCCGCCTATTGCGCTGACACGGCATTGCGGCTGCAATAGCCGACTCTGTCGACGCACCCAATGCATAGGGTGCGTCGGTATCTTTGCGTAGAGTAATTTCCCATGCTCAACAATGATCGCCTGCTTGCGCAGATCCTGCTGCTCGGCTTGCTGGCAGCCTGTCTCTGGGTGTTGGCGCCTTTTGCGTCGGCCTTGTTCTGGGCCGCCGTGCTGGCATTCGCCAGCTGGCCGGTGATGCGCCTGCTGACCCGCTGGCTGAACGGCAACGCCACGCTCGCGGCGGGGCTGCTCACCTTCAGCTGGATGGTGCTGGTGGCCGTGCCACTGGTATGGCTGGGGTTCAACATCGCCGATCAGATTCGCGACGCCAACGCGCTGCTGCACGACCTGCAGGTCGAAGGGTTGCCGCCTGCGCCGGAATGGCTCGGTGAGCTGCCGTTGATCGGTGATTCGCTGGTGAACTTCTGGAACACGGTGGACGAGCAGGGCACTGCACTGATCGCCAGCATCAGACCTTATATCGGCCAGGTCGCCAACTGGCTGCTGGTGCGCAGTGCGCGGATCGGCGG
Source organism: Stutzerimonas sp. FeSN7 (assembly GCF_030263795.1). Classification (NCBI taxonomy): domain Bacteria; kingdom Pseudomonadati; phylum Pseudomonadota; class Gammaproteobacteria; order Pseudomonadales; family Pseudomonadaceae; genus Stutzerimonas; species Stutzerimonas sp. FeSN7. The sequence continues at coordinate 2,518,742 of NZ_JARPMN010000001.1, read as the reverse complement.
CGGCATGCTCGAATTGGCACTGAGCCTGGTGCTGGTGTTCTTCTTCTATCGTGACGGGCCACGGCTGTCGGCCTTCGTGCACAGTCTGCTGCACCGGCTGATCGGTGATCGTGCCGATCATTACCTCGAACTCGTGGCCGGAACGGTGCAGCGAGTGGTCAACGGGGTGATCGGGACCGCCGCGGCACAGGCGATTCTGGCCTACATCGGTTTCCTCATCGCCGGTATTCCGGGCGCGCTGGTGCTGGGTCTACTGACCTTCGCCTGCAGTTTCATCATGGTACCCCCGCTGATCTGGGGGCCGGCAGTCGCCTGGCTGGCCTGGCAGGGCGACTACGGCATGGCGGTGTTCCTCGGCATCTGGGGCATGTTCGTCATCAGCGGCGTGGACAACGTGCTCAAGCCCTATCTCATCAGCCGGGGCGGCAACCTGCCGCTGGTGGTGGTGCTGCTCGGGGTATTCGGCGGCATCCTGGCCTTCGGCTTCATGGGACTGTTCCTCGGTCCGACGCTACTCGCGGTCGCCTACAGTCTGCTCGGCGACTGGCTGATCAAGGAGGTGCCGCAGATGCCGACCCATGAGTCGACACAGCTTCCAGGCGAGTCGCGCGAGTCGGTCGGCCCGTAGCGTCAGGCTGCGCTCACTGCTCCTCTTCGTAACGCACCAGCGCGTCATGAGCGACGATGCGCCCGAGGGCGATCAGCTCGGGCGCCTTGTAGAACTCGTAGAAGCGACAGGCGCGCTTGGGGATGTTGACCAGCACGTTGGGCGGGTAGCCGGCGATCTTGTACTGCGCCAGCGATGACTGCATGACGTCGAAACTCTGGTTGATCAGCTCCAGCAGCGAGGCCGGCCCGGTCACGTCGACCACTGTTGCACCTTCAGCGGATTTCGGTGCACTGCGGCTGGTTGGCGCCGCCGGTGGCTGATCACCGCGCAGCAACTCGCCGGCGCGGATGTCGTCGAGTTCGGCCAGCGCGGTCTCCTCCTTGCGCCAGAAGGGCAGGTGCGAACTGATCGAACTCATGATCGTGTCGAAGCGTCCGGGGCGCTCGATCTCCGGCAGCGGATACTGCTTGTGGTTGTTGGCGTTGAGGTTGACCGCGATGATCATGTCGCAGTGCGCCGACACCACCGGGACGATGGGCAGAGGATTGAGCAGGCCGCCGTCGACCAGCATGCGGTTACCCTGCATCACCGGGGTGAACAGGCTGGGAATGGCGGCGGAGGCGCGCATCGCCAGCTCCAGGCTGCCTTCCTGGAACCAGATTTCCTGCTGGTTGGTGAGGTCGGTGGCAACGGCGGTGAAGGGGATCGGCAGGTCCTCGATGCAGATCTTGCCGACCATGTCGCGGATCCGACCGAACACCTTTTCGCCGCGGATCGCCCCCAGGCTGAAGCTGGGATCGACCAGGCGCAGCAGATCCAGGTAGTCCAGGCTCTCGATCCAGGCGCGATATTCGTCGAGCTTGCCCGCCGCGTAGATGCCGCCAACCACGGCGCCCATGGAGCAGCCGGCGATGCAGGCGATCTCGTAGCCACGCGCTTCCAGCTCCTCGATCACGCCGATGTGCGCATAGCCCCGCGCACCGCCGGATCCCAATACCAGTGCAACTCTCTTGCTCATGCGGTTCTCCCTGTGGCATCGGCGATAGCTTCATGCCTGGCCGGCGAGCCTGCAAGGGCGAATGCGTGGCCGCCTTTGCTACAATCGCCGCCCGTTTGTGCACGTGTCACGAGAGAGTCCGATGAGCGAACCGATCCGCCTCACCCAGTACAGTCACGGCGCCGGCTGCGGCTGCAAGATATCGCCCAAGGTGCTGGACGTGATTCTTGCCGGCAGCGGTGCGCAGAATCTCGACCCGCGTCTGTGGGTCGGCAACGCCTCGCGCGATGACGCGGCGGTCTATGGCATCGACGAGGAGCGCGGTGTGGTATCGACCACCGACTTCTTCATGCCCATCGTCGATGATCCCTTCGACTTCGGCCGCATCGCCGCCACCAATGCCATCAGCGACATCTATGCCATGGGCGGCGACCCGCTGATGGCCATCGCGATCCTCGGTTGGCCGGTCAACGTGCTGCCGCCGGAAGTCGCCCGCGAAGTGATCGCCGGGGGCCGTGCCGTCTGCGATGCCGCCGGCATTCCGCTGGCCGGCGGGCACTCGATCGATGCGCCCGAGCCGATCTTCGGGCTGGCCGTCACCGGCCTGGTGAACAAGCGCCAGATGAAGCGTAACGACACCGCTACCGCCGGCTGCAAGCTGTACCTGACCAAGCCGCTGGGCATCGGTATCCTCACCACCGCCGAGAAGAAGGCCAAGCTGCGCGTCGAGGACGTCGGCTTGGCCCGCGACTGGATGTGCACGCTGAACACCGCCGGCAGCCGCTTCGGCAAGCTTGAAGGCGTTCGTGCCATGACTGACGTGACCGGCTTCGGCCTGCTCGGCCATCTGGTGGAGATGGCCGATGGCAGCGGCCTGACCGCGGAGATCGAATACGCCCGCGTACCGCGCCTGCCTGGCATCGAATACTACCTGGAGCAGGGCTGCGTACCGGGTGGCACCCAGCGCAATTTCGACAGCTACGGGGAGCGCATCGCCACGCTCGACGAGCGCCACAAACCTCTGCTTTGCGATCCGCAGACCAGTGGCGGGCTGTTGGTCGCCGTGGCGCCGGAGGGCGAGGCGGAGTTCCTCGCGGCCTGTGCCGAGCTCGGCCTTGCGCTGGAGCCGATCGGCCAGCTGGTCGCCGCGCGTAGCCATGCGGTCGAGGTACGTTGATGCGCGGCGACACGGAGAATTATCGCGAGCTGTTCCTCAACGACGTTCCCATGATGGATGCCCGTGCGCCGGTGGAGTTCGGCAAGGGGGCCTTTCCCGGCGTGGTCAATCTGCCGCTGATGAATGATGTGGAGCGGCAGAAGGTCGGCACCTGCTACAAGCAGCACGGCCAGAAAGCCGCCATCGAGATGGGCCATCAGCTGGTCTCCGGCAAGACCAAGGCCGAGCGACTGCAGGCCTGGGCCGATTTCGTCCGCGCCCACCCGGACGGTTACCTGTACTGCTTCCGTGGTGGTTTGCGTTCGAAGATCGTCCAGCAATGGTTGAAGGACGAGATGGGCATCGACTATCCGCGCGTGGTCGGCGGTTACAAGGCGATGCGTCACTTTCTGCTCGAAACCATCGAGCAGGCGGTGGAGCAGTGCGAGTTCGTACTGGTGGGCGGCATGACCGGGACCGGCAAGACCGAGGTGCTGTCCCAGCTGGGCAACAGCCTGGATCTCGAAGGGTTGGCCAACCACCGCGGCTCCAGCTTCGGCAAGCGCGCCACGCCGCAGCCCTCGCAGATCGATTTCGAGAACGCGCTGGCGATCCGCCTGCTGAAGATGCGCGCGACAGGGATCGAAAGCTTCGTGATCGAGGACGAGGCGCGCCTGGTCGGGCGCTGCTCCATCCCGCTGCCGCTGTTCCAGGGCATGCAGCAGTTTCCGTTGATCTGGCTGGAGGACAGTCTGCAAGGCCGGGTCGAGCGCATCCTCAAGGACTATGTGATCGACCTGTGCGCCGAGTTCATCAGCGAACAGGGTGAGAACGGTTTCGCTGCATTCGCTGAGCGTCTTCAGCAAAGTCTGGTCAATATCAACAAGCGGCTCGGCGGCGAGCGTTACCAGCGCCTGGCCCTGCTGATGGATCAGGCCCTGGCGGAGCAGGCGCGCAGCGGTGCGGTCGATCTGCATCGCGCCTGGATCGAAGCGTTGTTGGGCGAATATTACGACCCGATGTACGCCTACCAACGCGAGAGCAAGGCCGAGCGGATCGAGTTCGCCGGTGACCAGCCGTCTGTCGTCGAGTATTTGCGTAACCGTAAGGCGCGTAGCGCGCCGTAACCCTGAATGGCACATGAGGGATGATGCGATGAAAACCTGGCTGACTTTGCCTTTGCTGGTTGTGCTGCTGGCCGGCTGTGCCGGCAAGACCGCGTACCGTGACAGCTGTGCTGCGGAGTTGGACGCGGCATGGAAGGAGCAGAGCCTGGCGGAAGCCGAGGGCTTTGCCGGTACCGTGAGCTATTCCAAGGCCATGGCGTTGCTGACCGGCGCCAAGACCCAGCAGCAGTTCGAAGCCTTCCGCGGTTGCACGCAGAAGGCACAGAAGGCACGTTTCTACCTCCGTGAATCCCGGGCCGGACGTTAAACCGGTAATCGCCGCTGCTCGGCCGTGCATTGAGTGCGGCCTGGGCAGCCGTTGGCGAGCGGTTTGGCTGGTCCGGTCAGCTTCCTGTCATCGGGCGTGAGCACTGCGCTTCGCGCCAGCATCCCCAGCGTCTTCAGCGCGCACGCTCGCCTGGCGCGCGGTCAAGCGGCCGGCTGCCAGAGCAGGGCGCAAATCACAAAGTCGTCACCGGGCGTTTCCATTGCTTTGCCTGGCCGCGGCCGACCAGTAGCATCGGGACGACGAACGAAGGAGATTTCGATGCGCACCCGATTGGACGCCTGCCTGCGAGCAGTCAATGAAGTATTGCTCGGCAAGGAGGCGCAGGTCCGGTTGGCCATGGCCTGCCTGCTGGCCCGCGGTCACCTGCTGGTGGAAGACATGCCCGGGATGGGCAAGACCACCCTGAGTCATGCCCTGGCCAAGGTGCTGGGCCTGGACTTCCAGCGCATCCAGTTCACGTCCGACCTGCTGCCTGGCGACATTCTCGGCACCTCGGTATTCGACAAGGACAGCGGGCAGTTCGTCTTCCACCCCGGGCCGATCTTCGCCGAGCTGGTGCTCGCCGACGAGATCAACCGCGCCACGCCGAAAAGCCAGAGCGCGCTGCTCGAAGCCATGGAGGAGGGGCAGGTCACCATCGAAGGGGCGACACGCCCCTTGCCCGAGCCGTTCTTCGTCATCGCCACGCAGAACCCGGTGAGCTCTGGCGGCACCTTCGCGTTGCCGGAGTCGCAACTGGACCGCTTTCTTATGCGCGTCTCCCTGGGCTACCCCGCCAAGGCGGCGGAAAAATCGCTGCTGCTGGGTGAGTCGCGGCGCGATCTGCTGACCCGACTCGAACCGTTGCTGCAGCACGACGAACTGCGGGCAATCCAGGATGCAGTCGGCCATGTGCGGGTCAGCGATGCCCTTGTCGATTACGTGCTGCGTCTGGTGGAGGCCACGCGCACTCAGCCGCAGTTCGCCTGGGGGCTGTCGCCGCGCGGCAGCCTGGCGTTGCTGGCGGCTGCCCGCGCCTGGGCATTCCTCGACGGACGCGACTACGTGATTCCGGAGGATGTGCAGGCGGTGTTGCCCACCGTGGTCGGCCACCGTCTGCGCGAGCGCGCGGATGCCACCGGTCACGGGGGCGGTGCGCTGGTGCAATGGCTGCTGCGCGAGGTGCCGGCGCTGTGAGGCAGCTGTCCGCCCCCTACTGCGGGCGTCCGGCGTGAGGTTGCTGCCGCGCTTTCGTGACCGCTGGTTGCTGCGGCGCATTCCGCCGGCTTCCAGCGTGCGGCTGAACCAGCGGCGAATCTTCATCATGCCGACGGCGGTGGGGCTGATGTTCATGGTGGCGCTGCTGCTGATGCTGCTTACCGCGATCAACTATCAGAACAGCCTGGCCTATGGGCTGACCTTTCTGCTTGGCTCCCTCTATCTGGTCACCATCCTGCACACCTGGCGTAACCTGGCCGGGCTGGTGCTGCAGGCCGGCGGCACCACCGCGGCGTTCGTCGGTGAGCAGGCCTTGCTGCGCGTCCGCCTGGAGAGCCAGGGACGCGCCTATCAAGCCGTTGCGCTGGGCTGGCCGGCGAGCGGGCTGCGCCTGGTCGACGTTCCGGCCGGAGGCACCGTGGAAGTCGAGTTGAGCCTGCCGACCCGTCGCCGCGGTTGGTTGCGACCGGGCCGAGTGCGGGTGGAGAGCCGTTTCCCGCTGGGGCTGCTGGTGGCCTGGAGCTGGATCGACCTGGAGCTGGCCGCGCTGGTCTATCCGCAGCCGTCGGCAGCCGAGCGTCCCCAGGGCGGCAGCGCGCCGGAGGCCGAGGATGAAGGCGTGCTGACCCGCGGCTCGGGCGTCGACGACTATCAGGGCTTGCGGGCCTGGCAGCCGGGCGATCCGCGTCGACGCCTGCACTGGAAGGCCTATTCGCGCGGCCAGGGCCTGTTGGTCAAGGATTTCGCCAGCCTGCTCGGTAACGATCCGCTGCTGGATTTCGACGCGCTTACCGGCGATACCGAGCAACGACTGTCGGTGCTCTGCCACTGGGTCATCGACCTCAGCGAAAAGCAGCAGCCGTTCGCGCTGCGGCTGCCGGCCGGCTTGTTCGGCCCGGACAGCGGCCAGGCGCATCGAGATGCCTGCCTGCGTGCGCTGGCGCTGCACGGCCTGGCCGATGGGGGCGATGCATGAGTGCGAAGCCGGGTATTCCGCGCAACAGCCTGATCTGGCTGCTGGTGGCGCAGGTGCTGGTGATCCTGCCGCATCTCACCCATCTGCCGCTGTGGATCATCGGCCTGTGGCTGGGCTGCGCGGGCTGGCGAATCCAGATCTTCCGCATGCGCGCTCGTTACCCGCGCAGCTGGACCAAGGCGCTGCTGATGATCGGGGCGGGATTCGGGGTGTACTTTTCCCGCGGCAGCCTGGTCGGGCTCGAGGCCGGTGTGGTGCTGCTGATTGCCGCATTCATCCTCAAGCTGGTGGAGATGAGTACCCGCCGCGATGCGCTGGTGCTGATCTTTCTCGGCTTCTTCGCGGTGGTGACCAGCTACCTGTTCGAGGACAGCCTGCTCGCCGGGCTCTACAGCCTCCTTCCGGTCACCGCATTGCTCGCCGCGATGATCGGCCTGCAGCAGAGCAGCCTGGTGACGCGGCCGTGGCCGACCGTGCGGCTGGCCGGCGCGCTGCTGTTGCAGGCGGTACCACTGATGCTGGTGCTGTTCCTGTTCTTTCCCCGCCTGCCACCGCTGTGGTCGCTGCCGCAGGCCGGCGACAGGGGTACGACCGGTCTGGCCGACCACATGGCGCCTGGCGATATCGCGCGGCTGGGGCGCTCGGCGGAGCTGGCGTTTCGTGTCAGCTTCGACGGCGAGATTCCCCCTCGCGACCAGCTCTACTGGCGCGCGGTGACCTTCGAGCGTTTCGATGGCCGGCGCTGGTCGCAGTCTTACGCATCCAACGTGCCCCAGGCACCGGAGTGGCAGGCGCTGGGCGAGCCGCTCAGCTACAGCGTGGTCATGCAGCCCAGCGGCCAGCCCTGGCTGTTCGCCCTGGACGTTGCTCAGGTTGCGTCGGGCGGGGCTCAACTGATGACCGATTTCCATCTGCAGCGCCGCCAGCCGGTGACCAAGCCGCTGATGTACCGGGTGACATCCTGGCTGGACGCACGACGCGAAGCCATCGGTGCGCCGGAAAGCCTTGCCCGGGCGCTGCAGTTGCCGGAGCAGGGCAACCCGCGCAGCCGCACCTGGGCTGCCGAGCTGCGGCGCAGCGCACAGGAGCCACAGGCAGTGGTGGATGCACTGCTGCGGCATTTCAACCGCGAGCCGTATCACTACACGTTGGAACCACCGCCGGTGGGTAGCGATATCGTCGACGACTTCCTGTTCCAGACCCGCAGCGGCTTCTGTGCCCACTACGCCGGCGCCATGACCTTCGTGCTGCGCGCGGCGGGCATTCCGGCGCGCGTGGTGGCCGGCTACCAGGGCGGCGAGGTCAATCCTGCGGGCAACTACCTTTCGGTGCATCAGTTCGATGCCCATGCCTGGGTCGAATACTGGGTCGCCGAGCGCGGCTGGGTCAGTGTCGACCCGACTTTCCAGGTCGCGCCCGAGCGCGTCGAGCAGGGACTGGAACAAGCCTTGGCGCGGGAGCGGAGCTTTCTCGCCGACGAGCCGCTGTCGCTGCTGCGGTTCCGCGACGTCGGCTGGATGAACACGTTGCGGCTGCGCTGGGACAGCCTCAACTATGGCTGGCAGCGCTGGGTTCTCAATTATCAGGATGAGCAGCAGTCGCAGATGCTGCAGCGCTGGTTTGGCAAGCTCGACGGCCAGGCGCTCGGTCTGGGCCTGGTCGCCGTGCTCGGGCTGCTGACCGGAATACTGGCGCTCGTGCTGTTCAAACCCTGGCGGCGGGAAAAAGATGTTCAGCAGCGCCAGTTCGATCGCTTCGAGCGCCTGCTGGCACGCCAGGGTATCCGCCGCCACAAAGGCGAGGGGGCACGTAGCTTCGCCGAGCGGGCCGCTACCGAAATGCCCGATCAGGCGCCAGCAATCCGCGCATTCGTCCGGCTGTACGAGGCGCAGCGTTACGCGCAGCTGCCCGGGCCGGGAGAGGAGCTGTCGCGCGCCCTGACCAACGTTCGACGCGCCATGCCCTGGCGGATCGCTGCCCCGCGGCGGCATTCCTGACATTCATTGCCAACATGGATGATTCGGCATTTCATCCGGCCGCTTCTGCCAGACAGGGTCGCGCCGCCTCCCATGCACCTTTAACATCGCCGGCATAACGAACGATAACGAGGTGCATATGGAGCTTTGCGAGCTGCTGCAAGCGGTACGTGACAATCCCGAAAGCGTGGTCGTGCCGGCCAGCTGGGGGCAGGGGCGTGCGGGTTTCGGCGGCCTGGTCGCAGCGCTGGTATTCGAGAACATGCGCGCCAAGGTGCCTGAAGGACGCCCGCTGCGCTCGCTGGCGATCACCTTCGTTGGTCCGCTGGCGGTGGACAAGCCAGCCAGGTACGAGGCCGAAGTGCTGCGCGAAGGCAAGGCGGTGAGCCAGATGCTGGGCCGGGTGGTGCAGGATGGCCAGGTGGTCACCATCGTTCAGGGCAGTTTTGGCGCGCCGCGCAGTTCGATGATCGATGTGCCGGCCGAGCCCGGTCCGTCAATGCCGCCAGTGGAAGCCTGCCAGGAGCTGCCCTACGTACCGGGCGTGACGCCGGAGTTCACCCGCTACCTGGCGATGCGCTGGGGTGTCGGTGGCCTGCCGTTCAGCGGCAACAGCTCCCGCCAGATGGGCGGCTGGGTTCGTCAGCGTGGCGACGTTCCGCGCGAACCGATGACCGAGGCGCACCTGCTGGCGCTGGTGGACGCCTGGCCGCCCGCCGTGCTGCCGCATCTCAAGAGCTTCGCGCCGGGCAGTTCGCTGACCTGGACCATCGAGTTCATCCAGCCGATGCCCGTGCTCGACAGCCATGAATGGTGCATGTACCGCGCCGAGGTCGAGCATGCCCGCGACGGCTACGGACATTGCGCTGCGGCACTGTGGTCGCCATCTGGCGAGCTGATCGCGCTGAGCAGACAGACCGTGACGGTGTTCGGCTGAGGCCGGGCGTCGCGCCGACCTGACGTAGTCCTCTGGATGGTCTGAGCGCTCGGCACACTGCCTCGCTCGTGCCGACCCGCTCAGCAATGATCTGTAGCAAGGTTGCGCGCCATGGCGGGTCGCGCGCAGGCAGGCTGAGCTAGTCTCTTAACCAAAGAGCCTGAGCCGTGGACAGACTCGAGCGACAGCAGGCGGATCGGCGCCGTGCTGTTTGCCGCCACACAGGGGAGATTTGGCGATGAAGATCGAGCGATTCGAAGACCTGATCGACTGGACACGCGACACCCATGCCATGCTGGCCCGCTGCATGGCACGTTGTTCCGACAAGCACGACGAGACCCGCGCCAAGTGGCTGCTGGTCTACATCGCCGATCACGAGCGAGCGCTGGCCGAAACGGTCGACAAGATCGAGAAGCACGCCGATCCGAAAGCACTGCACACCTGGATCTATGATTACCTGACGCGCAATCCGGTACTGCGCAACCAGGCCTGCAAGGCCTACGACACCATGAGCGTGGAGGAGATATCGCTGGATATCTTCACCATCCACAACCAGGTCATCGACCTCTACCGTTCCCTGGCGCGTCGGGCCGAGATCGACGGTGCGCGCAACCTGGCCGAGGACCTGCTGCATCTCGAGGAACACGAGACGATGCGCCTGGCGCGCCAGGTCAGCCGCATTCACGAGATGTAAGCGCAGACGCGTTTCGAGCATACTGCCGCACCACTCAGAGACTGCTTCACGGGACGGTGGATGTTCGAGCTTTCCGGCTATCTCGGCCTGTTCCTGGCAGCCTTCGGCGCTGCGACCCTGCTGCCCATGCAGTCCGAAGCCGTGCTGGCCGGGCTGCTGCTGACCGAACGCTATGCAGCATGGGAGCTGGTGGCGCTGGCGAGTCTGGGCAACGTGCTGGGCTCGCTGGTGAACTGGCTGCTGGGCCGTTATGTCGAGCACTTTCGTCACAAGCGCTGGTTCCCGGTCAACGAACGTCAGCTGGCGAGGGCGCAAGCCAGCTATCACCGCTACGGCCGCTGGACCCTGCTGCTCAGTTGGGTGCCGATCATCGGCGATCCGCTGACGCTGGTGGCCGGGGTGATGCGCGAGCCGCTGTGGAGCTTCCTGCTGATCGTCAGCCTGGCCAAGACCGGTCGTTATCTGATGGTAATGGCGCTCACGCTCGGCTGGATGTGAGGCGAGGGCTGACAGACGCGGCGGCCTGGCCGATCATGGCGGGCATCGATGGAGGAACCCGAGCCGCATGATCACCGAGGCGCAATTGAAGACTGACAAGGCGGTCACCGCTAGCCGCGACAGTATCAGCGTGCGGCTTGTGGTCGAGGCGCTGCGCGGCTTCCTGCAACCGGGGCTGACCGCCGAGCAGCTGCTGGAACAGATCGGTCTCGAACCCGGCTGCCTGCGAAACCCCGATGGGCGCATGGACGTGCGCGACTACTCGCAACTCTGGCTGCGTCTGGCACGGCGGTTCGATGACGAGTTCTTCGGCATGGACCCGCGACGCCTGCGCTCGGGCAGCTTCGTCTTTCTCAGCCGCAGTTGCATGCAGCAGCCGACGCTGGAGAAGGCTCTGGTGCATGCGCTGGAATTTCTCGGCCTGGGTCTGGAAAACCTGCGCGGCAAGCTGATCCGTAGCCAGAGTCTTGCCGAAGTGGTGTTGCGCGAGCGCAACGCCGAGCCGGCCCGGGCGTTCTGCTACTTCACCTACTGGATGCTGCTGCACGGGCTGGCCTGCTGGCTCGTGGGACGGCGCATTCCCTTGCTGGCGGTGGAGCTGCGCTGCGCCGAGCCGGAGTACACCGACGACTACCGGGTCATGTTCTCCGACAACCTGCGCTTCGCGCGTCCCTCGACGCGCATCATCTTCGCTGCCGAGGTGCTCGATCTGCCGATCCGTCGCAGCGAGGCGGAACTGCGCAGTTTCCTTGCCGAGGCGCCTGCCAACATTCTGGTACGCTACCGGGACCATTCCAGCCTGGCCAGTCGCATCAAGCAGCACCTGCGAAGCCTCCCCGCCGAGCGCTGGCCGGACAGCGAGACACTGGCGCAGGCACTGTGCATGTCGGCCTCGACGCTGCGTCGCCGTCTGGCAGAAGCGGGGCAGCCTTACCAGGCCATCAAGGACGGCCTGCGTCAGGAAATGGCCACCGAGTGGCTGGCCGACGCCAGCGTCAGCTATGGCGAGATTGCCGAGCGACTGGGGTTTGCCGACGTCAGCTCGTTCTACAAGGCCTTTCGCAAGTGGACGGGTATCAATCCGGGCCACTACCGCAACCTCATTCTCGCGCCGGCTCGAGGCTGAGCGCGGAGCTGCTGGGCTCCACCCCCAGCGCTTTTGCCCACGCTCTATGGGCAGACCTGTAATCGCTTTTTGCCATTGGCCAAAACGGTCAGGCAGGTTGAATAGATCGACCATTGCCGCCCGCCCGTCGCTGTCCAAAGATGATCCCGGCTTCGAACCCCATAACAACAAGCACGGGAGAACGCCATGCGGATTCAGGACAACGTATTCCTTATCACCGGCGGCGCGTCCGGCCTCGGCGCCGCAGCGGCGCAGGCGCTGGTCGAGGCCGGCGGCAAGGTGGTTCTGGTCGATCTCGACGAGACGGCCGCACAGGCCACTGCCGACGCACTGGGCGCGAACGCGTTCAGTGTGGTCGCCGACATCCGCGACGAGACGGCCGCCCGCCATGCCGTCAGCGCTGCTCGCGAACGCTTCGGTGCGCTGCACGGATTGGTCAACTGCGCCGGCGTCGCCGGCGGCGAAAAGGTCCTCGGCCGCAACGGGCCGCACAGTCTGGACAGCTTCAGCCGCATCGTCGGCATCAACCTGATCGGCAGCTTCAACATGCTGCGCCTGTCCGCCGAGGCGATGGCCGAGAACGCGCCGGACGAAGGCGGCGAGCGCGGCGCGATCATCAATACGGCGTCGATCGCCGCCTTCGACGGGCAGATCGGCCAGACCGCCTATGCCGCGTCCAAGGGCGGTGTGGTCAGCCTGACATTGCCGGCCGCCCGCGAGCTGGCGCGCTTCGGCATCCGGGTAATGACCATCGCCCCCGGCGTATTCGAGACGCCGATGATGGCCGGCATGACCCAGGAAATCCGCGACTCGCTGGCTGCCGGCGTGCCATTCCCGCCACGTCTGGGGCATCCGGCCGAATACGCCGCGCTGGTGCGGCACATCTTCGAGAACAGCATGCTCAACGGCGAGGTGATCCGCCTCGACGGTGCCTTGCGCATGGCCGCCAAATGAAGGAAGCAGAGATGAAAGATGATCCGATCGTAATCGTCAGCAGCGCACGCACGCCCATGGGCGGCTTTCAGGGCGACCTGCAGGGCATGACCGCCTGGCAACTCGGCGCTGCCGCCATCCGCGCCACGGTGGAACGCAGCGGGCTGCCGGCCGAGAACGTGCAGGACGTGCTGATGGGCTGTGTGCTACCTGCCGGCCAGGGGCAGGCACCGGCACGGCAGGCGGCATTGAGCGCCGGACTGACCCGCGCCACTACCTGCACCACCGTGAACAAGATGTGCGGCTCGGGCATGCAGACGGTGATCATGGCCCACGATCAGCTGCTCGCCGGCAGCGCCGATATCGTTGTCGCTGGCGGCATGGAAAGCATGAGCAACGCGCCGTACCTGCTCGACCGCGCCCGCGGCGGCTACCGTATGGGCCACGGCCGGGTGCTCGACCACATGTTTCTCGATGGCTTGGAGGATTCGTTCGACAAAGGCCGGCTGATGGGCACTTTCGCCGAGGAATGCGCCGACACCTTCGGCTTCAGCCGCGAGGAGCAGGATGGCTACGCGCTGGAATCGTTGCGCCGCGCCCAGTCGGCCATAGCCGAGGGGCGTTTCGCCGAGGAGATCGTCACGCTGGAGGTCACCCAGGGCAAACAGCAGCGGCAGATTCGTGACGACGAGCAGCCGCCCAAGGCGATGCCGGAGAAGATTCCCAGCCTCAAACCGGCCTTCCGCGAGGGCGGCACGGTGACCGCGGCCAATTCCAGTTCGATCTCCGACGGCGCCGCCGCGCTGCTGCTGATGCGCCGCTCCGAGGCCGAGCGCTGGGGTCTGCAGCCGCAGGCGGTGATCCACGGTCACGCGGCCTATGCCGATGCACCGAACCTGTTCACCACGGCGCCAATCGGGGCGATCCACAAGCTGATGGAGCGCACCGGTTGGGCCGTCGAGGAGGTCGATCTGTTCGAGATCAACGAGGCCTTCGCCGTGGTTGCCATGGCCGCCATGCGCGAGCTGGGCCTGGACCACGCCAAGGTCAACGTCAACGGTGGCGCCTGTGCGCTCGGGCATCCCATCGGTGCTTCGGGCGCGCGAATCCTGGTGACGCTGCTTTCGGCTTTGCGCGCCCGTGGCCTGCGCCGCGGCGTGGCGGCGATCTGCATCGGCGGCGGCGAAGCCACCGCCATGGCCGTCGAACTGGTCTGAGGAGGCGCCCATGTTGCCCAATGAGGATCAATGCGCGATCGCCGAGATGGCCCGGCAGTTCGCCCGGGAGCGCTTGAAGCCCTTCGCCGAACAGTGGAGCCGCGAGCACCGTTACCCGGCCGAGGCGATCGGCGAGATGGCTGCGCTCGGTTTCTTCGGCATGCTGGTGCCGGAGCAGTGGGGCGGCAGCGACACCGGCTACCTGGCCTATGCCATGGCGCTGGAGGAGATCGCCGCCGGTGACGGCGCCTGCTCGACCATCATGAGCGTGCACAACTCGGTGGGTTGCGTGCCCATCCTGCGTTTCGGCAACGACCAGCAGAAGCGCGATTTCCTTGCCCCGCTGGCGCGCGGCGAGCAGATCGGTGCCTTTGCCCTCACCGAACCTCAGGCCGGCTCCGATGCCAGCAGCCTGCGCACCCGCGCCCGGCGCGACGGCGATCACTACGTGCTCAATGGTGCCAAGCAGTTCATCACGTCGGGCAAGCATGCAGGCACGGTGATCGTTTTCGCCGTCACCGATCCGGACGCCGGCAAGCGCGGTATCAGTGCCTTTATTGTGCCGACCGACAGCCCGGGTTATCAGGTGGTACGGGTCGAGGACAAGCTCGGCCAGCACGCCTCGGACACCTGCCAGATCGCCTTCGAGGATCTGCGCGTGCCGGTGGCCAACCGGCTGGGCGAGGAGGGCGAGGGCTACCGCATCGCCCTGGCCAACCTGGAGGGCGGCCGCATCGGCATCGCCGCCCAGGCGGTGGGCATGGCCCGCGCCGCCTTCGAAGCGGCGCGCGACTACGCCAGGGAGCGTGAAACCTTCGGCAAGCCGATCGTCGAGCACCAGGCGGTGGCCTTCCGCCTGGCCGACATGGCCACGCAGATCGCTGTGGCACGGCAGATGGTCCATCACGCTGCGGCGCTGCGCGAGGCCGGACGGCCGGCATTGGTGGAGGCCTCGATGGCCAAGCTGTTCGCCTCGGAGATGGCGGAAAGGGTCTGCTCGGCAGCGATCCAGACCCTTGGTGGCTACGGCTACCTGTCCGACTTCCCGGTGGAGCGCATCTACCGCGACGTACGGGTTTGCCAGATCTACGAAGGCACCAGCGACATCCAGCGCCTGGTCATCTCCCGCAACCTCGGAGGATCTGACTGAGCACCGCTGCGCCGCCCGCGTGCGTGAGGCGGCCAAACGAAGAACCATGCCGGTAGAACGCCGTTTCCTCGACCGGCACGTCGACAATAAAAACAAGATAGAGGTAGGAAACATGCAACCAGGTTTGATGCAGAACGCCCCCCTGCTGATCAGCGGCATCCTCACCCACGCCGCCCGTGCCCATGGCGACCGCGAAATCGTCTCGCGGCTGGTCGATGAACCCCTCTGGCGGTACGACTATGCCGGCCTTGCGAACCGCGCCGCGCAGGCTGCCAGTATGCTGCGTGCGCTGGGCATCGGCCCCGGCGACTGCGTGTCGTCGCTGGCCTGGAACACCCATCGTCATTACGAACTGTTCTTCGCCGTACCCGGCATCGGCGCGGTGCTGCACACCGCCAATCCGCGGCTGTCGGATGAGCAGATCGTGTACACCATCAACCATGCCGGCAGCCAGGTGCTGCTGTTCGACAGCAGCTTCGCCGCCTGCGTCGCCCGTCTGCGGCCGCGGCTGAGCAATATCCGGCATTTCATCGAACTGGCCGCGCAGCCTTCGTCCGGCCTCGAAGGGGTGATGGGCTACGAGCAGCTGATCGCCGTCGAACAGCCGCTCGCCTGGCCGCAGTTCGACGAGAACGCTGGTGCGGTGCTCTGCTACACCTCCGGCACCACCGGCGACCCCAAGGGCGTGCTCTACAGCCACCGCTCGGTGGTGCTGCACGCCATGGCGGCGGGGCTTTCCGGTGCGTTCGGACTGTCCGCCTTCGACTGCATCATGCCCTGTTCGTCGCTCTATCACGGCACCGCCTGGGGCCTGCCGTTCGCTGCGGCGATCAATGGCTGCAAGTTCGTCCTGCCGTGCGACAAGATGGACGGCGCCAGCCTGCAGGAGCTGATCAAGAGCGAGGGCGTTACCCTGTCCGGCGGCGTGCCGACCATCTGGACCATGTACCTCGCGCATCTGGAGCGCAGCGGCGAGGATTCGGGCAGCCTGGCACGGCTGGTGATCGGCGGTTCCGCCGTACCGCGGGCCATGGCCGAGACGTTCCAGACCAAGTATGGCGTGGCGGTCTGCCAGCTGTGGGGCATGACCGAGACCAGCCCCCTGGGCGTGGTGGCGACGCCGACGCCCAAGCTGGCCGAACGCGGCCAGCAGGCCACCAACGACACCATCTGGTCGCGCCAGGGGCGGTTGCAGTTCGGCATCGAGCTGAAGGTAGTGGACGAGCAGGGCAACGAGCTGCCCTGTGATGGTGTCAGCTCCGGCAGCCTCAAGGTGCGCGGGCCGTGGACGGTGGAACGTTACTACCGCAGCGAGAAAAGCGCGCTGGATGCCGAAGGATGGTTCGACACCGGGGACATCGCCACGCTGGACGCCGATGGCTTCATGCGCATCACCGATCGCAGCAAGGATGTGATCAAGTCCGGTGGCGAATGGGTCAGCTCCATCGATATCGAGAACGTGGCCGCGGCCTGCCCGGGCGTGAAGGTGGCGGCAGTGGTAGGGGTGTTCCACCCGAAATGGGAGGAGCGCCCGCTACTGGTGGTCGAGCCGCACAGCGATGCCGAGATCACGGTGGAGCAAATCCTCGCCCACCTGGAGCCGAACATCGTCAAGTGGTGGATGCCTGACGCGGTGATCTTCGACGCGGTGCCGCTCACCGCCACCGGCAAGATCGACAAGAAGGTCCTGCGCGAGCGTTATCGCAATCATCTGGTCGAGAACCAGCCCAGCGTCGTCAACCAGTAACGCCTGTTACCGGACGCGCTCCGCGCTTCGGCGCGGGGCGCGTCCGCGCGCGTGTGCATCGAGGAGATCGACCCATGAACGAACATGACGACACCCGTAGCGGACCGCTGTGCGGGCTGCGCGTGCTGGAATTCGCCGGCATCGGCCCCGGTCCGCATTGCGCCATGCTGTTGGCCGACATGGGCGCCGAGGTGCTGCGTATCGAGCGCGAAGGTGGCAATGGCTGGCCGAACCCGGTGGTCGATCGCGGGCGCAAGACGCTGACCCTCGACATCCGCAGCGTGGCGGGGCGAGAGCGCAGCCTGGCGCTGGCCGCGGACGCCGACGTGCTGATCGAAGGCTTCCGCCCCGGGGTGATGGAACGGCTGGGGTTGGGGCCGGACGAGCTGCTGGAACGCAATCCGCGGCTGATCTACGGGCGCATGACCGGCTGGGGGCAGAGCGGCCCGCTGGCGAAGGCCGCCGGGCACGATATCAACTACATCGCGCTGACCGGCGCGTTGGCGGCGATCCGTGGCGAAAGCGGGCCGGCCATCCCTCCGTTGAATCTAGTCGGTGATTTCGGTGGTGGCTCGCTCTACCTAGCCGTCGGCATTCTCGCTGCCTTGTGGGAGCGCGAGCGCTCAGGGCAGGGGCAGGTGATCGATGCGGCCATCGTCGACGGGGTGTCGTCGCTGATGACGTTCTTCGCCGGCTTGCTGCCGAGTGGGCGGATCGACCTGCAGCGTGATCGCAATCCGCTGGCTGGGGCGGCGCCGAACTATCGCTGCTACCGCTGCGCGGACGGCCGCGAAATCGCCATCGGCCCGCTGGAACCGCAGTTCTGGGGCGAGCTGCTGGAGCGCATGGACGCACCGGAAGCGCTGTGGGCGGGCTGTGCCGATCCGGCCGAGTGGCCTGCGCAGGGCGAGTTGCTGGAGCGGCTGTTCGCGACCCGCACCCAAGCCGAGTGGTGTGCCTTGCTGGAGGGCAGCGACGCCTGTTTCGCGCCCGTGCTGGAACTGGCCGATGCGCCGCAGCATCCCCATCTGCGCCAGCGCGGGGTCTATCAGGAACTCGACGGGATGATGCAGGCGGCGCCGGCGCCGCGGTTTTCGCGCACACCGGGCAAGGCGCGGCGAACGCTGCGGTGCAGTACGAACGAAGGGTGGGACTGAGCGCGCGGCGGGGTGAAATGGCGAAGAAGCCTGTGGGCTTTTTTCAATAAAAGCCTCGCTGGGGCCGTTCATGGTGCTGCCCGGGCGCCCTGCTTATCAGCATGGCTTTTATTGGACAAACAGTCAGGAAATGGATTCCAGAATATCTGCGACTTATGTTCGAACAGCCGCCAAAGTTATTGAACGGTATCGACGAAAGTATGGGGTAATCCCTGTAAAGCCCGCCCTAGACGTGCCGCACGTCGGTTTTGGTTGCAGGCTTTTAACGGCGGACTAATATGAAAACGGAGGCTGCTTATTACAAGAAAAACGGGGAGTCAAACGTATGAATAACAATGCCGAACAACAAGTAGTTGCACTTGAACTGTGTCGTTTCCTGGCCCATTGCGTCGCTGCGATCGTTGTCGTGGGGATGCTTTTCGTGGGTCTGATCGGATCCTGGCACGCTGCCCTCAGTGTTGGCGTCGTTCCACTGCTGGCCATTCTGGCCTGCGATTACATGGCAAGACGCAAGGAAACTGCTGTGCAAACAGCGGACGCCTGATACGCCCAGGCGCTAACCAGCCGAAGAACCTACCTATGCCCATCGAGCGATCGACACCCTGACGGTGACCACTGTCGGGGTGTCCTGCGTTGAGCGCCCGATGCGGAGCTGCAGCTGTTACTGGAAACCTGTCCGAAGGTGTTACTCCTTTCGTACGGCGTAACGGTCTCCTGGAGTGGGCGGTAACGAAAGGGCTGGCGCGGCAGCCTCCCGTGACAGGTGAAGAAGGCTAACTTGAATCGCCCCGGGTTTTGTGGAGGCCGTTTCGTTTAAGTCAGGCCGCCATGGCCTGACCTGCTTGTTGCTGGTGGAAGTTTGCCTCAGCCTCCGCAGGCGGGATATATCCGATTGAGCTCAGCAGGCGTTGGTGGTTGTACCAGTGCACCCATTTCAAAGTCGCCATTTCGACGGCTTCGCGGCTCTTCCATGACTGACGGTAAATCAGCTCGGCCTTGTACAACCCGTTGATGGTTTCGGCCAAGGCGTTGTCGTAGCTGTCTCCCTTGCTGCCAACCGAAGGCTCAATGCCGGCCTCTGCCAGCCGTTCGGTATAGCGGATCGAGACGTACTGGCTTCCACGGTCGCTGTGATGGATCAGACCACCGGTACGGTGTGGCTGGCGGGCGTACAGGGCCTGCTCCAGGGCATCCAGTACGAAGTCTGTCTTCATGCTGGTACTGACTCGCCAGCCGACGATCCGCCGTGCAAAGACGTCGATCACGAACGCCACGTACAGCCAGCCCTGCCAGGTCGATACATAGGTGAAGTCCGACACCCACAACTGGTTCGGGCGGTCGGCATGGAACTGGCGTTGGACACGATCCAGCGGGCAAAGGGCCTTGTCGCCGGCCACCGTTGTCTGCACGATCTGGCCACGTCTAATGCCCTGCAATCCGGCCCGACGCATTAACCGCTCCACCGTGCATCTGGCGACCTCGATGCCTTCTCGCCGCAGCTGCTTCCAGACCTTCACCGCGCCATAGCACTGCATATTGGCATCCCACACTCGCTGGATTTCCAGGGTCAATGCGTCATCGCGCTGAGCACGACAACAGCGCAGTGCCGGGTTGCGCTGTTGAGCCACGTGCCTGCGGTAACCGGACGGGGCGATCTGCAACACGCGGCAGATCGACTCGACCCCGAGACGGTCACGATGCTGATCGACAAACGCCCTCAGGACTTGGTGCGGCGGTCGAGCTCCGCCTGGGCAAAATACGCACTGGCCAGGCGCAATATCTCGTTTGCCTTACGCAGTTCGCGGTTTTCGCGCTCTAGGGCTCTGATGCGCTCGCGCTCTTCACTGGTCTGACCGGGGCGCTGCCCCGCATCGGTCTGCTGGCGACGAATCCAGCCATGCAGGGTTTGCGCGGCACAGCCAATCTTCGGAGCGATGGCCTCAATGGCTGCCCACTCGGACGGATAGTCGTTCAGGTGTTCCAGAACCATGCGCACAGCACGCTCACGGACTTCAGGGGAGTAGGTAGTAGTCTTTCTCATGGCCTCATCTTCTCAAGAGTTGAGGCCTCCACGAAACCCGGGGTGATTCAAACTCATTGAAAATAAAGGAATCTCAAAAGCTGGCACGGCGAATGCTTTCTAATGGGCACAACAAGAACAAGAAAGCACACCCAATAACAAGAACAACACGTAGCGACTCCGACACAATAAAAACAAGCAGGTGGGAGACGTAGCAAACTGATTCTTTTGGAGAGGAATTGCCCGACAGGTTCCTGTCGACCGGACCGAGAACAATAAAACTGCCTTGAGGCAGCTCCAGAACCGGTTGAACCCGCGAGGGCAGTGGCAACTTCAGCGACCAAAATAATCCGTTTGTTCTTTCTGTCCCGAATGGGACTGCTATGCGGACGATGGTCCGATCGGGCTGCGAACAAAAACAACAAGCCCGTCAGCAGAAGAAGAACAAAGCAACACGCCCTGAAGGGGAGCCTAGCGGCTCCCCTTTTTATTTGGCTGTGGTTATGGGCTTCGAGCGGGTGGTGGGCTGAAGCCCAGCCTGCAGACCATCGGGCAGTCAGGTGGAGCGGGGACGTCACATCCCGTGAGGTATTTACCCTAGGGTGGGCGTTGGCCCGCCAATGAAAGCTGAAAATTCACCCCAGGCTGCCCGGATTTGCCATCAGGCAGCACTGCGGCATCGGCGGCGCCTTTTCCAAGGGTTCATCGCTAAAGCGGATAGTTCGCCAGCTCCCGCGCGATCAGCAGGCGCTGGATTTCGCTGGAACCCTCGTAGATCTGCGTGATACGCGCATCGCGGTAGTAGCGCTCCACCGGGTAGTCCTCGAGATAGCCGTAGCCACCGTGGATCTGCACTGCCTGCGAACAGACCTTCTCCGCCATTTCCGAGGCGAACAGCTTGGCCTGGGAGGCTTCGGACAGGCACGGCAGGCCGGCGCTCTTCAGCCGCGCGGCATGCAGAATCAGCAGACGCGCCGCATTCAGTTGGGTCTGCATGTCGGCAAGCATGTTGGCGATGCTCTGGTGCTCGGCAATCGGTTTGCCGAACTGCACGCGCTCGCGGGCGTAGAGCAGAGCGGCCTCGAAGGCCGCACGGGCGATGCCCAGCGCTTGCGCTCCGATGCCGATGCGTCCGCCTTCGAGGTTCGACAGCGCAATCGCCAGGCCCTTGCCACGCTCGCCAAGCAGGTTGGCCTGCGGGATTCGGCAGTCGCTGAGCGAGACCGCGCAGGTGTCCGAGGCACGGATGCCCATCTTGTGTTCGCTGCGCTCCACCGCAAAACCAGGGGTGTCGGTGGGCACCAGATACGCGGAAAGACCCTTCTTGCCGAGGTCCGGATCAGTCACCGCGAAAACGATGGCCAGCTTCGCCCGCTTGGCATTGCTGCAGAACTGCTTGCTGCCGTTGAGCACCCACTGGCCATCCACCAGTTCGGCGCGTGTGCGTAGGTTGTGCGCCTCCGAGCCGGCCTGCGGTTCGGTGAGGGCGAAGCAGCCGATGGCGCGACCGCTGGCCAGTTCAGCCAGCCACTCGTCCTTCTGCGCCTGCGAGCCGTAATTCAACACCGGGCCGCAGCCCACCGAATTGTGGATGCTCATCAGCGCGCCGGTGGCGCCGTCGCCGGCGGAGATTTCTTCCACGGCCAGGGCGTAGGCCACGTAGTCGATATAGCTGCCGCCCCATTCTTCCGGGACGACCATGCCGAGCAGGCCAAGCTCGCCCATTTGGGCGACCAGAGCGTCGTCGATCCAGCCGGCCTTTTCCCAGGCCTGTGCATGGGGGGCGATCTCGCGGCGGGCGAAGTCGCGCGCCATGTCGCGGATCATGCGTTGGTCTTCGCTGAGTTCGAGGTCATGCATTGCGCGGTCTCTTCTTGTTGTTGTGCTGCAAAAGAGCTTCAGGCCGTGGCGCTGCGGCGTGTCTTGCCGGTGGTGGCCTTGAAGCCGTCGAAGAACGCCTGGACGCGCTCCGGCGTGACCTCTGCCAGCGTCGGCGGATTCCAGCGCGGTGACTTGTCCTTGTCGATGATCAGCGCACGCACGCCTTCCATGATGTCGCCCTTGGCGAACCATTGACGGTCCAGGTGCAGTTCCAAAGCGAAGCAGTCGGCCAGTGGCAGTTCGCGGCCGCGCCGCAGCATCTCCAGGGTGACGCACATGGCCAGCGGCGAACGGCTGTCGAGCACTTTCAGCGTTTCCTCGGCCCAGTCGGCAAACTCCGGGCGTGTCTCGGCGGCCAGCGATGCGCGGATCGCCGCCACGTCGCTTTTGCCGAAATGCTCATCGATGGCCTGATGCAGAGTCTTCAGCTCGGAACCCGGCAGTTTGTTGCTGCCCAGCGTCGCCACCAGGGTGCGCAACGCCTCCTGCGGATGAACGGACCAGCTCATGCGGTCCAGGCAGCGATCCAGCTCGGCAATCTGGTCGTGGCTGACGCACCAGTCCGCCAGCCCCACGTGCAGCGCATCGGCGGCGCGGATCTGCAGGCCGGTGACGCCCATGTAGGTGCCAAGCTCACCCGGCAGGCGCGAGAGGAAATAGCTGCCGCCGACATCCGGGAAATAGCCGATGCCGACTTCCGGCATGCCCATGCGCACGCGCTCGGTGACCACCCGCAGCGACGCGCCCTGGACCAGGCCCATGCCGCCGCCGAGGACGAAACCGTCCATCAGCGCCAGCAGCGGCTTCGGGTAGGCGTGGATGTACTGGTCGAGCGCGTATTCCTCTTCGAAAAAGGTTTCATGCTCGGTGTCGCCGCGCTGGAAGCTGTCGTACAGCGAACGGATGTCACCGCCAGCGCAGAAGGCCTTCTCGCCATTGGCGCGCAGCACCACGGCATGGATCTGCGGATCGGCAGCCCAGGCGCTGAGCTGCTGGTGCAGCAGGCGGACCATTTCCAGGGTCACCGCATTCAGCCCGGCCGGGCGGTTGAGGGTGAGGTGGCCGACGTGGTTGCGTACGGCGGCCAGCACGGGGCGTTCGGTTGCACTCATGGTCAGGTGTCCTTGCGGTACTGATTGATGATCGCCGAGAAATCCAGGCCGCCATGGCCCTGGGCACTGAAACTCTGGTAGAGCTGCTGGGCGAGGGCGCCGAGAATCACCGGCTGACGCACCTGCTTGGCGGCCTCGGTGGCCAGGCCCAGATCCTTGAGCATCAGGTCGCTGCCGAAGCCGCCGCTGTAGCCGCGCGAGGCCGGTACATTGTCCAGCACGCCAGGGAAGGGGTTGTAGGTATCCGAGCTCCAGCAGCGGCCGCTGGAGGTGTTGATCACGCCGGCCAGGGTCTTGGCATCCATGCCCAGCGCGACGCCCAGCGCCATCGCCTCGGCGACGCCGATCATGGAGATGCCCAAGAGCATATTGTTGGCGACCTTGGCCACCTGGCCGTTGCCGGCTGCACCGCAGTGCACGATGTTCTTGCCCATGGCCGCGAGGATCGGCTGCGCACGATCGAAGTCCGCATCGCTGCCACCCACCATGAAGGTCAGGGTGCCGGCTGCTGCACCGCCGGTGCCGCCCGAAACCGGTGCGTCGAGCATCGGGTTGCCATGCTCGGCAGCGGCCTTGGCCACTTCGCGGGCGCTGTGCGGGTCGATGGTGGAGCAGTCGATCAGCATCACGCCGGCTCGGCTACTGGCGATCAGACCGTTCTCGCCCAGGTACACGCTCTTCACATGGGCGGCGGCCGGCAGCATGGTGATGATCAGCTCGGCGTTGCCCTGGGCGATGGCGGTCGGGGAGTCGACCGGCAGCGCGCCGGCGCCGACCAGGTTTTCGACGGCCGCGGCGTTGAGGTCGAAGACACTGAGCTGGTGGCCTGCTTTGAGCAAGTTGTGGGCCATGGGCGCGCCCATGTTGCCCAGGCCGATGAATCCGATATGCATGGCGTGTTTCCTCTTGTTGTTATGGCCAGATGCGGCTTAGCGATTGGTGAACTCAGGCTTGCGCTTCTCGCTGAACGCGGCCATGCCTTCCTTCTGATCCGCGGTCGCGAACACCGCATGGAACACGCGACGCTCGAAGCGGATGCCTTCGGCCAGCGTGGTCTCGAAGGCGCGGTTGACGCTTTCCTTGATCATCATGGTGGCCGGCAGGGATTTCTCGGCGATCACCCGAGCAGCCTTGAGGGTTTCCTCCAGCAGGCTTTCGGCTGGGAATACACGGGCGACCAGGCCGGCGCGCTCGGCTTCGGCGGCGTCCATCTGGCGACCGGTCAGGCACATGTCCATCGCCTTGGCCTTGCCCACTGCGCGGGTTAGGCGTTGGGTGCCGCCAATGCCCGGCAGCACGCCGAGGTTGACTTCCGGCTGGCCGAAGCGCGCATTGTCGGCGGCGAAGATCATGTCGCAGAGCAATGCCAGCTCGCAGCCGCCACCCAGCGCGTAACCGGCGACGGCGGCAATCAGCGGCTTGCGGCGCGTGGCGATGCGGTCAGCTTCGGCAAAGAGGTCATCGAGATAGACCTGCGGGTAGGACAGCTCGGCCATTTCCTTGATGTCGGCGCCGGCGGCGAACGCCTTGGCCGAGCCGGTGAACACGATGCAGCCGATCCGCGGATCGGCCTCGAGCTGGCCCAGGGCCTGGTTCAGCTCGCTGATCAGCTGCGCATTGAGCGCATTGAGCGCCTGCGGCCGGTTGAGGGTGATCAGCGCAACGCGCTCCTGGATGTCGACGAGCAGGGTTTCGAATGTCATTTCAGCGTCCTTGAGGACCGGCGCGTCCGCCGGCCCGGTGCGTGATGTCACTTCAGGTTGATGGTGGTGTTGACCGGGCCGCCGACCTCGTTTTCGTCGAACCAGCGCTCGGTTATGGTCTTGGTCTGGGTGTAGAACTGCACCACCTGCTTGCCGTAGGGGCCGAGGTCGCCGAGCTTGGAAGCGCGTGAGCCGGTGAAGGAGAACATCGGCACCGGCACCGGGATCGGTACGTTGATGCCCACCTGACCCACGTCGATCTCTTCCTGGAAGTGGCGCGCCGCCGCGCCGGAGCGGGTAAAGATGGCGGTGCCGTTGCCATTCGGGTTGGCGTTGATCAGCTCGATGGCTTCGTCCATGGTCGCCGCCGCCATGACGCAGAGGACCGGGCCGAAGATTTCTTCGCGGTAGATGCTCATCGAGGGGGTGACGCCGGAAAACAGGGTCGGGCCGACGAAGTTGCCCTTTTCGTAACCGCTGACGCTCGGGTTGCGGCCATCCAGTTCGAGCCTGGCTCCTTCCTGTACACCACGTTCGATCAGCCCGCTGACGCGATCCAGCGCCGCGCAGGAAACCAGCGGGCCGACGTCGGTGCCAGCCTCGACACCGGCGTTGACCTTGAGGGTCTGCGCCTTGGCTACCAGATCGGGAATCCAGGCCTGCGCCTCACCCACCAGCACCACCACCGACAGCGCCATGCAGCGCTGGCCGGCCGCGCCGAAGGCGGCACCGGCGATGGCGTTGAGGGTCTGCTCCTTGTGCGCATCGGGCAGCACGATGGCGTGGTTCTTCGCGCCCATCATGCACTGCACGCGCTTGCCGGCCTGGCTGGCACGGTTGTAGACGTGGGTGCCGACCTTGGTCGAACCTACGAAGGACACCGCCTTGATATCCGGGTGGTCGCAGATCGCATTCACCGCATCGGCGCCGCCATGCACCACGTTGAGTACGCCCGGCGGCACGCCGGCTTCCAACGCCAGTTCGCACAGGCGCATGGTGACCATCGGGTCCTGTTCGGACGGTTTGAGGACGAAGGTATTGCCGGTGGCGATGGCCATCGGGAACATCCACAGCGGAATCATCGCCGGGAAGTTGAATGGGGTAATACCGGCGCAGACGCCCAGCGGCTGCAGCAGGGTATAGGTATCGACGCCGGCGGCGACGTTGTTCGCCAGCTCGCCGAGCTGCAGGTTGCCGATACCGGCGGCGTGCTCGACCACTTCCAGGCCGCGGAACACATCGCCCTCGGCATCGGCCAGGGTCTTGCCCTGTTCGGCAGTGAGGATCGCCGCCAGCTCCTTCATGTTCTCGCGGATCAGCTGCTGGTACTTGAGGAAGATGCGCGCACGCGCACCGATCGGCGTCTTGCGCCAGGTCTTGAAGGCCTGCTGGGCGCTGGCGACGGCGCGGTCGATTTCCTCGGCGGTCGCAAACGGCACGCGCGCCAGGATTTCCTGCGTCGCCGGGTTGACGACGTCGCGCCAGTCCTGGGTGGTCGATTCGATAAATTCACCGTCGATCAGCAGTTTGACGGTAGGAATGGCGTTGGACGTTGTCATATGGCTCTCCGCCTGAAAAGGCACTGTTGTTGTTATTGGCTCGCGGACGGCTGCGAGGGCTGCATTGAATGTAGCAATGCAAAAAATCACATTACAATGCGATCGACTGCAGAGTCGCTCTGCATAAATGCACAGGAACCTGCTGGAGGCGGCAACCATGGACTGGGACAATCTGCGCTATTTCCTCGAAGTCGCCCGAGCGGGGCGGCTGACCACTGCGGCGCGTCGGCTCGCGGTCGACCACACCACGGTCTCGCGCCGGCTGCAGGCGCTGGAAAAAAGCATCGGCCTGCAGCTATTCCTGCGCGAGCCGGGTGGCTACAAGCTCACCGAAGCCGGGCGCAACCTGTTGCCGCGGGTCGAGGCCATGGAAAGTGCCAGCGTGGCCATCGAACATTCACTGCCCAGCATGGGCGATGGCCTTTCCGGGCAGGTACGCATCGGCGCCACCGAGGGTTACGGCACGGTGATGCTCGCTGGCCAGCTCACCGGGCTCAGCCGGCGCTATCCGCACCTGAACATCGACCTGCTGGCGCTGCCGCGCGCGGTGCGCCTGTCGCGTCACGAGGCGGACATCGTCATCACCCTGGAACGCCCGGAGCGCGGACCGTTCATCATCACCCGGCTGACCGACTACGTGCTGCGGCTGTATGCGTCGCCGGCGTATCTCGACGAACACCCGCCGATCCGCAGCCGCGAGGATCTGGCAGAGCACCGCTTCGTCAGCTACGTGGATGACCTGCTGTTCAGCAAGGAGCTGCTGTTTCTCGATGGGATCGCCGATCCCCGCTCGGTCGGGCTGCGCAGCACCAGCCTGCTGGCGCAGCAGGAAGCGGTAGCGATGGGGGCGGGGATCGCGATCCTGCCGGCGTTTTCCGCCGATGCCGATCCACGGTTGCGACTGCTGCTGCCAGAGAAGGTCAGCTTTACCCGCACCTTCTGGATGCTGATGCCCATCGAGTTCAAGGACCTGGCGCGCATGCGCACCACTTGGGACTACCTCAAGGAGATGGCACAGCAGAATCAGGGGCGGTTGCTGGGGCAGGCTTGATCGGGCGTCGGTACGGCGAGGCAGGCGCCGACTCCCGGCGCGCAAAGGGTGGGCTTCAGCCCACCTTGCAGTGGTTCAGACCTGCGGCGTGCCGCGCGTCTCGTGACCCATCGGCGTGCTGTCGGGCAATGTCACGTTGTCACCCTTGAAGTCCGGGCTGTGGACTTCCGAATCCAGCGGCATATGACTGTAGCGCTGGCTCGGCAGGGCTGGCTTGCTCTCCATTTCAGTCAACATGCGCTTGGCTTCGCAGCGCCCGCTGATGCCGCGCGCCAGCGCCATACCGCCCATGGCGAGCTCCGCCAGCCCGATCAGCCCGCCCCGACGCAGTCCTTTGCCCATCATCACCAGCCCACCGGCAAGCGAGGCGGCGCGTTCCCAGCCGTGGACGTTCTGTGGGGCGGATTTGTCGAACAGTTGCTTCATCATCTGCGTCTTCCTCAAAAGGCAAGTGGTTAATAGAGGACTGCGCCGCTGCGCTGGCGTTCCGAGCGTTCATCGCTGCCAGTGAATCAAGCCCAGCTCCAGCGGCACAGACAGCCCCAGTTGGCTGCCAGGGACGACCCGCGCAGTGTAATCCGCCGCCGAGCGGTCGGCAGGCAAGTGGCCTTGGTAACTGGCGAAAGCACCGTCGTGTTCGATGAGGGTGAGGGGATGGACCTCGGCGGGAGCTTCGCCCCGGCCTTCGTCATAGAGCTGCACGGCAAGCTGTCGCGGTTCCAGATGGCCGAGATGCAGACGGACGTCGACCTGGAGCTGGCCGTTCTCGCGGGCCCATTGCACACCGGTGAAGGCCAGTTCATGCCAGTAGCTGCGCAGGCGGGTGAGCTGGTGCGACAGCGTGCTGGCCAGCGCCGAACCATCGGCGCAGCGCCGGCGGTAGGCCGTCGCCATGGGCAAGTAATACTGTTCGGTATATTCGCGCACGGTTCGATCGGCGGAAAAACGCTCGACCAGCGCGCTCATGCTGCGCCGCATGCGTTGCACCCAGGCGGTGGGCACCCCTTCATCGTCACGGGCGTAGAAAGTGGGGACTACCTGGGTTTCCAGCAGCTGATAGAGCTGCTCGGCATCCACTTCATCGTGCTCCGGGCCGTATTCCAGGCCGTCGCCAACGGCCCAGCCGAGGTCGGTGGCGTAGGCTTCGGCCCACCAGCCGTCGAGTTGCGACAGGTTCAGGCCGCCATTGGCCAGCACCTTCATGCCGCTGGTGCCGCTGGCCTCCCAGGGCCGCCTCGGCGTGTTCAGCCAGACGTCCACGCCTTGCACCAGGTGTCTGGCGATGCGCATGTCGTAGTCCTCGAGAAAGACCACGCGGCCGGCGATGTCGGGCCTGGCGGCGAAACGTTGCCACTCGGTCAGTAACGCCTGCCCGGCGCGGTCGGCCGGATGTGCCTTGCCAGCCACCAGCAACTGCACCGGGCAGCTGCGGTGGTTGAGGATGCGTGCCAGCCGTTCGGGGTCCTGCAGCAGCAGGTTGGGGCGCTTGTAACTGGCGAAGCGACGGGCGAAGCCAAGCGTCAGCCGTTCCGGATGCAGGCGTGAACCGGCCACTTCGATGTCCGCTGGCGAGGCGCCATGCACGGCCAGGCTACGGGCCAGATGGCTGCGCACGAAGCCGAGCAGTTCGTTGCGCGCATGCTGGCGGATCTGCCACAGCCAGCGGTCGTCGACCTGGGCCAGCAGTTCATCCACCGAAGCGTGATCGATGCCGCGCCAGGGAATCTCGTCGCCGTGCAACTCGTACCAGTGGGCTTCGGCATTCGGCGACACCCAGGTCGGCAGGTGGATGCCGTTGGTGACATGCCCGACCGGTACCGCCGCCAGCGGCCAGCGCGGATACAGTTCGCGGAAGATGTAGCGGCTGGTGTGCCCGTGCAGCTGGCTGACTGCATTGACTGCGCCCGCCCCGCGGGTGGCCAGGTAGGCCATGTTGAACGGCTCGTGGGAGTCCTGCGGCTGCTTGCGCCCCATGGCCAGCAGCGTCTGCATGGAAATGCCCAGCTCGTATTCGGCATAGCGCTCCAGATACTGGCTCACCAGCTCGGGCGGAAAGCGATCGAACCCGGCTTCGACCGGTGTATGGGTGGTGAACAGATTGCCGGCGCGCGTCGCATTGAGGGCCACGGCGAAGGAGACCCGCTCCCGGGCCATATGGCTGCGCGCCCGCTCCAGCACGGCGAATGCGGCATGGCCATCGTTCAGGTGGAGCACATCGGGCTGCAGGCCGGCGGCTTCCAGCAAGCGCCAGCCGCCGATGCCCAGCACGAGTTCCTGGCGCAGGCGCATCTCGTTGTCGCCGCCATAGAGTTCGCTGGCGATCAGCCGCGCGATGGGTGGATTGGCGGGGTCATTGGTATCGAGCAGCAGCAGGCGATTGAGGCCGACCCGGGCCTGCCAGCCGCGCAGCCAGATCTGCAACCCCGGCAGCTGTATGGCCAGCCTCAGAGGCGCGCCGCTGGCGTCATGCAGCGGCTCGATGGGCATCTGCCGGGTGTCGTTGACCGGGTACAGCGCCTGCTGCCGGCCGTCCGGGCCGATGCTCTGGCGGAAGTAGCCGTGCTGCCAGAGCATGCCCACCGCGGTGACCGGCACGCCGAGGTCGCTGGCGGCCTTGAGCTGGTCCCCGGCGACGTTGCCGAGGCCGCCGGAATAGATCGGCAAGGCTTCGCTGAGCATGTATTCCATGGAAAAGTAGGCGACTCGCGCGAGGCGTTCGCCGTACTGCTGGCTGGCGAACCAGGTCGGCTGCTCCAGCCGTGCCTGGCGCGCCTTGACGATGCCGTCCACCAGGCGGTGGCAGTCGACGCGGCGCAGCAGCGCCTCCAGCTTCTGCTCCGGCACGGTACTGAGGATCAGGCTGGGATTGCGGGTCAGCGCCCAGAGGTCGTTGTCGATCAGCTGCCAGAGGTCATCGTTCTGGCTGGTCCAGCGAATCGACTGGTCGAAAGCCAGTTCGCGCAGGGTGTCGGGTGTGAGGGCGGGGCGATCGGATGCAGGTGCCAAAGGAACCTCTCTTCTGAACCGGTGAGCGCTGTCTCGTCCAGTATAGGCCTTGCGCGTAGCGGGGATAACCCTCAGCGGCGCGGCCCGGCCTCGGGTTGTGGCACATCCTGCGATGTTGCCGGTTCTTCGGCTATGGTCTCGGCGGCCTGCCGCTGGTCATCACGATCAGCCTCGAGCCCTTGCTGCTCTTCAGTGTGCTTCGGGTCGTACTGCAGCTCGATGAACACCGGGAAATGATCGGAGCCGATGTCCGGCAGGCGCAGCAGGCGGACGAAACGGAAGTGCGCGCTGTGAAAGAAGTGGTCCAGAGGCCAGCGCAGGAACCAGTGATGGGCATGGAAGGTGTTGTACATGCCGCGGCCCACGCGTGGATCCAGCAGCCCGCTGATCTTGCGGAACAGGCGGGTGGTCGGCGACCAGGCCACATCGTTGAGGTCGCCGGTCACGATGATCGGATCATCGCTGTGCTGGATGCTTCTGGCCACCACCAGCAGTTCCACGTCGCGCTCGGTGGACTCGTCGTTCTCCGTGGGGCTGGGCGGTGCCGGATGCAGGAAATGCATGCGCACCGAAAGGCTGTCATCGACACGCACCCGGGCATGCATGGAGGGTACGTCGTTTTCCACCAGGAACTTGAGTTCCGGCTCCTCCAGCGGCAGGCGCGAATACACGTGCATGCCGTAGAGGTTGTCCTGCGGGCAGCGAATACTGTGGGGATAGTCGTCGCTCAGCTGGTCCAGGTGTGCTTCCCACCAAGAGTCGGTTTCCAGTGTCACCAGCACGTCGGGTAGGTACTCGTGCACCAGCGCCAGCAGGCGCTCGACCTGGCGATTGGGCCCCAGCACGTTGGTGGCCATCACGCGGATGCGTGGCCGCGGGGCGTCTGGCTCGGCACGTAGCACCTCGTTGCGCCAGAGGCGGGTGTAGGGCGCGATCCACCAGAGCTGATAGATCAGGCAGGCGGCGCTGGTCAGCGAGGCGAGCAGATGCCAGGGCTGGCCATAGTCCAGCAGCGGCGCCTGCGCGACCAGCAGTACCGCCAGCAGTGTGGCGAGCTGCAGGCGTGGAAATTCCCATACGCGCACCCACCAGGCGCGATGCCGCCAGAGAGGCAGCAGTGTGACGAATGCGAAAAGGCCTGTGCTGGCCAGCAATATCCCTTCGAGCATGACGTTTCCCATTGTCGGCCGATCGTTACGGCGGCGGCCTTGCACATCGACGGGCAAGGGCCGAGGCATTCGACAGGCAAACAGGCGAAGCGTCGCAAGAAAAAACAGGCCCCGAGTGGACGGGGACTGTCTGGGCGGTCAGTTCTCCGCTGACAGCATGCCGCTGGTCAGTGCCGGCAGGTGCTCGGGCTGGCACAGGCTGTTCGCGCCTTGCAGGTACGGCTGCAGGATCGGCGCCATGCCCTTGAGGGTCTGTACCGGCAGCGCCGAGGTGAAGCGGAAGCTGTCGGCGGCCCGGCCCGGCACATAGGCCGTCAGCGTGCCGAAGTGATTCGGCCCCAGATAGAAGACGAAGGTGGCGGTGCGGTTCAGCGCCAGCGAACTGATCAGCCGGCCGCCGGCGCCGACGCTCTGGATGCGGTTGTCGCCGGTCCCGGTCTTGCCACCGATGCGCAGCGCGCTGCCATCCTCCTGCTTGAAGGCACCTTGCAGACGCCGCGCCGTGCCGCCTTCGACCACGTTGGCCAGCGCATCCTGCAGCGCCCGTGCGACTTCCACCGGCATCACGCGCTTGCCGGACCCGGCCACGAAGCCCAAGCGCGTCTCGTATGGCGTGCCCTCGGCGAAGTGCAGGTTGTCGATACGCACGCTGGGCAGGCGGACACCGTCGTTGAGGATGATGCCCATCAGCTCGGCCAGCGCGGCCGGCCGGTCTCCGGAACTGCCAAGCGCGGTAGCCAGCGACGGCACCAGGTTGTCGAACGGATAGCCGAGGCGCTGCCAGCGCCGATGGATATCGGTGAAGGCTTCCACCTCCAGCATGATGCGGATGCGACTGTCGCGCGCGCTCTTGTGGCGGCTGCGGAACAGCCAGCCATAGACTTCCTGACGCTCGGCGCGGCTGTCGGCGACCACTTCGGAGAGCGTTGCCTGCGGGTTGGCGATCAGATAGCCGAGCAGCCACAGGTCCAGCGGATGGGTGCGGGCGATATAGGCCTGATCGGGCAGGCTGTAGGCGCCCGGACCGTAACGGGTGTATAGCGAATCGAGTTCCTTCTCGCTTAGCGCCGCATCCGGCAGGTGCTGCTTGAGGAAGCGGTCGAACACTGCGCGTTCGGCATCCGGCATCAGGTAGCGATGCACGGCAGCCAGGCGTACGGGCGTCGGGCGCATGCCCTGAAGGAAGGTCTCGATACGCTCGTCGGCGCTCTTGTTGCGGTATTTCTTCCAGAACCGCTGCAGAAACACCGAGCCCTCGCGGTCGGCGAAGCGGGTCAGGTATTCCTGCCGGCGCGGGTCCTTGTCGTCTTTCAGCAGCTCGGCGCTGTTGATGGTCTCGTAAGTGCTGTAACTGACCAGATCGCGCATCAGGCGCACAAACGGCAGGTTGATCGACTCGCGCAGCGACTCGCGCACCGTGGGAATACGGCCGTCGTCCTCGCGGCGGAAGTTGCCGAAGCGGTGCATGCCGGCGCCGGTGAAGAAGCGCTCGGCCGGGCTCGCCGAGTAGCGGCGCTCCAGCGCTGCATCGAGCATGCGGTCGAGGCTGCGATCGCTGTTGGTTGCCAGGTAGTCGATGGCCC
Source organism: Stutzerimonas sp. FeSN7 (assembly GCF_030263795.1). NCBI lineage: Bacteria > Pseudomonadati > Pseudomonadota > Gammaproteobacteria > Pseudomonadales > Pseudomonadaceae > Stutzerimonas > Stutzerimonas sp. FeSN7. Next base: position 2,485,832 of record NZ_JARPMN010000001.1, on the reverse strand, counting down.
AGCGGCTGAGATTGGCACGCGCATCGATCTTGCGCAGTTCGCTCGCGCTGAGTTCGGAATAGCGCTGGTGCAGCTCGGCGATGACTTCCAGGTAGGTAGTCAGCACCCGCAGCTTGGCCGTCGAGCCCAGTTCCAGCTTGCTGCCTTCGTTGATGTCGAACGGCTGGTTGGTGTTGTCGGTCTGCACCCGCACACGGAAGCCTTCTTCGCCGCGCTCGAACAACGTGAAGCTGTAGCGTACGTCGCCGGTCTTCTCCGGCGAGAGCATGCGGTCGCCGAACAGACCGACCGACTCGGCGAAGGCCGGATCGGCCAGGCGCACCAGATATTCGCTGATCTGGCTCTGCAGATCACCCTGCAACGACGTACTGGCGGTGAGGTCCAGCCGGTCCAGGTCATACAGCGGCAGGCCGAGCAGACCGGCAAGGCGCATGCGCGCCACGGTGATGCCCTTGGTGGCTTCCACGGGCTGGATCGCCGCGTCGCGATTGGGGTTCTGCGCCACGACGCGCTGGCTCAGCGCGGCATCGCGCAGGGCCGTGTCGATGATGCCGCCGTTGGCCAGCAGGCGAATATGGCTGTCGGTCAGGGCCGCCATTTCCTCGCGGCCCGCGCCCAGGTAATAGGAGGGCCGGCGCTGAGCGATCAGCAGCGACAGCACCTGACGCAGCGCCTGGCCACGGGCCTGCTGGTCGACCGCTTCCGGGCTGCGTGGATCGAGCAGGCGGTTGACCTCGCGGAAGTCGGCACCGAACCAGAGCCGCAGGCCGTCGGCGATACCGTGCACTTCGCCGTGACCCGGTGCGGCGGAAAGCGGCACGCTGTTGAGGTAGTCACGCACGATGCGCTGGCGGGTGGCGAGCGTCTGCGGACCTTCGCGGTAGGTCCGTACGCTGGCGGAGACCATCTGCCGGATCTTTTCCTGCGGATCACCGGTGCGCCCCTCGGGGGAGTGACGATACTTTTCCACCTGAGTGGCCAGGGTGCTGCCGCCAGCGGCCTGGCCGCCGAGGCCCAGGCGCTTTTCCAGCTGGCTGATGGCAGCCTTGGTGAACCGCGGCCAGTCCACCGCCGGGTTGGCGTTCGGCCGGCTGGCGTCGAGCAGGCCACGATCCTCGATGAACAGCAGGCTCATCACCACGAGCGGGGGGATGTCCTCGAAGCGTTCGTAGTACTGACGTGGATAGCTGTTGGTATAGAGCGGCAGCCCACGGCAGTCGTTGATCGTCAGGCCGGCCTGGGATTCTTCCGGGTAGGGCGGGAAGAAGCCGCGGCTGGTGTAATCCAGCAGCGCGCGCGAGAAGCGCGCCTGTTCCTCGATGCGGAAATTGCGCTGCACCAGCCGTTCGATGAAATTAGGTAGATCGACGTAACCCAGTCGACGATCGAAGGGGCCATCCTCGGGAAACTGGATGCGCGGACTCGGCCCGGGCTTGACGGTGTAATCCAGGTCGGCGGCATAGCGGCTCAGCCACTGCGACTGCCAGCGTGAACTCTCCAGCTCCTGCCAGCCGAGATAGCCGCCACCGGCCAGCAATGAAACGCCCACGAGCAGCGCCAGGCGCCGCGCCGTCTTGCGACGGCCCTTGCCGGATGTACGGGATGATGCAGGGGAGGGGGCGCGCGTGTTACGCCCATCCTGGGATGTCTTGTCGGATCGCCATACTGCGCCCATGTGTGCCTGGCTTCCTAGCAGTTCTCTACGCCAACCATAGTCGGCGCGCGGGGCTTAAGCGATGTCCGTTTGACGAACGGAACGGCTCAAGAATGCCCTTGCGCGGGCTGTGGTTGCCTGTCATCGCCATCGCTCGCTACCGTAGCGCGGGTCAGCAACGAAACGATGGCCGCCGGACGATGACGCGACGCACATGAACGACAAGGATTGGGTCAGGCGCCCGCACGAACCGGGGCGGCTCGAGCGACTGGAGGCCTACTTCGCCGGTTACGGATTCGCTCCTCACCGGCACGACACCTATGCCATCGGCTGTACGCTGGCGGGCCTGCATCGTTTCAACTACCGCAAGTTCGCGCGCCACAGCCTGCCGGGCGACACCTTCGTGCTGCATCCGGACGAGCTGCACGATGGCGAGGCCGGTAATGAAGCGGGGTTCCGCTACCGCATCGTCTACATCGAGCCCGCCTTGTTGCAGGGCCCGCTGGGCGGCCAGCCGCTGCCCTTCATCGACGAAGGCGTATCCCGCGACCCGCGCCTGCAGCGAGCCATTGGCAGCCTGTTGCAGTGTCTGGACCGGCCACTCGAGGGGTTGGAGGAAGAGGATGCGCTATACGACCTTGCTCAGGTGATGGCCTCGATCGCCGGGACGAAGGGGCGGCGGCGCAGCGTCGATTTCCGCGCGGCCGAGCGGGCCCGGGATTACATCCACGAATTCCTGACCCAGCCCGTCAGCCTCGATGAGCTGGAGCAGGTGTCAGGCCGCGATCGCTGGAGCCTGTCGCGGGATTTCCGCGCGCTGTTCGGCACCAGCCCTTATCGCTATCTGACGCTGCGGCGGCTCGACCAGGTTCGCCGCCTGCTGCTCGGAGCAATCTCGCCCAGCGAGGCCGCGCTGATCGCCGGTTTCGCCGATCAGAGTCACATGAGCCGCCAGTTCAAACAGGCCTATGGGCTTTCGCCGGGGCATTGGCTGCGGCTGATCCGCCAATCCTGAACCACCTCGTCTGCACGATCGTGCAAGACGCTTCCGCGCGGCACGACCGAGACTGGCCGTGACAGGTTCGTGCAGCGGGGTTTCAAGTGACAGAGGCAACGGAAGATTTCGCTCGACTGCAGGGGCGTCGTGCGGCGAGCCTGGCTGGCTATCGACGTGCTTTGCCGGCCGCGCTTTCGGTCATGCCGGTGGGCATGCTGTTCGGCATATTGGCGGCGCGTTCCGATTGGTCGTGGTGGGAGGTGCTGCTGGTCGGTTTGCTCGGCTTTACCGGCAGCGGTCAGTTTGCCGCTTTGCCGCTCAGCGAGGGCGGCGCAGGCTTTCTCACCCTGCTGCTGGTCACGGCCTCGATCAACAGCCGCTACGTGCCCATGGCGCTCACCACGGTAGACCGCCTGCCAGAACGAGCGCTGGATCGCGCCTGCTGCGCGCACATGCTCGGCGACGAGGCTTACGCCAGCGAGCGCGACGACGATGGGCCCGGCGTGGTGCTGCGCCTTCGCCTGATGATTTTCCTCGCCTGGGTGCTGACCGGCGTGCTGGGTGCGTTGCTGAGCCGCGCACTGCCTACAGCCTGGCTCGGCGACGATCTGAATCTCGCCTTCCCGGCGAGTGCAGTGTTGCTGTATCTGGCCGTGTCGCAGCTCAGGAGCCGGATCGGTTCGTTGCAGCACGATCGGCAGATGGCGTTGATGCGGATCGCGTTCGTTGTCGCAGGGGCGAGTGGGCTGATCCTGCTGCTCGGGCCGGTGTATTTCTGGGTCCCCGGCGTGCTGCTGGCGACCTGGCTGCTGGGCAGGCGTCGGTCATGAACGATGCAGCGCTGGTCGCCATGGCTGCCCTTTCGACCACCAGCGTGCTGGTGCGCATAGTGCCCGCATTCGTTCGCCTCTCGCTGGGCGAACGGGGGCTGCACCTGGTCGGACAGGTGATGCCGATGGCCGTGTTCGTCAATCTCGCCGTGTATGTCGTCTACAGCGAAATCGGCAGCTCACCCGTGGCCGGCGGGCTGGCGCTGATGGCTGTCGCGGTGCTGGCCGTGCAGGGGCGCATCGGGTTGATGGGCAGCACGCTGCTGGCGGCTGCCATCTACTATCTGCTGGCCAGCCACCTGGCCTGAGCGGCTCAGAACCAGCGATCGTTGCGTTTGCGGCCACGGGTCAACGACGGCAGGATCAGGCCCACCAGCAACCCGGCACCGGCAATGCTGCCGCCGTAGACCATGTACTGCATGAGGACCTGCTTGTTCTCGTCACCGAGGCGGGCCTGGGTGGCGCGCAGTTCCGACTGTGCTTCGGTCAGTGCCGTCTCGAGGGTCATGCGCCGGGCTTCGAGCTCGTCGATCAGCGCCTTGCGCGAATCCAGGGTTTCCTGCATGCCCTGCACGCGGACCTTCCAGCTGTCGTCGATGGTCTTGAGCTGCTCGCTGAGTTCGGCGACCTGCTGCTCCAGTTGCGGCAGACGCTCGGCCTGGCCGGGCACTTCCTGCAGCTCCCTGCTGGGAATCCACACGGTGCTGCCCGACTCGGAGCGTACCTGGCTGTAGTCACCCTGGGTGCTGATCAACTCGACCTTCTGGCCAGAGGTCAGGGTGCCGACGATGCGATAGCCATCGGTGGGACCACTGCGAACGAAAGTATTCAGACTGTCACTGACCCAGCGAGCGTTGCTGTCATTGTTTTCCTGGGCATGGATCGGCGTTGTGGCCAGCAGCGCGCCAAACAGGCCGGCGCCGATGAAATGGCGCGAAGTGAAGCGGGAAAGCAAGGCAGAAAGATGAAGAGATATGGACATGAAAGATTCGCGATATTGGAAGAAGAATAAGTCCCCGGGGCGGGGCAGTGGGGTTGGCTGCACCTGGCCCCGCTGGGGCGCTGTCGAATACCGGACGACAGGCGCATCGGAAACAGCCGGGCGGGTCGGTTGACCGCAGCCGGGCGCGCGAAGCACAGCGCGCCGTCAACGGAGCGCGCAGCTGCCGCTCCGTATGGTGCATCAGCTGAATGACAGCCCACGGCGGGGAAAGTTCAGGCATGCCAGCGCAGCCGATAGGCGGCAGGACGTGGAGGGCAGGCGAGGCAACAGGCGCACTGGCCGACTCGACGTCATGCCTCGTGGTTGCGACTGCCGGTGTGCAAAACCCGGTCGTTTCTGGTCTGATTGCCGGCATTACATGACGGGTAGTGGTCCGCCCCTGGTCAAGGCTATGGAAGAGGGGGAGCAGCTCTGGAAAATCTTACCCGCGAGGAGCTCGTGGCCGAGGTGGTGCGCTTGCGCGCAGCGCTGGAGGAGCGCGCCATCGGCGACACCGAGGTGCGCTATCGCCTAGCGGCCAAGGCAACCAACGATGCCGTCTGGGATTGGGACCTGGACAGCGATCATGTGCTCTGGAACGACGCGCTGGAGCAGGCCTACGGCCATCCGCTGGCCAGCATCGAGTGCACCGGCGACTGGTGGCTGGCGCACATCCACCCGGACGACCGCGGCCGCATCGACGCTTCGATTCATGCCGTACTCGATGGCGGCCAGACTGCCTGGAACGACGAATATCGCTTCCGCCGTGTGGATGGCTCCTATGCGGAGATTCTCGATCGAGGCCATGTGATCCGTGACGAGCACGGGCGCGCCGTACGCATGATCGGTGCGATGCTCGACCTGACCCGCGTTCGCGCCGCCGAAGCGGCATTGCGCCAGAGCGAGGAGCGCTTCAGCGCTATCCTGCAGACCATCGAAGCCGCCTTCGCCATCGTCCAGGTCAAGTTCGACGCCGATGATCGGCCGGTGGACTACCAGTTCGTCGAGGTCAATCCGGCGTTCGAGCGGCAGACCGGCGTTGACCTGCACGGCAAATGGGTGACCGAATTCGCGCCGGAGCTGGAACGGTTCTGGTTCGATGCCTATGGCCACGTCGCCAAGACCGGCGAGCCGGCCAGCTTCGAAAGTTACGCGCAAGCGTTCGGTCGCTGGTTCGATGTGCGGGCGGTCCGGGTAGGTGCGCCGGCAGACCGCCGCATCGCCATTCTCTTCAACGACGTCACCCAGCGGCACGATGCCGAGGATCGCCTGCGCGTCAGCGAGTCCCTGGCGCGCGAGAACGTTCAGCGCGTCCAGCTGGCGCTGGCGGCCGGGGCCATCATCGGCACCTGGAACTGGGATCTGCGGACCGACCGGTTCACCGTCGATGAGGGTTTCGCCCGTGGGTTCGGCCTGGACCCGGCGCTGGGGCGCGAGAGGCTGAGCCTGGAGCAGATCATCACTAGCGTGCACCCGGAGGATCGCCCCGGACTGATCGCTGCCATCGACGAAGTCATTGCCCGTGGCGGAGCTTACGCCCATCAGTATCGGGTCCGCCGTGCCGACGGTCGTTACTACTGGATCGAAGCCAACGGCCGCGTCGACCACTCGCCGGAAGGCATCGCGCTGAGCTTTCCGGGCGTGCTGATCGATGTGGAAGACCGACGCTCCATCGAGGCCGAACGCGACCGTGCCACCGCGGCGCTGCGCGCTCTGAACGATACCCTGGAGCTGCGCGTCGCCGAGCGCACGGCCGAGCTGATCCATGCCGAGGAAAAACTGCGTCAGTCGCAGAAAATGGAGGCGGTCGGTCAGCTCACCGGCGGGCTGGCACATGACTTCAACAACCTGCTGGCCGGCATCAGCGGTGCGCTGGATCTGATGGGCATGCGGATCGCCCAGGGGCGGCTCAACGATATCGACAAGTACATGCTGGCCGCACAGAGCGCGGCCAAGCGCGCCGCCGCGCTGACCCATCGGCTGCTGGCGTTCTCACGCCGACAGACGCTCGATCCGCGGCCATTGGACGTGAACCTGCTGGTCGAAGGTATGACCGAGCTGATCCAGCGCACGGTCGGGCCGAGCATTCTGGTCGAGACCGTCAGTGCTCCCGACCTCTGGCCGGCATCGGTGGATGCCAGCCAGCTGGAGAACGCCATCCTCAATCTGTGCATCAATTCGCGCGATGCCATGCCGGACGGCGGTCGTATCATCATCGAGACGGCAAACCAGTGGCTGGACGCGGAGGCGGCGCTGGCCAACGACCTGCCGGCCGGTGAGTACCTGTCGTTGACGGTGACCGACACCGGTACCGGGATGGCGCCTGGCGTGATCGCCAAGGCGTTCGACCCCTTCTTCACCACCAAGCCGATCGGCGAGGGCACCGGCCTCGGCCTTTCGATGATCTACGGGTTCGCCAAGCAGTCCGGCGGACAGGTGCGTATCAGTTCGGAACTCGGCAAAGGCACGTCGATGTGTATTCATCTACCGCGCTATCACGGCGAGGCGGGTGCCAGCACTGCGGCCCCGGCGCAGTCGGCCGCAGCGCTCACCGGCTCCTGCGGGACGATCCTCATCGTCGATGATGAGCCGACGGTACGCCTGCTGCTGACCGACGTGCTGGGTGATCTGGGCTACACCCTGATCGAGGCGGCTGACAGCCTCACCGGGTTGAAGCTGCTGCAGTCGGATGTCGGTATCGACCTGCTGATCACCGATGTCGGCCTGCCGGGGGGGCATGAACGGGCGGCAGATGGCCGATGCCGGGCGGGAGGTGCGCCCCGGCCTGAAGACCCTGTTCATCACCGGCTATGCGGAAAGCGCGGCGCTGGGCAACAGCTCTCTCGGTGCCGGAATGCAGGTGCTGACCAAGCCGTTCTCCATCGACATCCTTGCCACCCGGGTGCTCGAGCTTTTACGCGGCTAGGCGCTTGCTGCCTGCCACTGCCAGTTGAACAAACGGATCAATGGGCATAGCCTCTCGCTCTGCTCACGGGCCGCCGGTCGGACGGCCCGTTCTCCTTTCCCGGATCTGTTGGCGCGGGTCGAATGAAATCATTGCTGCACCCAGGCAGGACCGTTGCTCTCGTTTTTCTGTTCGCCATCCTCTGCGGCACAGCGCTGCTCTCGTTACCCATAGCCCATGCCAGCGGCGAGACCGGCCCGTTGCTCACGGCCTTCTTCACCGCTGTCTCGGCGGTCTGCGTCACCGGTCTGGTGGTGGTCGATACGGGCACCTACTGGTCGACCTTCGGCCAGGTCGTGATCATGGCGCTGTTCCAGCTCGGTGGCTTCGGCATGATGACCCTGGCGACCCTGCTGGGCTTGCTGGTCAACCGATCGTTCCGCTTGCGCGCCAAGCTGATCGCACAGGCCGAGTCCCATGTACTGGGGCTGGGCGACATCAGCAGCGTGGCGAAACTGGTGCTGGTCGTCACGCTGGTGATGGAGCTGGCGGTCATGCTGCTGCTGACCCTGCGCCTGCATCTGTCGTACGGGCTTGGCTGGAGCGAGGCCGCCTGGAGCGGTCTGTTCCATTCCGTATCGGCGTTCAACAATGCCGGCTTCTCCATCCACGTTGATGGCCTTGTGCGCTACGCCACCGATGGATTCATCCTGCTGCCGGTGATGAGCGCGATCATCATTGGCGGTATCGGCTTCCCCGTTCTCAACGACCTGCGCCGCAGGTGGTCGGACCCGCGGCACTGGTCGTTGCACACCAAGCTGACGCTGTCGGGGACGGCAGTGCTGCTGGTGGGCGGCTTCATGGCAGTGCTGCTGTTCGAGTGGTCCAATCCGGGTACGCTCGGTCCCATGGCCTGGGCCGACAAGCTTCTTTCGGCAGCCTTCGTTTCGGTCTCGGCGCGTACGGCCGGTTTCAATGCGCTCGATATCGGCGCGCTGACCCATGAGAGCTGGGCGCTGCACTATTTCCTGATGTTCATCGGTGGCGGCAGTGCCGGTACTGCCGGTGGGGTGAAGGTCGGAACCGTGGCCATCCTGGCGCTGCTGGTGATCGCCGAGATCCGCGGCAGGGCCGACACCGAAGCGTTCGGCCGCCGGGTCGGCAGTTCGGCCCAGCGCCAGGCGATCACCGTGCTGGTGCTGGGGAGCGCCATGGTCGTGCTCGGTACGCTGGTCATCCTGCGTGACACCGACATTCCCACCGATCAGGTGATCTTCGAAGTCATTTCCGCATTCGGCACCGTCGGCCTGTCCACCGGTATCACCGCCGATCTGCCGGAGACCAGCCAGCTGATGCTGACGCTGCTCATGTACGTCGGCCGGGTCGGCACCATCACCCTGGCCGCCTCGCTCGCGCTGGGCGAGCACCGCATGCCTTACCGTTATCCGGAGGAACACCCAATTGTTGGCTAAATTGTTGTTTTCAGAGCAATTTTCGTTCTCCAAAGGCGACAGTGTGGTGGTCATCGGGCTTGGGCGCTTTGGCAGCTCGGTGGCGCGCTCGCTGACACGCCTTGGCCATGACGTGATGGGTATCGATCAGGCCGCCGAGCCCGTTCATGCATGGGCCGATCTGCTGACCCATGCGGTACAGGCCGACTCCACCAATGTCATGGCCTTGCGTCAGCTTGGCGTTGCCGATTTCCCCCACGCCATTGTCGGCATCGGCAGTGACCTGGCGGCGAGCCTGATGACCATCATGGCGCTGACCGAACTGGGCATCAAAGACATCTGGGTCAAGGCGCTGACCACCGAGCATGGGCAGATCGCAACGCGGATCGGCGCGCATCATGTGGTCTACCCCGAGGCGGACATGGGCGAGCGGGTTGCCCATCTGATCTCCGGACGGATGATGGACTTCATCGAGTTCGACGACGGCTTCGCCATCGCCAAGATCCATGCGCCCGAGCGCATCCACAACAGCACCCTGGCCGCAGCGGCGGTGCGCGAGAAATTCGGCGTGACCGTCGTCGGCCTCAAGCGGGCCAACCAGGATTTCCAGCACGCGACGCCCAGCACTCAGGTGCTGCCGGGCGATCTGCTGATCGTCTCGGGGCCGACCCATGACATCCAGCGTTTCGCTGGCCAGGGGCGCAAGGGAAGCTGAAGCTGGTCTTCGTTAGTGCGGTGGTCCGGAGGCGACTACGCTTCTCGGGCGGCCGAGCCACGACCGTTCGCCCGCGACCCCTGGCGCGGCGCTCTCGGCACTGACGGAGGAGACACAAGGTGAATTCATTAAGCGGTGGCTGCCTGTGCGGCGACGTGCGCATCGTGACGGCGGGGCAGCCCTATCGAGTCGGCATCTGTCATTGCCTGGACTGCCGCAAGCATCACGGCGCGCTGTTCTACGCCGCTGCGGTGTTCCCGCAGGATGCGGTGACCGTCGAGGGCAAGACGGCCGAATACGCCGGACGGTACTTCTGCCCCCGCTGTGGCTCATCGGTTTTTTCCCGCTTCGCCGATGAGATCGAGGTACACCTGGGCGCACTGGATGCGCCCGACCAGCTGACGCCGACCTACGAATGCTGGACCGTGCGCCGCGAAGCCTGGCTGCCAGCGTTTCCGCTCAGCCGGCGCTACCCCCACGACCGTGACGATTCCAGTCGCTTCGAATGAGCGTCATTGCCCGCTGGCGATCAGCTGCTGCTCGGTCGTCCGCGTGTTCGGCAGCACGCGGATCGCGATGAACTTGGAGGTGGGCGTATGGCTGCGCGCGCCGAAGCTTTCCAGCGGCACCAGCGGGTTGGTTTCCGGGTAGTAGGCGGCAGCCTGACCCTGCGGGGTGTCGTAGGCGAGCAGGGTGAAGCCGCTAACGCGCCGTTCGATACCGTCGTCCCATAGCGAAACCAGATCGACCTGCTGGCCGGATTCAAGGCCCAGGCGCTGGATGTCGGCGGGGTTGACGAACACCACCTCGCGCATCCCCCTGACGCCGCGGTAGCGGTCGTCCAGGCCGTACAGCGTGGTGTTGTACTGGTCGTGGGAGCGCAGCGTCTGCAGGATCAGATCGGCACCGATGCCCGCCTGGCGCGCCTGCTCTGGCAACAGGTCGGCCGGCAGCGCATGCGCCTTGAACTCGGCGCGGCCGCTGGCGGTGCTCCATTCCCGACGCGCGGCCGCGTTGCCCAGATAGAAACCGCCAGGGCGATGCAGGCGGTGGTCGAAGCCGGCGAAACCCGGGATGGTCGCCGCGATCAGCTCGCGGATTCGTGCGTAGTCCTCCACCAGCCATAGCCAGTCCACCGGGCGCTTGCCCAGCGTGGCGGCGGCGATACCGGCGACGATGGCGGGTTCCGAACGCATCTGCGTCGACAGTGGCTCCAGCTGGCCCCGGGAGGCGTGGATCATGCTGAACGAATCTTCCACGGTCACCGCCTGCGGGCCGCAGGCCTGGCGGTCGATGTCGGTGCGGCCGAGGCAGGGCAGGATCAGCGCATCGCGACCCATGGTCAGGTGGCTGCGGTTGAGCTTGGTGCTGATCTGCACGGTCAGCGCGCAGTTGCGCAACGCCTGGCGGGTGCGCGGGCTGTCCGGCGTGGCCTGGGCGAAGTTGCCGCCCAGGCCGATGAATACCTGCACCTCGCCGGCCAGCATGGCCTGGATGCATTCCACGGTGTTGTGCCCGGGCTGGCGGGGCATCGGCAGGGCGAAATGGCGCTCCAGCGCATCCAGTAGTGCGGCCGGCGGGCGTTCGTTGATGCCCATGGTGCGATCACCCTGCACGTTGCTGTGGCCGCGCACCGGGCAGGCACCGGCCCCAGGCTTGCCGAGGTTGCCGCGCAGCATCAGCAGGTTGGCGATCTCCTGGATGGTCGCCACCGAATGATGGTGCTGGGTGATGCCCATGGCCCAGCAGACGATGGTCCGCCCGGCGTCGCGGTAGATCGCGGCGGCCTGGCCGATCGCGTCGCGTTCGAGCCCGGACTGCTGCTCGATCTGCGCCCACGGCGTGGCATCGATCGCCTCCATATAGGCATTGACGGCATGGGTGTGCTCGGCGATGAAGTCGCGATCGAACACCGCCGGTCCGCCGCTCCCCAGCGCTTCGCGTTCCCATTGCAGCAGGTACTTGGCGATGCCGCGCAGTACGGCCAGATCGCCGCCAAGGTTGGGGCGCAGGTAAAGGCTGTGGGTTGGCGCGTCCTGGTTGGCGAGCATCTCGATGGGCTTCTGCGGATGCTGGAATCGTTCCAGGCCGCGTTCGCGCAGTGGATTGAAACAGACCACCTGGGCACCGCGCTCCAGCGCCTGGCGCAGCGGTTCGAGCATGCGCGGGTGGTTGGTGCCGGGGTTCTGGCCAAGTACGAAGATCGCATCGGCGTGGTCGAAATCTTCCAGCGTTACCGTGCCCTTGCCGACACCGATGGATTCGGTGAGGGCGACGCCGCTGGCCTCGTGGCACATGTTCGAGCAGTCGGGAAAGTTGTTGGTGCCGAAGCTGCGGCCGAACAGCTGGTAGAGGTAGGCCGCTTCGTTGCTGGCCCGGCCGGATGTGTAGAAGGCTGCCTGGTGCGGGCTGGCCAGGCCGTTCAGGTGTCGCGCGATCAGCGCGAACGCATCATCCCAGGTGATCGGCCGATAGCGGTCGCTGGCCGCGTCATAACGCACCGGTTCGGTGAGGCGCCCTTGGTATTCGAGCCAGTAATCGCTCTGCTCACGCAGCTGGCTGACGCTGTGGCGGGCGAAGAAGGCGGCATCCACGCGGCGGCGCGTGGCTTCCCAGTTCACCGCCTTGGCGCCGTTCTCGCAGAACTTCACCGCACCGGCCTCCGGCGAATCGCCCCAGGCGCAGCCGGGGCAGTCGAAGCCCCCGTTCTGGTTGGTCTTGAGCATGGCGCGGATGTTCTTCAGCGCATTGCCGCTGCCGAGCCAGGCGCTGGCCACGCTGCGCAGGGCGCCCCAGCCGCCAGCCGGGCCGGCGTAGGGCTGGAAGCGGGTGGCGGGATGGAAGCGGGACATGCGGCTCATGGGTGACATCCGTTCTGGTCGGGCAGCGCAGGCGCAGGGCTGTAGACCCGCGGAGCGCTATGGTGGGGCAGATGAATGAGGTTGAGGTGGTGCTGACGCGCCCACTGCACGGTGAGCTGAGTCGGTGCCGAGAGGCTGACCAGCGTGCCGATGCCGGCGCGCACGGCCTTGTGGATCAGTTCCAGGCTGCAGCGACTGGTGACCACGACGAAGCCTTCGCTCGGCTTGCGGCGTTGCAGCGTCAGCGCGCCGATCAGCTTGTCCAGCGCGTTATGCCGGCCGATGTCCTCACGGCAGAGGGCGATCTTTCCGTTGCCGTCGACATACAGCGCCGCGTGCAGCGCACCGCTGTCGCGCGCCATCAGCTGGGCGCTCGCAATGCGCTGGCGCAGCTCATGGAAATGCCCTTCGGGCGGCAGTGCTGTCGGCTGCAGCGGCACCAGCCGCGGCAGTGCCTGATCCAGCGCATCCACCCCGCAGAGTCCGCAGCCGCTGGTGCCGGCGAGCTGGCGACGCTGCTGCTTGAGTGTCCAGAACGCCCGCGGGCTGACCTGTACGTCCGCGCGGCGAGCGCTGCCGTCGCCGAGCAGGCGCAGGTCACGCAGGTCATCGAGTCGCTCGATCAGCCCGCCTGCGAGGCTGAAGCCGACGACGAACTCTTCCAGATCCTGCGGCGTCACCATCATCACGGCATGGTTCAGACCGTTGTAGCTGATGGCCAGCGCGCATTCCTCGGCCAACAGCGCAGCGCGTGCATCGTGCGGTTCGGCGGAGTTCAGAGTGGCGTAGAGCATGGCGGCTGCCTGCGACAGGTCGACGCAGGCAGCCTAGGAGCGCCGGTGCCGGCCGTCCAATCGCTATGTCCGATGGTGTGATCGATGGCGTCGATCACCAGCCCCTTTCATCGCTGTTGCAGCAGTTCGCGGGCCTCGTTGAAACAGGCCTCACCCAGTGCGGATCGCGGAGAGTCGCGCCGCAGGATCAGCCCCAGCGGCGCCAGAGTGCTGGCATTGTCGATAGGCGTCAGCGTCAGCCGGCTGTCCAGGGCCTCGAGTCCGCTATCGAGCGGCATGATGGCGCAGCACAGACCGGCGCCTACGGCCTGCAGCAGGTGATGTACGGCATCGGTCTGCAGCCGTGGCGCAAGGCTCAGGCCACGGCTGCGCAGCGCGTGGTCGATGGACTGGCGAAAGTGCATGCCGCCGGTCAGCAGGCCCAGGGGCAGGCCAGCCAGGGCCTCCCAGCTCAGAGAAGGGGCATCGAAGCGGAAATGGCGCTCGTCATGCGCCAGACCCATGCGCGTTTCGCCCAGGGGCAGGCTGGCGAAGTGCGCGTCGTCGAGGCGCTCCAGATAGGACAGGCCGAGATCCAGCAGATTACGGCTGAGTCGCTCGAGAATCTGCTCGCTGCTGAGTGCGAACAGCTCGAAACGCAGGCTCGGATGGCGTTCGCCGAACGCCCTTACCAGCTGCATCGGGTCGAACCCGGCCAGCGGCACTACGCCCAGGCGCAGCGTGCCGACCAGCTGGCCGCGGCAGGAGGCGGCCTCGGCCAGCAGTCCGTCCTGAGCGGCCAGCAGGCTACGCGCCCAGGCCAGGATGCGCTCACCTTCGGGCGTGAAGCCTTCGAAGCGCTGGCCACGAATCACCAGCTGCAGACCGAGCTCGTCTTCCAGGGTGCGCAGGCGCATCGACAGCGTCGGCTGAGTAACGTGACAGCGCGCCGCCGCCTGGCTGAAATGCCGCGTTTCGTCGAGCGCCACGAGAAACTTCAGCTGCTTGATGTCCATGCCCGGTCCGTTTGCATCGAAGGTAGTGCGGGCCGAACCTTAGCATTTCCTCAGGGTGCGTCGAACAGTGGCTGCAGCCCGCTGGGCACCACGCCTGTCCAGCGCTTGAAGGCGCGGCGGAAATTGGTAGTGTCGTTGAAGCCCAGGTGCCGCGCCACAGCCTCGTTACCCAAGCCACAGGCCTGGTAGAGGTAGAGCGCGACGTGCTTGCGAACCAGGTCCAGTTGTTCCTGGAAATGCGTACCGTGCTTGGCCAGCTTGCGCTTTAGCGTCGCCGGGCTCATGGCGAACGCGACGGCGACGCGCTCGAGATTCAGCGGCTCGCGGATGTGCGCCTCCAGGTACTGGTAGAACGCATCGAGAAAGGCGCACGGCCCGTCCAGCGCATCGATCTGTTGCTGGCTGGCCTGCACCGCGACCTGGCCCACGGTGGTCGACGCCTCCGGCCAGGGCTGATGCAGGTATTCGCGCGGTAGGCTGAGCAGGGTCAGCTGGCGGTCGAACTGCAGCGCATCGCCCAGATGCACCCAGTACTGCTCGATGTGCCGCGGCTGCGCATAGGCGAACTGGAAGCGCCAGGGCAACCGCAGACCGGAGCCGCGTTTGCACAGCGCGACGATGGCGGTCAGGTGCGCCTCCACGAGAAACCGCTGGTGCCGCCCACTGGCGCCACCATCCAGCCAGTACAGGTGAATCTGGCGTTCATCCAGCAGCAGCCTTGGAGCCAGCAAGGGGCAGAGCAGGGCGCGGAACTGACAGAGGCGTTCCAGCGCCTGCTCGAGATTGCCGGCATTGGCCAGCGCCAGGCTGACTTCGCCGTAATGGCCGGGCAGCAGGCGCTGGCCGAAGAGGAAACTGCTGTCCGCTGCGCCGAGCAGGCGTTCCGCGTTGCCGATCAGGGTCAGCAACTGCGCCGGGCTAACCCGCGCCCGGCCACTGGCGATGTCTTCGTAGAACAGCCCGCTGCCGCGCAGCAGCGCGTGGCTGTCGATGCCGCGCGACAACGCCAGGTCCAGCAGGACCGCCGGCTGGTGATGCGCGGCGATGAAGCGGCTGTCCCACTCGTACCAGCGTAAGGGGCTGCCCATGGTCGTCTCAGGCGCAGCGCGGCAGTGACTGCTTGGCCTTGGCCAGCGCGAGGTTGAGGCGCTGGAGCAGCTGCTCGGCATCGTCGTCGAAGGCCATCACCCACCGCGGTACTGGCGCTCAGATGCAGGCGTTCGCCATGCTGGCGCGTCTTGTGGGCGAGGCTGGCCACGGCGGTCTGCAACTCCTCGGCAAGCTGCCGCGCCTGCTGTTCGGCAGTATCCGGCAGGAGCACGACGAAGCGATCGCCGGCCAGGCGGCAGAGCAGGTCCTGATGACGAAGGTTGAGCACCAGCAGCTGCGCCACGGCCTGCAGCACCAGATCGCCCTCGGCCTGGCCGTAGCGCTGATTGACCCGGCTGAAGTCGTCCAGGTCGATCGCCAACAGAGACAGCGGGCGCTGCTCCTCGTCGGCCTGGCGCAGGGTCTGATCGAGCTGCCGCCGCAGGTATTCGGCGGTGCTCAACGGGGTGAGGTTGTCGAACAGCCGATGTTCGCGAAACAGCCGCTCGCGCTTGTGCATCTGCGCGTTGATGGCGCGTTGTTCCTGGTTCAGGTGGTAGATGCCGAAGGTCAGCAGCAACAGACCCACAGGCATGGGCGCGGTTTCCAGCCAGTTGTCCCAGGCGATGCTGGCGGGGATCTGGATGAATTCGTCGAGCAGGTCCATCCACCAGGAAAAGCAGATGCAGGCCAGGCCCAGTGCGAGCAACCGCGTCACCCGGCCGGCCGGGCGGCTGTGCAGCAACATGACCAGCCAGGCGAGGGCGAGGGCGGCGCAACCGCCTTCGCCGACGACGTCCATCCAGTCGATCTCGCCCCAGGATTTGACCGTGCCGACGGCGAGCAGCAGCTGCAGGCCGACGTTGGCGGCCAGGGCGAGGCCGAGGAGGGTGAGGGTGTGGAGTTTGAGGAGGGATTTCATGAGGTCTCCGTGGCGGGTTCGCGCCAGTGCGTGAGGGCACGGAAACAGATGGATGTGGCGGTTGGATGAATGGGGTGGGGGTTGAATTGGCTCAGGGTTTTTTTGGTTTGGTTGATTTGCTGGATGGGATTGGGGATGTGGTTTGCCCTGATGGATTTGGATCAGTTCTGGACGAGGGGCTTGCTGGCATCGAGTCGATGCCGATTGCCGAGTTGCCTGGCGATTCAGGTTTCGCCCTGCTGGGCGAGTCACTTTTTCCAGACGCGGAAAAAGTAACCAAAAACGCTTTGCCCCTGCATCCGGCCCCGCGCTCCGCGCGGGGTTCGTTCGCTCCATCGCCGCTTCAGGGGTCGGCTTACAAGGGCCTTCCATGGCCCTTTAAGCCTTTCGCCGCATCCATGCGGCTCACCCCCTTACGCAACGATTCCGCTCTCCCTACTGAAGGGGCGAGGCTGGGGCCTGCGACGATTTTCAACAGACGGATGATGACGATCAGCCGACCCGTGTCGTTCGTTGGAAACGTCCTTTACGGTTTTCCCTCATATTGGATCCTAGCAATCACGGACTTGCAGGCGACATCGATCGCCCCTTTCAGGAGGCCGAATGTAGTCGCTACGTAGCGGGGCGAGCGGCATGGATGCCGCGAGAGAACTAGGCGTCCCCCCGTAAAGGGCCATGGATGGCCCTTGCACGGTGACCCTCGGAGAAGCGATGGAATGAGGGAAGTCTCGCGTAGCGAGACCCGGATGTAGGGGCAAGACTTTTTGGTTCCTTTTGGCGGGGCCGGCCATCCGGGCGACTGCCAAAAGGAACTCGCGCAGCAGCGCGAAACAGAAGTACCGGAACACCCGGAAAATGGGTTGCTCCCCCAACTTGATCCCAGCGTGTCTGCGATAGGCATTTCCATATCCATACCGCTAAAAACAGGTCATATCAGCTCAACCCCACCCCCAAAATCCCGCAAAACCCACTCTTCCAAGCTCTCCCCAAATTTCCTGTCACAGAACCGCCACATCCCCCACCTACCGTCCGCTGCAGTTCCGGGATGGACCCGGCAAACACCATTCGGGGGAATCGTTCATGAACACATACCGCAGCGGCATCCGCCACGCAGGATTCCGCATCAGCCTGCTGGCCCTGGCCGTCAGCGCCGGTTCGGCCTGGGCCGAGGAGCCGCTGGTCATGGAGCACGTCGAAGTGATCGGCCAAGCCGTCAGCATCGACGAAGCACTGAAGGACCAGCGCAGTTCCGACAGCGTCAAGAGCGTGGTCCATGCCGATGGCATCGGCCAGTTGCCGGATGACAACGCCGCCGAAGCGCTGCAGCGCATTCCGGGCATCTCGGTGGAGCGCGACCAGGGTGAAGGGCGCTTCGTCAGCGTGCGTGGCATCGCGCCGGACCTGAACAGCGTCACCATCAACGGAACCCTGGTGCCCTCGCCGGAAAGCAAGCGCCGCGCGGTGGCGCTGGATGTGCTGCCGTCCGAGCTGGTGCAGTCGCTGTCGGTGGTCAAGACGCTTACCCCGGACATGGACGCCAACTCCCTGGGCGGCACCATCGAGGTGGAAAGCCTCTCGGCGTTCGATCATGACGGCCTGTTCTACAGCATCAGCGGCGAGGGCAGCTACGACGAGAATGTCGAGAAGACCAGCCCGAAGTTCTCCGGCGCGATCAGCAACCGCTTCAGCCTTGGCGATGGCGTCGACAATTTCGGTGTGGCCGCAGCCGTCAGCTGGCAGGAGCGCAAGTTCGGTTCGGACAACGTCGAAACCGGCGGCAAGTGGGACTTTGCCGACGATGGCGCACGCCTGGAAGAGTTCGAGCAGCGCGACTACGAGATCACCCGCGAGCGCACCGGTTTCGGGCTGAACTTCGACTACAAGCCGGATGACGTCAGCAGCTATTACCTGCGTACGCTGTACAGCCGCTTCAAGGACACCGAAACGCGCAACGCCGCCGGCGTGGAGTTCGACGACGCCCAGCTGCCCGGCGAAACCGGCGATGCCGAAGGCTGGCGCGAGCTGAAATCGCGCGAGGAAACCCAGACCATCCAATCCTACGTGTTCGGCGGCGAACGCATGATGGGCCTCTGGACCCTGAGCGGACAGGTCGGCTACAGCCAGTCCCGCGAGCGCAATCCGGGTGGCATCTCCGGCGCGACCTTCGAAGGCGACTTCGCCGACGCCGGTTTCTCCAGCAGCCGCAAGCCGCGCCTGACAGTGGATTCGGCCTTCTACGATCCGGCTTCCTTCGAGCTGGATGAAGTGGAGTGGGAGAAGAGCGATACCCGCGACCGGGAGAAGAATATCCGCCTGGACCTGGCCCGCGACTACGACATCCAGGGCTACGCGGCGCAGGCCAAGTTCGGCGGCAAGCTCAGCCGCCGGCACAAGGACAACGACAGCGAGGTCTGGGTCTATGACGACTTCGACGACCTGACCCTGGCCGATTTCCAGGGTGGCAACGTCGACTACGCGCTCGGCCGCTTCGGCCGCGGCATCAGCGCCTCGGCGATCAAGGGCGCCATCGCCGGGCTGGACGCCAGCGAGTTCTACGACGAGGAGGAGTCGCGCATCAATGACTTCGACATGCACGAGGACATCAATGCCGCGTACCTGATGAACACGGTGGACGTTGACCGCTGGCGTGTCATCGCCGGCCTGCGCTACGAGGGCACGCGCTTTCGCGCCAAGGGCACCGGCATGCGCGACGACCAGTTCGAGTCCATTTCCAGCAGCAACGACTACCACCACTGGCTGCCCGGCCTGCACGTGCGCTACCAGCTGACCGATGACACGCTGATCCGCGCCGCATGGACCAACAGCGTGGTACGCCCGACCTTCGGCCAGCTGGCACCCGGTTTCGTCATCGATGGCGACGACGCCGAGTTCGGTAACCCCGATCTCAAGCCGCTGGAGTCCGTCAACTACGACCTCGGCATCGAGCACTACATGGGCCGCGCCGGGGTGGTGTCCGCCTACCTGTTCTACAAGGACATCGACAACTTCATCTACAACACCGACCTGGCCGGCACCGGCCAGTGGGCGGCGTTCGACGAAGCGCTCAGCTTCCAGAACGGCAGCAGCGCCAAGCTCTACGGGCTGGAGCTGGCCTACTCGCAGAAGCTCGACTGGCTGCCGGCGCCGTGGAACGGTTTGTTGCTGGGCGCCAATGCCACCTTCAGCAAGTCCGACGCGGACATCAAGGGCCAGGGCATGCGCCGCAGCATCGACCTGCCGAACCATTCCGATACGGTCGGCAACCTGATGGTCGGCTGGGAAAACGACCGGCTCAACCTGCGCCTGGCCGCCAACTACAAGTCCGACTACCTGTACGAGGTGGCCGGTATCGACGACAAGGCCCACGACCTCTACGTCGATGACCAGCTGTTCGTCGACTTCAAGGCCGGTTACTTCATCACGCCGAGCCTGCAGCTGACCTTCGAGGCGCTGAACCTGACGGACGAGTCCTATTACGTCTACACCGGCCGCCGTTCCTACAACGCCCAGTACGAAGAGTACGGCCCGACCTACAAGCTCGGCCTGACCCTGACCCACTTCTGACCCCTTGCCGCTCCGGTGCCCGCCGTTCCCCTTTACGGCCGGGCACCGGCCTGCGGCACCTGAATGGATATCGCATGAACGCATTACCCAAAACCCTGCTGCTCGGCCTGTGCATCACCCTGGCCGCCTGCCAGTCCGCCGGTCAGGACAAGGCGCCACAGAGCACGCGGCTGAGCATCACCACGCCAGCGCAGACGGGCCTCGAATACGCGCAATTGCTGGCCGGCAATGGCCCCTGGGCGGATGCCGAGCGCGTCCAGCTGGACACGCAGGGCCTGCGCCTGCTGGACAAGGCCGGCAACACACTGGCCCAGCACAGCGGGCGTTTCGAGGGCCTCGACCATCGCCTCGAACGTCGGGGCCTGCTGCTGGCCACCGTGGAGCGCAAGCGCCAGCAGGCGATGCTGATCGGCCTGGATGACAACCGGACCTGGAGCCAGCCGCTGTATCTGCCGCGCACCGCGTTCGCCATCGAGGGGCTGTGCCTGTACCGCGACAGCGCGCGCAACGACTTCGTATTCCTGCTCGGCGAGGAAGGTGTCGGCGAGCAATGGCTGGTGGGCAGCCAGGGCCGCCTGCTCGGTGAAGCACGGCGCGTGCGCGGGCTCAGCCTGCCGCCGCAGAGCACCTTTTGCCAGACCGATGACATGGCCGGGCAGCTCTACGTCAACGAGGAGAACGTCGGCTTCTGGCGCTACCCGGCGGATGCCGAGGCGCCGCTGCAGCGTGAGCCGGTCGATCTGGTCAAGCCGTTCGGCGCGCTGACAAAGGTGGCGGCTGGCATGGCGTTGGTGCCGGGTGGTCTGTTGGCCCTGGATGCCGAGGCGCCGGCGCTGCACCTCTATCGCCAGAGCGAATCGGGTTGGCAGGCGGACGGCGTGCTGCCGCTGGACGGCCTCGATGAGCCGGAACGCATCAGCGCGCGTCGCACCTCCGAAGGAGTCGAACTGCTGCTGGCGGACGAGCACGGCCTGCATCGCGCCCAGCTGGCGTGGCAGCCACAGGCACTGCCGCATCCCGAACCCATCGTCAGTCTGGCGGCAGCGGTGGAGACCGGCCCGGTGCCCAGTCTGGGGGACGCCGCCGATGACCCGGCGATCTGGGTCAATCCGCGCGATCCTGCGCAGAGTCGCGTGCTCGGCACCGACAAGAAGGGCGGGCTGGTGGTGTACGACCTGGAAGGCCGCCAGCTGCAAAGCCTGACCGTCGGCCGGCTGAACAACGTCGATGTGCGCAGCGGTTTCCGCCTCGGCAGCAAGCGCGTGGACCTGGCCGTGGCCAGCAACCGGGATCACAACAGCCTGCACCTGTTCGCCATCGACCGCGCGAGCGGGGTGCTCCGCGATATCGGCCAGATCGCCACGCCGCTGAGCGATATCTACGGCCTGTGCATGTTCCAGAACCGCCAAGGTGTCACCTACGCGATCGCCAACGACAAGGATGGCACCTTCGTCCAGTACCGCCTCGATGGCCAGTCCGGCCAGCCGCACGGTGAACTGGTGCGGCGTTTCAAGCTGGACAGCCAGCCCGAGGGCTGCGTCGCCGATGACCGTGGCGAGCGGCTGTTCGTCGGTGAAGAGGACGTTGCGGTCTGGGTGGTCGATGCCCGTGCCGAAGTGCCGGCAGCGCCCCAGAAGGTGATCGGCGTTGGCGGGCCGGTGTACGACGACATCGAAGGCCTGGCGCTCTACCACGGCGAGGGTGGCGATTACCTGGTGATCTCCAGCCAGGGCAACGACAGCTACGTGGTGCTCGATGCCCAGGCGCCGTATGCCGTGCGCGGCGCGTTCCGCATCGGCCTGAATGCCGAGCGCGGTATCGACGGCGCTTCGGAAACCGACGGGCTGGAGGTCACCTCGGCAAATCTCGGCAGCATCTGGAGCCGCGGCATGCTGGTGGTGCAGGACGGCCGCAAGCGCATGCCCGAAGGCACGCAGAACTACAAATACCTGCCCTGGTCAGCCATCGCCGATGCGCTGGGTCTGGATTGATGTCATCGCCCGGTAACCGACCCGCCATCCAATAGCAGCTGCCCATGCGGGCAGGAGGAAAGATTCATGCAAACGACTCTCGAGCACATGTCCGTCTGGGGCCTGATCAGCGAGGCCAGCCTGGTGGTGCAGGCGGTGATGGTGTTCCTGGTGCTGGCTTCGCTCTCCAGCTGGTACCTGATTATCCGTCGCAGCGCCGCGCTGCACCGCAGCGAGCGCCTGCTGCACAGCTTCCAGCAGCGC
This sequence comes from Stutzerimonas sp. FeSN7, assembly GCF_030263795.1. Classification (NCBI taxonomy): domain Bacteria; kingdom Pseudomonadati; phylum Pseudomonadota; class Gammaproteobacteria; order Pseudomonadales; family Pseudomonadaceae; genus Stutzerimonas; species Stutzerimonas sp. FeSN7. Next base: position 2,463,839 of record NZ_JARPMN010000001.1, on the reverse strand, counting down.
TTTCGCCAGGGCGGCGATCTCGCCCAGCTCTACCGCGAAGGGCAGCAGCAGCCGCTGCCGGAGGAGGCCGCGTTGCAGCGCATCTTCCTCGCCGGTTACGGCGAGTTTGTCCAACTCCAGCGTGAAGCGGGCATCGCCCCGGATGCGGTCGCCGAGGGCGTGGAGCGCAGCCTGTACGTCGCCATTGCCGAGCAGGAGGAACGCCTGGAGAAGGGCCTGCAGTTCCTCGCCACGGTGGGTTCGGTGAGCCCCTACATCGGCCTGTTCGGCACCGTGTGGGGGATCATGAACTCCTTCCTCGGCCTTTCGCAGGTACAGCAGGCCACGCTTTCCACCGTCGCCCCGGGTATCGCCGAGGCGCTGATCGCCACGGCCATCGGCCTGTTCGCGGCGATTCCCGCGGTGATGGCCTACAACCGCTTCGCCGCCCACGGGCAGACGCTGGTCGGCCGTTACTACGCCTTCGGCAACGAGCTGCAGGCGCGCCTGCATCGGCGCCTGCACGCTGCTTCGCCCAGCGTCGCCGCAGCCGCCTGAGGAGGTCAGCAATGCTAGTCAGGCCACAGCGCAAACACGGGCCCAAGGCGGAAATGAATGTGGTGCCCTATATCGACGTGATGCTGGTGCTGCTGGTGATCTTCATGGTCACCGCGCCGATGCTGGTGCAGGGCGTCAAGATCGAGCTGCCGAAGGTGGCGGCCGAGGCGCTGCCGGTGGAGAACGAGCGGCAGATCCTGACGCTTTCGGTGAAGGCCGACGGCGGCTTCTACTGGAACCTCGGCAGCGAGCTGGACGTCGAGAACCAGACCGACAGCGCCGTCGACCTGGCCGAGCTGCAGGCCAAGGTCGGCGCGGTCATTGCCGCGCGGGGCGACACCCAGGTCTATATCCGTGCCGACGAGGCGGCGGACTACGGTCGTGTGGTCGCCGCTATCGCCGAGCTGCAGCGCGGCGGGGTGGTCAACCTGGGCCTGATCACCGAGGCGCCGGCCGCTGCGGAGCAGGAGCGATGATGGCGCTCGGCTTGTCGGCGCCGCCCGCGCCCGTGCTCACACAGCGGCGATGGACCGGTGCCGCTGGCGCGGCGCTGACCACGCTGGGCTTGCATGCCGGGCTGTTCGTCTTGCTGCTGACCAGCTGGACGCCGACGATGGACGCACCGGTTGCCACCCAGGTGATGCAGACCCAGCTGATCAGCCTGCCGCCGCCGGTGCCAGTACTGCCCGAACCGCCGGTTGCGAAACCGGTCGAAGCGCCGCCGCCCCCCGTTCAGGTCGAAGCGCCACCACAGGTGGAGCAGGCCGACCTGGCCTTCAAGCGCGCCGAACGGGAGCGCGAAGCCGAGCAGCAGCGCAAGCAGCAGCTGGAACGTCGCCGCCAGGAGCAACGCCGCCGTGACGAACAGCAGCGTCGGGAGCAAGAGCGTCTGGCCGAGCAGGCACGGCTGGACGCGCAGCGCCGCCAGGCCGAGGCAACGGCCCGTGCCGAAGCGGCCGAGCGTGCCCGGCAGGCGGCTGTCGCGGAGGCAGCCAGCCGCCAGTACCAGCCGATCGCCAAGAAGCCGCCGGTCTATCCGCAGCGGGCGCTGGACGCCGGGCTGCAGGGCGCCTGCACGGTGAGCTACACGGTGGACGTCCAGGGACGGGTGCGTTCGCCCAAGGTGGTTGGTGACTGCCATCCGCTGTTCATCCGTCCATCGCTGATCGCGGCCCAGAGCTTCCGCTACCAGCCGCGCATCGTCGATGGGCGGGCGGTGGAGGTGCCCAACGTGCAGAACACCTTTCATTACCGCATCGAGTGATGCGGTTCAGCCATCCAGGATTCGTTTCGATGAAACAGGATTTCAGCGATTTTCACGCCGGCATCGCCGCCCATGATGACCAGGCGATCAACCCCAGCCGCAACTCGCCGCTGCGGGATGTCATCGACCGGCGCCGCCGCGGCCTGCTCAAGGGCGGCCTGGGCCTGGCCGGCATCGCCTTTCTCGGCGGCGCAATGGCCGGCGCCCGGGCTGCTGCCGGACCTGCGCGACTGATCGGTTTCCAGGGCATTCCGGCGCAGCTCGACCCGCAGTTCGACCGGGTCGAGGTGGCCCCAGGGTACAGCGCGCGGGTGTTCTTTTCCTGGGGCGACCCGGTACTGGCCGATGCGCCTCAGTGGCAGGCCGATGCCAGCGACGACTGGCAGGCGCAGCTCAAGCAGGCCGGCGACAACCACGACGGCATGCATTTTTTCCCGTTCCCCGATGCGCCGGACACCCACGGCCTGCTGGTGATCAATCATGAGTACGTCAACCCGACGCTGCACACCGACGGCATGCGTCTGGAGGAAGGCCGGCGCCCGCTGGAACAGGTGCGCAAGGAGCAGGCGGCCCACGGTCTGAGCGTCATCGAAGTGCGCAAGGATGCCCGTGGCCAGTGGCAGCGGGTGTTGCCGTCGCGCTACAACCGGCGCCTCAGCGCGTTGACGGAGATGGCCATTTCCGGGCCGCTGGCGGGCCATCCGAGCATGAAGACCGTCGCCGACCCGGATGGCAGGACCGTTCTGGGCACGCTGAACAATTGCTCCAGCGGCTTCACCCCCTGGGGCACCTATCTGATCTGCGAGGAGAACTGGCACAACTACTTCGTCAACCACGATCCGCAGGACCTGGCGGCGCGGGTCTCGCACCAGCGTTACGGCATCGCCGGCAGCGGCTTGAGCAAACTCTACGGCTGGGAAACCGCCGATCCGCGCTTCGATGCCACGCCGCAGGCCGACCAGCCCCACGGTGGCTACGTCAACGAGCCGCACCGCTTCGGTTGGGTGGTGGAAGTCGATCCGTTCGCCCCTGACAGCGTACCGGTCAAGCGCACCGCGTGCGGCCGATATTGCCGCGAATGCTCGGTGCTGTCGCTGGGCGAGGATGGGCGCATGGCCTTCTACTCGGGCGACGATACGAAGGGCGAGTATGTCTACAAGTTCGTGCCCAACGGTCGCTTCGTGGCCGGGGCGGACGCCGACAACCGCCGCCTGCTGGATGAGGGCACGCTGTACGTTGCCCGCTTCGACGCCGACGGCAGCGGTGAGTGGCTGGCGCTGGTGCATGGCGAGCACGGGCTGACCGCAGAGAGCGGCTTTCCCAGCCAGGCCGAGGTGCTGCTCAATGCCCGCGCTGCCGCTGACCGCGCCGGGGCGACGCCGATGGACCGACCCGAATGGGTGGCGGTGCACCCGCACAGTCGCGAGGTCTACGTGACCCTGACCAACAACGACGGCCGCGGTGCGAAACAACCGCTGGACCGGGCCAACCCGCGCCCCAACAACCTGCACGGGCAGATCCTGCGCTGGCAGGAAGAGGGCGGTGATCCGACCGCCACGCGCTTTGAGTGGGAGGTCTTTCTGCTCGCCGGCGAGCGCAGCGGGGCGCGGGACGCCCAGGGCAACCCGGTGGCGGCCAATCTGGTCGGTACCATCGACGGCGACTGCTTCTCTTCGCCGGATGGTCTGGCATTCGATGCTGCTGGCCGGCTGTGGATCGAGACCGATTTCGACGACGACCAGCCAGCCATGCAGGCCATGGGCACCAACCAGCTGCTCTGTGCCGACCCGGTCACCCGGGAGGTTCGGCGTTTTCTGGTGGGCCCGCGTGGTTGCGAGATCACCGGCATCACCTGGAGCCCGGACTACCGCGCCATGTGGGTGAACGTGCAGCACCCGGGGCTGAGCTTTCCGGCCAGCGACGGCCAATCACGCCCGCGCTCGTCCACCGTGCTGATCACCAAGGACGATGGCGGCGTGATCGGCAGCTGAGGCGCTCGTCAGCACAGCTGCTCGATGGCATCGAGCAGCTCGTCCTGACTGAACGGCTTGGCCAACCGGTGCAGCGGAAGCGCCGGCGCGGTGGAGGGCAGTTCGGCGTAACCGGAAACCAGCAGGATCGGCAATTGCGGGCGGGTCTCCCGCACCACGGCTGCCAGCTGCGCACCGCTCATCAGCGGCATGGCGTGGTCGGTGATCAGGATGTCGACCTGATTGACCTGCAGCAGATCCAGCGCTTCCCCGGCCGACCGCGCGGTGAGCACGCGATGTCCGGCCGCTTCCAGGATGCCGGCGGTGCTGAACAGCACCAGCTCGTCGTCGTCCACCGCCAGCAGGGTCAACGGCTTCGTCGTGCGCCGGGGGCTTTCATCGGGTGCCGGCGTGGAGACAGGCGCCGATGCAGGCGCGTTTTCCGCCGCCAGGGCCGGTAGCCAGATCTCGGCGGTGGTGCCCGCACCCGGCGAGCTGCGCAGCACCAGCCGACCGCCGGATTGCTCGGCCAGCCCATGGACCATGGACAGCCCGAGCCCGGTGCCCTTGCCGACCCCCTTGGTGGTGAAGAAGGGCTCGGCTGCGCGCTTGAGGGTCGCTTCATCCATGCCGCTGCCGTTGTCGTTGAGATCCAGGCGCACATAGCGGCCGGCGGGCAGGCCGTTCTGCTCCTCGGGTAGCGTCAGCTCTTCGGCGGCGATGCGGATACGGCCGACGCCGGACATGGCGTCACGCGCATTGGCGGCGAGGTTGAGCAGAGCGGTTTCCAGCTGGTTGGGATCGGTCTTCACCTGCGCCAGCCGGGCCGGCAGCTCGACCTGCAGCTGGATGGTCGGGCCAAGCGAGCTGAGCAGCAGCTCCTTCATGCCCGCGATCAGCTGCGGCAGTTCGATCGGTGTCTTGTGCAGTTCCTGCTTGCGCGCGAAGGTGAGCATGCGCGCGGTGAGCGAAGCGCCGCGTTCGGCACCGGCTCTGGCATTGTCCACCAGGCGCAGCAGCGCGGGGTCGGCGGGCATGCGCCGACGCAACAGGTCGAGGCTGCCGAGCACGGCCATCAGCAGGTTGTTGAAGTCGTGGGCGATACCGCCGGTGAGGTTGCCCAGCGCCTCCATCTTGTGCAGCTGCTGCAGCGCCTGTTCGGCGTTCACCCGTTCGCTGATGTCCAGCGCCTCGGGTACCAGGGCCACGATGCTGCCGTCCTCGCCCGGTACCGGGCGCATGGAGAAATCGAAGACGCGCACGCCTTGCGGCATGTTCAGTGTCATGGTCACGTGCTCGGTGGCGCCGGCCGCTACCCGCCGTGTCATCTCTCGCATCACCTCGGGCATACCCGGTGTCGCGGCGAACCAGGGCGATTCCCAGAACGGCATATAGGCCAGTTCGTTGAAGCGGTCGCTGATGCCGGCCAGGGCCGTGGCGTTCACGTAGAGAATCGCGCCGTCCGGCGCGAGCATCGCCATGTACAGGTGCGAGGTCTCCAGTACCGCGCGGATGTTGGCCTCGCTGCGGGCCAGCGCCGCGGTGCGCTCGAGCACCTTGGCTTCCAGCTGTTCGAGGAAGCTCTGCTCGCGCTGGCGCACCGCGGCGGCGGAACGCACCCGTTCGATGTGGGCCCAGGAACGGTCGGTGACCTCGGTGAGCAGGGCCAGCTCGCAGGCGCTCCAGGCCCGCGGTACGCGGCTGTGAATGGCCATCAGTGCGGTCAGCCGGCCTTCCTTGACCAGCGGCATGCAGATGGTGGCGGCGATGTCGAGTTGCTGGAAGGTCGCCGCGTCGGCGGCGGGCAGGCGGGCAAGGTGATCGTCGACGATGAAGGGTTCGCCGGCGCGCAGCTTCTGGACCGCCAGACTGCCGAACGCGGCGAGGCGGTAGTGGCCGACGATGCTCATGCAGCCCGGCGCCGACCAATCGCCACGGATGGTGAAGCTGTCCTGGTCGGGCTCCATGTCGGCGTAGGCGCAACTGGACAGTCCCAGGTGTTCGCCGAGCATGCGCGTGGTGGTGGCCAGGATGGCATCGGCATCGACACTGCGCGCCGTCTCCTTGGACAACGCATCGAGGAAGCGCAGGCGCTGCTCGTTTTCACGCAGCGCCAGGTCGGCCCGGGCACGCTCGGTGACATCGTGGCCCTCGACGAAGATGCCGCCGACGTTGCCATCGATATCGGTGACCGGCTGGAAGACGAAATCCAGCACGCGGTCTTCTTCCGCGGCGCCGCGGGTGCGCTGCAGACCGATGTGAATGCCGGAACCGACGAAGGCCTCGCCGCTGCGGTAGACCCGGTCGAGGATTTCGATGAAGCCCTGGCGCTCCACCTCCGGCAACGCATCGCGCACCGGCTTGCCGATGATCTCGCGCTCGCCGACGAGCCGGCAGTAGGCCGGGTTGACCATTTCGAATACGTGCTCGGGGCCGCGCAGCATCGCCATCATTCCCGGCGCCTGCTCGAACATCTCTTGCAGGCGTGCCTGCTGGCCCTGCAGCTCACGCTCGGCCATTACCCGTTCCGTGGTTTCCACGACCATGGCAATCACGCCGGCCGGCTGCGCCTGCTCGTCGAACACCGGCGAATAGTCCAGGTTCATCCAGGCGCGGGCCGGGCGGCCGTTGCGGTACAACGCCAGCTCCTGATCCTTGTAGGAGAGCGTGCCGCCGGCCAGGCCGACCTTCATCACGTGGTCGTTGAAGTCGGCCACTTCCGGCCAGCCCAGGCGCACTTCCGAGCCCAGCAGCTGCGGATGACGGCTGCCGGCGAACCCGGAATAGGCGTCGTTGTAGATCATGATGCCGCGCTCGCCCCAGAGCAGGACGATGGGTGTTGGCGAGAGCAGCAGCATCGCCGTGACGGTCTTCAGGCTCTGCGGCCAGTCCCGCAATGGCCCCAGTGGAGTGCTAGACCAATCGAAGCGTCGGATCAACGTGCCCAGTTCGCCACCGTCCGGGAGGAAGCTGTGGCTCGCATCATCAGGCGTGGGGTTGGCTGCTGGTTCCATCAGAAGCGTTCCGTCATCCGGTAGAGGGGCATTCGGCTCGGCCGAAAGATAGGCTGTTCAGCTCGGACAGCCATCTGCGCGAAATCCTGCAGGCGAAGCTGCCCGGCGCCTCATCTCAGCGAGTTTGCCTGCCGTTCGTTCCCGCGGCAGCCAGAGTACAGGGAAAAACCCTTACCATATCAATGATATGTGAATGGTCACGGTGAATTTCCGATGCTTTCTGCCGTCAAGCGCTACAGGTCCCTGGTCGCCGGGGTGCTGAAGCGCTGCTTTCCACGCACCTCGGCCCATCTGCGCGACGAGGACGAGCTGCTGTTCCGTCGTTGGGGGCATGGGCCGGACAAGGCGCAACCGCAGTCCACGGGCAAGCGCAGTGGCAAGGCCCAGGGCAAGCCCAGGGGCGCCAAGGGCAAGGCCAAGCCGAAGTCGGCAGCCAAGGCGGACGCCAAGGAAGGCGGCCCCGCCAAACCCCGGCGAGCGGCTGCGCAGGGCATCTACCCGGCGGCCGCGCTGAAGGTGGACGAGGACCAGGTTCGTGCCATGCGCGAGCGTGTCGAGCAGGCGGTGGCAGCCGGTATCGTCAGCGCGCCGTCGGAGGAACAGTGGGCGATGATCCTGGGGCGCAGCCCGCTGACGCGCATCTTTGCCGGCGCCGGTTCAGGCAAGTCGACCACCTTGCTGCTGCGCGTGGTATTCATGCTCTGCCACCTGGGCATCGAGCCGGGACGGCTGACGGTGATCTCCTTCACCAATGCCTCCTGTGGGCAGCTGCGCGAGCAGCTGCTGCGGGTCCTGGCGTTCTGGCAGTTCCCGTTCGACGAGCGCCAGGCGCGCCAGTGCGTGCGCACCTTCCACTCGGCCATGGCACAGCTGGCGCGCGAAGTGCTCGGCACGGCGCGGTGGTTCGAGCAGCTGGACGACAAGGCTGCCGCGGGCGACGAGCCGGACAACCCGCTGGCGAATGCACGGTTGCGTCCGGCACAACAGCGCCTGCTCAAGCAGGCCTACCAGCGTTGCTATGCCGAGCAGCCGGATTTTCGCGAGCAGGTGCACCGGCTGCTCGATCTGCCCGGGCCGGCGGTCGAGCCTGCCAAGGGCAGGCGTGCCGCGCCAAAGGCGCCGGAGAAGCCCTTCAGCCTGGCCGGCGAGTTCGCGGCATTGCCGTTGTACGAGGCGTTTCACGTGCAGGCCGGATTCATCGAGAGCATCGGCCTGCGCATCGATCGCCTGCAGCCGTCCGGACTCGAATGCACATCCCGCGAGCGCCAGTTCATCGAGGCACTGATCGCGTTCCACGGCTGTTTCCAGGCGGTGCTGCGCGAGCAAGGTCTGCAGACCTTCAACGCCGCGTTCCAGCAGCTCGGCGAGCGCCTGACCGCCGCTGACGGCGTACCGCCGGCGAGCCTCGCACCGTTCCAGCACCTGCTGATCGACGAGTTTCAGGACATCTCGCCGCAGATCGTCAAGTGGTTGCAGGCGCTGCATCGGCAGCTGGCCCGCCAGGGTTCGAGCCCGAGCCTGATGGCCATCGGTGACGACTGGCAGTCGATCTACGGCTGGCGCGGCAGTTCGCCGGAGCTGTTCATGGAGTTCGACCGGCACTTCCCGCGGCGTGGCGCCAAGGGCAGCGAAACGCTGCTGCTGGAAACCAACTACCGTTCCATCGAACCGGTGATTCGCGATGGCGAGGCGGTGCTGGCTGGTGTGCGCTTCAAACAGGCCAAGACCAGTCGGCCGAACCGGCCCATGCAACCGGGTGACCACGGCGTCCGGCTGGTCACCGGTTTCGAGCTGAACGGTGGGCTGGCACAACTGGTCGCCGAGATAAAGGCGCAATGCGCCCACGTCGTCGAGCGTGGCAGCCGCGAGCGCACCGCGGTGCTGCTGCTTGGCCGACGCAACGACACGCTGCGCGCCATCCAGGCCGAGCTGGATCGCAAGCTGCCGGTCAAGGCCTATACCATCCATCGCGCCAAGGGCCTGCAGGCGGAGGTCGCCATCGTCGTCGACGACTGCCTGCCACCGCAGCCGCACCCGCTGCGCAATGCGCTGTATGCGTACTGCGGGTTCTTTCGCAACAGCTATGACCAGGCGATGGCCGACGAGAGTCTGCGCCTGGCCTATGTGGCGATCACCCGCGGCGTCAGTCGGGTGCTCTGGTACACGCGCAAGGCGCAGGGCGCGACGGCACTGTTGCGACCGCGCGGCTAGCGCAGCAGCAGGGCAACGACCGTCAACCCCAGCAGCAGCGACAGGCCTTTCCAGAACAGCAGCGGGTTGCGTTCCAGCAAGGGTGGGCGAGTGCGGTTGAGCAGCGCCGGGTTGGGCTGGCGCAACTCGAAGACGAACTCGGACAGATCGGCGTAGCGCCGCCGTGGATCGGGATGCAGCGCCTTGGCCAGTACCTCGTCGACCCAAGCCGGGATCTCGCGCTGGGCGTCGCGTACCGAGCGGTAGTGCAGGCGCTTCTGCGCGGCCAGGGTGCGTGCCTTGCAGACATCGGTGCCATAGGGCAGGCGACCGCTGAGCAGCTGGTAGGCGATCACCGCGAGGGAGAACTGATCCGAACGCGGCGAGCCCGCCTCCCCAAGGAAATACTCCGGCGCGGTGTAGGCGGCGGTGCCGAGCAGCGCCTCCTGCGGATCCGGGGCCTGTTGGTCGGCGAGCCCGGCAACCCGTGTCGAGCCGAAGTCGATGATCTTCAGCGTGCCGGTGGCGTCGATCAGCAGGTTCTGCGGGCGCAGGTCCTGATGCAGCATTTCCAGGCGGTGAAAGGCGCGCAGGCCGCGGGCGATCTGTTCGACGAAGCCGCGTACGGTGGTCAGGTCCGGCGTCGGGTGGTCGAGCATCCACTGCGCGAGCGTCTGCCCTTCGATGAATTCGCTGACCGTGTACAGGTAGTGCCGCCGGCGTGGCGGCGGGCAGGCCTTGACCACGTGAGGGTTGTCGATGCGCCGGGCGATCCATTCCTCGAGAAGGAAGCGCTCGAGATAGGCCGGGTCGCCACGCAGATCGAGCGACGGCGTCTTCAGCACCACCTGCGCGCCGCTCTTTTCGTCGACAGCCAGATGCACATGGCTGCGGCTGCTGGCATGCAGCTGGCGAACGATGCGGTAGCCGTCGAACTGCATGCGCGGCTCCAGCAGCGGCGGCAGGGCCAGTTCGCCGAGCTGGCGCTGCACGTCGTCGGCCGCTTGCTCGGGCAGGCTGTCGATGCGCACCAGCTGCACGGTGAGGTTGTCATCGCTGCCGTTGACCAGCGCCTGCTCGACCAGCTGCCTCGCTGCAGCGTCCAGGTCGTCGGCATGGGTCGCGATGATATCGGCCATCGCGCGCGGATCGAGGTGCTCGTACACGCCGTCGGTGGCGAGCAGGAACAGGTCGCCCAGTGCCAGCGGGAGGTTGCGGTAGTCGATTTCCAGATGCGGGTTGATGCCCAGGGCGCGGCCGAGATAGCTGGTTTCGGCGCTGACACGCACGCGGTGATCCTCGCTCAGCTGTTCGAGGGCGCCTTCACGCAAGCGATGGATGCGCGCATCGCCGATGTGGAACAGGTGCGCGCTGCCGCCCTTGAGCACCAGCGCACTGAAGGTGCAGACATAGCCGCGGTCGCGGTCATAGCGGTAAGGGCCTTGGCGGGTCTGCGCATGCAACCAGGAGTTGACTGCCACCAGCACGCGCTGCGCCGACTGTTTCACCGACCAGGCGTCGGAGGTGCAGAAGTAGTCGGAGAGAAAGCTCGCCACCGCGGTTTCGCTGGCGATATGGCTGACCTCGCTGCTGCTGATGCCATCGGCCAGTGCGATGGCGATGCCCTTGCTGGCGAGCTGCGCGTCGGTGGGAATGCAGGCGCCGTGAAAGTCCTGATTGAGCGGCTTGCGTCCGGCATCCGAATGCTGGCCGAGGGCGATGACGAGTTGGCTGGGCATCTTCGATCTGCACGAAAGCCCCGGGCGCGAATGCGCAACCGGGGCTTTCGGCCGCACTCCCGATCAGTAGACGCTGCGCTTGGGCGCGGTGCGTACGTGGGTGGTGTAGAGCGTGAGGCCGGTGAAGGCCAGGCCGCCCACCAGGTTACCCAGCGCGGTGGGGATCTCGTTCCAGACCATGTAGTCCATGACCGAGAAGTCGCCGCCCATGATCATCGCCGAGGGGAACAGGAACATGTTCACCACCGAATGCTCGAAGCCCATGAAGAAGAACAGCATGATCGGCATCCACATGGCGATGACCTTGCCGCTGACCGAGGTGGAGATCATCGCGCCGACCACGCCCATCGAAACCATCCAGTTGCACAGCATGCCGCGCAGGAAGATGGTCGCCCAGCCCGCCGCGCCGAACTCGGCGTAGCCCAGCGTGCGATCCTCTCCGATGTGCGAGATCTTCTCGCCGATAGGTCCGGGTTCGGTGGAAAAGCCCATGGTGAAGACGAAGGCCATCATGAAGGCCACCACCAGCGCGCCGCCGAAGTTGCCGAGAAACACCCAGCCCCAGTTGCGCAGGATGCCGCCCACGGTCACGCCCGGGCGGCGGTCCAGCAGCGCCAGCGGCGTCAGCATGAAGACCCCGGTGAGCAGGTCGAAACCCATCAGGTAGAGCATTACGAAGCCCACCGGAAACAGCATGGCACCCACCAGCGGCGAGCCGGTCTGCACGGTCACCGCGACCGCGAACACCGCGGCAAGAGCCAGGATCGCGCCGGCCATGAAGCCGCGGATCAGGGTGTCGCGGGTGGACATGAAGATCTTCGATTCGCCGGCGTCCACCATCTTGGTGACGAACTCGGAAGGGATGATGTAGGACATGTCGGTCTCTCTGAATGGCAGTAGGGGGCCAGGCCCGCGACGGCGGCCGCGGGGCGCTGGCTGAGCGATGTGGGTGGCTGGCGAGTCGGGTCAGCTTCGCGGTCAAGGCCGCTCCCGCAGGATCGCTGCGGTGTGCAAGGGACGTTGCCCGGGCAACGGGCGGCGATCAGCCCGCGGCGATCTGTACCTCGTCGCCGATCAGGCGCACCGGCCAGACCTGCAGGCGCTGCTCCGGGTACTCCAGGCAGCTGCCATCGGCCAGGCGGAAGTGCTGCTTGTACAGCGGCGAGGCGATCACCAGTTCGCCCTTGAGGCTGCCGACGATGCCGCGGCCGATCACGTTGGCGCCGGACTTGGGGTCGCGGTTCTCGATGGCGAACAGCTGCTCGCCGTCCGCGTTGTCAGGCAGGTGGAACAGCGCCACCTGGGCGCCATCGTGCCAGGCCACCACACCGGAATTGGCGACCAGATCGGCACGGCTGCACAGCGTCTGCCAGGCCGCCGGCGCGTTGGAACGGGAGTCGAGACGAACGACATTGGACTGGCTCATCAGAGCACCTCCTGGGTAAGTGGGATCAGGTGAAGTTCGCTGGCGCGCACCGGCCGACGCTGGCCACGCTCCTTGACGAAGTGGATGTCCGGGTCGGCGCGCCCGTCGTTGACGAAGGTGCGGAAGCGCTTGAGCTTCTCCGGATCGGAGATGGCGTTGGCCCATTCGCACTGGTAGCTGTCGACCACGTGCTGCATCTGGCTCTCCAGCTCGGCGGCGAGGTTCAGGCTGTCGTCGAGGATGACGTCCTTCAGGTAGTCCAGGCCGCCTTCCAGGCTTTCGCGCCAGACCGAGGTACGCTGCAGCTTGTCGGCGGTGCGCACGTAGAACATCAAGACGCGGTCGATGATGCGGATCAGCGTTTCGTCATCGAGATCGGTGGCGAACAGTTCGGCATGCCGCGGGCGCATGCCGCCGTTGCCGCAGATGTAGAGGTTCCAGCCCTTGTCGGTGGCGATCACGCCGATGTCCTTGCTCTGCGCCTCGGCGCATTCGCGGGTACAGCCCGATACGGCGAACTTGATCTTGTGCGGCGCACGCAGGCCCTTGTAGCGGTCCTCCAGGCGCAGCGCCATGCCGACGCTGTCCTGCACGCCGTAGCGGCACCAGGTGCTGCCGACGCAGGATTTCACGGTGCGCAGGCTCTTGCCGTAGGCGTGGCCGGTTTCGAAGCCGGCGGCGATCAGCTCGCCCCAGATGTCCGGCAGTTCGTGCAGCTGAGCGCCGAACAGGTCGATGCGCTGGCCGCCAGTGATCTTGGTGTAGAGGTCGTATTTCTTCGCCACCTGGCCGATGGCGATCAGCCCCTCGGGGGTGATCTCACCACCCGGGATGCGCGGCACCACCGAGTAGGTGCCGTTCTTCTGCATGTTGGCCATGAAGGTGTCGTTGGTGTCCTGCAGCGGAATCAGCGCCGGATCGGTGATCGGCTGGTTCCAGCACGAGGCCAGGATCGAACCCACCGTCGGCTTGCAGATGTCGCAGCCGACATGGCCGCGGCCATGCTTGGCCAGCAGTTCGGCAAAGCTCTGGATGCCCTCGACGCGGACGATGCCGTAGAGCTCCTGGCGGGTGTAGGCGAAGTGTTCGCAGAGGCTCTTGTCAACCGCCACGCCGCGCGCCGCCAGTTCGGCGTCGAACACCAGCTTGAGCAGGGCATTGCAACCGCCGCAGCCGGTGGCCGCCTTGGTCGCGGCCTTGAGTTCGCCGAGATCGGTGACGCCGGCATCGACCTGGCAGCACACCGCGCCCTTGCTGACGTTGTGGCAGGAACAGATGGTCGCGCTGGCCGGCAGGGCGTCCGGACCAAGCGTTGGAGCGCCCTCGGTCTGCGGCAGGATCAGGCCGGACGGATCGGCCGGCAGCTTGATGCCGTTCTGCGCGTACTGCAGCAGGGTGTCGTAGTAGCTGTTGTCGCCTACCAGCACCGCGCCCAGCACGCGCTTGCCATCGGCGGAGACGACCAGGCGGCGGTAGCTGGCGCTGGCCTCGTCGATGAAACGGTAGCTCCGGCTGCCCGGGGTCGCGCCATGGGCGTCACCGATGGAGCCGACATCCACGCCGAGCAGCTTGAGCTTGGTCGACATGTCTGCACCGAGGAACGGCGTGTGCGCTGCGTCGGCCAGCTGCGCGGCAACGCAGCGGGCCATGCTGTAGCCCGGGGCGACCAGGCCGAACACGCTGCCGTTCCAGCTGGCGCATTCGCCGATGGCGAAGATCGCCGGGTCCGAGGTACGGCAGTCACTGTCGACCACCACGCCGCCGCGTGCCGCCAGTTCCAGGCCGCAGTCACGGGCCAGGGCGTCCTGCGGGCGAATGCCGGCGGAAAACACGATCAGGTCGGTTTCAAGAAATTCGCCGTCCTGGAAGACCATGCGGTAGGCGTATTGCTCGCCAACGATGATTTCCTGGGTGGCACGCGACAGGTGCACGCCGACACCCAGCGCCTCGATGCGCGCCTTCAGCGCCGCGCCGCCGGCATCGTCCAGCTGCACCGGCATCAGCCGCGGGGCGAACTCGACCACGTGGGCTTCCAGGCCGAGAGACTTGAGTGCGTTGGCCGCTTCCAGGCCGAGCAGGCCTCCGCCGACCACCACACCGCGGCGTGCGCCGGTTGCGGCCGCGCGAATGCCGTCGAGATCCTCGAGGGTGCGGTAGACCAGCCGCGAGTTGCCTTCGGCACCGGGAATCGGCGGCACGAAGGGGTAGGAGCCGGTGGCCAGGATCAGCTTGTCGTAGGGCTGGCGGCCGTTGCCGGTGACCACTTCCTTGCGCTCGCGGTCGATCTCCAGCACCTGCTCGCCCAGGTGGGCCTGTACGCCGTGGCGGCTGTAGTAGTCGGCTTCGCACATCGCCAACGATTCGGCATCGCGGCCGCCGAAGTACTCGGACAGGTGTACGCGATCGTAGGCGCGCTGGCGCTCCTCGCCGAACACGTGCACGTCGTAGCGGGCTAGGGCGTCCTGTTCGATCAGCTGTTCGATGCAGTGATGCCCGACCATGCCGTTGCCGACGATGACCAATGTCTCGTGCTTGAGCGGGGTGACGGTTGAACTCATAGCCTTTCCTCTCGAGCGGCTGCGGCACGCGGCCGGCAAAACGCAAAAAAGGCGCCTGGAGCTGGGGTCAGCTCCAGGCGCCTTTGCCTGGTTTCAAAAATGTCGTGGGGGTGATTGGCCAGGCGTCGTTGCCTGGTTCACCCGGTCCCGTGCCTACTGGCGTGCGGTCGTCGCTGACCGCCTGGGACGTGCTGCCGTGCTGGCAGCTGTTGCAAGGGATTTAGCAGGTTGCGTGCCAGCTGCGCCGGGGCACCGCTGCAACCCCCCGGCCGGCGGGCCCGTGCGGGCTTGTCCGGGGGTGCGAATCGCCGCCGGCCGCGCGAGGCGGTTGAACCACTTCGGTGCGAAAAGGGCAGTGCGCTCACTGCTTTGGGGCGATTCGCGCGCGACGGTCAGCCGTCGAAAGCCTCGCGAACCAGCTGCGGCAAGGCCTGGCCGGCGGGCAGCGCGAGCAGGTGTTCTTGCGCACTCCGCGGCGCCTCGCCCTGTGGGTTGACATGCACCAACGTGGCGCCGGCCGCCCGCGCCAGATGTGGCACTTCAGCGGCGGGATAGACCACCCCTGAGGTACCGACCGACAGCAGCAGGTCGCACGCCTGGGCAGCGGCGAACGCGGCGCGCAACGCATCGCCCGGCAGGCTCTCGCCGAACCAGACCACGCCGGGCCGCAGGCGTCCGCCACAGTGGCGGCAGCGCGGCGGTTCGAGACGACGTCCGGCTTCGGGTTCGTCCGGTGCGGGCAGCGGCTCGGCCGGTTCACGGGCGCAGGCGAAGCAGCGTGGCCGGTGCAGGCTGCCGTGCAGGTGGATCACCTCGCGGCTGCCGGCGCGTTCGTGCAGGTCGTCGACGTTCTGCGTGATCAGCGTCAGCTGCGGCACATGGCCGGCGAGTTCGGCGATGGCCATGTGCGCGGGGTTCGGCCGAGCCTGGAGAACCTTCATCCGGCGCCACTCGTACCAGCCCCAGACCAGCGCAGGGTCGCGACGATAGGCGTCGGCAGTGGCCAGTTCGGCCGGATCGAAACGCTCCCACAAGCCGGTGAGCGCATCGCGAAAGGTCGGGATGCCGCTCTCGGCGGAGACGCCGGCACCGGTGAACACCACGACATGGCGCGCCGAACGCAGGGCGCTGAGCAGGGAAGAGGGGATCACGGGCGGCTCCGGTGGCTGGCTGGCCGGTCATCAATAGCACCGTGTGACGGGCTTGCCAAAGGTTGCGCTGCACCGATTGCGGGGCGGGTGGCTACCGTCCGGCTGCTCGCTGGGCCCATCTGTCACCTACTTGACGGGCGTCAAAGCCGCCTGGCTCCGCTCCCGGATGATGCCGAGTACGCGAGATTCGAGGGTGGGAGGCGCTTATGCTTGGCTCAGTGACCTGGGACGAGGCCTTGGTACAACGTTACGGACAGTTCGGGCAGCTGCACTGCAGCTATCCGGCTGCGGTCGATTTCAGCGACCGTGTCGCACCGCTGGACCTGTTGCGCGCCCTGCGCGAAAGTCGCCGCGGCGGACGGCCGCTCTCCCTCTCCATTCATCAGCCGGACGGCGCCGGCCTGCAGCCCGAGGCCGCGGCGGCTTACCTGCAGCGGCTCGAGCGCGAGATCGAGCAGCTCGGCTGTCACGCCGGGCCACTGCAGGCGGTCGAACAGCTGCGCCTGAGCGTCGGCACCCTCGGTATCGAGGCGCTGCGCCGCCTGCTCAGCCAACTCAAGCGGCGCTTCGCCTTCGTCGAACCCCATGCCGGCAGTTTCCTGGCCGAGGTGGAGCTGGCCCATGTCGACTGGCCGCTGATCGGTGCGCTGCACGAGCTGGGCTTCAACCAGCTCAGCGTCGCGGTACCGGACCTGCGCGCCGATGATGGCGGCACGGTGGAGTACTTCCGCAGCTCGGCCCGCATCCGTGCGGTGATCGAGGCGGCACATGCGCTGCACTATCGCTCGGTGAACCTGGACCTCGGCTACGGTCGCTCCTGGCAGACCCCGTCGAGCTTCGCCCGGAAGCTGGCTTCGATCATCGAGCTCGCGCCCGATCAGGTCACCATGTTCGATTACCGTGACGCCGTGCCGGCCGCTGTCGGCCGCCTCGGCCTCGCGTCGCCGGCCGACACCCTGGCGATGTACCGGCACGGGGTGGAGCAGTTGAGCGCGGCGGGCTACCGCTACATCGGCCTGGGCAAGTTCGTGCTGCCGCATGACGACCTGGCCATGGCCCAGGAGATCGGCGCGCTGCACCATGACTTCTGCGGCTACAGCCTGCATGGCGACTGCGACCACCTGGGCTTCGGCGTCGGCGCCGTCAGCCGGGTGGGCGGCCTGTTCTGCCAGAACGCCGATCGCGTGCCGGCCTACCAGCGGGCGCTCGATCAGGGCCAACTGCCCTGCGTTCGCGGCCTGCATGCCAATCACATCGATCCGTTGCACCGCCTGCTGCTCGAGCGCCTGCTCTGCACCTTCGCGCTGGATTTCGATGCCCTGAGCCTGCAAAGCGGCGTCGATGTGCGTCAGCGCTATGCGCAGCACTGGCCGGCGCTGCGCCAGCTGCACGCCGATGGTGTGATCGTGCTGGACGACAGCGGGCTGCGGGTTCCCGCGCAGGCGCGGTTGCTGGTCGCGGCAGTCTGCGCGGCCTTCGAGCAGCCTGGCGCGGTGACCATCGGCCACTCGGCCGGGAACACCGCGCGGCGCTGAGGGCCGTTACAGGGCGAAGCGACCACCCAGGCTGCCGAGGCGGCCGGCCAGTTCGTGCAGCTGGCGACCGCCGCTGTCCAGCGCGCTGGCATCCCCGGCGTTGCGTTCGGCCACCTGCTGCACGCTCTGCAGATGGCGGCCCATGTCCGCCGAAACGGCAGTCTGCTCGTGGGTGGCCGCGGCGATCATCTCGTTCATCTGGCTGATGGCTTCGATCTCGTTGGCGATGGCGTCGAGCAGGGCGGTGGTGTCCTGGCTGCTGCTGACGCAACGGGCAACGCTGGCGCGGCTGTCGTGCATCGCTTCGGTGGCCTGGCGACTGCCCTGCTGCAGTCGGCTGATGATGCCCTGGATTTCGCTGGTGGAGGCGGCAGTCTTGCGCGCCAGGCTGCGCACCTCGTCGGCCACCACGGCGAACCCGCGCCCCTGTTCGCCGGCGCGCGCCGCTTCGATGGCAGCGTTGAGGGCCAGCAGGTTGGTCTGTTCGGCGATGTTGCGGATCACTTCCAGCACGCGATCGATCTGCTCCGCTTGTGCCGCCAGGTCCTGCACCACGCGGTCGGTACCCTCGATATGTTCGGCCAGGGTGCCGATCTCGTTGCGCACGCCGCTGACCGCCAGGCGACCGTCACCGGCCTTGCGACTCGCACCCTGTGCGGCCTGGGCGGCGCGATCGGCATGGCCGGCGACGTCGTCGATGGCCACCGTCATCTGTTGCATCGCCTCGACCATATAGGCGGTTTCGTCCAGTTGGCGGCTGGCGCCCTCGCGTAGCTGGCGTGTCGCCGTGCTCAGGTTGGCCGCGGTGCCGTCCAGCCCGGCGGTGTCGCGCACCACCGCGCCGACCAGTTCGCCGAGCTGGTCCAGCATATGATTGAAGCGCTGGGTGACCGGGCCACTGGCGCGGCTGCGGCAGCTCAGGTCGATGCGCTCGGGATGCGCGGTGATGGCGGCAGCGGCGCCGAGCAGGGCTTCGCCTTCGCGGGCTTCGGCATTGGCGCGGATCGCCAGGTAGATGAGGATGGCGCTTTCCAGTACCACGTAGAAGGCATGCAGGAACACCACGCCCCAGGTTCCGTCCGGCACCAGATAGACGCCCGCGCCCTGTCGCTGCAGGGCAAAGAAGCTCAGGTGATGCACCGCGATGGTGGCGGCCGCGACGACGATCGGTAGCCAGTCGCGGTAGTACACCAGGAATGCCAGCAGGGCGAAGATGCCGAAATGCATTTCCAGCAGACCATGGGCCTGGTTGATCTGCAGTGCGGCCAGCACCATGAACGCGGCACCGATCAGGCAGCGCAACAGACGCTGGCCAGGAATCAGCAGGTACAGCGCGGTCATCGAGATGGCGGTCAGTCCGCCGATGACCAGCGCCTGTGCCCAGTTGCCATAGAACGCCGCGATCCCGCAGGAATAGGCCAGCAGAAACCAGATCACGCCGAGCATGATGCGGTCGGCCTTGAGGTAGTGCGCTTGCAGCGTGACGCTATCGGTGCTCATGGGTGACTCCGGATGATGTGCAGTCTGGTTATCGGCAGCCGAGGCGCCGAATTACCCGACATAGAGGGGTTTCCGACGAGTGCCCGGTTTACCCAGCAGCAGCTGTGCGGTGCCGATGGCGCGCTCGAGAAAGCCGCCTTCGCAGTAGCACAGGTAGAACTCCCACAGGCGGTAGAACTGCTCGTCGTAACCGTGGCGCTCCAGCTCGCCGCGCGCCTGGCGGAAGTTCTCGTGCCACAGGCGCAGGGTGCGCGCGTAGTGCTCGCCGAAGTCCTCCATGTGCAGCAGGTTCAGATCGGTATGCTGCGTGGCGACATCGAGCATGCGCTGCAGCGAGGGCAGGGCGCCGCCGGGAAAGATGTAGCGCTGGATGAAGTCGACATTGCGCCGCGCCTGCTCGTAACGCTGGTCGCGGATGGTGATCGCCTGCAGCAGCATCAGGCCGTCGTCCTTGAGCAGCCGCGCGCACTGGCGGAAGTAGCCTGGCAGAAAGTCATGCCCCACGGCCTCGACCATCTCGATGGAAACCAGCTTGTCGAATCGTCCTTCGAGATCGCGGTAGTCCTTGAGCAGCAGCGTGATGCGGTCCTGCAGACCCTCTTCCTCGATGCGCCTTTGGGTATAGGCGAACTGCTCGTGCGACAGCGTCGTGGTGGTCACCCGGCAGCCATGGTGGATCGCGGCATACAGCGCCATGCTGCCCCAGCCGGTACCGATCTCCAGCAGATGATCGTCGGCTTGCAGATCGAGCTTCGCGCAGATGCGCTCCAGCTTGTGCAGCTGGGCCTGCTCCAGGCTCTGCTCGGGCGTGGCGAACATGGCCGCCGAGTACATCATGGTCGGATCGAGGAAGCGCTCGAACAGCTCGTTGCCCAGGTCGTAATGCGCGGCGATATTGCGCTGCGAACCGGCGCGGGTGTTGCGGTTGAGCCAGTGCAGCGCCTTGATCACCGGCTGGCCGAACAGCGCCAGCGCGCCGCGCTCGATGCTGTCCAGCACATCCAGGTTCGTAACGAACAGGCGGATCACGGCGGTCAGGTCAGGGCTGGTCCAGTAACCATGGATGTACGCCTCGCCCGCGCCGATGGAGCCGCGTGCGGCCACCAATCCCCAGAGACCGCCATCGAGCACATGGATCTCGGCCTTCAGCGGGCTTGCCAGGTCACCGAACAGCTGCTGCTGGTCCCCGTGGTGCAGCGTCAGCTGACCGTGACGCAGCTTGTACAGCTGATGCAGCACGGTGCGGCGCAGCAGGCCGGCGGCCAGTCCCATCCCGGCCAGCGGGTGGGCTTTGACGGTCAGGCTAGGGCTCTTCATGGCGGCCTCCTGTGGAGTGGGTAACGGCCAACCCGAACGGCTTCGTCGGGGGCCGATGGTTGAAGATCGGCGTGCGCTTGAGCAGCAGGCGCAGCGCCTGCCAATAGATGGCGAGCAGGGTCTTGGCGGTCATCCAGGGGAAACCGAACAGATAGCGATGCACGGCGCCGCGGCCAAGCGGCTGGCGTTCCAGGCCGAGGGTGGCGTCGAACAGCTTCTGTTCGCCCTGCCAGTCCTCCATGTGCACGCCGATGCGCCGGCCCGGCGGGTTGAAGCGCATGCGGTACTCCAGGGCCTCCGGCAGGAACGGCGAGACGTGGAAGGTCTTGGCCACGCTGCAGCGCAGATTGCGGTTGCCGTTGGCCGGCAGTACGTAGTGATAACGCTCGCGCCAGGGCGTGTTGCTCACCTCGCAGAGCACCGCGGCGAGCTGCTCCTGTTCATCGAAGCAATAGAAGAAACTGACCGGGTTGAAGCACAGGCCCCAGCTGCGCGGCTGGGTCAGCAGGCGCACCGCGCCGGTGACCGGTCGACCCAGCGCTTCGCTCACGCGCTGGCGCACGGCATCGGCCAGTGCGATGCCCTGTCCGGTGTACTCCGGCAGGTAGTCGCGCTCGCGGAAGGAGAAGGGGGCGAAGCGCCCACGGCCACTCAGCGGTGAAAGGCCGAGCACCGCATCCTGCTCGGCCAGGTCCAGGTAGAGCAGCCCCATGCGGTAGCTGAACGCATGGGCGCGCGGCGCGAAACGCCGGTGCTGCACCCAGCCGCGGTACAGCGCGCTGTGTACGATGGCGCCGTTCACAGCGCGGCTCCGAAGGCTGCGGCGACGCGCAGGGCACTGACCACGCCGTCCTCATGGAAGCCGTTGCCCCAGTAGGCGCCGCAGAAGTAGCTGTGGTTGGCACCCTGCAGCTCCTCGGCGCGGGCCTGGGCGGCGATGCCGGCAAGGCTGTACTGCGGATGGGCGTACGTGAAGCGCGCGAGAATCTGCTCCGGATCGATGGCGTCGGTCTGATTGAGGCTGACGCAGAAGGTCTGTGGCGCCTCGATACCCTGCAGGATGTTCATGTTGTAGGTGACGGCTGCCGGCTGCTGGCTCGGTCCGCCGAGACGGTAGTTCCAGCTGGCCCAGGCACGCGGGCGCCTGGGCAGCAGGCGGATATCGGTGTGCAGCACCACGTCGTTACCGGCGTAGCCGATGGCGCCGAGGATGTCGCGTTCCGCCTGGCTCGGCCGTGCCAGCAGGCGCAGCGCCTGGTCGCTGTGGCAGGCGAAGATCACCTTGTCGAAACGCTCGGCACCGGCCGGGCTCTGGATCGTCACGCCATGCTCGTCGCGCAGCACCTCGAACACCGGACAGTTGAGGCGGATATGCTGGCTGAAGCCCTTGGTCAGCGGTGACACGTATGCGCTCGATCCGCCCTCGACCACGTACCACTGCGGGCGGTCGTTCACCGACAGCAGCCCGTGGTTCTTGCAGAAGCGGATGAAGAACTCCAGCGGAAACTCCAGCATGTCGGCCGGCGACATCGACCAGATCGCCGCACCCATGGGCACGATGTAGTGATCGATGAAGCGCTGGTTGTAGCGACCCAGTCGGAGGTAGCTGCCAAGGGTGACCTGAGGGGTGATGCGACCGTTGTGGTAGTCGTCCAGCGCCTCGCGATTGAAGCGCAGGATGTCGCGCAGCATGCCCCAGAAGGGGGGCGAGAGCAGGTTGCTGCGCTGAGCGAACAGGGTGTTGAGGCTGTGCCCGTTGTATTCCAGGTCCCGCTGGGGGTCGCAGACCGAGAAGCTCATCTCGGTGGGCTTGTAGCGGACTCCGAGCTGGCCCAGCAGCTTGATGAAGTTGGGGTAGGTCCAGTCGTTGAAGACGATGAAGCCGGTGTCCACCGCGTAGTCGCGTCCGTGCAGGCGCACGTCCACCGTATGGGTGTGGCCGCCGATCCAGCTGGCCGACTCGAACACGGTGACGGCGTGCTGGCGGGCCAGCAGATGCGCACAGGTGAGACCGGCAATACCGCTGCCGATGATGGCGATCTTCATGGTTATCCTTCCTTGAGAGGCGTGCGCGCCAGTCGCCGACCGAGGGCGAACTGCAGGCGCGCGGGCAGGTGCGAGAGCAGGCGCAGCACGGCGATGAACGGCGCGGGAAAGGCGATGTGCAGCGGGCGGCGTTCCAGGCGCCGGGCGATCTGTCGTGCAGCCTTGTCCGCCGGCCAGCGCATGGGCATGGGAAAGTCGTTGCGACGGGTCAGCGGTGTATCGACGAACCCCGGGCTGACCAGCGTGACGTCGATGCCTTCGCTGGCCAGGTCCAGACGCAGCGATTCGAGCAGGTAGCGCAGCGCGGCCTTCGACGCGCCGTAGGCTCCGGCGCGCGGCAGCGGCAGCCAGGTCACCGAGCTGCCGATGCCGACCAGATGCGGTCGCACCCCCTGCCGCAGCAGGGGCAGTGCAGCCTCGATGCAATGGCCGGCGGACAACAGGTTGGTCTGCACGACCCGCTGCAGCAGGGCCGCCTCGAAATGCCGGGCGTCGATGTACTCGCAGCTGCCGGCATTGAGGATCACGCTGTCCAGCGCGCCCCAGTGCGACTCGATCGCCGCGCCGATGGCACGTACCTGTTCGCTGTCGGTGAGGTCGCCAGGCAGTGCCAGTACCCGCCCCGGATAGCGTCGGGCAAACGCCAGCAGCGGCTCGGCGCGACGTGCCGATAGCGCCAGACAATGCCCCTCGGCCAGCAGCAGACGTGTCAGTTCGAGGCCGATGCCGCTGCTGGCACCGGTCAGCCAGATCCGTCGCGAGAGATTCATGCCAGTCTCCGCTGCAGCCAGCGGATCGCCGAGCCGAGCAGCGGCACGTGCTGGTAGAGCAGCGCGCCGGCATCGAAATAGTCGCGATGTCGCTCCACCTTGCCGTCGGCGTTCCAGCGCAACAGCGAGCACCCTTCCAGGCTGATCAGCTGGCCGCGATTGAGGCGCGGGTGGCGAAAGCTCATCAGCCAGCGCAGGTAGCCCTGTCCCTCGCACACCTGGTCGTGGCTGATGAACTCGAAATGCAGCTGCTCGACGTTGGCGTACAGTTCGGCGAAGTAACGCTGCAGTTCGGCCAGGCCCACCACCTCGTGCAGCGGGTCGGTGAAATGCACGTCATCGCTGTAGAGCTCGCCCAGGCGCTCCAGCTTGTCGGCATCCAGACTGGCGAACTCGGCCGCGAAGCGATGCAGAAAGCTGCTCATGGCCGGACGTCCGGCAGGTTGCGGAAGGCGTCCAGGGCTCGCGCGCGGCTTTCCCCGAGGTCGATGATCGGTGCCGGGTAATCGGCCTTGCCGAACAGGCTGCGCTGCGCGGATGGGTTGTGTATCTCGCGCTTGCCCAGTCCCTGCAGTTCCGGCAGCCAGCGGCTCAGGAACTGGCCGTCCGGGTCGAAGCGCTGTGACTGGCTGATGGGGTTGAACAGGCGGAAGTAAGGCACCGAGTCGGTTCCGGTGGACGCGCTCCACTGCCAGCCGCCGTTGTTGGCCGCCAGATCGCCGTCGATCAGGTGGCGCATGAACCAGCGCTCGCCCTCGCGCCAGTCGATCAGCAGGTTCTTGCTGAGGAACATGGCCGTGACCATGCGCAGGCGGTTGTGCATCCAGCCGGTTTCCCGCAGCTGCCGCATCGCCGCATCGATGATCGGAAAACCGGTGCGGCCCTCTTGCCAGGCCTGCAGCTCGTCGGTCGCGCGGCGCCACGGCAGCGCTTCGGTCTCGGCGCGGAAGGCGCGGTGCATCGAGACCCGCGGGTAGCCGACCAGGATGTGCTTGTAGAACTCACGCCAGAGCAGCTCGTTGATCCAGGTGGTGGCGCCGGCGCTCCCGCTGTCCAGCTCGCCGCGGTTGCTTGCCACGGCCGCGTGCAGACACTGGCGGATGGAGATGACACCAGCCGCGAGATAAGCCGACAGCTGACTGGTGCCGGGCTCGGCCGGCAGGTCGCGGCGTTGGTGGTACTGGTGCAGATCGTCTTCGATGAACGCCGCCAGGCGGTGCTGGGCGAAGGTTTCGCCGGCGGGCCACAGCGTGCGCAGGTAGTCGCTCGGCCGATCGAAGCCGCGCACCTCGTCCGGTGGCACGTCGCTGGTGACGGTCATGGGTTGTTGCGGGGCCGGTGGCGCGACGCATGCCGGCAGCGACATCGACAGGCGTGCAAGGCAGGCGCGACGGAACTGACCGAACACCTTGAAGTAGCCACCCGACTGGGTGAGCACGCTACCCGGCGCGAACAGCAGCTGGTCGAGATAGCCGCGCACGTCGATGCCGGCGGCCCGCAGCCGGGCGGCAACGGCCTGGTCACGGCGCTGCTCGTTGACGCCATATTCGTCGTTGTAGTGCAGGCGCTGCACGGCCAGCTCCTGGCAGAGCTTGAGCAACGCGTCGGGCGCGGCCTGCCAATCCTCTACGTCGCGAATCAGCAGCGGCACATTGAGCGCCTGCAGGCGGCCCGCCAGCTCGACGAGGTTGCGCAGCCAGAAGTCCACCTTGCAGGCGGCATCGTCATGGGCGAGCCACTGGCCGGGGGTGATCAGGTAGACCGCGACGGTGGGGCCGGCGGCCATGGCAGACGCCAGGGCGGTGTTGTCGCTCGTGCGCAGATCGCTGCGCAGCCAGATCAGCTGCGTCATGCGGCACCTCCCTCGCTGCCGGGCAACAGGCCGGCGTGCTGCAGGCACTGCAGGGCGCTCAGCGAATCGTGGGCCAGTGTCAGGCCACGCTGGCCCTGCAGCACCGGCGCGTGGATGTGCACGGCCGGGCCGGTCATGAACAGCGGTGCGGCGCTCTGTTCGAGCAGACGCGGCAGGTCTCGCTGCAGGCAAAGGCCCGGCAGGCTGTTGCTGGCATACAGCAGGACGGCGCGCGGCCGAATGCGTTCGCCGGCCAGACTCAGCTCGTTGAGCGGCACCGGCCATTCGATGACTTCCACCGGGCAGTCGGTGCTGGAGACCAGCCAGGCGCTCAGCCAGAGGCCGGGCGTGAAACTGTCCTGGTCGAGATTGACCAGCAGCAACGGGCGGCCTGCCTGCTGTCGTTTGTTGAAATAGATGCGGCTGCCCAGCTTGCTGCGCAGCCAGGAGTGGAACAGCACGCGCTCCAGCGATGCGCCGTACTGGCCCTGCCAGCGTCGCTCCAGGGCTTCGAGCAGCGGCTGCAGCAGGTGCTGGAAAAGCGTGCGCGGCGGGTAAAGGGCGACCGCGCGGTTGAATGTGTCATCCAGCTGCCGTTCGCTGAAGCGATCGATCGCCTGCAAGAGCTCCTCGAGCAGTGCAGACCACTGATTCTGCTGCGGCAGCTCCGGGGGCGTGCTGGTGCCGAGCAGTGTCTTGATCTGGCTGACCGCCACGCCGCGATTGAGCCAGGTGACGATGTCACGGATGCGCTCGATGTGGGTGTCGTCGTACAGCCGGTGCCCCTTGGCCGTGCGCAACGGCACGATAAGCCCGTAGCGGCGCTCCCAGGCGCGCAGGGTCACGGCGTTTACGCCGGTGATGCGGGCCACTTCGCGGATGGGCAGCAGGCCGTCGGCGGTCAGCTGCGCCAGGTCCGTTGGTTCGATCATGGTCAGATTCCGTTACGCAGACTGAGTGTTTCGGGGTGCGGCTGCAGGTAGGCCTGGCGCGCGATGTAGTGGTCCGGGTGACGGCGGAAGTGGTGCTTGAGCAAGGTCAGCGGCACTACCAGCGGAATCACGCCTTCGCGGTACTGGTCGATCAGCCGGCGCAGTTCACGGCGGTCGTCCGATCCGAGGGCATCCTTCAGGTAGCCGCTCAGGTGCAGCAGCACGTTGCAATGCGTGCCGCGAGTGGCGGGCTTCTTCAGCGCCCGCATCAGCTGGCTGAAGTAGCCTGGGGCGAAATCTTCCAGCGCGTGCTCGGCCAGGGCCGCGACCCGTCGGCCGAGCGCCTTGTATTCCAGCGGATTGCTGGCCATGAGCTGGTACTTGTAGCGCGAGTGGAAATCGACGATGGCGCGACGGCTCAGACCGGTCTGCAGCAGGCGCTGCCAGTCGGCGTAGGCGTAGACGCGGGTGAGGAAGTTCTCGCGCAGCACGGCATCGTTCAGTCGTCCATCCTCCTCGATCGGCAGATCGGGGCGTGCCTGCATCAAGGCCTGGGCGAACACGCCGGTGCCACCGCCGGGCAGGGTGTGGCCGTTGGCGGCATAGACCTTGACCCGCTCCATGCCGCAGGACGGCGACTTCTGCATCAGGATGTAGCCGCTGATGTCGTGCAGCTGCTCGGCGATCTGCCGACCGTAGGCGGACAGCGCGTCAGTCACGTCCAGCTCCGGGCGCACCGTACCGACCGCACGCGGCGCATCGGCATCGCCCACCAGGCGGATCGGTTCACGCGGCGTGCCGAGACCGATGGCCACTTCCGGGCAGACCGGCACGAATTCGAAATGCTGTGCCAGTGTCTCGCTGCACAGGCGCGATTCCTTGTGGCCGCCATTGAACCGCACCGGGTTACCGAGCAGGCAGGCGCTGATTCCGATTCGGGGGGTGGGGAGCATGGTGTGCATGATGACAACCTCTTGTACAAGATGAATTTCTGTACAACTTAATGTCATCATATTCCTCGTCTTGTACAAGTCAATATGCGATGTACAAGATCTCGCGACTTTTCTTGTACAAGAAGGCGGCTGCCGGCAGAATGACGCTCAGCAACGCGGTGTCGCATCCTTGGCGGACCGTCAATGCGCGCTTCAGGCTCGCAGCGTTACCGATGGTTGTGGCTCTTTCTGCACCGAACGGGGCGCCATCAGCTGTACATTCGAATAACCATGTATAGGTGTATGCTGTAGGCGAGGCGGGTCGACCAGCACAGCGCGCAGCGCAACAGGAGCTCACCATGAACATCTTGCTCACCGGCGGTACCGGGTTGATCGGGCGGGCGCTGTGTCGCCGCTGGCTGGCCGACGGGCATCGACTCTGGGTCTGGAGCCGCTCACCGCAGCGTGTGGCGCAGCTGTGCGGCGCCGAGGTAAAGGGCGTCGGCAGCCTGCAGCAGCTCGATGCGGTAGCGCTGGATGCCGTGGTGAACCTAGCCGGTGCGCCCATAGCCGACCGACCTTGGACCAAGGCACGCAAGAGCCTGCTCTGGGACAGCCGAGTGAGGCTGACCGAGGAGCTGGTGGAGTGGTTGGGCCGGCGCGAGCAGAAGCCGGCGCTGCTGATCTCTGGCTCGGCAGTCGGCTGGTACGGCGACGGCGGCGAGCACCGCCTGACCGAAGCTGATCAGCCGGTCACCGCCGACTTCGCCAGCCAGCTGTGCAACGCCTGGGAAGAGCGCGCCAGCGAGGCCGCGGTGTTGGGTATTCGCGTGGTGCTGATACGCACCGGGCTGGTGCTGGCGCGTGATGGCGGCTTCCTGCAGCGCTTGCTGCCACCGTTTCGCCTGGGGCTGGGTGGCCGGCTGGGCAATGGCCGGCAGTGGATGCCCTGGATTCATATCGAAGACCAAATCGGTCTGATTGATTTTCTTCTGCGGCAGCCGGCGGCCAGCGGCCCGTACAATGCCTGCGCACCGACGCCGGTACGCAACCTGGAGTTCACTCGCAGCCTTTCCCGCTGCCTGCATCGACCGGCGTTGCTGCCGGTTCCGGCAGCGCTGCTCAAACCTTTGCTCGGCGAACTTGCCGGGTTGCTGCTCGGTGGCCAGCACGCCCAGCCGCAGCGGTTGCAGGAGGAGGGCTACAGCTTTCGCTTCACCGATCTGGATTCGGCGCTGGCCGACTTATTGACGCACCCCTGAGCGGTGCACCCTGTGTGAAAATAGCGCGCCTGCCTGGAGCGAGGCGCCACCCTTTAACGTAGTCAGGAAGTTTGCATGACAGAGCAGGCGTTGTTGTTGGTCAATCTGGGTTCGCCAGCCTCCACGGAAGTCGCCGATGTGCGCCGCTACCTCAACCAGTTCCTGATGGACCCGTACGTGGTCGATCTGCCGTGGCCGCTGCGCCGCCTGCTGGTCTCGATGATCCTGATCAAGCGGCCCGAGCAGTCCGCACATGCCTATGCCTCGATCTGGTGGCCGGAAGGGTCGCCGCTGGTGGTGCTCAGCCGCCGACTCCAGGAGGCGGTGAAACCGCATTGGACAAAGGGCCCGGTGGAACTGGCGATGCGCTATGGCGAGCCGTCGATCGAAGGGGCGCTGAAGCGCCTGGCCGGACAGGGCATCACCCAGGTGGCCCTCGCACCGCTCTATCCGCAGTTTGCCGACAGCACCACGACGACCGTCATCCAGGAAGCGCGCCGGGTCATCCGCGAGCACGGGCTGGATCTCAAGCTGTCGATCCTGCAGCCCTTCTACGATCAGCCGGAATACCTCGACGCGCTGGTGGCCAGCGCCATGCCGCACCTGCAGCAGGGCTTCGATCATCTGCTGCTGAGCTTCCATGGGCTGCCGGAGCGGCACCTGCACAAGTCCGATCCTACCGGTGCGCATTGCCTGAAGGGTGACGACTGCTGCCAGCGTGCCGAAGGTGCCGTGCTCGCCACTTGCTACCGCGCCCAGTGCATCCGCACTGCCGAGGGCTTCGCTACGCGTGCCGGGCTGCGCAGGGATCAGTGGTCGGTGTCGTTCCAGTCGCGACTGGGGCGTGCCAAGTGGATCGAACCCTACACCGAGACGCGCCTGGACGAACTGGCCGAGCAGGGCGTGAAGAAGCTGCTGGTGATGTGCCCGGCGTTCGTCTCCGACTGTATCGAGACGCTGGAGGAGATCGGTGATCGCGGACGCGAGCAGTTCATCGAGGCGGGTGGCCAGGAGCTGGTGTTGGTGCCGTGCCTGAATACCCACGAGGATTGGGTGCAGGCGCTGGTCCAGCTCTGCAGCCGAGCGCCGCAGGCGCTGTAAGCCTCGCCTGCGGTGACGTCGCCACGGGCGACGCCCTGGCCGTCATGCGCGGCCGTGGGCGACGCCGTGCGCTGTGGCTGAAACCATCTCCTCCAGTTCCATCGCCGGCATCGGCTTGCCGAACAGATAGCCCTGGAACCGATGGCAGCCATTGCCGAGCAGCACGCTTCGTTGGGCTTCGCTCTCGACGCCTTCTGCAATCACCTCCAGCCCGAGTCCACTGGCCAGCGCACAGATGGCCCGCACGATGGTCAGGCTGCTGGCGTCGTCCGGCAGACGGCGGATGAAGGTCTGGTCGATCTTCAGCTCGTCCAGCGGTAGCTGCTGCAGGTAGCTCATGGACGAATAGCCGGTACCGAAGTCATCGATGGAGAAACGGATGCCGTGCTGCTTCAGGCGCGTCATGCGGGCGATGGCTTCGGGCATGTTGTCCAGCAGCAGGGTTTCGGTCAGCTCCAGCTTGAGCCTGGCCGGATTGGCGCCGCTGCGCTCCAGCAGGTCGAGCAGTTTCTCGACGAAATGATCCTGATACAACAGATGAGCGCTGAGGTTGACCGAGAGCGTCAGGTCGGCGAATGCCGGTGTCGCCGCCCAGCGCGCCAGCTGGCCGCAGGCCTGCTGCAGCACCTGCAGGTCGAGGGCATGGATCAATCCGGCGTGTTCCGCCTGGGCGATGAAGGCGGCCGGGCTCAGCAGCCCGCGTTGCGGATGCTGCCAGCGCACCAGGGCTTCGGCCCCGATGACCCCTGCGTTCTGTTCCAGCTGCGGCTGGAAGCTGAGCACGAACTCGCCGTTCTTCAGGCCTTGGCGAATCTCCGCTTCCAGGCGCAGACGTTCCTGTACCGCCAGTTGCATGCGCGGGTCGAAGAAGCGCAGGGCGTTCTTGCCGGAAATCTTGGCCTCGTACATAGACATGTCGGCGCGCTTCATCAGCTCGTCGCTGCTGCAGGCCTCGCCGCCGAACAGCACCACGCCGATGCTGGCGCTGCTGTACAGGCCGAGTTCGTTGAGGCGGTACGAACGATCCAGCGAGTTCAGCAGCTTCATGCCGATGTGTTCGGCCTGGGCCGCGGCGCGTAGTGGGTCGTCGCCGAGGTTCTCCAGCATCACCACGAATTCGTCACCGCCGAGGCGCGCGACCGTGTCGCTGGCGCGCACCTCGGCATGCAGTCGCTCGGCGGCGACGCGCAGGACCTGGTCGCCGGTTTGGTGGCCATGCAGATCGTTGATGTTCTTGAAGTTGTCCAGATCGATGAACATCAGCGCGCCCAACTGGTTGCTGCGCCGGCTGGCGGCCATGGCCTGGTGCAGGCGATCGAGCAGCAGCCGGCGATTGGGCAGACCGGTCAAAGGATCGTAGAAGGCCAGGTTGTGGATCCGCTCCTCGGCCGCCTTGCGATCGGTGATGTCGGTAAAGGCGGCGACATAATGGGTGACCTCGCCGTGGACGTTGCGTACGGCACTGATGGTCAGCCACTCGGGAAATATCTCGCCGCTCTTGCGCCGGTTCCAGATCTCGCCTTCCCACACGCCGGTGGCTTCGATGCTCGACCACATGGAACGGTAGAAGTCCGGCCCGTGTCTCCCGGACGCGAGCAGGGCGGTGGTCTGGCCGATGGCTTCGGCGGCACTGTACCCACTGATGCGGCTGAAGGCGCCGTTGACGCGCAGGATGCGGTTCTGCGCGTCGGTGATAAGCATGCCTTGCTGGGATTCGAAGGCGATGGCCGCGATGCGGCGCTCCAGTTCGGTATTGACGCGATCGGTGATGTCGCGGCTCAGCCAGACCACGGCGCGCTTCTGCCCCGGAGGCTGTTCCAGAGGCAGCGCACGGCCTTCGAAGACCTTCGGGCCGCCGAGCGTCGGCAGGCTGTATTCGATCAGCTGCGGTGAGTCGCTGTTGAGGGTCTGCTGGATGAAACCGAGAAATCGCCGCTCCTCGGCCTCGGGCATGACGTCATGCAGGCGGCGGCCGAGCAGCTTGGACGGCTCGTCGTACAGCAGGCTGCGCTCGGCGCAGAGGATTTCCAGGTAGCGGCCGTCCTCGTCGAGCACCAAGAGCAGGTCGGGAATGGCCTGGGTGATGGCGCGCAACCGTGCTTCGCTGAAGCGCAGCGCCTGTTCGATCCGATCCCGCTCCAGCAGATCGTTGAGCAGCACGCCGAGGGTGGCAGTGGCCAGAGGAAGGATCAGCAGCGTCGGCAAGGCGATCTCCCGCACCGCCTCCGCGCCCAGCGGGCTTGGCAACAACAGGGCGATCAAGCCGAGCACGCCCAGGTGCAGAAGCACGCCGAACCCGAGCAGCTGCCAGAAGGCGATGCCGATCAGCCGCCTGCGCGAAGCGCAGCGGTAGGCCAGGCCGAGCGCGATGGGCAACAGTACATTGGCCAGCCCCGGTACCACGCCGGGCCCGCCCATCCACAGGCGAAACCCACCCGCCAGTACGCCCGCTATGCCCGCCACCAGTGGTCCGCCGAACAGCCCGGCCATGCTCAGTACCGCGGTACGTGCATCGAGGATGATGCCGGTCTGGCCGATGCTGGTGTTGAGCATGCCGAAAATGCAGGCGCTGCCGAACCAGAGGCCGGCGAGCAGTTTCGCGGTGCGTTGTCCGCTGCGGTTCCAGCTGCGGGTGGTAAAGGCCAGCAGCCAGCACAACGCGAGCAGCATGACCGCGTTTTCTACGACGGCATCGAGGGTCAAGACAGCATCCTAGGGCAAGAATGCCCACTGCAGGATTGTGGAAAATAGCAAATCGCCATTATTCCACGTCGAATGCGCTCGGCGGAACGAAACTTAGGTAGGGGTTCGCGGGAGGAAGTGCATGGCTGGCAGGCGGACCTCGTTCCGGCCCGCCGTCTGGTAGCGTGACTGGGCTTTCAGCGCTCCGCAAGCTTCGCCTTGAGTTCGCGGATTTCCGCTTCCAGCGCTTCGACTCGCTGCAAGGCGTCGACCTCGGCGGTGACGTTCTTCTGGATACCGATGAAGTAGGTCAGCTGGTCCGCTTCGTTGAATACCGGGGTGATGGACAGTTCGTTCCAGAACGGCGTGCCGTCCTTGCGATAGTTGCGGATGATCTGCCGGCAGGGCTTGTTGTTCTTCACCGCATCGCGGATGGCCTGGAGGCCTGGCTGGTCGCGGTCCTCACCCTGCAGAAAACGGCAGTCGCGATAGAGGATGTCGTCAACCGCGTAACCGGTCAGCCGCTCGAATGCCGGGTTGGCGTAGATCAGAATGTTGTCGTCGCCTTCCTGCTCGGCGACCACGATTCCGTCGTTGGAAGCTTCGATAACCAGTTGCAACAGCTTGGCATTGATCATGTCACGACATCCTGAAAGGGCATGCCGCGCATTCTAGAACAACTTGCCCCGATCGGTGCCTGGCCATGATGGTCATCGCACAGCTCAATCGGCTCGTTTGCGGAAGAAGAGGGTGACCTGTCCCAGTTCGATGCCGAGCTTGCTCATGAAAGAGCGGTTCGCCAGGGTCTGTTCGTCGATGAGGTACATCCAGTCGTCGAAGTCGACACGGTAGACCTCGTCATCCACCGGCAGGCTGAGCACATAGCGCCAGCGCAGCGCATTGCCGGACACTTCGCCGCGCGCCTCGCCGATCACGTCGGCGGCAGTACCGCGCCAGCGACCCGGTGTGTCTTCGGTCAGCGTCCAGACCCGTCGCTGGGTGGTTCCGTCGCTGTAGCGGAAGTGCTCGTCCAGGATCAGCTTGTCGCCATCGAGGCTGCCGTCGATTTCCACCCGAAAGCGCTTCACCACTTCGCCGGAGCGCTTCTGGAACATGCCCCAGGCGTCGACCTCGCCAACGAAATAGTCCCGCAGGTCCAGACGGGGTTCCTCATTGCGGTAATGCTCGACATCGACTGCAGTGCAGCTCATCAGCAGCAGGCATAGCGCCAGGGTCATCATTTTCTTCACGGCGCGGGTTCTCCGCTTGGCGTGGATGTGAGCAGCCGCGCCGCCAGCAGTTTCAGCAAGCAGGGCAGGCCGGCATAGATCAGCGCGAGGTTCCAGCCGGCGGGTGTGCCGGGCTGGTAGCCGGTGAGCGCCAGCAGCGGCAAGGCCAGGCCGGCGATGGCCAGGGCCAGCTTGGCAAGCAGGCTCCACAGGCCGAAGTAGCCGGCGGTGGCGTCGCGTTCGGCTGCCGGGATGACGTCCGCCAGCAGCGCCGGCGGCAGTGCGAGGTCTGCGCCCAGAGCAAGCCCCGAAAGCACGCATACCGCGGCATAGGCCCACGCCGAACCGGGGGCCAGCAGCAGGGCCCAGACGAAGGCGGCACAAGCGCTGAGCATACCGATCCGCCAGCTGCGGCGCTTGCCGAGCCGGTCCGCCAGCCGTGTCCAGAGCGTCAGGCCGGCCGCCCCGCTCAGGAAGTAGAGCGCCAGAAACAAGCCGGTCAGCTGCGCCAGCTGCAGGCGATCGGCGATGAAGAACAGGGCCAGTGTGGCTGGAATCGCCACCGCCACGGCGTTGATGAAGAAGATTCCCGCCAGCCGGCGGAATGCGCCATTGCGCAGTGGCTGGCGCCAGCTGGCGGGCACGCGTTGTGCGCTGCGCCGTGGCTGCGGCGCAGCGCACAGCAGGATGACCATCGCGGCGCAGAGCAGCACGGCGAAGGTGGCGGCAAAGACACTCAGCGCTGCAGCCATGCCGTACCGTGTCGCCAGTGCACTGGGCAGGACGCTGGCGAGGACAACACCGAGCAAACCGGCACCTTCGCGCCAAGCCGCCACCCGGGTGCGTACATCAAGCTGATCGGAGAGCCGCGCGCCCCAGGCCAGGTAGGTGATGTTGAGCAGGCTGTGCAGGGTGTAGGCGAGGGCCAGCGATGCCCCCAGCCAGACTGCGAGGGCGAGGCTGTCGAGGGCAGGGGGCACCAGCAGCGCCGCCATCGCCAGGCTCAGAAGGAGGGCGGAGCTCGCCAGCAGACGCGTCCAGCCGCGCGGCGAGCGACGGTCTATCAGCCGGCCGAGCCAGGGGTCCTGCACGGTGTCCAGCAGGCGCGCCAGGAACAGCACGCTGCCGGTCAGGGCCAGACCGAGGCCGAGGTCGGCAGCATAGAAGTTCGGTACCAGCACATAGATCGGCAGCATGGCCATTGCCAGCGGCAGGCCGAGCACGCCGTAGGCGGCAAGGGCGGATTGCTTCATCGCTCACCCAGCAGACTGCGTCGCAGGCCTGGGTCGCGGCTGCGCGGGTCGAACCAGATGGCGAAGAAGGCCTCGGCAAACTGCGGGTCGGTCACCTCGTGGTGCAGCCGCTCGTTGACATAGAAGCGGCAGCCGCGTTCAGGCAGGTACACGCCGGTGATGCGCTCGCCGGGCCGAACATCGACGAAGGCCTGCTGCATGTGCTCACGCCAGCGTGCCGGCACAGATGCATCGAGGTCCGGACCGGAGAGTCGCTTCATCTCGTCGAGGCTGGTGCGCACGAAGTCGCCGCGACTGATGGAGCGGTGATAGGTCAGCTCCAGCGCGAAGGGCGTCCGGGCCTGCAGCGGCGTCGTCGGGCTCCACAATCGGGCGTCATAGATGCGAAAGCCGAATATCCGCAGCGTGCCCTCGCCAACCAGGCGCGCGTCCGGCATGGCCTCGCGCCAGCTGCCGCTGGCGAGGCCCGGCAGCAGGCAAAGCAGGCTGACCAGCGCGACGACACCCCGAGCGTTCATGGAGTCGCCTCAACGCTGGCCCGCAAGCGTGATGGACACCGAGTCGGCGAAGCGCAATGCGTGAGGCTTGTCGACCTCCACTTCGGCGTAGCACACCGCCGGATGGGCCATGACCAGATCGAGCAGTTCCTGGGTCAGGCGCTCGAGCAGGGCGAAGCGATTCTGCTCGACGTGGCGGATGATCGCCTTGGTGATGGTGCGGTAGTTGAGGGCCTGCTCGATGTCGTTGTCGCGAACCGCGTCGAGCGCCGGGTAGAGGATGAGCAGATTGATCAGCACATCCTGGCGGTTGAGAATTTCGTCCTCATTGATGCCGATGTAGGTGCGCAGGCGCAGGTCCTTCACGCGGATGCGCGCCATCCCAGGTTCCAGGCGCGGCATCACTGGCCCCTGCCGATCAGCTGGAGAAACTCCATGCGCGTGTTGCAAGAGTTGCGGAAGGCACCGAGCATCACCGACGTGTTCATCACCGAGTTCTGCTTCTCCACGCCGCGCATCATCATGCACATGTGCTTGGCCTCGATGACCACCGCGACTCCGGCGGCGCCGGTCACTTCCTGGATCGCTTCGGCGATCTGACGGGTGAGGTTTTCCTGGATCTGCAGGCGCCGCGCATACATGTCGACGATGCGCGCCACCTTGGACAGACCCAGCACACGCCCGGTGGGGATGTAGGCGACATGCGCCTTGCCGATGAAGGGCAGCAGGTGGTGTTCGCACAGCGAGTACAGCTCGATGTCCTTGACGATCACCATTTCATCGTTGTCGGAGGCGAACAGGGCGCCGTTGACGATTTCCTCCAGGCAGCGCTGGTAACCGCCGCACAGGTACTGCATGGCCTTGGCGGCGCGCGTTGGCGTATCCCGCAGCCCCTCGCGCTCGGGGTCTTCGCCGAGGCCGGTGAGTATGTCGCGATAGTGACCGGGCAGATCGTTCATGGTGGAGTCCCTTTCAGAAAGGAAGTGAGCGGTCCTGTGCCCCAGTCCCGCAGCAAAAAACTATACGATGTACACAATATGTACAAGTATATGTACAGCTTTTTGCCCGCTGCAACTGCAATGATTCGTCATCACGCTGCTTCGAGTGCAAAACGGCAATCACTCGCCAGCGCTACGGTTGGCGGGCTCGTTGCGTTGGCGGCAGGCCGGGGGAGGTGCCAGTGGGAGCGGTCTGGTCCGCGAACGCCACTTCGGGATACTCGTTAGGGACGAGACCTGATGCTTCGGGTAGCCATCGCCGCTCAGCGCTCGTCCCTGGCCCTCGCTCTGGGCTTGGACGACGGAGCAGCACATCTTTCCGCACAACGCTGTGCGCCGTCTGGGTGAGGCAGCCAGTTCAAATGCGGGCGCAGCAGACGGATCGGCTTGCCGTTCCAGCCAGCGCACCTCGCGCGCGCAGAGCGGGCAGGAGCGGTCCACATAGAGCGTCAGCGGCAGGTCCGGCGTCATTTCATCGCATCTCGCATTTGTACAACGTTTGTAGAGGGTATGCGGCGAAACGCTGGGTTACAATCTCGGCATTTCCATCAGCGAGCCGCCCCATGACCGAGCCTTCCGGCGCTTCGACCCTCGCCTCGAATGCCTTCGAGCAGCAGGAGCTGTTTCCCATCCGCGAAGTTTCCCGCCTGACCGGTGTCAACCCGGTCACCCTGCGTGCGTGGGAGCGCCGTTACGGCCTGATCCGGCCGACGCGCACGGACAGCGGGCACCGCCTGTACTCCATGGCCGACGTTGAGGCTGTTCGCAGCATCCTCGCCTGGACTGAACGTGGCGTCGCGGTCAGCAAGGTCGGCAGCATTCTGGCCCGCAGCGCGGCTACCCGCGAGGCGGAGAAGCCGACGGTCACCGCTACCGGCGAATGGAGCGAATGGCAGGCGCAGCTTCGCGACGCGGTGCGCAGCTTCGACGAGGTGCGCCTGGAGCAGCTCTACGGGCAGGTGTTTTCCACCTATCCGCTGGCCGTGGTGTTCCAGGACGTGCTGCTACCGGTCTGGCAGGCGTTGTTGCTGCGCCAGGACGAATTCGGTGGAAGCAGCGAGTGGTTGTTCCTCGACGCTTTCCTGCGCGCGCG
The DNA here is from genome assembly GCF_030263795.1 of Stutzerimonas sp. FeSN7. NCBI lineage: Bacteria > Pseudomonadati > Pseudomonadota > Gammaproteobacteria > Pseudomonadales > Pseudomonadaceae > Stutzerimonas > Stutzerimonas sp. FeSN7. Next base: position 2,426,991 of record NZ_JARPMN010000001.1, on the reverse strand, counting down.
GGCGCTGCAGCGCTTGCAACTGGCCCGTGTGCCGGGCGCCGAGCGTGTCCTGCTCAGCGCGCTGCCGGGGCAGTGCCGTGAACTGGAATTGCTGGTGGCCGGCCTCTTGCTCAGTGGTGACAGCCTGGCCGTCACGGTATTGCCGCTCGGTCAGCCACTCGAGGAGCTGGCGCTGGTGTGCGACAAGATGCGTCCTCAGGGGCTGGTGATGTTCTCCAACGTACCGCCGAACGAGGTTCAGCTGCGCCAGTTGAACAAGCTGTCGCTGAGCCTGGATTGCCCATTGGCGCTGGCCGGCGAGGCCGCCGAGCTCGGGCGCGAGGCCCTTGCGGGCTCGCCGATCGCCTGCCTCGGCAGTTCCGGCAAGCTGATGCAACGCCGCCTGCGGCAGTTTCTCGCCGGCCAGCTGGACACCTGAGCGAATCGCTGCGCGGCGTAAAGGAGTGCCAGCCATGAAACCCAGCGTTCCATCTGCCGTGCCGCCATCGCGCCATCGATTGCCCGGCGGCATGCGGCTGGGCTTCATCGCGTTGCCGCCTGGCAGCCAGGCCGCGGCGCTGGTGCGTGTGCATGCCGGTGCGCATGATGCTCCGCTCGATTATCCCGGCCTGGCGCACTTTCTCGAACACCTACTGTTTCTTGGCAGTCACGCCTATCCCCAGGCGCAGTCGCTGATGCCCTTCGTGCAGGGCTGTGGCGGTCAGCTCAACGCGTCGACCCGCGAACGCCACACTGATTTTTTCTTCCAGGTACCGAGCGACGCGTTCGACGATGCGCTCAAGCGTCTGCTCGACATGCTGGCCCGACCACTGCTCGACCCAGCGGCGCAATTGCGCGAGCGGGAAGTGCTGCAGGCAGAATTCCTGGCGCGCGGCCGCGACCGCGAAACCCTCTGCGATGCTGCCATCGGTACAGCGCTTGGTGAAGCGCATCCGTTCGCGGCGTTTCACGCCGGCAACCGCGAGACGCTGCCGGTGGAAGACGAGGCATTTCAGCGGGCGCTGCACGGCTATCACCGGCGTTTCTACCAGACGGGCCAGCTCGAACTGCTGATCGCGGCGCCCTTTGCCCTTCAGCAGGTTCTGCAGACGCTCGATTGCCCGGAATGTCAGTTGCCGGGCGGTGAGCCCGTCACTCGTTCGATCCCACCGCTGCGAATGGCCGAAGGTCCCGCGTTGCGCCTGCAGGTCGCCGGCGCGCGGCCCTGTCTGAATCTGACATTTGCCCTGGATGGTCTGCCGGGCGAAGCCGCAGTAGCGCTCGATCTGCTCGGAGCATGGCTGGCTTCCCAGGCGCCGGACAGTCTGCTGGCGCGGCTGCGCGAGCCGGACTGGTGCGATCGGGTCACATTGCGCGTGCCGTACTGGCATCGCGGACAGGGTGTGGCGGTCGTCGAGCTGCAGCTGACCGACCAGGGCATCGCCGCGCGTACCCAGGTCGTCGCCGCCGTGCAGCAGTGGCTGCGCTTCATGACATCCGAGGCTGCGTGGGCGGCTGTCTGGGACGAATACGTGCAGATCCGCCAGCGCGGGCTATTGGGCCGCGAGCCGCTTTCCCTGCTGCGCTACTGGGTGGACCCGGCGGCCTGGACGCCGACCCTCGACGCGCAACGCGTGCGCCAAGGGCTCGAGGCGCTGGGCGAGCAGCTGCACCGCAATCAGCCGCTGATCCTAACTGTCGATGACGAGGACGGAGACCTGTCTGAGCCTATCGAGCCGTCGCCGCAGGGTTTCGCTTTGCGGCTGTCCATGGAACGCTTGGTGGTGCATGCAGCACCGGATTGGCAGTGGCGCCTGCCTTCACATAATCGCTGGTTGAGCGAACGGCTGCCGCCTCGCCGGGTGACTGCGGAGAAAGCCGGGCTGCGCTGGCTTGCACATGGCGACGGCGAGGCCTCCGGAGGGCTGGGCGCGCTCTACCTGCGCTGGCGTTTCGCTGCGCAGCAGCCGGTACCGGGACTCTGGTACGTGCTCCAGGCTGCCCTGCAGCCTTATACCCTGGCGGCCGAGCAGGCCGGCGTCGAGCTGCGCTTCGAGAACTACGGACGCAGCTGGTGCCTCGCACTGTTCGGTTATGCCGAAGCGCTTCCCGTGATTCTGCGCGACCTGGTGGGGATCCTGGAGCAGCCGCCGGCGGCCGTGTTCGACCAGGGCCGCCGTTTGCAGGCCGACGCCGTGCGGCCCGGTGCGGACGAAATCCTCATTCGCCAGCTACTACGTCGCTTGCCCGTTCTGCTCGAGCCACCGGTGGCCGATGGGGGCGGGGAGCTGGATCAGTCGGCCCTCGCGCAGGCATGGCATCTGTCACAGTGGGACGCACTGGCAGTCGGGTTGCCGATGCACCTGAGCGGCCCGCTGCATGATGTGCTGGATGAGCTGCCCGGCGTTGCCACGCCGCTCGTGCAGCGAGATGAGGCCAGTCCCGCTCGCTATCGCTGGTGCCGCTTCGGCGACCCCGGAACGGAGACTGCACTGGTGCTGTTCTGCCCGCTGCCGTCTCGCACCCCTGCGGTCGAAGCCGCCTGGCGCCAGCTGGCGCGGCTCATGGAGGGCGCGTTCTTCCGCCGCCTGCGCAGCGAATTGCAGCTCGGTTATGCGGTGTTCTGCGGCTTCCGCCAGTTCGGCGGGCAGGGCGGGCTGGTCTTTGCGGTGCAATCACCCAGCGCGACGGCCGGCGAGCTCCTCCGCCATATCGAAGCCTTCCTCGAATCCTTTGCCGGTCAGCTGGACGACCAGCCCACCCGCGCTTCCCAAGCCAGCGGTGCGCCGCCAGGTGGCAGCGATATACGCCGTCATGCCGAGGCCAACTGGCAGGCGCTACTGGCAGGCTGCGATGCCGGCCATCCGGTTGCGGTCGCCGCGGCGATGGCGCAACTCGACTCCGAGGCGCTACGCCTGCAACTGCGGGCCCTAAGGGCGGCCGATGGCGGCTGGATCGTGGTCGCCAATGCCGACGCTGCGGATACGCGCTGGCACAGCCGCTGACCTCGTAACCGTCGCCCACTCCTTTCCGCTGCATTAACCCCAGTCATCGCAGGCGCGACGGCTGGGCTGTGCGCTGCTTTGGGTGTACGACCTAAGCCTGGTCGATCAGCCGCAGGGAGGAGATGCTTTGCGGGCAAGACGGTCTGCGTGCCGAAAGTAGTAGCGTTTCGCCGCTATCGCAGCGTATGTGCGCCAGGAGGGCCTTTCGATAATCGCTCCCGACACGACTGCGAGTCGTCAATACAGCGGAGAGCGCCATGCACAACAACAAGAAAGCCTTATCAACCCTGCTGCCACTGGCCCTGGCCAGTGCTGTTGCCATGACCGTGAGCCAGTCGGCCATGGCTGAGATCGTGCTCTATGACGAGAACGACACCACTTTCTCCACCGATGGTTATTTCAACACCTTCTACGTTCACAGCGACGTGGAGCGGGACGGCGAGCAGTTCGATCGCAAGCAGTCCCGGGTGAAGATGGGCTTCCTGCCCAACTGGATCGGCTTCAACTTCGGCAAGCAGGTCGGCGACCTCAAGCTGGGCGGCCGCTCCTCGTTCTGGGTCACCATCAACGATAGCGATACCAACGGTACCGAAACCGGCATCGACGTACGTCAGTTCTACGCCACCGCGGCCAACGAGCAATGGGGTGAAGTGCTGTTCGGTAAGGACTTCGGTCTGTTCGGTCGTTCCAACATCCTGCTCGACGAGATGCTCAGCGGCTACGGCCAGGTCAGCGACACCCTGGGGCTGGTCGATGGCGGCGGCGTCTCCTTCGGCAACATCGGTACCGGCTACCCGTACCCGTTCCCGACTTCGCAGATCACCTACCGCTCGCCGAAGATGAATGGTCTGCGTATCGCCGCGGGCATCATGGACCCTGTGGACACCACCGAGGACACCGATTCCGATCTGGACAAGGCCTACCAGGAAGCGCCACGTTTCGAAGCCGAGGTGACCTACGAGTTCGAACTGGGCGGTACCCAGTTCTACACCTGGATCAACGGCATGCAGCAGAGCTCGGACAACACCGACAGCAGCATCGACAAGGTTGACTCCAAGGGCCTGGGTTACGGTGTGCAGGCCAAGATGGGCAACCTGTCGCTGACCGCTTCGGGCTTCCAGGCCGAGGGCATCAACCCGTTCTTCACCAACAATGCCGGCGAGGCGCTGCTGCGTGAAGTGGACAGCGACGGCTACCTGCTGCAGGGCTCCTATCGTTTCGGCAAGAACCGCGTGGCGCTGTCCTACGGCAAGACCAAGGACGACGGCAACGGTCTGGGCAGTGCAGCCGACTACGAAACCCGCGGCATCGCGCTGTTCCACAGCATCAACGACAACCTGACCCTGGTCGCCGAGCTGAATCAGTTCGAGATCGAAGGGCGCGACACTGCAGCGCTGGATGAAGAAACCCGTACCTTCGCAGTGGGTGCGGCACTCAGCTTCTAAGCCGAATACAGGGCGCGGATGGCAGCCGAACCGTAGGTCGCGCCATCCGTTGCGATGCAGTGGTGCGTACGTCGAGCGTCCCCACGCCCTGAACACAGCGCTCTGCGCTGTAACCGCAAAGGCCGGCTCCCTCAGGGGCCGGCCTTTTCGCCATCAGCGCCGCCGGCGTCGGTTCCGCACGCTAGGCAGCGCCTGCGTTGTTTCGTCGCGATGCTACCTAGGCAGGCCTTTTCCGGTACTCAAGTAGCATTTTCGTGCCATATGCCCTGCCCAAGAATGGGGTCATCCGATTCAGGCTGTGCGGGGTGCGTGCGTGACCGAACATCAAGGCGAAGTGATCCGCACGGCGATGTCCGATGCACGGCTGGCCGAAACGGTGGCCCAGGATCTGGCCCGACAGCTGATGCATCCGCATCTGGGCTTCGTGCTGTTCTTCTGCTCGGCCGAATACGACCTGCCCGCGCTGGGTGATGCGCTGCGCCAGTACTTCGGCGGCGTGCGCCTGGTGGGCTGCACCTCGGCTGGCGAGATCACGTCCCAGGGTTACGGACGCAGTTGCGTGACGGCGGTCGGCTTCGACCACCGCAGTTTTTCCATCGCCTGCGAGCTGATCGACGAGATGGACCGCTTCAGCCTGATCGAAGCGCAGCAGCTGGTCGAGCGCCTGGGCAGTGACTGTCGCAGCAACTCGCTGGCGCCGATCAAGGATCACAGCTTCGCGCTGACACTGCTCGACGGCTTATCCAGCCGCGAGGAGCTGGTGCTGTCGGCCCTCAGCGCCGCCTTCGGCAGCATCCCGCACTTCGGCGGGTCGGCCGGTGACGACAATCATCTGAGCGACACCTACGTCTATTACGACGGCCGCTTCTACAGCGGCGCGGCAATCGTGGTGCTGATCAACACCTGGCTGGATTTCGAGGTGTTCACCACTCATCACATCCTGCCGCGCGAGGAGAAGCTGGTGGTAACCCGCGCCGACAGTACCAGCCGTCGGGTCTACGAACTGAACGCCGAGCCGGCCGCCGAGGAGTATGCGCGGCTGGTCGGTGTGCCTGTCAGTGACCTCGACCATCGACTGTTCGCCGCCCACCCGCTGGCGGTGCGTATCAACGAACACTACTACGTGCGCTCGATCCAGAAGGTCAACGACGACCTAAGCCTGACCTTCTATTGCGCGGTGGAGAACGGCATCGTCCTCACCGCCATGCAGCCCGGTCCCTTGATGCCCAACCTGGAGGCGCTGTTCCAGCGACTGGAGCAGCGCCTCGGCCCGCCGCTGCTGACCATCGGCTGCGATTGCTTCCTGCGCCGGCTGGAAATCGAGGCCGATGGCAGCAGCGAGCAGACATCGGCCTTTCTCCGACGCCAGCAGGTGATCGGCTTCAACACCTACGGAGAGCAGTTCAATGGCATGCACATCAACCAGACCTTCACCGGTGTCGCCATTGGCCGACCGGGAGGACGGGCGAGTCGCTGAGCTGCTGGCGCGGCAGGCCGAACTCGAACGGGAGAACCACAAGCTCAAGCGCATCAATGCGGCATTGATCGAGCGCGTGGAATCCAGCGGTGCCGGCCGCGATGCCTCCTACGCGGCCTTCCAGCACTCGGTGGAACTGGCCGAGCAGGTGCGCGAGCGCACCGATGCCCTGAATCAGGCGATGGCTGAACTCAAGGGCAGCAACCAGCTGCTCAGCGATGCGCGCTTGCGCGCGGAAACCGCTCACCAGCATCTGGTGGACGCCATCGAGAGCATCTCCGATGCCTTCGTGCTGTTCGACCGCGATCAGCGCATCGTGCTGTTCAACCGCCGCTTCAAATCGCTTTGGACACGCACCCGCGCGCGCATCAATGCCGGCACGCGCCTGGCCGAGGTGCGGCGCATGGCCGAAAGCACCGGCCTCATCGTGGAGGAGCACCGTGGCAAGGGCGACGAACCCACGGTATACCGGCTGAACAACGGTCGCTGGGTGCAGGTCAGCGAGCGGCCGACCCGCGAAGGCGGGCTGGTGATTCTCTACACCGATATCACCGAGGTGAAGGTCAGCGAGACCATGCGCCGCGAGCAAGCGCTGGCGCAGAAGTCGCGGCTGCTGCAGCGGGCGGTGGACAACCTGTCCCAGGGCGTGGCGATGGTCAGCGCCGAAGGCGCGCTGGAGCTGTGGAACCGACGCTTCCTCGAGCTCTGCGGGCTGGCGCCTATCGAGGCGCATCGACCGTTCGAGGAAGTCATGGCCGACAGCGAGCTGACCCTGCTCACGCCCAACAGCCGTGACGCCCGCGGCCGGCCGATTCGCGAACTGGAACAGCGTCTGTTCGACGGTCGGGTACTGGAGATTCGTACGCACCCACTGCCCACCGGCGGTTTCGTCAATACCTTTACCGATATCACCGAGCGCTACCGTCATGCCGAGGCGCTGCGCGAGAGCGAGCGCTGGATCCGCCTGATCACCGACCATGTGCCGGCGCTGATCGCCTACGTGTCGGCCGATCTCACCTACGAGTTCACCAACAAGGTCTACGAGGAGTGGTACCGCTGGCCCAGCGACGGCATGCTCGGCCAGTCCCTGCGCGAGGTGCACAGCGGCGAGCACTGGCGGCAACTGGAGCCCTATATCGATCGCGCGCTGTCCGGCGAAAGCGTCAGCTTCGAGATGGCCGAGCGCAACCATGCCGGCCAGCAGCGCTACATGCTGCGATCCTATGTGCCGAACCGGCAGGCCAACGGCGAAGTAGCCGGTATCTTCGTGCTGATCCAGGACATCACCGACCGCCGGCGCACCGCCGAGGCGCTGCATCAGGCCTACCAGAACCTCGAACAGCGGGTTCGCGAGCGCACCGCCGAACTCACCAGCCTCAACGACCAGCTATTGCGCGAGATCGACGAACGCAGCCATGCCGAGGCGCGGTTGCGCGAAGCCAAGCGCGAAGCTGAATTGGCCAACCTGTCGAAGACCAAGTTCCTCGCGGCGGTCAGCCACGACCTGCTGCAGCCGCTCAATGCCGCGCGGCTGTTCACCAGCGCTCTGCTGGAGCAGCCCGGCGCGTCCAGCGGCGGGCTGATCCGCAGTATCAGCAATTCACTGGAGGACGTGGAGAACCTGCTCGGCACACTGGTCGATATTTCCAAGCTGGATGCCGGCGTGATCAAACCGGATATTGCGCCGTTCGCCGTCAGCGAGCTGCTTGAAAATCTCGCCATGGAGTTTCGCCAGATTGCCGGTGCCGAACAGTTGCAGCTGGACTTCATTCCTTGCTCGGCGCTCGTGCGCAGCGATATCCAGTTGCTGGCGCGCATCCTGCGTAACCTGCTGACCAACGCCATTCGCTACACGCCCAAGGGACGCGTGCTTCTGGGCTGCCGCCGGCGTCGGCAGAGCCTGTCCATCGAGGTCTGGGATACCGGCGTGGGCATCCCCGCGGACAAGCTCGAGGAAATCTTTCAGGAGTTCAAGCGCGGCGAGGGCGTGCGACCGAATCAGGATCGCGGCCTCGGTCTGGGTCTGGCCATCGTCGACAAGATCGCCCGCATGCTCGGCCATCGCATCCGGGTCAGCTCGCATCCGGGTCGCGGTTCCTGCTTCGCCATCGACGTGCCGCTGGCCAAACGCGCGCCCAAGGCGCGGCCGGAGCCGAGCACCACCGAACTGGTCCTGCAGCGACTACAGGGCGCTCGGGTGTGGGTGCTGGACAACGACACGGCGATCTGCGCCGGCATGCGTACGTTGCTCGAAGGCTGGGGCTGCAAGGTGATCACGGCACTGTCCGAAGAAGACCTGGCGCGGCAGGTGGACAACTTCCACGCCGAGGCCGATCTGATGATCGCCGACTACCACCTGGACAACGGCCACACCGGCATCGATGTGGTGGCCACCGTCAATGCGCGGCGCGCCAGCCCGCTCCCGGCCTTGATGATCACCGCCAACTACAGCAACGAGCTCAAGCAGCAGGTCCGTGAGCTCGGCCATATGCTGATGCACAAGCCGGTGCGGCCGATGAAACTGAAGACTGCCATGTGCCATATGCTCGAGCACGGCAGCGCGGGCTAGAGGCCTGCGCTGCCTTCGCGGCTGGAGTGGTCAGCGCTGCGGCCGCGTCCAGATTCCACGCCCCGGCAGCCGCTCGCGGTCATGCGTGCGCTCCAGGCCCAGCGCGGGGCCCTTGGGGACGATTCCAGTGCCGTTGATCTGCCGATGGCTGGCGTAGTAGTGGTGCTTGATGTGGGTGAAGTCCACGGTCTCGGCGATTCCCGGCCACTGGTACAGCTCGCGCAGCCAGTTCGACAGGTTCGGATAGTCCTCGATGCGGCGCAGGTTGCACTTGAAATGCCCGTGATACACCGCATCGAAGCGAATGGCAGTGGTGAACAGGCGCCAATCGGCCTCGGTCAGGTACTCGCCGGTCAGGTAGCGCTGCTTGCCCAGTCGCCGCTCCACCCAGTCGAGTTCGCGAAACAGCTCGTCGAAGGCTTCCTCGTAGGCGTCCTGGGTGGTGGCGAACCCGGCGCGGTAGACCCCGTTGTTGATCGCCGGATAGATCCGTGCGTTGAGCGCATCGATCTCGCCGCGTAGCGGCTCCGGATAGAAATCCAGCCGCGAGCCGGTGATGCCATCGAAGGCGGTATTGAGGATGCGGATGATCTCGGCGGACTCGTTGTTGACGATGCACTGGCGCTCGCGGTCCCACAGCACCGGCACGGTGACGCGGCCGGAATAGTCCGAATCGTCGCGGGTGTAGCGCTGGTGCAGAAATTCCAGATCGTCCAGCGCGTCGCCGCTGGAGCCGGTGGCCTTGTCGAAGGTCCAGCCGTTCTCGGCCATCAGCCAGCTGACCACCGAAACGTCGATGAGCGATTCCAGCTCCTTGAGCTTGCGGTAGATCAGCGTGCGGTGAGCCCAGGGGCAGGCAAGTGACACGTATAGGTGATAACGACCGGCTTCGGCCGGATAGCCGGTCTTGCCCTTGGGGCCCGGTGAACCGTCCGGCGTGATCCAGTCATGGCGCTTGGATTGTTCGCGCTCGAATCTTCCGTCGCGGTTTGCATACCAGCGGTCATGCCACTGGCCATCGATCAGTAATCCCATGATGCCCTCCTGTTACGGAATAGGAGGGCAGTCTAGGAAGCATCGTTCGATCGATGTGACCGAACGGCCGCTTAATCCTATCGCTTAAATCGATGAGTGGCGGCTCTGCCAGTAGTCACGCGCCTGCTCGAAAGCCGCGTCCCGCGGGGCGCCAAGGCCGCGCAGGGCCAGGGCCATGGTGGCGATCACGGCGAGTTCGCCGTAGGCATCTTCTTCCCGACCTTCCCAGACCGCCAGCAGATGCCGAGGGTCCAGCTGGGCCGGTTTCACATGGCGGCGCTCGGACAATGCCGGCCATTCTTCATCCCAGGGCAGCCCGCCAGTGGTGCCGTAGAGGTGGGAAATATTGTCCGGATTCATCTCGACCTCGCCGCCTTCGCCCTTGATGACGATGGCGTGGTCGCCGAGCAGGGTGCTGGCCTGGCGATGGGTGTCCTGATAGCCGGGATGGAAGATGCTCTGCAGCCCGCAACGCGCACCCAGCGGGTTGAGCAGGCGCGCCAGCGAGTGGATTGGCGAGCGCAGGCCGAGCAGGTTGCGCATGTCGATCATGCGTTGCAGCACCGGCATCCAGGCACCCAGTGGAATGAAGGCAAGGCGGTTCTCATCCAGCGCAGCACCGACCTCGGCCCAGTCGTCGCAGCGGCGGATACCGAGCAGTTGCAGCTGCTGTTCGGTATAGATGCGCCCGGCGGTGTGGGCGCCGCCGCCGTGCATGACAATGCGCACGCCGTTTGCTGCCAGGCACCTGGCTGCGAGCAGGTACCAGGGCAGGTGGCGTTTCTTGCCAGCGTAGCTTGGCCAGTCCAGGTCGACAGCCGTCTTCGGCGCTTGCACCCGCTCGCGTACCGCTTCGGCGAATCCGGCCAGCTCTTCGGCGCTTTCTTCCTTGTGCCGCAACAGCATGAGGAAGGCGCCGAGCTGGGCCTCCTCGACCTTGCCGTCGAGCAGCATGCCCATGGCTTCGCGGGCTTCTTCACGCGTCAGGTCGCGGGCGCCACGTTTGCCCTTGCCGAGGATGCGCACATACACGGCGAAGGGGTGTTCGGCAGGAGTCTCGAGGATCATAGGCAATTGCTCGGTTTCGGCAGCCCCGCCAGCTTGGCGGCCAGTTTGGCTGGGGTGCCCTTGAACAGACGGTTGAGGTGCAGGCTGTGGCCTTTTTCCGCGCCGAGTTTGAGCGCGGCATACTTGATCAGCGGTCGCGTCGCCGGGGAGAGCTGGAACTCGGCATAGAAGGCGCGCAGCAGATGAATGATCTCCCAGTGCTCGGCTTCGAGGGCCAGCTCCTCCCGCGCCGCCAGGGCCTCGGCCACGGCTTCGCTCCAGTCCGCCAGATCGACGAGAAAACCGTCCTGGTCCAGCGCGATCTCGCGCCCTTCGACGATCAGGCTCATAGCCAGCTGTTGACCCGCGGATAGCGACAGGTCAGCTCGACGAAGCCGGGATAGTCCAGCAGCTGGACGCGCGGCGGCACGACGGTGATCGAGCGTGCCTGAACGTCCTCTTGCAGGGCGAACAGCGCGACCTGCTCGGGAAGCTGGTGCAGCGCCAGGCACGGTTGGCTGCCGGGCTGTAGCGCGTAGGTGGTGTCACCGGTCAACAGCAGGGCGTCGGCGTCGCCCAGCAGCTGCAGGCAACTGGCGAAGCGGCTGTCGCTGAACGGCGAATGAGAAAGCAGGTGCAGAGTAGCCATCAGAGGGTGATCACGTGGTCGTAGCGGTTGATCAGGGCGCGCAGGTCTGCATCGTCGAGGACCTCGACCGGCAGCGCCAGCGTCGATTCTGCGAGCTGGCGCTCGCTGAGGCTGCGTCGCGCAGCGAACAGGGCATCGATACCGAACAGCGGCAGTGCCTGCAGATTCGCGGTCAGATCCTTCTGTTCGACGGATGCCGCCAGCTGCGCGGGGGCGAGCTGGAATACGCCATCGTCGAGAAACAGCAGCCCCAGCGGTAGCTCGAAGGCGCCGCCAGCCAGCACGATGTCCAGCGCTTCGCGGGCGGATGGGCCGGACCAGGGCGCCTGGCGGCTGATGATGAGCAGGGAGCGCGCCATCAGTGACCTCCGAAGCAGACGAGGCGATCGGCTTGCTGTGCCGCCTCGTGCAGTTGGCCCAGCCCGGACAGCTCCCAGCCGGCGGCGAGGTTTGCCGCGGGTCGCCGATAGCGCTGCGCTTCGCCGGCATCCAGCACACCGCGACGCAAGCCGGCCGCGATGCAGACCACGCCATCCAGTTGGTTGGCGGTGACGAAGCGGCTCCATTGCGCCGCGACATCCAGTTCGTCCTGGGCCGCGACGATGTTCGCCGAGGCGCTGTGTACGCCGTCCTGGTAGAAAAACAGGCGACTGATCTCGTGGCCGCCAGCCAGCGTGGCTTCGGCGAAGCGCAGCGCGCGACGCGTGGCCGGTGAGTGGGGCGGGGCGAACAGGGCGATTACGAATTTCATCGGGGCACCATTGCGAAACAGCCGACATGATACGCCAGCCGGGCGTATGAAGAATCCGTCGTCGGCCATTCCGGTGCTCGTCCGTCGACGACGGTGCCGCGAGAATGCCCGAGTCTGCGAGCGGGCGGGGAGGGGCGGTCGGGCGGGCCAGCATTGCTCGGGTCTTCGCCCCTCCGGTAGATTGGCCGGCTTTCTGCCCGGTACCGGGCCTGGCTGTCTGGATATCCCATGTCTGTTGCCGACGCTTCCGCTTTGCCTGATTCCGTCTACCGTCAGCCTGGCTTTGTGCCATTTCTGATCAGTCGCGTGCTGGCCATGTTCGCCGTGCAGATCCTCGCCGTCGTGGTGGCCTGGCAGGTGTACGACATGACTCGCGATCCGCTGTCGCTGGCCTATGTCGGCCTGGCGCAGTTCGTCCCGATGTTCCTGCTGCTGATGCCTGCCGGCGACCTGATCGATCGCTACGATCGCAAGCGCATCCTCGCCCTGAGCTGGGCGCTCGAGGCAATCTGCGCGGCGGCTCTGCTGTGGCTCTCGCTGAGCGGCGGGGCGGTGCTCAGCTTCTATATCGTGTTGGTGTTCTACGGCTGTGCCCGTGCTTTCACCGGACCGGCGTTGTCCAGCCTGTTGCCGCAGATCGTGCCGCGCGAGCGCCTGGCTGCAGCCATCGCCGCCAACAGCATGATCGTGCGCGGCTCCACTATCGCCGGCCCGGTGTTCGGCGGAGGCCTCTACGCAATGGGTGGCGGTGGGCTGACCTATGCGGCTTGCCTGCTGTTCTTCCTCGCGGCAATCGTGCTGTTGCAACGGGTACCGGTGCGCTACGGCGAGGCCATGCGGGCGCTGGAGGCTACCGCATGGCAGCGCTTCACCGCAGGCATCCGCTTCATTCGCTCGCGGCCGATCATCCTCGGCACCATCTCGCTGGACCTGTTTGCCGTGCTGCTCGGCGGCGTGGTCGCGCTGTTGCCGATCTACGCCCAGGAGGTGCTGGAAGTCGGCCCGACCGGCCTTGGTGCACTGCGCAGCGCCATGGCGTTGGGCGAGGTGATGGTGGGCTTCTACCTGAGCACGCGGCCGTTCAACCGCCATGTCGGCATGACCATGTTCATTGCCGTGGCGGTGTTCGGTCTCGCCAACATGGTCTTCGCGCTGTCCAGCCTGTTCTGGCTGTCGTTCGCCGCGTTGTTCGTCGCCGGAGGTGCGGACATGGTGAGCATGTACATCCGCTCGTCGCTGATCCAGTTCTCCACGCCTGACGCCATGCGTGGACGCGTCAATGCCGTGAACATGCTGTTCATCGGTTCGTCCAACGAGCTCGGTGAGTTCCGCGCCGGCACCAGTGCCGCCTGGCTCGGTGCGGTACCGGCGGCACTGCTGGGCAGCTTCTGCACGCTGGCGGTGACCGGCGGCTGGATGCTCGGCTTCAGAAGCCTGCGACAGGTAGACCGCTTCGAGGATGCCTCGCCCGAGGCTCAGGCCTCGCGCGCCGGCTGAAACGCGACGGATTGACCGCCCAAACGAAAACACCCTGCGAAAGCGTTGCCTTCGCAGGGTGTCGGATTGCTCGCCGAGGCGGGCAGGTTCAGCGCTGAATCAGTCGTCGCCGCCGAAGATGCCCAGCAGCTGCAGGAGGCTGATGAACAGGTTGTACAGCGAAACGAACAGGCCGATGGTGGCCATGATGTAGTTGCGCTCGCCACCATGGATGATCGCGCTGGTCTGGAACAGGATGCAGGCCGAGGAGAACAGCACGAAACCTGCGCTGATCGCCAGCTGCAGCCCGGTGATCTGGAAGAAGAAGCCCGCCAGCATCGCACCGATCAGCACGAAGAAACCGGCAGTGATGAAGCCGCTGAGAAAGCTCATGTCCTTGCGGGTGATCAGCACGTAGGCCGACAGCCCGAAGAACACCAGTGCGGTCATCGACAGCGCCGAGCTGATCAGCTCACCACCGTTGGCCAACCCCAGGTACATGTTGAGGATCGGGCCGAGCGTATAGCCCATGAAGCCGGTCAGGGCGAAGGTGGACACCAGGCCCCATACCGAGTTGCGCAGTTTGGCGGTAAGGAAGAACAGGCCGTAGAAGCCGATCAGCACCACGAAGATATTCGGGTAGGCGGCGTTGGCCTGCATGGACAGGTATGCCACCAGGCCGCTGAACGCGAGCGTCATGGCCAGCAGCCCGTAGGTGTTGCGCAGGACCTTGCTGACCTCACGCTGTTCGACCTGCGTGTGGCTAAGCGCGTATTCGTGTTCGTGCATGGCGACACTCCTTGGATGAAATCAAGCCTGGGACGATTTGTCCCGGATCATAACAGAGGCAGTCCAGCTGCCTAGCATCAGTGTTTGACAGTGTATTTCTATCCGGTACTATTGCGCCCGCTTTATCCGGAAGTGTGGCCGAGTGGTTGAAGGCAGCGGTCTTGAAAACCGCCGAAGGGGAGACCCTTCCCAGAGTTCGAATCTCTGCGCTTCCGCCATCTGAAAACCTGAAGGCCCCGTATTCCGGGGCCTTCAGCGTTTCTGGGGTCCGGAAAACTGAGGGGAAATGGTCCCAGTTTGGTCCCATCACTTAAATGCGCGCGGCAAGGCGAGACGCCCGCCAACGCACATCGCCGCGTTTTATCTTGACCCATCGAAAACGGGTAATTTTGGTAATTTCCTTTTGAGGGGCGCCGGAAAGCCTTTTCTGTCAGTCACTTAGGATTGGTTCTTAAAGGTAATTTTTTGGTAATTCAGAGGTAATGAACTTACCTAATCAGATGGTCATGTTGCAGAAAACTCCAGTCCTTTAAAATCAAGCACTTATAGAAAAATTACCTTTTGCCTTACCCGAAATTACCTTTGAAGGTAAGCGGGCGAGCCCAGCAAATACGGGCCCTAAAGCCGCATTCTTGAAGCGCCTGACCAAAATTACCCATTTCCGAATTCTCCTCTGAAATCGGTGGGTTCTGTTAGCCCCGTAGACGCTGCAGGAAGAGGCTTGGCGCGCAGGGATTCGCAGGGTTGCCGGTCGCCTGAAACGCCTCTCCAGCGCGCAGCCTGTGCCGCTCTCGGCCATGCTGCAGGGGTGCGGAAAATGCCATAGGTTTAGCCCGCAGGTGTGGTGGGGGGACAACGGCGCGCGCCGGGTGATGATCTGGCTAGGTCGGCCGCCGCTGATCGAAACGTGAGGGAGTTGGCACCCTTGGGTCAGGACAGCCCATAGCCGCCTGCTACAATTGCCGGCTCAGACAAAAGGAATTGTCCGATGATGCGGATTAGACAGCCCGAGGCGTTCGCCCTCGCGCAGGAACACTTCAGGCCGTTGCTGTTCACGGCCGCTATGGATTCCCCTCAGACCATCCATTGCATGTTGATGGACGAGCAAACCGGGGAGTCGCTCGTACTCACAGGCCTGCCTTGCGGGATATCGGTCACCAAGTCGCAGCTGGCGGGGCTGATCAATCTGATCGAGCTCGATATCGCAGCGCTTAGGCCATCGCTCCTGCAGCGTCGGCAGGAATGCGCCGGCTAGATTCAGGCCACAAAAAAGCCGCCTCGAGGGGCGGCTTGGGTGCATCGGGGCGGTGATCAGTTCTTTGCCGGCAACTCAAACTCCCTGAACCGCACTACCTCCTCCCCAACCCACTCATTCACCTGAGCCAGCCTTGCCTGGATCGGCTCCAGCTCGTTGACCGCCCACACCTCAGCGGCCTCGCGCAGCGAGCCAAAGCCCCCCGCGTTCTGCGGCACGATGCCCATCAGCTGGGGCGGGATCCGGAGCGCGGCCAGCAGATCGTCGCGGCTGATGTTCTTGATCGATCCGAACTCATCCTTCGCTGCCACCTCGCTCACCGGCAGCAGCTGGATGCCGTCCTTCTTGCCGCCCGGTGCGTACATGAACAGGTTGCGGAAGTTGCCCGGCCCCTTGGCTGATTTCAGCGCGGTGCGCAAGGCATCGACGTCTTCTTCCTTCTGCGCCGCGTCGGTCATGTACATGATGAAGCCGGCGTGCGAGCCGTTCTGGTAGTACCGCCGGCGGAAGAGGGTGGCCGACTCATTCAGCAGCGCCGATTGCAGCGCCGACAACCACTCCGGCAACCCGTACACCTCCTGGTTGATATCCGCCTCGCGCAGATGGCAGATCGTCCCGGCCTTGAATTCATGCTCATCGCGCCAGCCGCGCACCTGGTAATAGGTTTCCAAGTCGGCACCGCGGCGCATGTACTTCGCCAGCGTCGGCTGCAGGCTCAGCGGCTGGCCGAGCATGTTCTGCCGACGCTCCAGGTACGCATTGCCACACCACAACCAATCCAGGGCGAACTGGCCGAATGCCTGCCGGCTCAGCAGGCGATGCGGGATAAAGGTGCGCTCCAACATGTTGCGCTTGAAGTTGAGCCCGCTCTGCAGGAACACGCTCGCCCTGGTCGACTTCGCCAGCCCATCCAGCGACAGCGGCGGCTCGTACCAGCGGCCGTTGAGCCAGCATTCCAGATAGTCCAGCAGCTCGCGCCCGTCGAGCACCGGCATCGGGTCGCCGAAAGTGAAAGCCTCGATACCGGGAGCAGGGGCGGCGGCAATGTCGGTAGTCATCAGTAAATCTCCATGAAGCTGGTGTTCTGGGCGGTCATGCCCTCGAGGGGCTCGTTGTGCAGGGCATGGAACAGCGCCCAGGCCAGATCCGCGTGGCCGGTCTCTTCGTTGCGGCCTGCGGTGTAGGTCATCTGCCGGCCGCTGGCCGTGGTGGTTTTGCGGATCGCCATCAGCGAGGAGGCAAGGTCCGTCCAGCCGGCGTCGAATTCGAGCCGGCCCTTGTGAATCACGTCGTAGGCCTTCAGCACCAAGCGTGTCTTCACCTCCGGCGAGTAGCTGAAGGTGGTCAGGTTCGGGAAGAATTGCTTCACCAGCTGCGCCACGCCCGAGCCCATGCCCGTCATGTCGATGCCGATGTACGTCACCCAATAGCGCAGCGTCACCCGGCGGATCGCTTCGGCCTGGGCGGCGAAGTCCATCCCGCGGAACTGATGGCGCTCGAGCACGCGGAACTTCCCGCCCGGTACCAGCGGCGGCGCCGCCACGATCAGGCCAGCGCTATCGCCGGTCTCGGCCGGGTCATAGCCCACCCACACCTGGCGATCGCCAAACGGCCGATCGGCGAACGGCTTGTAGTCCTCGTTCCACTCGATCCAGCTATCCACCATGCACGGCTGCAGCACCGCCAGCGGAAAGATCGAGGCCCCGTCGTCGACGAACTGGCACATCAGCAGGTTCGCGTAGGCCTCGGCGCTGTACTCCAAGCGCAGCTCCTCGATGTCGAACAGATCGCAGCCGCGCTGCTCGGCATCCAGGATGGTCACAATCTGCCGCCAGAGCCGGTCCTCGCACAGCCGCCCCTGCTGCAGGGCGTCATGCGAAACATCGATGCTGATCCGCTGCGCCGCCGGCTTGCCCTTGTTGAAGCGCTCACCCGTCCAGAACGAATAGGCCTCATGCGCCATAGAGGAGGGCGTCGAAAAGTAGGTGCGGCGGTATTGCTTCTGCATCGCCATGCCGCTGGCGACCTTGTTCAGCTCGTTGAACTTGAACGTCCAGAAGAATTCGTCGAAGTAGAAATTGCCGTGATAGCCCTGCGCCGTCCGCGCGTTGGTACCGAGGAAGTGCAGCTCCGCGCCGTTGCTCAGAATGATCGGGTCGCCGGTCAGCTCCACCTGGCACACCTCGCGGGCGAACGCCTGGATGTACGCCTTGAAGATGTGCGCCTGATTCTTCGACGCAGACAGGAAGATCTGATTGCGCCCCGTCACCAGCGCATCGAGCAGCGCCTCCCGGGCGAAGTAGAACGTCGCACCGATCTGCCGGCTCTTCAGAATCGCCCGCGTCCGCTGATTGCCCGCCCGGTACCAGTCCAGCTGGTAACCGAAGCACCCATCGCGGAACGCCTCCTCGAGCTGCTCGACGTGCTCCTCGGCGAACTCGTTGCGCTTCGGCGCCTTCTTCGGCCCGGCGTTGCGCTTGTCCAGGTTCGGGTTGAGCTCCGCCTCAGTGCCACCGCCCTTGAATCGCTCGATTCGTGCCTGCCGCTCCAGCTGGCGGTGCAGCAGGTCAATTTCCTTGAAGTCGCCGCCGCTCTTGCCGTCCTTCAGGATCAGCTGCACCAAGCGGGCCTCCAGCGCGCCGCCGATGCGCTCGACGTTGTCCGCCCGGTCCCATTCGTCCCGGGCCTTCCAGCTGTGGACGGTCTTTTCCTTCTCGTCCAGGTAGTCGGCGATATCCGTGATGCGCCAACCCGTCCAGTACAAAAACTTGGCCTGGCGGCGGTTGTCGCGTTGAGCGGGGAGTTCGGCGGGTGCATTCATGGCGCCGATGCTGCCGCTCACGCGCGCGAGCCGTTACTCCGGCGCCCTGTACGTCCAGCCAGTACAGGGTGCGCGAATTGCCCGCAGTTCGCCGGCTGCCGACCATGCCCTCACTACCTGCCCAGCAGCCAACAGTCGAGGACAGCCCGCATGGCCGGCAACAGCAAAAAATTCCGCTCCAAGATGTTCCGCATCGGCGTAGAAGGCGCGACCACTGATGGTCGCAAGATCGAGCGCAGCTGGCTGGAGGAAATGGCCGCCAGCTACAACCGCGACACCTACGGCGCCCGCATCAACATCGAGCACATCAAGGGCCTGTCCCCGGATTCGCAGTTCGGCGCCTACGGCGACGTGGTTGCACTGAAGGGTGAAGAAATCCAACTCAACGGCGAAACCAAGTACGCGCTGTTCGCCCAGCTCGAGCCGAACGACGCCCTGCTGGCGTTGAACAAGAAGGGCCAGAAGATCTACTCCTCCATGGAGATCCAGCCCAAGTTCGCCGACACCGGCAAGGCCTACCTGGTCGGCCTCGCGCTCACCGACTCCCCCGCGAGCCTGGGCACCGAGGCCCTGGAGTTCAGCGCCCAGCACGGCACCCTGACCAGCCGTAAGCAGGACAAGGACAACCTTTTCACCGCCGCCGAGCCGGCTGAGCTGGAGTTCGAAGAAGTCACCGACCAGCCCGGCGCCTTCAAGGACCTGGCCGCCCGCGTCAAGGCGCTGTTCACCAAGGGCAAGGAAACCGAGGGCCAGTTCAGCGAGCTGGGCGAAGCCGTCACCTCCCTGGTCGATTTCGCCGAAAAGCAGCAGACCAGCCTGGATGCGTTCCGCACCGAGTCCACCGCGCTGGGCGAGAAGGTCACCAAGCTCGAGGAAACCGTGGCGGATCTGACCACCAAGCTCGGCCAGACCCAGGACCACAACCAACAGCAGCGCCCGCCGGTTCCCGGCAACAGCCAGCAAGTCCTCACCCAATACTGACCGACGCCGGAGCACCCCATGCGTAACGAAACCCGCAAACTGTTCAACGGCTACCTGCAGCAGGTGGCCAAGCTCAACGGCGTGGACAACGCCACCGAGAAATTCAACGTCACCCCGACCGTGCAGCAGAAGCTGGAAACCGCCATCCAGGAGGCCAGCGGCCTGCTCAAAAGCATCAACATCATCGGCGTTGAGCAGCAAGAGGGTGAATCCCTGTTGTTGGGCGTCAACGGCCCGATTGCCAGCCGCACCAACACCGCAGGCGGCAACCGTCGCAACCCGGCCGACCGCAGCGCGCTGACCAAAGACAGCTATGTCTGCAAACAGACCAACTTCGACAGCGCGTTTCCCTACGCCCTCATCGACGCCTGGGCCAAGTTCCCGGACTTTCAGGTGCGCCTGTCCAGCTCCATCACCGAGCGCCAGGCACTGGATCGCATCATGATCGGTTTCAACGGCACCAGTGCCGCTGCCGTGTCGGACCTTGCCACTAACCAGCTGCTGCAGGACGTCAACATTGGCTGGCTGCAGAAGATCCGCACCGGCGCGGCTGACCGTGTGCTCGACGAAGTCGTCGACGCATCCGGCAAGGTCACCGTGGGCGCCACTGGCGACTACAAGACCCTCGACGGCGTGGTGTTCGACGCCCTGCAGATGCTCGACCCATGGCACCGTAGCCACCCCAACCTGGTGGTCATGGTTTCCCGCGATCTGCTGCACGACAAGCTCCTCGCCGCAGTCGAGAAGGGTGCCGCTTCCAACCAGGAAGAGAACGCCGCCGACCAGATCGTCACCAAGGCCCGCCTCGGTGGCCTGCCGATCGTCGACGCGCCGTTCTTCCCGGCCGGTACTGTGCTGGTCACCACCCTGAGCAACCTCTCCATCTACTTCCAGGAAGGCGCACGCCGCCGCCATGTGAAGGACGAACCGGAATACGACCGCATCGCCGACTACCAGTCGAGCAACGATGCCTACGTGATCGAGGACTTCGGTCTGGTCGCCCTGGTCGAAAACATCGAGGCCGTGTAAGCCATGCTCAGCCCAGCCCAACGCAACCAGCTGCGCAAACGCGCAGCTCTGCAGGCAGCTGAGGTAGCCCCGGCCATGTCCATGGCCGGCGCCACCGCCTACGAACAGCAGCTGCTGCAACTCAACCAGGACCGGCTGCGCCTCAAGCAGGTGCAGTCGGAGCAGGGCAAGGCTGAGCTCAAGCGTTTGCTCATCCCGGCCTATCAGCCCTACATCGAAGGCGTGCTGGCCGCCGGTAAAGGCGCCCAGGACGATGTGCTCACCACGCTGATGGTCTGGTGCATCGATGCCGGCGAGTTTGCCGCCGCGCTGTCTATCGGGGCCTATGTGATCGAGCACAACCTCAAGATGCCGGACCGCTTCGCTCGCACCACCGGTTGCCTGCTGGCTGAAGAGATCGCCAACGATGCTCTGAAAACTCAGAAAGCTGGTGGCACGTTTGACCTGTCCCTGCTGCTGCGCGCGGCTTCGCTCACCGACGAACGAGACATGCCGGACCAGGCCCGCGCCAAGCTTTACCTGGCGATAGGGCGCACCAACCTGCAGCTCGCCGAAGAGGATGGCGTAGAAGCGGATGCCGCACGCGCTTGGCTCGACATCGCGCGGAAGTACCTGGCCCGCGCCATCGACCTGCACAGCAACTGCGGCGGCAAAAAGGATCTGGAGCGCGTCGAGCGCCTCCTCAAGAAACACGCGGAAAGCAAGCCAGCCGACACCGGTACCGGCGAGCCAACTGAGCCCGACCAACCGACGTCCGAGCAAGACGAAAGCCAGCCGAGCGAAGAGGGCGCACCGAGCACCGACACCGGTACCGGCGAGCCACCCGCTAACTGAGCGTCCCCCACGCACTCGGCGGCTCGGGGCTGATCGACAGGTTTTCTCCTTGCCTTGTCGTGACGCCCCGACCACCGCCGAACCAGGGCAGAATTTATGAGCGCATTCACCGGAACAGGGGGCAGCCAAGAGGCGCACCCCATCACCAATGACGGCTGGTTTCCGGATCTGGACGGCCAGCACTTGCGCGAATCCCTGCGCCTCGACGGCAGCGTCACCGATGCCCGCCTCGAGGTCGCAGCCGTCAACGCGGTGATTGAGATCAACCGCGAACTGAAATCCTGGAAGGCCCAGCAGCTCGCTGCCGGCAACGCCAGCCTGGCCGATGTGCCGGCAGATGAGATCCAGGGCGAAAGCCAGCTGCTGCACCTCTACCGCCGCGCCATCTACTGCAGCGCAGGCGCCGAGCTGGCCGAGCGCATGCGCGATTACAGCGCCACCGGTGACGGTGCCGAGCGCGCCGAGGCCCTGACCCCGACCGCCGACGAATACCGCCGCGATGCCCGCTGGGCCATCCGCAACATCCTCGGCATCACCCACACCACCGTGGAACTCATCTGATGGCCAGCCTGCGCGCCCAGCAGGGCGACACCGTCGACGCGATCTGCTGGCGGCACTACGGGCGCACCGCCGGCGTGGTCGAGCAGGTGCTCGACGCCAACCCCGGCCTGGCCGACCTCGGCCCGGTCATCCCGCACGGCACCATGGTTGAGCTGCCCGAACAGGCCGTGCGCGCTGAACAACGCCAAGTGGTGAATTTGTGGGATTGAAGGATGAAACGCATGCATGACCGTCCCGAAATGGCCTGGCTCGCCACGTGGCTCCAGGAGAATTATCCGATCCTGTATGCGGCAGGCCTGTCCGCTGCCATCGCCGGCTCGCGGCTGATGCTCGGCGGCGGCTCGCTGCGCCGCATCGCCATCGAGTCAGTCGTCTGCGGCCTGATCACCCTGGCTGCCAGCAATGGTCTGGCGCTGTTTGGCATTCCGCAGGAATACGCCCCGTTCTTCGGCGGCATCATCGGCCTGATCGGCGCTGAGGGCGTTCGCGCCGGTGCCAAGCGCCTGTTCGAGCGTAAGGTGGAAAGCGTATGAGCGAACTACTGATCATCGGCTCGCGCGGCCTCGCCGTGCGCAACCTGCAGGCCGCGCTCACGCTGGCCGGCTTCGCTGTAGCCGTGGACGGCGACTTCGGCGAGCAGACCGAGCGCGCCGTTGTTGCCTTTCAGCGCCGCGCCGGCCTGGTGGACGATGGCATCGCCGGCCCGAAAACCCTGTCCGCGCTCGCCGGCCGCGACACCTCCAAGCTGCTCAAGCGGCAGGATCTGCAGCAGGCCGCCGACCGCCTCGGCGTGCCGCTGGCCAGCGTCATGGCCGTCAACCAGGTGGAAAGCAGGGGAGAGGGCTTTGCCAGCAACGGCCGCCCGGTGATCCTCTTCGAACGCCACGTCATGCACGCCCGCCTGCAGGCCAATGGGCTGAGCGAAGCGGAGGCCGATGCACTGGCCGCCAAGCATCCCGCCCTGGTCAACCGCAAGGCCGGCGGCTACGTCGGCGGCACCGCCGAGCATCAACGCCTTGCCCAGGCGCAGCAGATTCATGCTGTCGCCGCGCTGGAATCCGCCAGTTGGGGCCTGTTCCAGATCATGGGCTACCACTGGCAGCGCCTCGGCTACCACGACGCCCAGCACTTCGCCGACACCATGGCGCTCAGCGAGGCCGCGCAGCTCGACGCGTTCGTGTCATTCGTAGAAACCGACACCGCGCTGCACAAGGCGCTCAAGGGTAAGAAGTGGGCCGAGTTCGCGCGCCGCTACAACGGCCCGAACTACGCCCGCAACCTCTACGACGTGAAGCTGGCCCGGGCCTATGCCCAGTTCGCCGGCGAGCAGGAGCGGGCAGCATGACCACCGCCCGCCAGCTCCTCTACGGCCTCGCCCTGGTTGCCGCGCTCTGCCTACTGATCTGGATGCAGCAGCAGCGCATCGAAGCCGCCCAGGCGCAGGCCGATCTCGCCACCGAGCGCCTGCAAGCCGCCCAGCAGCGCAACGCCCGCCAGGCCGCCACCATCACCCGCCTCACCGGCGAGCTCGCCACCCAGCGTCTGGACCAGCTCGCCCTGCAGCAAACGCTCAGCGACCTGCGCCAGGCCTACGCCACCGATCAGCTCAAGAAGAAGGAACGCCGCCGTGAAGACCCAACCCATGCGACTTGGGCTGCTCAGCCTCTGCCTGATGCTGCTCGCCGCCTGCACCAGCGCCCCGCCATTACCGGAGCCGCAGGTTACCGTCAATGGCTGTCCGATCGTGACGCGCTGCACACTGGACCCGGCGGCGCCGGCCAGTAACGGCGAACTGAGCGACGACAGCGACTACCTCATGGCTGCCTGGGGCGAATGCGCCGCCAAGGTCGACCTGGTGGTGGACCACAACGCGCGCAGCACCCAGCCATGAACAAGCCCGAATCCCTGCGCGCCCACCTGCTCGCTGCCATCCCTGAGCTGAAACGCAACCCCGACCGCCTGCTGGTCTTCATCGACAACGGCAGCCTGCGCAGCACCGCCGCGCCCGGCCTGTCGTTCGAATACAGCTACACGCTCAACCTGATCCTCACCGACTTCGCCGGCCATCCGGATGCCGTCGCCATCCCGCTGTTCGCCTGGGTGCTGGTCAACCAGCGTGAGCTGATGGAGAACCAGGAGCGGGGCAGGGACGCCATCAAGTTCGAGGCCGACATCCTCGACAACAGCAAGGTGGACCTGTCCATCACCCTGCCGCTCACCGAGCGCGTGATCGTCAAGCGCATGGATGACGGCGCCCTGCAGGTCGACCACCCGCCAGAGCCGCAGCTCGACGAGTTCTTCCCGGCCGGGCCATGGCAGTTGTTCGGCAACGGAGAACTGCTCGCTGAGTGGGAAAGCACCGTCGGCACCGGAACCGACATAGCCAGCCCGCAACCAAGCCGTAGCAATGGCTGACGGCCTGCGCGCCCTCGAGGACTGGGCCGGCGCGCTGCTCGCCCAGCTGCAGCCGGCCGAGCGCCGCAAGGTCACCCAATCGATCGCCCGCGACCTGCGCCGCAGCCAGCAGCAGCGCATCGCTGCCCAGCGCAACGCCGACGGCACCCCATTCGCCCCGCGCAAGCCCCGGCAGGAGCTACGCGCCAAGGCCGGGCGCATCAAACGCAAGCGGCAGATGTTCGCCAAGCTGCGCACCGCCCGTTACCTGCGCCTGCAGAGCGACGCCAGCACCATCGCCATCGGCTTTGCCGGCCGGCTATCGCGCATCGCCCGCATCCACCAGTATGGCCTGCGCGATCGCCCGGCGCCCGGCGCGCCGGATGTGCAGTACGCCCGCCGCGAACTGCTCGGCTTCACCGACGCGGATCTCGAGCTGATCCGCGACCGCCTGCTCGAGCACCTGGTGCGCTAACCCTGTAACGCCAGCCGCTTCACAGCCCCGCGAATGCACCCCGCGCGCGCGAACGCCAGCATGGGGCCATGAATATCACCGACCTTCTGCGCCGCCTCGAAAACCTGATCCGCCTCGGCACCATCGCCGCGGTGGACCATCAGGCTGCGCGCTGCACCGTCAGCACCGGAGGCCTCAGCGTGCCGAACCTGCCCTGGCTCGCCCTGCGCGCCGGCAGCAGCAGCGACTGGGACCCGCCCACGGTCGGCGAGCAGTGCATCCTCGTCGCGCCAAGCGGCGAACCGGCCCTGGGCGTCGCCCTGGTCGGCCTCTACTCACAGCAACGTCCGGCGCCGTCGAACAGCGCCACCGTGCGCCGCCGGAAATATCCGGACGGGGCTGTGATCGATTACGACCACGCCACCCATGCGCTCACCGCCACGCTGCCTGCTGGTGGCACGGCCAAGCTCACCGCGCCCGGCGGCGTCACCATCCTCGGCGATGTGGACATCACCGGCCTGGTCACCGTCAGCGAAGACGTGATCGCCGCCGGCATCAGCCTGGTCAACCATGTGCATGGCGGTGTCCAGGGCGGCCCGAGCAAAACGGGGGCGCCGCAATGATCGGCATGTCCGCCCGCACCGGCCGCGCCATCGAGGGCAACGCCCACCTGGCCCAGTCCATCGCCAACATCCTCACCACGCCCATCGGCTCGCGTGTGATGCGCCGCGAATACGGCAGCCTGCTGCCCGACCTGATCGATGCGCCCCTCAACGACGCAACCCGCTTGCAGGCCTACGCGGCCACTGCCATGGCGCTAATGCGCTGGGAGCCGCGCATTAGGCTCAGCCGTGTGCAGCTCGGCCTCGGCGAGCGTCCGGGTCAGGCCATGCTGGATCTCGAAGGCACCCGCACCGACAGCAACGAGCCGCTGAGCCTGCGCGTGCCGCTGCAACTGGGAGCAGTCGCATGAGCATTGACCTGTCGCTGCTGCCTGCGCCAACCATCATTGAGCCATTGGACTACGAGCAGATCCTCACCGAGCGCAAGGCGCGACTGCTGAGCCTTTATCCAGAGGCCGAGCAGGCCGCCATGGCCGAACTGCTCGAACTGGAATCAGAGCCGCTGACCAAGCTGCTGCAGGAAAACGCTTACCGCGAACTGATCCTGCGCCAACGCATCAACGACGGCGCGCATGCCGTCATGCTGGCCTTTTCCGGCGGCGCCGACCTTGAGCACCTGCTCGCGTTGCTGGGTGCTGAGCGTCTCGACGGCGAGCCGGATGATGAATACCGCCAGCGTGGCCAGCTCGCCCCGTTCGGCTTCAGCACCGCCGGCCCCGTCAACGCCTACCGCTACCATGCCCTGAGCGCCGCCAGTGACGTGCTCGATGCCAGGGCAGACCAGCCGCAGCCAGGCGTCGTGCGCGTCACGGTGCTTTCCCGTACCCGGCAAGCCGCCACCCCTGAACTGCTGCAACAGGTCGCCTCGGCGCTCAGCGCTGATGACATTCGCCCGCTCAACGATACCGTCCAGGTGCAGGCCGCCATCCTTCGCCCCTGGGCAATCAACGCCCGCATCTACGTAGGCAGCGGCGCTGCGCCCGAGCCACTGCTGGCCGCTGCGCAGAAAGCTGCCGAGGCCTACGCCGCAGCCCAGCACGCCATCAACGCGCCGGTGCGCCTGTCCGGCATATTTGCTGCCCTGCATCAGCCGGGCGCCTTGCGTGTCGAGCTGCTCAGCCCAGCAGCAGACATCGAGCCGCAGGTGCAGACCGCACCGCTCTGTACGGCGGTCACGCTCACGCTGGTGACCGGCCATGAGTGAACTGCTGCCACCCAACAGCACGACTCTTGAGCGGGCGCTGGCCGTATCGTCCGCAGTCGACGCGCTGCCGGTCGAACTGGGCACGCTCTGGTCCGCCGAGCGTTGCCCCGCCGCGCTCCTGCCGTACCTGGCCTGGACGCTGTCCGTCGACTTCTGGGACATGGCCACCACCGAAGCGCAGCAGCGCGCGCTGATCGCCGGCGCCATCGCCTGGCACAAGAAACGCGGCACGCCCTGGGCCATCAAGCAGGCCCTGGCCGCCATCGGCTACCCAGTGCTAGAGCTGGTCGAGCAGGCCGAATACCACCGCGAATGGGTTTCGGCTGGCGGTCGTACCCTGGACGGCAGCTGGTCGCTCGACGCCGGCGCCACCCTGTTGCCGCCTGAAGCGGGCGGCGCCGTGGTGCGCCGAACAGCCCTCAACCATTGGGCCGAATACGCGATTCGTCTGAATGCCGTCGACGGCGCCTGGTCGCGAGAGCAGCAGGACCGTATCCGTCGCATTGCCGAGGCCTACGCCCCGGCGCGCAGCCGCCTGGTTGCCATCATCACCAGCCTGTCCACCCGTTTCGGGCGCCCGGTTCAGGTCACCGGTCTGCGGCAGCTCGTTCGCGTCCGCCTCGCCAAATGCCAGCGCGTGCAGTCCCTGCAGCGCCGCACGCTCGACGGCTGCTGGTCGCTCGGCGGCGAGACCGCGCCGCAGCAGCTCGACGGCACGCAGCAGCTCGACGGCGGCACCCGGCTCGACGGGCTGCGCCTGCTCGCTACCTGGGCTTGGGCGGCAGGGCATGCCCGCGTCATGCAGCGCGTGCGCATGCAGTTGCGCGCCACGGTCGGTACCGGCGCGGCAATTGCGCCGGTGCAACTGGCGCCGCCCTTCCTGTCTCTGGACGGCAGCGCACGGCTCGACTCGCTCACTCTGCAGGGCTGGCCGCTCGACCAGGGCATCGCCCTCGGTGACGCCGCCCTTGATCGCATCGCCCTTCACAAACTGGACGGCACCTGGCGCCTCGGCGCTCGGCCTGCCGCCACCCGCGTCCGCGCCCGTATCACAGCTCGCATCCGCCAGCACGGCCTCACTCAGCAGGTAGCCCTATGACCGAAAGCGTCCCAATCCTGACCACTGTGGCGTACCGCAGCCACCTGGCGCTGACTGCCGCCACCGGTGGCGAGCTGTCGCCGATTGCCTTCCTGGCCTTCGGTACCGGCACGCGCGCCTATTCGCCGGATGAAGACGCCGCCCTGCAGGCCGAGGCCGTGCGTCTACCGGCCACCGCGACCGTAACAGGCCCCGAAGTCACCGCCTCGGCCACGCTGCCGGGCTCAGCCGTCGCCGGCCAGACCATCACCGAGGTTGGCGCCTTCACCGCCTCCGGCGTACTGGTCGCCCGCAAAACCATTGCCCCCATCGAGCTCGAGCCCTACGGCGAGATGGATTTCGACATCGTCTTTGAATACTGAGGTAGAGCCCCATGCCCCTGACCCCCAGCGCCAACCCGCAGCTGAGCGAAAGCATCCCGCAGCTGACAACCAACAGCGTCGCGCACCCGGACACCTGGAACCCCATCCACCAGGCGCTGCTGGATAACGACGCCTACCTCGCGCGCGTGCTCGAAGAGACCGGCGCGACGCTTGGCGAGCAGGTCGCGACCCTCGACCAGCGCCTCGACGGCGTCGAGGCCACCAGCTCAGTGGCCGTGCAGCGCGCCGTCAGCCTCGACTGGCTGTACCGCGGCAACGCGATCAGCTTCGAGATGTTCACCCCCGGTTATACGTTGATCGATATCGATCCGGTGGCCGTGGTGCAGGGCATCAATGGGGATGACTCGCTCGACGTGGCCGACACCAGCGCGCTGCGCGCCGGCGACTACTACGTGCTGACCGACCCAACCGCCCTGGACGAAGAGGGCAATCCGGCGCCGGTATCCGCCCTGGTGCAGATCGCCAACATCCTCTCCGGCCAGCGCGTGCGCCTGACCGCCAACCTGGCGCGTGACTGGTCCGCCAGTGCCACGCTGTCGCGCTCCAGTCTCGCCGTGCAGGGCGCTGCGCTGGCCCGCGGCGAGGTCGGCGATATCTACCTGACCAAGGCGATCAACATCGGCACCGACAGTGATGGCGGCGCCGTGGTCATCCGCCGCTCGCTCAGCGCCGCCGAAGCGCGCCTCTACTATCGCGATGCCTACCAGGGCACCTGGAAGGAATGCGGCTGGTCCATGCGCCGCAGCGGCGGCAGCATCCCCGCCGGCATGGCGGACTACGAATACATCCTGCCGATGCGCGGTGACGGCTGGTTGCGTCTGGATATCGAAGGCGAGGCGCTGACCCTCTCGCACATCGTCGCCCTGGGCACGCCCACCGGCCTCGGCGGCTTCCTCAACCCGGAGCTGGCCCCAAGCACACCGGCCATCGCCTCGCCGGCGGACGCCTCGGTCGGCATCATGGAGCGCCCGACGCTGGCCCTGGACAACTACACCAGCCCCGCCGGCAATGCCCAGCAGGCAGTGCAGTTCCAGATCTCGACCGACGCCCTGTTCGCCACCGTGCTGCACGACTCCGGCGCCCTGGGCTCTGGCCTGTCGTACCGCGTCCCGGCTGAGGTGCTGCAGGCCGGCAATACCTACTACCTGCGCGGTCGCGTCCAGGACGTTGCTGGCCTCTGGTCCGACTGGTCCGCCGTGACCAGCTTCGCCACCGCTGCCGATTTCATCTACGTGGTCGCGCCGACCATTACCGGCCCGGTCAGCAATGCGCTGGACGTACCCGAGCAGCCAACGCTGGCCAGCTCCTCGTTCACCGTCTCCGGCGGCGAAGACACGCACGCCGCCAGCCAGTGGCAAATCCGCACTGCCGGCGGCACCTTCAGCGCCCCGGTCTGGGACAGCGGCACCGATGCGGTAAACCTGCTGACAGCGGTGGTCCCGGCGGGCGTGCTGCAAGCGGGCGAAACCAGCTACTACGTGCGCGTGCGCCACCAGGGCGTCACCAAGGGCTGGTCGGAATGGTCCGGCGAGAGCAAGTTCACCACCAAGGCCGCGTTCGCCACCATCATCGGTATCGCTCTGCTCGCCACCGGCGGCGGCTCCGGCACCTGGGCGCGCGTGGATGAAAACGGCGCGACCAGAGTGACCGACTCGGCGTTTTTCAGCAGTCACCAGACCTACGGGCAGATCCAGGACGTCACCATCGACGGCCAGGCCATGGTCAAGATCCCCGCGTTCTACGTGAAGGCCGGCACCATCGCTGCCGGCCCCAACGCCGGCAAGCGCGCCTGGTGGATCAGCGACCAGCCGGCCGCGGGCTTCACCTTGCATCCGGCGTTCATGCGCGCCGGCGCGCCCATCGGCCAGTTCTGGGTCGGCAAGTACCAGGGCACGGCGGACGGAACCAAGCTGGGGTCCAAGCCGGGCGTGACACCGCTGGTTTCCATCGACTTTCCGACCATGCAGGGCCGCGCCGCCGCGCGCAACGTCGCTGGCGTCTCGGGCTTCCAGCTGTGGGACTACTACCAGCTGTCCGCCATCCAACTGCTGGCCGCCATCGAGATGGGCGGCGCCAACAGCCAGGCGCTGATCGGCCAGGGCAACGTCAGCACGAGCGCGGCCCAGAACGTCGATTCGGCCACTGTGGCGCAAGCCACCTGGCGCGGCATCGTCGGCCTCTGGGGCAACGTCTGGCAGATGGTCGACGGGCTGCGCACCGATGCGTCCAAGCGCTATGAGCTGTGGGACAAGCAGGGCAACAAGGGCTACATCAACACCGGCGCCACCGCTCCGGCCAACGGCTGGACCGTCAGCCTGGCGTCGCAGTTCGGCGCCGACTTCGATCTAGGCCCGCTGTTCGTCCCGGCCAGTACCGACGCGACGGAGGCCAACGGCACCACCGGCGACTACAGCTACGCCAACGCCAGCTGCGTGGCGTACCACGGTGGCACCTCCGGCAGCGACTCGCACGCCGGCCTGTTCTATCTGAACGTCGCCAACGCCGCGTCGAACGCGTACGCGAGCATCGGCGGCCGCCTCGCAAAGGTGTGATGGGTTCTGTCACCTGAGTCATGTAACCGGGCTAGCCCGCCGAGCGGGCGCCCCTTTCAGGAGTTCCAAATGATGAAGATCGAAAACGCCGTGCTGATCGTGGGCGCTGTCAGCGTCAACCTGCCGCTGCTGGGCACCGATGCCGTGGTGCATGCCTGGCGCGTGCCCGCCGAGTATCGGGAAAACGAGCTGTTCGTTGCGGTTGACCAGTCGGGCCAGCCGGGCGAGATCCCCGCCTGCGACCCGCAGCAGATCGAATACCTGGGCGCGCTGGACTACCCAGCCGCCGAGGACGAAGCGCTCAAGGCCGCCAAGCGCCGCAAGCTGGCTGAAATCAACGCGCTGTGCGATGCCGAGCTGGACGCCTTCTCGCGCACCTACCCGGTAGGCGAGGTGCAGAGCTGGCCGCAGCAGGTGAAGGAGGCCGAGGCGCTGGCCGTCGATCCGGCTGCCCCGGCTCCGCTGCTGGCCGCAATCGCTGCTGAGCGCGGCATTACCGTGGCGGATCTGGCCAGCCGCGTGCACGTCAAAATGGACGCCTACGCGCAGCTCTCCGGCGCGCTGATCGGACGCCGCCAAGCGGCAGAGGATCAGATCGATGCGGCGGCCACCCTGGAGGATCTGGAGGCCATCGCATGGTAAGCCGGGTGCGCATGCTCGGTATCTGGACGCTCTGCGTGCTGGTTGCGGTCATCGCTCTGGTCTGGATGCTGCTGGCGGCCATCGCCGGCAGCGCCCGCGCCTGGAAATTGGCCGTCGCGCATGACCAGCTGGCCAACACCGCCTTCGGTGGCGATGAGGACGAGACCATCAGCTCCCGCGCCGCGAAAGCCGCACGGGGCGGCGAGCGGTGGGGCTGCGTGCTCTGCAAACTGCTCGACAAGCTAGACCCCGGCCACTGCGAAAGGAGCATCGAGCACGACGAGGGGAAGCCGCTGCCGTGAGTGATGCGCACCTGATCCTGCTGACCAAGCTCGAGGAGCTGGACGCCTACACGCACACCGTGCTGCACCAGTTCCCGAAACTGGAGCGACACCTGCTCTGCGCGGATCTGCGCGACACCACCAACCGCCTGCTGCGGCTGACGGTGATCGCCTGGAAGCGCAAGCAGAAGGCCGCAGCGCTGTTTGACCTGGACGTTGAGCTGGAAGTCTGTCGCGGGCTGATCCGCAAGGCGCATCGCCTGAGTTACATCAACACCCGCCGGCTCGATGTCTGGATGCGTCACGTCAATGAGATTGGGCGCATCGTCGGGGGCTGGATCAAGCACGAAGGGGCCTCGGCTCCGCGCAAATAGCTACAGCATCAGGGCAATGGCTTATTACGGTGGCAACTACGGCAACGGCTCGAACGCCGGCCTGTTCTATCTGAACGTCAACAACGCCGCGTCGAACGCGAACACGAACATCGGCGGCCGCCTCGCAAACGATTACCGCCAGAAGGCGCCAGGCTCACGGGCCGGCGTCCAGTGCGTTTCCTTTGGGGCCTTTGTCCAGACCATGTTGTCGAAGATTTACAGGGCGTCGCGGCTAGTAGCCTCGGCCAATGCGGCGGCGCCTGCCCTATCCCTCGCATGAGGTAAGGTTTCTGCTGTGCCTGTTACAACCGCTGGCCTATGGGGCCAGATCACCAGTTTCGAAAACCTCTACAACGCCTACCTTGAAGCCCGTCGCGGCAAGCGCGATCGCGGGGCGGTGCTGCACTTCTCGGCCAACGTCGAAGAGAACCTGGTCAACCTGCAGAACCACCTGCTGTGGAAAAGCTGGCGACCGGGCAAGCAGCGCGAATTCGTTGTAAAGGAGCCGAAGATCCGGCTGATTCAGGCGCCGCCCTTCGCTGATCGCATCATCCATCACGCCCTGGTCCGCGTGGTCGAGCCGCTGTTCGAGCGCAAATTCATCCACGACTCCTACGCCTGCCGCGTTGGCAAGGGCACCCAAGCGGCTGTCGCCAGGGCGCAGCACTTCCTGCGGGTGGCCAAGCGCAACCACGGCCCCGGCTGCTACGTGCTCAAGGCCGATATCAGCAGGTTCTTCGCAAGCATCCGCCACGCCTCCCTGCTGCGCGAGATCGAGCGCACCGTGCGCGACCCCGATGCGCTCTGGCTGTGGCGCCAGATCATCGCAGGCTACGGCCACGAAGCTGGCATCGGCCTGCCGGTGGGCGCACTGACCAGCCAGCTCGGCGCCAACGTGCTGCTGAACCACCTCGACCACGTCGCCAAGGACGAGCTTGGCCTCAAACATTACGTGCGCTACATGGACGACTTCATCGCCGTGCTGCCGAACAAGGCCGCTGCCGCCGAGGCCATGCGCGCGCTGTCCGCTACGGCCAACAGCCTATGCCTGGCGATGAACCCCAAGACCGCGATCCACCCCTGGCAGCGCGGCCTCGACTTCTGTGGCTACCGCATCTGGCCCACCCACATCTTGCCGCGCAAACGCAACATCAAACGCGCCCGCGCCTCGTTCCGCCAGCTGGCCACACGCTACGCCCGCGGCGAGATCGATCAGGAGCACGTTCGCCAGCGGGTGAACAGCTTCCTGGCCTACAGCAAGCATTGCCAGGCGCAGAGGGCGGTTGAGGGCGTGCTGGGGGATTTGGTGCTGAGCAGAAAGTCCGCGCTGTAACCCCCACCGCTACACAGCCCGCCGCGTGCGCCCCTTGCGCGCGCGCGTCACCCTCAAGGCTCACTGATCCGGCACTCGCCCAGGAGCCTCAACCCCATGGCCACCGATTACCATCACGGCGTCCGCGTCCTCGAAATCAACGAGGGCACGCGCCCCATTCGCACCGTTTCCACCGCCGTGGTGGGCATGGTCTGCACCGCGTCGGATGCTGATGCGGTCAAGTTCCCGCTCAACAAGCCGGTGCTGCTCACCGACGTGCTCACCGCCTCCGGTTCCGCCGGCGAGCTGGGCACCCTGGCGCGCAGCCTGGATGCCATCGCCGATCAGGCGTCACCCGTCACCGTCGTGGTGCGTGTGGCCGATGGTGAAGGCGTCGACGATGCCGCGAAGGAAGCTGACCAGGTCAGCAAGATCATCGGCGGCGTGAGCGCCTCTGGCGAATACCTGGGCATGAAAGCCCTGCTGGCGGCCGAGGTGCAGCTCGGCGTCAAACCGCGCATCCTCGGCGTGCCCGGGCTCGATTCGCTGCCGGTCACCACCGAGCTGGTATCGATCGCCGAGAAGCTGCGCGGCTTCGCCTATGCCAACGCCTACGGCTGCGAGACCGTCAGCGATGCCATTGCCTACCGCGCCGGCTTCGGTGCGCGTGAGCTGATGCTCATCTGGCCGGACTTCGTCTCCTGGGACACCACCACCAACTCCAACGCTCCGGCCAGCGCCGTGGCTCGCGCCCTGGGCCTGCGCGCCAAGCTGGACGAGCAGGTGGGCTGGCACAAGACGCTCTCAAACGTGCCGGTCAACGGCGTGTCGGGCCTCTCCAAGGACATCTACTTCGACCTGCAGAACCCCGCCACCGACGCCGGGCTGCTCAACGCCGACGAGGTCACCACGCTGATCCGCCGCGACGGCTTCCGCTTCTGGGGCAGCCGCACAACCAGCGCCGACCCGCTGTTCGCCTTCGAGAACTACACCCGCACCGCCCAGGTGCTGGCAGACACCATGGCAGAGGGACATTTCTGGGCTGTGGACAAGCCGATGCACGCCTCCCTGGTGCGCGACATCGTCGAGGGCATCAACGCCAAGTTCCGCGAGCTCAAGCGCGGCGGCTACATCATCGACGGGCAGTGCTGGTTCGATGAAGCGGCAAACGACAAGGACACCCTCAAGGCCGGCAAGCTGTTCCTGGACTACGACTACACCCCCGTCCCGCCGCTGGAAAACCTGCTGCTGCGTCAGCGCATCACCGACCGCTACCTGGTCGACTTCGCCGCCGGCATCACCGCCTGACCCCATTGACCCGCGCGGCCCCGGCCGCGCCGTAGGAGAGCCCAGCCATGGCCCTGCCCAAGAAACTCAAGCACATGAACCTGTTCAACGACGGCAACAGCTACGTTGGCCAGTGCAAGTCCGTCACCCTGCCGACCCTCGGACGCAAGTTCGAAGACTGGCGCGGCGCCGGCATGGATGGCCCGGTGAAGGTCGACATGGGCCACTCAGACGACGGCATCCAGATTGAATGGACCCTCGGCGGCTGGGACCTGACCGTGCTGCGCCAGTTCGGCGCCGTGAAGGCGGACGGCGTCATGCTGCGCTGGGCCGGTTCCGTACAGCAGGACGACACCGGCGCCGTGACCGCCGTCGAGGTGGTCGCCCGCGGCCGGCATGAGGAGATCGACTTCGGCGACGCCGAGTCCGGCGAAGACACCGAGCACTCCATCACCACCACCTGCACCTATTACAAGCTCAGCGTGGACGGCAACGTCGAGATCGAGATCGACCTGCTCAACTTCGTTTTCATGGTCAACGGCGAAGACCGCCTCGCCGAGCACCGCAAGGCCATCGGCCTGTAAGCCATGCGCGGCCAACGCCCACCGTTTCGCAACCCGTCGCAGCCACCAGGCGCTGCGGCAACCCCAACCCCAAGGAGTACACCCATGAGCAAGACCGAAGCCAGCGAAGCCCCCGTTGAGGTGGCGTCCGAGAATCCCAACGAACGCACCGTCGAGCTGGACGGCGCCATCGTGCGCGGCGCCCAGACCATCACCAGCATCACCCTGCGCAAGCCGATGGCCGGCGAGTTGCGCGGCGTTTCCCTGGTTGAGCTGATGCAGATGGAGGTGCTCGCGCTGCGTAAGGTGCTGCCGCGCATTACCACGCCGACCCTCACCGATATTGAAATTGGCCGGATGGACCCTGCCGACCTGCTGCAGTGCGGCGTGGCGGTTGCTGGTTTTTTGCTGCAGAAGTCGGCGAGGGAGGCCTCCCTCGACGCGTAGAAGATGCGATGGCCGATATCGCCATCGTCTTTCACTGGGGCCCAGCGGAGATGGAACTGCTGGGCCTCGCCGAACTGATGGAATGGCGCGAGCGCGCCCGCAAGCGTGCAGAGGTGAAGCATGGCGCGTGATCTGAAGCTGGAGGTCGAGCTGGGCCTGATCGACAAGGCCCTCGGGCCTATCAGGGCGATCACGCAGGGTAGCGGCAAGCTGGCCAAGCAGCTCAAGGCCAGCCGCGACCAGATGAAGGAGATGAACCAGCAGCAACGGGACATCGCCGCCTTCCGCACTGCCAACATCGAGATTGCCAAGCAGTCGCGCGCCATGCGTGATCTTGAAACCAAAATGCGCGGGCACACCGACGCTCTTGAGCAGCAGCGCACCGCACACGTCAACCTCAAGGGCAACCTCAAGGCCGCGCAGACGCAGTACAACAAGCTGTCGAAGGCGCTGATCGATGGCAAGGGAAGCTCTGCCGAGTTCCACCGTGAGCTTGAGAAAGCGCAGATCAAGCTGCAATCCGCACAGCAGGCGTTCACCCGCTCAGCCAGTAGCATCAAGAAGTACCAGGATCGCGTCCGTGGTGCAGACACCCAGCTCGAGCAGCTAAAACGGCAGCAGGAGGCCAGCAAGACCAGCCTTGGTTCATTGCGCACCAAGCTGGAACAGGCAGGGATCAGCACCGACAAACTGGGCAACAAGGCGCGCACGATGCGCACCGAGCAGGAGCGGCTCAACACTGTCCTGGAACAGCAGAAGGCTCGTCTCGCTGCCGTGACCAAGCAGCAGGAGCAACTGGCGAAGGTACGCAGCGCCTATGCCAAATCGCAGCAACTCGCGGGCAGCATGGCGGCCGCAGGTGCTGGTGGGTTGGCCACTGGCTACGCGCTAAGCCGCCCCGTATCCGCCGCCATCAGCGCGTTCGCCCCGGCGGAGAACGCCACCACCCAACTGAAAGTCTCGATGATGGGCGCCGACGGCAGCGTCGCGGAGGACTTCCAGAAGATCTCCGACCTCGCCACCAAGCTCGGGGATAGGCTGCCGGGCACCACGGCGGACTTCCAGAACATGATGACCATGCTCCGGCGCCAAGGCCTGAGCGCGGCCTCGATTCTCGGCGGTACCGGCGAGGCGGCAGCTTACCTCGCCGTGCAGCTGGAGATGCCGGTGGTGGAAGCCGCCGAGTTCGCGGCCAAGATGCAGGACGCCACCCGCGCCAGCGAAACGGAAATGATGGGGCTGATGGATGCCATCCAGCGCACCTTCTACCTGGGCGTGGACAGCAGCAACATGCTCCAGGGCTTCAGCAAGCTCGCGCCCGTGATGGGCGTAGTGAAGAAAGAAGGCCTCGCCTTCACCGACATGATGACGCCACTGCTGGTCATGATGGACCAGACCGGCATGGCGGGAGAGTCCGCCGGTAACGCGCTGCGCAAGGTCTTCCAGGCCGGCCTGGACATGAAGAAGGTCGACAAGGCCAACGCCTCGCTGGAAAAGCTCGGCATCAGCCTGGATTTCACCGATGGCAAGGGCGAATTCGGCGGCATGGATGCGCTGTTCCAGCAGCTCGACAAGCTCAAAGGGCTAAACAGCGTCCAGCGCACCAGCGTGATGAAGATGCTGTTTGGTGACGACGCGGAAACCCTGCAGGTCGTCAACACCATGATGAGCAAGGGGATCGCCGGCTACCGCGAGGTCGCCGGCAAGATGACCGCTCAGGCAGATCTTCAGAAGCGCGTGAGCGAGCAGCTCGGCACGCTCACCAACGTGACCGAGGCCGCTCAGGGCAGCTGGACGAACGCCCTGGGGGAAATCGGTGCAACGGTCGCGCCGACGCTCAAGGAAATAATCCAAGCTCTCGGCGAACTCGCTAACCGGCTTGGTGCCTGGGTGCGCGAGCATCCCGAGCTGACCAAGCAGATATTCATGACGGTGGCCGGCCTTGCGGCATTGGTAGCGGCTGGTGGTGCGCTGGCGATCACCGTTGCCAGCATCATTGGCCCGGTCGCCATGATGCGCTTCGCCCTTGCCTCCATAGGCATCAAGCTGCCGAGCATCATTGGCATGTTCAAGGCGCTTGGTG
Organism: Stutzerimonas sp. FeSN7; assembly: GCF_030263795.1. Taxonomy (NCBI): domain Bacteria; kingdom Pseudomonadati; phylum Pseudomonadota; class Gammaproteobacteria; order Pseudomonadales; family Pseudomonadaceae; genus Stutzerimonas; species Stutzerimonas sp. FeSN7. Next base: position 2,389,590 of record NZ_JARPMN010000001.1, on the reverse strand, counting down.
CAGGCGTCTCGGCGGTGGGAGGTGCGTCTGGTTTGTTCCTTCGCATGGGCACTGCCTTCCAAATGGCCGGCGGCGGCGTCGGCGTGCTGCGGATGGCATTTGGTGGCCTATTCAAGCTGTTGTTTGGCTTCATGCGCGCGAATCCGATTGCTGCGCTGATTCTCGGCATCGGCGGCGCCGTTATGCACCTCGTTGGCCGTATCGACCAAATCAAGGCGCTATTCAACGCAGGCGATTGGATGGGGCTGGGCAAGGAAATCATCAACGGGATCATCGCCGGCTTGAATGCCGCGACGCTGGGCATGTTCGGCGTCGTTGCCGATATCGCCACCGGAGCGGTGAAGAAGTTCGCCAGCGTGCTCGGAATCCACTCACCCTCACGCGTGTTCGCCGAACTCGGCGGCCACACGATGGATGGGCTCGCCGTAGGCTTGCAGCAGGGGCAGGGCAATCCCTTTGCGGCGATGGAGAACATCGGCCAGGGATTGACCGAAGCTGGCAGCAGCGCCGTGGCCAGTGCCGGTAATCCGTTCGCCGCTTTGGCGAACGTACCGATCGACAGCCGCCCGCCACTTTCAGCACGAACGCCAGCCGGAGCCAGCGGCGGCTCAAGCAGCATTCAGATCACCATCAACGCGGCCCCCGGGCAGGACGCCAACGCAATCGCCCGCGCCGTAGCCGCCGAACTGGACAAGCGCGAGCGCGAGAAGGGCGCCCGTGCCCGCTCATCCCTATTCGACCAGGACTGATTACCAGGAGTAATGGACCATGATGATGGCCCTCGGCATGTTCGTCTTTTCGCTGGAGACCCTGGCCTACCAGGAATTCCAGCGCCAGACGGAATGGCGCCACGGCTCCACCAACCGCATCGGCACCAACCCGGCGCGCCAGTACCTGGGGCGCGGTGATGACAGCATCACACTGCCGGGCGTACTGCTGCCCGCGCTGGCCGGCACCCAGCTCAGCCTGGACGCCCTGCGCACCATGGCTGACACCGGCAAGGCGTGGCCGCTGGTGGAGGGCACCGGGAAAATCTACGGCACCTGGGTCATCGAGAGCCTGAGCGAGACGCGCACGCTGTTCTTCCGCGACGGCCAGGCGCGCCGCATCGAGTTCACCCTTTCGCTCAAACGCATCGACGATGGCCGGGTGGATCTGCTCGGCAGCGCCATCGCCGCCGGCGGTAACCTCCTGCGGAGGCTGCTGTGATCGAGGAACTGCTCACCCAGGGCAAGGGCCTGCTCGACCAGGCCAAGGGCTACGCCCAGCAGGCGGCGGACCAGTACCGCGACGCCACCGCCTACCCGCAGCCGATCTGCCGCGTAGTAGTCAACGGGCAGGACATCACCAGCGCCATCGAGCAGCGCCTCATCAGCATCGAGCTGACCGACAACCGCGGCATGGAGGCCGACCAGCTCAGCATCAGCCTCAGCGACCACGACGGCCTGCTGGCCATCCCGCCACGCGGCGCCGTGGTGCGCCTCTGGCTTGGCTGGCACGATACCGGCCTGGTGGACAAGGGCAGCTACACCGTGGACGAGGTCGAGCACAGCGGCGCACCGGACGTGCTCAACATCCGCGCCCGCAGCGCCGACCTGCGCGAGGGGCTCAAGGCCAAGAAGGAACGCAGCTGGAGCGGGCAGACCTTGGGCGCCATCGTCCAGACCGTGGCGGGTGCCTACGGGCTCAGCCCGGTGATCAGCGCCGCGCTGGCCGTCATCCAGCTCGCCCAGGTCGACCAGGCCAACGAATCCGACGCCAACCTGCTCAGCCGCCTGGGCCAGCAGTTCGACGCCATCGCCAGCATCAAGGCCGGGCGCCTGCTGTTCATGCCGGCCGGCAAGAGCACCACCGCCAGCGGCGCCGCGCTGCCGCACATCACGCTCACCCGCGCCGACGGCGACAACCACCGTTACCTGCAGGCCGACCGCGACAGTTACAGCGGCGTGCGCGCCTACTACTACGAGCTGAACAGCGCCGAGAAGAAGGAGGCGATCGCCGGCGGCGGCGACAACCTCAAGGACCTGCGCCACACCTACACCGACCAGCAGGCCGCCCTGCGCGCCGCCCGCGCTGAGTGGTCCCGCCTGCAGCGCGGCACCGCCACGCTCAGCTACACCCTGGCCAAGGGCCGGCCGGACCTTATCCCCGAACTCACCTACAGCCTGATCGGCGTGAAGGCCGACATCGATGCCGTGGTCTGGCTCGGCGCCAACGTGCGCCACAGCTTCACGCCGGAGAGCTACACCACCTCGCTCGAGCTGGAATCCAAGCTGCCGGACGCCGACGACATCGCCGACCTGGCCGAGGCCGGCAACTACACCGGCGTGCTCGCCTGGTACCGCGACGAGAAAACCGGCGAGCAGAAGAAACTCACCGAAGGCGACCAGGCCAGCCCCAAACGGCTGCTGCACCTGTACGCCGAAAAGAGCAGCGCCCAGCGCGCCGTGGAGCGGGAATGGAAACGGATACAACAAGCGAACGCGTGACCGAGCAGGAGCCGGCGCTGCCGGAGCCGCAACGCTCCGCCTGGGAGCTGATCGACGAAGAATGGGGCGAGAAGGGCGAGGCGCCGATGTGCATGTAGCATGGGCATGAAAAAGGCGCCTTTCGGCGCCTTCAGCTTTTGATGGGTACGCTCAATGAATCGTGCTTTCTCGCCAGTCGAAGAAATGCGCGAACAGCCGCTGAATCGGTCCGATCTGCGCAAGCTCTTCTTTCTTGTAGCCCATGGCGCGCATCTGCTCGTTGTGGCACAGGCAGTTGAGTACCTGCATCACTGGTGGCTCTTCGGCCTCAATGCTTAGCCGGGCCTCGCTGACCTCGTGCAGCACCTGTTCGGACTCGGCGCCTAACATTCTTTTCTCCAACGCGATGAAGCGTCGCGCAAAGTCATCGTGCTCGCGTGCTCGGCGAGAACTACCTACCACAAGGTTTACCGCTGCGAGCACCGTCACTAGGCCCGAGGAGATAAGCGCCAGGTCCTCCGTATTGGTGCTCTTCAAAATGCCGTAGATCGCCGCGGAGCCGAAAATGACGCTCAGCATGGAAGAGCATTGATCGAGTCGATCAAAAAAGCCGCGGCGGCGTTTGTGGTAACGAATGGAGCGCCGGACACCGAACAACATATCGTGCCAGCGGTCGGCCAGGCTGGCCTTATCGGTTACTTCCTCCATCGTTATCTCTCCTGCTTGGCGGTTTGAGAGTGTCAGTCACATCATCGAAGATCGGGCGGCGGTCTTGCCGTTCTGAATAGTCTTCATGCGATGGGCGGCCACGGTCATGGCGGCTTTTCTCAAGGCTATCATCGTCGCGCTTGTTATCACGGTCTTTCACGCTAAAACTCCTGTTTGTGTCGTGCATTACAGTTATCAATCGCCGCCCTTCAGGCCTGTGATGACGTACAGCACATCTGCCTCGCTACGCGCGGCCAAGGCCTGCAGGTAATCGATGGGAATCACGGAAGATCCGTTCTCGAAGCGCTTCTGCTTGTAGTCGGTGATACCGGCGAGGTGGGCCAGTTCGTGGATGGCCAGGCCGAGGCGTTCGCGTTCTTCGGTTAGGCGCGCGCCGAAGGCGTGGTCGAGGGTTTCGTCAGTGATCATGTGACGTCCTTGTTTAGTCGGGGATGAGTGCCTGCTATTGGCAAAGGCTCTCGCAGGGGATGCCATCTTTGTCGCGGTCCAGCCGGCTGTTGCCGCACTGCTCCAGCTGGAAGCGGGCTTCTGCGCAACTGCTCATCTGGCCGCACGTCTTACGCGGCGAGCAGCTGTATTGGCCGTCGTTTGCCGCGGCAACGAGAGGTGCACCGCCGTATGGCTTGATTGCTGGGGCTTTGGTTCCTTTTCGCCAGTCCCAGGGCGCGAGGCGCTCCGCTTCAGGCAGCGACCAGAGGCCGCGCTTGGCGGCGCGCGCCTCAGCCTCTACAGCAAGTAGCGACTTGTCCCGGTTGTACTGGCGATACACCCAGGCGGCGCCGAGACTTACCAGCTCGCGGTTGACGTCCACGCCGTTCACATAGACGCGACCTACGGTGCGGCCGTAGCGGTCTTTTTCGTGGGATTCGATAGTGGCTTGCTTACCGAAGGCGAGATCAGAGAGCGCTTGGCGTGCGCGCGTTCCATATGGCTGAGCGCGCTCTGGGGTATCGATTTCGGCCAGGCGGACTTTCACCTGCTGACGATCAGCTGTAAGCAGGGTGAGGGTGTCACCATCTGCAATTGCGACGACTTTGCCTGCGAGAGGCCCCGCATTTGCCCAACCTGCCATTGCCAACGCAAAGAAAAGTACCGTGGCAGTTCGCATCCTTGCTCCTTAGCTGTTCCAAGTGAGAACACATCAGGGCGCAAGATTAAGGCGTTGAAGGACAGCCGCCAACTCCTGTAGTTGCATTTCGATATCACGAAGCCGCTTCTTATCGCGCGCGACGGCCTCGACAGCCCTTTGGCCGTCTTCGTCCAACTCACGGTACAGATCAAGCATGGCGCGTTCAGGCGGTGGCATGCCGTAGCCGCCTCGATATTCCTGCTGTGAGCCAATCGCGGCATTTCGCCGCAGCATTTCCCCTTCGCCAGTCAGTAGCCAGTCGATCGATATTCCCAATTGAGAACCCAGACTGATAAGCGCATCTGGACGAGGCTCGCGATGGCCGCCAGCCCAGTTCTGTAGAGAGCTATAAGGGATTCCGCTTTGTTCTGCCGCTTGCTTGAGCGTAAGGCCTTGGGCCTCTATCGCAGCTCGGATTCGCCTACCTATTCCCATTTGGGAAAAATCCTCTTGACTGTTCCCGGTTGGGAACTTAATCTCGCCTCGCATTGGGAACATATTAGCTAACCGGGGACCGCCGAACCATGAACAAGCGCCAAATCCACGCTCGCCTCATCGAGCAGGGCCTCACATTCCGCCAGTTCGCCCTTACAAAAGGGTATGACCCGCGCACCGTCACCCAGACCGTGGCCCGCTGGGCAGGTTCCCAGACCATGCCAAATGGCCGGATTGCCTTCTCAATCATGCGCGACCTCTCGCAGCAGATCGGTGTGGAGCTGATCCCCGGCCTGCTCGCACATCCCTTCGCCAAAGCCAGTTAAACCGTAACCGGCTTAAGCCACAGGGAAAACTAGAAGATGAAGCGCGAAGTTCTAGCCAGCCGCCGCCAAGTGATGACCGCCACGCTAGCTGCATACCCCGGTGGCCGCGAATGTGCTGCGGCCCGCTTGGGCCTCCCGCCGAAAAAGCTGGACAACCACGTTTACGAGAACGCCGGTAGCCGCCCGCTGAGCGATGAACAGATTCATCAGCTCGAACAAGAGGCGTGCACCACCCATCTGCCTGATTACATCGCTGCGCTGTACGGCGGCGTGTTCGTACCGCTCGCCAACCCGGACGAACTCGACAACATCGACCTGTACGCCCGTGCCCTGGTGACCACAACCAAACGTGGCGCCGTGGACCAGTTCATCGCCGACGCGCTCGCAGACGGCGTGATCGATGCACTGGAGGTAGAGGCCATCCTGGCGGCGCACCGCAAGCACATCGCGGCGCGTCACGAGGAAGTCCAGGCGGTGCTTCTGCTTCACACCAAGCGGCAACAAGGAGAGCAACAGTGACTACCAACCTCATCCCGGTGTTACAGGGCGAGATCGAAGGGCGAACGCAGCAGCTGTGCGATGCGCGCGACCTTCATCAATTCATGCAGGTCGGGCGCGATTTCAGCACCTGGATCAAGGACCGAATCGAGCAGTACGGCTTCGTTGAAGGCGAGGACTTTTCCCCCGTTCTGGGGAAAAGTACCGGTGGAAGACCCACCAACGAGTACCACCTCACCCTCGATATGGCGAAGGAATTGGCCATGGTCGAGAACAACGACCAGGGTCGCCAAGTGCGCCGCTACTTCATCGCGATGGAGCGCCAAGCGCGGGAAAGCCGAGGGGCTTCTTACCTCAGCATGAACCACCAGTTGGCCATGCACCGGCAGATCCCGAAGCTGATCGCCCAGCTCAAGGCGGAAACGGTGCCAGCCATCCGCGCCACGCTGTATGCGCAGCTCACCCAGCACTGCCATCAGCTCGCCATTCCGGCTCCGGCAATGGACTGTGTGGGGCGTAGTGTGCAGCCGCCGCCAGGCCTGTTCGACGACAAGGTGTAAACAGCCGCAATACAGCTCCATGTCCACCGGCGGTGGGCTGGAGTCTGGCAAACAGTAGTAGGCGCCTCGGCGTCGATCTTTACCGGCATTGGCCGGGCCGGCTTTACGGCAACAGGGGAGGGGAACCAGTGAGCGTAGCCAACAACGGCGGATACAAATGCCTATGCCCGGCCTGTGGCCAGCGCATGCGCATCCGCAACAGCGAGGCGCAAACGCCGACGTTCAAAACCATGTACGCGCAGTGCATGAACATGGCCTGCGGCGCGACCTACGCCGGGTCGCTGACATGGGACCACGCACTCAGCCCATCCGGGCTGGATGCACCGCGCGTGGTACTGCCGGTGGCGCCTTCGGTGCTGCGCATGCAGGCACTGCGCGACAGCCGCGAGAAGACCGACCAGCTCGACATGCTCGACCAAATGGAACCGGAGGTAGCAACCGCATGAACGTCTCAACCATCAACGACGCCCAGGAATACCGGGCGAGCATGCAGCGCGCCGCGCTGACCTTTCTGCAGCGCCACCAGGGCGAGCACCTGACTGACGATGGCCACCTGTTCGCGCGTGCCGTCAGCTACCTGGTCAACGGGCTGGACGTACCGACGTTCATGGCGGATCGCTTGGTGCATCTGGCGATGAGCGAGCTTGAGTGCCGCAAGCGCACGGCGATCGGCATCAGCTATGGCACTGACGATGCCACCCGCGTGGCCCTGCGAAGTTTTTTTTCGGGCGAGGCGGTATTAATCCCCCTGCGCCACCTGCCGGCACGCTTGCAGCCGCCCGCGGCGCCGCTGGCTGCAGCAGCCACGCACTGATCACCCCCTGAATTGACCCAAGCCCATGCCCGCCTTTGCGCGGGTAGGGGAAAGTTGCGCCCGAACGGTGGCCCCATGAGTACAGACGTTTCCATCCATATCCAGTTGAAGCCCGCCCAGGCCGAGGCCTATCTGCGCTGGCTGACCAGCCAGTACGAGCAGCTGATGGCTGCCTGCTGGTACGACGATCGCTATCGCTACACCCCGCAGGGGCTGCGCGGCCCGAAGATCCTCCGCGACCACCCGCACATCGCTGGCCTCAACCGCACCATGCGCGAGCTGGTGAAGGCCCGCCAAGGAGCTAAGGCATGAGCACTCATCCGATGCCCGCCTGCGAGGCGCTTGCGGCCGACCCGGCGCGTTACATGTTTAAGCAGCAGCTGGCTGAGCTGGTCGAGGCACGCGACTACGACGAGAAATTTCGCATGATCTGCCGCCTGGGCGGCTATCTCAGCGCTCTGCTGGAGACCGACGTGATCACCTGCGAAGAACACAAGGCGCTACGGGAAGAGATGCACGAATTCGTCTGGGGGCCGGCCCAATGAAAGAAATGGACCGCCACATCCGCGAAGAGGTGCTACGCCGTTTCGAGGGCGACTTCGGCCTCAAGCGCCGCGCCGGTACCGACTACATGCGCGGTGGCACCTGCCCGAGCTGCGGCAAGAAAGAGCTGTATTCCCGCTACGACCAGCCCTGGTTCATCAAATGCGGCCGCGAGAGCAAGTGCGGCGAGCAGTGGCATGTGAAAGAGCTGTTCGACGACCTGTTCGATGACTGGAGCAAGCGCGCACCAAGCACCGAGCAGGCGCCGGCCGCCAGCGCCGATGCCTACCTGCAGTTCGCCCGTGGCTTTGACCTGGGCATGATCCGCGGCTGGTACAGCCAGGAGAACTACTGGAACCGCGAACTCGCCCAGGGCAGCGCCACGGTGCGCTTCACCCTGGAGAAGGGTGGCTACTGGGAGCGGCTGATCGACCGCCCGCACCGCTTCGGCAAGCAGAAGGCACGCTTCGCGCCTGGCCAGAGCATGAAAGGCTACTGGTGGTGCCCGCCGAGCGTGGACCTGCTCGAGGTCGACGAGCTGTGGATCGTCGAGGGCATCTTCGACGCCATCGCGCTGCTGCATCACGAACTCGACGCCGTGTCGGCCATGAGCAGCAACGCCTTCCCGGCCGAGTCGCTCAAGGCGCTGGTCAAGGCTCGCGCCGAGGCCGGTCGCAAGCTGCCGCGGCTGGTCTGGGCGCTGGACAACGAGCCGGGCGCGCATCGCTACACCCGCCGCTGGGCAAAGATGGCCCGCGAGCTGGGCTTTACCTGCGAGGCCGCGCAGATCCCGCAGCGCGACCGCAAAGTGGACTGGAACGACCTCCACCAGCGCTGGGCATTCATTGAGGGCGACGACAAGCGTGAGGAGCAGATCGAGCGCGACCTGCGCGAGGCGCGCTACCACGGCAGCCTGCTGCTGGCCGAAAGCGCGGCGGAGAAGGGCGCGCTGATGTACGAATGGCGCGAGCGCCACGAATTCCACTTCGCGTTCGAGAACCGCTTGTACTGGTTCAAGATGGATATCGACAAGTTCAACAAGGCCATGCAGGGCCTGGAGGACTCCGAGCGCCAGGAAGATCAGCAGCTGAATGACCGCCAGCGCCGCGACAAGGCCCTGCGCCAGTGCGGCGCTGTGGTGGAAATCGCCAACTGCTATCCGCAGGCGCTGTACTTCCAGCGCAACGAGGTGACGGACGAGAGCTGGTACTACTTCCGCGTGGACTTCCCGCACGACGAGCCAACGGTGCGCAACACCTTCACCGGCGGCCAGGTGGCGGCGGCCAGCGAGTTCAAGAAGCGCCTGCTGGGCATGGCGGCCGGCGCGGTGTTCACCGGTACCGGCGCGCAGCTCGATCGCATCATGCGCGACCAGCTCTACGGCCTGAAAACCGTCAAGACCATTGACTACATCGGCTACAGCAAGGAGCACAGCTGCTACGTGTTCGGCGACCTGGCCGTGCGCGGTGGCGTGCTCGAGCAGGCCAACAAGGAGGATTACTTCGAGTTCAAGCAGCTGCGTTTGAAGACGCTGCAGAAGTCGATCCGCCTGGAGATCGCCCGTACCGACGAGGGCTACCGCGCCGAGTGGCTCGACTGGCTGTGGACCTGTTTCGGCACCCAGGGCATCGTCGCGCTGGCGTTCTGGTTCGGCTCGCTGTTCGCCGAGCAGATCCGCGACGAGTATCAGAGCTTCCCCTTCCTGGAAGTGACGGGCGAGGCCGGCGCCGGCAAGAGCACCCTGCTGATGTTCCTCTGGAAGCTGTTCGGCCGCCCGGACGAGGAGGGCAAGGACCCTTCGAAAATGTCCAAGGCGGGCCTGCGTCGGTGGATGGGCCAGGTATCCGGCATGCCGCTGGTACTGCTCGAGGCCGACCGCAGCGATAACGACCGCGGCGCCGCCAAGGCCTACGACTGGGACGAGCTGAAACCGCTGTTCAACGGCGGGACCCTGGGCGTGACCGGCGTGAAAACGGCCGGCAACGAAACCTACGAGCCGCCGTTCCGCGGCACCATCGTCATCAGCCAGAACGCCACGGTGATGGCCAGCGAGGCGATCCTCACCCGTATCGTGAAGTTGCACTTCGTGCGCCCCGAGGTCACCGCCGCCAGCCGCGCCGCGGCGGACAACCTCAACCATCTGAGCGCGATGGACGTCAGCCACTTCCTGCTGATGGCTGCCCGGGCAGAGGGCAAGGTGCTGGAGACCTTCCGCGCCCAGGTGAAGGTGCACGAACAGGCGCTGCGCGAACTGAAAGAGATCCGCATCGAGCGAATCATCAAGAACCACGCGCAGCTGCTCGCCCTGGTCGACTGCCTGCGGCTGATCATCCCGCTCACCGATCGGCAGCACGCCGGCGCGCAGCGCGAGCTGGTGGCCATGGCGCTGGCTCGCCAGACCGCCGTCAACGCCGACCCGGCTGAGGTGGCCGAATTCTGGGAGGCCTTCGACTACCTGCAGGGCCTGAGCGAAGACCCGGTGGTCGACCACTCGAAAAAGCCGGACGTGATCGCCGTGAACCTCAACGAGTTCTGCGAGCGCGCCGCCGAGCACAAACAGAAGATCGCCGACATCGGCACGCTGCGCACCCTGCTGCCCAACAGCCGTTCCCGCAAATACCTCACCCACAACAAGGGCGTGGACAGCGCCGTGCGCGCCGCCTTCAACCGCCGTAACCAATGCAGCCAGCGTGGCACGACCGTGAAGTGCTGGCTGTTCCAGAACCCCGGGAGCACGGAGCGATGAGCGGAATGTTTGGCGAGAAGCGATCAATCACCCAGCACAAGAGCGTCGAGTGGTACACCCCTGCGTGGGTGTTCGATCGGCTCGGCATTCAGTTCGACCTAGACCCAGCCAGCCCGCACGACATGGAGAGTTTCGTGCCAGCGGTTCGCAAGTACACAGTTTTCGATGATGGCCTCTCGAAAGAGTGGTACGGGCGCTGCTGGCTCAACCCACCCTACGGGCCAGATACCGGTTTTTGGATCCGCCGAATGATCAGCCACGGTAACGGCATCGCCCTCGTTTTCAGCAGAACAGATGCCATTTGGTGCCAAGAGGCTATGAAGGCCGCAGACGCGATGCTCTTCGTTAAAGGCCGTATCGACTTCGTTCCAGGCATCGAAAACCAGCACAAGCGCAGCCGAGCCGGCGCTGGGACAGTGATGTTTGCGTTCGGCACCGAGAACGCAGATGCCCTCTCTCGGATGGAAGACCAAGGCGTATTCATCCGGAACATTCCGACCGGGCGCGGCAACGCCTGATCGGTCGAGCAACACCCCAACCCAAGGAGAAGCACCATGCAAGACGAAAAAACCACCGAGCCCAAGCCGTTTTCAGCACTCAAGGAGGCGCTTTTCTACCTTGATTACGCCAACGACTCAGTTCTCGAGGCGGAACGCGACCTGGCGAAAGCAAAGCAGGCGTTCACTGACAAGCTGCGAGCGCTCGGGCCTGTCTGGCTTCAGGCATCCGATGCGGCTGAAAAGATGGGGGAGCAACTGCCAGACGCGTTCCGTGAAGGCGGGCTGCTCATCAAGTTTGACGAGGAAGGTGTAGCGAGCGCCGAACGCTTACCCGACGCCGCCTCGAGCCACACGTTGTACACGCTGGCCAACAAGGCTGGCGAGTAAGCAGACCAACCCAAGGAGAAGCACCATGCAAAAGCATTTCAGCCTTACCAACGCCATGCGCGAAAAAGTCGCCAACCAACTCACCGTGCAGGCGGTCGCCCAGCACGGCCCGCGCATCGCTGCTGACCTCGCCGCGCTCAACGAACAGTACTGGGCAAAGCACCGCGCCGCCGTTGAGGCGCTGCCCGGATTGAGCAAGAAGCACTGGCCGGACCTGATCTTGGCCGGAGCGGTGACAGCTACAGCGAGCTGCACGCCCAGCTATATGCAGCTGCGCGAGGGCAAGGCCCCGTACGAACAGAAGCTGGTGGCCGTGTACAAGCACCACAAGGAAGACGCTCGCAATGCGCTAGTTGCCCAGGTGCTGGGGTCGTCTGCCTTCGAGGGCGTCAGCCGCTACCTGGAGCGTGAGCGTTATGAGGGGCACTGGCTTATCGGCTTGAAAAGCCCAACTGGTGGTGTTCCGCGCCTGCATTACATGGAGCGAATCACCGACCCCGCGTTGGAATCGCTCGCGCTGCTGATCTGCTCCGAGATTGCGGGTGTGATCGACGCGGCGGTTGCTTTCCGCGCCCAGGCGATGGACGTGCTGCTGGCCTGCCGCACCTCCCGCCAAGTCGAAGACCTGTTCCCCGAGGCCGCCAAGCTGCTGCCGCAGCCGGTGAAAAACGAGAAGGCGCTGGCACCGACCGAGCTGGCTGCCAACGTGCGCAACATGCTCAACCAGGGCGTTCCGCCCGTTGTGGCCCAGGCGTGAGGGTGGCGGCGATGAACCACTACGACGATGACGAACCAGGCCTCAGCCTGCGCGCCCGACTGGCCATGACCGGCTGGATCGGTACCGGCCTGGCCGGCCTGCTGACCGCGGCCAACCACCTGCCGGACCTGTTCCTGCTGATCGCACGCTGAAAACAAGAAGGCCCGGTGAGCGGCAACTCACCAGGGCCTGACCAACCCAAGGAGAAGCACCATGCAAGCACATCACACCCAGGGAGGCGGGGCACAGCATAACCCAGCTTGCCACCCGCACCTGATGACCATAGCCGACGTCCCGGAGAAGCTCTGCCGCAAGTGCGGTGACACCTGGCCGGCCGACACCGAGTTTTTCTACCGCCAGGCCGCCAAGTCGGACGGCCTCGGCAGTGTCTGCAAGGCCTGCTATTCCGAGACACCCAGCGTCACCGCCCGCAACCGCGACAGGGCCGGACGCATCAGCTCGGATTGGGAGCGGCTGTTCCAGGAGGAGGTGCGCCATGCGTGAACGCCCAACTATGGCCAGCCAACGGCTGGACCTGCCCAGCCTCTGCGATATCTGCGGCAAGGCCCGATCCACCCGCAAGCACGCGTCCTGCAGCCGCATCCGCCAGCAGATCAAGCAGAACGAGTGGGCCAGCTATATGGCCAACGTCTCCGCGAAGAAAGCCCAGGGAGGCCGCCGCTATGCCCGTTGAAATCCGCACCCGCTTTGCTGGCATGACCTACGTGGCCACCGTACGCGGCGAGAAGCGTACCGCCAGCAACACCATCGGCGCCCGACAGGCCGCCGAAGCCATGGCCCGCAAGCTGGGCCTCGATCCGGCGCTGCTGCGCGAGACCCAGCGCGACCTGCTGCGCAATGGGGTGGAGCTGTTCGTGCATCCGGAAACGCCGAAGGCAAAGGAGGTGGCCCATGGCTGACCACACCAGCACGCAGTGCGATCTTTTCTCCCCGGCGAACATGGCCTCGGTTGCTTGCTTCCCTCCGGCGCCTGCGCTCGTCGCCCATCGCTGGCCATATCCCGGGCTGAGCGGTGAGGACAGCGCGCGCTCTTCGCTCGCGCAATCCGCGCAGTTCGTTGAGGTCATCGCTCTGACAATCAAACGCCAGCGCGCGGCGCTGATAACCGACGCCGAAGTGAAAGCCCTGCTACCGGCAGACTGGAAGCACATCCTCGGCCGCTGGGTGCACGCCACGCTGGCCGGGTGGCAGGGCGAGCAGCACGGCATCCAGGTTGAGCACGTCAGCCACGGCGATGGTGGATACCACTGGCAGTACCGTATGGCCGATAGCCAGTCCGGGTGACCAACTGACCTAGAAATCACACCAACCAATTCGAGGCCCGGCAACGGGCCTTTCTCTATTGCTGCGGGTGCGGCGCCGGTACCGTGCCCGCAGGGTTTCGCGTGGGGACGCATATGGCAGATGGAGTTGAAGTGCGCGGGAACTCCGTGCGCGTGGACTTTCGGTGGCAGGGCAAGCGCTGTAAGGAGCCGTTTCCTGGCCCGCCGACACCGGGCAACCTGGAAAAGGCGGCGCGGCTGGTGGCGATCATCAAGCACGAAATTCAGGCCGGGACATTCAGCTACGCGCGCTATTTCCCCGACTCGGCGCGGGTGAAGGAGGGCACGTTTGGTCATTGGATTGATCTCTGGCTGGATATCAAGCGCAACGAGCTGGCCAAGTCCTCGATGGATGGGCACGAGAGCAAGATCAACTGCCATATCAGGAGACAGTGGGGCGAGCGCCAGGCAGAGGACATCAGTTTTGTGGAGATGCAGCGGTGGGTGCAGAAAGGGCTGATGCCCAAGCTGCACAACAAGACGGTGCGCGAAATCGTGGCGATCGTGCGGCAGATCTACCAGCTCTACCGGACCACCAATGCCGTGGCGTTCGACCCAACGGAGGGCATCGTGATCCGGCTGCCGGACGATGAAGACCCGGACCCGTTCGAGCGCAAGGAGATCGATGCGATCCTGGGCACCCCATCACCTGGCCGCGAGCAGGAGCTGGCTCTGATCAAGTTCATGATCTGGACAGGACCGCGTGTCAGCGAGGCGATCGCATTAGCGTGGGAGGACGTCGACCTGGCGAAGGGCGAAGTGACCTTCCGCCGGGCGAGAGTGCGCAGCGCCTACAAGGTAACGAAGACGCGCCGTTCGACTCGCAAGGTCAAGCTGCTGAAGCCTGCCCTGGAAGCGCTACGCGAGCAGGCCGAGCGCACGGAGAAGCTGCCAAAGGTCGAGGTTGAGACGACCGATCGGGATAACCGGACGGTGCGCAAGCAGTACCTGCGGTTCGTGTTCCATAACTCGCACACCAATCAGGCGTACTCAACCTCGGACAACATGCGCAACGGGTGGTGGAACGGCCACCTCAAGGCAGCGGGCGTTCGCCATCGCGGGCCGAACAACTGCCGGCACACGTTCGCCAGCCAGATGCTCACCAGCGGCGTGGTGCCGCTTGATTGGATTGCCGAGCATATGGGACACACGTCCACCTCGATGATCCACAAGCACTACGGCAAGTGGATCAGCAACGACGCGGCCGACATGACCAGCCTTATCGAGCGGCAGCTGAAGCTGTAGCCGGTCCCGCTCCCAAACAGCCCAAAGCCCCGATTTCCGGGGCTTTTTCGTATGTGCCGGGACCACGGATGGTCCCAAAATGGTCCCATTACCCAGCTGCCTGAGAAAAAGTCCTTAGAAATCAACGACCCAAGGCGGCCGTGCGATGATTTCGAATCTCTGCGCTTCCGCCATCTGAAAACCTGAAGGCCCCGTATTCCGGGGCCTTCAGCGTTTCTGGGATGCGCAATCCTGCAATCGGCGTTCCCATGTTGTTCCCATCCTCCAGCCTTTCAGCACCTGACTTTTCCTGGCCCCCTGGGTCAGGCCTGGCGTTCCGTTTGGTGCCTGTCCCACCGCGTACCCGTGATATCTCCATCCGGCTTGTGGCGCTGTTGGCAATCGGGCCGCCTGCGAGGCGGCCGCTGCTGCTAGAATCCGCGCCCCGACAAAAGGAGTTGTCGCCATGAAACGATTCAGACAGCCGGAGGCCTTCGCTCTGGTCCAGCAACACTACGAACCGCTGGTGTTCAACGCACGGATGGACTCGCCAACCACGGTGCGCGTGATGTTGCTCGATGAGGCCACCGGCGAATCCCTGTTGCTGACCGGCCTGCCGTGCCGCATCTCGCTGTCGCGCGCTGAAATCGCTGGCTTGATCGCCTCCATCGATGCCGATGCCGCCGCGCTTCGGCCCACTCTGCTGAACAAGCTCAAGCGTCCACGGCTACTCGGCTGATCGACCCGTTCCGCTTGTCCCGCCTGCCATCTCCAAGCCCGGCGCTATCGAGCTCAACAGACGTCTGGTGAGAAACGGTGCCTGTTCCCTCAGCGAAAAGAGCTTGGGCGATAGAAGCCAGGTATGGGTGATGCCCATCAGGCTCGAATAGAGTAGCAAGGCCAGTGATCGCGCCGATCCTTCATCCGCGTGCGCCTTGGCAATCAGCTCTTCCAGCAACTGCACCATGGCACGGGTGAGCTTGCGTTCGCGTTTCAGGGTGCTCGCCATCTGCGCGGTGAGTTCGGTCTTGTTTAGCAGGATCTCGAAGGACTGCCGATACCAGCGCTCGTCCAGCAGCAGGCGAAACCATTCACCGACGAAGTGCTCCAGCGCAGCCTGCGGGTCGCCGGCCAGCTGGCGACTCTGCTCGATCAGCTGCTCCAGCGGCTCCTGGGAATAGGCCAGCACCGCTTCGTACAGCTCATCCTTGCTCTTGAAGTGCCAGTAGATCGGGCCACGGCTGAAGCCGGCGGCCTCGGCGATCATCGCCAGAGTGGTGTTCGAATAACCGTTGCGGCTGAACAGCTCGAGCGCCGCGGCGATGATCTTGAGGCGGGTCTGTTCGGCGTCTTCTTTGGTACGGCGCATGAGGCTCCTCGAAATGCGCGGCGGCCACGCAGCGTGCCGGCAAGGCCCGCTGCGTGGCAAGCCCTCACAGGGCGCCGTCGGCGGCCATCTGCATGTAGGTGGTGTCGAAGCGCAGCTTGAGATTGCCCTGATCACCGAGCGCGCCGGCCGGCATGGCGATACCGACAAAGTCCGCCGAATCGGCACCGTCGCCCAGCAGGCCGTGGTCGAAGGAGAACTTGCGCACGCTGTCCATCGCTTCGTGGGCCGGTTCGCCGGAGATGAAGGCGACCGCTTCGGCTGGCTGATAGAACATGTGGGTGCCCTTGAGTTGCGCCTCGTAGCCGGCCTGGTCGGTACCGGAAGCTGCGCCCAGTTGGGCGCGTAGCTCGGCGCCTTGCGGCGTGTCGCTGGCCATGATTGCCATCACCTCGTACCAGGCGCCGGTGACTGCCTTGCCGAACGCGGGGTTGTCGGCCAGCGTCTCGCTGTTGACGATCAGCAGGTCCTTGACATGGCCCGGCACGCTGGCCGAGTCGAAGACCTGATGTGCATCCGGTGTGGCGGCGACTTCCTGCAGCAGCGGACTCCAGGTCGCCACGTTGCGTACATCGGCCGTGCTGAAGGCAGCGACGATGTCGGCGTCCGAGGTGTTGACCACCTGCACGTCCTTCTCCGACAGGCCTACGCTGTCCAGCGCCTTGGCCAGGATGTAGTGCGACACCGACAGTTCCACCAGGTGCACCTGCTGGCCCTTGATCTGTTTGAGATCGCTGGTGCCCTTCATCACCAGGCCGTCGTTGCCGTTGGAGTAGCTGCCGACGATCAGCGCGGTGGTGTCGACGCCACCGGCCGCCGGAATCGACAGCGCATCCATGCTGGTAGCGACCACGCCGTCGAACTGGCCGGCGCTGTACTGGTTGATGGACTCGACGTAGTCGTTGATCTGGCTGATGTTCACCTCGATCCCGTACTTGTCGGCCCACTTCTTCATGATTCCTGACTCGTCGGCGTACTTCCAGGGCATCCAGCCGACGTAAATGGTCCAGGCCAGGTTGAAGGTCTTTTTCTCCTCCGCTTGGGCCAGCGGGGCGAGGGCGGCGAGGGCAATGGCCCCGGCGCAGAGCAGCTTTTTCATCATGGTGCCGTGCATGGCGGTACTCCTGGTTCAGAAGAACTTCAGATAGCGCTGGATTTCCCAGTCGGAAACATGGGTGTGGTAGGCGTTCCATTCGTCGCGCTTGAACTCGACAAAGGCCTGGTACATGGCATCGCCGAACACCTGGCGCGACAGCGGGTCGGCCTCGAAGGCGTCGATGGCTTCGCTGAGGGTGCGCGGCAGGGTCTCGATACCCATCTGCGCGACCTCCCGTTCGCTGTAGTGATACATGTTCTCGCGGTGCGGCTGGCCGGGATCGAGCTTGTCGCGGATGCCCTCCAGGCCGGCGGCGAGGATCATCGCTGCACCGAGGTAGGGGTTGCAGCCGATGTCGGCGGCGCGGCATTCGACCCGCGCGCCCTGGGACGGAATGCGCAGCATGTTGGTGCGGTTGTTGTTGCCGTAGCAGCAGAACACCGGCGCCCAGGTCGAGCCGGACATGGCGCCCTTGCGGATCAGCCGCTTGTAGCTGTTGACCGTAGGCGCGATGACCGCGCAGATGGCCTTGGCATGTTTCAGTACCCCAGCGATGAAGTGATAGGCCAGCGGGGTCACGCCGCAGCCGTAGGGGTCTTCGCCATCGACTTCGAACAGATTCTTGCCGGTCTCGATGTCGGCTAGCGACATGTTGTAGTGCGCGCCGCTGCCGGTGCGGTTGGCCGAGGGCTTGGGCATGAAGGTGGCGAAGGCGCCGTGCTTGCGGGCGATCTCGCCCGCCATCATGCGGAAGAACACGAAGCGGTCGGCCATGCCGAGGGCGTCGGTGTACTTGAAATCGGTTTCGAACTGGCCGTTGGCGTCCTCGTGGTCGAAGGAGTAGACGCCCCAGCCCATCTCGTTCATCGCCTGTACCAGTTCGTCGACGATGGGCAGGTTGTCCATCAGCAGGCGCGGGTCGTAGCAGGGCTTGGCCATGTCGTCGCGCTCGGAAATGGGCGCGAAGCCGCCATCCGGGGTGTCCTTGAACAGGAAGAACTCGGTCTCGATGCCGAGGTTGAAGGTGTAGCCCAGCGCCGCAGCGGCTTCGGTCTGGCGCTTGAGGATGCCGCGCGAGCAGGCGTCGAAGGGCTTGCCGTCCAGGTAGAGGTCGCTGGCGAACCAGGCGAGATCGCGGTTCCAGCTGCACTGGGTGGCGGTCGCCGGGTCTGGCATCGCGGCCACCTCGTTGTCGCTGATCTCCTGCGGGACGCCGTCCAGCGCCGCACCGGTGTAGAGCTCGGAGCCGCGGAGCATCTGGCCGAGATGGGCGATGGGGACGAACTTGCCCTTGATCACGCCGTGGATGTCGACGTAGCTGGCCATCGCGTACTTCACACCCTTGTCCTGCAACTGCTGCTTCAACTCCTCGACGGAGGAGAGGGGAAAGCTGGTCATCGGCTTGCGCTCCTTGGAGTCATGAATGGCGGCCGGGGCCGCTGGCACGATTCCTTCATCCAATATACATGCCAGCGTGTATAGAAACGGGCCGACGCTGGTGCCGCCTGGCGCCCTATGCGCCACTGCAGGAGTCACGCAGATGATTGAAATAAAAAGGGAAAAGAAATTTTTTGCGCTGGGCGAAATGCGCCTCGAAAACGGCGAACGCCTGCGCAATGCGCGGCTCTGCTATCAGGTAGTGGGCACGCCGAACCGCGCCCGGGACAACCTGGTGCTGATTCCGAGCTACTACGGCGGCACACATTGGGGCAGCCTGCCCCTGCTTGGTGCGGATGGCCCGCTGGCAGGTGGCGATTACTGCGTGGTGCTGACCAACCTGTTCGGCGCAGGCTGGTCGACTTCGCCGAGCAACGCTGCGCCCGGTCAGGGCGCAGCGGACTTCCCGCGGGTCGGCCTGCTGGACAACGTGAGGGCGCAGAAGGCGTTGCTCGATCGGTTGTATGGCGACGACTGGCAGCTCGCCCTGGTCAGCGGCTGGTCCATGGGCGGCATGCAGACGCTGTTCTGGGCAATGGCTTATCCGGAACGGATGCGTGCCATCCTGCCGTTCTGCTGTACGGCACGCTGCTGGCCGCACAATCGGGTGTTTCTCGAAGGGGTGAAGGCGGCACTGTGCGCCGACGCCTCCTGGCAGGGAGGGCGCTACAGCGTGCCGCCGGAACGTGGTTTGCGGGCTTTCGGCCGTGCCTATGCCGGCTGGGCCTATTCGCAGGCGTTCTATCGTCATGAGCTGTGGCGCGAGCTGGGTTTCGAGAGCCTCGAGGCGCTGCTCGACTACTGGGAACAGGATCATCTGGAGCAGGACGCCAACGACCTGCTCTGCGTGCTGCATACCTGGCAATCGGCCGACCCGGCCGGCAGTTTCGCTGCCGACTCGCTGGCCGAAGCGCTGGGTCGCATCCGTGCGCGGTCCATCCTGATGCCCGGCAGCAGCGATCTGTATTTCACCGTCGAGGATGCCCGCCACGAGGCCGCGCTGATTCCGGGTGCCGAGCTACGGGTGCTCGAATCGGACTGGGGCCATTGTGCCGGTGGGCCGGGCCGCAGCGCGGCGGCCATGCGCCAGGTGTTCGCGGCAATGGCCGAACTGCTTGGCCGCTAGCCTTCAGCCGGCCACGGCGCTGAGTTTGGCCAGTTGCTCGAGGTCGGTCTGCATGCCGGAGGTTTCGCGGATCCGGGCGAGGATCTCGCGCTTGAGCTCAGTGAATTCCGGCGCGAGCTTCATGTCCTGGTGGCGCTGGGCCGGCAGCGGCACCTCGTAGATGGAATCGATGCGCCCGGGGCGGGGCGCCATCAGCACGATGCGGCTGCCCAGATAGATGGCTTCTTCGACATCGTGGGTGACGAACAGGATGGTGCTCTTCTCCAGCCGGTGCACGTGACGGATCAGGTCGTGCATGACCTCGCGGGTCTGCGCATCCAGCGCGCCGAACGGCTCGTCCATCAGCAGCGTCGCCGGTTTGGGCAGCAGGGCGCGGGCAATGGCGACGCGCTGCTGCATGCCGCCGGAGAGCTGGCTG
Organism: Stutzerimonas sp. FeSN7; assembly: GCF_030263795.1. Taxonomy (NCBI): domain Bacteria; kingdom Pseudomonadati; phylum Pseudomonadota; class Gammaproteobacteria; order Pseudomonadales; family Pseudomonadaceae; genus Stutzerimonas; species Stutzerimonas sp. FeSN7. The sequence continues at coordinate 2,369,667 of NZ_JARPMN010000001.1, read as the reverse complement.
GGGTAGGCATCGGCGAAGCGCGTCAGACCCATCAGGTTGAGCAGGGCATCGGCGCGGCCGGCGGCGGACTCCACGTCTCCATCGTGGCGCACGGTATCGCCGATCACCTTGAGCTGGCGGCAGAACTTGATGTTCTGCATCACCGTCAGCCAGGGGTAGAGGCTGTAGTGCTGGAAGACCATGGCGCGGTCGACGCCGGGGCCGTCGATGGGCCTGCCGTCGAGCAGGATCTCGCCGCGACTCAGCGTCTCCAGGCCGGCGATGATGCGTAGCAGGGTGGACTTGCCGCAGCCCGAGGCGCCGACGAAGGTGACGAACTCGTTGGGCTGGATGTCCAGGTCGATCGACTGCAGCGCCTGCACCTCACGGCGCTCGCTGACGAAGGTCTTGCCGACCTGGCGTACACGAATCTTGGCATCGGACATGGTCATTTCCTCATCCAGGGAAAGGCGCGGCGGTGCAACCAGCGGAAGGCCTGATCGGTGATCAGGCCGATGAGACCGATCAGCAGGATGCCGGCGAAGATCTTGTCGGTGTGCATGTAACGCTGCGCCTTGAGGATGGCGTAGCCCAGGCCGGAGTTGGCCGCGACCAGTTCGGCCACCACCAGGTAGGTCCAGGCCCAGCCGCAGGTGATGCGCAGGGTGTCGAGCAGCGCAGGCTTGGCCGACGGCAGGATCACCAGCTTGACGATCTCGCTGCGGTTGGCGCCCATGGTCTGCGCCGCCTCGATCTGCGCCATGGGTACGCGGCGCACATCCTCGGCGACCATCAGCACCATCTGGAAAAAGGTGCCGATGAAGATGATCAGCACCTTGGAGCCTTCGTCGATGCCGACCCAGAGCATCACCAGCGGAATGAAGGCCACGGCCGGCATATAGCGGATGAAGTCGGTGAGCGGTTCGAGAAAGGCCTGCACCGGCCGGTACGTGCCGATGTACAGCCCCAGCGGCAGGGCGATCAGTGCCGAGGCGCCGAAGCCGGCCATGACCCGCCAGACGCTGATGCCGATGTCTCCCAGCAGCCCCTCGCTGGTCCACCAGCGGCCGATGCGCTCGAGCACTGCGCCGGGGCTGGGCATGAACATCGGGTCGGCCAGACCAAGGGCGGTCCACAGCCACCAGACGATGAAGGGCAGGCTCAGCCCGGCGCCGGTGAGCAGCCAGGCGCTGCGCCGCGAGAGTTCGCCGCGAATGCGCCAGAAACTGCCTCTGCGGACCACCGGTTCGGCTCGTGCGACGGGTGCTGTGGTGTGTCGTTGTTGAGCGGCGGGGGCAGTGGAGGGAATGCTGATCTGTGCGGTCATGCGGGGACCTCCTCTGTAGCGGTAGGCACATCCAGTTCGACGCGTTGCCAGCCGCCGGCCGCCGGATAACGGCCCAGCGCGGCGAGGTCCGCGGCGGGCAGACTGGCGGGGTCGGCGAAGTTCCAGTAGCTCGACAGCAGCGCGTCGCCGACGCGGCCGGGCAGCGTCGAATGGGTGATCTGCCAGGGTGTGGCGCCGTTGCGGTGGCGGCCGAAGGACAGCTCGCAGGCCAGCAGCTGCGGCCGCAACGCGGGGCCGATGGCGGCCAGCTGTTCACGCAGATGCCCCGAGCTGGCCGGCAGCAGAATTGGCCGCTCGGCGGCGAACAGGAAGTAGTCGCCCGCTACCAGCAGGCAGGCCTGGCGGGCTGGCTGCTCCGACGCGCGCAGCCAGATCCCCCAGTTGCGCCCCTGCGATTCCGGCAGGCGCTGCCAGATTTCGTGATAGCTGCCGTCCAGCCCGTCTTCCAGCAGCCGTTCCGGGGTCTCGAAGCGCATCAGGCCGATATCCGCAGGCCCGCCCGGCGGCTGGAAGTCGATCAGCCGATGCCACTGGCAGATATCGCCGTTGACCTCGGTGATGCCGGCAAAGCCGGCCTGTTCACTCAGCGCCAACTGCTGGGCATGGCTGCAGGTTTCAAGCGAAGCTGCCGGTGCCACGGGTTGCCCCCCCGGCAGACGCAGGTCGGCGTGCAGGCTGGCGGTCTGCAGCCAGTAGACTTCGCTGGTTTCGTCGCGCAGGCCGGCCGTGGTGGTCAGCAGGCGGCGGCGCCAGACGCCGAGATAGGCATCGGGAACGGTTTTCATGGGTAATGCTCCGCAAATGACGTGCTTCGGACGCGATCAGGCTGGGGGGTCATGCCGATCCCTCCAGCAGGCTCAGCAGCCGATGGCTGTCGATCACGCTGCCGAACAGGCCGCCTTCCACCTCGATCATCGCCAGCGCAGCCGCATGCAGTTGCGGGTCGGCCGATGCGCAGGCGTCGCGGACGGTCAGGCAGTCGAAGCCAAGGTCGATGGCCTGGCGCAGCGTCGAGGCCACGCAGACCTCGGTGGTCACGCCGGTCAGGATCAGCCGCTCGATACCGCGACGGCGCAGGATCAGTTCGAGATCGGTATGGGCGAAGGCGCTGTAGCCCGGCTTGTCGATCACCGGCTCGCCGGCGCGCGGTTGCAGCTCGTCGATCAGGTCGTGACCGAATTCGCCGCGCACCAGCAGGCGGCCGAGGGGGCCGGGGCTGCCGATGGGACCGCCAGCGGCCTGGGCGCGGCGGCGCTTGGGCTCGGGCAGGTCGGAAAGATCCGGTCGATGGCCTTCACGGGTGTGCACCACCAGCATGCCCACGCCGCGGGCGCGATCCAGCAGCGCCTGGATCGCCGGGATCGGCGCGCGCAGGCGGCTGACATCCATGCCGGCCTGGTCGGCGTATCCGCCCAGCGCGCAGAAGTCGCGCTGCATGTCGATCACCAGCAGCGCCGTATGCTCGAGGAACAGCGGGTTCGTCGTCAGGCTCACAGCGCAAACTCCTTGCACACCGCGGCGGCAATGCCTTCGACGATGTCGTGGGCCAGCCGCTGGCCTTTCGCCGCGCTGGAGCCTCTGGCCGAGGACAGCACCCCGGAGGGCGGCACCCATTCGGTACGGGTGGGGTACATGTCGTAGGGCGGAAAGTCGGCCGGGGCGTCGTCGGGAATCTTCTCCATCGCGACCAGTTGCGGATGGAAATGCAGCATCAGCGAGGTCTCGATCACCGCGGCATGCTCCAGCGCGAAACCGGGAAAGCCTTCCGGGAAGATGTCGGTCAGGGTCTGCTCGTGGCAGAAATCCCAGTGCTCCAGGCGCATCACCTCCAGCCCGGCGTCCGGCCCGAGGTCGCGCAGCGCCAGCTGGATGCCCTCGGCGACGAACCACTGGTTCTCGTAATGGCCGAGCACCAGCACCAGGCGGCGCACACCGTGGCGATGGAACTCACGCACGGCGTCGCGCACCAGAGCGCTCAAGGTTGCGCCATCCAGGCTGGTGGTACCGCAGAAGTGCTGGCCGCCGCCGCATTTCGGTTGCGATTTGTAGCCGTATGACAACGCCGGTGCCACCAGCCCGCCGACTCGTGCCGCCACGTCCGCGCTGATGGCACTGGCCAGCAGCGCGTCGGTGCCCAGCGGCAGGTGCGGGCCATGTTGCTCGGTGGCGCCGCAGGGCAGAAAGACCACGGCGCCTTCGCGCACGCGGCGTTCGTAATCGACCCAGCTCAGTTGATCCATGTGCACGGTCATGCGCAGGTGCTCCTTGTCGCGATTGAAAGGGGACGTTCCGGCCAGCCGGCGATCAGCGCGGCGGTGGTGATCAGGGCGCCGCCGAGCCATTCGTTCGGGCCGATGGCGTGGCTGCCGAACCAGGCGGACGACAGCACCGCGGCTATCAGCTCGAACACCACCAGCACCGCGGCGCGGCCGGCTTCCAGATGAGTCAGGCCGTACTGCACGGCGGCCATGCTGACCAGGCAGCCGAGGGCGAGCAGGGCGATCTGCCAGCTCAGGGTCAGATCCAGGGGCGGAAGTGGCTGGCGCAGCAGCAGGCAGAACAGCCCACCGAGCAGCGCGCTGCCGACGAAACTGACCAGCGCCTTGCTCGCCAGTGGCACCCGGTCGGCGGCGCGAGTGGCGAGGTTGTTGAGGCTGAAGGCGAGGCCGGCGGAAAGCGCCAGCCAGTCGTTCGCGCCGGGCGCGTCCAGCGCTTCGCTCGTGACGCCGAGGGTCAGGCCGATGCCGAGCATCGCCAGCCCAAGGGCGAACAGCCGCGTGCCGCTGAGGCGTTCGCCCAGCAGCAGCCAGCCGCCGACCATCGCCCACACTGGCGCCAGGTAGAACAGCAGCATCACCCGCACCACGTTGCCCTCGGCCAGGGCGGTAACCAGGGCGGCGGTGGCCCAGCCACCGCACAGGCCCATGGTGAGCACCTGGCGATACTGGCTCGCCCACTGGCGGCGCTGCTGCCAGAGCACCGGCAACGCCAGCAGGCTGAGCAGCGAATAGGTCAGCAGCACCAGCGGCATGCCGGCCAGGCCGCGGGCCGCGAAGAACTGCAGCGGCAGCCAGCCCAGCCCCCACATGATGGCGCCGCCGATCAGCATGCCCTGTGGCATCAGGCTGTTCATGCGCCCATCCAGGAGCCGCCGTTGGGCCCGAGCAGCTGTCCGGTGAAATAGCTCGCCTGCGGCGAAAGCAGGAAGACGATGGCCGCCGCGACTTCCTCCGGCGTGCCCAGGCGCGCCATGGGGATCGCCAGCTCCTTGGCCATCCACTCGTCGCTCATGTGCTCCGGGCTGACCATCGCCGTGGCGATGGGGCCGGGTGCGACGCCATTGATGCGGATGCCGTCTGCAGCGAACTCGCGGGCCAGTGAGCGGGTCAGGCCGATCACCCCGGCCTTGGCCGTGCAGTAGGCTACGTACTGTTCGCGACCGAGAAATCCGAGGTCCGAGGCGATATTGACGATGGCGCCGCTGCGCCGCGGCTGCATCTGTGCCAGTGCATGGCGGCAGCAGCGGTAGACGCCGGCGAGATCGACGCCCAGCACCCTTGCCCAGTCCGCCTCGCTGGTTTCGAGAAAGGGCTTTTCCAGGATCACCCCGGCGTTATTGACCAGCAGATCCAGCGGTCCCTGTGCCTCGATGGTCTCGAACATTGCCGCGACCGCAGCCGGATCGCTGACATCGGCCTCGATGGCCCAGGCGCAGCCGCCGCTGGCGATGATCTGCTCGACCACTCGTTCCGCCAGGTCGTGTTGATCGCGATGATTGATCCAGACCCGCGCGCCTTCGGCGGCCAGCGCGAGTGCGGTGGCACGGCCGATGCCGGTCGCTGCGCCGGTGACCAGAGCGGTCAGCCCGGTAAGGATGGCAGCCATCAGTGCATCACCTCGCCGTGGCTGACCGACAGCGCCTGCCCGGTCAGGGCGGCGGCCAGCGGTGAGCCGAGGAACAGGAAGGTGCCGCCCAGATCGGCCGGTGTCAGCAGCTCCGGAATGGCCTGGTTGGCGAGTATCGCCGCGAGCTCGGCGCTGTCGCTGCGGCCGTTGGCGTCCGCCATCACCTTCAGCGAGCGCATGGCCGCATCGGTGCCGATCCAGCCGGGGCACACCGCGTTCACCCGGATGCGCCGCGGGCCCAGCTCCCAGGCCAGCGAGCGGGTCAGGCCGACCACCGCGTGCTTGCTGGCGACATAGGCGGAAAAGCCCGGCACGCCTTTCAGTCCCCAGATGGAGGCCTGGTTGATCACGCTGGCGCCAGCGCGCAGGCGTGGCAGCAATGCGCGGGTCAGGCGTTGCATGGAACCGACGTTGTTCTCCAGTAGGGCCGACCAGCGCTGATCGGCCTCGAAGCTGCACTCGCCCAGCGGCGTGGCGTACTCGACACCGGCGTTGTTGATCAGCACATCGGCGTTGAGGCCGCGGCAGGCGAGGTCATCGGCGTACTGCTGCACCGCCTGCCGATCGCCCAGGTCCAGTGCGGTGCAGTGCAGCGGCGTCTCGCCAGCGAGTTCGCCGGCGAGCCGGGCCAGGGCGTCGGCGTCACGGTCGAGCAGCTCCAGGGTGGCGCCAGCAGCGGCGAAACTCTGCGCCAGACCACGACCGATGCCCCCGGCGGCGCCGGTGATGACCACGCAACGGCCGCGGTAATCCAGTGCCTTGTGCATGTCACACCGCCGTCAGGAACGAGACGCCCACGGCGCCGTAGAAGTTGTCGGCCTTGTTCGGTCCTTCGCTGACCACCCCGTAGTCATCGTCCAGCACGCGGCGTACGCGGTAGCGGTGGAAGCTGCCGAGCAGCTTGCGCATCGGGATGACCTGGTTGTAGGTGCTGCCGTACAGCTCGGCGTGCAGCTTGGGCAGGCGATACCAGGGCGCCACCGGCTTCTCGTGGTGGGCGTTGTGGAAGGAAAAGTTGAGCAGCAGCAGGTTCAGCGCCGGCCAGCGCTCGGAAACCACGTTGCTGTAGGTGTTCTGCTGCTCGTAGCTGCGGTCGCGGCGCTTGTCCTCCGGCAGCTTGCCACCGTCCTCCAGCACGGCGAAGGCCTCGTAGGTGTGCTGATAGGCATCGGCGAAACGCAGCACGCTGAGCATGATCATCCAGGCCACGGCGTAGAGCAGCACGGCCTTCAGCGAGAGCACCGCGAGCCCGGCAAAGAGCAGTGTGCGAATGGCCAGCACCGCGGCGACCTTGCCGCGCCGGGCGCGGTGCTTGTCGTTGTCGGTGATGAAGGGAAGGGCGATCACATAGAAATGCATGATCAGTTCCACCGCCGGCACATAGGCCCATTCCAGCGCCAGCACCAGCTTCTGGAACCACAGCGGGCGTGCCTTGAGGAAGGCCTTGCTGTCGAAGGTGATCACGTCGGCGCGGTCGACGTGGTGGCGCATGTGCTTCTTGCGCAGGTCCTGGAACTCGGCGTAGCAGCTGCCGCACAGCCAGCTGCAGACATTGCCGGCCCATTCGTTGTGCTTGGGCACGCTGAAGATGGCGCCGTGGGCGAATTCGTGGATCAGGTAGGCGGCGATGATCATGCCGTGGGCCAGCAGCAGCGTGCCCAGCACGTTCAGCCAGCCGTTACCGGCGAACAGCAGAGCCACGCCGCCGCCGTAGGCGAGCGCGGTATAGAGGATCGCCAGCGTGTTGGGCAGGCGGCCATCGGCGTAACGGTACAGAGGTTTGGCAGTCATGGTTTTTCTCCAGCACAGGCGGGCGACGGCCCGCCCGGCGTCGGCTTACTGGGCGAGCGCTTCGGTGAACTGGGCGTCGTAGGTCTGGCTGAAATCCGGGATGGTCGGGATCTGCCCGTTGTCCTTGAGCAGCTTGGCGATGATCGCGCCGCTGCCATGGAAGGAATGGGTGTCGTCGCCTGGGGTGAAGCTCTTGCCCATCTCCGCTAGGGGGATGTTGTAGGCGCCGGCCATCTGCTCGACGGCTTCCTCGGCGCTGACGCCGAGCACCTCGCCGATGATCTTCGCCGACTCCTCGGGGTGCGCCTGCATGTAGGCCAGGCCGTCGAGATAGCCCTGGATCATTGCCTTGATGGCGGCGGGCTTCTTGGCGATCACCGCCTCGTCGAAGACCAGCACATCGGTGATCAGCCCCGGTGCGTCCTTGGACGAATAGACCACCTTGAATTTGTCGCCGCCGCCCATGGAGAGGATCTGCGAAACGTTGGGCTCGTAGGTCACGCCGACCGGCAGGTTGCCCGAGGCCATGGCGCCGGGGATGCCTTCCGGAGTCATGTTGACGGCGTCGATGTCCTTGTCGCTCATGCCGTTCTGCTGCAGCGCGTAGGCCAGCAGGAAGTCGGAGGGCGACAGCGGGTTGAAGCCGACCTTCTTGCCCTTGAAGTCGGCGATGGACTGGATCGACGCGTCGGCAACGATGGCGTCACCGCCGTTGGAGAAGTCGATGGGCATCACCACGCGGTGCTTCAAGCCCTTGGCGACCGAGGCCACTACCTGATCGTAGGTGAGCATGCCACCGTCCAGCGCGCGGCTCACCATGGCGGTGGGAATCAGCGCCGGGTCGTTGAAGAACTGCAGGTCCACGTCCAGGCTGTGGGGCTTGAACAGGTCGAGCTTGTCGGCGACATAGAAGGGGCCATAGCCGGCCCAGACCACGGTGCCGATCTTCAGCTTCTCGGCAGCCTGGCTGGCCAGCGGTGAAAACAACGTCGCGACGGCCAGGCCGGCGGCGAGGAGGGTCTTGTTCAGCGAGCGCAGTGTGGACATGGCGTGATTTCCCTACACATTGGAATGACAGGCACGGGATGACATCGCGTCTCCCGGGCTTTTATCCCTCCGTGTAGTCCCGTCCCTGGGACCGGAGAACTCTCGGACCAGCGCCCACTCCCTGTGAGCCGGAACCCTAGTTCTCCTTGAAGTTGCTCCTGATTGTGCCAAGCGTCATGAGTGCCGGAGGCGACTCATCCCGTGCAAGGGTGATAGAGCAGGTTGCGTGCCAGATGCGGTGGCTGGCAGCGAACTCGTGGAGTTTCAATGAGTTGCAGCTAGCGCCGGAGCCAACACGGGTGGCGCGCCCGGCACGGCGCTGCTCATTAATGGGGAGGCTTGCTCCGCGATAGTGCGGATGGTGCAGCTGATGACACCGTTCCGGCCCAACCGCCGCCACGGGCCAGGCGGCGCATGGGGCGGTCAGCCCGTTACGGCTTGGCAGAGGTCAGATCGGCACCGGCGCATCCTCGCGCAGCAGGCCGTCGTGCTTGAGGGTCTGCCAGAACTCGCGGGGCACCTGGGTGTTGAAGTATTCCATGTACTGCCGAGGACGCTCGGGATTGGCCGTGCCCGGGATGACCGAGGCGACCACCGGGTTGGCCAGGCAGAAGTGCAGGGCGGCGGCCCGCAGATCGACGCCGCAGCGCTCGGCAGCGGCCTTGAGCTGCTCCCTGCGCTGGGCGACCTGTGGTGGGATCTGGTCGTACTCATAGTGATCGCCACCGGCCAGGACGCCGGAGTTGAACGGCCCGCCAACGACGACGCCAACGTCGCGTGCCTGGCAGGTCGGGAACAGGGTGTCCAGCGCCTCGTCGTGCTCCAGCAGCGAGTAGCGGCCGGCCAGCAGGAACACGTTCGGGTCGCTCTGCTCCAGAGCCAGGCGGCATGGCTCGACCAGGTTGACCCCCAGGCCCCAGCCGCGAATCACGCCTTCATCGCGCAGCTGGGTCAGCGCCTTCGCCGCGCCGTTCATGGCCTGCTGGAAGTACTCGCGCCATTGCGGGCCCCATTGGTCTTCGGAAACGTCGTGGATGAACACCACATCGAGGCGATCGACGCCCATGCGCTCCAGGCTGTCCTCGATGGAGCGGCGTGCGCCGTCGGCCGAATAATCCGGCACGCGCTTGTTGGGCAGCTCGTCGACGAAGGGCTTGGCGTTTTCCGGCTGGCTGGCCGGCTGCAGCAGGCGCCCGACCTTGGTGCTCAGGACGTACTCGTCACGCGGCTTGCCACTCAGCAGGCGCCCGAAGCGCTGCTCGGCGAGGCCCGCGCCGTAGTGCGGCGACACGTCGTAATAGCGAAAGCCGGCGTCCCAGGCGGCATTGAGGGTGGCGTCCGCAGTTTCTTCGCTGAGCGGATGGAACATGTTGCCCAGCGGTGCGCCGCCGAGACCGATGCGTGGCAGGGTGATACGCATGGAGTCCTCCTTCGGATGCAGATGGTGCCGACCGGAGTCGGCGTGGCTCTGCATCGGAGGTCGGCCCGGCGCTGGATGTTCCGACAATGCGACGGGATGGCCGCAGTGCAACCCCGTCGCTCCTCGTCTGCCTCAGCTGCGACGCTTCAGATAGGTGCGCCAGCCGCCAAGTTCGGTGATGTCCTGGGCGCCGTCCAGGCCGTAGGGCTCGCAGATGAAGCCTGTTTCCCAGCGGCCGTCGGCGAGCTGCACCTTGCCCAGGCCGAGCGGTGCCGGAATGCCGGTGAGAAAGGAGCCGAGCTCCTGGCTCGGCAGCTCCCAGACTTCAACCTCGACGGCCGCTCCGCCTTCGGCGCCGCGAACCATGCCCGGGCGCAGCGGTGGCCCGCCGGCCAGCGCGTAGAGCTTGTAGTCCGGCGAGCTGCGGGTGGTTTCCAGCAGCCGTCCGCCACGCTGCCTGAGCTGCCAGTTCAGCGGCAGGCCGTCCAGGTGCGCTCCGCAGACCACCACGCGGGCGCGGTCGTTGCGTGCCGGATTCCGGGGCGGCGGGGTAATGAGCGCGTTGCCGCCGATCAACTTCAGCCCTGTCTGATGCTGCAGCGCATCGGCCAGGCTCAGCAGGTACTGGTCGGTGAACACCCGGCCGAACAGCGTCACGCCCCAGGGCAGGCCGTTGTGCATGGTGGCTGCCGGCACCGCGACAGCGGCGTAGTCGAGCATGTTCATGAAGTTGGTGTAGTAGCCCAGGTCCGAATTGCGCTTGACCGGCTCGGCGTGAAGTTCGGCGAGCGTCACCGGGCGCGGGTAGGCGGGCGTCAGCACACAATCGACCTCGGCCATCGTGCGGCCGCAGACGGCCTTGAGTTGCTGCAGGCGGTATTGCGCCTGGAACAGCTGCACGGCGGTGGTGCCGGGAGCTTTTTCCAGTACGGCCTTGATCACCGGTAGCACGGCATCCGGCTGCTGCTCGATCAGCGCGCCCGCCACGCTATAGCGTTCGGCGACCCAGGGGCCTTCGTAGAGCAGGCGTGCAGCTTCAAGAAAGGGCTCGAAGTCAATCTCAACCGGCTCGCCGCCGAGGGCTTTCAGATGCTCGATTGTGGCGGCGAACAACGCCGGGCTTTCGGCGCAGCCGAGAAATTCCAGCTGCTGGGGTATGCCGAAGCGGAAGGTCTTGATCTGGCCGAAGGCCGAGCCGTCATTCCACAGCGGGTTGCTGCGGCTGTACTCGTCGCGCGGATCGAGCCTGGCGGTGAGCGCCAGCAGCTGACTGGCTTCGGCCGCCGTCGCGGTGAAGAAGGTCACGCAGTCCAACGTACGGCAGGCCGGGACAACGCCGGCGGTGGAGATCAGCCCTTTGCTGGCCTTCAGACCCACCAGGTTGTTCAGTGCCGCCGGCACGCGGCCGGAACCGGCGGTATCGGTGCCCAGCGCGAAGCTTGCCAGCCCCAGCGCCACGGCCAGCGAGGAGCCAGCGCTGGAGCCGCCGGAGGGGTAGTCCGGGTGCACCGAGTTGCGGCATTCGCCATAGGGCGAGCGGGTGCCGTTGAGGCCGGTGGCGAACTGGTCGAGGTTGGTCTTGCCCAGCGGCACCGCGCCCAGGGCGATCAGCTGATCGACGATGGTGGCGCTGGTATTCGGTTTGTAGGCATATGCGGGACAGGCGGCGGTGGTGGGCACACCTGCCAGGTCGATATTGTCCTTGATGGCGAAGGGCACGCCGTAGAGCGGCAGCTCGGCGGGCGTCTTGCTCTCCAGCGTGGCCAGGTAGGGCTCAAGTTCCTCGGCGCTCAGCAGGTGGATAAAGGCGTTGAACTCGCCGTTGAGCGCGGCGGCCTTGTCGCGCAGGGCAATGATCAGCTGGCGCGGGGTGGTGTCCCCGGCAGTGTAGGCGGCGCTCAGGGTGGCGAGGCGCAGGTCAAAAGTCGTGGTCATCTCATGTCCCTCGTAGGGTGGAAAACGGCGAAGCCTTTCCCACCGCGATGTTCGTTGTCGGCCCGGTGGGCCGGTGGGTGGACAGGTGAAGCGCTGTCCACCCGACGTTGCTTCGGGTGCCGAGGGGCCTCACGCCTCCTCGATCACCACCACCCGCTGGCCTGCGCGCACCGGCGAGCCGGGCTGGGTGCGGACTTCCTTGACCACGCCGGCGACCGGCGCGGTGAGCGGAATTTCCATCTTCATGCTCTCGAGGATCACCAGCACGTCGCCGGCCTCGACCCGCGTGCCCTCCGCCACCGACACCTGCCAGAGGTTGCCGGCAATGTGGCTTTCGATGCCGTGCTGGCCGGCGCCGAGCGGGGCGTCCTCGCCGAGGTCGGCGGCGACTTCCTCGCTCTCGAAGTGCGCCTGGCCCGATTCGATCCAGCGCTGGCGCTCGGCGTCGAAGGCGCCGCGCTGCTGGCGGCGGAAGGCGTCGATGCTGTCGGCCTCGGCGGCAAGAAAGTCCTGGTAGTCGGACAGGCGCAGCTCGGTGTGCTCGATCTTCAGCGGGTAGCGGCCCAGCGGGAAATCGCGGCGGATCCTCAACAGCTCCTCGGCCGAGACCGGGTAGAAGCGGATCTGGTCGAAGAAGCGCAGCAGCCACGGCTGGCCGCCGAACGCCTCGACCGCGCGGTAGCGGTTCCACATCTGCAGGGTGCGGCCGACGAACTGGTAGCCGCCCGGGCCTTCCATGCCGTAGATGCACATGTAGGCGCCGCCGATGCCCACCGAGTTCTCCGCGGTCCAGGTGCGCGCCGGGTTGTACTTGGTGGTGACCAGGCGGTGGCGCGGGTCCAGCGGGGTGGCCACCGGCGCACCGAGGTAGACGTCGCCCAGGCCCATCACCAGGTAGCTGGCGTCGAACACCGTGCGGTACACCGCGTCGAGGTTGGGCAGGTCGTTGATGCGGCGGATGAACTCCAGGTTGCTCGGGCACCAGGGCGCGTCCTTGCGCACCGTGGTCATGTACTTCTCGATGGCCAACTGGCAGGCCGGGTCGTCCCAGGACAGCGGCAGGTGGACGATGCGCGAGGGCACCTTCAGATCCTGCGCGGCGCACACGGCTTCCCACAGGCCGGCGACGATCTCCAACAGATCTTCCAGCGCCAGGGTCTCGGGCTGGTAGTGCACCTGCAGGGAGCGGATGCCGGGGGTCAGGTCGATCACCCCATCGAGCTGCTTGGCTTCGAGGGCCTGCATCAGCGCATGGCCACGGAAGCGCAGCACAAGGTCCAGCTCCGGCGCGCCGATTTCCAGCAACAGGTGGGTGTCGCCGGAGAGGCGGGCGACCAGGCGGCTGTCTGCTTCACCGATATCGAGCACGATGGGCGACTGCAGCGCCACCGGCGTGGCGACCACTGCCGCCGGCGCGAGGCTGGCGCACTCGGCATCGGCGGCCTTGGCCAGCTGGCGTGCGGTCAGCACATCCACCGGGACGAAGCGCAGCTTGTCGCCGGCCTTTAGCTGGCCGAGCTGCCACAGATCCGCCTCGATGATGGTCACCGGGCAGACGAAGCCGCCCAGGCTCGGGCCGTCCGGGCCGAGGATCACCGGCATGTCGCCGGTGAAGTCCACCGCGCCGATGGCGTAGGGGTTGTCGTGGATATTGGATGGATGCAGGCCGGCCTCGCCGCCGCTCTCGCGCACCCACTCGGGTTTCGGGCCGATCAGGCGCACCCCGGTGCGGCTGGAGTTGAAGTGCACTTCCCAGTCGGTGGCGAAGAACTTGTCGATATAGCCTTCGGTGAAGTATTCCGGCGCGCCGTGCGGACCGTAGATCACCCGCAGCTCGCGCACCGCCGGCAGGGCGCTGCACAGCTCGGCGGCGTGCCTGGCGCCGGCCGACGAGTCGCTCAGCGGTGCCAGGTGCAGCACGTCGCCGGCACGCAGGGCGCGGCCGCCGTGACCGCCGAACTGGCCGAGGGTAAAGGTGCTCTTGCTGCCCAGATACTCCGGCACCTGCACGCCGCCGCGCACGGCCAGGTAGGAGCGGGCACCGGCGCCGGCGATGGTGCCGATGGTCAGGATGCTGCCGGCCTTGACCAGAATGGCGGTGCACATTGGCTGCGCGACGTCATCGAGCTTCACGGGGATCTCGGCGCCAGTCAGCGCCACCACCGCATCGGTGTTGAAGCGCAGGATCGGCCCGCTCATGGTGATTTCCAGCCCGGCGGCGTCCTCGGGGTTGCCCAAAAGGGCGTTGCCCAGGCGCAGCGCGCGGCTGTCCATCGGGCCGGACGGCGGCACACCCACCGCCCAGTAGCCGAGGCGGCCGGGGAAGTCCTGCACGGTGGTCTGGGTGCCGGCGCTGATCACCTCGAAGGTGCTGGCCGAGTAGCGCAGGCCTTCCAGGCAGCGGGTCCAGGGGTTGCCGCTGGCGAAGGGTGTAAAGCCGAGGATCTGGCGCAGGTAGTCGCGGTTGGTCTCCACGCCGTAGAGCAGGGTGTCGCCGAGGGCGGCGTCCAGCGCGACGCGGGCCTGTTCACGGCTCGGCGCCCAGCTGATGACCTTGGCGATCATCGGGTCGAAATACGGCGGGATCTCGCAGCCGGCCTCGACCCAGGTGTCGATGCGCAGGCTCTTGCCGTCGGCGGCCGGGAAGGCCACGGCGGTCAACAGGCCCGGGCTCGGCTGGAAGTCACGGCCCGGGTCCTCGGCGTAGACGCGCGCCTGGATCGCGTGGCCGCTCGGCTTGAGATCCTTCACCAGCTCGGCCAACGGCGGCAGGTCGCCGGCGGACAGCTCGATCATCCAGCGCACCAGGTCCACGCCCCAGACCTGCTCGGTGACGCCGTGCTCGACCTGCAGGCGGGTGTTTACCTCGAGGAAGTAGAAACGCTCGGCTTCGGCGTCGTAGACGAACTCCACGGTGCCGGCGCTGCGATAGCTGACCGCCTTGGCCAGGGTGATTGCCGCCTCGCACAGGGCCTCGGCCATGCCGGTCAGCAGGTTCGGCGCCGGGGTTTCCTCCAGCACCTTCTGGTTACGCCGCTGCACCGAGCAGTCGCGCACGCCCAAGGCGATGACTTCGCCGGCGCCGTCGCCGAACACCTGCACCTCCAGGTGGCGGGCGCGCTCGATGTATTTCTCGATGAACACGCCCGAATCGCTGAAGTTGTTCTGCCCCAGACGCTTGACCGCGTCGAAGGCATCAGTGAGCTCCGCCGCCGAGCGGCACACGCGCATGCCGATACCACCACCACCGGCGGTGCTTTTCAGCATCACCGGGTAGCCGACCTGCTCGGCTGCGCCGAGGGCATCGGCGAGGCTGTCGAGCAGCTCGGTGCCCTCCAGCATCGGTACGCCGCGTTGTTTGGCCAAGGCGCGGGCGGTGTGCTTGAGGCCAAACACCCGCAGCTGTTCCGGCGTCGGGCCGACGAAGGCGATCCCGGCGGCCTCGCAGGCTTCGGCAAACGCCGCGTTCTCGGAGAGAAACCCGTAGCCGGGGTGGATGGCTTTCGCGCCGGTTTCACGGGCGATGCGGAGAATCTTCTGCGCGTCCAGATAGGTCTGTGTGGCCGGGCCTTCGCCCAGGCTGTGGGCCTCGTCGGCCTGCTGCAGATGCAGGCTGGCGGCGTCGGCCTCGGAGTAGACGGCCACGCTGTTCACATTCAGGTTGCGCAGCGTACGCAGGATGCGGCAGGCAATGGCGCCGCGGTTGGCGATCAGCAGTTTGTCGAACATGGTCAGTAACCCTCGAAGGGCTGGCGGGCCGTCCCGCCTTTATTCATCAGTGCCACGGCCGTCCGTGGTTGGGGAGGGTTTCTTCGTTGCCGGCCGCTGGGGTCGCTGCCCGGCGCGTGCCTGCAGCAGCGGCAGCAGGTAGCGACGCAACAGCGGCATCAGTTCCACACCAGCACCTCGGCGGGCGTCGGGTTCCAGCCGTTGCAGGGGTTGTTCAGCTGCGGGCAGTTGGAGATCAGCACGATCACGTCCTGCTCGGCCTTCAGCTCCACATACTTGCCTGGCGCGGAGATGCCGTCGGCGAACGTCAGGCCGCCTTCGGGGGTCACCGGCACGTTCATGAAGAAGTTGATGTTGGCGCCAATGTCGCGCTTGGTCAGGCGACCGTCGTTGAGGCTCGCGCGCAGGAAGTTGTCACGGCAGCTGTGCATGTAGCGCTTGTCCAGCGCGTAGCGCACCACGTTGCTCTCCTGGGCGCAGGCCCCGCCGAGGGTGTCATGGCGGCCGCAGGTGTCGGCGGTGATGGTCAGAAGCGGATTGCCGAGGTTCGAATAGAGCACCGTGCCGGTGGTGAGGTAGACGCGGTTCTGCCGGCGCAGGGTGCGCTGTGGATCGTAGCGCTCGCGCGGGTTTTTCGCGCTGAAGAACAGCGTGTCCACCGCCTGGTTGCCTTCGAGATCGAGCAGGCGCAGGGTCTGTCCGGCCTTGACTTCGAACAGGTACGGTTCGCCGGCCGGGATCACATGGCGGAAGGCGGCGGTTTCGGGGTGCAGGCTGCTTTCGGTAAGGCTCATCGCGGCCACCTCCTCAGATGTACAGACGTTCGGTGTTGTGAAAGGCACGGCCGTTTTCCGGGCGCGAGGTGCGGCAGAGCACGCTGATGCCATCGCTCTCGACCTTGTGCCAGCTCAGCTGCACCGGTTTGGGTGCGTACAGCGGATTGGGGTCCAGCGGATGCTGCAGGGCAGTGAGGATCACCAGGGTGTCCATCGGTGCGTACAGTTCTATGTAATCGCCGGCCTTGGAGTGGCCCTGGTGGAAGGCGAAGGCGCCGTCGGCAGTGACGTCCACGCGACTGAACAGATTGAGCACCATGAGCAGGTCCTGCAGGTTCAGGTTCCACTTGCCCATTTCCACCAGCAGGTTGTCGGTGCCATTGCGGAAGAAGCCGTTGCGCAGTTCCTGATAGCGGCCCTGGCCGTACTTCTCCATGACTTCATCGGCGTTCAGCACGCCGCCGAAGCTGTCGTGCCAGCCGCAGGTGTCGGCCGTGATGGCGGCGAGTACGCGCCCCATGTCCGAGTACAGGCAATGCCCGGCGGTGAGCTTGGCGGTGTGCTGGCCCTTGAGGGTATCCGGCAGGTTCAGCCGCTCGCTCTTCTCCTGGGCGTTGAGCAGCATCAGGCTGACGTTGGCGCCGCCTTCGAGATCGGTCAGACGCAGCAGTTGGCCCCGCTTGAGGACGAAGGAGGTGTGGCCGCCGCCGGGAACGGTTTCTTCGTACAGCGTGGGGCGGATCGCGAGTGAAGCACTCATGTCAGGCTCCTTGATAGGCAGTGCGAAATGGGTCGGCGAGGGCGGTCGGCAGACCTGCGGACGCGCCGGGAGCATGGCGGCCCTCGTGCAGTGGAATGTCGTAGGTCACCCGTGCGCCATAGGCACCCGGGGCGTGGGGATCGATGCGCGGTTTGTCGAAGACCAGGATGCGGCTGCCGAGGGTGAAGCCTTCCGAGAGGTCATGGGTGACCATGAACACCGTCAGCCGGGTTTCCCGCCACAGCTCCAGCAGCAGCTCATGCATGTCCTTGCGAATGCCGGGGTCGAGGGCGCCGAAGGGCTCGTCCAGCAACAGTACGCGGGGCTTCATCACCAGTGCCTGAGCGATGGCAAGGCGCTGCTGCATGCCGCCGGAGAGCTGTGCCGGGTACTTGTCCAGCGCATGGCCGAGGCCGACCTTGTGCAGCATCTGCGCGGCCTGCTCACGGGCATCGCGCTTGCGGCGTCCGAGCAGACGACCCAGCAGTGGGGCGCGCGGCAGTTCCAGGCCGAGGGCGACGTTGTCCAGCACCGTCAGGTGCGGAAATACCGAGTAGCGCTGAAAAACCACGCCGCGGCTGGCGTCCGGTTCGTCTGCCAATGGCTGGCCATCCAGCAGGATCTCGCCACGGCTGGGCGCTTCCTGGCCGAGCAGCAGCCGCAGGAAGGTCGACTTGCCGCAACCGGAGGCACCGACCAGGGTGCAGAACTCACCTTCGGCAATCTTCAGGTTCAGGCGCTCCAGCACCACCTGGTCGCCATACTGCTGCCAGACATTCCTGACCTGGATGAACGGTCTGGCATCGCCTGCGCTGCGGCTTATAGGTGCGTCGTGCTCCAGGTGGGCGACGGATCCGCCCGCAACGGCTGCGCTCTTTCTGTCGCTCATGCCTTGGCTCCTTCATACCAGGGGAACAGCAGCTGGGTCAGGCGCCGCAGCGAGAAATCCATGGCCCACGCCAGCAGGGTGATCCAGGCGACGTAGGGCAGGATCACGTCCATGGCCATGTAGCGGCGTACGAGGAAGATGCGGTAGCCGAGCCCGTCCGTGGAGGCGATGGCTTCGGCGGCGATGAGGAACAGCCAGGCCGAGCCGAGCACCAGGCGCAGGCTGATGAGCAGGCGCGGCAGCAGCTGCGGCAACACCAGGCGCAGGATCAGCGTCCAGGTGTTGGCGCCGAGGGTCTGCGCCTTGATCAGCAGTTCGCGGGGTATCTCGCGAGCACGCTGCTCGAGGTCGCGGGCGAGGATCGGGGTGATACCGATGACGATCAGCATCACCTTGGACAGCTCGCCCAACCCGAACACGATGAACAGGATCGGCAGGATCGCCAGCGGTGGCACCATCGACAGCACGGTTAGCAGGGGCGACAGCGGCGCACCGAAAAGCGGCAGGGTGCCAGCGGCGACGCCCAGGCAGAGGCCGGCCACGGCGGCGATGGCCAGTCCGCTACCGAGGCGCTTGAGACTCGAGGCGGTGTCCTGCCAGAACAGGTAGTCGCCCGAGCGCTTGTCCGGGGTGAAGGCGAGGCGTTCGACAGCCGCGCTCATCTGGCCGAAGCTGGGCAGGAGCTTGTCGTTGGGATTGATTTCCAGGCGCTGGGTAGAGCTGGTCAAGTACAGCGCCAGCAACAGGGCGAAGGGCAGTATGGCCAGAGCAAGCCAGCCGCTGCGGCTCGGCGTTCGATTGATCAGGCGCATGGGCAGGTGCCCCACTGCGAGGCAGCCGCGGGGGCGGGTAGAGCGGCGAGTGGCAGAGCCGATACGAGCGGGCACATGGCAAACCCTCCAGTGTTTGGGGATGGCGCAGGAGCTGCGTGCGGATCACGCTGTTCTCCCGGGCTTTTATCCCGCCGTGTAACCTCACTGGAGGTCGCCAACTCTCGGACCAGCCACTCGCGAGCGAGTCGGAACCCTAGTCGGCTATTTCGAATTGTCGCAGCAGCTTCACCTGCAGGATCGACAAAGCAAGAGCGGTGCCAAGGCAGGATTGGCAGGTGTCAGCGGCTTTTGCGCTGAGCCAAGGCTGGCGAGACGCCCCTTCATGGGGCATGAGACGGGGTGCTGCCTGTTTTTCGGGCAGGCCGCGCCGCGTTGTGGTGCACGCGGCGCGGGGCGTACCTCAGAGCCTGAGCTGGCCGATGGCGCGACTGAGGTCGGTGGAGAGGGCGGCGAGTTCGGCGCTGGTGCTGGCGGAGCTGACGGTCTGCTCCACGGTGCGCTCGGTGACGTCGCGAATGCCGGTAACCGAGCGGTTGAGCTCCTCGGCGACCTGGCTCTGCTGCTCGGCGGCCACGGCGATCTGCGTGTTGCTTTCGCGCATCTGCGCCACGGCTTCGGCGATGGCTTCCAGGGCTTGGGCGGCCTCGTGTGCCTCGCGCACGCAATCGTCGGCCTTGAGCGAGCTCTCCTGCATGAATTCCACGGCATCGCGGGTCATCGATTGCAGTCCGGTGATCATCTGGGTGATCTCGTCGGTGGAGTCCTGAACGCGCTTGGCCAGGTTGCGTACCTCGTCGGCCACCACCGCGAAACCGCGACCCTGCTCACCGGCGCGGGCGGCTTCGATCGCAGCGTTGAGTGCCAGCAGGTTTGTCTGCTCGGCGATGCTGTGAATCACGCTGACCACACCGTTGATCTTCTGGCTGTCGGCAGCGAGCTGCTCGATCATCTCTCCGGTCTGCTGCACACCCTGGGACAGGCTGGAAATGGATTTCTCCACCCGCCCGACCACCCGATGGCCGTCGCCTGCAAGGCGATCGGCGTTCTGCGACAGGTCGCGGGTTTCGCGGGCATGTTCGGCAATCTGATGCACCGTCGCGCTCATCTCGTTGATCGCCGTGGCTGCCTGGTCGGTTTCGCCTTGCTGGCCGCGCATGCCGCTATGCACATCGTTCATGCTCGAGGCCAGCCGGCTGGCGCCCTGATCCAGGCGCGCGGCGGCCTGGGCGACGGTGCTGACGACGCGCTGATAGCCGCCCTGCATCGCATTGAACGCGCCGGCCATCTGACCGACTTCGTCACGGCTGTCCAGCGGCACGCGGGCCTGCAGGTCGCCGCTGCGCTCGACGTGCAGCATGACGTCCTTGAGCGTGTTCAGGTGGCTGAGCAGGAAACGGATCAGCAGCTGCGAGGCGGCGAGCAGACCGAGCATCAGCACGGCGACGGCGGCGGCATAGCTGAAGAAATGTTGCCCCAGCACCTGGATCACGCTGGGCGCGCGAGCCATAACCGCGAGCCTCTGACCGTCGGGCCGGGACAGCATTTCCACACCGATCAGCGGATGGGTGGAAAACAGGCGGTCGTGGTCCAGTGCTGTCCAGCCGGAGTCGGCCAGTGACTGACGTCCGATCACGGCGCGCTGCCCCGCGGGATAGAGGGTCAGATCAGCGGCCTGCGGCAATGCCGCGTCATTCGGCCAGGCTGCCAGCACGCTTGCGCGCGCCTGGGCGGCACTGCGGGCATCGGCACTGCGTGCGCTCTGCTCCAACTGCACGGCGTAAAGCACCAGCAACAGGGCGATGACGAAGCTCACCATGTTGAGCGCCCAGAACTTGTACTTGAGCGACAGATCGCGAATCCAAACGGCCATGGCTGCTCTTCTTCTATTTGAGGGTTCCCGGAGCGCGGCTTGGCGCTTTCGGCACGACGGGATAATTAACGGCCGCCGGGCGCGGAGCTTGAGTGCAATCTGCGAATCAATCGATGTCCGGCAGGCCGAAGAACTGGCGCGCCGTCAGGGTTGTATGCGCGGCCAGCTGAGCTTCGCTTTCGCCACGATGGCGGGCCCCCTCGCGCAGCACTTCCGGCAGATACGCCGGTTCGTTATGTCCGCTTTTCGGCTTTGGTCGCAGGCTGCGAGGCAGCAGGTAGGGGGCGTCGCTTTCCAGCATCAGCCGGTCCGCACGGATGTCCCGCACCAGAGGATGCAGATGGGTGCCTCGCCGCTCATCGCAGATCCAGCCGGTGATACCGATGTGCAGATCGAGGTCGAGATAGGCATACAGCGCCCGCTTGTCGCCGGTGAAGCAATGCACGACCGCTGCACTCAGCCGATCACGGAATGGTTTCAGGATCGCCACCAGTCGTTCGCTGGCGTCCCGTTCGTGGAGGAACACCGGCATTGCGCTTTCCACTGCGAGTTGCAGTTGCTCTTCCAGGGCGCGTTCCTGTTGCGGTCGGGGCGAGAAGTCGCGGTTGAAGTCCAGCCCGCACTCACCGACGGCACGCACCTCGGGCTCGGCCAGAAGAGCGCGCAGCTGGCTGGCGTTGTCCCCGGTCCACTGGCTGGCGTCATGCGGGTGCACGCCGGCGGTGCTGAACAGGTGCTGGCGGGATTCGTCGAGTTCACGGCACAAGGTCAGGGCGGCTTCGCTTTCCGCGAGGCTCGTGCCAGTCAGCACCATCTGGGTCACACCGGCGGCTCTGGCGCGCTCCACCACCGCGGAGGGGGCGGAGGCGAACGAGCGGTGAGTCAGGTTGACGCCGATATCCACGAGTTGCATGAGAACCTCTAAAAAGTAAATGTTATTTAAATCAAATAGATAGGAAATATAGCTAAACCAGTTTTTCAGGCGAAACTGGCGCATTCGTTCGAGCTGTGCGAATCTTTGCCACCTTTTGCGGGCAGGGAGCACCGCATCAGCGTTCTTCGTGTCCCAAACCGGTACATCTTCGATGTCACGATTGCTGCCACTTCTGCTCTGTCTGTTGCTGGGTTCGCTGCCGCTCACGGCAAGCGCCCGCATGGCCGGACCGGAGGCCTGGCAATCGAGCGACAAGGTACGTGATCTCGCCGAAATCCGCCGCAGCGGCGTGTTGCGAGTGCTGGTCAACCAGAGCCGCAACAGCTCCGGTGAGATCAAGGGCGAGGCGATCGGCGTGGAGTACGCCCGCTTGCGCGCCTTCGAACAGTACCTGAACCGCAACGCCGCATCCGGAAAGGCCATCACCCTCAAGATCGTTCCCAAGGCTAAGGATCAGTTGCTCGGAGCGCTGCAGCGCGGCGAAGGGGATCTGGTTGCACCCGGGGAGCTGCTTCCACTGACCGGTATGAAGGGCATCAGCCGCAGCCGACCGGTGGTCAGCGACGTTGCCCTGGTGCTGGTCAGCCGCCAGGGTGGGCCGCGCTACCAGCGCCTCGAACAGCTCTCCGGGCGCAGCCTGGCGCTGCCGCCGGGCAGCGCGGCCGGGCCTGCACTGGCGCAGCTGAACAAGCAGCTGATGGAGCGCAAGCTGGCCCCCATTGTCGCCGAGTGGGTCGACCCGACGCTGGCGGTGGAGGATGTGCTGGAGATGGTGCAGGCCGGGGTCTACCCGGCGACAGTCGTCGAGCAGACCATCGCCCAGCGCTGGGCCAAGGTCATGCCGAAGCTGCGCATCGAGCAGCACCTGAGCCTTGGCGAGAAGACCAGCATGCACTGGTTCGTGCGCAAGGAGGCCAGCATGCTCCGGGCCAGTGCCGATCGGTTCCTGAAGGACTATGACCTCCCCGACAATCAGGATGCAGCGTTCGAACGGGTCTACCGGCGGCTGTACAAGGTGCAGTATCCGCTGGATCGGGTTGGCCGCCAGCGCCTGGAAAAGGTCCGTCCGACCCTGCAGCGCTACGCCGAGCAGATCGAGCTGGACTGGCTGAATCTGGCCGCGCTGGCGTTCAAGGAGTCGACGCTCAACCCCGCCGCACGAGGCGCAGGCGGTGCCACCGGCCTGATGCAGGTGACGCCGGCGACCGCGCGCGCAATGGGCGTGAGCAGCGTCCAGCAGCTGGACAACAATGTGCAGGCCAGCGCCAGGTACCTGGCCAATATCCGTCGCAACCATTTCGCCAGCCCGCGGTTGAACGAGCGCGAGCGCATGGCGTTCATTCTCGCTGCCTACAACCTGGGGCCGCAGCGCGTGCAGAGCATGCGCGCCGAAGCCAGGCGGCGCGGCCTCAACCCGGACCAGTGGTTCTTCCAGGTCGAGCGCATCGCCATGGAAACGGTCGGCATGGGAGTCGTGGCCTACGTCAACAGCGTCAACAAGTACTACCTGGCCTACCAGCGCGAACGCTATCTGCTGGAGGCGGACCGCAAGACCGCCGCCAACTGACCCGCTCAGCGAGTCCGATCCTCCTGCACAACCGCGAGCAGACGCAGGCGCTCACTGTCGCTGAAGCGCTGTGCTTCAAGCCGCTCGACGGCGGCACGGCGTTCGACCTCATCCAGCCCGCGGGCGGTTTCGATACGGGTACGCTCCTGCTGGTAGCTGGCGACGCGCTGCTGCCACTGCCGTCGTTGCAGATCCAGTGCCTCCAACCGATCCGCTGCCTCGCTGCCGACCAGTTGTTGGCGCAGCTGCCGCAGCTGCTGTGGACCCGCTCCGTTCGCCAGCAGGGCGGTGGTCTGCTCACGCAGTTCGGTCTGCAGCTGGGGCATCAGCAGGTCCTGCAGTTCAGCGGGCAGCCCGGCTCGCAGCTGGTCGATCGCGCGACCCTTGGCATCGCTGTCCAGCGCGGGATCGAAGCGAATGGCCAACCGCTCCAGACTGAAATGGTCATAGGCTTCTTCCAGGCCGAAGAACGCCTGGTGAGTCGCCGGATCGAGCGCGTGCGCGCGCAGCGCTCGTACGGCGCTCAACCGGTCCCGCATCGAGGCGAGGTCCGCAACCCGAGGATGCTGCGCTTCGAAATCACCGAGTTGGCGCTTGTAGTTGAGATATTGGTTGAGCACGGCAAGTGCCTGCGCCTGGGCAGGCTCCGGCAATTGCGCAGCGATATGGTGCCGCAGGCGCTCGATGCTCTGTTTGAGCGGCTCCTCGCCAATGGCGCTGAGGAAGTAGTCGAACAGCTGACGCAGCTCTGGACCGATGATCAGGTTGCCGGCGGCGTCCAGCTGGAACTGGCCGTCGACCTCGGTGCCCTTGAAGGAGGCGGGCAGCTTCGCCATGACCTGCGGTGCCGCGCCGGTCGCTGTGCGCTGGGCAGGACGAGCGGCAGTGAGGTTGGCGGCGGGAGACGATGCGGGTGCTTCTGCCACCGGCGTCACGGTGGTTTCGGGCCGGGCGATAAAGAAGCCCAGGCCCAGCGCGATGGCCAGCGGCAACAGAAGGATGGATCTGCTCATGGACTCGCCTTTCGGTAGCGGCCGGGATCGATGATCCCGGCCTGGTTCAAGGAAACGGCTGCGTCAGAGCCCCGCGTTCTTCAATCGGTTCGCGTGCTGGCGGTAGACGCTGACAGGATCGGTCTCGAACAGGCTGGTCAGCCCCATGAACTGGTTGACCTCGTCCAGATGGTTCATGCGGTAGTTGTCGCGGATCACCATCCCCAGGTGCGAGCTGCAGCGTCCGACCAGCCCGTCATTGGGTCCGCTGAAGGCCAGCGAGCCTGCGCCCATCATGGCGTCGCTCACGTCCAGCGGATTGGTCAGCGGACTGGTGCCGCTCCAGGAGTAGTAGTGCACGCCATTGACCTTGTAAGCGCCTTCGCCGCATGCGGTGGTGGGTATGCCCTGGGGGAACTTGGCATTGAAGCGGGCCGCGCCCTCGCTGTTGAGCGATTCCAGCGAACCCAGGGAGTTCTGCGGAGCGGTGCTGGAACTGCCGGAGACGAAGTTGATGAACGCGCCCATGGCGTTCACCAAGCCGGCGATTATGGCCTCACCGGATGAACCCTCTGGAACCTTGCGGATCAGATCCGCCACGTCCGAGCCCTTGTGGGGCGCGCCGACACTGGTGACCGAGGCGATCAGGTCCGGCCGTACGCCTGCCACGTACCGGATGGTCGGTCCGCCGTGGCTGTGGCCGATCAGGTTGACCTTCGGCTTGCCGCTGATAGCAACGATTTCCTCGACCTGGGCCAGCAGTTCCTCGCCACGCAGTTCCGATGTGTTGAGCTGGCTGACTTCGGTGACATAGACCTGCGCGCCGTCTCGGCGCAGCGCACTAGGGATGCCATACCAATAGTCGATGCCCAGCAGACTGTCGAAACCCAGCATGCCGTGGGCGAGCACGATCGGGTACTTCGTGGCGGTGTAGCCGCTGCCGGTGGCAGCGAATGCCTGACCGGAAAGCGCCAGGGCGCTTCCGAGACAGAGGGCGAGCAAGGTTTTGTTCTTGTTCATGGACGCACTCTTCGAATGTGAATCGGGCTATGGGGCAGTCCCTTGCCGTTCACCGCGCATGGCGCGTACTGCGCCCTTGCCAGCGCAGCATTCGTGCCAGAGCCGACCCACTCGGCAGCGTCCGCTCTAACTGGCGGATCGCAGCGATGCGGCTAGCGTTGCGCTACCAGGCGGGTTGGGCGTGCCTGTTACGAAGCGAAACGCCGGAGTGGGTGATTAGGTGATGATCTGGCTTTTTCGCAGAACATGAGCGTTTAAAGCCTGCATGATCGACGATTATCGTGACTAAATGTTCTGTATCCGACTGCCTGGTCATGGATAATCGATGGCGACGACGTACCAGAGCTTTGTTCCGGTCGGCGTCTGCACCTGCACCTCGGCGTCCAGCGCCTTGCCAACCAGTGCGCGGGCGAGGGGTGAATCGATGCTGATCATGCCCTGGCGCAGGTCCAGCTCATCGGGACCGACGATGCGGTAGCGCGCCTGCTCACCGTCTTCATCCTCGAGCGTCACCCAGGCACCGAAGTACACCTTGTTGGGGTCGCTGGGTCGTTCGCTGACAACTTTCAGCTTTTCCAGACGCTTGGTTAGAAAGCGAACACGGCTGTCGATCTCGCGCAGCATTTTCTTGCCGTAGGTGTACTCGGCGTTCTCCGACCGGTCGCCCTGGGCGGCGGCTTCGCTGACCGACTGGGTAACCTGTGGTCGCCTGACATGCCACAGTTCGTGCAATTCGGCGCGCAGCCGGGCCTCGCCTTCTGGTGTGATCAGCGGCGTGCCGGCCGGGCGGGGTGGGCGATAACGGCTCATTGAATTCCGACCTCGCTGCAAAAGCGCCGATTGTAGCGCTTCAGTTCTCGCGCAGTACGCTCAACGGGCTCGCGTTGAGGGCGCGACGCGTGCCGATCAGCCCGGCGCTGCCGACCAGCAGCGCGCCGATCAGCGGCAACAACAACAGCCAGGGATGCGGCTGCCAGCGCAGGTCGAACGCATAGTGATAGAGCAGGGCGCTCACCAGTTCGCAGCCAAGCGCGGCGAGCAGGCCGCTGGCAGCGCCGAGCAATCCGAACTCGGCCCGGCGCGCCCTCAGCAGCAGACGCCGTTCGGCCCCTAGCGCGCGCAGTAGCGCACCCTGGCGGATGCGTTCGTCCAGTGTCGCTTGCAGACCGGCGAAGAGCACGGCCAGCCCCGCCGCCAGCACGAACAGCAGTACGTACTCCACCGCCAGCGAGACCTGCGCGAGGATGCTGCGCAGCTGGGCCAGCAGCGCCTCCACCTGGAGCAGGGTCACCGACGGGAACGCCCGCGCCAGCTCCACCAGTTCGCGCTCGTTGCCTGGTGGCAGGTGAAAGCTGGTCATGTAGGTGGCCGGCATGCCCTGCAGGGTGTCGGGCTCGAAGATCATGTAGAAGTTGGGCTGGAAGCTGTCCCAGTTGACCTCGCGCAGGCTGGTGACGCGAGCGTCACGCGTCAGCCCGCCTATGGTGAAGCTCAGCTGGTCGCCCAGCTTCAGCTGCAGGCTTTCGGCCAGTTCGGCCTCGACGGACACGCCTGGCAGCTCCGCCTCGGCCCGCTCATGCCACCACTGGCCAGCCACCAGATGATTGTCCTTGGGCAGGTCGGCCGACCAGGTCAGGCTGAGATCGCGACGAATCGCGCGTTCGCCCTGGGACTCCTTGCTGACCAGCTGGCGGACCGGCTCGCCATTGATCGCCACGAGTCGGCCCGGCACCACCGGATACAGTGGCGCGGCATGGCTGGAGAGTGCGTCGATTCGCTCGGCGAAGGCATCCTTTTCTGCAGGCAAGACGTTGAGTACGAAATGGTTGGGTGCGTCGTCCGGCAACTGGTCCTGCCAGGTGTCGAGCAGCTCGCCGCGCAACAGGGCGATCAGTGCCATGGCCAACAGGATCAGGCCGAAGGCAAGCGCCTGTCCCGCCGCTGCAAGCGGATGCCGCAGCAGCTGACCCAGCCCCAGCCGCCAGCTCAGCGAAGCGCCGGCAAGCAGGCGACGCATACCCTTCAGGCCGAGCAGCAACAGGCCTCCCAGCACCAGCGTGGCAAGCAGGCCGCCGCCCAGCAGAGCCAGGGTGATCTTCAGGTCCAGGCTCAGCCGCCACATGATCAGGCCGAGGGCCAGGATCGCCGTGCCGTACACCAGCCAGGCGCTGGGTGGCACCGGCAGCAGGTCGCGGCGCAGTACCCGCAATGGCGGTACGCGACCCAGTCCTGCCAATGGCGGAAGGGCAAAGCCCGCCAGCGCCACCAGACCCGTGGCCACACCGGCTGCGGCGGGCCAGATGCCGCCGGGGGGAATCTCCTGCGCCAGCAGATCGCGCAGGAGGTAGAACAGCCCGTGCTGTGCGGTCCAGCCGAGCAGGGCGCCGACAAGGCTGGCCAGCAGGCCAAGCATGCCCAGTTGCAAGGTATAGAGCAGCAGCGCGTCATGGCGGGAAAGGCCCAGACAGCGGAGCAGCGCACTGGCATCGAAGCGGCGTGTGGCGAAGCGGGCAGCCGACAGCGCCACGGCAACGCCCGCCAACAGAATCGCAGCCAGGCTCGCAAGGTTCAGATAGCGTTCCGCACGGCCCAGTGCGCCCCCTATCTGCCGGTTGCTGTCGCCGGCGGTTTCGATGCGTTGATGGGCTTGCAGCCCGGGCTGCAGTGCCTGCTGGTAAGCCGCCAGTGCGGCGCTTTCGCCGCGCCAGAGCTCCCGGTAGCGCACTCGGCTGCCAGGCTGGACGACACCGGTCGCGGCAAGATCATCCAGGTGCATCAGCACGCGTGGCGTCAGGCTGTAGAAATCACCGACCCGATCGGGCTCGTAGGTCAACACGCGGGTCAGGCGCAGCAGCTTATTGCCGACTTCGATGTCGTCACCGATTGCCAGGTCCAGGGCGGCGAACAGCCTGGCCTCGGCCCAGGCTTCACCCGGGGCCGGACCGGCGCCGGCTTCTTCGGCGCCGTAGGGCTGCGCCGCACTGCGCAAGGCGCCGCGCAGGGGATAGCTGCTGCTGGCCGCTTTGACACTGGCGAGCTGCAAGTCCTGGTCGGTGGCGATGACGCTGGAGAATTCGACCACCTGGGCATGTTCCAGCCCCTGTGCCTTGCCGGCGTCGATCTGTTGCGCCGAGGCAGGTGCACTGCCGCCCAGCACCAGGTCGGCGCCAAGGAACTCGCTGGCCCGCAGCAGCATGGCGTCGTTCAGGCGTGCACCGAAATAGCCGATGGCGGTACTGGCGGCGACGGCGATCAATAGGGCGAAAAACAGCACGCGCAACTCGCCGGCGCGAGCGTCGCGCAGCAACTGCCGGTAAGCCAGAGCGAACAGGCGCGCCTTGGGTAGGCCCATCATTCGCTCGTCTCGCTGGCGATCTGGCGCCCGCCCTCGAGGCGAAGCACGCGATGGCAGCGCCTGGCCAGGCGCTCGTCGTGGGTGACCAGCACCAGGGTCGTGCCGCGTTCGCGGTTAAGCTCGAACAACAGTTCAGTGATATGCGCGCCAGTATGGGTGTCGAGGTTGCCGGTGGGTTCGTCGGCAAACAGCACCTCGGGCTCGGCGGCGAAGGCGCGGGCCAGTGCGACGCGTTGCTGCTCGCCACCGGATAGCTGGCGGGGATAATGCTGCAGGCGCTCGCCCAGGCCGACGCGAGAGAGCAGCTCGGTGGCGCGCTCGCGAGCGTCGCGGCGCCCGTCCAGTTCCAGCGGCAGCATGACATTCTCCAGGGCGTTGAGGCTGTCGAGCAGCTGGAACGATTGAAAGACGAAACCGACGTGTTCGGAACGCACCCGCGCCCGCTGGTCTTCGTCGAGCGCCGCCAGCGCATGGCCGGCCAGATGAACTTCGCCCGAACTCGGTAGATCGAGCCCGGCCAGCAGGCCGAGCAGTGTCGACTTGCCCGACCCTGAGGTGCCGACGATGGCCAGGCTGTCGCCCTTAGCCAGCTGCAATGAAAGGTCGGCCAGGATGCTCAGCTCGCCTTCCGCGCTGGGTACCACTTTGTTAAGGTTCCGGGCGTCGAGAATATTGCCGCTCATGAGGGAATCCGATGCGAAGGTGGCTGAAATGCGGGGCCCTGGCGCTGCTGTGCTGGACTCAGGGAGCCCTGGCCGGAACCGTACTGGTGGTCGGCGATAGTATCAGCGCCGCTTTCGGGCTGGAAACCAGCCAGGGCTGGGTGCATCTGCTGCAGGAACGCCTCGTCGAGGGCGATGAATCCTGGCGTGTGGTGAACGCCTCCATCAGTGGCGATACCACGGCTGGCGGGCTTGCCAGGCTCGATCCCCTGCTTGAGGAACATACCCCTGAAGTGGTCATTCTGGAGCTGGGCGGCAATGACGGATTGCGTGGGCAATCACCTGTGCAATTGAAACAGAATCTTGCCGACATGATCGATCGCAGCCGCGAAGCCGGTGCTGAAGTGTTGCTGCTGGGCATGCGGATGCCGCCGAATCTGGGGCAGCGCTATACCCGTGCATTCGCCGATGCGTTCGACTCGCTTGCGCAGGAAAAGAGCGTCGCCTACGTGCCGTTCCTGCTGGAGGGTGTAGGGGGCGTTGCCGGGATGATGCAGGCCGACGGCATCCATCCGACGGCCGAGGCGCAGAGCCAGTTGCTCGAGACGGTCTGGCCGGCACTCGAGCCCTTGCTTTGAGGCGTGGCCGCAGCTACTGTCGCGCCCTCGATTGGAGCCTCAGATGTCGCGCTCAGCCAGGACCCTTTACGCTTATCGACTCATCGTGCCGGACGAACAGTACGACATGTTCGCCTGCCGCGAGAATCGACTGCACCTGGCGCTGCGGCAACTGGAACTGAGCGGAAATGCCGACCGCACGTTGTGCGGCGGCTTGCTGCCGGCTCAGCCCCGTTGGCGGGAACTCGAGCGGGCCACGCTGAAGGACCGTCAGTTGTGTCCCAGCTGCCGTCAGCTGCTCGAGGCGCGCCGCAAGGGCCTTCCGTCTGCCACTGCGGCCTGGTAGCTCACGTTTCGGTCGGTTCAAGTACAATCGCATCTATCCTTCTACTCTGGATTCTCAAGGACTCTTCAATGGTCTCGCGCGCGTTTGCGGTCGCCTCCTGTTTGTCATTCGCTGCTTTGCTTTCGGCGGGCCCCAGCGCGGCGCTCGAACTGCCGCTGCCGCCGGAAGGCGAAGACATCGTCGGCCAGATTCAGGTCATCAAGGCGAAGTACGAAGATACCTTCGCTGCCATCGGTGAAGCCCACGATCTTGGCTATCTGGAGTTGGTCGCGGCCAACCCGGGTGTCGACCCGTGGCTGCCGGGCGAGGGCACCGACATCATTCTGCCGACCCGTTTCATCCTCCCGCCGGGCCCGCGCGAGGGCATCGTGATCAACATTGCCGAGTACCGGATGTACTACTACCCGGAAGGCAAGAACGTGGTGCATACCTTCCCGCTGGGTATCGGCCGAGAGGGCTGGGGTTCTCCGGTTGGAACAGCCCGGATCACGGCCATGACCAGCAACCCGGCCTGGTATCCGCCGAAGTCGATTCGCGAAGAGCACGCCGCCGATGGCGATCCGTTGCCGACGGTGGTTCCGCCAGGCCCGGACAATCCTCTCGGCCCATACAAGATGAGCCTTTCGCTTCCGGGCTACCTGATTCATGGCTCGAACAAGAAGTTCGGTATCGGCATGCGGGTGAGCCACGGTTGCTTCCGTATGCTCAACCACAACGTGCTAGAACTGGCGAAGATGGTGAAAGTCGGAACGCCGGTGCGTATCGTCGACGAGCCCTACAAGTTCGGCGTCAGCGAGGGCAAGGTCTATCTAGAAGCCCATGCGCCGCTGGAAGACGGTGATCAAAAGACGCTGACACTGATGGACAAGCACGCCGTCGTCATCAATACCCTGCTCAAGCGTGACGAGGCCGCGGGCAAGTTGCACCTGGACTGGGAAATGGTGCGCGAGATCATTGCTGGCGAAGACGGCTTGCCGATCCAGATCGCCGAGCAGCGGACCGAAGTCGCCGTCCATGAAGAGCAGTTGTTCTGACTGCTTTTCCGCGGGCATAAAAAAGCCGACCTTGAAGGTCGGCTTTTTTGCTTTTACAAGCTTACTTGCGGCTGGCGCGTTCCAGCATACGCAGAGCACGCTCGTTGGCTTCGTCAGCAGTCTGCTGAGCCTTCTGAGCGGCGGCCAGAGCTTCGTCGGCCTTGCTGTACGCTTCGTCAGCGCGAGCCTGGGCGCGAGCAGCGGCGTCTTCGGTCGCGGTCAGGCGAGCTTCGCTTTCTTTGGTCATGCTGTTGCTGCAACCGGTAGCCAGAACTGCGGCCAGAGCCAGAGCAGAGAATTTCAGAACGTTGTTCATCTTGTTCCCCTTAAGGTGGAAATCCATAAAGCAACTTCCGTTATGGAAAGTTTGCGCGCACATACTACCTATAACTTAGCTTAAGTAAACTGAGTGGGCGCAGGCGCTACAGGTTTTTTTTCAAACTGCCTTTGCTTTGTCTCTCATCCCGGCAAGTTGGATAAAAAACATCCAGCGCTGGTTCCCCAAAGACCCATCATAGTTGCCTGATTGCATCACGCATCGAAAGTTCCGGTGCAGGGCGTGCAAATAATGATCAACGCAAGGCTGGTCGAACGACTTCGAAAGAGGTAGAAAAGACGTCTGTGAATGTATGCGGCTGCCGACGACACGTCCCTGGTGCAGCCACCCGAAAACAAGAAGACAGGACAATCCTGCTGAAGGAGTCACGATGAGCGACACGGTGCGCGTCCATCACGACCAGGCTGGCCATCGCTTCGAGGCGATGATCGAAGGTCACTGCGCCTACCTTGCCTACATGGATCTTGGCAAGCAGACACTGGATATGTATCGCACCTTCGTTCCGGACGCATTGCGTGGGCGAGGCATCGCAGCGGCCCTGGCGCAGCATGCGCTCGAATACGCGGAGCGGGAGGGCTATCAGGTCATCCCTTCATGCTCATATGTGGAACGCTACATCGAACGCAATCGAACGGGCTCTGGCCAGGCCACGCCAGAGCCATAAAAAAACGCCGGGAGACCGGCGTTTTTTCTTCCTAGCCGCGCTGCCGTTTGGGCAGCACGTCCTTGAGCTTGTCATGCATGCTCAGCACGGCTTTCTCGGTGGTGTCCCAGTCGATACAGGCGTCGGTAATGGACACTCCGTACTTGAGATCGCACAGGTTCTTCGGAATGGCCTGATTGCCCCAGCCAAGGTGGCTTTCGACCATGAGGCCAACAATGGAATTGTTGCCTTCGAGGATCTGGTTGGCGACGTTGTCCATCACCAGCGGCTGCAGGGCAGGGTCCTTGTTGGAGTTTGCATGGCTGCAGTCGATCATGATGTTCGGGCGAATGCCCGCCTTGTGCAGCTCCTGCTCGCAGAGCGCGACGCTGACCGAGTCGTAGTTGGGCTTGCCGTTTCCACCGCGCAGCACCACGTGGCCGTAGTTATTGCCCTTGGTGGTGACGATGGACACGCCGCCAGACTGGTTGATGCCAAGGAAACGGTGCGGGCTGGAAACCGACTGCAGCGCGTTGATGGCCACGGTCAGGCTGCCGTCGGTGCCATTCTTGAAGCCGACAGCCGAGGACAGCCCGGACGCCATTTCGCGGTGCGTCTGCGATTCGGTGGTGCGCGCGCCGATCGCCGACCAGCTGATCAGATCCTGCAGATACTGCGGAGAGATGGGGTCGAGTGCCTCGGTGGCGGTGGGCAGGCCCATCTCCGCCAGATCGAGCAGCAGCTTGCGGCCGATGTGCAGACCGTCCTGGATCTTGAACGAGTCGTCCATGTAGGGATCGTTGATCAGGCCTTTCCAGCCGACAGTGGTACGGGGCTTCTCGAAATACACGCGCATGACGAGGAACAGGCTGTCGGAGACCTTTTCCGCCAGGACCTTGAGGCGCTCGGCGTACTCGTGGGCGGCTTTCAGGTCATGGATGGAGCAGGGGCCGATCACCAGGAACAGGCGGTGATCCTTGCCGTCGAGAATGTCGCGTACGACCTGACGACCATGGGAGACGGTCTGCAATGCCGAGGCGGTCAGCGGGATTTCACGCTTCAGTTGCTCCGGCGTGATCAGGGTCACGTTGGACGCAACGTTGAGGTCGTCGATTGGTAAATCAGCCATTTGTCACTCGTCAGGAATCACGGGAGCCGTCCGCCAGCGATCCCGGTGCGGCGGAACTGGACTTGAGGGCGCAGCGGGGAAACGGAACCTTAGCGCTAAAGGGCTTAATCGACAACGAGATTGATGGCGTATTGAGTCGATCCGCCTGTCGATCTTCGCAACGCCAAGCGGGACGCTGTGATGCGCATCGTCGGGCTGCTATCGTTCTGCTTTTTCAATCGGTTGGCGCGGGTATCCCGCCGGCCACATGACCTGGAGCGCTTATGTCTGCAGCCAATCCACGTATAGGCATCATCGGCACGGGTGCCATCGGAGGCTTCTATGGCTTGATGCTGGCACGCGCCGGCTTCGATGTGCATTTCCTGTTGCGTAGCGAATACGATGCCGTCCTCGCCCGTGGCCTGCAGGTCAATAGCGCGGTGCATGGGCCATTACTGCTGGAGCAGCCGCAGATTTACCGCGCTGCCGCCCAGATGCCTCCCTGCAACTGGCTACTGGTGGGGGCTAAAAGCACCAGCAACCAGGAGCTGGCGCCGCTCATCGCTCAGGTCGCAGCACCCGATTGCAAGGTGGTGGTACTGCAGAACGGGCTGGGTGTGGAGGATGTGCTCAGGCCATTTCTGCCGGCCAGCGTGCACCTGCTGGGCGGCCTGTGTGCGATCTGTGCACATCGTTCCGCGCCCGGCGTGGTCGAGCATCAGGCCCTTGGTGGGGTCAACCTTGGCTACCATTCCGGGCCAGCCGGGCATGACCCGCAGGCACAACAGGTATTACTGGGCGAGATGGTCGAGATGTTCCGTCGGGCCGGGGTGGATTCTTCACCGATGCCCAGCCTGGCACAGGCGCGCTGGATGAAGCTGGTGTGGAACGTGCCGTTCAACGGCCTCTCGGCTCTGCTCGACGCTGGTACCGAGTCGCTGCTCGCCAGCGACGACACGCGGGCGCAGATCAAG
This sequence comes from Stutzerimonas sp. FeSN7, assembly GCF_030263795.1. Classification (NCBI taxonomy): domain Bacteria; kingdom Pseudomonadati; phylum Pseudomonadota; class Gammaproteobacteria; order Pseudomonadales; family Pseudomonadaceae; genus Stutzerimonas; species Stutzerimonas sp. FeSN7. The sequence goes on along the minus strand of NZ_JARPMN010000001.1, from coordinate 2,335,795 downwards.
GCCATCATGCAGGAGGTCTGCGCCGCGGCGCAGGCGCTGGGTTGTGCGCTGCCAGAGGATTTCCCGGAGAAGTTGCTGATGGGAACGGCACGCATGCCCGACTACCTGCCCAGCATGTATCACGACAGGTTACACAACCGGCCGATGGAGCTGGAGGCGATCTATGCCGCACCGCTTGCCGCAGCTGCGCAGCAGGGCGTATCGATGCCCCGTACCGAAATGATCTATCGCCTGTTGCGCTTCCTGGAGCAGCGTAACGGCGCCTGACACAAACGCCGGCCCGGTTTTCGCCGCACTGCTAAGCTCAACGGCAGTCGCGGCGAGTCAGACCAAAGGTCGCACAGCAAAAGCCAGGCGGAACATCTATCATCCGTTGGCGCACCGTTCATAAGGTTATAAGTGTTGCGGCAGGCGCAGTGGTGCCTTTGCCTTGAGGGATTTCTATGAAGCTTCAACAACTGCGTTACATCTGGGAAGTGGCGCACCATGACCTCAACGTTTCGGCAACTGCCCAGAGTCTGTTCACCTCGCAACCCGGCATCAGCAAGCAGATTCGCCTGTTGGAGGATGAACTCGGCGTCGAAGTGTTCGCCCGCAGTGGCAAGCATCTGACGCGGGTGACACCTGCTGGAGAGCGCATCATCACCACGGCTGGCGAGATTCTGCGCAAGTGCGAGAGCATCAAGCAGATTGCCCAGGAGTTCTCCAACGAAAAGAAGGGCACCCTGAGCATCGCGACCACCCACACCCAGGCACGTTATGCGTTGCCTCAGGTGATCAGCAGCTTCATCAAGCAGTACCCGGACGTGTCGCTGCACATGCACCAGGGTACGCCGATGCAGATCGCCGAAATGGCCGCCGACGGGACGGTCGATTTCGCCATCGCAACCGAGGGGCTGGAACTGTTCGGCGACCTGGTGATGATGCCTTGCTATCGGTGGAACCGCTGCGTGATCGTGCCTCGCGGCCATCCGCTGGCGAAACTGGACAAGCTCACCCTCGAGGCGCTGGCCGAGCACCCGATCGTGACTTACGTGTTCGGTTTCACCGGGCGCTCCAAGCTCGACGAAGCCTTCGGCCATCGTGGGCTTTCGCCGAAGGTGGTTTTCACCGCAGCCGACGCTGACGTGATCAAGACCTATGTCCGGCTCGGGTTGGGCGTTGGTATCGTGGCGCGCATGGCGGTGGACCCGAACCTGGATTCGGATCTGGTGGTGCTGGATGCCAGTGAGCTGTTCGAGTCCAGCGTGACCAAGATCGGCTTCCGCCGCGGCACTTTCCTGCGCGGCTTCATGTGCGACTTCATCCAGCAGTTCGCCCCGCATCTGAACCGGGACATGCTGGAAAAGGCCATCCAGTGCCGCAACAAGGCGGAACTGGATGAGCTGTTCGACGGCATGCAGCTGCCGACCTACTGATCATTCGAGGCACGGGTTCGGCGCTGGCGCCAACCCGTGAGTGCACTGTCTACCGCATGAGTGTGCGGTCAGCTCTTGGCGATCAGATTGCCGGCGTGCAGCCCGCATTCCTTGTGGGTGGCTTCCTCCCACCACCAGCGACCTTCACGCTCGTGCTGGTTCGGTAGCACCGGCCGAGTGCAGGGCTCACAGCCGATACTGATGAACCCGCGCTCGTGCAGGCTGTTGTAGGGAATTTCCAGCATGCGGATGTAGCCCCAGACTTCCTCGCTGGTCATCTGTGCCAGCGGGTTGAACTTGTACAGCGGGTGGTCCGGTGTCGAGAACGCGGTATCCAGTTCCAGTACTGCAACCTGGCTACGGGTGCCAGGGCTCTGGTCACGCCGCTGGCCGGTGGCCCAGGCGCGCACTGTCGACAGTTTGCGGCGCAGCGGCTCGATCTTGCGGATACCGCAGCATTCGCCATGACCGTCGCGGTAGAAACTGAACAGGCCCTTTTCGTTGACCAGCGGCTGCAGCAACGCCGGGTCCGGGGTCATGATCTCGATGGCGATGCCGTAGTGATCACGGACCTGCTCGATGAAGCGATAGGTCTCGCTGTGCAGGCGTCCGGTATCGAGGGTGAACACCTTGACGCTCTTGTTCAGCTTCCAGGCCATATCCAGCAGTACCACGTCTTCGGCGCCACTGAAGGAGATCCACAGGTCATCGCCGAACAGATCGAGGGCGAGCTTAAGAACGTCTTGCGGCGATTTCTCGGCGTAGGCTGTAGCCAACGCGGCGACGTCGATGGAGGTGATCATCAGGCGGCTTCCTTATAAATGTCCACGGCGCTTCGGCGCTCTGAGGCGGCGGATGGTAGCAAAAGGGGTTTATGCCGCTAAATAACGTTTAGATACGCGTATCAGCCTTTTCGGGTATAAGCGCTGCGTTGCTTCGGCTGCGAGCTGCCGTTAGAGTGCCGCCTTCAATTTTCTGCATTGAGGAGTGGCCCGTGGAAATAGCCTGTCTCGACCTGGAAGGTGTGCTGGTTCCGGAAATCTGGATCGCCTTTGCCGAGGCCACCGGAATCGAATCGCTCCGGGCGACCACACGGGACATTCCCGACTATGACGTGCTGATGAAGCAGCGCCTGCGCATCCTCGACGAGCACGGCCTGAAGCTCGCCGATATCCAGAAGGTCATCGCAACGCTGAAGCCGCTGGAAGGCGCGCCGGAGTTCATCGACTGGCTGCGCGAGCGTTTCCAGGTGGTGATCCTGTCCGACACCTTCTACGAGTTCTCCCAGCCGCTGATGCGCCAGCTGGGCTTCCCGACGCTGCTCTGCCATCGCCTGATCACCGACGAGACCGACCGCGTGGTGGACTATCAGCTGCGCCAGAAGGACCCCAAGCGGCAGTCGGTCATCGCGCTGAAGAGCCTGTACTACCGTGTCATCGCTGCGGGTGACTCTTACAACGACACCACCATGCTCAGCGAAGCCCATGCCGGCATCCTGTTCCATGCGCCGGACAATGTCATCGCCGAGTTCCCGCAATTCCCTGCAGTGCATACCTTCGATGCGCTCAAGCAGGAGTTCCTCAAGGCGTCGAACCGCAAGCTGACGCTCTGATCTGTCCGGATCGAGGCGACCGTTCCGTTGATCGGTCGCCTCAGCCTGATAGCTGCTCCAGCGTTTCCAGCAGCACCTTCACTTTGTCGATCGACTCCTGGTATTCCGCCTGCCAGTCCGAGTCGGCGACGATGCCGCCACCGCCCCAGCAGCTGGCTTGTCCGCCACGGACGAGCAGGGTACGGATGGCGATGGAGCTGTCCATTTCCCCCCTGACATCGACATACAGCAGCGACCCGCAGTAAATCGAGCGGCGGGTAGGTTCCAGCTCGTCGATGATCTGCATGGCGCGGATCTTCGGCGCTCCGGTAATGGACCCGCCAGGAAAGCTGCCGGCCAGCAGATCGAATGCGTCCAGCCGGTCGGCGAGCTCGCCGGTGACACAGCTCACCAGGTGATGGACATTGGGGTAGCTCTCCAGCGCGAACAGCTGCGGGACGCGCACGCTGCCGATGCGACAGCTGCGGCCGAGATCGTTGCGCAGCAAATCGACAATCATCAGGTTCTCGGCACGATCCTTCTCGCTGGCCAGTAGTGCCTGCGCCTGTGCGGCATCGCTCTGCTCGTCATGCCCGCGGGGCCGCGTACCCTTGATCGGCCGCGTCTCCACCCGGCCGCCCTGCAGCCGCAGGAAGCGTTCCGGCGAAAGGCTGACGATGGCGCCATCGCCAAGCCCGACGAACCCGGCGAATGGTGTCGGGCAAGCCTTGCGCAGGGCGCTATAGGCACTCCATGCATCACCCGAGCAGGTGGCGCGAAAACGCTGGGTGAAGTTCACCTGGTAGCAGTCGCCCGCCTGGATATAGGCCTGGATGCGCTCGATGCCGCGGCGATAATCATCCCGCGAGATATCCGGAGTGAACCGCCCATGCAGCCTGAATGGCTCGGGTGCGGCAGAGAAGGCCGTTTCGAACAGACGGACCAGGCGTTCACGTTCGGGCCGGGCGGCGGCCGGATGAAACAGCAGCTGGCTGGTCTGACGCTGGTGATCCGTGATCAACGCCCAGCCATACATCCCCAGGCGCGCCAGCGGTAAACCACTGTCATCGCGTGCGCGCTGTGGAAGTCGTTCCAGCCGCGTGCCGAAGTCGTAATTCAGCAGGCCGATCAGTCCGCCCGCAAAGGGCAGCTCGCAACCGTCGGGCAGCGTGGCCGGCCCCAGGTCGCGCAATGCCTGGCGCAAACGCTGGAAAAAATCACGCCCTGATTCGCTCCGGGCAGGCTCGAAGATCGCCGATGGCCAGGCGCTGAGGATGTCGAAGCGGCCGCGCTCGGCTACCGGCCGGCCGGAATCCAGCAGAACGGCGCCGGGCGCATGACGAATGCGTTCGAACCAGTGAGCAGGATCGGCCTTATAGGGCAGAGGGTGCAGCGTGCAGAGGGGCATGGTCGGATCGATAAGGGCCGGCCCGCGAGATGCACGGGCCTGCCAATGGGTCAGTCGTGCGGCGGAACGTGGCCGAAGAGCTCCTGGGAGAACTTCACGCGTTCCTCGACGGTTTCCTGGATGCCCTTTGCCTTGAGCTCTTCCAGACGGTTCTCCACGGCGTGGGCGCGGTGGGTCAGCCCGCAGTCGTTGGCGATCTGGATGTTCAGGCCCGGGCGTGCATTCAACTCCAGGATCAGCGGTCCCTTGTCCTGATCGAGCACCATGTCGACACCGATATAGCCGAGCCCGCAGAGCTCGTAACAGCCGGCGGCCAGCTTCATGAAGCCGTCCCAGTTCGGCAGCTGTACGCCGTCCACAGCATTGGTGGTGTCGGGGTGCTTGGTGATCTTGTTGTTCAGCCAGGTGCCGCGAAGGGTGATACCGGTCGCCAGATCCACGCCGACGCCGATTGCACCCTGGTGCAGGTTGGCCTTGCCGCCGGACTGGCGGGTGGGCAGGCGCAGCATGGCCATGATCGGATAACCCATCAGCACGATGATGCGGATGTCCGGCACGCCTTCGTAACTGATGCTCTTGAAGATCGGATCAGGCGTGACGCGGTACTCGATCAGCGCACGGTCGCGGTGACCGCCGAGAGAATACAGACCAGTGAGGATGTTGGAGATCTGATGCTCGATCTCCTCATGGGTCATGATCTTTCCGGATACGGTCTTGTAGCGACCCTCGAAACGGTCCGCGATCACCAGAATGCCGTCGCCGCCAGCACCCTGGGCCGGTTTGACGACGAAGTCGGTGTGGTCCTTGACGATGTCCTTGAGCTTGTCGATGTCCTTCTCGGTCTCGATGATCCCGTACATCTCCGGCACATGAATGCCGGCCTCGATCGCGCGCTGCTTGGTGATGATCTTGTCATCGACGATCGGGTACAGGCTGCGCTTGTTGTACTTGAGCACGTAGTCCGCGTTGCGGCGGTTGATGCCCATGATGCCCTTGGCTTCCAGGGCCTTCCACGTCTTGATCAGACCGAACATGGCTCAATCCTTCAGAAAGGCTTTGAAGCGGAACAGCTCGGTCAGGCGGTAGCCGCGGTAGCGACCCATCGCCAGCATGAAGCCCACCATGATCAGCAGCACGGCCGGGAAGGTGAAGATGAAGTAGGTCAGCTCCCGGATGTTCATCAGCATGAAGGCCAGGCTTGCGGCGATCAGCGTGCCGACCGCGACCTTGAAGGCATGGCCGCCGCCGCGCTCTTCCCAGGTGATGGACAGGCGTTCGATGGTCATGGTCAGGATCACCATCGGGAACAGCGATACCGACAACCCGCGCTCGAGGCCGAGCTTGTGGCTGAGCAGGCTGATCACTGCAATCAGCACAACGACGAAGGTCAGCACGACCGACAGGCGCGGCAGCATCTGGAGTTTCAGATGTTCCAGGTACGAGCGCAGCGACAGGCCGAGCGCGGTGATCAGGGTGAACAGGATGATGCCGAAACCGATCTGGGTTTCGCGGAACGCCAGGGCGATCAGCACCGGGGTGAAGGTGCCGAGGGTCTGCAGGCCGCCGAGGTTGCGCAGGATCAGGATCACCAGCACGCCGATCGGGATCATGATCATGATCTGGTAGGTCTGCTGAGTCTGCAGGGGCAGGCCGTACAGCGAATACTCCAGGAATCCGGCCTCGGTGTTCTCGTCTGTCAGCTTGGCGAGGCGGATGGCGTTCATCTCGCTGTTGTTCAGGGTAAAGGTCACCTGCGGGTTGCGGCCACCTTCCAGGTTGATCAGCGGCTCGTCACCGGTCCACCAGACCAGACGGTCACCCGGCAGGCCCTGTTCGCCGGTGCCGGGGTTGAAGAACAGCCACTTGTCGCCATTGAAACTGCGCAGCCAGAGTTCGGGCGTTTGCGGCTGATCGGCATTCAGGCGGATGGTATGCACACGCTCCATCGGCACGTGGGCGATGGACAGCAGCAGCTCGATGACGCGTGCCTTGTTCGGAATGGAGGTATCGCCCCCGAGCAGCAACTTGACGTTGTCATCGTTGGGATTGTTGACGCGCTTGATCGCTTCGCTGATGAAGGTCTCGACGTCGGCCGAATGCTGGCGAATGGGAGAGAGCAGGGCCTCGGCGGCAATCTTCTCCGGGCCTTCGACCGGGATGCTGTCGCGGAAGATCGGGCCGGTGGGCTTGCTCTGCTCGCCGCTGTAGCGCTTGGTCAGCACCAGGCGGTAATAGAGTGTCTGGTTGCCGCTGGCGCGACGCGCGGACCAGGTGACGCGGCGGTTGCCATCGACGCGGTTGACGCTGACACCGTAGTTGTTGGAGATGAAGCTCTCGTTGAGGCTGACGAACTCCTGATTCAGTGGCGGCACGTACATCTGCAGCTTCACTGGCTCGCGCGGATTGGCCTGGAACTCGACCTTGGCGTCGATATTCCACAGGTCATCGGTTTCGTCTTCGGTAACCGGAATGCCGAGGATGAAGATCTGGTAGGCAGTAATCGAAATTCCCAGTGCGACGAGCAGGAAGATCAGGACTTTCAGATGCAGAGTGAGAGCGCGCATGGGTATTACTCGTCAGCGTCAGATTCGTTGAGGCAACCGGGCTTGCCGGCAATAAAGGTGCGACTTGGGTCCACCAGGGCACCGAAGCGGGTGAGCGCATCGGAACCGATCAAAAGTGGGTATTGGAAAGCCGTACGGTCGGTGAGGTTCACTTCGATGGTGCGTTTGACCTTGCCCATGCACAGATCGAGCTCGATGACCGGTCGTGCGGTATAGGTCTTTTCCTCTTCCGGATCGAAGTCGCCGGCGCGACGTTTGATCTTGCTGATCCGCGCCAGGGGGCGTTCGATGGGGTGCGCATGGGCGCTGTCGACGGCCAGGTAGAAGCGCACCCAGGATTCGCCCTTGCGCTTGAAGCGAGTGATGTCGCGCGCGCTGAGCGATGCCGTCTGCGCGCCGGTGTCGAGTTTCGCTTCCACTTCCAGATTGAAGTCGGGAATGCCGACGTGTTCGTTCAGACCGTAGATCGCCTTTTCGGCAGCCACGCCGATGGCGGGCAGGATCAGTACGCAGAGCAGCAGAAGGTGGGCTTTAACTCTCATGGAACCTGAAATCTAAGGGAAGGGAAGAATGGCCGGCTGGCCTGCGCCGAAAGGTCCGGCGAGCGGCCTGGACGCGAAAGGCTGGCATTCTAGCATGCTGATTTCTTGGCGCTACAACGGCCACCAGCGCTTTGACACCCCATGATACAGACCATGCCGAGCGTACGACTTTAGTAAAGGTGTCGACAATCGGCGGACTGCGTCAGTTGACTGTTAGGTTATGCAGGCGTAATTTCGCCGTACTGTCTTTCGGATTGTCGACAATCATGCTGGATACCGTTGAGCTACCCCCATCAGTACAGCAGCTTGATAGCGGCACACTTGCCGAGAACGTGTTCCGTCTGATCCAGGCTGCGATCGTCAAGGGTGAGATTGCGCCGGGCAGCAAGATTTCCGAGCCCGAACTGGCGCGTACCTACGGCATCAGCCGCGGGCCGCTGCGCGAGGCTATCCACCGGCTGGAGGGCCAGAAACTGCTTGTCCGCGTTCCCCATGTGGGCGCGCGCGTGGTTTCGCTGAGCCATGCCGAGCTGATCGAACTCTACGAAATCCGTGAGTCCCTGGAAGGCATGGCCTGTCGCCTGGCCGCCGAACGCATGAGCGAGGCGGAAATCGATGAACTGCGTCGGGTGCTCAGCACTCACGAACGCGATGAGGCGTTTCAGGCTGGCGTCGGTTACTACCAGCAGGAAGGCGACTTCGACTTCCACTACCGGATCATCCAGGGCAGCGGCAACCGCACGCTGGCCAAGCTGCTGTGCGACGAGCTCTACCAGCTGGTGCGCATGTACCGCATCCAGTTCTCCACCACGCCGAATCGGCCGCATCAGGCCTTCGCCGAACACCACCGAATCCTGGACGCCATCGCCGAGCGCGATGGCGAACTGGCGGAGCTGCTGATGCGCCGCCATATCGCCGCTTCCAAGCGCAATGTCGAGCGCCATTTCAAAGGTGCTCTTGAGCAAACACCACAACCAAGAGGTGAGGCATGACACTCCCAACCCCCGGTCAGCGTTTTCGCGACGCGGTCGCCAGCGAACATCCCCTGCAGGTGGTCGGTGCGATCAACGCCAATCATGCGCTGCTGGCCAAGCGCGCCGGCTTCAAGGCGATCTACCTGTCCGGCGGTGGTGTCGCCGCCGGTTCGCTGGGTCTGCCTGACCTGGGAATCACCGGGCTCGACGATGTGCTGACCGACGTCCGTCGCATCACCGACGTCTGCGACCTGCCGCTGCTGGTGGATGTCGACACCGGCTTCGGCTCCTCGGCGTTCAACGTGGCCCGCACCGTGAAGTCGATGATCAAGTTCGGCGCTGCCGCGATCCATATCGAGGACCAGGTCGGCGCCAAGCGTTGCGGCCATCGTCCGAACAAGGAAATCGTTTCCCAGCAGGAAATGGTCGATCGCATCAAGGCGGCGGTGGACGCGCGCACCGACGACAGCTTCGTGATCATGGCGCGTACCGATGCGCTGGCGGTGGAAGGTCTGAACTCCGCGCTGGATCGTGCCGCTGCCTGCATCGAGGCCGGTGCCGACATGATCTTCCCGGAGGCGATCACCGAGCTGGCCATGTACAAGACTTTCGCCGACCGCGTGAAGGCACCGATCCTGGCCAACATCACCGAGTTCGGCGCCACGCCGCTGTACACCACCGAGGAGCTGGCCAGCGTCGACGTTTCCCTGGTGCTCTATCCGCTGTCGGCGTTCCGCGCCATGAACAAGGCGGCCGAGAATGTCTACACCGCGCTGCGCCGTGACGGCACCCAGAAGAATGTGATCGACACCATGCAGACCCGCATGGAGCTCTACGATCGCATCAACTACCACGCGTTCGAGCAGCATCTCGACGCGCTGTTCGCCCAGAAGAAGAGCTGACGAGCAGGTCCCGCCGGGATTTGCCAGCGGGACCTTTGCGATCCATTTTTCAACGTGATTTGCAGTATCCAGAACAAATCCAAGAAGGAGATAGCAATGGCTGAAGCAAAAGTATTGAGCGGTGCGGGGCTGCGCGGACAGATCGCCGGGCAGACCGCCCTGTGCACCGTCGGCAAGACCGGCGCCGGGCTGACCTACCGTGGCTATGACGTACGCGACCTGGCGGCTGAGTGCGACTTCGAAGAAGTGGCCTATCTGCTGTTCTACGGCGAGCTGCCCACCACGGCGCAACTGGCCGACTACAAAAAGCGCCTGAAGACCATGCGCGACCTGCCGCAGCCGCTGAAGGAAGTGCTCGAGCGCATCCCGGCCAGCGCGCATCCGATGGATGTGATGCGCACCGGTTCGTCGGTGCTCGGCACCCTTGAGCCCGAACTCAGCTTCGATCAGCAGCGCGACGTGGCCGAGCGCCTGATGGCGGCCTTCCCGGCCATCATGTGTTACTGGTACCGCTTCACCCATGACGGTGTGCGCATCGATTGCACCAGCGACGAAGACACGCTGGGTGGTCATTTCCTCGCGCTGCTGCACGGCAAGAAGCCGAGCGACCTGCACGTCAAGGTGATGAACGTCTCGCTGATCCTCTACGCCGAGCACGAGTTCAACGCCTCGACCTTCACCGCCCGTGTCTGCGCCTCGACGCTGTCCGACCTCTATTCCTGCGTGACCGGTGCCATCGGTTCGCTGCGCGGCCCGCTGCATGGCGGCGCCAACGAGGCGGCGATGGACATGATCGAGCAGTGGAAGAGCCCGGAAGAGGCCCGCGAAGCGATCCTCGGCATGCTCGAGCGCAAGGACAAGATCATGGGCTTCGGCCACGCGATCTACAGCGTCTCCGACCCGCGCAACGAGGTGATCAAGGTCTGGGCCAAGAAGCTCGCCGACGAAGTGGGCGATACCGTGCTCTACCCGGTCTCGGTGGCCGTCGACGAAACCATGTGGGAGCAGAAGAAGCTCTTCCCCAACGCCGACTTCTACCATGCCTCCGCTTATCACTTCATGGGCATCCCCACCAAGCTGTTCACGCCGATCTTCGTCTGCTCGCGCGTCACCGGCTGGGCATCCCATGTGTTCGAACAACGCAGCAACAACCGGATCATTCGGCCGAGCGCCGAGTACATCGGTCCGGAACAGCGCAAGGTAGTACCGATCGCCCAGCGCTGATCGGGATGGGGAGCCCGCCGTGCGGGTTCCTCCAGGCCTTGCCCCTCGGAACATTACTGGATTGAGTTCTTCCGGCATGAATACAGAACACCGCAAACCGCTGCCAGGCACCGGGCTTGACTACTTCGACACCCGCGAGGCGATTGAAGCCATTCAGCCGGGCGCCTATGACAAGCTGCCCTATACCTCCCGCGTGCTGGCCGAGCAGCTGGTGCGCCGCTGCGAACCGGCAGCGCTGACCGATTCGCTCAAGCAGATCATCGAGCGCAAGCGCGATCTGGACTTTCCCTGGTATCCGGCGCGCGTGGTCTGCCATGACATCCTCGGCCAGACCGCGCTGGTCGATCTCGCCGGCCTGCGTGACGCGATCGCGGAGCAGGGCGGCGACCCGGCCAAGGTCAACCCGGTGGTGCCGACCCAGCTGATCGTCGACCACTCGCTGGCCGTCGAGTACGCCGGCTTCGATCCGGATGCCTTCGAGAAGAACCGTGCCGTCGAGGAGCGCCGCAACGAGGATCGTTTCCACTTCATCGAGTGGACCAAGACGGCGTTCAAGAACGTCGACGTGATCCCCGCCGGCAACGGCATCATGCATCAGATCAACCTGGAGAAGATGTCCCCGGTGATCCAGGCCCGCGGCGGCGTGGCCTTCCCGGACACCTGCGTGGGCACCGATTCACACACGCCGCACGTCGATGCACTGGGCGTCATCGCCATCGGCGTCGGCGGCCTGGAGGCAGAGACCGTGATGCTCGGCCTGCCTTCGATGATGCGCCTGCCCGACATCGTCGGGGTCAAGCTCACCGGCAAGCGTCAGCCAGGCATCACCGCCACCGATATCGTTCTCGCGCTGACCGAGTTCCTGCGCAAGGAACGTGTCGTCGGAGCCTGGGTGGAGTTCTTCGGCGAGGGCGCCGACAGTCTGTCCATCGGTGACCGCGCCACCATTTCCAACATGTGCCCGGAGTACGGCGCCACCGCCGCGATGTTCTACATCGACCAGCAGACCATCGAGTACCTCAAACTGACCGGCCGCGAACCGGAGCAGGTTGCCCTGGTCGAGCAGTACGCCAAGGAAACCGGCCTGTGGGCGACAGCTCTGGAAGGCGCCGAGTACGAGCGCGTGCTCGAATTCGACCTGTCCAGCGTGGTGCGCAACATGGCCGGCCCGAGCAACCCGCACAAGCGTCTGCCGACGTCGGCACTGCACGAGCGTGGCATCGCCGACGAGGCCAAGCTGGCCGCCGCACGTGCCGAGGAGGCCGAAGGCCTGTTGCCGGATGGCGCGGTGATCATCGCCGCCATCACCAGCTGCACCAATACCTCCAACCCGCGCAACGTGGTCGCGGCGGGCCTGCTGGCCAAAAAGGCCAACGAACTGGGGCTGGTACGCAAGCCCTGGGTGAAGACGTCGTTTGCGCCGGGCTCGAAGGTGGCCAAGCTGTACCTGGAAGAGGCGGGCCTGCTGCCGGAACTGGAGAAGCTTGGCTTCGGCATCGTCGCCTATGCGTGCACGACCTGTAACGGCATGTCCGGTGCGCTGGACCCGAAGATCCAGCAGGAAATCATCGACCGTGACCTGTATGCCACGGCAGTGCTGTCCGGCAACCGCAACTTTGACGGACGCATCCACCCGTACGCCAAGCAGGCCTTCCTGGCCTCGCCGCCGTTGGTGGTGGCCTACGCCATCGCCGGCACCGTGCGCTTCGACATCGAACAGGACGTGCTGGGCACCGACAAGAACGGCCATCCGGTCACTCTGAAGGACCTTTGGCCATCCGACGAGGAGATCGACGCCATCGTCGCCGCCTCGGTCAAGCCGGAGCAGTTCAAGCAGGTCTACATCCCGATGTTCGACCTGGGCAGCATCGAGGAGGCCAAGAGTCCGTTGTACGACTGGCGCCCGATGTCTACCTACATTCGCCGCCCGCCGTACTGGGAAGGCGCGCTGGCTGGTGAGCGTACCCTCAAGGGCATGCGACCGCTGGCGATCCTGCCGGACAACATCACCACCGATCACCTGTCGCCATCCAATGCCATCCTGCCGGATTCGGCGGCGGGCGAGTACCTGGCCAAAATGGGCCTGCCGGAGGAGGACTTCAATTCCTACGCCACCCACCGCGGCGACCATCTGACGGCACAGCGGGCAACGTTCGCCAACCCGCAGCTGGTCAACGAGATGGCGGTGGTCGACGGCAAGGTGCAGAAGGGCTCGCTGGCGCGCGTCGAGCCGGAAGGCAAGGTGATGCGCATGTGGGAAGCCATCGAAACCTACATGAATCGCAAGCAGAACCTGATCATCGTCGCCGGTGCCGACTATGGCCAGGGCAGCTCGCGTGACTGGGCGGCCAAGGGCGTGCGTCTGGCCGGCGTGGAAGTGATCGTCGCCGAAGGCTTCGAGCGCATCCACCGTACCAACCTGGTGGGTATGGGCGTGCTGCCGGTCGAGTTCAAGCCGGGCACCACCCGCCTGACCCTCGGCCTTGACGGCACCGAAACCTACGACATCGAAGGCGCACTGTCGCCGCGTTGCGATCTGACCTTGGTCGTGCATCGCAAGAATGGGGAAGAGACCCGCGTGCCGGTCACGTGCCGCCTCGACACCGCGGCCGAGGTCAGCGTCTACCAGGCCGGTGGCGTACTGCAGCGCTTCGCCAAGGATTTCCTCGGCCAGGCCTGAGGCACGCCAGTTCCGCACATGCTCTGCGGTTCGTTCGCAGAGCGTGTGCGCAGCGGCGACATTTCATTCCTGCGCGACCGTCCGGTGGCGCAGCTTCATGAGGACCAGATTCCCATGGCTCATCTTCCCCAGATCAGGATTCCTGCCACCTACATGCGTGGCGGCACCAGCAAGGGCGTGTTCTTCCGTCTGCAGGATCTCCCGCAGAGCTGCCAGGTGCCGGGTGCTGCGCGCGACAAGCTGTTCATGCGCGTGATCGGCAGCCCTGACCCGTACTCGGCGCACATCGATGGCATGGGCGGCGCCACATCGAGCACCAGCAAATGCGTCATTCTGTCGAAGAGCAGTCGCCCCGATCACGACGTCGAGTACCTCTATGGCCAGGTGTCGATCGACAAGCCCTTCGTCGACTGGAGCGGTAACTGCGGCAACCTCTCTACCGGCGCCGGTGCCTTCGCGCTGCACGCAGGGCTGGTGGACGCCTCGCGTATCCCGGACAACGGCACCTGCGTAGTGCGGATCTGGCAGGCCAACATCGGCAAAACCATCATCGCCCATGTGCCGGTAGCCAACGGGCAGGTACAGGAAACCGGCGACTTCGAGCTGGACGGTGTGACCTTTCCGGCTGCGGAAATCGTACTGGAATTCCTCGATCCGTCCGATGATGGCGAGGAGGGCGGCTCGATGTTTCCTACCGGCAACCTGGTCGACGACCTGGAGGTGCCCGGTATCGGCACGCTCAAGGCGACCATGATCAGTGCGGGCATCCCGACAGTATTCGTCAATGCCGAGGACATCGGCTATCAGGGCACGGAGTTGCGTGAGGACATCAACGGCAATCCGGAGGCGCTGGCTCGTCTGGAGTCGATTCGCGTAGCCGGAGCGCTGCGGATGGGCTTGATCAAGACCGCGGAGGAGGCGTTGACCCGCCAGCACACGCCGAAGGTTGCGTTCGTGTCCCGGCCTAAAAGCTATCGTGCGTCGTCCGGCAAGAACATCGAGGCGGGCGAGGTCGATCTGCTCGTGCGCGCACTGTCCATGGGCAAGCTGCACCACGCCATGATGGGCACCTGTGCGGTGGCCATCGGCACGGCGGCGGCGGTGCCCGGTACGCTGGTCAATCTTGCCGCGGGTGGTGGTGAGCGTCAGGCCGTGCGCTTCGGGCATCCGTCCGGCACGTTGCGCGTCGGTGCCGAGGCGAAGCAGATAGACGGCCAGTGGACCGTGACCAAAGCCATCATGAGCCGCAGCGCGCGGGTGCTGATGGAAGGCTGGGTGCGGGTCCCCGGTGATGCCTTCTAAGGCTGGTGCACGACCAGGTCGAGTGCGTCCTGCGCAGATTTTTCTTGCGCCTTGAACGCAAAAAGTCCGCACCAAGCGGACTTTTTGTTGTCTAGCGAAGCGGCGGTTATTTGAGTCGACGCTCGACGCCTTTCTCCACCAGGATCTTGGCCGAGATTTCCTCGACCGAAAAATGCGTGGAGTTGATGAAGTTGATGTTCTCGCGGCGGAACAGGTTTTCCACCTCGCGCACTTCGAATTCGCATTGGGCGAAACTGGCGTAGCGGCTGTTGGGCTTGCGTTCGTTGCGGATGGCAGCCAGGCGGTCCGGGTCGATGGTGAGACCGAACAGCTTGTCCTTGTATTCCTTGAGTGCACTCGGCAGCTGCAGGCGCTCCATGTCGTCCTCGGTGAGCGGGTAGTTGGCGGCGCGGATGCCGTACTGCATCGCCATATACAGGCAGGTTGGCGTCTTGCCGCAGCGGGAAACGCCAACCAGGATCAGGTCCGCCTTGTCGTAGTAGCGGGTGCGCGCACCATCGTCGTTGTCGAGGGCGAAGTTGACTGCCTCGATACGCTCCATGTAGTTGGTGTTGTGGCTGATCGAGTGGGATTTGCCCACGGAATAGGAGGAACGTGACATCAGCTCATGTTCCAGCGGAGCAAGGAACGAAGAGAAGATATCGATCATGAAGCCATTGGATTCGGCCAGAATGTCACGGATTTCCTGGTTAACCAGCGTGTCGAAGATGATCGGCCGGCCACCGTCCTTTTCCGCGGCATTATTGATTTGCTGTACCATGGCCCGCGCTTTTTCCGCGGTGTCGATGTACGGGCGCGTCAGTTTCGTGAAAGTGATGTTCTCGAACTGTGCCAGAAGACTCTGGCCCAGGGTTTCCGCGGTGATGCCTGTGCCGTCCGAAATGAAGAAAGCAGTTCGTTTCATGTGCCTTGGGCCTTAAGTCGAGAACGGTTCCCAGCTATAGTAGGCCCTTCGCCGAGCCCGGTTGGCGGGCATTGTTACTTATTTTGCAGGGTCGGGCCACAGTCGTGCGGCCCGGCTCCGGTTGAGTTTCCAACACTAATGTGGAGAGATCACCTTGGTAGAGTACGTAGTTTCCCTCGATAAGCTCGGCAATCATGACGTTGAGCGTGTAGGGGGCAAGAACGCCTCCCTGGGCGAGATGATCAGCAACCTCGCCGGTGCCGGCGTTTCCGTACCGGGCGGTTTCGCCACGACAGCTCAGGCCTATCGCGACTTCCTCGAACTCAGCGGTCTGAACGATCAGATCCACGCTCTGCTCGATGCCCTCGACGTGGATGACGTCAACGCCCTGGCCAAGGCCGGCGCGCAGATCCGCCAGTGGGTCATGGACGCCAAGTTCCCACCGCAGCTCGATGCCGACATTCGCAAGGCCTTCGCCGAAATGTCCGGCGGCAACGACAACATGGCCGTTGCGGTCCGCTCCTCGGCCACCGCCGAAGACCTTCCGGATGCGTCCTTCGCCGGCCAGCAGGAAACCTTCCTCAACATCCGTGGCGTGGACAACGTGATCCGCGCGGCCAAGGAAGTGTTCGCCTCTCTGTTCAACGACCGTGCCATTGCCTACCGCGTGCACCAGGGTTTCGATCACAAGCTGGTCGCCCTGTCTGCCGGAGTACAGCGCATGGTCCGCTCGGAAACCGGCACCGCCGGTGTGATGTTCACCCTCGACACCGAATCGGGCTTCCGTGATGTGGTCTTCATCACCGGCGCCTACGGCCTTGGCGAAACCGTCGTGCAGGGCGCGGTCAACCCGGACGAGTTCTACGTCCACAAGCAGACGCTGGAAGCTGGTCGCCCGGCTATCCTGCGCCGCAATCTGGGCAGCAAGGCGATCAAGATGGTCTATGGCGACGAAGCCAAGGCCGGCAAATCGGTCAAGACTGTCGACGTCGATGCGGCCGACCGTGCGCGCTTCTGCCTGACCGATGAAGAGGTCACCAACCTCGCCAAGCAGGCGATGATCATCGAGAAGCACTACGGCCGCCCGATGGACATCGAATGGGCCAAGGACGGTGACGACGGCAAGCTGTACATCGTCCAGGCCCGTCCGGAAACCGTGAAGAGCCGCAGCAGCGCCAACGTGATGGAGCGTTACCTGCTGAAGGAGAAGGGCACCGTACTGGTCGAGGGTCGTGCCATCGGCCAGCGCATCGGCGCAGGCCCGGTCAAGGTCATCCACGACGTGAGCGAGATGGACAAGGTCCAGCCGGGCGACGTACTGGTCTCCGACATGACCGATCCGGATTGGGAACCGGTGATGAAGCGCGCCAGCGCCATCGTCACCAACCGCGGCGGGCGTACCTGCCACGCAGCGATCATCGCCCGTGAGCTGGGTATTCCGGCAGTAGTTGGCTGCGGCAACGCCACCGAAGTCCTCAAGGATGGCCAGCGCGTTACTGTCTCCTGTGCGGAAGGCGATACCGGCCTGATCTTCGATGGCGAACTGGGCTTCGACATTCGCCAGAACTCCATCGACGCCATGCCGGAGCTGCCGTTCAAGATCATGATGAACGTCGGCAACCCGGATCGCGCCTTCGACTTCGCCCACCTGCCGAACGAAGGCGTCGGCCTGGCCCGCCTCGAGTTCATCATCAACCGCATGATCGGCGTGCACCCCAAGGCGCTGCTGAATTTCGAAGGCCTGCCGGCCGACGTGAAGAGCAGCGTCGAGAAGCGCATCGCTGGTTACGACGATCCGGTCAACTTCTATGTCGAGAAGCTGGTCGAAGGCGTCAGCACCCTGGCAGCAGCGTTCTGGCCGAAGAAGGTCATCGTGCGCCTGTCGGACTTCAAGTCCAACGAGTACGCCAACCTGATCGGCGGCAAGCTCTACGAGCCGGAAGAAGAGAACCCGATGCTGGGCTTCCGCGGAGCCTCGCGCTACATCAGCGACTCGTTCCGCGACTGCTTCGAGCTTGAATGCCGCGCGATGAAGAAGGTCCGCGACGTCATGGGGCTGACCAACGTCGAGCTGATGGTGCCGTTCGTGCGCACACTGGGCGAAGCATCCCAGGTTGTCGATCTGCTGGCGAAGTACGGCCTCAAGCGTGGCGAGAATGGCCTGCGGGTCATCATGATGTGCGAGCTGCCGTCCAACGCTCTGCTGGCTGACGAGTTCCTCGAGTTCTTCGATGGTTTCTCCATCGGCTCCAACGACATGACTCAGCTGACTCTGGGCCTGGATCGCGACTCCGGCATCATTGCCCACCTGTTCGACGAGCGTAATCCGGCGGTGAAGAAGCTGCTCGCCAATGCCATCCAGGCGTGCAACAAGGCTGGCAAGTACATCGGTATCTGCGGTCAGGGTCCGTCGGATCATCCGGATCTGGCCAAGTGGCTGATGGAGCAGGGCATCGAGAGCGTGTCGCTGAATCCGGATTCCGTGCTGGACACCTGGTTCTTCCTGGCTGATCGCCATATCTGACCGTTGCGGTAGATCGAAAACGGGGCGTCAGCCCCGTTTTCATTTGCGCCGAAAATCCCTGTCCGTTCCGCCATTGGCCGCTTGCGGCTAATATGTCGCGCCAGATGGTTCTAAGGTCGTTATCCCTAGCAGAAGGAGCTTTCCATGCAATACGTCACGCCTGATCTGTGCGACGCCTATCCTGACCTGGTGCAGGTCGTCGAACCGCTGTTCAGCAATTTCGGCGGTCGCGATTCCTTCGGCGGGGAGATCGTGACCATCAAGTGCTTCGAGGACAACTCGCTGGTCAAGGACCAGGTTGACGTCGATGGTACCGGCAAGGTGATGGTCGTCGACGGTGGTGGCTCGCTGCGCCGTGCGCTGCTGGGCGACATGCTTGCCGAGAAAGCGGCACGCAACGGTTGGGAAGGTCTGATCATTTACGGCTGCGTACGTGACGTCGACGTGCTCGCTCAGACCGAGCTGGGCGTACAGGCCCTGGCCAGCCACCCGATGAAGACCGACAAGCGTGGAATTGGCGATCTCAACGTCCCGGTGACCTTTTGCGGCGTGACGTTCCGTCCGGGTGAGTACGTGTACGCCGATAACAACGGCATCATTGTGTCGCCAGAGCCGCTGTCGATGCCGCAGTAATCCGCTGCACTGGCGGGCATGCCCGTCATCTGTTCCGAGCCCGGCTTCGCCGGGCTTTTCATGAGTGACGACGGTACATCGATGCGGGAATCTCATAGCGAGCAAAACGGCCTGATCCACGCGTTTGTTCTGGATGGCAGCGGCGGTGCCCGACAGATCGGCTATCAGGCCCTGCCGACCTTGCAACTGAACGCGCATGAAAGCCTCTGGTTGCACTGGGATCGCAGCCAACCCCAGGCGCAGCAATGGTTGCGCAGGCAGAGCGGGCTCAGTGCGTTTGCCTGCGATGTGCTGCTGGAAGAGAACACGCGGCCTCGCATGCTGGCCTTGCCTCAGGAGGAGCTGCTGCTTTTCCTGCGGGGCGTCAATCTGAACCCCGATGCGGAACCCGAAGATATGGTGTCCGTGCGCGTGTTCGCCGATCGGCAACGCGTCATTTCCCTTCGGCTGCGGCCATTGCGATCTACGGAAGTGGTCATACAGCTGCTGTCGGAGGGAAGAGGGCCGAAGACCGCGTCTGAGCTGCTGATCTATCTCGCCGAGGCGATGACCGACCGCGTCGATGACCTCGTCATGCAGCTTTCCGAGCGGATCGATAAGGAAGAAGAAGCGCTTGAGGCGAACGAGCGCTACACCCCCGAGCACGATTCGATGCTCTCCTTGCGTCGGCAGGCGGCTGGCCTGCGCCGGTTCCTGCTGCCCCAGCGGGAGCTCTATGGGCAGCTGACGCGCAACGGACTGAGCTGGTTCGTCGATGACGATACCGAGTATTGGAACGAGCTCAGCAACCGCCTGACCCGTTACCTCGAAGAGCTCGAAATGGTCCGGGAGCGGATCAATCTCGTGCTGGAGTCTGAACACCGCAGGCTGAGCGAGCGGATGAACCGGACCATGTATCTGCTTGCTATCATTACGGGCTTTTTTCTGCCGCTCAGCTTTCTCACCGGGTTGCTCGGAATCAACGTCGGGGGTATCCCAGGTGCCGACTTCCCGTACGGGTTCGCCGTAGCCTGCGTACTGATCGGCAGTATCGCCTTGCTGCAGTGGTGGATGCTTCGCCGTTTGCGTTGGCTATGAATGTGACTCCCACCCGGTCGTAGGCCGTCTAGGCGACATACTTTTGCGAGGTTTGCATGCGCGATCCCTTCGAAGAATCCCTGCGCGACCTGCTCAACAAGCCGTCCGTCCATGACGACGATGCTTGTCTGGGGCGCGTTCTGAAAACGGCCAACCGTCAGGTAGGGGCTGGCGATCTGTTCGCGCTGATCGGCCACTGGCTGCAAGCACTGATGATGGCCGCCAACAGCGGCAAAGGCCATCTCGCTCCTGTCTCTCGTCGAGGCACCTCCCACCGTTCGTTCGATAAGGCTGATTGATCATGGAATTCGATCCCTGGACCCAAAGTCTGCTGGCGGCGATGAGTTCGCTCTGGGCATCTGTCGCGGCCTTCATTCCCCGCCTTTTCGGCGCACTGGTCGTGGTGCTGCTCGGTTTCGTGGTGGCCAAGCTCCTGGACACGCTGCTTTCCAAGGTTCTCGCCAAACTGGGGCTGGATCGCCTGATGGCCGGAACCGGCCTCACCAAGTTGCTGGGACGGGCGGGCATACGCATTCCGGTATCGGCCTTGATCGGCAAGGTGGTGTACTGGTTCGTCCTCTTGATTTTCCTGGTTTCGGCTGCGGAATCGCTCGGACTGGAGCGGGTATCGGCGACCCTGGACATGCTTGCGCTCTATGTGCCGAAAGTATTCGGTGCGGCGCTGATTCTGCTGGTTGGCGTGCTGCTCGCGCAGGTGCTCAGTGGTCTCGTTCGCGGCGCTGCGGAAAGCGTGGGGCTGGACTACGCCAACGGCCTGGCCCGGATTGCGCAGGGTCTGGTGATCATCATCAGCATCTCGGTGGCTATTGGTCAGCTGGAGGTCAAGACCGAACTGCTGAACTACGTCATCGCCATCGTGCTGATCACCTTTGGCCTTGCGGTGGCGCTGGCGTTCGGTCTCGGTAGCCGCGAACTGGTCGGCCAGATCCTGGCAGGTATATATGTTCGCGAGCTGTACGAAGTGGGCCAGCGGGTGCGCCTGGCAGACATCGAAGGGCAGATCGAGGAGATCGGGACGGTCAAGACATTGCTGCTGACCGATGACGGCGAGCTGGCTTCGGTTGCTAACAAAGTGCTGCTCGAGCAGCGCGTCGGCAGCCGCTAGCCATCCGATTCTGGTAAAGTACGTCGCCTTTTTTCCGGTTTCCATGAATGGCGGCCGTGACTTTGATTGCCGGCTCGAAGCGTCTTGACTAAAACCCCATCGTCCATATCGCGCTACGACCCTCGCCAGCTCACCGATGAAGAGCTGGTGCAGCATGCGCATGTCGAGCTGTTTCATATTACGCGGGCCTACGAAGAACTCATGCGCCGATATCAGCGCACGCTGTTCAATGTATGTGCCCGCTATTTGGGAAACGAGCGAGACGCCGACGATGTCTGTCAGGAAGTAATGCTCAAGGTTCTATATGGCCTGAAGAACTTTGAAGGCAAGTCCAAGTTCAAGACCTGGCTATATAGCATCACTTATAATGAGTGCATTACCCAATATCGCAAAGAGCGCCGCAAGCGACGCCTGCTCGATGCGCTGAGCCTGGATCCGCTCGAGGAAGCCTCAGACGAAAAGGCGCCAAAGATCGAAGAGAAGGCCGGTCTCGACCGATGGCTAGTACATGTGAATCCAATCGATCGCGAGATATTGGTGTTGCGTTTTGTTGCTGAACTCGAGTTCCAGGAAATTGCCGATATCATGCACATGGGTTTAAGCGCGACGAAGATGCGATACAAGCGCGCGCTCGACAAGCTGCGAGAAAAATTTTCGGATACCGCTGAAACTTAATCCCGGAAACTTGTCTTATACCTTGCGAACAGCTCGGGCATACAGACAGCCGGTTTCCTTAGATTGTTCTGATTCTAACCACCAGATGGGGATTTACGGATGAAACTTAAAAACACCTTAGGCGTCGTTATCGGTTCGATGGTTGCCGCCACTTCTCTTAGCGCGCTGGCCCAAGGACAGGGTGCCGTAGAGGTGGAAGCGTTCGGCAAGCACTACTTCACCGATAGCTCGCGTGACGTACAGCGTGACGGCGAGCTCTACGGTGCTGGCGTCAGCTACTTCCTTACCGACGATGTTTCGCTGGGTCTTTCCTATGGCGAGTATCACGACCTGACCTCCAAGGATCCGGTTGGCGCCGATGGCAGCCACAAGAACATCAAGGGCAGCCTGACTTCCCTTGACGCCGCTTACCACTTCGGTGCTCCGGGTGTTGGTCTGCGTCCGTACGTTTCCGCTGGCGTTGCGCACCAGAGCATCGGCCAAGCCGATCGTGGTGGTCGTGACCGCAGCACCTTCGCCAACGTGGGTACTGGCGTGAAGTACTACTTCACCGAGAACTTCTTCGCCAAGGCGAGCGTTGACGGCATGTACAACATCGATGCCGACGAAGCCGAGTGGATGGCTGGCGTTGGTGTCGGCCTGAACTTCGGTGGCGGCGCCCGTCAGGTCGCAGCCGTTGAGCCGACTCCGGAACCGGCTCCGGCTCCGATCGTCGACACCGAGCCGGAACCGGCTCCGGAAGTCGTGCGTGTTGAACTGGACGTTAAGTTCGATTTCGACAAGTCGCGCGTCCGCGAAGAAAGCTACAGCGACATCAAGAACCTCGCTGACTTCATGCAGCAGTACCCGCAGACCACCACCGTGGTTGAAGGTCACACCGACTCCGTTGGTACCGACCAGTACAACCAGCGTCTGTCCGAGCGTCGCGCCGAAGCTGTGCGCAACGTGCTGGTCAACGAGTACGGTGTTCAGGGTAATCGTGTGAACTCCGTTGGCTACGGCGAGTCCCGCCCGGTCGCTGACAACTCCACCGAGGAAGGTCGTCAGATCAACCGTCGTGTAGAGGCCGAGGTAGAAGCTCAGGTTCAGTAATGCTGAACTGAAGCCTTCAAGCTCGAAAAGCCCGGCATAGTCCGGGCTTTTCTTTGCCTGCAGCAAACGTCGCCACAGCGGTGGCGCTAGTGATTCTCCGATGGGTTAGGCGGCGCACAACGACTGCGCCGGGATCAGCGTCAATCGGATTTCGAAGAATTCATTGAGCATAAAAAACCCCGCCGGAGCGGGGTTTTTTTAGGTTCATCGCGCTTTCCCGGGGAAGGCGGCCTTGATTTTCAGAAAGAAGTATTCCGAGTCCCGAAATCCATAGGCCATGCGCTTGATCACCTTGATGCGGTTGTTAACACCCTCAAGGACGCTGGTATGCATGTGGAAGTGAGCACTGGCAAGGATGCCTCGGGCGTATTTGCGCAGGTTGCGAGCGAAGCGTTGCAGCGGCGCGAGGCCGCTCTCGCGAGCATGTCGCAGCCAGGTTCGCCAGCGTCGCCAACCCTCTCGTACGCTGGGGGCGTACCAGACATCCTTCAAGGCATCCTTGAGTACATAGACCGTAGCCAGCGGCTGGTTCGCTGCGAGCAGTTCCTGTAGCTGCACGGCCTGTCCGTCCTTCAGGTTGTCGCGATTTCGCAGCAGCAGCCAACGACTCTGCTTGACCGCCTTTCGTGCCGGCTTGTCTTCGCGCAGGAGGTTGGCCTGGTCGACCCGGATACGGTCGATCACATCCCGGCCGTAGCGCGCGACGACGTGAAACAGGTCGTACACCACTTCGGCCTGCGGGCAATGTTGCTTTACCTCCAGGCCGAAAGCCGTGTTCATGTCCATGGCCACCGCCTCAATCTGCTGGCAGTGCTCGCCGAGCAATTCAAAGAACGGGCGGATCGCCTCACGGCTGTTGCCGTGGCCGACCCACAGCACCCGTGTTCGCTCGGCATCCATGATGACCGTGGCATAGCGATGCCCCTTGTGCAGGGCGAACTCGTCCATCACCAACCGGCGGACACCGCTTGAATCGAAGGTGCCTACCTCGGCTTCCAGGCGTCGTTTATCGAGCGTCTTGAGGGTGTGCCAGTGCAGGCCGGTGAGCCGGCTGACGTGGCTGATCGGCAGCAGCCGCAGCAGGCTTTCGAGCCAGACCCGTAACCGCCGGGTCAGGCGAGATGCAGGCTCCAGCCAGTCGATCCGCTCGGTCACCCGACCACAGTTCAGGCAATCGACTCGGCGCACGGGTAGTTGAAGCAGGACGCGCTGATCGAACAGATCGCGATCACGCACCAGACGAATCCGGCGCTCGTGAATCAACGGGCTGAGCTGACCACAACGCCCGCACCTGGGCACTGAACCGGCTTGAGGCTCAAGCTCAATCAGAAGGGAGTTGTTGGCAGATGAACGGCAGGCAACGACGTCATAGCCTGGCCAGAACGAGGCAAGATCAATAGGATGCACGGCGACAGCAGGGACAGGTGAAGGGTGTGTTTGGCGACTGCCAATTTACCTGCTTCCCTGACTGTCAACTCGCTCTTCCCCCAGAGTCCGCGAAGAACCTTTTTTTATTGCCTTACGCAGTCATCAGACTTCGACGACCTTGATCTTGGCCTTCTCCGCAGCGTCACGGAACTCGGCGATCTGGTCGAAGGACAGGTAGCGATAGATGTCGGCAGCCATGCTGTCGATGTTCTTCGCGTATTCCATGTACTCCGCGACAGTCGGCAGCTTGCCGATGATGGATGCGACTGCAGCCAGCTCGGCCGATGCCAGGTAGACGTTGGTGGCGTCGCCCAGACGGTTCGGGAAGTTACGGGTCGAAGTGGAGACCACGGTCGAACCGGTCTGTACGCGCGCCTGGTTACCCATGCACAGCGAGCAGCCCGGCATTTCCATGCGCGCACCGGCCTTGCCGTAGATGCCGTAGTAGCCTTCCTCGGTCAGCTGGTGAGCGTCCATCTTGGTCGGCGGAGCCAGCCACAGACGGGTCGGGATGCCGCCCTTGACCTTGTCCAGTAGCTTACCGGCAGCGCGGAAGTGACCGATGTTGGTCATGCAGGAACCGATGAAGACTTCGTCGATCTTCTCGCCGGCAACGGTGGACAGCAGGCGGGCATCGTCCGGGTCGTTCGGTGCGCAAAGCACGGGCTCTTTCACTTCGGACAGGTCGATCTCGATCACGGCCGCGTATTCGGCGTCCTTGTCGGCTTCCAGCAGCTGCGGGTTGGCCAGCCAGGCTTCCATCGCGCGAGCGCGACGCTCCAGAGTGCGGGCATCGCCGTAGCCTTCGCTGATCATCCAGCGCAGCATGGTGATGTTCGACTTCAGGTACTCGGCGATCGACTCTTCCGGCAGCTTGATGGTGCAACCGGCAGCCGAACGCTCGGCGGAGGCGTCGGACAGCTCGAACGCCTGCTCGACGGTCAGCTGGTTCAGACCTTCGATCTCGAGGATGCGGCCGGAGAAGATGTTCTTCTTGCCTTTCTTCTCGACGGTCAGCAGGCCTTGCTGAATGGCGTAGTAGGGAATCGCATGAACCAGGTCGCGCAGGGTGATGCCAGGCTGCATCTGACCCTTGAAGCGCACCAGTACCGACTCCGGCATGTCCAGCGGCATGACGCCAGTGGCGGCGGCGAAGGCGACCAGGCCAGAACCCGCCGGGAAGGAGATACCGATCGGGAAGCGGGTGTGCGAGTCGCCGCCAGTGCCGACGGTGTCCGGCAGCAGCATGCGGTTCAGCCAGCTGTGGATGATGCCGTCGCCTGGACGCAGGGACACACCGCCGCGGGTCATGATGAAGTCCGGCAGGGTGTGGTGGGTGTTGACGTCGATCGGCTTCGGATAGGCCGCGGTGTGGCAGAACGACTGCATGACCAGGTCAGCGGAGAAGCCCAGGCAAGCCAGGTCCTTCAGCTCGTCGCGGGTCATCGGGCCAGTGGTGTCCTGGGAGCCCACGGTAGTCATCTTCGGCTCGCAGTAGGTGCCCGGGCGCACGCCCTGGCCTTCCGGCAGACCGCAGGCGCGACCGACCATCTTCTGTGCCAGGGTGAAGCCTTTGCCGCTGTCCGCCGGAGCTTCCGGCTTCTTGAACAGGGTGGACGGCGCCAGGCCCAGCTCGGCACGCGCCTTCTCGGTGAGGCCACGGCCAATGATCAGCGGAATACGGCCGCCGGCACGGACTTCGTCCAGCAGGACTTCGGTTTTCAGCTCGAAGGTGGTGATGACTTCATCGGTACCGTGCTTGCAGACCTTGCCAGCGTAGGGATAGACGTCGATCACGTCGCCCATGGCCAGGTTGGTGCAGTCGAACTCGATCGGCAGGGCGCCGGCGTCTTCCATGGTGTTGTAGAAGATCGGGGCGATCTTGGTGCCGAAGCAGAAGCCGCCAGCGCGCTTGTTCGGAACGAAGGGGATGTCGTCGCCGAAGAACCACAGCACCGAGTTGGTGGCGGACTTGCGCGAAGAACCGGTACCGACCACGTCGCCGACGTAGGCAACCGGGAAGCCCTTGGCTTTCAGCTCTTCCATCTGCTTGATCGGACCGACGGAGCCGGGTACGTCCGGGTTGATGCCGTCGCGAGCCATTTTCAGCATGGCCAGAGCGTGCAGCGGGATGTCCGGGCGCGACCAGGCATCCGGAGCCGGCGACAAGTCGTCGGTGTTGGTTTCGCCAGTGACCTTGAAGACGGACAGGGTGATCTTTTCGGCAACCGCCGGGCGGTTGGTGAACCACTCGCCGTCGGCCCAGGACTGCATCACGGCCTTGGCGTGCTGGTTGCCGGCCTTGGCCTTCTCGGCGACGTCATGGAAGGCGTCGAACATCAGCAGGGTGTGCTTCAGTTGCTCGGCGGCGACTGCGCCCAGTTCCGCGCTGTCCAGCAGCTCGACCAGGGTGGCGATGTTGTAGCCGCCCTGCATGGTGCCCAGCAGTTCGACGGCACGCTGCTTGCTCAGCAGCGGAGAGGAGGTTTCGCCCTTGGCCAGGGCGGACAGGAAGCCGGCCTTGACGTAGGCAGCCTCGTCGACGCCCGCGGGGACGCGGTTGGTGATCAGGTCAACGAGGAATGCTTCTTCGCCCGCTGGCGGGTTCTTCAGCAGTTCGATCAGGCCGGCGGTCTGTTCGGCGTTCAGCGGCTGGGGCACAACGCCCTGGGCGGCACGCTCTTCTACGTGTTTGCGATAGGCTTCAAGCACAGTTTTTACCCTCATCATTGGTCCCTTGGGTGTTTCGGGACGCGCATCCGGAAGCTGTTTTCAAAGTTTTACGCTGGCGGACGAGGCCGGATGAGCAGGGAACAGGCAGCTCTGCGCATCCGGCACGTTGCCGGGTCAAACTGTGCTCGTGACGCTTTGAAAACAGCTTCGTGCGGACTATGGCGCCAAAAACGGCGGGCTGAGTCTAGCGGAAATGGCTCACGAAGTTAAGTCGAGCGCGGCTGGCCGCTGGGGTGCGAGTCGTGTCTGGCGCGCTTCTCCGGACAAGCTCGGGGCCGCCAATCACAGGGCTCGCGGAGGGATTCGGCCGATCCGCATGCAAAGCCGGGTGACCCCGGTTGGACAAAAGTCTAAGATGCGCGGCCGGCCATCAAACCTGTTCTGCCATGTCCAGCCAGCGCATCAAAACCCCATGCATAGGTCTCTGCTCGACGGTCTACGGTGACGTCGTATGCCGTGGCTGCAAGCGCTTTCACCATGAGGTGGTGAACTGGAACGCCTATGACGACATGGAAAAGCGTGCGGTATGGCGGCGCCTGGAAACCCTATTGGCTCAGGTCATGGCGGCCAAGCTCGAGGTGTTCGACCCGCAATTGCTTCGCCAGCAGTTGGAGGCCCGACAGATCCGTTTCGTCCCGGAGCAGTCGCCCTATTGCTGGGCATATCAATTGATAGCTCGCGGCGCTCGGGTCATTCAGCAGCTCGAGGCCTATGGCGTCGTCCTGCTTCCGGAATTTCGCGAGTGGCCGCTACCGGAGCTGCGCGACGCGGTCGACCGGGAATTCTTTCTGCTGTCCGAAGCCCACTACGAGCGTTACATCGCGCCGCGCTTCCTGCGTGAAGGCGTGGATCTGCGCATCTGAGAACGAAAGCCCGCTGCAGGGCTTTCGTTTCTACGGTATCAATGGCGGACCAGATCTTCGAGATGGTCGATGACATCGTCCGGCTTGAGTACCAGCACATCGCTTTCCAGCGTATCCAGCACCACTTCGGCGGTATTGCCCATCAGCGCGCCGGAGAAGCCCGTGCGTGCCACTGTGCCGATGACCGTGACGACGGCCTTGAGCTGATGACAGACCCTGGGGATCAGCGCATCGGCCGGACCCTCCTCGACGTGCAGCTGTGCGTCCGGAATATCGAACTCCTCTTGGAAGCGCTTGCAGGCCTCGCGATAACGCGCCTCGATGGTTTCCTTCAACTGGAACGCCGGGTCGGCCGCGGACAGCATGGCGGAAGGGTGCGCGCTGATCACATGCAGCTTGCCGTCAGCCAGGTTGGCGATCTCGTAGCCGTGGTTGACGATGGTGGCGTGGAGCGTACGGTGCTCGAGATCGGCATTGCCCACATCCACCGCAGCGAGGATGTTGCCACCGGTCCATGGGTTGTCGGTTTTCACCATCAGCACCGGGCAGGGGCAATAGCGCAGCAGCTTCCAGTCTTCCGGCGTAAGCAGGGCGCGCTTGAGCGGGTTGTCCGGTACGTGTTGCTTGACGACCAGACCACAGCCCTCGGCCTGCTGGGCAGCGATGATGGTCTGGTGCAGACTTTCGTGCCATGCCTGTTGTGTGGTGACCTGATGCCCCTCGCTTTCCAGCTGCGCACGCAGATTCGCTAGATGTCCGCTGTGATCGTGCTTGGCATCGCAGGCCAGCAGGTGCAGGCGCGACTGGCTGACGGTCGAGATCAGGCGTGCTCGTTTCAAGGCCAGCTCTTGTGGCTGGTTCGGATCAATTACCACGAGGATGCAGCGAATGGCTTGCATGATCGGCTCCATTTCCTGATGCGGGTTGGTCAACTATAGACAAGCCTGCGACGCCAGTTGTGATGCATATCAAGGAAGACTGGCTGCCCCGCGCGGCATTCGTATAATGCCCGCCCGTTGCGGCGCGGTACCACGCGGCGAGACACTATTTTGTTCCTGAATATGCAAGGTTCGACATGCTGCCTGATCTGAACGACTTCCTCGCCTGCGCCACTCCCGCTGCCTGGGTGGAGGCTGCCTTGCAGAACCAGGACGTGATGCTGATCGACCACGGCAACTGCGAGAAAAAGGCGGCGGGGTCGGCGTTTCAGTTGATGTTCCGCTATGTCGACAAACCCGACCTGCAGAACAAGATGTCGCGTCTGGCGCGGGAGGAGCTGCGTCATTTCGAGCAGGTGCTGGCGATCATCCGTCGCCGCGAGATCGAGTTGCGCAATGTTGGCTCGTCTCGCTATGCCGCAGGATTGCGCGAGCTCGTGCGCAACCACGAACCCTATCGGTTAACCGACACGCTGGTGATCGGCGCCTTTATCGAGGCGCGCTCCTGTGAGCGCTTCGCCATGCTCGTGCCGCACTTGGACGAGGAGCTGGGCAAGTTCTATCACGGGCTGCTCAAGTCGGAAGCGCGGCACTTCCAGGATTACCTCAGGCTGGCTTATCTGTATGGCGACGCCGCCGATGTGGACGCCACCATCGTTCGGGTGCGCGAGCGGGAAAGGGAGCTGATCGAAAGCCCGGACAGCGAGTTCCGGTTTCACAGCGGCGTGCCGGCGGCAGCCTAGCTCAGGGCGAATGGCGCCTGGTGGTAGCCGTTTTCATCCACCTGCAGTGCCCAACCCTGTCGATCCCAGTCGCCCAACACGATCCGCTTGGCGGGTTGACCATCTACCTCGAGGTCATGTGTCGCCGGTCGATGGGTATGGCCGTGGATCAGCGTGCGTACGCGATGCTCGGCCAGTACGCCGGGTATCAGCTCCGGGGTGACGTCGATGATGTCGCTGGCTTTCATGCGCGTCTGGGTACGGCTTTCGTTGCGTAGCTTACGGGCCAGTTTCCGGCGAGTGGCGAGTGGAAGATTGCGCAGAACGAACAGGCTGAGGGGGTTGCGCAGCAATCGGCGTAGCCGCATGTAGCCCTCATCGCGGGTGCACAGGCTGTCGCCGTGCATCAGCAGTACCGGCTCGCCGCAGAGCTGGACCACGCTCGGATCAGCCAGCAGCTTGCAGCCGGCCTTGTGGCAGAAACTCTGGCCGAGCATGAAGTCGCGGTTGCCGTGCATCAGATAGATTCTGACGCCGCGCTCGCTCAGCGCACGCAGGGCGCGGGCAATCGACTCCTGGAACGGCGTCATGGCGTCGTCGCCAATCCAGACCTCGAAGAAGTCACCGAGAATGTACAGGGCTTCGGCCTGGGTAGCGCGCGTCGCGAGAAAATGCAGGAACGCCCGGGTGATATCCGGGCGTTCCTCTTCCAGATGCAGATCTGAGATCAGCAGGATCACTCGCGATTACTCGACGATCTCGGCCTTCTCGATCACCACGTCCTCCACCGGGACGTCCTGATGGCCGGACTTCATGGTGGTTGCCACAGCTTTGATCTTCTCGACCACATCCATGCCTTCGGTCACCTCGCCGAACACGGCATAGCCCCAGCCCTGAACGGTTGGCGCGCTGTGATCGAGGAAGTCGTTGTCCTTCACGTTGATGAAGAACTGCGCGGATGCCGAATGCGGCTCCATGGTGCGCGCCATCGCCAGAGTGCCGGTTTTGTTCGACAGGCCGTTGTTGGCCTCGTTCTTGATCGGCGCGCGGGTAGCCTTCTGCTTCATGCCCGGCTCGAAACCGCCGCCCTGGATCATGAAATTGCTGATCACGCGGTGGAAGATGGTGCCGTCGTAGTGGCCGCTCTTCACGTATTCCTTGAAGTTGGCAGTGGTTTCCGGAGCCTTGTCTTCGAACAGATTGACGGTGATGACGCCGTAGTTGGTGTGCAGTTTGATCATCGTGAGGGGTTCCGTTTCGTTGGTGCGGGCGTGCCGCTGCAAGGGTCGTCGTACCGAGTGCCGCCAGTCGCTGATCGTAGCGCCGCCTGAGCGCATTGCTCTGTCAGGGGGTTGACGGGTCCGCTATGATAGGCGCTTTGGTGCGACACGTGTGCACGTGTCGCGCTTGGTTTGGTTAACTGCACCATGGCTCCAAACCCTTTGTTTCAAGGGGTTAATGCTTAAAACAGCAGCTAATGTACCGGCTCAGCCTGGTAATCCTACGCTTCGGACGCTCTGCGTTTTTACGAGGCTAGGCAATGAATCTGCATCAATTCGCACCCAAAATGGGTCCGCAATGGGGTGTGGAAACCAGAAAGTTGCAATCTAGCCTAGCTCGATTGTTACAAATAATGTCTAACCCAGAGGGTGAATTCCGCCCTCTGGGCAGATTTCGTCCCTCACGTTGGGCATCGAGCCTTTATCACCGTCGTGAGACGTTGGGGGACGTTAAACCAAGCGCGGAGCGTCAAGCTCCGAATCGCATTGCTCAGCTCTGCTTGTTCAGGGAGTACCGAGCCTGGCGTGTACCCGCCAGTTCATTAGATCGGCATGCGTCAGGGGCCAACCCTGGGGTGTGAAGCCCGATTAACAATGTCTCGCTCGCAAGAGGGTGTTATCCGGTGACGGAGAACGCTTCGCGTCCGAATTGCACGGGCGCGACGAGGCTAATGACCTAACCCGCATGGCTAACGCATGTGAATCGTCGCCAGAACCCTCGTAACTATCGACGGGCCTACGGCAATTATTGGCCTCAGCCAAAAAACGGCATAGCAGTTGGCATCACAGTCAAAGCTTGTGATGCGGTACCACACAACTGTCGGGGGATAGACGAAGCCTAAACGGGGAATAGATGCGACTCGGGGAACGTGGCAATCCCGACCACTCGCCTGGTCAGCAACATCGGTCAGGCAGGCAAACCGCAAGGGGCGCTGATGGGTGTGGGGAATGGGAGGATGCAAAAAGCGAAGGGCTGCCTGTAATGGGTGGCATACCGGTTGAAACATCACCGGCAGGGGCAACCCTGGCTGACTTGCATCTGGTTTACGAGCGCAAAACATAGCCGCTGATTCCAGCGATAACAAACGACCCTATGGGCGACTACTGCCCATAGGGGAGTAGTCCGTCCTGAAAGTCGTGATCTCAGGAGGACAGTATGAAAACGCAACCAGCAGCACCGGTCGCGTCTGCGTCCTTCGACGGGATGACGAACTGGCACGATCTTGATTGGGCCAGGATTCAACAAGCCGTTCGGAAAACGCAGCTAAAGATTGCGCAGGCAACTGGGGAAGGCGACTGGCGCAGGGTTAAACGCCTGCAACGACTGCTGACCCACTCGTTCTATGGCCGCTGTCTGGCTGTAAGGCGAGTCACGGAGAACCGGGGTCGCAAGACGCCGGGTGTCGATGGAGAAACCTGGGGAACGCCTCAGGCCAAGCTCCAGGCCGTGGGACGTCTGTCGAAAAAGCGAGGCTATCGGCCCAAGCCGCTACGGCGGGTTTGGATACCGAAGCCCGGCAAGCCAGAGAAACGCCCACTGGGTATCCCGACGATGTTGGATCGGGCCATGCAGGCGCTGTATCTGCAAGCGTTGGAACCTGTAATCGAAAGCACCAGCGATCTGAAATCCTATGGATTTCGCCCGGATCGTTCGACTGCTGACGCAATGGTCGAGCTTTTCCACCTGCTGTCGCCACAAACGGCGCCGGTCTGGATTCTGGAAGGCGACATCAAAGGTTTCTTCGACAACATTAACCATGAATGGCTGTGCCGGAATGTTCCGATGGACAGGACGGTGCTGCGCAAGTGGTTGAAGGCCGGAGTTATCGACCGGCGACAACTCATGGCTACGGAGGCCGGGACGCCGCAGGGAGGAATTATCTCGCCCTGTCTGGCAAACGCCACCTTGAATGGCTTGGAAACCCAACTGAAGCGCCATCTGGTGCAGAAATTGGGAGCCAAAAAAGCTAAGAAGATCAAAGTGCAGTGTGTGCGCTATGCGGATGATTTTGTCGTTACGGCAGTCTCGAAAGAGCTGCTAGAGGACGAGGTCAAGCCATGGGTAGAGCAATTCCTGTCGGTACGAGGAGTTGCACTGTCACAGGCGAAAACGCAGATCACGCACATCAATCAAGGCTTCGATTTTCTAGGGTGGAATTTCAGGAAGTACGTGCCGAAATCGCCGTATAGGAAGGCCAAGCTGCTGATCAAACCCTCGAAGAAGAACGCCTCGGCGTTCTATCGGAAAGTGCGAGAGATCATCAAAAACAGCGGGGCACTGACGCAGGATGCGTTGATCGGCCAGCTGAACCCGGTACTGAAGGGGTGGGCGCAATACCACTCCCCGGTCGTGGCAAAACAGACCTTCAGCAAGCTGGATAGCTTGATTTTCTGGCGACTCTGGAGGTGGGCGAAGCGTAGGCACTCGAAGAAGTCGGCTGACTGGATCAGGAATAAATACTTCCGATCCATAGGCGGGCAGAACTGGGTGTTTGCGTATCCCTACAAAAATGGCAAGGGAGAAAGGCATTACCGACAGCTGTACAAGCTGGCGGAAACCGCAATCGTGCGTCACAAGCGTTTACCGGGTGAGTATCAGCCCTACGACGCGGCGCATGAGCTGAAGTGGGAGGCGTTGAGGGTTCAGCGGATGCAGCACAAGCTGCGTTATCGGGGGCAAATACTCAGTATCTTTCGCAGACAGAAGGGAGTTTGTGCCCTGTGCGGGTATGCGATCAGCAAGGAGACCGGTTGGCACGACCATCACGTCATCAGGCGTGTGGACGGCGGACCGGATACCTTGAGCAATCGCGTGCTGCTTCATCCCAACTGTCATGCGCTGGTGCATAGCCGGCGTGAAAAGGTAACTCTGCGATACGGTGGTCTGGAATGTTAAGATCACGCGACATTGTTGCCGGTCAGCCATCAGCTGACTTTTCGTAAACTTGAGCCGTATGCGGTGAAAGCCGCACGTACGGTTCTTAGGGGGGGACGGGCCAGTAATGGCCTGTCCCTACCCGACAATTGGTCGGCCTACCCTGAGAGGGTACTTGCAAACTACTGCACTCGGCATGCGGCGTTAAAACCTGCCTCGCCATCGCTCACTACTTTGTAAACCTCTCTAAGCCGCATACTCGCTGATCGTTAAGGACACCATGAGCAAGCCCGAGACTCCCGCCGCTAGCAACTTTCTCCGTCCGATCGTCCAGGCTGACCTGGACTCCGGCAAGCATGCCAAGATCATCACCCGTTTCCCCCCGGAGCCCAACGGTTATCTGCACATCGGGCACGCCAAGTCGATTTGCCTGAACTTTGGCCTGGCGAAGGAGTTCGGTGGTGAGTGCAACCTGCGTTTCGATGACACCAACCCGGCCAAGGAGGACCAGGAGTACATCGACGCGATCAAGAGCGACGTGCAGTGGCTTGGCTTCCAGTGGGCTGGCGAAGAGCGTTACGCCTCCGATTACTTCGATCAGCTGCATGACTGGGCCGTACACCTGATCAAGGCCGGCAAGGCGTATGTCTGCGACCTGACACCCGAGCAGGCTCGAGAGTACCGCGGCAGCCTGACCGAACCGGGCACGAACAGCCCGTTCCGCGAGCGCTCGGTGGAAGAGAATCTCGACCTGTTCGCCCGCATGAAGGCCGGCGAGTTCCCGGATGGCGCCCGTGCGCTGCGGGCGAAGATCGATATGGCGTCGCCGAATATGAACCTGCGCGACCCGATCCTCTACCGCATTCGCCATGCGCACCATCACCAGACCGGCGACAAGTGGTGCATCTATCCGAGCTACGACTTCACTCACGGTCAGTCGGATGCCATCGAGGGCATCACGCATTCCATCTGCACGTTGGAATTCGAGGACCATCGTCCGTTGTACGAGTGGTTTCTGGCCAACCTGCCTGTACCGGCCCAGCCTCGCCAATACGAGTTCGCCCGTCTCAACCTGAACTACACCATCACCAGCAAGCGCAAGCTCAAGCAGCTGGTCGATGAGAAGCATGTGAGTGGTTGGGACGACCCGCGCATGTCGACGCTCTCTGGCTTCCGGCGCCGCGGCTATACCCCAGCCTCGATCCGCAACTTCTGCGACATGATCGGCGTGAACCGCGCGGGCGGTGTTGTCGACATCGGCATGCTGGAGTTCGCGATTCGCGAAGACCTGGACGCCAACGCCGCGCGTGCCATGTGCGTGCTCAAGCCGCTCAAGGTGGTCATCACCAACTACCCGCAGGATCAGGTCGAGAACCTCGAGCTGCCGCGCCATCCCAAGCAGGACATGGGAGTGCGGGTGCTGCCGTTCAGCCGCGAGATCTATATCGATGCGGGCGACTTCGAGGAAGTCCCGCCAGCGGGCTTCAAGCGGCTGGTTCCCGGCGGGGAGGTACGCCTGCGCGGCAGCTACGTGATCCGTGCCGACGAGGCCGTCAAGGATGATCAGGGCAATATCGTCGAGCTGCGCTGCTCGTATGACGAAAACACCTTGGGCAAGAATCCCGAGGGCCGCAAAGTCAAAGGTGTGATCCACTGGGTGCCAGCTGCCGAAAGCGTCGAATGCGAGGTGCGCCTGTACGATCGTCTGTTCCGTTCCGCCAACCCGGAGAAGGACGAGGAGGGCGGCAGCTTCCTGGACAATATCAATCCCGAGTCGCTCGTCGTGCTCAAGGGGTGCCGCGCCGAGCCGTCGCTGGCCAATGCGGCTCCTGAAGAGCGCTTCCAGTTCGAGCGTGAAGGGTATTTCTGTGCCGACATGAAGGACAGCAAGCCCGGCGCTCCCGTGTTCAATCGCACCGTCACGCTGCGTGACTCCTGGGGTCAATGATGGCGCTGGCAATCTACAACACCCTGAGCAAGGCCAAGGAGCCGTTCCGCCCCCTGGAAGGCAACAAGGTGCGCATGTACGTCTGCGGGATGACGGTCTACGACTTCTGCCATATCGGTCATGCGCGGGTGATGGTGGCGTTCGACGTGGTCACCCGCTGGCTGCGCCACCGAGGCTACGATGTCACCTACGTGCGCAACATCACTGACATCGACGACAAGATCATTCGCCGAGCCAGCGAGAACGGCGAGCCGTTCCAGGCGCTAGTCGAACGCATGATTGCGGCCATGCATGAAGATGAGACGCGCCTCAACGTGTTGCGTCCGGACGTCGAGCCTCGCGCCACCGACCATATCGCCGGCATGCATACGATGATCCAGACACTCATCGACAAGGGTTTCGCCTATGCGCCGGGCAACGGGGACGTCTACTACCGGGTCGGCAAGTTCGTCGGTTATGGCAAATTGTCGCGTCGCAAGATCGAAGACCTGAAGATCGGTGCTCGTATCGAAGTGGACGAAGCCAAGGAAGATCCGCTGGACTTCGTACTGTGGAAGGGCGCCAAGCCGGGCGAGCCGAGCTGGGATTCGCCGTGGGGCCCTGGGCGTCCCGGTTGGCATATCGAGTGTTCGGTGATGTCCACCTGCTGCCTGGGCGAGACGTTCGACATCCATGGTGGCGGCCCGGACCTGGTGTTTCCGCACCACGAGAACGAGATCGCACAGAGCGAGGCGGCCACCGGCAAGCTTTACGCGAACGCCTGGATGCACGCCGGTGCGGTGCGTGTCGATGGCGAGAAGATGTCCAAGAGCCTGGGCAATTTCTTCACCATCCGCGAAGTGCTGGAGAAGTACCACCCGGAGGTGGTGCGCTATCTGCTGGTATCCAGCCACTACCGCAGCCCGATCAACTACTCCGAAGACAGTTTGCGTGAAGCCAAGAGCGCTCTGGAGCGTTTCTACAACGGCCTCAAGGGCTTGCCGGAGGCTCAGCCTGCCGGCGGCGATGAGTTTGTTGCGCGCTTCGCTGCGGCGATGGATGACGACTTCAACTCGCCGGAAGGCTGCGCCGTGCTGTTCGAGATGATTCGTGAGGTGAACCGCCTGCGTGAGTCTGATCTGACTGCCGCGGCGGCGCTGGCTGCACGACTCAAGGAGCTGGCGGGCGTATTGGGCGTGCTGCAGCTTGAGCCTGGAGCCTTCCTGCAAGCGGGTGCGGCGGGGAAGGTCGATGCAGCTGAGGTCGAAGCGCTGATCGCTGCGCGACTGGCAGCCAGGGCGGAAAAGAACTGGGGCGAATCCGATCGCATCCGAGATCAGCTCACCGCGATGGGGGTGGTGCTGGAGGACGGGAAGGGCGGGACGACCTGGCGCTTAGCCGAATAGTCGAATACAAACAAGAACGGCGCCAAAGGGCGCCGTTCTTGTTTGCGTCGTTCCCGATCAGTCGTGCAAATGTTCTGCAGCGTACAGGGTATTTTCCAGCAGGCAGGCGCGGGTCATCGGGCCCACGCCGCCCGGGACCGGAGTGATCCAGGCAGCGCGTTCGCTGGCAGGCTCGAACTCCACATCACCCAGCAAACGCCCGTCGGTCTGGCGGTTGATGCCCACGTCGATAACGATTGCACCGGGCTTGATCCACTCACCCTTGACCAGTCCAGTGATGCCGGTGGCGACCACTACCAGGTCGGCACGCCGTACATGTTCGGCCAGATTGCGGGTGAAGCGGTGAGTTACGGTAGTGGTGCAGCCGGCGAGCAGCAGCTCCAGCGCCATTGGCCGGCCGACGATATTGGAGGCGCCCACGACTACGGCGTCCAGACCGTGCAGGTCGACCCCTGTGCTTTCCAGCAGCGTCATGATCCCTTTTGGGGTGCAAGGGCGCAGCAGCGGCATACGTTGGGCCAGCCGACCAACGTTGTAGGGGTGGAATCCATCCACGTCCTTGTCCGGACGAATACGCTCGAGCAGTTGCGACGCATCGAGGTGCTTGGGCAGCGGCAGCTGCACCAGGATGCCGTCAATGGAGGCGTCGTCGTTCAGCTGATCGATCAGAGCCAGCAGGTCCTCCTGGCGGGTATCGCTCGGCAGGTCATGAGCAACGGAGTTGAAACCGACTTCCTCGCAATCCTTGCGCTTGTGCGCCACATATACCTGGGAGGCCGGGTCGCTGCCCACGAGAATCACGGCGAGGCCGGGCGCGCGGAGCCCTTGGGCACGGCGCTCGGCAACACGACCAGAAATCTGTTGGCGAATATTGGCAGCAATCGTTTTACCGTCGATCAGTTTTGCGGTCATGACGCTTGATTAACCATTGGAGAGGACGAGGAAAGGGCGCGTATTCTCGCATGCCATGGTCATACGGCAAAGGCGAACCGGCTAACGGCGGTTGTAACTCCTTTATCTAACTGAAATTTTTTTGAATTTGCTGTTGACGACTGTTTGGAGCCTCTATAACATTCGCCCCGCTTGTCGAGCACAGCCTGCTGCTGGGTAAGATGGCTTAGAAGAAACAGCTTCTTCAACGGCCGGAGCTTCAAGTCTGCGCTCCGAACAGAATGCAGATAAAAGCGCCCGTAGCTCAGCTGGATAGAGCATCCGCCTTCTAAGCGGATGGTCGCAGGTTCGAGTCCTGCCGGGTGCGCCATTTCGGGCTCTGGCACAAGCAAAGCGTAATATGGTGGGCGTAGCTCAGTTGGTAGAGCACAGGATTGTGGCTCCTGGTGTCGAGGGTTCGATCCCCTTCGTCCACCCCATATTCCAGAAAACGCCAGGCGCTGCCTGGCGTTTTCGTTTAAGCCCGCTTGGCGGACGTGGTGAAATTGGTAGACACACCAGATTTAGGTTCTGGCGCCGCAAGGTGTGAGAGTTCGAGTCTCTCCGTCCGCACCATGTAACAAGGTGAAAGCCCCGGATTCCGGGGCTTTCGCGTTTCTGGCGATGTGATTTCTGTTACCCGATGAAGCCGTTGACTGAAACGGCAAAACGTCCGCTGGATTTTGCGCTCCGCCTGGAGCGACTCTCCGGCTCTCTCCTTGATGACCGCAGCTTCATCCCTCTGAACGTTCCGATGTGTGGCGCTCGACGTTGTTCACCACCGAAATTCATCCTATGATCCATACGTAGGATGAATTTGGAGGTGGCGAATGACGTTGCAGCATGCGGAACGTTTATCGCTGGTGGAGCGCGTCATCGACCAGCTGCGCACGCAGATCACTGCCGGCTCATGGGAATGCGGTGAGCGTATTCCTACCGAGCCCCAGCTCAGCGACATGCTCGGCGTGGGCAGAAATACCGTTCGTGAGGCGGTGCGCGCGCTGGTGCACACAGGGCTGCTGGAGGTTCGCCAGGGTGCCGGCACGTTCGTTCGGTCAAACCGGGACCCTTCGGAGTTGCTCGAAAGCCTGGACCATGCCGCGCTGCACGATCAGCTGGAGGTCCGTCGGGCTTTGGAGGTCGAAGCGGCGCGACTCGCCGCGTCACGTCGTACCGATGACGACCTGAAAGCGATCAGTGATGCGCTTGGCGCCAGAGGAAGCTGGACTGACGCGGCCTCGCTTGAGGCATTCGTCCACCGCGATGCGCAGTTTCATTTAAGCATTGTCCGGGCCAGTCACAACGCGGCACTGGTTGAGATGTACCGGTTCTTCTGGGCTGGCCTACAGAACACCATCGCCAGGACGGAAGCGGAGAAGCATCTCCCTGAACCTACCTATCAGGCCCACGCGGCCGTCTATGAGGCCATTGTGCGTGGCTGCCCGGAGCAGGCCGCCATCGCAGCCAGCGAGCTGCTGACTCCGGCGCTACAGGCCCTTTCTTCGACAACAAAAAAAGCAACGAACAAACCGGAGTAGCCATAGACATGGATCATTCGATCGCCACTTGGGCAATCCTGCTCGCAGCTGCTTTCCTGGGCGGTGGGCTGAATGCCATCGCCGGAGGCGGTAGCTTTTTCACGTTCCCGGCCCTGGTTTATGCAGGCGTGCCGCCTGTTGCAGCGAATGCTTCGGGGACCGTTGCGCTGTTGCCGGGATACTTCGCAAGCACCTGGGGTTATCGGGAGGATCTCCAGGCTCCGGCCACGCTGAGCATGCGTTCGCTTCTCGCCGTCAGTCTGGGTGGGGGTGCATTTGGCGCGGCGCTGCTGCTAACGACGCCAGATGACGTGTTTCGCGCCATCGTGCCCTGGCTGCTTCTGGTTGCCACTTTGCTTTTCGCGTTCGGGCCATGGTTGCTGCGCACGTTCAAGCGCACCGCCGGCTCCGGCGAGGCCGGTACCTGGGTGCAGGCCTGTGCGATCGCTGCGGTGAGTGTTTATGGTGGCTACTTCAACGGCGGACTGGGCATTGTCCTGCTGGCTGCTTTCAGCCTGCTCGGCCATAGCAACATCAACGCGATGCAGGGACTCAAGAACCTTGTGTCATCGGTATTGACCGCAATCGCCGTGTCGGTTTACGCCTTTGGAGGCGCCATATTCTGGCGTGAAGCGCTGGTAATGATGCTGGCTGCAACAGTCGGAGGGTATGTCATGGCTCGTGTCGGACGACGCCTGCCGGCAACGCTGGTACGCGCGGTGGTAATCGTGACCGGGTCGATCATGACGATACTGTTCTTCCGGAGCTGATGAGCGATGCCGCCCGTAAGGCTCGGACGGGCCGGCAGGTGCGATTCGCAAGCGCCCTGCGGCTTGCAGGTTGTGTGAGAGGCAGGGTGACTTATGCTGGTCGAGCCACTAGAATGCTTGCCCATTCTGGGGCCGGAACGCCCGGCTTATGTCTGTGCAACGAGGAAAATCCATGCAAGTTTCTGTTGAAAGCACCTCCGCTCTTGAGCGCCGCATGACCATCGGCGTGCCGGTCGAGCGCATCGAGACCGAAGTCAACAAGCGTCTGCAACAGACCGCCAGCCGTGCCAAGATCCCCGGTTTCCGCCCCGGCAAGGTGCCGATGAGCGTGATCCGTCAGCGTTATGAGGAAGCCGCTCGTCAGGAAGCGCTGGGCGACCTGATCCAGTCCACCTTCTACGAAGCCATCGTGGCCGAGAAGCTGAACCCGGCTGGTGCTCCGTCCGTCGAGCCGAAGGTATTCGAGAAGGGCAAGGATCTCGAGTACGTCGCCACCTTCGAAGTATTCCCCGAGTTTGAAGTGGCTGGTTTCGAGGCCATCGAGATCGAGCGTCTGCAGGCTGAAGTGACTGATGCCGACGTCGACAACATGCTGGAAATCCTGCGCAAGCAGAACACTCGCTTCGAGAGCGTCGAGCGTGCTGCCGAGAACGGCGACCAGGTGAACATCGACTTCGTCGGCAAGATCGACGGTGAAGCTTTTGCCGGCGGCTCGGCCAAAGGCACTCAGCTGGTGCTGGGTTCCGGCCGCATGATCCCGGGCTTCGAAGACGCCCTGGTCGGCGCCAAGGCCGGCGATGAGCGCGTGATCACCCCGACTTTCCCCGAGGATTACCAGAACCTCGATCTGGCCGGCAAAACTGCCGAGTTCACCGTCACCGTGAATAGCGTCGCGGCTCCTCAGCTACCGGAACTCAACGAGGAGTTCTTTGCCCAGTTCGGCGTTCAGGAAGGTGGCGTGGAAGGTTTCCGCGCGGAAGTGAAAAAGAACATGGAGCGCGAACTGCGTCAGGCCATCAAGACCAAGGTGAAGAACCAGGTCATGGAAGGGCTGGTTGCGGGTAACCCGATCGAAGTGCCCAAAGCACTGGTAGACAATGAAGTGAACCGCCTCCGCGTACAGGCGGTGCAGCAGTTCGGCGGCAACATCAAGCCAGACCAGCTGCCGGCTGAGCTATTCCAGGAGCAGGCCAAGCGTCGTGTCGTGCTGGGTCTGATCGTGGCTGAAGTGGTCAAGCAGAAAGAGCTCAAGCCGGACGAAGCGCGCGTTCGTGAGCTGATCGAAGAAATGGCTTCCGCTTACCAGGAGCCGGAGCAGGTTGTGGCCTGGTACTACAAGAATGCTGAGCAGTTGAACGAAGTTCGCTCGGTTGTGCTCGAAGAGCAAGTTGTAGATACTGTTCTGCAGCAGGCCAAGGTGACCGACAAGTCGGTCTCCTACGAAGAAGCCGTCAAGCCTGCGGAAGCTCCGCAAGCAGCCTGATTTTCTTCATATATTCGAGTGCACAAACATAAGCCAGCCTCGTGCTGGCTTATGTCTTTTGAGGCATGACATAGGGAGTATCGTTGGAACATGTCCCGCAATCCTTTTATGCAAGCT
This sequence comes from Stutzerimonas sp. FeSN7, assembly GCF_030263795.1. NCBI lineage: Bacteria > Pseudomonadati > Pseudomonadota > Gammaproteobacteria > Pseudomonadales > Pseudomonadaceae > Stutzerimonas > Stutzerimonas sp. FeSN7. The sequence continues at coordinate 2,294,128 of NZ_JARPMN010000001.1, read as the reverse complement.
CCGGACATTCAGGCCGCCGGCGGCCTGGTCCCGATGGTGATCGAGCAATCCGCACGCGGTGAGCGCGCCTACGACATCTATTCACGCCTCCTGAAGGAGCGGGTGATCTTCATGGTCGGCCAGGTCGAAGACTACATGGCCAACCTGATCGTGGCGCAGCTGCTGTTCCTCGAGGCGGAAAACCCCGAGAAAGACATTCACCTCTATATCAATTCCCCGGGTGGCTCGGTGACCGCTGGCATGTCGATCTACGACACCATGCAGTTCATCAAGCCTAACGTCTCGACCATCTGTATCGGTCAGGCTTGCTCCATGGGAGCCCTGTTGCTGGCGGGCGGTGCGGCGGGCAAGCGTTACTGCTTGCCGCATTCGCGCATGATGATTCACCAGCCTCTGGGTGGCTTCCAGGGTCAGGCTTCGGACATCGAAATTCACGCCCGGGAAATCCTGACCATTCGCGAGCGCTTGAACAAGGTGCTTGCCCATCACACTGGCCAGCCCATGGACGTCATTGCCCGTGATACCGATCGCGACAATTTCATGAGCGGTGAAGAAGCCGTCAAATACGGCCTCATCGACCAGGTTCTGACCCAGCGCCAACTGGCCGTCTGATCGCCCCAGCCTGCGATATGTGGCTGTTCCGTGGGCTTGAAAAAGCCCACGATTGCCTTCATCTTGTGTTTCAAGCCTTCCCGATTGGATCGATCGAATGACTGACACCCGCAACGGCGAGGACTCCGGCAAACTGCTCTATTGCTCTTTTTGCGGCAAAAGCCAGCATGAAGTTCGCAAGTTGATCGCCGGGCCCTCCGTTTTCATCTGCGACGAGTGCGTCGACCTGTGCAATGACATCATCCGTGAGGAGGTGCAGGAAGCCCAGGCCGAGAGCAACGCGCATAAGCTGCCTGCGCCAAAGGAGATCAGCGGCATTCTCGACCAGTACGTCATTGGTCAGGAGCGCGCGAAAAAGATCCTCGCGGTGGCCGTGTACAACCATTACAAGCGCCTCAACCAGCGCGACAAGAAAGAAGAAGTCGAGCTGGGCAAGAGCAACATCCTGCTGATCGGTCCCACTGGCTCCGGCAAGACGCTGCTCGCCGAGACGCTGGCGCGCCTGCTCAATGTTCCGTTCACCATTGCCGATGCAACCACGCTTACCGAGGCGGGTTACGTGGGTGAAGACGTCGAGAACATCATCCAGAAGCTGCTGCAGAAGTGCGATTACGATGTGGAGAAGGCCCAGATGGGCATTGTCTATATCGATGAGATCGACAAGATCTCCCGCAAATCGGATAACCCGTCCATCACCCGAGACGTTTCCGGTGAGGGCGTGCAGCAGGCGCTGCTGAAGCTGATCGAAGGCACCGTTGCTTCCGTCCCGCCGCAGGGTGGCCGTAAGCATCCGCAGCAGGAGTTCCTGCAGGTCGACACGCGCAACATCCTGTTCATCTGCGGCGGCGCATTCGCCGGCCTGGAAAAGGTTATCCAGGGTCGCTCCACCCAGGGTGGCATCGGCTTCAACGCGGAAGTGCGCAGTAAGGACCCGGGCAAGAAGATCGGTGAAGCGCTGCGTGCGGTCGAGCCGGATGATCTGGTCAAGTTCGGCTTGATCCCTGAGTTCGTCGGTCGTCTGCCGGTGATCGCAACCCTCGACGAGCTCGACGAAGCCGCGTTGATCCAGATCCTGACCGAGCCGAAGAACGCGTTGACCAAGCAGTACGCCAAACTGTTCGAACTCGAGGGAGTGGATCTCGAATTCCGCCCGGACGCGCTGAAAGCTGTCGCTCATCGTGCACTCGAACGCAAGACGGGTGCACGCGGTTTGCGCTCGATTCTCGAAGGCGTTCTGCTGGACACCATGTATGAAATTCCGTCGCAGAAGGACGTCAGCAAGGTGGTCATCGATGAAAGCGTGATCGAAGGCACATCCCAGCCTTTGCTGATCTACGAGAACACCGAGCCGCCAGCCAAGGCTGCGCCTGAGGCGTGATCGAACAAAGGGGCCTTCGGGCCCCTTTGTATTTGGCTCGCCGCCTTGTTTTTTGCCGAGGGTGCCCTCATCTTTGCTGCAAGGGTATAGCCCGTCCGTTTACCGCCGTATGGCCGTCGTAGAGCTGAATTTATGAAAACAACCATCGAATTGCCCCTCTTGCCGCTGCGCGATGTGGTGGTTTACCCGCATATGGTGATCCCGCTTTTCGTTGGCCGTGAAAAATCCATCGAGGCGCTCGAATCCGCCATGTCCGGCGACAAGCAGATTCTCCTGCTGGCGCAGAAGAATCCGGCCGACGACGACCCGGGCGAAGATGCGCTATATCGCGTCGGCACCGTTGCTACCGTGCTGCAGCTGCTCAAGCTTCCGGACGGCACCGTCAAGGTGCTGGTCGAAGGTGAGCAGCGGGGCGTGATCGAGCGATTCGTCGAAGTCGACGATCACTGTCGAGCCGAGGTTTCGCTGATCGAGGAAGCCGATGTCGATGCACGCGAATCGGAAGTTTTCACGCGCAGCCTGCTCAGTCAGTTCGAGCAGTACGTGCAGCTTGGCAAGAAGGTCCCGGCAGAGGTGCTGTCCTCACTGAGCAGCATCGACGAGCCGGCCCGCCTAGTCGACACCATGGCGGCGCACATGGCGCTGAAGATCGAGCAGAAACAGCAGATCCTGGAGATCACCGACCTACCTGCCCGTGTCGAGCACGTCCTGGCGTTGTTGGACGCCGAGATCGATCTGCTTCAGGTCGAGAAGCGCATTCGCGGCCGCGTGAAGAAGCAGATGGAGCGCAGCCAGCGCGAGTACTACCTGAACGAGCAGATGAAGGCCATTCAGAAGGAGCTCGGCGATATCGATGAAGGCCATAACGAAGTCGATGAACTGAAGAAGCGTATCGAGAACGCCGGACTCAGCAAGGATGCCTATGCCAAGGCCCAGGCGGAGCTGAACAAGCTCAAGCAGATGTCACCGATGTCGGCCGAAGCGACGGTAGTGCGGACCTATATCGACTGGCTGGTGAACGTGCCTTGGAAAGCCGCCAGCAAGGTCCGGCTGGACCTCGCCAAGGCAGAAGAGGTGCTCGACGCCGACCACTATGGTCTGGAAGAGGTCAAGGACCGCATCCTTGAGTATCTCGCCGTGCAGAAGCGTGTGAAGAAGCTCAAGGGCCCGGTGCTCTGCCTGGTAGGGCCGCCCGGTGTCGGCAAGACGTCCCTCGCCGAATCCATTGCGCGTTCGACCAATCGCAAGTTTGTTCGCATGGCGCTGGGCGGTGTGCGTGACGAAGCCGAGATTCGCGGCCATCGCCGCACCTACATCGGTTCCATGCCGGGCCGCCTGATCCAGAAGATGACCAAGGTGGGCGTGCGCAACCCGCTGTTCCTGCTCGACGAGATCGACAAGATGGGCAGCGACATGCGCGGCGATCCTGCCTCGGCACTGCTCGAGGTGCTGGACCCGGAGCAGAACCACAACTTCAACGATCACTATCTGGAGGTCGACTATGACCTCTCGGACGTGATGTTCCTCTGTACCGCCAACTCGATGAACATTCCGGCGCCGTTGCTCGACCGCATGGAAGTCATCCGCCTGCCTGGCTATACCGAGGACGAGAAGGTCAACATTGCCACACGGTATCTGGCGCCCAAGCAGATTGAGGCCAATGGTCTGAAGAAGGGCGAGCTGGAGTTCCAGGAAGCCGCTATCAGGGACATCATTCGCTACTACACCCGGGAGGCCGGTGTTCGCAGCCTTGAGCGCCAGCTGGCCAAGGTGTGCCGCAAGGTGGTCAAGGAGCATGCGGCCGAGAAACGCTTCCATGTGATTGTGGATGCCGATTCTCTCGAGCATTTCCTGGGTGTTCGCAAGTTCCGTTACGGGCTCGCCGAACAGCAGGATCAGGTAGGGCAGGTCACCGGGCTGGCCTGGACTCAGGTCGGTGGCGAGCTGCTGACGATCGAGGCGGCCGTGGTACCGGGCAAAGGGCGGCTCACCAAGACCGGCTCGCTGGGCGAGGTGATGGGCGAGTCGATTACCGCGGCGCTGACGGTGGTTCGCAGCCGGGCGGTCAGCCTGGGCATTGCTGCCGATTTCCATGAAAAGCAGGACATCCATATCCACGTGCCAGAGGGCGCCACCCCCAAGGATGGCCCGAGCGCTGGTATCGGGATGTGTACGGCGCTTGTTTCTGCCCTGACGCAGATCCCGGTGCGCGCAGATGTCGCAATGACCGGCGAGATCACATTGCGTGGACAAGTGCTGGCCATTGGTGGACTGAAGGAGAAACTTCTGGCTGCGCATCGCGGCGGAATCAAGACGGTGATCATTCCGGAAGAAAATCAGCGTGATCTGAAAGAGATTCCTGAAAATATTAAGCAGGACCTGCAGATTAAACCGGTGAAGTGGATTGACGAGGTCCTGCAAATTGCGCTGCAATACGCGCCGGAGCCCTTGCCCGATGCGGCTCCCGAGATTGTTGCAAAGGACGACAAGCGCGAGCCTGATTCCAAGGAGCGAATCAGCACGCATTAGTCTGGAAGGCCACGTTGACACACTTCAGGTGCCCTTGTTTAATCGGCCTCTTGTGTCAGAGCCATCTAGCACCGCTTTGCTTACACCCGAAAATTAAAGATACGACTCAACAGAAATAAGGGGACTTAGAGTGAACAAGTCGGAACTGATCGATGCCATCGCTGCATCTGCTGATATCCCAAAAGCTGTTGCTGGCCGCGCGCTGGATGCAGTGATCGAATCCGTCACCGGCGCCCTGAAGGCTGGTGACTCCGTGGTACTGGTTGGTTTCGGTACTTTCGCTGTCAAGGAGCGCGCTGCGCGCACTGGTCGCAACCCGCAGACTGGCAAGCCGATCAACATCGCTGCTGCCAAGATCCCGGGCTTCAAAGCTGGCAAGGCTCTGAAAGACGCTGTCAACTAAGCGTTTTGTTACCCGGCCAGTCAGCGTGCGCTGCGCTGGCACGGGGCGGTTGTCGAGCAGGCCTGGCCTGCCGAGATCTGGCTTGGGGGAATAAGCCCAACCGCTCCAAAGGCTCCGAGAAGGCGCATCCCTGGATGCGCCTTTCTTTTATCCGGTTTCCACCCGCGGTGCGCAGTCTTGCGGGCCGCAGACTCCTGGGGGTCGCATGCTTCAGAACATCAGGGACAATTCACAAGGCTGGATTGCCAAAACAATCATCGGCGTCATCGTCGTGCTGCTGGCCTTGACTGGCTTCGATGCCATCTTCAATGCCGCCAGCAACGCCCAGAACGCTGCAGAAGTCAACGGCGAGGAAATTTCCCGCTACGACCTCGACCAGGCCATGAACATGCAGCGCCGGCAGCTTGCCCAGCAGCTCGGGCAGGATTTCGATCCTTCCCTGCTCGACGACCGCCTGCTGCGCGATGCGGCTCTCGGCTCGCTGATCGATCGCATGCTGCTGTTGCAGGCCGCCAAGGGCGCCAACTTCGCATTCTCGCGCGAAGCGCTCGATCAACTGATCCTGCAGACCCCCGAGTTCCAGGTTGACGGTGCTTTCAACCCTGCCCGGTTTGATCAGGTGATCCAGCAGATGGGCTATTCCCGTCTCCAGTTCCGCCAGCTGCTCGAACAGGAAATGCTGATTGGCCAGCTGCGCGCTGGCATTTCCGGTACCGGTTTCGTTACCGATCAGCAGGTGCAAAACTTTGCCCGCCTGGAGATGCAGACCCGGGATTTCGCTACGCTGACCGTGCCGGCGCAGCACGAAGCCATTGATGTCAGCGACGACCAGATCAACGAGTTCTACGAGGCCAATGCCGACCGTTTTCGTACCCCTGAACAGGTCGTCGTCGAATACGTCGAGCTGAAGAAGGAGTCGTTCTTCGATCAGGTCGAGGCGTCCGACGAGGAGTTGCAGGAGCTGTATCAGAAGCAGATCGCCAATCTGGCAGAACAGCGCCGCGCCGCGCATATCCTGATCGAGACCGGCGGTGAACTGAGCGACGACGAGGCCAAGGCCAAGATCGACGAGATCGCCGCGCGCGTGAAGAATGGTGAGGATTTCGCCGCGGTCGCCAAGGAGGTTTCCCAGGATCCGGGCTCGGCCAACGAAGGTGGCGACTTGGGCTTTGCTGGTCCAGGGGTGTACGACCCAGCATTCGAAGATGCGCTTTATGCATTGAACGAAGGCGAGGTCTCGGCACCGGTCAAGTCGGAGTTCGGCTGGCACATCATCAAGCTGCTCGGCGTCCAGTCACCGGAGGTTCCCTCTTTCGAAAGCATGAAGCCGGAGCTGGTACGCGAGCTGAAGGCCCAGCAGGTCGAGCAACGCTTCGTGGAGACCAGCAAACAGCTGGAAGACGCTGCCTTCGAGGCATCCGACCTGGCGCAGCCTGCGCAGGAGCTGGGTTTGATGGTGCAGACCACCGAAGCGTTCGGGCGTGAGGGCGGCGAAGGCATCACGGCCAATCGGCAGGTCATCCAGGCTGCGTTCAGCGAGGAAGTGCTGGTGGACGGCGCCAACAGCAGCGTGATCGAACTGGACCCTGATACGGCGGTGGTGATTCGCGTCAAGGAGCACCTGAAGCCTGCGCCGATTCCGCTTGCCGACGTTCGTGACGATATCGTGCAGCAACTCCAGCGCACGCTGGCGGCCGAAACCGCTCGTACTCAGGGTGAGCAGCTGTTGGCCGAGCTGCGCGAAGGCAAGCAACCTGAAGGGCAGTGGCAGGCGGTCGAAGCGGCCACTCGCAGCCAGGAGGGCGTCGCACCGGCGCTGCTGCAGGCAGTGTTCCGCATGCCGCGTCCGGAGCAGCAGGACAAGCCCAGCTACTCGGGCGTGGCGCTGAACAACGGCGATTACGTGGTTGTGCGACTGAACGGCGTCAATGAGGCTGACGCCACTTTGTCCGACGAAGAGAAGCTGAACATTCGCCGCTTCCTGGCTTCGCGGATGGGGCAACAGGACTTCGCGGCGTTCCGTCAGAAGCTGCAGGCCGAAGCGAAGATCGAGCGTTTCTGATCGAATGAATGGCTGGCAAGCTGCGAAGCCTTGCCAGCACCCACGACAACGCCCCGACTGGTTCGGGGCGTTGTCGTTTCTGCCGGGGAAGAAGCGCTACCGCAACAGCCGGCGTGCGAGCCAGGGGCTCTGGTGCATGAAGGCGGTGTGGACCTGCACGAGTTCTGCGCCCGCACTCATGCGGGCACGTAGATGATCAGCGGTCTGGACCCCGCCGACCGAAAGCAGAGCCATGTCGGGCCCGCAGAACCGGCGCAGGTCTTCGATCTGTTGGCAGGCCTGAGCCTGCCGCTGGGCATCCTGCCAGGCCCGGTAGCGCTCTGCTGTCGCTGGTGGCCCGGGGTCGTGGGCGGCGAGCAGGCCATCGAAGCCCAGCTCGACAAGCAGGCCGGCGATAGAGAAGGGCGTGCGTTCGGGCATGCAGCGCAGCTTGGCCAGTAACGGCACGCGTCGCCGGCCGTCCTGGTTCAGTTGGCGTTGTTCTTCGCAGAGGGCGGCGAGCAGATGGCGGAGTCGTGTCGATTGCGATAGCAGCGGTGCGCTGGTCGGCCCGATCAGGTTGAGCATCAGGTAGTCGGCATGGGGCCACGCGGCCCGCAACATGGCGCGGCTCTCCGCCGAAGCCTGCCTTGCGTCCAGGGTGAGGCTGATGCCGAGACGTGCAGAGCCGTTGTGCATGACGCCGAGCTGCGCCACCTCGTTTGCGGTCAGGCTGCCGATTTCGTTGAAGCCGAATCCCAGCGCAGCCACTCGCCGAGCCAACCGTCCGTAGCGATCGAAGCCTGCGGCTATTCCCACCGGGGAGGGAAACCGCAGCCCCATCGCCGTAACCGGTCGAGCGTGTCCTTCGCCAGAACAAGCACAGGCAACGCTGGCCAGTTCCAGTGCCAGGCGTTGTACCGCGCGGCTACGCAAGGCTCGCCAATCGATCCGCTTATCCATGCGCATGTTCGAACGCCGTCATGAAAGCGATCAGCCGGCGGACGCCTGCCAGAGGCATGGCGTTATACAGGCTGGCTCGGATGCCGCCCTCGGCGGCATGCCCATGCAGGTTGTACAAGCCGTGCTGCGCCGCCTGCTGGACAAAGGTGTCGGTCAATCCTGGCTCGATGAGCCGGAAGCAGACATTGATCGTCGAGCGGTCCGGCGGATGCTGTCGGCAGCGATAGATTCGGCTGGTATCGATGTACCGGTAGAGCTCGCGGCTTCTGCGCTGTGCGGCTTCATCCATCGCCGGGAGACCGCCGTTCTGGCGGATCCAGCGCAGCATCAGCCCGGCCACATAGAGTGCAAAGGTCGGTGGGGTATTGAAACGGCTTTGCTGTTCGGCCTGGACGGCGTAACTGTATGCCGCAGGCAGGTGGCGCGGCGGCCGTCGCAACAGGTTCTGGTGAACGATGACCACGCAGAGCCCGGCAATCCCGAGGTTTTTCTGCGCACTGGCATAGATCAGCCCGAATCGATCGACCGGAATCGGACGGGTGAGAAAGTCCGAGGTCATGTCGGCAACCAGCGGCACGGCCAACTGTGGAAAGTCCCGCAGCTGAAGTCCATTTCCGGTTTCGTTGCTGGTGATATGGCAATAACCCGCGTCCGGCGACGGGCGCCATTGCTCGAACGAGGGCAGGGCAGTGAAGGACTGAGCTGCAGCGCTGGCGATAACGTTCACCCGAGCGTGTCGACGAGCCTCACTGATCGCCCTGCGTGCCCAGTGCCCACTTTCCAGGTAGTCGGCGCTCTGCCCTGGATGCAGCAGGTTGAGCGGCAGCAGCCCGAACTGGGCACTGGCTCCGCCCTGCAGGAACAGCACGCGATAGCTCCGGGGGATCGACAGCAGCGTACGCAAGTCTGCTTCGACTTCTTCCATCAGCCCCTTGAAGGCTGCGCTGGTGAAGGGTTGTTCCAGTATCGAAGAACCGGAGCCGCGCCAGTCCGGCATCTCTTCGCGGATCTGCGTCAGCACCTCGGCAGGCAGCATCGCCGGGCCAGCGGCGAAGTTATAGCGCTCGGCGAACTCAGTACAGGTGCAGACCATGACCGCCGGTCGCCATCAGAAACAGCAAGGGGATGGACAGGATGGTATTGCTGCGCGAGGAGAGAAAGGTGATCCGCGAACAGCGTATTCGCTCTTCCAGCGTCGCCGGAACGAAGCCGAGCAGCTTTTTCTGATGCGGCCAGAGCACCAGCCACAGATTGAGCAGCATCAGCGTACCGATCCAGGCCCCCAGCCCGATCACCGCTAACGGGCCCTGCAGCAGCAGCGCGTCGACGAGCCAGCCGCGCTGCCAAAGCATCACCAGGCCCGACAGCCAGACCACCAGTGAGGCATAGCGGAAGACGCCGTGCTCGCGCTTCATCCGCGCCTCCAGATCGCGGTTGAGGGCGGCAACGTCGACGCCGTTCTGCAGCGGCACGAAGCGCGGGTTCTGGATGAAGTTCGCGTAGTTGTGGCCGACCCAAACCAGCGCGAACAGAAGATGCGCGTAGCGCGCCAGCAGGTCGAGAACGGGCAGTTGCATGTCAGCTCACCAGCCAGTAGCGCAGCAGCAGGTAACAGCCGAGTGTCAGCGCAACCCCGGCGCCTATGGTGCCGGCGAAGGAATCATGGGGCAGCTGCAATTTCCACCCCCTGGCTGGCCTGTCGTGGAATGAGCGTCCCGGCAGGACGGGCCGCATTCTGCGCCAGCTCGACAGCCTGACGAATCAGCTGATGATGCGGCGACTTGCTGCACGCCGGGTCGGTATTGGCACCGTCGCCCGTGAGCAACAGAGCCTGACAGCGACATCCGCCGAAGTCCTTTTCCTTCTCGTCGCAGCTGCGGCAGGGCTCGGGCATCCAGGTATCGCCGCGATAGAGATCGAACACCGGCGAGTCGTGCCATATCTGCTCCAGGCGTTGCTGGCGCACGTTGGGAAAGGTGATGTGCTTGAAGTTGCTGGCTTGCGAGCAGGGCAGCACGTTGCCGTTGGGCGCGACGGTCACGTGAATGGCGCCCCAACCATTCATGCATGCCTTCGGGCGGCCTTCGTAGTAGTCCGGGATGACGAAAAAGATGGTCAGCCGCTCACCGAAGCGTTCGCGCGCGGCATGCACTTGGCCCTCGGCGCGCTGCAGCTCGGCGTGCGTCGGCATCAAGGCGTCGCGGTTGAGCAGGGCCCAGTTGTAATACTGCACGTTGGCCAGCTCCAGGTACTCCACGCCCAACTCGACGGCAAACTCGATGATGTCCGGCACCTGGCCGATGTTCTGCCGGGTGATCGGTACGTTGAGCACCATGGGAAAGTCCATTGATTTGATCAGCTGTGCCATGCCGAGCTTGCGCTCCAGGACATCGACTCCGGCCAGCTGGCGTGCCACGTCATGGTCGGTGGATTGAAAACCGAGCTGAATGTGGCGCAGCCCCGCATCCTTTAGGGCACGCAGACGCGCCTCGGTCAGTCCTATGCCCGAGGTGATCAGGTTGGTGTAATAGCCCATGCGGTCGGCTTCGGCGACCAGCGTTTCGAGGTCCTTGCGCAGGGTGGGCTCGCCGCCGGAGAAGCCGATCTGCACCGCACCCATGGCGCGGGCCTGAGCCATCACGTCGATCCACTCGGCTGTGCTGAGCTCGTCCGGACGGTAATCGGCGAAGTTGCGTGGATTACTGCAGAACACGCACTGCAACGGGCATTGATATGTCAGCTCCAGCAGCAGCCAGACCGGGTTGCCGCTGCCATCAAGCCTTAGCTCTGATCCAGCCCTTGGCATGGGACACCTCCAGGAAATTCAGAACGCCTGCACGGATCGCGTCGATGGCGGATGCGTTGTAGTCGCAACCCAGCTGCTCGATCAGCTCGACGACGCTCGTGCTGCCATCGCAGCGCTTGAGAATGTCGCCAGCGGTGGCATTGAGCTTGACGATGCCTTCGGGGTAGAGCAGCACGTGGGCCTGCTGGGAATCCTCCCAGCGGAACAGAAAAGGTGGACGGATCTCGTAGCGGTCGGTCGGCGCTATGGTTGTTGTTTTCATCGTTCAGCTCCTCGCGGAACCGGCGTGGGACGCATGGCCCGACGCCGGTCAAGGCTCAGCGCACGTAGACGTACGCGGTGACTTCGAAGCCCAGACGCAGATCGCAGAAGTCCGGATCGATCCACTGCATGGCGTATCTCCTTTCATGTTGTCGTTGGGAAATGCGGTACCGCAGCTCGAAGCTAAGGCGCTTTGCAGGGGCATCTAATAAGACTTTGGGGTCGGTTTTGCAGGCTTTTGGTCGTGCTTTTCTTGCGCTCGGAGAATATTTGCGCTGTGGTTCTGCGCCCTTGTCTGGGGTCATTTTTGGGTTCATCGCGCTTTCCCGGGGAAGGCGGCCTTGATTTTCAGGAAGAAGTACTCCGAGTCCCGGAATCCATAGGCCATGCGCTTGATTACCTTGATGCGGTTGTTAACACCCTCAAGGACGCTGGTATGCATGTGGAAGTGAGCACTGGCAAGGATGCCTCGCGCGTATTTGCGCAGGTTGCGAGCGAAGCGTTGCAGCGGCGCGAGGTCGCTCTCGCGAGCATGTCGCAGCCAGGTTCGCCAGCGTCGCCAACCCTCTCGTACGCTGGGGGCGTACCAAACATCCTTCAGCGCATCCTTGAGCACATAGACCGTAGCCAACGGCTGGTTGGCAGCAAGCAGCTCCTGTAACTGCACGGCCTGTCCGTCCTTCAGGTTGTCGCGGTTGCGCAGCAGCAGCCAACGACTCTGCTTGACCGCCTTTCGTGCCGGCTTGTCTTCGCGCAGAAGGTTGGCCTGGTCGACCCGGATTCGGTCGATCACATCCCGACCGTAGCGCGCGACGACGTGAAACAGGTCGTACACCACTTCGGCCTGCGGGCAATGCTTCTTCACCTCCAGGTCGAAAGCCGTGTTCATGTCCATGGCCACCGCCTCAATCTGCTGGCAGTGCTCGCCGAGCAATTCAAAGAACGGGCGGATCGCCTCACGGCTGTTGCCGTGGCCGACCCACAGCACCCGTGTTCGCTCGGCGTCCATGATGACCGTGGCATAGCGATGCCCCTTGTGCAGGGCGAACTCGTCCATCACCAGGCGGCGGACACCGCTTGAATAGAAGGTACCTACCTCGGCTTGCAGGCGGCGCTTGTCGAGCGTCTTGAGGGTGTGCCAGTGCAGGCCGGTGAGCTGGCTGACGTGGCTGATCGGCAGCAGCCGCAGCAAGCTTTCGAGCCAGACCTGTAACCGCCGGGTCAGGCGAGATGCAGGCTCCAGCCAGTCGATCCGCTCGGTCACCCGACCACAGTTCAGGCAATCGACTCGGCGCACGGGTAGTTGAAGCAAGACGCGCTGATCGAACAGATCACGATCGCGCACCAGACGAATTCGGCGCTCGTGAATCAACGGACTGAGCTGACCACAACGCCCGCACTTGGGCACTGAACCGGCTTGAGGCTCGAGCTCAATCAGAAGGGAGTTGTTGGCGGATGAACGGCAGGCAACGGCGTCATAGCCTGGCCAGAACGAGGCAAGATCAATAGGATGCACGGCGACAGCAGGGACAGGTGAAGGGTGTGTTTGGCGACTGCCAATTTACCTGCTTCCCTGACTGTCAACTCGCTCTTCCCCCAGAGTCCGCGAAGAACCCATTTTTGCCGCGTGGATCAGGGGCTAGCCTGTGCGGCTTTTTGGTCGAGAAACGCGCGTCGGAGATAGGCTAGAAGCCGCGATACAGCGGGCTGTGCGCCTTGGCATCTACTACCAAATGAGGAGTCCTCCGCTGCCATGGGTGCATACCGGAGCCTGGAGTGGGCTGCCTAAGATCGGTCCATGCCCTGCGCACTTCCCGGCGCAGGCTCTGACAAGCAGAAGAAGAGAGGCCCATCATGATCTACGCCCAGCCCGGTACCCCAGGCGCCGTCGTTTCCTTCAAGCCCCGTTACGGCAACTACATCGGTGGTGAGTTCGTCCCGCCGGTCAAAGGCGAGTACTTCGTCAACACCTCGCCCGTCAATGGTGAAGTGATCGCCGAATTCCCGCGTTCGGGCGCTGAAGACATCGAGAGGGCGCTGGATGCCGCGCATGCAGCCGCCGACGCCTGGGGTCGTACCTCGGTGCAGGACCGCGCCAACATCCTGCTGAAGATCGCCGATCGCATCGAAGCCAACCTGGAAAAACTCGCCGTCGCCGAAACCTGGGACAACGGCAAGGCCGTTCGTGAAACCCTGAACGCCGACGTACCGCTGGCCGCCGACCACTTCCGCTACTTCGCCGGTTGCATCCGTGCCCAGGAAGGCAGCGCCGCAGAGATCAACGAGCACACTGCGGCCTATCACTTCCATGAGCCGCTGGGCGTGGTCGGGCAGATCATCCCGTGGAACTTCCCGCTGCTGATGGCGGCCTGGAAACTGGCTCCGGCCCTGGCTGCCGGTAACTGCATCGTGCTCAAGCCGGCCGAACAGACTCCGCTGTCGATCATGGTTCTGATCGAGATCATCGGTGACCTGCTGCCAGCGGGCGTGCTGAACATCGTTCAGGGCTTCGGCCGCGAAGCTGGTCAGGCGTTGGCGACCAGCACCCGCATTGCCAAGATCGCCTTTACCGGCTCGACCCCGGTTGGCTCGCACATCATGCGTTGCGCGGCCGAGAACATCATCCCCAGCACCGTGGAACTGGGTGGCAAGAGCCCTAACATCTTCTTCGAAGACATCATGAATGCGGAGCCTGCGTTCATCGAGAAAGCCGCTGAAGGTCTGGTACTGGCCTTCTTCAACCAGGGCGAGGTCTGCACCTGCCCGTCGCGTGCGCTGATTCAGGAATCGATCTTCGAGCCCTTCATGGAAGTGGTGATGAAGAAGGTCAAGGCGATCAAGCGCGGCAACCCGCTGGATACCGACACCATGGTCGGCGCCCAGGCGTCCGAGCAGCAGTTCGACAAGATCCTTTCCTACATGGAAATCGCCCAGCAGGAAGGCGCGCAGATCCTCACCGGCGGTGCAGCCGAGAAGCTCGAAGGCGGCCTGGCCTCCGGTTACTACGTGCAGCCGACCCTGATCAAGGGTCACAACAAGATGCGTGTGTTCCAGGAAGAAATCTTCGGCCCGGTGGTCGGCGTCGCTACCTTCAAGGACGAAGCCGAAGCCCTGGCCATTGCCAACGACACCGAGTTCGGCCTGGGCGCTGGCGTCTGGACCCGCGACATCAACCGCGCCTACCGCATGGGTCGCGGCATCAAGGCCGGCCGTGTCTGGACCAACTGCTACCACCTGTATCCGGCACATGCCGCGTTCGGCGGCTACAAGAAGTCCGGTGTCGGTCGCGAAACGCACAAGATGATGCTCGACCACTATCAGCAGACCAAGAACCTGCTGGTCAGCTACGACATCAATCCGCTCGGCTTCTTCTGATGAGGGCCCCGGCGCGTGTGCTCCAGCGCGCCGGTTTATTTTGCTACGCACGTCAAGTGCAGGAACCTGCGCCGCTTCTGAAGTACCCCCTCGAACCGAGCGTATGGTTCCTATCGCAACGCGGCCCCGGCCGCGTTTTTTTTGCTCCGGACTCGACCAGCCATCGCGGCCATCGAACTCCCGCGAGCCGAAGCGCCTCACATCTGCATAGGCCAACATCGAAAGCAGAGGAGGTCACCCATGCCGCAATTGCTCGAGCCCTGCTCGCTGAAGCACCTGCGCTTGCGCAATAGAGCCGTCGTCGCACCCATGACGCGGGTCAGCGCCGAGCCCGAGGGCGCTGCCAACGAACTGATGCGCGACTACTACGCATCCTTTGCCAAAGGCGGCTTCGGGATGATCGTAAGCGAGGGTGTCTATACCGATACCGCTTATAGCCAGGGCTACTTCAACCAGCCCGGGCTCGCCACCGACGCGCACCGGGACAGCTGGAAGCCCATCGTGCAGGCGGTTCACGAAGCCGGTGCGGCGTTCATCGCCCAGCTCATGCATGGCGGTGCCCAGACCCAAGGCAACATCCATCACGCCCGCCATGTGGCTCCATCGGCAGTACAACCGAGCGGATCTCAGCTGAAGTTCTATGGCGGAGAGGGTCCTTACGCGACGCCGGCTGAAATGAGCGAAGAGGATATCCAGGAGGCCATCGCCGGTTTCGCGCTGGCGGCCCGGCACGCGCGGGAGGCCGGCTTCGATGGAGTCGAGCTGCATGGCGCCAACGGCTACCTGCTGCACGAATTCATGAGCGCCGAGTTCAACCAGCGCAGCGATCAATGGGGTGGGACGTTTCTCGAACGCCTGCGCATGCCACTGGCGGTGATCGCTGCCGTGCGGGCGGCGGTGGGCGAGGAATTCGTGGTGGGGATGCGACTGTCGCAGAGCATGGTCTGCGACGGCCGACTCAAATGGGAGGGCGGCGAGGAACAGGCCCGGCAGCGCTTCCGTGTACTGGCTGATGCAGGGCTCGACTATCTGCACATCACTGAGCCCGATGCCCGTGCACCGGCCTTCGGAGAAGGCCCGAGCCTTGCCGCCATCGCCAAGGGCAGCGTAGCGATCCCGGTGATCGGCAACGGTGCCATCGTCACCGGCGAGCAGGCCGAGGCCTTGCTTGGTCGAGGCGAGATGGATCTGGTGGCGGTTGGCAAGGCGGCGCTGGCCAACAACGATTGGCCGCAACGCATTCAGCAAGGCATCGAGCTGAGCGATTTCGACGGTTCGATGTTTGTTCCCATGGCGACCATCACCAACGAACTGGCGTGGCGCAATGCCAATGATCGGCCAGCGCTGCGTTCGAGTTGACATGCCCGGCAACGAGGCGTTAGCTGAATCGCGAAACCTGGTAACAGATGGCTGCCGTTCGTCGGGCACTACCAAGGCACGGCGCTGTCTCCTTCCAAAGTACCATTCTGCTTGAAGCAGAACAGGGGGCTTAATTGGGCTGTCGGAATCTTCCGGCACCATAAAAAGAGGACCGACCTATGTGGACTACACCCGCCTTCACCGACCTGCGTATTGGTTTCGAAGTCACCATGTACTTCGCAAACCGTTGATCGATCAGCCCCGGCTCCGGCCGGGGCTTTGCTTTTGGGGGCTGTCCATGTTCATCCAAATTCTCGGTTCCGCCGCGGGTGGGGGTTTTCCGCAGTGGAACTGCAACTGCGCCAACTGTGCGGGCCTGCGCGCCGGCACGCTCAACGCCAAGGCGCGTACCCAGTCGTCCATCGCCATCAGCGACAACGGTGTCGACTGGATCCTGTGCAATGCGTCGCCGGACATCCGCGCCCAGCTCGAGTCCTTTCCGACGCTGCAGCCGGCCCGTGCGCCCCGCGACACCGCCATCGGTGCGATCGTCCTGCTGGACAGTCAGATCGATCACACCACCGGCCTGCTGACGCTGCGCGAAGGCTGCCCGCATGAAGTCTGGTGCACCGAGATGGTTCATCAGGACCTCACCACCGGCTTCCCGCTGTTCAACATGCTGGAGCACTGGAACGGCGGCCTGAAATGGAACCCGATCACCCTGCGCGGCAACTTCAGCATTCCCTGCTGCCCGAACCTGCATATCACGCCGATCCCGCTGCGCAGCTCGGCGCCACCCTATTCGCCGCACCGCAACGACCCGCACCCCGGCGACAACATTGGTCTGCTCATCGAAGACCGCAACACCGGCGGCACACTGTTCTACGCGCCGGGGCTGGGCCAGGTCAGCGAAGAGCTGCTGGCCACCATGCGCCGGGCCGACTGCCTGCTGGTCGACGGCACGCTGTGGCGCGATGACGAGATGCTCGTGCGCGAGGTCGGCACCAAGCTCGGCAGCGAAATGGGCCATCTGCAGCAGAGCGGCCCGGGCGGCATGATCGAGGTGCTCGACGGCATGCCGGCGGTGCGCAAGATCCTCATTCATATCAACAACACCAACCCGATCCTCGACGAGGATTCCGTCGAGCGCGAGATCCTTGGCGAGCACGGGATCGAGGTCGCCTACGACGGCATGAACATCGAGCTCTGAAGCCAAGACATTGCCGCAGCCGGCCACAGGCCGAACGAGCGCAGAACGACAAGAAAGGAACTGAAACCGTTATGAACCTGCCAGCCATGAGTCCCGCCGAATTCGAACAGGCGCTGCGCGCCAAGGGCGAGTACTACCATATCCATCACCCGTTCCACCGGGCCATGTATGCCGGGCAGGCGACGCGCGAACAGATTCAGGGTTGGGTCGCCAACCGCTTCTACTATCAGGTCTGCATCCCGGTGAAGGATGCCGCGATCATGGCCAACTGTCCGGACCGCGACACCCGCCGCGAGTGGATTCAGCGCATCATCGACCACGATGGCGCGCCGGGTGAGGAGGGTGGCATCGAAGCCTGGCTGCGGCTGGCCGAGGCCGTGGGTCTGGACCGTGAGCAGGTGCTGTCGCAGGAGCTGGTGCTTCCCGGCGTGCGCTTCGCAGTGGATGCCTACGTGAACTTTGCCCGTCGGGCCTGCTGGCAGGAAGCAGCCAGCAGCTCGCTGACCGAACTGTTCGCACCGACCATCCACCAGTCGCGGCTGGATAGCTGGCCGCAGCACTATCCCTGGATCGACGCGTCGGGCTATGACTACTTCCGCAAGCGCCTGAAGGAAGCCCGCCGCGATGTCGAGCACGGCCTGCGCATCACCCTGGACCACTATCGCACCCGCGAGGCGCAGGAGCGCATGCTGGAGATCCTTCAGTTCAAGCTCGACGTGTTGTGGAGCATGCTGGACGCGATGAGCATGGCTTATGAGCTGGACCGACCGCCGTACCATACCGTCACCCGCGACCGGGTCTGGCACAAGGGCATCAGCTTCTGACGGGCGCACGTCGTGCAGGGGTGGGCTTCGGCCCGCCACTGCCACGGCTGATCGACGCCCGCCCGGCCATTGACGAGAAAAGAGATGAGCGAAATTCAACTGACTCAGGTTCCATCCTTTCGCCGCGGCTTCCGCTTCCAGTGGGAGCCGGCGCAGAACTGCCACGTGCTGCTCTATCCGGAAGGCATGATCAAACTCAACGAGAGCGCCGCAGCAGTGCTGACCGAGGTGGACGGGACAAGGACCGTGGGCGCCATCGTCGCCGACCTGCAGGCTCGCTACCCGGAGGCCGAAGGCATTCAAGAGGATATCGTCGCGTTCCTGGAGGTCGCCGTTGAACGGTTCTGGATCGAGCTTCGCTAAACCCGGCTACGAGCCGGGTCCGCCGCTCTGGTTGCTGGCGGAGCTGACCTATCGTTGTCCGCTGCAGTGCCCGTACTGCTCCAATCCGCTGGACTTCGCCCGTAGCCACGATGAGCTGAGTACGGCTGAGTGGATCGAGGTATTTCGCCAGGCGCGGGAGATGGGAGCGGCCCAGCTGGGCTTTTCCGGAGGCGAGCCGCTGGTCCGTCAGGACCTTGCCGAGCTGATCGCCGCCGCGCGCGGGCTCGGCTACTACACCAACCTGATCACCTCAGGCATCGGCCTTACCGAAGAGAAGATCGCCAGCTTCGCCGATGCCGGCCTCGACCATATCCAGATCAGCTTCCAGGCCGCGGACGAGGAGGTGAACAACCTGCTCGCCGGGTCGCAGAAGGCTTTCGCCCACAAGCTGGAAATGGCCCGTGCGGTGAAAAAACACGGCTATCCGATGGTGCTCAACTTCGTCACCCATCGGCACAACATCGACAACATCGACCAGATCATTCGTCTGTGCATCGAGCTCGAGGCCGATTTTGTCGAGCTCGCCACCTGCCAGTTCTACGGCTGGGCCGAACTTAACCGCGCCGGGCTGCTACCGAGCAAGGAGCAGCTGGTACGTGCCGAGCGGATCACCAACGAGTGGCGCGACAAGCTCGCCGCCGAGAACCATCCGTGCAAACTGATCTTCGTCACGCCCGATTATTACGAGGAACGGCCGAAGGCCTGCATGAACGGCTGGGGCAACCTGTTCCTGGACATCACCCCGGACGGCACGGCCTTGCCCTGTCATAGCGCGCGACAGTTACCGGTGACTTTCCCGAACGTGCGCGAGCACAGCATCGAATACATCTGGCGAGACTCGTTCGGCTTCAACAGGTTTCGCGGTTACGACTGGATGCCTGAACCCTGTCGCAGCTGCGACGAGAAGGAGCGCGACTTCGGCGGCTGCCGCTGCCAGGCCTTTATGCTCACCGGCGATGCCGCCAATGCCGACCCCGTGTGCAGCAAGTCGGCACACCACGGCAAGATCCTTGCGGCTCGCGATCAGGCCGACCACGGCGCGCTGGGCCTCGATCAGCTGCAGCATCGTAACGAGAAGGCTTCCAAGCTCATCCTCAAGGTATGAAATCGCCCCGCAACGATTCGTCCATGCTTCATCCATCCGCCGAGGTGCTGCCCTATGGCTTCTGGCCCAGCGACTGGAGTGCCGAAGCCGCTGCGGCCGCCAGCCGGGACTTCGCCGAGTTGCGGGCCGGGCAGGGTGGGTTGTTCTGGATCGAGTACGACCCCGCCGAGGGTCGCTGCAGCCTGTGGTTCTGGCAGGCCGGCCACGCGCGCTGCCTGACGCCAGCCGGCTACTCGGTACGCAGTCGCGTCTATGAATACGGCGGCGGCGCGTTCTGCCTTACCGGGCAGGGGCTCGCCTTCGTCAACGAGGCGGACCAGCAGATCTACCTGCAAACGCTGGCTGACCCGGAAGCCACATCCTTGCCTGCAGCGCTGACCGAGCGTCCCGGCTGCCGTTACGGTGATCTGCAGTACGACCCCAAGGGCGCGGCCGTCATCGCCCTGGAAGAGTCCAGCGAAGACAACGGTATCGTGCACCGGCTGGTGGCCTTCACGCTGTCCGACGGCGCTCGCCGTATCCTCGTCGAAGGGGCCGACTTCTACTCGTCGCCCATGTTGGCTCCGGATGGTCGACGGTTGGCCTGGATCGAGTGGGATCGCCCGGAGCAGCCCTGGACCTCGACCCGTCTGTGCGTCGCCGAGCGTCAGGCAGACGGGGGCTGGGGCGCGGTGAAGTGCGTGGCTGGCGGCGCGGGCGGGGAGTCGCTGCAGCAACCGCGCTTCACCGAACATGGTCAGCTGATCTGTCTCAGTGACCGGTTGGGCTACTGGCAGCCCTGGGCCGAGGTCGACGGTGCGTGGGCATTGCACCCACTGATCGCAGCGGAGTCGGAGGCGACACGTAATTTCGACTGCGCGCCTGCGCCCTGGCAGCTGGGGACCAGCAGCTATGTGCCGCTGGCGGACGGCGGCCTGCTGTTGACCCATATGGTCGACGGCTACGGTTGGCTGTTCGAACACGGCGCCGGAGGCGGGCAGCAGTTGGCCAGTGCGTTCAGCCGCTGCCGCCAGCTCACTGCGGACGCCACCCACCTGTTCTGCATCGCGGGTGCAACGCAGCGCGCGCCGGCGGTGCTGGCCATTGACCGGACCAACGGCTCGGTGCGGGTTCTGGCCGGCGGAGCGACTCCGCTTGCCGCGCCACAGGTTTCGTGCCCGCAGCCCATGCGATTCCCGACCGGCAATGGTGAAACCGCCCATGCGTTCTTCTATGCGCCGCGCAATACGAACTGCCGCGGCGAGCACAGTACATTGCCACCGCTGGTGGTGTTCATCCATGGCGGACCGACGTCGGCGTGCTACCCGGTGTTCGACCCGCGCATCCAGTTCTGGACGCAGCGCGGCTTCGCCGTGGTGGACGTCAACTACCGCGGCAGCAGCGGGTTCGGCCGGGCCTACCGACAACGCCTGCGCGAGCAATGGGGTGTGGTGGATGTGGAAGACGCCTGCCAGGCGGCCCGCGCACTGGCGCAGCAGGGCGCTATCGATCCGCAGCGGGTGTTCATCCGTGGCTCCAGCGCCGGCGGCTACACCGCCCTCAGCGCACTGGTGGCGACCGATCGGTTTCGCGGTGGCGCCAGTCTGTATGGCGTCAGCGACCCCCTGGCGCTGCGCCGGGTCACCCACAAGTTCGAAGGCGACTATCTGGATTGGCTGATCGGAGATCCGCAGCGGGTGCCGGAGCGCTTTCGCGAGCGCGCGCCGCTGCATAACGCCGAGCGCATCGCCGCACCGGTGCTCTTCCTGCAGGGCGGGCAGGACGCCGTGGTGCTACCCGAGCAGACCGAATCGATGGTGGCAGCACTGCAGAGGCGCGGCGTCGAGGTGCAGTACCGTCTCTACCCGGACGAACGCCACGGCTTTCGTCAGGCTGCCAACCTGGCGGATGCGCTCGAGCGCGAGCTGCGCTTCTACCAAGGGCTGCTGTAACTCTTTCCGCCGGACGGATGGCGCCGCCAGCCGTTAGGCGCATTGCTTTAACTGAGCAATGCAGTAGGCTTGCGCCCGTTGTTACAAAAAATAAAAAAGGCCGCAGTCATGAGCCCGAATATCAGCCTCCAGCGCAAGTTCGTCTCCCCTGAAATCATCTTTGGTGCCGGCTGCCGCCATAGCGTGGGCACCTGCGCGGGCAATTTCGGCGCGCGCAAGGTGCTGGTGGTTTCCGATCCGGGCGTGGTCAAGGCCGGCTGGGTGGCCGATGTGCAGGCCAGCCTCGCTCGACAGGGCATCGAGCACTGCTTGTTCACTGACGTTTCGCCCAATCCGCGCTGCGAAGAGGTGATGCTCGGTGCCGAGCTGTATCGCAGCGAGGGCTGCAACGTGATCGTTGCAGTCGGCGGCGGCAGCCCGATGGATTGCGCCAAGGGCATCGGCATCGTGGCCGCGCATGGGCGGCATATCTATGAATTCGAGGGCGTCGACACCCTGCGCGTGCCCAGCCCGCCGTTGATCCTGATTCCCACCACTGCCGGCACCTCGGCGGATGTGTCGCAGTTCGTGATCATTTCCAATCAGGAAGAGCGGATGAAGTTCTCGATCGTCAGCAAGGCCGCCGTGCCGGATGTTTCGCTGATCGATCCGGAAACCACGCTCAGCATGGACCCGTTTCTTTCCGCCTGCACCGGTATCGATGCGCTGGTGCATGCTATCGAGGCCTTCGTTTCCACCGGCCACGGCCCGCTGACCGACCCCCACGCGCTGGAAGCCATGCGGCTAATCAATGGCAATCTGGTGCAGATGATCGCCAATCCTGCCGACATCGCGCTGCGCGAGCAGATCATGCTCGGCAGCATGCAGGCCGGGCTGGCCTTCTCCAATGCCATCCTCGGCGCCGTGCATGCCATGTCCCACAGCCTCGGCGGCTATCTGGACCTGCCCCACGGCGTATGCAATGCCGTGCTGGTCGAGCATGTGGTGGCCTTCAACTACGACGCTGCACCTGATCGCTACCGGATAGTCGCCGAGACCCTTGGCATCGATTCACGCGGGCTGAGCCACCGACAGGTGCGCGAGCGCCTGGTGCAGCATCTGATCGATCTCAAGCAGCGCATCGGCTTCCGCGAAACCCTGAGCCTGCACGGCGTGAACCTCTCCGATATCCCATTCCTCTCGCAACACGCCATGCAGGACCCCTGCATCCTGACCAATCCACGCTCGTCGACGCAGCGGGACGTCGAGGTGGTCTATGCCGAAGCCCTCTGATGATCAGCATCAGGCACTGACGCAACTGCTCGGCTTCGGCAGTCATTCGGCGCGCAAGAGCCACTACCCCGAGCTGCTGGCACGCCTGGAAGAGCTGGAAGCCGAACGCAATCGCTACAAATGGCTGTTCGAGCATGCGGTGCATGGCATCTTCCAGGCCAGCCTGCAGGAAGGCATCCGCGCAGCCAATCCGGCGCTGGCGCGAATGCTTGGCTATGAAGGTCCGGAAGAGGCGCTCTGGGCGCTGACCGATCTGTCACACCATCTGTTCATCGGCGGCGAGGACGAGCTGCGGCAGATCCGCCACACCCTGAGCCAGCAGCACGGGCTGTTCGGTTACGAGACACGCCTGCGCCGCAAGGATGGCAGCGCCATCTACGTGGTGATGAACCTGCTGCTCAAACCGGACGAGGACGGCCTGGTGGAAGGCTTCGTCGCCGACGTCACCGAGCGCAAGCTCGCCCAGCTGCGCCTGTTGCAGCTCAATGAGGAACTGGAGCGTCGCGTCGCCGAGCGCACCTGCGAATTGCGCGAGGCACGAGATGCGGCGGAGGCCGCCAACCTCAGCAAGGACAAGTATCTCGCTGCTGCCAGCCACGACCTGCTGCAGCCGCTCAACGCTGCGCGGTTGCTCATCTCGACGCTGCGCGAGCGTGCCCTGCCGCAGGGTGAACGCCATCTGGTCGAGCGTGCGCACCAGGCGCTGGAGGGCGCCGAGGATCTGCTGACCGACCTGCTCGATATCTCCAAGCTCGACCAGGCGGCCATCAAACCGGACATCGACATCTACACGCTGGACGATGTCCTGTTGCCGCTGGTTTCCGGATTCCAACCGGTGGCGGCTGCCGCCGGGCTTCGCTTGAAGCACCACGTTTCGCGCTTCGCCGTCAGAACGGACTTCCGCCTGCTGACACGGATTCTGCGCAATTTCCTCAGCAACGCCTGCCGCTATACCGACAGCGGCG
This sequence comes from Stutzerimonas sp. FeSN7, assembly GCF_030263795.1. Classification (NCBI taxonomy): domain Bacteria; kingdom Pseudomonadati; phylum Pseudomonadota; class Gammaproteobacteria; order Pseudomonadales; family Pseudomonadaceae; genus Stutzerimonas; species Stutzerimonas sp. FeSN7. The sequence goes on along the minus strand of NZ_JARPMN010000001.1, from coordinate 2,270,710 downwards.
GCGTGCTGATCGGCGCGCGCAAACATGCCGGCGCGCTGCGCATCGAGGTCTGGGACACCGGAAGGGGAATCCCCCCCGAAGAGTTGCAGGCGATCTTCCTCGAGTTCAATCAGCTGGGCATCGGCAGATCGACCAAACGCAGCGGGGTGGGGCTGGGGCTGGCGATCGTCGATCGTATTGCCAACATGCTCGACTACCCCGTGCTGGTGCGTTCACGACCGGGCCGTGGCTCGGTGTTCAGCATCGACGTCCCGCTGGCCGACGCCTCGCCGCGCGAGCGCATCGCCACGCCAGTGAGCCTGCCGCAGTTGGGCGATCCGCTGCCAGGGCGACGGCTGCTGGTGATCGACAACGAGGAGAGCATTCTATTGAGCATGACCGCGCTGCTGGAGCAGTGGGGCTGCGAAGTGCTCACGGCTACCGACACGCAGAGCGCCCTGCTTGCGCTGGACGGACGGGCACCGGATGCGGTCCTCGCCGATTACCACCTGGACGGCGGCCTTACCGGCTGGGATGTGGTGTTGACGGTGCGCGAACGGTTCGGCCAGGCGCTGCCGGTGGTGATGATCACCGCTGATCGCAGCGACGAGTGCCGTCAGCAGTTGCAGGGCTGCGGTGTGCCGGTGCTGAACAAGCCGGTCAAGCCCGGCAAGATGCGCTCGGTGCTCAGCCATCTGCTCGCAGGCAATTCATCCGCGGTGGGGCTGGAAGCGAGCTGAACCCGATCTTGGTCAAGTTTTTCCCTCTGGGCTGCCGGCTAGACTGCGGTCCATGAAAGCCTACCTGCATCTGTTGCTCGTCCTGCTGCTCAGCCTCGCGCTTCCCCTGAACGGGATGGCGGCGTCGCAGCTGAGCGCAACGCCGTGTCAGATGCAGAAAGATGCCCAGGCGGCCGAGCACCCCGGCCATATGGCGGTCGCGCCGGATGAAGACGGCCACGCGCACCAGAGCAATCCGCTGTGCGACGGCGGGCATCAGTGCAAGACCGGCAGCCCGCTTGTGACGATGCTCGCCAGGCCGGCGTTGAACGTTGCGCCTCCGCTGCTCGGCGCCGCCTATCTCGAGTTCCTTCCCGCCCGTTCCGGCGCCGACGTCTGGCGTCCGCCGCGTCACTGATTCCTTCGCCACCCTGACTCGCTCTGCGCCCGCGCGCTGAGCGCCGGATGCATGCCTCCTGCGGCGTGCAGGACACCGAGGAATCTCGCCATGATGATCCGATTCTTTCGCATGGGCCGAGCGCTGCCGGCCGTGCTTCCCTTGTTCGTCTTCTGGCTGCCCGGCACGGCTGCCGGGCTGACCTTCGACGAGGCGCTACGTCTGGCCGGCCAGCACGCGCCGTCGCTGAGTGCCGAGGCGGCCCGCGTGCAGGCCGTGCGCAGCGAAGCCATTGCCGCCGGCGAACTGCCCGACCCGAAACTGCTGCTTGGCGTACAGAGCCTGCCCATCGAGGGCTCCGAGCGCTGGAGCCTCAACGACGATGGCATGACCATGCGCATGGTCGGCCTGATGCAGGAGATGCCCAACCGCGAAAAGCGTCGGGCACGCGCCGACGTCGCCCATGCCGCCATCGGCCGCGCCGAGGCCGCACGTGAGATCGAGGCGCTGAAGGTGCGCCTGGTCACGGCGCAGGCGTGGATCGCCAGCCACGCGGTGGAACGCAAGCTGCACCTGTTTGGCGAGCTGCGGGCTGAGAATCGCCTGCTCGCCGAGGCGGTTCGCGCGCGCCTCGCCGGAGGACGTGGTCAGCTGACCGACCAGGTCGCGGCGCGTCAGGAGGCGGCCCAGCTCGCCGAACGCGAGGACGAGCTGGAGCAGCAGCGCCGCCTGGCCCGCGCCGCACTGCTGCGCTGGGTTGGCGCCGAGGGCAATCAACCGCTGAGCGGCGAATTGCCAAGCTGGCCCATCGACCGCCAGACGCTGCTCCGTCAGTTGGAGCGGCATCCGCAACTCAGCGCCTTTGCCCCGATGGCCCGCGAAGCCCAGGCGCGCATCCGCGAGGCCACCGCTGAGAAGAGGGGTGACTGGAGCTGGGAGGTCGCCTACCTCAAGCGTGGTCGCGAATTCGGCGACATGCTCAACCTGGAATTCAGCTTCGACCTGCCGGTATCTCAGCGCACCCGGCAGAACCCGCGGATCGCCGCACGCCACGCCGAGCTCAACCGGTTGGAGGCCGAGCGCGAGGCCGTGGCGCGCGAGATCGCCGAGCAACTGGAGGCCGAGCTCGCCGAGCTGGCGCGGCTGCAGCGCGCGTTGGCGCGCAGTGGCCAGCTGCAACTGCCGCTGGCCCGCGAGAAGGTCGAGTTGGCGATGAGCAGCTACCGCGCCGGCCGCGGCGAGCTGGATGCGCTACTCGCCGCACGCAACGAGCTGATCGAAGCCCGTCTGAAGCACATCGACCTGCAAGGGCTGGAGGCCATCGCCCGGACCCGTCTGCACCTCGCCTACGGAGAAGCCAAATGAGCCGTACTGTTCTTGCAAGCATCACGCTGCTCGGCGTGGCGATCGCGGTCGGGGCGGGAGGGGGTTACTGGTTCGCCCGCCAATACGGCGACATGGCAGCGCACGGGTCGACATCCGAAGCCGGCAGCCATGCCCAGGTGCTCTATTGGTACGACCCGATGGTTCCTCAGCATCGCTTCGACAGGCCCGGCAAATCCCCCTTCATGGACATGGATCTGGTGGCGCGCTACGCCAACCAGGACGGCGACGCGGCGGCCATCAGCATCGACGCCGGCGTCACCCAGAATCTCGGCGTGCGCCTGGCCACGGTCAGGCGTGGTCCGCTCGCAAGCCGCATCGATGCAGTGGGCGTGCTCGAATACAACGCTCGCGATGTGGCACAGGTACAGACGCGCGCCGGCGGCTTCGTCGAGCGCGTCTACCGCCATGCACCGGGCGACCTGATCGAAAAGGGTGCGCCACTGGCGGATCTGTTGATCCCCGAGTGGGCCGCCGCGCAGGAGGAATACCTGGCGCTGCGCCGTGCCGGCGACGCTGCGCTGCTGGACGCCGCCCGCCAGCGCTTGCGCCTGGCCGGGATGCCGGCCTCGACGATCAGCCGGCTCGAGCGTAGCGGCAAGATCGACGCGACCATCAGCGTGATCGCACCGCTGGCCGGGGTGCTGCAGGAGCTCGAGGTGCGCGAGGGCATGACACTGGCAGCCGGAGCGCCCCTGGCGCGAATCAACGGGCTGGACAGCGTCTGGCTCGAGGTCGCGGTGCCGGAGGCGCAGAGTGCAGGCATCCACGTTGGACAGCAGGCCGCAGCACGCCTGCCGGCGCTGCCGGGCCAGGTCATCGAAGGCGAGGTGAGCGCGGTGCTGCCGGAGGCCAGCGCGGCCAGCCGCACCCTGCGCGTGCGGGTGCAATTGCACAATCCGGAGGGGCGCCTGCGCCCCGGGCTGACCGCACAGGTGGCGCTGGCCGGCAGCGAGACTGCCGCGGTGCTGCTGGTGCCCAGCGAGGCGGTGATCCGCACCGGCCGCCGCGCGCTGGTGATGCTCGCCGAAGCCGGCGGACGCTACCGCCCGGTGGAGGTCGAGACGGGCCGCGAGAGCGGCAGCCACACGGCGATCCTGCGCGGCCTGGAGGAAGGCCAGCAGGTGGTCGCCTCAGGGCAGTTCCTGCTCGATTCCGAAGCCAGCCTGCGCGGTATCGTTGCGGCGCCGGTCGTCGATGCTGCCGCGCACGGCCACGTGCACGGTGCTGTCCAGCCGGCGCCCGCGCTGCATGAGGCCGAGGGAAGAGTGCTGAGTTTGGACGGCGAGCAGCTGAGGATCGCCCACGGGCCGTTCAACACCCTGGGCATGCCCGGCATGACCATGCGCTTCTCGGTGGCCGACGTTGCGCTGCTGCGGGGGGTACAGCCGCAGGCCCGCATCCGTTTCGCGGTGCGCGAGACCGACCTGGGGCTGCTGATCGAGCACCTGCAGCTATTGGAGCAGCAGCCATGATCGCCGCGCTGATTCGCTGGTCCGTGCTCAATCGCTTCCTGGTGTTGCTGACCACGCTGTTGATGAGCGCGGTGGGCATCTGGGCGGTGCGTACCACGCCGATCGACGCCCTGCCGGACCTTTCCGACGTGCAGGTGATCATCCGCACGGCGTATCCGGGGCAGGCGCCGCAGATTGTCGAGAACCAGGTGACCTATCCGCTGACCACCACCATGCTCTCGGTACCGGGAGCGAAGACCGTGCGCGGCTATTCGTTCTTCGGTGACAGCTTCGTCTATGTGCTGTTCGAGGACGGTACCGATCTCTACTGGGCGCGCTCGCGGGTACTGGAATATCTCAGCCAGGTGCAGAGTCGTCTGCCGGCCGCGGCCAAGCCATCGCTGGGCCCGGACGCCACTGGCGTCGGCTGGATCTACCAGTACGCGCTGATCGACCGCAGTGGCGCACATGACCTGGCGCAACTGCGCAGCCTGCAGGACTGGTTCCTCAAGTACGAGCTGATCACCCTGCCCAACGTTGCCGAGGTGGCCACCATCGGTGGCATGGTCAAGCAGTACCAGGTGGTGCTCGACCCGCTGAAGATGGCCAGCCTGGGTGTGACCCAGGCGCAGGTGATCCAGGCGATCGAGATGGCCAATCAGGAGACAGGCGGCGCCGTGCTTGAGCTGGCCGAGACCGAGTACATGGTGCGTGCCTCGGGCTATCTGCAAACGCTCGAGGATTTTCGCAGCATCCCGCTGCAGCTCAGCGCTGCCGGCGTGCCGACGAGCCTGGGCGATGTCGCGCACGTCCAGCTCGGCCCGGAGATGCGCCGAGGCATCGCTGAGCTGGACGGGGAGGGCGAGACCGTCGGCGGCGTGGTGATCCTGCGCAGCGGCAAGAACGCGCGGGAAACGCTGGCCGCCGTGCACGCCAGGCTGGACGAGCTGAAGGGGAGCCTGCCTGCGGGCGTCGAAATCATCACCACCTACGACCGCAGCCAGCTGATCGACCGCGCCGTGAAGAACCTCAGCTTCAAGCTGCTGGAGGAGTTCATCGTCGTCGCGCTGGTCTGCGGGCTGTTCCTCTGGCACCTGCGCTCGTCGCTGGTGGCCATCGTCTCGCTGCCGATCGGCGTGCTGATCGCCTTTGCGGTCATGCGCTATCAGGGCATCAACGCGAACATCATGTCGCTGGGCGGCATCGCCATCGCCATCGGCGCAATGGTCGATGCCGCGGTGGTGATGATCGAGAACGCCCACAAGAAGGCCGAGGCCTGGCGGCATGCCAATCCCGGCCAGGTGCTGGAGGGCGACGAGCACTGGCAGGTGATGACCCGGGCCGCGCAGGAGGTCGGGCCGGCACTGTTCTTCTGCCTGCTGATTATCACCCTGTCGTTCATCCCGGTGTTTACCCTCGAAGCCCAGGAAGGCCGGTTGTTCGGCCCGCTGGCCTTCACCAAGACCTACGCGATGGCCGCCGCCGCGGGGCTATCGGTGACCCTGGTGCCCGTGCTGATGGGCTACTGGATCCGCGGCCGGCTGCCGGACGAGACGCGCAATCCGCTCAACCGCGGGCTGATCCAGCTGTATCGTCCGGCGCTGGAAGCGGTTCTGGCGCACCCGAAGTCGACCATCGTGGTGGCGCTGCTGGTGCTGGCCACCACGCTGTGGCCTGTCTCCCGGTTGGGCGGCGAGTTCCTGCCACCGATGGACGAGGGCGACCTGCTCTACATGCCTTCTGCGCTGCCGGGGCTGTCCGCGCAGAAGGCCGTGCAGCTGCTACAGCAGACCGACCGGATGATCCGCACGGTGCCGGAGGTCGAGACGGTGTTCGGCAAGGCCGGGCGCGCCGAGTCGGCCACCGATCCGGCGCCGCTGGAGATGTTCGAGACCACCATCCGTTTCAAACCGCGCGAGCAGTGGCGTGCCGGGATGACCCCGGAGAAACTGGTCGAGGAGCTGGACCGCGCCGTGCAAGTGCCGGGGCTGACCAACATCTGGATTCCGCCAATCCGCAACCGCATCGACATGCTCGCCACCGGCATCAAGAGTCCCATCGGGGTGAAGATCGCCGGTGCCAACCTGGAGGAGATCGACCGTGTCAGCCAGCAGGTGGAAGCCGTGGCCAAGCAGGTGCCGGGGGTAAGCTCGGCGCTGGCCGAACGGCTTGTCGGCGGGCGCTACATCGATATCGGCATTGACCGACGCGACGCGGCGCGCTACGGACTGAACATTGCCGACGTGCAGTCCATCGTGGCCAGCGCCATCGGCGGCGAGACCGTCGGCGAAGCCGTGGAAGGGCTGGCGCGCTACCCGATCAGCGTGCGCTACCCGCGTGAATGGCGCGATACCCCGCAGGCGCTCGAGCAACTGCCGATCCTCACCCCGTTGGGCAGCCAGGTTACCCTCGGCAGTGTGGCACGAGTGCGCGTCAGCGACGGCCCGCCGATGCTGCGCAGCGAGAACGCGCGGCTGGCCGGCTGGGTGTACGTCGATGTGCGTGGCCGCGACATCGCCTCGGTGGTTGCCGACCTGCGCCGGGCCGTCGCCGCCGAGGTCAGCCTGCTGCCGGGCATGAGCCTGAGTTACTCGGGGCAATTCGAATTCCTCGAACGCGCCAACGAGCGGCTCAAGCTGGTGGTGCCGGCCACGCTGCTCATCATCTTCGTGCTGCTCTACCTGACGTTCGGCCGTCTGGACGAGGCGCTGCTGATCATGCTCACGCTGCCGTTCGCGCTGACCGGAGGTGTCTGGTTTCTCTACCTGATGGGCTACAACCTGTCGGTGGCCACGGGCGTTGGCTTCATCGCGCTGGCTGGCGTCGCCGCGGAGTTCGGCGTGATCATGCTGCTCTATCTGAAGAACGCCTGGACCGAGCAGCAGCAAAAGGGGCTTCTCGACGAGGCGGCGCTGTGCGAGGCCATCCGTGAGGGCGCGGTGCAGCGTGTGCGGCCCAAGGCAATGACCGTGGCGGTGATCGTCGCCGGGCTGCTGCCGATCCTGCTCGGCGCCGGTACCGGCAGCGAGGTGATGAGCCGTATCGCCGCGCCGATGGTCGGCGGCATGCTCAGCGCGCCGTTGCTGTCGCTGTTCGTGATTCCGGCCATCTATCGGCTGATGCGCAGGCCCGGGAGGAGCCGCGCAGCCGGGCTACAGCAGCAATAGCAGCCCCGAATAGCCCAGCGACCCGAGGAGGAACGCACCGAAACGGCTGTTGCGCTCGGAAGGCAGTTCTTCCTTGAGCACATTGAGGATGATCGCCCCTGCAATAAAGGCGGTCACGGCCGATACGCCCAACTCGGACAGTTCTGTGGTTGCGCCGACCGCCCAGCCGACCAGCGTGGCGGCCGCCAGGATCCAGCGGCCGCTGCGGGCGAACAGCTGCTGATGGTCGTGCTGCAGGGCGACATCGTTGACCATGAAATGCAACGCCATGGCGACGCTGTACCAGATCAGCTCCAGTGTCTGCGCCGGATCGCGGTTGGCGAGGATGTAGCCAATCAGTGCGTTGTATCCGCCGAAGGCGGCGATATGCAGCCAGAACACGCCGGCATGAGTTGGCTCGTCGTCGGAACGCTCGCTACGGTGAGATTTGATCAGCCGCTCCAGCCCGTAGAAGCCGGCCAGGCCGATCAATGCCAGCAGGTAGGCATGATGTTCGAGGTAGCGCAGCGGGTGAAAACCGCTATCCTCCATGACCTGCTGGCCCTGTGCCAGCTCAGGTAACAGGTGAACGAATACGTAGGCCACTGCCACGCCACCGGCCATCGATAACCAGCGGCTGCGGGGCAGGCTGTGCAGCTTGCTCAGCCTGCCTGCCGCCAAGTGGGTCAGCGTCAGCACCAGAGCGGCGATGAATGTGAGCATGGGAATCCTGAGCGAAAGCCTCAGGGGTTGAGACTTTGACCGTCCATCGGCGTTCAGCATGCAGTTCGTCGGCTGCTGCGGCCGACTACTGATCTCGATCAGTTAGCGGCGTCTTGATCGGTCCGGTCGATGATTTTTTTGGTAGAGTTCGCTCCTGAAAAAGCGAGCAGCCAAGCCAGCTTTCAATACGGTCAATGAGGTGTCTGCTTGATTAGGGTGCTGGTGGTCGATGACCACGATCTGGTTCGTACGGGCATCAGTCGCATGCTGGCGGACATCTCCGGCCTTCAGGTGATAGGTCAGGCGGATTCCGGTGAAGACGCGATCCGCAAGGCTCGGGAACTCAAGCCTGATGTGGTGCTGATGGACGTCAAGATGCCGGGCATCGGTGGCCTGGAGGCGACCCGAAAGCTGCTGCGCAGCTACCCTGACCTCAAGGTCATTGCCGTCACCATCTGCGAAGAAGATCCGTTCCCTACGCGGCTGCTGCAGGCCGGGGCGGCGGGTTATCTGACCAAGGGCGCGGCCCTGGAAGAGATGGTGCAGGCCATTCGCATGGTGTTCGGCGGCCAACGCTACATCAGCCCGCAGATCGCCCAGCAGCTGGCGCTCAAGTCGTTCCAGCCCCAGCTCAGCGAATCGCCGTTCGATCTGCTTTCCGAACGGGAAATCCAGATCGCGCTGATGATCGCCAATTGTCAGAAGGTGCAGAGCATCTCCGACAAGCTCTGCCTGTCGCCGAAAACGGTGAACACCTACCGCTATCGCATCTTCGAAAAGCTATCGATCACCAGTGATGTCGAGCTGGCCCTGCTGGCGGTTCGCCACGGGATGGTCGACACCGTCAACTGATGACAGAAGCCTTCGATTCCTCGGCGTTCCTGGCCGCCTGCAGCGGCCGGCCGGGCGTCTATCGCATGTTCGATGCGCAGGCCAAGCTGCTCTATGTGGGCAAAGCGAAGAACCTGAAGAAGCGCCTGGCCAGCTACTTCCGCAAGACCGGGCAGGCGCCGAAGACCGCAGCGCTGGTGGCCAAGATCGCGCAGGTCGAAACCACCATCACCGCCAACGAAACCGAGGCGCTGCTGCTCGAGCAGACGCTGATCAAGCAGTGGCGGCCGCCGTACAACATCCTGCTACGGGACGATAAGTCCTATCCCTATGTGTTCCTCTCTGCCGGTGAATTTCCAAGACTGAGTATTCATCGTGGCGCCAAGAAGGAGCCCGGACGCTACTTCGGCCCCTATCCGAGCGCCGGCGCGATCCGCGAAAGCCTGAGCCTGCTGCAAAAGGCCTTCTTCGTGCGGCAATGCGAGGACAGCTATTTCCGCAACCGCACCCGACCCTGCCTGCAGTACCAGATCAAGCGCTGCAAGGCGCCATGCGTGAAGCTGGTCGATCCGCAGGAGTACGCCGAAGACGTGCGTCACTCGGTGATGTTCCTCGAGGGCCGCAGCAACGCCCTGGCCGAGGAACTGTCGCGCAACATGGAAAAGGCGGCGATGAACCTGGACTTCGAGCGCGCCGCCGAGATTCGCGACCAGATCGGCATCCTGCGCCGTGTGCAGGATCAGCAGAGCATGGAAGGTGGTTCGGGCAACGTGGATATCGTCGCCGCAGTGGTCAGCCCAGGCGGCGCTTGCGTGCACCTGATCACCGTACGTGGCGGCCGCGTGCTGGGCAGCAAGAACTTCTTTCCGCAGGTGGCCATCGAGGAAAGTGTCAGCGAGGTGCTGCAGGCCTTTCTGGAGCAGTACTACCTGGGTGCTACGGAACGCGACCTGCCGAGCGAGCTGATCGTCAATGCCGTGCACGAGGATTTCGCCACGCTGATCGACGCCATTTCCGAGCTGCGCGGCGTGGAGCTCACCATCACCCATCGCGTACGCGCGACGCGGGCGCGCTGGCAGCAACTGGCGCTGACCAACGCCGAGCAGGCCCTGGGCGCGCGGCTGGCCAATCGTCAGCATCTGTCGGCGCGCTTCGAGGCGCTGGCCGAAGCGCTGGAACTCGATGAGCCGCCGATGCGGCTGGAGTGTTTCGACATCAGTCATTCCAGCGGTGAAGCGACCGTCGCCTCCTGCGTGGTGTTCGGCCCCGAAGGCCCGCTGAAATCCGATTATCGGCGCTACAACATCGAGGGCGTGACCGCTGGCGACGACTATGCAGCGATGCATCAGGCGCTTTCCCGGCGTTTTCGCAAGGCGGCAGAGGGCGAGGGCAAGCTACCGGACATCCTGCTGGTCGACGGTGGCAAGGGTCAGCTCAATATGGCCCGCGAGGTGCTGGAGGAACTGGCCGTGCCGGAACTCATCCTGCTTGGCGTGGCCAAGGGGGTCACCCGCAAGCCGGGCCTGGAGACTCTCTATCTGAACGACGCCGCGCATGAGTTCACGCTGCCGGCCGACTCGCCTGCGCTGCACCTCATCCAGCAGGTGCGCGACGAAGCGCATCGTTTCGCCATCACCGGCCATCGCGCTCGCCGCGGAAAAGCCCGGCGCACTTCGACGCTGGAGGACGTTCCGGGCATCGGACCCAAACGCCGCCGCGAACTGCTCACGCATTTCGGCGGTCTTCAGGAACTGTGCAGGGCCAGCCTCGACGAGATCGCCAAGGCGCCCGGCATCAGTAAAAAGCTGGCCGAGTCGATTTATGCGGCTCTGCACAGTGAGTAAACTGTCCCCCGAATTCCGCCGATCAGTGGTACCGATGAATATCCCGAACCTGCTCACCGTTCTGCGCGTGCTGCTGATACCCATCTTCATCCTGCTTTTCTATCTCCCGTTCTACTGGAGCTACCTGGCCGCCAGTGCCGTGTTCACCATCGCGGCGCTTACCGATTGGCTCGATGGCTATCTGGCGCGCCGGCTGGAGCAGAGCACGCCGTTCGGCGCCTTTCTCGACCCTGTCGCCGACAAGCTGATGGTGGCGGTCGCCCTGGTGCTGTTGGTGGAAGAGCATTCCAACCTCTGGCTCACACTGCCAGCCGCCATCATCATCGGCCGCGAGATCGTCGTCTCGGCACTGCGCGAGTGGATGGCCGAGCTCGGTGCCCGCGCACAGGTCGCGGTGTCGAATCTCGGCAAATGGAAGACCGCGGCGCAGATGGTGGCGCTGGTGATCCTGCTGGCCAATCCGCCGCAGCCGACAATATGGGTCGGCATGGGGTACGCATTGCTCATCGTCGCGGCAGGGTTGACGCTGTGGTCGATGATCAATTACCTGATGGCTGCCTGGCCGCACCTGAGCACTACGGAAAAGAAATAAAAACTTTTTTAATCAAAGGGTTGACGGCAGCTTTCGATCGTATAGAATGGCGCCCGTCACCAAGACAACGCGGGAATAGCTCAGTTGGTAGAGCACGACCTTGCCAAGGTCGGGGTCGCGAGTTCGAGTCTCGTTTCCCGCTCCAGATAGTGATCTACAGACTTCTACTGACGTCTGTAAGTCGTTGAAAAGAGGGGCTTTGGCCCCTTTTTTCATTCCAGCGAGCGCCACGGAAATCCACCCACAGCTACCGTTTTTGAGTGACCAATTGAGGCACAAGAATACGGTTGGGACGGCTACCGGATAGTTGCTGGGGCTGAGCGGGAACCATGACGAGCATTAGGCCTAAGTCATAACTTAGGAGCCTCGAAATGGCACTCTCTGATCTGACAGTCCGGCAGGCAAGAACCACCGGCAAGCGCTACACCCTCTCCGATAACGACTGCCTGGGCCTGATGGTCTCTGCCGCAGGCGGCAAGTCGTGGATCTTCCGATACTACTGGCTGGGCAAGCAAAAGCGCATGTCCCTGGGTGGCTATCCCGCCCTCAGTCTGCGCGAGGCCCGCGCCGAGCGGGACAAGGCTCAGGTTCTGCTCGCCAAGGGCATTGATCCCCAAATCGAACGCGACCAGCGCCGGCACGCGGCCAAGCTGGCGGGCGAATACACCTTCAAGAACGTCTTCGATGCTTGGGTCGAGCATCGCCGCAAGGAACTCAAGGAAGGCCGTCAGAGCACGCTTTCGCAGATCCTGCGCATCTTCAACAAGGACGTGCTGCCTACCCTGGGGAAGATGTCGATCTACGACATTCGACGGCCCCAGCTCGTGGGCGTCGTGGCGGCGATCGAGAAACGCAAGGCGTTCACCACCGCCGAGAAGGTCCGCACCTGGTTCAACCAGATGTTCCGCTATGCCCTGGTCATCGCCGAAGGGCTGGAAGTCAATCCGGCCGCGGACCTGGACGTGGTGGCCGAGCCCAAGCCCCCGGTGGCCCACAACCCCTATCTGCACCTGCCCGAGCTGCCCGAGTTCCTTCAGAAGCTCCGGCGCTACAACCCCCGGGGCTGGCAGACCCAGCTTGGCGTCCGGCTGCTGTTCCTGACGGGGGTGCGCACGGGCGAGTTGCGCCTGGCCGAGCCTGAGCAATTCGACCTCGACCGCGGCTTGTGGATCATCCCGCCGCAGGTCGTCAAGCAACTCCAGGACGAAATGCGCAAGGCCGGCAAGCGGCCGCAGGACGTGCCGCCCTACATCGTGCCCCTGTCCCTGCAGGCCATCGAGATCGTGCGCTATCTCCTGGGCGTGATGCGTCCAGCGCAGAAGTACCTGCTGTCGCATCGCAGCGAACTCAAGAAGCGCATCAGCGAGAACACCCTCAACAAGGCCGTGCAGCTCATGGGCTACGAGGGGCGCCTGACCGGCCACGGCATCCGCGGCACCATCTCGACCGCGCTCAACGAGATCGGATACCCGAAGATTTGGGTGGACGCTCAGCTTTCGCACTCCGACCCCAACAAGGTGAGTTCGGCCTACAACCACGCCAAGTACGTGGAGCCTCGGCGTCGCATGATGCAGGACTGGGCAGACCGTCTTGACCTGCTCGAACAGGGTGAAGTCGAAGCCGCGAGCGCGCATCTGACCATCCGTATCGACGGGGTGCCGGCAATGGCGGAAGTGGAGGAAGTGGTGGGCGCGGTCTCCACGACTGCTGAGCCTGTTGTCCCCGGCGTGCCGCCCGTGGTGGCCACGCCTATCGTCGTGACCCCCAACAGCGGCGGAATCATGTTCCAGCGGCTGTCGCAGGTGCCGCCGCCTCCGGTGCATGCCCCGGAGCCGGAAGTCTCCGCGATCCAGCGCGAGCGCGAGGAAATGCTGGCCATCTACGAGTCGCCGAACAATCTGCCGGTCCCGCTGTTCGGCAAGCTGGCCGGGAAGTCCAAGGACCAGATCAACCGCGAGCTGAAGGCGGGCAAGCTGCTGTCGATCAGCCTGGGCAACCGGGGGCAGCGGGTTCCCGACTGGCAACTGGTGCCGCTCAAGCACAAGCTGGCCCAAGTGCTCATGAACCAATGCCCGCACGCCGATTCGTGGGACCTGTACCGCATGCTGACCCAGCCTCACCCCGACCTGGGTGATCGTGCGGCCATTGATGCGGTCACGCCAACGAACGTGCCCGCAATCATCCGGGTTCTCATGGGCGACTACCAGCACCATGCGGATGTGCCCGAGGCCGTTGCCCCGCGGCCCATCCCCGAGGACGTGCGGCAGAGCGTCCGCCGACTGGTGGACAGCGCAGCGGTGCTTGAAGGGGTCTAGTCCGGTCTAGTCCCATGCTGCAACCTATGGCCGGGATGAGACGGCTCCGGCCTATAGGAGTGCCTGCTACAGGGCGCCTGCCTCGGCGATCTGCAGCGCCCTGCGCTCGAAACGCTTGGCAGCAGAATCTGCTTGCGCGTGGGGCCGTTGGAGGTACGTCACGATCTCATAGGGGCCATCGGCGAGCGGTCGCATGCTTACCCCCCATTGATGGGCACGCTCGATGCGCGATTGCGCGCATACGCCGATGCCGTAGCCGGCTGAAACCCACAGCGCCATCATCTCGAATGAAGTTGCAGGCAGGATGTTCTCTTGGTCCACTGGCATCAGGGAGGCCAACCTCTCGTCCAGCAAGGGACAAGCCTCCGCCTGCCAGCGATAGATTGGATAGTCCTGAAGATCGGAGATGGTGAGCTTCGCCTGATCAACCAAACGGAACCGCGGTGGTATCGCGACGGCCATGCTTTCGCACCACAGCCTCCGGCTACTCGTCAGGTGATCCCCCGCACTGCTAAGAGATAGCCCCGCGTCGTAGCGGCCCTCATGCAGGCCCGTTACCAGCTCTTGATCCGAAACTTCACGCACGGCGATCGCGACACCCGGCTCGTGCGCTCGCTGCAGTGCAAGCAGCGCCGACAGCCGTGAAGACGGCACACCTGGCGCTATGGCGAGTGTGAAATTCGGGGACGGTCTGATGGCGTTGTGCATGGATGCCCCCAAGAGGCAACGGGATCGAAAAGAGCAGCCGACATCATACTCAAGAGATATCTTTAACGTGGTTAAAGATCAGTGATTCCATGACGCTTCTGCGAATGCAGAAGCGCACTATTCGGCCTGGACGGCCCGCCGGAGTAACCACCTATGAGTCCGCACCGGCGTTGGCGTTCGGGCAAGCGGTGCGAGCCGCTCGCCTGGCTCAGGGGATTGCTCAGGATGAGTTCGCGGGCTTGGCGGGGATCGCGCGCTCGCACATGGGCAAGATTGAGCGCGGCGAGCACATGCCGACACTCGCTCTCATTCTAAAAATTTCCCTGGCTCTCAAGATCAGCTCGGCCGAACTGATGACGGCCACGGAGCGCAACCTCTACCTTCAGGGCGATGCGTGACGCCGGATGTGGCGCAGGCGTCGTAGCTAATCGCTCTTTGGCGAACGCAAACGCTCGATGAAGCGCTCTACGGGTGCGGATAGTCCGCTACCGCCTTCGGGCCGAAGCAGGTAGGTGATGATGACGGCCGAATCGAGCGCCAACGGCCGGATCACCACGTCGGGACGTTGACACGCCGCGATTCGGGTCGCCGTTGCGAAGCCGATGCCGTAACCAGCTCCGACCAATGTGAGCATCATGTCCAGCGACGAGACATGCTCAACGATGGTGGACTCGCGCTCCAGGGGATGTAGCAGCCGGGTCAATTCGCGGCAGTAGCCCTCGCAAAGCTGCGGATCGCACATCACCAGCGGGTAACTCACGAGTTCACGTAGCGACACTTCCTTGTGGGCCAGCAACGGGTGCCGGATCGGCACGGTCACCACCAGCGGGTCCTGCCAGATGGGCTCCGTCACCAGTCCGTCGCCGACGTCCGCGGTGTGTGCGAAACCGATCGCGAAGTCGCCGGATCGCAGTCCCCGCAACTGTTCCGCCAGGGTGACCTCGGAGAGCCGTATTTCGATCTCCGGCTCCTCCTGGCGGCACAGGGCAAGAAGTGCAGACAGCCGCGGGTCGATGGCGCCATCGGAGATGGCGATGCGCACGCTGCCTCTTAGGCCTGCGGCGATCGCCCTGACGTTTTCTCGTGCCTGCTCCAGGTTGGTGAACAGCCTGCGAATGTCCTGAAGGAAGGTGGTGCCCGCTGGCGTCAACCGCGTTCCCCGCCGATCGCGGTCAAAGAGCAGCACCCCCAGTTCGTCTTCCAATTCCTTGATCGTGCGGGACAGCGGCGGCTGCTCGATGTGCAAGCGCTCCGCAGCACGGGTGAAATGCAGCTCTTCGGCGAGAGCCACGAAGCAGCGCAAATGACGAAGTTCCATGGGCACGTCCTTCAGCAATCCTGGTCATTGGGTTGGCCACGGCGCATTGCTGCCGAAGTGCGCTTAGAGGGGGCGACGTAGTGCTGGGTCCCTCTTCAGGGCGAGGAAAAAGGCCATCGGTGTATCTGAATAAGAATACATATGTTCATGTATTAACTCAAGTCAAGGGCGGTAGCAACTGTTTCGGAACGTGACGCCGAAGCCAACCCGCTCAATGCTTGAGCGGCTAAGGCAGTACTGACGCCAAAGTAGCGCGAGCCCACAGAGGGGCTCGCGAGATGTAGGACTGAAGGCGCTCTGCCTTCATGGAAAGGCCCAAATCAGGCCGGGTTGATTTCCAACGAGCCACGGTTGATCTGGTCGCGTTCCATCGACTCGAACAAGGCACCGAAGTTTCCTTCGCCGAAGCCCTCGCGGTAGTTGCCCTTGCGCTCGATGAACTCGAAGAACACCGGGCCAAGCAGCGGCTCGGAGAATATCTGCAGCAGCAGGCGGGGCTGGCCGCCTTCGGTCGTGCCGTCGAGCAGAATGCCGCGCGCCTGCAACTCGGGTACGGGCTGGCCATGGCCGGGCAGGCGCTTTTCCAAGTTTGCGTAATAGATGTCGTTGGGGGCGGTCAGCAGCGGGATACCGGCCATCTGCACGCGGTCGAGCGCATCGAGTAGGTTGTCGCACAGCAGGGCGATGTGCTGGATGCCCTCGCCGCTGAACTGCATCAAGAATTCCTCAATCTGGCCGCCGCCCTGGCGTGCTTCCTCGTTCAGCGGGATGCGGATCAGGCCGTCCGGCGCGCTCATCGCCTTGGAGGCTAGGCCGGTGTACTCGCCGTTGATGTCGAAGTAGCGGATCTCTTGGAAGTTGAAGAACTTCGTGTAGAAGTCGGCCCAGTACTCCGACTCGCACAAGCGCAATCCCATGGACGTGTTCCGCGCGTCTGTCCAGAACTGGCCAGAGGTTGTGGAGTGCCATGCGCTGACCGGCGACATGGACTATCTGCTGCGGGTGGTCGTCATGGACATGGCTCACTACTCCCGCTTCGTGCTCGACACGCTGCTCAAGCACCCCAGCGTGCAGGACTGCAAGACCAGCTTCGTGCTGGATCGCGTAAAGAGCACCACGGCCTTGCCCCTATGAGCATTCGGCCGGTTGGTGTGGCGGGGATGCAAATAGCGATTGACCTTCCAACGGTGGCAAGGAGCACACTTCAAACACCCCAACCCGAAAGGAGTTTTCCATGCAATTCCATCTCGAAGACATGACCTGCGGCGGCTGCGCCCGCACTGTGACGAAAACGATCCAAATGATCGACCCCAACGCCAAGATCGTCACGGACCCGCCGACCCGCCGTGTCGAGGTCCAGACCTCGGCCTCGCAAGAGCAGATCGCCGCGGCCCTGAGCGAAGCTGGCTTCCCGCCGCGCGCGCAGTAACACCGCATCGTGGCCGGCATGCACACAGGACGGCCGATGCGAGCACGTGCGCTGCGCCGTACCTGGCGCGGCGCTCAGTGCATCCCAAGGTAGGCCGACCTTGGCCACAGGGCCATCGCCACCATCATCAGGTTCTCGGTCAGGGACACGAAGCCCAGCGGCACGTTGCTGTCCCCGCCCACGCAGGCGCACTTGAGTTCCCGGCGATCGACATAGACCGCCTTGAAAACCGACACGGCCCCGACGGTCCCGATGAACAGCGCCAACGGAATCGACACCCACATCCCCACGCCCGCGACCATCTGGACGCCTGCGATGGCCTCCGCGAACGGGTAGAAATAGGCATACCGAACCCAGCGCTTGGCCAGCAGGTCGTCGCGAAGCCGTCCACGTCCTTGAGCTTCTGCAGCGCCAGGAGGCACATGGCAAAGGCCACGAACCACTCTGCCGCCTGAATGCTCTAGACTTGGCCGAAGGCCGCCCAGCTCGCCGCCAGCGCCATTGCGGCCGCCGTGGCGAACAGCGCGATCACAGGGGTCTAGGTCACGGCGTTCTTGTCCTTCACGGACATGCCGAAGAATTTGCGTAGGTCGTCGTAGCCGCCCACGCGCCGCCCGTTTATGAAGACCTGGGGCGTGGTCTCGATGCCATGCTCCTTCTTGAACGCATCCGTCTGCTCGCGGCTTGCCAAGTGTTTGTCCTCGACCTCGTAGCCCTTGCGGTTGAGCAGATCGAGCGACTTCAGCCCGTAGGGGCAGGTATGGCCGGGCATGACCATTCGGTAGAGCGTGGCTAGCTTGGGCGCAGACATGCAGGACTTCTCCTGTGGGACTTTCCATGGGCCGGCCGTCACGGATTTAAGGACGTTGATGACCTTTCCAGCCTAACCGACGACCGTGCAAAGGGAGTGTAGACACCTGGCTCGCGGGTTGGTCTGGCCCACGGGTTGGTTATCTGGCGGCAATGCCGTCAGTCCTCCATCTGCCAGAGCAACCCTGCCGCAGGCCGGTGCGCCTGAGGCAGCACGCAGGCTCCTAGTGGTTCTCCTTGGCATGGTTGATCGTGTACTTGGGGATCTCGACGGTCAGGTCTTCGGTCGCAACGATGGCCTGGCAGCTCAGCCGCGACTGCGCCTCCAGTCCCCAGGCCCGGTCGAGCAGATCGTCCTCGCATTCCTCGACTTCGTTTAGAGAATCGAACCCCTTGCGCACGATGCAGTGACAGGTCGTGCAGGCACAGCTCATGTCGCAGGCATGCTCGATCTCGATGCCGTTGTCCAGCAGGGCCTCGCAGATCGAAGTGCCTGCTGGCACGTTCAGTTCGGCTCCCTCAGGCGCCAGTTCAGGATGGGGCAAGACGGTGATTTTGGGCATATCTCTCCTGGCTGCTCAGTGCGCACACGGCTTTTTTCCTGCTGCGTTGGCTCGCGCGCGGCGCGGCACTGCGCCAGTGCGCGCTTCGGGCTTGTTGTCACTGATATCGGGCTGCTCCAGCGTGTGCAGGATCGGGCAGTCGGGCCGTTCGTCGCCGGCGCAACACCGGATCAGCGCCTTGAGCGTCGCGGCCATCTCCAGCATGCTCTCGATGCGCCGGTCCAACTCGTCGATGTGTTGCTGGGCCAGACGCTTTACATCAGCACTCTGGCGCGACTTGTCATTCCACAGTCCCAGCAAGTCCGTGATCTCGGCCACCGAGAAGCCGAGGTCGCGCGAACGCCGGATGAAATGCAACCGGTGAACGTCGTCCTGGGTATAGGCGCGGTAGCCCGAATCGGTGCGGTCAGCCGGAGGGATCAGACCGATTTGCTCGTAGTAGCGGATCATTTTGGCCGAGACCTTCGAGGCCTTGGATGCTTCACCGATGTTCATGGTGTTCCTCCTTTCTCAATGAGCGGTATCCGCCGCCAGCGGCGGCTGGAAGCGGCGCAGGCGCAGCGCGTTGCCGAGCACGAACACGCTGGACAGCGCCATCGCGCCAGCCGCGAAGATCGGCGACAACAGCACACCGTATGCGGGGTACAGGACGCCAGCGGCCACCGGGATCAGGGCCGTGTTGTAGCCAAACGCCCAGAACAGGTTCTGGCGGATGTTGCCGATGGTCGCCTTGGACAGCGCGATGGCGTTGGGCACGCCCTGCAGGTTGCCCGACATCAGCACTACGTCGGCCGACTCCACCGCCACGTCGGTGCCGGTGCCGATGGCCAGGCCCACGTCGGCCTCGGCCAGCGCCGGGGCGTCGTTGATGCCGTCGCCCACGTAGGCGATCTGGCCGTGGCTGGCTTTCAGCCGGCGCACGGCTTCGACCTTGCCCTCGGGCAGCACTTCGGCCACCACCTCGTCGATGCCCAGTTGCTTGGCGATGGCCTGCGCGGTACGCGCGTTGTCGCCGGTGATCATCGCCACCTTCAGGCCGAGCTGGTGCAACGCGGCAATGGCCGCGGGCGTGCTGGACTTGATCGGATCGGCCACCGCGATGATGGCGGCCAGCCGGCCGTCGATCGCGGCGTACAGCGGTGACTTGCCCTCGTTGCCCAGGCGCTCGGCCGTGCGAGCGAAGCTGCCCACGTCCAACCCCAGCTCACGCATGAAGCGATCGGCACCGACCTCGACACGCGCGCCGTCCACGGTGGCGCGCACGCCCATGCCCGTGACCGAATCGAAGTCTGTCATCGTCGGCAGCGCGATGCCACCTTCCACGGCCGACTCGACGATGGCGCGTGCGATCGGATGCTCCGAGCGCGATTCGACAGCGGCGACCTTCGCCAGCACCTGGTTGCGGTCAAAGCCGTCGGCAATCTCCAGGTCGGTCAGGACCGGGCGGCCCTCGGTCAGCGTGCCGGTCTTGTCCACGGCCACCACCTTGGCGTCCTTGAGCAGTTGCAGGGCTTCACCCTTGCGGAACAGCACGCCCATCTCGGCGCCCCGGCCCGTGCCGACCATGATGGAGGTCGGCGTCGCCAAACCCATGGCGCAAGGGCAGGCAATGATCAGCACCGCCACGGCATTGACCAGCGCGAAGGACAGCGCGGGCGACGGGCCGAACACCAGCCAGACCAGGAAGGTCAGCACCGCGGCCAGCATGACGGCGGGCACGAACCACAGCGTCACCTTGTCCACCACGGCCTGGATCGGCAGCTTGGAACCTTGCGCCTGCTCGACCATGCGGATGATCTGCGCCAGCATGGTCTGACCGCCCACGGCGGTGGCACGCAGCGTCAGCGCACCCTTCTGGTTGACGGTGCCGCCGACCACGGTGCTGCCTTCCGCCTTTTCGACGGGAATCGGCTCGCCGGTGATCATCGACTCGTCCACGAAGCTGCGGCCCTCGGTCACTTCACCATCGACCGGCACGCGCTCGCCGGGGCGCACTTCCACGATGTCGCCCTGCGCCACGTCGTTGATCGGGATGTCCACGATGCGGCCGTCGCGCAGCACGTGCGCCTCCTTGGCCTGCAGGCCGATCAGGCGCTTGATGGCCTCGGAGGTGCGGCCCTTGGCCCGTGCCTCAAGAAAGCGGCCCAGCAGGATCAGCGCCACGATGACGGCTGCCGCCTCGTAGTACACGTTCACCGTGCCGGCCGGCAGCAGACTGGGCGCGAACGTGGCGACCATCGAATAACCGAAGGCCGCGGCCGTGCCGACCGCGACCAGCGAGTTCATGTCGGGACCCAGGCGGAACAGCGCCGGGAAGCCCTTCTCATAGAAGCGCCAGCCCGGAATGGCGAGCACCAGCAGGGTCAGCACGAACTGCAGATACCAGCTCTGCTGGATGCCAATGGTGGAAGCCACCCACTCGTGCATGCCGGGAATCATGTGCGAGCCCATTTCGAGCACGAACACAGGCAGCGCCAGCACGGCGGCCAGGGTCAGGTCGCGCTTGAGTTCGGCGCGCTCGGCGTCCTTTTTCTCGGCAGCTTCCTCGTCGGCCTGCATGCCTGTATCGACCGGGCTGGCCTCGTAGCCGACCTTATCGACAGCAGCAATCAGATCCTGCACGGATGCTACGCCACGCACGGTAGCGCGCTCGGTCGCCAGATTGACCACAGCCTCAGTGACGCCCGGCACCGCCTTGAGCGCCTTCTCGACGCGGCCCACGCACGAAGCGCAGGTCATGCCTCCGATCGCCAGCTCGATGGTGCCCTGAGGCACGTCGTACCCTACCTTCTCGATCGCCTGGATCAGCGCCATGCGATCGACAGGACGGTTCAGGCGAATGTCCGCTCGCTCGGTGGCGAGATTGACAGACACGCTTGCCACGCCCTCGACCTTGGCAAGGGCGGCCTCGACTCGGCCGACACAGCTTGCGCAGGTCATGCCCTCGATGGGCAGGCTGATTGCCGCTGCTTGGGCGCCAGCACTACTCGTTGTTGCCATGCTCATGGTGTGCTTCCCATAGTTGAAATTCGACATGGAGGGAGCTTAGGGTTTACCATCGTGGGAAGGTCAAGCGCTTTTTCGGATGCTGTCAGGTTTCAGAAATGACCCGGTGCACGGGGAACGGAGGCCTTGCCTGCCAGGCTCGCACTGGTTCTTTGCTGCGCGCGCCTAAGCGGCCGCTGCCTTGTTAATTCTGAAGGGCGAAAACAGCCATTCGAGGTTAGGAAATATTTTAAAAATGAATACAAGTAAGCCATTCAGTACCCCACCGAAGGGTCCCAGCGCCGATTTGGAATCGCTGTCACAGAATGACGTGACCATCTTGGCTGAGACATTCCGCCTCCTGGGTGACCCGTCCCGGCTGAGAATCATGCTGTGCTGCATGAAAGGCTCTTCCTCGGTCGGGGACATCGCTGAAACCCTCGAACTCTCGCAGTCGCTGGTGAGCCACCACCTGCGGCTGCTGCGCGGTGCTCGCCTGGTCAAGGGCGTGCGCCAAGCCAAACAGATCTTCTATGAGGTGGCGGACAAGCACGTGAACCAGGTGCTGCTGGATATGGCCACCCACATCGCGGAAGACCACAACGACGAGTAACTGTTGGGCATAGCATGCCGTTGCGGCGTGGCCTACGTTCCATGGCGATATGCGCCCCACCGCCCGCAGCTGCGTTCGGTGAGGTGGTTTGGATGCCGCTTCCGATCAATCAGAAGTTGAGCGCGCGCTTGTCCACGGCCAGCGAGGCCTCTTTGAACGTCTCGGAGAGGGTCGGATGGGCAAAGCAGATGCGGGCGATGTCTTCGCTGCTGGCCTTGAACGCCATGGCGATCACGGCCTCGGCCACCAGTTCACTGGCCTGCGGGCCGACCACATGCACGCCGAGTATCTCATCAGTGGCAGGATCGGCGATCACCTTGACGAGGCCCGGCGTGTCGCCCAGCGCACGCGCGCGGCCATTGGCCATGAACGGGAAGGAACCGATTCGATAGGCGGTGCCCTGCTCTTTGAGCTGCTGCTCGGTGCGGCCTACCCAGGCAATCTCTGGGCTGGTGTAGATGACGTTGGGGATCGTATTGAAATCGACGTGACCGTGCTGGCCGGCAATGCGCTCGGCCACTGCGACACCTTCCTCTTCCGCCTTGTGCGCCAACATCGGGCCACGCACCACGTCACCGATGGCCCAGATGCCGGGCACACTGGTGCGGCATTCATCGTCCACCAGCACGGCGCCGCGCTCATCCAGTTGGAGTCCCACGGCGGCCGGATTCAGGCCTTCGGTGTTGGGCACACGGCCGATAGCCACGATCACTTTGTCTGCCTGCAAGGACTGCGTCTGGCCCTGGCTGTCGGTGTAGTGAATAGTCACGCCAGCCTCGGTTGCATTGACTTCGCGAACCTTCGCACCTAGTTCGATCTTCAGGCCTTGCTTGTCGAACGCCTTCTTCGCCTCCTTGGCGATGGCTTGGTCGACGATTGGCAGGAAGCTGGGCAAGCCTTCGAGGATCGTGACATCCGCCCCCAGGCGGCGCCAAACGGAGCCCAGCTCCAGGCCGATCACGCCGGCACCGATGACGGCCAACCGATCGGGCACGGCCGCGATGTCCAGCGCGCCGTCGTTGGAGAGCACGACCCGCTCATCGAACGGTAGGTTGGGGAGTGGCCGCACGTTGGAGCCTGTGGCAACGATGATCTGCTTGCCCACCAAGGTAACAGCCTCATCGGCGGCGACGCTCACCTCGAAGCCACCATCGACAGTCCTGGTGAAAGACGCCAGGCCGTTGAAAAACTGGACCTTGTTTTTGCGGAACAGATAAAGGATGCCTTCGTTGCTGGACTTCACGACCTGATTCTTACGTTCCAACATCGTGGTCACATCCATGCGCAGATCACCCGTGGAGATGCCGTGCGTGCCAAAGTGGTGCTTGGCTTGTTCAAAGTTCTCTGACGACTGCAGTAGCGCTTTCGAAGGGATACAACCGATGTTGTTGCAGGTGCCGCCAGGTGCTGGCTTTCCGTCCTTGTTCTTCCAGGCATCTACACAAGCGACCTTCATGCCTAATTGGGCAGCGCGAATGGCCGCGATGTATCCGCCTGGGCCGGCACCGATAACAATGACGTCGAAATGCATTTCCATGATTTACATCTCCAAAGTTTTTGAGGAAATAGTGAGCGCCTATGTCGCGCCTTTTGTCAGGTGGTCGCCAGATTACAGCTCGTTCCCTGACGATCACGTTGAACACTACGGCAGAACGAACCGGGCGCTCGCGGTATTGCCCCCACGTTCGACTTGGACGACGGCCTTCGTGCCCTTGGCTGCGGCGAAGGTCCCGCTGCCTTCGAGGCGGCTTCCGTCCGCGGCAGGCGTGAGTTGCACCTCCTGCTTTTGTGAGCCGGTCAACAGTGTGAGCTTGGCTTTGGTGTTGCTTACATTGACCTGCTTGCCGTGGTCGCGCAGGTAGAGTTGCGCTGCTGCGGGCTGAACGACCAACTCGTAGTCCACGTCCCGGACTTCGGTCACGACGCCACCATGCAGCGGCTTGTGGTCATGCGCGTGGTCATGGTCGCCTGCGGCGAAGGCGGTGACGGATGCCAGGGCGAGGGCGGTGCCGGCCGTGAGGGAACGAAATCGAACAGACATGAAAGCTCCTATAGGGTTACGGTGGTTGAAATCGGGTGACAGAAGGCGTTGCATCAGAATGCCTCCGCGTCGCGGTCGTCCAGCAGGCGTTCGGCAGGCTTGCGGCCGAACAGCCAGAACATGGCGGGTGTAAGGAAGGTGTCTAGCAGCGTGGAGCTGACCAGCCCCGAGAAGATCACCACCGCGACGGGGTGCAGGATCTCAGTACCGGGTCGGGACGCCTCGAACAGCAGCGGGGCCAGCGCGAAGGCCGTGACCAGCGCGGTCATCAGAACCGGGGAAAGCCGTTCGAGCGAGCCACGCACGATCATCTTCTGGTCGAAGTCCTCGCCCTCCATGCGCATGAGGTTGAGGTAGTGGCTCACCTTCAGGATGCCGTTGCGCACAGAAATACCCGCGAGCGTGATGAAGCCGACCAGGGCGGCCACGGACAACGGCTGGCCAGACAGCCACAGCCCCAACACGGCGCCGACCAGGGCCAATGGAATGTTCACCATGATGAGCGCTGATAGGACGACCGACTTGTAGCGCGTGTACAACACCACGAACATGAGCGTCAGGGAGACGATGGACAGCAGGCCCACCAGTCGCGAGGCTTCCTCTTGTGCCTGGAACTGGCCGCCCAGCGTGATGAAGTAGCCTTCGGGCAAGCGCACTTCTTGGACGACGCTGCGTATGTCGGCCACTACTTCGGACAGCGGCCGTCCCTGAGCGTTGGCCGACAAAACTATGCGTCGACGGCCATCGTCGCGGCTGACCTGGTTGGGGCCGTCGCTGTCTTCGATGGTGGCAAGGCGCGACAACGGGACCCGACCCATGGGCGTGTCGATGAGGATGCGGCTCAAGCCCTCAATCGACCGCGCCTGCTCGGGCAGGCGAACCACCAGCGCGAAGCGGCGGTTGCCCTCGATGACCTCGGTGATCTTTTCGCCTTCGACCAGGCTTTGCAGCGTGGACAGAATTTGCGGTGCGGCCACGCCGTAGCGTCCCGCCGCCGCATAATCCACGCGGATTTTGATCTGCGGCGCTAGGACCTGCTTTTCGATCTCCAGGTCAGCAAGCCCCGGAATTCCGGCCAGCTTGGCGCGCAGCAGATCCGCCTGCCCGCGCAGGACGTCCAGGTCCTCGCCGAACACCTTGATGGCGATCTGCGAGCGCACCCCCGACAACATGTGGTCGATGCGGTGCGAGATCGGCTGGCCAATGCCGATGGAGCCGGGCAAGTGAGCCAGACGCGAACGGATGTCGGCGGTGATCTCCTCCATGGAGCGCTTTAGCTCCGAGGCGGGCAGCAGGCCCACGTCCAGCTCGCTGACATGCACGCCTTCGGCATGCTCGTCCAGCTCGGCCCGTCCGCTGCGCCGGCCCACGTGCTGCACCTCTGGCACCTGCGCGACCAGCAGCTCGGCTTGCTGGGCAAGCGCCGAAGATTCGGCCAGCGTCACACCGGGATTCAGGCGCAGGCCCACCAGCAACGTTCCTTCATTGAACGGGGGCAGGAACGTGGTCGGGAAGAATGGCACCGCGGCGACAGCCAGTGTGACAGCCACAGCGGCCATGCCAAGGGCGGCACGCGGCCGCTGCAAGACCCGCTGCAGGCCGCCCTGATAGCGCGTCTTCAACCAGGCTAGAAGCCGAGTGTCGCCATGGTCCAGCGTCCTCATCTTGGGCAGCAGGTAGTACGAAAGCACCGGAGTGACCGTCACAGAGACCAGCAGCGAGGCCAGCGTGGAGACGATGAAGGCGATGCCCAGCGGCACGAACAAGCGCCCCTCCATCCCCGGCAGCGCGAACAGGGGCAGGAACACCAGCACAATGATCATCGTGGCGTAGAGAATCGCCGAGCGAACCTCCATCGAGGCCCTGGCAACGATGACCAGGGGCGTCAGCCGGTTCTCAGGGTGGCGGGTGCGGTCCTCCTTGAGCCGCCGCATGATGTTCTCCACATCGACCACAGCATCGTCCACGAGACCGCCGATGGCGATCGCCAGCCCACCGAGCGTCATGGTGTTGATTGATAGGCCGAAATAGTGGAACACCAGCCCGGTCACGAAGATCGAGGCAGGAATCGCGGTCAACGCGATCACCAGGGGGCGCAAAGTGCCCAGGAAGAAGAACAGGATCACCGCCACGAAGACCGATGCGCCGATGAGCTTGCCTTGCAGCGTGCTGATGGACGCCTCGATGAAGTTGGCTTGTCGGAAGGTCACCTGTGGCTCGGCCATGCCAGCCGGCAGTGAGCCCTTCATGTCCGCCAACGCTGACTCGATCGAGCGGGTCAGTGCAATCGTATCGGCCGTGGGCTGCTTTTGGATGCCCAGGATCACGGCTGGCAGGCCCTCGAAGCCCGCATCGCCGCGCTTGATGGCTGGCGCAAACTGAACATCGGCGACCTGGTGGAGCAGGATGGGTTGGCCCGCACGCACCGCGAGAGGCAGGTTACGCAGGTCGTCGAGTCGGGACGTGCGGCCCAGGTTGCGGATCAGGTACTCGCGGCCATTGATCTCCAGGAAGCCGCCGGAAGTGTTCGCGGAGAAGCCCTTGAGAGCCGCATCCAGATCGGACGCAGTCACGCCCAGCTCTGACATTCGCGTGGTGTTGGGCTGGACCTGGAACTGACGGACCTCGCCTCCGATCGGGATGACTTGGGCAACACCAGGTATGGCCATCAGCCGGGGGCGTAGCACCCAGTCCGCGTACTCGCGAGTGTCCATGGCCGACAGCGGCGGGGCTGCGTTCTTCTGCCCTGAGGGCTTGGCACCGATGGGGATTGCAATCTGCATGATCTCGCCCATCACTGAGCTGATTGGCCCCATAGTGGGCGTCACGCCCGGGGCTAGCCCTTCCTCCATGGACGTCAGGCGTTCGGAGACCATCTGGCGCGCCCGGAAGATGTCGGTCTTCCAGTCAAATGTCACGTAGATGAAGGAAAGCCCGGCGCTGGAGACCGAGCGCACGCTTTCGACGCTGGGCAGGCCGTTCATGGCCGTTTCGAGCGGGAACGTGATGAGTTGCTCGACTTCTTCGGCAGCCATGCCGCCAGCCTCCGTCATGAGAGTGACGGTCGGCTTGTTGAGATCGGGAAAGACATCTACCGGCGTGCGCGTCAGGGTGAACGCGCCATACGCCATCAGCACCAGCGCCCCGATGATGACCAGGAGCCGGTTTCGTAAGCTATTTTCGAGAAGCCACTTGAACATGGAATGGTGCCCCTCAACGAACTTGATTGATCAGGGACGCGCCCTCGACAACCACGCGGTCGCCGTCCGCCAGGCCCGAAGTGACAGCGATGGATGCACCATCCAAAGGAGTGATGTTCACGACACGCGGCTCGAAGCGCTCGGCCTGGTCTTTGACCCAGACGATGTTCTGGTTGGCAGGGTTCTTCATCAGCGCACCGGAAGGCACGCGGTAGCCAGGTACCGTCGTCGCCTCTTGCACGAAGACCACCACCGGCATACCGACCGCCAAGCGCGAGAGGCTTTCGCTGGTGCCCTTGAACAGCATGGGCAGGGCCTGCTCGCGCAGGCTGCTGGCGGCACCGACGAAGCTCAGCGGCACCTTCTGACCGCCTACTGCGAGTGCAGCACCGGCCAGGTTCTGTGCCATTGCCGGATCGTAGGCAAGCGCCTCGATGCGCAGTTGGGTCGGATCGACCACCTCAAACACCAGTTCGCGCGCATCCACGACCTGCCCGGCAACTGCGGGGCTGGATGCGATGACGCCGCTGACTGGGGCCTTCAGTACGTCCCTGCCGGCGAGGCCCCCGCTCAAGGCGCGGGCGCGTTCGGTCAGGCTGTTCACTTCGCTTTCGGCTGCTTCGATCTCCTTGCGGGGCACGGTCTCCGACAGCTCGCGCAGCCGGGCCAAGCGCTTCTGCGCGAGCGCTTGGCCCGCACGCAGCTCGGCAACCTGGGCCATCTGGCCTGAGCGCTCCAGCACACCGCTGGCCGGTTCGATGTAAGCCAGCACCTGGCCCTTGCGCACGGATTGGCCGATCTGCGGCAGACCATCCGGCCCGGGCACCAGCCGGCCCATTACCATTGCCTGGACCTTGCCGCCTGTCGTCGGGTCCATGATTACTTTGCCAGCCAGTTCATGGCTGCGGGCCAAGGGCTCCTGCTTGATCAGCTGGGTGCGTACACCGATCTGACGTTGCGACGGTTTCGGAAGAAACACGCTGCCATCAGGCTGGCGCTGGGGGCCATTGGAAGACGCAGCCGGCGCTTCGTCGCCGTGGTCATGGCCGTCGTGAGCGAACGCGGGAGCAGCCAGAGCCAATGCAGCCGCCATGGCCGTCGTCATTAGGAAACGGAAGTTGCGCTTCATGCTGCACCTCGCAGTGCACCGTTGGTGCGTGTACGTCTGCGCAGCGCCCACGCTAGGACACCGACGCCGAGGACTGCGGCACCGCCACCTAGTACGACCACACGGCCGGATGCGACGGCATGCTCGTGTTCGGCGTCTTCGCTATGAACATCGAGAACGCCCGTCAACAGGTCCGATTGGCCCTGCGCAGTAATAGTGGCCATGATTGAGGTCTCGCCATCGGATAGCGGCTCAGTCAGATCGGCCTCGAACTCTCCAACCCCGTGTGAGCTGACCTTTACCTGTTGACCACCCAGCTCGAGGGTCAGCTCGCCATCGGTCACCGGCCGGTTGTCGGCAGCATGGTCGAGGTAGAGTGTGAGACGCTGGCCGTTCAGCACACCCACCAGTTCGAAGTCATCGGAAACTGCGGCAAAGCGCGGAAGCGCGGCCGCTGCGGGGGCAGGAGCGGCTTCGCCATGGTCATGGCCGTCGCCGGCCCACGTTGCGCTACTGCCAAGCAGGAGGCTGGACAAGGCAGCTGCACGCCAGAAAGAGGATTGCGACATTTCTAAGGTTCCAGGATGGTTGAGCGCGCGCCGATCAGCGCGTGCCGGAGATGTCAGTGAAAGTCTCGGTCGGCTGCGGCAGCGTGCCTTGTGCCTGCAACAGGGACGAGATGGCCGCGGCATGCTCCACCTTGGCGAGCAGCGCCGCGCGCTCGGCCTCGGTGGCCTCCTGCTCGATGCGAAGGCGTGTCGGCATGTCCGTCTCGCCCATCGCGAACGACTTTTGGTAGAAGGTGCGCGTTTGTTGGGCTAGTCGCTGGCGCTCCGAAGCGGCCTGCATCTGGGTGCTGGTTGCCAGTTCGCGCGATTGGGCAGTTCGAATTTCCGAGAGTAGCCGGGTGCGCTGGGCCGCGAGTGCCGACTCAGCCTCCAGTGCCTGCGCATTGGCGCTGGACAATTGCTCGGTATGACGGCTACCCGTACCGAAGGGAATGCGCACACCCACCGTGATCGTCTGGTTGTAGCGTTCGCCGTAGCCGCCCCGATCCCGCGTGGTCGCCAGGGTCAGTTCGGGGTTGGCGTACTTCTGATGGGACACCAGTTCCGCAGAGCGGCGGGCCGCCAGCGCCTTGTGCTGCAGTTCCAGCAGCGCAGGGTGGTTACCCAACAACGCGCCGGACGGCTGTGCCGATGCCGGTTGAACTCGGACACCTGACTGCTCCGGCTGCGCGGAATCGGCCTGCGACGGGATACTCTCGATGCCGGTCAGTGCCAACAACGCCTCGCGCTGCGTGATTTCTTCGGCCTGAGCAATGGCCAGGGCACTACGAGCCGACGCCAAGGCGCCATCGGCCTGGTTTCTGTCGGCTTGCGCCAGGTCGCCCGCGCGAACCCGGCGAGCCACATCTTGCGCCAACTCGTCCGCGCTGCGGGTGCGATCCTGCGCCGCCACCAATTCGGCCTGGGCACGCTGCCATGCCCACCATGCCTGGCGAACCTGTCCGGCCGTGCGTAGCTTGGCGGCCAGCATCCGGCTGGATAGCGCGAGGCTTTCCGCGTCCGCCCAGCGTGCCGACGAGGCGCGCTCACCAGGCATCCAAAGGGGAATAGCCACCCCGACTTCATATTCGCGCTGTCCGTTGCGGTTGTTGAACCGATCAGTTTTGGTGGAGGCTTCCAGCGCCATCGGACCTGCCACCCAACTGCCGGCCGTCTCTTGGCGTGCTTGGGCGGCCTGCTGCCAGGCGCCTTCTCCAGCGGCTTCTGGCTGCCGCTGCCAAGCTGACTCCCACAATTGGGCGACCATGTGGCTGTCTGGTCTGGATGGGACGTGAGGGGCGGCTACTGGCTGGGCTAGCACGGTGCCGGCCCAAAGCGTGGATACCGCCCATATCCATCCCTTGCGTATGTCTTTGCGAAGCATTCAATTCTCCATCGGTGTTGCATCAGTACTTACCCCCGGCTGGGTGTTCTCTTTCCGAGCAAGTGCTTGTCGTTGAAAAGCCACTGTTCACTGGCTTAGATATGAACAATTGTATATCTATTCATATGAATGGGAAAGAAAACCTTACATCCTTTGAGCACCAATCGCCTTAGAGAGGGCGTCGGGCGCAAGACATCGAGAGGCGAGGTGGGGCTAATCCACTGCGCAAACAGCTATGCAGACTCCTTGAGCATATCCCCCGGGGGGGGATATGATTGCTGCATGAAAGAGATGCACAAGCACACCAGCCACCCAGATCTCGTGAAACGGCTCAAGCGCGCCGAGGGTCATCTGCGACACGTCATCGGGATGATCGAAGGAGAAGAAACCTGCCTGGACATCGCTCGCCAGCTCGCTGCGGTGGAGAGCGCCGTCACAGCGGCCAAGCGCGTCCTGATCCATGACCACATCGACCACTGCCTATCTCATGATGAGGACTCCGTTCTAGCCGAAATGAAGGCGCTAACCAGACTGCTCTGAGGTCTCTCGATGCTCTCCGTCCTAAAGAACCGCACCTACCGCCACCTGTTCACCGCGCAGGTGATCGCACTCGTCGGCACAGGCCTGATGACGGTAGCGCTCGGCCTACTTGCCTACGAGCTGGCCGGGGCCGATGCAGGTGCGGTGCTCGGGTCGGCGCTGGCTATCAAGATGCTGGCCTATGTGGGAGTCGCTCCAGTCGCACAGGCCTTCGCCGACCAGTTCCCGCGACGGTCATTGCTCGTAGCGCTGGACCTGGTACGAGCGGTTGTCGCGATCTGTTTGCCCTTTGTCACCGAGGTCTGGCAGATCTATCTGCTGATCTTTGTCCTGCAAGCGGCATCCGCCGGCTTCACGCCGACTTTCCAAGCCACTATCCCGGACATCCTTCCCGATGAAGAGGACTACACGAAGGCGCTGTCGCTGTCCCGGCTGGCCTATGACCTGGAAAGCCTGATTTCCCCGATGCTGGCTGCTGCGCTGCTGACCGTCATCAGCTTTCACAACCTGTTCGCGGGAACAGTGCTCGGTTTCCTCGTTTCAGCCGCGCTCGTGGTCAGCGTGCGGTTGCCCACAACTATTCCCGGACCGCGCCGCGGCATTTGGGATCGCACGACCCGCGGCACACGCATCTATCTCGCTACGCCACGCCTGCGGGGCCTGCTGGCGATCAGCTTGGCCGTCTCGGCGGCGGGCGCCATGGTGATCGTGAACACGGTGGTTCTCGTGAAGGCGCGCTTTGGCCTAGGCGAGGTCGAAGTGGCGTCGGCACTGGCGGCATTCGGAGGCGGTTCGATGGTGGCAGCCTTCGTTCTGCCATCCTTACTGGAAAAGGTGGCCGACCGAACCGCGATGCTCACCGGCGCTACCGTACTGGTCGTGGGCACGGGGATCGGCGCACTGCTGCCGAGCTATGCATTGTTGCTGCCGCTGTGGTTGATCATCGGCTTTGGCTACAGCGTGGCGCAAACGCCATCCGGCCGTCTTCTGCGCCGCTCGGCCCATGCCGAGGACCGTCCTGCGATCTTCGCGGCACACTTCGCGCTGTCGCACGCCTGTTGGCTCATCTGCTACCCACTTGCCGGCCGCTTCGGCGCGGTCATGGGCTTGCCATCGACCTTCATTGTCATGTCCCTGGTCGGCTTGGCCGGCGTGGCGCTGACGCTCTGGCTGTGGCCGGCCAGCGACCCTTCTGACGTGGCGCATGACCACCCCAGCTTGCCGCCGGATCACCCTCATTTACGCACACACGCAGACCAAGGCAGGCACCATCACCAGCTGATTCTGGATGACCTGCACCGTATCTGGCCGAAAGGATAGGCACATTTTCTCGTTGCGGCATCACAACGCATGGCTTCGGAGGCTGAGAAGGGTGAGCGAAAATATATCACATGAACACATATTCATGTGTTATATTTCGCCATAGTCAAACACTCAACCAGCAGAGGCGCCCATGTCCCAATCCAATGCACATGACCATGGTCACGACCATGATCACGACCACACCCCCACAGTGACGAGCGCCAACGAGCGCAAGGTTCTGGTTTCCTTCTTCCTGATCTTCGGCTTCATGCTCGTGGAAGCTGTCGGCGGCGTGCTGTCGGGCTCGCTAGCCCTACTTGCCGATGCTGGCCACATGCTGACCGACGCCGTGGCACTTGCCCTGGCTTACGCTGCCTTCCGATTCGGTCGCCGCGCAGCCGACAGCAAACGCACATTCGGTTACCTGCGCTTCGAGGTCATCGCCGGCTTCCTGAACGCCGTGACCCTGTTCGCGATCGTCGCATGGATCGCCTACGAGGCGTGGGAGCGGCTGCAGGCGCCGCCCGTCATCCTCGCCGGCCCGATGATGATCGTCGCCGTGCTCGGCTTACTGATCAACGTCCTCGTGCTGTGGATCATGACCCGCGGCGAAACCGATCACGTCAATGTGAAAGGTGCCATCCTCCACGTGATGGGTGACCTGCTCGGCTCTGTCGGCGCCATCGTTGCAGCGATCGTCATCTACTTCACCGGCTGGACTCCGATCGACCCCATCCTGTCGGTTCTAGTAGCGGCGTTGATTCTGCGCAGCGCCTGGAAGCTCCTGGCCAAGTCGATCCATATCCTGTTGGAGGGTGCGCCAGAGGACGCTTCGCCGGAAAAGGTGGAACAAGGCCTGATGAGCACTGTGCCCGGCCTGGCGGCTGTCAGCCATGTTCACGTGTGGCAACTCACTTCCGGTCGCACGATGGCCACGCTACACGTTCGACCCAACGTGGACGAGGAGGCGCGAGCTGTGGTCAAGCGCGTCGAGGCGGTGCTGCGAGAGCAGTTCAGCATCGAACACGCCACAGTCGGAATCGACTGGAACTCGGAGGCTGACGAGAACATCTGCAGCCTGCAACCCACGACAGGCCGTCAGGACCACAGCGGCCACGACCACAGTGAGCACAATCATGACCATGACCATGACCACTCCGCTCCCGGTCACAAGCATTGAGGCCGTGCTAGACGGTTCGCAGTTCACTTGAGGGTTTGAATCCATGACATCCCGCAAAACCACCAGCGCCGCTATTGTGCAATGTTCGACCTCTAACCACGGCACGACCACTGATGTCCTCGCACTATCGCAAAGTGACGTCGCTGTTCTGGCAGAGACCTTCCGCCTGCTGGGCGACCAATCGCGATTGAAAATCCTGTTGCTGTGCATGCGCGGATCGGTCGCAGTGGGCGACATTGCTGGCTCGCTAGACCTGTCGCAGTCCTTGGTCAGCCATCACCTGCGCCTGTTGCGCGGCGCGCGCCTCGTGCGCGGCGCGCGCCTCGTGCGCGGCGAGCGCCAAGCCAAGCACATCTTCTACGGCATTGCCGACCAGCACGTCAGCCAGGTACTCCAGGACATGGCGGTTCACATTTCGGAGGACAGACACGACGATTGACTGAACATGTGAGTGCGCGCCGGCCTACTCCTTCAAGGGGTAGGCTTTTTTTGGCTATCAATCTAGAGAGACACCGGCGCGCCTTGCTGAATGCCTAGAAGACCCCACAAGCAAAAAGCACTCTAAAAATAAACACTTGAACATATCTTCATGTGTGTTATTATTTGTCTACGGGGTATCCGAAAGGCGTAAGGACCACGCCATTATTTTTAACGTCAAGGAGTATTGACCATGTCCAAGAAAATTCGCTTTGCTGTTCTGCTTTCCGCACTTTTTGCTGCTGGAGCAAACGCTCAACCGTTCGCCGCAGATATGACACGGCAACAGGTCCAAGAAAATCTGACTGCTTGGAGGCAATCTGGGCTGGAAGCGTTGTCTCGCGGCGAAAGCGGCCCGGATACGTCCAGCCCTCAATACCAGGCTGCCTTTCAGCGCTACTTGCAATTGACCCAAGGTGATATGTATCAGGCGCCCTCAGCAGGAAAGACTCGTGCTGAAGTGATGGCTGATTTGGAACTGTGGAAAATCTCCGGCATGCACGCGCTCACCTCGCGCGGAATCACCACCGCTTCGCACACCCAAGCCTACCAACAAGCCTACGAGAGCTACCTCCAGCTCAAGCTGGGTGCGGCTTACAAGGCTCCGGTGGCATTGACTCGTGCTCAAGTAAAGAGTGATTTGGCAGATTGGCAGGTTGCGGGAATGGCTGGATTCTGGGCTGGTGAGCAGACGCCTGATACCTATAGTGATGCCTACCGCACCGCATTTGAAACCTACCAGATGCTGCGCAACAAAAAATGACTTAATGGCAGCAGCATAAAGCAGCGGTCGGATGGTTCAGCCAGAAAGAGATTCTTTCTTTTTTTTGAATAAACATACAAACAAGTGTTCATTTGTTTGTATAACATTCCGATCGCTGATTTGTGCGTCCTGCCACGGCGATTACTCAGAGAACCAGGAGATTGATATGTCTTTGGAAACAAAGGACGGCACAGGAGCGCAGGACGAACAACTGGGCTTTCGGGTCGAAGGTATGGATTGCGCCAGTTGCGTCGGCAAGATTGAAACAGCGCTTGGTCGAATTGATGGCGTATCAAATGTACAGGTTAATTTTACAAATGAGACGCTGACGTTGACGCGCAGCACAAGTAGCCGAAATACTGCACGCGACATTGCCAAGAAAATCCGGTCCCTGGGCTTCGACGTGCAGGCACTGCCCGCGTCCGAAATGTCCGCAGCACCTGCACCGCGCCATGCGGCCCACGCGCATGACCACGCCGGCTGCGGCGGCCACCATGACCATGGGCATGCCCACGACCACGGGCACGATCATTCGCACGGCAAAGCGTGCGGTGATGACCATGGGCATGCCCATGGTCACGGCCATGCCCATGACCACGGTCACGATCACGGGGCCTGCAGTGGGCATGACCATGCGCCGGCCTCTGCCTCCCGTGGAGCACCCAGCACGCCCCCCAACGTGTCCATGCGCGTCGAGGGCATGGACTGCGCCAGTTGCGTCGGCAAGATCGAAACGGCCCTCGCTCGCATGGATGGCGTGTCCGATGCCCGCATCAACTTCACCGCAGAAACGCTGGAATTGACGCTCGCGTCTGGCGGCCCCACGCAGCTCGGCCACATCGAGAAGACCATCAAGAGCCTGGGCTTCGGCGTCTCCGACGTGCGCCGCCATGATGGCTCAGCACCCGCGGCCCCAGCAGCAGCATCGACGGCGCGCCATCAGCGCTGGTGGCAGACGAAGAAAGGCAGGCACGTGCTGGGCCTGGGCGGCCTGATGGGCTCGGCCTACGCGATCGCGCAGTTCGTTCCTGGCTACGCTGAATGGATCTTCGCCGCTGCGGTGATCGCGGGCGTGCTGCCGTTCGCTCGCAAAGCCTTCGCGCTGGCTGTGTCAGGCTCGCCGTTCTCTATCGAAACGCTGATGGTCGTCGCCTCGCTGGGCGCGCTCGTGATAGGCGAGGCCGAGGAAGCTGCTGCCGTGGTGTTCCTGTTCGCGATCGGCGAGCTGCTGGAAAGCGTGGCCGCCGGCCGCGCGCGCGCCGGCATCAAGGCGCTGGCCTCCCTGGTGCCTAAGACGGCGGTACTGCTCGATGCCGCGGGCGGGCAGCGCGAAGTGCCCGCCGCTTCCCTGCGCGTGAGCGACCGCGTGCTGGTGCGCCCTGGTGACCGGGTGCCTGCGGACGGCAAGATCCTCCGCGGTGAAAGCAGCCTGGACGAGTCGCCTATCACCGGCGAGTCCGTACCGCGTCAAAAGGCTATCGGTGCCGACGTGTTCGCCGGCTCCATCAACGTCGATGGCGTGCTCGAAGTACAAGTCGAGAAGACGGCATCGGACAACACCATTTCTCGCATCATCCAACTGGTGGAGCAGGCGCAGTCCTCCAAGGCGCCCACGGCTCGCTTCATCGAAAAGTTCAGCCGCTACTACACCCCTGCCGTCATGGCCATCGCGGCGTTGATCGTGGTGGTTCCGCCACTTGCCATGGGTGGCGACTGGGGTACCTGGCTGTACCGCGGCCTCGCACTGCTGTTGATTGCCTGCCCATGTGCGCTGGTGCTCTCCACACCGGCGGCCATCGCCTCGGGCCTTGCGGTGGCCACACGACGGGGCCTGCTGATCAAGGGTGGCAACGCGTTGGAAACCATCGGCCGCGTGCGCGCAATTGCCTTCGACAAGACTGGCACGCTGACCGAGGGCAAGCCGCGCATCACCGAGGTCCTGCCCTTCGGGCTGTTCAAGCATCAACAGGTCCTTGCGCTTGCCGCCGCTGTCGAGTCCGGCTCAAACCATCCCTTGGCGAAGGCCATTGTCGCCCATGCCAAGAGCCTGGACGTGGCGATTCCCCAGGCCACGGGCGCATCGGCCATTGCCGGCAAGGCGGTGCGCGCCACCGTGAACGGCAGTGCGCTCGCTGTCGGATCGCCCGCCCATGCGGAACAGACGGCCACGCTGACAGCCGCGCACCGCAGGGAAATCGACAAGCTGGAGGATGGCGGCAAGACCGTGGTGGTCCTGTTCGACGAAGCCAGCAAGAACGTTCTGGGCCTGCTGGCCCTGCGCGACGAGCCCCGCCGCGACGCGCGCGAAGGCGTGGCCCAGCTCAACGCCATGGGCGTGCGCTCGGTCATGCTGACCGGCGACAACCGCCGCACCGCGCAGGCGATCGCCGGCAAGCTGGGCATCGAGTGGGAGGCCGAGCTGCTGCCGCAGGACAAGCTGCGCTTGGTCAACGAGATGAAGCGTGATGCCAAGGTGGCGATGGTCGGCGACGGCATCAACGACGCGCCGGCCTTGGCGACCGCCGACGTGGGTATCGCCATGGGCGGCGGCACGGACGTGGCGCTGGAAACCGCCGATGCCGCGCTGCTCAAGAGCCGCGTCACGGACGTGGCCCACCTGGTGGCCCTGTCGCGGGCGACGATGGCCAACATCCACCAAAACGTCGTATTCGCCATTGGCCTCAAGGGCTTGTTCCTGGTCACCACCGTGTTGGGTATCACCGGCTTGTGGGTTGCCGTGCTGGCCGACACCGGCGCCACGGCCCTGGTCACGCTGAACGCACTGCGCCTGCTGCGCTTCAAGGGCGCGCCGGAGGCCAACCACGGCGACGACGCCGGGCGTCCCACCACCTTGCCCGTGCCGTCTGCCCGCTGAGGCAACAAGAGGGCTTGACCTTGCCGTCGTTGTAACGCCTAGCCTCCACACAAATGTCTGCAGAGCGCTTCGGAAGGGCCGGAGTCCTGCATCCAAGAAAGGGTCACTTCCATGCGTAAAAAAATCAGAATCATTGTGGTGGCAGGCGTCATCGCAGCCGTCGGGGGGGATAGCGATCGCTGCCCGCGACGCCAAGGACGAGGGCAAGGCCGCGGCGCCCCCGGCGGGCGCGCCGATGGCGCCGCAGGTGCCCGTGGCCGAGGTCATTACCCGCACGGTCGCGCCATCGGCCGAGTACACCGGCTTCCTGGCCGCGCCCAAGACCGTCGAGCTGCGCTCGCGGGTCGGCGGCGCCGTCGATGCGGTGAGCGTTCCCGAAGGTAGCCTCGTGCGCAAGGGCCAACTGCTGTTCCAGATCGACCCGAGGCCGTTCCAGGTTGCGCTCGACACGGCCGTGGCGCAACTGCGTCAGGCCGAGGTGCTGGCCAGCCAGGCCCAGGCCGACTTTGACCGCGCCGAGCGCCTGGTGGCGACCGGCGCCGTCGCGCGCAAGACCTATGACGATGCCGCCTCCGCACGCAACGCGCGCCAGGCTCAGGTGCAGGCGGCTAAGGCCGCCGTTGCTGCGGCTCAGCTGGACCTGTCCTACGCCCGCGTCACTGCGCCCATCGCCGGGCGCGTCGACCGCGTGCTCGTGACCGAGGGCAACTTGGTCAGC
Organism: Stutzerimonas sp. FeSN7; assembly: GCF_030263795.1. Taxonomy (NCBI): domain Bacteria; kingdom Pseudomonadati; phylum Pseudomonadota; class Gammaproteobacteria; order Pseudomonadales; family Pseudomonadaceae; genus Stutzerimonas; species Stutzerimonas sp. FeSN7. The sequence goes on along the minus strand of NZ_JARPMN010000001.1, from coordinate 2,232,765 downwards.
GGTGGCGGCGCCGGCGCGGCCACGCTGCTGACCACGATCGTATCCATCGACCCGTTGCACGTGTACTTCGACATTGATGAGGCCACCTATCTCAACGTCGTCAGCCGCTCGCGGCCCGCTGCGGGCGCCGGTAGCAAGGCTTCGCTGCCCGTGCAGGTCGGGCTGACCACGGACAAGGGTTTCCCGCACAAGGGCGCGCTTGACTTCGTCGGCAACACCATTGACCGAAGCACCGGCACGATCCGCGCGCGCGCCGTTGTGCCCAACCCGGATGGGCGCATGGCACCCGGCATGTTCGCCCGGGCCAAGCTGTCCACCGGCGCGGCGCGCGAGGCCGTCCTGATCGACGATCAGGCCGTGGGCACCGACCAAGGGCGCAACTACGTGCTGGTTGTGGGCGAGAACAACCAGGCCCAGTACCGGCCCATCGAACTGGGGCCGGTGGTGGACGGGCTGCGCGTCATCAACGGCGGCCTGCAGGCCGGTGAGAAGATCATCATCAAGGGCCTCGTGCGCCCCGGCATGGCGGTCACGCCGCGCATGGTGCCCATGCAGGCGCCCGCGGCACCGGCCGCCGGCGCGGCCGGCGCGACCAAGGCTGCGGCAAACGCTCCGGCTCCCGCTGCGGCGCCTGCCAAGGCCGGTGGCGCGGACCCCGCCAAGGCTGACGGCGCGGCCGGCTCGGCGGAGGCCCGCAAATGAATTTCCCCCGCTTCTTCATCAACCGGCCGATCTTCGCCATCGTCCTGTCGGTGCTGATGCTGATCGCAGGCGCGATCAGCTACTTCCAGCTGCCGCTGAGCGAATACCCGCAGGTCACGCCTCCCACGGTGCAGGTCACCGCTAGCTATCCCGGTGCCAACCCGCAAGTGATCGCCGATACCGTGGCATCACCGCTGGAGCAGGCGATCAACGGCGTAGAAGGCATGATGTACATGCAGTCTCAGATGTCCACCGACGGGAAAATGGTGCTCACCGTCTCCTTCGAGCAGCATATCAACGCCGACATTGCGCAGATCCAGGTGCAAAACCGGGTCTCGCGGGCGTTGCCGCGCCTACCGCCTGAAGTTCAGCGCATCGGTGTTGTCACCGAGAAAACGTCGCCGGACGTTCTCATGGTGGTGCATTTGCTTTCGCCTGGAGGTCGATATGATCCGCTGTACGTCTCCAACTACGCCACACTTCATGTGAAGGATGAGCTGGCTCGTACGCCAGGCGTCGGCGATGTCCTAGTCTGGGGCGCCGGGGAGTATTCGATGCGGGTCTGGCTCGAACCCGCCAAGGTCGCTGCTCGTGGGCTGATCGCGAGCGACGTGGTTGCCGCCATCCGCGAGCAGAACATACAGGTTGCCGCTGGTTCGGTTGGTCAGCAGCCGGATGCCTCGGCGGCGTTCCAGGTCACGGTCAACACTCTGGGCCGACTGTCGAGCGAGGAGCAATTCGGCGAGATCGTCGTGAAGACGGGCGCCGACGGCCAGGTAACTCGCCTGCGGGATGTCGCCCGCATCTCGATGGGGGCCGATTCCTACTCTTTGCGCAGCCTGCTCAATGGCGAGCCGGCGGTGGGGATACAGATCATCCAGAGCCCGGGCGCGAACGCGCTGGATGTGTCTAGCGCGGTGCGCGCGGCAATGGACCGACTTCAAGCCAAGTTCCCCGACGGCATTGAGTATAGCGTCGCCTACGACCCCACGGTCTTCGTGCGCGCCTCGCTCCAGTCCGTCGCCGTCACGCTGCTGGAGGCCATCTTCCTGGTGGTGATCGTGGTGGTGCTGTTCCTGCAATCCTGGCGCGCGTCGATCATCCCGCTGATCGCCGTGCCGGTCTCGCTGGTCGGCACGTTCGCGGTGATGCACATGTTCGGTTTCTCGCTGAACACACTGTCGCTGTTCGGACTGGTGCTGTCCATCGGCATCGTGGTGGATGACGCCATCGTGGTGGTGGAGAACGTGGAGCGCCACATAGCGCTGGGCGAATCACCCAAGGACGCGGCGCGCAAGGCGATGGATGAAGTGACTGGCCCGATCCTGGCCATCACCTCGGTGCTGGCAGCGGTCTTCATCCCCTCGGCGTTCCTGTCGGGGCTGCAGGGCGAGTTCTATCGCCAATTCGCGCTAACCATCGCGTTCTCGACCATCCTGTCGGCGATCAACTCGCTTACGCTGTCGCCAGCGCTGGCCGCCATCCTGCTCAAGCCGCACCACGGCGCGGCCAAGCCCGATCGCGTCACGCGCATCATCGATGGCGTGTTCGGCGGCTTCTTCCGCCGCTTCAACAGCTTCTTCGACCGCGCCTCGAATTCCTACGTCGGGGGCGTGCGCCGCGCGGTGCGCGGCAGCGCCATCGTGCTGCTGCTCTACGTCGGCTTCCTGGGCCTGACCTGGCTGGGCTTCCACAAGGTGCCTGCGGGCTTCGTGCCGGCCCAGGACAAGTACTATCTCGTGGGCATCGCCCAGCTTCCGACCGGCGCCTCGCTGGATCGCACCGAGGCGGTCGTCAAGGAGATGACCAAGATCGCACTGGCTGAGCCGGGCGTCGAGAGCGTGGTGGCCTTCCCGGGCCTGTCGGTCAATGGACCGGTGAACCAGCCGAACACCGCGCTGATGTTCGCCATGCTCAAGCCCTTCGATGAGCGCAAGGACCCGTCGCTGTCGGCCTTCGCCATCCAGGGCAAGCTCATGGGCAAGTTCAGCCAGATCCCGGACGGCTTCGTCGGCATCTTCCCGCCGCCGCCGGTGCCGGGCCTGGGTTCTATGGGCGGCTTTAAGCTGCAGATCGAGGACCGGGCGGGCCTGGGTCCCGAGGCGCTTGCACAAGCACAGGGCCAGATCATGGGCAAGGCCATGCAGGCGCCCGAGCTGGCGAACATGCTCGCCAGCTTCCAGACCAATGCGCCGCAGTTGCAGGTGGACATCGACCGGGTGAAGGCCAAGTCGCAGGGCGTGTCGCTGACCGAGGTGTTCGACACCCTGCAGGTCAACCTTGGCTCTCTCTACGTCAACGACTTCAACCGCTTCGGTCGCACCTACCGGGTAATGGCCCAAGCCGATGCGCAGTTCCGCATGCAGGCTGAGGACATAGGCATGCTCAAGGTGCGCAATGCAGCGGGCGACATGATCCCGCTGAGCGCGATCGCGACCATCGAGCGCAGTTCCGGCCCCGACCGGGTGATGCATTACAACGGCTTCCCCTCGGCCGACATCAGCGGCGGGCCAGCGCCGGGCTACTCATCCGGCCAGGCCACCGCCGCGATTGAGAAGATCGTGAGCGAATCGCTGCCGGACGGTATGACCTACGAATGGACGGACCTGACTTTCCAGGAAAAGCGAGTTGGCAATACTGCTATCTATATCTTCGCGCTGGCGGTGCTGCTCGCCTTCCTGTTCCTGGCGGCCCAGTACAACAGTTGGTCGCTGCCGTTCGCTGTGCTGCTGATTGCACCCATGGCGCTGCTCTCGGCGATCGCCGGCGTCTGGCTCTCTGGGGGGGACAACAACATCTTCACGCAGATCGGTTTCGTGGTGCTGGTCGGCCTGGCCGCCAAGAACGCGATCCTGATCGTGGAGTTCGCCCGCGCGAAGGAAAGCGAAGGGGCCGATCCGCTGGCAGCCGTGCTCGAAGCCGCGCGCTTGCGGCTGCGCCCGATCCTGATGACGTCGTTCGCCTTCATCGCTGGCGTGGTGCCGCTGGTGCTGGCCAGCAGTGCGGGCGCCGAGATGCGCCACGCCATGGGCATCGCGGTGTTCGCCGGCATGCTGGGCGTGACGGTATTCGGCCTGGTGCTGACGCCGGTGTTCTACGTCGTGGTGCGCAAGCTGGCGCTGCGCCGCGAAGCGCGCCATGCCCGTGTCGGCATGACCGACCAGCACGCATGACGGCCAGGAGGACATACGACATGAAAACATCTTTCGCATTCACACGACCCGCCAGGACGCTGGCGCCGCTCGCCCTCGCGGCGGCGTTGACTGGCTGCTCCATGGCACCGAAGTATGACCGGCCCGCAGCGCCGATCGACACGGCTTATCCCTTGGGCGCGGCCTATGTGGAACCGGCGGCCGCGACGCCCGACGACGCGATCACGGCCGAGATCGGCTGGCGGGACTTCTTCCGCGACCCGCTGCTGCAGCAGTTGATCGGCATTTCACTGGAGAACAACCGCGACATGCACAAAGCCGCGCTCAACGTGGAGGCGGCTCAGGCGCTGTACCGTATCCAGCGTGCCGAGATGCTGCCGAACCTGGGCGTTTCCGCCCGCGGCGCGTCAGAGCGCGTACCGGCCGACCTCAGTACCACGGGGCAAAGCGACGTGCTCCGGCGCTACGACGTGGCCGGGGTGACGGCCGCCTGGGAGCTGGACCTGTGGGGCCGCATCCGCAGCCTCAACGACCGGGCGCTGGCGTCCTACCTGGCCCTCGACGAGACCCGCATCGCCACGCAGATGAGCCTGGTGTCCGAGGTGGCCAGCGCCTACCTCACGCTGCGCGCCGACCAGGAACTGCTGCGCCTGACGAGCGACACCCTCGCCACACAGAAGCGCTCCTATGACCTGACCACCCAACTGGTGGAAGCGGGAAATTCCACGCAGCTCGACCTGCGCCGCGCGGAGATCGCGCTGCGCACCGCCGAGGCCAACCGCGCCGCCTACACGCGGCAGGCGGCCAAGGACCGCAACGCGCTGGTGCTGCTGCTGGGCCAGCCGCTGACGCCGGAGCTGTCCCGGCAGCTTGACGAGGCCGTGGCGCTGCCGGACGACATCGTGCCGACCGACCTGCCGAGCGGCCTGCCGTCCGAACTGCTCGCGCGTCGGCCGGACATCCGCGCCGCCGAGCAGATGCTGATCGGCGCCAACGCCAACATCGGCGCGGCGCGGGCCGCGTTCTTCCCGACGATTAGCCTCACGGGCTCGGCGGGCACGGCCAGCGCTTCGCTGGACGGCCTGTTCGATTCGGGCTCGCGGGCCTGGAGCTTCCTGCCGCAGATCACGCTGCCCATCTTCCGCGGCGGCGCGTTGCGAGCCAATCTGGACGTGGCACAGGTACAAAAGAGGATCGAAATCGCCAACTACGAGAAGTCTATCCAGGCGGCCTTTGCTGAGGTGGCTGACGGCTTGGCGGGCAAGCGCACGCTTGATGAGCAGATCCGCTCGGAGCAGCTCCTGGTAGCGGCTAGCCAGAAAGCCTACCAACTAGCCGAGCAACGCTTCCAGGAAGGCGTGGACGACAACCTCACCTTGCTCGATGCGCAACGCACACAGTACGGTGCGCAGCAGACCCTGGTGCGCACGCGCCTGACGCGGCTGAACAACCTCATCCACCTCTACAAGGCGCTGGGTGGCGGCTGGACTGAGCACACGGTGCAATCGGGCGCCACCGGGCAACCATCCGCCCGGTCGCCGGGATAAGGGCTATGCGCAACGGCGGCGTTCCCCATCGTTGCGCACGGAGAACCGGATGAGGATCGGTGAACTTGCGCGCTTGACGGGCACCCCCCCGGAGAACATTCGGTTCTACGAGCGGGAGGGCCTGTTGCAAGCCCCGGAGCGGTCACGCAACAACTATCGGCGCTATGGCCCGGCCCATGTCGAACGGCTTCACCTGATTCGCAACTACCGTGCCTCGGGAATCGGCCTGGATGACGTGCGCCGCCTACTGGGTTGGGCACATGAGGGGTTCCTGGAACCTGAGCTGCTAAGGCAGGCTGTCCAAGGCCATCTCGCCTGTGTTGAGGAACGCATGGAGCAACTGATCCAGGTGAAAGAGCACCTGCTCGCATTGGCCCTGCACGGTGCTGCTTCCGCCGGGGCTTCCGAGGATGGACCGGCTCGCGATGGTTCGTGAGCATCGCATGTCCATATAACTGAATATATATTCATGCGTGTAATATTTCCGGCCAGACAAACGAATAAGAAAGACGCCCATGACCGACCAGAGCATCACGCGCCGAAACATCGGCGTTCTCACCGCCGCGCAGGCGCTCGGCGGCGCCAGCGCGCCCATCGTGATGTCGCTGGGTGGGCTGGTCGGCCAGCAGCTTGCCAAGAATTCGGCCTGGATCACCTTGCCCGTGAGCCTGTTCGGCCTGGGTCTTGCCATCGGCACCTTGCCTGCGGCGTTCATCATGCGGCGCCATGGCCGCCGCAACGGATACGTGGTCGGGGTCGGCTTCGGCGTGGCCTCGGGCCTGATCGCCGCGCTGGGCATCATGCTGGCCTCGTTCTGGATCTTCTGCGCCGGCACCTTCCTGGCGGGCTTCTACGGCGCGTATGTGCAGAGCTACCGCTTCGCAGCCGCCGACACCGCCGAGGACGCGCTCAAGGCCAAGGCGATTTCCTGGGTGATGGTGGGGGGTCTCGCGGGTGCCATCATCGGGCCGCAGTTGGTGATCTTCACGCGCGACGCGGTAGCGGGCACGCCCTACGTCGGCAGCTTCCTCAGCCAGGCGCTGCTGCCGCTGATCGCCCTGCCGATCTTGCTGATGCTGCGCACGCCGCGCCAGACCCCGGCCGAAGCCGCCGCCGACAGCGGCCGCACGGTGCTGCAGCTCCTGGCGATGCCGCGCTACGCGCTGGCCGTGGCCGCGGGCGTGGTGTCCTATGGGGTGATGGCGTTCGTGATGACCGCCGCGCCGGTGGCGATGGTCAACCACGGGCATTCGGTGGACAACGCCGCCCTGGGCATCCAGTGGCACCTGCTGGCGATGTTCGGGCCGAGCTTCTTCACTGGGCGGCTGATGGTGCGCTACGGCAAGGAGCGCGTGACCGCCGTGGGCATGGTGCTGCTCGCCGCCTCCGGGGTGGTGGCCCTGGGCGGGCTCGGCCTGTCCCACTTCTGGGGCTCGCTGGCGCTGCTGGGCATCGGCTGGAACTTCAGCTTCATCGGCGCGACGGCGGTGGTCACCGATTGCCACACCCCGGCCGAGCGCAGCAAGGCGCAGGGCATGAACGACTTCTTCGTCTTCGCCGCCACGGCGGCCGTGTCGTTCCTCGCGGGCTCGATCCTGCATAGCTCGGGCTGGCAAGCGGTCAACTGGATGATCTTCCCGGCCTTGGCGCTGATCCTGGTGCCGCTGCTGTGGCAGGGGCGGTACGGTTGCAACTGACTTGACTTGGGGCATTGATCGAGGACTGGAAGCCGATAAGTGGCCCGTTCCGGCACTACACGACTTGTCTCCACTGCTGAAACTTCGGAAAGCTACTTTGCCGTTCCACCTTTATTGATGGTCAAAGAGTTGTATGGACAGATGAATTTAGTTAGTTAGTTAGTTAGTTAGATTTATCAAGAAGCAGTTTAACCACGGCTTTGGCTTTGCGAGCAGCGTGCAGATCTCCAAGAACGTGAGCCTGAATAATCGCCCCTTCAAGCAACATAGCAATTGTTTCAGAGATTTGAACTATCGATTCTCTGGACGTTATGACAAGTGAAGTGTGGTGTGTGATCCATCGCAGCATAGCCTCTTTGTTTCGGGCGCAAAGCTTATGTATATCATGATCCGGATTGCTGAATTCGGCGCTGACATTAATGAAATAACAACCCAAGAAAAGTGGCTTGGATTGATCGAGACCCTGAAACAGATCGTCAAAAGCATCAAGCATGGCATACAAGGCGTCCCTACCTGGCGTCGCTTCGTGCAAACGCAAATCGAGCCAAGAGAAATACTGCTGATCACAATATTCGACGGTCGCAGCAATTAGATCTTCCTTGCTGGAGAAATGGTTATATAGCGTTTTCTTGGCAATGCCGGACTCTTCAAGTACCCGATTGATGCCAACAGCATGAATGCCGTACTTATAAAAAAGGTTAAAGGCAGTTGCGACTAACTGTTCTTTTTTGTCCATGATGTTATTCATCGTTGTGAGGATTCATACGCGACATGTTGACACAAGGAGACAGGGTTGTCTACAATCCCTCAAGGAGACCGATCTGTCTCTTTCTTTGCAATTTCCTTGAGGCTTCTTTTATGAACACGACAACAGCGGCTTCCGCACAACAGCCCTCCGTCATCTATGATCTAGTCACGATAGGTTCCGGTTCGGCGGCTAGAGCCGCAGCGAACGAAGCACGTAGGCTCGACAAAACAGTCGCCATGATCGAACAGGGGTTGGCAGGAGGGACCTGTCTCAATGTAGGATGCGTTCCTTCAAAGACGTTGCTTGCGGCGGCTTCTGCTCGCATGTCTGCTGCGCATGGGAAGTTCCCAGGTATAGCGACCTCGGCCGGGCCTGTCGACTTGTCTTTGCTTGTCAGAGATAAAGATCAAATGATCGGGCACTTCCGGCAGTCTTTCCATGTACAAGCACCCAAGGATGCAGGTATTGCGGTATTTCGCGGCAAGGCGACCTTTGTAGCGTCAGATGAGCCAGATATCGTAGCGCTCGTCGTCGCGGACTCAGACGGAAACACAAACCTGGTGTACGCCAAGCAGGTACTGATCGCCAGTGGGGCAGCGCCATTCATTCCTTCCATTCCTGGCCTCAGTGAGGTGGACTTTCTCACTTCCGGCTCGGCCATGTCCCTTGAGCAGGTGCCTGAGTCCATGCTGGTCGTCGGCGGCAATGCGATCGGTCTGGAGCAAGGTCAATTGTTCGCTCGACTGGGCAGCAAGGTTGAAGTGGTCGAGATAGCTCCTCGAATTGCACCGTTCGAGGATCCCGCGATTTCTGCGGCACTGGAGCAGGCGCTGTCAGCGGAGGGCATCATGTTCCATACTGGCGCCAATCTGACAAACGTCGTACCACACGAGAGCGGGGTGCTTGCAACTGTCGTCGCCGAAGGACGTACTCAGCAAATTTTCGCCCATAAGATTCTCATAGCGACGGGGCGCCGTCCGGCAACTGAAGGACTCAACTTGGATGCTGTCAATGTGTCCAGGGGCGATCGAGGCGAAATAATTGTGGACGAACATCTGCGAACCTCAAATCCTCGCATCTGGGCAGCGGGCGATGTCACTGGTATGGCTCAATTAGTGTATGTCGCTAGTGCGCAGGGGACCGTGGCCGCGAGCAATGCTCTGGGCAACGAGCCTCGGTCCCTAGACTACACCGCCTTGCCCCGCGTCATTTTCACGTCGCCCGAGATGGCTGCTGTCGGCATGACTCCTATGCAGGCTGAGGCGGCCCAAATTGCCTATGATGTTCGTGAAATTCCGGTTTCCTTTGTTCTACGTGCTATTGTAAGTCGTCACGACAAAGGGATAATCAAGATGATATCCGAGCGTGAGACAGGAAGGATTCTGGGTATTCATATGGTAGGCGAATCTGCTGGAGAGGTTATTGCAGCTGCAACCTATATTATCTCCGCAGGACTTACGGTTGACCAACTTGCAAAACAGTGGTCTCCGTACTTCACTATGGCGGAGTCGCTTAAAAACGTAGCAAGCAGTGCGCCAACTTTGGAAGATTCGGCTAATGGCTAAATCTTATTATTACTATGCGCTTAAATTTCAAGGGATCGTTTCAGGGTAAAGTTTCCTGATGTGAGCATGTTTGAGTTTTTTGCTATGGCGGGATCGCTCAATGGGCTTCCCGCCTTTTTTGTGGTGAATCATTAAAGAATTTGCCGATCTTGAATATATGCATAAAAACTCAGGGGGTGCCGTTCAGTCTGTTGACGAGAAAGATAGGATTCTTTTACTGAGAAATTCCCGTCAGAACTTCAATTTATCTTCTCTAAATTTGAAAGGTTGTCAGGCAATTCATGCGCGATGAGTAGACACGCTGGCCTGCTTCAGTGCCCCCGAGTACTGCGACCAGAAGGAAAGGGGTTATTCGTTTCATAGTTCGATTTCCTGCTGTGGGCTACTGCTTCGCAGCCGCCGTCACCGCCGAGGACGCGCTTAAGGCCAAGGCCATTTCCTGGGTCATGGTGGGCGGTCTCGCGGGCGCCATCATCGGGCCGCAGTTGGTGATCTTCACGCGCGATGCGGTAGCGGGCACGCCCTACGTTGGCAGCTTCCTCAGCCAGGCGCTGCTGCCGCTGATCGCCTTGCCGATCCTGCTGATGCTGCGCACGCCGAGCCAGACCCAGGCCGAAGCAGTCGCCGATAGCGGTCGGACGGTGCTGCAGCTCTTGGCGATGCCGCGCTATCTGCTGGCCGTGGCTGCGGGCGTGGTGTCCTATGGGGTGATGGCGTTCGTGATGACGGCCGCGCCGGTGGCGATGGTCAACCACGGGCATTCGGTGGACAACGCCGCCCTAGGAATACAGTGGCACCTGCTGGCGATGTTCGGGCCGAGCTTTTTCACAGGACGACTGATGGTGCGCTACGGCAAGGAGCGCGTGACCGCCGTCGGCATGGTGCTGCTCGCCGCCTCCGGGGTGGTGGCCCTGGGCGGGCTCGGCCTGTCCCACTTCTGGGGCTCGCTGGCGCTGCTGGGCATCGGCTGGAACTTCAGCTTCATCGGCGCGACGGCGATGGTCACCGATTGCCACACCCCGGCCGAGCGCAGCAAGGCGCAGGGCATGAACGATTTCTTCGTCTTCGCCGCCACGGCGGCCGTGTCGTTCCTCGCGGGATCGATCCTGCACAGCTCGGGCTGGCAGGCGGTCAACTGGATGATCTTCCCGGCCCTGGCGCTGATCCTGGTGCCGCTGCTGTGGCAGGCCGCGCGAAAGCCGGCGCTGCCAGCTCCGGTCTGATCGGAGCGGTGCAAGAGGCGCTCCGCGCAGTGGGTCGCCTCGGCCGCTACAGCACCTGCTTCCACTGGCGCAGCCTCGACAGCGCGTCGTCGTAGGCGGTGGAGGTGAAGAACTGGATCTTGCGCCCGAGGGTCTTCATCGGGCTCAACGCGGGATCGAAAAGCGAGGCGTTCGAATGGTGCGCCACGCAGTCGAGCACCCGGTCCTGTCCCTCCGTGAGCATGGCTTCCAGCTCGCGAAGGTCTCTGCCCGCGAAACGGCGCTGGAAGCCGGCAGAAAGACGCTCGGCCCGCTGCGCCATCGCACTCGGCGAGTAAAAGGACGCCGAAGGTCCAGGCGTCCGATCATGCGCGAACTGCAGGATCATCGTGTTCCAGACGATGACGTCCACCAGGACCATCGCAGCGTTGGTATGCAGGCGCGGCTCCTGCCAGATCATGGCCGTGTGCCGGTAGTGGCTGGCGGGAATGGTGGCAGCTTCTACCCCGAGCTTTCGGTGGCTGGCGCGAACCTTGTCAAGGAGTTCCTGCTTCGTGGTTGGTAGTTTCATTCGGGATTTCTATTTCATCGAGACAAGGCTCGATAACCGGCGTGTCAGATATTCATCAAGTCACCAGCGCAATTACCTTGGATTGAGGAAAAGCGCTTGCCTCACCGCTGCGCTGGCGGCGCCGAGGGCTTGTGCATGATGAAGCGGGACATGTCGGTGATTTCCTGTTTGCGGATTTACGTTACTGCTGAAGCTGCTTCTGCATGGTGTTGTGGTTGTAGTAGTCGCTGGCATAGACAATCTTTCCGTTCGAAACACGGAAGAAGCTCGCGCCGAAATAACTGATGGTCGAACTGGAGGGCGACGTCCCGCCATTGCTGTTCTTGGTGGCGGTGAATTCCCACTCGATCGCCACACCATCGCCGGAGGCAACCGGCTGCGAACGGATTTTCATTTTTCGGTCGGGCAGGATTTTCATCAGAAACTGCGAGACTTCGGTAATGGCTTGAGGCCCAGTGCGGGACGCTTCATTGCTGGTATTGAAATAGACGACGTTGGAATCGAGCACTTTTTCCATCGCGTCGGTTCGCCCGCCATTCCAGGCGTCAAGGTATTGCCGGACCACCTTCACGTTCTCTGGCTCATCTGCCGCCTGCGACGTGACGCTATAGGCGAGTGAAGCCAGCCCGAGGAATATCGCTCCCAAAGCCTGCACCGGACGGCAGCGCAAGCCGTCTGAAGAACGAAGGGGCCTGAATGACAGGGCGTGCTGCATGTTGTTCATGGTCGAAATACTCCAAAAGGTGTTGAAAAAAATCCCGCTCGCACGGGCGTGGTGGAAAATCGCATGTCGCGCGCAACGAAGCACAGGCCGTCGGCAATTGCTCTTTTGTCAAATACATAGAATCATCCTATGTATAAGGCCTGAGTTGCTACAATCGAGGTCCGATGGGCTCCCGTCTCTACGTCATTTGAGAACCGCGATGAATAACCGCTTCACACTCCCACAGGCGCCGCGGCGTTCGCTCGTCGATTCGACGATTGAGCTGATCCGCGGCCAGATCGAGGGAGGCGCCTGGAAGGTCGGCGAGCGCATCCCCAGGGAGCAGGAACTGGCCGAGATGCTGGAGGTTGGCCGCAACACGGTGCGGGAAGCCATTCGCGTGCTCTCGCACGGCCAGGTCCTGGAAGTCCGCCAGGGTGATGGCACCTACGTGCGAACCAATATCGATCCGGCCGAGGTCATGCGCCGTGTCGGGCGTTCCGGCTTGCGAGAGCACTTCGCGTTGCGCTGCATGCTGGAAACCGAGGCGGCCAGGTTGGCCGCGGTGCATCGGTCCAAGGCGGACGTTGGGCTGCTGCGCCGACTGTTGAAGGCCCGCGGCGAGCAGGAGCAACACGCATCGAGCGCGGCCTTTGCCGAGGCCGATACGGCTTTCCACTGCGCGATCGCCGGGATGTGCGGCAACGGCGCGCTGGCTGAGCTGTACCGCTACTTCGCGAACTCGGTCCGCATGAACACGCTGACTGCGCTGAAGGACAAGGAACTGCCCGAGCCGGGTCTCGCGACCCATGAGGCGATCGTGGATGCTATCGAGCGCCAGGATGGAGAAGCAGCTGCGGCGGCTGTGCGGAACGTGGTCGCTCCGCTGATTGCGGCACTTGAGAAATCGGGTTGATCCGAGCGCGACTCCCGCGCTGGCAATGCCGCTTTCCATCGAGCAGCCGGTCGCCGGCCCCGTTGATCGGAACGCGGGTTGTTTCCCGGAGAGCACGCGGTAGCCGGTCCTCATGGATAGGCCCTTGGTGCGCTACAGCGACCGGACGGTGCTGTTCATATCGAATCTTCGACGCGACCACCCGCCAGGACATACCGGGCCAGCGCCTCGGCATCGGCGTGGGTGGCCCGGGTGGACTGCGGTGTACCGAAAGCCTGGACGAGCTTTGGCAGCATGGCCTCCAACTGGGCTCGCTTATCCGAATCCGGTTCGACGTGGATGAGCGCGAGCAATGTGCCGCCAAGCGTCTCCTTGTGAGTCTTCAGCCAGACGCCGCGCTGAGCGCGATCGTCGAGAGTCTCTTCTGGCCCTCCCGCGACGTAGATAAGCACGAAGGGCTTTCCGCAGGCGACGAGTTCATCCATTTCCGCGCACCAGGCGCTGCTGTATCCGTTGTAGATGCTTGCGCCGTCGAAGCGGACGATGGGGAAATCGCTGGTGTCGTGAACTTTCGGTTGCTGGGACATGATCCTGGACTCTCGCTATTAACGTCCTAACATCCTACCTTTGTTGAGAATTACTTGCAACTGAAATGGGCATGGGCACACCGCCGTGCAGCGCCAAGTGACGGGCGAAATAAGGGCTTGACCTTCCAACAATGGGAGGCCCTACAGTGAACCCATCAACCTCATTCAAGGAGTTTTTTCATGAAGGTCAACAAGTTCAGCCTCTTGTTCATTGCGGGCGCCGTCGTGGTCGCCGCCGGCCTGATGGCCGTCCAGAAGAAGGTGGTCGTCCCGTCGGGTGAAGCGATGCAGGCCAGTGCGGGCGGAGGTCACCAAGGGCACGCGATGCCCTCCAGCGCCTCGGCCAATGACAGTCCTTCCACGACCGCGTATCGCGCCGTGAACGACCAGATGCACGCCGGGATGGGAGCGCAGTTCACTGGCAACGCCGACGTCGATTTCATGCGTGGCATGATCCCGCACCACCAGGGCGCGATCGACATGGCCAAGGTGGCGCTGCAGTACGGCAAGGACCCGGAGGTTCACAAGCTGGCCCAGGAGGTCATCACCGTGCAGGAAGGCGAGATCGCCATGATGAACAAGTGGCTGGGCGACAACGGCCAGCAGGCGGCGGCCGGCAGCTCGGGCGATGCCTCGACGGCCGCCTACCGTGCCGGCAACGACCGCATGCATGCGGACATGATGATCGACTTCAGCGGCGACGCCGATGTGGACTTCATGCGCGGCATGATCCCGCACCACCAGGGTGCGATCGACATGGCCAAGGTGGCGCTGCAGTACGGCAAGAACCCGGAGGTCCGCAAGTTGGCTCAGGAGGTCATCTCCGCGCAGGAAGGCGAGATCGCCATGATGAAGAGTTGGCTTGTCGCTCGGGGCAAGTGAAGGCACGACCATGAACCAAGCCAACACCCCGCGCATCCTCATCTATAGCACTCCAACTTGCCCGGACTGCCGGGCACTAAAGGAGTGGTTGTCCCAGCAGGGCATCGCGTTTGAAGAGCGCGACCTGACCGACCCGAAGATTTCCGCGGAGGCCAAGTCACGAACCGGCGTGCGCGTGGCCCCGATCACGATCGTCGGCGACGAGGTCTTCTATGGCACCTTCGCGAGCCAGAAGCCGAGGCTGATGAAGGCGCTCGGTCTTCAGTGAGCCGCTGAAGGAAGACCGTGGTCACGGGCGGAGTCGCCGGTGCGGACCCCGGTCGGACCCTGTAAGCGCTGTTGTGGACGCGTCTGCACGCAAAGCTCAAGACCGTGAGGCATTCTTCGCCGACGACGCTCGGCGCTTTCGCCTGCGGTCGTTGACATCACGAGAGGAATTTTTATGCGATCGACATCATCAGCCACCTCCCTGCACGTCGCCATTTCCGAGGGCATCACAGTCGCCAACGACCTGCCGTTCGTGCTGTTCGGCGGCATCAACGTCATCGAGGATCTCGATACGACCCTGGCTGCGGCTGAGCACTTCGCGGAGGTGACGCGCAAGCTGGGGATACCCTTCGTTTTCAAGGCGTCGTTCGACAAGGCCAATCGCTCGTCGATCCATTCTTTCCGAGGTGTCGGCCTGGAGGAAGGGCTGCGGGTCCTCGATGCGGTCAAGTCGCGGTTCGGATGCCCAGTCTTGACCGACGTGCATGAGGTTGAGCAGGCCATGCAGGTCGCTGCCGTTGCCGACGTACTGCAAGTTCCGGCCTTCCTGGCCCGGCAGACCGATCTGGTGGCCGCCATTGCCCGCACCGGTCGGGTAGTGAATGTCAAGAAGCCGCAGTTCCTCAGCCCGGGCCAGATCAGGCATGTCGTCCACAAACTGCACGAGGCTGGCAACCCGCGCGTCCTGCTGTGCGAGCGTGGCACGCAGTTCGGCTACGACAATCTCGTCGTGGACATGTTGGGCTTCCGCGAAATGAGCGTTGCCAGCAGTGGCCTGCCACTGGTGTTCGACGTAACCCATAGCCTGCAGCGGCGAGAAGCGGATGCGTTGGCTTCGGGTGGGCGTCGCCAACAGTTGCCCGAACTCGCGCGGGCCGGCATGGCGGTCGGCATTGGCGGTTTGTTCCTCGAAGCACACGCCGACCCGGCGCATGCACGTTGTGACGGACCCAGCGCTCTGCCACTGGACACGCTCGAACCGCTGCTGCGGCAGGTCAAGGCGGTGGACCAACTCGTCAAGTCGTTCGAGCCTCTTCGGATCGACTGAAGCTTGCCACCCGTTCAAACAGAACGTGTGGCACTTCCCCTCTTAGTCGGCTATTTGAGCGACAGATAAGGATTGTTCGGTGGAACGGCATCGAATATGTGCGATGGGTCTTCGAGCAAATAGCCATGCACCTGGCGCGTTTTGCGCGGTCCCATGACCTCGCACGTCCTGATGTTCAGACCCGATGGCTGTTTCCTGTGGAGTCCGAGTTTTTCAAAGCGCTTCTGCACCCACTGCCAGTCCTGCAGGGCCGCGTCCTTCGCAAGCGGCCCAATGGTTGGATGCTCTTGTGCGTAGCGCTGGAAAACACCAGGGCTGATCAGGTAAACCGTGTCGGACACGGTATGTACCAGGGCCTTGGCGTCATTGATGATGAGCTTGCGGGTCTGGACGGCCTGTTTCAGCCAGGCCATGAAATGCTCGCCCGATGGCCGCCCGGTAAATGAGGCGAAATCGTGCGGCGCAGGCGCGGCGGTCGGCGCCGAAGGACCTGGGGCCGATGCGGGAGGGTCGAGCGGCACCGCTGCATCGTCGGCACCCTCTGGCGGGGCTTCGACGGACTGCTCCGGCTCAGGCGTTGTCTCGAACATCGCCAGCATGCTTTCCAGTGGGTCGGCCGGATTGCGCTGCGTGCTGGGAGGTATGGCGTGACTTCCGCCCGACTGATCTGGACGGCTGCTTGCTGCGGGCTCCTTCTCCGTTGCCACCGCTGCTCCAGGTAGCAATGCAGCGTCGGGTGCGGACGGGCGCGGCCCGTCCTCGGCCTCGCCGGCGTTGTCCACGGTCACGGTTCCCGCAAATGGGCTGGGTCGCTCCGAGGGCTCCCAGATCAGCGCCGGGGCCAGGCGCAGGAGCGTGAAGGCATGGGACCAGCCACTCTCACTGGTAATAGTTGCGCGCCAGATGGCCTTGCCGGAGGCGGTGGGCTGCAACATGGCATGATCCTGTAGCACGTTGAACACGGCCGTGTTGTTCGCGGGGATGCCATCGACCCCCTGGGACAGCAGGTGCGCGCGCAGCTTGTCCGAGACTGTCTTGCTCACCAGCCACAGCGCGTCCTCGGTGAGCCAGCCATCGGAGGCCTCCGGCTGGTTCAGTTTCAGCTCTTCCTTGAGCAGGTAGCGCAGCCCGTTGACCAGCTTGCGTTGGAGCGAGTGCTTGGGCGCGGCCATGGCGCGCGCGGGATCGCCGCCCAGCTCCTGGGCGACGGAGGCGCGGTCGGCCTGCACGACAAGCTCGCCCAGAACCCCGGCGTGCTCGTACTGCCCAGCCAAGACGTAGAGCAGCGGCGCCCACAAGGATGGATAGCCACTGAGCCAGTCCAGCAGATCGCGATTGAGCAATTGCTGGTACAGCAAGCCTGTCGCGGCGCTGTGGAGCCGGTACTCGCGATCGTCACGGTAGCGGAAGCGGTACGGTTGGCGCAGCGGGCCGTGCCATGGGTGCCAGGTGCTGCCGTCGGCCAGCTCGACGTGCAGATCGACGGCCACCTTGCCGATGTCATGGAGCAGTGCGGCATAGGCGACGGCCGCAGTCCAGGCTTCGGCCTGCGCCGCCTGGTCTTCGGGGCTGGCCCCGATGGGCAGCAGATGGGACTGCCGCAGCTTTAGGCTGTAGGCGACGATTTCGAGGCCATGGTCGAGCATGCCGCCCGGGTAGGCATGGTGATGCGCTTCGGAAGCCGGGAAGGCCTGGACCAGCTCGGCGTAGCGCTCCAGCGGCGCGCGGTACAGGGAGGCGAACTGCTTGCGCGAAAGCGAGGTGCGCTGCCAGATGTGTTCCAGCAGCTTCTGCCGGCGCGGGGTGGCGAGCAACGATGCGGCCGACTCCGGCCGCATCAACCCTTTCGGGAGGTCGGTGGCGGGTGCTGGCGACGGCGCGGCAGCGACCGGGGGCCGTTTTCGCTGGAACAGGGAGAGCATGTCGATGTCCTGATGACGGGCCGACCGGGAGGCCTTTTCGCCTTTTCGAGGTAGGGCCTTTCCCCTTGCACCCCATTCCCTTGCCGTTTCGGCCCTTTGGCCTTTAACCGTTTCGGTATAGCGGGGCCTGGGTTGCGGCTCCAGCGCCAATGTGGAATCTGCTCGAATGGATTGGACGGCGACCAGGTGATGGCCTCGGCCTATGCTGCGGAGATGCTGCTTCCGCCAGGTAGGTTGCCCCTAGGCGTCCAAGTTGACAAACGCGACAAACGCGACTAGAGTGAATCTTGTCTCAAACCTGCTTGGGAGATGACCATGCCCACCGCCATTGAATTCATTGCCGATCGTCTTCCGCGCGTCACCGTGGAGGACGTGCGCCGTTTCGCGGATACCGTTGAAATCCGGGACGCCACGGCATTCGCGGCCGAGTTGCAGGCGTTCGTTCACGAGCGCGTGGAAGCGGTGAAACTGCCCGCTAACCTCGCAGGCGAAACGGTGGAGCATGCCCTGGAGCGCAAAGCGGCCGCGCTGCGTGCCGACACGAGTTGGGCACCGACTGAAACCGACGTCCAGCGTGGCCGCGCCGTGCTGCTGGAGGCCTTCAACCAGCCGCACAACCTGCCGCCCGCGGAGTTCGCCAAGCTGGCGGACAAGTCGCGCCAGCAGATCTACAAGGACATCCTCGCCCGTCGGCTGTTGGCGCTGAACGTGGGGCCGCGCGGTCAGAAGCTGCCCGACTGGCAGCTCGACCCGGTAAAGCAGCAGTTGACCCAAACCGTGCTTCAGGAGGTCGAGGGCATCGACCCCTGGACGATCTACCGCGCGCTGTCCGAACCGCTCGAAGGCTTGGGCGGCCGCTCGCCGGTGGATGCGGTGACGCACAGCACGATCGATGACGTGGCCGATGCCGTGTTCAACGTACTGGGCGTTCAGGTGCATTGAAGCGAGATCGCCATGAGCCACGAGCTGCCTTCGTTCCTGATCGATGCCGGTGAACTGCTCCAGCATGTGAGCCGCGTCGTCTATCGGGGCAGCCCGCTGTACTATGGCCGCAGCAGCACCAATCGCTACGATGACCCGGCGCGGGCCTACGGCGTGCTCTACCTGGGGCGCGACCTGCCCACGGCGCTGATGGAGTCGGTGTTTCATAAGCACCAGTGGCTTGCGGACACGAAGCGCTCGATCGCGCTGAAAGAAGTCCAGGCCCGGATGGTGCGCGCAGTAGGCGTGATGGACGATGTGCTCTTGGCCGACCTCACGGCGCCGGGCGTCATGGCGGGCTACTTCGGCCTGAACCTGGAGCAGTTGGCCAGCCGCGACTACACGCACACGCAGCAAGTGTCCGCCCAGGTGCATGCAATTCTCGGAGACGACGGCCAAGCGCTGTTCGACGGGGTGCTCTATCCGTCGCGCAACAACTATCCCGCCAAGAGCATCGCCCTGTTCGAGCGTGCGGCAGCAAAGGTAGGCGTTGTCGATGACATCGACCTGGTGGACCATGTGGACTGGCCGCACTTCGTTGCCACGTATCGCGTCGACGTGGAGCCTGACCCCGGCCCGGTGGAACCGGATGACGAAGCGTCATGAAGCACTTTGAAGCCCGCAGCAGAATGAAATGGACCAAATTGGAATAGGCATCCCTCAGTAGCAGGAGACGACCATGAGCACCACGACCCGCATCAGCACTGCGGAACGCCTCGGCCGCGCCCTTGGCCGCGGGTGGCGCGCCTATGCGCGCAGCGAACGTCGGGCGTCGAACTGGTTGGTGTCCAAGGGTGTGCCGTTGGCTGCCGCCGCCGCGCTGCTGTGGGCCGGCAAACTGGCTGTCCTGGGGCTGCTGCTCTACGTTGCTTTCTGGCTGGCGTTGCTGCTGGTCGCGCTGGTGTTTGTGGCCCGGGGGCACGATACCGTCGAATGGGAGCCGCCCGAACCAGAGTGGCGGCACGGGCACGCCGGTTTTGGCCTCTATACCCACGATGAGTATCGGATAGATTCACATGATCCATCTGATGAGACCTAGCGAAGAAGCAAGGCACTACTTCCTCTTGCTGGGTGTCGATGCCCACTTCATAGCGCCGCCAAAGGCCATGTCGGCGGCTTTGCCGCCGGCCGCTTTGGCGCCTGCCGTACCAGCAGCAAGCCCTTGCAACATGCCCCCCACGGCGTAGCCCGCCCATCCCAAGGCGGTTACCCAGAACAAGGGCAGCACGATGAACATCGTCGCCATGACGAAATTCAACAGCATGTCTCCGAAGGCATTGTTGAGGCCCATGACCGGATCGAAATTCGTATGCGGCCGGTTCCATCCCCAGCCCCATCCGTAGAGCGCGTCCAGAATGGTGCTGTCGATCCAGCGCGCGAGTTGGAACCAGAAATCCACGAAGAACAGCGCAAACTGCACCACGCTGACCGTCACGAGTGTTTTCAGGTTGTAGGTGCTAACCATGAGCACCACCGGAATGCAGACAACCAGCGCCATCTTCAAGAGCGCCAGCACCATCGGAAGAGCCTGGCGCATTGCATCCATGGAGGGGAAGTAGCCCAGCGAGCCTACCGCCAGTCCTACGTCGGCCGCCGCCCGGGTGATGATGTTTGGGTCGGTCATTTCGATCTGGCCACCGTAGTCCGTATAGACGCTGCCTTGGTTCAGCTTCTGCTGTCGCGGTGACGCGATCGCGCGGATCACCGAATCGTCCACCTCGGCACGGCTCAGGAAGCCAGCCCAGCCCGCCAGGCGATTGAGCAGGCTCGGGTCCACCTGACCCAGCAAGCGTGCCCGCAGTCCATTGCTGCCATCGGCCCACCATTGCCTGCAGGTCGGATAGCCGCCGCCGCTGGCCACCTGCGCAAGCCCTGCGTC
Organism: Stutzerimonas sp. FeSN7; assembly: GCF_030263795.1. Classification (NCBI taxonomy): domain Bacteria; kingdom Pseudomonadati; phylum Pseudomonadota; class Gammaproteobacteria; order Pseudomonadales; family Pseudomonadaceae; genus Stutzerimonas; species Stutzerimonas sp. FeSN7. The sequence continues at coordinate 2,212,417 of NZ_JARPMN010000001.1, read as the reverse complement.
GCGCGTGCTGTCATAGGGCCAGTCCTCGCGCGGGGTGCTGGAACGGTATGTGTCGTAGTAGCCGTTCGTGTCCGTGAAGAAGCGTGAGCCGATCCAGGTTACGTCGTGCAGCTGCTGCTCATCGAGTTGAGGCCGCTGCATGAACAATTTCGCCCGCGCAGCCCCATAGCAATCCCGCGAGAAATCCGCTACTTCCTGAGCCAACACTGGGTCGTCAATGCGAGTCGCGTCGATCTCCATGCGCATCTGCCGCAGGTCCGTGCCGCACGGGATCGCTGCCACTGAAGCGCCCGTGACGGCGCGCGAGAGCGCGTGCATGAACGCCCACCACACCGGCACCTTCGCCGACTGGTTGTTGATGGTGCTGAAAGATTGCGACCAGCCGGTATTCGAGGGCTGCGGCACACTGACCTGGCATTGCGCCGAGCGCGAGCTGTCGTACTGGATGGTGTTGAGGTCCACGTCGATGAACGGGATGCCCGCGAACATCACCACCACGATGGCGACGAAGACCCGGTTCTCGATGCGGGCGGCGCTCAGCACGCCTTTATTGCCCTCGTCGGCGCCTTCTGCACGGGCCTTCAACCACTCCTGCACGATGATCGCCACGAAAGGCAGCGCGAAGACGCCGCTGGATACCAGCACGGCCCAGATGCCGTTGTTGACGATCCAGGACACCAGCGTAAGGTAATACTCCAGGTAGTCGGTCGTGAACAGAGTCATGGCCCGAATCTCCTCTCAGCCCTGCATCAACAGGCTGGCTTCCAGCGCCACGATGGCGACGACGCCTGCGATCTCGGTGCGCACCAGGCGGTGCCGCGCCTGGGCGTCGTCCTCACGTACCAGCAGCCGGCGGCGCATCCAGATCCACCCGTACACCGTCGCCCCGTATAGACACAGCCGCCACACGAATAAGTAACCCGCAGCGGCGGCGAGCCACCGCTCCCAGCCGGCAACGCTGCCGACCAGGTAGATGCCGGCGATGTTGGCCGCGACCGCGGCGGCAACGATCAGCACCGTCCACAGCAGCGCCTTCGCCGCGCGCCGGCTGAACAGCCAGCGCAAGGGGCGCCAAGTCATGCGCGCCGCGCTCATGGCCTGGCTCCTGGATTGCCCTTCTGCAACTGGTCGAGGCGGTCGGGTACCGGATCACCCTCGTAGATGCCGCGCGAGCCTGCCGCGCGCGTACCGTGCCGCTGGATGATGGCCATCGGTGAGTTGTTTGCCAGCTCGCGCCGAAGCTCCAGCTCCGTCTTCAGGTTGCGGATCTCCCGGTCGAGCGTGTCGCTCTCGTGGTTCACGGCCTTGACCGCGAGTTCGTTGGCTGCGACGTTGGGCTCCTTCTTGCCCGTGAGCAGCGTGCGCTGGAGCAGCAGCGCTTTTTCCAGCACCGACGACAGCGCCACCTCCGACGCGAGGCGCCGCGCCAGAAGGTCCTGGTCCGGCTCGTCGCGCAGCGCCTCGATCACGCCACGCGTGATTGGCAGCGACGTGCTGCCAGCCTCGCGCAGGTTCTCAAAGGTGGTAGTGCGCGTGCCGGAAACCAGCTCCTGAAGGACCTCCAGCTTCGCCTCGTACTCTTCCTGGATCAGCGGCGTCAGCCCGACGCCGGGCACCGTCTCGGTCTTGGTGCAGGAGTCGCAGGTGCGCTGCACCTGCTCTCCGAGGACCCGCGTGGCCCATTCGGTCGCCTGCTGCGGCGACGTCCAGGTCTGGCAGGACAGGCTCGCACAACTGGCGGACGCGATGGAGGATGTGTCCGTCACGCCACGACCGTTGACCAGGTTGTAGCCCGCGCGGGTGACGTCGCCGACCACCCGGATGGCGGACTGGCCTGCGCCACCAGCATTGCTGCCACCCACCCAGGGCACGCCGTCGTTGCCGCGGCGCGTCTCGGCCTGCTCGACGGCCGACACGGCATCGTTGCTGCCAACCGCGTCACGCAAGGCCATGCCTTCGGCCATCTGGCTCCAGCCAAGCTGGCCACCCGCTGTCTCGGCCATCTTCTCCGCCATGGCGCGGCACGTCAGCTTGGAGCGGTCGAAGTCCAGCCGCGCCTGCAGCACGCCGTTGGTCAGCAGGTTGTACAGGCCCGGATCGGCGCGCTGAATGATCAGCGCCGGCAGGGACGCTACCGCGCTGGTGGCGCTCTGGATTACGTTGCTCATGATCTGCTGAAAGCCGTTCGTGATGCCGTTGAGCTGATTGCGCAGCGTGGTCTGGATGCTCATGTCGCCGCAGATCAGGTTGCTGTTCCACCCCACACCGACCCCGATGGAGCGCATGCCGGCCGCGCGGCCCATGGACACCGCGCTGCCGCCGCCGATCGAGTACATGACGTCATCGCCAATGACGGGGCCGCTGTTCTGGTATCCGACCTGTGCCCACGCCAGGCCGCAGACCAGGGCGAGCGTGCCGGCCAGTGCCGTCGGGCGCAGCAGGCGGCACGCCTTGGTGGACAGGTTCTTCGGTTCAGGACGCTTCATCGTGGCACCTCAGAGGAAATCGACGCTGCCGAGGAACACCTGGCCCCGGCGTTCGCAGCACGCATACGGACGCCACAGCGCCCACGCGTAGTCGCCTTGCTGGGCTTGGGTCAGCGTGCCGCTGTGGGGGAACACCACGCAGGTGTTCGACAGGCGCGGCGTCAGTTCCTGCCACTTGCCGGTCGAGGCATCACCTTCCATCAGCGCGCCGGCCGGCCAGTAGCCATCACGCGCGTTGGCGAGCAGCGGCTGGTACACGTGCAACTGCCCGCGCCGCGTGACGACGTCACCGGCGCGCTGAGCCACGACCGCCCCGGATTTGTGGTCGTCGGTCTGGTGCAGGAAGCCGCCGCGCGGATAGACATTGCCCCAGAGGTTCATCGTGGTGCGCGCACCGACCTCGCGCCGGCCCGGGATCAGCGCCTCCGGGTAGGCCATCTCGGGCACGTTGTAGCGCCAGGCCAGCGTGTCCAAGGTGCTGAGCAGATACGGCATGAAGGCCGTTCCCGCGCCTTGGCAAAAATAGCCCGAGGACGAGGCGAACTGGTTGAACACCTCGCCGCCGGGATGGCCGATGACATCGGCGTTCTTGAATTTGGCGAGGTTGTTTTCGTGGTCTTCGTTGGTGGTGCCGTCGCCGCCTGCCTGGGCCGAGGCGTTCGGCATGCTCATCGCTCGCACTTCGACCCAGGGGTTCTCTCCGGTGTTGCTGTAGCTGGAGACGACCGCATCGGGGACGTAGTGCCGGACCTTGGTGGACGTGCGCACCGAGCAGCCGCCATAGGTGCAATACAGCCAGTAGCAGATGCCCACCACCCGGTACTCCAGGCAGTCCGGCGACATGACGGAGGACACGATGGTGACGGTGTTCAGGGCGTAGCTGCCCGTGGCGCTGACCAGCAGCAGCGAGGCCACGGCGACGCGCAGGCGGCGCAGCAGGTCGAATGGGCGATAGGTCACGGTTGCCTCCTCCGGTGCTGCTCGATGCAGGACACGGCCCGGGCCACGTCAGGCTCGCCATAGACCACATAGCGTTGGTCCACCACGACGGCCGGGATGGTCGTGACACCCAAACTCCATGCGTCGGTGATGCCCTGGTAGGCGGTGCCAATGCGGCGCTGAAGGTCGGTGCCGCCTTGGTTCAGGCGTTGCCGGACGATGGCTGCTGCGCGCTCGGGGTCGGCTGGCAGATCTGCGGAAAGCTCTGCTTCGAGCCCGGATGCCCGGTCCAGCTCGATCAGCCGCTCGCCGCCCATGGTCTTGACCGGGTGGCGGCTGTCGGTGACGACCACCACGTCGGCGGCGAACGCGGCCGGGCTGAATGCCGCGAACGACGCCGGCAGCACGATGGCCAGGCCAAGGGTTCGCCAGCCTGGTGCGAACCGGGTAAAAGCTCCTGGCATGTCTTGCACCCCGGAAGTTGATCAGGGCCATAGTCAAACGCCGAACCCCATGCGGCCCCAACAAACAATGCGCATCGCGGCCACCCCGCATACCTGCTTGTGTCGCCGCGCAGAAAAATGCGGAGGCCGAAGCCTCCGCGCTGATCAACGAAGCAGTACAACCCTTACAGCAGGCCGGACTCCGCAAAGGAGAACGGGGCACCCTGGCCGACGATGATGTGGTCCAGTACCCGCACATCGATGAGCGCCAGCGCGGCCTGCAGTTGCTGGGTCAGCATGCGATCCGCGCTCGACGGCTCGGAAATGCCCGAGGGGTGCTGGTGCGCGAAGACCACCGCGGCCGCATTCAACTGCAGAACACGCTGCACAACGACACGCGGATAGACCGAAGTCGCGTTGATCGTGCCCCTGAACAGCGGCTCGTAGGCCAGTACCTGGTGCATGCTGTCCAGGAACACAGCGACGAATATTTCGTTGGGCTCGGCCACCAGCTTCACGCGCAGGTAGTCGCGCACGGCCGTGGGGTCGAGGAGTTTCGGACCCGCTTTGAAAACCCGCTTCTCCAGCAGCGCAATGGCTTGCTGGATGATCCAGTCCTCGTGCTGGGCAGCGATGGCGGAAAGCGACTCCAGGCAGGAGTCATTGACGACGAAAGACATGGCGAACCTCCAAATGGTGAGATCGGAGGGCGCGCGCCCGGGGAGGGCAAGCCCTCCTGGGGAACGAACAAGGTGCATCCATCACCGCGGTGGCGGTGATCGTTCGCGGCCAGGATGCGAGGCGAACGGGTTGCGGTCAGCGCAGCGGACTGCGCCGTAGCCTTGAAGACCGGGGCTACCTGGGCATGTCGCCGACGACGTCGGCAGGCATTTCCGATGTGGGTATGGCGGCGGGATCGCCGGCCGCGAGCATGTCCATGGCCGACAGCAAGGCATCGCCCTCGATCGGGCCCTGCAGCAGGATCGCCTTGCCGGTTTCGCGATCGTGCAGCCGCAGCGATGGCGTGGCGATCACGCCGCTGTTCGTGGCTTCCGCCGTCTGGGCGCGGATCGGTGCATCGGGCCGCTCGCTCGCCAGACACTGCTCGATCGCTGGAGTGAGGTCGGGGTAGCGCAGCCCTTCAGGCAAGCCCTGGCCGTCGCTCCGCGTGTGGGCATAGACCCATTCGACGGCCTGCCAAAAGGCGGCATGGCTGCCGGCTTCGCCCGCGCATTCCGCCAGGCGCGCTTCGGCGGACGCGGCTGGCTCATGCGCGGCCAACGGCAGGTGGTGCCATTGCAAGGTCACGTCCGCATTGCCGGCCACCCAACGCTTGAGCACTGGAAAATAGGACCGGCAGAACGGGCATTCGAGGTCCGCGTAGAGCGTCAGCGTGAAACGCCCTTCCGGATTGCCCATCTGCCACGGAGGCCCAGCCACCTGCGTGTCGCTGACTGGCGCCGAAGTCTGAGGTGTGGACCCGCCTGGCGAACGTGACACGAGCCAGATCAGCAGCAGCGCAACCAGCACCGCGGCCAATGCCCAGGGCCAGCGGAACTGCCAGCGCCGACGACGGAACGCCTGGACCTGCATCGGAATGGATGGGCGTTTCTGTTCCATGGCGTTCTCCGGTGTACGGCAGATTCAGGGCAGGTCCAGGGCCGGCGACTCGATGCCGCGTGCCCGGTCGATCTTCTCGGCCACCTTGAAGGCGGCATCCAACTCGCTGACGCCGTGCTGCTGCATGAGCTGGTAGCGCTCGGCCTTCTCTTCGGGTTCGGTCTGCGCGAGCGCGAGATACAGGCTCGGCGGCACGGCGCGGAAGAGCACCTCCATGCTCTTGGAGAGGATGACGCCCTCGGTGAACTTGCCCGCTTCCTTGCGTGCCGAGAGCATCAGCGCTTTCTGCGCTTGGCTCAGTTCGCGGAACCGCGCGATCTTCTCCACTTCATCGGGGGGCATCGACAGGCAGATCCACCACTCGATCATGTTGAGCATCGGCTCCGCGGCGCGCGGTAGGTCGTCAATATTTTGTGTAGCTAGCCAGTACCAGGCCCCCAGCTTGCGCCACATTTTTGTAATTTTCACGGTATACGGCGCGAGCAGCGGGTTCTTGGTGATCACGTGGCCTTCGTCGGTCACGTTGATGATCGGGCGGCCGAGATACTGGTCACGCTCCGCGATGTTGTTCACCGTGCTGATGAGGCTGATGTACGCGATCGAGAGCTGCGCGTTGTAGCCCTCGCGGGCGTAGGTCGCCAGATCGACCAGCGTGATGTCGGCCTCGGGCCACGGCGTGCCGTCGCGGTCGAACATCTCGCCGTCCGTGCCTTGGCAGAACATGTCCATCGCGTCCGCCATCTCCAGCAGCCGCACGCGCCGCATCTCGGGCAACGTCGGGTCCTGGCCGCGGGTGCGCAGCGCATTGCGCACATCGCGCGTGAGCACAGTGCGCTTCTCTGCCACGCAATGTTCGGCCGCGTCGAGGATGCACTGGCGGATCAGCGAGCGGTCGGCCCGCGTCATCCGCGCTTCTTCCTTGTCTTCGCCGCCCGTGATCATCAGCCGTGCCGTGATCTCCAGCTCGCCCAGCACGTCGCGCTGCTCGTCCGCCTCCATGGCCGAGGCATCCGGTGGCAGGTCTTCGTCCAGTGCATCGGCATCGAGCGTCTGCACGTCGCTGGGCGTTTCGATCAGCCGGCGTGCGTCGGCGAACGGCGCCAGGCTGATGCCCGAGCCGGGTGCCAGCTTGACCCGGTTCACGGTCAGCCCCAGGCGCCTGGCGAAGTCGCTGAACAAGCCGAAGCTGTTGCCGGCTTCCACGATGAAGAGGCGCGGCCGATAGATCGCGGTGACCTGGTTCAGCAGGTTGTTGAGCGTGGCGCTCTTGCCCGAGCCCGTGGGACCGAACAGGAACAGATGGGCATTCATCTGCCGATCCAACCTGTTCAAGGGGTCAAACGTAATCGGGCCGCCTCCGCGATTGAACATCGTGATGCCGGGGTGCCCCGTGCCCTGGGCGCGGCCCCACACCGGCGACAGGTTCGCCGCGTGCTGGGCGAACATCAGTTGCGTGTACCACCGGCGCCGGTCCTTGCCGGGGTTGTAGCAGCACGGCAGCCAGCGCAGGTAGCTGTTGAGCGGCGCCACCTCGTCGTCCTCGCGCACCGGCTGCAGGCCGGCGTTGAGCATCACGTTCGCGAGGTCCAGGCCGCGCCGATCCAGTTCCGCCTCGTCGCGCCCGCGTAGGTAGAACGCCAGAGTGCCCCGGTAGAGCTTGTGCGCGCTGCCGATCAGGGAGCGGGCTTCATGCACGTCCTTGAGCGTCTGCTCCGACGCCAGCGTCTCGCCCACAGCTTTCTTCGCCAGATGGTTGAGGTCCGATTCGAGGACGTCCTGCGGCGTGGCCACCATGGTGAGACACATCAAGGTGTCCTCGGGCATCTGATCGAATAGCGTGTTGATCGCGTCTCCCTTGCGGGTCTCGCCGGTCAGGTGCCCGGTGCCGGGCGGCATGCGCAGCCGGTCGGTGATCAGCACGCGGTGCGGCATGCCGTCGAAGTACCAGGCCCCTTGCGCCACGTCCGAGCGCGGCTGCCCAAAGAACAGCCGCTGGCTGAAATCCCGCCCGCTCGCCAACTCGATCTCGCCGGCCTCGCTTTCCTCGGTACTGTCCGGATAGCGCGCCAACGCGTAGAAGCGCTCCCGGTCCTCCACCCCAGGGCCGAGCAGCGTGGGGCGCGGGTTGAACCATCGCAGCAGCCAGTCGTGAACGTCCGCTGCAACCATGCGCCGGGCCTGGATGCCGGCGTTCGCCAGGCCGCCGCATAGGCGGTCGCAGACGATGCCCAGCATCTGCTCGGGTGTCTGGCCGCGGCGGTTTGCCTGTCCCTGTCCGCTCGCGCGGCGGTACACCACCATGCGCACACGCCGCGTCTGCCCGCGCCAGCGCAGCCGCGTAACCACCGTGTCCTCGAACAGGCCGCCGGGCTTGGCCACAGCGCGCAGGTGGTGGCCGAAGAAGCGCAAGTAGAACTCGGTGAACGCCGAGCCGCGCGCACGTGGCTGCACGTAATCGCGCAAGGTCTGCATGTACTGGTCGAAGCTCGGTTCGTCCTGGGCATAGAGCTGGAGCACCCACGGGTTCTCGTCCAGTTCATCGAAACTGTCCTGAAGCGCGTTTTCCAGGGCGTCGCGGGCATGCGCGAGCCAGCCGGGTTCCCGGCCTTCGGTGCCCAGCGGCACCAGTTCGTAGAACGCCGCCACCGATTGGCCATCCTCCAGGAGCATCGATTTCGACCCGGGCAAGAACTCCACCCAGGGCAGCAGTTCCACGAAGGACGGCGCAACGTCGTACAGCGCCTGCTCGTCGGCCACGGTCGCTGGCTTGCGGCCGTGGACTGCCGAACCGGGTTCGGGGATGCCGGCCTGGCGCAAGGCCTCGACGTGGCGCTGCCAGCTGTCCGGCTGCTCATCGCTAGCCGGGCTACTGGAGCCGGCGCCGGCCAGCTTCGGCCATGGGAGTTTCCACCGCATCAGTAGTCCTCCACGCGCTCGCCCGGCATCGCGTACTGGATGCGCTGGTAGAGCGGGAAGACGGTCGTGTAGCCGGGCACCGGCACGGGATCGGTGCCGGCCAGATGCGGGTACACGTACATCACGAGATCGGGATTGGGCAGGCGCTGGAACTGGCGGTGGACCTCATTGCGCGCGGTGCGCGTGTAGCGCATCTGCTCGACAGGTGCGGCCTGCACGTCGGCGTCGGTCAGGGGCCGACGCAGGCTCTGGCGCGCATCGAGCAGCTGGCGGCCGGCGTTCCGTCCGGCTGCGCCACCGCCGTCGCCGGCCTCCTGCTGCCAGATGTCCATCATCGTGCGGTCACCGTGGGTCAGCAGCTTTTCCTTGCTGGTGGCGCAGCCGCCGAGCACCGCGACGGCGAGGGCCAGCACCAGGCCCTTAATCGAGTTCGAGAGCATGGCTTTCTCCTGCGCGGTGATCGACCTTGCGGCCTTCGGGATCGAAGTCGATGGCGAGCGGTTTTTCGAGGTGGACGGCGACCTTGGCGCCGGGCTGCACATAGACGGCGGCGAACGCCTGGCCGTAGAGCTTGTTGACCCAGGCCGACATGTCCCGGACACCGCCCGCGAGAATCTGGCCGACCGCTTCCTGGCCGGTGATGCCCACGGTGCCGATGGAGCCGTCCGAGCCGACATAGGACATGCGGCCGCTGTCGCTCTCGATGAGCGAGGCCACGCCGGCACCGGCCGCGGTGATCAGGGCCTGCGAGCCGAGGTACTGCTGGGCGTTGCTGCGCCGCTCGCCGCTGACGCAGGGGATGCCGTGCGGGTCGCTGATCCAGCCCAAGCCGTCGCGTTGCTGGTTGTTCTGCTGGTTGCCCTCGCGGTCTTCGGGGATCGTGCGGATCGTGCCGTCGTTGAAGACGAACGTGATGCTGCGCACCTGGCCGCGCACGCACGAAAGCGTCCAGTCGCCCGATGCGGTGCCGCTGAACACGGCGCCGGCCACGTCGGGAATGTCGATGCCATTGGCGGTCAGGTTGTCCGGCCCGACCAGGACTTTGAACGGATAGGGATCGTTGACCGTGCCGTCGATCGGCACGCGGCCGATCAGCGCGGTCATGGCGACCGAACCCATGAGCGTGGAGTTGGTCGGCACGGTATAGACCGGCTTGGCACTCTTGACCCCAGAGGCGCGGGCGCCCGCGTTGGCCACGGTTTCCGCGGTGGTTTCGAGCGTGCTCTGCGCCGGGCCGAAGCTCGTGGGGAAGCTCATTCCGCCGCTCGCGCCACGACCGCCGTTGCGCCCCTCGGCGGGCTTTGCGTCGTCCGGCTCGACCCACCGCACGCCGCCCTCCATGCCGGCCTCGTCGCCGCCCTGCAGCCCCAGGCCCACGGGCAGGTCCGCATGGCCGCCGCCGCGCCCGCCGATGCTGTCCAGGCGCCGCTGCAGGTCGGCGAGCAGCCCTTCGGTCTGCTGGCGCGCGCTGGCCGCCTGCTCCTGGTCGCGGCGCAGGTTGGACCGCTCGGATTCGAGCGCCGAGTTGATGCGCTGGTCGATGGAGTTCTCGCGCTGGCGCAGTCGCTGGTTCTCTTCACGCTGCGACTTGTTGTCCGAGAGCGCGGTCTGAAGCTCGGTGCGCAACTGCTTCACTTGGGCAACGAGCGTCGCCACGGTGTCGCGCGGGGTGTCGCCTTCGATGCCCAGCGCCTTCATTTCCTCGGGCGTGAGCTGGGCGCCGTTGTCCGCCGCGGGTGGCGCCGTGCTGCCTCCACCCGAGAACAGCCGGATACCGACGAACAGCACCAGGATGGCGACAGGGATCATCAGCCACTTGAGCAGGCCGTTACTGCGCATGGCGGGCCTCCTTGGCGTTCTCGTCGCCGTCCGGCTGCGGCAGATGCACGGCAGGGTCGAAGCGGTGAATCGCCGGCAGCAGCGACTGCGCGAGGCCGCGGCCGCCCGTGACCAGGTAGAGGACGGTCGTGTCCTCGGGCGTGCCGCGCGGGCCCAGCGCCTCGTGCTGGAAGGTGGCGGTGAGGAAATCGCCTTGCAGCACGCGCGGGTCGAGCGCGACCCAGTCGGCGCCGGTGTTGGTAAGGCGCACGGCAGTCACCCATTGGTCTTCCAGGCGCCACGACGCGAGCGCGACCGCGCGCACCGGCAGCGTTGGCATCAGTGTGTCCAGGTCGAGGTCGCGGGGCAGGTTGACCCGCATGACGCCCGGAAGCGGCTCGACGGTGCGCAGCGGTGCGTAGAGGTTCTGCGCGGCGAAGCGCGTCAGCACGACAGGGACCGGAGTTTCGCGCCGCGCGGTCCGCGCACCTGCCTGGCCCTGGGCGCGTGCCGGGGCCTCGGCACTGTCGGCCTGCTCGCCATAGCGTCCCGGTGCGCTGTCACCCTCGACGATGCGCACCGGCTCCAGCTCGGCTTCCCCGTCCTTGGGCGGTTCGGCTGCGATGTCCAGCAGGATCAGCGCGCCCGTGTCGGCGTCCTGCAGTTGCAACCGCGTGGGCTCGATCGGCTCGCTGGCGCGCAGGTACACCGCGCCACCCGCACTCTGCACGCGCAGGCGTTCGCCCACGCCCGCGGGCACGCCCACGCGCACGTTCCGGTCGATGAACACGATGCGTTCCTGACCGACCTTCAGCGGCACTGCCAGTGGCATGCGTTCCCAGCGCAGGATTTCCACTGCATGGGCGACGGGTGCCGCGGCCACGGCCAGTAGCCCCAGCAGCGCGAGTACAGGGTGCTTCATGGGGTGTTTCCTCCTTGAGGCGCTTGCGGAGACAGGCCACTCGGCGCCGGGCGCGTCGGCTCCGGTGCACTGATGCGCTGGGGCGCGCCGTCGTAGCAGTCCAGCGCCAGGCCGAACGGGTTACGGGCGGGATCGACGTCCACCCGCGTGACCTTGATCGGATAGCGCACCAGGGCGCGCTTGACCTGCTCGGCGCCGTAGTACTCGTCCGCCGTGATGTCCAGCGTCACCACCCAGTCGCGATCGGACACGGTGCGCACGCGCGCCGTGGGGTCGTCGCCATAGCCGCGGCCGGGAATCTCGTAGATGCCGCGCACGCGCTGACGCAGCTCGCCCGTGGAGCGGCGGTAGTCATAGTCCGCCCGCAGGAAGGCCTGGCAGGACGGGGTGAGGTACGGCGAGAGCGTGTGGAGGTTGCGCGAGTAGTCTTCCTCGCCATTGGTTGGCCAGCGGTTCAGCGTCTGGAACACGTAGAACGTGAACGCATAGACCGATTCGGGCGGCACTTCCCACCACTTGCGGGTACTGCCAGAGCGCAGGTCGGGCGGGACGTGGATGGTCAGGTCGCGCGGCGCGCTCCACCAGCCGCCGCCCATGACCAGGGCGACGACGACCAGCGCGCCCGCGGCCAGCCGCAAGGTCTTGATGTGCGCCTGCAGGTGGGTGATCTCGTTTTTGAAGCGGCTCATCGCATGCTCCTGCGGGTGGACCAGAAGCCCGAGCGCGAGATCAGCACATGGCCACCCACCCAGCCGGCCATCAGCGGATGGCGCGTGGCGATGCGCCATTGCAGTTGCCGATACAGCCAGGTGTCGGGACGCCCACGCTTGAGGCGGCGCAGGATGCCGCCGCCGATGAAGACGCCGAGCGCCACGCCCAGGACGACGAAGGTCGGCGCCAGCGCGATCGTGCGGAACACCCACGAAAGCGGCGCGCCGACCAGCAGGCCGGCGGCGCCGGACAGGCCGCAGCAGATCCACAGCTCGTCGGCGGTGAGGCCGCGCACGACAACGGGATGGCGGTTGAGCCGGTGCGGAAGGAACGTGACCGTCCCGTCCGCACGGACGTGCTGCTGCTCGGACATACCGGCCTCGCCTTACAGGATGCCCGTGGCTTCGGTGAGCAGCCAGATGCCGATCACGAGCAACACGGCGCCGATGGCGACCGTGAGGCCGAATTGGCCCCACGTCTTGCGGCCGGTGTGGATCTCCGCGTAGGTTCCGTAGGCGTGGTAGCAGACGCCGATGAACATCGACGCCACCACCAGCAGGGCCACGAGCATGATGATGTCGTAGCCGTAGTTGCGGATCGTCTCCATGATGCCGTTGCCGGTGCCGCGCGTCGGGTTCTCCAACTGCGGCAGGCCTTGCGCGAACGACAGCGCGGGCAGCGCGGCGGCGCCCAGGGCCATGGCGGCGCGCTGGGCGAGACGGGAAGTGAGGATGCGGTTGTGCATGGTCGGGCCTTTCAGGTCAGGACAGAAGGAAGAAACTCAGGACGAGGTACATCGCGACGAAGCGGATGCAGACGCCGAGGAACTGGCGCTGGTTGAGGCGGCTCTCGGACCACCCCACGTAGGCCGTTCGGATGGCCCAGACGCCCCACACGAGCAGGACCGCGAACACGACGCCGACCAGGACGGTCGCCATTGCGGAAGGCGCGATGCCGCTGTTGGCTTGAAATGCCGAGACCTGGGCGCCGTTCATTGCTTGCCCCCCGCAGTCGTCGCCGGCAGCGGCTCGGCCGCCCGCTCGGTGCGGTAGTCGCCGGCCAGTTCGGAGGGGTCGCGCGGCTGAGCGCGCGATGGCGTCAGGTGAAACTGGATGCCGGCGCGAACGCGCGCCAGGTCAGCCAGCAGCCGCGGGTAGTCGAAGTGGTAGCGCTCGCCCGGCTGGATGGGGGCATGCGCGGCGCTGTCCGCGACGGTGCGCTCCAGCGCGTCGAGCTGGCGCAGTGCGGCGACCAGCTCCTGGCGCTGTGCCGGAGACTCGGCCAAGGCCATCTGGGACTGACCCAGCAGGAGGGCCGTCACGAGAAAAGTGGGCACGCCGCGATGCGCGGCGCGCAGCCAGATCGAAGCCACCATCGCGCCATTCCTGTGTGATCAGCAATGGGGTGATCGTGGAGATCAGGGCTGTTTTAGGCCGCAAACAATAGGAACTGGCGGACGACCGGATTGGGCATACCGCGAGCGAACCTACAAAAGCCCGGGTGGAGTTTCGATTATTGCGTTTTTCGAGTGTTTCGAATATGATCGGCTCTGCAACCGTTTTCGCTTAGGAGCTACCCATGACCACCGCCACTGCCCAATCCAAGATGACCCTTCCCGCCGCGGGAGAGGTTAAGGCAGCCGTCCAGGGTCAACGTGCCTTGGCGGCTTACCTCGCAACCCAGTTCGAGACGCAGCACATCCAGATCTTTGATGACCACAAACAGGCTCATCAGGTGGAACTGCCTACCTCGGCTTTACGCCTGCTGGTCGACATCCTGGCCGAGTTGGCCGATGGCAATGCAGTAAAGGTGGTGCCCGTCCATGCAGAGCTGACGACCCAAGAGGCGGCGGACTTGCTCAACGTGTCCCGTCCCCATTTCGTCAAGCTGCTAGAAGATGGGGTGTTGGCATTTCATCGCACCGGCAAGCACCGCAGGGTGAGGTTCGCCGATCTGATGCAGTACAAGGAAGCGCGCGAGCGCGCCAGTGAGCAGGCGATGGCCGAACTCGCTCAGCAGTCGCAAGAGTTGGGAATGGGATACGAATGAGGCATTCCCCATTCACCGCCGTCTACGACGCGTGCGTTCTATATCCCGCGCCACTGCGGGATTTCCTGATGTGGCTCGGCCTGTCTGGCCGCTTCCGGGCGCGGTGGAGCCAAGCCATTCATGAGGAGTGGAAACGCAATCTGTTGATCAACCGCCCCGATCTCACCCGGGTTCAGGTCGACAGGACGTCGGATCTCATGGACAGGGCCATTCCGGACGGCTTGGTGGAGGGCTACGAAGCGCTCGTGGCAGGCCTGACATTACCCGATCCGAACGATCGGCACGTCCTGGCTGCGGCGATTCGCTGCGGTGCGAGCGTGATTGTGACGTTCAACGAACGTGATTTCCCGAACGATCTGCTGGCTCCGTACGGCATCGAATCGCAGCACCCCGATGAGTTTGTGGACAACCTGCTGGATCTGGATGCGGCCGCCGTAGTGTCGGCTGCGCAGCGCCAGCGTGCCCAACTCAAGCATCCGCCGATCGATGTGGACCGCTATCTCGAAATCCTGCTGCGCCAAGGCCTTGTGCAAACGACCAAGGTGCTGGCGACCTATCGCACCATTCTCTGACCCGCCGAGAGCCACGGATGACCAAGAATCCTTCATCAGACGCCACTTTGCCGAAAGGCATCCATCGAAGCTGGAAGCTGCCGGATAAGTCGCTGGGTGACTTGTGGGATTCGATCGTGATGGACGAAGCCATCAAAAAACAGTTGCTGTCACAAGCGATCGTCAACTTCACGGTGCGCCCCAAGGTGGAGCGCACGGTACTCCCCCTGCACGGCGTGATCTTGTTGGTCGGCCCGCCGGGGACTGGGAAGACCTCCTTGGCACGGGGCTTGGCGCATCGTGTGGCCGAATCTTTTTCTTCTGCGAAGTTTCGATTGCTGGAAGTGGAGCCTCACACGCTGACGAGCTCTGCAATGGGAAAGACTCAACGCGCCGTGGCAGACCTGTTCTCGCAATCGATCGCAGAATCCGCAGCGGCGGGCCCGACGATCGTCCTTCTGGACGAGGTCGAAACGCTTGCGGCTGATCGAGCGAAGCTCAGCCTGGAAGCCAACCCGGTTGATGTGCACCGGGCCACCGACGCGGTGTTGGTGCAGTTGGACATGTTGGCCGAACGCAACCCGCATCTGCTGTTCGTGGCCACCAGCAACTTCCCACAGGCCGTCGACAGTGCCTTCCTATCTCGTTGCGACATGGTGATGGAGGTGCCACTGCCCGGCAAGGATGCCTGCAAGCAGATCCTAGTGGACTGCCTGAATGGCCTGGCAAAGACATTTCCGGGGATTGGCAAGCTTTCCTCGGCTCACCAGTTCGACGCGTGCGCTGGCGAGTGCGTCGGATTGGATGGTCGGGCCATTCGCAAGGTCGTAGCCAACGCCCTCGCGGCCGACCCGCAAGTGGCTATCGATCCGAACAAGCTTTCCGTAGAGCACTTGCGCAGTGCGATACGACAGGCAAAGCAAATGCGCCTTCAAGGAGGGAAGCAAAAATGACCACCGTTGTCAGCCGGACGTTTCGCAGCTCGCCGCACCGCGATGCGTTGCAGACATGGGATGCCATTGTCGAACTGCTCACTCAGGGCAAGGACGGCACGGCTCGCTCTGAACTCAGGGCCGTGACGGGCGTGGCCGCCAGCTTGATCGCCGACCAGGCACCCAAGAGCGCGCCCATCGTTGCGACATGCGATGGACCACGGACCAGGATCTACTGCCTCTTCGACGAAGACGCGATCTATGGTGATGATGCCAACGAAGAAGTCTTGGGGTTCGAGCCGTTGAAGGGAGACTGGGGAGTCTCGCTGCCGTGTCCGAAGGAGCAGCTCGGCTGGGTGCAAAGCGCGCTCAAAAAGCACAGTTCTCGCATCATTGCACGGGACTTGAGCCAAGGAATTGCCACGCAGGCGCAGGCCGATGCTGGGCAAGCGCTGTCGCTCGACCTCGGAGGTTTCCTCAAGTCATGAGCACCGTCGCCACCTACTCGTACACGCACTCGGTTACCTATGTGACCGACAACATCCTCAAGAGCTTGAAAGACATCATCCTGCTCAGTGGGCTGGACCCTGAGCACTTTGCGGATCGCTGGGAGAGCAATACCCGAGCCATCAAGACGTGGCTCGGGACCGGTGATCTGCGCAAGGTGATTCTGGAGATCTACAACCCGGCAACCGACAAGCTCGTGACCCGATGGGATATCGACATCGTGTATGGGTGGTCCGATGGCGACGGCAGCTTCTGGACAGATACCGAGCAGTTGAAGTACGCGATCAAGAAAGCTGGGCTGCTGCCATCGCAGGCCAAGTACAAGTTAATGCTCGATACAAAGCCAGGGCGACCTGATGTGGAGGGATGGAGCAAAGGAAGTTATCGCTCGACGGATGGAATGGTCAAGCAGAGCCTAGGCTCGACTGTCGAACACAGCGGCCTGGCGGGTCAGGCCGGATATTGGAGGCAACGCTGATGCTGTCGATCGATGAAGCTTTTCGCAAGTTCAAGTCGCGTCTGGAACTCAACGAACGCGAACAGAAGAATGCCTCGCAACGCCAGAACGAAGTGCGGGACTACCTGCAGACCAAGTTCGGCATTGCGCGCAGCTTCCTGACCGGTTCCTATGCTCGATACACGAAGACGAAGCCGCTCAAGGATATCGACATCTTCTTCGTGCTGAAGGACTCGGAGAAGCATTACCACGGCAAGGCCGCATCGGTAGTGCTGGATGATTTCCACTCTGCATTGGTGGAGAAATACGGTTCGGCGGCCGTGCGCAAACAGGCGCGCTCGATCAACGTGGATTTCGGTGTTCACATCGACGCGGAGGACAACACGGACTACCGGGTGGTCAGCGTGGATGCGGTGCCCGCATTCGATACCGGCGACCAGTATGAGATCCCCGATACGGCGTCCGGAAAGTGGATCAAGACGGACCCGGAGATCCATAAGGACAAGGCGACCGCAGCGCACCAAGCCTATGGCAATGAGTGGAAAGGTCTCGTGCGCATGGTGAAGTACTGGAACAACAATCCCAAGCACGGCGATCTGAAGCCGGTGAAGCCCTCGTTCCTGATCGAGGTAATGGCCCTTGAGTGTCTTTACGGCGGCTGGGGAGGATCGTTCGATCGCGAGATCCAGTCGTTCTTTGCCACGCTTGCCGATCGAGTTCATGACGAGTGGCCGGATCCCGCCGGACTTGGCCCGGCGATCAGCAACGATATGGATGCCGCGCGCAAGCAGCGCGCGCAGCAGCTGCTGTTCCAGGCGAGCCAAGACGCAAGCATCGCCATCGACCACGCGCGTCGTGGTCGCAATATCGAAGCGCTTCGCGCCTGGCGCGCACTGTTTGGCCCCAAGTTCCCACTGTCCTGATTCCATCGGCTTCCATACACGTCCCATCGAGGTACAGCATGTCCCAGTGGTCGCTTTCCCAGCTCCTGTCGTCCCTGCATGAGGACATCCAGCAGCGCTTGTCCGTAGTACGCAAGACCTTCGGTCACCCGGGTACGAAGGGGGATGCGAGCGAGAACGTCTGGATCGACATGCTGGATACCTATCTGCCCAAACGGTACCAGGCGGCCAAGGCGCATGTGGTGGACAGCCTGGGGAACTTCAGCCAGCAGATCGATGTGGTGGTGTTTGATCGGCAATATTCGCCTTTTATCTTCACCTACGAGAACGAGACGATCATTCCAGCCGAAAGCGTGTACGCCGTTTTCGAGGCCAAGCAGACGGCTGACGCGGGGCTTGTGGCCTATGCCCAGGAGAAGGTCGCCAGTGTGCGCAGGCTGCACCGCACGAGCCTGCCGATCCCGCACGCTGGCGGGACCTACCCAGCGAAGCCGTTGATTCCGATTCTGGGTGGCTTGCTCACCTTCGAGAGCGAATGGAGTCCTGCATTGGGTCCATCCATGGACAAGGCGCTGAACGCAAACCTCACCGAGGGGCGTCTGGACATCGGATGCGTTGCCGCCCACGGGCACTTTTTCTATGACCAAGCCAGCGGCGCGTACAGCTACACCAACGAAAACAAGCCGGCGACCGCGTTTCTTTTCAAGCTGATCGCGCAGCTTCAGTTCAGTGGAACGGTCCCCATGATCGATGTGGAGGCTTACGGTCAGTGGTTGACCAAGTGAGGGGGCGCTGTGGCAAGCATACGTTCGGAGTACCACCGGTTCCTGGCGCACTTGGCGCAGCGGCACGTGCACGACGACGTGCGCCGGCTGGCGCACCTGGTGCTCGATCACCTGCAGCCACTGGCCGAGGTCGGTGCTGCACGCCGGGGGCGCTCCACGCGCTTGGCGCCGCTGGCCATCGCGCATCTGGCGCAGATGCCTGTCGCCTACGACGGGGACGCGCGCGGCCCCGAAAACGGGCCGGCGCTCGGGCGACTGCACCAGCTCGAAGTCGGGCCGTTTCGAGGATTCATGCGGCAGGAGACGTTCGACCTCAGCCATGACATCACCTTGGTCTACGGTGCCAACGGCACCGGCAAGAGCAGCTTCTGCGAAGCCTTGGAAGTGGCGATGCTCGGTTCGATCAGCGAAGCGCAGGCCAAGCGGGTCGACCAGCGGACGTACTGCAACAACGCTCGCCTGCGCCGCCACGTCGCGCCAGTCCTGTCGTCTACGGCGGCGGGCGAAGCGCAGGCCGTCCAGCCCGACGAAGCTGAGTATCGCTTCTGCTTCATCGAGAAGAACCGCCTCGACGATTTCGCCCGAATCGCCGCGCGGACCCCGAGCGATCAGCGCCAGCTCATCGCCACCTTGTTCGGCGTGGACCAGTTCAGCGAGTTCGTGCGCGGCTTCAACCCCTCGCTCGATCAGGACCTGATGCTTGCCGGCGTGCAGGCGGCGCAGCTGGCGCAGCGTCGCCTGCGGTTGGCGAACTCCGAACAGACCATCGCCGCCTACCCGCAGAAGATCGCAGCGGTCGAGGGCCTGGAACAAGCTTTGGCGCAGCGCATGTCACCTGGCGCGACCTATCAAGCCTGCGTGGACTGGCTGCTGGGTACGCCGCAGCAGCAAGGACGGCTACCGTATGTCCAGGCTCAGCTGGACGCCAACCCGCCTGCCATTCACGAGGTGACCCAGGCCCGCCTGCAAGCGTTGCTGGCAGAGGCCTACCGCGTCCAGGGACTGTGGCAAGCGTCTTCCGCGCAACTCGCGGCCCGCGCGGGCGAGGTGTCGTACGCGAAGCTCTACGAGGCCGTGCAAGCGTTGGCGGACGGGGCGACCGCGTGTCCGGCATGTGGAACCGGACTGGCCGCTGTGGCACAGGACCCGTTCGCCAGGGCGCGAATGGGCCTGGAGCAGCTCGCGCAACTGGCCGTCCTGCAGCAGCAAGAGGCCGGGCATCGGACGCAGTTGAGCGAGGCGGTCCGAGCGCTGTGGGACGAAATGCGCCGCGTGGTGGCGGCGGCTGGGGTCGCTTGTCCTGCCGAATCGCAGGCCGCGGGCCTGCCACTGCTGCCTCCCACGTCGGCGGGCAATTGGCTCGGCGGCTGGGTGAATGGGGACCAGCGCGCCTGGCAAGCCCTCTTACGGATCGCACAGATCATCGAAGGCTTCGACGCGCAGGCGCGCGACGTGCATGCCCAGCGCGGCGCGATGGCCCAGGAGCGGGACCGCCTGCAACAGCATCAGCTGGAGATCGAACGGCTGCGGACCATGCGCACGACTGCGGATCAGGAGCTGGCGGCCGCCCGCCAAACCGTGGCCCAATTCGACGACGCGAACCGCGGCCTGATCCAGGCGGCCACGGACGAAATGCCGGTGGTGGTGCACCATCAGCGGGTCAAGGCCGCCTACGACGGCTTCCTACCCGAGATTCAGGCATACCTGACCGCTCTGCCGGGGGTTCTGCTACAGGGGCTGGGAGACCAAGCCCGCCATCTCTACAACGCATTCAACCGGGCCGATCCGCCCGGCGATCTGCTGCACGCGCTGTGGTTGCCCGTGGCCGAGAACGGCAAGATCGAGGTGGAGTTCGCCGGCGAGCCGGGCGTGCGCTACGACGCGTTGATCGTCTTCAGCGAAGGGCACATCAAATGCTTGGGTCTGGCGATTCTGCTTGCCAAGAACCTCGCGCAGGGCTGCCCCGTGGTCATCTTCGATGACGTCGTCAATGCGATAGACGACGACCATCGCGATGGCATCTGGCGTACCTTCTTCGAGGACGGTTTGCTCCACGGCAAGCAGGTTATCCTCACCTCGCACGCAGAGGAGTTCCTGCACCGCATCCAGCAGGAGTTGGGCGTGCGCCGCGCCGCGGCCATCAAGCGCTACAAGTTTCTCCCGCATCAGGGAGAGCACGAACTGCGGGTCGACAGCGACCCGCCAGCGAAGAACTATGTTCTTCTGGCCCAGCAGGCGTTGGCGGCTGACGAGAAACGCGAGGCACTGCGCCAGGCCCGGCCGGCGCTGGAGAGTCTGACGGACCGCCTGTGGACGTGGCTGGGTCGGCGGGCGGACGGCCGGATCGACATCAAGCTGAGCGGGCCCCGCGCGCCTTGGGAGCTGAACAATAAATGCACCAAGTTGCGGTCGGCCGTCGAGCGTATCGCGGCGCAACATGCGGGTGCGCCGGATGCCGTAGGGGCGTTGGTCAGGCTGCTCAATGTCAGCGGTACGAGTATTGAATGGGGTTACCTCAATAGCGGTGTGCACGACGCTCAGCGCGATCATGAGTTCGATCGGGCGACGGTAAGAACGGTCGTCGAGGCGGTTACGGCGTTGGATGCTGCTCTTGATACCCTGCAGAACCGATGAACGGCACACGGCTTTGCAGAGCAGTGCCGCCCGTGTCACCTCATAAGTACTTCTTGAAGCTGCCTGCGGTCAGGCTGACTGCCATCCCCAGCAACGCCGCGCTGGGCAGCAGGATGACCAGAGGATGCACCGCTATGGGCAGTGCGAGATAGGTGACCCAAGGCAGCACGGCCAACGGCATCAGGCTGGCCTTCGCGCGGTGGTAGATGAAGCCGGATTCGCGGCCCGCGCCGAACCGGCGCACATCCCGTCGCACCAGGCCGTCGATCAGGCCGACGAATGCTGCAGTGAGGATCAGCGGCAGCGTGAGTACCAGGACCAGCAGGCGCACCAGGAAGGTGAGCGTCGTGAAGGCCGCAGCGATCAGGTAGCTTTCGGCCCAGACATAGACTTGGCTGATGTAGTAGCGGAAGTTGCGGCTCTGCCCGTGGCTGGCCGCGCGGGCGCGCTCGGCGGTCTGGCTCATGCGCTCCAGCAACCCCGAGCGCACGAACACCCACTCGTACCCGGTATCCACCAGCTCGTGCGCCGTGCGCCCGGGCTCCTGCACCACCACGCTGCGCGTGAAGTGGTTGGACAGGTGCCCGAGTTCGTACTGCAGCATCTGCTGGGAGTGGCGCCAGCCCTGGTCCTTCCAGAACAGGTGCATGCCGACGCACTCCACCACGATCGAGAACAGCAGCGAACCGATCAGCACCCCGAGCAGCCTGAACGGCAAGGTGATGGTGCCGACGATCAGCCCCTGGCGCTGGTTCTGCTCCCGCTGCGCGGTCGAGGCGGCATCCTTCATGGTGCGGCCTCGCCGGTGCTGTCGTCGGCGCCGGTGGCCACCGCGTCAGGCTCGGCCGGAGCGGCGTCATCCAGCAGGTCGTCGGGCAAGGCAGCCTCCTGCAAGGCTGGGGAACTGGTGAACTCCCACCATTGCGTGGCCTCGCTGTAGCTCTGACGCATGTACCCAGCCAGTTGCTGCAAGTCCGCCGGCATCACTTCATCGGGGTCAGGCGCTGGCAGTGGCATCCGGACCTTCCAGAGCTGACCACCCTGCAGCAGCGCGAAGCATTGGCCTTTGGGCAGGCCGACGACGTGGGATGGCTCGATCATCGGCACGCTCGACATGCTGATGCGGTCTTGCGTGTTGCTGGTGAAGTCCGTCGTCCCGCGGATGTCCGAGGCATCGGTCGCGCCGGAGACGATGGTGGTGGTATAGACCTCCACCTTGGGCAATTGACGGGTCAACAATTCCGCGGTGGCGGTTTCCCGAACCCGCAGCATGAACAGGTTGTTGAAGTTGCCGATCACCTGGCCGGCCTTCGCGCGGTTGCCGATGCGGGCCTCGATGTCCGAGAGCGTCTGCGTATACGCGGTCACCTGCAGCCCGGCACCGCCGCCCTTGTTGATAAGGGGGATGAACTCGTCGCCCATCAGTTCGTTGAACTCGTCGGCATGGACGTTGATGGGAATGCGCGTGCCAGCCGAGGCACCCGGCAGGCCGTCGTCGATCCCGTGCTTGTAGATGTGCCCGGCTACCGACACCAGGTCGGAGAACATGGAGTTGCCGACCGCCGCGGCGACTTCAGCATCCGACAGCGCATCCAGGCCGACATAGACCACGGCGCGCTTCCTGATGACTTGCATCCAGTCGAAGATCGGGCGCGCGTCAGACAGGTCGGAGTAATTCGGCGCCAGGAGTTGGGCGATCTTGCCGCTGGTGAGCTTTTCCAGCAGCGGCAGCAGCGATGCAACGATCTTGTCGAAGTAGGTCTTGTCGTAGCGCACCGCCGAGCGCAGGCCATCGAGCACAGGGTCGTAGTTGCGCGCCTGGGAGAGGTATTGCTCCAGCGCCACCACACGCTTCTCGCGCCCGATCATGTTCCTTGGGATGTTCTTCTCGTTGAGCTTGGCCTCGATCTGGACGATCACCTCCCAGGTCTTGGGCTCGGTCTTGGCGAAGTAGTGTTGGGCGTACTCCATGAACAGCGCGTCGATGTTGATTACGTGCCGCTGGATCAGCATGTAGTCCGGGCGCTGCCCCAGTTCCACCAATGCGCGCGCAATGATGTTGACGAAGCGCCATGCGAACTCGCGGAACGCTGCACTGTTGCCCTCGCCGGAGAGTTGCCCGGCAATGCGCGTGGCGACTTCACTGATGCGTCCGAAGCGCCCCACCGCGTTGTAGCGTGCAGAGAACTCGGGCCAGCCGAGGTGAAAGACGTAGAACTCGCCCTCGCGACCCGCTCGCTTGGCTTCGACGTACATGCGTTTCAAGAGATCCGCGTCGCCCTTGGGGTCGATGACGATCACGACCTCATGCTCACCGTCTGCATTCGTGCGACGGATGTCCTGGGTGACGAACAACTCGGCCAGCCGCGTCTTCCCCACGCGCGTGGTGCCCAGCACCAGCGAATGGCCGACGCGCTCACCCAGTGGCAGGCTGACGTCGACCTCGTCGGGTTCGATGCCGTGCAATCGCGGCAGGCCGCCTACCGGTGGCAGTGGCCGCACGGGGTTGAATGACACATCCCAGCCCGTGAGCCGTACGAGGCGAGACAGTGGAAACGGTGCGAACTCCAGCCGCTCCTCCAGGCGTCGCGCCAGCCGGTATGCCGGTGTTGGCTCGACGTAGCGGCGAAATTCCGGCCGGTACGTCTGCATCAGCCTGTGGGTGTGCTTCTGTTCCCACAGGAAACCGCGCCCCACGAACAGGCGCTGCTGGCTGACCGGCACGTCCCTGCTCGTCATCACGTAGCGCGGCAGGCGCCGGATGTTGCGGCGGTAGCGCAGGATCACCCGCGCATCGCGGTAGCGGATCGCGCCATAGGCGCCGAACGCCAGTGCGGCACCGACGCCCATGGCTGGGCTCAGCGCGAGCGACCACGGGGCCACCAGGGACAGAAACGCGGCGCCCGCACATGCCGCGACGGTGTATAGCTCCACCGCTGGGCGCAACAGGACTTCGACGGGCTGTTTCCCCGACATGGCCTCATTGCTCGATGCCGGTCGCCGTGATCAGCGCCGGGTAGTGCCGCAGGCCCAGGCGTTCGGCCAGATCATCGCCGGCCACGGGGGCCATCGGCACGCCAGGCGCCAGTGCGCGCAACCGCGCCAAAGCCTGCGCGGTCTCGACATTGACCACCAGGCCGACCGCGCCGCGGTCGTGCAGCGACGCCGCGTGACGGCGCAGCCAGGCTTGCGAGGTCTCATCGTCGCCGATGACCACGAAAGGCCGCAGGCCCGGTGCCTCGATCACGCGCCGCGCGACGAAGCCGGGCATCAGCTTCGCGCTGCGTACCGGCAGCATCGCTGCCTCGTCAGCGGGGGTGGCGGGAATCTGCGGCGTCGGAATGGGAGGCCGCAACGCGCTGTTGGCGCGTGGCTGCAGGTTAAGCGCTTCGTAGTACGGCAGCGCCGACGCGCCGCCGCGGTCCTCGACCACGATCAGCGGTTCGGCGGCATGCGCGACCAACGGCAGCGCCGCCAGCAGCGCGAGCAGGCCCCGCAGGGTCCAGAGCGGTTTCGTCATGGGGTCGACTCCTGACGCACGGCTCGCGCCGTGGCGATTGAGTGCGTGCCCTGCACGCGGGCGAGGTGTCGGGATACGCTGCGTCGATAGCGGGCGGCAGGCTCACCGCCCGCGGGCCGGTGGTAGCGGCCCATGGCCAGCAGCCAGTCTTCACCGGGGGTGTACTGCTCCTTGAGGATCTCGGCGGCGCTGGCGAGATTGCGGTACGGGTCCAACAAGTCGCAGGCATGGGTGTAGCGGTGCGGGTGGTAGCCCAGGTTGATCTGGCCCAGGCCCGCGTCGATGCGCGTGGGTGGCGTAGATCGCATCGCCTGCTGCAAACCGGCGCAGGCATCGGCACGGGTGGCGAAGCGCCGCGACTGGCCGGCGACATTCAGGGTCCACGGCCATGGGACGATGCGTCCATTGCGTCGCATGCCGCTCTCCTGCAAGGCCACGGCGTAGAGCACCGTCGAGGGAATGCCCGCGCGCTGTGCGGCAAGCTGGTAGGCCGGTGGCGGAACCTCCTGGGCATGGGCGGCGCAGGCGAACAGGCCCGCAGTGAGCGCCAGTGCGCGCAGCAGCGCCGTTACGGCTGGCGTTGCCATTGGCCGTTCACTTCGCGCACAACCGCAGGCAAATCGCCGGGCAGGCTCAGCGACAGCCAGCGGCCGCCGTCGTGGTTGAGCGTGATGCCGCCGCTGCGCACCCGGGCCGGGTCGATCTGGGCGCGCTTGGCCCAGTCGCGGATGCGCGCATCGTCCTGGCGGCTGCCGACCATGTAAAGGTCGAACTCGGCACCCGAGGATTGCAGGCGTTGGACGAGTTGCCCGCAAGCCGCGCAGCCGTCCTTGATGAACACTGCCGTGCGACCGCTGCCCCGCGCAGCGGCGGCGCCTGGCCTCTCGTCAGACAGGTTCACCCGCTGCATGCCGGGGTTCAGGCGCTGCCAGGCCTCGTCGTAGGCGCGCTGGTACGCGAGCAGCTTCTCCACGCGGCGCGCTTCGACTTGCACCTGCAGCTCTGCGTAGCGCCGCCGTTCTTCGTCGGTGCGCGCCTCGATGCCCAGGGCGGACAGCGGGTCCAGATTTGGCGAGTAGATGCCCAGCGGCCCATCCATCAAGTCGCGATAGCGCGCCCATTCCTGCGGTTGCAGGCCCCATTCGCCTGCCACCCGGTCGTCCAGGATGCGGGCGGCCAGCGGGCGCTCCTGGCTCTGCGCATTGCGGGCGGGGGTCGTGGCGGGCTGCTGCGCCCAGGCGGGCAACTGCATGGAGCCCAGCAGGAACGCGTACAGGATGATCGACGGCTTCATGTGGTGGGCTCCGGTCAAGGAATCGCCACGCGACGGGTCTGGTCGCCGGCCTGGAACACCGCGGCATTGCCCTCGATCGCCTGCAGGCGCCACGGACCCAGCGCATCACCCGGCAGCAGCACCTGGAGCTGATCGGGCGTGAAATCTCCGGCACTCGGGGCGACGGACACGCTGCGCTGACCCGCGCGCAGCTCAGCGCCGACGACACGAAATGGCAGCGGCGGCGGTTCGGACTTGGCGGTGGCCGGTTGGCTCGGGGTGCGCCGCTGGGTAGGCGCCGCTGCACGCGCAGTCGCTTGGCGCACCTTGATCTGCTCGACTTCGGTACGCAGCGCCTGAACGTCCTCGGCGGTGGCATAGCCACCCAGCGCCTGTTCGGCTTGAACGATGCGCGCCTCCATTGCCTGCCGAGCGTCTTGCAGGCCTGCGGCGGTGGCGGCTGCGGGCTGCTGCTGCAAGGCCCGCGTGGTCTCGGCCAGCCCGGTCACCTGGGCTTCGAGGCGCTGCAACCGGACATCGAGCTGCTGCTGGTCGGCCTGATCGGTCATCGTCTGGTGGCCCAGGATCGCGAAGACACTGAGACCCAGCAGCCAAAGCCAGAGCAGGCTTTGCAACACCACGGCGGCGGTCGGGCGCCGGAGCGGCTGTGCCGCGTTCATGGCTGGCCTCCCGCAAAGGGGAACGTCTGCACGGCCTCGGCAGCAGGCGGCTCGGACACCGGCTCGGCACCGGTGTCGCGACCAGGCCGCTCGAAGCAGACCTGCCGCGTCCGGTCATCGGCGTGCAGTTCCCAAGCCGGACCGGCCAGGGTGAGCAGTGCATCGCGCAAGGTCATGGGGCCGAGATGCAAGTGCGCCGCCGGCAGCGGCAGCGCGTACAGCTCGATCACCGCATGCGGGGTCTCGCAAAGCTGGTAGCCGCTGCGTTTGAGCACATGCCGCAGCCCGTCGCCGACCGTGGCGCGGACCTCCTCGGGCATGGACACGTCGATGGTCTGCACCAGCAGATCGCGCTGCGCCGCCATCGGCGCCAGCTCCACCAGGGTGTAGCGGCCATAGCGCACGACGGGAATGAACTCGGGCGGTGCAGCCTCGGGCGCGGGTGGGACGTCCTCGACGGTGCTGGCGGCCAGCGGCGGTGGCGTGGTCGCGCAGCCGCTGGC
Source organism: Stutzerimonas sp. FeSN7 (assembly GCF_030263795.1). Classification (NCBI taxonomy): domain Bacteria; kingdom Pseudomonadati; phylum Pseudomonadota; class Gammaproteobacteria; order Pseudomonadales; family Pseudomonadaceae; genus Stutzerimonas; species Stutzerimonas sp. FeSN7. The sequence goes on along the minus strand of NZ_JARPMN010000001.1, from coordinate 2,185,769 downwards.
CAAGGCTGCGGCCAGGAGGCTGGTACCGACCAGACACCGGGATACATGGATTGCAGGCATGGCATCGGCTCTTCTGTTGCGATGCCGATACCTTGGCTGCGCGCGGCTGCGCGGTCAGTCAGAAATGCGAACTGGGGGGTGCCCGCTTTTGCAGTCCAACACATAGCGCAACCCGCAAATCCAACTGTGGTTTGCACATTAATTCTATAAATGTTGTATTATCGAATCATGAAAGAGGATCAAGCCATTTCCGCCTTAAACGCCCTGGCTCACACCCAGCGCCTGCGCGTGTTCCGCGCCTTGGTCGTTGCTGGCCCGGGCGGACTGACGCCGAGCACGCTAGCTGACCAGCTCGACGTGGCCCGCAACACCTTGTCCTTCCACTTGAAGGAACTGGCCCATGCTGGCCTCGTCAGCATCGAGCAGCAGGGCCGCAACCTGATTTATCGCGCCGAGTACGGCCGCATGGACGGTCTGATCGGTTACCTGACCGAGCATTGCTGCCAAGGTGGCGTATGCGAGGTTTCTCCATCCAAGACCTGCTGCTGACCATGACCGATACCACTTACAACGCCTTGTTCATCTGTACGGGCAATTCGGCCCGCTCCATCCTCGCCGAAGGCATCCTCAACGACATGGGCCAAGGGCGGTTTCACGCCTGGTCGGCAGGTAGCCATCCGAAAGGCGAAGTTCACCCGCTGGCACTCGCCACGCTGGAGCGGCTGCACCTTCCGACAACGGGCTACCGCAGCAAGAGCTGGGACGAGTTCGTGAAGCCCGATGCGCCGGTGTTCGATTTCATCTTCACCGTCTGCGACAACGCAGCCGGCGAGGCGTGTCCGCTGTGGCCGGGCAAGCCGGTGTCGGCGCATTGGGGCGTGCCTGACCCGGCAGCCGTGGAAGGCACCCTGGAACGACAAAGCAAGGCGTTCTTCGATACCGCCATGACGCTGCGCCGACGTATCGAGTTGTTCCTGTCGCTTCCGATCAAGAGTCTCGATGCCATGTCGTTGCAGCGTGAACTGCGCGACATCGGCCGCCAGTGAGGCCCGCCCGATGAGCGCAACCGATACTGCCGGCCCCGCGCCAGCAAACTCCGCCATGAGCGGCTTTGAGCGTTACCTGACGCTATGGGTGGCGGTGTGCATCATCGCGGGGATCGCTCTGGGCCAGTTCGCGCCCGCCGCATTCCAGGCCATCGGCCGCATGGAGATTGCCAAGGTCAACCTGCCGGTCGGCCTGCTGATCTGGGTAATGATCATCCCCATGCTGCTGAAGGTGGACTTCGCCGCGCTTGGCCAGGTGCGCCAGCATTGGCGGGGCATGGGGGTCACGCTGTTCATCAATTGGGCCGTCAAGCCGTTCTCAATGGCGTTGCTGGCGTGGATCTTCATCCGCCACGTCTTTGCCGACTGGCTGCCCGCCGATCAGCTCGACAGCTATATCGCCGGCCTGATCCTGCTGGCTGCTGCACCGTGTACCGCAATGGTTTTCGTTTGGAGTCGGCTGACTGGCGGTGATCCGGTATTTACGCTGTCGCAAGTGGCCTTGAACGACACCATCATGGTGTTCGCCTTCGCACCCATCGTCGGCCTGCTGCTGGGCCTGTCGTCGATCACGGTGCCGTGGGACACCTTGCTGGTGTCGGTGGGTTTGTACATCGTCATTCCGGTCATCCTGGCCCAGCTCTGGCGCCGGGCGCTGCTGCGCAAGGGGCAGGCCGTTTTCGACAGGGCACTGGAACGCATCGGCCCATTGTCCATCGCCGCGCTGTTGCTGACGCTGGTGCTGCTGTTCGCCTTCCAGGGCGAGGCCATCATCCGGCAGCCGCTGGTGATCGCCATGCTGGCGGTGCCGATCCTGATCCAGGTGTTCTTCAATTCCGGTCTGGCGTACTGGCTCAACCGCCAGGTGGGCGAAAAGCACTGCGTCGCTGGGCCATCCGCGTTGATTGGTGCCAGCAACTTCTTCGAGCTGGCCGTGGCCGCCGCCATCAGCCTGTTCGGCTTCCATTCCGGCGCAGCACTCGCAACAGTGGTCGGCGTGCTCATCGAGGTGCCGGTCATGCTGCTGGTGGTGCGCGTGGTCAATCGCTCACGCGGCTGGTACGAACGCCGCGCGACCACTTCGTAACCTCCAAGAGGCATCCATGAGCACCATCACGATCTACCACAACCCAGCCTGCGGCACCTCGCGCAACGTGCTGGGCCTGATCCGCAACAGCGGCGAGGAACCGACCATCATCGAGTACCTGAAAACGCCGCCCGACCGCGACACGCTCCAGGCGCTGATCGCGGCGATGGGCGTGCCGGTGCGAGACGTGCTGCGCGAGAAAGGCACGCCCTATGCCGACCTCGACCTGGGCAACCCGAAGTGGAGCGACGACGACCTGATCGGCTTCATGCTCCAGCATCCCATCCTCATCAACCGGCCTATCGTGGTCACGCCGCTAGGCACGCGCCTGTGCCGGCCTTCGGAAGCCGTGCTCGACCTGCTGCCGCAGCCGCAGCGCGGCGCGTTCAACAAGGAAGACGGCGAGCCGGTGGTCGATCAGGACGGCCGCCGTGTCTGAATCTCGTCTCGACCTGCCGAACATCGACACGGCGCTGTTCCAGCAACCGGACACCGAACATCTGTTCGCGCCGGCACGGGCCACGCACGCGCCGCGCTTCCTGCTGCTCTATGGTTCGCTGCGCGAACGCTCGTTCAGCCGCCTCGCAGCCGAAGAAGCCGCACGCATCTTGCGGGCGCTGGGCGGCGAGACCCGATTGTTCAATCCGTCCGGGCTGCCTCTGGTGGACGATGCGCCGGCCGATCACCCGAAGGTCAAGGAACTGCACGAACTGGTGCAATGGGCCGAGGGCATGGTGTGGAGTTCGCCGGAGCGCCACGGCGCGATGACCGGCCTGATGAAGACCCAAATCGACTGGATTCCGCTGTCGGTCGGCGCGGTGCGCCCGACCCAGGGCAAGACGCTGGCGGTGATGCAGGTATCGGGCGGCTCGCAGTCGTTCAACGCCGTCAACCAGATGCGCGTGCTGGGCCGCTGGATGCGGATGCTGACCATCCCGAACCAGTCCTCGGTCGCCAAGGCGTACCAGGAGTTCGACGAGGCCGGACGCATGAAGCCCTCGGCCTACTACGACCGCGTGGTGGACGTGATGGAAGAACTGATGAAGTTCACGCTGCTCACGCGCGACGTGGCGCCGTATCTGGTGGATCGTTACAGCGAGCGCAAGGAAAGCGCTGAATCACTGTCCAGGCGTGTACGGCAAGGTGCAATTTGACGCTGCGAGGCGCTGAAAAAAGAGCCGACGACCTCTCGGTCGTCGGCATTGCGTGAAGTTCAGGCGGCGACCAGTTGCCGGGCCAGTGCGACCTCGACGGAATCACCATCCTGGTTCAGGACATCCAGCCCCGATTCGGGCACGTCGCCCGAGGTGGACTGCGAGACCATGATCTTCTTGGCCATCAGTTCCAGGCAGGTCATCTGCGAAGAACCGGCGTAGCCGAGGTAGATCACGCGCACCGGCAACTTCTGCCCGATGCGCCAGGAGCGGCGTGCCGCCTGCTGGAGCGAGTACACGTTGTAGCCCGACTGCATGAACACGATCGTCGGAAACTCCAGCAAGTCCAATCCCGTCTTGACCAGCTCGGGATTGGTGATGAGCACGTCGATGCCACGATCCAGTTGCTCAGCGATCCAGTCTTCGCGGCGGCTGGCATCCACGCTTGCGCGCAGCACCGCCACCTTGAAGCCTTCTTGCTCCAGCAGCACCTTCAGGCGCGACGTGGTGTCCCGCGTGCCGGTATAGACCGTGTAGGCCAGAACCTTGCGGCCCTGCGCCTTCTCCGCTTTGCAGATGTCGATCAGCTCACGCTCCTTGGGGCTGATCTCGAACTCGTTGAACTGAGCCGGGACAAACGCCAAGGTGTTGCGCGTGCGCGGATGCACCACGGTCTCCGACCGGAAGCAGCAATCCGGCCAGGCCAGCAGCACGTTGAGGACCACACCCAGCAAGGTCGTATCGCGTCGCGCCAGAGCCTGTTTCAGCTCCGCGGTCAGCCGACCCGCCAGATCGCGGTAGGCCGCGGCTTGCGCCGTGTCCATCGCGACTTCACGGAACTCCTCGTCATACGGCGGCAGGACGTTGCCACCGATGTCCTTGAGCTTGAGAAAGATCGTGAACGGCAGGATGCAGCGCAGCACGCCCTTGGGGCCAAACCCCGGGGCCTTGACCGTGCGCACCGATACCTTGGTGCCCTTGGCCGTCTTGTGCGCCGTGCCGGTGCTCTCGGAGTAGATGTCCTTCAACACCCCGTGATCGCGCATGAACGCCATCGCAGCCGAGGTCATGCTGCCGCTCGTGGTCGGGCGGTAGCCGTCTTCGATCATCCGCCCCGGAAGGGCTCGGAACAGCAGGTGGAACAGGTCGTCCCCGTAGCCGCCCATCAACGTGCCGGTCAGCAGCAAGGTCTTGCGAGCCTTCGCCGCCAGCACGCCCATGGCCTGGCCCTGGGCACTGCCCCCGTTCTTGTACTCATGTGCCTCATCGGCGATGAGCAGGTCGAACGTGCCTTGCGGCAGGTAGCGTTTGATGAACTCGGACGGCTGATAGCCGCCCTCGCCAAAGCCGAACTCCATGTTGGCCATCGCACGTTCCATGCGCGTGGCCTGACGGTCGGAAAACACCAGCTCGCCGTTGCCATCCATGAGGTTGATGAACTCATGGATGTTGTCGCCGAGCATCGACGCCAGGAACCCGTCACCGAACTTTTGCATCAGCTTCTGCGCGGTGACCTCTCCGATGGTCGGTATGCGCTTTAAGGCTTTGAGCACGGCCGAGGACTGGTCGCTGCCGGACAGACTGCGCGGGCGGATCAGTGTCCACAGGGGCGCGGCGCAGTGGCCGCACTTCCTGCGGCACTCCTCGGCTTGGAGCGCGATCGGGTTGACCGGCTCGCCGTCGAGGTCGGTGATGACCGTGCCGCAGTCCGGGCAGGCCGCCACGTCGCCGTGGCGGGTGCGCCGCGTGGTGAAGACAGGCTTCCAGTGAAAGCCCATCCGCATCCTGACGCGCCCCAGGACGAAGAACTCCTGGCCCGTGGGCTGCACGCCCAACTGCTCGCGCAGCTTGATGAGCTTGACGAGCGTATCCGGCCCGTTGAGTACCCACACCTTGGCACCGGCCACCGTCTCCTGGATCTCGCGCCGCCACTTGTAAACCAGGTGGGGCGGCGACAGCACCAGAGTGCGGCGATAGCCTTCGGCGTTGAGCACGGCGGCCGTGGCAATGCCGACGGTCGTCTTGCCGCAGCCCATCTCGCCATTGACGATCGCAGCACGTTCGCCACGGTCGATCAGCAGCTCGGCGGCGGCGTGGACGACTTCGGCCTGGGCTGGGAACAGCTTGCGCTTGAGGCTGGCGACCACCAGTTGCCGGTGCGCCTGCGGTTGGCCGGTATAGACCGGCGGATTAGCGCTGTTGAGGGCGTCGAGTAGTTCGTCGCCGAACTCGCCGACAAAATCCTGAAGGCTCAGGGTCAGAGGGGAAGATTCCGCGTCGAGCAGTTCGCCCTGTACGGGCGCGGATTCAGCGGCAGTGGTTTCGAGATCGAGGGACATGGTGATGCTCCAAAGAAAAATGGGGCATGCACCACCCCCAGCGGGGCAATGGCATGCCCCGTGGTGGGAAGAGAATCGACGCGTGGCTGAGGGTGGTTGAAGGTGCTGGCCTGGGCGGCCCGCAGGTGAACCGTGCTCAGTCTTCGGACGGAAGCACGATGACGGTTGCGCAGCGCTGCGAATCGGTGACGATGCGAATGGCGAGCCCCGGATGGATCACGTAGTGCGATTCCAGCGACGCGCCCGATTGAAGCGCGCTGCTGTTCGTCTGCCATTGCTGGATGTTGACGTCGCCCCAGTCGCCACGGGTGTGGCGCCTGAAGTACGGGATCGGGTCCAGGCGACCCGCGCGGACCAGGCGGTCTACACCTCTGCTGAAGATGAGCGCCCCGATGGGGAACGCCAGCCGCTGGCAGTAGGTTTCGATGCGATGCGATGCCATGGGCTCCTCCTTGATGAGTCATTGAGCCACGACACCCCTGCCGGAGTGAAGTGGCTCCGTCAGGTGGATGAGGATGACGATGTGGGGCCTCAGATCAGGTCCCGCTCTTCGGGAAGCTGGACCACCGTGGTCTGGTGGTCCTCGCTGGTCTTGACGATCAGCGCCAGGTCCGGCGTGATCCTGAACTGCGAGATCATTAGGTTGTCCTGTTGGATCGCCACGTCGTTGGCTTGGCGTGTGGCCTCATCGATCTCGCCCCAGTCCCCGCGCACATGGCGCTGGACATAGGCCAAGGGGTCGATCAGGCCTCGCCGGGCCAGCCAATGCACCTTCTCGCTCAACTTCAACGTACTCGGTGCGAACAACGGTTGCTTGTGCGGCGCAGGCCGCTTGAACGGATTGGGGATCATGGTGTTTCTCCTTCGAGTTGGTACAGCAGGACGGCAGCGCGTCCGGTGGATCAGCGAATGGTCAACACCTCGCCCCGTGTCGCGGAGCCAGGTGTCATGTCCCACGCGCGGATGACGGGAACGAACTTGTCGGTGAGGATGCGGGTCTCGGCGATGGAGCCGTCTTCGCGTTCGGTGAACTCCCGCTGGAGCGTCTTGTCCTTGTGGGTGTCACCTTTGACGACGAGCACGCGCCCGGTCTTGGAGCGCACAACCCCCGAGATCGCACCCGCGGCCAGAGCCAGGGCGAGATGCCAGCGGGACAAGGCCCGCGCCGGTGGACGCAGCGATTGCTGCGCAGCCCCCAGGTGCGTGTCCTGCGATGGCCACAAGCCTTGCAGCCTGCCAACCTCATCGGCGAACTGCTCGGGCTCCATCGTCACGCGGAAGAAATGCTCTGGCTCGGCCGGGCTGGCGGGGACGATGTACGGCAGGAACGGCCACTCGCTCGGCAGTTCCTCGGCTTCGACTTCGCCTTGCCCTACCTGCAACAGCAGATTGCGCACGGCCTTGACGCCATCGGGCACCTGCTCGCGCTGGCGCACCCGGCGTCCGAAGATCACCACCTGCTTGAACTGCGTCTCCACCGCTCGGTAGATGCGCAGGTCCGTGTAGTGGCGCGTCAGCCAGCCGACCAACTCCGCGTCGAGCACGTAGCCGGGGACGATGAAAACCAGCACGCCGCCGTATTGCAGCAGCGAGAGCGTGCGCTGGTAGAACAGCTTTTCAAGGCGGGCACGGCCCTGGCCCTGATAGCCGATGTTGCCGTTGACGTCCTTGGACAGGTCCCCATACGGCGGGTTGAGCCAGAGCAGCCCGAAGGACTGCTTGGAGACCATCGTGTCCATCAGGTCCGCGTGCAGGCAGTGATCGACCAGGCCGCGGGCATGGCGCGCCCGCTCCGCGTCGAACTCGACGGCGAACGCCTTTGCCTGCTCGCGCCCGAGGGCATGGGCGGCTTCGGCGATCGCCACGCCTTCGCCGGCGCAGGGATCGAGGATGCACATCGGCCCGTCGCTGGGCATCAGTGCGTTGAGCGCTCTTTCGAGCGTGGGTTCGTCGGTCGGGAAATATCCGTTCTTGACGAAATTGCGGGCGAGCCGCGGGAACATGAGGGCCATGGAAGTCTCCTGGTTGGCGGGGATGAAACACGGAAGTACGCCAAGGCGTGCCTCCGAGGGTGGGTCAAGCCGCTACCGCTTCCGGCGTCCAAATCTTGGCCGGATACGGATAGGCGGTGAGCGCGTCGCTGCGGATCAGGGAGCCGAGCGCCAGGGTCAGCGCCGGCACGTCGATGGCGAGCCGATGGCCTTCCAGCGGCCCGAGGGCGAACGGAAGGCGGGCCAGCATCTCGCGGGTTTGCAGCAGTTCCAGCACGGTCTCGCGCCAGTGATCGAGCAGCGGCAACGGGCAGGTGTCCCGCACCAGCATCCACAGGCGGTCAAGCCTGTGGGCGCTGTCGCGTGGCAGCAGTGCCAATGCGCTGGCGTTGGCCTTGTCGGGCTTGACGCAGCGCCGGTCGAACAGCCACACGTTGGACAGCGAGCCGAACAGCGTCCGCCGGTACGCGCGCGTGATGCGCTTTTCCAGGCGATCGACGTTGCCGATGAATACCGGGACGCTGCCGCCCTGGTCGGTGATGACGTGGAACTGGTCCAGTCCCTGCTCGTCGCGCCCGAGGGTCAGGCGAGCGAGGAACTGCTGGACGGCGGTGTCCCGCGCCCAGATGGACAGGAAGATCAGGTTGCCCTGGTCATCGCCGACGCAGGCGTCGGCCATCACGTCCGGGCATTCGTCGATGCGGTACAGCGTGGAAGAAGTGTTTGCGGGCATGGTGGTGTCCTCGGATGAACGGGAACAGCACCGCCCGCTGGGGCAAGTACTGCCCCAGGGGGTGGAAGAAAACCGCTCAGTCCGGCTCGAACTGCCGGGTGTGCGGGTTGAAGTGAAGCGGCTCGTCCGCCGAAGTGATCGGCGTGAAGCCTTCCAGGTAGATGTTGTTGAGGTACTGGTCGCGGTAGGTCAGTGCCTGCCGTGCCTGGTCCTCGGTGAGGCCGTTGTCGATGAAGTACGCCAGCATTTCCTCGTCGGAGGACACTTCGTCGTTGGACAAACTCCCTTCAACGAGTGCCAGCAACGAGGGCGGAAGCGTTGCCAGGATCGGGTCCATGTCGGTTCCTCCTGGCTCAGGCCATCGACGCCGCGGCGGATGCCGCGGATGCCGTGGGTGTGCGCCGCCGGGCGTGGTAGGCGCGAACGCCTGCACGCCAGTCGGCGGACTGCTCCGGTGCGAGGTCCAGATAGGACAGCGGGCACGTGTAGTAGTACGGGTGCATGGACTCGTCCAAGGACTTGTAGCCCCACTGGCCGCCGCTTCGTTCAAGCAGATCGCAGCGGATGTAGCGCAGGGACTGGCCCGGTGCGAGATCACGATGCACGCCTTCGACCTTGGCGGTCACTTCGGCGACGGACCACAGCACGTTGCCGCGCAGGGTGTGAGCGATGACCTTGACGCTGGCGCGCTCGGTCTCTTGCGGTGCGATCAGTTCCGCGATCAGTTCGGACCGCGATTGGTTTGAGAAATACCAGCCCATGAGAGGCCTCCTCGAAAAGTTGAGCTGAAGGCCTCCCCGTGGGGAAGAACCCCCAGCGGGTGATGGAATGCCGCATCTGCGGCGAAGGAACCTATGCGTCGCCCTCAATCCCAGTCGTCATCGTCTCGATCACAACCGGCCGGGCAGTAGCCGAACTCGATCCCGTGCGAGCAATAGCCATGCTCCGCATTCCAGTCCTGGGTTTCCTGCCGTTCGGCAGGTGTTGCGTAGTCCCATTCCTGGGCCGCGATTTCGAGAGCCTGAGCACGTTGCTCATCCGGCAAACGATTGGCCTGTGCGTCGATCGCCGAACTGAAGAGCGTCACGTAGTGGTCGTAGGACAAGCCGCAACCGCGCTGGGCGTGTGCGGCGGCCGCTTTGCAAAGGTCCCGCCACGCGGGTTCATCCAGCGTTGAACGCGGGGTATCGCAAGCGATGGTGGACATGATGGAGACCTCCAGAAAATGGCCAGGGCCTCCCCCGCATGGGAAAGGAACCCCGGCGGGTGGATGAAGAACACCGCGCATGCGGCGTCTGCGATCACGCAGGTTTTGGTTCGGCCTGGCGGCTCCACTCCTGCGTCTTGAAGTCCAGCGCGTAGCCCAGCTCGCCCAGGCGGGCGATCTGCGCGCGCAGGGTGCGGCGGTCGATGGTCGAATCCAGTTTCACGGACTCGCCCAGCGGCCACAGCAGGCCGAAGAGCGCGGCGTCACCGTCTTCGGTGCTGCCGGGGGCAGCGGCCGTAGCAGGCGGTGGCGCATCCACGCCGAAGGGCGTGGTATCGACCAGCGGGTCCGCGGACGCCTGCACGGGTGCGGGCTTGGCGGGCCTGGACGCTTTGGTGGGCTTGGCCGGCGTTGCCGCAGGCTGCGCCCCTTGCTCTTCATCGAGCGGATCGACGTCCTGGGTGGCGAAGCTGCGGGCTTCGTCGCGGCTGAGTTTGTCGATGCCGTTGAGCGTCATGCCGTCGAGGCTGGCACGGATCTCGAACCGCATGCCGCCGCCGACCGGATAGGACTTCGGGAAGATGTACCTGATGATGAATTCCCCGTCGTACTTGCCTTCGGGGTACTGCTCCAGCTCCGGGTCTTTGACCTCGAAAGTACCGAGGTGCGTCGCGAGGCGGCCAACCGTGAACGGGCCGTTCTTGCCGCGGATGGTACGCAGCGTGAGCTGGCCGGGGACGACGATGGGCGCAACAGATTTCTCGGAAGCCGATGGGGTTGCCATGATGGTTCTCCTGATGATGAATGACGGGCCGCCGACGGCACCCGGTGGATGAGAGGAAATGGCCTCGCCCGAGGTGGGCGAGGTCCGCGTGGCATCACGCCTTGAGCTGGCGCATGCCTTCGGCCAGCAGCCACAACGCCCGGTTCAGGCGCAGGTTCTGGTCGATGCCTTGCACCGGACGGGTGCGCTGATTGCGGCCGTTGGCCGTGCGTCCGTTCAGGCCCCCTTTGACTAGGTTCTCCTGGACGCGGTTGAAGACGGCCCACAGGTCGTTCTTGCGGTCGTCCCATCGCCGAGGGGCCAGCAGTTGGCTCTCGGTGACAGGCGTGGACTTGGCCGGATCGTCGTACTTGAGTGCGAGCGCAGAGTTCGCAAAGACCTCCGCTTCGCCCTCATCGAGGGTGATGGTGCGCATCGCATCGCGCGCGTTCTGCACGCGCTCGAAACCTTCGAGGACTCCGTAGGCACCTTCGATCACCTGGCTGGCCACGTCGCCCTTGTGGGGAACGCGGATGTCTGCGGTGGTGTCACCGCAAACCAGGCCGTTGTGGCAGACGAACCGGAACATGCCGGCGAGCATCTGATAGCTGCTCGTGCCGTCATGGCTGTTGAGCAGGATGATCTCGTTCGCCTCGTCGCCGTTGATCTGGCTTGCATGGCGAAGTCGGATGAGGTGCTTCGTGTACTCGCGCCGGTCTTCGTTGCGCACGCGCGTCTGACACACCATGAAGGGCTCGAAGCCCTCCTGGCGCAGCTTGGTCAGCACGGTCGAGGTCGGTATGTAGGCATACCGATCGGACCGGCTCCCATGTGGAGCGTCGGCGAAGATCGACGGAACGACGGCACGAATGCGGTCGTCCGAGAGTGGGCGATCAGAGCGCAGGATCGGGGATTGCGGAGCAAAGCGGGATACCAGAGACATGGCTGATCTCCTTTGAGAAATTCGACAACCGCGTGGCCGTGAGACCACGCGGAACTCGGGGGATGAAATGCGCAAGCACGCGTCCTGGGGACGCGGCGTACGTGGGGAGGAAAAGCGACAAGGCCCCGTGAGAGGCCGTGCCGGATCAGAACGAAGCAGCCAATGCCGGCTCCTGCTCCTGGACTTGCGCCTCGGGCTCGCGCTCGGCGGGCTCGGTGGCCGTGTCGATGGCATCGTCGGCTTCGGACGCGGATGCGTCTTCGGCCGGCGGCGCCTCGGCTTGCGCCTGGCTCGTCGGATAGACCTGGGTGCCGTCGATCTTGATGAGACCGATGTGGACCAGCGTCGATTCCAGGCTGGCGGCCGGTTCCCCGGCGTGCTCACCCTTGGTGCGGATGTACGGATCGATCTTCATGTCGTTCAGACGGAAGGCGATCAGCACCTTGCGGTCACCCTCGACGGCCTGAACGCACCGGCGAACCAGGTGCTCGGCTTCCGGGGTGGCGACGATGGTGTCGAAGTACCGATACTCCGGTTCATCGACAGGCCCGGCCAGTGCCGCGACGGTGCAAGAGAGGAACGAGTCGCCAGCTTTTGGGGTGACGTCCTTCACACGATTGAGATAGCCGATGCCGCGGGTGATCAACTCGTGCTGCTCGATCGAAGCCAGTTCGGCCCGGTCGATCAGTTCGGCCTTGAGCAGTCGCGCCTTGAGGGACGCGGCGGCCTGACCCTTCTGCTCACCCTTGTCGCGGATGTACACATCGCCCCACAGGTCACCGAGGCGAAAGCGCACCAGCGGGCGCTGCTTGGGATCGTCAACGCCGATGTAGCGCTGAACGAGCTTCTTGGCCTCGGCACCCGAGACCTTGACGTCGAAGTAGCGGTAGCTGGGGTCCCGGGCGGGGCCGACCAGCGCGGCGATGGTGCATGCCAGGAAAGGCTGCGCACGGCGGCCGCCCCGGACGGGCACTTCACGGACACGCTGGATGTAGCCGATGCCCGAGGTGTGGAGGTCGAAATACGATTTCTCGTTGGACGTGGTGTTCATGGTGAATCTCCATTGGGATGAAGCGGAGACACACCGGCCCACGCATGCGGGGAAGGTGCGTGACCCCGCGGTGGGTTGATAAGGCGAAAGCATCCGCCACCAGAGGCTGGTGGCCGCTCGCGGAAGGATGCGGTGCGAGCTGGCTCGGTCACGCAGTGGGAACTGCGCCGCAACCTCGAAGACCGATGGTTGCCTGGCATGTCGCTGACGACGTCAGCAGGCATGGGGCCAGCATGGCGGGGCCTCGCGCGCGCGGCAGCAATCAATCGGCACCCGGGCGCTTCCCTTTGTCCGCGCCACCCGGCGCCTGTCACAGGCACTTGGCGCCGCGCAGGTGCTCGGGGGTATCGGCGCGCGGACGGCCGGGACGGCTCCAGGCGCCGCCACCGCGCGCGCCGATCAGCCGCCAGCCGGCGGCGCGCAGGCTGGCGCCACCTTCGTCGGGCATGGTGTAGGTGAGCAGGCGTATGTAGCCCAGCGCCCTTGCCGCCTGCCAGGCCGCGCCGTAGAGCTTGCTGCAGGCGCTGGGTGTGCCGTCGGTGCACAGCCGCGTGACTTCCAGCGTCCAGGTGCCGCGCGACCGGGCGGCCGACAATGGCCACGCCGTGGATCAGGTCGCTGTCGCTCAGCGTGACGGCCAGGGCGAACTTCGCGCCCTGGACCGGGCGGTGGTGGCGATGGTGCGACAGAACGAATGCATTGGCCGTGCGCAGCGACACCGGTAGGAGGTGCAGCCTCGGCGAGGTCGATGGCGTGTTCATGCGGTTGTCTCCGGTGGCATGCCGGCGTTGTGGCCGGCGGGGCGTGCCTCGGCGGCTGGAGACAAACGCGCACGCGCGGCGATGGCGGCGGTGCGAACAAAAGAAGGCCCCCGATGCGGGGGCTGCGAGGCGGTTGCCGCGTCAGGCGGGAGGCACCACTGCTAAGGACAGGTGCGTGGCGGTGGCGGAAAGCACGAGATCGTCCGCCGAGTGCTGGAGGCGCGTGAACAGGCCGTCCTTCGGGTCGAAATACTCCGCGAAGTCATCGCCGCCCAGCTCGCGGCCGGCGAGGTGCCACCAGTCATCGAACGGGTCGGTGTCCGGGTTGCATCCGACGGCGTAGGCGAGCAGTGCCTGGCGCCCATCCGGGCGACGCTCCCCACGCTCGGCGAGGAAGTACACGCCCTGATCCTTGACCAGGACAATGCGGCACTGATTGGGGACGTCTCAGAAAACGGAAAAAATCGTACGCTAAGCCGGTTGCAGCGGTCGTAGCGGCCTGAACTTGCCCGCGCCGATCTTGGCGCTGCTGCGCCAGAGGTAATCGCCGGTCAGGTTGATGTGCTCCCAGCCCAGCGGCGACAGGTACTGCAACAGGGCGTCATCGACAGTCTGGCCGTGACCGCGTAAGGCGTTTGAGGCCCGTTCCAGATAGACCGTGTTCCACAACACTATGGCCGCCGTCACCAGGTTGAGGCCGCTGGCCCGGTAGCGCTGCTGCTCGAAACTGCGGTCGCGGATTTCGCCCAGCCGGTTGAAGAACACGGCGCGGGCTAGCGCGTTGCGGGCTTCGCCCTTGTTCAGTCCGGCATGCACGCGGCGGCGCAGCTCGACGCTTTGCAGCCAGTCCAGGATGAACAGCGTTCGCTCGATGCGGCCCAGCTCGCGCAGCGCCACGGCCAGGCCGTTCTGGCGCGGGTAGCTGCCGAGTTTCCTGAGCATCAGCGAGGCCGTCACCGTGCCCTGCTTGATCGAGGTGGCCAGCCGCACCTTGGCGTTGATCGCCTTGCCGGACGCCTGGAACTGCTGCTGATGCTTGTGCTTGGCAGCGTTGAACAGCTTGCCCAGGATGCGGTCGTGCAGGTCGATGATTTCGTCGGTGACGGTGGCCATGCCCTCGATGGCGAGCGCACCAGGGTCGCGTAGCGGCGCTGTGCCTCGAACTTGGCCAGATCGGCGGGCGTCATCTGGCCGCCTTCGCGGGCGATCTTGAGCAGGCGGTTCTGGTGCACCGACCGCTCGATGCCGGAAGGCAGGTCGAGCGCCTGCCAGGCTTTGAGGCGCTCGATGTGTTCGAGTATGTGGCGCGAGTTCGGCTTGACGGGCGACTGGCGCAGCCAGGCCAGCCAGGTCGTCTTGCCGTTGTCGTGGCGCTTGAGCAGATCGTCGAGGCGGTGCCGGTGGGTGGCCGACAGGGGATCGGACAAGGCCGCGTAGATGCGGCGGTTGGCGCGGCTGTAGGCGTTCATCGAACACCTCCCTTTTCCTCATCCGGCGCAACAGGACAGTTGCTTCACGTCCTTGTTGAAGGTCTGCGCCGCGAGCTTCAGTCCCTCGACCATGGTCAGGTAGGGGAACAACTGGTCGGCCAGCTCCTGCACGGTCATCCGGTGGCGGATCGCCAGCGCGGCCGTCTGGATCAGTTCGCCCGCTTCCGGCGCGACCGCCTGTACGCCGATCAGCCGCCCTGAGCCAGCTTCCGCCACCAGCTTGATGAAGCCGCGCGTGTCGAAGTTGGCGAGCGCCCTCGGCACGTTGTCGAGCGTCAGCAGCCGGCTGTCGGTCTCGATGCCGTCGTGGTGCGCTTCCGCCTCGCTGTAGCCCACGGTCGCCACCTGCGGATCGGTGAACACCACCGCCGGCATCGCCGTCAGGTCCAGCGCCGCGTCGCCGCCGGTCATGTTGATCGCGGCGCGCGTGCCGGCCGCCGCCGCCACATAGACGAACTGCGGCTGGTCGGTGCAGTCGCCGGCAGCAAAGATGTGCGGTGCGCTCGTGCGCATGGCGCGGTCGATGACGATGGCTCCCTGCGCATTGACTTCGACGCCTGCCGCTTCAAGGTTCAGGCTGCGCGTGTTCGGCGCGCGACCGGTGGCGACCAGCAGCTTGTCGGCGCGCACTTCCCCCTGCCCGGTGGTGAGCACGAATTCCCCGCCCGCATAGGCAACGTGGCTCGCCTGGGTGTGGTCCAGCACCTCGATGCCCTCGGCGCGGAAGGCGTCTGTTACGGCTTCCCCGATGGCCGGGTCTTCTCGGAAGAACAGCGTGCTGCGCGCCAGGATCGTGACCTGGCTGCCCAGCCGGGCGAAGGCTTGCGCCAACTCGACCGCCACCACGGAGGAACCAATCACGGCCAGCCGCTCGGGGAGCGAGCTGCTTTCCAGCGCCTCGGTGGAGGTCCAGTGGGGTGTGTCCGCAAGGCCCGGGATTGGCGGAAGCGCCGGGCTCGCGCCGGTGGCAATCAGGCAGCGGTCGAAGTTCACCTCGTGCGTGCCGCCGTCAGCGGTCGCCACGGTCAGCGTGCGCGTGTCCCTGAACCGGGCCTCGCCGCGCAGCACGGTGATGGCCGGAGTGCTTGCCAGGATGCCTTCGTACTTGGCATGGCGCAGCTCCTCGACGCGGCCTTGTTGCTGGGCCAGCAGCCGCTCGCGCAGTACAGCGGGCGCTGCGGCCGGCAGGCCAGCATCGAACGGGCTTTCGCGGCGCAGGTGGACGATGTGCGCGGCGCGGATCATGATCTTGGACGGCACGCAGCCGACATTGACGCAGGTGCCGCCGATGGTGCCGCGCTCGATCAGCGTGACGCGGGCGCCTTGCTCCACGGCCTTCAAGGCAGCCGCCATCGCCGCGCCGCCGCTGCCTATCACAGCCACGTGCAGCGCTTGTTCACCGCCAACATGCTTCGTTTCGCCACCGAGCCAGCCCAGCGCCTTGTCTAGCAGGCCGGCAGGCTTGTTCGGCGTGTCGGTAAGCCGTGCGCGATAGCCGAGCGTGGCCACTGCGGCAACCAGCGGGGCCACGCTCACGCCTGCATCCGCCTCGATTTCGGCCTGCCGCTGCGGATAGGACACCGAGGCCGCGCGCACGCCGGGCACGTTCGTCAAAGCCTGCTGGACGTGCTCGGCGCACGACGTGCAGGTCATGCCTTCGATGTGGAGGGTGATCGCCTCGGCCATGATTACGCCCTCACTGCTTGACGCTGGACGGGTAACCCGCGTTTGCGGTGGCCTTGGTCAAGGCGTCGGCATTGGTCTTGGCCTCGTCGAAGGTGACGACGGCCTCCCGCTTCTCGAAGCTGACTTCGGCCTTCTCGACGCCGGCGACCTTGGACAGAGCCGTCTTGACCGTGATCGGGCACGCGGCGCAGGTCATGCCGGGCACCGACAGGGTGACGGTCTTGGTGGCAGCCCAGGCGGGCGCGCTTAGAGCGGCGGCCAGGGCGATGAGGGTGGTGAGGGTGGTGAGTTTCTTCATGGTGATCTCCTTTCAGTAGAACAGCGGCAGGACGTAGGGAAACGCGAGGGCAACCAGAACCAGGGCGGCCACGATCCAGAAGATCACCTTGTAGGCAGTCCGCACTTGGGGCACGGCGCAAACGTCGCCGGGCTTGCAGGCATGGGCTGGTCGGAAGATGCTGCGCCAGGCGAAGAACAGCGCGATGAGCGCTGCGCCGATGAAGATCGGCCGATACGGCTCCAGCACGGTCAGGTTGCCGATCCACGCGCCAGAGAAGCCGAGCGCGACCAGGACAAGGGGGCCGAGGCAGCAGGCCGAGGCGAGGACGGCCGCGACGCCGCCGGTCGCCAGTGCGCCGCAGCCGTTCTTGGGTTCCGACATAAGGTTCTCCTTCCGGGACTTCGCTTGATGCTGTAACGTTACTTCCGTAGTCAACTACGGAGTCAAGCGCCATGGAGAACGCTCAAGAGAATCTGACCATCGGGGCCTTCGCCAAGGCAGCCCGGGTCAACGTGGAGACGATCCGCTTCTATCAGCTCAAGGGCTTGCTACCCCAGCCGGAGCGGCCCTACGGTCGCATCCGCCGCTACGGGCAGGCGGACGTGGCGCGGGTGAAGTTCGTGAAGTCAGCCCAGCGCCTGGGATTCAGCCTGGATGAAGTCGGCCAGCTCCTGAAACTGGAGGACGGCACCCATTGCAGCGAGGCGGCCGAACTGGCTGCTCACCGGCTGGCCGATGTGCGCGCACGCATGGCGGACCTCACGCGGATGGAAGAGGCCCTGTCGACGCTAGTGAGAGAGTGCAACGCGCACCATGGCAATGTTTCCTGCCCGTTGATCGCAGCTTTGCATTGCTGCTAAAGGGCCCACTTCGGCTCTTAGCGTACGATTTTTTTCCGTTTTCTGAGACGACCCCTGATTGGCGATGGCTTCGGTCAGCACGGGGCGCAGGTCAGCGCCTTTGAATCGCAGTGACATGGATGAAATCTCCTGTGTGGAAGAATGAGAAAGGCCTCCATCCGATGGGATGAAGGGCCTGTAGTGCACGCGGCCGGAACGGCTGGAACGCCGTGGCGGATGCCTCGGGTCAGCCGCAGGACCGCCCGGTTTCGCTGCGGGGCGTCATGCCGGGACGGCCTGGCGCTTGCGGGCCGCTTTCGCGTCGAGGATGCTCACGTCGATCTGGCGCCAGCGCCCGTCGTCGATGAGCCTCTCCAGCACTTCGCCGAGCATGTCGAAATACACCTCGTCGTGCCGATCGACCAGTTCGACCGATTCACCGTTCTGACGGTGCAGTTCCACCACGTAGGTGTCTCCGCCGCGGTCGTAGAGGATCGTCACCCGGCCCTCGAACTTCGCGGTCGAGACCGTGAAGCTGATCGCCGGCGGGGTCTCGATGATCTTGGAGGGCGTGGGATCGACCCAGGTGAAGTCGCGGGCACCGGCATCCACCAGCATGTGGGTGATGCGCCGGAAGCGATCGGGGGCCGGCATCTCCTCCAACTGCTCGATGAGCTGGCCCAACTCCATGCACTGCGGCGTGGGAATGGGCAGCTTGGCCGGCGCCGAGCCGAGGATGTGCCTCGTGATGGTGTACGGCGTGCCGTCCGAAGTCTCCTCGGTGATGACCTCCGGCGTGTCCGCGCGCAGTCCGTCGAAGCGACGACGGGCATAGGGTTGGACATGCACCTTGGCGCCTTCGGCAGGAACCGTGGTCACCAGGCTGGGATCGAGCACCGCGAACTCGGAAGGCTTGAGCTTGACGACGATGGCATCGTCGGTCGCGGCGACCACCTTGCCGTCGAAGGGTTGGGGGTCGATGGCGAAGCCCAGCGTTGAGGACAGCGGCTGATCATCGAACACGCGGTACTTGAACGACCGCACGTTGCGGGGCACATGGCCTGCGACCAGCGAAGGCATCATGGATTTGATGAGGGAACGATCCATGGGGAAACTCCTTGAGGAAAAACAAGGGATTCCCCGCCCGCAAGGGAGAGGTCCCTTGTGGGTGGCGTGGATGGACGCGGTAGGTCCGTAGGAAGAAACGACCAGCACGGTTTCCCGCGCTTGCAGCCTCGAAGGTCTCGACTGCCTGGGCATGTGCCGGCAACGCCGACGAACATGGGGCAAGCATGGCCCTGGGGCGGTCTGCCTGCCCGCAGGAAACGGCACCGCACCACAACCGTTTTCCTGTGCTGCGGGCAAGAAAAAGCCCCTCGAAAGGGGCTGGAGGAATCAGGCTTGGTACACGAAGTAGTGCTCGCGCTGACGCGGAAAGAACACGTGTTTCCACGTGTCGCCGCTTGTGTTGCCACCGTCGAAGACGACCATTTCGTAGTCGTCCACGTCGGTGTCCACCAGGTCGGCGCTGGCGATATGGCGCATGTGCAGCGTGCCGCTCATGCGCTCGAATACCAGGATCTGGCCGATGGCATCTTCCTGGCTCATGGCGTTGACGCAGGCTCCGAGTTGGTGCTCGAAGTCGGATGCGGGTGTGATGAGGTCGGGGAACATGGGATCGCTCCTGTGAAAGTGCGCCGGCCCGGCTCTCTGGCGGGAGACCGGGCCGGCATGCGGTGAGGACAAGGAAGGCCGGGGATGTGTGTGGCAGCTATTCGCCGGCCAGCGATAGGCCCGGCAACACGGGTGCGTCGGCATCGAGGATGAGGATGCGCACGTCGGCCTGGCCGGCCAGTTCAAGGATCTGTGCCAGCTCGTCCGGCATGCCCTTGCTGCGGTGCTCCTGCCGAAGCTGCTCGGCGGCGATCCCCTCGACGTCCTGCAGGTGCTGGTCCGTCCAGGGCGTGGAGATCAGCTTGACGCCGATCGCCGGGCTGTAGGGAATCCGGAACGCGATGAACAAAAAGGCCTCCGGCGTCGCGAGGTCAGCCAGGTTGGCCAGGTACTGGCCGGTTTCGCGGCTGATGTGCGCGCTGCTGATTTCCCAGCACCGGCTGTAGTAGCCGGTCTCGAAGCTCAACCGCTGCACGACTTCCCGTGCGGCCTCGGCCGAATAGGTGTCGCCAATGTGGACGGGGCGGCCGTCGAAGTCGTCGCCGTGGATCGCGTACACCACGGCACCCACCATGCCTTCGCCGCTGCCCCCTTCAGCCGCGTCGCATTCGGCGATCAGTGCGGCGCCGACAGGTTCGGTGCCAGTCCTGACCACCGCGAAGTCGCTGGTGATGATGCAAGGAGAAGAAACCAGCGCCGCGTCGCAGAGGTGCTGCTGGCTCGGGTGGATGTTTCGCCAAACATGCGGGCTTCCGTCCTCGTAGCTGATGGACAGCGTGCGGACGATTTTCAGATTCCAGTAGCCGCGTAGAAAGGGATTGGGATTCTGGGACATGGGATTTCTCCAACAGAATAATGATGGAGCAAATCCCCGCCACCGGGAATTGACCCCGGTGGGTGGAAAGAAAGGAAACAGCGTCAGGTGACGCTGATCGTTGGCGTTTGGGCCAATCGCTCGGCGACGCGCCGGCGCAAATTCATGCGGAATGGCTCGTCGCTGACGCCCGCCAGCAGATTGATGGTCTCCAGCGCGATCAGGGCCGAAGCCTCTTCGATGTCGGCGGCCACAATGGTCTTGCGCAATTGGTCGCCGAGCTGGAGGGCCTGGGAGGAGGAGCTGATGAAGCGGACCTCGCGGCTCAGGTAGCAGCCGTTGCCGCCGAACTCGAACAGCCGCGGCTTGCTGCAGTACCAGCAGCCCTCGAACTGGATGGCGGTCAGGTGGTGCCCGTCATCGAACCGGGTGGCGATCAGAAACAATGCGTCGAGATCGGCGGTGTCCTCGAACGAATGACGGTCGATCAAGTTCCCCAGCTCTTCGTCCTCATCGGCACGGAAGTGCACGGCGAGCAGTTCGAGCAGCGGCGGGATCGACAGCCCTTCGTCGTCCGGCATCGGAATACCGAGTTGCGTGGCCAGGTCTTCCAGGCCATCGAGCACGTCCGGCCATTGCGGATTGGTGGTCTCGGCGATCTGGGCGATGTAGGCCTGCCCGTTGCCGGGGTGGCTCTCGTCCAGCGCGAAGGCGCCGAACAGCGCCTGGATGACGGGCGTCACACGGTCGAGCACGAGAACGCCGGTGGCTTCGTAGTAGTTGTTGGCCATGAAGGCTCCTTTCGATGAATGAACGGAGCCAGCCCTTGCGGACGATGGCATCCGCAGGGGAAACCGCCTGATGCCGGATGGCGCTGGGCGGGGAGAAAACGCGAGGGACATGGCCTCGAACGAGGCGCATGTCCCTCATGGGGTCCCGTGAACGCAGTGATGAAGGTGTGCCAGGGACCGGCTCACCAACCGCTGTAGTTCAGCAGCAGGTCGGCGATCACCTGGCGACGTTGCAGATCGAGACCATCGAAGTCCGACAGTCCTTGGAAGTGGCAGCGCTTGAGCATGGCACCGCCCTCGCGCGCGTTGTAGAAGCTGAACATGGCGGACAGGAACATGCGTTCCCCGCTGCTCAGGACGCCGAGTGCGTCGTTGGCACGCAGCATGTCGGGACGCAGATCCCACTTGCTCTTTGCCTGGTTCAGGCCTTCGCGCGTGCCGTCGCCAAACCATTGCGGGCCTGCGATCTCGACGCCGCGCTTCCAGACCTCGAAGAAGGCTTGGGGCGCGGCGGCGAAATGCTGCTCTTCCCGCATGATCTGATCGACGACTTCCTGGGGCAAAAGCTGGTTCATGACGTGGTTCCTCCAGTTGGATCAGGGTGTGGCGAGCTGGGACCAGCCGCCTCTTTCGAGGGCACGTTGAGCCGCGGCATAGCTGCGGAAGTACTGGCAGGATTCCCGCGAAACGGGACCTTCTGTATCGCGCGTGCCGATGTAGTGGCCGGCGGCGCTATGCAGGATTTCGAGCGGCAGGAACTTGCCGCAATGGATCAAGGCCAACTGGCCGAAAGAGGCTTGCTGGGACATGGACGGGCTCCTTGGAAAAAGCGGGGCCTCGTCCCTCACGGGATGGCAGCTCCCGCACGCGGTTGAGAAAAAAGCATCGGCGTCACGGGTGACGCGCGTCCGCAGACTCGATGCGATGGCGGACTGGCGGGTAGCGCGGAAAGAATCCGCGGCAGCCTGGAAACTCTGGCTGCTGGCATGGTGCTGACGAATCAGCGACACATGCGGGCAGCTTCATGCGCGAGGCGAGCCGCGTCAGCCGGAAATCGGCATTTGCAACAGCCCCGATTGGCGAACGCGGAAAAAAGAAAGCCCCGCAATAAGTGCGGGGCTGTCAGGAGGATGAGGCGAAACTGGGTCAGCGAGGCCTGTCGCCCAGTACATGCTGCTTCCACAGGGCGAATGCCTCGTCCGGTCCCAGCTCTGCGAGGATGACGATGGGCTGGCCCCGACGGGCACGCAGCGATGCGAAATACGCTGGCCGGTCGGCGATGGCGTTGAGCTTGATGCCCTTTAGGAACAGCAACTGGCGGGGGCGAACTTTGGTGGTAACGCAGGCATGATTGCGCTTGTTTGGGGCAAAAGGGCCAGCGAAGCGGGCGGACACGGCCAGAAAACCGCGACGAACTACTTGTACTTGCCAGGCGAGGCGAACGGGTGACATCAGCATATCGCTATGCGGTAAAGAAGACCGTCCTAAAGCTTGCAGGATCCCGGCATAGCTTCATCATCACCTCTCCGTGACGGCTCATTGGAACGAAAAAGGCCAGCATCGCCGTGATGGACTTTCATAATTGCCAGGTCAACTGGCTTGCGTGCTGTTTATTCACAGCAAGGCATTGCGACGTCGTTGCAGCAATCGCCGCCATCGCAACAGGGCGTTGCAGCAAAAGCGGCGGTGGGCGCTAGCATGAGGGCCAAGCCGCGGCCGCTCATGCTGGGGGCCGTTCTCTTCAGATTGGTGTCCTGCACCGTGTGCATTGCGAATTTCCGGATCGTCCCAATGTCACTGGGACTCCTTTGTGGCGGCCGGGTTCTCCACGCTCATGAACGACTGGGCCACCAGCGCGATCGCCCCGCCCACGATGGCCATGTCAGCGATGTTGAAGGCGGGCCAGTGCCAGCCGTGCAGGTGAAAGTCGATGTAGTCGATAACGTGCCCGCGCGTGGCGCGGTCGAACGCGTTGCCCAATGCGCCGCCCAGAATGAGGCTGTACGAAAGGCCTTCCGTTTTGCGCAGCGGCCGGGAGAGCAGCCATGCGAGCCATGCCGATATTGCGAACGCGATCGCCAGAAAAAACCACCGCTGCCAGCCGCCCGCGCCAGCAAGGAAGCTGAACGCCGCGCCGGGATTGAGAGCGTGAACTAGGTTGAAGAATGACGCCACCTCGTGCGACCAACCCAAGGGAGTTGTCGCGTCAATGTAGCTCTTAGCTGCCTGATCGCCGGCGAATATAACGATCGCGAGTGAGTACCACTGCGTCTTGCGAAGAGATGGTTCATCCATTGTTCATGCCGCCTTGAACTTCAGGAGGCGCAGCCCATTGACGACAACCAAAAGACTTGCCCCCATGTCAGCGAACACAGCCATCCACATGGTGGCATGCCCTGTGAACGTCAACGCAAGGAACACCGCCTTGATGCCAAGGGCCAGAACGATGTTCTGCGTGAGGATCGCCGCAGTGCTACGCGACAGCCGGATGAAGGCGGGGATCTTGCGCAGGTCGTCGTCCATCAGGGCGACGTCGGCTGTTTCGATCGCGGTGTCGGTGCCGGCCGCGCCCATGGCGAAGCCGATGTCGGCACGGGCGAGCGCGGGCGAATCGTTGATGCCGTCGCCCACCATGCCCACCTGGCCCTCGCCGCCGACCAGGCTTTCGATGGTCTTGAGCTTGTCTTCGGGCAGTTGGTCACCACGGGCTTCAGAGATTCCGACCTGGGCAGCGATGGCCGCGGCCGTGTGCTGGTTGTCCCCCGTCAGCATCAGCGTGCGCACACCCAGCGCCTGCAGGTCGGCCACCGCCTCACGGCTGGTTTCCTTCACGGTGTCGGCCACTGCAAAAATGCCGAGCACGGTCGCATCGTCCATCAGCAGGATCGCTGTCTTGCCTTGGCGCTCCAGGGTCTCCAGCCGAGCCTGGAGCGTCGCTTCGCTCAGGCCCAGCTCCTGGGCGAGCCTGTGGTTGCCCATGTGCAACATGCGCCCGGCGACGCGGCCGCGCACGCCGCGGCCAGGCAGCGCCGCGAAGTCGTCGACCTCGTGCAGCGCGATGCCGTCACGGTTCGCCTTGCGGGCGATGGCCTGAGACACAGGATGGTCCGAGCGTGCCGCGAGGCTTGCGGCCCAGGCGGCAACTTCCTGCGCCTCGCCGATCAGCGGCACGAAGTCGGTCTGCTCGGGCTTGCCATGTGTGAGTGTGCCGGTCTTGTCCAGGGCCAACGCCTTGAGCTTGCGCCCGCCCTCCAGGTAGACGCCACCCTTGATCAGGATGCCGCGTCGGGCGGCAGCGGCCAAGCCGCTGACGATGGTGACCGGCGTGGAGATGACCAGAGCGCAGGGGCAGGCGATCACCAGCAGTACCAGGGCCTTGTAGACCCAGTCAAACCATGCGCCGCCGAAGGCGAGCGGCGGCACGACGGCAACCAGCACGGACACCGCGAACACCGCCGGCGTGTAGACGCGGGCGAACTGGTCGACGAAGCGCTGCGTGGGCGCACGGCTGCCCTGCGCGGACTCCACGGCATGGATGATGCGCGCGAGCGTCGAGTCGCTGGCGCCTGCGGTCACCTTGTATTCGAAAGAGCCGGTCTCATTGATGGTTCCGGCGAAGACCTGGTCACCTTCGGCCTTCTCGACGGGCAGGCTCTCGCCGGTGATGGGCGCCTGGTTGATGGCCGATCGACCCGAGGTGATCAGGCCGTCCAGTGCGATGCGCTCGCCAGGACGCACGCGGACCACCGCGCCCTTTGCGACCTCCTTGGCCGGCAGCTCTGTCCATGAGCCATCGGCCTGCCGCACGGTCGCGGTCTCGGGCGCCAAGTCCATCAGCCCCCGAATGGCGTTGCGGGCGCGGTCCAGCGACTTCGCCTCGATCACTTCCGCCAACGCGAACAGGAACATGACCATGGCGGCCTCCGGCCAGTGGCCGATCGCCATGCCGCCGGTGACCGCGATGGCCATCAGGGCGTTCATGTTCAGGTTGAGGTTCTTCAGCGCGATCCAGCCCTTCTTGTAGGTGCTGAGGCCGCCGGTGAAGATCGAAACCAGTGCCAGCACGATCACGGCCCAATGATTGCCGTCGTTGACCCAGTACACGCCTTCGGCGGCCACCGCCGCAACGCCCGAAACCGCCATCGGCCACCAATTGGTCTTGTGCGCGGCCACCGGGGCATCGCGCGGCTCATCAGTCCTCTGGACCTCGGCTTCCATGCCCAGCGATTCGATGGCTTCGACTGCCGGCTTGATCGCGTCGGGTGTGTGCCGAACCGTGAGCGTGCGCTGCATCAGGTTGAAATCCATTCCCTGCACGCCCGGCATGCCTTGCAGCTTGCCGCGGATCAGACTTTCCTCGGTCGGACAGTCCATCTTCGCGATGCGAAGTACCGTGGTGGCTGTCTGCATGTCCTGCCGCGCAGCCTGCATTCCAATGGAAGCAAGCGCCTTCTCGATCGGCGCTGAGGTCGCCAGCGTGTGCTGGACTCCCAGCACACGCTGCATCAGATTGAAGTCGAGCGCGGTCACACCCGGCAGCTTGCCCAGCCGGTCGCGGATCAGCGCTTCTTCCGTCGGGCAATCCATGTTCTCGATCCGGTACGTCACCCGCTCGCCGATCGGCGGCGCGGAAACGGCAGCGGTTGGTTGCTGCTGCAGGGCCGAGGATGGGATCACAGCCGCGGCTTCGATCGGCCCCGTGTGGCCGAAGGTCTGCTCCTTGGCGCGCATGCCGATCGAGGCCAGGACCTGCTCCATCTGCGCGCGTGCCTGAGCGAGGTGTTTCACCGACAGGGTGCGCTCAGCGAGGTCGAAGTCGAGGTCCTGAATTCCCTCGACTGCCCCGAGGTGCGAGCGGATGAGTTTCTCCTCGCTCGGGCAGTCCATGTTCTCGATGCGGTAGGTGGTCGACACGGCGGCGTCTCGGACAGCCTGAGCCTTCATGCCCACCGAATTCAGCGCTTGCTCCAAGGCATCGGCCGAGACTTCGCGGTGCGAAATGGTCAACAAACGCTGCGGAAGATCGAACAGGAGCCGCTCGACACCGGGCATGCCCTCCAGCGTTCGCCGCACCAGTGCTTCCTCATTGCGGCAATCCATGTTGCTCACGTGGAAAACGGTGGTTTCAGTGCTGGCCTGCTCACTGGCGCACGCCGTCTGTTGGCCATTGCCGCCGGAGCAGGCGCATGGGCTGGAAGGTTCTTTGTTCATAGATCGCTCTTCATTGACAAGGTTTTCCCCGGATGCCATCATTAGAAAACCTCTAGTAGATATAGAGTCAAGTTTTTTATAGGAAGCAACCATGATGCGGATCGGTGAACTGGGCAAGAAGGCAGATTGCTTGGTGCAGACCGTGCGCTTTTACGAGTCAGAAGGCTTGCTGCCCGAGCCTGCACGTAGCGAGGGCAACTTCAGGCTCTATGACGAAGTCCATTTGCAGCGCTTGCTGTTCATCCGCCGCTGCCGGGCGAAGGACATGACGCTGGATGAGATCCGTCAACTGCTGAACTTACGGGATCGGCCAGAGTTGGGCTGCGGCGAGGTGAACGCGCTGGTCGACGCTCATATCGCGCAAGTGCGGACCAAGATGAAGGAATTGCGCGCCTTGGAGCGCGAGTTAATGGATCTGCGACGCTCCTGCGATAGCGCCCGAACCTCGCGCGAGTGCGGCATTCTCAACAGCTTGGCCGAGCCCGCCTGAAGCTCGAGCGTGTCATCGGTGCTGGAAGTGATCGGGTCCAGTTCTGAGAGCCACGTGCCGCGCTCCATCATGCGAAAGCGCGCGATTCTGACGTTTTGAGACGGCGTGCGACCGAGGGCGTGGCCCACAGGAGCCAGCGCGAGCCGGACGACCTGCGCGCCGCAATCTCCGCCACCTTACGGGTTCTCCAGGCCAGACCGAGCATCGCGGCGTGGCTGCGCAGGTGCAGGTGCAGGCCAAGGTAGCAGTGCGCCACGACGCGGCCCGACTCATGGGCACGCCACGCAACTCGCGATCGCTTCGCAAGAAGCCGCAAGGCCCGACTCGCGCAAGAATGCGACGTGGGCAAGATCGTATAGCCAGCAGCGCAAGCGTTTGCCGCTGCTGGCCGGCTCCGGAAGGGATAGACAAGCTGCGGGCCGTAGTCCATTGGAAAGTCCATCTTTCTTGAGTGTCACTCTTTGGCGCCCAGCGTGTGCTTTTGCGACCGGAAAGCGCTGAACAAGTGGCCCCCGGGCATCCAGAAATCGCCGTAGTTGACTTGGGCGTCTTCGTGCTCACGCTTGTGATGCCAGCGATGGGCTTCAGCCACCCCGATCAACAATCCCAACGGCCCGACCCGGTATCCCAGATTGGAGTGCTGGAAGGCCAGATGCACGACCAAGAAGCCGAGCCATGCGCCGACGGCCAACCACAGCTTGGAACGCCGCTACTGGCTCAACGGGGAGTGGAAAGGCCGCCCGCCCTCTAGCAAGGCGGCACAAGCGAGCGCGACGATCACTGTGAGTAGCTCCGTCGGAAAAGACGGCCGGCCGGTCGCGAGCTCGCCGAAGAGCACAACCGCAGTGGCGCCACGGATCAGTGGATAGCAGCCATACCGGATGACAGTCGCAATGAAGGGGGCGCATTGGTGCTCATCTGTTCTGTCCTAAAGCTCTGACTGGATTGGAAAACCTTCTAGCTACGGTAGAGTCAAGGGCGTCCGGGAAGACCCTGTGGCAAGTTCGTTGCATCTGCGCCTTGACTCTCCAGCCGCTACAGGCTTCAGCATCCATCGATTTGGAAGGAACAATGCATGGCTGAAAACCACAGAAATCACGAAAACGACGAGTTGGGCCGCCTAGATGCGAGCGATGCGAAGGACCGAAAGATTCTTCTGACTGTGTTGCTGATCAACCTGACGCAGTCCGCCGCCGGCATTGCCCTTGGCATCTGGGCTGGCTCTACGGCGCTGATGGGCGCCGGGTTGGACAACCTCGCCGATGCGTCGGTCTATGCGGTTAGCCTGTATGCCGTCGGTCGTGCGGCAACGGTCAAGGTGGGCGCGGCCCGCTTGTCGGGTTTCTTGCTAATCGGCCTGGCCGCGCTGCTGCTGTTGGAAGTCCTACGCCGCTTCGCTGGAGGGGAAGAGCCTGTCGGCCCAGCCATGATGGCCATGGCCGCGCTGAACGCGGCTTTGAACCTAGTGTGCCTCAGACTACTGCGCCGCCATCGCGGGGAAGATGTGAACTTCAAGGCGTCAGCGATCTTTACCAGCAACGACTCCATCGTCAATGGTGCGATTGTGCTGTCCGGGGTGCTGGTGATGGGGTTCGGGTCGAACATCCCGGATCTGGTGCTGGGCGTCATCGTGGCCGCAATCGCAGCGAATGGGGGGCGGGAAATCCTGCGCGAAGCATCGGAAACAGCTCGCCGTAAGGCGGGCACATAAGGCATGTTTTCGCCCAGTTCATCCCGAGGTTTACCTCTGCAAAAGAGGTAGTCCAGCCTTTGGGCTACGGCCTCGGCTGCAGCCGAGCGTACCATTGGCGATGGCCGCGCGATAGGCGGGCATGCCGTTCTCGACCTCCGTCTGCCGTACAGCAGCGGTGCGCAAGGTTGAGGGTGCATGTCGTCTCTCCTGTTCGTGTGGCCCAGGCCAATGGCCGGGCCGGGACGTTGATGGGCAGGAGAATGGCGCCGAAGGCCCAACGGCCTTCGGCTCGGGAGAAAAGAGGAACCACCCGTGGGCTGATTGGCAGGCCCGGTCGTCGCTAGAACCGTCTGCTCATCAAGCAATCACACCCGGCCCATGTCGTGGCTGGGGCCGGCATCGTCTGGCGCACATCCGCGCACAAAGGGAGCCCGTTTTTGCACCGGCGGGCACCGGCACCGATTACCGCTGACCACGAAGGGTCTCCCGGTGGCTCGTGCAGCCTGGCAAGCCACCGGGAGACCCTTCGCAGAGGGCGGAAGAAACGCAGATCAACAGAACGCGCGTGGTGCGGCTCGCAGAGAAGCTACCTTCAGGTCCCGCGGCCGGGGACGGCTGGGCGGGACGCGCACACGGATCAAGAAGGCGTTGCGCGCTGGGCGTCCCGCAGGGCATGCGGCGGAGTGCGGGACAGGGGCCACGCCGCCGAAGGCGGGCACGGCTCACGGGGAACGGGGGCGGTCAGGAGCCTTTGCGGCCGCTACGGCGCGGGCGCGAGGCGCCGCGCTTGGAGCTGCCGGATTCGACTGGCAGCGTGCCTTTGCAGTCCGGGTAGCGGCTGCACGACCAGAACGGGCCGCTCTTGCCGCTGCGCTGGCGCGTGGGTGCGCCGCACTGCGGGCATGCCGGCCCTTGGGGAACCTTGATGGACAGGGAGGCGCTGCCGTACTGCGCAATCAACTGCGAAATCCACGCGGCCTGCTTGCCGATGAACACGTCCAGGGTGAGCTGTCCGGCCTCGATCATGTCGAGCGCCTGTTCCCAGACGGCGGTGGTGCCAGGGTCGGCAATCGCCGCAGGCACGGCATCGATCAAAGTGAAAGCCGCATCCGAGGCGCGGATGGCGCGCCCCTTCTTCACGAGGTAGCCGCGAGCGATCAGGCCGCCGATGATGTTGGCCCGCGTCGCTTCGGTGCCGATGCCAACCGTATCCTTGAGCTTCTGCTTCAGGCGGGGATCGGACACCAGCTTGGCGACGCCTTTCATGGACTTGACCAACTCGCCTTGCGTGTACGGTTTGGGCGGCAGCGTCTTG
Organism: Stutzerimonas sp. FeSN7; assembly: GCF_030263795.1. Classification (NCBI taxonomy): domain Bacteria; kingdom Pseudomonadati; phylum Pseudomonadota; class Gammaproteobacteria; order Pseudomonadales; family Pseudomonadaceae; genus Stutzerimonas; species Stutzerimonas sp. FeSN7. Next base: position 2,156,411 of record NZ_JARPMN010000001.1, on the reverse strand, counting down.
AGTGCCTTGAGATCGACGTCGGCCACCTGGCATGCCAGGCCCTCATACAGTTTCGGCAGCGCGGGCAGCACCTGGGCGCGGACCGCAGTATCGCCCTCGCCATCACCGTCTTCGGCCTGCGGCTCGGCGAGCACCTGGCGCCAACCCGGGATGACAACCTGCTTGCCCGTGGCCGCCAGGTTCTGCCCCCCGCACGAAAACTTGGCCACAGTGCGGTCGAACTCGTGGTGAGGGAGGAACTGCGCCAGGTAATGCGACCGGATGAGCCTGTACACGGCCAGTTCCTTCTCGCTCATGGCGGAGAGCTTCGCCGGTTCGAGCGTCGGGATGATGCCGTGGTGCGCCGTGACCTTGCCATCGTTCCAGGCGCGCGAGCGCTGCGAGCGGTCGAGCTGGCCCATGATCGAGCGCAGCGAGGGATCGGTCTTGAGCAGGCTGTCGAGAACGGTGGGCACTTCGGCAAACATGCTCTCGGGCAGGTAGCCGGAGTCCGAGCGGGGGTACGTCGTGGCCTTGTGCGTCTCGTACAGGGCTTGGGCAATCTCCAAGGTTTCCTGCACGTCCAGCCCAAGCTGCTTGGAACACACTTCCTGCAAGGTGCCCAGGTCGAACGGCAGCGGCGGGCCTTCGCGGACACGCTCAGTCTCCACCGACACGACGTGGGCACTGCCCGCAGCGCGGATCTGCTGCATGGTCTGCTGTGCGACCGGCTGCCGCAGGCAGCGGCCTGCGTCGTCGGTGCACGCATCGGGTGGAACCCATTGCGCGGCGAAAGTCGAACCGCCTGCGAACAGGGACACGGCGATGGCCCAGTATGGTACGGACACGAAGCGCGCGATCTCGCGGTCGCGGTCCACAACGAGCTTGAGCGTCGGGGTCTGTACGCGGCCGACCGACAGCACGCCGTCGTAACCCGCCTGTCGCCCCAGCACCGTGAACAGCCGGCTCAGGTTCATGCCCACGAGCCAATCCGCACGGGAGCGCGCCAGCGCCGAGTGGTACATCGAAAGCGTCTCGGCCGAAGGCCGCAGCTTGCCCAGTGCCGCCCGAATGGACGCATCGTTGAGCGCCGACAGCCACAGGCGTTCGATGGGGCCGCGGTAGCCGCAAAGCTCCACGATCTCGCGGGCGATCAACTCGCCCTCGCGGTCGGCATCGGTGGCGATGACAAGCTGGGTCGCCTTCGCCAGGAGCGCTTTGACGACCTTGAATTGCGTGGCAGTCTTCGGTTTGACCTCGACCCGCCAATGCTGGGGAATGATGGGCAACTGCTCGATGGACCAGCGCTTGAGCTGCTCGTCGTAGGCTTCCGGTGCTGCTGCCTCTACGAGATGGCCGATGCACCAGGTGACCGTGACGCCGGAACCGTTGAGGCAGCCTTCACCGCGTTGCGTGGCGCCGAGAATTCGGCCGATGTCTTTGCCCTGGGAGGGCTTCTCGCACAAGAACAGCCGCATATCCGTCCATCCGATTCCCGTGGTTCATGAGTTGCTGGGATCGAGGATGCCGAGCGCCGTCGAGGGCGGCAGCAAACAAGCCGCATGCGGCGGCGACCGCTTTCACGCCGATGAAATGGCGTGTGCGGGGAAGGCGCGTGGCCGAAAGTGTGCGGGCCGATAGCCGCGATTTCCGGGAGCGCGTGGAACTCGGTGGACGTTGGTGGAGCTATCCCCTGGGGATAGTTCGCAGCGCATGGAGGGCGGCGAAGCACTGCGGCAACCGCCCTCCATGTCGGGTCACTTCCTGCGCTTCGTTTCCTTCGGTGTAGCCGGTTCCGGGGTGGCCTGGGGCTTCGGCTCTGCCTCCTGTGGCTTCGGACTGAGGGCCACGGACTCGATGCGGTACGGCAGGATGCCGACACTGCGCGCGTTGACCTGCCAGGTCTCGCGTGGCTGATCTTCGTTGTCCGTCCAGGGGTCGCGCTCCATGCGGCCGACGACCAGCACGCGCATGCCCTTCTGGTAGAGCTGCTGCCAGCGGTCGGCGTCGTGGTGCCAGAGTTCCACCGGCGCCCAGAAGCCGCCGCGGTCCTCGAACTCGCCGCCCTTGGTGGGGACGGGGTTGTCGAAGTACACGTTCAGCCGGAGCAGCCGGCGAGGATCGTCATTGCCGTTGGGGAATTCGCGGTACTCGGGGGGCGAGCCGATGTTGCCCTCGCCGATGAATTGTGTGCTCATGGTGCAATCTCCGTGGTGGTTGAAATACCCGTGCCTCGTTGGGCTCGGGCGCGTGCTCGGATGGCTGGCGCAATCACCGATCGCGCACTGCGGCAGGGACGGACGCGAGCCGGCGCAGGTAGGTGTTGTCTGCCTGCGCGGCCTTGCTGGCGCATTCCTGCGCTTGCCTGCCAAGGGTGTGCAGCAGGCTGATCTGCATGTTCAACGTGATGCGCTGCAGTTCGATCGCGTGCAGGTCGTGCAGCAGGTTGACCGGCGTGCTGGTCGTGGCGATCAGCTCCTGCCACAGGACCACGCCCATGGCCGATCGGTCGTGCTTGCGCCAGCGTAGAAAGGTCGTGCCTGCGCCAGTGGTCTGCTGAGCCAGCTCGACGGGAAGCAGGTGGAAGGGATGCCCGCACGCCTGTGGCAGCACCTGTCGCTGCGCCAGGGCAATCAATTCGTCGCGCATGGCGAAGCACTGGCTGGCCCAGCCCTCGAAGTCCCCTTTACCTTTAAAAGGCTTTAAAAGGCCTTTTAGAGAGGCCGCGTGTTCCAGCCGCATGAAGGCTGGCTGTTCCAGACCACGGAAGTAGCGCGGTTCGCGGTTCGGGTCGCTCATGCCTGTTCGTCCTCGCCGGTGCTGGCCTCAGCCGGATCGGCGGCAGTGCCTTCGTTGGTGGGAGGAGCGGCTGCGGCAGCGCTATCACCGCGCTGTTGCAGCCCGCGGCGTGCGATGGGCGGCGCAAACTTCGAGCGGCGCATGCCTTCGAGCACGTCCTGCGGCAGTTCGCCGAACTTCTCCAATGCTGCCCGAGCTGCGGCGTTCTTGGCCGCGAAGTCGTCGCGGGTGCAGCCCGAGTAGCGGTATTGCTGGGCCAGGCTGAACAGGCTGCGCAGCGCGTGGGCACCTTCGTTGAGCCAGCGCTCCAATGTCGAGCGATCGATCAGTGCGGTGTGATGGGCGAGGATAAGCTTGCGGGCGATGTCGTCGTAGTCGGCCAGAAGATAGACGGCGGCAAAGCCGAGCTGCGCGTTCACGAACAAGGGGAGCTTCACCGGCTGCACGTTGAGGTTCTCGCCCAGGCTCAACGCCGCAGGCACGCCGGCCAGTGCCTGGTCCACCTGCTCGCGCAGCGATTGCAGCGTGGTCTTGGTCTGGTCGAGCTTTTCCTCAATGCGCAACATCCACCAGTCGCTGTACGGGTCGTCCTGTTCCGAGCCGCGCTTCATCTTGTTCATCACGGCGATGTAGCCGTTCAGGCCGACAATGCCGGGTCGCCCCTCGGCGGCGGCGCGGCCATGCCAGATGCGCGAGGCGTGGTGGGTGTGAAGCGTCAGCGACATCGCGCTGCGCAAAGAGCCGAGATTGAGTTGCAGAGGTTCGTTGGTTGCCATGGTGTCCGCTCGCTTGGGAAAAGGAGCGGTCAGGATCGGCACGCAGCGGAAGGCAGTCAGTCAACAAACCGAAATGAACCAGTCCCCGGTTGTCCTGGCAACGGTGGCCTCTGGCACGAGCTATCCCCAGGGGATAGCTCCATCAAACGGCATGGAGCGCTGCTCGCGCGGATGGTGCGGGCCGCTCATGAAACCGACGCCATTACGGGCCCGTGGGCGGGAGTACCAGGCCGCGCCGGTCGGCGTTACACCTTGTAGTACATCTATCCCCTGGGGATAGCTCTACTGACGGCCATCGACGTCTGCTTCACGCCCTTGTCGCTCGTCGCGCTCAGCTACTGCGCAGAAGGTCGCGCAGCCGGTCGATGTGCTGCCGGGCTACCTCGGGTGGAACCACATTGCGCGGTGGCTCAGGCGGTGAATCTCGTGCAGGGGCAGGTGGCGGTGTTGACCCGGCCTGCTTGGCCCAGGCGTTGAACTCGCCACGGATGGCGCGTTGGATGATGCCGAACAGGTAGCCTGCCGGGTTGCGGATGGTGCTGCCGCGACAGCGATCCGCCCATTCGTCCAGCACGGCCTGGCGTAGCGGGGCATCGACCTGCTGCAATGCCACCATGGCGCCGGCCTGCTGCTCTTCCTTCAAGCCGAGGAAGCGATCAGGCAGACGAACTCCCGGCATCGCGCGCACCTGCCCACGCTCACGCGCGGTAGTACGTACTTCATTCATACGACTACTACGTACAGTACGGTCCTGCTTCGGATTCCGAAGAGTGCCGTCTGACGCGGGTTTCGGCCCTGCTTCGGAATCCGAAGAGGGGTCATCAGAATTCCGAAGAAGGCTCGGCGCCCCTTCTTCGGAATCGTGAACCCTATCCTCCTGTGGATAACTCTCCTGCGACCCAATGCCCTGGTTGGCGAGGCGTTCGGCAAGGACCTGCAGCCGCGAGGGCAACGTGCGGCCGGAGAGCAACGGGTCTTCGGCGATCTCCTTGAGGGTGTGCAAGCCCACGACCTGAACGGCCCTGGCCGAATGGCCCAGGGCCTGGCTGACGAGCTCCAAGTAGTCCGGGTCGAGCTGCATCGCCTCGAAAGGCGTCAGGGGCTCATCGTGCAGGACGTAGAGGTTGCCGAGGATGCGCCCGGTCTTGGGGTCACGCCTGCGGCGCACGAGACTCAACCAGCGAGTCAGGCGCAACAGCGTCAGCGCCCGTGCCACGGTCTCGTGAGAGGCCTGTCCGGCGCAGGGCATTGACGCGAGCCACGGGCGAAGTTGCTCATACGTCGGAAACGCCGTGACCCCATCCTCGTTGAGCATCATCCGAAAGACTTGCCAGGCATTGCGTTCCAGCGGCGTCAGGCGTCGGTCCAGGAACAGCCGTCGCGGCACGCTCTCGTGCCGATTGCCGCTGAACAGAAAACCGTCGCCGGTTGCGGAGACAGGAGATGTTGCGGATGCGGGAGCTGGCGCGGACGCGGGCGGGCGAGGTTTCGGTGCAAGGTCTTTCAGCGCGCTGTCGAACAGATCAGCGAGGGCGACCGGGCCTTGGCGTGGTGCTCGTGGTGCAGCGTCGTCCACGGCCATGACTCAACCCAATCCCTGATCGATCCAGTTCTTGATCGCAGCCCAGACCACCGACAGCGGCAGTTCCATGCCTTCGGCGAGGTCCATTGCCGCATCAAGAACCGAGGTCTCATCCTCCAGCTCGACATTCCTGCTGCTGGTCACGGCCTTCCAGCGTCGCCACAGCTCGGTGTCCTGCTCCTCGTCCAGAACCGGATGGCGCCCCTTGCGTTTGGGCAGGCCGAGAACTTCACGCCGTAGCGCGACTTCCTGGTGCGTCAGCCCATAAAAACGGCTCGCCATTTCCGTACTGGCCCCCAGGCGCAGCATGCGATCGACGGTGGCGATCTCCTTCTCCACGTCCTGCGCCTGTTTGAGCAATCGCCGGAGCACTTCCCGGTTCACCGAGACAGAGCACCACGAGACGTTGGCATTGGCCAGCACGCTGATCAGCGCCGGATGCTTGAGCGCATCCAGTTCTTCCTCACCGAATCCCATCGCCTTGCAGCGGCGCAGTTGCCCGTTGCGCAGATCGTAGAGCGCCTGCGCGATGACGGCCTGGTTGAGTGGGTTCGGTGCGGACATGCTGGTCTCCCTCGCTCAGGTCCCAGAGCCGACAGCGCCGGCTTCCAGATCCAGCAGGCGCCGGGCCAGCCGCAGCAGCCGAAACAGCTTGACCAGCGTGTTGTCGCTCAATCGCCGGGCCCCGTCGTCATGACGTTGGCCCTGGCCATGCAACAGCGCTGGCAGGTCGGTGACGAAGTGCCCGACGTCCAAGCCGACGTCGGCCGGCTGCTGACCGGCCAGGGAAACCAGCAGCGCGAGCACGGCACGTGCGAGCGGCGACGAAACCTGGGCCGGGGCACGACACGCGAACCCGATGCCGTCAGAACGATCCTCGACACATGCGTCCAGGTCGGCCTCGCCCGCGATCTCGCGCGCGAACTGCGCGATGTGGATGCGCAGGCGGTCGGGTGTGTCGAGGCCAGGGTCGATATGCCAGATGTCCGAGATGGGATAGAGGCCCCCGGCCTGCACGGGAATCGACTGCAATACGTTGGCCGAGAAGTCGGGCGGCAGCACATCGCCCAACTGGTCGGCGACCATGCGCTGGATGGACTGGAGACGTTCCGTCGTGGGTGCCGGAGAGATGATGTGCTCGTCAAGCAGACCGCCAGCCGCTGCCGCAGGGCTGGCCGCGGATGCCTCGCTCGGGGCCGCATCGTCCTCGGGCCTCGTCGGCGCGGCCGCAGGGTGGCCTGCAGAAGGTGCTGCTGTAGCGGGGGATGGTGCTGGTTCGATCGGCGCCCGCGCAATGGCCCCAGGCTCAGGCAATGTCGGCGGCGCCGATGGCGGGGTTGGGTCGCTGACCAGGGCGCGGTGGCGGCTCTCGGATTCGGTCAGGTCCAGGGCGAGCACGTCGTAGTCGATGCCCAGCAGCTCGGACATCTGACCGATCAACTCGTCCTGCACACGCTGCGGCGAAAACTCGTCGGCCTGGATATCGAACTGCGACAGCACTTCTTGGAAGAAACTGTCGAAGTCCAGCGGCAGGGAGCGGCCCTTGGCATACTGCTCCCACGTGCGCTCACTGGCCTTGCGCATGACCGACAGCCGCTCGACCTGGTGGCGACCGAGGCCACCATAGAGCACGGTTGGGATCGCCGGCAGCAGGTAGCGCACCGCATCGGCCATGCGGCTGATGTGCGACTGCTGCACGGGGAAGCCGTCGGCGCCCAAGCGACGGGCCAGCTCGGACTGGCTCAAGGTCGTGCTGCTTTCCGCTTCATAGAACTCGCGCGCCTTCTCGACGCCCAAGGCGCGCTCGATGAACGTGAGGCCGCCGCGCAGTTCGTTCTCGGCGAGATGCCCAGTCAGGGCGACGATCTCCCCGCGCGCAGGCCAGGGCCGGAACAGGCACGATATGCGGAAAAAGCGCTCGTCCTTGGTCTCCGCCCAGAGTTCACGCAGGATCGCCAGCCTGGTGTTGCCGCCGTTGCGGATGATGTAGTGCGCCTCGCCAGGACGGCGTGTGATGGCGGGCGCCGCATCCAGGCCGCGCTCGCGGATGGAGGCCTTGATTTCATCGTAGGCCGAGTTGCGCTTTTTGCGGGGGTCGTGGTCGTAGGGCCGCAACTGGTCCAGCGTCACGACCATCGGTGTGTCGGCGATCGGGTCGCTCAAGGCCGTGGCCGATGGCCCACCGCGCTCGAACCCGGCAGCAAGCAGCTTGCCGGCCATGTCCTGGGAGGTCATCTCAGCCATGGCCGCATCCCTCGGCGTTGGCGGGCCGGGCCATGCGGGCCTCGCGCTCGGCTCGGCGAATCTGCGCACGGGCGTTGAGGTCTGCCCGGTAATCGCTCGCGGTCGAGCTGGTGTAGATGGCGGCGCAGCCGGTCTTGGTGAATTTGAGGTGTCCACCCCGGGTGCGTTTGACGTGCCAGCCTTCGCTCACCGCAAACTCGATCAGAGCGCGCAGCCGCTTGTGGCCACGGGCAAGCTCATGTGCGTTCGCCATGGGGCCTCCCGGTTTCAAAAGAACGTGGAGGACGGCCGGACACGAGGGCGAATCTGTCTTGCCACTGAGGGAACAATTCGCCAGCAAGCGCGCGCATGGTGTCGAGCGCGGCGGGCGCAACTCTGCCTGGTGGCTGTCGATACTCGACGCGATGCACCGGCAGGCCGCGGGTCGCAGCGCGCGGATAGGCTTCGATGGCCGGCACGTCGGTGCCCAGCACGCGGATGCCGGCATGGTCCTGGAACAGGTCGCGCAGCGCCTGCTGGATCATCCGTGCATTCGCGGACACGGGGTGGACGCGATTGATGAGCAGGTCCAGCGGTGGCGGTTCGATGCCGAGGTGCCGGTACGGCGCGATGTCCTCCAGCAATTGCATGGTGCCGCGCCGCAGTTCGCGGGCCGCGAGGATTTCCGGGGTCACGGGCGATAGCGCCAGGCCGGAGGCGAGTACCGCCATCTCCAGCAGCACCGAGCGCGCGCCCTGGGTGTCGATCAGCACCAGGTCATAGAGCGGCGCCAGCGCCGGCAGCAGGTGCCGCAGTCTCAGGCGTCCGTCTGGCGCGTGCAGTAGCAACGTGTTCAGTTCACCCCGGTGATCGTTCGAGAGCACCAGGTCCAGGCCCGCGACGATGGTGCGGGACACGAGCTGGTCGACGGCGCGCTCGTTGAATGCCAGCAGCTCGTAGATGCCGCCGGGCGCACGGTGGGCAAGCTCGTAGTAAGAGGACAAGGTGGGTTGCACGTCGAGATCGAGCAGCAGCACGCGCAGCCCCGCGTCCGCGGCGAGCCCGCCGAGGTTGGCGGCCGTCGTCGTCTTGCCGACGCCACCTTTCGTTGAAATGATGGATACGACCTGCATGGCGCTCTCCGTTTGGCGATGGGAAATCCGAGGGGGAGCGGGTCAGGTGCGGTTGTTGAGGCGTTCGGCGATCCACTGGTCGATCTCGACCGAATCCCAGCCCACGGCGCGCACACCCAGGCGCAGCGCCTGTGGAAACTGGCGCTTCTTCATCAGGTTGTAGATGTGGGCGCGTTTGAAGCCGGACTTCGCTTCAACTTCATCGAGCCGCAGGATGCGGCGCTCGTAAGGGGGCAGTACAGGTGCTTGCGACATGGCGGTCACTCCTGAACGCTCAGTGGCGTTTGTTGGCGTGACCTCTATTCAATAGACATGGCTGCGGAAAGACATTGCAAATGCAATCTCCGCGACTGCACATACAAGATGGAAGAATTCACGCGGCTGCGCTACGCACATTCTTCCTGGCATTGGCGAACTTGCCGTTCAAGGTTCGCTCCGTGATGCCCATGGTGCCGCCATAGTGGGCGAGCAATGCAGTGACGATGGCCTCCTGCGTCTTGAAGCTGGAGTACGGCACGCCCGATGGGGAATGGCCCAGCATCAGCGTCAGCATCCCGCCGATGATGTTCAGGTATGTGGTCTCTGCTCGATCACTGATCGTGCACTGCTGAGACGCCAGCAGGACCGCCGACTGCTTGAGCAAGGCTTCGTGCTGCGCTTGCAGTTCGCGTGTCTCACGCCGGCTATGGTCCAGCGCAGCCTGCAGAGCCAGCCGTTCCAGTAGAAGCGCCTGCCCTGTTTCCAAGGTGATGAAGGGATGCGCCATGCGCTCGCCACGGCTGAACAGGAATCCCGGCCGATGCTCGGGATAGTGGGTGCGCATCCAGCGCTTCAGATCGACATGGCGGACGGTCAGATCGGGTGAACTCACCAGTTCGGGGTCATTGATCGTGATCCCGTCCTTGCCGAAGGGCAGCTCCGAGTTGAGGATGCCGTCGTAGATGCGTTCCGAGTACAGCCGACACTCGTTCCATCGAGGGCAGTCCAACATCTGCGGCAGGCACCGCGGTGATGCGATCGACGCGAGAATCGAAGCCTTGTACCGCAGCAACCCAGCCCACCGTATGGCAGCTTCGATGGGACGATAGAACACCTTTGATAATGGTGGCTCCTTGTGCATGTTTTCGTCTCCTTTCGGAAGCGCTACATCACCGGCTCCTTTCTCGCCCTGCCAAGGGCTGTTGTGTCGTTATGCCTGTGGCGGATGCCAGGGACGAATGCCCCGGAACGTGGGCGGACGAGATCATGGCATCCGCCACAGGTGGCCCTCTCTTGCTCAATGTGCAAGAATCGACCAGTTGCCGGCCCGTCGAGTAACAAGGAAGAAGCACGCTCGACAATGGCGCTCACGGTGCCAGCGTCATGGGGTGCGTCAGGCGTATCAAGACCGATTCGCTATGGTCTGATATCCCTACGGTTTCACAAGTCGCGCTGGGGCGCAGTCGTTGCTCAACGTCCAGAGGGACGCAGAGAAAACCGCGCGTGTGATGCTTGTTCTGGCATCCTGATATATCGACATAGCATCCAGCGATCCTGGGCTGTGGCCAGTTTGAGGCTGTTGCGCGCCGCTCCCACACGGTCGCCAGCTGACCAGGTGATGTGAACATGCGCCCCATCTTTCCTTGCTCGCCGCTTGGCCTTCATCACGAACAGCCTTGGGCTGTGGTGCGCACTGCATCAACAAACCAAGCGCGGTCTCAACGTTCGATGCTGATGCCATTCCTGACGCAAGGAGACCTGAGTGTCGAGCGGCGTTGCAGGGGCGGGCCTCTGGTAGCCGTGTATTCTGCGTCGGTTGTCAGGGGATGAAATGGCAGTCCTTGGACGCTGATGGAAGTTGTTGGATGAGTTTTGTTGCCGAGGGCGAAGAACAAGGCTATAATTCAGGCCTTCGCTGCTCACGGCGGCGAAGAATGTGATTGGGAAACAAGGATTTAGCGCCCTAGTGCCTGTCTCGTTTCCCGCTCCAGTTTGTAAGATCGCGCCGCAGAAATCATGCGGCGCCTTCGTTTTGAGGCCGGTTGGCAGAGTGGTTATGCAGCGGATTGCAAATCCGTGTACGCCGGTTCGATTCCGACATCGGCCTCCATATTGAAGAGCCCCAAGCAATTCGTTGCTTGGGGCTTTTTCTTTTGCGTCCCAGAGCGGGCGGCCACCGGTACTGCCAGTGAGTGGCGGCAAGCGATTCCGCCGCTGCTATCTATACTGCATGGGCGCCTCTCGCTCAGGAGAATAGCCATGCGACGCCTCTCAGCCTTTGCCTTCGCGATTCTGTTCAGCTCGCCACTGCTGGCGATGCATTGCCCCATGGACATGGCCAAGATCGACGAATTGCTCAAAACCAACCCACCGAAGGACGCGGCTACCCTGCAGCAGGTGCGCGAACTGCGTGCCGAAGGTGAGCAGTTGCATCAGGCCGGCAAGCACGCCGATTCGGTGCGGGTATTGGGACGAGCGCTGTACCTGCTGGGTCAGAAACCCTGATCAGCGGACGCGGCGAACGCCAACCAGCAGCCAGAACAGCAGGCCCAGCACTGGGAAGAGGGCGATACCGATCGCCCAGAGCGCCTTTGCGCCCACGCTTCGCTCGCTTTTGAACACGCTGATGATCGCCAGCAAGTTCAGCGCGATGAGCGCCACCGCGGCTGCGATAGCCAGGTAAGTCATCGAATCGGACACTTCACATCTCTCCTGACGGCTCCGTTTATGAGGCCGCGAACCGTGCAGGAGGGTTCCGTGCCGTTAAATGCATCAAATGATGCGATGAGCCACGCCCGGTTCTAGGTCAGCCCAGCAGCTGCTGGAGTTCGTCGCTGCTGGGCACCTTGCCCTCGACGAGAATATCGTCATCGACCGCCAGCGCCGGCGTGCGCATGATCCCGGCATCGATGATCGCGTTGACGTCGGTGACTTTCTCGAGCTGATATTCCAGACCGAGGCGACGTGCCGCCGCTTCGGTATTGGCAATGAGTTGCTGGCACTTGGCGCAGCCGGAACCGTAGACGGTCAATTTCATCGTCGTCCTCACATCAGTTGGCCATAGAGATAGCCGCTGAGCGTGGCCATGACCACGACCAGCGTGCAGTACACCAGCGTCTTCTGGGTGCCCAGCACCGTGCGAATCACCAGCATGTTCGGCAGGGACAACGCAGGGCCGGCGAGCAATATCGCCAGTGCCGGGCCCTTGCCCATCCCGGCGCCCAACAGACCCTCCACAATTGGCACTTCCGTCAGTGTGGAAAAGTACATGAAAGCGCCCAGCAGTGAAGCGAGGAGGGTAGAGGCGAAGCTGTTGTCACCCACTGCCCAGACCACCCATTGACTGGGGATCAGCCCTTCATGACCGGGACGGCCGAGCAGCATGCCGGCGACCATCACACCGCCCAGCAGCAGCGGCATGATCTGTTTGGTGAAGTCCCAACTCTGCCCGATCCACTCCCGTCCGGCAGCGTCCTCACGACTGGCCTGCAACATCAGCCCGCCGATACCGATGACCATCGCCAGTTCCGGCCATTCGGATCGGAGCAGGGCGCTTGCAGCGACCAACCCGGCGACGACCAGCAACGGTTGTAGCGACCAGTGCCAACGGCGTACCAACAGCGCCGCCAGCAGGATGGCGAGCGCAGCGGTGATCGGCCACTTCCAGGCGTAAACGAGCATCCATGCCGGGCTTTCCGCCCTGGCCCAGTTGGCGAACACCAGGATGCCGATCATCAGGCTGAACAGGGCGACGATGTCGCCCAGCGGATGCCCGCTGTCGTCGGCGGTGAACCCGCGGGAGCCCTTGGCGGCACGGGCGGCCTCTTCGTGACGGTAGAGCAGGTGCATAATCGCGCCGATGACCAGGGCAAAGAGGATGGCACCGACAGCCCGGGCGATACCCAGCTCGGCGCCAAGCACCTTGGCCGTCACCACGATGGCCATGACGTTGATCGCCGGCCCCGAGTAGAGAAAGGCGATGGCGGCGCCGAGCCCGGCACCGCGCCGGTAGATGCCGCCGAATAGCGGCAGTACGGTACAGGAGCACACCGCCAGCAGCGTGCCGGCAACCGAGGCAACACCGAAGGCGATCGGCTTGGGCGAGGCCGGGCCGAGGTGCTTCATCACCGCGCCCTGGCTGATATAGACGGCCATCGCGCCTGCGATGACGAAGGCCGGCAACAGGCAAAGGATGACGTGCTCGCGGGCGTACCAATGGGTCAGGCGAAGGCCTTCGAGTACGGCATTCTCGAAGCGAGGCTGACCCAGCGGCAGGAAGAAGATCAGCAGAAATGCGGCAGACATGCCAAGCAGCACCTTGGCCTCGCCAGGGCGGTCGCGCCAGAAACGCGCCAGGTGTTTCCACAGCGAAGGGGAGGCGTCAGCCGAAGGAGCCGATCGCTCGGGCGCGGAGCTGTCCATGACCATGGTCCTGCTGGGTAGTCACGACCATGGTAGTTGGCTGGCGTGCAGCGAGGCTGATCCGCGTCAAGCGCAGGGCTATGTTCGGTTAGCCGTCAGCGCGCGGTTGTACCAGTCGCGGCTGCGATTGACGCTGCGCACCAGCCAGAGCATCACCGGCACCTCGATCAGCACGCCGACCACCGTGGCCAGTGCGGCACCTGAGTTGAAGCCGTAGAGCACGATGGCGACGGCCACCGCCAGCTCGAAGAAATTCGAGGCACCGATCATGGCCGACGGCCCGGCCACATCGTGGCGTACCTGGAAGCGGCGATTGAGCCAATAGCCCAGCCCGGCGATCAGCAGCGTCTGCAGCAGGATGGGCACGGCCAGCATGGCGATGATCAGCGGCTGGGCGACGATGGCCTCTCCCTGGAAGGAGAACAACAGCACCAGGGTGGCCAGCAGCGCAACGATGGAGAATGGTTGCACTCTTGCCAGGGCGGCGTGGAATGCCTCTTCGCCGCGCTTGAGCAGGCGTGCGCGAATTATCTGGGCGATCGCCAGCGGGATGACGATGTACATCACCACCGAGAGCAGTAGCGTGTCCCAAGGCACTGGAATCGAAGACACACCGAGCAGCAGCGCGACGATCGGGGCGAAGGCGAACACCATCACCACATCGTTCAGTGCGACCTGGGTCAGGGTGAAGTTGGCGTTGCCGTTACAGAGGTTGCTCCATACGAAGACCATTGCGGTGCAGGGCGCCGCGCCCAGTAGGATCAAACCGGCCATGTAACTGTCCAGTTCGGCGGCCGGCAGCCAGGGCGCGAAGACCTGCTTGATGAACAGCCAGCCCAGCAGCGCCATGGTGAACGGCTTGATGGCCCAGTTGACGAAGAGCGTGATGCCCATGCTAGCCCGCTGCGCGTAGACCTCCCGCAGGGCGGAGAAGTCGATCTTCATCAGCATGGGGATGATCATCACCCAGATCAGCAGGCCGACCGGGATGTTCACATGGGCCACTTCCAGGGCGCCCACGGCCTTTGCCGCAGCGGGCATGCCAAGCCCGAGCAGCGTGCCGGCAATGATGCAGAGGAATACCCAGAGGGTGAGGTAACGCTCGAAGAAGCCCAGTGGCGCCCCGGCCTGCTTGCTGGTCACTTGGCATTGAGTGGACATCTGGAACCGTACCTTTTCTTTCTGTAGGTGGTGGGTTGTGTCGCCGCGCTAGCGAGATTGTGCGGACAGCGCTTCGACCACTTCGTCGACCGTACTTCGGGCGCTGCGCGTGACGCCGATCAGCGTGGCAGATGCCGTGCCGGTCCACTCGCCGTAGCCGACCAGCCAGAGATTGGGCTGTTTCACGGCTCGGGTCCCTGCTACCTGCACCTTGCCGTCGGCCTCCACCAGCCCGCACAGGTGAAGATGATCGAGCGCCGGGCGAAAGCCGGTGCACCAGACCACCGCATCGAGGCGAGTCTGACGGCCGTCCGCCCATTCGACGGCAGTTTCGTGCAAGCGCACAAACGGCGGTTGCGCTACCAGCACGCCACGTTCCCGCGCGTCGAGCACCGAGGGCACCATGACGATATCGCCGAAGCCGCCGGGCAGGTCATCGACGCTGCGGCCCTCCTGCTGAGCCTTCCAGCGCGCGGTTGCACGCTCGAACAGCACGCGACCATCGACCTCATCGGGAAGGAATGCCGGCGGGTCCTGAGTGACCCGTATGGTTTCGCCGACCTTCGAGAGTTCCGCCAGGATCTGCGCGGCTGAATTGCCGCCGCCGACCACCATCACGCGCTTGCCGGAGAAGGGCGCAGGGTCCCGGTAGTACGCTGAATGCAATTGCAGCCCCTGGAACGCCTCGCGCCCCGGATAGTCCGGAATGAAAGGCTTGCTCCAGGTGCCGGTCGCACTGATTACTGCCCGGGCCAGCCAGCGCCGATCGCTGGCCTGAACCTGCCATAGATCGTCTACGCGCCTGATCGCATCGACATGAACCGGGCGCTGAATGGGAAAGCTGTAGCGGGTCTCGTAGCGTTGCAGGTAGTCGATCACATCGTCGCGCGACGGATTGCCCGGTTCGACGGGGGTCGGCATCGGCCAGCCGGCGATAGAACTCCAGGCCGCCGGTGAGAACAGCCTCAACGAATTCCAGGCGTGGAGCCAGGCGCCACCCGGGGCGGGTTGATCGTCCAGCAGCAGGTAGGAAAGCGCCGTACGCCGCATGAAGTACGCGGTCGCCAGGGCCGACTGCTCGGCGCCGATGATGATCACATCGAGCACATGGGGGGCTGACATCAGCAGACTCTCATCCAAGACATTCGGCTCGCCTTATATACGAACTTGGGAATATACGCGGATTGCATTACGCCGAGCAAATTCGCCCCGCCCAGGGGGCTGCCTTCAGTACCTGACCGCGTAACCTGCGCTTTACTCGCATATGCGTTAAGCAATATATTCGCCGACGCATACGTTTCGCGATCATCAACCGATCGGCAAGCGTCAGAAGGGTATTTTCGTGATCGAGCACCTGACACCTACCACCGTATTCAAATGCCTGGCGGACGAGACTCGCGTGCGCATCGCCTTGCTCATCGCCCGCGAAGGCGAGTTGTGCGTGTGCGAGCTGACCTGCGCGCTGGATGAAAGCCAGCCGAAAATTTCCCGTCACCTGGCGATGCTGCGCAGCTGCGGCATGCTGGAAGATCGCCGTCAGGGCCAGTGGGTCTATTACCGTCTCCATCCGCATCTGCCTGACTGGGTCACGGACATGCTGCAACCGATTCTGGCTGCCAACAAGAACTGGCTGAGCGACAACGTGCAGCGTCTGGAGCGCATGCGCAATCGTCCCGAGCGGGCGACGGTGTGTGGCTGAATCGCATCGTTCACTCGCCACAACTTTCAGGATTACCCCATGCACGACGACCTACCCAACATCGATCCAGCGCTGCTCGATCTGCCGGATCTCGCCAAGCTGGGCCTCCCAGACGGGCCTGCGCACAAACCGCGCATCCTGCTGCTCTATGGCTCCAACCGGGAGCGCTCCTACAGTCGCTTGCTGGTTCAGGAAGCGGCGCGGCTGCTGGAGCGTTTCGGTGCCGAGACGCGCATCTTTCATCCGGCAGGGCTGCCACTGCCGGACGATGCGCCTGACAGCCATCCGAAGGTCCAGGAACTGCGCGATCTGATGCAGTGGTCGGAGGGGCAGGTGTGGTGCTCGCCGGAACGGCATGGCTCGATGAGCGCAGTGTTCAAGGCCCAGATCGACTGGGTGCCGCTGGCCATGGGCGCGCTGCGCCCGACTCAGGGCAAGACGCTGGCGATAATGCAGGTCAGCGGCGGCTCGCAGTCATTCAATGCGCTCAATCAGATGCGCGTGCTGGGTCGCTGGATGCGCATGCTCACCATCCCCAATCAGTCCTCAGTGGCCAAGGCCTATCTCGAGTTCGACGAGGCAGGGCGGATGAAGCCCTCGGCCTATTACGACCGCGTGGTGGATGTGATGGAGGAGCTGATCAAGTTCACCCTGCTGGTACGCGGTCGCGCCGATTACCTGGTCGACCGTTACTCGGAACGCAAGGAGTCGGCCGAAGCGCTGTCCCGTCGCGTCAATCAACGCTCAATCTGACTTCCAGGAGTCGCCCGCGTGTCCCACCCCTACGACATCCTCGATGTTCCCGGTTGTGCCGGTCAGCTGATCTTCACGCCGTGTCCCGGCAGCAAGGGCAGCAGCCTCGACG
The DNA here is from genome assembly GCF_030263795.1 of Stutzerimonas sp. FeSN7. Taxonomy (NCBI): domain Bacteria; kingdom Pseudomonadati; phylum Pseudomonadota; class Gammaproteobacteria; order Pseudomonadales; family Pseudomonadaceae; genus Stutzerimonas; species Stutzerimonas sp. FeSN7. Next base: position 2,139,793 of record NZ_JARPMN010000001.1, on the reverse strand, counting down.
AGGCGCTGGGCACGCTACAGGCGGCTGGTGCCGAAGCAGTGATCACCTTGATGCCCGCCGAAGAGCTGGCCCGTAACGACGCGAGCCAGCTGCCGCAACTCTGTGCCGAACGCCACCTCGAGTGGTTTCACCTGCCCGTGGCGGACGAACAGGTGCCGCTGGCGGACTTCGATCGGGCCTGGGAAGGGGCGGCAGCTCGGATCCATGAGTTGCTGGATGCCGGCAAGCGCGTCGCCATTCACTGCAAGGGTGGTTCAGGTCGTACCGGACTGATCGCAGCACGCATCCTGATCGACCGCGAAGTGCCGCGCGCGACCGCCATCGCCTGCGTCCAGGCGCTTCGCCCCAAGGCTATCCAGCATCCGGCGCATGTCGGCTGGATCGAACGCTTCGGCGCATGACGGGCCTCTCATGCTGAATACGCTCGGCTTGTTCGTCATTACCGCGATAGCGGAGATCGTCGGCTGTTATCTGCCGTACCTCTGGCTGAAACAAGGCAAGAGTATCTGGTTGCTGGTTCCGGCGGCGCTTTCCCTGGCGCTGTTCGCCTGGCTGCTGTCACTGCACCCCACCGCCGCCGGGCGGGTCTACGCCGCCTACGGTGGCGTTTACGTCGCTGTCGCACTGGTCTGGCTGTGGCTGGTCGACGGGGTTCGCCCCACCGGGTGGGACCTGCTCGGCTGCGCCGTGGCCTTGCTGGGTATGGCGATCATCATGTTCGCGCCGCGCAATCTCTGATCCATCATTTCAGGAGCGAGTCATCCATGAGCATAAAAGTAGGCATCAACGGTTTCGGCCGCATCGGTCGCCTGGCCCTGCGTGCGGCCTGGGATTGGCCGGAGCTGGATTTCGTGCAGATCAACGATCCGGCCGGCGATGCGGCCGCCCATGCGCACCTGCTCAATTTCGACTCTGTGCATGGCCGCTGGCAGCACGAGGCGAGCGCCGACGGCGACTGCCTGGTCATCAACGGCCAACGGGTGAAGGTCAGCGCCAACAAGGCGATCGCCGACACCGATTGGTCGGGCTGCGATCTTGTCATCGAGGCGAGCGGCAAGATGAAGACCGTTGCGGTGCTGCAGCAGTATCTGGAGCAGGGGGTCAAGCGCGTGGTGGTCAGCGCGCCGGTGAAGGAGGCGGGCGCGCTGAACGTCGTCATGGGCGTCAATGACGGCCTGTACGATCCGGCGCAGCACCGCATCGTCACCGCGGCGTCGTGCACCACCAACTGCCTGGCACCGGTGGTCAAGGTTATCCATGAGCAGCTGGGCATCCGCCACGGTTCGATCACCACCATCCATGACCTGACCAACACGCAGAGCATTCTTGATCAGCCGCACAAGGATCTGCGCCGCGCCCGCGCCTCGGGCATGAGCCTGATTCCCACCACCACCGGCTCGGCCACGGCGATCGCCGAGATATTTCCCGAGCTGCGCGGCAAGCTGAACGGCCATGCCGTGCGCGTGCCGCTGGCCAATGCCTCGCTCACCGACTGCGTGTTCGAGGTGGAGCGCAGCACCGATGTCGCAGAGGTGAACCGGTTGCTGCAGGCTGCAGCGGAGGGCGAGCTCAAGGGCATTCTCGGCTACGAGGAGCGGCCGCTGGTTTCCATCGATTACCGCACCGACCCGCGCTCGTCGATCATCGATGCGCTGTCGACCATGGTGGTCAACGGCACGCAGGTGAAGATCTACGCGTGGTACGACAACGAGTGGGGCTACGCCAACCGCACCGTGGAACTGGCGCGCAAGGTCGGGCTCGTCTACGTCCGGTAGGGCAGGTTACATCCCCTTAGGGGGGTTGCAGCCCGCTCTGAGGGTTCGCGCCTGTATCAGTGATCCGTACATATCTTCGAGCCGCCGCCATGCACGCTCTCCAACGTCTCGCGCCGGAAATCCGCCAGTACCTGGTGGTGACCGGTAACTACTGGGCCTTCACACTCACCGACGGCGCATTGCGCATGTTGGTAGTGCTGCACTTCCATGCACTGGGCTACTCGCCCTTGCAGATCGCCGCGCTGTTCCTGTTCTACGAAATATTCGGCGTCGTCACCAACCTGATTGGCGGGTACCTCGGCGCGCGGCTTGGTCTGAACCGGACGATGAACCTCGGCTTGGCGCTGCAGGTCGCGGCCCTGCTGATGCTCACCGTACCGGCCTCATGGCTGACCGTGCCCTGGGTAATGGGTGCGCAGGCGCTTTCCGGCATCGCCAAAGACCTGAACAAGATGTCCGCCAAGAGCTCGATCAAGCTGTTGGTACCCGACAGCCAGCAGGGCACGCTCTATAAGTGGGTCGCGATTCTCACCGGCTCGAAGAATGCCCTCAAGGGCGTAGGTTTCTTCCTTGGCGGCGCGCTTCTTACGCTGCTGGGGTTCGCCGGTGCGGTTCTCTCGATGGCTGCCGTACTGGCGCTGGTCTGGCTGGCCAGTCTGGTGCTGCTGAAAAAGGATCTCGGCAAGGCCAAGGCCAAGCCCAAGTTTCGCGACATCCTGTCCAAGAGTCGCGCGATCAATGTGTTGTCCGCGGCGCGCCTGTTCCTGTTCGGCGCGCGAGACGTGTGGTTCGTGGTGGCCTTGCCGGTGTATCTGAGCGCGGTTTTCGGCTGGGACTTCTGGATGGTCGGCGGCTTCCTTGCGTGCTGGATCATCGGTTACGGCATTGTCCAGTCGGCCGCACCGGCGATCACCGGCAAACGCAGTGGCAAGGTCCCGGATGGTCGGGCGGCATGCCTCTGGGCCGCCTCGCTGGCGGCATTGCCTGCGGCAATTGCGATCGGGCTGGCGACGGCTGCGTCGCCACAGTGGGTGCTGATCGGAGGATTGATGTTGTTTGGCGTGCTGTTTGCGGTGAATTCATCGCTGCACAGCTATCTGATCGTCAGCTACGCCAAGGAGGACGGTGTCTCGCTGGACGTGGGTTTCTACTACATGTCCAACGCCCTGGGGCGGCTGGTGGGCACGCTGCTCTCGGGTTGGGTGTTCCAGGTCTACGGCCTGCAGGCTTGCCTGTGGGTGTCGTCCCTTTTCGTAGTGCTCGCCGCGCTTATCTCTCTGTGGTTGCCGCGACACGACGGCTAGGGCAGGGCGGGCGCCGAGCACCCGCCTGACATGATCAATAGCTGTACTGCAGCTGCGCCCAGAGCTTCTCGGTATCCACCGAGTAATCATCGGCGTCGTAGCCGGCGTACTTGACGGTGGCCACCAGTCCTTTGACCAGCGGGATGGCATGGCTGTAGGCGACGTTGATCTCCTCGCCGTATTGCTGGCTGCCGCGTTCGGCGCGGAAATCGTGGTACCAGGCCTGCAGCGTTCCACCGAACAAAGGCAGAGTGCCGCCGAGATAGACATCCTGCACACCGTCCGCAGGCGTCAGCAGGAAGGCATCGGCCCAGCCCTGAAAGGCGTGCTTGGTAGCCAATGGCGTCTGGAAGGCCCGATTGCCCGGCCCCGAGTCGCCACCCAGGACTTCCACGCCCGCTTTCAGAGTCGCACCCTTGAGGGCATAGCCCAGTTCGGCCAGGTAGTACTCACTGCTCAGCTCCTGAGGATTGCCGGCGTAGTCCTGCTGGCGTGCATATTCAAGCGCATAGCTGATGCCGTGGAGGGCACCATTCAGACGCAGGCCGGTGGTCTTGCTGGACAGGGTGCCGAGCGCGGCGGTGGGTGCGCTAGCGATGTTGTCCAGTCCCAGCAGATAGCTGTAGGCGGTGGCCGTCAGCTCCGGTGAGTGCGCGTAGCGGGCGTTGAACAGATGGCTGTGGCCTTCGATATTGGCCGGGTTGGCGCGATTGTCGAAACGGTTGTCGTCCGGGCCGAAGATCGTGTTGATGTTATCGATGTAGGCGTAGGTCAGCATCAGCTTGTCGAGCGGTTGCAGCTGGCCCAGCACGCCGTCGTAGGTCTGCTCGTTCTGGCGCCAGGCGACACCACCAACGAAGCGTTGATTGTCCAGATTGATCCGCTGCCGCCCGACCACAGCATTGCCCAGTGCATGGTCGTACCGCAGCAGCGCCTGATTGATCTCGCTGCCGTCTGGGTCCGGAACGGTCGAATAGTCGGTCTGGCCGTTGCGCGTGCTGTTGTACGCCGCGTCGCCCAGGCGGCTGACGTTGTCGGCCTCGACCAGCGCGGACAGGCCGTACCACTGACCGGTCTGGAAGCCGATGCGGGTGCGCAGCGTCTGCGCATTGGCATGTTTCAGCGCGTTGTCCTGGTCGATGTGCTCGTAGCGATAGCGCAGATCCAGAATCGGCTTGGCATCGGTGAACAGATCGCTGAAGTTCTCGCCGGCGAGGATCGCCGGACTGCAGAACAGCCCGACGCTAAGCAGGCAGGGTGTCAGATGATGTGGACGCAGCTTTCTCATGTGTCGCTCCCTTGGTTGGCATCGGAGCAAACGATAGGCTGCTTACTATTTTTGCCATTGACAGCAGTCAAGGCCGAAAAAATGCTCTGCCGCGGGCATTGCAGCCCGCTTCGGGCTGCATGTGGCTCAGAAGTCAGCGTTTCGCTTAATGCGCAATGGCAGCTTTCAACATGCCGATATCGGTTGCGGCACGCTGGATCAGCGCCGCAGCGTTCGGCCCCGTTTTTTCCTGCCCGCTGCGACGACCACGACGCCAGTGCGCCATCGGCTGCAGTGCGCTGATATCCGAACGGGTTACCAGTTCTTCGAGTGATCGCTTGCTCATCGTCGCGTCCTCACATCGTCTGTTCGGGGGGGCGTCCGTGCGCCATGGGGGAGTCCTTGAGCAAAGGATGCGCGGAGTTTGTTACACCTGGTTGGCAGTGACGCGCGTGCGGACGAGCGGCGCCGGGGTGGGCCTACGGCGAAACCTCGCCGATGGCGCTGACACTGGTAATGCCGGCGTTCCAGATCATCTCGTAATGGGCGGTCTGGACAATGGAGAGCACATTGCGCGGCGTCATGAGCGCCCAGCAATGCTGGCCAGGCTTGCGCACCGAGCGGTAGCGCAGACCTGCAAAGCCGTCCTGCCGGAGCTGACGACCGAACTGGCGCGCCGCGGAATAGTCGTTCGGATCGTAGATCGGGTCGGTCAGCGCGACGGTCGTGGCATCCAGCAGGCCTGCCTCGTCGAACTGGCACGACAATCCGCGAAAGACGAAGCGCTCGAAGTTCAGACCCACCACGCCGGACCAGTACAGCTCCTGGTGATGGCGCACTTCGGCCAGGGCCGTTTCCATGCTGTCGGCCAGGTAGAGCACGCCGTAGCTGCCATCGCTGAAACGCGAGCCTGAGGGATTCACATGGGTGAACGGAGCGGTGGCATAGGAGCAGCCGGGAATGCCGAACGGGATCTCGTCGCGGGGAATCAGCTCGAGTCGCCCGGTCTCGTTGTGCAGGCGCGGGTTCGTCAGGGCCTGAAGCTGATAAAGCATGTCGAACTCATCGGCGTCGGCCACGTCATCGAATAGCTCGATTGGCGGAAACTTCGAGTTCACCAATCGATACGCCTGCAGCTTCGCCGGTGGCCGAATTGGCAGCCGCTTCGGCACTACCACTGCGCGCCCCGCAGGCTGTCGATCCGCCGAAATGTCTCGTACAGCGAAATCATGTCGCCCTGCGCCATGACCGCCAGCGGTGAACGGCCGTTGAAAAACTCGTTGTGATTGGGCATTCCAGGGAAACCGTAGGTGTTCTCCGGATTATCGAAGATCAGTCGCAGAGCGGCGTGGATATTGAGGATGAAACTGATGCGCTGCATCTGATCCGGATCCAGGCTCACCGACCAGTCGGCATTACGCAACTTGGCGCGCGCATGAGTGCTGCGGGAGATACGCAGAATTCGACAGGCCTGTTCAGTCGTGGCCTGCCATTTGTCCAGAATATTCACCGCAGCGCGCAATCCAGTTGTGCATTGGTCCTTGGAAAAAGCGGCTACTTGAAGGGTGGCTGACATGGCAATGGTTCCGACAGTTTGTTTCTGTAGACACAGATTAGCACAAATTTATTCTACAGATTTGTAGAGACGCCGATATTGCCCGCAACTTAACGCCCAACAAACGTGAAGGGCTTGAAGTACGCACAATCGAGCGCAACCGATCTTTGAGCGGCTGATGGGATATATAGGAGGGATATTCGAATGGGCTGCGCCGGCGCCAGTTGCTGGAACCAACGGAAGTTTGGTGCCCGGAGCGGGGGTCGAACCCGCATACCCTTTCGGATGAGGGATTTTAAGTCCCTTGCGTATACCAATTTCGCCATCCGGGCGTAGGCTGCGTCGCAGCGCGCCGATGGGGAATCGGCGGCGCAGGACTATAACCAGCCTCCGAGGCCCACGCAACCAGAACGACCGGCGTTCAACCACCAGAACTGCCAGACAAGGCCCACCACCCGGGCAGCAAACGACGCACCTGCGGACGGCCAAAACGATCGTCGATCAGATGCACGACGCCCTCGTCCTGCTGTGTGCGGATCACTCGGCCGGCGGCCTGCACGACCTTTTGCAACCCTGGGTAGAGATAGGTGTAGTCGTAACCGTGGCCGCGCCCGAACAGCTCGTCGAGCCGTATCTTGAATTGTTCGTTGACCGGGTTGACCTGCGGCAGGCCAAGGGTCGCGACGAAGGCACCGATCAGGCGCTGGCCGGGCAGGTCGATACCTTCGGCGAAGGCGCCGCCAAGCACGGCGAAACCGATGCCTTCGCTGTGTTCGGTAAAGCGATCGAGAAAGGCATTGCGCGCCGCTTCCTGCATGCCGCGGGTCTGCTCCCAGAAGGGTACGTCCGGGCATTGCTCGCGCAGCAGCACGGTGACCTGTTGCAGGTAATCGAAGCTGCTGAAGAAGGCCAGGTAGTTGCCGGGACGCTCGCGATACTGACGGGCAATCAGTTCGACCACGGCGCCCAGCGAGGCCTGCCGGTGCTGATAACGGGTCGAGACATGCTCGGCCAGACAGACGCGCAGTTGCCGGCTCTGGAACGGCGACTCGACATCGATCCAGGCGCTGCCGGCGGGCAGGCCCAGCATGTCGGCGTGGAACCTGCGCGGGCTCAGCGTGGCGGAGAACAGCACACTGGAACGCGCCTGTGCCAGGCGGGGAGCCAGAAAGGGGGCGGGAACCACATTGCGCAGGCAAAGGATCGAACGACGGGCCTTGCTGCGAGCAGTCGCCGGCAACAGGCTGATGTCGAACAGCGAGTGTTCACCGAACAGCTCGGCGACACGGCAGAAATGCATGGCGTCGAAATAGGCTCGTTGCAGTTCCGCATCCAGCCCTGCGGGTTGCTCGCCCAGATAGTCGGTGATGGCGCTGACCGCCTGTTGCAGCGCGCCCAGCAGCTTGAGCGGCAACTCCGGTTGCACCTGGTAGTCCGCCAGCTGCTCGCGATGCAGCTCGTTCCAGCAGCGCTGCACGCGCCCCAGTGGCCGCTTCAAGGGTGCTGGCGCCTGGCTGGCGAGGCCGACGAAGGCGCGCTGATCGAGCTCGGCGCTGTACATGCCACGTGCCCGGTCAATCAGGTTGTGCGCCTCGTCCACCAGCAGGCAGATGCGCCAGTCGTTGGCCAGCGCCAGGCCGTGGAGGAGGGCGCTGCTATCGAAGTAATAGTTGTAGTCACCGACCACCACGTCCGCCCAGCGTGCCACCTCCTGACTGAGGTAATAGGGACAGACCTGATGGGCAAGCGCCACTTCGCGCAGGGCAGCCTGGTCGAGCAGGGGCTGCCCCAGCGCGGCGGCCCGCGCCGCGGGCAGGCGGTCGTAGAAGCCGCGGGCGAGGGGGCAGGACTCGCCATGACAGGCCTTGTCCGGGTGTTCGCAGGTCTTTTCGCGCGCCACCAGCTCCAGTACCCGCAGTCCATGGTTGGCGTTGCGTTGCAGCGTCTGCAGCGCATCCAGTGCCAGGCGTCGACCGGACGTCTTGGCGGCGAGAAAGAACAGCTTGTCCAGCCGCTGCCCCGGAAATGCCTTGAGCTGTGGGAACAGGGTGCCAAGCGTCTTGCCGATGCCGGTAGGCGCCTGCGCCATGAGCGTGGTGCCCGTGCAGGCAGCCTTGTACACCGCCTCGGCCAGTTGCCGCTGGCCGGTACGAAAGCCGTCGTGGGGAAAGCGCAGGGCGGAAAGTGCCTGGTCGCGCGCAGCGCGGTGGGCCATTTCCTGTGCGGCCCAATCGATGAACGCCTGACACTGGGTCTCGAAGAACACGCGCAGCTGTGCTGCGGTGTGACGCTCGACGAACAGCGTTTCCTTGTGGCTGGTGACGTCGAAATAGACCAGTGCCAGTTCGAGTTCATCGAGCCCGCGTGTCTGACACAGCAGCCAGCCATAGATCTTCGCCTGCGCCCAGTGCAACTGGCGATGATTGGCGGGCTGGCGTTCCAGGTCGCCGCGAAAGGTCTTGATCTCTTCCAGGCGATTGCGCGCCGGGTCGTAGCCATCGGCACGGCCGCGCACGCTCAGTTGCCCGTATTGCCCCTCCAGGGCGATCTCGCGCTCGTAGCCATCGCCACGCCTGGCGGTGACCTGGGCGTGCCCGGCGATGCCTTCCAGCGCGGTGGGCGAGGGCGTGAAGCGCAGATCCAGATCGCCGACCTTGGCGGTGAATTCGCAGAGCGCGCGCACCGCGACCCGATAGCTCACGCCATGGCCTCGGCCCACTGGACATGGCAGACCGCAATAGGCAGACCGTGCTGATGGGCGTAGTCGATCCAGCGCTTCTGGTTGTCCTGCAGGCGATCGCCTGGGCCCTTCACTTCGATCATGCGATAGCGGCGCGCTTCCGGCCACAGCTGGATCAGATCCGGCAGGCCGGTGCGATTGCCAGTGACGTCCGCCAGGATGCGCTGGAACAACAGCTTCAGGTGCGCGGCGGGAATGCAGTCCAGCGCCTGCGCCAACAGTTGTTCGTCGAGCAGGCCCCAGGCGACGAATGCGTTATGGATGCCGAGCTTCGCCTGGAAGGTGCGCCAGATGCAGTCACGGTAGTCGTCGCTGTCGAGGCAGGCCAGGCAGGCGGCGAACAGATCGGCGCGGCGCTGGTGGAAGTCCGCGCGGTTCAGGTCGGCCGGCGCCCACTGGAACGGGTGAAAGAACGCGCCCGGCAACGGCGCGAAGATCGCGTCCCAGCAGAGCAGGCCGAACAGCGAGCCGACCAGGGCGTTCTCCACGTAATACACCGGCGCATCCGGCCTCGTCAGATGCTCGCGCACCGCCTGCTCGACGCTGCAGGTAGGCCTCGGCAGGACCAGATCGAGCTGTTCCGGCTTGCGGCTGCGTGCACGTTCGGTCGGGATGCCCAGGCTGCGTTGCAGACGTGGCAGGATGCGCTGCAGCTGCTGCACTTCATGTTCGCTTTCCGGCGCGGCCCGGGCCTGAAGCAACAGATCCAGCGCCGCCGCTGGCTGGCCGCCGCGCTCCAATACACGAATTGCCCGCTCACGCGCACCGGGATAACCGTTGAACGCGTGCACGCGCAAGGCGTCGTCGAGCTGGCCGAGCCGTTCGAACTGCTGACCGATGCGCAGCAGCAGTTTGCCGCGGCGGCTTTCCAGCCAGGCATTGCCGAACGGCGCGGCCGGTACAGCCGCCAGGATCGCCGCCAGCGGCTCGCCGGCATCGAAGCGCTCGCGACAGCGATGCAGATGCAGGTAGGCGTCCAGCTCGGCACGCGAACTGAACGCTCGTGAGGCGGGGGAAAAGGACACCTGCTCGTAGCGATAAACGCCCAGATCAGCCAGCACGAACTCCGACCAGTCCTGATGGATATTGCCGAAGAACAGCAGGCGCAGCCGCTCGCAAAGTTCGTCGATGCACAGGCTGTACACCGCGTCCTCGGAGCCCGCCCACCATTGCCCGAAGGGCTTGGCCAGGTCATGGTCGGCGCGCAGCCTTTCGAACAGCTCGGCCTTGCGCAGGCCGGCCGAGTTCGTGACGCCGAACAGCTGCAGCAGTTCGCCCTTGGTGAGCAGGCCGAACAGCTGTTCCAGCGTCAGCTCACGCTCGGCATCGATCCAGCCCTGCTCGATCAATGGCGCTGCCGCCCGACGTGGACAGCCGATCTCCCCGTAGTGCAGTTTGCTGGCGCGGAACAGCGCGCCCTTGCGCATCACCATGCGCACCAGCAATGCCTGAGACGCCTGCGGCAACAGAGCGAAACGCCCGATGAAAGCGCGTTCGGCGTCGTCCAGCAGGTCGCCATGATGCTGGTCCACCCAGGCCAGGACCTGCTGAAAGTTGTCGAGATAGTAGAAGGGGTTTTCCAGGGCCTGACGCATCGCACATCCGGTAAAACTGGGGCGCGGGCGGCCCGCTCGAAAGCTGGCTATTTATACAGTTCGAGCGGTATTTGGCAATGGCCGGTGATCAGCGGAAGGGGCGGCGTGGGTGCCGCCCCGGACGCGATGGAAGGATCAGACGGTGCGCGAGAAGCGTCCGCGCTGCTCACCACCGAGGTAGGCATCGAAAGCCATGGCGACGTTGCGCATCATCAGCTGCCCCTGCGGTAGCAGAATCAGCGCATCGTCGCGCAGCTCCACCAGACCATCGGCGACCGGCTCGGCCAGTTTGGCCAGCGAGTCGGCGAAATAGCTGCCGAAGTCGATGCCGTGCTTCTGCTCGATCTGCCGGTAATCAATACGCCCATGGCACATCAACGAGACGATCACATCGCGGCGCAGGCGATCGTCGTCGCTCAGCTTGTAACCACGGTGCACCGGCAGCATGCCCTCGTTCAGTCGCGCGTAGTACTGCGAGAGCTCCTTGACGTTCTGGCTGTAGCTGTCGGCGACCTTGCCGATGGAGGAAATGCCCAGCCCGATCAGGTCGCAGTCGGCATGGGTGGAGTAGCCCTGGAAGTTGCGCTGCAGTGTGCCGTTGGCACGTGCCAGGGCCAGTTCATCTTCCGGCAGGGAGAAGTGATCCATACCGATATAGATGTAGCCGGCGGCAGTCAGGCGCTGGATGGTCAGTTCCAGCAGCTCGAGCTTGCGCTCGGGTGGCGGCATGTCTTCGGGGCGAATCAGCTTCTGTGCCCGTACCAGATCCGGCAGGTGTGCGTAGCTGTAGGCGGCGATGCGGTCCGGGCGGATATCGATGATCTTGCTCAGCGTGGCATCGAAGCTGGCCACGGTCTGCAGTGGCAGGCCGTAGATCAGGTCGACGCTGATCGACTTGAACTGCGCATCGCGGGCAGCCTGGACCAGCTCGCGGGTCTGCTCTTCGGTCTGGATGCGGTTGACGGCGATCTGCACCTGCTCGTCGAAGTCCTGCACACCGAAGCTCAGACGGTTGAAGCCCAGCTTGCGCAGGCCGTGGATCTGCTCGGGCGTGACAGTGCGCGGGTCGACTTCCAGGGAGAACTCATGGTTGTCGCTGTCATCCATGTTGAACGCCTGATGCAGACTGGCCATCAGGTCAGCCAGCTGCTCGCTGGTGAAGTAGGTCGGCGTACCGCCCCCCAGGTGCAGCTGGGTCAGCTTGCGCGAGCGGTCGAACAGCGCACCCTGCATGGCGATCTCGCGCTTGAGGTACTCGAGGTACTCGACGGCGCGCTCGGTCTTGTGGGTGATGATCTTGTTGCAGGCGCAGTAGTAGCACAGGCTCTTGCAGAACGGGATGTGGATGTACACCGACAGCGGCTTGGGCGGCTGGGCCTGATTGCTGCGCGCAGCGGCAGCGCGGTAGTCGTCCTCGGCGAAGGCCTGATGGAACTGCGGGGCAGTAGGGTAGGACGTGTAGCGTGGACCGGGACGGTCGTATTTCTCGACCAGGGCCCGGTTGAAGCTCGGCAGTTGGTCCATTGTTCGTTTCACCTAAGGGTTGAATTCGGAGTCGGAAGCGGAACGCGGTGCCACCCTCGGGTGTTTCCGGCTCAGGCAGGTCATGGGCGCGAATTATGGACGATCAGGCCTCATGCGCCGACTGTCTCAGATCAAGAATAGCGCCCCGCACCGCACCGCTGGGCGGGATGCAGGGCGCAGAAGACGCGAGACCGCGGCTGGCCTCGCGTGCGTGCTCAGAGCTTGAACTGGCCGACCAGACGGTTCAGTTCGGTAGCCAGGCGCACCAGTTCATCGCTGATCTGCGAGGTTTGTGCCGCGTCGGCCGAGGTGGTGTCGGCAATGCGGCTGATGGTGGTGATGTTGCGGTTGATCTCCTCGGCCACCGCACTCTGCTGTTCGGCAGCCGTGGCGATCTGGGTGTTCATCTCGTTGATGGTGCCCACTTCGTTGGCAATCACGCTCAGGCTCTGTGCGGCTTTCTCGACGCACTGCGAGCCGGAACGCGCACGCAGCTGCGCCTCCTTCATCGCCTGTACCGCGTTGCGCACGCCGCTTTGCAGCTGCTCGATCATGGCCTGAATTTCTTCGGTGGACTTCTGCGTGCGCGAGGCGAGGGTACGCACCTCGTCAGCCACCACCGCGAAGCCGCGGCCCTGTTCGCCGGCGCGGGCTGCTTCGATCGCGGCGTTCAGCGCCAGCAAGTTGGTCTGCTCGGCGATGCCGTTGATCACGCCGAGCACCATGTCGATGCTGGCGCTGTCGCTCTCGACCCGCTGGATCACCTCGGCGGCCTTTTCGATTTCGGCGATCAGCACTTCGATACCATCCAGCGCTTCGCTGGCGACCTTCACGCCGGCCTTCGATTCATTGTCCGCTCCGGTGGAAGCAGTTGCCGTATGGCTGGCGTTGCGCGCCACTTCCTGCACAGTGGCACTCATCTCGTTCATCGCCGAGGCGACCAGATCTGTCTCGCTGCGCTGGTCGTTGACCGCGGCCAGGGTCTTTTCCGCGACATGGGAGACGCGTTCGGACACATCGGTGAGCTGGTGCGTGACCCCGGCGACTGCTTCCAGGCTATGGCGGAACTTGCCGATCATGCGGTTGAAGGCATCGCCCATGGCGCCGATTTCATCCTTTGCACCGACCGCGACACTGCGGCTGAGGTCCTCGTCTTCGGCCATGCTGTCCATGGTGTGGCGCATGGCGTTGATACGACGCAGGATCACATGGCGGACGGTCATGCACATCACCACCACGCCGACAATCAGCAACAACAACTGGATCGCGCCGCTGACGAGGATATTGCGGTCGACCTCCTGATCCAGCGCCTTGAGGTCGTAGCTGATGCGCACGGCGCCCATGACGGCGTTCTCGGCGACCTGGTGGCAGGTCAGGCAGTTGGTTCCGCGGTAGTCGGCATGGGCAAGGATCGGGTTGATCACGGTCAGCACCCGGCCGCCATCCTTCTTGTCGATCTGAATGATCGACTCGCCCGTCAACGCCTGACGATCGAGCGCGTCGGCAGGCGCCTGATGCGCGTAACCGGGACCGAACACCTTGGTCACTTCATCGCCTCGGATGATGCGCGCATCGATGACGCCGGGGCGTGCCAGGATCTTGTTTCGCAGCACCTCGCGCTGCGCCATGGTACCGGTCAGCATCATGGTGTTGATGCTGTCGAAGTACGAGTCGGCGGCATCCTTGGTCTGCTGCTCGACCACCTGCAGAACCAGCCGCTTCTCCGTGCTGGCAGCGATGAACAGCGAGGCCGACATGATCGCCACCAGCACCAGCACCAGCGCCAGGTTGATCTTCGTCTGCACGGACATTTGTCGAGGGGCGGAGTTGTTCATGGTTTTCCTTAGTACTACTGCCACGCGGAAGGTAGCTGTCACTGCACTCTTGTTTTATTGGTTTCCCATGACGACGCAGCAACGAGCTGGGCGATCTGAAGCTCGTATCGGCTAGTAGCGTGGATTCTTGAAACTTCGAAGCCGGTGGTAGCCTTGCGCCATTATGGCGCGCGCTATGGTATTGCTTTCTGAGGAATGTGAACCACGTCGCTCGACCAATGACGGAGCAAATGCAGCTTTCACTGACTCAGGTCATGAGTTCGAGGGCAGCGGCGGCGGTCCTGGTTGGCATCTTGCTGTAACCGCGCACTGCTAAAGAACAGAAGCGGCGTCATGCATCACGCCGGTGCGAATGGGCATGAGACATAGCGCCGCTTTACAGAATGGCAAAGCGATATTAGCGTTGCCGACCCGTCTGGCAGGCGATTGGAAAGGACGTCAGTGAACGGGCATCTTTTCTGCATTCCTCCGTTGCGTTCGCTGCGAACCCCTTATGAAAACGATGGTCGTAGGCTCTACGCCGGCAAGACCGGGCAACACCGCAAGGCAGCTGCTGTTCCTACAAGCAGTGCATCGATTGGAACCTTCATTTCAAGGACTCACATGATCAAGAAATGCCTTTTTCCCGCTGCCGGATATGGCACCCGTTTTCTCCCCGCAACCAAGGCCATGCCCAAGGAAATGCTGCCGGTGGTGAACAAGCCGCTGATCCAGTACGGGGTAGAGGAGGCGCTGGCGGCAGGGCTCACGCAGATCGCCATGGTCACCGGGCGTGGCAAGCGCTCGCTCGAAGACCACTTCGATATCAGCTATGAGCTCGAGCATCAGATTCGCAACACCGACAAGGAAAAGTACCTCGTCGGTATTCGTCGCCTGATCGACGAGTGCAGCTTTTCCTACACCCGTCAGGTGGAAATGAAGGGGCTGGGCCACGCAATTCTCAGCGGCCGTCCGCTGATCGGTGACGAGCCGTTCGCCGTGGTGCTGGCAGACGACCTGTGCATCAACCTCGATGGCGACCCGGTGCTGGCGCAGATGGTCAAGCTGTACAACCAGTTCCGCTGCTCGATCGTGGCGATCCAGGAAGTACCGCCGGAAGAAACCAGCAAGTACGGCGTGATTGCCGGCGAGATGATTCGCGACGACATCTTCCGCGTCAGCCACATGGTCGAAAAGCCCAAGCCGGAAGACGCCCCGTCGAACCTGGCGATCATCGGCCGTTACATCCTCACCCCGGACATCTTCGAGCTGATCGAGCAGACCGAGCCGGGCAAGGGAGGTGAAATCCAGATCACCGACGCGCTGATGAAGCAGGCAAAGGACGGTTGCGTGCTGGCCTACAAATTCAAGGGACAGCGTTTCGACTGCGGTAGCGCCGAGGGTTACATCGAGGCGACCAACTTCTGCTACGAGAACTTCTACCTCACCGGTAAGGCGTTCTGATCCAGTCGGGCCACCTCAGGGTGGCCCGATCGTTTTATGGCGGGGGCAATTCCTCGGCGCCCGGCCCGAGCGGCTGGCCATAGCTGAACTCCACATAGTTGCCCGCCGGGTCGCGTACCCCACAGTAGTAGCCCACCGGATAGGGCTCGTCGCGCGGCTCCCAGATCAAGCAGCCATCCGCGCGCGCCAATTCGGCTACCGCATCCACTTCCTCCCGACTGGCCATGGCGAAACCGAAATGGCTGTAGTCGTTCTCCGCCAGCGAGCGATCCATGCCGCCCGGCATGATCACGAAGATGAATTCCCGCTCCTTGCCGGGCTCGGCCATCCAGACGATGCGTGAGCCTTTGCCCGGGCGTTCGTGGAACACCCGCATTCCGCAGAACCTCGTGTAGAAGGCGATACAGGCGTCCAGGTCTGGCACATGCAGCGCCAGGTGGGTGAGGGTGGGGCGCATGGGGCACTCCTTCGGTGAATCAGGCGCAAAGCCTGGGTTATGCTGTTCGCTACAGAAGGAGACAACTCTACATGGCTTACGACTTCGATCTATTCGTCATCGGTGCGGGTTCCGGTGGCGTACGTGCGGCGCGCTTCGCTGCAGGCTTTGGCGCGCAAGTGGCCGTCGCCGAGAGCCGCTACCTGGGCGGCACCTGCGTCAACGTCGGCTGTGTGCCGAAGAAGCTGCTGGTCTACGGTGCGCACTACGCTGAGGACATCGGCCAGGCGCAGGGCTACGGCTGGACCATCGACGGCGCGACCTTCGACTGGAAGACCCTGATCGCCAACAAGGATCGCGAGATTCAGCGCCTGAACGGCATCTATCGCAGCATCCTGGTGGACAGCGGCGTGACCCTGCTGCAGGCACATGCGCAACTGGTCGATGCACATACCGTCGAAGTCGAAGGCAAGCGCTACAGCGCCGAACATATCCTGATCGCTACCGGCGGCTGGCCGCACGTGCCGGAAATCCCGGGCCGCGAGCACGCCATCACCTCCAACGAAGCCTTCTATCTGGACGCCTTGCCGCGGCGGGTCCTGGTGGTTGGCGGCGGTTATATCGCGGTGGAGTTCGCCTCGATCTTCCATGGCTGCGGCGCCGACACCAAGCTGCTCTACCGTGGCGAGCTGTTCCTGCGTGGTTTCGATGGCTCGCTGCGCGACCATCTGAAGGACGAGATGATCAAGAAGGGCGTGGACCTCCAGTTCAACGCCGACATCGTCCATATCGACAAGCTTGCCGACGGCAGCCTGCTTGCCACCCTGGAAGACGGCCGCACCCTGGAAGCGGACTGCATCTTCTATGCAACCGGCCGCCGGCCGATGATCGACGGCCTGGGGCTCGAAGCGGCCGGCGTGGCACTGGATGCCCGTGGCTTCATTGCGGTAGATGACGAGTACCGCACCTCGGTGCCTTCGATTCTGGCGATCGGAGACGTGATCGGTCGCGTCCAGCTGACGCCCGTTGCGCTGGCCGAAGGTATGGCGGTGGCGCGGCGCCTGTTCAAACCGGAGCAGTATCGCAAGGTCGACTACTCGACCATCCCTACAGCGGTGTTCAGCCTGCCTAACATGGCAACCGTCGGGCTGACCGAGGAGCAGGCGCGGGAGCAGGGCTACAAGGTCTCGCTCTTCGAAAGCCGCTTCCGTCCCATGAAGCTGACCATGACCGACAGCCTCGAACGAAGCCTGATGAAGCTGGTAGTGGATGCGCATACCGACCGCGTGCTGGGCTGCCATATGGCCGGGCCGGACGCCGGCGAAATCATGCAGGGGCTGGCCGTGGCGCTGAAGGCCGGGGCAACCAAGCAGGTCTTCGACGAGACCCTGGGCATCCACCCGACGGCGGCCGAAGAGTTCGTCACCATGCGCACGCCCGCCGCTATCTGAGGGCAGACAGGCGTGCCGCCTTGCGCGGCACGCCGCTCAGCTCAGTGATGATGGCCGGTTGCGGTATTCCCGGATGCCGGCGCATCGACCTCGATGCTCACTTCGGTGGTGATCTCGCTACCGCTTTCGAACTGCAGGGTTACCGGAAAACTTTCTCCGGCCACCAGTGGCTGCTTGAGGCCGAAAAGCATCACGTGATTGCCTCCCGGTTTGAATTCCACCTTGCCCGCCGCCGGCACCTCCACCGAATCGATCTGCTGCATCTTCATCATGTCGCCCTGATGCACATGGGTATGCAGCTCGGTCTTTTCCGCGCGTGGCGTCTGCGCACCGATCAGTCGCTGCGAATGCTCGCCACGATTTTCCAGAACGAAATACACCGCACCGGTGGGCGCGCTCGGCGGCATCGCGCGCGACCAGGCCTGGCTGATAGCCAGTTCCCCGGCGACTGCGGGTGCTGCAGCGCGATGATCGTGGTGGTCCTGCGCGAAGGCAGGCATGCAAAGCATGGTGAAAGCGCCTGCGGCCAGTAAGCGAAGCAGCATGGAAAACTCCGATTATCGTGTGAAGAATGGCGCCATCTTACGCCGCTTGGCGCCAGGCGCTACGTTCGGTTGCATGACGGCCTCCGGGACGTTGATTCCGATCAAACACAAGCCGTCGATGCCGGACAAATCGGCTGGGGGCTGCACGCAAGGATGCACGTCATGAACCTCACGAAGCCGCTGTTCCTGGTGCCGCGCGCGAGAGGGTATTGCACGGCGCCAATCGACTTGCCGAAACGAACCGCAACACCCACGGCTCCGAGTGCACTGCCAGCGCGATTGTAGTCAAGAAATGCATGCAGACCGGGCAAGCGACCAATCAACCGTACTCGCTCTTCAGCGCGGCGGCGACCATAGCGCTTGAGTCGAGCACCGTCAGGCGCCGGCTGACCAGCTCAGAGGGAATACGGAACGGCGGAACGGTGTCGGTGATCACCAACTGGTCGAATACCGGGCTCTCCAGGATTTCCGGCCCGCCGGTGAACAGGCCGTGGGCCGCCGCTGCGTGGACCTGCCGCGCGCCGGCCTTGCGGCAGGCCTCGCCGGCGCGTAACAGAGTGCCGCCGGTGCTGATCAGATCATCAACGATGATCGCGATCCGCTCGTGAATGTCGCCGACCAGCATCGTTCCGGTCACGATGTCGTTGCTGCGGTACTTCTCCATGTAGGCGCTGCCAACCGCGCGCCCGATATGCCGCTCCAGCGCCCGGCGAAAGGATTCCGCGCGCTTGGCGCCGCCGGCATCGGGGGAGACCGCTACCAGCTCGACGTCACCAGGCAGCTGCGTGAAGTGCGCAGCGAACAGCTCGGCGCTCTCGATATGCCGCGTGGGGATGCGGAACGCGTTGTCGAACGCAGCCAGGTTGCGTACCTCGAAGGTCGTCAGGCGATCCACCCGACAGGCCTCGAACAGCGCCGCCACGTAGCGGGTGATGATCGGGTCCTGGAACTGGGTACGACGCTCCTTGCGTGCATAGCAGAGATAGGGTGCGACCACCTGAACGTGGCGGGCACCGGCGTCCTTCAGGGCGCCGCAGAAGAACAACAGGCGGCAGAGCTTGTCGTTCACGCTGCGCTCGTCATCGCCGTACAACGCATGGAAGACGACGACGTTGCGGCTTTCCACAGACGTCAGGGCGCGGGTCTTGTGCTCGCCGTCTTCGAAGGCGCGCTCTTCGAGCTCGGCCAGCTCGAGCGCCATGTGCCGGGCGACACGAGCGGCATATTCCTGGGTGCCATGCAGCGCGAACAACAGAGGAGGGCGGGTGTTCATGTATGACTCCTGCTTGGACGGGGACGAGCGGACGCGAGCTGCGGGTAGCCCAGGCCCAGTGCCTGGTGATCGAGCAGATAGAGGCGTGACTGTCGCAGCAACGCACGTGCCTGTTCAGCCTTGGCCTGGGCAGCTTCGGCAGTGGCCTGGCGCTGGGCGCTGCCGGCCAGGGTGAAGCTGCGAGTCGCCGCGCGAACCGATAGGAACAGTGGCAACGGTGCACACTCCTCGGCCTCGCCACTCTCGTCCAGATAGGCTCGCAAAACAGCCGGCGCCAGATCAGCCAACTGGTGGTGCTGCAGGTCCATCAGCACGAAGGCGAGGTCATGCAGGACATCGATACAGGCAATCTCGTCACTGAACTCAATGCCGTCGAACAGGGTAGGCCGCCCTTCGAACAGGCAGATGTTCGCCAATCGCATATCGCCATGGCAGCGCCGCACGCATCCATCGCGGCGCCGTCGGTCCAGCTCTGCCGACAGCTGATCGAGCAGGGCCAACTGGTCCCGGTAGAGTGCCTGCACCGCGTTTCCATCGAGCAATGCGCACTGGCGGCGCAGCTCCTGATGATTGGTCTCGATGGATCGGCGAATGCCAGCGCTGCCACCAAAGGCCGGCGTTCGCTCGGCACCGGCATGAAAACGAGCGATCTCTACGCCCAAGGTCTGCATCAGCGAGGGCGTCAGCTCGCCGGCCAGGGCCATGCGATCGAACAATGCGGACTGCGGAAAGCGCCGCATCACCACGACCCAATCCTGCACCTCGCCGTCCGCGTCGAAGGCCAGTACGCCAGCGCGATCCCGGGTGATCGCGCTCACCCCGAGGTAAAGGCGAGGTGCCGTGCGCCGGTTCAGCCGCAGCTCGGCATGGCAGGCGCGCTCGCGCTTTTCCAGCGTGAGAAAATCCAGCGACGCATAGGCGATCTCGCGCTTGAGCTTGTAAACGCGTTCGCCACACAGAAAGATCAGCGAGCCATGGGTCTCGATACGCTCGACCGTACCGCCCGGGCAGCCGTAGCTGTCAGCGCGGGAAAGAAAGCCGATGACCTCGTGCTGACCGCTCATCTGTCCCTCAGGATTCTTCGGCACGGCCCCTTGGGCGCCGTCGGCGCGGAAACAAGGGGCAGCTGTCTGCGAGTCTAGCTGCGCGACGGCAAGCTGCTCGACGCATCGCTGATGAAACTCGGGACCGCCTCGCGGTTAGTAAAGAACGAAAGAGAAGCGAGGGTGGTAGCAATCAGGAAAGTGGAGGAAGCAAGCAGTAATGCGAAGTAAATATTTAAAAAGCTAGAAAAATGTAAAGTGATTGATTATCAGTAGGTTGCCGATGATATCTAGATTTTCACAAGAATATTATCTGTCATTGACTGAGAACTTTGAAGCTATGACAGAGCGTACATGGCAGAAAGTTGCTAATGCAGTTTGGTTATAAATAATATCTTCTCTATATCATCTAATAACTCCTGCAGGCCAAGCTGACCACGGCGCTCCACGCTACATTGACTAAAGAGAAGGAGGTTTTCCATCGCAGGTTTAAGGCATTTATGAGGCAGATATCGCTCCTGCTGATGATAGGCGTCGCTGGGGCTGCTTCCTGCTTCAGCAAGCGCACGTCTGCTGAGTTGAATTAAGTCAAGATGGTAGCTATGCTAAAGAAATGGACTATTTGGAATGCCCCGAACATAAGGAATTGAGATAAGGATCAGCATATCCACAACCCATCACGGGGGTGGTTATGCCTAAAAAAAGTAAAACCTCATATTTTACAAAGCGCGGCAACTATTTCGGAAACCTATGGGCAACCTATAGTACCAAGGCAGGGTGCGTACTATTGCTAGGTAGCGACCGCCAATTAGCTCACTGGCTTTTGAAGCTAGAATTCTCTCCTCTCATAAAAAACTTCAACTTCGAACCAGGATCCAAGTCGCTTGGTGCTTCTAGCACACTTGGCTTCATAGACTATCATGTCGAAGTTCAGCCGGTGAACGGGCCGATTGAACTGCATTTTCTACGAGTCAGCGGATTCTCTGATAATTATGCGGAGAAGTCGAGTGCTGCCGAAAGTATGAAATACAAGTACGTTGAGTATAATGATGAGCATTGGATAGCAGACAAGTCTAAGATTTTTACCCTACTGAGGGCTGCGAGCTTTCTTAGCGCTGGACGACATTTGTATGTGCCCACAGGTCTCATTGAGGAATCCAAGCGATATATTCATCTCGCAAAAAAAGGAAATTTACGGGCATTTCTTTCAGCAGTTTATGTTTACGATAGAAACTTGTGCTTGCTAGTTTTCTGTCGGATGTATTCCGCAAGATTAATAGATGTTAGCTTTGAAGATAATTTTTTCTCATTGAACACATGGTGGTGGTTGAATGAAGAATAAAATATCCAGAGAGCGATTGAGCAGTGTTGGATTCGAGAAGGTCGACCCATCGTTATTAGAGCCTGCAATTAGAGAAAGCTTCGTGCGGCGCCAGCACGCAATCGAGTTAAAACTTGATGGCCTGACAGGCGCAGAAATACACCGAATAACGGGGCTTCCTGAGAGCGAAATCACGAGATTCTTCAAAAGATATACAGCACTCACGGAAGAGGGGATTTTTTGGGGCGAGTCTGCCTTAATTCCCCAGAGCCGTATCGTATCGTATCAACGAAGGAAGCCTCTTGAAAAAAAAGGAAGCGAACAAAAAGGCGGGATGTCTGGCGCGCTAAGCTATACCTTGGCGAAGTTTCCAACTATTTCAGAAAAATTTAAGGCGGCGGTTTTTCGAACAGACCTTGAATATGCTTGCGGCAGCCGTTACGACAAAAGGCAACTGTGTAACATTTTTTATGATATCTGCGCTGCAGCTGGTCTTACTGCCGAAGATTGGCCTTTTAACCAAGCTCGGGGAGCTCGCCGGACGATTACGAGATATATAGATAAGCTTCTAAACGATGACTTTCAAAGAGCCGCGCTTGCAACCGGAGGCTCAATAGCCCTAATTCATAGCAAGGTCGGAACTGGATACAGTCCGTTTCTTGAGAGTTGCGATGTGTATGACCTTATTGAAATTGACTCCTATCATGTAGATGCTTTCTTTGTACTTAATATTAGTGGCGATAAGCGTACCAAGACTAAAGACGTCATAAGCCGTATCTGGTTAATGGCGGCAATCTGTAGGAGAAGCAATGCTATTCTGGCGACCAAGTTTGTATTCGCTAGCGAAGTAAGATCGCAGGATCTGGTGGATTTAATATGTGAGGCCTACGTCGGTGGCTGGGCGCCCCGCGAAATCCTCAATGTTAAGGATCTTCGGTATAGCGAGTTATCAGGCATGCCCTGCTACTCCGTGCCGAAGCTACGCCATCATATCTGGGGCGGAATTTGCTTAGACAATGCTATGCAGCACCATGCAAATAAAGTTTATGAATTAGCCCTGCACAGCCTTGGTTTCTCCATCAACTTTGGGCCTTTAGGGCAACCGGCTCGCAGACCCAATATTGAAAGACTTTTCAAACGCATAGCTACCAAGGTAATGCACCAACTTCCATCTACCACAGGAAGCTCCCCAGCCGACGGACGGGCTGATGCCCCTGAGAAGGCTGCGATCCGCTACCAGATAGATGTTGACGATGCACTTGAAGTCATGGACGTTTATACCGCAAATTATAATGGAACACCTCAAGGCGGGATGAATAAAGCGAATAGTCCCCTTGATATACTCAGGGACTATTGTGCTAATGATGATCTCCTGATCCCAGCCACACCAGAGAGTTATATAAATAGCGTATCATTGGGGAGCTCTACTCGAGAGGTTAAGGTTACCGGAAGTATAAAGCACGGTATCCGACCGCGAATAAAACTAGACCAGGCCATATATACAAGTACGGAACTGGCAAATTCTCCGCATCTAATAGGGAAAAAATTAACCATTCGGATAAAGCCGCACGATTACCGTTACGTAGAAGCTTATATAGATGACGGAATATACTTAGGCATGCTAACTGTAGAGGCCTCTTGGCGCCATATCGCTCATAGCGTCACCACTAGAAAACTAGTAAACCGGGCCTTAGCAAAAAAAGAATTTCAAATCGCGGAAGGCCAACACCCCGTGCTTGCGTGGCAAAAACACCTGATTGCCAACGCGAGTCCAGCGAACGCTCGCGAATTAAAGCGGCTGCAAGAAGAGCGTTGTGATACCAGTCAGCTAATACCTAAGGGGCAGGTAGAAATAGTACCTGAGCAACCAAGTAATTCTGTCTCCGAACGTTGGAGATTTCTAGATATCTTCAATTGAGAGAAGCCTATGGATTTCCTGCACCCTCTTCTCAGCACTGAATATCAGTTAAATACCCCTACCTTAATGTCAGTTGTGCAGAATGCCTGTTTCAAAGTGCTGATGCGTAAAACCGGTGTTGTGTTCACTGGTGAGCCTCGGATAGGGAAGACTCGATGCTGCGAAGCCCTTGTTCACGAAATACCAAAAAAATTTCACAACGTTTACGCCTTCATGATTGCGGCGACAAATAAAGATATACACCCACAGTATTCATCAATAGTCCATCAATTGATAGAGATGGAGGAAATTAGACCCAGCACCCGCACTACATTCATTCAACGTCAAGCTATGTTGATCGAAAGGCTGAAAATAAGAGCTGCAGCTAACAACGCAAAGCAAATAGTAATGCTTATAGACGAGCTGCAAAGACTATCTGCTGGTGATTTTAACCAGCTTGCTGATTTGTATAACAAATTGCGAGCTTGCAATATCACCTTGACGGTAGTCTCCTTTGCCATGCCTTCAATTGAAAAGAGAGTGGTGGAGTTTCTTTCGAATGATGACAGACATATAATCGGACGCTTCTTAAGCGACATAAGACCGCTATATGGTGTCACTAATCAAAAACAACTATGCACTATACTATCCCTCTACGACACGGACAGTCCATTTCCCGACAATCCTCGCGATAGCTTTACCAAAGATTTACTGCCTAAGGCTTATGCTAGGAACTTTAGGCTAGCTGATTTATCAGAAGACATTTGGCGAGAAATGTCTCGCGTCGCAAGTGGTAAATACGTCAATAACTTGCCAATGCAGCATTTGACGCAAACCATTGCATATTTATTCTTGATTCTTAGTCATGAGGACTGCTCGACGCTAGTCGTGGCGGTAGACTTAATAGAGGAGGCAGTCAGGGAAAGTAATTTTCAGGAATTCTGCCGAAGCATTAATGGGGGAGGTCAATGAACGATCTTTTCTACCCTGTTCCTGAGCCGATGCCCTATGAATCAATATTATCCATTTATTTGAAGTTGTCGCATGCGAATTTCATGGGGCTACCTTCTCTTGGCCGGGTTCTAGGGAATGAATGCTTGAATATGCGCCGCATTTGGCAATGGTTTCAGCCGGACTCTATTGATACTATAAAGTTAAAGTTCCCAGAATTGGAAAAACACTTACCCTGGAACTATGCGCCCTTTGAGGGTCTAGCTGATCTGGGCAGAGGCATCGTCTTCTGCCCCTATTGCATTCGTTTCGGTTATCACTCTGTATTTAATTTGGTAGAATGGCATAAGGTGTGTGTTTTGCATAAGTGCCACTTACTAGTAGCATGTTCGCTTTGCAGTGATAATTATCTGCGAGGCTTTCAAGCTAGTAAACCGATTCCTCAGATCACAAGTCGTTGTCGAGAGTGCGGATTCTACGATATAGGTTTGGTGAGAGAGATTAAGATGCGCCGAAGTAAAGGGTTGGATAGTGCTTTGCAGCACTTTGGTGAAGCCCAGGCCTCGTGGTATACCCAAGTTAAAAAAACTCATAAGGAAGGGTCTATCCATGGCGCGTATTATTATAAATTTTCGGGTTGTCGACAGGGTTTCACAGCTCCTTTCGAACGCGCTTTTAGAATGCAGAGCCCAGAGAGAATTGCCAAAATACGCCGCGATGAACAGCCGATAGCTTGGGTGAAACTTCCAAGCTTCTCTGAGGCAGGATCTTGGGGGAAATATGAATGTCGTATCGATAATATACAAGAGGCATGCGAACGCTTGGAGTCTTCATACTTATCAGGTCATCGTTCATGCGTAGCTAGCATTAATACCGTAACTGGTTATTCGGACGGGACAGAGAAAAAAGCTAAATTGTGCCCAGTTGCCTTGGCCTACATACTGTTGCGTCTAAAGCTTGCCTACCTAAATTGGCCTGTGCCTGGAAGTATATCAGCTCTTTCCTCAGGGTTCGCATACGCTGAGGATGTAATTCCATTACTAAGCCCAGAATGGAATTATCGTGAACTACGCGTGGCATATCTATCGATCTTAGGAAGATTGCAGCTCCAAGTGTCCGAAGGTAAGGAGTTTTTAATCTTGTGCCGGTTTGGAATTTCTTTACCGTGGCGCTACCGTTCGCTAGATTTCATTCGCAAATCTTCATATGGCTTCAGAACGTTGTGCCGAACTCCAACCTGTACCTTAGAAATTTATCGCGATGGTTTTGGTGGCCCTCTACTGATAAGACCTGATAGCGATAGCAGTGAGAGCGAAACTACAACGGTGATTGAGAGACTTGTTATCTGATCGTGGCGGTGAATATAGAGTCTCGCCGATCAAGGCATTTAGCGTGAGGGGTCAATCAAACGGTTGATGCTCAAGCAGTCGTGCAGCGTGTGCGTTACAATGTCTGCTCGGTGAGGGCAATTAATTCATATTCAAGCTCGTACAGCGTAAGCTCGCCCAGCGTGGGTTTACTGGGAAAGGCGTACTAGCAAGTGTGGAAGCTTGCCCGGTTGCCACGGTGTAGGTCACCTTTAGGGAAACTCTGAAGAAGACTTCCTGATTTTGGCAAAATGCCCGGACTCCACCCGCCGAGTTCTCCGATGAAGCAAATGACCTTCGCCGACGCCGAGTACGCCGGCAAGCGCAAGCAGACCCGCAAAGAGTTGTTCCTGATCGAGATGGATCAGGTGGTGCCGTGGAAGGGTTTGATTGCCCTGATCGAGCCGCACTACCCCAAGGATGAAGGTGGTCGTCCGGCGTATCAGCTGATGGCGATGCTGCGCGTACATTTGATGCAGAACTGGTTCGGCTACAGCGATCCAGCGATGGAGGAGGCGCTGTACGAGACCACAATCTTGCGCCAGTTTGCCGGGCTGAACCTAGAGCGTATTCCCGACGAAACCACCATCCTCAATTTCCGTCGCCTGCTGGAGAAGCACGAGTTGGCGGCCGGGATTCTGGCGGTGATCAATGGTTACCTGGGCGATCGGGGCCTGTCGCTGCGCCAGGGCACCATCGTCGATGCCACGCTGATCCATGCGCCGAGTTCGACCAAGAACAAGGACGGTAAGCGTGACCCGCAAATGCACCAGACCAAGAAGGGCAATCAGTATTACTTCGGCATGAAGGCCCACATCGGCGCGGATGCCGAGTCTGGCCTGGTGCACAGCGTGGTGGGGACGGCAGCCAACGTTGCTGACGTTACCCAGGTCGACAAACTGCTGCATGGAAAGGAAAACATGGTCGGCGCCGACGCGGGTTACACCGGCGTAGAGAAACGCCCGGAACATGAAGGCCGGGAGGTGATCTGGCAGATTGCGGCCCGCCGCAGTACGTACAAGAAGCTGAGTAAGCGCAGTGCGCTGTACAAAGCCAAGCGCAAGATCGAGAAATCCAAGGCCCAGGTGCGCGCCAAAGTCGAGCACCCGTTCCGGGTGATCAAGCGCCAATTCGGCTACGTGAAGACACGCTTCCGTGGCCTGGCGAAGAACACCGCGCAGTTGGTGACACTGTTTGCGCTGTCGAACCTGTGGATGGCGCGCCGACATTTGCTGACGAATGCAGGAGAGGTGCGTCTGTAATGCGGGAAATGGCCGGCGCGAGGTGCTCGCGCCGGCTATAAATCCGGAAAGAGGGGATGATTTGATCGTTTTTTAGCCGAATCACCGTTTTGAAATCGGCAAGGGCTGGAGTCAGCCAGAAATACCTGACTACTTCAGACCATCCTTAGATTTGTCTTGCGCTCTCACTATTTTCCGTTACTACTTTCAGCTTTCAGCAGCTGGGTTGCGCTGCTATTGAGGAGCAGTCCGGTCTGAAAATAGCCCATCACTGTGGCGACGCCGCGGTGCTCGGTCATTGCCATCACCTCGCCCAGCGGTACGCCCTGACGCCCTGCCTCGGTGACGAAACCTGAGCGCAGGCTGTGCGCGGCCCAATCGCCGTCCAGACCCGCCAGCTGGGCGCGGCGCTGGACAATCCGTGCCACCTGATCGGCTGACAGGCCTTGGGTGCCTACCTTGCCGCCCCTATACATTCGACGGAACAGCGGTCCGGATTCGGCTGGCGCAACTTCCAGCCAGGCGGCCAGGGCTCGTGCAGCCGGCCCGCGTAGAGGTTTGTCGCGGCGCAGCCCGCCAGTGTCGGTTTTTGTCGTGCCCAGTGCGTAGAGCCAGGTATCAGCATCCAATCGGCGTACATCACCGACCTGCAAGCCGACCACTTCGGAGCGCCGACGGCCACCGCCACTCCAGGCTAGGAGGAGGAGCGCGCGGTCACGCTGGCCACGCACGCCATCGGTGCAGGTAGCAAGCATGGCTTCCAGAGGTTCGCGCATTACCGCAGTTTTCTTGCGCACAGACACTCCCTGCCTGACCTGTGCCTTGCCCGCGTCGCGCAGCAGCGTTTTCACCGACGCCATCTCGGTCGGGCTAGGCCAGTTGTTCAGGTCATGCCACTTGGCGAGCACCGCCAGACGATGGCGCACCGTGCTGTAACTCAGGGCGCCGAGCTTGCCTTTGACGCCTGCGTCGACCAGCGCGGCATCCAACGCCGGCGGCAGTAGGTGAGTCCAGTTTCCGTCTGTCGGACGCGCCAGATGATCAAGGATGAACTGCACTGCCACCGTGTCGGCTAGCGGCCCCGCTTCCAACGTATAGCCATAGCGCAGTTGCAACCAGCCAGCCCAATAGGCGAGGGCGCTGCGGTAACTGCGCACGGTATTGGCGGCGGTGCCGGCGGCAACGAACGCTGCCGCGGCGGAACGGGCCTCTGCATTGAGGTGATGGACGGCTAGCAGACCGCAGTCACTAGATGTTGATATTGACGTATTATTCATTACGTTCAACGTATTAAATATTCGATTTAAATTAAATTAGGTCGGATAACGTTCTTTTATCAGACCTAATATAGCGAGGAGCTGGCGATGGCGGTAGGCGTACCGGAAACCGAAGTATTCGCCGCGGCGGATGCGGTGCTGGAGCGTGGCGAGCGGCCGACGGTGGAGCGGGTGCGCCAGGAACTGGGGCGCGGCAGCCCGGCGCGGGTCGGCGCCTTGCTAGACCAGTGGTGGGAACGCCTGGCTCAGCGCCTGCGTGGCGAAACACGCTTGCCAGCGCTGCCGACGGAGATCTCGCAGGCCTTTGTCGCAGTCTGGCAACAGGCCATGCTCTTGGCGGAGGGCGTTGCCGAGCAGGCGCTGGCCGAACACCGCGCCGTGATAGAAGCCGAGCGGCTCCAAGCGGCCACAGTCGAGGATGAGGCACGACAATTGATAGCTAAGGCCAGGCAGCAGGTAGCTGCCGCGCAAGCAGCTCAGCATACTGCCGAGACCCGTCTAGCCGACTTGGAGCTGCTGCTGGTACAGCAGCAGACACAACTGGCGGACCAAAAAAGCCGCTGCACTGAGCTTGCCGAGGAGCGCAGAGTAGCGTTGCAGGAGGTGACCGTGCTGCGCCAGGAGTTGCAGGTCGCGCAGCAGCAGCTGATCCAAGAGCGTGATGCCGCAACGACTTACCTGCGCGGTACCGAAGATCGTGCCCACCGCGAGGTCGATCGAGCTCGTGAGGAAAGTAGGGTAACCGCCGCTCAACTCAAGACGGTGACAAGGCAACACGGCCAGTTGCGCCAGCGCCTAGACACAGTGTTGTCTCAACTTCTCGAGGCGCAACAGGTCGCTGCCGCTGAGAAGGCACGGGCCAGCACACTAGAGCAACAGCTGGTGAAACCTCCCCGAGCCAGGCGCGCAAAGGCTAAGCCGACCAAGTCGAAGTCCAACACGGCTGCTCAAGCCGAGACTCGCGGCTCCGGGCATTAGTACTGGCTCCTCTAGGACCCTGATTCGTCTGGTGGTTATGCTTTCACCTTGTCCCGGAGTCCATGTGCTCAACCAATTCGTCAATTCGGTCTGGAACGCGGGGAGTCTTGCTCAACACAATACAGCGGGTAGTGCCGACATACTCTTCGATGAGATAGAGGCTATCGCCGACCTCAACTCCCATTACTTGGAGGATATCGTCCGGAATCCGGATGGCGCCATCGCCGTCCCAGTCTTGAATCACTACCTGAGTTGCATTCATCTTACGATACCTCTGAGGTAGAGCAGACGCCCCTACATTGACGGGCCACCTCTGTCGTTGCGAAATTCCCTCTAAGCATTGATGTCACTCCGCCGAAGATGCATCTCGGCCGAAAAAATAACGTCGGTGACGATCAGTGCGTCCAGGTTCCTCCGGTGATGCATTGAGTAGCTGACGCCATTGGCGACTTTATAGAGGTAGCCCGGATCTCCGGAGGGCCCATCTCGAACGACGCACACTTCTTTCAGTGGTTCCATCAGCCACCTTGAGTGGCCGTTGACGTGTGCCGGTGTGACCAGCTGCACTTCTTCCGCCCAGGCCAGGTTCGACTGGTCGTCAATGATCTTTTTTAGATCATGGGCGTGATTAACCATCAGCATGCTTCGGTAGGCCTGACGGCCGTGGCGCCGAACGATTTGCAGGTAGAACCAAGGCCAGCTGATTTCCTGCTCAACATAGCTCCACAGCTGGGTGGTGGTGCCCTCTGCGGTATCCAAGTGGATCTCCGCACTCCGATAGGTCGTGAACATAGCCCTTCACCTGAAAATGAATCCTATAGATTGTAGCCCTATAGTGTTCGTAAAGGCTTCATCGATCCTTTTTCAGGATCGGCAAAATGGAGCTGAGCACAGCATTCGGACTGGTACTTAAAAGGTTGCGCAAGCAGCAGGGCCTTACCCAGGAAGACTTTTCTAGCGTCAGTAGCCGAACCTACCTGAGCAGTCTGGAGCGCGGCATCAAGGGGCCGACCATCGAGAAGGTCGATCAACTCGCCAGTGTGCTGGATGTCCACCCGGCAACCATCCTAGCCGCCGCCTATCTGATCAAAGAAAGCGGAGTAGCGCGACGTGACCTTGTTCAGCGGATTGAGACAGAGCTGAAGCGCTTTGAGAATATGAATCATTAATAATGCGACTGTAGCCGATGAGGCATTCGATAGGATTTGAAATTGAGCGCAATCCCTGAACACGATAAAACCCTTTCGAATATTACTTGTGAGGTCTGCCGGCAAAGTGCTCGGGTGGAAGGTTTTGTCCGCAGCACGGTGTTCCTAGGGCGCTAGCCCTGGCGGTCATTAAGCTCCAACGCTCTTCGCATCCATCGAGGCATTTTGCAGGTCATCAGGGTGATTTGGTCTGCAGGTTTGAGTGCGTTTTGGATGGCTGTAATGCATCCTGCAGTTGCCCCCTCTTTGCCTAGATAAAACAGGGCACTGATTGCTGTCCCAACTTCGGTTCCGGCATGCTGCATAACGAATGGCGGGGCATGTATCAGGCGGACCTCACCTTTCCCGAACTGGTATGATCGACTTGGCCCACTGGTGTAGTAAATCGGGACCAATGGCATCTGGGTGCTGAGACCAAACATTCGTACAGCATTGGCGCCGTGAATTTGGAGGGTTTGACGGTTCTGCCTAGCAATCAACTTCACAATTTCCCAAGCACTAGGCCGGTACCGCGTCACATACAGACTAGGTTTGGGGCGCATGTAGATGCCTCGATGTAGCCTCTCTAGTTCGCCTCTGTTGATCAGCAGCGCTATTGCCTTGTAAACGGCATTGCGTGTTCCAATTTGCGCAAAGCGCCTGATTGAGAACGGATGTCCTTTCGGTAGACGCTTGACCCGCTGAGCAATTCGGATAGATGTCGATTGAGATTTATTACTCGGCATTGCGGTTTCCACGTGTAGCGTGTGACCTCTATTGCAACTGCAACCTCCAGCGGTTGAGGCCGAATAGCGATTCGTCCATTTTTCAGCCTATCGCAATATTTGCGAAGCAAGCCAGGGTAAAAGGTGAAAGAGGGTGGATGGCGACAATCTCGACCACCAGCTCACCATTTGCGATAGCTGTGCTCGAGGTGGCCGTTGACGACAAAGGGGCAGTGCGCGTGCTGAGCGTGGACATGGCCATTGGCTGCGGCCCGCAGATCAATCCGGGCGGATCCGCGCTCAGCTTGAAGGTGGCACCATCATGGGTCTAAGCTTGGCACTGGGCAGCGAGATTACGTCCCCCAAGGCACGGCTCAGAGCAATTTCCATGACTCTTGAAGTATTCGGCCAGAACGCGTCGCCGCGGGTGATCCGTACCTTGGTAGTTGTACCGTCTGTAATGGACCCTAAGCGGTTACTGTTGCCCCGGGTGATGACTAGCGTGGCAAGGCTCGCCACTATCAAGCGCTTCATGGGGCTACTCGGGTAAAACGAAACGACATTGTACGGATTAGGCTGGAGGCGCCCAGCGCCTAAAGGCTTTGGTAGTAAAACGGCCTATGTAACCCCCGCTGTGCCTATAAAGAAGGGTTGTCGATTTGCTCGATCAAGTGCGCACCTTCGTTCCTCACATTCCCGACCGCCCGGTCCACTGCGTGCCATTCGAATGCTTGCACCGGCAGCGCCAAATTACTCACGATTTCCTCGGCGCGCTCAGGCGATATGCCGGGCTCTATCCATTCCCGCGCTAGATCCGGAGGCAGCACGACTGGCCGCCGGTCGTGGATGTCGAGCATCCCTTGGTCGCTGTCCGCCGTGATGATCACGAACCCGTCGCCTTCCTGCTCTTCCATCCTGTCCTCTCGCCTGAACTGCCCCAGCGCCGCGAACCACATCGGCTCGCCTGATCTCAATCGTATGTAGTAAGGCTGCTTCTTTTTCGGATCGGCCGGGTCCGTCACCCACTCGTACCAGCCGTCAGCGCCGACCAACATGCGGCCGGTGCGCCAGACATCCCGAAAGAACTTGCTGGTGGAGGCCGTCTCCACGCGAGCGTTAATTGCCGGCGGGCGTTTGCCCTTGGCCCACCAGGGCTGGTAACCCCACGGGAGCTTGGCCATGCGCAGGCCGGAAGCGGTCTCGAAGAACACTAATACTCTGGAGCGGGGCGGTACGTTGTAGCGGCCGATGGGCTCTGGGTCGATGCCGCTATCGATGGGCTTGTCGTAGCGCAGCGCCTCGAGGTACTCGATCGCTGTTCGGCACTGGCTGAATCGTCCGCACATGAACCCTCCGGTCATCGCAGTTAAATTGACCCGCGTGGCGCGTCTTTGGTATCTGTATATATATACAGTAATCGCAGAGCAGTACAACAATGCGGGTCACTATTCTGGGGCGCCTCAGCCCCGCAAAAATATTCTCTCAGTACGTGGACAGCCGGGTGCCGGCGGGTTTCCCATCACCTGCCGCTGACTACGAGGAGCTCACCCTATCGATCGACGACTTGGTCGATTTGCGGGCACCCAACGTCTATCTCGTGCGAGTGAGCGGGCCAAGTATGATTGGCGCTGGGATCTATGACGGGGATGTGCTGGTGGTCAACCGCGCCCTCGAGGCGCGGTCAGGCAACATAGTTGTCGCGTACGTGGACGGAGGGATGACGGTCAAGCGCCTGCAGATCTCCGCTGCGGGCGTGTGGCTGCAGCCTGAGAACACCGATTACAAGGCGTTGGCCGTCACCGAATCGCTGCACGTGTGGGGCGTGGCCACACACAACCTGCACAGCCTATGTTCGCGCTGATTGACTGCAACAGTTTCTACGCCAGCTGTGAACGCGTCTACCGACCTTGGCTCGACGCCGTGCCAGTCGTGGTGCTGAGCAACAACGACGGCTGCGTTATTGCTCGCACCCGCGAGGCTAAGCGCTTAGGCATCCCTATGGGCGCACCGTACTTCCAGTGGCGAGACCAGATGCGGGAGTGGGGCGTAGTCTGCTTCTCAAGTAACTACGAGCTCTATTAAGTTAGGTGGAATGCTTTTGAGCTAGGCTGAATCCGTTGACGCTCAGGGGGCGCCCATGACCACCACCCCATTGCACAAGCAAGTGTTAAGTCGTTATTCCAGTGTACAAGCTTGGCTGGAGCTCTTGGGTAATCTGGGGCGTGCGCCGGCCACCCTTGACGCCTATGGCCGTGCCCTTGCGCATTACTTATTGCATTGCGAAGGGAGTGGGCTGAAACCCGAATCCGCGACATTCGAACAAGTCACGCTCTACATCCGTGAGCTGCTACCTGGCGCAAAGAGCGCGGTGGCGAATTCAACCTTGCACCAGCGGCTTACTGCTATCCGGTTGTGGTACGACCACCTCGTTTTTCAGGGTCTTTGCGAGCACAACCCCGTGCCCCGCGGACAGCATGGTCGGCTGGCCCAAGTGCCTGGACATGGAGGGTTTGTCAGGGGCTTGCTCCCACGGCTGATTAAGTTGCCAGACATTCCCACCGATGAGCAGTGGCGACACTTTCTCAGTATTGCGGCCAGGTCGTCTATCCGTGATCGACTAATGCTGTCGTTGGCGTATTTCGGGGCTCTTCGCCGTGCCGAGTTGGTGGCCTTGCGTATTGAGGATTTAGACGTTGCACACCGACTGATCTCGGTGCGAGCGGAAACGACCAAAGGCAAACGCAGCCGCGTCGTGTGCTACAGCCCAGACATTGCACCTGTCTTGATAGAGCATCTACATGCTCTTCGCGGCGCTGGCTGGATGCGAGGTTCGTTGTTTCGATCAGCATCAGATCGTAATCGAGGCTCGCCACTGTCCCGTTGGGCGTGGAGTAAAACGGTTGAAGGGTGGGCCAAGGAAGCGAAACTATCGCACCTGAGCACTCATACCTTTCGCCACCTTCGGCTTACCCATCTGGCCCGTGCGGGCTGGAAGCTCCATGAACTGACCACGTATGCTGGACATCGAGACCCCAAAACCACTTTGATTTACCTGCACCTATCTGGCGCGGATTTAACCGCAAAGATGGCGCACTCCGTCGGCAGTCTCGATGCTCGGATGTTCTGTGAACTCTTTGGGTCTGAGGCATTGCTATGAGCACCCCCTCAGTCACCCCTTATGTTCCGTTCGACGCGAGCAAGTACGTACGTCAGAGCGATCTATCGAAAATCGAGCTGAGCATACTTTCGAATCGCTCTCACCGTTCAGACTGGGGCTACCTCCAATCAGAGATACCTGAGCTCATGAGGCCGCTAGCTGATATAGCGGCGCACAGCGGCGTTTCTCAGCGATTAGCCATTTCATCAGTGGCAGTCATTCTCTGGAATGTCAGCAAAACCGGTAAACCCTACTGGTGTTGGTCTGAGTCGCAGTGGTTGACCTTGCTCAGTAATCGAGCAGGATCACGACCATATCTCGCTTCCGTTGCTTACCATCTCGGCGATTTTCGAACCCCGCAGCGTATCGCCAAATTCCGGCAGCCGGCGATATATGCTTCTTTTATCTTCGGCCATGCCGTGTTCAGACATGAGCACGTTCGCTTGAGCCAAGCGTTGAGATCGCTGGGCTACGCTGCTCGCCATCTTGAGCAGTTCCTTTCCAACGTGCTGGGTGCCTTGATGCTGGAAAACGGCGATCCGCGGTTGGAGACATTCACCGAGGAACTGCTACTGAAGGGCCAACAGCATCGAAGCGAAGGTGTCGCGAGATCGGTCGGAAAGGTATCTCACGGCCTCGCTGCCATGGGGATTTTGGCGAAACCTTTACGCATGCGAGGCTATACCTGTTGGCGGGCGAAAAGCATCGAAGGCATCGATCCGACTTGGGCAATGTGGTGCCGTCGATGGCGAGACACTTCCACCTTGCGTCCACGCACACGTGAAAGCAATTACAGTTTTATCTTGAGGACCGGTGTCTGGCTAGCGCGCGAGCAATCAGGAATGGCGGCGCCTACCGATTGGAGCATGTCCACTTGCGCTGCATTTATTGCTGCCGTCGACCGGATGACGGTCGGTGAGTGGGCTTTGGAGTCAGCGAAGGGAACACAGCTAAAGGGGCTTGGTCAGCCTATCGCTGCCAACTCGAAGCGCGGCTTTCTACATGCCTTGCGACGATTTTTTACAGACTTTGAACTCTGGGGATGGGGTCGTTTGAAGTTCAGCCCCCGGCATCACCTCGCCACCCCGCGATCCGTGACATTCAACTCGGGTATCAACCCGCGGGTAATTGATGACTCGACCTGGCTCAAGCTGATTTGGGCGAGTCTAAATCTTGAGCGTAGTGATCTGCTTTCGGAGATTCACTATCCGCTGTCGATGGTTCAAGCCATTGCTGTAGTGTGGACGCACGCTGGTTTGCGCAGCAATGAAATCATGCGCTTGGATAAAAGATGCGCGCATCCTCAGACCAATGATGTGGTACACGAGGATGGGACCATCGTTCCAGCAAAAACTTTATGCTATCTCGATATTCCTGCCAGCAAGACGTTCAAAGCTTTCGTCAAACCTGTAGCGGTGGTCGTGAAGGAGCGCATTGACGCCTGGCTGGAGGACAGGCCTGCTAACCAGGCCGCTTTGCTGGATGAGCGAACCGGGGAAAAAGTTAGCTACCTATTTCAGTTTCGAGGCAAGCGCATAGGCTCCAGTGTCATTAATGGCACCATCATTCCAATGCTATGCGCCAAGGCGGGTGTGCCACTGGAGGACAGTCGCGGGCGAATCACCAGCCACCGGGGACGTGCCTCCGCAGTGACGGCGCTCGCCAGCGTCCCTCAGGGCATGTCGCTGATCGAGCTAATGCAGTGGTCGGGACATAGCTCGCCGAATTCGACTTTGCATTACATTCGAATTCGGCCTACCAAGCTGGCAGCATCCTTCGTTAAAGCCGATCAAATGGCCCATATGGTCTCCGTTTTGATCGATCATGACGTAATTGTTCGCCATTCAGATGCCCCCTACACCTTCTATGACTTGGGCGACTCGTATTGTTCAAATCCCTTCTGGAGCAGCTGCCCACATCGCATGGCCTGTGCGGGGTGTGACTTCAACTTGCCGAAAGCCAGCGCAAGGGCCCAAGCATTGGAAAGCAAATCGTCTATCGGACGGTACTTGGAGGCCGTGCCTTTAACTCCCGACGAGCGAGCCATTGCCGAGGGCGACTTGGAAAAGCTGGAGAGCCTCATTCGAAAGCTGGACAATGTGCCGGCTCTAGACGGCAGGATGCCGAGGAGATCGATGAGAGAAAGAGGAGGCTATAAGTAGAAAAGTTCTTAAGCGACTAGTGGCTCGCTAGACATACCTGTCGCGTTACTCCTAAGTTATGCGACACACTAGATTTTTCGGGGTTTTGCTGGGCTGCGGGTGTCGCAGGAGTGTGCCGCACGTAGATCGAAGTTAAACCTGATGCTAGGCCGGCTCATGCACTAGCCGGATGTCGATTTCTCTGTCGACATACTGCCACTCCACCGAGGCTCGGAGTTCGGCCAGAAGCCTGTTAAAGGCCGTCTCATCAGACGGGGAATATTCGAACCAAGTCAAGAAGTCGAAGGGTTCGTTCTCGCCCAGGTCCCGACAATGGTGGAGGCGGCGGGCCACAGCAGGGAGATATTGGAGCCCGATGTGAATGTGACGGGACTGTTCCTCAAAAATCTTCCGGCGTTCGTCTTGAGACAGTCCCCACCATGAGGGGTTTTTCCGGATAGGGATCAGGGCGGCGCAGGTAGCCTCTGCTCGACCCAAGCTTGGCTGCTTCGCCACGAGACGATCCTTCTCTTCACGCACGACATAGCGCTCGTTACTCGTTATCCCGCGAAGGAGCCATTTGGTGCCCGGAGGCTGCGGCGAAACAGAGCCAGCGGCTACGTTGAGCCGTGGGATTCCAGGGAGAGGGGCTCCTGCCACGGCATTCATCGCAACAACGCGCCAAACCCCCGTTTCTCCACCAGCGAACGTAAATACTCGTGTATTCATCAGGTTCCTCTCAGGCCTTTCGCCTATTTCTCAGATAACGCAAAACGCTGCACTGCCCGGCGCAACCACG
Source organism: Stutzerimonas sp. FeSN7 (assembly GCF_030263795.1). NCBI lineage: Bacteria > Pseudomonadati > Pseudomonadota > Gammaproteobacteria > Pseudomonadales > Pseudomonadaceae > Stutzerimonas > Stutzerimonas sp. FeSN7. Next base: position 2,102,966 of record NZ_JARPMN010000001.1, on the reverse strand, counting down.
GAGACAAATATGAAAGGTCCTGGACCAGAGTTCACGGCACCATGTACTTGCCCAGGTTTTGCAATGGCAATATCTCCAGCTTTAAGATGAATTTCTACGCCGTTGCCTTGATAATACTTGGCCTCACCTGAGATAACCGTCCAAGTATCTTGGCCGTGAGGATGGACATGGGCAGCTATTTCCTGCCTAGGGTAGGCGTGCCAAACTACAACGACAGAATCGTTGGTCTCCAGAACAACTGAACGGATCGGTTCGCCGTTAGACGGACGGACATATTCGTCCACCGAAAAAATCCGCGATTCCGTTTCTGCTTTCATGTTCACACTCCATTCCTGCACCGCAAGGTGACGTGCATCTGGCACTAACACCAAGACGAAGCCTTGATCTTGATGGGGGCGGAGAAGCTCGACACGCCGAACGGCATCATGAAGAGCACTTTCATGCGGCACCAACCATTTCTTTTAACGACACGAGGCTCGTATGCACATGACGATATGTACTTGAGCGCCTTTCGGAAAAGCTATGTTATAGGACGGAGACCGTCAATACTCCGTCGTGGGTAGGCATGACAGAACGGTAGGATAACGGCGACGTTTTGGTCATATGTACATGGGAGGGCGGTTCACCGCTCGGCAGGGGTGTTGTCGATGGACAGGTGTCCGCCTTCGATGTAACAGATCAGCTTTGACCGGTTACTAACAGGATGACCGGATGATCCGGTGAGCGACGGCGATCTCCTCAGAAGCTACAGCCATACCGGTTGGGTATGAGAAGCTCCAAGGGCGAGCATGGCCCGGTTCTTATTGACTTTCTATTACACATAAACGGTCAGATGAGCGCGCGCGTGATGACCACGCTTGAGGAGATGTTCCCGCGGCTGGAGGTGTACAGCATCGACGAGGCATTCGCGGATCTGACTGGTCTGCAGAGTGACTTGGTCGAGCTGGGGCGCGAGGCAAGGGCTCGGGTACTGCTGTGGACTGGCATACCAGTGGGCGTTGGCATCGGACCCACTAAGACGCTAGCCAAGCTGGCTAACTGGGCGGCCAAGACCTGGCGCAAATCGGAAGGGGTAATTGACCTGCGCGATCCATCCAGGCGCGATCGCCTGCTGCAGATGACTGATGTGAGCGAAGTGTGGGGCGTCGGCCGCCGGCTAACCGCCCGGCTGCAGCCGCTGGGCATCAAGACGGCCTGGGACCTGGCGCAGTATGACCCGGTGTCACTTCGCCGGCAGTTCAGTGTAGTGCTGGAAAAAACAGCCCGCGAACTTCGCGGGATCTCGTGGCTGCAGCTTGAGGAGGCCGTGCCGCCGCGGCAGATAATCTGCAGTAGCAAGATGTTTGGTGCTCGGGTGCGCGAGTTACCGCCGATCCGCGAGGCGGTTGCCGCCTACGTGTCCAAGGCGGCAGAAAAGATGCGCGCGCAGGGTAGCCTTGCCGGTGCCCTGCAGGTGGCCATCCGCACCGGCATGCATAACCCCGACCAGCCGCGCTACGCCAACGCAATCAACTGCCCACTGCCGTACCCCACCGACGATACTCGTGTGCTCGCCGCAGCGGCAATTCGCGGCTTGGATGCCATCTACCGCCCCGGCTACGCCTACAGCAAAGCTGAGGTGTTGCTGATGGACCTGCGCCAGCGCGGGGAATTTACAGGCGACCTATTCGCGGCCTCACCTAGCCCTGGCGCTGATCGGCTGATGGCCGTGATCGACCGTATCAACGCCCGCGAGGGCAGGGGGACAGTACGACTCGGCCGCATCCCCGCCGCCCCTGAGTGGGCAATGCGGCGCGAAATGATGTCGCAGCGGTACACGACGAGGTGGGATGAGTTAATGGTAGTGAGATGAGTGCTGCTTGGAATTGCTGAGCGACAGCGATCGGCCGATTCTGTTGAAAAAGTCCCTCTACGATTTCTGCGTGCGAAAGTAGGCCGCTGACGTTGAAATCTGAAGCAGCTCCGCACCGAGTCTGCTTCAGAATTCGCGTAGCAACGCCAAAACCGTGCGTTTTTTGAACGATTGAAAGCGGCTCCAGCAAAGACCGCCTTTTTCAACAGAATCGGCCAAGAGCGGACGGTGATTCAGCTAGCCGCTGCGAGTAGAGCCTAGCCACCGGTTTGGCGGTGAAGCTATGCTCACGGAAGATCGAATAGAGGGTGTTGGAAAGTGTCTGCTGAGTACATTCTTGAACAATTCATTATTGGCCCGCGCTTGCAGCTGAGCATCTCCGAGGAGCGCTACAAGGAGCTTGCATATGCACGAAACGTGTTGTCCGAGGCTCTGGCTTTCGAGCAACGCTACGAATTATTGATTGGTAATTTTTTGGCCATGGAACTGGCTTTCACCGAAATTTGCCTGCGTACCAAAGTGGAGCCTCAACATCGGTATGTGGATTCAGCAGAAATCCTAGAGGAAGCAAATCGCCATGTCGTGAATATGCTTACGGCTATGCGAGCCTATGCCGACCAGGTAGTGCAGGACTTCAAATGCTTGGGGCTGGTTCCTAGCTTCAGCGAGGTGGCTAAGTCGGAGCTAAATGAGGCATTTGCCCGAAGCTCGGACTATCGATTTATGTGCAGTTTAAGGAACCACGTTCAGCATAAGGCTACTGCTGTTCACGGTTTTATAGCGAACGATGATGGGACGAGAGATGCCAACGGCTGGGTCGAGACAGTCAGTTTCTATGCAAACAAAGTGACTCTTAGGGCAGATAAGGACTTCAAGCTCCGAGTTCTAGATGAGCAACCGGAGAAGATCGATATTCGGCGGCGTGCGCGACGAAGTGTGCAAGCGGTAGGCGAGGTGCATATGGCTCTACGCAACTTGTCCAAAGACCAGGTAGCGCGAGCTAGGTCAGCAATTGAGCTGGCAATCCGCGAATACAAGGAAGCTGGTGCAACGTCAGCCATCGGTCTTGGCGCTCGACGCGTCGGGGATACCAGCGCAGATGTCGCCCTATTGCTGGACTGGGATGACGTTCGACTTCGGCTTGTCGATAAGAACAGCAGCCTTCCACGGCTTTGGCCCCGCCGTAGTCATCGTGAACCGAAGATTGAGGAGATTATTGCTCTGCGTGAGGCAATGGAGCATACCCAAGCCCAAGCAGCAGCGCTGGTGTTCGTTACCGAAGATCGCTGGCGAGACTACGAAGATGGTCTGCCGATGCCGGAGGGCCTATTTCATCTTTACAAGCTTCAGGTAGGACGCCATCCGACACACACTCTCCAGCGATCGAATGCTGTCGCCGACTGAAGGAATAGCCACCACCCGGTTGTAATCCGTGTCAGTGGCTTACGTGTGCCTTTTCAAGAGCTTATGTATGGGGCAGAAGTGCTCGCCGGTCGAGGGGATAACCCGACCGATAGCAGCTGTTGGTGAGAGGAGCTATTGGCCGGCAGCAGCCCGTTGTGACCGGCAACATCTGAGCCATAAATGCCTGTGGCGGGGTAGTGGCTACCTCCAACTGCTTTCGCGGAAGAGCCATAACCGGCCAATTGATCTCCGCCACGTCGTGGACTGTTACTCATCGGCTGGTGCTAAGCTCTTCGAGCTGTGTGTGCAGCCAGTTCACAGCCGTAACGGATGGGGCGGAATGGAAACTAGTAAAAACTTAGGAGTATGGCTGTGGTTTTGACCGATGCATCTCTAGAATTTGCCCGCAATCATATAACAGCTTTTTACGATACTGATTTTTATCCGAAGCCTTTTGAGTTTTATGCATTATGGAATTCTTGGGCCGAGGTTAAAAGCTATCTTCTCGCTGCATCATTAGCTGGAGCGCACACTAGCAATCCGAGAGTTCTTCCCTGGGCTAAGGCACGTGGAGGCTACCGAATTGTTCATCAGCTTGAACCCTTAGGGACACTCTGAAGAAGACTTCCTGATTTGGCAAAATACCCCGATCCTACCCGCCGAGTAGCCCGATGAAGCAGATGACTTTCTCCGACGCCGAGTACGCCGGCAAGCGCAAGCAGACCCGCAAAGAGTTGTTCTTGATCGAAATGGATCGGGTAGTGCCATGGAAGGGTTTGGTTGCCTTGATCGAGCCCCACTACCCCAAGGGTGAAGGCGGACGTCCGGCCTATCCGCTGATGGCGATGCTGCGGGTTCATTTGATGCAGAACTGGTTTGGCTACAGCGATCCGGCGATGGAAGAGGCACTGTACGAGACCACCATCCTGCGGCAGTTCGCGGGGCTGAGCCTGGAGCGTATCCCCGACGAAACCACCATCCTCAACTTCCGTCGCCTGCTGGAGAAACACGAACTGGCTGCTGGCATCCTGGCAGTTATCAATGGCTACCTGGGTGACCGTGGCCTGTCGCTGCGCCAAGGCACCATTGTCGATGCCACATTGATCAATGCACCGAGCTCGACCAAGAACAAGGACGGCAAACGCGACCCAGAGATGCATCAGACCAAGAAGGGCAACCAGTATTACTTCGGGGCCAAGGCACACATAGGTGTCGACGATGAATCGGGTTTGGTGCACAGCGTGGTGGTCACGGCAGCCAATGTCGCGGATGTCACCCAGGTCGATAAGCTGCTGCACGGCGAGGAGAACATGGTCGGCGCAGACGCCGGTTACACCGGCGTCGAGAAGCGTCCCGAACATGAAGGCCGCGAAGTCATCTGGCAGATCGCGGCCCGCCGCAGCACTTACAAGAAGCTGGATAAGCGCAGCGCGCTGTACAAAGCCAAGCGCAAGATCGAGAAGGCCAAAGCCCAGGTGCGCGCCAAGGTCGAGCACCCGTTCCGGGTGATCAAGCGTCAGTTTGGCTACACCAAGGTGCGCTTCCGAGGCCTGGCGAAGAATACGTCGCAGATGGTTACGCTGTTTGCGCTATCGAATCTGTGGATGGCTCGCCGACATTTACTGACCTCTGCAGGAGAGGTGCGCCTGTAATGCGAGGCATAGCCGCTGCGAGGTGCTCGCAGCGGCTCAAGCATCGAATTGAGCCGGCGACTTGATCGTTTTTTGATCATTATCCCGCTTTAAAATCAGCAGTGCCTGAAGTCAGTCAGAAAAACTCGACTACTTCAGACCATCCTTAGACTCACTAATATATACAGCCCTGATTTATCTGGTGGCCGAAAAAATAGAAAATTCGCGGATGCTACCATCCATTGCATGCTCCTACCGAATTGAAGTTGATGAAAATAGTTATTTCTCGAAAGGGTCTGGCTTTCCTGCGTATAGAGAAAGCTGTGAGAGGCTGGGAGGGGTTTATGAATATGTGCTTTCTACAGATATTAGTGATTTCTATAATCAAATATATCTCCATCGAGTAGGCAACGTAATTGACTCGGTCGGAGCGCCTGCTGGCGCTGGCAGGGAGATCGAGAGTTTCTTATCTCGACTAAATAACAAAGCATCTCAAGGCATACCGGTAGGGCCTGCAGCCTCAATAATTTTGGCCGAAGCTATTCTTCTTGATGTTGACCAATTCATATCCAATCACCACGTCGAACATGTTCGTTATGTAGACGATATACGTATATTTTCGGATTCGGAGGAGCAGCTTTCAGAGATTCTTGAAAATCTTGTGGTTTATCTCCACGACCAACACAGGCTGGGTCTGGTTTCAGAGAAAACCTCCATTAGATCGTCCGCTCAGTTTTTACAAGAAGAGCTTCAAAACCAGTATCAAATGGATAAGCTTGATATCCTGAATGAAATTGAGGCTGGAAACCAATATGGCACATATGAATCAGAACAGGATAATGAGTACGAAGACCACCAGGAATATGACGAATATGGGCAGTATTGCGAGGGAAACGACGACGAAGACGATGATAGCGAAGATCTAGGAGCATCATTGTTGGATGCCCTTTTAAGGGTTCGGAATTTTGGCTATGTAGATCTCGCTGTCTTGAGAGCCATCATTAGAAGGGCTAAGCATGGACAAGTATCTGAGATAGCGAAACCTATACTAGAGGACATAGAGTTTTACAAGCCCGTGATCAATGACGTTTGCCTGTACTTGGCTTCCTTGCCAGCAGCAGAAATTAAAAAGATTTTTCCGCTACTATCAACCCTGTGCCAAACCAACAGAATAAGCAATCGAAGCATGAGGGTTTGGATGGAGTGGCTTTTCACCCGTGACGCACAGTTTCTAGCCGATCAAAACATTCGACGTTATGTCTATCAAGGTACACCTACCAGCGCGGCCGCAGCTGCCTTACTGGAAGGAAACATTGCATGGGCAAAAGAGGCGAAGCAGAAAGTTTTGACTTCAGCATCGTGGGATAGGAGAGCCTACATCCATGCGCTCAATATATTGTCAAAGGATGAAGCTGAAAAATATCTAAAATTTATTAAGCAAAATCCATCCTTAACTCATACGGATAAATGGGTGTGTACTTGGGTCTTGGCCGGATGTCCAACTTAGTCGGCTTGTTGGATATTAGAGGCGCTGCTCATCCATGATCCTGGCCGCTCCGATAGGCAGCTCTTGGCCGGATAGCGACGGTTCAGCGGTACCGCGATGGCTACGTGCCGAAAGTCTACCTTGCTGGCCCGTTCTTCACGCTCGAAGAACCCTGGGTAGTCGGGCAGGCTCGCCGGGACCTGAAAGCCATGGGCCTCGATGTCTTCTCTCCCTACCACGATGTCGGCCTGGGCACCGCAGAAGACGTTGTGAAAAAAGACTTCGAAGGATTGCGCAACTGCGATGTGCATTTTGCAATCGGCGATGGCCTCGACTCGGGCACGATTTCGAGATTGGTTACGCCCGAGCTTTGAACAAGCCCGTCGTTTTCTATGCCGAGAATGAGTCCGAGCAGGGTCAGAAAATGATTGAGGGCTCCGACTGCACCATTACTGATGACTACGTCAGTGCGGTTTATCGGCATTTTGCTTCGGCTAATATCGCTCAGGTTGTTCGCTGCCTAAGTTTGCTCGCATGGATGGCTCCAAGAGACGCGGGGCTGATAGCTTCCCATCGCGCTCTGTACGCATCGCTAGGAATGCTGCTTCTGAAATTCCATCGCGTATATGGATGTTTCCTTCACGCTGCTGGGCAACGGTGCACTCGGCAATGAGGGCGCGGTGGTGAGGTGGGTAGTCGTGGCACATCATCATCCGTACATGCGCGGGCAAACTCAGCAGACGCTGGATGGAACGATACAGTATCTTGGCGCTGCCCCCTGGGAAGTCGCAACGCGCTGTGCCGACGTCCGGTGGAAAAAGCGTGTCGCCAACGAACACAACCTCATCATTCACCAGGTAGGCAATGTCAGCGGGCGTGTGGCCCGGCACGGCGAGCGCCTGTGTCCGCAGCGGACCGATGTAGAACACCTCGTCGGTGGCGAACAGGTGGTCGTACGGCCTCTGCTGGAACGGGCCGTACCGATCGGCGAGCGTGCAGCGTACCTCCATGACGCGGCCGCTGATGCCGATACGCCCGCCAAGTTCGGCGCGCAGGTAGCTGGCGGCCGACAGGTGATCGGCATGCACATGGGTTTCCAGCAACCATTGAAGCTGCAGCCCACTGGTCTGGATATAGGCTTTCACCTGATCAGCCATTTGCGTATCGGTCAGGCGAGTGACGGGGTCGTAACCCAACACTGCATCGACCACGGCGCATTGCGCCTGGCCTGACGCATGAACTACATGGGTGAAGGTCGAAGTGACCGGATCGAAGAACGAGCGAATAACCAGACTCATGAGGGTTCCTAAGCGAGCAGGTGGATGAGGCTGCGCGCGCCCAGCGCCAGGGCCACGCCAGCGGCAAGCGCGGCGAAACCGAGCTGGAGGGTGCGCGCCCTGAACTGCGCCGCCACCAGACGCCCGGCTGCCATGCCGAGCGCGCACGCGCCGATGAATAGCCAGCCTGCCGGGGGCACGATGATCCCGGCATGCAACGCCTGTCCGACGCTGACCAGCGAAACCAGCGCGATGACCGCAAGCGAGGTGGCTACCACCCCTTGCATGCCGAGTTCGCAGTAGCGCCGCATGAACGGAACGATGACGAATCCTCCGCCGACCCCGAGTAGCCCAGTGAGCAATCCGGCCGAGGCGCCGATCGCGGCAAAATGCATGAAGCAACGGGGCGTCCAGCGGAAGCGCCCCTTGTCCAGGGCCAGCCGGCACGGCTTGAACAGGGCAGCGTCAGCGATGCCGGATGCGATCGGCTTCATGCCCTGCGACCACTGCCGCACGGCGATATTGATTAGTACGAGGCAGAACAGCAGCATCACCGCGTCGGTCGGCAGCCTTTGGGCGAGGCGGGTACCGAGCGATGCGGTGAGCACACCGATCGCCGCCATGAACAGGGCCGCCCGGTAGCGCACCAAGCCGTGGCGCAAACCATCGAGACTTCCCAGCAGCGCGGCACTGCCGATCGCGAGCAGGCCAAGCGGTACGGCCTGATGCACGTCCAGCCCCAGCACCATCGTCAGGGCCGGAACCGCCAGTACACCGCCGCCAGCCCCGGTCAGCCCCATGCTCAGGCCAACCAGCATGCCGGCGAAGCCGCCAAGCAATAGTGGATCCATACGGGTTCTCCGCTGGGCCAGGATGAACGCCGGATCGGCGCTGCAGCCGATGGCCGCGGCGCGCTGAACCTGCATACGGAAGCTCGAGGGGGTCGGAAGGCCGCGCGGTTAGTAGCTCTTGTAGGGCAAGAACTTGCCCGACAGCACCACGTTCACGCGATCGCCTTTCGGGTCCGGCTGGCGCTGGATATCCATGGAGAAATCGATGGCGCTCATGATGCCGTCGCCGAATTCCTCGTGGATCAGCTCCTTGATGGTGCTGCCATAGACATTGACGATCTCGTACCAGCGGTAGATCAGCGGGTCGGTCGGCACGGCGGTAGGCAGCGAGCCCTTGTACGGCACGATCTGCAGCCAGGCCACGGCCTCGTCGGTGAGGCCGAACAGCTTGCCAAGCGTTTCGGCCTGGGGCTTGTCGAAGGCCATCTGCCCAAGCAGGCCGGCCGTGGTCCACTCCTTGCTCTTGCCTATGGCCTCGGCGGCTTGGCTCCATTTGATGCCCTGCGTCACCTTGGCGGAGATGATCATTTGGGTAACTTGTGCGCGGTCGGTAATCATCGATCGGTTCCTTCTGTAGGTGAATTCAAACAGCGTGAATGCGGCGCAGCGGTTGCTGCGTTCGCGGGTCTGGTGGAGGTGGGTCGGTATCGTCGAGGCCTGGGCGGACGATCAGCGGCTGGTCACCGCCCAAGCCCTCGCCACCTTGCTGAATGGTCTTGGAGCGACGCACCAGGAAGTCCACGAGGTGGTTGCGGATTCGGTAGAACTGCGGGTCGTGATGAATGGTTTCGCGGGTTCGCTCGCGAGGTAGCGTGTTGATCACGATTTCGGCGATCCGGGCCTTGGGCCCATTGCTCATGAGCATTACCTTGTCGGCAAGGAGGATGGCCTCGTCGACATCGTGGGTGATCATGAACACGGTCTGCCGGGTCGCCGCGCAGATCTTCACGAGTTCGTCCTGGATCACCCCGCGGGTCAGCGCATCGAGTGCGCCGAATGGCTCGTCCATCAGCAGCATCTTCGGCTCGACGGCAAAGGCTCGGGCGATGCCGACGCGCTGTTTCATCCCGCCGGACAGCTCCGCCGGCTTCTTTTGCGCAGCGCCGGTCAGGCCGACCATCTCGATGAAGCGTGCACCATGCTCGGCAATCTGCTGGCGCGACCAGGACGGGTGCCGGGACTTCACGGCGAAGGCGATGTTCTGCTCGACCGTCAGCCAGGGCATCAGCGCATGCCCCTGAAACACCACACCGCGGTCGAGGCTGGGCCCGGCGATCTCCTTGCCGGCCATGACGACGCCGCCGCTGCTCGGCTCTTCCAGGCCGGCAAGTACGTTGAGAATGGTGCTCTTGCCGCAACCGGAGTGGCCGATCACGCAGACGAACTCGCCTTGTTCCAGGCTGAAGTTGATGTTCTCGAATACGGGAGGCTGGCTTGGCTGGTAACGCTTGCTCAGGCCTTCGACCTTGAGGAAGGTTTTAGTCGACATAGGTCACCTTCTTTTGCAGTTGTGCGAAAAGGAGATCGAGCAGCATGCCGATGACACCGATCATCAGTACCGCGAAGATCACATTGGCCAGGGAGAGGTTGTTCCATTCGTTCCAGACGAAGTAGCCGATGCCGGTGCCGCCAATGAGCATCTCGGCCGCGACGATGACCAGCCAGGCGATACCCATGGAGATGCGCATGCCGGTGATGATGGTCGGAGCCGCGGCCGGCAGGATCACGCAGAAGGCTTTGCGCAGCGGCGATACCTCCAGCGTGCGGGCGACGTTCAGCCAGTCCTTGCGCACCCCGGCTACGCCGAACGCGGTGTTGATCAGCATCGGCCAGATCGAGCAGATGAAGATCACGAACACCGCCGAAACCGATGAATCGCGGATGGTGTAGAGCGCGATCGGCATCCAGGCCAGCGGCGAGATGGGCTTGAGCACCTGAATGAAGGGGTTGAGTGCCTGATACAGGAGCGGCGACATGCCGATCACGAAGCCGAGCGGAATCGCCACGGCCAGTGCGATCAGATAGCCGAGCGCGACGCGGCCCAGCGAATGCGCAAGCTGGATACCGATGCCCTTGTCGTTCGGGCCACGGTCATAGAAGGGTTCGCTCAGCTGCTGGCCAGCCAGTTCGAAGAACTGCGCCGGCGTGGGGAAGCCGTCCTTCTTCGGCGCTTCGGCCGCTTGCCCCATGAGCGCGGCGTATTCGGCGTCAGCCGCGCTTGCCTCGGTCTGCTGGGCGGGCGTATGGGTGGCCGCGTGCCAGACCAGCAACAGCACGGCCAACAACAATACTGAGACCAGCGCCGCCTTCAGGCGAAGATGATTGTTCATGGTCGGGTCCTCATGCGTGGCGGATGTCGAAGCCGGCCAGGTAGTCGTCCGGGTCCGTCGGATCGTATGGCCTGCCCATCACCTCGAACGGCTTGTAGCCACTGGCCGGCTGAGCCTCGGCTTCGGCCATGCCCAGCGCAGCCATCTGTCGGCGGGCGTCGGTGAGCAAAAACACCTGCTCGGCCAGCGCGCTGTAATTAACATCCGTCTTCACGTAACCCCAGCGCTTCATCTGGGTCAGCATCCAGGTGGCCATGGAGTACCAGGGCATGGGATCGAAGCCGGAGCGTTGCGGCTCGTTCTGTACCTGGCCCAGGCCATCGGCATAACGCCCGGAAAGCGCCTGGAGGATCACCGTCTCCGGCTGGTTGAGGTAATTCGGCGTCGAGATCGCCTTGGCGATGGTCGGCAGCTGGGCCTTGTCCTGAGCCATGGCGGCGGCGTTGAGAATGGCGCGGTAGAGCGCGGCGAACGTGTTGGGGTTTTCCTTGATGAAGGCTTCGGATACACCGAAGGAGCAGCAGGGATGGCCATCCCAGAGATCCTTCGACAGCACGTGAATGAAGCCGACCTGGTCATACACGGCGCGCTGGTTGAACGGCTCGGGGCCGAAGAAGCCGTCGATGTTGCCGGCCCGCAGGTTGGCGATCATCTCGGCCGGCGGCGTCACCCGCAGCTGCACGTCGCGGTCCGGGTCCAGCCCGTGCTCGGCGAGGTAATAGCGCAGCAGGAAGTTGTGCATCGAATATTCGAAGGGAATGGCGAACTTGAAGCCTTTCCAGTTCTTCGGGTCGCGGTTTTCCTTGTGCTTGAGCGCCAGCACGATGGCCTGGCCGTTGATGTTCTGGATGGTGGCGACCCGCATCGGTTGCGGATTCGAGCCCAGGCCCATGCTGATCGCCAACGGCATGGGAGCGAGCATGTGTGATGCGTCCAGCTCGCCGTTGAGCATGTTGTCGCGCACCAGTGCCCAGCCGGCAGTCTTCTGCAGGCTTACCGACAGGCCCTGCTCCCGATACAGGCCGAGCGGGTCAGCCATGATCAGCGGCGTGGCGCAGTTGATCGGGATGAAGCCGATCTTCAGGTTGGTCTTTTCCAGCGGCCCGCGCTCATCGGCCATCGCCTGCAGTGACGTCAGCGGCAGCACACTGGAGATCGCGGCCATTGCCGTGCCGACACCTACCGCCTGAAGAAAGCGCCGGCGCGTCACGTCGTTGGGAAAGAGCGCGCGCACCGCCGCGGCCTCGACGAAGTCCTGAGACAGGAGATCCCGGTCGAGCGATCGCGCCAGTCGCGCCTGTTCCGCAGCGCGGTCATGCGCTTCGGGGCTTTCGTGCTTGCCGCAGGCACAACCGGTCAGCGTGGTGTGCTCCGAATAGGGGCGGAAGAAGTTATCGTCGCTCATGTCTGTACCCTCCAGTTTGGTCTGCAGTCACGCGGCGTCGGCGCGGCCAACCCGCAGCGTTGACGTACTCGTGCCATTGGTTCGTTGTTCCATGAGCAGAAAGCCCTCGGTTTCCTGCACCACATGCCACTGCCCGTCTGCACGAGGCATGCCGTGCAGGGCGATGGGCAAGGAGGCGGTCTTCAGCCTGATGACGGGGTCGCTGTGGCAGTAGGGCGCGCCCGGCACGCCGGCGATATGGGCGGCGATCGCTCGCGCCTGACGGGCGATGGGTTCGATGAAGCGGCAGGGCATACCGCCAAGGCTGATGCAGTCACCCAGCGCATAGATGTCGGGGTCACTGGTCTGCAGCGTGGCGGGGTCAACGCTGATGCCGCGTGCGAAGTCCAGGCCTGCCAGGCGCGCCAGGCGGGGTTCGGTGGCCAGGCCGGTAGCGGCGATCACCTGATCCACGTCGCGGCGCTGACCACAGCGAGTCAGCAGGCGCTTGCGGCCGTCTCCAAGCGAGGTCAGCGAGGCGATTTCGACGTTGCCAAGCAGCTCGATGCCCAACTGGCGTTGCGCGGCGTGCAGACGGCGGGCCGCCGGCTCGGGCAACAGGGTCGCCAGCGGCAGTGATTGACGATCCACCAGCGTGACCCGGTGACCCGCTCGCGCCAGATCCTCGGCGATCTCGCAGCCGATCATCCCGGCGCCGATAACCGCCACGTCCTGGGCGCTGCGCTCGGCCAGCCGCGCCTGCAGACCGGCCCAGCCGTGCAGGTGGTTGACGCGCCAGCAGAGCTCGGCCGGCAGCGCGGCCGGCAGGGCGGGGCGGGCGCCCTGAGCGAGAACCAGCCGGGTGTAGCTCAGGTTGCCGCGTGTGGTGCGCAGTTGACGGAGCCGCGGGGAAAGGCCTACGGCGAAGGTTTCCGGCAGCAGGCGCACGCCAAGCCGAACAGCGGCCTCGGCGGCGCGCTCACGTACCAGCTTGTCGGCTGACTGACCGCGGCTGAGCGCAACGGACAGTTCGGGCTTGTGATAAAGGTCGCCCTTGCAACCGCTGACCAGCGTGATGGGGGTGCTCTGATCGATGGCGCGGATGGCTTCGATGACCGACCAGCCGGCCAGACCGCCGCCGACCACGACGATGCCTGTCTCGCGGGGGCCGACCGGCATCGCCACGGCAACCGGCGCCTCGCGCATCACGTAGGGTTCGAAGTCCAGCTTGGTCACGCCGCAAAGCGGGCATTCCCAGTCATCCGGGATATCCTCGAAGCGGGTGCCGGGCGCCAGCCCGCTGTCCGGATCGCCGGTCTCTTCGTCGTAGATCAGGCCACAGGCGCGGCAGATGAACTGCCGCCAGGCTTGGGTGATTGCGCTCATGCTGGTTGGGCCTCCTGCATCAGGCGGTTCATCTGGTAGCGCAGGTGCTTGATCGCCGGGGTGACGATCGCCACGAAGTGCGCCTCGCGGATGCGCCGTTGTGGCCCGGCACTCATCAGGTAACCGCGCGCGCCCTGGTGCAGCAGGGCCGACTGGGTCGCACGCAGCGCCAGCTCGGCGCCTTGCACGCGCGCATCGAGCACGTCGAGCATGAAGTCCTTGTCGGTTTCGTAAGGGGTACGCACCAGCTCGGCGACCCGTGAATTGAGCTCTGCAAATTCGGCTTGGAGCACGTCGGGACGGTCATGAAGAAACTGGTTGACGTGCCCCAGTACCGGCTCGACCTCGTTCATTGCATCCAGGCTGGCCTGCACCAGGCCGGTCGCCATGCCGACCTGCAGGAGAATGAAGGCGGCGCGTACACGGTTGACGAAGGGCCCGGCGGGGTCGGCGATGAGCTGGTCCTCACCGATGAAGTAGTCGGTCAGGCGGATACCCCAGGTGCTGGTGCCTTCCATCCCGGAAAACTCAGGGCAATGCCTGAGCTCGACCCGCTCATCCAGATCGAGCAGGAACATGATCTCGTGGGACCGACTGCCATCGGCGCGGTCGACACCTGCGATCGCGCCGCAGTACTGCCCTGGGGCGATGTGGCTGACCCAGGGCAGCGAACCGCTCACCCGGTAGCCGCCTGGCACCCGCTGTGCGCGCAACAGCATCGGCTCGATGCCGGCCATGGCCTTCATCGGGTTGGACAGGGCGGTACCGCCGAAGCGACGGCCTTCGACGTGATCGCTCAAGCGAGCCAGCAGAGCGGGGTTCTCCGATTGCTCCATGTACAGGCCGCAGACGTTATGGCACCAGGCGAGAAAACCGGTGGAGCCACAGCTGCGGGCGATCTCGCTGGTAGCTGCCAGCGCAAGCCCAAAGTCGGCCCCGCGCCGGTCCAGATGCGCGCCGAACGCGCCCACCTTGGCGAGGCGCGCCATGATGTCCAGCGGGTAGTAACCCTCCCGGTCGATACGGCTGGCGGCCTCGGCGAGAGGCCCGCCGGCTATCTCGGATACTCGCTGGAGCATGGGTTTGTCGTTCGTGCTGGTTGTTAGCCCAGCAACGGGCGCGGCGACACTGTTCATGGCGACCTCCTGGGATGCGTGACTCAGTCGGCCAGCGCGATGCTGAACGGAATGGGGTTGCGCATGCTGTTGGCCACGGGCGAGTAGAAGTTGGCGTGCTTGACGATCTCGTCGAGCTCTTCGCGAGTGGCGTCACCCTCGACCAGGACCTTTACGCGAATCTCCTGGAAGCCCATCTGCTCGGGCTGCATCGGCGCGCCGCCGGCGCCCCACGCCGCCGGGTTGCCGATGTCGGCTTCGAGGAAGATTTCCAGCTTGCTGAGCTTGACCTGCTTCCAGGTGGCCACTGCTGTAATCCCTACGGCGAGACAGCCACCCAGCCCGGAGAGCACGATCTCCCCCGGAGCGGGCGCGGTGTCTTCGCCGAACAGGTGCAGCGGCTCGTCGACCACAACGGCCTCGTGGTCACCGACATAGCTGAGGCTGCGGTAGATGCCCTGCATGACCGTATGGACCTTGTTGGTGCCACGGCTGGCCGGGTTGTTGCGGCCTTTCTCGGCGAAGGCCAGCAGGCCGTCGCGATCGATCGGTCGCAGGTAGGATTTAACGGTGGTAGGTGCAGGTGCGTTCATGGTGTTCTCCATTCAGTTCATCAGAACCGACGCAATGTCAGCCCTGGCTGAACGGGGTATTGCAACTGCCATGCCAGCTGTCGAAATTCTCGAAAAAGTACTTTTAAATCAATCGGTTATAATTTCTGTGTTTGGCTCTCGCCCGAGCACTTACTTTGCCGAGCCGGCCTGCGACTGAACACAACGTGAACAATGTCGACATTGTGTTCGGTCTCAGCGATGGGCTACCAGCTTCTGCCAGCGATAGTGGAACTGTCGCGCGGTCATGCCCAGCAGCTGAGCGGCGCGCGTCTTGTTTCCGCCACAGCGGTCCAGCGCCTGGCGCAGCGCATCGGCCGTATGGGAGGCGACCGAGACGTAAGGTCGGATGTCCTCGATATAGGCCGGGGGGCTGGGTGGTGGAGTGGCCAGGGCAGGTGTCGGCGCAGCTTGCTCGTTCTCCCGCGGCAGGTAACGGTCGACGTCCGCTGCGCTCAACAGGGCGTGATCGGCCAGCAGCACCATTCGCTCGATGACATTGGACAGCTCGCGAATGTTGCCCGGCCACGCGTGCCGCTGCAGACGCTTGATCGCCTCGGCACTTAGGCTGACGTTTCGCTGGTTGGCCTGGTTGATCCGGTTGAGGAAGTGCAGCACCAGCACGGGGATATCAGACCGGCGTTCAGCCAGCGAGGGCAGCCGTATCGGGATAACGTTCAGCCGGTAGTACAAGTCCTGGCGGAAGGTGCCGGCAGCGACTTCGGTTTCCAGATCACGGTTGGTGGCCGCCACCAGCCGGACGTCGATGTGCAGCTCCCGCTTAGCGCCGAGGCGGGTGATGGTGCCCTCCTGCAGCGTGCGAAGCAGCTTGGTCTGCATGGCCAGCGGGAGCTCGCCAATCTCATCGAGGAAAATGGTGCCGCCATCTGCCTGCTCGAACCAGCCGGCACGGGCCGTTTGCGCCCCGGTGAAGGCGCCCCGCTCGTAGCCGAACAACTCAGACTCGAACAGCGAATCGGGAATGGCTGCGCAATTGACGCGGATAAACGGCTTGTCCCGTCTGGGGCTGGACAGGTGCAGCGCACGGGCGAACAGCTCCTTGCCGGTGCCCGACTCGCCGAGCAGCAACACGCTTGCGGTGGTATTGGCAACGCGTTCCAGTTCTGAAAGCGCGCGCAGCAGCTGGGGCGCGCTGCCGATAATCCCGTAGCGGCTGGTGCGGGTCTCCAGTGCCCGGGCCAGCAGGGCGTTGCGCTGCTCGAGCGCCTCGGTCTTTTCTCGCAGGTGCTGCTCCAAATGGAGGATCTGCCCGGCAAACGTCGCCAGGATTCGCAGGATGGTGAGGTCATCTGCCAATGGGCGTGCGCGGCTTCGGATGCGATGGCAGGCCAGTACGCCGATGGTGCGCTGGCCGATCTGGATCGGTAATGCGATATAGGAAACCGGCCCGGAGGGGAGGTTGTTACGCGCGACCATGCGGCCCAGAAACAGCGGATCGTTATCGATGTCCTGAACGATGATCAACTGACCGCGCGCCAGCACTCGCCCCGTCACGCCTTCATCGTGTGTATAGCGGCCACGACTGATTTCGTCTGCGGTCAAGCCATAGGCATAACGGATCTGGCTCGATTGCCCTGACTCGTCGAGCAGCACGATTCGCCCACGGTTCAAACCGAGGAGCTCGGACAGCAGGTGGAGCATCTCCCGCAGCACGGTGTCGGGCGAGAAATCTCGCCCCGCCAGTGCGGTTACCTGTTGCAGCAGCAACATTTCCTGAGTTCGCCAGAAAACGGGGGAGTTCTCCGGTTCCTTGTCGCCGCTGGTCATGGTCGGCGTTCCTCGTAAGGCGTTAACGATGCGTCAGTATTGGGGTTAAGCGAAGCAATGTTCGTGCTCGTCGCAAAAACCCCCCTTAGCGGACCTGCGGTATCAAGCGGGCATTTTTCGCACATCTCTTCTGACGGCCTGAGGTGGCACGCCGAATCCGCGGACAAAAACCTCGCGCATATGGCGTCGGTCGCGAAAACCCGTTTCGCGTGCAATGACGTCCAAGGGCCTGCTGTCGACACTGTGTGTGATCGTCAAGCAGCGACTGCTGCTCAAGTCCAGTTAGGAAGTCTTCAAGTCAACGACCAAACTCAGCCTTAACGGCGGGCGCTTGTCGCGCGCTTTCGGCAGCTAGGGATGGTCTGAAGTAGCCATGTATTTCCCCGGCATACCACCTGGCGCAACTTTTAAACTCGCCAAATGATCAAAAAACAATCAATTCGACGAGTATTTCTTACGTTTTCGCCACCCGGACCCCACTCCGGTGGCCATTTCCCGCATTACAGGCGCACCTCTCCTGCATTCGTCAGTAAATGTCGGCGCGCCATCCACAGGTTCGACAGAGCGAACAGTGTCACCAGTTGCGCCGTGTTTTTGGCCAAGCCGCGAAAGCGCACCTTGGTGTAACCGAACTGGCGCTTGATTACCCGGAACGGATGCTCGACCTTGGCGCGCACCTGAGCCTTGGCCTTTTCAATCTTGCGCTTGGCTTTGTACAGCACGCTGCGCTTATCGAGTTTTTTGTAGGTGCTGCGGCGTGCCGCCACCTGCCAGATAACTTCACGTCCTTCATGCTCGGGCCGCTTTTCGACACCGGTGTAGCCTGCATCGGCGCAGACCACGTTTTCGTCGCCATGCAGCAATTTGTCCACCTGGGTGACATCCGCCACATTGGCCGCCGTGCCCACTACGCTGTGCACCAGACCCGATTCGTCATCGGCGCCGATGTGGGCCTTCATGCCGAAATAATACTGGTTTCCCTTCTTGGTCTGGTGCATTTCCGGGTCGCGCTTGCCGTCCTTGTTCTTGGTCGAACTGGGCGCATTGATCAGCGTTGCATCGACGATGGTGCCCTGGCGCAGCGACAGGCCGCGGTCGCCCAGATAGCCATTGATGACAGCGAGGATGCCGGCCGCCAGCTCGTGTTTCTCCAGCAAGCGGCGGAAGTTGAGAATGGTGGTTTCGTCGGGGATGCGCTCCAGGTTCAGCCCGGCAAACTGGCACAGGATCGTGGTTTCGTACAGCGCTTCCTCCATCGCTGGATCGCTGTAGCCGAACCAGTTCTGCAGCAGATGCACACGCAGCATCGCCATCAATGGGTAGGCCGGACGGCCACCTTCACCCTTCGGATAATGTGGCTCGATCAAAGCAATCAAGCCCTTCCACGGCACCACCCGATCCATCTCGATCAGGAACAACTCCTTGCGGGTTTGCTTGCGCTTGCCAGCGTACTCGGCGTCGACGAAGGTCATCTGCTTCATCGGGAAACTCGGTGGGTGGGGTCGCGGTATTTTGCCAAATCAGAAAGTCTTTTTCAGAGTTTCCTTAGCTAGTGCCCACGACCTGCACTTCATTTGGCCGGTCAGTGGAGACGACTGCTGGAGTGATGATACTTGGCCGTGGTATGACTGTTTCTACCCCATAAATGCGGAGATCAGGGATGTCGAGTCTGGCTAACGGAGTGGTGTACGTAGACGATTTCGAAAAGTGGTTGAGCGAGCGAGGTCGCTGGCTACAGACAGCGGCAAAGAAGCTCATCGAGCAGAAGCGGCCGCCTAATGCGGAGGAGCTTGCCGAGCTAGTTCGCCTCTGCAAGCTCGAGGCTGCCAAGCAGCAGGATCCGGGATTCGCGAACGTAGCTCCGGGATCATTCTCTGCAGCAACCGTACGGCCGGTCGTTAGAGTTGAAGGGGTTAGCCAAGTCTTTGGCGTTAATGCGATCAAGCCGGGCGCGTCTCTTCAGTTCGGAGCGGGCGGCTTGACCGTGATTTACGGCCAAAATGGTTCGGGGAAGAGTGGTTATGCCCGGCTGCTCAAACAGCTCTGTGGGTCGCGCTCAAAGGATGAAATCCGTCCAAACGTCTTCAGCGATGAGGAGCACGCATGCAGTGCGCAATGCCGAATCACTATCGATGGCACCCCCCGAGATATCAACTGGCAGCCTAATGCCGAGCCGCATCCTCAACTTAAACATGCGCAGGTATTCGATTCAAAGGCCGCGTCTCAATACATGGGGAAAACAGAGTCGAGCTACGAGCCCAGCAGCATGCGGTTCATCACTCTGCTCATTCAGGTATCGGACAAAGTTTCTGCGGAGCTGGCCTCTGAGAAGGCAAAGCTTGTCAGCTCCCTTCCACAGTTTCCCGCTGATCTGGCAGACACTGCGGGAAAAGGCTGGCTGGCCTCTTTGAAGGCTTCGGTCTCCGCCGAGAAAATTGAAGCGTATTGCCAATTCCCTAAAGAGTTGGATGAAGAACGGATCAAGGCTGAAGGCCTGCTGGCGGAAAAGGACATTGCGGGCAGACTAGTTTCCATTGGAAAAGAGAAGGTTGCGACCGACAGCATTAGGCAGGCGATGCGCACTCTGAAAGAGGGCCTGTCGGATGAGAAAGCTGCTGCGCTATTCAAGTCGAAGAGTGATGCAGCGGTAGCTAGGAAGGCAGCCAATGACGTCGCGCAACAGGCCTTCGCCAATGCGCCTCTCCAGGGCGTTGGCGAGGCTGCTTGGATGCTGATGTGGGAGCAGGCGCGCAACTACTCAGTTGCTAATGCTTACCCTGCCCACGAGTTCCCTGTGACCTCGGATGGTGCGCACTGCGTGCTATGCCAACAGGTGCTTACGGCAGACGCCGCATCACGACTCAAGAGTTTCGAATCATTCGTTACTGCCGGCCTCGAGACTGCGGCAAAAACTAAAGAAAGCGCTAATGCAGCTCTTGTTGCGGAAATAGTCCAGTTACCATCCATTGAAGATTGGATCTCAAGATTGGCTCAGCTGCAGTTCGACGAACTGGTTGCTCGTAGCTGGTATGAGTCATTGAAAAGCAGGCGTGCTCAGTTTGTTGAATGTGCTGCTGCGGTCGACCTATTGAGATTCGACTGGGAAGCTATTGATAATGCCTTGGAAAAGCGCGCTGCCGATCTGCTCGTAGAGGAAGCCGACCTTACTCAACTGCAGCAAGATGGTAAGCGGCAAGAGCTCGAAACTCGGGTGAGGCAGCTCAAGGCGCTACAGTGGTTATCCGAGAACAAGCCGGCCATCCTAGCGGAGCGTCAGCGGCTGGCCTCGATGGAGCTGCTGGATAAAGCTGCGAGGCTGACCGCAACCAATGCTCTGACGACCAAGCGCAATGAGCTCGCGAAAACTGAACTTGACGCTGGCTATCAGGCTCGTTTTGCTGCCGAGTTGAAAATGCTTGGTGGTAGTCGGTTACCCGTGGCACCGCAGAGCAAGGCTCAAGGAAAGGGGGTAATCACCTTTGGACTCACTCTTGTCGGGGCTCGGGTAAATCATTCACCTGAGGTCGTACTCAGCGAGGGTGAAGCGCGAATCGTCGCATTGGCCGCGTTTCTGGCAGATACAACTGGCTCTAACCAGCTAGCTCCTTTCATCTTCGATGATCCGATTTCCTCCCTGGATCAGGACTTCGAAGAGCGGGTTGTGGCCAGGCTAGTTGAGCTGGCGAAGACTAGACAGGTCATCATCTTCACGCACCGCCTATCTTTGATCGCTCTGGTCGAATCTGCGCTCAAAAAGCATGCGGAGAACCCAGGCAACCAAAAGATCAACCACACAGTGCTATCGCTTCGGCGGTTGAATAAGGTCGCGGGAATCTTGGCGCAGCACAACTTGCGTGATGCCAGGCCCGACAAGGCTATTAATGTAATTCGAGATCAGGTTATTCCGCAGCTAAAAAAACTTCAGGCTCAGGCCGATGCGGATGGATATGACCTGGCCGTGAAGAGTGCCTGTAGTGATTTCCGGATTATCCTTGAGCGGACGGTTGAGTTCATCCTTCTGCACGATGTCGTTGCTCGATTCAGAAGGGATGTCATGACCAAAGGGAAATTAAGAGGAGTCGCCAAGGTTACGGCTGTCGACTGCGATTACCTTGATCGGCTGATGACCACTTACTCAATGTACGAGCACTCACAGGCAGATGAACTGCCTCAAGTCCCAGTTGAGCTCGACGTTTTCGAGCAAGATGTGTTGGAGCTTGTAACGTGGATGGATGAGTTCAAGGGGCGCGTTGTATAGGGTATTTGCCGATAGGTGAGCCGTGCCTGTAGTCGCGGCTCACCTGCTGTGATGGCGAAGTCAAGTTCTAAGTCTCTGGTTATCGGGGCGAATGTCCCGTTCTGGCCGCTAGTGTGCGCTCTCTTGCTTGGATGGCATTACGTTCTGGCCCAACGTTACTGTAGCGAATCCGCAGCAGTATCAATCAAAGCTTCCTGTATCCCGCGTGAAGAAAGACGCTACGTTGCGCCCGTTCTTCCACGGCTTCGCTTGCCGCCCCGCTACGGCAGATTCGAAGCATTCATCGAAATGTCATCATTTAGAAGCAGTGCGTTAACAAGGAATTTCTACCCTTTGCATCGCGAACCGCAATTGTGCGGCCAGCAATATTGCGAAAGGTGATCAAATGACGCCCCATCCGATACAGGACGCCGTGCTGCGGGTCGACCGGTTGAGCGTCGTCTACCCAGGCGGCGTGACAGCCCTACGCGATACCTCGATTGCATTTCGGCGTGGTGAGTTCACCGTGCTGCTTGGTCTCTCGGGCGCAGGCAAGTCGACCTTGCTCCGTAGCCTCAATCGACTCGTCACGCCCACTCGCGGCAGTGTCACCAGCGAGCTCGGTGAGCTCGGCAGCGGCTCGGCCTTGCGTCAGCATCGTCGGCGTACCGCCATGATCTTTCAGCACCACCAGCTAATCGAACGTCAAAGCGCACTGGCTAATGTGCTTACCGGTCGGCTGGCCTTTCACAACACGCTCCGCTCGCTGTTTCCTCTGCCGCGTGCCGATCAGGAGATTGCGCTCAGTTGCCTCGCTCGGGTCGGTCTGGCAGACAAGGCGCTAAGCCGGGTGGACAAACTGTCCGGTGGCCAGCAGCAGCGGGTAGGCATCGCGCGTGCGCTAGCGCAACAGCCCGCGATCATTCTTGCCGATGAGCCGGTAGCCAGTCTCGACCCGGCCACTTCGGTCCGTGTTCTCGGACTGCTGCGCGACATCTGCAAGGAAGACGGCATCACCGCCATCGTTTCGCTGCATCAACTCGAATATGCCCGCCGCTTCGCCGATCGCGTCGTCGGGCTGGCCGATTCTCAGATCGTTTTCGATGCCGCGCCCTCGGAACTCACCGATGCGCAGCTTGAGCGCATCTATGCAGGCCGCTCTACGACTCAGCCAGCAACTGCTCCGGCTGAAACCCCTGTCATGCTCGCACCTTCACTGGAGATGTCCCGATGAAACACTTATCCGCTCTCTTATTGACCTGTTTGCTGTCCGCTGTTTCAAGTCTGTCCGCCGTAGCGGCCGATGCCGATCCGGATGTGCTAAAGGTTGCGCTGCTGCCGGACGAAAACGCCTCGGAGTTGATCAAGCGAAACCAGCCGCTGAAGGATTATCTGGAAGAGCATCTGGACAAGAAGGTGCAGCTGATCGTAACCACCGACTATTCCTCGATGATTGAGGCGATGCGCTTTGGCCGTATCGACCTGGCGTATTTCGGTCCGCTGTCCTACGTCATGGCCAAAAGCAAAAGCGACATCGAGCCCTTCGCTGCCATGGTCATCGACGGCAAGCCGACCTATCGCTCAGTGATTATCGCCAATGTGGCGTCAGGCGTGAATGAGTATGCCGACCTTAAGGGCAAGAAGATGGCCTATGGTGACCGGGCATCGACGTCCAGCCATCTGATTCCCAAAACCGTGCTTCTTGAGACGGCCGAGCTGACGGGTGGGCAGGACTACGAACAACATTTTGTGGGCACGCATGACGCCGTTGCCGTCAACGTGGCGAACGGAAACGCCGATGCGGGTGGGCTGTCGGAGGTAATTTTCAATCAAGTAGCCGAACGTGGCCTAATCGATCCGAGCAAGGTGAAAGTACTTGGTTACAGCGGCGAATATCCCCAATACCCCTGGGCGATGCGCTCGAACCTGAGCCCCGAGCTGAAAACCAAGGTGCGGGATGTATTCGTCGGTATCGACGATCCCGAAGTGCTGCGCAACTTCAAAGCCGAGGCCTTCGCGCCAATCACCGACGCCGACTACGATGTGATTCGCAACATGGGATCGCTGCTCGGCCTCGACTTCGCCACGATGTGAGCACCGATATGTCTACTCATCATGACGTGCAGGCGCTGCCTGCAGAGCAACGCGAGCACATCCTTCGAGGCTTCGGCCTCGGTTGGTGGCGCCAGCTGGGGCAGGTGGCAATTGTACTCGGAGTGGTGCTGTTGGCCTGCTGGTACGTGGGGCTGCTGGATGCCACCACGCTGCTGAACGGGCTGCCCTCCATCGCGACCCTGGCAGGCGAGGCCATGCCGCCAGACTTTTCGGGCTATCGAAGCTGGATTCGCCCGTTGATCGACACGCTGGCGATGAGCATCGCCGGCACGGCCATCGCAGTGGTGTTCTCGCTGGTGGTGGCCTTCGTTGCAGCGCGCAATACGGCGCCGCACCCCCTTGTGTTCGGTGTTGCCCGGGTGCTGCTCAATGCCCTGCGGTCGGTGCCGGAGCTGATCATGGGCATCATCTTCGTTGCAGCCGTAGGGTTCGGCGCCTTGCCGGGCGTGCTTGCCCTGGGTCTGCATTCGATCGGCATGGTCGGCAAGTTCTTCGCCGAGGCCATCGAGCACGTCGACGAAGCGCCGGTGGAAGCCGCTCGGGCGGCGGGGGCTACGCCGATGCAAGTGCTGCTGCACGCGGTTTTGCCACAGGTGACTCCGCAGTTCGCCGACGTGGCGATCTACCGCTGGGAATACAACTTTCGCGCCTCCACCGTGATGGGCATGGTTGGCGCCGGCGGTATCGGCTTCGAACTCATGGGCTCGCTGCGCATCATGCAGTACCAGGAGGTTGCAGCAATCCTGCTGGTCATCCTGGCCATGGTCACGCTAGTAGACGCCTTCAGTGGCGTGCTGCGCAAACGTTTCAAATAGGACAAACCATGCTGCCGAAACTCGTTATAACTCACCGAGTACACGATGAGATCCTGCAACTGCTGGCGCCACATTGCGAGCTGATGACCAACCAGAGCGACAGCACGCTGACGCGCGAGGAAATTCTGCGCCGCTGCCGCGATGCTCAGGCGATGATGGCGTTCATGCCCGATCGGGTCGATGCAGAATTTCTCCAAGCCTGCCCCGAGCTGCGTGTGGTCGGCTGCGCGCTCAAGGGCTTCGACAATTTCGATGTGGACGCCTGTACTGCCCGCGGGGTCTGGTTGACCTTCGTGCCTGATCTGTTGACGGTCCCGACTGCCGAGCTGGCGATCGGACTGGCGGTGGGGCTGGGGCGGCATCTGCGCGCAGCAGATGCGTTCGTCCGCTCTGGCGAGTTCCAGGGCTGGCAACCACAGTTCTACGGCACGGGGCTGGATAACGCGACGGTCGGCATCCTTGGCATGGGCGCCATCGGACAGGCCATGGCTGAGCGCTTGCAGGGATGGGGCGCGACCCTGCAGTACCACGAGGCGAAGGCTCTGGATACACAAACCGAGCAACGGCTCGGCCTGCGCCAGGTGGCGTGCAGCGAACTCTTCGCCAGCTCGGACTTCATCCTGCTGGCGCTTCCCTTGAATGCCGATACTGAGCATCTGGTCAACGCCGAGCTGCTTGCCCTCGTACGGCCGGGCGCTCTGCTTGTAAACCCCTGTCGTGGTTCGGTAGTGGATGAAGCCGCCGTGCTCGCGGCGCTTGAGCGAGGCCAGCTCGGCGGGTATGCGGCGGATGTATTCGAAATGGAAGACTGGGCTCGCGCGGACCGGCCGCGGCTGATCGATCCTGCGCTGCTCGCGCATCCGAATACGCTCTTCACTCCGCACATAGGGTCGGCAGTGCGCGCGGTGCGCCTGGAGATTGAACGTTGTGCAGCGCAGAGCATCATCCAGGCGTTGGCAGGTGCGCGCCCAATCAACGCTGCGAACCGTCTGCCCCAGGCCGAGCCTGCCGCATGTTGAATCCGGTCTGGCTGAAGAGCCTGGTAGCGATCGTTCAAACAGGCAGTTTTCAGAGCGCGGCGAGGGCGTTGGGGCTGGCCCAGCCGACGGTGTCGCAGCACTTGCAGAAGCTTGAAGAGCAGGTCGGCGTAACGCTGGTGCAGCGCAGTCGTAGCGGCTGCCAGCCTACCACACGTGCGCTGGCCTTCATGCCGCATGCGACCGCCTTGCTCGACATGCACGCCCGGGCGCTAGAAGCCCTGCATGGAAATAGTGAGCGCGTCGGGGCCAGCTCCAACATCGGCACCTACCTTCTCCAGCCATTCGTGCGCAGCTATCTGACGACCGCAAATGAGAGGGGCGAGGTGGATCTGCGCATCGCCGCCAACCCGGATGTGGCCGACCAGCTACTGGCGGGCCAGCTCGACGCCGCGATCATGGAATGGTGGCTACCTCACCCCGACTTCGAACACCGCCTCTGGCGGGTCGAGCCGCTGGTACTTATCGTCAGCCCCGACCATCCGCTGGCTGAAGCAGGGTGCATAGAACGCGATCGTCTGGTGGACCTGCCGATGCTGGGAGGTGAACCGGGTAGCGGTACCGGACGGCTTCTGACCGAATACTTTGGCGAGCTGGGCGTGCCTCGCAGCGGTATGCAGCTAGGCAGCACCGAGGCAGTCAAACAAGCAGTCAGGGCGGGACTCGGCGTGTCGTTGGTGATGGCTTCCGCAGTACAAGACGAAGTTCGCAGTGGCGCGCTGGTAGCTCTTCCCATCCCGGGGCTTGAAAAGCGTCTCCAACTGATCTGGCGCAAACCGCCCGGAAATCTGCACCCGCCGGGATTTGTGCGGCACTTATTGGCCGGTTAGCGACGGCCTGACTTTGGCCGTCGCTACACATGGTCACACTTCGGTCTGTTCCGCCATTTCCAAGGCGTCATCGACCTCAATTCCCAGATATCGAACGGTGCTCTCCAGCTTCGTATGGCCGAGCAGCAGTTGAACGGCCCGCAGGTTCTTCGTCCTGCGATAGATCAGTGATGCCTTCGTGCGTCTCATTGTGTGAGTGCCATACATGGCTGGGTCAAGGCCAATGGCTTTCACCCAGCCTTTGACGATACGGGCGTACTGACGAGTGGATAGATGGTCTGAGTTATGCAGTCGACTCGGGAACAGGTAGTCCTCGCCGCGGAGTTGTACTTGATGTATCCAAGCCGCGAGCGCCGCCCGAGTTTGCTCAGTGATCTCGAACTGCACTGGCCGCTGTGTTTTCTGCTGCATCACTATTGCTCGTGATGACACCTGCTCACCATGGGCAACGTCCCGCACACGGAGCTTGGTTAAGTCGCAGGCTCGAAGCTTGCTGTCGATGGCCAGGTCGAAGAGAGCCAGATCCCGAGTTCTTTCTGCAATTTGAAGCCTTACTCGGATGGCCCAGATATCTCTCAGTCGGAGTGGGGTTTTCTGTCCGACCAGTTTTCCTTTGTTCCAGGGCTGGCGGCTGCAGGTAGCGATGATGTTCATAGCAAGTCCTCCACGTGTGGGAGGACAAGAATGGCTAGCCTGAACGGTGGTCGCTAACCGGCCAAAAGCAGCCGCCCGAAGCCGTCTACGAAAAGAAGGTCTACTCACAGTATCAGTCAATCCGCTTGAAACACCTTGCGACCTTTCCTCGATTGAGAAGCCACAAATGCACCTCTAGAGTTGCCTCCGCAACGCCGGGCCCCTCTGACAGCTAACCGCTGCCATGTCGGAGTTGCAGTTTGCACAACTTCGACACTTAGAGGAGGGGCTCATGACTGCCCTAGAACCGTTCTTCCTGGCCGAATTTCTCGGCACTGCCACTTGGTTGTGGCTCGTTTTTATCAGCATAGTGATTGGCCTGTTGGTCTTCGACCTAGGGGTGCTTCACCGCGAGCATCGCGAAATTGGCATTCGTGAAAGTTCATTGGCAAGATTCCATCGGTAATCTCCCTGAGTCTGCTGCTGCTGCTGGGCGGCGTGCTGCTGTCCCTTTGGAAAACCCGTGGCCAGCCGGCCCCGGCTGGCCCTCAGGTGTAAATCAAAACAGGTGGAGGTAGCTAGTCGGCTGCCTACTGTCGAATTGGCAACTTTCAACACTGGAGGCGGTAATGAAAAAAACGCTGCAATTGACAGCTATGGGGCTGTTACTGGTGGGCTTGGCCGGCTGCGACGCAGCCGAGCAATCGGCGCAGAAACTGGCCGAGAAGGCTGAGCAGGCAATGCAAGACGTAGCCCGCGAAACGGTCGATGGGACCCTGCAACAACTCAATAAGCAACTGAATGAAGTACAGCAGTCAACCAATGAGTGGCTAGGCAAGCCGCCGTCCAAGGAAACGCAGGAGGGCGAGTTGCAGGAAGGTCTGCCTGAAACTAATGAGTCAGGAGAGCCTATCGACAAAACGGCAGTTGAAACCTAGTTGGCTGGCAGAGTGCGTGGTTTGTAACCATTTGGAGCAGACTACGATACGGCTAATTATAGTTGGCCGCTTTTGGCCGAGATTTGCCCGTCTACGGTTGAAGTAAGAATGAAAAAAGCCCGGCCTTGCCGGGCTTCCCTAAGGCGAGCCTTACATGCCCAATGCGTTCGGAAGTGCGAGCGACAAGGCGGGGATATAGGTGATCAGCACCAGAAAGCCGATTAGCAACATCAGCCACGGCATGGCCGCGCGCACAACCTGAGGCACTGACATCCCCGTCACAGCTGAGGTCACGAAAAGGTTCAGGCCAACCGGCGGTGTGATGAGACCGATTTCCATGTTAACCACCATGATGATGCCAAGATGAATCGGGTCAATGCCCAGCTCCATGGCGATCGGAAACAGAATCGGAGCCAGGATCAGAATGATCGCAGAGGGCTCCATGAACGCGCCGGCCACCAGCAATACGATGTTCACCACCAGCAGGAACATCCAGGGCTGCAGACCCGCCTCGAGAACCATAGCGGTAATCTGCTGTGGGATCTGCTCAGTGGTCAGCACGTGCGCGAACAGCATGGCGTTGGCGATGATGAACATGAGCATGATCGACAACTTGCCTGACTCAAGAACGACCTTCGGGCAATCTCGTAATGTGATGTCCTTATAGACGAATACCGCGACAAAAGCCGAGTAGATCGCGGCGACCGCAGCTGCTTCGGTGGGTGTAAACATCCCCGAATAGATACCGCCCAGAATCACCACCATCAGCAGCAAACCCCAAACGGCCTTGCGGGCGGCTGACAGCCATTCGCGAAACGTCGCCCGCGGTAGAGCCGGCAGTTTTTTCTTGACGGCAATAATGTAGATCGCCGCCATCAGCACCACGCCAAGCAAAACACCGGGCACGACGCCTGCCATGAATAGCTTGCCGACCGATGTTTCCGTCGCGGCGGCATAAACCACCATCACGACCGAGGGCGGAATGAGAATGCCCAGGGTTCCGGCGTTGCAGACGATACCTGCGCCAAAGGCTTGCGGATAACCTGAGCGGACCATGCCGGCGATGGCGATGGAGCCGACCGCCGCCACAGTTGCCGGCGACGAGCCGGACAGCGCGGCGAACAGCATGCACGCCAGCACGGCGCCGATGGCCAGACCACCACGGATATGGCCGACACACGCATTGGCGAAGTCAATCAATCGGCGTGCGACACCGCCAGTGGTCATGAACGCGCCGGCGAGAAGGAAGAAGGGGATGGCCAGCAGGGTGTAGTGCTCGGATGTCTCGAACAGCTTGATCGCCAGGGAGGTTACCGAGTCAGGGCTGAACAGCAGGATTGTCAGCGAGCCGGCGAGTCCCAATGAGATAGCAACCGGCACGCCGATAAACATCAACGCGAAGAGCGCGACGAAGAGGAAAAGAATGGTCATTTACTTCAACTCCTCTGCGCCCAGCTTCACGGCTTCGGCGGCTTCATCTGCCAGGCCTAGCCCGGTTTGCTCGTTACGCAGAAGGCGTACGAAGATCTCGGCGAAACGGATGAACACCAAAGCAAAGCCGATCGGAACGATCATGCCGATGTGCCATTGCTTAACACCAAAATGTCCAAGGTCCTCGGCGCCGATGTTGGCGTTAAGCAACGCCGATATCCAGCTGAAGCTCGCCGATGCCAGCAGCCCGGCATAGCCAAGGCAAAACAGGCACGCAAGGACACCGATATAGCGCTGGACATGGCGCGGAGCGAGTTTGACCAGGGCGTCGACCCCAATGTGGCCGGCGGTGCGTACCCCATAGGCCAAGCCGAAGAAGATCAGCCAGGCAAATAGCGCTTTGGTCAGGGCGGTACTCCAGGTCATCGACTGGGCCAATCCGATGGTGAAGTCGCCCATGGCGAAGAACAGGTCTTCAGCAGAAGCGAAGCGATCGCCCAAGCTGTAAAACGCGGTGTAGAGGTTATTGAGGATGACGTAGACAAAGGTGACTAGCGTCATGGCAGCAAGCAGGAAGGCAATGAAGCCCTCTTCAAAGTGATCCCAAGCGCGCCTGAGGGCGTTCATGGATGTCTCTCCAATAGACCAGCATTGTTATGTGGCACGTGAGGTGCCGTTGATAAGCCGTGGCAGGCGTGAATAGGGATGTTCATGGCGCTTGCCATGAACGGCGGTACTCAATGACCTGTCGAGAATCTGGAGAGCAAGGCATGTGCCAGAAGGCCGCAGGTGACGCTGGGATGGCCGAGGGAGATCGACCAAATCGGGGCGCCGCGCGTAAATCCTGGGCTCGGCATGAAAGCGCTCGCTCCCAGCCGCGGAGCCAATCAGCCATGTGGAGAAGAAGCACGGCAACCCGCGGGGATAACACCTAAAGACAGGGCGGATTTCCGCCTTTACTCAGGGTGTGAGGGCGGAGTTCCGCCAGAATTGTCGCGGCGCAGACCAAGCGCAACGGACAAGACCCGCCGGTGCTGGTCGGCGTAAGTTCAGGTGAGAGAAGCGAGAAGCAGGATGAACGTTGCCGGTGGAGCATGGCGATACGAAAGCAGGCGGTGGGCCCACACCGAGTGCCACTTATCTACCAGCAGCGTTGCGCGGCTGGGACGAGCCGATGGTAGGGAGCAGAGGTGTGAAGCAGAAGACTTTCGCCGATTCGTAATAGTCTCGGCTGGACCGGTGCCCGATTGCAGGCACCGGCGTTTATTGAACAGTACGGCCGCCGATTACTCTCGAGGCAGTGCTGCCTTTTTTTGATTGGCGCGCCGCGCCAACATGTTCAGCACCTCAACGCCAGCGGAGAACGCCATGGCGGCATACACATAGCCCTTGGGGACGTGGGCACCGAAACCCTCTGCGATCAGCGTCATTCCGATCATGAGCAGGAAGCCTAGGGCAAGCATCACTACGGTCGGATTGTCGTTGATGAACTTAGCCAGCGGGTTGGCCGCGACCAGCATCACGGTTACTGCGACAACGACCGCGATGACCATGATCGCCACATGGTCAGTCATGCCTACCGCCGTGATGATGCTGTCGACCGAGAACACCAGATCGAGCAGCAGGATCTGTGCGATCGCGGCGCTAAAGCCCATCACCGCAGCGTTCTCCAAAGGCTTGCCTTCAAACATGTCCCCGCCCGGCGTAGGGTCCATGCTGTGGTGAATTTCTTTGGTGGCCTTCCAAAGTAGAAACAGACCGCCTGCAATGAGGATCATGTCTTTCCACGACAAGGCATTGCCAAACAGCTCGACTACCGGCTCGGTGAGCTGAACGATCCACGCCACTGTGCCAAGCAGGCCCAAGCGCAGGATCAGCGCGAGGCCGATACCGATGCGCCGCGCTCGCTCCCGCTGATGCTCGGGAAGCTTGTTGGTTAAAATCGAAATGAAGATCAGGTTATCAATACCGAGAACCACCTCCATCGCGATCAAGGTAGCCAGGGCCACCCAGGTGGTGGGTTCGGAGAACAGCTGGATAAGCGATTCCATCAAGGGTCTCGAGGGTTAGGATGTGATGATGACGGTCCCGAAACAGAGGACCAAGGCGGCGAGAGCATATCCGGAACCCCTCATCGCAGAGAGCAGCAAGCCTGGGCTATTTGTTTCAAGACGATTCAACTCAAACTCGACGTCACGCCGCCCGCGTCATTGCTCGAAAAACCAGTTGATCGCCGTTCGAAATAGGAGTGGGATACGCCTCGATCACTATCGATCACACCTTCTTCCTACCTCTCGTGAGCTTCTACATGAACGCCTATCACATAGTCCTTTGCACCATCCTCAGCTTGGGTGTCTTGGGTACCGGGGTCCTGCTCGACTATCGCAATGCTGAAAGAGATCGCGCTGCGCGTACAACCGACTATTCGAACCCCAACACCCTTCTGACGGGACGGGCCAAGCCACGAGACGAGGAGGCGAACGGGAAAGTCTAGTCACTGGCCATTGAGCGAGGCTCCGTTTGCTGCCCGCCCAAGCTCGACCGGAGCGGCAATAAGCCGAATGCACGGCATGGGCTTCACTCGATCTGTGGGTGGATATCCGCTTAGCCTCGCTGCTTCTTCCAAGCCTGGCTGGCGATCACCAATAACGTCACCGCAGTCAGCGGCAGTACATAGCCCATCATTGCATCGCCGAAGGTTTCAGCGAACGACTCGCCAGCGCTTGTCATGACCAGATAGGCGGTATAAGCGATGTAATAGGCCAGGAACAGCAGACCTTCCCAGCGACTGATGCTGTAGCCAGTGAAAAATATAGGCAGACACGCCAGCGCCACCGCAATCATCACCGGAAAATCGAACGCCAGGGCACTCGCCGCCACCGCAACGTCCTGCGGTGCGACTAGCGCCGACAGCCCCAGCACGCAAAGCAAATTGAAAATGTTGCTGCCAACGATGTTGCCCACCGCGATGTCCCGCTCGCCCCGAATTGCTGCAAGTATCGAGGTGGCCAGCTCCGGCAGGGAGGTGCCAACGGCAATCACCGTCAAGCCGATCACCAATTCTGACAACCCCAGCGCGCGCGCCAGCGATACGGCGCCCTCCACCAGGAAGTTGGAGCCGACCACCAACAAGACCAGGCCAACGATGACCAGACCTGCATTGATGAAGCTGGAGTAGCGCTTGGGGTGCGCGTCGGCGCTGAACTCTTTGGCAAACTCGTCGCTTGCGGCGGCCTCGGCATTCGCGCGGCGGCTGCTTTGAATGAGGAACAGCGTGTAGCCGATTATCGCGGCGAACAGCAACGTTCCATCGAGACGGCTAAGCGTGCCGTCCCACGCCAATGCATAGGTGACCAGACTGGCACCGATCATGATCGGCACATCAAGGCGGATCAATTGACGGGAGACGATCAAGGGCGCGATTAGCGCCGTGAGACCCAAAATGAACAAGACGTTGGCGATGTTACTGCCGACCACATTGCCGATTGCAATATCGCCACTGCCCGCAAGTGCCGCCTGCACGCTCACCGCGGTCTCAGGCGCACTGGTGCCGAACGCAACCACCGTTAAGCCAATAATCAGCGGGGAAATACCGAATTGGGCGGCCAGCTTTGCCGCGCCGCGCACCAATACCTCTGCGCCAAACACAAGGAGCACAAGGCCTGCGATTAGATAAGCAAACGTTATAAATGTCACGGCACGGGTCCTCTAAAATCAGCGATACAGTGTGCTGCAGTAGCAACATACTAGATCACCCTATGCGTCGTGACGTTAGCAATCATGCGTTTCAAATAATTGCTGCAGCAGTCTGTCAGCAACCACTGCTCTTGCTAGCCATCCTTGTCCTCCCTAACGTGAAGGACCCGCCATGAATACCTTTTGCCACCTGAACCGTCAGCCTGAAACGAACGAAATTGGTCGGGCAGATAACGCCGCTCCGATTGAGACATGTGGAGATACGAGTGGTTACAGTAGATAAACACCCGGATCTGGCGCTGTTCGGGTTTGCCATCGATAGCAAGCTTCGAGCCTTAGGCTTAACCGAGCTTCTTATACATGACATTGCTTATGGCGAGCATGTACAGGCACCCGCCATAGTGATGCAGCAGAAAATGCTGCGCCCAGTCCAGTTCGAGATAATAGGGTCTGCGCTCGCGGAGTGGATACATCAAGCCCAGTTGCGCATCGACGAGAGCCTTTTCACGAGCCGTATGAATATTCCAGAACAGTTATCGACTCGTCAGCATGCTCTTATCGTCAAAGGTTGAGTGAAGTCATTGGCCTCGATCCTGCCATGTATGGCACCTCACACAATCAGACGTATGAAGGATGAGAGGTAGGAAGGCATCGCTGATCTATAGCAAGACGTCAAAATGATGCGCGCTTCGCTTTATCGATTTTTCGATCTAGGTCCGAATGGCCCCCAGCTATTAATTGCCTAAAGACGACACGTTTCGCATGGGAGTGATAATGCCAAGCACCCGATATCAATGGCAGGCAGGAAACTCTTTCGAGCTCTACGAGAATGGTCCGGCGTTTTTCCCTCGCATGCTGGAGTGGCTAAGCCAGGCTGTTTACAGCATTGACCTTGAGATATACCTGATTGAGGAAGGCGCTAGCCACCTACACCGACGATGTTATCTTCTTCGCCTGTAAGCTCGTCGACTGCATCACTTCACAAGGGATTAAAGTCCGTGACCGGTATGAAAAGTTGTCTGGGGAAAAGCGTCTAATTCGGCGAATAAAAACACTTGAGGAGAACACAGGTTTGATCCCTCCCGACAGTGCTTATGAAGGCTGGATGAGGGGGTGGGAACAGGATTTTAGCGGGGCAGATAATAAGCGCTGGTGGCATCGCAAACAGACGTGATGGCATCGATGCCCATCGTTTCCTGGTACGAACTGGAACGTGTGGTTTGTGCAGCATGAGTTTTGGTCAATTTTAAGAGAAAACGATGCATTAAGTGCGACGACGCAGCTACAACGGAGAAATGCTCGGAAACGTTCGTTCAAACGGCTACTAGCAATTAAGGCCACTCAGGTGGCCGCTTTTGGCCGGTTAGCGACGGCCTGACTTCGACCGTCGCTATACATGGTCAAACCTCGGTCTGCTCTGCCATTTCCAAGGCGTCGTCGACCTCAATCCCAAGATATCGAACGGTGCTCTCCAGCTTCGTATGGCCAAGCAGAAGTTGAACGGCCCGCAAGTTCTTTGTCCTGCGATAGATCAGTGATGCCTTTGTACGTCTCATTGTGTGAGTGCCATACATGGCCGGATCAAGGCCAATGGCTTGCACCCAGCCTTTGACGATACGAGCGTATTGACGAGTGGATAGATGGTCTGAGGTGTGCAGCCTGCTCGGGAAAAGGCAGTCCTGGCTACGGAGCTGGGCTTGGTGTATCCAGGCCGCGAGAGCAGACCGTGTTTGCTCAGTAATTTCGAACTGCACTGGTCGCTTCGTTTTCTGCTGCATAACCATTGCTCGTGATGACACATGCTCGCCATGAGCAACGTCGCATACACGGAGCTTGGTTAAGTCGCAGGCTCGAAGCTTGCTGTCGATGGCCAGATCGAACAAAGCCAGATCCCGGGTTCGTTCTGCAAGCTGAAGCCTTACTCGGATGGCCCAGATATCTCTCAGCCGGAGCGGGGTTTTCTGTCCGACCAACTTTCCTTTGTTCCAGGGCCGGCGGGTGCAGGTAGCAGTGATGTTCATGGCAAGTCCTCCACATGTGGGAGGACAAGCATGGCTAGCCAGAGAAGTGGTCGCTAACCGGCCAGAAGCGGACATTCACAGTGACTGAGGAATGAGGGGCGGGTCACTTTTGCTCGGATAACCTAACGTTGGAATTCAGCGGATGCCGTAGGCAGTCCGCTGGAATGACTTGTTAGGCAACAACTCCACTGCCTATGGGTTTATAGCGGATTTACTTAGGTTGGTACTCCAATGATGAATGGTGAAGGTTAATGCGCAAATTTCCCGCATCGTCTTTAACGTAACCCCACGTTTTGTCAACGGTAGTCACTTTCCCATTTTTATCTGTGAAGTGAACTTTCCCCATAGTAATTGCGCTATTGCCATCAAGAAAAATAGCAGAAGTGACAGGCTCACATTTTCTCCAGCCTTTTAGAGCAAAACCTGTGTCGGCAGGGAAGGATGGGTCACCGCCAACGAAATAAGATAGCGCACCGGCACGTGTGGGGCGAAATGTTTGAGGGTTCACCGTGAGCGTAGGCTTAAAGAGTACTGCGCCCATTTGGTAGGCGTAAGCGGAATCTATGACTTTCTCGGCCAATGCTCTCGCTGCTACTTTTCCATCCTTTTCGTATGCGGCGTTGATATCAAGAAGAGCAGCACACCATGCTTGCTGAGCTGTTAATGCTTCCTTCTCTGTTACTGCCTGATTTACAACGATGGGCTCGTTTGCGATTGAAGCGAATTCAAACACCCATCGAATTCCGCTTTTCCTCGAACAAGGTCGAGTATCGCAGGAACGTCCGCTTTTTCTGCCTTCCTGATTTCAATAATAAGAGTACCCTCTCTATGGATGCGCATAACGCCGCCAACACGCGCAGCTTTGTAGTGAAGGCGAAGCCGCAACCGAAATGGTGTCGCTATGCTTGGATTGGTTAGTGGCAGACGCCCGTGACGTTGGCTCTTGCCCAAAGCAGGCTCCCATGAAGCGTTGGCCGCCTACATTCTCTGCGGAGTGGTTGCCTCTCTAGTTCAGGCAACCAGCAGGTGACGTCTAACCGCGTGCTGTGCATCAGTCTTTCATATTCTTCCACGCGAATACCGAGGCCAAAATAATGATACCGATGGCAGCACCAAAGTATAACGTAGCGATCGTAGCGCCAATCTCTACCGCCTGCTCAAGGAACAGAACCATCAGTAGCACAACAGCCACTTGGCTTACTGTTATCTTCAAATCATGGAAGCTCTTAATGTCCAGAGGGTTTTGGGATTCTCTGTCATCATCAGACACCGGACGGATGAACAGACGATACAGGTTAACCGCCATGATCTGAAAAGTAATAGCGATCAGCAGGAGATCCAACAGCTTCAGGAGGCGAACCGCGAGGCTCTTGCCGTCGTCAGCAGAGACAGGTATATCACGTACTACATCCAGTGCGGTATTCCAGATTATGTTAACCGAGGCACCATACAAGAGCAAAGATGACACCGCACAGATAACGACTGCCACCCACACCATAAACCGACTACTTCTGAAAACTCTCTCGATCATAATTTCTCCGGGCCGCGTCACAACGTCAGTTACAGACTCACAATTTTCTCTTAGTCGGTTTCACCGGACCATCTACTATCTCGTTAATCAACCTCTAGATTGTGCTTTCTACGGCGTTAGCCGAACACTGGAGCTGTCGGATTACTGCTGGATTACTTCAAACGTTCGTGACCCTGACATGACCTGGAGAAAAGCCACTAACAGTGATTAGACCGAACGCTCGACTAATACGCAGCCTAACATTTCGCTAACAATGTTGACTTTTCTCTTGCGGATCAGTGTTTTATGCATCTTTCACTCCCTTCTGCTGCGACGTTATATCGAACGCGGTATAAGCCAGGGCGGCCGAATGCGGCATAAGCCCGCGCTTCACAGCATGTCGCCAAAGCTAGCAGGAATGAATGCTTGTGTGAGATAAGCAAGGCATCCATGCCGCCGAAGATGGGACTGCGCGTGAGCAGTTGTTTCCATAATGCTTTTTCTGCTGTTGATTGCCAAGAAATTAGTGGCCGCTTCTGGCCGGTTAGCGACCATTGCTCCGGCCAACCATCCTTGTCCTCCCACACCAGGAGGACTTGCCATGAACACCATTGCTACCTACAGCCATCAGCCCTGGAACAAAGGAAAATTAGTCGGACAGAAGGCCCCGCTCCGCCTGAGAGATATCTGGGCAATCCGGGTGAGGCTGCAAATCGCCGAGAGAAGTCGAGATCTAGCGCTCTTCGATTTAGCCATCGACAGCAAGCTGCGAGCCTGCGATTTAACCAAGCTCCGTGTGCGCGACGTTGCCCATGGCGAAAACCTGTCATCACGAGCCATGGTGATGCAGCAGAAAACGCAGCGGCCAGTGCAGTTCGAGATCACTGAGCAAACACGGTCTGCTCTCGCGGCCTGGATACATCAAGCCCAGCTCCGCAGCGAGGACTGCCTTTTTCCGAGCCGGCTGCATACCTCTGACCATCTCTCCACTCGTCAATACGCCCGTATCGTCAAAGGCTGGGTGAAAGCCATTGGCCTTGATCCAGCCATGTATGGCACTCACACAATGAGACGTACGAAGGCATCACTGATCTATCGCAGGACGAAGAACCTGCGTGCGGTTCAATTGCTGCTCGGCCATACGAAGCTTGAGAGCACTGTCCGATACCTCGGGATTGAGGTCGATGACGCCTTGGAAATGGCGGAGCAGACCGAGGTTTGACCATGTATAGCGACGGTCGAAGTCAGACCGTCGCTAACCGGCCAAAAGCGGACGATTGCTGGCAGGTATTCAAGCTATGTCCCCAGGCCCTGGGGAAATAGCTTGGGGTTTGAGAAAGCCTGCTTAAGGTGGTCGTACACCAATCGCACCCGCTTCGATACAGGACCCTGCTGCGGGCGGTATATGAACAGATCCCATGGTGCTGGAGCGTGATCAGCCAAAACGGCAACCAGCGTTCCTGACCGCAGATGAGGCTCAGCCAGATAGGCAGGAATTTGGCCAAAACACATGCCTGCCAGGGTGGCTTCCAATTCCGTATCTGGATCATCACAGATAAGCGCTGGCTGCCTGGGCGCGAACGTTTGCCCGTCGGCAAATAGCCAAGGCCAAGGGCGGCCATTTTTCCGGTCGATCAGGACTGAAAGTGGCAGCTTAGCTAAGGCATCCAAAGATTTAGGTGGTGTCTTTTGGCCTATGAGAGACGGGCACGCGACAACGTAAAACGGCACGGGAGCTAAGGCACGTGCAACGTAGCGCCGGTCGCGAATAACCCCCACCCTGATACCAATATCGATATGCGCCTCAACAGCATCAGTCATCTGATCTTCCAAGCGGAGATCGAATTGCAGGTCAGGATGTGCAGCGGCCAGGGGCTGAAGAAACGGTATCAGGAAGCGCCTGCCAATAGCATGTGGAGCCGTAATCCCCACCCTACCTGACAGCTCAGGCTCCGTCCTGTGCGACCGGAATAGCGTATCGAAATGATCCAGAGCTGACCTGGCATCTTTGGCGTAATCCTGACCGAAAGCAGTGATGCTCACCTGGCGGGTATTGCGGTGGAACAGTGATTCGCCAAGCTCAGTTTCCAGGGCTTGAATGGCTCGAGTCACCCCTTGTGGGGAGATGCCTAATCGAGTTGCCGCTTGGCGGAAGCTACCTGCCTCTGCTGCTGTGCAAAAAATCCTAACCATCTCCATGCGGTTAAGCATGTTGCCCCTCTCATTTATTCCATTTTCAGGAATAGCATAATCTAATCATTTCCATTTATTGAGATCAATCATGGGTCTAAAGTTTGCGCACTGCCAGGTTAACCAGCCATGGCGAAGTACAAACCCGCCGATGAGGTTCTCAGCATGAGCAATAACATTTCTGGAAAAGTTGTCGTTATCACCGGTGCCAGTAGCGGCCTGGGTGAGGTTACTGCGCGCCACCTTGCTGCGCTTGGCGCTCGCGTAGTGCTGGCTGCACGTCGCAAAGATAAACTCGACGCATTGGTGGCTGAGCTGATCAATGCAGGTGGTCAGGCAATCGCGTATCAGACCGATGTTACCTCTCAGGAAGAGGTCAAAACGCTCATTCAAGGTGCCGTGGACACCTACGGTCGCATTGATGTACTGGTCAACAATGCCGGACTGATGGCGATTGCACCGCTCAGCGATGCTCGCACTGACGAGTGGGATCGCATGATCGATATCAACATCAAGGGTCTGCTGTACGGAGTCGCGGCTGCATTGCCAGTCTTCCAGAAACAAAACAGTGGTCACTTCATCAACATCGCATCGGTTGCAGGCCTGAAGGTGTTTAGCCCAGGTGGCACCGTGTACAGCGGCACCAAGTTTGCTGTGCGGGCTATCTCCGAAGGACTGCGTC
Organism: Stutzerimonas sp. FeSN7; assembly: GCF_030263795.1. Classification (NCBI taxonomy): domain Bacteria; kingdom Pseudomonadati; phylum Pseudomonadota; class Gammaproteobacteria; order Pseudomonadales; family Pseudomonadaceae; genus Stutzerimonas; species Stutzerimonas sp. FeSN7. The sequence continues at coordinate 2,063,716 of NZ_JARPMN010000001.1, read as the reverse complement.
ACGAAGTCGGTGGCAGCATCCGCACCACGACTATCGAACCGGGCGCCGTGGACTCCGAACTGAAATTCGGCAGCACCCACCAACAGAGCCGCGATTTCGTGGTGGACTTCTACAAGCATGCAATTCCCGCCGAATCGGTCGCTCGAGCTATCGCCTTCGCAATTGAGCAGCCTGCTGACGTGGATATTAACGAGATCGTTCTGCGCCCAACCGTGCAGGAATTCTAATGAGTTGAGGGCCTGTCTCTTCGGCGTCAGGCCCCGCTTATCTGGAGTGAAAAGCGGTGAGTGCCACATGGCCCGGAAGAAAAGAAGCAAGCGCTCGATGCAGGTGCTGAATGCCCTGCAATTCTTCAGCAGCTTGCAGCTGTTCGTGGGGCTGACAACGGATTGATGGCAACGGTTATGGAGAGCTATCTACGGGAAGAGTTTCCCAGTAGCGAAATCAGGAGCGATTCGCAGAACAAGTCCATTGACGAGACCATCTCCATCGTCCGCTCCTACCTGCGGTAGAGGCACCAGGGTGCCCTCGGTGAGGGAAAATTTAGTTAGCTAGTAAAGGAAGCGACATCATGAAATCACGTGCAGCAGTTGCCTTCGGGCCTGGAAAGCCACTGGAAATCGTCGAGATCGACGTCGAGCCGCCGCGCAAGGGCGAGGTGCTTGTCAGGATCACGAATACCGGCGTTTGCCATACCGACGCCTTCACCCTGTCGGGCGAGGACCCGGAAGGCGTGTTCCCGGCGGTGCTGGGCCATGAGGGCGCCGGCATCGTGGTCGAGGTCGGCGAGGGCGTGACCTCGGTCAAGCCGGGTGACCACGTGATCCCGCTGTACACCGCCGAGTGCGGTGAGTGCCTGTTCTGCAAGAGCGGCAAGACCAACCTGTGCGTGGCGGTGCGCGCCACCCAGGGCAAGGGCGTGATGCCCGATGGCACCACCCGCTTCAGCTACAACGGCCAGCCGATCTACCACTACATGGGCTGCTCGACCTTCAGCGAATACACGGTGGTGGCCGAAGTCTCGCTGGCCAAGATCAACCCGGACGCCAATCCCGAGCATGTCTGCCTGCTGGGTTGCGGTGTGACCACCGGCATCGGCGCTGTTCACAACACGGCCAAGGTTCAGCCGGGTGACTCTGTGGCCATCTTCGGCCTCGGCGGCATCGGGCTCGCTGCAATTCAGGGGGCACGCCAGGCCAAGGCAGGTCGCATCATCGCCATCGACACCAATCCAGCGAAGTTCGAGCTGGCTCGTACCTTCGGCGCGACCGAATGCCTCAACCCGAAGGACTTCGACAAGCCGATTCACGAGGTTCTCATCGAGATGACCGGTTGGGGTGTCGATCACACCTTCGAGTGCATCGGCAACGTCAACGTGATGCGCTCGGCACTGGAAGCAGCACATCGTGGCTGGGGCCAGTCGATCGTCATCGGCGTGGCTGGTGCAGGCAAGGAAATTTCGACGCGCCCGTTCCAGTTGATCACCGGTCGCACCTGGAAGGGCTCGGCTTTCGGCGGGGTCAAGGGCCGCACTCAACTTCCCGGCATGGTGGAGGACGCAATGAAAGGCGAGATCGATCTCGCCCCGTTCGTCACCCACACCATGGGCCTCGACGACATCAACAAGGCCTTCGACCTGATGCATGAAGGCAAGTCGATTCGCACGGTGATCCACTACTGACCGCCCACTACCCATTCAACGCCAACCACCAAGGAAATTAATCATGTCCACTCCTGTCATTTCTGGCGATGGCATCTTTTCGCACATCTTTATCGGCGCTGCCGACCTTCAGAAGTCGGTCGCGTTCTACGACGCCGCTCTGGGTGCTCTTGGCATCAAGAACCTCGGTCCTTTCAACAACGGATGGGTACTTTTCGGTCGCGAAAAGCCGGCTTTCATCATCGCCCGCCCGGGCAATGGTGAAGCGCCTTCCAGTAACGGCGTGACGATCGGCTTTGCGGCCGCCACTCCCGCTGAAGTGGATGCCTTCCACGCCGCCGGCCTTGCCGCAGGCGGCACTGACGAGGGCCAACCTGGCGCACGTGGTCACCTGCCGGGTGCCTATGCGGCCTACCTGCGTGATCCGGCGGGCAACAAGGTCTGCTCGTACACCTTCGTCTGAAAGCAAGGAAGCTGAGAGCGTTCTGACAGGGTCAGCACAAGCCTCTATTATACGGCGAGCCTGTTAGACGGACTGCGTAACGCGGTGCATGCTCATGAAGATCGGCCCGCAGCCATGTGTGAAACGCATGGCTGCGGGCATTTGTTTTGAAGCGTGCTTTTCAACCAATGAGAAATGAGGTCGTTATGAAAGAGCCGGCCAATATCAATACGACGACCGTACAACCCACCCCAACCGCCACCGTGTACGGCATGCCGGCTTATGCCGATCGTGCTGCAGCCGTGGGTGAAGTGCATGCGCGCCCGCATCTGTTGCTTGAGGCCCCCCGCGGTATATTGCAGCTCGCTTTCATGACCGAAGGTGACCAGACCAGGGATCAGATGGCGATGAGCGAGTTGTCTCATCGCTTCGGCGTTGCCGAGCCCGACCACGCTACGCCGCTACACGGCATGACATGGGATGAGGGAGACCTTCACTGTGAAAAGCACACCGAGTTCTCTACGTATCTCTGGTGCGCTTCGCTGGATTCCAAGACGGGAGAGCCTTGCGGAGAAAATCCCTTCAAACATGGATTTGTTCCTCCGGGCCCGGTCATATCCGGCATCCGCTTGAGACTTCTTCCGTGGATACCAGAAACGGAGAAGGAGGCTGATCGCTTCGATCCTGCCAGCCTGTGCTACTCGTTGGTAGAGAACGGCTCTGCCGCCATCTTGACCGACTTCCGACAGGATGAGGATGGCCTGACGCAGATCCTCATCCTTGCTCGTGATTTGACCCCGGCGCGGGCAGGTGCGCTGGCTCAACTTCTATTGGAGATCGAGACGTACCGTACCTTGGCGTTGCTGTCTCTGCCGTTGACGCGATCGATGACGTCGGAGCTGCGACACATGGAGTCGCGCCTTGCTGCGATCACTGACGAGATGTGTACGAATTTGGTAGAACGCCGCGATAGCGACGTGCTGCTTTCCGAATTGACAGGTCTGGCCGCCGAACTGGAAGCTGGCGTCGCGGCAAATCTCTATCGCTTCGGCGCCAGCCGTGCCTACTACGAGATCGTCGAGGAAAGGCTGGCTGCGCTTTCAGAAGTGGCCGTATCCGGATACAGCACCTGGGCGGATTTCCTGCAGCGTCGCATCGCTCCAGCCATGCGGGAGTGCCAATCCGTAAAGGAGCGCCAGGCCAAGCTCTCCGACAAACTGACCCGAGCCATCGCGTTGCTGCGTTCGTGGATCGACGTCGAACTTGAACGCCAGAACCGCGATCTGCTGGCTTCGATGAACAACCGGGCCAAGTTGCAATTGCGCCTTCAGCAAACCGTCGAAGGCCTGTCGGTCGCGGCAATTTCTTATTACGTCGTGAGTCTTCTCGGCTACCTGCTCAAGGGCATTCCGATCGTTCACGACAGCGTGGCGCCGGTGATGGCGGTTCTGGTACCTGCGGTGATGCTGACGATCTGGTGGATCGTCCGCAGGATAAGACACGCCCACAGCGACACGGCGGCGGAAGAGAAATCTTCCTGACGAGCTGCCGTCCTGGCGCGCGATAGCTGCGCCGTCCGTTTGAACAGAGGAGAACAACATGCCAAGCAATTCTTTCGGTGAATCCTCTTGTACCGCTGCGGCCTGCATTGAAGCGTTTGTAGACCTTATTCCAGTAGCCAAACGCCTTGGGCAGGTCTCTCCAGGGACATCCCGTGCGCATGCGGTACAGCATGCCCTCCACGGTCATTCGTAGATCACGCTTGTTGTAGATGGCCTTGTGCAGCAGAATTTCCCGCAGCTTCGACCAATGCTCATCGCTGAGCAGTAATCGGGGCATTGCAAGCTCGTATCGATGTTGGGTCAGAGCTTCAACGATACGGGCTTGCTCTTATAGATCAATGGGTTAGCGCGAAATGGCAACAGACCCTAGCAAACCAGTTCAAATAACGTGGCGCAGTAGTTTTATCAGGTCCAAATGCGCCGTTTGGCCTGCGTCAGTTTCCCGGCGGTCTCCAGCTGTACATACACCAAACGCCTCTGGTCATCCACCGCGTCGCAACTCCCTGACACCCCGGCCCAGCTTGCGGCGCAACAGGGCCCGCAGGGTCACCCCATCCGAGTACCCGACCTGTGCGGCGACTTGGTCGACGCTCGCGTTTCCGGTGCGCAAGAGATGGACGGCATGCTCCACGCGCAGGTCCTGGAAATACGACAACGGTGTCTTGCCCAAAACGCTTTGCAGCCGCCGCGCCAAGGTGCGCTCGCTTGTGCCCGCGGCGCTGGCCGCCTCGGCCAGCGAGAACCCCTTCGCGAGCTGACTTCTGGCCCAGGACTCGAAGCGCTCCACCATCGGGTCGGCATGCGCAAGGTGGTCGGGAATCACGAACTCGGCTTGCGAACTGCGTGCCTCGACCAGCAGATAGCGTGCTACTAGGGCCGCCAGCGCCGGACTGCGCCCCCGGATGATGCGCAAGGCCAGGTCGACGTGGGCCAAAGCGGCACCCGCGGTAGTGAAGCGTGTCGAGTTCACGATCATGCGTGACTCGTCCAGCGTGACGTTCGGATAGCGCTGCCGAAACATCGGCCCCAGCCACCATGACGTCGTCGCACGATGCCCATCAAGCAGGCCACTCTCTGCAAGCAAGAAACTACCGGAGCAGGCGGCACCAAGGTGCGCGCCAGCGGTGGACCACTGCTGTAGCACGGCGACCGCATCGGGCACGTCGGGGCGTGTGAGCCGAGCCGAGAGCGTGTCAGGCATCTTTTCACCAAACGCGGGCACGAGCACGACGTCTGGTTCCGGCACACCACGCGCAGTGACCACGGGGACCGTCAAGCCTTGCGCAGTTCGGATGCGACGCCGCACGCCCACCAGCGTGAGCTCTATGTGCGCGGGAGCCTGTGGCAGCGAGCCCGACATCGCATTGGCCAAGCCCACTGTGTCGGTGAGCGCCGCAAGCCCCAGATCAAACACGCCATCACAAACAAGGATGTGGATTTTCATGGCAACAATGATATCAATGTTGTCATTATTGTCTATAGAGATGGCTGTCATGAAGACTTAGACTGCAGGCTCGTCGATCCATTCATCTAACCCAGTTACCCAAAGGATTACAGTATGACCAAGCTCGCCCTGTTTGTTCGCCTCGAAGCCAAACCCGGCCAGGAGGCTGCGCTTGCCGACTTCCTGGCCAGCGCACTGCCGCTCGCCAACGCCGAGTCCGGCACCACTGCCTGGTTCGCATTGAAGTTTGGCCCTTCGACGTTCGGTGTGTTCGATGCCTTTGCCGATGAGGCAGGTCGCCAAGCACATCTGAACGGCCAGATCGCCGCGGCCTTGATGGCCAACGCCGCGACCTTGCTCAGTTCTCCGCCCAATATCGAGAAGGTCGAACTGCTTGCAGCCAAACTGCCTGCATGACAACCCGGCCTTGACCCAATCAGGTCACGCTGCAGGATGGGGGGCACAAGCTCTACGCAGCGATCCCCCCCTCGATTGCACTTGCCCAGGGAGCTACCTTCCACAGCGACGGGGGGCAATATTGCAGCCAGAACTTCCAAGCTGCGTCAGCAAGCAGGGGCAACATCAGGGCTGGCTGTGATGTTCCGATTCGTCGGGTAGTTATCGAGAAGTACCGACTGTTTGCAACGTGTCGGTACCGAGAGCCGTCTGGGCGAGCCAGATTTCCGGCCCATTGGAAGTCCGCAGTCCGCAAGCGCGGATCGATCGAGCGATTTGTTGAAAATCAACGACCTAGCACCGGGCCGTTCGGGCTAGTGAGGGTTTCTGGGGGGGCGTAACGATTCGAACTCCTGCAGGGGCTCGGTGGGGTGGAACCCTGCGCCAAACCTATGTAACTCAGCGCCTTGCGACCGCTGCAAACTCCTGCGGAAAGGTGCGGAATCCGGGCCTTGATGCCCGCAATCCTACCAGTTCTGCCCTGGTCGGGTCACCAACCGAGCGCATCAGACAGGGCGCCAGTTCTATTCCCGTTTGGGAATTGAACCCGCGTCAGCATCCACTCATCCGACGTTCGATCAGGCGGTGACGAACCGCTCCCGAAATGCTCGCCGGACCTGGTCGTAAGGCACAGGGCTGGTGGCGTGCGGGACCAGCGCGCTTCTGTCGCCGATGAGGTAGTTGATCCGGTAGGTGCAGTTTCCGGAGGGGTGCAGCATGCCGGCAATCACCCGGTCGGGATTCAGAACCCGCTCCTGGATCAGGCGGTCCAGCACGCTCTGGACCTACGGCCCCAAGCCAACGAACATGGCATCTTTCAGTTCTTCGACTTCCGCCGCGAAGTGCTACAGCAGGTACTTCCTCAGCAAGGGGTGCTTGGTCATATCCGGTGAGCCACGGTAATCGTCGTCCTTTACGAATACCGGATAGCGCAGACATTGATTTTCGTGCGTTAGAGAGGGCCTCGCTGCCCAAAAGCCTCACGCGCAAACTCCAAGAAGCTGCGCAGCTTTGGAGTCATTCTTCGGTCAGGGGCATAGAGGATGTGCATTGCGGTATTCGGCACCGGGTACTGCGGCAACAGACGCACCAGTGTCCCATCGCGCAGTGCATCGCTAACCAACTCTATCGGCTGTAGAACCACGCCTAGACCAGCTACAGCCGCTGCCAGCAGTGGATCACCTTGATTGATCGTTAATTTGCTTGTAATAGGAACATCTATACGCCCCTCCGGGCTGTCGAAGCTCCAGTGTGAGCGGCCATCAGAATAGGTAAACCCCAGACATTCCTGCTGCTGTAGATCCCACGGATTGATGATGGGAGGGCGACGTGCAAGATAGGACGGCGCAGCGCATAAAACCATCTGATAGGGCTCCAGTGGCAATGCCTTCAACCCACTGCTCGCCAGCTCGCCGATGCGAAATACCACGTCGTAACCATCATCAACGATATCGACCAGTTCGTTCGATAACGTTAGGTCAACAGACACCTGAGGATACCGAACCATGTATTCCAGCAGGCGTGGCGAAAGCGTGCGGATTCCGAACGTGACCGGCGCGTTGATGCGAAGGCGGCCGCTTGGTGTGCCCCGAGTGAGGGCAGCCAGGCTCTCGGCAGACTGCATGTCTGCAAGGATCAGTTTTGCTCGCGGGTAGAACGCCCTGCCGAAGTCGGTGAGGCTTTGCCTGCGCGTAGTCCGGTGCAGCAGGGAAACACCCAGATGTTGTTCGAGCATTTTCACCTGTTTCCCTACCAATTGAGGGGACAGATTCAGGTCGTCCGCAGCGGCGCTGAATGAACCCAGCTCAACTGTTTTGACGAACGTGGCCATCTGGGTCAGGCGATCCATTATAAACACTCTGTTTCTAGTAATACGCCATCGTAGGCATTTATCTAGCGCCAACCAATGACTAAATTTTTGTCACCTTTCGAGTGCCCGGATACCTTCCGGATGTACGTCGAGGCCCATTGATAAACGAGGTATTTATGATGGCACGCATTGTCAGAATTCATGAATACGGTGACGCCAGCGTTCTGAAGCTGGAAGATCTGGAAGTATCGGCACCAGCAGCAAACGAGGTGCAAATTAGTGTTAAAGCTTTTGGCTTGAACCGAGCCGAAGTGATGTTCCGCAATCACGCATACCTACAAGAAGCGGAGTTCCCCAGCCGCTTAGGCTACGAGGCCGCAGGCATCGTAACGGCAGTTGGGAGCGACGTAACCGAGATCACGATTGGTGACTCGGTCGCTCTGATCCCACCTCTGGATATTGCTCGCTGGGGCACCTACGGCGAGTTGGCCAATGTACCGGCCCACCTGGTGGTAAAGAGCCCTGAGAACTTGTCCTTTGAAGAGGCTGCGGCGTCTTGGATGCAGTACGTCACCGCCTGGGGGGGATTGATTGAACAGGCGAAGCTACGTCAGGGCGATTTTGTCATCGTTACCGCCGCGTCAAGCAGTGTTGGCTTGGCCGCCTTCCAAATGGCTCGTATGGTCGGCGCCACATCGATTGCGATCACTCGAACTCACGCGAAGAAGCAAGCCCTACTTGATGCAGGCGCTGCGCATGTCATCGTCAGCGATGAAGAGGATATCGTCGAGCGTGTTATGACGATAACTGCCGGTCAAGGCGCTCGCGTTGTATTCGATCCTGTAGGCGGGCCGTCCTTGGAACCTCTCACGCAGAGCATGGCGCGGGGCGGAATTTTGCTGGAGTACGGCGCACTTAGCTCTGAACCGACACCATTCCCACTGTTTACCGTGCTGGGCAAAAGCCTGACTTTGAAGGGCTATCTCTACGCAGAGATTGTGGCCGACCCTGAAGCCCTAGAGAGAGCAAAGGCTTTTATTCTGCAAGGGTTGGAGTCCGGTGCGTTGCGCCCGATCATCGCAAAGACATTCACACTTAGCGACATCCAGGATGCCCATCGTTTCCTTGAAGCCAATCAGCAGATCGGCAAGATCGTGGTAACTGTCTGACCAGCAATTATGGGGCTGAGAGCGTAATCCTTCGGCCCCGACTCAAGCCAGCCCTGATGACCGCTTTTGGCCGATTCTGTGTATCCGTCCGGCCAACACACCTTCTTGGCCCCGACGCCAAAGGCGATGGTGTCCACCTGATTTAAGTGGACACCATTTCTAGCCTTTTATGCCGCTGGGCAAACCTATTTTCCCGAGGGCGTGGCGCGGCCGGGTTGGTATCAGCCAACGGACAGAGGTGTTGAGCGCAGGCTGGGAGAAAGACTCGCTTGGCTGCGCTCGCTCGATGATGAGACGCCGCCAGAGGCGGACGCCTGATCGGTCCATCCGAAACCTGCCCATCGTGATCTCACAAACTACAGGATAAGCACATGCCAGCCTCTTCTTTCGGTGAGTCCTCGGCGCATATCAGACGGAGACGCGTTGCCCACTATCTACGCACGGAGTCTGGCGCTGCGGTGCTGCTGGTGATCGTCACGGTTGTGGCGCTCGTGTGGGCGAACTCGCCGCTATCTAACGCCTATTTCGAGTTGTGGCACCTAGACGTCGGGTTCAACTTCGGGCCACTGCGCCTACACATGGATCTGCATCACTGGGTCAACGACGGCCTGATGGTCGTCTTCTTCTTCCTGATCGGACTGGAGGTGCGTCAGGAGTTCGCCCACGGATCGCTCCGTGACCGCAGCCGTGCCCGCCTCGCCCTGATCGCGGGGGTCACGGGAGTCGTGCTTCCCGCGCTGGTGTATGTCCTGATCGTGAAACTAGCCGGAAGTGAGGGCCTGCACGGGTGGGGTGCGGTGGTCGGCACCGATACGGCGTTCATGCTGGGCACCTTGGCGATCGTCGGCCCGCGGCTATCGGGTCAGTTGCGCGTGTTCCTGCTCACCCTGACCGTGGTCGATGACTTCCTCGCAGTGTCCATCATCGGCATCGTCTATAGCGAGGAGATCCGGATCGTCCCGTTGCTTATCGCCCTCGCCAGCCTCGTTGGATTGTGGTTGTTGGGGCGCACCCGCCAGTGGCGGGCGACGCCGTATGTGTTGATCGTGATCGTGCTGTGGTTCGCGACCGTGTACTCCGGCATCCATGCCTCCCTGGCCGGGATGGCTGCGGGGCTCCTGATCCCCGCCTACGCGACGCAGCGTCACAAAGTCGTCGCGGCAAGACAACTGTTCCGTGACTTCTGGCAGTCTCCGAGTGCCGCATCGGCCCACGCGGTGGACCGCGGACTATCCCGCGGTATCTCTGTGAACGAGCGGCTGCACGAGTTCCTGCGGCTTCCGGCGGCACTGCTGATCGTGCCGGTGTTCGCCTTGGCGAACGCCGGGGTGGATCTGCGTGGCGGGTTGCTCGCTGAGGCCTTCGGCTCGCCCGTGACCTGGGGCGTCATCTCGGGACTCGTGCTCGGTAAGCTTCTAGGCATCGGGCTCATCACTCTAGCCGCAGTCCGCCTCGGACTGGGGCGCCTGCCGATGGGCGTCGGGATGGGGAGCGTGTTCGGTGGTGCGGCGCTGTCCGGGATCGGTTTCACCGTGTCGCTGCTCATCATCGGGCTCGCGTTCGGTACGACCTCTAACCTGGGCCGCCAGGCGACGGTCGGGGTGCTCGTGTCGATGGTACTCGCCACGTTGCTGGGGTGGCTCATATTCAAGGTCGCCGCTCTCAAGTGGGGGGAGGAGACTGCCGATTTGCCGATGGTACTTGAGCCACCAGTCGATCCGGAGGTCGATCACATCCGCGGTCCGGAGGACGCCCAGCTCACGCTCGTGGAGTACGTTGACTTCGAGTGCGCGTACTGTGCACACGCCACCGGTTCGTGGGACGATCTGCGCGCCCACTTCGGGGACGACCTGCGGTATGTGGTGCGCCAGTTGCCGCACCACCCCCACGGGCCGATCGCCGCGCGGGCGTCCGAGGCGGCATCGAACCAGGGGATGTTCTGGCCGTGGCTGGACTTCGTGTTCACCCGTCAGCATGCGCTGGAGCGAGAGGACTTGATCGGCTACGCCGCCGAGCTGGGTCTTGACATCGATCGGTTCATCGCGGATCTCGACAGTCCCGCAGTGATAGAGCGTGTTGAGCGTGACCTCGTCAGCGCGGTCGCCAGCGGTGCGCACGTCACTCCTACGTTCTTCATCGAGGGGCGTCGTCTGCTCGGCAGTTACGACGCCCGCACTCTCACCGCAGTGCTCGAAGCCAGTCGCCGCGGCCCTCGCACTCAGGAAGTCCCGTCCTGAGCGGGGCGAACTACAGGATAAGAACATGCCAAGCAATTCTTTCGGTGAATCCTCTTGTACCGCTGCAGCCAGCGGCCTCGTGCAGGTGCGTGGCGCGCGCGAGAACAACCTCAAAGAGGTGGACGTCTCCATCCCGCGGAATGCGCTGGTGGTGTTCTCGGGTGTCTCCGGCTCCGGGAAGTCCTCGCTGGCCTTCGGCACCATCTATGCCGAGGCGCAGCGACGCTACTTTGAGTCGGTGGCCCCCTATGCACGGCGCCTGATCGACCAGGCGGGCGTGCCGGACGTAGATGCGATCGACGGCCTGCCACCAGCGGTGGCGCTGCAGCAGCAGCGGGGGTCCAGCAATGCGCGTTCCTCCGTGGGCAGTGTGACCACCCTGTCCAGCCTGGTGCGGATGATGTATTCGCGCGCCGGCGCCTATCCCGCCAACCAGCCGATGCTGTACGCCGAGGATTTTTCGCCGAACACGCCGCAGGGGGCGTGCCCGACCTGCCACGGCTTGGGTCATGTGTACGAGGTGACCGAGGCGATCATGGTGCCCGACCCCTCCCTGAGCATCCGTGAGCGGGCGATTGCTTCCTGGCCACCCGCCTGGCAGGGCCAGAACCTGCGCGACATCCTGGTCAGCATGGGCTACGACGTTGACCGGCCGTGGAAGGACCTGCCGAAAAAGGATCGCGAGTGGATTCTGTTCACCGAGGAAACACCGACGGTGCCGGTGTACGCCGGCTTCACGCCCGCCGAAACCCGCGCCGCGCTCAAGCGCAAGATGGAGCCGAGCTACATGGGCACCTTCACCGGCGCCCGGCGGTATGTGATGCACACCTTTGCCAACACCCAGAGCGCGCTGATGAGAAAGCGCGTGTCCCGGTTCATGGAGGGCAAACCGTGCCCCACCTGCCACGGCAAGCGGCTCAAGCCCGAGGCGCTGTCGGTCACCTTCGCCGGCGTGGACATCGGCGCGTTCATGCAGATGCCGCTGGACCAGTTGGCGGCCTTGCTCGAACCCATCGCCCAGGGCGATTTCCGCGCCCATGCAGCGGGGGCGGCTACGGACAAGGAAGCGACCCGACGCGACCGTGCCGAACGCGCGGCCTCCGGTCGCGCCGTCCATGCGGTATCGCCCGACGTGCGCCGCACCTCGGCGCTATCGGAAGAAAAGCGCCTCGCCGCGCAGCGCCTGGCTGGAGGCGTGATGGCGCGCCTGCGCCAACTGCGCGAGCTAGGCCTGGGCTACCTGACGCTGGACCGGGCCACGCCGACGCTTTCGGCCGGCGAGTTGCAGCGCCTGCGGCTGGCCACGCAATTGAGTTCCCTGCTGTTCGGTGTCGTGTACGTGCTCGACGAGCCCTCCGCGGGCCTGCACCCCTCCGATAGCCAGGCCCTGTACGACGCACTCGACCGGCTGCGCGACGCCGGCAACTCGGTGTTCGTGGTGGAGCACGACTTGGACCTGATGCGCCGCGCGCAATGGCTCGTGGATGTCGGGCCGGATGCTGGGGAGCGTGGCGGCCGCGTGCTCTACAGCGGCGAGCCGGATGGCCTGCGCAAGATTGCCGAATCGCGCACCGCCCGCTATCTGTTCGAGGAGATCCCCGCGCCGGGAAGCCGGGCACGCGAAGCGACCGGCTGGCTGGAACTGCAGGGCATCCACCGCCACAACCTGCATGGCGTGGATGCACGCATTCCGCTGGGCGTGCTGACGGCCGTCACCGGTATCTCCGGCTCCGGCAAGTCCAGCCTCGTCGCGCAGGCCCTGCCGGAGTTGGTGCTGCTGCACCTGGGCCACGAGCCGGAAGACGATGCGGCCGAAAGCGCCACCAGCGAAGGGCCGGCGGTGATCGAAGCGACTGGCGGTCATCTGGCGGGCGATGTGGACGCCATACAGCGCCTGGTGCAGGTGGACCAGAAGCCGATCGGGCGCACGCCGCGCTCGAACCTGGCTACCTACACGGGTCTGTTCGACCATGTGCGCAAGCTGTTCGCCGCCACGCCCGATGCTCGACGCCGCCGCTATGATGCCGGACGGTTCTCGTTCAACGTCGCCAAGGGGCGCTGCGAGACTTGCGAGGGCGAGGGTTTCGTTAGCGTGGAACTGCTGTTCATGCCCAGCGTGTACGCGCCGTGCCCGACCTGCCATGGCGCGCGCTACAACGAGGCCACGCTGAAGGTGCAGTGGAACGGGCGCAACATCGCCGAGGTGCTGCAGATGACCGTGGACGATGCCAGCGAATTCTTCGCGGGTGAAGACGCGGTGGCAAGGCCCCTGCAACTGCTGCGCGACATCGGACTGGGCTATCTGCGCCTGGGGCAACCGGCCACTGAGCTTTCCGGTGGCGAGGCGCAGCGCATCAAGCTGGCGACCGAGCTTCAGCGCAGCCAGCGCGGCCGAAGCCTGTACGTGCTCGACGAGCCGACCACCGGGCTGCACGCGTCGGATGCCGACCGGCTGCTGGTGCAGTTGCAGCGCCTGGTCGATGCCAGCAATACCGTAGTGATGATCGAGCACGACATGCGTGCGGTGGCCCAAGCCGACTGGGTGATCGACGTAGGGCCAGGCGCGGGCGCTGCCGGCGGCAGCATCGTGGTGGCGGGTTCCCCTCAGCAGGTGGCCCGAAAGTCTGGCAGCCGAACCGCTCCGTTCCTTGCACGGGAGTTGGCGCGGGTCGAGTAGCTTAGTTCGCCAAATGTTGCCAGCTTCGCGGGGCATTGATCGTCGCCACACGGTGGTGACGGTCGCTGCCCGAGTCGCGTCATCCTTCCTGAGTCAAAGCAAGATAGGGATTGTTGGGCGGTATTTCGGCGAATACCAAGGACCCATTTTCGAGGAGGTAGCCATGCAGTCGGCGGGACTTCCTCGGGCCCGTGACTTCACAGGTCCAAATGTTCAGGCCATTTGAGTGCTTGCGGTGTAGCTGCAGTTTCTCAAAGCGCTTTTGCACCCACTGCCAATCCTGTTGCTTGTCCTGCCTGGCTAGCGCATCCACCTGGGGATGTTCCTGCGCATAGCGATGGAACACGCCGGGACTGACCAGGTAGGCGGTGTCGCTCACCGTATGCACGAGCGCCTTGGCGTCGTTGATGATGAGTCGCCGCGCGGCGACTCCCTGTTGCAGCCACGTCATGAAATGCTCCCCGGATGGTATCGCGACTATTGGAGTTGATGCAGGTCCAGGCGCAGGGGTAAGTGGCAAGGGAGACGCTGCGGCTGTGGTTGGGGCAGGAACGTCAGGCTGGGCAGGGACTTTCTCCACTGGCTCTTCACTCTTCCCCATGTCGGCCGTGCCATCCAATCCAACCATCGGCAGCATGTCCTCCATGACGTCGGGCACGGGCGGGGCCGCAGTCGGCAAGGCGGTATCGCTGCGAGGGCATTCCCAAGGGGGAGTCTCCTGACCTTCGGGTGCTGGCTGCCCCACGACCGCGGGCGGTGTGCCTGGTGCACTGCCGTTGATTTCCGCTGGCGTCGTGTCGATCGCCACCGTGCCTGCGAAAAGCGCTGGCCGCTCGCCGGATTCCCAGATCAGCGCGGGCGCGAGGCGCAACAGGGTGAACGAGTAGGACCAGCCGGTCGCACTGGTCACGGTCGCGCGCCAGACCGCCTTGCCGTCTGAGGTAGGCTGGAGCATGCCGTGGTCCTGCAGCACGTTGAAGACGGCGGTGTTGTTCGCAGGAATGCCGTCGATCCCCTGAGACAGCAGGTGCGCGCGCAGCTTGTCCGAGACAGTCTTGCTCACCAGCCACAGCCCATCCTCAGTGAGCCAGCCATCGGAGGCTTCCGGCTGATTCAGCTTCAACTGTTCCTTGAGCAGGAAGCGCAGCCCGTCCAGCAGCTTGCGTTGCAGCGCGTGCCTGGGCGCGGCCATGGCGCGCGCGGGATCGCCGCCCAGTTCCTGTGCCACAGAAGCGCGATCAGCCTGCACGACCAGTTCACCCAGCACGCCGGCGTGCTCGTACTGCCCGGCCAAGACGTAGAGCAATGGTGCCCACAGAGACGGATAGCCGCTGAGCCAGTCTAGGAGCGGACCATCGAGCAATTGGCGGTAGAGCAGCCCTGTTGCGGCGCTGTGCAACCGGTACTCGCGGTCTTCGCGGTAGCGGAAGCGGTACGACTGGTGCAGCGGGCCGTGCCAGGGATGCCACAGCGAGCCGTCTGCCAGCTCGACCAGCAGATCGACGGCCACCTTGCCGATGTCGTGCAGCCACGGCGTTGTAACCGGCGTAGTCGTCGGTCATCAGGTAGCCGCGGTAGCCATCGAGCAGGCGTAGCGGCACCTCCTGCGCGCGGCTGGCTGTGTAGTCGAAAAGGATCACCGGCTTGTCCGGCGGCCCACCGCTTTGCACCCACATCCAGGATTGTGCCGAGGGGTCGCGTCCCGGTTCATGCAGCACCTGCAAGCGCGTTTCGTCGCAGTGCAACACGGGGTAGTCCAGCAGCTTGTCGCGCATCAGGTTGAGCAACGGTTGCAGTTGCTCGCCACTTTGGATCACCCAACGCGCCAGGGGCTGGCGTGGGATGTCGACGCCGTGGCGGCTGCCCCCCTAAAGAAGGTTGGCCGTAGAAGAGCACTTGAAGGGCTTCGCGTCCCTCTCTGGAGTGTGCTGTCTTTTGCGTGTACAGCCCTGGTTTCAGCGTTGTCAAGTGGCAGTTTTGCTATAGGAGCGTTTTTTCCGCGCACCGCATCACTGGTAATGCTATTCGATCACTCGAAGCTTCGGATGATCTGATCGTTATTTGGTCAGATTGCTGTTTTTGACATCGGCAAAGACTGAAATCAGTCAGAAATACAAGGGTGTGCAGCCCTAGATTCTTTCTTGCAGCGCCTTGAAGAAGGCATCGATATTCTCATCGTGGCGTTTGTAGTAGGTCCAGGGGCCGATCCGCTGCGATGTCACCAATTGCGCGCGCTGTAGAGCTGCGAGATAAAGCGATGTCGTTGACTGCGAGAGGCCCGTGCGCTCTTGGATGATACTGACGCACACGCCTACCGTTTCTGGGTCGACTTCCTGCTCGGGAAAGACTGTCCTGGGATCCTTGAGCCAATTGAGGATGGCAAGGCGCGTCGGGTTCGCCAATGCTTTCAGGGCTTCGTTGACGTCAATAGTCATGAATTTTTTGAGACCTGTTTTTTTCGATATCTAGATATCTTCCTGATTCGCGCATCAAATTGGAAGGCTTCGCCATGATCTCTGCGCGCCTGCCCGTCGCAATGACGGGCTGGTTTGGACTGGAATCCTATTGCCCTGTCAGGTAGGACTATCGGGCACCTGTGCGCCGAATTGCGGGACGATATGTTTGCCAAGTTCCTCGATAACCT
Source organism: Stutzerimonas sp. FeSN7 (assembly GCF_030263795.1). Taxonomy (NCBI): domain Bacteria; kingdom Pseudomonadati; phylum Pseudomonadota; class Gammaproteobacteria; order Pseudomonadales; family Pseudomonadaceae; genus Stutzerimonas; species Stutzerimonas sp. FeSN7. Next base: position 2,047,615 of record NZ_JARPMN010000001.1, on the reverse strand, counting down.
CTGCTGCGGGGCGTTTACCATACTTGAGGTTCAGGATGACGTGATCTACACCGATTTCCTGAAGTGTATCCAGCAAGGCCCGCAGGTGGTTACGTCCCAGTCGGAATCCTAGATGGATAGGCGAGGGTGGCGTGGATGGGTGTTCGTCCAGGTCGATATACAGCGATTGCAAGAACGGCTTGTAGATAGTGCCACATTGTTTAGCCGTTTCCTGTCGCCAATCTTCCACGATGAGTCGCTGCATTTTTGGCGGACGTGGATAGTTGATCCATCCATGGCTTTCACGCGCGATCCAATCGAGCGGCTGGCGGCTGTGTCCGGTTACGAATAGCGGTATTTCCCGAGTCGTAGGTTTGGGAACGAGATCGGCCCCCAGTAACTCGCCGTGACTCCAGCGAATGGGCTCGAAGTGTGTTCGATGGGCTTGGCGTATCACATTGAGGTTTTCTTGAAAGGTCTCGCCACGCTGTTCTGGATCAATGCTGAATGCGGGAAACTCCACGGGACGATCGCCAGAGGCTACTCCCAGGAGCAAGCGACCTCCGCTCAACTGATCAATGCTCGCTGCGGCCTTTGCCGTGTGCAAGGGATTACGCAGAGTAAGGGCGATGGAGGCGGTGCCTAGTGCGATTTTTGTTGTATGGGCTGCCATGTAGCCCAGATACACCCAAGGGTCGAAAACCTGGCCGACATCGCCGAAGCTTGGGTCCCTGAGTGGGACGTCGCGAAACCAGAGCGCCGAAAAACCAAGTGCCTCTGCACGTTTGGCCAGCGCGACCTGATCTAGCATGCTCGGTGTATCACCTTCGAAAGCCTCCAGGGGAAAGAACAGCCCAAGGCTTAGATGACCCTGCCTGAAGGTTCGTTTGAATCCCCTATGCTCTTGGTAGGGGATCGTGCTCGGTTGGTACATGCTTAACTTCCTCGGTCAACAATCGCTGAGCCACGCCCCTGAGTTATGGGGCGTGGCATTGAGCGTTTAGGATTTGTAAGTCGGGTAGTCGGTGTAGCCCTTATCGGTACCGCCGTACATGGTGCTTGGATCAACTGGGTTAAGCGGCCAGTTGTTGGCGATACGAGCGGGCAGGTCGGGGTTCGCAATGAAGGGGCGGCCAAAAGCGATCAGATCGCCCCAGCCAGCTTTTATCACGCGATTTCCTCGTTCAGCGGTGTACTTGCCGGCATAGATAATCTTGCCGCTGAATGTCTTACGAACAGCTTCCCGGAACGTCTCAGGCAGCTCGGGTGCGTTTTCCCAATCGGCTTCGGCGAGCGACAGGTAGGCAATGCCCACTTCCTCGAGGATCTTCACTGCCTCGATGTAGGTTTGATGAGGATCTTCTTCGACCAGACCAAGGTAGACGCGGTCTTCGTCTGTGGTCGCGAACAGCGGGGCGAAGCGAACGCCAACGCGCTCCTTGCCGACCACACCAGCAACAGCGAGGGTGATTTCGCGCAGGAAGCGAAGACGGTTCTGCAGCGAACCGCCATATTCATCATCACGCTGGTTGGTATGGGCCGAAATGAACTGGTTTACCAGGTACCCGTTCGCGCAGTGAAGCTCCACCCCGTCAAAACCTGCGTCCAAAGCATTTCGGGCTGCTTGGGCGTAGAGCTCAACCAGTTCCTTTACCTCCTTGGTGGACAGGGCTCGTGGGGTCGAAGGGTCGGCCAGTGTACCCGTGCCGGGGCCAGTTTCGATGAACACCTTGACGTTGTCCGCGCGGATGGCTGATGGCGCGACGGGCGCTTCACCACCGGGTTGCAGCGATGTGTGCGACACGCGGCCCACATGCCAAAGTTGAGCAAAGATCACCCCCCCTTCGGCGTGAACAGCGTCGGTGACCTTACGCCAGCCTTGTATCTGTTCCGGGCTATGAATGCCAGGTGTCCAGGCATAACCCTGTCCTCGGGGTTCGATCTGTGTGCCCTCGGTCACCATGAAGCCAGCACCGCTGCGCTGACGGTAATATGTGGCCATTAGGTCGTTCGCAATATTGCCGGGTTGGGAGCTGCGCGAACGCGTCAGTGGCGGCAGAACGATACGGTTCTTGAGGGTGTATGGGCCCAGCTGAGTCGTTTTGAAAAGTTCTGATTGTGTCATTTTGCTTACCTGCATATCTGAAATATTCGATGTCGTAGGTCGAAAAAACATGGATCAACGAGGTCTGAAGAGTCCGAGCGGTGCAGGTCACGAAGGCGCGCTGTGCGCCCTGCACCGCGCGGGCGACGTCGGCAGCTGTGGCGTTGGGATGTTGGTGAGAATTTTTCCGTTGGCGGGGTTGATAATGTCGAGGGCTTCACCGTATTCGTCCGAAACTCATTGGTTGTCAATAAACAGGCCGTAGCTGCTGTCGGGAAGGTGATTCGGACGGGTATCGCTGGAATCTTTCATGGGAGTACCTCCTGAGGTTTCTAGCGCGGTTATGGGTAGGCTATTCTCGATATTCATATATGTCAATATATTAATATCGCTTCCGGCACGTACGCATGGTTCCACGCCCTTGCAGCTCACTTCTGGATCAGCTGGGAGCGCGCCGTGCTTCGCGCTAGGGTTGCCTATGCAGTCAGCTCCCTTGAGCTTTTCATCATGGAGGCTGGCTGCATCAGGTATGCCATTGCCGTGATTGCGTTGATGCTATTGCCCGACAACAAAGGTATTCACCTTGACGATCTGGATGACAGCGAAGTTGACGCTACGCCCGCACTTCAACCTTCTTCTCCTCAGACGCATGTATAAGGAATGTTCGCGATGATCCGAATTGTCTACTTGTTGGTAAAGCCTATGTTCCGCCAGGAATGTTTGCGTCACTATCAGATGAGTGAGGGTATCCCTGGCCTGTTTAAATATGAGGTTAGGTTGGTGGCTGAAAACCCTGCCGATACCCATGTGCCATACCTGGATGTAGGGCCGGTTCACGCGATTGGCGAATGCTGGTTCCAAAGCCCGGAGGACTACCAACGATATATCGAGTCGGCAGTGCGCAAAGCCTGGTTCGAACATGGTAAAACGTTCATTGGCCAGCTCAAGCCCTTCGTCACTGAAACACTTGTTTGAAAGCTGCTCGAAGCGGTTATCTCCGATCAGGCCACCCCTCCATTCATTCTGGAGGGGCTTTCATCTACGAGTGAACCCCTGGTTATTGATTTAACGTAAATCACTGGCAGATTCCCCAATGAACATGGGGACCCGTGCGAGTCTCAATTCGCACGAGGTGCCGTCTATGTGTCGATTTGACAGCGTGTCCAACGACTGCGCGTGGGAACCATCGATCAGGTCGCCGATGGGGTAAAACATATCGAGCGGCTGATGCCTGCAAATCTCTCAGAAATCCTGGCAAGTTGCCGGGATGGTTCAGTGACGTGCCATGCAGCAACCCCAAGATGGCCCAACTGCAGGCAGTGAAACTCATTTCGCAGGGGTACACACCGGGACACTGCCTGGACATCAGTACCATCTGGTAGCGCAAAAGGTTGTAGCCCAGCAGCACACCCCATAGCTCTTGAGCGATCATCTCTGGCGTCTTGCTTCTCAGGGTATATTCGCCGCCCAGCAGTCTCTGCTTGATCGCCCGATAGCCCAGCTCGATTTCCCAGCGTTGACTGTAAAGGTCGACGATCTCCCCACCCGGAAAGCGCAGCGGGTCGACCATCGAAGTCAGTACGCTTACCATTTTTCCCTTGATCATCTTGCGCAACAACCGCGCTCGCATTTCGAGCGGACGACAGGTGGTATGTGGTCGGTAAATACATAGCGGCCATACTGTAAGCGCGAGTAGGCGGGTCTTTGGGCTGACGCCCGGCGATATCGTCAGGGCGTCAGATCCATACAGCCGTTCGATCAGGCTGCCGGCTTCAGAATGACCTTTGTCCAACCCTCATCTCGCGCATCGAAATGCTTGTACGCATCGGGCCCTTCCGCCAATTTCAGGCTGTGAGAGATGATCTGCGAAGGCTTGGCGCGGTCGTGATGGATCAGCTCCGCAAGCCTGCGGTTATAGGCTTTGACGTTGGCTTGCCCGGTGCGTATCTGCTGGCCCTTGAACCAGAACGCGCCGAAATCGAAGGCCATTTTGCCTTCCTTCGCCAGTTCATTTTTCGCGCCCGGATCCTGAGGAACAAACACCCCGACGACGCCGATGCCACCCGTGGCCTTGGTGGAAGCTACCAGGTTGTTCATCGTCAGGTGATTGGCCTCATGGCCGTGATTGTCACAGCACTGGTACCCCACACACTCACAACCTCGATCAGTGCCTTTGCCGTGAGTCAGGTTGAGGATCTGATCAACCGCCTCTTTCTCCAGGGAGTTGATTGGCGTGGCCCCCATCTGCGCGGCCAATTTCAATCGATCCGGATGGTTGTCGACCACGAACACTTGCGAGGCGCCTTTGATCATCGCGGCATGAGCTGCCATCAGGCCCACTGGCCCTGCACCGTAAATGGCGATGCTTTCACCCGGCATCAGGCCAGCCAGTTCAGTGGCATGCCATCCGGTGGGGAATATGTCTGACAGCATGACGTAGTCGTTTTCTTTCTCTTGCGCATCCTCTGGCAGCACCAGGCAATTGAAGTCCGCATATGGCACACGCAGCAGTTCTGCTTGACCACCCTGGTATGAGCCCATATCGGCAAACCCGTAAGCAGCACCAGCACTGCCGGGGTTGGCCGTGAGGCAGAAACCGGTCAAACCTTTTTCGCAGTTTTCGCAGAAACCGCAGCCGATATTAAATGGCAAACAGACGCGATCACCTACCTTGATGCGATCTACGCCGGCGCCGACTTCGATGACTTCCCCGAGGTTCTCGTGACCGAAAACACGTCCCGTCTCCATCGAGGTGCGGCCCTCGTACATGTGCAGGTCAGAGCCGCAGATATTGGTAGTGGTGATGCGCACTACGGCGTCGGTAGGTTTTTCGATCTTGGCGTCTGGGACATTTTGCACGCTGACGTCGCGTGGCCCGTTGTAAACGATGGCTTTCATTAGACTCTCCCGTTCAAGCGACGATGAGGTGGTTTCGTCTGCTTACGAGATATCTGTTTAGATCTACGAACGTATGTTCCACAAATCGAGCTATGACCAGACGAGTGGTGATGCCGTCGCCCGCGCGTGGCGGTCCTTGAATTTGCAGCTCGTGACGAACTTAGACAGTTGAACGCCATAGAAGGAATATGGCTACGTGTAGTGGTCTACTAATCCTGGACACCCTTTTAGGGCGAGAATGCTCGCCATTCAGAGGTGTTCGATGAGCAGACAACGACGTACTTTCACCCCCGAGTTTAAGCGCGAAGCAGCCAGTCTAGTGCTCGACCAGGGTTACAGCTGTCCTGAGGCAGCCAAATCCCTTGATGTAGGTGAGACCGCACTGCGGCGCTGGGTCAACCAGTTGCAGTTGGAGCGCGGTGGCATCACCCCCACAGCCAAAGCGCTTACGCCTGAGCAGCAGACTATTCAGGAGCTTCAAGCCCGCATCAACCGGCTGGAGCTTGAGAAGAAAATCTTAAAGGAGGCCACTGCGCTCTTGATGGCCGAGGAGCACGGGCGCAGACGTTGAAGTCGATTCGGCAGTTAGCAGCACGCTACCCAGTTCAACTGCTGTGTTCAGTGTTTGAACTGCCTCGTTCCTGTTACTACGCCCATATGGCTCGGCGCCGTCGCATTGATGTTCGGCGGGTGGGTTTACGCAGCCGTATTAGCGAACTTTTCAGTCAAAGCCGTAGTTCAGCTGGCAGCCGCAGTATCGTTGCCATGCTCAAGGATGAGGGCGTCAAAGTAGGTCGCTTCAAGGTCAGGGGCCTGATGAAGGAGCAGGGTTTGATCAGTAAGCAGCCAGGTTCTCATGCGTACAAAAACGCCACTGTTGAGCGGCCTGACATTCCCATGCTTTGGTGGCTGGTTGGGAGATCTAGAGCCACGATTCGCAGCCCTTTTCCGTCGATGGCGGCCTTGAGCTTCGACCAGTCTTCAGCCGGCAGGCGGGACAGTCGGTCGATAGATTCCACCAGCAGTACATCCCCCGGGTGGGAATCGGCCAGCAGGCGCACCAACTCGGGGCGATCAGCACGAGTACCAGATGCGTTCTCAATGTATTGCGCGGCAATGGCCTTGCCATGATCGGCAGCAAACTCCTCCAGGACGGAACGGGCTCGGGCAGCGTCTTGTTCGGCAGTAGAGGCCCGAAGGTAGGCACGGACAAACATTTCTTGATCCCTATGCGTGCTGTTTCAATTTGGGCGTTGCAGAAACATCGTTACAGTTTGGGTGTTAGTTATAGAGCGGCAAGGACGAATCTGCCGCGCCTTTTCCGTATCAGTTGAGGCATACCTCTAAAAACGCTAGCGTAGATTGATTACTTTTTGGTCTGCGATGGGCCGGAGTCGTTGCCGTAGCGGAGGTCCGTTGGCAACGCGACGGTGATTTTGGAAGTTAACGCCATCTCGAGCATGAGCCTGTTGCCGCAGTGGAGGTCAAACGGCAACGGTAGCTTCACCATTTGTCGCTCCTGAGCCCGAAACAGATGCAGTAGGTTCCGGGTACGGCCATGACGACGCAGACGATTGGCCCCACGCCCACGATTTGCCCCCAGAGGCTTTTCAGCAGCGGATAAGCGAAGAACACCGCTGCCGCTTCTGCCGGTTGCATGGTGGCCAGTCTGCCGAGGATGGCGGCACTCATTCCGGAAAGAAGTAGCAGCATGCAGCCTGTTACCGCCAATACTGGTCGGAGTCGGGATTGTGGATTGTGACGATAGCCAGAAGCTGGGACGTCCAGTGGCAATGGAATCTGCCGGACGAGCCTGCTGCGCCCAATGCGTGCGTCGAGGGTCAGGGCCAGCCAGGAAATTCCGATGGCGAATGTGAGGATGAAGCTAACAACCAGTGCAAGTGGCGACATGATCAAACTCCTCTGAGTGCTGTGGCGACTGCCCGTTAGTCGAAACCGAAGGACGAAAAACTGTCTCCGAAGCTGCTTATGCCGTGATCAAACGACAGGCTGTCAGTCATCGTGTCCGTGCCGAATGCGTTACCCATGACATCGAAACAGCTGTCGAGCATGGGCATTCCGTTGGCGGGATTGAGCCAGAAGGTTTCCATGGGTTCGAAGTGGGTCGATGAGAAAGCTGAGAAAGTATCCTCGGCTTGGGTCTGGCCTACCGGGTCAAATGAATCAGCCCAGTTAGTGTGATCCTGCAGGATGCTGTCGAACGACGTACTCGTGTCCCCATCTTCCAGCGAATCGACCTGATACCACCAACGTTCCTGGCGAATACCAAGGCCGTCATGCACCACGACCGCTTTTCCCTGGCTGGGATAGATGACCGTGGTGAATGCCGCTTTTTCTGGCCGGACGACAGAGGTGATGAGATTGGCAATGTGCGTAAACAGGTTCATGGCTAGCTCCTCGGTTTAGTTGGTTTCAGCATCTCCTGAACCCCAAATATGTTGCCGCTGACCGAAAACTGACCCAGTAGAGGCTGTTCTGCCGACTGAAAACTGACCCAGGTGTTCAACTGCTTCTGCTCAATTTTTGAGCAGGAGAACACAGGGTGATCAGTATGGAAATGATGGGCAAAATCCGCCGGATGTATTTCCGCGACAAGCTGTCGCTGCATGAGATAGCCAAGCGCACCGGGTTGGCGCGCAACACGATTCGCAAGTGGGTCAGAGCACCTGAGGCCAAGCCGCCGGTCTACCAACGCCGCGCGATCTTCAACAAACTCAGCCCTTTTCACACCACGCTGGAGCAGGCGCTAAAGGCCGATTCGCTGCGGCCCAAGCAACAGCGGCGCAGTGCCAAGGCGCTGTTGGCGCAAATCAAAGCCGAAGGTTATGACGGTGGCTACAGCCAGCTCACCGCGTTTATCCGTGCCTGGCGAGGGGGACAGGGCAAGGCGTCGCAGGCCTTTGTGCCGCTGACCTTTGCTCTTGGCGAGGCGTTTCAGTTTGACTGGAGCGAGGAAGGCTTGCTGGTCGGCGGCATTTACCGGCGTATGCAGGTGGCACATCTGAAGCTGTGTGCCAGCCGTGCGTTCTGGCTTGTGGCGTATCCGAGCCAGGGCCATGAGATGTTATTTGACGCCCATACACGCTCGTTCGGCGCCTTGGGCGGCGTGCCGCGCCGGGGCATCTACGACAACATGAAGACCGCCGTCGACAAGGTCAATAAGGGCAAAGGCCGGGCGGTGAATGCACGCTTTGCGGTGATGTGCGCGCATTACCTGTTCGATCCGGACTTCTGCAACGTCGCCGCTGGTTGGGAAAAGGGCATCGTTGAAAAGAACGTGCAAGACAGCCGCAGGCGTATCTGGCTAGACGCCCAGGACTGCCAGTTTCACTCCTTCGAGGAACTCAATGCCTGGCTGGGCCAGCGCTGCCGCGCGCTTTGGAACGAGCTGACGCACCCTCAATACAGCGGTCTGAGTGTGGCCGAAGTGCTGGAGTTGGAGCGCGCTGAACTGATGCCTGTGCCAGCGCCATTCGACGGTTACGTCGAGCGGCCTGCGCGGGTCTCCAGCACCTGCTTGGTCAGCGTCGGGCGCAACCGCTACTCGGTGCCGTGTGAGTACGCGGGTAAGTGGGTCAGCAGCCGTTTGTATCCGACGCGAATCGAGGTGGTGGCTGACGACGCGCTGATCGCCAGCCATGTCCGCTTGCTGGATCGCGACCAGGTCAGCTATGACTGGCAGCACTACCTCCCGCTGATCGAACGCAAGCCCGGTGCGCTGCGCAACGGCGCGCCCTTTGCTGATCTGCCGGCGCCGCTGCGTCAGCTTAAGCACGGTCTGGGGCGTCATGCCGGCGGTGACCGGATCATGGCGCAAGTTCTGGCTGCCGTACCGGTCGCCGGGCTCGATGCCGTGCTGGTAGCCGTTGAGCTGGTACTGGAGAGCGGCAGCCTGAGCGCCGAACACATCCTCAATGTCGTGGCACGGCTGACAGCATCCGAACCACCACCCAGCGTCGAAACCCACTTGTCGCTCAAGGAAGCCCCCGTCGCTAACACGGCGCGCTACGACCGCCTGCGTGGCCAGGCCGAGGAGGTCGGTCATGCGTGATTTGATGGCGGAACTCAAGGAGCTGCGCCTGCACGGCATGGCCACGGCCTGGGCGGAGTTAACTGCTCAGGGTGAGTCGAACACAGCCTCGTCCAAGTGGCTGCTCGAACACCTGCTGGAACAAGAGCACACAGATCGCGCCATGCGCTCGGTGAGCCACCAGATGAACATGGCCAAGCTGCCGATGCACCGCGATCTGGCCGGCTTCGACTTCAGCGCCTCCAGCGCCGACGCTCGCTTGATCAGCGAGCTGGCCAATCTGAGCTTTACCGACACCGCGCAGAACGTGGTGCTGATCGGTGGGCCAGGCACCGGTAAAACCCACCTAGCCACCGCGCTGGCCGTGTCCGGCATCACCCGGCACGGTAAGCGCGTGCGCTTCTACTCCACGGTCGATCTGGTCAATCTGCTGGAGCGCGAAAAACACGACGGCAAAGCCGGGCGGATCGCCCAGGCACTGCTGCGCATGGATCTGGTCATCCTCGACGAACTGGGTTATCTGCCGTTCAGCCAGGCTGGCGGTGCGTTGCTGTTTCACCTGCTGTCCAAGCTGTACGAACACACTAGCGTGGTGATCACCACCAACCTGAGCTTCGCCGAATGGTCGAGCGTGTTCGGCGACGCCAAGATGACCACCGCCCTGCTGGATCGGCTGACCCACCACTGCCACATCGTCGAAACCGGTAACGAGTCCTATCGCCTGCAACACAGTAGCTTGGCGGCCCAGGCCAAGATCAAATCACGGGAGCGAAAGCGTAAGGGCGGCCAGGAACCGGAGGACGATGAGTCGTTCTGATTTCATGGTGACGACGGCCTGCTGCATGGCTGCATGTGGCAGGTCTTCAACAGCTGAACTGGGACAGCGAGGGAGTGGGTTCAAAAGCAGCTGCGCTGGTAGACTTATCCACAGTTGCTGGTAACAAAATCAGCAATCCGCCCTGGGTCAAATTTCAATCGGCAGGGTGGGTCAATTTTCCATCAGCGCCAACACCCAAATAACCCAAGGCATGGGTAAGATCGCATACCGCCTTGGAGACGGATCATCTATTGCAAGCTCGGGTGCGTAGAGGGGCACAAGCACGGCCCGGATCAGCAATCCATTACCGCAGCCAGGCCCTTTCCCTTCCAGGAGAAGCAGCACAGCAGGCGCGCGATGCCGGCTACCGCGCGGATACCCGCCACAATTGATCTACTCGCGTCGTGAAACTCTGGCTCATCAGCTCGCGACGCATGCTCCAGGCGGGGGCTGCTGGTACCACACCAGGTCGCAACGTTCCCCGTCCCCATTTGGCGTTGATCGAATCAAGCACGGCCATCACCTTCTCCGAATTAGCTGGCTGACTGGAGGCGAACAGGTCGTCGGTGAAGGCGTTTACGTCGGGACTAGTCATGCTTCCGCAGTCAGCGGCGAGGTAGTCCCTGAGCTCACTGGAGCCCAGGGTTTCGAAGCAGGCCGTCTTCAGCGTCTTCCTCGATGAATTGACTCTCAAGCCAGCCTTAGCCGCGCTGAGATAAGATCGTCTCGAGCAAACCAGGAAATCGATTGTTCAAATCATCCCTGCGCAACGAGTTCATATGGGTCGTGCCGATGGTTTGGGTTTGGACCAACCCGGCATCTCGCAGCACCCTGAAGTGATGGGACATGGTGGACTTTGGTCGGCCACCGTCCAATTCGCCACAGCTGGCTTCGCCCAGTTCGGCAAGGCGTCGGACGATCTCCAGGCGCACAGGATCGCTCAAGGCGTATAGCAGACGCTCGAGGACGAATTCAGTGACGGGAGGGTGTTTGTAGGGGCGCATGAACGAAGCATACACGGGTTTGCTCTATCTCCATAGTTCGAATACTATCGAATTAACGTAATAGACAACCCTCGGAGAAACCAATGTCTGCGCTGTTCCAACCCTTCACGCTTAAAGACGTCACGCTTCGCAACCGTATTGCGATTCCCCCTATGTGCATGTACTCGTCAAACGATGGCCTGATCAACGAGTGGCACAGTGTTCACTACGCCTCCCTTGCGCGTGGCGGGGCGGGGTTGGTGATTGTCGAAGCAACCGCTGTAGCGCCAGAAGGGCGGATCACTCCTGGCTGTGCGGGTATTTGGAACGATGAGCTGGCCCAGGCCTTCGTACCGGTGGTGCAGTCGATCAAGGCAGCCGGCTCGGTCCCCGGCCTGCAGATCGCCCACGCCGGTCGCAAGGCAAGCGCAAACCGTCCATGGGAAGGCGATGACCACATCGCTGAAGATGACGCCCGTGGCTGGCAGACCATCGCTCCATCGGCCATAGCTTTTGGCGGTCACCTGGCCAAGCAGCCGCAAGCCATGACGCTGGAAGACATTGCCCGTGTGCGTGAGGATTTCGTCGCAGCCGCTCGCCGTGCGCGTGACGCTGGCTTCGAGTGGCTGGAGCTGCATTTCGCCCATGGTTATCTGGCCCAGTCGTTCCTTTCCGAACACTCCAACCATCGCGATGACGCCTACGGCGGCAGTTTCGACAACCGTAGCCGCTTCCTGCTTGAAACGCTGGCGGCTGTTCGTGAGGTTTGGCCGGAGCACCTGCCGCTAACCGCTCGTCTAGGGGTTATCGAATACGACGGCCGGGACGAACAGACGCTGACCGAGGCTATCGAACTGACACGTCGATTCAAAGATGGTGGCCTGGATCTCCTGAGCGTCAGCATTGGTTTCACCATCGCTGAAACCAACATTCCCTGGGCGCCTGGCTTCATGGGCGAAGTTGCCCAGCGCGTGAAGCGTGAGGCGGGGATACCAGTGGCTTCGGCATGGGGCTTCGGCACGCCAAGCGTTGCCGAAGAAGCGGTCAAGAGCGGTCAGCTGGACTTGGCGATGATTGGGCGAGCACATCTGGCCAATCCAAATTGGTCCTATCTTGCCGCCCAAGAGCTGGGCGTAGAGCGTGCGTCCTGGACCTTGCCGGCTCCCTATGCCCACTGGCTTGAACGCTACAAGTGATCCGTCGGGGCGAAGACGGCCGTCATGGCCTAATCGCCCGCTGCCTCAGCGCCGATGTGCGCTGGTGGCTACCTGGCTGGGCCGCTCATGGCTCGGCCCTTCCGATAGATAGCTGAGGATTACGCTATGTCTCGCGTCATACGCTTTCATCGCACCGGTGGACCGGAGGTTCTCCAGATCGACGAGATCGACGTGCCGGCTCCCGGCGCGAACGAGGTTCAAATCAACGTCAGGGCGCTCGGCATCAACCGGGCTGAAGTGATGTACCGCACAGGCCAGTACGTCATCGAACCGACGTTTCCCGCCATGCTGGGCTATGAAGCGGCTGGGACCGTATCTGCAGTGGGTCCCGGTGTGGTCGGCTTCGCTGTTGGCGATGCGGTCAGCGTAGTGCCCGCGTTCTCCTTTGACGAATACGGCTTGTACGGTGAATTGGTCAACGCGCCGGCTCACGCGGTGGTCAAACACCCGGAAGTGCTCTCTTTCACGGAGGCAGCAGCGACCTGGATGAAGTTTGTCACCGCCTATGGCGCATTGATCGAGCTTGGTGGGCTGCAGGCCGGCGAGACGGTGCTAATCCGTGCGGCGTCCAGCAGCGTGGGGCTTGCCGCTATCCAGATTGCGAACATGGTGGGCGCCGTTCCTGTGGCGCTGACCCGCACCAGCGACAAGCGCGAAGCCTTGCTTCAAGCGGGGGCGGCGGCAGTCATCGCGACCCAGGAGCAGGACATGGTGGCTGAGGTCATGACGGTGACTCATGGCAAAGGCGCTCGCATGGCCTTCGATCCCGTTGGCGGACCCGAAGTGGCCTTGGTGCTCAAGGCGCTAGCGAACCACGGCATCTTCTTCCAGTACGGCGCTTTGGACACTCGGGATATCCCTGTGTCGGTCATGGACCTGCTCGGCAAGCATCTGACGCTGCGCGGTTATCAGCTGTTCGAGATCACCCAGAATCGAGAAAAACTCGAACGGGCCAAGCACTTCATCAATGAAGGGCTCGCCTCTGGACAGCTGCGTCCGGTGATCGACCGTACATTCAGCTTCGACGAGATGGCCGAGGCTCACCGGTACATGGAATCGAATGCCCAGGTGGGCAAGATTGTTGTAACGCTGTAAACCACGTTCAGGTCTTCGCGGCATGGCCGGTAGGGTCACCTTCGGTAAGCCCATGCCAGTTCGATGCGTCTTTCACACATGCACAGACAGGAGGTTCGATGACCACCCCACTCACACTGGTTGCCACATTGGTCGCCAAGGCCGGCTCCGAAGATGAGCTCCAGCAGACGCTGCAGGATCTGCAAGGCCCAAGTCGCGCCGAAGCGGACTGCATCCAATACGACTTTCATAAAGATGCAGAACAGCCTCGCACCTTCCATATGGTTGAGCAGTGGCGAGACGAAGCGGCGCTGACTGCGCACGAGGCCACCCCGCATTTCCAGGCAGCGCTGCCGGTTATCGAGCGCGCCGCCGAAAAATTCTCCGTCATGAAAATGTACCGCGTCTCCTGAGGAGCTCCGAATGAAAGCGATTGCACACTTCAAATGCCTGCCTGTTGAGAACCCTGACGCCCTCGTGGAGATCGATCTACCCGAGCCAGTGCCGGGGCCGCGCGACCTGCTGGTAGAAGTCAAGGCCGTATCGGTCAACCCGGTCGATACCAAAGTCCGCCAGGGCTACGTGCCGCATACAGACGAAACACAGCCGCGCATCCTCGGTTGGGACGCTGCCGGCGTGGTCAAGTCGGTCGGTTCCGACGTAACGCTGTTCAAGCCCGGTGACAAGGTGTGGTACGCCGGGTCGCTGATCCGCCCGGGCAGCAACAGTGAGTTGCAGCTGGTAGACGAGCGCATTGTCGGATCGATGCCACAGTCGCTGGAGTTCGCCCAGGCCGCGGCGCTTCCCCTGACGTCTCTGACCGCTTGGGAATTGCTATTTGATCGCCTCGGCGTAGCGCGCGACACCACCGACCGTGGCGAAACGCTGCTGATCATTGGCGCTGCAGGCGGGGTGGGTTCAATCATGACTCAGCTGGCGCGTCAGTTGACCGGCCTGACCGTCATTGGTACGGCTTCGCGCCCTGAAACCCAGGCCTGGGTCACCGAACTCGGCGCCCATTACGTGATCGATCACACCAAACCACTGAGCGAAGAGCTCAAGCGCATCGGCCTTCCGCAGGTCAGCTACGTCGCAAGCCTGACGCAGACCGATCGGCATTACGAGCAGATCATCGAGTCACTGAAGCCACAGGGCAGGTTGGGCCTGATCGATGACCCGGCCACGCTGGACGTCGTACCGCTCAAACGCAAGAGCCTGTCGCTGCACTGGGAGCTGATGTACACGCGCTCGCTGTACGAGACCGAGGACATGCAGGAGCAGCACAACATCCTCAATGAAGTGGCCCGCCAGATCGATGCGGGTGTGTTGCGCACCACCGTTGGCGAAAACTACGGGCGTATCAGCGCCGAAAACCTACGTCGCGCCCATGCCTTGCTGGAGAGCGGCAAGGCAAAGGGCAAGATCGTTCTGGAGGGCTTCTGACGGTATCTGGCTACCGGCTCATGCGGTAGGTAGCCAATGCTGGATTCAAGAGTAGCGCCCATGAGCGATTCAGTGAGCGCCTTGAAATGCCTCCTATTGAGATCGTCTCGCAAGACCATCACCCAGCCGTCAACGACTTCATCCGAAACGTCCAACTAATAGGAACCCCATATGAACAACGCTACCGGCTATGCCGTCGATATCTCGGGATCGAGGTAGATGACGCTTTGGAAACGGCAGAGCAGACGTTTGGCCATGCATAAAGCACTGAATCCCAAACCGCATTTACGACAAGCAGACAGAATGTTGACATTGTAGACAGTCGGTCTAATGTATTCCCATGACTACTTCAAAGCCCCAAGCCCGCCGTGGCCGACCACCCAAAGTCGCGAGAGGCTTTGACGACACTCGCGAGGCATTACTGTGTTGCGGCATGGAAGTGCTGACCGAACAGGGTTTTGCCGCCACCGGCATAGATGCCGTCCTGAAGCGCGTGCGCGTACCAAAGGGTTCGTTCTATCACTACTTCGACAGTAAGGAAGCCTTCGTCCAAGAGGTGCTGCAGCGCTATGCCGCTTATTTCGCGCGCAAACTGGATCGCTGGCTGCTGGACGATCAGGTACCGCCCCTGCAACGCCTGAGCAATTTCGTCGATGATGCCAAAGCCGGCATGGCCAAGCATGAGTTTCGCCGAGGTTGTCTGGTCGGCAACCTTGGTCAGGAGATCACGGCACTACCCGCCAGTTTTCGCCAAGCACTGGAGGATGTCCTCCTCGACTGGCAAGACCGGCTGGCCAATTGCCTGGTTCAGGCAGTCAACCACGGGCAGCTGGAGCCCGACAGCGATTGCGATGCGCTTGCCGCTTATTTCTGGATTGGCTGGGAAGGCGCAGTACTACGCGCCAAGCTGGCGCAGAACGCCCAACCACTAGACACCTTTGCCAAGGGCTTTCTGGCCGGTGCCGCGAGGTAGTGTTTTTTCGACCATTTAAAGACGATCAGTCTAAATAAGGAGAGACCATGTTCCACGCATTACTCATCGAGAAAAACGACGACAACTATCAGACGCGGCTGACCGAGCTTGATGACTCGCAGCTGCCTGAGGGCGACGTTACCGTGCGCGTCGAGTACAGCACGCTCAACTACAAGGATGGTCTCGCCATCAGCGGACGTAGTCCGGTGGTACGGCGGTTCCCCATGGTTCCTGGCATTGACCTGGCAGGCGTTGTCGAAGCCAGCGATCATGCTCGTTACAAGGTTGGCGACCGGGTGTTACTCAATGGTTGGGGCGTTGGTGAGACGCACTGGGGGGGCCTTGCTCAAAAAGCCAGGCTTAAAGGTGACTGGCTGATTCCCCAGCCCGCTCAACTGAGCGCACGGCAGGCCATGGCAATCGGTACTGCCGGTTATACCGCCATGCTGAGCCTGATCGCACTGGAGCGTCACGGCTTGTCACCAGAGAGTGGTGAAGTGCTGGTCACAGGTGCCAATGGTGGGGTTGGTAGCTTTGCCATCGCACTGCTAGCCAAGCGCGGTTATTCGGTAACCGCTTCAACCGGTCGTCCGGCCGAAGCTGACTATCTGAAGCACCTGGGTGCTAGCACAATCATCGATCGAGCCGAGCTGGGTAGCCCAGGGCGCCCCCTGGCAGCAGAGCGCTGGGCAGCAGTAATCGACTCGGTGGGTAGCTATACTCTGGCCAATGCCTGCGCCAGCACACGTGCAGATGGCGCCGTTGCGGCATGCGGCCTGGCCCAGGGCATGGATTTCCCAGCCACTGTCGCCCCCTTTATCCTGCGCGGGGTCAGCTTGCTGGGAATCAACAGTGTGACCCGCCCCTATGAGGAACGGGTAACGGCTTGGCAGCGCCTGTCCTCAGAATTGGGCTTGGCGCTACTGGATGAAATGACTCGGGAGATCGCGCTCAGCGAGGCCATTGACATGGCCCATGATCTGCTCAATGGCAAAGTCCGAGGGCGCGTTGTGGTTGATGTCAACCGTTACTGATACCCCTGCTTTTAACAAAGCCCTTCCTGGGTTCGGCTCCCCTGACCTGACCCAGGCCGCCTGATCTAGGTCGGTTGGCACTTGAAGCCGTTGCTAACCGGCCTGACGAGCCCTTCAGGAATGTCGATTTTATCGAGCCTTAACACTCGCCAACCAGCCCTGTACGGATGGTATTTCGCGACAAGCCTTGGCTTCACTGGCCCATCACACTGTTAAACCATTGTAAACGACCGCTATTGGCCGAAACCAGCCATCGCCCCCCGTCAGCGATGAACGCGCCCCTGGGGCCAAGACGGCACCGGCCGGCTCGATGCGCAGCATGCCAGCGCGACCCGGCCCAGCCGGGTGACGTCTAATCTTGCTCTTTTGCTCTTTTGCTCTTTTGCTCTTTCGCTGTTGCTCTAACTCACACCCGTCGGAGACCCCGCCCCCCACCGCGACCTCACGCACCTACTCACACCGGGCGTTTGCCGCTACAGTGCAGGCAGCCCCGTAGTCTGTTGCAAGGATCGCCGTCCGGATGGCTTCACCGTCTCAACCCAAAAGCCTGATCTTCGATCTGGAAGTCGCCCCCGGCAATGCCGACCAACCTGACCGCATCTTCATGGTCGGTGCCCTACGCCCCGACACGGGCGAGGAACTCGAACGCAAGGTCGACAAGGACCTGCCCAGCGTCCTCGATGCACTGGACAGCCTGGGGCAGGGCGCAAGCTTCGTGCTCGGCCACAACGTCATCGACCATGACCTGCCGATCCTCAAACAGCAGGCCCCAGACCTTGCCCTGCACGGGCTCCCGGTGATCGATACCCTGCGCCTATCGCCCCTGGCCTTTCCGCAAAACCCGTATCACCGCCTGGTCAAGGACTACAAACTCATTCGTGACAGCCTCAACTCACCACTGACCGACTGCCGTTCCACGCTCACCCTGTTCAACGACCAGCGCATGGCCTTCGCCGAGCTCAACACGAGCCACCAGGCCGAGCTCCTGTGCTACCAGACGCTACTGGCTCCAACACTCAAAAGTGACTTGGGCTCGTTCTTTGCCTCGCTCAGCGGCAAAAGCCCCAAACCGGTCACCGAACTACGCAGCCTCATCCCCGAGCTTCTCAGAGAAACCGACCCGACCCTGACCCGTGCCTTCAAGGTCTGCAGCACCCGCCTGGAGCAGCTGCTCGAAACCGACCTGCTGGACGAGTCCCTGCATTGGCCCCTGGCCTATGCCCTGGCCTGGCTACGGGTCTCGGGCGGCAACTCGGTGCTGGCCCCCTGGGTACGTCACCAGTTTCCAGAAGTGGGCCGCCTGATCGCCGAGCTGCGCGACACGCCCTGCGGGCAAGCGAACTGCGGTTACTGCAGCACCACCCACGACCCACGCCACGAGCTCAAGCGTTACTTCGGCTTCGACGACTTTCGTACCGAACCTGACGGCCGCACCCTGCAGCACGACGTGGTGTTGGCGGGCATGCAGGGCAAGCACGTGTTGGCCATTCTCGCGACGGGAGGGGGCAAATCGCTGTGCTACCAGCTCCCGGCGCTGAACCGTTTTCATCGCAACGGCAGTCTCACGGTGATCATCTCGCCGCTGCAGTCACTTATGAAGGACCAGGTCGATGGCCTGCTGGCCCGCAACGTCCAATGCGCCGCCACCCTCAATGGCCTGCTAACCATGCCCGAGCGGGCCGAGGTGCTGGAGAAGATTCAGCTGGGGGACGTGGGCATCTTGCTGGTCTCGCCCGAGCAATTTCGCAACAAGGCCTTCCGCCGGGCCATTGCCCAGCGCCAGGTCGGTGCCTGGATCTTCGACGAGGCCCACTGCCTGTCCAAATGGGGCGCGGACTTTCGCCCGGACTACCTCTACGTCTCGCGCTTCATCAAGCAGTTCACAGGTGACGGTGAGCTGGCCGCCATCGGTTGCTTCACCGCCACGGCCAAGCCCGATGTGCTGGAAGACATCGTGCTGCACTTCAAGGACCAGCTCGACATCACCTTCGAGCGCTTCATCGGGACCCACGAGCGCACCAATCTGCACTTCGAGGTACTGCCTTGCGCCCGAGCCGAGAAGCGCCACCACACCCAGGCGCTGCTCGAGGACGAACTGGGTCGGAACGAGGGCGGGGCAGTGGTCTTCGTCTCCAGCCGCAAGGGTGCCGAGGAACTGGCGGACTTCCTGATTGGCCATGGCTGGGCCTGCAAGTACTTTCATGCCGGGCTCGAGCCCCACGAGAAAAAGGACATTCAGGACGCATTCAAGAGCGGCGAGCTCAAGATCATCGTGGCCACCAATGCCTTCGGCATGGGCGTGGACAAGTCCGACATTCGCCTGGTCGTGCATGCCGACATTCCAGGTTCGCTGGAAAACTACCTGCAGGAAGCCGGCCGGGCGGGGCGCGACCAAGGCGAGGCGCGCTGCGTGCTGCTGTACGACGCCCAGGACATCGAAAACCAGTTCGGCATGTGCGAGGGCTCGAAACTGACCCTGCGCGACATTCAGCAGATCCTGCGCAAACTGCGTAAGGAGAGCGAGCGGCGCAAGGGCGGCAAAGTCGTCATCACCGCCGGCGAAGTGCTGATGGACGAGCAGGTCGAGACGAGCTTCGAAGCCGGTGAGCGCGACGCCGAAACGAAGGTCGTCACCGCCGTGGCGTGGCTCGAGCGTGGGCAGTTTCTAAGGCGTGAGGAAAACCAGACCCAGATCTTCCCCGCGAGCCTGAAGCTCTCGAAAGAAGAGGCCGACAAGCGCCTGGCCAATGCCAAGTTACCCGCCCGTAGGCTGGAAGAGTTCAAGGCCATTCTGAGTTTTCTCTATGACGCGAGTGCGGATGAGCGCATCAACACCGACGCGCTGATGGCCCTGACCAGCCTGACCTCCGAAGAGGTCACCGCGACCCTGCGGCAGATGGAAGATTTAGGCCTGCTGGTCAACGACTCCAAGCTCACCCTCTACGTGCGCCACGGCGTGGTCGGACCGTCCACACAGCGCCTGCAAGCCACGCTTGAGCTCGAGTCGGCGCTGTTCGATCTCTTGCAGGAGCAGGCACCCGAGGCCGAGAGCGGCGACTGGCAGGATCTGAACCTGCCGTTGCTGACCGCAGCGCTCAAAACCGCCACGGGCAATCAGGAACTCATACCGCTGCACGTACTGCGTCTGCTCCGGAGCCTGGCTCAGGATCACGACAGCGAAACGCAACTGCGCAGCAGCTTCGAGCTGCGCCAGATCAGCCAGGACTTTCTCAAGCTGCGCATCCGCGGTGGGTATAACTGGCGGGGCATTCAAGGGTTGGGGGAGCGCCGTCGCGCCCTCGCCGCGGTGGTGCTGCCGTTTCTGATCGGCAAGCTGCCGCCAGGCTCGCGCAGCAAGGATCTGTTGGTCGACACCACGTTTGGTGAACTCATGGACCTGATCGACCAGGACCTGGACCTGCGCAGCCGCATCCCGGAATCCCAGCGCCGCAAAGCCATTGAGCACGTGCTGCTCTATCTGCACAAACAAGACGTACTGACCCTCAACCACGGCATGACGGTGATGCGTCGCGCCATGACCATCGAAGTCGAGCCGGACAAGCGCACCGGGTACCTCAAAGACGACTATCAGCGCCTGGACGAGCACTACCGCGAGAAGCGCATTCAGGTGCACGTGATGCGCGAGTATGCCGAGGTTGCACTGGGCTCGATGCGCGAAGCCCGCGACCTGGTGAAGCACTACTTCACCCTGGCCAAACAGGAGTTTATCCGACGCTACTTCGCCGGGCGCGAGGAGGTGCTCAAGCTTGCCACCAGCGAAGAGTCCTGGCGCAGCATCGTCGAGAAGCTGAGCGCCGCGCAGCGGGTCATCGTCTCCGATGACGATGACGTCAACCGCCTGGTGCTGGCAGGCCCCGGCTCGGGCAAGACACGGGTCATCGTTCACCGCATTGCCTATCTGCTACGCGTACGCCGGGTTCCGGCACGCTGCATCGTGGCGCTGACCTTCAACCGGCATGCGGCCAACGAGATCAAGCAGCGCCTGCTGAGGCTGGTTGGGCCCGATGCGTTCGGGGTCAACGTCATGACCTACCACCGCATGGCCATGCGCCTAACGGGAACCCGCTTCGAACGCGGCGAGACGGTCGAGGAGGGGCGGCTCGCCCAGGTGATGAGCGAGGCCGTCGAGCTGCTCGAAGGCAAGCGTCAGGTCGAGGGCGAGGATGACCTGCGCGAACAGTTGATGCGCGGGTACCGCTACATCCTAGTCGACGAATACCAGGACATCGACGACCTGCAATACCGCCTGGTCAGTGCGCTGGCCGGGCGCAAGGCCGAGGAAGAAGGGCGCCTGTGCATCTTGGCGGTGGGCGACGACGACCAGAACATCTATGCCTGGCGCGACACCAACAACCGCTACATCGAGCGCTTTCGCGAAGACTACTCGGCGTCGACCAGCTATCTGGTCGATAACTACCGCTCCAGTGCCTGCATCATCGAAGCCGCCAACAGTGTCATCGGGCGTAACCCCGATCGCCTGAAACAGGATCACCCCATTCAGATCGACACGGCCCGTCGTGAGCGACCCAAAGGTGGCGACTGGGAGAGCCTGGATCCGGAGCGGGCAGGGTGGGTGCTGCGTTTGAGGGTCGACGCCGAAGACGACACACGCGCAAACGTTCAGGCCCAAGCAGCGATGGCCGAGCTGCAACGGCTGCTCACACTGGACCCCGAGGATTGGCAGGGCTGCGCCGTACTGGCGCGCACCCACCAGTACCTGCTCCCGGTTCAGGCGTGGTGCGAGGCGCACGGCGTGCAGTACTGCCTGGCCGCGGACAAGGACAGTGCATTGCCACTTACGGCCCAACGGGGCTTTGTGCGCGCGGTCGAAGGGCTCCGCGCGATCACCGAACCGGTCACGGCCGCCGAAGCATGGGTGCCTCTGAGCGAGACGGCCTTGGTGCCGGATTGGTACGGCTTCTTCATGACCGCATTCGAACAGCTTACTGCTGAGTTCGGGCAATGCCCGCTCGCCGCCCACACGCTGATCGACTGGCTATACGACTACGCACGCGAGCTGCGCCAACAACCAAAGCAGGGGCTGTACCTGGGCACGGTGCACTCGGCCAAGGGGCTGGAGTTTCGGCACGTGGTAGTCTTGGACGGTGGCTGGTCATCGCAGCCCGACACCCTGAGCGACGAGCGCCGACTTTATTACGTGGGCATGACCCGCGCCGAGCAGACCCTAACCCTATGTGAATTTCCGGGAGGCAATCCCTTCGTACGCAACCTAACCCAAGAGGTGATAGGTAAGCGCTTCGTCGGCGAGCCCATCCCAGAACTCGAGAAGCGCTACCTGCAGCTCTCGCTCAAGGACATCGACCTGGATTTTGCTGGACGCCAGCCATCAAGCTCGACCGTCCACAGAGCACTTGCAAGCCTCGAGCCGGGCGATCTCCTCACAATCCAGCCGCAGGACGACCGCTTCCTGATCCTGGACGCCCACGATCGAATCGTTGGCCGCACCGCCAAGTCCTTCGAGCTCGACCTCGATGTCGAGCACTGCGAAGTGGCAGCGATTCTGGTACGCCACACCGATCGGTGTGATGAGCAGTACCGGGCCTGGCACAAGTGCGAGCAGTGGGAGTTGGTGGTGCCGCTGCTTACCGCCTGGCGAAAAAAATGAACGTGGGTCGCCCTGACCCGTACCTCGTACTCACTGGAAAGATCATGCCTTCAGAGTTATTTGACCTCGCACCACACGATAACCGCTGGTTCCCTTGGGTAGAAATCGCAGAGTGCTTCTGGCCCGGCAGAGGACGACGGTCACAGACGATTAACCCGAGCTTGGCCAGCATTAAGAACGCGGCGGGTATCTATTGTATAGCTTGGGCACCTATATCCACGATTCCCGCTCCAGATGAAGCGAATTTGCAATACGTCGGGCAAACGAAAAATTTTAAAGCACGCATGGCTCAGTTTGCCTCATCGGCAGGAATCTTTTGGGATGACCGTTATGCCGGCCATTCGGCAGCCTGGCGCTGGCCGCAAGGAGAGACTGCTCAAATGCAGATTGCATTCTTTCCGATCCAGCCCGAGCCGGACCACATGCTAACTGGGCGTTTGTTTTGGTATGAAGCGTTGGCTATAAACGCCTATTTTCAGAAGCACGACAACACTCTGCCACCTCTTAACGTGATCAAAAGTCCGGACCCGGTTGTGTTTGTTTAGCAGCTTGCTACTGTGAGCATGCTCCCGGTGTTGCCAGGCTCGGAGCCGCAGCTACAAGCACATATGCGCATCATCATGACTGTAAGTCTTTCAGAGGGTAGTTGCGTCGGATCGCTGACAGTGGCGGTCGCGCAATGTAAGCCTTATGTCCAGGCGACAGCTCAAGCTCCCGAGCCGAATCAACGCCTTAAGAAATGGGCACGTCCTGTAGCAAGCAGTAGAGAATGTTAGATGTAGGCGGGAATCCTGTAGAAAACACGGGAGCAGAACAATGACGACGGTATACGAACGCACCCGTAGCGTTGTGCAGACGCGTGAGTTTTTGCAGGTTCTGTCCAAGGATAAGAGCCTTCCTGAGAGCATACGACGTCAGGCAGAAACACTGCTTAGGCACTACCCAACAGCCGAATCCATCTGGTTGGCTGGTCGGGTGGAAGAGCGATCAAAGGAAGAACTCTCGCTGTTAGCAGACAAGCATGGTCCCATGCATCCAGTGCTAGTTAGCTGGCTGCTGAGTGATCCTATTTTCTGTGGCCGCGAGGTCGACCCAAGTAGTAACACAAGGGATGGTCTGAAAAAGACTTCCCGAATCTGGTGAAATACGCCGATCCCGTTGCCCGAGTTTCCCGATGAAGCAAATGACCTTCGCCGACGCCGAGTACGCCGGCAAGCGCAAGCAGACCCGCAAAGAGTTGTTCCTGATCGAGATGGATCAGGTGGTGCCGTGGAAGGGTTTGATTGCCCTGATCGAGCCGCACTACCCCAAGGATGAAGGTGGTCGTCCGGCGTATCAGCTGATGGCGATGCTGCGCGTACATTTGATGCAGAACTGGTTCGGCTACAGCGATCCAGCGATGGAGGAGGCGCTGTACGAGACCACAATCTTGCGCCAGTTTGCCGGGCTGAACCTAGAGCGTATTCCCGACGAAACCACCATCCTCAATTTCCGTCGCCTGCTGGAGAAGCACGAGTTGGCGGCCGGGATTCTGGCGGTGATCAATGGTTACCTGGGCGATCGGGGCCTGTCGCTGCGCCAGGGCACCATCGTCGATGCCACGCTGATCCATGCGCCGAGTTCGACCAAGAACAAGGACGGTAAGCGTGACCCGCAAATGCACCAGACCAAGAAGGGCAATCAGTATTACTTCGGCATGAAGGCCCACATCGGCGCGGATGCCGAGTCTGGCCTGGTGCACAGCGTGGTGGGGACGGCAGCCAACGTTGCTGACGTTACCCAGGTCGACAAACTGCTGCATGGAAAGGAAAACATGGTCGGCGCCGACGCGGGTTACACCGGCGTAGAGAAACGCCCGGAACATGAAGGCCGGGAGGTGATCTGGCAGATTGCGGCCCGCCGCAGTATGTACAAGAAGCTGAGTAAGCGCAGTGCGCTGTACAAAGCCAAGCGCAAGATCGAGAAATCCAAGGCCCAGGTGCGCGCCAAAGTCGAGCACCCGTTCCGGGTGATCAAGCGCCAATTCGGCTACGTGAAGACACGCTTCCGTGGCCTGGCGAAGAACACCGCGCAGTTGGTGACACTGTTCGCGCTGTCGAACCTGTGGATGGCGCGCCGACATTTGCTGACGAATGCAGGAGAGGTGCGTCTGTAAAGCGGGAAATGGCCGGCGCGAGGTGCTCGCGCCGGCTATAAATCCGGAAAGAGGGGATGATTTGATCGTTTTTTAGCCGAATCACCGTTTTGAAATCGGCAAGGGCTGGAGTCAGCCAGAAATACCTGACTACTTCAGACCATCCCAAGCTAAAAAGTCCACGATATACCGAGTTTTAGTTCTGAGCGCTTTCTCACTAAACGTTATCAGGGCTTCGAATCCTGAGCCAGCGGGATCCAGGTTATTGGATTTTCACCTCCGGATACTAAGCAAAACAGGTAAAGCGTTCTCCATTTCTTGAAGACTACTGCTGGGAGTTTTCTATCCTTAATTCGGTGTGCTGGTGCTAAGGCGAAGAAATTTCGAAATTGCGCATTCTAGGGCGAGATTATCCAAAATTTGTGCTCAAACGACAGGGAGCAGTGAGAGTTTCGCAGGAAAAGTCTCGAATTTTAGCAGTCGCATGGCCAGCTGGGCCGGGGTTTTAGACTCACTACCGGCTGAGGAAGACAAGATTTAAACCGGGGCAAAATACCTAGGTTTGGATGTTTAGGTGCTTAGAATTCGGATCTTCACTTCCAGGTACTCAAGCGCCGAGGATACGGAGCTGGCAGACGCAACCTATATCAAATTTAACATAATATAGATTATGCGAACTCGCAGGATATTCCTGCAGGTGCTCGGCCAGTCACTTTTATCGCTCGTCGACTCTGCAGTTGACGTGCCGATTGCACTCGCTTCGATTGCATTCACGCTCGTCCACGGAATGCTGCGCGAAATTCGCTGGGCTTGAGGCCAGCCTGCTTTCTGAAGAATCGGCTGAAATACGCAGCGTCGGCGTAGCCCAGGTCATGGGCGATCTGCTGGATGTTCAATGCGGTATATGCAAGCTGTCGTTGTGCTTCGCGCACGATGCGTTCGTTGATGACGGCTGTCGGTGATTCGCCGAGTTCTTCGCGGCAGGCTCTGCCCAGCGTGGCCGGCGTGATGCCCAGCGCTTCGGCATACAGTGCGAGCGGCCAATGCTGCTTGAAGTGCTGATCGATCAGTTCGCGGAACTGACCCAGCAATGCCGAGCGTCTGCCGTTGGCCGGCCTTGCAGTCAGGGTCGGCTGATTGAGCCGTGTGATCTGTACCAGCAAGGCGATCAGCAAGGCATGGCCGGCCGCCACGTTGTCGCGTTCCTGGCCTTGCGCTTCGTTCTGAATCAGCTGAATCAGTGGCCAGATAGGTTCCGTGCCATCCGCAATCCAGGGCAAGGGAATCACCACCGGACGCTGCATCATTGCCAGCAGATCGCTGGAGAGAATACGTGCCATGGACTCCAGCGGCCGTTGCGCTGCGGTGATGACCGGACCATCGGTCTCCGCGCTATAGCGAAACGCATGCACGGTGCGTTGCGGCAGCAGGATCAGGCACGGCGCATGGAAAGCCATGCGACTGTTCTCCAGCGATAGCATGCTGTGGTTCGTTTCCGGCTGGCAGCACGGCTACGGCGGCGTGTTCATTGCCGCCGTGGCGGGTTGCTTCTTCGCCAGTCAGGACAACCCGGCGCCATTCATCAGGTCGTTTCTGGCCGCCACACTGGTCTCAATCAGCGCCGCCGGCATCTACCTGTTCGCGCTAATGCCCAACGTGCACGACTTCGGCAGCCTGGCCACGCTGCTCGCCGGGCCGTTGCTGCTGCTCGGTACGCTCGCCGGTCGTCCGCAGCATGCCGGAACGGTGATCCTGGTGGCGGTCCAGACGATCTCCAGCATCACCATCCAGCGTGCCTACCAGGCGGATTTTCAACTGTTCGCCGATATTGCCCTGTCCACTGCCTTGGGCGTGGTGTTCGCCCTGGTCTGGGCGCGGTTGACCCGTCCGTTCGGCACGCTCTGGGCCGCGCGTCGGCTAGTACGCCACGGCTGGCAGAATCTGGCGCAGCTCGCGGACCTGAGCCGCGGCGCCAATACGGTCGCCAGCGCATCGGCGTTCGTCGATCGTATCGCTCAGCTGCTTCCTCGACTGACACAACTCGGTGACCAGGGCCTGGCGCTGAACGATGTCACCCGCGAGCTGCGGGTCTGCTTTCGCTTGCTGGAATTGCGCGAGCTGCGCCCAAGCGGCCCCCTGCGCCAACAGCTGACGCCGGTGCTGACGATGATTCAGACCTATTTTCGCGATTGCGCCATGGCGCAGCGTGAACTGCCGCCCCCGGCCGACCTGCGCCATGCCTTGGAAAGCACCGTTGTGCGTCTGCAGCAGGAGGCCCGGCAGGCGGCGCAAGCCCTCCACGGCCTGCGGCTGGCCCTGTTCCCGGACGCGCCGGCCAGCGTGCCGTGTCGACCATCCACCGGGCCCGCTGACGCAGGTGCCTTCGCATGACGGGCCATCTCAATCTCTACGGCGTCTATGTGCCAGTCCTGCTGGTGACAATGCTGGCGGCCTATGGCCTGAAGAGCCTATTGGCCGCGCTGTTGCAGCGTGTCGGCTTCTACCGCTGGGTCTGGCACCCGCCGCTGTTCAATCTTGCCCTGTACATCATCGTGCTCGGCGCCCTGTTCTATTTCGTAGCGCGGATTTGAATCGTGAAGAACTGGATACCCACCGCCGGCTCGGTACTGCTGACCCTGCTGGCTGTAGCCATCGCCACCGTCGTCAGCCTGCACCTGTGGGACTACTACATGGAAGCGCCCTGGACCCGTGATGGGCATGTACATGCCGATATCGTCCAGGTCGCGCCGGATGTGTCCGGGCTGGTCACCGAACTGCGGGTGCGCGACAACCAGCGTGTCACGCGTGGCCAGGTACTGTTCGTGATCGATCGGGCGCGCTTCCAGCTGGCCGTCGACGAAGCGCAGGCCACCGTGCTGGAGCGCCGCGCACAGCTGGAGCAGGCGCAGCGCGAAGCCCGACGCAACCGCGTGCTGAAGGATCTGATCGCCGCCGAGACGGTGGAAATCGGCGACACCCAGGTCAAGCGGGCCGAAGCGGCACTGGCAACCGCCGAGGCGGCCCTTGGCGTGGCGCAGCTGGACCTGGAGCGCACCACCGTACTCAGTCCCGTGGACGGCTATCTGGGCGACCAGACCATGCGGGTCGGCGACTACGTGAAAACCGGCACGCCGGTGCTGTCCATCGTCGACACCAACTCCCTGCGCGTCGAAGGCTACTTCGAGGAAACCAAGCTGCACGCCATCGGGATAGGCCAGCCGGTAGACATCCACGTCATGGGCGAAACGCAGCACCTGCGCGGCCACGTGCAGAGCATCGCCGCCGGTATCGAGGATCGTGACCGGGTCCGCGGCAACTCGCTGCTGCCTAATATCGACCCGAGTTTCAACTGGGTGCGCCTGGCGCAGCGGATTCCGGTGCGGGTAGTGCTCGACGAAGGCCAGCCGAGCGACATCCGCCTCGTGGTCGGCCGCACGGCTACCCTCTCGGTGCTGCCGTGGCCGGCCGCCGACGCGAGCAGCGCGACACCATGAGCCGCTACCTGTACCCCGCCCTGCCCCTGCTCGTCACGCTGCTCGCCGCTTGCAGTGCGGTCGGCCCGGACTACCGCGTACCGGACCAGGCCGTGGTGCGCCAGGCTGCAGCGCAGGCGCCATTCGATACGCTCGGCAATCCAGAAGTCGAACAGACGCCGCTGCCGGACGGCTGGTGGCAGCTGTACGACGATCCCCTGCTCGACAGACTGGTGCGCGAGGCACTGGCGGGCAACCGTGACATACGCCAGGCCTATTACAACCTGCGTCAGGCCTATCAGGGCTTCCAGATGGCCCATCACGCCCAGGAAGTGGTGGTGGGTGGCGACGGTTCACTGGCGCGCGGCCAGCTGTCCAGCGAGGCGCTGGCGCTGGAAGAGAAGCTGCCGGTGATGAACCTGGCCGATGCCGGCCTCGCCGTGAGCTATCAGCTGGACCTGTTCGGCCGGCTGCGGCGCGGCGCCGAAGCAGCCGGTGCAACAGCCGACGCCAGTGCGTCGCTGCTCGAGGCGGCACGCATCAGTGCGGTAGCCGGCGTCGTGCGCAGCTACATGACGGCCTGTCATGCCGGCGAAGAGCTGGCCATCGCCCAACACTCGCTGGCGATCCAGCAGCGCCAGCTTGAGGTGGCCTCCCGCCTGCTCGCTGGCGGCCGCGGCAATGAAGTGGATGTTGCCCGCGCCCGAGCGCAGGTCGAGACCCTGCGCGCCGAGCTGCCTCCCTTCGAGGCGAAGAAGGCCGCGGCGCTGTATCGGCTCGCCGCCCTGCTCGGTCACACACCGGGCGAGCTGCCTGAAGCCGCCGCGGCCTGCAACCACGCCCCACAGCTGAGTCAGCCGATCCCGCTTGGTGACGGCGCCGCCCTGCTCCGCCGACGCCCCGACATTCGCGCAGCCGAACGTAGCCTGGCCGCGGCCACGGCACAGATCGGCGTGGTCACGGCGATGATGTACCCACAGATCAGTCTCGGCGGCAAGGCAGGCTACACCGGCATGCTCGAACACCTCGGCGATGCGGTGACACAGCGCTGGGCATTCGGCCCTTCGATCAGCTGGCACTTTCCAACCCAGGTCGATCGGGCTCGGGTGCGTGCCATGGAGGCCGGAGCAGACGCCGCCCTCGCCCGCTTCGACGGTGTGGTGCTGGAGGCACTGAGGGAAACCCAGACCCTGCTCAGCCGCTATGCGCATGATCTGCAGCGCGACCAGGCATTGCACGAGGCGCGTGACGCGGCTCGCAACGCCGCCGATCACACCCGCCGGCTGTACCAGGAGGGTCGCCTGGGTTATCTCGACAGCCTGGACGCCGAGCGCACCCTGGCCACCGCCCAGGCCGCGCTGGCCGCCTCGCAGGCGCAGCTTTCACTGGATCAGGTCGACCTGTTCCTTGCCCTAGGTGGAGGCTGGCGCACGAGCCAGCCTCCCGCCGCCAGCCAGGAGGACGACGGTTGATGGACATGCTGCATGCGATGCGCGCCTTCGTCCGGGTCGTCGACGCCGGTAGCTTCACCGCGGCAGCCAGGCAGACCGACACCTCCACGGCGCAGGTGTCGCGCCTGGTCAGCGAGCTGGAGAACCATCTGCACGCCCGCCTGCTGCAGCGCACCACCCGGCGTCTGGCGCTGACCGAGGTCGGTGCACGCTTTCTCGAGCGTGCCCGCGAGATACTGGCGCAGCTCGATGACGCCCGGCAGGAAGCCTGTGGCGCGCACCTCACGCCGCGCGGTCGCCTGCGGGTGCACTCCACCACCGGCCTCGGCATCCAGCTCCTGTCCGGCCTCGCCGGGCACTACTGCGAGCGCTATCCGGAGGTCAGCCTCGATCTGAGCCTGTCCCAACGCCAGCCGGACCTGCTGGAAGCCGGGCTGGACGTGATCATCACCCTGTCTCGTGACCTGCCCGACTCGGAATTGATCGCCCAGCGGCTCGGGCCGGTGTTTCACGTCGTCTGCGCCGCACCGAGCTATCTCCAGCGGCATGGCGTGCCGCGACGGCCGACCGATCTGCATAACCACCGCTGCCTGCGGCTGCTCGATCCGGTGTTCGCCGACGACTGGCACTTCGTCGGCGACGGCGTCGAAGAGGTGATCCGCCCCGGCGAGACGTTCAAGGTGAATGTCGCCGAAGCCATGGCCAGCGCCGCCGAAGCCGGCATGGGTATCTGCCTGCTGCCTGACTACGTGGCGGCGCCGGCGCTGCAGCGCGGGACGCTGGTGCGCCTGCTGCCGCAGTACCGCCTGCAGGAAAAGCAGATTCATGCGCTCTACCCCTCCCGCCGCTTTCTCGACGCGAAGATCAGGACCTGGCTGGACTTTCTCGCTCAGGCACTGCCGCGCGCCTTCGACGACTATCACCGGGTGCTGCGGGACGAGACGCATTGGGCCTGAACGATTGTTGCGCGCTCGGTAAAGGTGTTTCACCGGCGGCGCGGTTTTTCCGGCCCAGCGCGCTTCCTAGAATTGGCGGGTGGCAGCGGACGGGCAACCCTCAGTTCCGCATTGCTGGCCGAATTGCTCCGTCGGCCAGCCGTCCGGCCACCTTCAGGCTGCTCCCCTCGTGGCAGCCTTGTTTATTCCTGACGCCCGCTGCTCGGCGGGCGCCGCTTGCAAGACCTGCCAATGCCCGTCGAAGCGTCTCGGGCGTGCAGGCGTTTCTGGAGGTTACCCGTGAAAAGACTGATCTGGATCGCCGCCCTGGCTTTCAGCGCCCAGCTGGCGCATGCCGCCGATGAGCCCAAGCCCTACCAGTACGGCGACAAGCTCGACATCGCCAAGGTCGTCTCGATGGACGTGCCCGCAGGCGGCTGCGAGATCGTGCAGGCCAGGATGACGTACGTGGACTCCAAAGGCGAAACCCACGAAACCACCTACCTGCGTCAGGGTCCGGACTGCATGGACCACTGAAAACGAAGTGCGACCGCCCATCGGTTGCGCCCGCTGACGCCTCAATAGCGCTGTGTGATCGACGCGCTATTCCCGGTGCCGTTCTGGATGATGGCCGTGGCGGGCACCGGGAATTCGAACTGTGTCGTCTGATTCAGCAGCGCGACGTTGCCATCGCCAGTCTGGGCGATTGACACGGTGCTGTAGGGGGTATGCTGCACCACATCGATTTCGTTGGCCGAACCGTTCTGGGCGATGTCGAGCACCGGGCTGTCATAGCTCTGGTCGATATTGACGCGGTTGTCGTTGCCAACCGTATTGCCTCGAATGATCCCGTCACGGGTCGCCTGCCGGGCGTTCAGTTCGTTGCCGCTACCCTCCTGGGTGAAGGTGAAGCTACTGAAACCGGCCCATTGCGTTACCTGCGCGCGGTTAGCGCTACCGAGCTGTCTCAACTCGACCTGGCCGACGTAGTAGCGCCCGCCTTGCTGGTTGACCGCCGCTTCATTCGAGCCGCCGTCCTGATACACCGAGACCAATCCGCCATAAGGCAGGAAACCCTGCTCGATAGTGATCCGGTTGTTGTTGCCGAGCTGGTCGGTACGGGCGCTGCCGGCCCACTCCTGACTGATCTCGGTCAGGTTGTTCGTGCCAACGGAGCGGCTGTCGGCCTCGTTCATGTAATACAGCTGCGTAACCCGGTGAACATTGCCCGCCCCCTCTTGGTGAATGTTCGCCTGTGCGCCATTGCCATCCATCTGACTGACCTCGGCGAGGTTGTCCGTCCCAAGCTGAACGATGGATGCCGAATGTCCGGCGTAGATATCTCCGATCTGAATGACGCTTGCCTGGTTGGACGATCCGTTCTGCACCACTTCAGTCCAATTGTCGAGATTGAGCTGGTTCGTCTGCACCCGATTGTCACCGCCGTCCTGCCTGACCCGCGAATAATTGCGATCCCCTTGCTGCACCTGGCTTGCCGAGTTCCAGCCGTTCTGCTCGAGAATGATTTCGTTGTCATTTCCGGTCTGGGTGGCGGCGGTCTGTGCCAGCGCCAGTGCCGGCAGCGAGCCGAATAGAAAGCAAGCGATCAGCGGTTTATGCGAGAACATAGGGAACACTCCTTTGAAAGTCGTCGTCGGCCGACATCATGCTGACCCTATCTGGCGTGTCCCTGCCGCTGCCACTCCCTCAACGCGCCGACTGTTTTGCTTGGCGCCGCGGAGCAAGTATTGCCTGTTCGGTGCAGACGAAGCGGCGTTCGGACGGATGGCGGCTTAATCCTGTGCATGTTCGGTCCCCAACGCGCGCTACGCCCAATCCCGTACAGATTCCATCAGGTTGCGCTCCGTCCGCGGGGCACCTTTTTGCGGGCGAACCCATTGCGCTTGAGAGGTCGGCGCACCGTCGCGCTCTCCCGGGCACGCGCCGGTGACGGCGGTGCCTCGATCGCCAACCGCCCGATGGTCGGAACCCGGTCGGGCAGGTCCGCTCTACAGGCTATGCCACCCGTGAGGAGGACCCGCCAATGCCTGCCCTATCCGCAACCCCTGATTGCTGCTGGAGCGCCAGCGCGCCGCGTGGCGACTTTCCGCGCCTGACCGGCCACAGCGAATGCGACGTGGTGGTGGTCGGCGCCGGCATCGTCGGGCTGAGCGCCGCCATGACGCTATGCGAAGCCGGCAAGTCCGTCGTGGTGCTCGAAGCCCGCGAGGTCGGCGGACAGGTCACCGGGCGCTCCACCGCAAAGGTCACCACCCAGCATGCGCTGATCTATCGCTACCTGATCGATACCTTCGGCCAGGAACTGGCGCAGTGCTACGCCGACGCCAACCGCGAAGCCGTGGAGCGTATTCGTCACTGGGTCACCGAGCACGCCATCGATTGCGACTACCAGCGTCAGTCCGCCTACGCCTATGCGTGCTCGGCGGACTGGCGCCCAGCCATCGACGATGAAGCCGAAGCGGCGCGCCGCCTGGGCTTCGCCGCACGGGTCATCGACCAGCCGCCCCTGCCCTTCGCCACCGCCGGCGCACTGGAGTTTCCGGATCAGGCCCAGTTCAACCCGACACGCTATCTGATCGGCCTGGCCAACTCGCTGCACGCCCGCGGCGGGCGCATCCATCAGCACACCCGCGCGACGAGCTTCGAGCGCCAGGGGCGCTGGCAGGTTGGCTTCGATGGCGGAAGTGTGGAAGCCGATCAGGTCATACTCGCTACGCACATGCCGGTGGAAACGCCGGTAGACCTCGTCAGCCCGACCCAGCCGCGTTGCCACGTGGCCATGGCCTTTCGTCCGCAGGACGGCGCGCATCTGGACGGCATGTTCATCGGCGTCGACGAGCCGACTCATTCCATCCGCATGGGCCGTGATGACCAGGGGCCGCTGTTCATCGTGCTCGGTCCGCGCTTCAGGACCGGCCAGGACGCAGACGTCGCCAGGCGGTTCATCGAACTCGAACACTGGGCACGCGGCCACCTGCCAGTGGGTGAGGCCGTCTGGCGCTGGTGCAACGAGGATTACGACACCGCCGACCGGGTCGCCTATGCCGGCGAGCCGGACCCGGAACAATCCCCCGGCCTGTTCGTGGCCACCGGTTTCAACGGCTGGGGTATCAGCAACGGCACCGCCGTCGGGCTGGGCATGGCCCGCCAGATCATCACCGGCCGCTGCCCGTGGAAGCAGCTCTACGACCCCAACCGTCCCTCCCCTGATGACTTCAATCAGAGCAGCGATAGCCAGACCAGGGTCGACGACCTCGATGCCATCGGCCCGGGCGAAGGCGGCGTAATCACCCGCGGCGATGAACAGCTCGCGGTGTGGCGCGACGATGCCGGCACCCTGCATGCCGTGTCCGCGGCCTGCACCCACATGGGTTGTAGCGTGACCTGGAACAACGCCGACCGGACCTGGGACTGCCCCTGCCACGGCTCGATCTTCCAGGCGGATGGCGAAGTCATCCACGGCCCCGCCATCGAACCCCTGGCCGCCCGCTCGCTTTGAGCCTTTCTGCAGGGCACCGCACTGGCGGATCCCTGCGTAACGCACGTGGCATGCCGCCCAGGGACGCCGTCGGCCTAATTCAACGCGAGCCTCGACCGATGGACGGCCAACGCCGCAACAGCTGCAGGATTTCCCATGCATTCCGACGACCATGACAGCTCCCGACGCAAGCTCATCCAGGGTGCGGCCGCAACCTTCGCCGCCGGCATGGTGTTGCCGGGCTTTGCCCAGGCCGCTGATGCCGACGCCACGCCGCAGGCGGCGCCCGCACCGCTGCGCGATCCCAAGGCTCTGCATCCGCAACCGCCCTTCGACAAGCAGTCGCAGCCCTGGCCCGGCCTTGCGCGGGACATGCAGCCACCGCCGGATCATGGCGAAAAGAGCTACCGCGGCTCCAACCGGCTTGCCGGGCGCAAGGCGCTGATCACCGGCGGAGACTCGGGTATCGGGCGTGCCGCAGCGATCGCCTTTGCCCGCGAAGGCGCCGATGTCGCCATCGGTTACCTGCCGGACGAGGAGCCGGATGCACAGGCAGTGGTGGCGCTGATCCGCGACGTCGGACGCAAGGCGGTGGCGCTGCCCGGTGACATCCGCGATGAGGCCTTCTGTCGTTCGATGGTCCAGAAGGCGGTGGAGGAACTGGGCGGGCTGGACGTTCTGGTCAACAACGCCGCGCGACAGAGCAGCGAGCAATCGATCCTCGACATTTCCAACGAGGCGTTCGATTGGACGCTCAAGACCAATCTCTATGCCATGTTCTGGATCACCAAGGCCGCCGTGCCGCATATGCCGGCGGGCGCTTCGATCATCAACACCTCCTCGGTCACCACCTACGACCCACCTGCCAACCTGCTGGATTACTCACTGACCAAGGCGGCAATCACCAATTTCAGCAAGGGGCTGGCCAAGCAGCTGATCGACAAAGGCATCCGGGTGAACGCCGTGGCGCCCGGACCGTTCTGGACGCCCCTGCAGGTCAGCGGTGGGCAGACCATGGAGAACCTGCAGCGCTTCGGCGGCGATACGCCCATGAGCCGCCCGGGCCAGCCGGCCGAAATCGCCCCGCTGTACGTGCTGTTGGCGTCCACCGAGGCCAGCTACGTAACCGGCCAGGTGTTCGGCGCCTCCGGCGGCAACGGTCAGCCCTAGCGCCGGGCCTGTGCCGCCTGCTGAAGGCGGCTTCAGCGCTTGTCCTTGCGGTGTCCTGGCAGGATCGAGCCGAGCACCTGCTTGGCGGTCTGCTTGATGATGCCGGCCTGGTCCGGATCGCCATGCAGCAGCACCGAGGCGTAGGCCTTGGCCTGCTCCAGCTTGATGTGCGGCGGCAGCGGCGGCACGTTGGGATCGGTACGAAACTCCAGCAGCACCGGGCGATCGGCGGCCAGTGCCTGCTCCCAGGCGGCGGCCACCTGGTCCTCGCGGTCGCAGAAGATGCCCTGCAGCCCGATCAGCTCGGCGAAGCGGTGATACGGCACGTCGGGCAGATTCTGCGAAGCCTCGAATTTCGGATCGCCCTCCATCACACGCTGCTCCCAGGTCACCTGGTTGAGGTCTTGGTTGTTGAACACGCAGCAGATCCACTGGTGGTTCTGCCACTGGCTCCAGTACTTGGCCACCGTAATCAGCTCGGCCATGTTGTTCATCTGCATGGCGCCGTCGCCGACCAAAGCCACCACCGGGCGGTCCGGATGGGCGAACTTCGCGGCGATGGCATAGGGCACCGCGGCGCCCATGGAGGCCAGCCCGCCGGACAGGGACCCCATCATTCCACGCCGCATGCGGATATCGCGGGCATACCAGTTGGCGCAGGAGCCGGAGTCGCTGGTGATGATGGCCCGCTCCGGCAAGCGCGGCGACAGTTCCCAGGCCACACGCTGCGGGTTGATCGGGTCGGCGGCCGCCATTGCCCGCTCTTCCAGCGTGCGGTCCCAATCGGCGCGCCATGCTTCGACCTGTTGCTGCCAGCTGCGATCGCTCTTCTTCTCCAGCAGCGGCAAGAGCGCGCGCAACGTTTCGCCGGCCTCGCCGTGCAGATTCACCTCCATGGGGTAACGGATGCTCAGCATGTCGGGCTTGAGATCGATCTGCACACCCCTGGCCTGACCTTCCTCCGGCAGGAACTCGGAATAGGGAAAGCCCGAGCCGATCATCAGCAGCGTGTCGCATTCATTCATCAGCTTGTAGCTGGGCTCGGTGCCGAGCAGGCCGATGGAACCGGTGACCCAGGGCAGATCATCGGGCACTGCCGCCTTGCCCAGCAGCGCCTTGGCCACGCCGGCGCCCAGCGTCTCGGCCACGGCAATGACCTCGTCGGTGGCCTGCAGCGCGCCAGCGCCGACCAGAATGGCGACCTTGCTGCCGGCGTTGAGCACCTCGGCGGCGCGCTGCAGGTCCGCGTCATAGGGAACGATCTTCGGCCGGCTGTAGCCGATACCGGAAAGCACGGCACCGTGAGTCCTCGGCGGCTCGCTGTAGGGCGCCTCCTGCAGGTCGTTGGGCAGGATGATGGCGGCGACCTTGCGCTCGCCGATTGCGCTGCGAATGGCCCGATCCACCAGGTGGCGTACCTGTGCCGGCGCGCTGGCCTGCTGGACGAAGGCGCCCGCGACATCCTTGAACATCGCCGGCAGGTCGATCTCCTGCTGATAGTGCGCGCCCAGCGCGGTGCGGGCCTGCTGCCCGGCGATCGCGAGCACCGGCACATGATCCAGACGCGCGTCGTACAGCCCGGTCAGCAGGTGTGAGGCGCCCGGCCCCGACGTGGACAGGCAGACACCCAACCCACCGCCGAACTTGGCATCGGCCGAGGCCATGAAGGCGGCCATCTCCTCGTGCCGAGCCTGAATGAAGCGAATCTTGCCGCCCGCCCGGTTCAGCGCACCGAGCACGCCGTTGATGCCGTCGCCGGGATAACCATAGATGCGCCGCACGCCCCACTGGTAAAGCCGCTCGACCAGGTAATCTCCGACTGTCATGTCACTCATGCTGCCTCCTCTGATAGTTGCGTGCGCACTGGCGGAATGCCGATGCGGGCCCAGTCGCCGCATCAGGCGTTCAGGCGGTCGCGTATTTTTTTGGTCAGGCGCTGGCGGGTCTTGCCGATGGCCGCCCAGGGGTCGTCGTCATCCAGTTCCTGCAGGCGTTCCAGCAGGTTGCGCACCGTCCACAGGTTGGCGCCCTTGAGGTCCGCCAGCTCGTCGCGGTGGATGGGTACGGAAACCGGCAGACCCTCGCGGGCGCGTACCGAGTACGGCGCGACGGTGCTGGCGCCACGGCTGTTGCGCAGGTAGTCGATGAAGATGCGCCCGACCCGGTTCTTCGGCCCGCTGACCGCGGAGAAATGGGAGGGCAGGAGTTTTGCCAGGTGCCTGGCAATCGCCTGACTGAAGGATTTCACCTCGCTCCAGTCATGCACGGGGTCGAGCGGTACGACGATGTGCAGCCCTTTGCCGCCGCTGGTCTTGAGAAACGATGCCAGGCCGATCTCGTCCAGCAGTGTCTGGGTCAGCTGGGTCGCCTCGAGCATGCGCTTCCACGGCAGGGCCGGATCGGGGTCGAGGTCCAGCACGAAGCGGTCAGGGTGCTCCAGATCGGGCGCCACGGCGTTCCAGCTGTGCAACTCGATAGAGCCCATCTGCGCGGCGCCGACCAGCGCCTCGGCGCTGTCGATCACCAGCAGCGCGCCGTGCTTCGGATCGAGCGCCGGGTCCAGCTGCGTGATATGCGGGATGGCCAGCTTGTCGGCGTGCTTCTGGAAGAACAGCTCGCCAGTGATGCCTTCAGGCGCGCGGACCAGCGCCAGCGGCCGGTTCTGCAATTGCGGCAGCGCCCAGGGGGCGATCTGCGCGTAGAAGCGGGCCAGTTCGATCTTGGTGATGCCGCTGCTGGGGTCGATGACCCGTTCGGGGTTGGAAATCTTGATCCGACCGCTGCCGAGGGCATCGGCCTTGGCGGCGACGTTCGGCTTTGCCCTGGCGACTGGTTTGGCCCGCTCGTGGGTGATGGCCTCGGCCGGCTTGTCGGTTCGCAGGCCGTGGAACACCGAGTGGCGCACCACACCCTGACGGGTCATTTCGGCATAGGCGACTTCGCACATCAGTTCCGGCTTTAGCCACTGCGCGCCACGTGCATCGGCTGCTGGGGGTGCCTTTGCCAGCGGGCTTTTATCGGTTTCCAGCTTCTTCAGCTTCTTGTGCAGGCTCTGCAGCGTTGCATGGTTGAAGCCGGTGCCGACCTTGCCGGCGTAACGCAGCTCGCCGTTGTCGTCGTGCAGGCCGAGCAGCAGCGCGCCGAAACCGGTGCGGGTACCCTTCGGCTGGGTATAGCCGACGATGATGAATTCCTGCCGGTTGCTGCATTTGATCTTCACCCAGCTGCTACTGCGTCGCGAGGTGTAGGTGCTGCCAGCGCGCTTGCCGATCAGCCCTTCGAGTTTCATCTGGCAGGCGCTTTCCAGAATGCTGTCCGGCTGCTCGGTGAAGTCCTCGGAGAAGCGCAGCAGCTCGCTGTCACTGCGCTCCAGCACCTCGCGCAGCGCTGCGCGGCGCTGCTCCAGCGCCACCTCGCGCAGGTCCATGCCGTTCAGGTAAGGCATGTCGAACAGGTAATAGAGAATGCTGCCGCTGCGCCCCGCCTCGAAAGCGTTCTGCAAGGCCTGGAAGTCCGGCGTGCCCTCCTCGTTCGGCACCACCACCTCGCCATCCAGCCACCCGGACTCGAGCCCGAGTCCCGCAAGCGCCGCGGCCTGCTGGGGCATCTTCGCCGTCCAGTCGTGGCCGTTGCGGGTAAACAGCCTGACCTCGCCAGAGTCGATGCGCGCGAGCATCCGGTAGCCGTCGAACTTGATTTCGTACCGCCAGTCCCCGCCCGGTACCGTATCGACCAGGGTGGCCAGCTGCGGTTTGAAATGCTCCGGTAGCTCGGCCGGAACCGCCCCCTCGAGCGCGACCTTTGCCTTTCGCCTGGCCGGTGTCCGCTTCTTGGCGGGCGCCTTGACTGGCGCAGGCGGGGTTTCGGCCACGCGGGCCTTCGCGCCGCGCTTGCGCGGCACCAGGGTGCGGTCACTGAGCACGCTGTCGGGCTCGGCGGTGACGATGTCGTACTCGCTCTCCTCGCGCGCCGCCTCGTCACGGGATTTGATGAGGAACCACTGCTCCTTCTTCCCGTCCATCTGCGTGCGCACCAGGTTCCAGCTGCCGGCAAGCTTCTCGCCTTCCAGGCTGAACTTGAGCTTGCCCTTGCGATAGCCCTCGTGCGGGTCGCCCTGGGGTGTCCACACGCCACGGTCCCAGACGATCACGTCGCCGGCACCGTAATGCCCTTCGGGGATGTTCCCTTCGAAGGTGGCGTACTCCAGCGGGTGGTCTTCCACGTGTACGGCCAGCCGGCGCACGCCAGGGTCCAGGCTTGGCCCCTTGGGAATCGCCCAGCTCTTCAGGGTGCCGTCCAGTTCCAGGCGGAAGTCGTAATGCAGACGCGTGGCGTCGTGCTTCTGGATGCAGTACTGCAGTGCCTGGCTCTTGCGGGACTTCGGCCGTGCCTTGCCGGCGGGTTCCGGCGTGGCGGCGAAGTCACGCATGCGTTGGTAATCTTCGAGCGCCATGGCCAACCTCCGCGAGCTATGCCGGCGGCTATTCCAGCTTGCCGGCGTCGGTGGAAGTGTCGTTGGGGCCGCCCGGCGCCGAATGCCGGTCCGGATCGGTTGAAGGTTCCTCGCTGCCCGGCTGTGGCGCCACCAGCTGGCCGTCTTCGGTCACGGTACGGCCCTTGTGATCCTTGCGGGTTTCCACTTCTTCCTGCGGCGTGGGGTTGCCCATCGGGCTCGGACGTGACCCGGTATCGTCACGCGGAGTGCCGGCGGGAAACTGCGCCATCGCAGGCGCCGCAACCATTGCACTGAGCATTGCGCTGAGCAGCAGTCTTTTCATGTGGGATCTCCGCGTAGGCTGGGTAGTCATGGCTGTTACTTAATTTGGTCATCCCCCGCTGGTATGAGTTCAGGGGGGCGGCGACCGGTCCGCCCGACGGGTTCCGATAAGCGGCACTGGTCTGAAAAGGCTAGCTAGAGCGCCTGGGCGACTTAATCCGCTCAATGGACATATCGCCGCATTTACAAGGCGAACAGTGCTGCTACGGTTGAAGGACGTCGGAACGCCAGGGGTGCGCAGCGGATGCTGTACTGCGCTTTAGTCACCTCCTTTGCTAGGGAGGATTTATGAATACGCGTCTTCCTCTGTTCAAGATCGAAGCCATCCTGCACACCTACCTGCGGCCGTTTCAGTGTGAATGCCGCGATGCTTCCGACAGTTCGCTCAGCGTGCGCCTCTACCATGAACCGCCAGATGAGGAACTGACCGTTCTCGGCATCTCCTACGACCAATGCCGCGACGCGGCCAACCTGGTGCGTCTGGCTCAGGAACTGCGCATCGAAATGTGCGCCACCCTCAGCACGCTGCCCGCCGAAACGAATCGGAGCGTGCGCACGGAGTGACCCGGCTCAGCGCGGCGTACGCGCCGCTCGGCCCCCGGCGGCCTGCCCCCGGCCCATGTACTTGAGGAACACATCGTGGCCGTAGCTGTGGGAGTGGGTCGCCTTCTGCCGGCCGAATCGCTGCCAGGCGCGTTCGTGCAGGTAGAACACCACGGTGTTGCACAGCGGCTCGATCAGGGCGACGGCGCCACCGATGACGACGCTTCCGGTCAGCGCATAAACGACGATGAAAGCCGTGGCGAAGTGCAGCACGGCGAAGGTCAGGGTCTTGACGAGCGGTCGTGGTCTCATGGACGGCTCCCGACGGACAGGCACGGCCGTTTGCGGTCCTGCAACGGCCCTGCGAAAGAGGATGGGGAAGGCCCGGCCGAGGTGGCCGGGCAATCAGGCAAGCCGTCTCAGCGCTTGGCTTCGACGTTGGGTTCCAGCGCGCGGGTCAGGTAGGCCTGGGTCAGCTCCGCCAGGTGGTCGCGCAGCCAGTCGGCCATGGCGACCTCTTCCACCAGGATGCGCTCGCAGACTTCCTTGGTCTGCATGTCGCCGACCGCTTCGGCGGCGGCAATCAGGATCTTGTAGGAGGCGATTTCGAGATTCTCGAAGACGTAGCCCATCTGCGCGCCTTTGACGATCTCGTCATTGACCATCATGCCGCCCATGGCCTGCCCCATCGCCATCATCTTGCCGCCGAGGTCCTTGAGGCCGGAATAGGACTTGTCGTAGCGCTGCAGGCAGCCTTCGATCAGCTTGGCCTGGTTCTGCGTCTCGGTGATGTGCTGCTCGATCCGCGCCTTGAGTTCGGGGTAATGCTCGATACGGCTGGCCTGCTTGTTCAGCATGGTCTCGGCCTGCGCTTCCATGGCATGCGCATCGCGCAGCCACTCGATGAGGCGTTCGGTACGGACGTCGTTGCCGGTCTGTGCACTTTGCATGGGATCACTCCTCAGGTCTGGAAAAGTCGGGGGGCGAAGGTGGCCCGCTTGGTTTTGTGAGAGACCCTGCCAGCAAGAGTTCCCCCTACCCGACCGGCGCGCCCCCAGGCGCAACGGCCTGAACTTTTGCCAGACACAGCCTGTCACTGGCCCTGACGAACGGTTAACCGGAGCCCCCCGCCATCGAACTGCCCGCCTATCTCTTGCAATGGGACCAGTACATCAGCCAGCCAGCGCTGCGCACGCTCGCTGCAGCCTTGTTCGTGGTGCTTATCCTCAGTCTGTTCGGCCGTCTGCTGACCGCTCTGATGCTGCGCCTGGCGCGGGCCTTCCTGTTCACCCGCGAGCTGTCCGAACAGCTGGAAAAGCCCATTCGCGCACTGCTGCCACTGATGGGCCTGCAGGGCGTCTGGACTTCGGCGCCTGATGACCTGCTGCTGATCGACGGCGCACGGCATGTGACCACGCTTCTGATCATCGGCACCCTGACCTGGCTGGTGATGCGCCTGCTGCGCGGGCTTCAGCAGTTCATCCAGCTGCGCAACCCGGTGGATGTGGTCGACAACCTGCGTGCCCGGCAGATCCAGACGCAATCTCGGGTATTGCTGCGGACCCTGGCGTTCTTCGTCCTGCTGATCGGTGCCGCGGCGATGCTGATGACCTTCCCCGGCGCACGCCAGTTCGGTGCCAGCCTGCTGGCTTCGGCGGGGCTTGCGGGGCTTGCGGTGGGCTTTGCCGCGAGGCCGGTATTGGCCAACCTGATCGCCGGACTGCAGATCGCCATGACCCAGCCGATCCGCCTGGATGACGTGGTGATCGTCGAGAACGAATGGGGCCGCATTGAGGAAATCACCGGCACCTACGTGGTGGTGCGGATCTGGGACGACCGCCGGCTGGTCGTGCCGCTGCAGTATTTCATCGAAAAGCCTTTCCAGAACTGGACCCGTCGTAGCTCGAACCTGATCGGCACGGTGTTTCTCTGGGCCGACTACAGCCTGCCTCTGGAGCCGCTGCGCGAGGAGCTGCGGCGGCTCTGCAAGGACGTACCGGAATTGTGGGATGGCCGGGTCTGCGTGCTGCAGGTGACCGATGCCAGCGAGAAGTCCATCCAGCTGCGCGCCCTGGTCAGCTCCCCGGACTCGTCACGCAACTGGGACCTGCGCTGCCACATCCGCGAGAACCTGCTGGGCTTCATCCAGCGGCAGTATCCGCATTCGCTGCCGCAAGTCCGGGCCGACCTGAGCGTCGGACACAAGCAGCGCGTCGATATGTCGCAGCCACAGCACGTCGAGCCGGAACGCCAGCCTCCGGTGTAGGCGTCAGGCGCCTTCACCCTGCTCGAGCTTCTCCACCAGCTGCGCATACCTGCTCTCCAGCTGGGTCAGGCCGTGCCGCGCCGCCTGCTTGCGAACCTCGACGCGGTCGCCGTCGAACTGCACCGTTTCGCTCACCACCACCTGTCGCTCGCCCCGCATCAGTGCATAGGCGTAGCACTGCGTGCCGCCTTCATCCTCCTGATGGTCGTCGGCCACGCCGGTATTGGCCACTGCCAGCGTGGCGACACTGGCGTTCAGTGCACCGATGGCCATCTCACGGGCCACCTCTTCGCTGGTCAGGCCGAATTTCTCGATGGTCTCGAAATCCACGTTGAGCAGGCGGTTCTTGGCTTTCGGCGAGTAGACGACGAACCCGCTGTCGAGCACCTGGCCGCAGCCCGGGATGTCACCCAGCAGCGAGGCCATCAAACCGCAGGTACAGGATTCCGCGGTGGTCAGCTTGAGTTCCTCGCGCTGCAGGAATGCCACGACTCGTTCGATCTCTTGCATGTTTTTTGCTCCGCCCATCGAAGGGGCTATTTCGTTGAGGTTTTTTATTCGGAGCGGGTTGGCCTGCTGTGAGTTCCAGCGCTGGTTTTTGTTCTACTCTATATTAAGAACTTCTACCGCGATGCGGGGTCTGGTTTCCAGTAGGGCCGGCGCAGCTCTACCTGCCCTCTCGGCAGCTCCTAACAATCTTTTTGCCTGGTCGTGTTCATTGTATGTGGCGGTCATCAGATCGTTGCATAGCAGAAATATGCTCGTAGCAGGCACCGGCAACGCCGGGGCTTTTGGGGAGATCGTGATGAGTATTGCCGCTGTGAACGCCCGGCCTCTCGGGCTACCGAAGGCCCAACCCGCTGTACCCCCGGTTGCTCGCCCTGCTCTGCAGATTCGCAGTAGCCACGATGACAAACGCAAGATCCTGTTCGTGACTTCCGAACTGACCGACCTGGTCAAGACCGGCGGGCTCGCCGACGTGTCCGCCGCCCTGCCGCGAGCACTTGGCGCACGCCACGATGTGCGTGTGCTGATTCCCGGTTATTCGCAAGTGATCAACAGCGGCCACCCTATCCGCATTGTCGGTTCGCTGAGCGGTTACGCCGAG
Source organism: Stutzerimonas sp. FeSN7 (assembly GCF_030263795.1). Lineage (NCBI taxonomy): Bacteria > Pseudomonadati > Pseudomonadota > Gammaproteobacteria > Pseudomonadales > Pseudomonadaceae > Stutzerimonas > Stutzerimonas sp. FeSN7. The sequence continues at coordinate 2,004,039 of NZ_JARPMN010000001.1, read as the reverse complement.
CTACCCGGCTGCCGCATCGGCCGCATCGACATGCCGGATGGCCTGATCATCTACGTGTTGATCAGCCCTGAACTCTACGAGCGCGATGGCTCACCCTACGTCGACGGACACGGCAACGACTGGCAGGACAACCCGGTCCGCTTCGCCCGCCTCGGCCTGGCCGCTGCCGAGATCGCCGCCGGCACCGCCTGCATCAGCTGGGCGCCAGAGCTGGTCCACGCCCATGACTGGCCGGCAGGTCTGGCACCGGCGTACATGCACTGGCGCGGATTGTCGACGCCCAGCGTGTTCACCATCCACAACCTCGCCTATCAGGGCAATATCGACATGTCCCAGCGGCGCCTGCTGGGCATTCCCGGCGAGGCCAGCGACCCGGAGCGCATGGAGTTCTACGGCAAGCTGTCGCTGCTCAAGGCCGGCATCGCCTATGCCAATCACGTCACCACCGTGAGCTCGACCTACGCCAGGGAGATCACCACGCCGGAGTTCGGCTGCGGCATGGAAGGGTTCCTCAGCATGAAGGCCCGCCAGGGTCTGCTCAGCGGCTTGCTCAACGGCATCGACGAAAGCTGGGAGCCGGAGAGCGACCCTTACCTCGTCAGCGGCTTCAGTGCCCGTGACTGGGCCGGCAAGCAGGCCAATGCCGCCTATGTGCGGGACGCGTTCGGGCTGGAGAAGCGCGACGCTCCGCTGTTCGCCGTGGTCTCGCGCCTGGCGTATCAGAAAGGCGTGGACCTGACCCTCGATGTGGCCCATGCCATCGTCGAAGGTGGCGGTCAGCTGGCCATCCTCGGCCAGGGCGAGAGGCAGATCGAAGCGCAGGTCCGTCAGCTGGCCGAGCAGTATCCCGGACAGGTCGGAGCGCACATCGGCTTCAACGAGACCGACGCGCGCCGTCTGTTCGCCGGCAGCGACTTCCTGCTCATGCCGTCACGCTACGAGCCCTGCGGCCTGAGCCAGATGTACGCCCAGCGCTACGCCTCGCTGCCCATCGCCCGGCGTACCGGCGGGCTGGCGGACTCCATCGAGGACGGCATCACCGGCTTCCTGTTCGATGCACCCGACGCGGCCAGCTATCGCCAGGCCGTACAGCGCGCCCTGGCGGTGCATCACCACCCTGAACTGCTCGGCGCCATGCGCTGCCGGGCCATGGCGGCCGGCTTCTTCTGGCGTCATGCGATCGAGCCATATGACCTGCTCTACCGGCAGCTGCTCACGGAGCGCCGCGAGGTTCATCTAACCATCTGAAGAGAGTGATCAATGCAGAAGCAGCGTGCCTATATTGCGCATCACGGTCCGGAGTTGCTGGATAGCGGGACCACCCGCTTCCGCCTCTGGGCACCCGACGCGCGAAGCGTCAGCCTGATTGTCGTAGGCGCACAAACGCTGCCGATGACCGCCGCCGAAGATGGCTGGTACAGCATCGATGCGCCTTACGGCGTCGGAACCCTTTACCGCTTTCTCATCGACGATGAACTCCAGGTGCCGGACCCGGCCTCGCGCGGACAGGCCGGTGACATTCAGTCACCGAGTCTGGTGGTCGACACCGGCAATGGTTATCTGTGGCGCAACAGCGAATGGCAGGGGCGGCCCTGGCACGAAACGGTGCTCTATGAAATGCATGTCGGCCTCTACGGCGGCTTCGCGGCCATGGAAAAGCACCTGTCCGATCTTGCCGAGCTGGGTGTCACGGCCATCGAGCTGATGCCGATCGCCGAGTTTCCCGGTGACCGCAACTGGGGCTACGACGGCGTGCTGCCCTACGCGCCGGAAGCCGCCTACGGCAGCCCGGAAGAGCTCAAGCACCTGATCGATACCGCCCACGGCCTGGGGCTGATGGTGTTTCTCGATGTGGTCTACAACCACTTCGGCCCGGACGGCAACTACCTACGTCGCTACGCCAAGCATTTCTTTCGCCACGATCAGCAGACCCCCTGGGGCGACGCCATCGATTTCCGCCGCCGCGAGGTGCGCGATTTCTTCATCGACAACGCCTTGATGTGGCTGATGGACTATCGCTTCGACGGGCTGCGTTTCGACGCCGTGCATGCGATCACCGACCGCAGCTTCCTGCTGGAACTGGCCGAGCGTGTGCACGCGGCCATCGAGCCTTGTCGCCATGTCCACCTGGTGCTGGAGAATGAGGACAACCGCGCCAGCCTGCTTGATCAGGGCTTCACCGCGCAGTGGAACGATGACGGCCATAACGTGCTGCACACCCTGCTAACTGCCGAGCAGCAGGGCTATTACGCCGACTACTGCCAGAACGCGACGGCGAAACTCGCGCGCTTTCTTGGTGAGGGATTCATCTACCAGGGCCAGAACAACCGCCGCGGCGAGGCGCGCGGCGAACCCAGCGGCCACCTGTCGCCGACCTCCTTCGTGCTGTTTCTGCAGAACCACGACCAGACCGGCAACCGCGCCTTCGGCGAACGCCTGGTCAGCCTGGCCGATGCCGATGCATTGCGTGCCGCTACCGCCGTGCTGCTGCTGTCGCCCATGGTGCCGCTGTTGTTCATGGGCGAGGAATGGGGGGCGCGCCAACCATTCCTGTTCTTCACCAGCCACCACGGCGAACTGGCCGATGCAGTGCGCGAAGGGCGGCGCAACGAGTTCGCCGAGTTCGCCGAGTTTGCCGACGAAGCCACCCGCGAGCGCATTCCCGACCCCAACGCGGTTTCCACCTTCGAAAATTCGCGCCCGGATTTCAGCGCCCGCCAGGAACCTGGGCATGCCGAATGGTATGCGCTGTATCGCGAGTTGCTGGGCATCCGCCACCGGGAGATCGTACCGCGCCTGCAGGGTGCGCGCTTTCTCGAATCCCGTGTGCTGGCGCAAGCGGCGGTGCTCGCCCGCTGGCAGCTCGGCGATGGCAGCCGGCTGCGTCTGGAGCTCAACCTCGGCGCCCAGGCCGTGCCCCTTCCGACGGCATCGATCAGCGGCGAGCTGCTGTTCGCCAGCCGCGAGGCCACGCATGCGCATGACCAGTTGGCACCTCGTATGGCCAGGCTGTATCTGGAGAAAGCCGCATGAGTGACGAAGCCCTGATCCGCCTGGCTGACGCTGCCGGGTTGTCCATCGACTGGGTGGACGCCGACAACCGTCAGCAGCGGGTGGAGCCGCAAGTACTGCGTGAAGTGCTCGGTTGCCTCGGACTCGAGGCAGATACCGACCAGCAGATCGAAGCCAGCCTGAAAGTCATCGCGCATCAGAACAACCACGGCGGCGTACCACCGCTGCTGACCTGCGACCAGAACGCCGTGCTGGAGCTGGCGGCCTACTTCCCGCCGTCCAGCCGTTACGAACTGGTGGCCGAACAGGGCGACGTGCTGCACGGCACGCTGGACGACCAGGCACGGCTGCATGTGCCGGACACCCCGGGCTATCACCGCCTGAGGATCGACGAAACCGAGCTGACCGTGGCGGTCGCGCCGCCCTCGTGCCCCACGGTTGCGCAACTCGCCGGCCCGAACGCCTGGGGGCTGACGGCCCAGCTGTACAGCCTGCGCCGACCGGGCGACGGCGGGCTGGGCGACACCCAGGCGCTGGAAGCCCTGCTGCGCAATGCCGCTGCCCATGGAGCCGACGCGCTAGGCATCAGCCCGGTGCATGCCATGTTCGCTGCGCATATCAATCAGTACAGTCCCTACTCGCCCTCCAGCCGACTGTTCTACAACGTGCTGCACGCGGCGCCGGGCTCCATTCTCGGCGAATGGCCGGTGCGTCAGGCCATCGAGGCGTGCGGACTCGGCGAGGAGCTGGAGCGCCTCGAGCGACTGGACCTGATCGACTGGCCTGCCGTGGCGCAATCGCGTCAGCGCCTGCTGCGCCAGCTGTTCGACGACTTCAGCCAGGGCGAGAACCCGCAACAGGCCGATTTCGACAGTTTTCGCGCCAAGGGCGGCGAAGCGCTGGAGAACCATTGCCGTTTCGAGGCGCTGCACCACCATCTGCGTGACGCCGAGGGCCATCCGCAGCATTGGCGCAACTGGCCGCAGGACTACCGCGACCCGGCCAGCCCGGCGGTGGAACGCTTCGCCCGCGAACACGCCGACGAGGTCAGCTATCACGCCTTCGGCCAGTGGCTGATGGCGCGCGGGCTCGAGCGCGCACAGGTTGCCGCGCGCAGCGCCGGCATGCGCATCGGTCTGGTCACCGACCTTGCCGTCGGCGCCGACGGCGGTGGCAGCCAGGCCTGGAGCCGTCAGGGCGAACTGCTCGCTTCGCTGAGCGTCGGCGCACCGCCGGATGTGATGAACCGCGACGGACAGAACTGGGGCATCTCCGCGTTCTCGCCCTGGGGCCTGCGCCAGCATGGCTTCCGGGCCTATATCGAAATGCTGCGCGCCAATCTCGCCCACGCCGGCGGCATGCGCATCGACCACGTGCTGGGCCTCAAGCGCCTGTGGGTGGTGCCGGCCGGCGCCGACCCCAAGCGCGGCGTGTACCTCAATTTCCCCTTCGACGACATGCTGCGCCTGCTCTGCCTGGAGGCCTGGCGGCATCAGGCGGTGATCCTCGGCGAGGATCTCGGCACCATTCCCCACGGGTTTCGTGACGTGCTCGCCGCCAAGGGCATTCTCGGCATGCGGGTACTGCTGTTCGAACAGCACGACGGCCATTTTCAGCGTGCCGACCAGTATTCCGACCAGGCCCTGGCGACCAGTACCACCCATGACATCCCGACCCTGAGGGGCTGGTGGAACGGCCATGACATCGACTGGCGCATCAAGGTCGGTCAGGTGCAGGAAGCCGATCGCGATCAGCAATGGCGTTCCCGCGAACATGAGCGCGCCGGGCTCAACCGAGCGCTCTGCGAGGATGGCGGAAAAGACCCTCATCATCTGCTGAGCGCCGAACAAGCCGTCGATGCCGCGGCCTGTTTTCTCGGCCACACCCGCGCACCGCTGGTGTTGTTTCCGGTCGAGGACGCGCTCGGCCTGGAGGAACAGACCAACATGCCGGGCATCGTCGAAACCCACCCCAACTGGCGTCGCCGCTATCCCGGCGACAGTGCAACGCTGCTCGACGGCGAAGCCAGCCGCCGGCGCCTGAAATGCCTGGCGCAGGCACGCCGTAACCATCGTGGAGCTGCGCATCGATGAAAGACCTTACCGCGACCCTGCGACTACAGTTTCACCGCAACTTCACCCTGGATCACGCCACCGCACTGGTGGATTACTTCGCCGAACTCGGCATCAGCCACATCTACGCTTCACCGCTGCTCACAGCCCGCCCGGGCTCCATGCACGGCTATGACGTGATCGACCCGACCCGCATCAACCCGGAACTGGGCGGCGAGCCGGCGCTGCAGCGTCTCGTTGAGGCCCTGCGCGGCAAGGGCATGGGACTGATCCTGGACATCGTCTCCAACCACATGGCCGTGGGTGGTTCCGGTAACGCCTGGTGGCTGGACGTGCTCGAATGGGGTCGCCGCAGCCCCTATGCGCAGTTCTTCGACATCGAATGGAATTCGCCGGACCCCCTGCTCGAAGGGCAGCTGCTGGTGCCCTTCCTGGGCAGTGACTATGGCGAGGCGCTGCAACAGGGCACCGTTAAACTGCGCCTGGATATCGACAATGGCGCCCTGTACGCCGAGCACTACGAGCATCGCTTCCCGATCACCCCGCCGAGCTACGGCGAGGTACTGCGCGCCGCCGAGCATCCGCAGCTGCGGGCGCTGGCACAGCATTTCGATGCACTGAAGACCGAGCCGGCGCCTTACCAGACCGCTCGCCTGCTGCGTGCCGACCTGGCCGAACAGCTGCAGGACGCTGAAACGCGACAGGCGCTCGAGCAGGCGCTGAACTGCTACGACTCGACCAGCGAGGATGGCTTCAAGCGCCTGCACGGCCTCCTTGAACGCCAGCATTATCGACTGGCCAGCTGGCGCACCGCCGGCGACGACATCAACTGGCGACGCTTCTTCGACATCAACGAGCTGGGCGGCCTGCGCGTCGAGCGGCCGGTGGTATTCGAGGAAACCCACGCCAAGATCTTCGAGCTGATCGGCGACGGCCTGGTCGACGGCCTGCGCATCGACCACATCGACGGTCTGGCCGACCCGCGTGGCTACTGCCGGCGCCTGCGCCGTCGTGTCGACCGGCTCAATGCCGGCCGTCCGCCGGAAGCGGTACAGGATCACGTGCCGATCTACGTCGAAAAGATCCTCGCCGGTGGCGAGCGACTGCATGACGACTGGGGCGTGGACGGCACCACCGGCTACGAGTTCATGAACCAGGTGTCGCTGCTGCAGCACGACCCGGCTGGCGAAGCGCTGCTCTGCTCGCTGTGGAGCGAGACCAGCGGGCGCACCACCGATTTCATGGAAGAGGCCCGCCAGGCCCGCCAGCTGGTGCTGACCGGCCCCTTGGCCGGCGATTTCGAAACTGTCGCTCAGGCGTTGCTACAGGTGGCCCGGGGCGACGTGATGACTCGCGACATCACCCTCGGCGCGATCCGTCGAGCGCTGCTGGAGCTGATCATTCACTTCCCGGTGTACCGCACCTATATCGCCGCGTCAGGCCGGCGCGAGGCGGACGAGCCGTTCTTCCAGCAGGCGCTGGAAGGCGCGAAGACGACCCTGAGCGAAGCGGACTGGCCGCTGCTGGAGCATCTGCAGCGCTGGCTGGGCGGCGAGAGCCTGCGTCAGCTGCCGCGCTACCTGCGCAAGATTCGCCGCTACGCCTGCACACGCTTCCAGCAGCTGACCTCGCCGGCGGCCGCCAAGGCCGTCGAAGACACCGCCTGCTACCGCTCCGGCATCCTGCTCTCGCGCAACGACGTGGGCTTCGACCCGCAACACTTCAGCGCACCCGCGCAGGTCTTTCACGATGAATGCCTGCAACGCGTCGAGCATTTCCCGCGCAACCTGCTGACCACCGCCACCCACGATCACAAGCGCGGCGAGGACACCCGTGCGCGCATCGCGGTGCTCAGCGAGCGCGCCGACTGGTTCGCCGGCAAGGTCCGCCACTGGCGAGAACTGGCAGCAGGACAGATCCGCCAGCTGGACGATGGCGCCGCGCCCTCGCCCGCCGACGAGCTGATGCTGTTCCAGATCCTGCTCGGCAGCTGGCCGCTCGACCTGCAGGCTGACGACCGACCCGCCATGGAGCAGTACAGCGCGCGCATTCTGCAATGGCAGGAAAAGGCCTTGCGCGAAGCCAAGCTGCGCACCACCTGGAGCGATCCCAACGGCGACTACGAAGGCGCCTGCCGGCAATACGTGGAGCACCTGCTGCTGGCCGCCGAAGGCGCACCATTGCGGGACGAAATCGCCGCCGCAGCCGCTGAGCTGGCGCCCGCCGGTGCATTGAACAGCCTCGCGCAAACCTTGCTGCGCATGACCACCCCCGGTGTGCCGGATCTCTACCAGGGCGCCGAGTTCTGGGACCTGAGCCTGGTGGACCCGGACAATCGCCGCCCCGTGGACTTCGCCGCGCGCCGCAACAGCCTCGAGCAGCCCGCAACGCCTGACCAGCTGCTGCAAAGCTGGCATGACGGTCGCATCAAACAGCTGGTGATCAGCCGCACGCTGCAGGCCCGTCGACGTTTTCCGCGGCTGTTCACCGAGGGCCGTTATCTGCCGCTTTCGGTGAGCGGCGAGCAGGCCGAGCGCCTGCTCGCCTTCGCTCGCGAACTGGACGGGCAATGGCTGGTGGTGGTGGTGCCGCGGCTGGCTGCCGGCCTGCTGGGCGACAGCAGACAACCTCGGATTCCAGCGCAGCGTTGGGGCGATACCCGTATCGCATTGCCCGAGGCGCTGGACGGTAGTGAGTTCGAGCGACTTTTCGACGGAACGACAGTCACATCCCAACAAGCCAGCCTCGAGGCTGCGCGCGTTCTGGACGGCTTGTCGGTGGCCGTCCTGCATACGTCTACGAGAGCAACAGGAGAATCCCAACAATGAGTGCAGAAGAAAAACGTATCCGCGAGTTCGCCTACCAGATCTGGCAGTCCGAAGGCTGCCCGCACGGCGAGGAAGAGCGTCACTGGGAGATGGCTCGCAAGCTGGTCGAGGCCGAAAAAGGGGCCCCCGTGGCCAAACCGGCGACCCGCGCGCGCAAAACCGCCACCAAGCCCACCGATGCCACACCGAAGGTCAAGGAAGCGCCGGCTGTGAAGCCCCGCGCGAGCCGTGCCAGTGCCAAGGCTGATACCGCCAAGGCGGACACCGACGCCAAGGCCGGCACACCGGAAACCATCAAGAAGACCCGTACCCCGCGCGCAAAGAAGGAAAGCTGACCGGCGGCAGGCAATCTTGTCGGCGTCGGTTCGGTCCAATGACCGTCCGCGCCGACAGGCGCTTCGCTGTGCCTTCCTGAATCCGTCCTTGGAGTTTTCATGAGTAAGAAAAAGCCCCACGCGCCACAGGTCATGACCCCTTCCAGGATTCGCGAGGGCCTGCCCTTCCCTCTCGGGGCGACCTGGGACGGCTTGGGCGTGAATTTCGCCATCTTTTCCGCACACGCCACCAAAGTGGAGCTGTGCCTGTTCGATGCCAGCGGTGAAACCGAGATCGAGCGCATCGAACTGCCCGAGTACACCGACGAGATCTGGCACGGCTACCTGCCCGACGCCCACCCCGGTCAGATCTATGGCTATCGCGTGCACGGGCCCTACGACCCGGAGAACGGTCATCGCTTCAACCCCAACAAGCTGCTGATCGACCCCTACGCCAAACAACTGGTGGGCGAGCTGAAATGGTCGGAAGCGCTGTTCGGCTACACCATCGGCCATCCCGACGGCGATCTCAGCTTCGACGAGCGCGACAGCGCACCTTTCGTGCCCAAGTGCAAAATCATCGACCCGGCCTTCACCTGGGGCCGCGACCATCCGGTGCAGGTGCCCTGGGACAAGACGATCATCTACGAGACCCATGTGCGCGGTTACACCATGCGCCACCCGTCTGTGGCCGACGATGTGCGTGGCACCTTTGCCGGCTTCAAGACGCCGGAAGTGATCGACTACATCCGCAAGCTCGGCGTCTCGTCCATCGAATTCCTGCCCATTCATGCCTTCGTCCAGGACCAGCACCTGCTGGAAAAGGGCATGACCAATTACTGGGGCTACAACAGCATCGCCTTCTTCGCGCCGCATCCGAAGTACCTGGCCAACGGCAAGATCAGCGAGTTCAAGGAGATGGTCGCGCACTTGCACAACGCCGACTTGGAGGTGATCCTCGACGTGGTCTACAACCACACGGCCGAAGGCAATGAGCTCGGCCCGACGTTGTCCATGCGCGGCATCGACAACGCCTCCTACTACCGTCTGATGCCGGACGACAAGCGCTACTACATCAACGATTCCGGCACCGGCAATACGCTGGACATGAGCCACCCCTGCGTACTGCAAATGGTCACCGATTCGCTGCGCTACTGGGCCACCGAGATGCACGTGGACGGCTTCCGCTTCGACCTGGCGACCATTCTCGGTCGCGAGCACTACGGCTTCGACGAGCGTCACGGCTTCCTCGTCGCCTGTCGCCAGGACCCGGTGCTGGCCAAGACCAAGCTGATCGCCGAACCCTGGGACTGCGGCCCCGGCGGCTATCAGGTCGGTGGCTTCCCGCCGGGCTGGGCCGAGTGGAACGACCAGTTCCGCGACACCGTGCGGTCGTTCTGGAAAGGGGATGACGGCCAGCTGGCCGACTTCGCCAGCCGCCTGACCGGCTCCGGCGACCTCTACAACCAGCGCGGGCGTCGGCCGTTCAGCTCGGTCAACTTCGTCACCGCCCACGACGGCTTCACCCTCAAGGACCTGGTGTCGTACAACCACAAGCACAACGAGGACAACGACGAGGACAACCGCGACGGCAGCGACAACAATCTGTCCTGGAACCACGGCGTGGAAGGCCACACCGACGATCCGGAGATCAACGAGCTGCGCTATCGGCAGATGCGCAACTTCCTCGCCACGCTGCTGTTCTCCCAGGGCACCCCGATGATCGTCGCCGGTGACGAGTTCGCCCGGACCCAGCACGGCAACAACAACGCCTATTGCCAGGACAGCGAGATCGGCTGGGTGAACTGGGACATCAGCGAGGACAGCTACGGCCTGCTGGGCTTCGCCCGCAAGCTGATCCGCCTGCGTCAGCGCTTCCCCATGCTGCGCCGCAGCCGTTTCCTGGTCGGCGCCTACAACGAGGAACTGGGGGTCAAGGATGTCACCTGGCTGGCGCCGAATGCCGAAGAGATGACCATCGAGCAGTGGGAAGATGCGCACAACCGCTGCATGGGCATGCTCCTCGACGGCCGTGCCCAGCCGACCGGCATCCGCCGCGCCGGTTCGGATGCGACGCTGCTGATCATCGTCAACTCGCACCACGACCTGGTGAATTTCACGCTGCCCGAGGTGCCCCAGGGCATCTACTGGAACCGCCTGATCGACACCAACCACCCCACCGCGCGGCCGGAACGTTTCGACTTCAACGACGAGTACGCCGTCACCGGCCGCTCGCTGTTGCTGCTGGAACTGATCAAGGCTGACGAGTGATGAAGCGCCCCGGACCTTGACGGGTTCGGGGCGGCGTCGCCTGGCCCGTCGCGTTCTGACGTTGTCGGCTGCCCACACCGCTGCGGCGTGGGCTCCCGCTTCGGGCCGGCCGAGGCGTCCCATCCGCATTTCTCGCGATGAAAAAATCCACCTGAAAAAACGACATGCGGCAGTGAACCTCGTCGCGTGACTCCAGTCCCAAAATCCAGCGCGGCCCCCTTAAACAACCAACGGATTCGTTCTGCTCGTCGCCGGCAGTCTTGTCTTTTCCGTGATGGATCACACGTCATGCTCTCTCTGCGACCGCTCATCTATCCCCTTCTGCTGCTGATCGGGCTGGCTCCGCTGGCTCCCAGCTTCGCCTCCAGCAAGCAAACGAAAGCAACCGACAAACCGGGCTCGGTACGGCTGCTCATCAACCGTGCCGGCAGCGGCAAGGCCATGGATGTCAGCAATACCCTGGAGGTACCGGTGGAGGTGACGCTGCGCCTGACGCGCATGGTCAACGTGGCGGGCGTCGGCAACGGCGTGATCCGCAAGACGGTGCCGGCCAACAGCCGGGTACGCGTCGCCACGCTGAGCAAGCGTCAGGCGGGCGGGCCGATCATGTTCAAGCACTCGTTCAGCTATGCGCTGATCTTCTCGCCGGAGCCGGATCAGCCTGGTGTCGTCGATGGCCCGGCCTACGCGCTGCCGTGGCAAGGAGGGCCGTTCCGGATCTCCCAGGGCGCCGGCGGCGACTTCAGTCACAACTCGCCGAGCGGCCGTTATGCGGTGGATATCGCGATGCCGGTGGGCACGCCCATCGTCGCGGCCCGCGCCGGGACCGTGGTGAAGGTTCGCGACGGCCAGGGCGGGCGGCTGCCCGACCCGGCCGGCAACCATGTGCGCATCGAGCACGACGACGGCACCCACAGCGCCTATCTGCACCTGAGCCGGGGCTCGGTGCGGGTCGAGCCGGGCCAGCGCGTGGAAGTCGGCACACTGCTCGGCAAGTCCGGCAATACGGGCCGCAGTACCGGCCCGCACCTGCATTTCGTGGTACAGAAGCCCTACGGCGCGGCGATGGTGTCGATCCCCTTCCGCTTCAACCAGCCGGTGGAATCGCTGCCCAACTTCGCGTTGAGCAGCCAGTGATGAACTAGAGCATGCGCTGCATGATGTCGTCGCGCTTCACCAGCCGGTGATACAGCGCAGCGCCGATATGCCCGATCACCAGCAGCACGGTCAGCCAGGCCAGCGGCGAGTGCAGACCACCGATCGAGGCCGCCCAGGCGATCTCAGGCCCCTTCTCCACCAGTTGCTGGCCGAACACCTTCAGACCGTACCCATTGCCGACCAGATAGAGCACGCCGGTGATCGGCATCGCCACCATGCAGGCATACAGCGCCAGGTGCCCAGCCTTGACCAGCCAGGCCGTGGCCGGGTCGTGCAGCGGCCGTCGGCTCAGCTGGCTGGCCGACCAGAAGATGCGCAGCAGCACCAGAACCAGCAGCACGGCCCCCAGGGAAACGTGCCAGGGCACCAGCGTCTGCCCGACCCAGTGCTCCCCCTCTTCGATGCGGTCACCCAGCTTGAGGAACTGCCAGACGATCAGCAGTGCCATCAGCCAGTGGAATACCCGCGAAACGGTGCCATAGCGGCTTCTGGAATCCAGCGCGCGGTTCTCGGCCGGCTGTGCGGCTGGCTCGGCACCGGTTTCGGTCTGCCAGGCGATGCCAAGCGGCTCGTCGCCGGCCATGCGCGCCAGGTGATCGGCGACCACTTTCTGCAACTGTTGCAGCTGTGCCCGATCGTTGGACTCCAATCTTGCGTCCAGCACGCCCTCGTTGGCGCGCAGGCTGCAGCGGCCGAGCGGCAGTTCGATGTCGCCGCCCTGCTCGTCCAGCTGCACGGGAAACTTGTGCCGCCAGTGATTGCACAGGCGCTTGATCAGGCGCGACGGATTGCTCGCCGTGATTCGGCTTTGTGATCGGTACATGGTGTTCCCCTCGATGAAATGTGCGCGTCAGCCAAAACGGTAGGCTGACAGCGTGGTGTGCATGACGCGGTCGCTGAAGACCTTGCGTCCGTTCGAATCACCCGCTGCGCCGGCAGCCACCAGCAGCGGGATCAGGTGTTCCTCGGCCCTCGGCGGATGACACAGGCGCGCCGCCGGAGCGTCTTCCCAGCGCTGCAGCGCCCGGTCTCGCTCGCCGGGCGGCAGTTCGACCGCAGCGGTGAGCCAATGATCGAATTCGTCCGAAATCGGAGCGAAACGCGGGTCGCCATAGCCGCGCATGTTGTGAAAGCTCATGCCGCTGCCGACGATCAGCACGCCCTCGCCGCGCAACGCCTGCAGCGCGCGACCGGCCTCGATGTGTGCCCGCGGGTCGAGGTCGCTGCGCAACGAGAGTTGCACCACCGGGATGTCCGCGTCCGGGAACATCAGCTTCAGCGGGATGAACATGCCGTGGTCGAAGCCACGCTGGGCATCCTCACGACCGCCAAGTGCCGCACCGTCGAGCAAGCCGGCGATTCGGCTGGCCAGTGCCGGATCGCCCGGTGCCGGATAGCGCAGTTCGTAGGTGTGCGGCGGAAAGCCGTGATAGTCGTAAATCAGCGTGGGGCGTGCGGCCGTGGTCACGCTGAAGGTCGGCTGCAGCCAGTGGCCGGAAACCAGGACGATGGCGGTCGGCCTCGCCGGCAGGGTCGCGGCGATGTCCTTTAGGAAGTCCGCCATGGCATTCCAGGCGGTTGGCGGGTTCCAGTCCATGAAGAAACAAGGGCCGGCACCGTGCGGTACGAACAGGGTCGGCATGGTCTGGCCGACGCCCGACGAGCTGAAAGAGGTCATCGCATGAACTCCCGGAACGGATATGCGGGCATCATGGCTTACACTCAGAGGTGCGAGAACCTGGCATTACAAGGCGACACCTTTTACTGATAGTGAGAAATACCATGCTCGATCGCATCACCGGCATGCGTGTGTTCGTTCGCGCTGCCAGCGCTGGAAGCCTGTCGGCAGCAGCGCGGCACCTGGACATGTCCCCGGCCATGGCCAGCAAGCACGTGGATGCGCTGGAACGCCGCCTGGGCGTCAAGCTCTTCCATCGCAGCACCCGCCGCCTGAGCCTGACCGAGGCAGGCGGCAACTACCTGGAGGCTTGCCAGCGCATCCTCCCGGAGATCGACGAGGCGGAAGCCAGCGTCGCCTCCCAGCGGGTGGAAGCCACCGGGCTGCTACGGATGAACGTGCCCCTGACCTTCGGCACGCAGTTCATCGCCCCGCTGATCCCCGAATTCAGCCGCCGCCATCCGGCGGTAAAGGTGGAGCTGGGCCTGACCGACAGTCAGGTCGACCTGCTCGATGGTGGCTGGGACATGGCCGTGCGCATCGGCCGACTCGAGGACAGTCCCTTGCAGGCCAGGCGTCTGGCAGATTGCCCGCTATTGGTGTGCGCCGCGCCGAGCTATCTGGACCAGCGGGGCGTACCGCGCAGTGTCGCTGACCTCGGTCAGCACAACTGCCTGGGCTACAGCCTTTCGGCGCTGGCGGGGGGCAAGCACTGGGCCTTCGGCGAGCACGCCGAGGTGCGCGTCGCCGTCAGCGGCGACCTGCTCGCCAACAACGGCGAGGCGCTGGTGGCGGCGGCCGTGGGCGGCCAGGGGGTGATCTATCAGCCGCAGTTCATCGTCGCCTCCGCCCTGCGCAGCGGCGAGCTGGTGGCGCTGGAGCTGGACCAGCCGTGCATGGGGCTGGGTGGCATTCATGTGGTCTACCCGCCTGACCGGCGGCCGCCGGCCAAGGTCCGGGTCATGATCGATTACCTGGTCGACGCCTTTGCCGGCGAGCTGCCCTGGAGCCTGCCGCCCGCCTGACCGCCCTTCCCGCCTTTCAGCCGGTCACCCTAGTCGTCCGCAGCAGCCTTACCCCCCTAGAAAGCGGCGAGCCCACGTCGCATCGAACTCGCCGCACCAGAAAAAGATGAACCGCCAACGCCGGGAAAAGTCGGAACAGATGTGCCCGGCGAATCCCGTCGTGCGCGCGAGTATTCCAGTACCCCGCGGAGCCTTCGATCCGAACATTCGCGCCGGTCTTCTTTCCCGCCGTGCAGCCTGCTCGTCCGCTCCGCCAGCATCCGTCCCGGTCCGCGAGCCGGGCCAATGGAGTGACCATGAAAGCTGTTGTCTACCACGCCGTTGGCGATATCCGTTTCGAAGACGTGCCGGAACCACGCATCCTGGCGCCCACCGATGCCATTGTGCGCATCACCGCATCGGCGATCTGCGGCACCGACCTGCACTTCGTGAGGGGCACCGTCAGCGGCATGCAGCCGGGCACCATTCTCGGCCACGAAGGTGTCGGCATCGTCGAAGCCCTGGGCGCCGATGTGCGCAACCTGCAGATCGGTGATCGGGTCGTCATCCCCTCCACCATCGCCTGCGGCAACTGTTCCTACTGCCGGGCGGGCTACTTCGCCCAGTGCGACGGTGCCAATCCCAACGGCAAGGAAGCCGGCACCTCCTTTTACGGCGGGCCGCAGACCACCGGCCCCTTTCATGGGTTGCAGGCCGAAAAGGCGCGGATTCCCTTCGCCAACATCGGCCTGGTGAAGCTGCCGCCGGAGATCAGCGATGACCAGGCGATCCTGTTGTCCGACATTTTTCCCACCGGCTACTTCGGCGCCGAGATGGCCGAGGTCGGTAGCGGCGACACCGTGGCGGTGTTCGGCTGCGGCCCGGTGGGCCAGTTCGCCATCGCCAGCGCAAAGCTGCTGGGCGCTGGCCGGGTGTTCGCCATCGACCGCCATGACGATCGTCTGCGCATGGCGCAGCGCCAGGGCGCGGAGGCGATCAACTTCGATCGCGAAGACCCCGTCGAGACGCTCAAGCGGCTCACCGGCGGTATCGGTGTGGACCGGGTGATCGATGCCGTGGGCGTGGATGCCGAACATGGATGCTGTGGCGCCGGGGCGACCGCCAGCTCGGCTCAGGGTCAGCTCTGGCAGCCCGGCGATGCTCCCTCCCAGGCGCTGGAATGGGCGGTGCAGAGCATCGCCAAGGCCGGCACGCTGTCGATCATAGGCGTCTACCCGCCAGATGCGATGACCTTCCCCATCGGCATGGCGATGAACAAGAACATCACCATCAACATGGGCAACTGCCACCACCGCAAGTACATCCCGCGGCTGATCGAGATGGTCCAGGCGCGGCGTATCGACCCGGCGAAGATCCTTACCCAGGTCAAGCCGATGACCGACGTGATCGCTGCCTTCGAAGCCTTCGACCGTCGCGAGAATGGCTGGATCAAGGTCGAACTGCAGCCTCAGCGCGGCGATACACAGGGCAGTGAGGAGCAGATTCTCGATGAGGCAGTGGCCGATACCTTCCCGGCCAGCGACCCGACTACAGTGCAGAATCCCAGGTAGCTCGCCCATGGCTGGCATCCATATCGGCATCTCGGGCTGGCGTTATGCGCCGTGGCGAGGCGACTTCTATCCCAAGGGGCTGACGCAGAAGAAGGAGCTGCGTTTCGCGTCCCGGGCGGTCGGCAGCATCGAGATCAACGGCTCGTTCTATTCGCTGCAAACGCCCGAACGCTATGCCGACTGGTACGCCGATACGCCGAAGGGCTTCGTCTTCAGCGTCAAGGGACCGCGCTACATCACCCATGTGCGCAGGCTGCGCGAGGTCGACGGGGCGCTGGCCAACTTCTTCGCCTCGGGCATCTTTCGGCTCAAGGAAAAGTTGGGGCCGATCCTCTGGCAGTTCCCACCGTCGTTCAAGTTCGATCCCGCGTTGTTCGAAGCCTTTCTGCGCCAGCTGCCCCACGACACCGAAGCGGCGCTGGCGATTGCCAGAGACTGCGAGCCACGCATGGAGGGCCGCAGCTACCTGTCCGTAGACCGCAAGCGGCGCATGCGCCACGCCGTGGAGATCCGCAACGCCAGCTTCGTCGATCCGGCATTCGTCGAGCTTCTGCGCAAGTACCAGGTAGCGCTGGTAGTGGCTGATACCGCCGGCAAATGGCCGCATCACGAAGACCTCACCAGCGACTTCGTCTACATCCGCCTGCATGGTGCCGAGGAGCTCTACACCAGTGGCTACACCGACGCCGCGCTGGATGAATGGCGCCGCCGGATCGAATCCTGGAACGCCGGCAGCCAGCCCGACGACGCACGGCTGATCAGCTCGAAGAAGCCGCGACGGCGAGCCTCGCGCCAGGTGTACTGCTACTTCGACAACGACGTGAAGGTCCGTGCGCCGTACGACGCACGCCAACTGCTGCATCGGCTCGGCCTGGATGAGCATCTGCAGGTCAGCCCCGGAAAACTGGAAGGAGCTATCGATTGACTCTGGATAAAGACCACCCGATCGCAAGCGCCGACCTCGACGCGCACATGGCTACGGCGGTCAATGCCGTCCGCATTCTCACGGTGAACACCCACAAGGGCTTCACCGCCTTCAATCGGCGATTCATCTTGCCGGAGCTGCGCGAAGCGGTCCGCAGCGTCTCGGCCGACGTCGTGTTCTTGCAGGAAGTGCTGGGTACGCACGAAAAGCACGCCTTGCGCTTTCATAACTGGCCGCAGACCCCGCAGTACGAATTTCTTGCCGACAGCATCTGGACCGATTTTGCCTACGGGCGCAATGCGGTCTATCCCGACGGCGACCATGGCAACGCCCTGCTCTCGAAATTTCCCATCATCCGCTACGAGAACCTCGACATCTCCATCGCCGGCCCCGAGCGTCGCGGCCTGCTGCACAGCGTGCTGCAGGTGCCGGGGCACGAGGAGTTCCATGCGATCTGCGTGCATCTGGGCCTGCGCGAATCGCATCGCCAGCAGCAGCTGGAACTGCTCTGCAACCTGCTCGACTCGCTGCCCGAGGGTGCGCCAGTGGTGGTCGCTGGTGACTTCAATGACTGGCGATTGAAGGCCACGCGCACGCTAGATCGCTGCGCCGGGCTGCACGAAGTCTTCGCCGTTTCCCAGGGCAAGGTCGCCAAGACATTCCCGGCGCGCTGGCCGATGCTGCGCCTGGATCGCATCTATGTGCGCAATGCCAGCAGTCACAAACCGCGAATACTCGGTAACAAACCCTGGACGCACTTGTCCGATCATCTGCCCCTGGCGGTGGAGATACACCTATGAGTTACCACTGGAGAGACGGTAATCGCCTTCAGTTGCTGGAAAATGGCGAAGAGTTCTTTCCCCGCGTGTTCGATGTCATCGCACAGGCCAAGAAAGAGGTCCTGCTGGAAACCTTCATCCTGTTTCAGGACAAGGTCGGTGCCGAGCTGCAGCAGGCGCTGATCGCCGCGGCGAACAATGGCGCCAGCGTCGACGTGACAGTCGACGGTTACGGCTCGGCCGATCTGCACGGCGAGTTCGTCAGCGCGATGACGCGGGTTGGCGTGCGCATTCACATGTTCGATCCGGGCAAGCGTTTGCTTGGCCGCCGACTGAACGTGTTCCGCCGCATGCACCGCAAGATCGTGGTGGTCGATGGCGAAGTCGCCTTCATCGGCGGGATCAACTTCTCGGCCGATCACCTGGCTGACTTCGGCCCGGCCGCCAAGCAGGACTACGCGCTGCAGGTCGAAGGCCCGGTGGTGCGGGATATCCATCATTTCGCCCTCAGCCAGATCGCGCCGAACAAACCGCCGCAGCATCGCTGGTGGCGACGCCGCGTGCGGCAGCAGACGCCCGGCTATGGCGGCGTCAGTCGCGGCGAAGCTCGAGCACTTTTCGTCACCCGCGACAATGACCAGCATCGCAATGACATCGAACAGCATTACCTGCAAGCGATTCGAGATGCTCGCTCCAGGTTGTTGATTGCAAACGCCTATTTCTTCCCCGGTTATCGCGTATTACGGGAGATCCGCAATGCCGCACGGCGTGGCGTGCGGGTGCGGCTGATCCTCCAGGGCGAACCGGACATGCCGATCGCCAAGTTCGGCGCGCGCATGCTCTACAACTACCTGATGCGTGACGGCGTGGAGATTCACGAATACTGCCGGCGCCCGCTGCATGGCAAGGTGGCGCTGGCCGACTATGAATGGTCGACGGTGGGTTCGAGCAATCTCGACCCGCTGAGCCTGTCGCTGAATCTGGAAGCCAACCTGATCATCCGCGACCACGTGTTCAACCGGCACCTGCACGAGCGGCTCGATCAGCTGCTGCAGACCGACTGCCGACGCATCCCGCTGGAACGGATCATCCGGGGCTTCTGGTGGCGCGCGCCGCTGGCATTTCTGATCTTCCATTTCCTGCGGCATTTCCCCGGTCTGGTGGACCTGTTCCCCAAACACAAGCCACGTCTGGAGCTGCTCGATGCAGATGCGCCTCCACTCGATAGCGTGCCCGCCCCCATACAGCGAGAACAACGATGAGCCACACGACCCACGGCGAGGCGAAAGGCGGCTGGCGTCGGCGCTGGCCATTGATCAAGAGGATTCTCACGTACGTCTTCTTCATCCTGGTCGCAGGGCTGTTGATCGGGCTGGCCCGCAACCTCGACTGGCAGGAGGTCTACAGCACCCTGCGCAACTACCGCGCCGAAACGCTGTGGATGGCAGGCGCGGCTGCGCTAGGCAGCTACGTCGTCTATTGCTTCTTCGACGTGCTCGGCAAGCGTTACGCGCGCCATGACCTGCCGTTGCGGCAGATCCTGCCGGTCACCTTTGTCTGTTATGCCTTCAACCTCAACCTCAGTGCCTGGGTCGGCGGCATCGCCCTGCGCTTTCGCCTGTACTCGCGCCTCGGCCTGCGCCCATCGCAGATCACCAGGGTATTCACCCTGAGCCTGCTCACCAACTGGCTGGGCTACATGTGGCTGGCCGGGTTGATCTTCGTCATGGGCTGGATCACGCCGCCAGCCAACTGGGAAATCGGCTTCACCGCGCTGCGCGTGCTAGGCGCCGGATTGTTGTTGGCGTGCGTCGTCTACCTTGGGCTCTGTGGCTTTTCCAAACGGCGTTCGTGGACCATTCGCGGTCACGAGATTCACCTGCCGTCACTGCGCCTGGCACTGATTCAGCTGGTCCTCGGCGCGGCGAACTGGTCACTGATGGCGCTGGTGGTGTACTTCATGCTGTCCAGGCAGGCGGCCTATCCCGAGGTGCTGGGCATTCTCATGATCAGCAGCATCGCCGGCGTGGTAACCCAAATTCCCGCGGGGCTCGGCGTGATCGAGGCCGTGTTCGTGGCCATGCTCGCCGACGAGATGAGCAAGGGAGCCATCGTCGCCGGGCTGATCGGCTATCGGGTGATCTACTTCCTGATCCCCCTGCTGTTCGCCACCCTTGTCTACGTGGTACTCGAGGCGCGGGCGAAGAAGCTGCGTAAAAGTAACCAGGGCGCAGAGCAGCCGACGGCTACCCAGGAGACGAGCTGAGACCTGGGTCGGCTGCAGCTCCCGCCCCCACAAGGGGCGACGCTGCAGCCTCGCCATCAGACCAGTCGGCAGCCCGCTCCACGACAGGGTTGATCGCGGCACTCGCTGGAGTGGTCTTGACCGTGACATCAGCGACTCAAGCAAACCCGCAAAGTGCATTGACCAGATGCCCCGCTTCCCCGCCCTCCAGTAAAAAAACGCCGCTCAGGTTGCCCCGAGCGGCGCTTGTCATCGCTGTAGCCTTCAGACCTGCGGTCGCATTACCAGCACGCCCAGTGGCGGCAGGGTCAGCGACAGCGAAACCTTCTCGCCGTGACTTTCCACCGGCTCGGCCAGCATGCCGCCGCCGTTGCCGGTGTTGGAACCGCCGTAGCATTCGGCGTCGCTGTTGAACACCTCCAGCCACCTGGCATCCACCGGCACACCGATGCGATAACCCTCGCGCACCACCGGCGTGAAGTTGCCGATTACCAGTAGCGGATGGCCGGTCGAACTCTTGCGCAGCCAGGCGAACACGCTGTTCGCCCTGTCGTCGCCGATCAGCCACTGGAAACCGCGGGGGTCACTGTCCAGTTCATGCAGCGCCGGCTCCTGGCTGTACAGCCGATTCAGATCGCGCACGAGGTTTTGCACGCCGCGGTGATCGGCTTCTTCGAGCAGGTGCCAATCCAGCTCGCGATCATGATTCCATTCACGCCACTGGCCGAACTCGCTGCCCATGAACAGCAGTTTCTTGCCGGGATGTGTCCACATGAACGACAGGTAGGCGCGCAGGTTGGCGAACTTCTGCCAGCGGTCGCCCGGCATCTTGTCGATCAGCGAGCCTTTGCCGTGCACCACCTCGTCATGGGAGATCGGCAGCACGAAATGCTCGGAATAGGCGTAGACCATGCCGAAGGTCAGCTTGTCGTGATGGTACTGCCGGTGGATCGGATCTTCCTGGATGTACTTGAGCGTGTCGTGCATCCAGCCCATGTTCCACTTGTAGGAAAAGCCCAGCCCACCTTCGCTGGTCGGCTTGCTGACGCCGGGAAAGGCGGTGGACTCCTCGGCGATCACCAGCGCGCCGGGGGTCTCGGTGGCCACCACATCGTTCAGGTGACGAAGGAAATCGATCGCCTCCAGGTTCTCGCGCCCGCCATGGCGGTTGGGAATCCATTCGCCATCCTTGCGCGAATAATCCCGGTAGAGCATCGAGGCCACTGCGTCGACGCGTAGCGCATCGACGTGGAACTCACGCAGCCAATGCAGCGCCGAGGCCAGCATGAAGCCGTGCACCTCGGTACGGCCGAGGTTGTAGATGTAGGTGTCCCAGTCCTGATGGAAGCCCTCGAACGGGTGCGCGTATTCGTACAGCGCGGTGCCGTCGAACTCGCCGAGGCCATGGGCGTCGGTCGGGAAATGCGCCGGCACCCAGTCGAGGATCACGCCGATACCCGCGTTGTGGCAGGCGTCGACGAACTCGGCGAAGTCGTGGGCGTTACCGTAGCGCGCACTGGGGGCGAACTGCGAGAGCAACTGGTAACCCCAGGAGCCGCCGAACGGGTGCTCCATGATCGGCATCAGCTCGATATGGGTGAAGCCCATGTCCACCACGTAAGGGATCAGCCGCTCGGCCAGCTCGTGCCAGTTGTACATTCGCCCGTCGTCGCCACCCTCGCGTCGCCACGACCCGGCATGCAGCTCGTAGATGCTCATCGGCGCCTCGAGGGACTGGCGCGCGGACCGCTGTTGCAGCCAGGCCTGGTCCTTCCACTGATAGTCCAGTGGCCGGGCGATGACCGATGCGGTTCCCGGCGGATGCTCGGTGGCGAGTGCGACGGGATCAGCCTTCAGCGGCAGGATGCCGTTGGGGCCGAGAATCTCGTACTTGTAGGTATCGCCGGGCTGCAGGCGCGGAATGAACAGCTCCCATACGCCGGACGGAAAGCGCAGCCGCATCGGGTGTCGGCGTCCGTCCCAGCCATTGAAGCTGCCGACTACCGAGACCCGCCGCGCATTGGGTGCCCAGACGGCGAAACGCACACCCTGCACGCCGTCGACCTCGATCACCTGGGAACCGAACACCCGACCGATCTGCCGATGGTTGCCCTCGGAGAACAGATGCATGTCCAGTTCGCCCAGCTGTGGACCGAAGCTGTACGGGTCTTCGGTGATCTGCTCACCACCGGCCCAGCGAATGCGCAGCAGGTAAGGTTGCTGGTGAGTCAGACGGGCGACGAAGAAGCCGGGCACCTGGCCCTGCTCCATCACCGTCAGCAATTGCTGGTTGCGGTCCAGCACTTCCGCGCCCAATGCGTTGGGCAGGTAGGCGCGCACCACCATTGCTTCGCCATCGGGGTGCGGCCCGAGAATGGAGAACGGGTTGCCATGCTCGGCTCGCACCAGAGCATCTACATCGGCGTCACTAGGCATCAGGGTTTCCCCTGGCATGGTCAGGGCCGGGCGATCAGTCATTGGAATCTCCATCGAAAAGCTGTTGTGCCAGGGCCATCAGCCCCTGTAGCGGGACGGGCAACCAGGTCGGACGGTTCTCCGCTTCGTAAACGATCTCGTACGCGCATTTCTCCAGGCTGAACAGTAGCAGTGCAGCATTCGCGCCATCCTGCTCCTGCCAGGCATGTGGCAGCTCCCGGGTGGCGTCGCGGTACGCATCGAGGAAGGCTTGTTGTGCGCTGCGCTGGTAGCTCGCGGCAATGCGCTGGCGAGCCTGATCGGCCTCCGGCGTGCTGTCGCTGACCTGTGCACCACGAATGGTCATGGCCGCGGCGTATTCGAACGAGCGCAGCAGGCCTGAGACATCCTTGAACGGGCTGTGTTTCGCTCGCCGTTCGTCTAGCGAACGGGCCGGCTCGCCCTCGAAGTCGATGAAATACGCATCGCCCTGCACCACCAAAACCTGCCCGAGGTGCAGGTCGCCATGCACGCGGGTGCGCACGCCCCCCACCGTTCTAGCTGCCAGACGTTTCACTTGTGCGAGCAGCTGATCGCGGCGCTGGAGCAGCTGCCCCACCGCGGCGGCATCCCTGCGCTCGAGAGTGGAACGGTGTTCGTCGATCCGCTGCAGTGCCTGCTCGAGCTGGGCGCTGATGCTCTGCGCCCACTGCTCGACGTTCGCCGGGCTGGTGATTTCGTAGGCAAATGCGGCATCGTCGGTGTCCGCTGCCAGGGCCATGTGCATCTCGCCCAGACGCTGCCCGAGCAGCCGGTTGAAGGCCTGCAACTCGTCGAGGGCACTGAACTGGTTCTCGTGCATCGATACACCGCCGGCGATTTCGTCGCGTACCGCGCGGTCGAGGTTGTTCAGCGTCCATTCCCAGGCGTCGCCCTGACTGTCGAGGAAATGCTGGATCACCATCAGCGCCACTGGCTCGCCCTGCTTGTTGATCCGGCTGACCTGGCCGAGCATGCCGGAAATGTGGGCGAAACCACCGGCGGTGAGAAAACCGCCCATTTCCAGCTCGGGATGGATACCCGCCGCGACGCGACGCAGCAGCTTGATCATCACCTTGTTGTCGATGATCGCTGAACTGTTGGATTGCTCGGCGGAGATGAAGCGTACCTCCGGGTGCTCCGGCAACTGCAGCTCGTCCAGCTGCGGCATCGGTACGAAGCGGATCTCGCCATCGTTGCAGGGCAGCACCAGCTCGTCGCGCAGTCCCTGGATGACCGCTGCGCTGAACTGTTCCAGCGCGAAGGCATCGGTCATGAGTCCGACCTGTGGCCCACGGCGCACGCGGGCCAGCGCCAGCTGTTGCGGCAGTGCGGTGCCAAAGTCCGCCTCGTCGAGGAAGCCCAGCGGCAACTGATAGAGATCGCTGCGCCCGGCCGACTCGACACAGAGTTCGCTCAAAAGCACCGGCCGGTTGGGATCGCCGAACGGCACGCAGTAGTTGATGCGAATCGCCTCGATCGCCACGTCCTTTGCAGCGAACCAGCGACGCTTGGGCAAGTAGGCGGGTAACGACTCGGTCTCCAGAATGCGCCGGTTGCCGCTGGTGAGCGTGTCCAGGCGCTTGAGCACCAGGGTCCGGAAGTCCGGCATGGTGTCCACCGGTTCCTGGTGCCAGCTCGGCATCTGATTGGTGGGCGCCAACAGGAACCAGTAGAAGCCGTAAGGCGGCAGGGTCAGCAGGTACGGCAGCTGGCCGATGGGCGGGAAGGCACTGCCGCCGACCATCTCCACCGGCACCATGCCGGCGTATTGCGACATTTCCAGCTCCACCGCCTGGGCCGAACGCGAAACGTTGGCGACGCAGAAGATGATCTCGGTTTCGCCATTCGGCCCGGTGAATTCGCGCAGATAGGCCAGGATGCGCCGGTTGCTCGGCGCCAGCATCTTCAGCGTGCCGCGGCCGAAGGCCTTGAACTGCTTGCGGATGGTGAGCATCCGCCGTGTCCAGTTCAGCAGCGAATGCGGGTCGCGCTGCTGCGCCTCCACGTTGATGGTGTAGTAGCCGTAGAGCGGGTCCATCACCGGCGGCAGCACCAGATTCGGCGGGTCGGCACGGGAGAAACCGCCGTTGCGGTCCACCGACCACTGCATGGGCGTGCGCACACCGTCGCGATCGCCGAGGAAGATGTTGTCGCCCATGCCGATCTCGTCACCGTAGTAGATCACCGGCGTGCCCGGCATGGAGAGCAGCAGGCTGTTGAGCAGTTCGATGCGGCGACGGTCGCGCTCCAGCAACGGGGCCAGACGCCGACGGATGCCGAGGTTGATGCGTGCCCGCTTGTCCGAGGCGTAGTAGTTCCACAGATAGTCACGCTCGCGATCAGTGACCATTTCCAGGGTCAGCTCATCGTGGTTGCGCAGGAAGATCGCCCACTGACAGTTGTCCGGGATGTCCGGCGTCTGCCGCAGGATGTCGGTGATCGGAAAGCGGTCTTCCTGGGCGATGGCCATGTACATGCGCGGCATCAGCGGGAAGTGGAACGCCATGTGGCATTCGTCGCCAGGGCCGCCGTCTTCGCCGCCGAAATACAGCTGGGTATCCTCCGGCCACTGGTTGGCCTCGGCCAGCAACATGCGATCGGGATAGTTGGCGTCGATCTCGGCGCGGATGGCCTTGAGCACCGCGTGGGTCTCGGGCAGGTTTTCGTTGTTGGTGCCGTCACGCTCGACCAGGTAGGGAATCGCGTCCAGCCGCAGGCCGTCGATGCCCATGTCCAGCCAGAAGCGCATGACGGCCAGTACCGCCTTCATCACCTGCGGGTTGTCGAAATTCAGATCCGGCTGGTGGGAATAGAAGCGGTGCCAGAAGTACTGCTTGGCCACCGGGTCCCAGGTCCAGTTGGATTTCTCGGTGTCGAGAAAGATGATCCGCGTGCCCTGGTATTTGTCGTCGGTGTCGGACCAGACGTAGAAATTGCGCGCCGCCGAGCCCTTCTTCGCCTTGCGCGCCCGCTGAAACCAGGGGTGCTGGTCCGAGGTGTGGTTGATGACCAGCTCGGTGATCACCCGCAGCCCGCGCTTGTGCGCTTCGGCAATGAAGCGCCGTGCATCGGCCATGTTGCCGTACTCGGGATGCACGCCGCGGTAGTCGGCAATGTCGTAGCCATCGTCGCGCCGCGGCGAGGGATAGAACGGCAGCAGCCAGATGGTGTTCACGCCCAGGTCGGCGATGTAATCCAGCTTCTCGATCAGCCCGACGAAGTCACCAACGCCGTCATTGTTGGAATCGTAGAAGGATTTCAGGTGCACCTGGTACACCACCGCGTCCTTGTACCAGAGCGGATCCTTGATGAATGCGGCCGGTTTGCGCGGTTTTGCCATGTTGTTCATTCCTGTCGCAATGAAGGGCCGCGGTCGTTCGCAGCCCGGGCAACGACGAAACTGCAGCTGGAACCAACATCAACAAATCAATGCAACATGCTGATTTTGTACAGACTCCAGCCACATCCGAGAAACTACTTGAGGTCGGGGTCCGGCCGCTGGGCAGTCAGGCGCCAGATTCCGAATGGCAGATGCCACGGTTCGATACGCATCCACTGGGTCTTGCCGTACCAGGTCCAGCGATGCCCGTTCATCAGGTCCTCGCCTTGGGTATGCGCGTCGTCCGGCAGGCCGAGCTCCCACAACGGCAGTTCGAAATGCGCTTCCTGCGCGTTGTGCGGGTCGAGGCTGATGGCCACCAGGATGAAGTTGGACAGGTCCGGCGAGCGCTTGCCGAAGTAGAGGATGTTGTCGTTCCACGCCAGGTAGGGCTTGAAACCCAGGTGCGTCTGCAGCGCCGGGTTCTGCCGGCGGATGCGGTTGAGCTGGGCGATCTCGGCCACGATGTTGCCCGGCGCCTGATAGTTGCGTGGCCGGATCTGATACTTCTCCGAATCCAGGTACTCCTCCTTCCCCGGAATCGCCGCCGACTCGCACAGCTCGAAGCCCGAGTACATGCCCCACAGCCCCGAGCCCATGGTTGCCAGTGCCGCGCGGATCAGAAAACCGGCACGACCGGAGTCCTGCAGGAAGAACGGGTTGATGTCCGGTGTATTGACGAAGAAGTTCGGCCGGTAGCAGTCGCGCAGCGGCGGCTCGTTCAGCTCGCTGAAGTACTCGGAAAGCTCCGCCTTGGTGTTGCGCCAGGTGAAATAGGTATAGCTCTGGCTGAAGCCGACCTTGCCGAGGCGCGCCATCATGCCCGGGCGGGTGAAGGCCTCGGAGAGGAACATCACGTCGCGGTCGCGCTCGCGGATATCGGCGATCAGCCACTCCCAGAACGGCAACGGCTTGGTGTGTGGGTTGTCGACGCGAAAGATCTTCACGCCCTGCTCCACCCAGTGCCAGACCACGTCACGTAGCGCGATCCAGAGGTCGGGCATGGCGTCCTCGGCGTAGAAGTCGACGTTGACGATGTCCTGGTATTTCTTCGGTGGGTTCTCGGCGTACTTGATGGTGCCGTCCGGGCGCCAGGAGAACCAGCCCGGATGCTCCTTGAGCCAGGGGTGGTCCTGGGAGCACTGGATGGCGAAGTCCAGAGCGATCTCCAGGCCGTGCTCGCGGGCCGCGGCCACCAGTTCGCGGAAATCGTCCAGCGTGCCGAGCTGCGGGTGGATGGCGTCGTGACCACCCTCTTCGCTGCCGATGGCATAGGGGCTGCCCGGGTCGTTCGGGCCGGCTTGCAGGCTGTTGTTCGGACCCTTGCGGTGCTGGCGCCCGATGGGGTGGATCGGCGGGAAGTACAGCACGTCGAAGCCCATGTCGCGGATCGCTGGCAGACGCTTGTGCACGTCGCGGAAGGTACCGTGTCGATTGGGGTCATCGGTCTCCGAGCGCGGGAACAGCTCGTACCAGCTGGCGAACTGGGCCAGCGGACGTTCGACATCCAGCGGATAGACCGGGCTGCGACTGCAGTGCTCGCGCGGGTCGGCCGCGGCCATGGCTGCAGCGGTTTCCGCCGCCAGCAACAGCGACACGCGTTCGTCTTCCAGGTGCGCCGAGCCCAGCCGGTGCAGCAGGTCGTCGAGGATCGCGCGGTTCTCGCCCTGGGCGCGCGCTACGGCCTTCTCCAGCAGCAGCCGGCCCTCTTCCAGCTCCAGCTGAACCGGCACGCCGGCGGTGTGCTTCTTCGACAGCTCGTAGCGATAGCTTTCGAACACGTCCCACCAGGCCTCGATGACGAACTCGTGTTCGGCCACCTGGGTCGGGGTGAACTGGCCTTGCCAGTTGTCGTTGCCGAGCAGCTTCAATCGCGCGCGGCGCCAGTTGCTCTCGCCTTTCTCGCGCCAACAGACGGCGGCGGCCAGCTGGTCGTGCCCATCGGCGAAGATCCGGCTGGTCACCATCACCGGCTGGCCGATGATCGCCTTGGCGGCAAAGCGACCGTCATCCACCACCGGCAAGGTGGATTCGATGGCGATGCGCGGCATCTGCAAGGCTTGTTCGAGTCGAGGGTGAATCGTCGCGTTGGGCTGTGCATCGCTCATCGAACGGGCTCCTGAGGCGCAAGGGTTCGGATTGCCCGAGCCGCCTCTGGATGCGTCATCGTGCGGTTCGGGTGCCGACCCGCGGATGGCGGTTTTTGTCGGCTCTATCTTCCGAGCCGAGGGGCTGGGGAAAGTTCAGCGTTTTCCGGCCGCCAGGCAGCCCGTCCGGCGGCCGGTCGGCCGGCCCGCAGGAGCGATTGCAGCCGGCTGTCGCCGGGCGCTGGAGAGCCGACGTCTGGCCGGAACCGCTGCCCTGTGGCGCCCATCAATGAAGAACGTTCAGCACTGTCGCAAACCCCAGAAAAGGAGGAGGACGACCATGACGCATGCACGCCCCGATGTGCCACAGCCCGACCCGATCGTGCACGACCAGCCGGGCGACGTGCCGCAGGTACCCTGCGCCGACGAGCTGGACGAGCACAAACCCGGCTCCCCCTATGGCAACCAGACAGTGGTGGATGCCGATAGCGCGCAGCCGGCCTGAGCGCTACTCGCCAAAGACCAGCAGGGGGTTGTAGCCGCTTCTGGCATAGACGCCCTCGTCGGCCAGCATCAGGTCCAGCGGCAGGCTGGCAAGATCGTCGGCGACCGGGTCAGCGCGGCCCTGCAGTTGCCGCAGCACGATCTTCAGGTAGCTTTCGCAGGCGCCGCAGGCTTCCGCCTGTACCGGCAGGAATGGCTCGCCCTGCTCATCGTCCAGCCCCAGATAGAGCAGCTGCCCACCCGTCTCGCAGTTGCTGCACTTGACCCGCTCCAGGTGCCATTCCGTTGCACACAGCGCGCAGTGCAGGAAGCGCACGCCGCTGCGATACGGTTCGTTGTGCACCACGCTCGCTACGGGCGGCGAGCCACAGCACGGGCACAAGGCCCGCGCCTCGGCCAGCGGTTGCGCTGGCGGACGTGGCAAGGCCGCCGCCAGGCGCACCCAGGCCACCTGCAGCGCGGCTGCCACCAGCGGCATCAGCCCGCGGATATCGGCGCTGCCGGCGCGCTGTTCCAGTACATCCTCGGCGATCGCCTGCAGTGCATCGGCATTCGCGTCACGCAGGGCTTGCAGCAGCGGTCTCTGCCGCTCACCGACGTGCAGCGCCAGCGCATCGAGGATCGAGCGCAGATCACCCTGCCAGTCCAGATCGCGGCGCAACGCACGAAAGCCCAGCGGCGGCATGCGATGCTCCAAAGCCTGATCGAAGGCATCCGGCGCCGGACGCCAGGACGGTTCGCGCCCACTCAGGACCTGATGCTGGGCCTGCGCCAGGCGCGCCATGAAGTCGAGAAACTCGTCCAGCGCCGGCACCATGACCATCAGCTCGCGCAGCCGCAGCGCACGGCGGCTGAACAACTGGTCGTCCGGCAGGACTACCTGCGGCGGTTCCATGATGGTGGTGGGTGCGCTGCCGAATTCGTGGCTCGCGGGGCCGCGTTTTCCTTTCATGCTCGATTCCCTTGTTGGTCAGTCATGTTCGGGTTCTGGACGCCGCGGCATCGCCGGGCTCGCGATGGGGCAAGGCCGTCTCGTCGCCACGTTTCTCGCCGGCCATGACCTCGTCGTACCAGAGCTTGTGGTGATGCCGGGCCCAGGCCGGGCTGACCCGGCCCTGGGTCATCGCGCGGATCGAACCCTTGACCCAGATGGCCGAGTAGACGTGGATGATCAGCGTGAGGATGGCGACGAAGGCCGTCAGCGCGTGGATCAATGCCGCCCAGCGCAGCGCCCAGATCGGCATTTCACTGGCCACCCAGGGCCGCCAGAGCACCACACCGGTTACCAGCAGCACTGGTACCGTGGCCAGGAACACCCAGTACACCAGCTTCTGCCCGGCGTTGTTCTGCCCCACCGGCGGAAGGCGCTCGTCCCGGTTGGACAACATGTCGCCGATCTGCCGCGCCCATTGCACGTCGTAGCGGCGGAACAGATTGGCGCGAAAGAAACGCACCGCCTGGATCAGGAAGAACAGCGTCATGAACACACCGATGTACGGGTGCACGATGCGCGTCGGCTCCGGCCCGCCGAACAGCGCGGTGAGGCCGAAGAACGCCGGGTAGAACAGCGCCAGTCCGCTCAGGGTGAGCAGCACGAAACAGATCGCGACGATCCAGTGATTGGCCCGCGCCCAGGGGCCATAGCGCAGGATGCCCTTGCGTACGTTGGAATGACTCATGGCCGCCGCTCCTCGTCACGCAGATCCTGTTCACGGTCCGCCGCGGCGTTTTCCGCCTCGGGGTCGTCCTCCGGTTCTTCCTTCGGTCCCTTGGTCATGTAGTGGAAGAAGCCGGCCAGCACCGAGACGCCCAGTACCGCGGACATGATCGGCTTGGTCACGCCCTTCCACAGCTCCACCGTCGGGCTGATATGCGGGTCCTTCGGCAGGCCGCTGTAGATCTCCGGCTTGTCGGCATGCTGCAGCACGTAGACCACATGGGTGCCGCCGACGCCGGCCGGGTCGTAGATGCCGGCGTTCTCGAAGCCACGCTCCTTGAGCTTCTCGACCCGATGCGCGCCGTAGTCGAGCATCTGCTCCTTGGTGCCGAACTGGATCGAGCCGGTCGGGCAGCTCTTCACGCAGGCCGGCTCCAGACCGTGATAGACGCGGTCGGAGCAGAGCGTGCACTTGTAGGCCTTGTTGTCCTTCTTCGAGATCCGCGGAATGTCGAACGGACAACCGGCCACGCAGTAGCCGCAGCCGATGCAGTGCTCGGAGTTGAAGTCGACGATACCGTTAGCGTACTGCACGATGGCGCCGGGCGACGGGCAGGCCTTCAGGCAGCCCGGCTCGGCGCAGTGCATGCAGTTGTCCTTGCGGATCAGCCACTCCAGGTCGCCCTCCTCGTTCTCGTACTCGGAAAAGCGCATGACCTCGAACGACGACGGGGTCAGGTCCTGCGGGGCATTGTAGGTGCCGTCGCATTCGCCGACCTCGTCGCGCAGGTCGTTCCATTCCATGCACGCCACCTGGCAGGCCTTGCAGCCGATGCACACCGACACGTCGATCAGCTTGGTCACCTTCTCCACGCCGCCGGAGCGGATCTGCGGCGAAGGCTCGGTGGTCGCCGAACGCGCGATGATGTTCTGCAGGTTGATCTGGTCACCTCGCATCAGGCGTCTCCTATAGCTTCTCGACGTTCACCAGGAACGACTTGAATTCCGGGGTCTGGGTGTTGCCGTCGCCCACGAAGGGGGTCAGCGTGTTGGTCAGGTGAGCCTTTCTCGCCACGCCGGTGAAGCCCCAGTGGATCGGGATACCGACCTGATGCACGGTGCGCCCGTCCACCTGCAGCGGACGCAGGCGCTTGGTCACCACCGCCACCGCATCGATATGCCCGCGCTTGGAGCGCACCCGCACCTTTTCCCCCGCGGCGATGCCCAGCTCGCCAGCCAGCACCTCGCCGATCTCGACGAACTTTTCCGGCTGGACGATGGCGTTGAGCAGCACGTGGGTCGTCCAGTAGTGGAAGTGTTCGGTGAGGCGGTAGGTGGTCGCCGCATACGGAAACTCTTCGTAGGTGCCGAAGGTATGTCGATCTTCGGCGAAGATGCGGGCAACCGGGTTGTGGTAGGCCAGCGGATTGTCGGGGTGCAGCGGATTGTTGGGGATCGGCGATTCCAGCGGCTCGTAGTGCTCGGGGAACGGCCCCTCGCCCAGCCACTCGCTGGCGAAGAAGTGCCCGGTGCCGCTCTCGGTGAGGATGAACGGCTTGACGTCATCTTCCGGCGGCGCGGCCACGGGGTAGTCCGGTACGTCGGCACCGACCCAGCGTTCGCCGTTCCACCAGACCAGCGCACGGTTCGGGTCCCACGGCGTGCCGTCAGGTCGGGCCGACGCGCGGTTGTAGAGAATCCGCCGGTTCAGCGGCCAGGCCCAGGCCCAGCCGAGGGTGACACCGATGTCGTAAGGGTCCGAGTTGTCGCGCCGATCCATCATGTTGCCCTGCTCGGTCCAGGCGCCCGAGTAGATCCAGCAGCCGCAGGACGTCGAACCGTCCGCGCGCAGCTCGCCGAAGTCGTTGAGCAGCTCGCCCTTGCGACGGATGATCCGCCCCTGGTCATCGATGTCCGCCAGCGCGCGGCCGTTGTATTCCTTGGCCAGCTCCGACGCGGCGGGATGCGCCGGGTCGCTGTAGTCCCAGGTCAGGTTGAGGATCGGCTCGGGGAAGGCGCCGCCCTCCTGCTGGTAGAGCTTCTGCAGGCGGTGGAACAATCCGGCGAGAATCGCCGTGTCGGTCTTCGCCTCGCCGGGCGGTGGTGCCGCCTGATGGTGCCATTGCAGCCAGCGCGAGCTGTTGGTGATCGAACCGTCGTCCTCGGCGAAGGTGGTGGTCGGCAGGCGGAACACCGCGGTCTGGATCTGGCTCGGATCGACGTCATTGAACTCGCCATGGTTCTTCCAGAACTCGCCGGTCTCGGTGGCCAACGGATCCATGATCACCAGCCACTTGAGCTTCGACAGCCCATCCAGCACCTTCGCCTTGTTCGGAAAGGCCGCGAGGATGTTGAAGCCCTGACAGAAGGCGCCGGTCATCTTGCCCTTGGTCATGTCGTTGACCGCGTAGAGCACGTCGTACAGCGGCTCGGACAGCTTCGGCAACCAGTCGTAGCACCAGTCGTTATCGGCTGTTGCCGCCTCGCCATAGAACGCCTTCATCATGCTGACGAAGAAACGCTCGTAGTGCTTCCAGTACGACACCTGGTTGGGCAACAGCGGCTGGCGCACCTTCTGCCGGATGTAGTCCTCATAGCGCTGGGCGCCGGCCGCCGGCAGCGTCATGTAGCCGGTCAGCAGGTTGGAGAGCAGGCCGATGTCGGTCAGCCCCTGGATGTTGGAGTGCCCGCGCAGCGCGTTGACCCCGCCTCCCGGCATGCCCATGTTGCCCAGCAGCAGCTGGACCATGGCGCCGGTGCGGATCATCTGCGCGCCGATGGAATGCTGGGTCCAGCCCAGGGCATAGAGGATGGTCATGGTCTTGTCGGGCGCCGCGCTCTGCGCCAGCAGTTCCCAAAGCTGCAGAACCTTGGCCTGCGGCATGCCACAGACACGCTCGACCATCTCCACCGTGTAACGGCTGTAATGCTTGCGCATCATCTGGAACACGCAGCGCGGGTGCTGCAGCGTTTCGTCGCGACGGACGAAGCCCTGCTCGTCCAGGTCGAAGTTCCAGGTGGCCTTGTCGTACTGGTGGCGTTCCTCGTCGTAGCCGGTGAACAGCCCGTCGTTGAATTCGAAGCCTTCACGCACCAGGTGCGCCGCATCGGTGTAG
Source organism: Stutzerimonas sp. FeSN7 (assembly GCF_030263795.1). Taxonomy (NCBI): domain Bacteria; kingdom Pseudomonadati; phylum Pseudomonadota; class Gammaproteobacteria; order Pseudomonadales; family Pseudomonadaceae; genus Stutzerimonas; species Stutzerimonas sp. FeSN7. Next base: position 1,970,982 of record NZ_JARPMN010000001.1, on the reverse strand, counting down.
TGCAGCACGTATTCGTGGGCGTAGCGATCGTTCTCGATCAGGTAGCTGATCAGCCCGCCGAGGAAGACGATATCGGTCCCGGTACGGATCCAGGCGTGATAGTCCGCCACCGCGGTGGTGCGGTTGTAGCGCGGGTCGATGGAGATCAGGATCGCGTCGCTGCGCTCCTTGGCCTGCATGACCCAGCGGAAGCCCACCGGATGCGCTTCGGCCGAATTCCCGCCCATGGACAGGATGATGTTGGCATTGCGGATGTCGACCCAGCTGTTGGTCATGGCACCGCGACCGAATGAAGGGGCAAGACCTGCCACCGTCGGTCCGTGTCAGACGCGCGCCTGGTTGTCGAGTTTGAGAATACCCAGCGCCCGGGAGATCTTCTGCGTGAGGTAGGCCGTCTCGTTGGTGCACGCCGAGGCCGCCACCATGGAGGTGGTCATCCAACGGTTGACCAGCTGTCCCTGGTCATCGTGGGTCTCGAAGTTGCGGTCGCGGTCGTCCTTCATCAGGCGGGCGATGCGGTCGAGCGCCTCGTCCCAGCTGATGCGCTTCCACTCGTCGGTACCTGGCTCGCGCACCTGCGGGTAGCGCACCCGCGAATCGCTCTTGATGAAATCGAGCACGCCGGCGCCCCGTGGGCAGAGCGAACCGCGGCTGACCGGATGATCCGGGTCGCCCTCGACATGGAAGATATGGTCATGGCTGTTGATCGCGCCGTCGCCGCGCGCGTACAGCAGCATGCCGCAGCCCACCGAACAATAAGTGCAGATGTTGCGGGTGACCTTCGCACCGGTGAGCTTGAAATGCCGCACCGAGGCCAGCGCCTCCTGCGGGGCGAACCCCATCATCGCCATGCTGGAAGCGCCCAATCCGGCTGCGCCCAACTTGAGAAACTGCCGCCGGGATACTCGTGCCGTCATCGGTATCTCCTGTCATGAATGCTCGGCTCAACTGCTAGAGGGTCGACTGGGTACGGCTGGCAGAGGTTCAGACGGGATGACGGGCGGCTCTACCGCCGGGGATGCAAGGTGGTCGGAATGCGCTGCGTCCCGTCGGAAGCGTGACTGCGAGGATGCACAAAGGGCCGCTTAGCGGCCCTCGCGCAACCGCTCGAGCAGCTCCCTTCCCAACCGCTGGCGGGTGTTGCCGTAGTCGGACCAGGGGTCGTCGCTGCGCGTATTCAGGTAGTCGCGGACGTTGCCCAGCCGCCACTGACCGGCGCCTTCCAGGTGGCGCACCTCTTCCAGGCTCACCGGCAGCGACACCCCAAGGCCGGGCCGCGCCCGCACCGAGTAGGCGGCGACAGTACTGGCGCCCTTCTGGTTGCGCAGGTAGTCGACGAAGATGCGCCCGACACGATTCTGCGGGCCCATCTTGTCGACGATCAGCTGCGGCGACTCCCGCGCCAGCCGCTCCGTCACCGAGCGCGCGAAGCTGCGCGCACAATCCCAGTCGTGGCGCCGCTCGATCGGCACCACCACATGCATCCCGCGCCCGCCGCTGGTCTTGAGGAAGGCGCGCAACCCCAGCTCATCCAGCAGCGCCAGGGTCAGCTCGGTAGCCTCGACCATGCTCGCCCAGGGCAGTGCCGGGTCCGGATCCAGATCGAAGATCACCCGGTCCGGTCGCTCGATGCGATCGCTGCGGGCGTTCCAGGTATGGAATTCGACGCTGCCCATCTGCACCGCCTCGATGACGGCGGTGATGTTGTCGGCCTGGATCAACCGGGCGTGCTCGGGATCGAGGTTTTTCGGCAGCGCGCGCATGTGCGGCATCTTCAACCGGCCGCAATGACGCTGGAAGAAGCTCTCGCCGCCAATACCTTCCGGCGCGCGGACGATGGAAAGCGGTCGCCCGGCGAGCTGTGGCACCAGCCAGTCCGCCACCGCCAGGTAATACTCTGCCAACGCCAGCTTGGTGGTGCCGCTGGCCTCGTCGATCACCCGCTGATGGCTGCTGATGCCGACACCGCCTACCAGTGGGCGAGCGCTGTCCTTTCGCGCGGCCATGCCTCAGCTGGCCTTCTTGCTGGATTTGCTGCTCGCCGCCGGTGCCTTGCGTGTGCGTGACGAGCTGGACGACTTGCTGGTCTTGGCCTTGCTCGCAGGCTTGGATTTGGCTGGCGCCTTTTCCGGCGCATCGTCCTCTTCGTCCGCCTCGGCGGCGCGCGCCTTGCCCGGCTTGGCAGCCAGGCTGCGCTTGAGCAGCTCGGTGAGGTCGATGACATCCGCCGAGCGGCGATCCACCGCCTCTTCCGGCCCGCCCACGGCTTCCAGCTTGCCTTCGCGAGCCTTCTTCTCCACCAGGTCCATGATCTGGTCCTGGAAGGTGTCCTTGTACTGCTCCGGCTTCCACTTCTCGGTCATGTCTTCCACCAGACGCTTGGCCATGTCCAGTTCGCGCTCGGCCAGGTCCGGATCGAGCGCTTCGTCCTTCAGTTCGAGGTACTCGACGCCGCGCACCTCGTCGGCCCAGCGCAGGGTGTTCATCACCAGCGCCTTGCCCAGCGGCATCACCACCGCCAGATGCTGCTTGTTGCGCAGCACCACGTTGGCGATGCCGACCTTGCCGGTCTGGATCAGCGTCTCGCGCAAGAGCGCATAGACCTTTTCCCCACGCCGGTCCGGGGTCAGGTAGTACGGCGTGTCGATGTAGAGAAAGGAGATGTCCTTGGCATCGACGAAGGCGACGATGTCCACGGTCTGCGTGGCCTTGGGATGCGCCGCCTTGATCTCGTCGTCGCTGATGACCACGTAGTGGCCCTTCTCGTACTCGACGCCCTTGACGATGTTCTCGCTGTCGATGTCCTCGCCGGTGGTCTTGTTGATGCGCTTGTAACCGACCCGATCCATGCTGCGCTTGTCCAGCCAGTCGAAATCGATGCCCTGCCGTGTAGTGGCCGGCACCAGCGCCACCGGGATGTGTACCAGTCCGAAACTGACCGCGCCTTTCCAGATCGTGCGTGGCATACCCTGTACTCCTTCGCGTAGGTGCCGGCCCGCGGTCAGCCGTTGACCACGGTGCCGCCGTTGACGTGAATCACCTGCCCACTGACATAGGCCGCATCGCTGCTGGCCAGGTAGACGTAGGCCGGCGCCACCTCTTCAGGCTGGCCAGGCCGTTTCATCGGCACGTTGGAGCCGAATTCGGCGACCTTGTCGGCATCGAAGGTGGAGGGAATCAGGGGCGTCCAGATCGGTCCCGGCGCCACCGAGTTCACCCGGATGCCGCGCTCGGCCAGGCTCATGGCCAGGGCACGGGTGAAGGCGACGATGGCGCCCTTGGTGGAGGAATAGTCGATCAGCATCGGGTTGCCCTTGTAGGCGGTCACCGAGCTGGTGTTGATGATCGAGGCGCCTTCCTGCAGGTGCGGCAACGCCAACTGGGTCAGCTGGAACATGCCGAACACGTTGGTACGGAAGGTCTGCTCCCACTGCTCCGGTGGGATGTCCTCGAAACGATCACGGGGATGCTGCTCGGCAGCATTGTTGACCAGGATGTCCAGCTTGCCGAACTGCGCCAGCGTCTCGTCGACGACCTTGCGGCAGACATCGCGGTCGGCCACGTCACCGGCGAAGGTCAGGCAGCGCCGGCCGTGTTGCTCGACGTCCTTGCGTGTCTGCTCGGCATCCTGGTGTTGGTCGAGGTAGAGGATGGCCACGTCGGCACCTTCGCGGGCGAACAGCACCGCCACCGAGCGGCCGATACCACTGTCGCCACCGGTGATGATGGCGACCTTGCCGGCGAGCTTGCCGGCCGCCTTGTAGTCCTCACCGCGATATTCCGGGCGCGGGTTCATCAGCCCTTCCTTGCCGGGTTCCGCCTGCTTCTGTGGGGGTAGGGTCTGATTGTCGTCGGCCATGGAAAATCCTCCGTCAAGGTAGTGAGCCTGTCTTCGGAGGACTGGAACGCTGCGAGAAAAGTTTCTGCGGGGCGATGAGAGGGCCCGGCCACGGGGCCCTCGCGGATCAGGAAAGCGTCAGGACGACACGACCACGCGGGATGCCGCTTTCGACGTAACGATGGGCCTCGATGGCCTGCTCGAAAGGAAACTGCCGGTCGACCTGCGGACGCACCAGGCGGTCGACGGTCAGTTGGTTGATGTGTTGCAGCGCGCGTTCGACGGCCTCGCGGTTCTGCTCGATGCCCAGCTCCGGCTGCCCAGTGAAGTCGCAAAGGCAATGCAGGAAGAATTTGAAGTTCTTCTTGAAGGCCGCACACACCGGCAGGGCCGTTTCGTTGCCGCCGTTCATGCCATAGAGGATCAGCTTGCCCAGCGGCGCCATGACATCGCCGAGCAGTTTCATCTGCGAGCCGCCACAGGCATCCAGCACCACCTCGACACCGCGACCTTCGGTCAGCTTCTGCAGGCGACCGACCAGATCTTCTTCCTCGGTGACGATCACCGTCTCGGCACCCAGTTCACGCAGGTAGTCACGGTCCTCGCTGGTGTCACAGGTGGCGATCACCCGCCCGCCCAGCGCCTTGGCCAGCTGCACGGCAGCCGGGCCGGTGCAATGCGCGGCCTGGTTGATCAGCACGTACTGACCGGGCTCCAGCTGAGCCAGTTCGACCAGGGCGAAATAGCTCACCAGCATCGGCGTATAGTGGATCGCCGCCTCGCTGGCGCTGAGCATGTCCGGGTAATGCACCAGGGCCTGCTGCGGCAGCAGCGCGTGTTCAGCATACAGCGGGTACTGATTGAGATCGTGGGCGGGGAAACCCGCCACCTGGTCGCCGACGCTGAAGCCCTGGACACCCTCTCCCACCGCCAGCACCTCGCCCGCCACCTCGCTGCCGAGCCCGGCGGGCAGACGCGCATGGCGCGGCGCCAGGTCCTGCCGCCAGAGCACGTCGTTCCAGCTCACGCCGACGGCGCGCACGGCGATCAGGACCTCGCCCGGGCCGGCAACCGGCACCGCGCGCTCTTCCTGACGCAATACGTCGGCCGGGCCGAACTGATGAAAACGGATGATGCGGGACATTGCGACCCCTCGCTTACTACTGTGCAAACGGACTCTATCGTCAGTATCGTCACAACTCCAGCGAGCGACGCGGATTCCCATCGATAGTTGCCATGCACGGCAATGATGGGTTTGCGTATGTATCCCCGCGGGGCGCATCGCAGGTTTGTGCATTTCGAAAGCGGAATCGGGCATGCGCTCGTCTGCGCAAGCTGTCTAGAATGCAGCGACCCACCGAACCGGACCGTGGTCCGGCCACCAGGCTCGACGTGAACCAGGCATGAATCGCAACGACCTTCGCCGTGTTGACCTCAATCTGCTGATCGTCTTCGAAACGCTGATGCACGAGCGCAGCGTGACCCGCGCCGCCGAGAAGCTCTTTCTCGGCCAGCCGGCGATCAGCGCCGCGCTGGCCCGACTGCGCGCGCTGTTCGACGACCCGCTGTTCGTGCGCACCGGTCGCAGCATGGAACCCACTGCCCGCGCGCTGGACATCGCCCAGCTGTTGTCGCCGGCGCTGGACTCGATCTCCACCGCCGTCAGCCGCGCCTCCAACTTCGACCCGGCCACCAGCACCCAGGTGTTTCGCATCGGCCTGACCGATGAGGTCGAGTTCGCCCTGCTGCCGCCGCTGCTGCGCCGCCTGCGCGCCGAAGCGCCGGACGTGGTGCTGGTGGTGCGGCGCGCCAACTACCTGTTGATGCCCGGCCTGCTGGCATCCGGCGAGATTTCGGTGGGCGTCTGCTACACCGAGGAGCTGCCGGCCAACGCCAAGCGCAAGGTATTGCGCCGGCCCAAACCGATGCTGCTGCGGGCCGACAGCATTCCCGGCCGGCTGAGCATGGAGGACTACTGCAGCCGTCCGCATGCCATGGTTTCCTTTGCCGGCGACCTCAACGGCTATATCGACGAGGAGCTGGCCCTGCACGGCTGCAAGCGCAAGGTGGTGCTGGCGGTGCCGCAGTTCAACGGCCTGGCCAGCCTGCTTGCCGGCACCGACATCATCGCCACCGTCCCGGATTACGCCGCGGCCGCGCTGGCGGCGAACGGCGGCGTGCGCGCCGAGCCCCTGCCCTTCCAGACCAGCCAGGACTTCGAGCTGTCCATGGCCTGGCGCGGCGCCCAGGACAATGACCCCGCCGAGCGCTGGCTGCGCTCGCGTATCCAGATGTTCGTCGGCGATCCGGATAGTCTGTAGGGTGGAAAACGGCGCAGCCTTTTCCACGCGTATCCATACCCACGCACACTGCCTCGTGATTCCAGTGCCCTGCCCTGGCGGCTCCTTTTACCAACCGGGATAGCCCTCGATTGGTGGAAAGACCTGGCGGCCGTTATCCACCCTGCGGATATCACGTGGGCCTGATACTCGATGCCTAACCATAACCGCCAATGATATTCACCTTCGCCTCGTTCGATTTCTGCTGAACGGCTTGACCACGCAGACTCCTGCCATCAACAAATCCGACTTGCGGAGTCAAGCATGGAACGTTCGCTCAACGCCTTGCGTTTTCCCCTCATTGCCGTGGCGGTGCTGATCACCGCCGCCTGCGGCAAGGCACCGGAGGCCACCCAGTCGGGCATGCCACCGCCCGCCGTCAGCGTCGCCTGAGGTCATCGAACAACCGGTGACCGAGTGGGACGAGCTCACCGGCCGCCTGGAAGCTCCGGAGTCGGTGGAGATTCGCCCACGCGTGTCCGGTTTCATCGACAAGGTGGCCTTCGAGGAAGGTGCGCTGGTGAAGAAAGGCGATCTCTTGTTCCAGATCGACCCGCGCCCGTTCCAGGCCGAGGTCAAGCGTCTGCAGGCGCAGCTGCAACAGGCCCGCGCCACCCAGCAGCGCACCGTGGCGGAAGCCGAACGGGGTGAGCGTCTGCGGCAGAAGAATGCGATCTCCGCCGAACTGGCCGATGCCCGCGTGAGTGCCGCCAGCGAAGCGAAGTCGGCAGTCGCGGCGATCCAGGCGCAGCTGGACAAGGCCCAGCTGGACCTGTCCTTCACTCGCGTGACGGCGCCCATCGACGGCCGCGTCGGCCGCGCGCTGATCACCTCCGGCAACCTGGTCAATGCAGGCGAGGCCCTGCTGACCACGCTGGTCTCCACCGACAAGGTCTACGCCTACTTCGAAGCGGATGAGCGCACCTACCTCAAGTACCGCGAACTGGCCCGCAATGGCGACCGCGGCGAGACCACGCCGGTCTACCTCGGCCTGTCCGACGAGGATGGCCACCCGCACCTGGGCCACATGAACTTCATCGACAACCAGGTCGACCCGCGCACCGGCACCATTCGCGGCCGCGCGGTGTTCGACAACCGCGACGGCAACTTTACCCCCGGTCTGTACGCGCGCCTGAAGCTGGTCGGCAGCGCCACCTACGACGCCGTGCTGATCAAGGACGTGGCGGTCGGCACGGACCTGGGCAAGAAGTTCGTTCTGGTCCTGGCCGAGGACGGCACCGTGGCCTACCGGCCGGTGGAGCTCGGGCCCAAGCTCGAAGGCCTACGTATCGTTCGCAGCGGCCTGGCCAAGGGCGAGAGCATCGTGGTCAACGGCCTGCAGCGGGTACGCCCGGGCAGCCAGGTGCAGCCGGAGAGCGTACCGATGGCCGATGCCGAGACCCTCGCGACCCTTGATCGCCAGCGCCGCGCGATCAGCGAGGCGATGAAACCGCAGGTGGTCGAGCGCACGCTGGCCCAGCGCCCGAGCAGCTGAGCATCGTTCGACAGCTGCCCTGAACCCCGGCGCGCCAGGCGCGCCCATCCGATCGATCCGCCAGGGCGCGCCCGCCGCGCCCTACCCCGGAGTGCGCCATGAATTTCTCGCAATTCTTTATCAAGCGGCCGATTTTCGCCGCCGTGCTGTCGTTGGTGATCCTCATCGGCGGCGCCATCTCGCTGTTCCAGTTGCCGATCAGCGAATACCCGGAAGTCGTTCCACCCACCGTGGTGGTGCGGGCCAACTTCCCCGGCGCCAACCCCAAGGTGATCGGCGAGACCGTTGCCTCGCCGCTGGAACAGGCCATCACCGGCGTCGAGGGCATGCTCTACATGTCGTCCCAGGCGACCGCCGACGGCAAGCTGACGCTGACCATCACCTTCGCCCTCGGCACCGACCTGGACAACGCCCAGGTGCAGGTGCAGAACCGGGTGACGCGCACCATGCCGACCCTGCCCACCGAAGTGCAGCGCCTGGGCGTGACCGTGGACAAGGCGTCCCCCGACCTGACCATGGTGGTGCACCTGACCTCGCCGGATAACCGCTACGACATGCTCTACCTGTCCAACTACGCCGCACTCAACGTCAAGGACGAGCTGGCGCGACTGGACGGTGTGGGCGACGTGCAGCTGTTCGGCCTGGGCAACTATTCCCTTCGGGTCTGGCTCGACCCGAACAAGGTCGCCCAGCGCAACCTCACCGCCACCGACGTGGTCAACGCCATCCGCGAGCAGAACCGTCAGGTCGCCGCCGGTGCACTGGGCGCACCACCAGCGCCGGGCGCCACCGACTTCCAGCTGTCGATCAACACCCAGGGGCGCCTGGTGGACGAGGAGGAGTTCGAGAACATCATCGTGCGCGCCGGCGAGGACGGCGAGATCACCCGCCTGAAGGACATCGCCCGCATCGAACTGGGTTCCAGCCAGTACGCCCTGCGCTCGTTGCTGAACAACCAGCCGGCGGTGGCCATCCCGATCTTCCAGCGGCCGGGCTCCAATGCCATCGCCATCTCGGACCTGGTGCGCGAGCGCATGGCCGAGCTGAAGCAGAGCTTCCCCCAGGGCGTGGATTACGAGATCGTCTACGACCCGACCATCTTCGTGCGCGGCTCCATCGAGGCGGTGGTGCATACCCTGCTCGAGGCCATCGTGCTGGTGGTGCTGGTGGTGATCCTGTTCCTGCAGACCTGGCGCGCCTCGATCATTCCGCTGGCCGCCGTGCCGGTGTCGCTGATCGGCACCTTCGCGGTGATGCACCTGCTCGGTTTCTCGCTCAACGCGCTGTCGCTGTTCGGCCTGGTGCTGGCCATCGGCATCGTGGTGGATGACGCCATCGTCGTGGTGGAGAACGTCGAGCGTAACATCGGCCTCGGCAAGTCGCCGGTAGAGGCGACCCGCCAGGCCATGAAGGAAGTCACCGGGCCGATCATCGCCACCGCCCTGGTGCTCTGTGCGGTGTTCATCCCGACTGCGTTCATTTCCGGCCTCACCGGGCAGTTCTACCAGCAGTTCGCGCTGACCATCGCGATTTCGACGGTGATCTCGGCGTTCAACTCGCTGACCCTGTCGCCGGCGCTGGCCGCTACCCTGCTCAAGGCCCACGATGCGCCCAAGGACGGTTTCTCGCGGCTGCTCGACCGACTGTTCGGCGGCTGGCTGTTCCGCCCCTTCAACCGCATGTTCGACCGCGCCAGCCATGGTTACGTTGGCATGGTACGGCGCATCCTGCGCGGCAGTGCCGTGGCCCTGCTGGTCTACGTCGGCCTGGTGGGCCTGGGGTACATGGGCTTCGCCACCACCCCGACCGGCTTCGTTCCACAGCAGGACAAGCAATACCTGGTCGCCTTCGCCCAGTTGCCGGACGCCGCTACCCTGGACCGCACCGAGGACGTGATCAAGCGCATGTCGGAAATCGCCGGCAAGCATCCGGGCGTGGAAAACACCGTGGCCTTCCCGGGGCTGTCGATCAACGGTTTCACCAACAGCCCGAACAGCGGCATCGTCTTCACCCCGCTCAAGCCCTTCGATGAGCGCAAGGACCCGTCGCTCTCGGCCAACGCCATCGCGGCGGACCTGAACGGCCAGTTCGCGCAGATCCAGGATGCCTTCATCGCCATCTTCCCGCCGCCGCCCGTGCAGGGCCTGGGGACCATCGGCGGGTTCCGCGTGCAGGTGCAGGACCGCGGCAACCTGGGCTACGAGGAGCTGTACACCCAAGTGCAGAACGTCATCGCCAAGAGTGCCGACTATCCGGAGCTGGCCGGCCTGTTCACCAGCTATCAGGTCAACGTTCCGCAGGTGGACGCCGATATCGACCGCGAGAAGGCCAAGACCCACGGCGTGGCGATCGATGACATCTTCGACACCATGCAGGTCTACCTGGGCTCGCTGTATGCCAACGACTTCAACCGCTTCGGCCGCACCTATCAGGTCAACGTCCAGGCCGACCAGAAGTTCCGCCTCGTGCCCGAGCAGATCGGCCAGCTGAAGGTGCGCAACAACCGCGGCGAGATGCTCCCTCTGTCGACCTTCGTCAGCGTCACGGACAGCGCCGGCCCGGACCGGGTGATGCACTACAACGGCTTCCTCACCGCGGAGATCAACGGCGCCGCCGCACCGGGCTACAGCTCAGGGCAAGCCGAAGCAGCCATGGAACGACTGCTCCAGACCGAGCTGCCCAACGGCATGACCTACGAGTGGACCGAGCTGACCTACCAGCAGATCCTCGCCGGCAACACCGCGGTGTTCGTCTTCCCGCTCTGCGTGCTCCTGGCCTTCCTGGTGCTGGCAGCGCAGTACGAAAGCTGGAGCCTGCCGCTGGCGGTGATCCTGATCGTGCCGATGACGCTGCTCTCGGCCATCACCGGGGTGATCCTGGCCGGTAGCGACAACAACGTCTTCACCCAGATCGGCCTGATCGTGCTGGTGGGCCTGGCGTGCAAGAACGCGATCCTGATCGTCGAGTTCGCCAAGGACAAGCAGGAGGAAGGCATGGACCGGCTCGCCGCCACCCTGGAGGCCTGCCGCCTGCGCCTGCGGCCGATCCTGATGACCAGCTTCGCCTTCATCATGGGCGTGGTACCGCTGGTGCTTTCCAGCGGGGCCGGCGCCGAGATGCGCCATGCCATGGGCGTGGCGGTGTTCTCCGGGATGCTCGGGGTGACCTTCTTCGGGCTGCTGCTGACCCCGGTGTTCTATCTGGTGATTCGCGCCTTCGTCGAGAAGCGCGAAGCGCGCAAAGCGGTATTCAAGGAGGCCCGCGCATGAAGTTCTTCGCCCTTTCCCTGCTCGCCCTGACCATCACCGGTTGCGCCGTCGGCCCGGATTACCGCGCGCCGCAACCGGAGCCGGCGCGGCTGCTTCAGGCCGAGCGCGGCGACCACGACCGCTCGCGCTTCGAGGCGGCCTGGTGGCAGCAGTTCGAGGACCCGACACTGGATGCCCTGGTCGGCGAAGCACTGGCTGAAAACCGCGAGCTGCGTATCGCCTATGCCCGTCTGCGTGCGGCGCGGGCTATTCGCGATGATGTCGGCAATGATCGTCTGCCCACCGTCACCGCAGGTGCGCGCGCCGATATCGGCAAGGCCCAGCAACCCGGTTTCAGCGAAGAGCGGGTGAACGCCGAGCGTTACGATCTGGGCGTGGACATGGCCTGGGAGCTGGACCTGTTCGGCCGTATCCAGCGCAGCCTGGAGGCCAGCGAAGCGCAGGCCGAAGCTGCCGAGGCCGAGCTCTATCAGCTGCAGGTCAGCCTGATCGCCGAACTGGTGGATGCCTATGGTCAGCTGCGCGGTGCCCAGCTGCGCGAGCGGATCGCTCGCGACAACCTGGCCAACCAGCGCAATTCCCATGAACTGACCGAGCAGCTGCGCGAAGCGGGTGTCGGCAGCGAACTCGATGTGCTACGCGCCGACGCCCGTCTGGCGGCCACCGAGGCGAGCCTGCCACAGCTGCAGGCGCAGCAGACCCGCGCCCGCAACCGCATCGCCACCCTGCTCGGCCAGCGCGCCGATCAGCTCAGCGTCGACCTCTCGCCCCGCGAGCTGCCGGCGATTGCCAAGGCGCTGCCGATCGGCGACCCCGGCGAGTTGTTGCGCCGACGCCCGGACATTCGTGCGGCCGAACGCCAGCTGGCCGCCGCGACTGCAAACGTCGGCGTGGCCACAGCCGATCTGTTTCCGAGGGTGAGTCTGTCGGGCTTTCTCGGCTTCATCGCCGGACGCGGCTCGCAGATCGGCTCCAGCGCCGCACAGGCCTGGGGCGTAGCGCCCAGCATCAGCTGGGCGGCGTTCGACCTGGGCAGCGTGCGCGCCCGTCTGCGCGGTGCCGAGGCGGATGCCGACGCCGCGCTCGCCGGTTATGAGCAGCAGGTGTTGCTGGCGTTGGAGGAATCGGAAAACGCCTTCAGCGACTACGCCCGCGCTCAGGAGCGCCTGTTGTCGCTGCTGCGCCAGTCCACCGCCAGCCGCGCCGCGGCACAGCAGGCGGAAATTCGCTACCGCGAAGGCACGGCGGACTTTCTCGTACTGCTCGATGCCGAGCGCGAACGGTTGCTGGCCGAAGACGCCCAGGCCCAGGCCGAAGTCGAGCTGTATCGCGGCGTAGTTGCCATCTACAAGGCGCTCGGTGGCGGCTGGAGGCCGAGCGCCTGATATCGGCTCTCTCGTTGGATCGCCTCCTGGTCGATCACTTCTGCCCCGGGTGCTGCAACGCCGCGGGGCATTTTTTTGTCGCTCGGCAGCACCACTCTTTCGTCCGCCTCGCTCTTGAGCGAAGCACGCCGTGTCTGGACGCCTCAGTAGCGTAGACTGCCGATGAATACACCGGCTGGCGCCAGCTTCGACCCGTTTGTATTGTCGGAGGCGGACAACAATCCGGACTGACCCAGATGCCCCTAGAAGCGCTCATGAACCCATCCGTGTCCAGCCAGCTCCAGCAGGCACTGGCGCTGCTGCAGCGTCACCTGGGCGGGAACCTGCTGGCCGTGCATCTGTTCGGCTCGGCCGTTGTCGGTGGCCTGAAACCCGGCAGCGATCTCGACCTGCTCGTTACCGTCGCCGCCCCCCTGCCGAAGGACACGCGTCACTCGCTGATGCGCGAGCTGCTGATGATTTCCGCCTGGCCGGCCAACGAGCGAATGCGCCCGCTGGAAGTCACCTGGGTGGTACACCACTCGGTACGGCCCTGGCGTTATCCGGCAATGCGCGAACTGCAATTCGGCGAATGGCTGCGCGCCGATATCGAAGCCGGCCGCATCGAGCCGCCCCAGCAGGACCACGATCTGGCCATTCTTCTGCATCAGACGCGCAAGAACGGCCTCTGTCTGATCGGCCCTGGCGCGGCCGAATTGTTCGACCCGGTGCCCGAGGAGGACATGCGCCAAGCCTTGCGCGACACGCTGGCGCAATGGCGCGAGCCCGCCGACTGGCAGGGAGACGAATGCAACGTGGTGTTGGCCGTGGCGCGCGCCTGGCTCACCCTGACCACGGACGCCATCGCCCCGAAGGACGTCGCAGCGATCTGGCTGCTCGAGCGTCTGCCGGATGAGCACCGTGCCGTGCTGGAGAAAGCCAGCCAGGCCTATCGGGGCGATGCGATCAAAAAGCCTGCCCTGAACCCACAGGCGGTGGAGGCGTTCATCCGGCATGCGCAAACGCGGCTGCAGCCGTCGCAACCAACAGGAGCAGAGCGATGATGACCACTGACCAGATCGCCGCCTTCTGCCTGGCTCTGCCCGGCACCCGTGAAGATCTCAAGTGGGGCAGCAATCGGGTGTTTTCCGTGGCGGGCAACAAGATGTTCGCCGTTCTCGATTTCCTTGGCGAGAACCTGGCATTCAAGGTCCACAGCGACCTCTTCCTGGGTTTCGTGGACCGTCCCGGCATCCGCCCTGCTCCTTACCTGGCACGGGCGCACTGGATCAGCATGAGCAGTTGCCAGATCCCCATGGGTGACGACGAGCTGCGCGACCTGCTGACCCGCGCGCACCAGCTGGTGGTACGCAAGCTGCCGAAGCGCCTGCAACCCGGGCTGTTACTGGATCTGGATTGAGTCAGCGCTGGACGGGTCAGTCGCAGCGAACCGACGGCGATGCACGCAGGCGATATCGAATCCTCCTGTCATTGCAGCGGCTGCGCCGGTCTCCTCCGCCCTCGGCGCTTCAGACCTGCCGGGCCAGCCGGTGTACCCGTGGCTGCTAGGCCACGGTCGCTGGGCCACCGGCAAAATGTGACGTAGTGCCGCTCCCGTCGGCTTGGCTCGGCAAAGCGCTTTAAGTCGTCACTCATCTTTGGCATAAGGAGCGGCTGAAAGCCGAGAAGCGTCCCCGCGGTCGGTCCGCATGGATGCACTGCCAACCAACCAGAATAAAGAGTCTTTCATGAAGCCGATCATTACCCTTGCCGGGCTCGTGCTGGCTGCCGCCAGCGCCTTCGCCCAGGCAGAGCCCATCGTCATCAAGTTCTCTCATGTAGTGGCCGAGGATACCCCCAAGGGCAAGGGTGCGTTGATGTTCAAACGCCTCGCGGAGGAACGCCTGCCCGGCCAGGTCAGCGTGGAGGTCTACCCCAATTCGACGCTGTTCGGTGATGCCACCGAACTGGAAGCGTTGCGCAATAACGAAGTGCAGCTGCTCGCCCCGTCGCTGGCGAAGTTCGAGCAGTACACCAAGCAGCTGCAGGTTTTCGACCTGCCGTTCCTGTTCGACGACATCGATGCCGTCAACCGCTTTCAGAAACGCACCAAGGGCAAGCAGCTGCTGCGCTCGATGGAAGACAAGAACATCACGGGCCTGGCGTACTGGCACAACGGCATGAAGCAGCTTTCGGCCACCCGCATGCTGCGCCTGCCGGGTGATGCGTCCGGGCTGAGCTTCCGCATCCAGCCGTCCGCGGTACTCGAAGCGCAGTTCGGCGCGGTGGGTGCCACCACCCAGAAGATCGCCTTCGCCGACGTCTACGACGCGCTGCGCACCGGCACCGTACAGGGTGCGGAGAACCCCTGGTCGAATATCTACAGCAAGAAAATGCACACCGTGCAGCCCTACATCATCGAAACCGACCATGGCGTGCTGGACTACATGGTGGTGAGCAACACACGCTTCTGGATGAGCATGCCGCACAAGATCCGCTTCGAGTTGGAGGCGATTCTCGACGAGGTCAGCTTCATGGTGAACCGCGAGGCGGAGGAGCTGAACCAGGCCGATCGCGAGCGGATTCGCAAGGCGGGTACCTCCGAGATCGTCACCCTGACGCCGGAAGAGCGCGAGCGCTGGCGCGAAGCGATGCGCCCCGTCTGGAAGGAGTTCGAACCGATGATCGGCGCGGACATCATCAATGCCGCCGAGACCGTCAACCGCAAGCAGCGCGACTGACGAACATCCAGATGAAAAAGCCCCGCCAGCTGGCGGGGCTTTTTTGTGTGGCCTGCTCAGGGTTTGCCAGTGCCCGTGGATAGCAGTGAATCCTGTTCCAGCTGCTGCGCGTCCCAGCCGCCGCCCAGTGCAGCGATCAGCAGGACGCTGGCCGTCAGGCGATCCCCCAGCAGGGTCAGGTTGGTGCGCTGGTTGTTCAACGCGGTGGTCTGCACGGTGGCCACGCTGAGGAAGTCGACGGTACCTGCGCGGTACTGGTTTTCGATCAGGCGCAGGGACTCCTGTGCGGCCTCCAGCGCCTCGCGCTGCACCACCGCCTCCTGTTCCAGCACGCGCAGCTGCACCAGGTAGTTCTCCACTTCGCGGAAGCTGTCGAGCACGGTCTGGCGGTAGTTGGCGACCGTCTGGTCGTAGCTGGCCTCGGCCCGCTCCAGTTCCGCACGACGGCTACCGAAGTCGAGCAGGGTCAGCGCCAGTTGCGGCCCCAGCGACCAGAAACGGTTCGGCACGCTGAACAGGTCGCTGAAGCTGCTGTTGCGATAGCCACCGCTGGCCGACAGTGTCAGGTCCGGATACCACGCGGCTTCCGCCACGCCGATGTTGGCATTGGCGGCCATCACCTGGCGCTCGGCCGAGGCAATGTCGGGGCGCCGCTCCAGCAACTGGGACGGCACAGCCAGCGGTACATCGGGCAGCGCCGGGATGTGCTCGCGTACGGCGATCTCCAGCTCCGACGGCGCGACGCCCACCAGCACCGCGATGGCATGCTCCATCTGCGCCCGCTGCCACTTGAGGTCGATGGCTTGCGCCTGGGTACTCTTGAGCTGCGTCTGCGCCTGGCTGACATCGGACCGGGGCACGATGCCGGCGCGGTACTGGTTCTCCGTCAGCCGCAGCGAGCGCGCATAGGCTTCAACGGTCTGGTCGAGCAGCCGCTGGTGTTCGTCGATCACCCGCAGCTGCAGATAGGTCTGCACCAGCTCGGCCTGCAGGCTCAGGCGAGCCGCCGCAAGGTCCGCTGCGCTGGCCTGCATGTTCGCCCGATTGGCTTCCAGGTTGCGCCGCAGCCGCCCCCAGATGTCGGCCTCCCAGGATGCGCTCAGGCCTGCTTCGTAGGTTTCGCCGACACCACTGGCAAAACTTCCGCTGGTGGAATCCGAGCGGCTGCCACCCTGCGCCGAGCGCGTGACGCCTGCGTTGCCGGAGAGGATCGGAAACAGCTGCGAGCGCGCGCCACGAACCAGTGCCCGCGCCTGACGAAACTGCGCCTCGGTCGCGGCGAGGTTCTGGTTCGAGACATTCAGCCGCGCCACCAGCGCATCCAGTTCGGCATCGCCGTACAGCCGCCACCACTCGCCCCGTTGCAGCGCATCGGCCGGCGTGGCGGGTTTCCAGCCTTCGGCCTGCTTGAATTCGCTGGCCACAGGCAGATCCGGTCGCTGGTAGTCGGGGCCGAGCGTGCAGGCTGCCAACGACAGCGTGAGCATGGCTACCGCCAGGGGGCGCAGGACATGGTTCAGCGATGAGGGGTGCAACGACGACGAGTTCATAGCGAGTTTTCCAGGGCGGCATCGGTGCGTACACCGCGCCAGCTGTTGAAACGGTGGCGCAGACGATCCAGGTACAGATAGACCACCGGCGTGGTGTAGAGCGTGAGGATCTGGCTCAGCAGCAGACCGCCGATGATGGTCAGACCCAGCGGCTGGCGCATCTCGGCCCCTTCCGCACCGCCGAGCAGCAGCGGCAACGCACCGAGGATCGCCGCCATGGTGGTCATCAGGATCGGTCGGAACCGCAGCAGACAGGCGCGATGGATCGAATCGGCGGGCGACAGCTTGTCCTGGCGCTCGAACTGCAACGCCAGGTCGATCATCAGGATCGCGTTCTTCTTCACCACCCCGATCAGCAGGAACAGCCCGAGCAGCGAGATCAGGCTGAACTGGTCGCCGGTGAGGATGATCGCCAGCAAGGCGCCTACCCCGGCCGAGGGCAAGGTGGAGAGGATGGTCAGCGGATGGATGTAGCTCTCGTAGAGGATGCCCAGCACGATGTAGACCAGCAGCAAGGCGCCGAGAATCATCAGCGGCTGGCCTTCCTGGGTCGTCTGGAACGCGCTGCCGGTGCCACCGAGCCGCCCCTGCACCTCGCTCGGCAGTCCGATGGCCGCTACCGCGCGTTCGATCGCCAGCGTCGCCTGGTCGAGGCTGACGCCGGGGGCCAGGTCGAAGTCGATGTTCTCGGCGGCGAACTGCCCATCGTGGCTGACCCGATCTTCCTCCAGGCTGCGCTCGTAATGGGCGAAGGCCGCCAGCGGCACCCGCCGGCCATCGCCGGTGACGACGTGGATCTGCTCCAGCACCTCGGGGTACTGCGCGTAGCTCGGGTCGATCTCCATCACCACCTGATACTGGTTGAGCGATTCGTAGATGGTCGAGATCTGCCGCTGGCTGAAAGCATTGTTGAGCAGCGTGGTCACGGTGCTCATGTCGATGCCCAGGCGCTTGGCCGCGTCACGGTCGATCTTCAGGCTGATCTGCTGCGCGCCCTCGCCGTCGTTGGCGTCGATGCTGGTAAGCTCCGGCAGTTCGGATAGCGCCCGGGTTACCCGCGGTACCCAGGTACGCAGGTCGTTGAGATCGCTCGCCAACAGCGTATAGGCGTAGGCCGAGCTGCTCTGCCGGCCACCGCCAAACTGCAGGTCCTGGTCGGCCATGAGGAACATGCGTCCACCGGGCACTTTCGGCTGGTTCTTGCGGATGCGCTCGATGACCTTCTGCGCCGAAATCTTGCGCTCGCCAAGCGGTTTCAGCCGCACGATCATGAAGGCATTGTTGATGCCGCCCTGCCCGCCGATGAAGCCGGCCACGCTTTCCACCGCCGGGTCGGCGAGGACTGCCTTGCGGAAGATTTCCATCTTCGGCTGCATGACCTGGAACGACATACCGTCGTCACCGCGGATGAAACCGGTGATCTGTCCGGTGTCCTGCTGCGGCAGAAAGGTCTTGGGCACCTGCACGTAGAGCACCACGTTCAGCGCGATGGTCGCCAGCAGGCTCAGCAAGGTGATGCGCCGATGACGCAGCGCCCAGCTCAGCGAGCGATCGTAGTAGCGCAGCAGCCATTGATGGGCGTCGTGGCTCCAGCGCTGCAGACGCCCTTCCTTCTCCGGTTCGTGCGGTTTGAGCCAACGGGCGCAGAGCATCGGCGTCAGGGTCAGCGAAACCAGCAGCGACACCAGGATGGCCGCGGCCAAGGTGATGGAGAACTCGCGAAACAGCCGCTCGACGATGCCGCCCATGTAAAGGATGGAAACGAACACCACCACCAGCGACAGGTTCATCGACAACAGCGTGAAACCCACCTCGCGGGTGCCGACGTAGGCCGCCTTCAGCGGTGGCATGCCATCGTCGATATGCCGTGCGATGTTTTCCAGCACCACAATGGCGTCATCCACCACCAGCCCGGCGGCCAGGATCAATGCCATCAGCGACAGCACGTTGAGCGAAAAACCGAACAGGTACATGACGGCGAAGGTGCCCACCAGCGACACCGGCACCGCCAGCGCCGGGATCAGTGCGGTGCGCAGGCGGCCGAGGAACAGGAACACCAGCACGATGACCAGGCCCACCGCAATCAGCAGCGTGCGCTCGGCCTCGTGCAGCGTCGCGCGAATCACCGGCGAGCGGTCCATGGCAATGTTCAGGTCGACGCTGCCCGGCATGATCGCCTGCAGGGCCGGCAGCTCGCGGCGGATGCCTTCGATGGTCTCGATGATGTTGGCACCAGCCTGGCGGTTGACGATCAGCAACACCGCCTGTTCGTTGTTGAAGAAGCCGCTGTTGTAGCGGTCTTCCACCGAATCCCGCACCCGTGCCACGTCGCCGAGACGCAGCGCGGCGCCATCCTGGTAGCGGATGATCAGCGGCATGTAGTCGGCCGCCTGGTGCAGCTGGTCGTTGGCGCGCACCTGCCAGTGCTGATCGGCGTCCTCCACCATGCCCTTGGGCCGGCGCACATTGCCGTTGGCGATGGTCTGGCGCACCTCGTCCAGTGACACACCGTACTGCTCCAGCTGCTGCGGCTGCAGTTCGACCCGTACCGCGGGCAGCGAGCTGCCGCCGACCTGGATTTCGCCGACGCCGGACACCTGCGACAGCTTCTGCGCCAGGATGGTGGAGCCGATGTCGTACAGCTCGGCCTTGCCCAGCACCTCCGATGTCAGCGAAAGCACCATTATCGGTGCCTGGGACGGATTGATCTTGCGGTAGGTGGGCATGCTGCGCATGCCGCTGGGCAACAGGTTGCGCGAGGCGTTGATGGCCGCCTGCACGTCGCGGGCAGCGCCGTTGATATCGCGATCCAGATCGAACTGGATGATGATCCGGGTCGAGCCCTGGCTGCTGCGACTGGTCATCTGGCTGACACCGGCGATGCTGCCCAGCGAGCGCTCCAGTGGCGTGGCCACGCTGGAGGCCATGATTTCCGGGCTGGCGCCGGGCAGGCTGGCCTGCACGGTGATCACCGGAAAATCCATGTTCGGCAGCGGCGACACCGGTAGCAGGCCGAAGCTGACTCCACCCAGCAGCAGGATCGCCAGGCTGAGCAGCATGGTCGCCACCGGGCGGGCGATGAACGGGGCGGAAAGGTTCATGCCTGCCCCCGCGCGATTGCAGTCCGGCTCACGCTTGCGCCTCCGCCAGCGGCTCGCGACGGCGCCCGAAGCGCTGGCCGAGGCGGTCGAAGAAGAGGTAGATCACCGGTGTGGTGAACAGTGTCAGCAGCTGGCTGAGCAGCAGGCCGCCCACCAGCACCAGGCCGAGCGGCTGGCGCAGTTCAGCACCGGATCCGGATGCCAGCATCAGCGGAATCGCACCGAACAGCGCCGCCAGGGTGGTCATCAGGATCGGCCGGAAGCGCAGCAGTGCCGCGCGGTAGATCGCATCCTGCGGGCTCATGCCTTGCTGCCGTTCGGCCTCCAGGGCGAAGTCGATCATCATGATCGCGTTCTTCTTGACGATGCCGATCAACAGGATGATGCCGATGATCGCGATCAGCCCCAGGTCGTTGCCGGTCAGCAGCAAGGCGAGCAAGGCGCCTACCGCTGCCGAGGGCAGCGTGGAGAGGATGGTGATCGGGTGGATGTAGCTCTCGTAGAGCACGCCGAGCACGATGTACATGGTCACTACCGCGGCGAGAATCAGCAGCAGCGTGCTCGACAGTGAGGCGCGGAACGCTTCCGCGGCGCCCTGGAAGCGCGTCTGGATGCCGGCAGGCAGGCCGATCTCCTGCTCCACCGCCTCGATCACCTGCACCGCCTTGCCCAGCGACACGCCACTGGCCAGGTTGAACGAGAGCGTCACCGCCGGGAACTGGCCGATATGGTTGATCAGCAGCGGGGCGTTGCGCTGCTCCAGCGTCGCCAGGCTGGACAGCCGCACTGGCGTGCCACCTTCGCTTTGCACGAACAACTGTTCCAGCGCCTGCGGACCCAGGCGGTTGCCCGCCTCCGCTTCCAGCACCACGCGGTACTGGCTGGCCTGGGTGAAGATGGTGGAAATCTGCCGCTGGCCGAAGGCGTCGTACAGCGCATCGGTGATGTCCGCGACCTGGATACCCAGGCGCGCCGCCGCGTCGCGATCGATGTCCAGGTAGATCTGCAGGCCATTGCTCTGCAGGTCGCTGGCCACGTCGGTCAGTTCCGGCCTTTCGCGCAGGGCCTCGACCAGGCGCGGCGTCCACTCCTGCAGCAACTCGCTATCCGGCGTTTCCAGGCTGAACTGGAACTGCGTGCGGCTGACGCGATCCTCGATGGACAGGTCCTGTACCGGCTGCAGATACAGCTCGATACCCGGCACCTTGGCCAGCTCCGGCCGCAGGCGATCGATCACCTGACTGGCGGTCAGGTCGCGCTCGCCGTGGGGCTTGAGGTTGATCAGCAGACGCCCGCTGTTGAGCGTGACGTTGTCGCCGTCCACGCCGATATAGGACGACAGACTGTCCACCGCCGGGTCGGCGAGGATCACCCGGGCCAGTGCCTGCTGGCGCTCGCTCATGGCGCGGAAGGAGATCGATTGCGGCGCCTCGCTGATGCCCTGGATGACGCCGGTGTCCTGCACCGGGAAGAACCCCTTGGGTACGGCGAGGTAGAGCACCACCGTCAGCCCCAGCGTGGCCACCGCCACCAGCAGGGTCAGGGTCTGGTGGCGCAGCACCCAGGTCAGCCAGCGCGAGTAGCCGCCGATCAACCGCTCGACCCAGTCGGGCTTGGCCTCGGCGACACTGTGCGGCTTGAGCAGCTTGGCGCACATCATTGGCGTCAGCGTCAGCGAGACCACCAGCGAGATGAGGATGGCCACCGCCAGGGTAATGGCGAACTCGCGGAACAACCGGCCCACCACGTCCTGCATGAACAGCAGCGGGATCAGCACGGCGATCAGCGAGAAGGTCAGCGAAATCAGCGTGAAGCCGATCTGCCTGGCACCCTTGAGCGCGGCATTGAGCGGTGTCTCGCCCTCTTCCAGATGCCGCGCGATGTTCTCCAGCATGACGATGGCATCGTCCACCACGAAGCCGGTGGCGATGGTCAGCGCCATTAGCGTCAGGTTGTTCAACGAGAAGCCGCACAGGTACATCACGGCGAAGGTGCCGACCAGCGACAGCGGCACCGCGATCGACGGGATCACCGTGGCCGACAGCTTCTTGAGGAAGACAAAGGTCACCATCACCACCAGGAAGGTGGCGAGCATCAGCTCATGCTGCACGTCCCGCACTGCGGCGCGGATGGTCTGGGTGCGGTCGGTGAGCACCACCACGTCCAGCCCGGCCGGCATGCTGGCCTTCACTTCCGGCAACAGCGCCTGGATGCGCTCGACCACCTCGATGACGTTGGCGCCCGGCTGGCGCTGGATGTTCAGCAACACCGCCTGGCTGTCATTGGCCCAGGCGGCCAGGCGCTCGTTCTCGGCACCGTCGACGATATCGGCGACGTCCTTCAGGCGCAGGGCCGCACCGTCCTGGTAGGTCAGGATCAGCTCGGCGTATTCCTCCGGCGTCTTCAACTGGTCGTTGGCATCGAGCATCGACACCCGGGTCGGCCCGTCGAAGTTGCCCTTGGGCTGGTTGACGTTGGAGCTGGTGATCAGCGAACGCACGTCTGCCAGCGACAGCCCATAGGCCGCCAGCGCCTCGGGGTTGGTGCGGATACGTACCGCCGGGCGCTGACCGCCGGCGATGCTGACCATCCCCACTCCGCTGATCTGCGCCAGCTTCTGCGCCATGCGCGTATCGACCAGATCGTGCAGCTTGGGCAACGGCAGCGACTCGGAAGTCACCGCCAGCGTCAGTACCGGCGTGTCGGCCGGATTGACCTTGTTGTACACCGGCGGTGCCGGCAGGTCGTTGGGCAACAGGTTGTTCGCCCCGTTGATCGCCGCCTGCACCTCCTGCTCGGCCACATCCAGTGCGACATCCAGCGAAAAGCGCAGGGTGATCACCGAGGCGCCGCCGGAACTGGTCGACGACATCTGTGCCAGCCCCGGCATCTGGCCGAACTGGCGCTCCAGCGGCGCGGTCACGGCGCTGGTCATCACCTCCGGGCTGGCGCCCGGATATAGCGTCATCACGCGGATGGTCGGGTAATCCACCTGCGGCAGCGCAGCCACTGGCAGCAGCTTGTAGGCGATCAAACCGGCCAGCAGGATCGCGACCATGCTCAGCGTGGTCGCGACCGGGCGCAGGATGAACAGGCGGGAGATGTTCATTGCGCCTCGCGCTCCGCAGCCTCGCCGCCACCGAGCACCGGGTTCTCGGCGGCCTCTTCGGCCATGCGGCGACTGCCGACCACTTCCACCTCGGCACCGTCACGCAGTCGGTCGGTCCCCTCCATCACTACCCGCTCACCCACCTCGAGCCCCTCGAGCACCACCGTCGTCTCGCCGTTGCTCGGCCCGGCCTTGAGCAGACGCAGCTGAACCTTGCTGTCTTCGCCAACGACGTAGGCGAAGGTGCCGCGCGAGCCGAACTGCAGCGCCGCGGTCGGAATCAGCACGGCATCGCGCAGGGTTTCGACCCGCAGGCGAACATTGACGAACTGGTTGGGGATGAGCAGTTCCTGCTCGTTGTCGAAACGCGCCTTCAGCCGCAGGGTGCCGGTGGTGGCGTCGATCTGGTTGTCGATGCTCTCCAGCACGCCCTCGCCGAACATGACCTTTTCACCACGGTCCCAGATCTGCACCACGAGCTTGTCGCCCTGGCGGTAGCGGGTCAGCACCGGCAGCAGATCGCCTTCCGGCAGCGTGAAGCTGATCGACATCGGTTGTGTCTGGGTGATCACCACCAGCGGCGTGGTGTCATTGGCAGCGACCAGATTGCCGACATCGAGCTGTCGCAGACCGACGCGGCCATCGATGGGCGCGCGGATCTGGGTGAACTCCAGGTTCAGTCGTGCCTCGTTGACCGCCGCCTGATTGGCCGCCAGCGTGCCCTGATACTGGCTGACTAGCGCTTCCTGGGTATCCAGCGTCTGCTTGGCAATGCTGTCGTCGGCATACAGGCCCCGATAGCGTTCGAAATCCACCTGGGCGTTCTTCAGCTGTGCGCGATTCTGCTGCAGGGTGCCTTCCGCCTGCTGCAACGCCACCTTGTAAGGGCGCGGATCGATCACGGCGAGCAGATCGCCCTTCTTGACGCGCTGTCCCTCTTCGAAGCGCAGCTCGACCAGCTCGCCCGCCACACGGCTGCGCAGGTTCACCGTGTTGAGTGGCGTGACGCTGCCGAGTGCCTTGTTGAACACCTCGAACTCGCCCTGCTCCACCTTGGCGACTCGCACGGGAACCGCCCCGCCGAACGCACCGAAGCCAGGACGCCCGCCCGGGCGCTGCGGCGCTTCGTTGTTGGGAGCAGGCCACAGCCACCAGAGCAGCGCTGCGATGGCAATGACGACGAGGATCAGGAGCGCCCAGCGGAGGCTGGAGCGCGCGGGAGTGGGATGCGTCTCGGACATGAACGGAGTTCGCTTGAAAAGGAGCGTGAACCATAAGCAGTCGCGAACCGCTCGCAAAGTGCCTTTACGGCATTTTTACGTATCGACATGTATGCGAACGGGTCGGCGCGGCAGACCGGAACCATGCGGCAGGTCTTAAGTCTATTTAACGTTCTTCTCGCGGCTCCGCGGCGAGAAAAACGCTGTAAGCGGGCCTCGCGCCGTGCAGCACGTCGAAATCGGACATTGTCGTGTCGTTAACCGGTCATTGCATCAATGACCGCATAGGATCAAGGAATGAATGTATCGCTGGTCATTCTGGCGTTGACTGTCGCCAGTTTTCTTCTGGGTTTTCTTCGCGACCTGTTCATTGCCCGCTCTTTCGGCCTCAGCTGGGAAGCGGATCTCATCTTCGTTGCGCTCATCCTGCCGCTGTTCTTCGAGAACTTCCTGGGCCTGGCATTGCGCGACACCATGATTCCCTACCTGCAGAAGCTACGCAGCCAGTCGCAGTCTCTGTTCGAATCCGTCGCGCGCTGGCTCTACTGGCGCATCATGCTGCTCGGTGGCGCAGCCTGCGCGCTGATCCTGCTGACCAGCTACTGGGTGCTCAACGCCCTGGCGCCGGGCTGGACGCCCGAGCAGGTCGCCAACGGCCAGCTGGTTTTCTGCGTCGGCGCGCTGCTGATCGGCGTCCAGGCCGCGCTGTACTGCCAGGGCGCGCTACTGAACATGGACAACGTGTTCATCATGCCGATGACCCGCACCCTGCTGCTCAATGCCGGCGCGATCATCGGCATTCTGCTGTTCGAGCCCAGCGGCATGGTCATTTTTCTCGGCATGCTGCTGCCGCAGGTGGTGCTGATCGTCCTGCAGCATCGGCGCATCCATTACCTGCGCGGTGAGGCGATGCCGCTCGAGAAAGGCCATGGCAGCCAGTTCGGCCTGGCTTTCGCGCCCATTCTGCTGGCAGCCGGTGCGCAGCAGGCCTGCATTCTGGCCGAGCGGATGTTCGCCTCGTTCCTCGAGGAAGGCAGCATCACCATGCTGTCGTTCGCGTTCCGTATCGTCACGATCCCGCTGACCCTGTATGCCATGTCGGTGCTGTCGGTGCTGTTCCCGCAGTTCTCCTCCAGCTGGAACGACGAGGACCACAACGCCCACGCCGCGGTGATCCGCAAGGGGCTGCTGGCGACTCTGCTGTTCCTGGTGCCGGCGACCGTCGTGCTCTGCTCCTTCCCGGAGGCCGTGGTGGCGGTTCTGCTGGAACGCGGCGAATTCGGCGCTGCGCAGACCCAGGCCACCGCCTCGCTGATGGTCATCTACGCGCTCGGCCTGCCGGCGATGGGTCTCGCGCTGCTCTGGGGGCGCGCGCTGCTCGCGCAGCATCAGGCTCGCCTGTTCCTGGTCATCACATTGATCAGCTCGACCATGACCATCGCGCTCGATGCAGTGCTCTATCGGCATTACGGCGCCGCAGGGCTGGCGCTGGCGTTCTCCAGCGGCGCCGCGCTGCAGGCACTGTTCATGGGCCTGTTCGTCTATCGCGCCTCGCCGCGCGGTGCCGGCGTACCGGTGCTGGTGCGCTGGCTGGCGACAGCAACCGTGCTGGCGGTGGCGCTGCATTTCGTACCGCAGCCAGAGGGGTTCATCCAGCTGTGCCTGTATATCGGCCTGGTGCTGATAGGCTTCGCCGCTGGCGTGATGCTGCTGGGTGAGCGGGATCTGTTCAAACCTGGCTACTGGTCCATGCGCAAGGCCTGAGGGGCGTAACGGCGGTAAGCGATTGCCGCATCTTCCCGCAATCAATCGCACAAACGAAAAGGCCGCTGCAGATGCAGCGGCCTTTTGCTGTGCGCGTCGTGCTCAACCACCCAGGGCAAGCATCCCCATCGTGTTGATGCAGGGGGCCGTCCAGCCTTCCGACTTCGACTCGACTTCCACCAGCCGCGGTTTGCGCTGCTCCATGACGATATCCAGGGCGCGGCTCGGCAGGATGTCGATATCGTCGAAGGTAATGATCTGGCCAGGCTCGACGGCACGCTTGAGCGCCGTCTTGCGCAGCAGGCCGATCGGCACGTGGTCAGGATGCTGGGCCAGCTTGATCGCCTCACCGCGGAACTGGAAGCCGCCGATGCCACGCTCGATCAGCTCGCCCGGCTTCATGGCGCGCTTGGCGATGGCGGCAACCCCGAGGGTCGGCTCGGTCGAGTTGTTGAGCAGCACGCCGCCGCCGCTGAGCACGCGGCGTACGGTCTTGCCCACTTCCAGCGAGCACAGATGGAACGGCCGCACCAGCGTGTAGAACGGGCCGCGTCCGAGCTTGAAATACTCGATGGCCCGGGCCTGATCCTCGTCGTGCCTGCCTACCAGGAACACGCCGCCAGCCGGATAGCCGGAGGGGATCACGTAATCGACGATGGGCTGCCCCACCCGTTCGGCCATCATGCCGAGCAGGCTGGCGCTGTCGTCCAAATTGGTCGAGGCGAGACCTTCCATACCCTGACGGGTGATGGTCGCACCCAGCCCGTTGCCGATGATCACCTGCTCGATCTGCACCTTGGTGCCGTCGGTGAAGGAGGTCGTCTGATCGACGCTGATGCCTTGCCGGTTGGCCCAGTAGGCCATGTCCTCGGGGGAAGGGTCATGGTTCAGATAGCCCTTCATGTTGCCGTAGACCAGCGGCTGGAAGCCCATCTGCAGCGCATCCTCACGCAAGGCCGCCAGCGAACCGGGCTGATCGCCCTCGGCTTCCGTAAGGAAGCCCTTGCCCGCCAGGTACGAACCCGTCGTGACCTGCAACTCGGCGTTGACGGTCACGACCTTCAAGCCGGCTTCGAAGGCGCGCTCGATGACGGCCGTTCCGTGGAACACATCACCACTGCACTCGACGATCAGATCGGAATTGTCGATCAGCTCGTCCAGCGAATTGGTAAGGACGTCCGCCAGCGGGAAGTCGGTCATCGTCGAAAGTGGTCGGCGCGTGAGGACACGGGAAATCTGCATGTCCTGATAGTGCTGTTTGATCAACCGGACGAAGCCGTGGGCGATCATTCCGGTTCCGGATACACCGATTCTTTTGATTTCTGAGGTAGGCATAACTGAATCCATTCAATGGGCATCAGCTCTATGACAGCAGCCGTGCGAAAAGATTTTTTAAAAAAGCTGCCTAATTGCCATGTTTGTGGCGCTGCGCTCACCCTTGAAATCCTGGGCACGGGCATGACGGAAAGTAGTTGGCCACCTCGGTTTGCGCTAATTGACGACGACAGACGGTTTCGCTTGAACTGCTGGCTTTCCGTCGCCAAAAAAAAACGGCGAGCCCCATCAGGGCTCGCCGCCGAGCTGCTAGCGGTGCACTTCAGCCAAGCGAGGCGATGGCCGCCTCGTAGTTCGGCTCGCTGCCGATCTCGCTGACCAGTTCGCTGTGCAGTACGCGGTCCTGCTCATCCAGCACGATCACCGCGCGTGCGGCGACGCCTGCCAGAGGGCCGCTGGCCAGGGCCACGCCGTAGTCGCGAAGGAATTCGGCACCGCGCATGGTGGACAGGTTGACCACGTTCTCCAGCCCTTCGGCACCACAGAAACGCTTCTGCGCGAACGGCAGGTCGGCGGAAATGCAGAGCACCACGGTGTTTGCCAGGGCGCTGGCCTGGGCGTTGAACTTGCGTACCGAGGTGGCGCAGGTCGGCGTATCGACGCTTGGGAAGATGTTGAGGATCTTGCGCTTGCCGGCAAAGGCTGCCAGCTCGACGTCGGCGAGGTCGGCGCCTACCAGGCGAAACGGCTTGGCCTGCTGGCCGGCCTGCGGAAACTCGCCGGCTACCTGGACGGGGGTGCCTTTCAGGGTGACTTCTGTCATTGCTTCGCTCCTCGATGGGTGACACGAAAAGGCCGCGGGGCCATCAGCCCCACGGCCTGAAAGAGGGCCCGAGTGTAGCCTCGGACCGCCGATCGGTGAACCGCCAGCTAGGGCGATTACCGACCCAGAGTGTGTAAAAACATCCCGGTAAACCCTTGCTATGATTTCCGAGAATCTCATCGCAAGGGACGCCCATGAAACGGTTTATCCAAGGTGAACATCGAGGCCAAAGCACCTTACTTCCCGAAAGCCTCGACGATTACGTCAGCGATACCAATCCGGTTCGGGTGGTTGACGTTTTCGTCGATGAACTCGATTTGGCCAAGCTAGGTTTTGATGGCGTCATTCCAGCCGAAACCGGCAGACCTGCCTACCACCCGGCGATCCTGCTGAAGATCTACATCTACGGTTACCTAAACCGCATTCAATCGAGCCGACGTCTTGAGCGAGAAGCCCAGCGCAACGTCGAACTCATGTGGCTAACCGGGCGTTTGATGCCCGACTTCAAGACCATCGCCAACTTCCGAAAAGACAACAGCAAGGCCATTCGCGGCGCCTGCCGACAGTTCGTTTTGCTCTGCCAGCAGTTGGGGTTGTTTGGCGAAAACTTGGTTGCCATCGACGGCAGCAAATTCAAGGCAGTGAACAACCGTGACCGCAATTTCACTAGCGCCAAACTGAAGCGGCGCATGGAAGAAATCGAGGCGAGCATCAGCCGTTATTTGGCTGCGCTCGATGCGGCTGATCGACAGATTCCTAGCGCCTCCGCGCCAGACACGGCCAGCCTGGAAGATAAAATCGCCAAGCTCAAAGCGCAGATGAAAGAGCTTCAGGGGATCGAAACTCAGCTCAACAATTCCCCTGACAAACAGGTTTCGCTGACCGACCCGGATGCCCGTTCGATGATGACGCGCGGCAGCGGTATCGTCGGCTACAACGTGCAGACGGCTGTCGATACGCAGCACCATTTAATAGTTGCTCACGAGGTCACCAACAGCGGTTCCGACCGTGACCAACTCAGTTCAATGGCGAAGCAGGCTCGTGAAGCCATCGGCGAAGAAACGCTGTCCGTGGTGGCTGACCGAGGCTACTTCAAGGGTGAAGAAATCCTTGCCTGTCACGACGCAAACATCATGGCCTACGTGCCTAAGCCAATGACTTCAAGCGCCAAGGCTGATGGCCGGTTCAACAAAGATGCCTTCGTTTATGACGCGACGAAAAACGAATATACATGCCCGGCTGGAGAGGCACTGATTTGGCGATTCTCCAGCATTGAGAAAGGCATGAATATGCACTGTTACTGGAGTTCAAAGTGCCAGAGTTGCGCGCTGAAAACCCAGTGCACGCCAAGCACAAATCGTCGAGTAAGGCGCTGGGAACATGAAGCGGTGCTGGAGGAAATGCAACACCGGCTGAACCAAGCACCGGAGATGATGCGGGTTCGGAAGCGGACTGTTGAGCATCCCTTCGGGACGCTCAAACAATGGATGGGAGCAACGCACTTCCTGACTCGAAAACTGAATGGGGTGAGCGCAGAAATGAGCTTGAATGTGCTCGCCTACAACTTGAAGCGGGTGATGAAAATCATCGGCACCGAAGGCTTGTTGAAGGCGATGGCGGCGTAAAAGCCCAGCTTTTACTGCCCCAAGAGGTGCCAAAGCGCTTCATACGCGCTCTGAAGCGTTACCGGCGCTGATCGTGGTAAATAATCGGGAAATCGCCACGCCTAGGAGCAATGGGCTGAAGCACGCAAGATAAGAAAGTGTTTTTACACACTCTGGACCGTTATCGGACATCAGCTGCGCGCGAAATACTCCTTGGTCAGCTTCACCACGACCGGGCTCAGCAGCAGCAACGAGACCAGGTTGGGGATCGCCATCAGGCCGTTGAGCGTATCGGCCAGCAGCCAGGCGAAGTCCAGCTGAGCGATCGCACCGAAGGGCACCGCCAGCACCCAGATCACCCGGAACGGCCAGATGGCCTTAGTACCCACCAGGAATTCCCAGCACTTCTCGCCGAAGTAGCTCCAGCCAAGGATGGTGGTGAAGGCGAAGACCACCAGCGCGATGGTCAGGATCACCCCACCGATACCCGGCATCGCCGACTCGAAGGCCGCCGCGGACAATGCCGCGCCGCTGGCGCCGCTGGTCCAGACGCCGGTACAGATGATCGCCAGGCCGGTCATCGAGCAGACGATGATGGTGTCGATGAACGTGCCCAGCATACCGATCATGCCCGAGCGAACCGAGCTGGTGGTCGTGCCGGCGGCCTGGGCGATACCGGCGGTACCGAGACCGGCCTCGTTGGAGAAGATCCCGCGCGCGACACCGAAGCGGATTGCGGCAATCACCGCGGCACCGGCGAAACCGCCAGTGGCGGCGATCGGCGTGAAGGCATGGGTGAAGATCAGGTCGAACGCGGCCGGGATCGCGGAGGCATTCACCACCAGCACCACCGCGGCAGCGATCAGGTAGGCCAGGCACATGAAGGGAACCAGCGACGCGGCCACAACGCCGATGCGGCGGATACCGCCGAGAATCACCAGGCCGACCACGACCATGGTGATCAGGCCGGTCGCCCACAGCGGCACCGAGAAGGTGGTTTCCAGCGCGTGGGCCATGCTGTTGACCTGCACCATGTTGCCAATGCCGAAGCCGGCCAGCCCGCCGAAGATGGCGAACGCAGTGCCAAGCCAGACCCACTTCTTGCCCAGCCCATTCTTGATGGCATACATCGGGCCGCCGACGTGCTCGCCACGGTCGTCCTTCTCGCGGTAGTGAACCGCCAGCACGACCTCGCAGTACTTGGTGGCCATACCGACCAGCGCGGTGCACCACATCCAGAACAGCGCGCCCGGGCCGCCGAGGAAGATCGCCGTGGCGACGCCGGCGATGTTGCCGGTACCTACCGTTGCGGCCAGCGACGTCATCAACGCCTGGAACGGGCTGATCTCACCGGTGGATTCGTCGCCCTTGGCACGACCGCGCCACATCAGGGCGAAGCCGGTACCAATGCGGGTCAGCGGCATGAACTTGAGCATGATCATCAGCACCAGGCCGGTGCCAAGGATCAGGACCAACATGGGCGGGCCCCAGACGAGGCCGTTAATGGTGTTGACGAGGTTGTTCAGAAATTCCATTCGAGCACCTTATTTCTTATAGGCGAGTTCCCTCGCGTTGGGGTCGCGCTACCGTGGAGCCGTTGAAAAACATGACGCTTGTGGCGGTGGTTTTTCAGCGACCAGGTAACGACGATTCCGATCCGCCTCTGGAGCTTGTAAGCGCTGAGGTCGACAGCACTTTGCAAGACTCGTGCTAGAGCGTTGCGCGGCGGTGACCGCGACGGCCGGAAGCGTGGATGCTACCACTGCATTCGCTCGTTGGGCGCGGGGCAATCGCGCCAGATTCGATGATCGAATCGACGCCGGAATCAGACCGAACGGTCAAACCCTGCAAGCCCGCGTCCGCCGAATAGCAAATGGCACGGAAAGCGAACTCAGCGTAGCCCAGTCTGGTGCACTCGCCAGTGGTCGCTGACTCGCACTGGTGCGGCGGTCGCGGCAAGGGAGCGGCCTGACCGGCGCACGGCGTCGGACGCCACGCACCAGCGCCGTGCCGCGGTCAGAAATCGCGGCGATAGAAGACGTCGAGCGAACTGGCCAGGCCGCTGGCCGCTTCGAGAAAGATACGTCGGGTCAGCTGATAACGCAGGGCAATGGTGTTGGTCGGTTCGAACACGCCCACGCCGTAGCGCAACGCCAGCCGTTCGGTAAGCCGTCCGGTGGCGACCACACTGGTGCCGGCGCCCGTTCCCTCTGTGTCGAGCTGGAAGTCCTGGATGCCGAGCCGCTGCGCGAGTCCGCCGGTGATCGATGAACTGCCAGCCAGGCCGAGCCCGAGCGCGGCCTGGGCCAGCAGATTGTTATCGCCGGAATCGGCGCCCAATGGCCGACCCAGGACGAGATAGGCCAACGCCTGTTCCTGACTCATGGCGGGTTCGGAGAACACATCGATACGCGGTTGCTCGGCGCTGCCGGTGATGCGCAGACCGGCAACGACGTTCTCCGCCTCGATCCGGCGGATCGCCTCGATATTGAGGAACGGCTGGCTGATCAGGCCGGTGAACAGCAGCTCGGCCCGGCGGATGGTCAGCCGCTGGCCATAGGCGCGATAGCGGCCGTTCTTCAGCTGCAGCTCGCCACGGGCATCCAGGTTGTCGCCGATATGCAGGTAACCGGCAAGGTCGGCGGTCAGGCCGAAGCCGGAGAAGCGCAGGCGGTCCTGGCCGACCTCCACATCGATATCCATCTTCACCGCCAGTGGCGTGGCCTCCTCCTCGGCTTCCCGGCCGACGATCACGGTGTCCTCTGAGACCTTCACCGTCGCCGGAGGCAGTTCACGCACGGTGATCGCGCCCCGTGGCACCTCGACCCGACCGCTGACCGCCAGCTGCTGGCCACTCAGCACGATGCGCAGATCCGGCTCGACCTCGAGATCCGCGTAGGGCTCGACCACCACCGGCAGGCGGCCGCCCTTGATGGCCAGGTCCAGGTCCAGCTCGTCCTGCCAATCCAGCGTACCGCTGAGGCTGCCGCGCCCCTGCTCGCCGGCACGCCAGCCGCCATCGATGCTCAGTCGCTCGCCCTCGATTAGCAGGCGTACCCGCAGATCCTCGAAGGTGGTAGGCAGTTCGCTGCCGGCGATTTCGCCGCCGGTCAGCAGCAATTGGCCGTTCAGGGTGGGTTGCTGCAGGCTGCCGGCGAGCTGGCCACTGCCATTCAACTCGCCGCGCAGGCGCTCCACCATCGGCACGAAGGGTCGTGCCACTGCGAGATCGAGACCGCTGAGGCGGAACTCGCCGTCGATCGGCTTGGCTTCGGGACGCGGGTCGATACGCAGCTGCACGTCCAGGTCGCCCAGTTCGCCACCGGCAAAGCGCAGCTCGCTGTCGACCCGTTCAGGCCGCAGGCGGCTATTGAGCGCCAGGGTCTGGTAGGGAAAGTCGTGCCACTGATCCGCATCGCGGATACGCAACACGCCGGGGCCGGCGTCGACCTGCACCTGCCCGTTGGGCCCTGCCGCAGGCAGATCCAGTTCGATGTCCGCGTTCAGCTCACCCTGCCAGGCGAAATCCTCGGGCAGGTAGTCGGCCAGGGATTGCAGGGCGAAGTCGCGCAGCCGATAGCGGATCCGCGGATCAGGCATCAGCCGCTGATCTTCGGCGCAAAGGCTGGCGGGACCGGAAAGCCAGCAGTGCGCGCCGAGATCGAGACGGCCATCGGCCAGGCGCTGCAACGACGCCGGGCGTTGTAGGGCCCAGTTCTGTTGCTGCGCGCTGAGCTCACCGCGGGTGAGCCGGCCGATCCAGTCATCGCCGCGCAGACCACCGTCGAAGGCCAGCAACAGGTCGAGCAGTGGCCCCTGCAGTTCCAGCTCGACCTGGTGCTGCGCGGCGGTGCCCTGGCCATTCAGCTGCAGGGTTCCCAGGTCGGTTTCGCCGGCGCGGATGCGTTCCGCACTCAAGGTCAGGCGGCCACGCTCGCCTTCGGACAACTCGCCCTGGACGCTCAGGCGCCGCGCCCGGTTGTCCTGATAGCCAAGGTTGCGACCGTCGAGTGCGAGGGTGCCACTCGGTGCATCCGCGGTTCCACCGAGCCTGACCTCGCCGGCGAGCTGGCCGTGCAGATCAGGCCAGAGCTGCGCCAACCGGCTCAGCTCCAGCTGCAGTTGCCCGTCCAGCGTCTGCGCCCAGCGGCCGCTGCCATGCACACGGTTGTCTCCCATGCGCAGATCGATGCTGGGCAGGTTCCAGCTTTCGTCCTGTCCGTCGGCCTGTAACTGCAGGCTGGTGGCCTGCCCACGCAGCCGGCCAGCGATGTCCAGCTGGGCCTCGGCCTGCAGAAGTTCGTCGCGCAGCGCGCCGCTGGAGCGCAACGTGCCACCGAGCCTGCCCGGCAGCTCCGCCAGCCAGTAGGCGGGATCGAGATCGCTCAGCGCCAGGTCGGCCCTCCAGTCGATGCCGTCCGCGAAACCGACGCTCAGCGAACCGCTGGCGCTGCCCTGCCCGGC
Source organism: Stutzerimonas sp. FeSN7 (assembly GCF_030263795.1). Taxonomy (NCBI): domain Bacteria; kingdom Pseudomonadati; phylum Pseudomonadota; class Gammaproteobacteria; order Pseudomonadales; family Pseudomonadaceae; genus Stutzerimonas; species Stutzerimonas sp. FeSN7. The sequence continues at coordinate 1,937,026 of NZ_JARPMN010000001.1, read as the reverse complement.
CCGCAGCGACAGCTGCGGTAGATGCACGGCTTCGAGATTGCCGCTGACCGGACTCGCCAGCGTGAAATCCCCGGCCGGTCCGGTGATAGACGAGTCGAAGTTGCCGAGGTAGTTACCGTTGTCGTACTGGACCTGCGCGTTGAGTTCGCGCAGCGTCACAGGCGGCTCCTCGAGCTCGGGGTAGAGCCGGCGCCAGGGAAAGTCGCGCCACGCCAGCTCGGCGTTGGCGGCCAGGCCGTCCTGCCAGGCGACGTCGCCGCTCAGGCGCACCCGGCGCTGTTGGCCGGCATCCAGTTCGAGCACGGAGATCTGCGCGCCGCTCGGATTGACCACGCCTTCGAGCGCCAGGCGCACGGCGCCACCCTCACCCGGCAGGCGACCAGTACCGAGCAGGCGGTAGCCGTCTCCCATGTTGCCGCTGGCAGTGAGCTCCAGCTCACGCACACGCAGGGTTTCGGGCAGATCGGGCACGGCCTTGAAGCCGTCGGCGGTGAGCCTGATGGTCGCCGGCAGCTGCTCGTCCAGCGCACGGACATGACCGCTTAGCATGCCGTCGAGGTAACCCTGACTTTCGACCTCGAGCCGCACCTGCTCGCGCAGATCACCCTCGACGGCAATCTGCAGGGCCCACGGCTGCTCGTCCGGCGAGCGCAGTGCGGCCTGCCCTTGCAGCTGCAGCGGCCATGCACCAATGGGCTGCAGACGGCCGTCGAGCACCAGGTCGAGGTCGTCCCGGCGCAGCTCCAGACGGTGGATGTCCAACCCGTCCGCGCGCCAGTCGGCCTGCACGTGCAGACGACGCAGCTGTTCGCTTTCGTTGAGCGTCAGCCGACCGATTTCGATACGCTCGACCTGCAGCGCCAACGGCAGCTTCAGCTCCGGCAGGCTGAACGGCTCGGCGTTCGGGTCAGGCTCGGATGGGGCGAAACTGAGTTCGATATCCCCGGTAACCAGCTCTTCGATGCACAGAGTGCGTTTGAGCAGGCACGCCGGTGACCAGGCCAGACGCGGTTGTTGCACCTCGACGCGATCCTCGCCCTGCGTCCAGACCAGGCGCTCGGCTTGCCAGCGCTGGCCGAGCCGGCCTTCGAACGCTTCCACGTTGAGCCCAGGCACTTGCGCCAACAGCCAACGACTACCGCTCGTGGTGCCCAGCAGCGTGCCGAGGCCGATCATAACCAGCAGCAGCAAGGCCAGCAGCGTCAAGCCAACGCCCCACAACAGCCGCCTCACAGTTCCGGCCCCATGGAGAAGTGCAGCCGCACGCCACCCTCGCTATCCAGCGGGTGGGCCAGGTCGACGCGAATCGGCCCGACCGGCGAGACCCAGCGCACGCCGACACCAACTGCGCTCTTCAGGGTCGGGATCTCCAGCGAATTGAATGCGTTGCCCTGATCGACGAAGGTCGCGATCCGCCATTTCTCGGCGATGGAATACTGATACTCGGCGCTGACAGCGAACTGATAGCGACCGCCGATCTTGTCGCCATCGGAGTTGGTCGGCGACAGGCTCTGATAGTCGTAGCCACGCACGCTCTGATCGCCACCGGCGAAATAGCGCAGCGATGGCGGCACGTTGACGTATTCATCCGTCCAGTTGCCGCCCAGTTGCACCCGACCGAGGAAACGATGGCGCTGCCCCAGGGTGGTCAGCCCGCGCAGCAGCACATTGGCGTGGATCAGGTCTGCATCGGAAAACACGCCGTCCTTGGCCGCCGCCACTTCGAACTGCAGGCGGTAGCCCTGGCTGGGATCGATGCGGTTGTCGCTACGCAGGTAGCTGTAGGCGACGCCGGGCATCAGCAGCGTGCTCAGCCCTGAATCGTCGCCGAGACGGTATTCCTCGTGCTGCCATTTCAGCGAGAGCACCCGTAACCAGCCACTGGGCAGACGGCTGTGCCATTCCGGGCCGACCTTGAGCAGACGGCTCAGCGTGTCGGTGCCGGCAATCTCCTCGTACTGGTAACCACCGACGAAGCGCAGCTTGTCGGTCAGCGGCGGATCGAGCGGAATGTCGTACCAGAGCCCGACGTTCTGCCGCGGTGCGGAGAGTTCGGTTTCCGCGCCATAGCTGTGCCCTTGCGGGTTGACCCAGTGGCGCGTCCAGTTCAGGCGGATGCGCGGCCCGACGTCGGTGGAATAGCCAAGGCCGAGGCCAAAGGTGCGCGGCTTGCGGGTGGTCAGGGCAACGGCGACGGGAATGCGCTGCTCACTGGCGCTGGCGGGGTTGGCATCGACCCGCACGCCCTCGAAGTAGCCGCTGGACTGCAGCGCTTGGCTGAGTTCGGCGATCAGCTCGGAGTCATAGGGCGTATCGGCCTTGAACGGCACCATGCGCGAGAGCAGGTCGTCATCGAATGGCGCATCGCCCTCGAAGCGCACGTCGCCGAGGCGATAACGCGGCCCGCTGTCGAATACCAGCTCGACATCGGCGGTGTTCTCCCGGGGGTCGACCGCCAGGCGCTGGCGGGTGAAGCGTCCGTCGAAATAGCCGTAGCGCGAGGCCTGGTTGAGGAACTGCTGCTTCACGTCCTCGTAGCGACCATGATTGAGTACGTCACCCTGGCGCAGGCTGCGCTGGGCGACGCGAAAGCCCGAAAACTCGGCCGCTGGCCCTTCCAGGCGCACGGTGATGTTGCGCAAGCGCACCGGTTCGCCGGTCCGCACTCGCAGCACCAGGGTCGGTTCCTCGCCCTCGCGCACATCGGTGCGGATGCGGCTGCGGTAATAGCCAAGCGCCTGCAGCGCTTTCTCAGCCTGACGCTGCGCCACCCGGCTGTAGCGCAGCAGCTCGCGCGCATCCCGATCGCCCAGGTCGCCGATGTAGTTTTCGATATTCTCCCGCAACGCGCGGTTTTCCGGCTCGACCCGTACGTCCAGCTCGGCCGCGCCGGCCTGGACGCCGCTCAACATCAGGATCGCGATTGCGGCTACCAGCAGGCCGACTCGGTTCGTTTTACGCATGGCGCGCAATGCTAGCACGGGCTGTCTGGCATGCCCGAGCACGCGGGCCAGAGGGTGTGTAAGGCGATCTTGCGGGGGGACGGGCATCGGCTGACATCGCGAGACTTCAGTCCAATCAGACTGACCCGGCCGGATAAAATTCGCCCACACCTAGCGTGCCGCTTCCATCCGCCGGGGCGCCGGATGGAAGAAGACGTGTTCGACGACCGGCCCTACTGCCACCTGGCCGATTTCTTCGTAGCCTTGCCGTTGATAGAAGTTCAGGTAGCGCGGGTTGCCGGTGTCGATGACCAGGCCCTGGGAGGTTTCGTCCTCGGCGCACCACTCATGCACTGCTTCCAGCAACTGCTCGCCATAATGCTGGCCCTGGAACTGCGGGTGCACGCCAAGCAACGGCAGCAGGTGCACGGCACCGCTGGGCAGGCAGGCGAGCACCGCGGCGTGGTAATCCAGGTAGCGCCGCGTGCAGCGAAAACCGGCAGTCAGCAGCATCCGTGCCCGCCAGGCCCAGCTCTCGGTAATGTCCAGCCGACGCTGCGGCGGCGCGATCAGCGCAACGGCGATCAGCCGGTCGTTCAGCAACAGCCCCAGCGCCGGTTGCTGTTGCAGGAAATGCTGGTTCACCAGTTCACGCACCGTGGCGCGGACCCGCTGCTGATAGCCCGGGCGGTCGGCCTCGAAGAGATAGGCAAAGGTCGGTTCGTGGCGGTAAGCGTGATACAGCAGCGAACGGGTTTCGCGGTCGTAACCACTGTCGAGCGTGCGAACCTCGGCGGACATCGGCATGACGACTCTCGGCTTTTTATGATGGATGATTGCAACTTAGCAGCGCTTCGCGCGGCCCGCCATGTCGACGGATGACCAGCGGTGCGCGGCACGACAATCGCCATGACGGTGCCTTTGTACCCGTCACGTGGTGTCTCTAGAATCAGCCCTTCAAGTCCATCAGTTACAGTGCGCGCGGTTGATACGCGGCGCCGACAGCGTCCTCTTCCATGGAACTCTCATGAAAATCGTTTCTTTCAACATCAACGGATTACGAGCCAGACCTCACCAGCTTTCTGCGATCATCGAGAAGCATCAGCCGGACGTCATCGGCCTGCAGGAAACCAAGGTGGCCGACGAGCAGTTCCCGCAGGCGGAGATCGAGGCCCTCGGCTATCACGTCCACTATCACGGACAGAAAGGTCACTACGGGGTCGCCCTGCTCTCGCGCCAGGCGCCGCTGGAAGTTCACAAGGGCTTTCCCAGCGACGGCGAGGAGTCGCAGAAGCGTTTCATCTGGGGCCGTTTCGCCGATGCAAACGGCCAACCGGTCACCGTCATGAACGGCTACTTCCCCCAGGGCGAAAGCCGCGCCCATCCGGTGAAGTTTCCCGCCAAGACCAAGTTCTATGCCGATCTGCAGGCCCTGCTCGAACAGCGTTTCAGTCCGGACGAATCGCTGGCGCTGATGGGTGACTTCAATATCTCGCCGCAGGATTGCGACATCGGCATCGGCGAGGTGAATGCCAAGCGCTGGCTGCGCACCGGCAAGTGCAGCTTCCTGCCGGAGGAGCGCGAGTGGCTGGAGCGGATCAAAGGCTGGGGCCTGCAGGACAGCTTCCGCACCCTCAATCCGGAGGTGGTCGATCGCTTCAGCTGGTTCGATTATCGCAGCCGTGGCTTCGAGGACGAGCCGCGTCGCGGCCTGCGCATCGACTACATCCTCACCACCCATGCGCTGCATGAACGGGTGACCGATTGCGGCGTGGACTACGATATCCGCGCGATGGAGAAGCCGTCCGACCACTGTCCGGTCTGGATCGAGCTGCGTTGAACGCCATCGATACCACGCCGGGCGCGCCGTCTGTCATCTTTCGGTAACCGGATCGTCTTAATCTCGCGGCCTTCAACAAGGAGGTCGCACGATGGCGCCATGTTTCGCTGCTGGACGGTTCTGGATTCGGCTTTTCTCTCCTCTGCTGCTGGCGGTGGCAGCCAGCAGTTCGACCGGCGCCCTCGCCGCACTGCCGATCCCGGCAGACGGGTCCGCGGTACTGCGCATCCACGGCTCCAACACCGTTGGCGCCAAGCTGGCCCCCATGCTCATCGCCGGGCTGTTCGAAGCCGAGGGCTTTCAGGACATCAGCATTCGGCCGACCGAGGTCGAGAACGAGCAGCGGGTCAGCGCTCGCACGCCTCAGGGCAAAGCGGTCATCGCCACGGTGGCCGCGCATGGCACCGGTACCGGCTTCGCTGGGCTTAAGAATGGTCAGGGTGATCTCGCAGCAGCGTCCAGGCCGATCAAAACCAGCGAGCGCGCCGAGCTGGCCGAGCTGGGGGACATGCGAAGCGCCAAGGCGGAACAGGTGATTGCCATCGATGGCCTGGCCATCGTCGTGCATCCGGGCAACCCCGTCGATTCATTGACCACCACGCAACTGGCCCGGCTGTTCGCTGGCGAAATCCGCAACTGGCGCGAGCTCGGCGGACAGGACCTGCCGGTGCGGCTGCACGCGCGCGATGACCGTTCCGGTACCTACGACACCTTCAACGAGCTGGTATTGGCGCGTCAGGGCAAGTCGCTCTGGAGCGACGCCCGCCGCTATGAATCCAACGACGAGCTGTCCCGCGCGGTCACCCTGGATGCAGGTGCCATCGGCTTCACCGGCCTGGCCTCGCTGGGCAAGGCCAAGGCACTGGCCATCGCCGATGGCGACTCGCAGCCGATGCTGCCCTCCCGCGCCCTGGTCGCGACCGAGGACTACCCGTTGTCGCGCCGGCTGTTCCTCTATGCCCATCCGCGCAAACAGTCGCCCTGGACCGAGGCCTACATCGAGTTCATCCATAGCAAGGCCGGCCAGACCATCGTCGAGCGATCCGGCTACGTCGCCCAGCATGTCGAGGCGATTCGGCAAACCGCCCTTGCCGACATGCCCGCCTTCTATCAACAGCTGGCGAGCGAAGCCCAGCGCCTGACGGTCAACTTCCGCTTCGAGGAAGGCAGCGCCCAGCTGGACAACAAGGCGCAGCGTGACCTCGAGCGGGTCGTCGAGTACCTGCGCGATAACGGCAAACTCACCGACAGCGCGGCCTTGGTGGGCTTCGGCGATGCGACGGGCGATCCGGCACGCGCGGCACTGCTGTCCAAGCTGCGCGCCATGACGGTGCGCCGCGAACTCAACAAACGAGGAGTGTTTCTCAAGGAAATCAATGGGATGGGCTCCGAACTTCCAGTTGCCTCCAACGATGCGGGAAGCGGCCGGGTGAAGAACCGCCGGGTGGAAGTCTGGGTCTACTAGCAGTGCAAGATCGTATCGGCGACCGGCCACCGGCGTACTGTCTCGGTGCCGGCGCCGCGTTTAAGCTCGGCGGATTTCCAGCAGCAGGAATCCTTCATGTACCTCGTCTGTGGTGAAGCGCTTTTCGATGTGTTCACGGGCCCGGGCGCCAGCGGCAATCGCCTGAATCTGGAAGCGGTGGCCGGTGGTTCGCCGTATAACGTGGCGGTCGGCCTGGCGCGACTGGGTGTCAAGGCGGCGCTGCTCGGCGGATTGTCCAACGATCACTTTGGCCAGCGCCTGCTCGGTCTGCTGCAGAAGGAAGGCGTCGATACCGGGCAGCTGGTGATCTTCGATGCCCCGACCACGCTGGCGATGGTTGCGCTGGGCAACGATGGCGCGCCGGTCTACAGCTTTCGCGGTGACGGCTGCGCCGACCGTCTGCTGCAGCCCGAGCAGTTGCGGCCGCTGCCCGACAGGGTCCGCGGCATCCACTTCGGTTCCTACTCGCTGGTGGCCTCGCCCATCGCCGAGACGCTGCTGGAACTGCTGCGCCGTGAACAGGCACAACGCCTGATTTCCCTCGACCCGAACGTGCGGCTCAACGTCGAGCCTGATCTTGCCCGCTGGCGCGAGCGGGTCGAGGCCTTCGCCGAGCAGGCCCATCTGATCAAGGTCAGTGACGAGGATCTGCGCCTGCTTTACCCGGGCGTCGAACCACATGGCATTGCCGAGCGCTGGCTGGGCAACCACGCCGAGCTGGTGGTGATCACCCGGGGTCGCGATGGCGCGCAGCTGTTCAGCCGGCAGCACGGCCAGCTCGCTATCGCTGCGCAACCAGTGACGGTGTGCGACAGCGTAGGCGCTGGCGACACGTTCCAGGCCGCCCTGCTGGCCTACCTGACCAAACAACGGCTGGATACCCCAGCGGGGCTCGCACAGATGTCGCCGGCACAGCTGCAGGCCATGCTCGAATTCGCCAGCAAGGCGGCAGCCATCACCTGTTCCAGACGTGGTCCGGAGCTGCCTTACCGATACGAAATTGCCTGAGCGATTTTGCCATCGCCGCCAGAGCGGCTATAACGCTTCGATGCCTTTCTCGACAACGGACCCTGCATGAGAGCGTTGAAGATCTCCGACCCGTCCTACGAACTCATGGACGATCACCATGGCAACTCACTGATCTACCGCGAGCACGGTTTCCCCTGCCCTCTGGTGCGCTGGCACAACCACAAGGAATACGAACTGCATCTGATCGTCGCCAGCTCGGGCAAGGTTTTCGTCGGCGACTACGTGGGCAATTTCGGGCCGAACAGCCTGTTTCTCACCGGTCCGCATCTGCCGCACAACTGGATCAGCCAGGTCGAGGAAGGCGAAGTCGTGGCCAAGCGCGACATGCTGGTCAACTTCACCGACGAAATGCTGGAGGCCGGCCACAGCGTGTTCTCCGAGCTGCGCAGTTTCACGCCGATGCTCGAACGCTCGCGTTACGGCATCGAATTTCGATGCCCCAGCACCATCGACCAGGCCGGCGAGCTGATGCAGCGGATCGCCGACAGCCGCGGCGCCACCCGCCTCGGCTACTTTCTGATCATGCTCGAGCTGCTGGCGCGGTGCGACGACTACCAGCTGCTCTCCGGCGCCACCTCGGCACAGCTGAGCGACGAACACCATGCCGACCGCACCAACATGGCGGTCAACTACATCTTCGAGCACTACATGCGTGAACTGCCGCTGGAAGAAGTCGCCAGCCATCTCGGGATGAAACCCACCTACTTCTCGCGCTTCTTCAAGCGCGCCACCGGCCGCTGCTATGTCGAGTTCGTCAACAGCCTGCGCATCAGCAAGTCCTGCGAGCTGTTGCTCGATCAGGACAAGCCGGTTACCGACGTCTGCTTCGAGTCGGGCTTCAACAACCTGTCCAATTTCAATCGCCGCTTTCAGCAGCTCAAGGGCATGACGCCGTCCTGCTATCGCCGCCTGGTCGAACAACGGCTGACCGAACAGAACCTGGCCGGCTGATACGCTTCCGGCCAGCCGAATTCGACGCCCTCTTCCTCGTCCGTTGCTCCGCACACCTCTCTAAGGTCATGGAAAAGCCTTGTTCTTGAGCCTCTTGAAGGCGTCTGGGTAGCGGCACCGTGGGCGGTCGACCTCAGTCCAAGGAGTGCAAAAACGTATCGGTAGAAGTGCAGTCACGGCTTTGTCGCGCTGCCACTTCGGGCGCTGTAATGCCCACGAGACGCTCGTAGCCCAGTACGCGGGCAACAACAAAAACAATAGCTGCTTCAGGTTCCGGCCTGGAGGGGAGTCCACGAATGAAAGCATTCCACTTGCTGCTCGGCACCGCCTGCATCGCCTCGCTCGGCATGGCCCAGGCCGCCGAAACCCTCACCGTCGCCACCGTCAACAACGCGGACATGATCCGCATGCAGCGCCTCTCCAAGACCTTCGAACGACAGCACCCCGACATCAAGCTCAACTGGGTGGTGCTGGAGGAAAACGTCCTGCGTCAGCGCCTGACCACCGACATCGCCACGAACGGTGGGCAGTTCGACGTGCTGACCATCGGTATGTACGAAGCCTCGCTGTGGGGCGACAAGGGTTGGCTCGCTCCGATGACCGACCTCCCTGACGACTACGACCTGGACGACGTATTCCCCTCGGTTCGCGAAGGCCTTTCGGTCGATGGCACCCTCTACGCGCTGCCCTTCTATGCCGAAAGCTCGATGACCTACTACCGCACCGACCTGTTCGAACAGGCCGGCCTGCAGATGCCCGAACACCCCACCTGGACCCAGATGGCCGAGTTCGCCGAGAAGCTGCACAAGCCTGGCGAGGACCAGTACGGCATCTGCCTGCGCGGCAAGGCCGGCTGGGGCGAGAACATGGCGCTGGTCACCACCGTCGCCAACGCCTTCGGCGCGCGCTGGTTCGACGAGAAGTGGCAACCCGAATTCGACGGCCCCGAATGGACCAAGGCGGCCAGGTTCTATGTCGACCTGCTCAGCCAATACGGCCCGCCCGGTGCCTCCAGCAATGGCTTCAACGAAAACCTGGCGCTGTTCAACAGCGGCAAATGCGCCATGTGGGTCGATGCTACCGTTGCCGGCTCCTTCGTGACCGATGAATCGCAGAGCAAGGTCGCCGACAAGGTCGGTTTCACCTTCGCACCGCAGGAGACCACCGACAAGGGCTCGGCCTGGCTGTACTCCTGGGCACTGGCGATCCCGACCAGCTCCCAGCAGAAGGACGCCGCCAAGACCTTCACCGCCTGGGCGACTTCCAAGGACTACGCCAAGCTCGTCGCCGAGACCGATGGCGTCGCCAACGTGCCGCCGGGCACGCGCGAGTCCACCTACAACGAGCAATACATGGCGGCCGCGCCGTTCGCGGAGATCACCCTGGAGTCACTCAAGCAGGCCGATCCCGCCTCACCATCGGCCAAGCCGGTGCCCTACGTCGGTATCCAGCTGGTCACCATCCCTGAGTTCCAGGCCATCGGTACCCAGGTCGGCAAGATGTTCTCCGCCGCGCTGACCGGGCAAATGCCGGTCGAGCAGATGCTTACCGCGGTGCAGCAGTCGACCACCCGCGAAATGAAACGCGCCGGTTATCCCAAGTAGACCAGGCGCACGTCCCGTGAAGGCGTAAACCCGCGAGGGCTCCGCGAGCCCTCATCGGCCCCTCTTCAGCCGGAGCATCATCATGGCGACCACCACGACTGCCTTGCCCAAGGCCCCTGCGAGCAACGCATCACCACAACCTGCCGAGCGCCGCCGGCCGCGGTTGGCCCCGAGCTGGTTCCTGGTCAGCCCTTCGGTCGCGCTGTTGCTGCTGTGGATGCTGATACCACTGGCGATGACCCTGTACTTCTCGCTCGTGCGCTACAACCTGCTCTATCCGGGCGAAAAGGAATTCGTCGGGCTGGAAAACTTCCACTACTTCCTGACCGATGCCGGCTTCATCCCGGGCATGACCAACACCCTGATCCTGGTCGGCAGCGTGCTGCTGATCAGCGTGGTACTCGGCGTGCTCATCTCCGCATTGCTGGAGGCGGCGGACTTCGCGGGGCGCGGGATCGTCCGCGTGCTGCTGATATCGCCGTTCTTCATCATGCCGACCGTGAGCGCCCTGGTCTGGAAGAACCTCATCTATCACCCGGTCTCGGGCATTCTCGCGGCGGTGTGGAAGTTCTTCGGCGCACAGCCGGTGGACTGGCTCGCACAGCATCCGCTGGCGTCCATCGTGATCATCGTGGCCTGGCAGTGGCTGCCCTTCGCGATGCTGATCCTGATGACAGCCATGCAGTCCCTCGATCAGGAACAGAAGGAAGCCGCCCGCCTCGATGGTGCCGGCCCCATCGCGATCTTCTGGCACCTGACCTTACCCCACCTGGCCCGGCCCATTGCCGTGGTGGTGATGATCGAGACCATCTTCCTGCTTTCGGTATTCGCTGAGATCTTCACCACCACCAGCGGTGGTCCCGGCTACGCATCCACCAACCTCGCGTACCTGATCTACAACCAGGCGCTGCTGCAGTTCGATGTCGGCATGGCCTCGGCCGGCGGCCTGATCGCGGTGGTGATCGCCAACATCGCGGCGATCATTCTGGTGCGGATGCTCGGCAAGAATCTCACCGAGAAATATTGAGGACAGACCGATGCTGACGCTCAAACAAAGTCGCCGCCTCAACACCCTGGTGGTCGGGCTGTTCGCCTGGGCCGTGGCGCTGCTGCTGTTCTTCCCGATCTTCTGGATGCTGCTGACCAGCCTGAAGACCGAGATCGACGCCTTCGCCACGCCGCCGCAGTTCATCTTCACGCCGACGCTGGAAAACTACCTGCACATCCAGGACCGCAGCGGCTACTTCAAGTACGCCTGGAACTCGGTGACCATTTCCTTCGGCGCGACCGCGCTGGGCATGCTGATCGCCATTCCCGCCGCGTATTCGATGGCCTTCTACGAGACCAAGCGCACCAAGGGCACGCTGCTCTGGATGCTCTCGACCAAGATGCTGCCGCCGGTGGGCGTGCTGGTGCCGATCTACCTCTTGGCCAAGCAGTTCGGCCTGCTCGACAGCCGCGCGGTGCTGATCATCATCTACACGCTGATCAACCTGCCGATCCTCGTGTGGATGATCTACACCTACTTCAAGGACATCCCCCGCGACATCCTCGAAGCGGCCCGCATGGACGGTGCCACGCTGCTGCAGGAGATGCTTCGCGTGCTCCTGCCGATCAGCAAGGGCGGGCTCGCCTCGACCATGTTGCTGTCGCTGATCCTGTGCTGGAACGAAGCCTTCTGGTCGCTGAACCTGACCTCGTCCAACGCCGCGCCGCTGACCGCGCTGATCGCCTCCTACTCCAGCCCCGAAGGCCTGTTCTGGGCCAAGCTCTCGGCCGTCTCCACCCTCGCCTGCGCCCCCATCCTGATCTTCGGCTGGATCAGCCAGAAGCAGCTGGTGCGCGGCCTGTCGTTCGGCGCCGTGAAATGAGCGCCGCCTGACAACCAAGAACAACTGAGGATTCGAACATGGCAGACCTGAAGATCCACAACCTGAAGAAAGGCTTCGACGGCAACGAGATCATCAAGGGCATCGACCTGGACATCCGCGACCGTGAATTCGTCGTCTTCGTCGGCCCCTCCGGCTGTGGCAAGTCCACCCTGCTGCGCCTGATCGCGGGGCTCGAGGAGGTCAGCAGCGGGCGGATCGAACTGGACGGGCGCGACATCACCGATGTCAGCCCGGCCAAGCGCGACCTGGCCATGGTGTTCCAGACCTATGCGCTCTACCCGCACATGACGGTGCGCAAGAACATGTCCTTCGCCCTGGACCTGGCCGGTGCCGACAAACAGGAGGTTGCCCGCAAGATCGAAGCGGCCGCGCGCACCCTGGAGCTGGAACCGCTGCTCGAACGCAAGCCACGCCAGCTCTCCGGCGGCCAGCGCCAGCGCGTCGCCATCGGCCGCGCCATCGTGCGCAACCCCAAGGTGTTTCTCTTCGATGAGCCGCTGTCCAACCTTGATGCCGCGCTGCGTGTACAGATGCGCCTGGAGCTTTCGCGCCTGCACCAGGAACTGCAGGCCACGATGATCTACGTGACCCATGATCAGGTCGAGGCCATGACCCTGGCCGACAAGGTGGTGGTGCTCAACGGCGGGCGCATCGAGCAGGTCGGCTCGCCCATGGAGCTCTATCACCATCCGGCCAACCTCTTCGTCGCGGGCTTTCTCGGCACGCCGAAGATGGGCTTTCTCAACGGCCGCGCAAGCCGTGTCGAAGCCAGCGGCTGCGAAGTCGAGCTCGACGCCGGTTGTCGCCTGTTCCTGCCGGTGAGCGGCGCCACGCTGAAGGCGGGCGATCCGGTCACCCTCGGCATCCGCCCGGAGCACCTCAACCGTGGCAGCGAAGGCAACTGCCAGTTGACCGTGAAGGCCGACGTCAGTGAACGGCTGGGCAGCGACACCTATTGCCACGTGGTCACCGGCAACGGCGAGCAGCTGACCATGCGCATTCGTGGCGACTTCACCCCGCGCTACGGCGAGTCGCTGTCGCTGACGCTGGAGGCCGCCCATTGCCATCTCTTCGACAGCAGCGGTCAGGCGGTCGGCCAGCCGCTCCAGCAGGTGGCCTGACGCCCGACGTCGCGCCCAGCTCTTCCAACGGCAGCTCGCTGCGCCCGTAAAGGCAGCGATCCCGCCCCCGGCTTTTCCACATTCAAGCCCAGCGAGGCCCGAGATGAAGTTGAAAGAAGCGAATCTGCCACAGCTGCCGGCCCCTATCGCGCGACCCGACTACTGCCTGGCCGAGGTCTCCACCGGCATCGCCCACATCGGCGTGGGCGGCTTTCACCGCGCCCACCAGGCGGCCTACACCGATGCGCTGATGAACACCGGCGAGGGGCTGGAATGGGGCATCTGCGGCATCGGCACACGCGCCGAGGAACGCTCGATGCGCGACGCGCTGGCCGCGCAGGACTATCTCTACACCCTGGTCGAGCTCGACGACCGGCCTGACACCGAGGTCCGGGTGATCGGCAGCATTCGCGACATGCTGCTGGTGGACGAGGATGGTTCCGAGGCGGTGGTTGCTCGCCTGGCCCATCCGGCGATTCGCATCGTCTCGCTGACCATCACCGAGGGCGGCTATTGCCTGGACGACAGCACCGGCCAGTTCAATGCGCAACTGCCCCAGATTCAACACGACTTGCAGCACCCGCGCCGTCCGGTCAGCGTGTTCGGTCTGCTCTGCGCGGCGCTGGCCAAGCGCCGCGGCGACGGCGTCGGGCCCTTCACGGTGATGTCCTGCGACAACCTCCCCCACAACGGCGACGTGACCCGCAAGGCCACGCTGGCGTTCGCCGGCCTGGTCGACCCCGACCTGGCCCGCTGGATCGAGCGCAACGTCAGCTTTCCCAACGCCATGGTCGACCGCATCACGCCCATGACCAGCACGGCGCATCGCCAAGACCTCAAGCGTCAGCACGGCCTCGATGACGCCTGGCCGGTGGTCTGCGAACCCTTCGTGCAATGGGTACTGGAAGACCGCTTTGTCGCCGGTCGGCCGGCCTGGGAAAAGGTCGGCGTGCAGTTCACCGACGACGTTTCGCCCTATGAGGAGATGAAGATCAAGCTGCTCAACGGCAGCCACCTCGCGCTGACCTACCTCGGCTTCCTGCGCGGTTATCGCTTCGTCCACGAAACCATGGCCGATCCGCTGTTCGCCGAGTACATCCGCCGCTACATGGACGAGGACGTCACTCCGCAACTAGCTCCCGTGCCCGGCATCGATCTCGCCCGCTACAAGCAGACCCTGATCGAGCGCTTCTCCAACTGCGCCATTGCCGACCAGCTGGAGCGGGTGTGCTCCGACGGCTCGTCGAAGTTTCCCAAGTTCACCGTGCCGACCATCAACCGCCTGATTGCCGATAAGGCCGCCCTGGACCGGGCCGCCCTGGTGGTCGCCGCCTGGGCGCTGTATCTGCGGGGCGTCGATGAAAACGGCGAGCGGTACCGCATCCCCGATCCGCGCGCGGATTTCTGCCAGTCGCTCGTCGCGGAGGACGACGATCTCACCGAACGCCTGCTGGGGCGCGAGGAATTCTTCGGCACGCAGATTCCGCGTTCGCTCGCCTTCCGCGATGCCTTCGAGCGCAACCTGCTGCGGCTGCGCACGCTGGGGGTGAGCGGCACCCTTGATCTGTTGCTGACGCAGTGAGGGACCCGGCATGTTTCTCGGGATCGATTGCGGTACCCAGGGCACCAAGGCGCTGTTGCTCGACGCCAGCAGCGGACGCGTGCTCGGCCAGGGCTCGGCCGGCCACGATCTGATCAGCGGGCCCAACGGCCGGCGCGAGCAGGACACCGGGCAGTGGACCGCCGCTTTCGCCAGCGCTACCGCGGCAGCTCTGGCCGAGGCCGGGGTCGACGGCGGCGCCGTGCTGGGCATTGGTGTCTCCGGGCAGCAGCATGGACTGGTCACGCTCGATGCCGCGGGCCGCGTCTTGCGCCCGGCCAAGCTGTGGTGCGACACGGAGTCGGCTGCGGAGAATCAGCGCCTGCTCGACTGGCTGGGCGGTGAACAGGGTTCGCTGCAGCGCCTCGGTATCGTCATCGCGCCGGGCTACACGGTTTCCAAGCTGCTGTGGATGAAGGAGCAGCACCCCGCGCTGTTCGCGCGCATCGCCCATATCCTGCTGCCCCACGACTACCTCAACTACTGGCTGACCGGACGGTGCGCGAGCGAATACGGCGATGCCTCCGGCACCGGCTATTTCGACGTGCGCGCGCGGCAATGGGCGCCCGACATCCTGCGCCATATCGATGCCGAGGGTCGTCTGGAGGCCGCGCTGCCCGAGCTGATCGAGTCCCACCAGCCGGTCGGCCGCATCCGGCCCGAACTGGCTGCCCGGTTGGGGCTCAATCCGCAGGCCATGGTGGCGAGCGGCGGTGGCGACAACATGATGGGCGCCATCGGTACCGGCAATATCCGCCCCGGCGCCATCACCATGAGCCTGGGCACCTCCGGCACGCTCTACGCCTTTTCCGGCGAACCCCGTATCAGCCCGCAGCCGGCGGTGGCTACCTTCTGCTCGTCCAGCGGGGGCTGGCTGCCGCTGATCTGCACCATGAACCTGACCAATGCCAACGCGGCGATGCGCGGGCTGCTGGAGCTGGACCTGGAGACGTTCAACGCGCTGGTGGCGCAAGCGCCGATCGGCTGCGAGGGTGTCACCATGCTGCCCTTTCTAAACGGCGAGCGCGTCCCCGCCCTGCCCCAGGCCAGCGCCAGCCTGCACGGCCTGACCGCCGAAAACCTGAGCCGCGCCAACCTCTGCCGCGCCGTGCTCGAAGGCGTGACCTTCGGCCTGCGCTACGGGCTGGACCTGCTACGCGAAAGCGGCATTCGCAGCGAGCGGATCCAGCTGATCGGTGGTGGCGCGAAGAACCCGCTGTGGCGACAGATCGTCGCCGACCTGATGGCCACGCCGGTGGTCTGCACCCGCCACAGCGAGGCCGCGGCGCTGGGCGGCGCGATCCAGGCGGCATGGTGCCATGCGCAACAGCAGGATCCCGAAGCCAGCCTCCAAGCCATCTGCTCGCGCTGCGTCAGCCTGGACGAAGACACCGCGGTCGCGCCAGTCACCGAGTCGGTCCGGGCCTATGAGCAGGCCTATCGGCGCTATCGGCAGCTGGTGGCGAGCACCTACGGCGGGCAGACACCACCGGAGCTGACGCCGGTCGCCTCCTGAGGCGCAGCGCTCGGTCACAGGCAAACGGTCATAAAAAAGGCAAAGCCACAGTGTGTGGCTTTGCCTTTGGTCTTTTCCCAGGGACGACGCCTCAGCGGCTGCGCAGCGCCTCGCGCGGCACGTACTTGCCCAGCTCGTGACGGGCAATGGCCACCCGATGCACCTCGTCCGGGCCATCGGCCAGGCGCAGCGTGCGCTGCATCGCCCACCAGTGCGCCAGCGGGAAGTCCTCGGAAACCCCGGCGCCACCGTGGATCTGGATGGCGCGGTCGATGACCTTCAGCGCGACGTTGGGTGCGACCACTTTGATCTGCGCGATCTCGCTGGCGGCGATCTTGTTGCCCACGGTGTCCATCATGTACGCCGCGTTCAGCGTCAGCAGGCGCGCCATGTTGATCTCGATGCGGCACTCGGCGATGTGGTCGAAGTTCGCGCCCAGCCGGGCCAGCGGCTTGCCGAAGGCGGTACGGCTGACGGCACGTTCGCACATCAGCTTCAGTGCGCGTTCCGCGACACCGATCGAGCGCATGCAATGGTGGATGCGGCCCGGGCCGAGACGCCCCTGGGCGATCTCGAAGCCGCGGCCTTCACCGAGGATGACGTTCTCGTACGGCACCCGCACGTTTTCCAGCAGCACTTCCGCGTGGCCGTGCGGGGCGTCGTCGTAGCCGAACACCGGCAGCGGGCGCAGCACCTTCACGCCGGGAGTATCCATAGGCACCAGAATCATCGAGTGCTGGGCGTGGCGCGGTGCATCCGGGTTGGTCAGGCCCATGAAGATCATGATCTTGCAGCGCGGGTCGCAGGCGCCGGAGGTCCACCACTTGCGACCGTTGATGACCCACTCGTCACCCTCGCGCACCGCGCGGGCTTCCATGTTGGTGGCGTCGGACGAAGCCACGCCGGGCTCGGTCATGCCGAAGGCCGAACGGATTTCGCCGCGCAGCAACGGTTCCAGCCACTCGCGCTTCTGCGCCTCGCTGCCGTAGCGCACCAGCACTTCCATGTTGCCGGTATCCGGCGCCGAGCAGTTGAACGCTTCCGGGCCGAGGCCCGAGCTGCCCATGATTTCCGCCAGCGGTGCGTATTCGGTATTGGTCAGGCCGGCGCCCAGTTCCGATTCCGGCAGGAACAGGTTCCACAGCCCCTCCGCCTTGGCCTTGGCCTTGAGTTCCTCGACGATAGCGGTCGGCTGCCAGCGGTCACCCTCGGCGACCTGCTGGTAGAACACCTTTTCGGCGGGATAGACATGAGCATCCATGAACGCTTGCACGCGCTCTCTCAGCTCTTGAACCTTCGGGGAGTAGGCGAAATTCATGGGCGACAACCTTCTGGCAGGTAATGTTTTGTAGTTTTGAATGCTAGAGGAGGCCCAGCGATTTATCGAAGCTATTTTCCTCGTGTATAAACATTCATCACCGATATATGATCGGCGAATTCCGATACACGCCGGAGAGCACAACAATGAACCTGAACAAGGTCGATCTGAATCTTTTCATCGTCTTCGATGCCATCTACACCGAGGCCAACCTGACCCGTGCCGGGCAGATCGTCGGCATCACCCAGCCCGCTGTTTCCAACGCCCTTGCCCGCTTGCGCGAGACGTTCAACGATCCGCTGTTCGTGCGCACCGCCCAGGGCATGGTGCCGACGCCGATGGCGCAGAACATCATCGGCCCGGTGCGCAATGCGCTGCAGCTGTTGCGGGTATCGGTGCAGGAAAGCCGCACCTTCAGCCCGGCGCAGGCAAACAAGACGTTCCGCATCAGCATGACCGACCTCACCGAGGCGGTGATGCTGCCGCCGCTGTTCCAGCGCCTGCGCCGCCTGGCACCGAACGTGAAGATCGAGAGCATGCTGGCCAAGCGCCGCGAGACGACCAAGGAACTGGCCGCCGGCCGCCTGGACTTCGCCATGGACGCGCCACTCAACACCGACCCGCAGGTGCGTCACGTCAAGCTGCTGGAAGACCGTTACATCTGCGCCATGCGCCGCGGCCACCCGCTGGCCAAGGACAAGCTCACCCTGGAGCAATACCTGTCGCTGTCGCACATCCACATTTCCAGCCGCCGCAGCGGGCTCGGTCTGGTGGACCTGGCATTGGGCAAGATGGGTCTGCAGCGCAAGATCGCCCTGCGCTCGCAGCACTACCTGATGGCGACCCAGGTGATCGACCAGACCGACATGGCGGTGACCGTTCCCGAGCGTTTCGCCCGGCGGCACAACCTGCACCAGGTCGACCTGCCGGTGGACATCATGCCGCTGGAAACCCACATCTACTGGCATGAAAGCACCGATCAGGACCCGGCCAACCGCTGGATGCGCGAGCAGATGATCGAGATCGCCCAGCAGGTCACCGCGCAGCAGGATCTCTGATTTCCTGGCGGGTGAAAGCCCGCCTCAGGCGCTGTCGCGCATCACCACTTCGAAGCCCACATCGATACAGCGCTCGGCAGGCTGCTGACCTCGCATCAGGCTCAGCAGCATCTGCGCCGCGAGTTCGCCGATCTCGCCACGCCGGGTGCGTACGGTACTCAGCGCCGGATGCATCCAGGCCGCCGCCGGCAGGTCGTTGAAGCCGGCGATCGCCAGCCGCCCCGGTACTTCGAGCCCCAGCTGATGGGCACGAAACAGCGCACCGAGGGCCAGGTCGTCGTTGTTGAAGAACACCGCGTCGATCTGCGGATGCTGCGCCAGCAGCCGATCCAGCAGCTCGGCACCCAGACCGATGGATGACAGCTGCGGCGTCAGCAGCTCCAGGGTCGGCTCATAACGCCCGGCCTCGCGCATTGCCTGGCGATAGCCTTCGGCGCGCTGCAGGGTGCGCGGGTCCAGCTGCGCCGCGGCGAACGCAACGTGACGATAGCCGCGCTCGAGCAGCGTGCGGGTCATCGCCGCGCCGGCCTGCAATTGCGAGAAGCCGACGCAATAGTTGTCCGCCTGATCGCTCAGCTCCATCAGCGTGACCCGTGGCGCCGTGTAGCTGGCCAGCACTGCCCGCGCCGCCTCGCTGCGCTCGAAACCGGTGAGCAGCAGTCCGGCCGGCTGATGGGCCAGGTACGCGCGCAGCAGGCGTTCATCCTCCTCGGGCCGATAGTGGCTGACGCCAATCATCATTTCGTAGCCCGCCGGCATCAGCACGCGCTGGATGGCCTCGACGGTATCGACGAACACCGCGTTGGACAGCGAGGGGATGATCACCGCCACCAGATTGGAGCGCGAACTGGCCAGGCTGCGCGCCGCGGGGTGCGGCACATAGCCAAGTGCCTTGACCGCCTGCTCGACACGCTCACGCAATGCATCGGAAACCAGCTCCGGTTGTGACAGCGCGCGGGATGCCGACATCAGCGAGCAGCCGGCGTTGCGTGCGACATCGGACAGGGTTACCCGCTCGGCGGAGCGGCGACGGCGTGTGGTCATGCGCAATCCATGGGTCGAAAGCGGCGGATTCTAGCAGCGGGCAGGTGCCGATCGGCTCCTAGCGCGCGGCCTTTTCGACTTCGGCCTGGACCTGGTCGAACAGCTCCTGGCCGACGGCGTCGATCACCGTCTGGATCGCCGGCTGCGCCTGTTCGCGCATGCGCTGGATCTCCTCCGGGCTGACCTCGTTGATCTGCATGCCGTGCTCCTTCAGCGCCGCCAGGGCCTGGCTCGCCTCGCGACGGGTGTCCTCGCGCTCGGCATCACGCGCCTTCTGGGCCGCCGCCATGATGATGCCCTGCTCGGTTTCCGAGAGCCCGTCCCACCAGCGCTTGGACGCCGTGACGATCCAGGGGCTGTAGACGTGATTGGTCACGCTGAGGAACTTCTGCACTTCATAGAACTTGGAGGACAGGATGGTGTTGTAGGGGTTTTCCTGGCCGTCCACCGCCTTGGTTTCCAGCGCAGTGAACAGCTCGGAGAACGGCAGCGGCACCGCATTGGCGCCCATGCGCTTGAAGGTGTCGATGAACACCGGATTGGGCATCACGCGCAGTTTGATGCCATTGAAGTCCTCGAACTTCTCGATTGGCCGCGCGCTGTTGGTCACGTTGCGAAAGCCATTCTCCCAGTAGACCAACCCGACCAGCCCCTTTTCCTCGAGCTTGTCCATGATCTGCCGACCCACCGGCCCGTCCAGTACCTGATCGGCCTGGCCAGGATCGGTGAAGAGAAACGGCGTGTCCCACACCGCCATTTCCTTGGTGATGCCAACCAGCGTCGCGGTCGAGCCGACCATCATTTCCTGTGCGCCGCCGATCAGCGCGTTCTGCATCTGGTCGTCCGAGCCGAGGCTGGCCGAACCAAAGGTACGCACTTTCAGCTTGCCGTCCGAAGCCTTGGCCACCTCTTCGGCGAGCAGTTTCACTGCCCTGCCCTGGTTGCTGTCTTCGTTGAGGCCGTAGCCGAAGCGGATCATGCGCGGGCGGATGTCGTCGGCGGCGTGGACCTGGCCGAGGCCGAGTGTGCTGCCGAGCAATGCGGCGGTCAGGGTGCTGATGATGAGTCGTTTCATGGAGCGGTACCTTTCTTGTTGTTGGGCTGTTGGGTGTGTCGTTGGAGTTGCACGACCGGCGTTACCGCAGCCAGGACAGGGGTACGGTGATGATCGAGGGCACGGCTATGAGCAGTCCGACGATCACCAGGTAGACGAGGAAGAACGGCATCACGCCCCGCACCAGGGTTTCCATGCGCAGCCGGCCGATGCCGCCGACCACGTTGAGCACGGTGCCTACCGGCGGGGTGATCAGCCCGATGGAACCGATCAGCACGAACATCACGCCGAAATACACCGGATCGATGCCGGCCTTGATCGCGATCGGCGCCAGCACCGGACCGAGGATCAGAATGGTCGGGGTCAGGTCCAGCACCATGCCGACAGCGATCATCAGCAGCATGATGGCGACCATCAGCAGCTTGGGATCCTGCGCCAGCGGACCGAGCATCGCCGCGATCTCGTCGGGCAGCTGGGCCAGGGTGATCATGTACGCCGATACCGTCGCCGCGGCGCAGAGAAACATCACCGACGCCGTGGTGCGGCTGGCACGCGTGAGCACCTCGACCAGCCCGGCCCAGGTCAGTTCGCGATACAGCAGGGTCGACACCGCCAGCGCGTAGACCGCGGCGACCACGGCGGCTTCGGTCGGGGTGAACAGCCCGCCGCGCAGGCCGCCGACGATGATCACCGGCAGCATCAGCGCCGCCGCCCCATCGACCAGCACGCGGCGGCGCACGGCACCGCTGGCCTTTTCCTGCTTCGGTTCGTCGATCCGCCGGGCGATCAGCGTCCAGGCGACGATCAGGCCCATGCCCATGATCAGCCCCGGCACCATGCCGGCGAGAAACAGCTGGCTGATCGACGTGCCGGTCACCACGCCGTAGATCACGAACGGCATCGACGGCGGAATGATCGGGGCGATGATCCCGCCCGCCGCCACCAGGCCCGACGACGAACTCAGCGGGTAGCCGCGCTCGCGCATCATCGGCAGTAGCAGCGTCGCCAGCGCGGCGGTATCGGCCAACGCCGAGCCGGACATGCTGGCCAGCAGCACCGAAGCGGCAATCGCCACGTAACCCAGGCCGCCACGCTTGTGGCCGAAATAGGCCTGCGCCATGGCGATGATGCGCCGTGAGATGCCGCCAGCATTCATCAGCTCGCCGGCCAGGATGAAGAACGGCACAGCCAGCAGCGGGAAGCTGTCAGCGCCAGCCTGCAGGTTCTGCGCGAGCAGTTGCACGTCCCAGAAATCCAGGTACCACATCAGCACCGAGCCGGTGAGCAGCAGTGCGAAGGCGATGGGCATGCCAAGCGTCATGAAGCCCAGCAACGAAGAGAGGAAGACGACGACGGTCATGAAAGGTCCTCGGTTGGGCAGTGCCCGTATTGTTCTGAATGCGGCATCGCTCAGTCCGCCGTGATGTTCGCGGTGGCTGCTGCCGCTGGCTGGTCGCGCCGCCAGACATTCACCAGCTGCACCAGCGCCAGTACAGCCATGGCAAGCATGCTCGCCGCTACCGGCAGCATTGCCAGGCCCAGCGGGTAACCGACCACCGGGCTGTTGATGGTCCAGCCGAACTGCATCTGGTTCCATCCGCCCCAGGCCGCCAGACAACTCGCGCCTGCCACCAGCAGCCAGCTCAGCGAGTCGACCAGCCGGCGCAGCAGATGAGGGAAACGGTCACGCAGCATGGCGAAGCTCATCAGCTCGCCGCGACGCATGCTCGAAGCGACGCCGACGAAAACCAGCCAGACGAATGCCAGCCGTGACAGTTCCTCGGCACCCGTCCAGCCGGTGCCAAAGGCGTAACGCAGCACCACGCTGGAAAACACCACGATGACCATAAAGGCCATCAGCGCGGCCATCAGCCAGTCGGTCAGGAGGTCGAAACGCTGCGCCAACGCGCCGCTGTAGATCGGCGCATTGGTCAGCGGCGGCGCCGTGGTAGCGCTATCAAACGGACGCGCGGAAAGATCGACGCGGGACTCGATCAGTTCATCCACATCGGCGCCGCGCATCCATTCGACGATTTGCAGCAACACCACGTCGCGGGGCTGACTGGCATCGACGGTCAACACGCCTGGCTCACCCTCGGGCGATTCGAGGGTGGCGAACTGGCTGTCGACCAGGGAGATCGGCATGAAGTGCCCCGGTCGCGCACCGACGCGCTGCACCGCGGTGTCGTAATCGATGGCCAGATGGGCGAAGCGCAATCCCGGGACGGCACTGCGCAAGAGCTCACGATAGCTGCGCTTGAGCGCCGAGCAGGCCAGGACGAAGCCACTGCCGCTATCGAGCGTGCGCTGCATCTCGCCGATCAGGGCGTGCAGCCATTGCACGCGGTCGGTATCGGACAACGGTGTACCGGCACGCATACGCGCGACGTTTTCCGCAGGGTGAAAGTTATCCGCCTCGATGTGCGGCAGGCCGAGCGCGTCGGCGACGGCGTGGCTGGTATCGGTCTTGCCCGAACCGCTGACGCCCATGACAACCAGGACCGGCAACGCGGTAGCCAGGGAAGGCTGCTTTGAAGGCATGAAGAAATCCGTCGTTGTTGTGCTTGTTTGGCCGGATGTTAGCGCTATCAAACATGCAGATAAAACTACCGCTCGTCGTGCTTGACCAGACCCCGTGCCGACAGCACAACGGCTGGACGATCGACAAGCGCGGCAAGGCGACTACAATCGCGCCCCTCAATGCATGAGGACAGCGACATGCCCAAAGCCATGGCCCGCCACATTCTGGTCAAGACCGAAGCCGAAGCCGCGCAACTGAAGAAGCGCCTGGCCAACGGCGAGGCGTTCGACGTGCTGGCCCGCAAGTATTCGACCTGCCCGTCCGGGAAGAAAGGCGGCGACCTCGGCGAAGTGCGCCCTGGGCAGATGGTGCGCAGCATCGATCAGGTGATCTTCAAGAAGCCGCTGCGTGAGGTGCATGGCCCGGTAAAGAGCCAGTTCGGCTATCACCTGGTGCAGGTGTTCTACCGCGACTGACTCAGATGCCCGTGGCCGAAGCGCTGCAGCTGCATCTCCCGCAGCCGGCTCAGCGTGCGGCGGAACGGGAACGCCAGATACCCCTCGGTATACAACTCGTCCAGAGCCACCTCGGCTTCGATATACAGCGGAATCCGCCGGTCGTAGCACTCGTCGACCAGGGCGATGAAGCGCCGCACCGCATCGTCCCGGGCGGCTAGCGTCGGCAGCTGGCGGTCTCCGGCGACCACTCGCGTCGCCGCATCCTCGGTGCCACGGGCGATGCGTCCTTCCCGCGGCGCGCCACCCAGACGCGGTACATCACTGATCAGTATGGCGGCGAAGCGATCGCACAGCTCGATGAAGTCCAGCGCCGAGAACGGCTGTTCGCAAAGGTCGGCGAAGCGACACCAGAGCACCGCTTGGTCATGGCGCACTACCGCCAGGGGGCGACGGCCCAGGGATAGCGGCTCGCCGCTGCCAGGGCCTCCGGCCAGGTTGGCGAACACGGCCGCCAGCGCCGAGGTAGCTCCGGGCGCGGCGACCCAGTAGCGCCGCTGCGCAGCACCCGGATGCAAGCGGTGGTCGGTGTCCCCGTCCACGCTCAGCACCTGCATGTGCCGAACGATGGCATCGATGGCCGGCAGAAAACGTTCGCGATTGAAGCCATCGGCGTACAGCTGCTCCGGTGGCTGGTTGGAGGTGGCGACGACGACCACGCCGTGCTCGAAGAGCACCTGGAACAGCCGACCGAGGATGATCGCGTCGCCGATGTCACCGACGAACAACTCGTCGAAGCACAGCACGCGAATTTCCTCCGAAAGCGCTTTCGCCAGCGCCTGCAACGGATCAGCCGTGCCATTGAGCTGGTACAGCCGAACATGTACCCAGCGCATGAAGTGGTGAAAGTGCTGGCGGCGCGCAGGCACGGGAACGCAAGCGTGGAAGATGTCCATAAGCCAGGTCTTGCCACGGCCGACCGGGCCCCACAGGTAGACCCCGGACGGCGCGCCGTCAGCGCAACGCAACGCCTGGTGGCAGGCCTCGAGCAGTTGCGCGGCGTGCTGCTGCGCGGGATCCGGTACGAAGCCACCCTGCGCAAGGGCCTGCTGGTAACGTTGCAGCGGTGAATCGTCGTGCATGGTCATCGGCGCAAAGCGCTCATGGTAACGGCCCTCGCTCAGGCATGCTCGGCCTGCAGCAATCGCGCGGCCTGCTCGCCGAGTGCATCGAGCAGCATTGCCTGCGCCGGCAGCGGCTGCTCGTGCACCCGGGTGAGGGCATAGAGCGGCACGCTGATGGCGGGCTCTAGCAAACGCGTCTGCACCTCGCCGCCATCGGTCGCCAGCGCGGTGAATGGATCGACCAGGGCCACGCCCTGCCCCGCCGATACCAGCTGGCGCGCCAGCTGATAGGTCTGCACCCAGGTGACCACGCGCGGCGGTGGGTCGAGCTCTTCGAGATGCCCCCGCAGCAGGCTGCCAAGGGCATCGCGGGTATCCAGGCCGATCAGCGCCCGGCCCGCCAGCGCCTGCAACCGGACTGGCGTGTCCAGCTCCTCTTGCGCCCAGTACCCGGGCGGCGCAATCACCCGCATGCGTCCTTCGGTGAGCATGCGGCTGCACAGTCCGGGGTGTTCCACTGCCTGCAGCGTCAGGCCGAGGTCCGCCTCGCGTAGCAGCAAGGCCTCGACGATCTCCGCGGTGTGCTGAGTGGCGAGCTGGCAGGCGGTGTGCGGAAAACGCTCGCGCCAGCGCTGCAAGGCCATTGGCAGCAGCGCCTGGGCCAGTGCCGGGGTACAAATCAGACGCAGGGCTCGGGCGTCGCCTCGCCCGAGATTGTCCGCCAGGCGGCGCAGGTTCTGCAGGTCGATGGCGAGGCGCTCGGTCTGCTGCTGCAGCAGTCGCGCCTCGGCGGTGGGCTGCAGTTTGCCGCGCACCCGATCGAACAGGGCGAAGCCCAGCTGCTGCTCGGCATGCTTGAGAATCTTGCTCGCCGCCGGCTGGGAGATATGCAGCAGCTCGGCCGCGGCAGTGAGGCTGCCGGTTTGCAGAATCGCCTGGAACAGTTCGATATGACGCAGACGCATGTGCGGCCCTCCTCCAGCCCCGAGCATAACCGCAGGTTATGGCTGGCCTCCATCCTTTCATTGGCCGCCTCGCTGGCTGGCGCCTAGGCTGCGCTGATCGAATACGAGGAGCAGTGCATGCGTGTTGCAGTCGTCGGCGGCGGCGTCATCGGGCTGGCCACCGCTTATTCTCTGGTGCGCCAAGGGCACTCGGTCGAGCTGATCGAACGGCGTGACGACGTGGGTCTGGAAACCAGCTTCGCGAACGGCGGCCAGCTGAGCTATCGCTACGTCTCGCCCCTGGCCGATGCCGGCGTGCCGCTGCAGGCACTGGGCTGGATGCTGCGCGGGCAGACGGCGCCCCTGCGCTTCAGTCCGCGGGCGAGCCTGCGGCAATGGCGCTGGTGCCTGCGCTTCCTGGCGGCCTGCCGGCGCTCGGTCAACCGCCGCAACGCCGCTCATCTGCTGCGCCTGGCCCTGCACAGCCAACAGGTTCTGCGCAGCTGGCGCGAGGAGGACCGATTGGACGGCTTCGCCTGGCGCGCCAACGGCAAGCTGGTGATCTACCGTGATCGGGCAAGCCTCGCCAAAGGCGCTGCGGCGCTGGATGAGCGGTCCGGTCAACGGCTGCTGGATGCGGCTCAATGTGTGGAGATCGAACCTGCACTGGCGCCACTGAGCGCCGCATTGCAGGGCGGCATCTACTCGCCAGGTGACGAGGTCGCCGATTGCCAACGGTTCTGCCACCAGCTGCTGCAGCGGCTGCGGTCCTCGCCAGCGTTCCGCCTGCATACCGGGCAGGCGGTGGACGCGCTGCCCAGCAACGGTCGCCGCGTGCGTGCCGTGCGTATCGGCCGGGAGGAGATCACTGTCGATCATGTGGTGATCGCCGCCGGAACATCCAGTGTCGGGCTGCTGCGGCCCCTGGGCATCGATCTGCCGATCTATCCGCTCAAGGGCTACAGCCTGACCCTGCCGCTGGGCGAACGGAGCAAGGTGCCGCAGACCAACGTCACCGATTACGACAACAAGGTCGTCTATGCCCGCCTGGACGATCAGCTGCGCGTCGCGGCAATGGTGGATATCGGCGGCTGGGACAGCGCACTCGACCACAAACGCATCGCGACGCTGCAGCGCCTGGCTGGCGCGACCTTCCCCGACGCGGGGGACTACCGGCACGCCCGCCAATGGGCAGGTCTGCGCCCGGCCACACCGGAGGGCACGCCGCTCATCGGCCGCAGCGGCATCGATAATCTCTGGCTCAACGTCGGCCATGGCAGCCTGGGCTTCACGCTCGCCTGCGGCAGCGCCGACCTGCTCGCCAGCGAAATCGGCGGTTCGCCGCCAGCGGTTTCGCTGCAGGGGCTGAGCCTAACCTGCTGATCTCACAGCCGTACCGTTCCGACTAAACCAACAAGAGGGAACCACGATGAACCACCAGATCCGTATCGGCCTGTTCGGCATCACCCTGGCAGGCGCGCTGGCGATGACGAGCCCAGGCGCGCTCGCCCAGGAGCGTTTCGTCACCATCGGCACCGGCGGCCAGACCGGCGTGTACTACACCGCCGGTCAGTCGGTGTGCCGCTTCCTCAATCGCGCCGAGGTGAAGCCGGCCATCAAGTGCAACGCACCCTCCACCGCTGGGAGCGTGACCAACATCGTGGCGTTGCAGAAAGGTGAGTACGATTTCGGTTTCATCCAGTCCGACCATCAGCACAAGGCCTTGCAAGGCCTGGCTCCGTTCGACCGCGACGGTGCCGTCGACGAGCTACGCGCGGTGTTCTCGCTGCAATCGGAAATTCTCACCGTGGTGGTGCGCGAGGACAGCGGCATCCGTGATCTGGATGGCCTGGAAGGCAAACGCGTGAACATCGGCGTGCCCGGCTCCGGCAGCCGCGATACCTTCGAGGAAGTCATGAAGGCCAAAGGCTGGAGCAATGCCAGCTTCGCCCTGGCCGCCGAACTCAAACCCGCGGAGATGGCCTCGGCACTGGGCGACAACAACCTGGATGCCATCACCTATGTGGTGGGCCATCCCAGTGGTGCGATCCAGGAGGCACTGACGAACGTGAAGGCGCGGATCATCCCGGTCCAGGGCGAGGCGATCGACGCCCTGCTCGCCAAGGCCGACTACTACAGCGCGGCGCCGATCCCCGGCGGGCTCTATCCGGGCGTCGATGACGCGGTCCCTTCGATCGGCGGCAAGGCGGTTCTGGCCACCACCAGCAAGACCGACCCCGAAGTCGTCTACCAGCTGGTCAAGTCGGTGTTCGACAACCTCGAACGATTCAAGCGCCTGCATCCGGCCTTCGCCGAGCTTCAAGCCGAGGACATGATCCGCGTCGGCCTGACCGCGCCCCTGCACGAGGGCGCGGAACGTTACTACCGGGAAAAAGGCTGGCTGTGACGCAGCCGACCGCCGTCAGAGCGCCAGGGACAGGCTCAGGCTGAGGTTGCGCGGATCGCCCGGCATCACCCAAACGTTGCTGTACGAGCGCTCGTAGTAGGTACGGTCGAAGGCGTTGTTCAGGTTCACTCCCAGCATCAGGTTCTGCGTGGCCTGGTAGCGCGCGAGCAGATCGACCGTGGTGTAGGACGGCAGTTCGAAGTCGCTGTGGGCCTGCCCTGCCCGATCGCCCACATAGTTCAGCGCACCGCCCAGGGAAAGACCGCGCAGATCGCCATCCTGGAACTCGTAGGTGGTCAGCAGGCTGCCGCTGTGGCGCGGCACGTTGAGCAGGCGACTGCCGCGCGCCAGGGTGTTGTCGCGGGTCACTTCCGCATCCACGTAGGCGTAGGCGCCGATCACTCGAATGGCGTCGGTGAGCTGGCCGGCGAGCTGCAGATCCACACCACGGCTGCGAACTTCGCCCGCAGCGATCTGGAAGCCATCGTTGGCCGGATCGCTGGTCAGCACATTCTCCTTGGTCAGGTGGAATGCCGCGGCGGTCAGGCCCAGACGGCCATCGAACAGGTCGAGTTTGACGCCCGCCTCGTAGCCCATGCCCTCTTCCGGATCGAAGGTCGCGCCACTGGCAGCGGCTCCGTTGTTCGGTTTGAACGACTGCGAAGCGTTGGCGAACAAGCCGACCTCCGGCAACAGCTGGTAGAGCACGCCGACCCGAGGCGTGATCTTTTCGTGCGTCTGCTCGGCTCGCCGGCCGCTCACCTCGTTGTCCAGGCGCTGTTCGTAATGGTCGTAACGGGCCCCCACCACGCCGAACAGCTTGTCGGTCAGACGCATCTGGTCCTGCAGATTCAGTGCGCGGTTGTGCACCAACTCGTTGCGATCGACCGTGCGGGCCGGATTGAACGCCGGTCGCGGTGAGCCATAGACGGGGTTGTAGAGGTCGATACTGCGCAGGTTGTCGGAACGCAGCATGAATTCGCTCAAGGCATAGCGTTCGTACTCGGTGCCGATCAGCAGCTGATGTTCGATCGAACCGGTGTCCACCCGGCCGTGCAGTTCCAGTTGGGTGATCGCGTCCTGCCAGTCATAGTCGCGATAGCGCAGGTTCCGCGACAGCGTTCGGCCGTCTGCTGCGACCGCCGCTGCTTCGGTGGCATAACCGTCCATGCGCCCCTGCTTGTAGTGACTGGCCAGGCGCAGTGTCCAGACCTCGTTGAGGTCGTGTTCGAGTTCGGCCTGCAGCGTTTCGTTGTCGTTGCTGATCGGACCATCGGAGGGTTCGCCATAGAAGGCCGAGCGGGACACCCGGCCCAGGTTGCCGCCGGGTGCGACCACGCCGCGATCGAAGGTCTGCCGATTGCGCACCACCTCAGCCTGCACCAGCAACCGCGTATCGGGGCTCAGCTCCCAGCTGAAGGACGGCGCCACGAACTGCCGTTCGGATTCGCGATGGTCGCGGAAACTCTTGTTGTCTTCGACGGCGATGTTCATGCGGTACAGCATGTTGCCGTCTTCATCCAGCGGCGTGTTCACGTCCAACGCGCTGCGGTAGCGATCCCAACGCCCGGCGCTCAGGTCGAGACGGGCGAAGCTATCCAGCTGCGGCCGCTTGCTGACGATGTTGATGGTGCCGCCCGGATCGCCACGGCCGTACAGGCTGGCGGATGGTCCCTTGAGAACCTCGACACGTTCGATGCTCGCCGCGTCCGGCGGGTTCATGTAGCCCCGGTTGACGCTGAAGCCATCCTTGTAGAACTCGCTGGTGGTCAACCCGCGGACGCTGTACTCGTACATCGTCAGGCCGCCAAAGTCGTTCTGCCGTGCAACGCCCCCGGCGAAGTCCAACGCCCTTTCCACTCGCGGGCTGTCCAGATCGTCCAGCACCGAGGCCGGGACGACGCTGATCGACTGCGGTATTTCCTCGATGGGCGTATCGGTCCTGGTGGCACTGCGCGTTCGCTTGGCGCGATAACCCTGCACCGGACCGTCGGCACGTTCCTGATCGGCAGTGATGACGACCGAATCCAGCACCGCCGCCTCCTGCGCGCCCGCCAGCGGCGCACCCGCCAGCATCAATGCCGCTCCGGCACCCACCCACTTCAATACCGCGACTTTCTCACTCATGCCTAATGCTCAAAGGTAACGACGTTATATCGTAACAATGCTGTCCGTTTGGCTTGGCGCTGTCAATGGAACGATTCGCATCTGCTTCGCCGCGAAAGGCCAATGCCTCGATCGCTGCGTGCGGCCCTGCTTACTCCGATGGCGTAGCTATGCGACAATGAGCGCCTTTCGCTCGGCCGCAATCCCCGCATTCGTTCTGACAGCCGGCCTCCGTCGCTGTCGTACTCCTCAACACTGCAGGATCACCAGCTCCTTCGCTGCGAGCTGGAGCGCCGAGTATTGCTGCCGGATCGGCGATGCACGCCGCCACATACATTGATAGGTAAGTCCTTGATCTCCACCGCCAACATCACCATGCAGTTCGGTGCCAAGCCGCTGTTCGAAAACGTCTCCGTCAAATTCGGCGGCGGCAACCGCTACGGTCTCATCGGCGCCAACGGCTGCGGCAAGTCGACCTTCATGAAGATCCTCGGTGGAGAACTGGAGCCATCGGCCGGCCAGGTGATGCTCGAGCCCAACGTGCGTCTGGGCAAGCTGCGCCAGGATCAGTTCGCCTATGAAGATTTCAGCGTGATCGACACGGTGATCATGGGCCACACCGAGCTGTGGAAGGTGAAGGCCGAGCGCGACCGCATCTACTCGCTGCCGGAAATGAGCGAAGAAGACGGCATGGCTGTCGCCGAGCTGGAGGTGCAATTCGCCGAGTTCGACGGCTACACCGCGGAATCGCGCGCCGGCGAGCTGCTGCTCGGCCTCGGCATCCCGCTCGATCAGCATTTCGGCCCGATGAGTGCCGTGGCGCCCGGCTGGAAGCTGCGCGTACTGCTGGCCCAGGCGCTGTTCTCCGACCCGGAAGTGCTGCTACTGGACGAACCGACCAACCACCTGGACATCAACACCATCCGCTGGCTGGAATCGATTCTCACGGCGCGCAACAGCACCATGATCATCATTTCCCACGACCGCCACTTCCTCAACAGCGTCTGCACCCACATGGCCGACCTGGATTATGGCGAGCTGCGGCTGTTCCCGGGCAACTACGACGAATACATGACCGCCGCGACCCAGGCTCGTGAACGCCTGCTGTCGGACAACGCCAAGAAGAAGGCGCAGATCGCCGAACTGCAGACCTTCGTCAGCCGCTTCTCGGCCAACGCCTCCAAGGCCAAGCAGGCCACCAGCCGCGCCAAGCTGATCGACAAGATCCAGCTCGATGAAGTGAAGCCGTCCAGTCGCGTCAGCCCGTTCATCCGTTTCGAGCAGTACAAGAAGCTGCATCGCCAGGCGGTCACGCTGGAGCGCGTCAGCCAGGGCTATGACGGCACGCCGCTGTTCCGGAACCTGAATCTGCAGGTCGAAGCCGGCGAGCGCGTGGCCATCATCGGTCCGAACGGCATCGGCAAGACCACCCTGCTGCGCACTCTGGTCGGTGAATTGCCACCCATGTCCGGTGAAGTGAAATGGACCGAAAGTGCCGACGTGGGCTATTTCGCCCAGGACCACGCCGAGGACTTCGAGGACGACGTCACCCTCTTCGACTGGATGGGCCAGTGGACCCAGGGCGGCGAACAGCTGGTACGCGGCACCCTTGGCCGCATGCTGTTCTCCAACGACGAGATCAACAAATCGGTCAAGGTCATTTCCGGTGGTGAACAGGGCCGCATGCTGTTCGGCAAGCTGATCCTGAAGAAGCCCAACGTGCTGGTGATGGACGAACCGACCAACCACCTGGACATGGAATCCATCGAGGCGCTGAACCTGGCGCTGGAGAACTATCCGGGCACGCTGATCTTCGTCAGCCATGACCGCGAATTCGTCAGCTCCCTGGCCACACGCATCATCGAACTGTCGGAGAACGGCGTCACCGATTTCAGCGGCAGCTACGACGACTACCTGCGCAGCCAGGGCGTACAGGTCTGACCGTCGAATCGGCCCCCAATAAAAAGCCCCGCACTAGCGGGGCTTTTCATTTCTTTGACGCTCTAGCCGACGGCCGTGCTCCAGTCGATCATGCCCAGCTGCCAGGTCGCCAGGATCAGCAACCCGAAACCGATCCGGTACCAGGCAAACGCGGCATAGCTGTGGTTGCCGATGAATTTCAGCAGTGCCCGCACGGCCAGCATGGCGAAGATGAACGAAGTGACGAAGCCGATGGCGAACACGGCAAAGTCACCCGGCTGGAACAGATCGCGGTACTTGTAGCCGGAGTAGACCGCAGCACCGACCATGGTGGGCATTGCCAGAAAGAACGAGAACTCGGTGGCGGCCTTGCGCGACAGGCCGAACAGCAGCCCGCCGATGATGGTCGAGCCCGACCGCGAGGTGCCCGGCACCAGCGCCAGACACTGAGCGAAACCGACCTTCAAGGCCAGCGTCCAGGTCATGTCATCGACTGTCTCGGCGCGGATCGCGTGATCACGACGCTCGGCCCAGAGCATGACGATGCCGCCGATGACCAGCGCGGCGGCCACGGTGATCGGGTTGAACAGGTATTCGTGAATCAGATCGGCAAAGGCCACGCCGAGCACCACGGCCGGCATGAAGGCAATCAGCAGGTTGACGGTGAACTTCTGTGCCTGACGCTCCTTGGGCAGGCCGACCACCACGTCGATGATCTTGCGCCGATATTCCCAGATCACCGCGAGGATCGCGCCCAGCTGGATGATGATATTGAAGGCCAGCGCGCGTTCGCCGCCGAAGCCGATCAGATCCGCCACGATGATCTGGTGACCGGTGCTGGAGACCGGAAGAAATTCGGTAATCCCCTCGACGACACCCAAGATCAGCGCCTGAATCGCAACCCAAAGATCCATCTATTCCCCTACAGCGATGCAGTCCATCGCGACTCAATGCAACCAAGGTATATGTCAGAAAGCCATCTGGCCGGCTGTTCTGACTCGTCCGGGAGAATTAAATTCCTCGACGGACGACAAAAGGGGGCTCATTTTTAGCCACGCGCGGCCGAAAAGCTACTCAGAGTGCCGCGGCACGACCGCTATGAGAGGTCGGAGCGATGCGCTAGCACCGACCCGTCAGATACAACGATAAGAAAGAAACCTCAGGAGCCTATTCATGAATCTGCTGCGCAATGTCCCCATCAGCAAGCGCCTCTGGCTGATCCCCGTGGTCGCCGTGGTCATGCTGTTCATTCTCGGCATGCTGATGATTCAGCAAGTCCGCTCCGACCTGTACCGCGGCAAGCAGGAAGCGACCCGCAACGTCGTGGAAGCAGCCGCCGGTGTGTTCGAGCACTACCACAAGCTCGAAACCAGCGGAGCCATGACCACGGCCGACGCTCAGCAGGCCGCCATCGAGCAGATTCGCCTGCTCCGCTACGACGGCCAGGACTACTTCTGGATCAACGATCTCGGCCCGAAGATGATCATGCATCCGATGCAGCCGAAGCTCGACGGTCAGGATCTGTCGAAGATCAAGGACCCGGAAGGCAAGGAGCTGTTCAACGAGATGGTCGCCATTGCCCGGCGTGACGGCGCCGGACTGGTGGACTACATGTGGGCCAAGCCCGGTGAAGAGAACCCGGTTCCGAAGATCTCCTACGTGCAGCTGTTCAAACCCTGGGGCTGGATCATCGGTTCCGGCATCTATGTGGACGACGTCGAGCAGGAATTCTGGAACTACCTGACGCGCTTCTCGCTGATCGGCCTGCTGATCTCGGCAATCATGGCGGTTCTGGTCGCCATCCTGATTCGCAGCATCGTCCGACCGCTGCGCCATACCATGGCGGCCATGGCCAATATTGCCAGCGGCGAAGCCGACCTGACCCGCACGCTGGACGTCTCCGGCAACGATGAGCTGACCACCCTGGGGCGCGACTTCAATCGCTTCACCCAGAAGCTGCGCACCGTCGTCGGCCAGCTGTTCGAGACTTCCGGCGCGCTGGACCAGTCGTCACGCGCGCTGAGTGAACTGTCCAGCCAGGCCCATGAGCAAAGTCAGCAGCAGATGCTGCAGATGGAACAGGTCGCCACCGCGGTCAACGAAGTCACTTACGCGGTGCAGGAAGTGGCGAAGAATGCCGAACACGCGTCCACCGAAGTGGGCAGCGCGGAAAACCAGGCTGGCCAGGGACAACGCAACATCGAAACGAGCCTGCAGCAGATCGACGCGCTGTCGGCAACCATCGGCCAGGCGGTGGATGTGATCCAGTCGCTGGCCGACGAAACCACCAAGATCGGTTCGGTGCTCGAGGTGATCGGCTCTATCGCCGAGCAGACCAACCTGCTCGCACTCAACGCCGCGATCGAGGCTGCCCGTGCCGGCGAACAAGGCCGTGGCTTCGCCGTGGTGGCCGACGAGGTCCGCCTGCTGGCACAGCGCACCCAGCAGTCGACTGCCGAGATTCACAGCATGATCGAACGCCTGCAGAAGAACTCCGGCGCCGCGGTGAACGTCATCATGGAAAGCAATCGCGCCTCCCAGCTCACCGTCGAGCAGGCCAGTCAGGCCGGCGAAAGTCTCGGTGAGATCGCCCAGGCGCTGCGCAACCTTTCCGGCCTGAACGCCTCCATTGCCAGCGCAACGCTGCAGCAGTCCCACGTGGTGGAAGACATCAACCAGAACGTGACCCAGGCCGCCGGACTCGCGCAGGAAAGCACCTTGGCCGCCGAGCAGTCCAGCGAAGCCGGCAAGCGACTCGGCGAACTCGCCGGTCAGCTGAATCGCCTGCTGAGCCAGTTCCGCGTCTGACCGCCTCTGCGGCTCGCCCAGCGTGGGCGAGCCGCACGGCACCATCCTCTGGCACACCCCCTCCTCTCGGCACCATGGTGAGGCCGAAACACACCAACTGAACGACCGCGCCATTCGCGACAGGTTGTCGCAGCCGGATTTTTCCGTGACCTGGCGAAAACAACCGCATTCGTTCTGCCGAAAATGGTTTTTCCCGTATTTACAGCGACTTAAGTCCGCTTACCGAACGACTGCCGGAGAACCGCCAGCCTTATACCTTTGGCTAATTGCAAAGGCCTTCAAATTTTTTCGAACTCGCATGTGACTCGCCAGTCCTCTGGGTACATCAACTGCAATGTAAGGCCAACGCCAACGAGCTTGGCTGCAGGTATTTTGGGTATCACACAGAGAGACATGCCCCATGCACACCCCGCTGCGTATCAACGAAGCCCTTTTGATCACCGACCGTGCGTTCAAGCCTTTCCAGTGCGTCGCCTGGACGCTGCCCGAAGGTAACGGTGAAGTCAGCATCACCGTCGTCGATCGCGACGAAGCCCGACTGCTCGGCCGCTGCAAGATGTCCAGCAGCGTATTCACCGACCCGGTGAAACTGGGCGAAACCCTGGAAAAGACCCGCGCGCAGCTGAGCCGCGACGGTGCTCATTTCTCGCCCTGGCACATGCCTGAATAACGATGGGCGGCACGAATCAAGGCCTGCAGCCAACGCTCCAGGCCTTTTTTCATGCCCAGCGCTTGGCGGCACGCACCGTTCGCGACTGACCCATTCGCCCGTTTGGCGGTCTCAACACCAACGAGCGAAACAGGAGAAAACCATGAAAGGTGCAGAAGCGTACGTGAACGATCAGTGGCAGAGCTGCGGGCTCGCCGACCTGCCTCAGGGCTCCGGCGCCCAAGCGGTCAAGCTGCACTTCATTGTCCCGCGCGACGTCCAGATGCCCGGGCTGATCGATCACATCAGCGAGATCGCTCAGCGCCATCTGAGCGAGGCCTACGAAGGGCGCAAGGTCACACGCAAGCCCGCCGTCGGTTCGGTGGTCGGAGATGGCAGTGGCGATGGCATCGATCTGGAATTCGAGGTAGCACCGGCGGAGTGACTGCGGCCTGCATTCGTCGACGCTGACGTTTCAGAAGAGGTCGAATGCAATGCCTGCCGGCCATGCGCCGGCTTCTCGGAAGGACGATCCCAGATGACCCCCTTTGATCTGCAGCGCATGCTTCTGCATGAGTTTCCGCTGATGTTCGTTGCGGAAGTGGCGCTACGGGCGCTGCTTGCCTTTATCGCGGTTTTCGTCTTCCTCAAGGTGAGCGGACGCCGAGGCATTCGGCAGCTGTCGGTGTTCGAGCTGGTGATCATCCTGACCCTCGGCTCGGCGGCGGGAGACGTCTCCTTTTACGACGATGTTCCGCTGCTGCCGGTTGCGGCCGTATTTGCCACGCTGCTGGCGCTGTACCGCCTGACCGTGTTTCTGATGAGCCGCAGCCCGCGGTTCGGCGTGTGGCTGGAAGGAAAACCCGTCACCATCATTCGCGACGGAATCTACGAACTGCGCAGCCTCGACAGCATGAACATCTCGGCGGACGAGTTCTTCATGGAGCTGCGCCAGCAGGGCGTGGAGCATCTCGGCCAGGTCAGACTCGGCATACTCGAAAACGACGGCAACGTGAGCCTGTTCTTTCATGAGCCGGAAGCGGTACGCCCCGGGCTCTCGGTTTTACCGCCCGAGTACCGACCGGTCTTCCGGCAGATCCCGGCATCGGGCATGTATGCCTGCAACCGCTGCGGCTTTCCGCAGGCGCTGGAAAGCCAGCAAGCGCTGCGATGCCCGCGGTGCTCCAATCCGACCTGGTCGAAGGCGCTTTCCACCCACCGCTCGCGCTGATGCACGGTACGAACCGCCAGTGCTCCTGCCGGTCAGTTGATAGAGGCGGTTCGCGTCCATGCGCGACGCCGGCTACCTTCCCGATCAACAGCAGGAGCAGACCATGCTTGGCGACTACTCATCGATCAACGATCACCTCGAAACCGCGCGCAAGCACGCCGACCAGGCGGAGACCGAAGCGAAGCCCGAACTCTATCGCGAGGCCGTCGACGAACTTGTCGCGGCAATTCGCCTGTTGATGCGCAACAGTACAGAAAAGGACAACTGAGCCCATTCCATCGCCTCGCCAGCTCCCTGGCGAGGCCTAGCGGGGACCCGCCATCCATGCGCCACGACACTGCGACGGAACCGCCACCCCTGGCCGAGGGCACCCGCCCCGTCCCGCTGGACGAAACCGCCGACACCGGCACGCTGCTTTGCCCTACCCTGCCACCCGACCTGCATTATGTGGACGATGCGCAGCCAGGCATCCGCCGCCGACAGCTGCGTGGAAAGTTCGCCTATTTCGCTCCGAGCGGCGAGCGCATCCGTGACGAAGAAGAGATTCGCCGGATCAACAAACTGGCGATCCCCCCGGCCTATCGGGACGTCTGGATCTGCCCCGACCCGCAAGGGCATCTCCAGGCCACGGGACGCGATGCCCGCGGACGCAAGCAGTATCGTTACCATCCGCGCTGGCGGGAAATCCGCGACAGCGACAAGTACGAGCGCATGCTGGAGTTCGGCGAAGCCCTGCCCAAGCTGCGCCGCGATCTGGAAAAGCACCTGGCCCTGCCCGGCATGCCGCGCGACAAGGTCATGGCGCTGGTGGTCACGTTGCTCGAATCGACCCTGATTCGCATCGGCAATTCCCGCTACGCCAGGGACAACCGGTCCTACGGTCTGACCACACTGCGCACGCGCCATGTGAACGTTAGCAGCACCGCGGTCCGCTTCCATTTCCGCGGCAAGAGTGGCGTGGAGCACGAGGTGACGCTGCGCGACCGGCGCCTGGCCAGGCTCATGCGCCGCTGCATGGAGCTACCGGGCCAGCAGTTGTTCCAGTATCTGGATGAGGATGGCCAACGCCGTGCGGTCAGCTCCAACGACGTGAATCTCTATTTACGGGAAATGACCGGCCGCGATTTCACCGCCAAGGACTATCGGACCTGGGCCGGCAGCGCGTTGGCGCTGGAACGGTTGCGCAAGCTCGACGCATCCTCGGCAAGCGTCACGCGACAGAACCTGGTGGAAACCGTCAAGCAGGTCGCGAGCCAGCTGGGCAATACCCCGGCGGTCTGTCGCCAGTGCTATATCCATCCGGCGATTCTGCAAGCCTTCAGCGATGGGGAGCTGGTCAAGCTACGGGCAGCGCGCAAGCGCAAATGGCTGAGCGCCGAGGAAGTCGCCCTGCTTGCCTTTCTGCGCAAAGCGGCCGATTGAGCGTCAGCTTCGACGCGGTCAGTGCTGGTGCAGGGTGACGCGATTGCGCCCTGCCGCCTTGGAGGCATAGAGCGCGGAGTCCGCCCACTCGATCAGCTGTGCATGGCTGCTGCTGGGCACGCTGAGGTCGGCCACGCCGAGGCTGATGGTGAAGCGAATGCGATGCTGCTCATGCTGCACCTCATGGCTCTCCACCGCATGCCGCAGTCGCTCTGCGAAGGTCAGCGCACCCTGCTTGTCGGTGTCCGGCAATAGCACGACGAACTCTTCACCGCCATAACGGCCCGCCACATCGGAATCGCGCAGGTTCTCGCGGATCAGCTCCGCGACCTGCTGAATCACCGCGTCGCCGACCTGATGCCCGTAGGTATCGTTGATCGACTTGAAATGGTCGATATCGAACATGACCAGCGCGGCCTGGCTGTCGTAGCGGCGATGACGGGCGTAGTCCAGGCGCAGCATTTCTTCCCAGTGCCCGCGGTTGTACAGACCTGTCAGGCGATCGGTGCTGGACAGACGCTGCAGTTCGGCGTTTGCCGCCTGCAACTGGCGGCGGTTGACCGCGACATCGGTGACGTCATAGATGATCAGGCACACCTGGTCGATGCTGCCATTGATGCCCTTGAGCGGCAGGAGCGTGGTGTTCTGGTACATGAAGTCTTCCAGCCCGGTGATCGGCTGGTAGTTCTTGAAGCGCAACAGGTACGGCCGTTGTTCCCAGATGGTGAACGACGGCGTGCCGAGGGTCATGACGCTTTCCACCTTGCGCCGGAACCAGTCCTCATCCACTTCGGGAAAAAGGTTGAAGAACGTCTGGCCGCGGGCCTTTTCGGGGTGCAGACCGGAGCGATTCTCCATGAAGGTGTTCCAGACCTCGACGCGATAGTCGCGGTCCAGTACCACGACACCCACGTCGATGCTCTGGACGATGGCCAGCAGCCAGTGAAGTTCGTTCAACTCGGCGGAATTGCTCATGCTCATTCCATCAGGTGGGCGAGCTTGCGGGTCAGCAGCTCGACCGAATCTTCGGTGAACAACAACAGCAGGTCAAAGTGGATGTCATGCCCTTCCAGGCTGTAGCTGATCTCCACCGCCAGGGTTTTCTTCCAGCGTGCGCTGTTGAGCCGGATCAGCTCGTCGATGGACGCATGCTGCCCCAGCACCTGCGGGTGCCCCTGGGAGAACACCACCTCGATCTGCTCGGCGATGCCACTCAGACAGGCGCTGATCAGCAGGCTCGACAGATCCAGCAGCATCTCCATCTCCAGGTAGTCCTGCCGGCGCATGAGGCGTGCCATGTCGGCGACTTCCGAGTCATGGAACAGCAGCAGTGCCTCACCGGCGATGCCTCCCCCGATGTAGCCCTGGCATACCGCCGTAAGCTTGTCGCCACGGGCCGCATCGGCCAGCGCCATGTGCAGCTCGCCGACCTCGAGAATGTTCACGTTGGGTATCGGCAACTGGATGAATACGCCCAACACCCGCGCCAGCAGCGCAGCGGCGCGACCCATGGCGACGTTGACCACTTCGCGGAAGGTGTCGCGGAAGCTGATCCGGCCGCCCTCGACGCGACCGATGAATGACGACACATCGTCCAGCAGGCCGAGGCTCGCCAGCGTCTGGTGGAGATGCACCGGATCGGCGGGTTTCTTGATGAAGGCCAGCGCGCCGAGTGCCAGCACGCGGCGCACGGCCTCATCCTGGATATCCGCGGAGATGACGATGGTCTTGCACTGGAGCTGTTCTTCGCGCAGCTGCGCAAGCACCTGATAGCCGTCCAGCTCCGGCATCGTGAGGTCGAGCAGCATCACGTCGACGCCACCCTGGCGGATCCGCTCCAGCGCTTCCAAGCCAGTCGCCGCCTGACAGACGGTTACCGGCCAGCCGGCCGGCAGCGCTTGCAGCAGCTGCTTGCGCGCGAGGGCTGAGTCATCGCAGATCAACAGGGAAATGGCAGACATGGTACGAGCTCTCGTTGCCCGGACAACCTAGGCGCAAGAGCTTATCGCAGGACAAGGGCGCTGTGTGCGCCATGAAGGCAAAATAGTGGCATTTTGCCTGGAAACCTGCCGAACGGCCCGGCGGAAGCCGCCGCCGGGCCGCCGCCATCAGTAATAGGCGTTCTCGCGGTTGGTGTGATCGGTCACGTCGCGCACGCCCTTGAGCTCGGGAATCCGGGCCAGCAGGGTTTTCTCGATACCCTCTTTCAGGGTCACGTCCGCCTGGCCGCAGCCCTGACAACCGCCACCGAACTGCAGCACGGCGATGCCTTCCTCGACCACATCGATCAGCGTTACCTGGCCGCCGTGGCTGGCCAGTCCCGGATTGATCTCGGTCTGCAGGTAGTAGTTGATGCGCTCGTTCATCGGGCTGTCTTCGTTGACCATCGGCACCTTGGCGTTCGGCGCCTTGATCGTCAGCTGGCCACCCATGCGGTCGGTAGCGTAGTC
This sequence comes from Stutzerimonas sp. FeSN7, assembly GCF_030263795.1. Classification (NCBI taxonomy): domain Bacteria; kingdom Pseudomonadati; phylum Pseudomonadota; class Gammaproteobacteria; order Pseudomonadales; family Pseudomonadaceae; genus Stutzerimonas; species Stutzerimonas sp. FeSN7. The sequence continues at coordinate 1,896,534 of NZ_JARPMN010000001.1, read as the reverse complement.
GACCAGCGCGTCTTCCAGAAAGGGCTCGCTGGTACCGTCGATCCAGGCAGTGAAGCTCTTGAGTGCCAGGGCGATGTCGTCCGGCTTTTCTTCACCGGGCTTGCAGTAGGCGATGCAGGTTTCCGCGTAGGGCGTGCCGGGCTGGGTGATGAAGATGCGAATTCCGATGCCGGTGGTGTTCTGCTTCGCGAGCAGGTCGGCCAGATAATCGTGTGCAGCTTCGGTAATGGTGATCGCGCTCATGGGAACTCCTCGCAGACATGCGTGGCAGTGTACGTCAAACCACTGCCACGGTTAAGTCCTAGTATTTTAGTCGGACTATCGGATTTCAAGTTCCACGCTCCGTGGATCGCCCTGGAACGCCTGCTAGAGGTTTTCATAACGGTTCATGTCCAGAACGCCGGCCTCTACCGGCTCGGTCTCCTCGAGATAGCGCGACAGATCGTTGAAGTAGTGCCAGAACTGCGGATGGCTGCGGCGGATGCCCCAGCGCTCGACCAGCCGCTCGAGATCGGCGCCCGCCTTCACCTGCTCCATCGCCGCAACGAAGGTCGGGACGTCCGCCGCCGGCAGGTTGAAGATGAAGTTCGGGTAGCTGCTGAGGATGCCCGGATAGACTGTCAGGGTGTCCAGGCGCGGCTGCCAGCGCAGCGACTCGCCAAACATGAACGCCACATTGCTGTGAGCCCGGTTGCGCAGCAGGCTGTAGATTTCCCGGCGGTCCCCGGCGTACTCGACCCGCACCAGGGTCGCCTCGGGCAGATGCAGGATGGCAGGCATACCGGCCGCCATCCGGTTGGTCAGCCGGCTGAGCGCCTGTTCGACACGCTGCAGCTCGGCCGGCTGGTCGTCGCGATAGCAGTGCGTGCCCTGGCAGCGGTTGATCGGGTCGGGAGCGGCGTTGATACCCGCGTGCCGCGCCAGCAGCTGCCGGGCGAACGCGCGCTTGGGATCGCCACTTTCCAGCGCAAGCTGTGTGGGTGTCGCGCGGTCGACCGATGTGTAGGCCAGCAGCAGCTTGAGCTGACCGCTTTTCTCGTACCAATCATCCAGGATGGCCTGACGCGATGCAGGTGGCAGCAGCCGCAGGAAGTTGAGCTCGGCGCCGTTGCGGATCAGGTCGAAATACAGCCGCGTCTGGCCCTGGTGGGACACATTGCCGAACACGTCGAAGTTGACCACCAGCTGGTAATAGGTGCGCTCCAGCAGCGGATAGTCCATCCACCAGAGCGTCTGCGGAATTTCGCCAATCAGCCCCTTGCGCACCGAGGCGCTGTCATGCTGGCGGAACACGCTGAGCAAGGCGTTCTCGTTACCTGCCCAGATCTGCGGCCAATCGGCCGGCGCATTGGCGTAAGCCTTGGTGCGCAGCTGCTCGTACTGGTTGCGCTTCACGCGATAGGTCTTCCAGAACGCCAGCAGGTCGCCCATTTCGTCGAACTGCCCCGGCATGGCCAGCAGCGGTGTGGCCTGCTCACGAAAGCGCCGATCGGTGACATAGAGATCGTGCTGCGGGTCCTGGAAGAACACCCAGAAGTTGTCGCGGATGACGTCAGTGGCGATCTGGCCTCGGCAGACCGGGCCGCGAATGAAGGTGCGCACGAAGTACTCAGCGTTATCCAGCATGAACTGGTATCGCGCCTCGGCAGGAATCGCCTGGAAGGTCTTGAACGGATTGGCCCGGTGATTCGCGCCGTAACCGGGTAGCGATTCGACGGTCCAGTCGCCTGCGAAGAACAGCGCTCTGACCCGCGCCAGCTTCGTCGCACTCAAGGGATAGGTGATATGCGTCTTGTGCACGATCACGTCGCTGATGGGCCGCAGGCGGTAGCTGAAACGGGTACCCGGATCGTCATTCGGCCGTCGCGTGGCGATCGCATCGACCGGCTCGCCGCTGGGCGTACGCGAACGCACCAACTGATAGAAGTGACCGGGTTCGCCCCCCTCGAAATACAGGTGGGCAATAAAGAGGTGCTCATAGAGCCAGCGCGCGACCAGGCTGCCGCGCGGGCCTGGCGTATTGAGCAGGCGTTCCCACTGTTCGATCTGCGTCGCTTCCCGGGCCGAGGGCTGCAGCTGTCGAGGCTCAACCGCGCCGCCCTGCTCCAGCCAGCGTTGCACGGTGGCGTATTCCTGATCACTGAGGCCGGTCACCGCGAAAGGCATGCCGCCGTGCCGGGTCTTGCGAGCATAGCCATCGAACTCGTCGGGCAACGGGCAGTTGTTCTCCCGGTCGATGCCGATATTCAGCTCCGCAGGCAGCTTGGCATTGGGCGTCAGCGGCTGGCTGCGACCCAGATCCAGCATGCGCGCCATCAGCGCCGCCTGATCGCCCTGGGCGTCGAGCACCGAATGAAAACCTTTGCGTCGCCAGGCCTGCTCGCCTTCGGCGTCGAGAAACAGGCGAGTCGGGGCCTGGGCCTTGGAGCGTACGCCGTTGTACACCGGCAATTTGTTCGCACCACGCTCGGCGCCCTCGCCGCTGCCCAGATTGAGCTGGCACGGCGAGTCATAGCAGGCATGGCAGGCCACGCACTTGGCGGTGAAGATCGGTTGGATATCGCGCTGATAGGAGAGGACTTCGGCCTGTGCAGCGCTGCCGATGAGCAGCAACAGACAGCCGAGCCAGAAACGGTGGGACATGAAACGAACGCCTGAAAGTGACCCTGCATTCTATGCGTGCACGACAAACGCCGCCTGCCTGCCCAACCTGAATAATCTTCATGCAAATGCGCGACAGCTAAAAAAGCATGCAGCTTTGCTATCATTCGCGCTCTTTTCGTTCCCGCTTTTCAGGTAGTTCCCATGTCCGCTCGCAACGCCCGACTTCAGGCCCTCCAGCACGCGCTCAGCCAGCGCATCCTGATTCTCGACGGTGGTATGGGAACCATGATCCAGAGCTACAAGCTGGAGGAGTCCGACTACCGGGGCGAGCGCTTCGCCGATTGGCCGAGCGACGTGAAGGGCAATAACGACCTGTTGCTGCTCTCCCGCCCCGACGTCATCCAGGCCATCGAGAAGGCCTATCTCGATGCCGGCGCCGACATTCTGGAAACCAACACCTTCAATGCCACCCGGGTCTCCCAGGCCGACTACGGCATGGAAGAACTGGTCTACGAGCTGAACGTGGAAGGTGCACGCCTGGCCCGGGAAGTGGCCGATGCCAAGACCGCCGAGACGCCGGACCGCCCACGTTTCGTCGCCGGCGTGCTCGGCCCGACCAGCCGCACCTGCTCCATCTCGCCGGACGTCAACAACCCCGGCTACCGCAACGTCACCTTCGACCTGCTGGTGGAGAACTACACCGAAGCCACCCGTGGCCTGATCGAGGGCGGCGCTGACCTGATTCTGATCGAAACGATCTTCGACACGCTGAACGCCAAGGCGGCGATCTTCGCTGTCCAGCAGGTATTCGAGGAAGATGGCGTCGAGCTGCCGATCATGATCTCCGGCACCATCACCGACGCCTCCGGCCGCACGCTGTCAGGCCAGACCACCGAGGCGTTCTGGAACTCGGTGCGCCATGCCAAGCCGATCTCCGTAGGCCTGAACTGCGCCCTGGGCGCCAAGGACCTGCGCCCTTATCTGGAAGAGCTGGCCAACAAGGCCGACACCCACGTGTCCGCCCACCCCAACGCCGGCCTGCCCAATGCCTTCGGCGAGTACGACGAAACGCCGGCAGAAATGGCCGCGGTGGTCGAGGAGTTCGCCGCCAGCGGTTTCCTCAACATCATCGGCGGCTGCTGCGGCACCACGCCGGCGCATATCCAGGCGATTGCCGAGGCGGTGGCCAAGTACCCGCCGCGCGTGATCCCGGACATTCCGAAGGCCTGCCGCCTGTCGGGCCTGGAGCCCTTCACCATCGACCGCAGTTCACTGTTCGTGAACGTCGGCGAGCGCACCAACATCACCGGTTCAGCCAAGTTCGCCCGTCTGATCCGCGAGGAGAACTACACCGAGGCGCTGGAAGTGGCCCTGCAGCAGGTGGAAGCCGGCGCCCAGGTGATCGACATCAACATGGACGAGGGCATGCTGGATTCGAAGGCGGCCATGGTCACCTTCCTCAACCTGATCGCCGGCGAGCCGGACATCTCCCGCGTGCCGATCATGATCGACTCCTCCAAGTGGGAAGTGATCGAGGCGGGCCTCAAGTGCATCCAGGGCAAGGGCATCGTCAACTCCATCTCCATGAAGGAAGGCGTCGAGCAGTTCAAGCACCACGCCCACCTGTGCAAGCGCTACGGCGCCGCGGTGGTGGTGATGGCCTTCGACGAAGCCGGCCAGGCCGATACCGCCGCACGCAAGCGCGAAATCTGCCAGCGCAGCTACGACATCCTGGTCAACGAGGTGGGCTTCCCGCCGGAAGACATCATCTTCGACCCGAACATCTTCGCCATCGCCACCGGCATCGAAGAGCACAACAACTACGCCGTCGACTTCATCGAAGCCTGCGCCTTCATTCGCGACAACCTGCCCTATGCCCTGACCTCGGGCGGCGTGTCCAACGTGTCCTTCTCCTTCCGCGGCAACAACCCGGTGCGCGAAGCGATCCACTCGGTGTTCCTGTTCCATGCGATCAAGGCGGGCCTGACCATGGGCATCGTCAACGCCGGCCAATTGGAGATCTACGACGAGATCCCGAAGGAGCTGCGCGACGCGGTCGAGGACGTGGTGCTCAACCGCTGCGCCGGCGGCACCGAGGCGCTGCTGGAGATCGCCGACAAGTACAAGGGCGATGGCTCGGTCAAGGAAGCCGAGACCGAGGAATGGCGCAATCTGCCGGTGGACAAGCGCCTCGAGCACGCGCTGGTCAAGGGCATCACCGCCTTCATCGTTGAGGACACAGAGGAGTGCCGCCAGCAGTGCGCACGCCCCATCGAGGTGATCGAAGGCCCGCTGATGAGCGGCATGAACGTGGTGGGCGATCTGTTCGGCGCGGGCAAGATGTTCCTGCCCCAGGTGGTCAAGTCCGCCCGCGTGATGAAGCAGGCCGTGGCACACCTGATCCCCTTCATCGAGGCGGAAAAGGGCGACAAGCCGGAAGCCAAGGGCAAGATCCTCATGGCGACCGTCAAGGGCGACGTACACGACATCGGCAAGAACATCGTCGGCGTGGTGCTGGGCTGCAACGGCTACGACGTGGTGGACATGGGCGTGATGGTGCCGGCGGAAAAGATCCTGCAGACCGCCATCGCCGAGAAGTGCGACATCATCGGCCTCTCCGGGCTGATCACCCCCTCCTTGGACGAAATGGTTCATGTGGCCAAGGAAATGCAGCGCCAGGGCTTCAGCCTGCCGCTGATGATCGGCGGCGCCACCACCTCCAAGGCGCACACCGCGGTGAAGATCGACCCGCAGTACAGCAACGATGCAGTGGTCTATGTCACCGATGCATCGCGTGCAGTCGGCGTGGCCACCACCCTGCTGTCCAAGGAACTCAAGCCGGCGTTCGTCGACAAGACCCGCGAAGAGTACGCGATGATCCGCGAGCGCACCGCCAACCGCAGTGCGCGCACCGAACGCCTGAGCTACCTCGATGCCATCGCCAACAAGCCGCCGTTCGACTGGAGCGGCTACGCCCCGGTCAAACCGAGCTTCACCGGCCGCCAGGTGCTGGAAGACATCGATCTGCGCACCCTGGTCGACTACATCGACTGGACGCCTTTCTTCATCGCCTGGGACCTGGCCGGCAAGTACCCGCGCATCCTCGAGGACGAGGTGGTTGGCGAAGCGGCCACCTCGCTGTTCAACGATGCCCAGGCCATGCTGAAAAAGCTGGTCGACGAGAAGCTGATCCGCGCACGTGCGGTGTTCGGCTTCTGGCCGGCCAACCAGGTCCAGGACGATGACCTGGAAGTGTACGGTGACAACGGCGAGAAGCTGGCCACCCTGCATCACCTGCGCCAGCAGACCATCAAGCCGGACGCCAAGCCGAACCTGTCGCTGGCCGATTTCGTCGCACCAAAGGACAGCGGCATCACCGACTATGTAGGCGGCTTTATCTGTACCGCCGGCATCGGCGCCGAGGAGCTGGCCAAGGCCTATCAGGACAAGGGCGACGACTACAACTCGATCATGGTCAAGGCGCTCGCCGACCGCCTCGCCGAGGCCTGCGCCGAGTGGCTGCACGAACAGGTGCGCAAGCAGTACTGGGGCTACGCCAAGGATGAACAGCTGAGCAACGAGGAGCTGATCCGCGAGCAGTACAAGGGCATCCGCCCTGCCCCCGGTTACCCGGCCTGCCCGGACCACACCGAGAAGGGCACGCTGTTCCAGCTGCTGGATGCCGACGGCATCAGCCAGGTCACGCTCACCGAGCACTACGCCATGCTGCCCACCGCGGCGGTCAGCGGCTGGTACTTCGCCCATCCCGAGGCGCAGTATTTCGCCGTCGGCAAGATCGACAAGGATCAGGTGGAAAGCTACAGCCAGCGCAAGGGCCAGGAATTGGCCGTCAGTGAGCGCTGGCTGATGCCGAACCTGGGCTACGACAACTGATCTCGACGCGGGCGTCTCCCGACGCCTGCGTTCGATCCACGGAGCAAGTGCACCATGTCATCGGAAACACCCTGGCTGATCGACGAACTCGAAAATGCCGACATGCTGATCATCGACGGCCTGCACGCGTGGCAGTTCGCGCTCGACGAAGCCGTGCTGGATCAGGCCGACGCAGCCGCCGAAGCCAACCAGCCGTTCGCCAGCGAGGCCACCTTGTTGACCATCGACCTGGTGGACGGCCGGACCCGCCGCCAGTGGCAGTTCAGCTACAACCAGATCATGGAGGCACAGCGCGACGCCGAAGATGAAAGCTGGCTGCTGGAAGGCCCGCACCGCCTGCAATGCCTCAGCGCCATTGGCGGCGAGGACGAGGACGAGTAGTCCACTGCACCTCAGCGCACCCGTCGAGGCGCCCCCATCGGGCGCCCTCCATCCAGGCACGCCAGAAAGGCGCCCCCAGCTAGGCGCCCCCATCCGTCAACGGCTGCGGACGGCTGCGCGGGTGCCCACCTCGTCAATCGCCGGTTCACGCGATACCGCCCCTTCGGTCAGCGGGCGCTCGATATACCGGTAGCTGAGCCCGGCGACGATCAGCGAGACCGTCACGCAGAGCGCAACGCGCGGTAGCACCGGCTGATCGTCCAGCCAGTGCATGCACAGCAGCCAGACCGGGATATGGCAGAGGTACAGCGAGAAGGAAACCTGGCCTATGGCTTCCAGCGGGCGCGAGAGGCTGCCGAAGATGGCTTCGCCGGAACAGGCCGCGAGCATGAAAGGAACGGCCAGCACCAGCGTCGTCGCCGCCCAGCGGAACGACGCGAACGGCTCCAGCGCGATGGCCAGCACGCTGGCCGGCAGCACCGACAGACCCATCACCAGCACCTTGCTCACAGGCGACATCGCCTCGATGTCCCGTTCGACCAGCCGAAACGATTCCAGGGACGACAGCTTCCACAGCAACAGGCCGAGAAACAGCCCGTTGGCTCGGAACAGCCACTCGGGCGCAAACGGATTGGCAAAACTGAACCACAGCACGATGCCGATCACCGCCGGCCAGAACGCCCTGCCCAGCAGGAGCAGCAGCGGGAAAAGCAGGTAGAACTGTACTTCCAGGGCAATCGACCAGAAGTAGCCGAAATCCGTCTCGTGCAGCGCGTTGAACACATTGGCGAGGAAGAACGCCGCGCTCGCGGTCACGCCCAGCAGGGTGTCCAGCGAATAGCTGGGTGCGCCGCGTGGCGGCTCGAGCACGGCGAACAGCAATACCACCGCAGACCAGAACCAGGTCGGCAGCAGCACGCGGCGAATGCGTTTCTTGTAGAACCCGTACACCGCCGCCGCGTCGAATTGCCTGTGCTTGCGCAGGAAGGTTGCACCCATCAGGAAGCCGGATATCAGGAAGAACAGGTCGACTCCGACACCCGGCAGGAAGCGCTGCAGCACCCCATCCCACCAGACAGCCTCGGCACCTATCAGCATGACCGAGCCGTGGGCCAGCAGCACCAGCACGATTGCCAGGCCACGAAGAAATTGAATGTTGCGATTCTTGCCGTGCCGCGCTCCGGCATCACTCATAAGCCATCCGTTGTTCGCCAGCCGCCGCGACTACCAGCCATTGCCTGGGTCATTCAGGATCGATTCCATCGCCTCGCGGCCTCGTTCGACATCAGGCCAGCCTCCCGCTGCGCCTTTGCATTGTCCAAGACAGGTCGATGTCGGGGTCGTTCAATCTCGCCGGCCGCGATCCGGACGAGGCCCGGCTCCGTTATGATCGCGCCCCTCGTTCTTCGCCACCGGTCACCGCCATGTCGCTTCTCGAACTGATCGCCTCATTGCTGGGCGTTGTCGCCGTCTGGCTGACCGTGCGGCAGAACAGCTGGTGCTGGCCCATCGGGCTGGGCATGGTGTCGCTGTATGCGTGGTTTTTCTTCGATGCCAAGCTGTACTCCCAGGTGCTGTTGCACGGCGTCTTCGCGGCGATGCAGCTGTATGGCTGGTGGGCCTGGACCCGCGGCACCGACGGAAACGGCCGGCGCGTGAGCCTGGCCAGCGGGCCGGAAGTGCTGGTCGGCATCGGCATGGCGGTGCTAGGCAGCCTGCTGCTCGGCAGCGCAATGGCTCGCTTCACCGAGGCGGCGTTTCCCTGGATCGATGCCAGCCTGACCGCCTTCAGCCTGCTCGCGCAGCTGTGGATGGCACTCAAGCGCCTGCAGTGCTGGCCACTGTGGATCGTGGTCGATGCCTTGTTTGTCGGCTTCTTCAGCTTCCAGGGCTACTGGTTGACGGCCGGGCTCTACGCGCTGTTCACCGCACTGGCGGTGATGGGGCTGCGTGAATGGCGTGCGACCCTGGTGGCCGCCCGATGAAGGTCGTCGTGCTCACCGGACCGGAATCCACCGGCAAGAGCTGGCTGGCCGATCGCTTGCGACGCCGCTTTGGCGGTCTATTGGTCGACGAGTACGTGCGTCACTACATCGAGCGGACGCAACGCGACACGACGCTGGCCGACATCCCGGACATTGCCCGCGGCCAACTGGCCCGGGAAGACGCTGCACGGGCCGCCGCACCGCATCTGCTGATCCTCGACACCCATCTGCTGAGCAACATGCTCTGGAGCCGCACGCTGTTCGGTGACTGCCCCGATTGGCTGGAAGCCGAACTGCAGGCGCGCGAATACCACCAGCACCTGTTGCTCTCGCCCACAGGCGCCGAGTGGCATGCGGACGGCCAGCGCTGCCAGCCGGATCTAGACGACAGGCAGCGCTTCTACGAGCAATGCCGTGACTGGCTTCGGCAGCATCGGCAGCCGTTCGTTGAAATCGCAGGTGACTGGGCCGAGCGCGAACGTCAGGCAATTGCCTGGACACGAGCGCTGCTGGATGGCTGACCGCCTCAGCGGCTTGGCTGCCCGTCCCGGCGCAGCAGCAGGCCGATGGCGAGGATGACCAGCAGGCTGCCCGGCAGCCAGTGCCAACCCATGCGCGCGGGCTGATCGAAGAACAGCAACAGCATCGAGACGAAGGGCACCAGGTAGCTGTAGGCCGTTACCGCCCCGGGGGTCAGTGCGCTGGTGGCGCGCTGCTGCAGGAAGAAGGTCATCGCGCTGGAGAACACGCCCAGGTAGGTCACCAGCAGCAGGTCCAGCAGATTCATGTGCAGCAGCGCCGCCGGGCGCTCCCATATCGCCCCCATCAGGCCGATCAGCACAGCGCCCGCCACCAGGCTCCAGAAAGTGCGCAGGCCCGCCTGGGTCGGCAACGATCCGTTGGCCAGCCCCCATTTGCTGAGCACCGGATAGAGCGCCGAGGCGACGCAGCCGAAGAAGAAACCCAGCTCGCCGAAGCCCAGCTGCATCCCGGAGAAGTCGCCGCCGTTCTCGGCCCAGGCCAGCCCCAGAGCCCCGCTCGCCCCGAGCGCGAGGATGGCGAGCAGCCTGCCCGCGCGCTGTTCGACGCCCAGCCCCCGGCCGAGGCAGTACGCCAGCAGCGGCACGCTGACGAACAGGGTCGCCATGGACAATGCACTGACCCTATGCGCCGCCCAGAACATGGTGCCGAAGAAGCCCGCCAGGCAGAGCCCCATGGCCGCGTAGAGCAAGAGGGTTCGCCAGCCCGGGCGCCCATCGCTCTGGCGCCACGCCAGCGGCGCGAGTACCAGCGCGGCGATGCCGAAGCGCATCGCCGTCAGCAGCAGCGGGGGCAGCCCGTCACTGAGCAGCCCGACCGCGGGAAAGGAAAGCCCGACGAACAGCGCCCAGAGCAGCATGCCGAGATGGGCCTGGGTGACACGCTTGCGCTCATGGCCGCGTGTCGTCGCGCCTGCGCGCGGATCGTCTCGGCTGATGGTGGGCGCATGGCTGGGCTCTTGATAGCGATGACTCAAATCTTCGCTCCGGCGGGATGCTTTCGGGCTGGCGCGGCGTCTATGAACGCGACGCCGACCGTCGAATGACCTTAATGGAATAGGTGAGGTTCGGTTTGCGCGTCACGCTGATCGGGCGCCGAGTGACGGTGTCCAGGGTGATGTTCCAGAAACCCGAGCTTGGCGCGACGATCTTCGCTGGAAAACGGTCGAACGCACCGCCGTGGTAAGTGTGCCGGCCGCCATTCTTGAAGCTGCGAAAGTTCGCGTCGTTCATCAGACGAATATTGCAGGTCTGCGAACACTGGATAACGACGATGTCACCTTCTTCAAGGTGCTCGCGCTGGTGTATGAACTTCATCGACTGCTCCGACACGGTTTGCGGCAAAGCGCAGAACGATAGCATGCATACCGCTGGAACCGGCCTGCTGACGATCCCGGTCCGCGAAAGGCATGAAGCCCAAGTGGCTGACCCAGGACATCCTGCTTGGCGTGGCCATCGACATGTGGACGGGCGACATCGACGCTCGTATCGGTATCGCCCTGGGCCTGATGCGCTGAGGTTGACCGCGCTCGCCGCGAGCGGGTTGTCCTACGGACCGGGTTGTGTATGCTCTGCCGACCTGTCCGAAAGTCTGCTTCCTGCCATGTACAGCACGTCACGTCCCTGCTCTGTCAGCCTGCCCGCAGGAAGTCGGCTGCTGTTTCTCTTCGATACCGGATTGCTGGCCGTGTGGTGATGGCGCTCAGTCGCGCCTTTTCCTGCACATCCATTTCCTGCTTATCGAGGTCTGCCGCTCATGTTCGCGGTTCGTAACACCGTTCAGATTGATGCCCCCATCGTGCGCAACGCGACCCGTTGCGGTTTCTTCATGGCCGGCTTCGGTCTTTCCGTCTGGGCGCCGCTGGTGCCCTATGTCCGTGAACGCATCGAGATGACCGATGCGGTGTTCGGTCTGTTGCTGCTGTGCATCGGGATCGGCTCGCTGACCTGGATGCCCATTTCCGGCGTCCTGGTGGCCCGCTGGGGCATTCGCCCGGTGCAGCTGTGCAGTGTCGCGCTGCTGGCCCTGGCGCTGGCCGGCATGGCGCTGACCGATTCGATCGGGTGGCTGGGCCTGGCGCTGTTCTGTTTCGGCGGCAGCCTGGGCGTCATCGACGTCATCATGAACATTCAGGCGGTGCTGGTGGAAACCGCTGTCGGCCGCCGGCTGATGTCCAATTTTCACGGCATGTACAGCCTCGGCGCCATCAGTGGTGCGCTGGTGCTGACCGGCCTGCTGAGCCTGGGTCTGGCACCGGAGGTCGGTAGCTTCATGATGATCGGCGTGATCGTGGCGGCGAACCTGGCCCTTGCGCGCGGCTACCTGCCGAATCGCGCGCCCGGTGGCGGCCTCGCCTTCGTCCGCCCGACCGGGCTGGTGATGCTGGTCGGCCTGATGTGTTTCGTCGTCTACCTCGCCGAAGGCGCCGTGCTGGACTGGAGCGCGCTCTATCTGACCGGTGAGAAAGGCCTGGAAGTCGCCAGAGGCGGGCTCGGCTATGCGGCCTTCGCGCTGATGGTCACCATCGCCCGGTTCGCTGGCGCTCCGCTGGTGAACAGCCTAGGCACGGCGCGGGTCATCGCCTTCGGCGGCATGCTGGCGGCATTCGGCATCGGTCTGAGCCTGACCGCCGAGCACTGGGCGCTGGCATTGGTCGGCTATGGGCTGTGCGGCCTGGGGTGCGCCAACGTATCGCCCGTACTGATCTCCTCGTTGAGCCGGCAGGACGGCATGCCGGTGCAGCTGGCCGTCACCGTCGCCACTACCATTGGCTTTGCCGGCGTGCTCGCCGGCCCGGCGATGATGGGCATGGTCGCCCATTTCAGCTCGCTGGGCATGGCCTTCGCGCTGCTCGCCGTCCTGCTGCTCGGTATCGTGCCGTTCTGCCGTCGCTTCGCGGCGTGAGCCCGGCTAGAATGCGCGCCCTATGCGCATCCCCGACTTCCAGCAACGCCTCGCCGATATCGGCGCCAAGCCCCGTCATATCGGGCGGATGACCCGCGCCTGGCTCAAGGGCCTGCCGCTCGATGTCGGGCGGCGCCAGCAGCAGGCCGAGGACTTCCTGCCGCTGAGCGTGCGCGAAGGTCTGCCGGCGCTGAGCCTGGAAATCGACGCACTGGCCCGCCTGCGCTCCGAGCACCCGGCCGCCGATGGTTCGGCAAGACTGCTGGTGGAGCTTGGCGATGGGCAGATGGTGGAAAGCGTGCTGCTACCGCGCGACGGACTGTGCGTGTCCAGCCAGGTCGGCTGCGCGGTGGGCTGCGTGTTCTGCATGACCGGCAAGAGCGGCCTGCTGCGCCAGCTGGGCAGTGCCGAAATCGTTGCTCAGGTCGCCCTCGCCCGCCGCTTCCGCTCGGTGAAGAAGGTAGTGTTCATGGGCATGGGCGAGCCGGCGCACAACCTCGACAACGTACTCGAGGCGATCGACCTGCTCGGTACCGAGGGCGGCATCGGTCACAAGAACCTGGTGTTTTCCACCGTAGGCGACCTGCGCGTGTTCGAGCGCCTGCCACAGCAACGGGTCAAGCCGGCCCTGGCGCTGTCGCTGCACAGTACCGACGGTGCCTTGCGCCAGGCGCTGCTGCCGCGCGCACCGCAGATCGCCCCGGAGGAACTGGTCGAGCTTGGCGAGAGCTACGCCCGCGCGACAGGCTTCCCGATCCAGTATCAGTGGACGCTGCTCAAGGGCATCAACGACAACCAGGAGGAGATGGACGGTATCCTGCGCCTGCTCAAGGGCAAGTATGCGGTGATGAACCTGATCCCCTACAACAGCCTGGAAGACGACGCGTACCAGCGGCCTGAGGGTGAGCGCATCGAGCAGATCGTGCGCTATCTGCACAGCCGCGGCGTGCTGACCAAGGTGCGCAATTCGGCCGGCCAGGATATCGATGGCGGCTGCGGCCAGCTGCGCGCCCGCGCCGAGCAAGTGCTCGGGCGCAGGCGGCCGCGCTGATCGGGCCTGAACCCACCTCGCCAACGGCTGTCGGAGCGCTGTAGCAGACGCCGTTTCGGTGTTCATCTCAGCAAGGAAAGCGCAACACCGCATGCATACCCTGGAACAACTCGAACGTGGCGAACTGGCCGGCATCAGCCGCCTTGATCTTTCCGCCGGCCTTGACGCCTTTCCCGACGCGATCTTCGGCCTCGCCGATACGCTGGAAGTGCTGAACCTCTCGGGCAACCAGCTCGACAGCCTGCCAGCCGACCTATCCCGGCTGCGCAAGCTGCGGATCCTGTTCTGCTCGGACAACCCGTTCACCGAGGTGCCGGAGTGTCTCGGCGATTGCCCACAGCTGGAAATGGTCGGCTTCAAGGCCAATCGTATTCGTCATCTGCCTGCCGATTCCTTGCCGCCGGCTCTGCGCTGGCTGATCCTTACCGATAACCAGCTGGAAAGCCTGCCCGACGAGATCGGCAACTGCCGAAGGCTGCAGAAGCTGATGCTCGCCGGCAACCGGCTGACCAGCCTGCCGCCGTCGCTGTCCGAATGCACCCACCTGGAGTTGTTGCGCATCGCCGCCAACCGCCTGCAGCTGCTGCCAGACTGGCTGCTGACACTGCCGCGCCTGAGCTGGCTGGCCTTCGCCGGCAACCCCTTCAGCGACGCCAACGAGGCCGCGAGTCTTGCACGCCACTCGCTACCCGCGATTGCTCGAACGCAAGTCATGCTGCATGAACAGCTCGGCCAGGGTGCCTCCGGCGTCATTCACCGAGCGCAATGGCAGGTGCCCGGCCAGGCGCCGCGACCCATGGCGGCGAAGCTGTTCAAGGGACACGTCACCAGCGACGGCCTGCCGCATAGCGAAATGGCCGCGTGCGTGGCGGCTGGCCGTCACGCCAACCTGATCGACGTCGCCGGCCCACTTGCCGACCACGCAGAGCTGACGCCCGGCCTGCTGATGGATCTAGTCGACCCTGGCTTCCAGCCCCTGGCCGGGCCACCCTCGCTGGCCAGCTGCACGCGCGACAGCTACGGTGCCGAGCAGCGTTTCAGCCTCGAACAGGTCCTGAGCATCGCCAGCGGCGTCGCGTCCGCCGTTGCTCACCTGCACCGCCGCGGCATCCTGCATGGCGACCTCTATGCCCACAACCTGCTGGTCGATCCGAGTGGCGCCTGCCTGCTCAGCGATTTCGGCGCGGCCTCCTTCTTCGAGCCCGACAGCGCAGCCGGACAGCACCTCAAGCGCATCGAAGCCCGCGCTTTCGGTTGCCTGCTGGAAGAATTGCTGCAACGCTGCCCGGACACCGATCCACGTCAGCATGTCCTGCTGGATCTGCAACGACATTGCCTGAACGACAACATCGAGCAGCGACCGGACTTCGACCGTCTGCATAGCCTTCTCGCCGCGCTCTGACGCGCATTACCGGAGCGATTACACAGCCATGACCTCACCCGAAGCGGACGAGCCGCGCTCGCCCTATCCCAAGCCCTACGCCGACACTCCGCTGGACCAGGACCCCTTCGTTCGTGGACTCAAGCAGCGGCTGCCCGAGCACCTGCGTGATTCGTTCAATGAGGAGCAGCTGGCGGCATTGCGCGGTGTCTTCGGCGCACGCTCCTGGGTCAGGCACCGGGTCGACCTGCGCGGCACGGTGCGGTTGTGGCGCAATCACTACTATTTCGCGATCGTCGCGGGGCGCAACAAGCGCAACCTGACCCGCCCGCAGCAGAACCTGTCGCTGATCGCCAAGGCTGCGCTGGCGACCCTCTTCCTGCTGTTTTCCGCCCTGGTCGGGCTGGTAATCCTCTACCTGCTCAAATCCGCGCTGGGCATCAATCTGTTCCCCGATTTTTCCCTCGGACTCTGGGACTGGTTCAAGGAGAGTCTCTGACCGCCTGCGTCTTGTAGCTGGCCAGGAAGACGCTACGCTGAATGACGCGCGGAGAGTGGATCGGGGTTGATCGGAATCAAACTTCAATCTGCCCGCCGGTAGAACACTAAATGCGCTCTGACCTTCCCGAGCTTCTACAGGAGTTTGTGAAATGAACGACGCTTCGAACAAACCTGCAGTCAGTACGGATGAAAAGAAGGTGCCGACGGCACCGCAAGACCCATGGCGCCCCTTCGACACCCTGCGGCGACAGGTCGACCGGCTTTTCGATGAGTTCGATCGCCCCTGGCATCTGCCCTTCAGTCGCCACGGCCTGGAAACGGCGCCTCTCTGGCAGGGCGGACCCAGCCGGATGCCGGCGGTAGATGTGGTCGAGAAGGAAAATTCCTTCGAAATCACCGCCGAGTTGCCTGGCCTCGATGAAAAGGATGTCGAGGTGAAGCTGGTCGGCAACAGCCTGGTGATCAAGGGAGAAAAGCGCCAGGAGCACAAGGAGGAGAAGGACGGCTATCACCTGTCCGAGCGCTCCTTCGGCAGTTTCCAGCGCAGTTTCGCACTGCCGGACGGGGTGGATCGCGAGCAGATCGAAGCCAAGTTCGGCAAGGGTGTGCTACGTGTTTCGCTGCCCAAGCACCCCGGCGCTGGTGAAGGAGCGAAGACCATCTCGGTCAAGGCCGAATGACCAGCGAAAGGGCCGGCAGCCAGCATGGCCGGCCCTCCTCCCCCGTTGATGCGGCCTGCCCGGGTCAACGCTCCGCCGACCTCGGATCACTCGACTAGACTTCGGAAAACCCTGATTCGAGGCAGCCATGAACGACGAGCAGGAAAAGAACCTGACATTGCGGCAAATGCTCGGCAGTGTGCTGGCCGCCGCATTGGGTGTGCAAAGCGGCAAGAACCGGGCTAGAGACTTCAGCCACGGCAAACCCAGCCACTTCATCATTCTCGGCGTGGGGTTCACCGTACTGTTCGTGCTGATCGTCCTGGGTGTGGTCAAGCTCGTGCTTTATCTGGCGGGTCTGTAGCCGCTATTGGTGGCTGACCCAGAAAATTGCCGTTCCCACGGCGAGCATGATCAAGGCAAATATCGCCGCGGCATCCACAACACTGTCGCGCTGGTCATTTCTCACGGGACTTCTCCTCTAGCAGCTACGGTCGCAGCCTGTTCTTCTCGCAGTTAAGACCAGGGAACGAGGTTGCTCAAGGCGTGTTAGCCGTAAGTCCATTTCGCTTGGTTTAGTTCTAAACATATTCCCAAACATCACTTTTGCGCATAACAAGTAGCTGGTATCGTGCCGCCCTCCCTAAATGGGTGCGCGGCCGTGCGCGCGAAGCTGTAGCAGCCTGAGAACAGGACATTTATGTACGTTTACGACCAGTACGACCAACACATCATCGAGGATCGGGTCCGGCAGTTCCGCGACCAGACCCGCCGCTTCCTGGCCGGTGAACTCGCTGATGAGGAATTCCGCCCGCTGCGCCTGCAGAATGGCCTGTACATCCAGCGCTACGCGCCCATGCTGCGCATTGCCGTGCCATATGGCCTGCTTTCCTCGACGCAGGTGCGCAAGCTGGCAGAGATCGCTCGTCGCTACGACAAGGGCTATGCCCATATCAGTACCCGTACCAACGTGCAGTTCAACTGGCCCGAGCTGGAAGACGTACCCGAGATTCTCGCCGAACTGGCCACGGTGCAGATGCATGCCATCCAGACCAGCGGCAACTGCATCCGCAACACCACCACCGATCAGTTCGCCGGCGTGGCTCGTGATGAGCTGATCGACCCGCGGCCCTGGTGCGAAATCATCCGCCAGTGGTCCACCTTCCACCCCGAATTCGCCTTCCTGCCGCGCAAGTTCAAGATCGCCGTCAACGGCGCAGTGAGCGATCGCGCTGCGATCGAAGTGCACGATATCGGCCTGGAAGCGGTGAAGAACGATGCAGGCGAGCTGGGCTTCCGCGTTTCGGTCGGTGGCGGCCTCGGCCGGACGCCGATCGTCGGCAGCTTCATCAACGAATTCCTGCCGTGGCAGCACCTGCTGAGCTACCTCGATGCCATCCTGCGGGTTTACAACCGTTACGGCCGCCGCGACAACAAGTTCAAGGCGCGCATCAAGATTCTGGTCAAGGCGCTGACGCCTGAAGTGTTCGCCGAGCGCGTCAACGCCGAGTGGGCGCACTTGAAAGACGGCCCCACCACCCTGACCGAAGCCGAAGTGCAGCGCGTCAGCAAGTTCTTCATCGATCCGCAGTACAAGGCTCTGCAGGATCAGGACGCCGCCCTCGCCCAGCTAGACGCCGAACATCCCGGTTTCGGCCGCTGGCGCCAGCGCAACGTGGTGGCGCACAAGAAGCCCGGCTACGCCGCCGTGACGCTGTCGCTCAAGAGTACCGGCGTGGCCCCTGGCGACGTCACTGACAAGCAGCTCGACGCCATCGCCGATCTGGCCGATCGCTACAGCTTTGGCGAGGTGCGCAACTCCCACGAGCAGAACATGATCCTGGCGGACGTGGAGCAGACCAGGCTGTTCGAGCTGTGGCACGAACTGCGCGAGCTGGGTCTGGCCACGCCGAACATCGGCTTGCTGACCGACATCATCTGCTGCCCGGGCGGCGATTTCTGCTCGCTGGCCAACGCCAAGTCGATCCCGATCGCCGAGGCCATCCAGCGTCGCTTCGACAACCTCGATTACCTGTTCGACCTGGGCAACATCGACCTGAACATCTCCGGTTGTATGAACGCCTGTGGCCATCACCATATCGGCCACATCGGCATCCTCGGCGTGGACAAGAAAGGCGCAGAGTTCTACCAGGTCTCGCTGGGCGGCAGCTCCGGCCGCGACGCCAGCCTCGGCCAGATCCTCGGCCCATCCTTCGCCCAGGATGCGATGCCCGACGTGATCGAGAAGATCATCACCGTCTACGTGGAGCAGCGTACCGAAGATGAGCAGTTCATCGATACTTTCCGCCGCATCGGCATTGATCCCTTCAAGGAGCGCGTCTATGCAGCGAATCATTAAGAACGACCAGCTGGTCGACGAAACCTGGCACCTGCTCCCCAAGGAGCAGACCCTGGACGACCTGTGCAACAGCGACGATCTGATCGTGCCGCTGCACCTGTGGCTCGATCACGCACATGCGCTCAAAGCCCGTGACGGTGGCCTGGGTGTGTGGCTCGATGCCCATGAGCAGGTGGAAGATATCGCTGACGACCTGCAGTACTTCCAGGTCATCGCGCTGAACTTCCCGAGCTTTACCGATGGTCGTCACTACTCCAGCGCGCGCCTGCTGCGTGAGCGCTACGGTTACAAGGGTGAGATCCGCGCCATCGGCGATGTGCTGCGAGACCAGCTGTTCTACATGCGCCGCTGTGGCTTCGACGCCTTCGCCATCCGCGCCGATCGCGATCCCGTCGATGCCCTGGAAGGTCTCAAGGACTTCTCGGTGACCTATCAGGCCGCGGCCGACGACGAACGCCCGCTGTTCCGCCGCCGTCAGGTCTGACGACAACGCCAGCAAGTGAAAAGCCCGCCAATTGGCGGGCTTTTCATTGGCGTCACTGATACATCCAGAAGTTCGGATGCTCGACCGGCACGGGCACTGCAGCGGTCTTTTTTCCGGAAGCGATCTGTTTGATCTTTTCGGCCAGCTTCTTCATGAGCGATTTCCTCGGTTGCGGTCAGGAGTGGCGATAGATTCGACCAAACACAGCGCCTGAGGAAATTCATTGCCGCTATCGTACCGATTGACCAGACGAGGCTGCGTCAGCTCTCAATCCAGACGCACCAGCACGCGCCCGACCTGGCCGCCCGCCAGGATGCGCTCGATGGCCTCCGGCAGTTGCTCCAGACCGATCTCATGGGCCAGCTCATCGAGGTTGGCCAGCTTCCATTGCAACGACAGCTTGTCCCACATGGATGCCTTGACCACCAGCGGAATCTCCACCGAGTCCACGCCCAGCAGGTTCACGCCGCGAAGGATGAACGGCAGTACACTGGCCTGGAAATGCGTGCCGGCAGTGAGACCGCAGCAGGCCGCACTGGCGCCGCGCTGCAGCGATTTGACCACGTTGAACAGAATGTCCCCGCCCACGGTATCCACCGCCCCGCCCCACTGCTCCTTCAGCAAGGCCTTGTCCACGCCGGCCTGCAATGCAGCACGTTCGATGATCTGCGTGGCCCCCAGGCGGGTCAGGAAATCGGCCTGGTCGGCCTTGCCGGTCACGGCCGCGACCTTGTAGCCGAGGCTGGCCAGCAACGCCACCGCGATGCTGCCGACACCGCCGGTCGCACCGGTCACCAGCACCGGCGCGTCTCCCGGCTCGAGACCAGCCTGTTCCAGCTTGTCGACACAGAGTGCGGCAGTCAGGCCGGCTGTGCCGAGTATCATCGCGTCACGTAGTGACAGTCCCTGCGGACGCTTGATGACCCAGGCGGCCGGAACCCGGATGTACTGACCGAAGCCGCCGGCGGTATTCATGCCCAGGTCGTAGCCGGTGACGATCACTTCATCGCCTTCGGCGAACTCGGCCACGCTGGACGAGGCCACGACACCGGCGGCATCGATCCCCGGAGTATGCGGATAGGCCCGGGTCACGCCACGATTGCCACTGGCCGACAGCGCATCCTTGAAATTCAGCGAGGAATAACGCACCCGGATGAGCACCTCACCGGCGGGCAGGTCTTCGGTGGTTCGCTCGACGACCTTCAACTCGAAACGGCCACCTTCGGTCTCGCTGACTTGTAGTGCCTTGAAGCTGCTCATCGCGGTTCCCCTTGTCATTGCCAAAAACGTTGTTCGTTCAGCCGGCTCCAGCCTTTCAGCAAGCCGTGCTCCATGATCGTGCTGGCCGCCATGCCGAAACGTTCCGGCAAGCTCTTCTTCTGGATGTAATGCAGCTGGAAGAGTTCGGCCTCCTGCGCGCGCTCGGCGAGATACTGATCGCTGGTCTTGAGCTCATCCGCCAGATGCTTGCCGAGTGCGGCGATCCCCAGCCACACCTCGCCCGTCGCAACATCGTCGATCGACAGGTTCTGGCGGTAGCGCGCCACGAAGTTCTTGAACAGCTCATGGGTCGTTTCCAGGTCTTCCTGGAACTTCTCCCGGCCCTTTTCGGTGTTCTCGCCGAACACCGTGAGCGTGCGCTTGTATTCACCGGCGGTGAGCACCTCGAAGTCCACGTCATGCTTCTTCAGCAAGCGATGAACGTTGGGCAGCTGCGCAACCACGCCGATGGAGCCGAGGATCGCGAACGGCGCCGTGAGGATACGGTTGCCGATGCAGGCCATCATGTAACCACCGCTGGCCGCGACCTTGTCGACGCAAACCGTCAGCGGCACGCCGGCATCGCGGATGCGCACCAGCTGCGAGGCGGCCAGACCGTAACCGTGAACCATGCCGCCACCGCTTTCCAGGCGCAGCACCACTTCGTCCTGAGGCGTCGCCATGGTCAGCAACGCGGTGATCTCATGGCGCAGGTTTTCCACCGCCGACGCACGGATGTCGCCGTCGAAATCGAGCACGAACACACGTGCGGACGTCTCCGATTTTTTCGTCTGCTTGGCCGCCTTCGCCTCCCGCTTGCGCAACGCCTTGAACTCGTCCTTTTCCAGCACCGCCTGCTCCAGGCGCTCGCGCATGGACTTGTAGAATTCGTTGAGCTTGTGCACCTCCAGATGTCCACCGCCCTGTTTGCTGCGTCCGCGCCGCATGGACGCGAGTGCGATGAGCACGATCACGATAGCCACCACCAGCGTGACGGTCTTGGCCAGGAAGCTGGCGTAGTCGACAAGAAATTCCACGTATCCCCCTCGATGAGTTTCAGGCGCCCGCCGCAGCTCTTGACGCCGAGCCGCCAGCATACCGATGGCCCCTTGGCTGAGCCAGTCGGCGCAATTCAAACAAACGTTCGAATTATCGTTGACACTCCGGAACGATGTCCCTACCCTCGCGAAAAAACAGTGCCGGCCGGAGCAGCAGCATGGGCAGTATCTACCTGATCAGACATGGTCAGGCGTCTTTCGGCGCAGAAAACTATGACGTGCTCTCCCCCCTGGGTTATCGCCAGTCCGAAGCGCTGGGCGATTACCTGGCGCAACTCGGCGTGAGCTTCGACCGCTGCCTCAGTGGCGAACTCGATCGCCAGCAGGACACGGCCAGAGCGACCCTGGCGCGGCTCGGTCCGCAACCTGATCTTGAAATCGATGCGGCCTTCAACGAATTCCATGCCGACGCGGTGATCCGCGCCCACCTGCCCGACCTGCTGAAGGTCGAGCCCAACGCCATGCATATCCTGCGCAATGCCGCCGATCACCGTGCCGACTTCCAGAGACTTTTCACCTATGTGGTCCATCGCTGGATCTCCGGCGAGCACGAGAAAGACGAACTGGAAAGCTGGCAGCATTTCCTTGATCGCGTGCGCGGCGGCCTGGAACGGGTGCTCGAACGAGCCGGCAAGCGCGACCGCATCGCCATCTTCACGTCCGGCGGAACCATTACCGCGCTGCTGCAACTGATCATTGGCGTACCGCCGATCAAGGCCTTCGAGATGAACTGGCAGATCGTCAACACGTCGCTCAGCCAGCTGAAGTTTCGTGATCGCGACGTCGCGCTCGCATCATTCAACAGTCATGCGCATCTGCAACTTCTGAAGAATCCGGAGCTCATCACCCATAGATGAGCCCAGCCCCACGCGGCCCAAAGCTGCGTGTAACCATAACGAGCAAAAAGGAAACCCTCATGAGCAACGTCGCCGAAACCTTCAAAGGCATGCAGTCGAAGTTCAACCCCAGCGCCGCCGCCGGCCTGGATCTGGTGTTCCAGTTCAACATCACCGATGCCGAGAACTACTACCTGGTCGTCAAGGACGGCACCTGTGACCTGCAGCAGGGCGACTCCAGCGACGCCAATGTCACCCTGATCATGGACAGCGAAACCATGCAGGGCATCGTCAGCGGCGAGACCGACGGCATGCAGGCCTTCATGGGCGGCAAGCTGCGCGCCGAGGGCGACATGATGCTGGCCCTGAAGCTCAGCGAGCTCTTCCCGGCCTGAGCCTCTTTCGGCGGTCGAGAGACACCAAAAACCGAAGTCCCGACTTCGGTTTTTTTATGTCCAACGTAGCCGTGAATGGCGAATCAGGCAGCTTGATTGACAGCCAACACGCCGGCCAATAACGGCCGGCTGCGCTTGGTCTCACGCACCGCGAGCATTAGATTGTTGAATCATCTTGGGCACCAAACATAAGCAGAAGGGATAACAATGGCGCTTACAGATCAAAGCACCCCTGTCCGCACGGGTGAGGAATTGCCCGCCGATGTCATCGACCAGTACCTCAAGGCACATATCCCGGGACTGGACGGAACACCGCAGATTTCCCAGTTCCCCGGCGGCGCGTCGAACCTGACCTACCTGCTGCAATACCCCGGCCTGGACCTGGTGCTGCGTCGCCCGCCATTCGGCCACAAGGCCAAGTCTGCCCATGACATGGGCCGCGAGTTCCGCATTCTCAATCAGCTCAACGCTGGGTTCCCCTACTGCCCCAAGGCATATGTCTACTGCACCGATGAATCGGTGATCGGTGCCGAGTTCTATGTGATGGAGCGCGTCAACGGCATCATCCTGCGTTCGGAACTGCCTCCGGAGCTGAATTTCGACGAGGCCCAGACCCGCGCCCTGTGCGAGAGCTTCATCGACAAGTTCGTCGAACTGCACAACGTCGACTACCAGGCCTGCGGGCTCGGCGATCTGGGCAAACCGGAAGGCTATGTGAAACGTCAGATCGAAGGCTGGAGCGAGCGTTACGAGCGCGCCATGACCCCCGATGCGCCGGCTTGGGACGCGGTCAAGGCCTGGCTGAAGGACAAGATGCCGGCCGACCACCCAAAACCCGGGATCATTCACAACGATTACCGCTTCGACAACGTCATTCTCAATCCGGACAACCCGATGGAAATCATCGGTGTGCTGGACTGGGAAATGACCACCATCGGTGATCCGCTGATGGATCTGGGCAACACCCTGGCCTACTGGATCGAAGCCAACGATCCCCAGCCGATGCAGGCGATGCGCCGACAGCCGAGTCACCTGCCCGGCATGCATACCCGTCAGGGCTTCGTCGATTACTACGCTCAGCGCGCCGGCATCGAAATCCCCTGCATCGATTTCTACTACACCTACGGCCTGTTCCGCCTGGCTGGAATCGTTCAACAGATCTACTACCGCTTCCATCACGGCCAGACTCAGGACAAGCGCTTTGCCCAGTTCATTCACATGAACAAGCTGCTGGAGCAAAAGGCGCTGCAAGTGATCGGGCAATCGAAGCTCTGACGCCACCCAATCCGTCTGTGGCCTGCCACAGAAACGAACAAGAAAGAGGAACGACCATGTCCAAGACCACCCTGTTCGACCTAGACGGCAAGATCGCCTTCGTTTCCGGCGCCAGCCGCGGTATCGGCGAGGCGATCGCAAAACTGCTCGCCCAGCAAGGCGCCCACGTAATCGTGTCCAGCCGCAAGATCGAAGGTTGCCAGGCGGTAGCCGACGCCATCGTCGCGGCTGGCGGAAAGGCCACCCCGGTGGCCTGCCACATTGGCGAGCTGGAGCAGATTCAGGCGGTATTCGCGCAGATCCGCGAGCAGTTCGGCCGCCTCGACATCCTGGTCAACAACGCCGCCACCAACCCGCAGTTCTGCCATGTGCTGGACACTGACGTATCGGCCTTCCAGAAAACCGTCGACGTGAACATTCGCGGCTATTTCTACATGTCCATCGAGGCCGGCAAGCTGATGCGCGAGCACGGCGGCGGCAGCATCATCAACGTCGCGTCGATCAATGGTGTTTCGCCAGGCAACTTCCAGGGGATCTACTCGATCACCAAGGGTGCCGTGATCAACATGACCAAGGCGTTCGCGAAGGAGTGCGCGCAGTTCGGCATTCGCTGCAACGCCTTGCTGCCCGGCCTGACCGACACCAAGTTCGCTTCGGCACTGGTCAAGAACGACTCGATCCTGCAAATGGCCCTGCAGCACATTCCGCTGAGCCGCGTTGCCCAGCCGAGCGAGATGGCCGGCGCTGTGCTCTACCTGGCCAGCGAGGCATCGAGCTACACCACCGGCGTGTCGCTCAATGTCGATGGCGGCTATCTGGCCTGATCCGACCAGCCAAATGAAAAAGGGAGCCAGAATGGCTCCCTTTTGTCATCTGCACGCTTACCAGTTCTTCAACGCTTCGGTCGCCGCTGCGTTCAACGGTCTGGCCAGCAGGCCGGTCGGTGCAAGCTCCACCGCATAGCTGGCGCCATCGGCAATCGGCATGTAATCGACACGCAATGCCTGCGCCTCGACCAGGTACATGTCGCGCTGTCCCAGCTGCAGCGACTGCCAGATATCCATGCCCAAGGGCTTCTCGCCCAACACGACGCGGCCATGCCGGGCCAGGTTCTGCTGCTCGACGGCAAGGTAGCGCCCGGAGAGCCGCTCCAGGCGATACCCCGACTCCAGCCCGATCAGTTCGGCGAGGCTCTTCCAGCGCAACAGGTTCAGGTCGAGCTGCCAGAGATCGCCTTCCAGCATCACCGTTCGGGTTTCCTTGCCCTGCTCCAGAGTCACCTCGTAACGCTGTGCGCCCTGCGCCTGGAACGTCAGCGTGACCAGGGGCTTCTGCTCAGGGGGAAGCGCTGTGTAGGTGCTGATGTCATAGCCGATCAAGGCGATCAGACCGGCCAGCGCCAGCACGACAAAACCACAGGTGCCGCGCAACCAGCCCATGAACCAGTGGCCCCCCAGCAGCAAGCGCAGCGCGACCAGCAGCACGATCAAAGCCAGCAGAGCGACGACGATCGCAAGCCCGAGATATTGCATAACCAAGCGTCCTTTTCATTGGGTGCGACATTATCCGCAGGGGCCGTCAGCGCAGCCAGCACCGAGCTGGGATGCCGATCACGAGCCGGCGTTCTTGTTCGAGCGGAGGGCGACGTCGATCATATGGGCGCAGCCCTTTCACCCGGTCGGTGGCGGCATTATCCTCCGCAGTCCCTCAACCCACCGAGATTCGCATGCCCTTCGCCCTCGAGTTGGCGCTGGACCCGTCCACGCTGACGATCCTGTTTGCCGTCGCCTTTACTGCCGGCTTTATCGATGCCATTGCCGGTGGCGGCGGGCTGTTGACCATCCCGGCCCTGCTGACCGCCGGCCTACCGCCTCATCTCGTGCTGGGCACGAACAAGCTGTCCGCCACCTTCGGCTCGGCGACCGCCAGCTACACCTTCTACCGGCGACGCCTGTTCGAACCAGTCGTATGGAGGCGTGCGCTGATCGGTACGGCCATCGGTGCGGCCGTGGGCGCACTGCTGGCGCAATTCATGCCGGCAAGCTGGCTCAATCAACTGCTGCCGCTGGTAGTGTCCGCCTGCGGCATCTACCTGCTGTTCAGCAAAGTGCCGGCGAAGGCTGCCGGTGAAGCAGCGGAAATCGGTCGTCGACGGCAGTGGCCGCAGAGCCTGTCGCTCGGCTTCTACGATGGCGTCGCTGGGCCCGGGACGGGCGCTTTCTGGACCGTCAGCAGCATGCTGCTCTATCCCCTCGACCTGTTGCGGGCCAGCGGGGTGGCGCGAACGATGAACTTCGTCAGCAACGCCGTGGCGCTGGCGGTGTTCATCGTGGGTGGGCATGTCGCCTGGGTACTGGGGATCGGCATGGGGCTGGCGCTGATGACAGGCGCCTACTTCGGCGCACGCACGGCCATCGGCGGCGGCTCGCGCTTCATCCGGCCGGTGTTCATCCTCGTGGTACTGGCGATGAGCCTTCGCCTAGCCTGGCAGCACTGGTTCGGGGCGGCCTAGCCGACGCGCCAGGTACAGCTCGATCAGATAGCGAGCGATTGACTGGCGCGCGGGCAACGCCGGCAGGTTGTCGATGTGAAACCAGCGTGCATCCTCGATCTCCTCGGGCTGCGGGACGATCTCGCCGCCGGCATATTCGGCGTGGAACCCGAGCATGAGGGAGTGGGGAAACGGCCAGCCCTGGCTGGCGATGTATTGCGGCGGATGGATATCCACCCCGACCTCT
This sequence comes from Stutzerimonas sp. FeSN7, assembly GCF_030263795.1. Taxonomy (NCBI): domain Bacteria; kingdom Pseudomonadati; phylum Pseudomonadota; class Gammaproteobacteria; order Pseudomonadales; family Pseudomonadaceae; genus Stutzerimonas; species Stutzerimonas sp. FeSN7. The sequence continues at coordinate 1,870,229 of NZ_JARPMN010000001.1, read as the reverse complement.
TCACGCACTTCGCGCGCCACGCATTGCTCCACCGACTCACCCGGCTCCACGTAGCCGGCCAGCGTGCTGTAGACGCCGGGTGCAAAGCGCGGTGAACGCGCCAGCAGCAACTCGTCACCGCGGGTGACCAGGACGATCATGCTGGGCGAAAGCCGCGGATAGTGCTGAACACCACAGGCTGGACAGTACATGGCGCGCTCACCGGCTCGCGCGTGCATCGGCGAACCGCAGCTACCGCAGAAGCGGTGCTGGCTGACCCAGGTGCCGATCTGCGTGGCGTAGCCGAGCAGGCGAAACAGGTCCGGATCAACCTGCTGCATGAACTGACGCAGCCCCTGCCAGCGCGCACCAGGCACATCGGCGGGGACATCCAGTTCGAAGAGAAAGACCGGCTCGCCATCGAAATGACCCAGCCCCTGCTCGCTGAGCAGCGGCAGCTCCAGACGCTTGAGCCAGTCCCGCGGAAACAGAACACCGCTGTCGTCGACCAGGAACTGTTGCCGGCAATGCACCACTGCCCAGCCCCCCGCCAGCGAGGGGTCGAGCAGCGCCGCTTGCCAGCGCAGGCTCATCAGGCGGCGACCGGCATGCCCAGCGCGCGCACGCTCTCGCTGGCGAGATCGAGCACGCTGACCCGCGAATCGTCGCGCCGCAGGATCGCGCCGCCCTCGAGGTAGTACTCGAGGCTGGTCAGGGCGTCGGCAAGCGTCTCGAGCAGCTGCTCGGGGGGCATCTGATTCGACTCGAGCATGTGCTTCTGGATGAAATCGGCACAGGCTCCGATCAGCTCGGCAGCACGCTCCTGCTCGAGGAAGCGCAAGCCGCCGCGAACAGCCTGCAGGCTGAACGGCACGTTGGCCAGATGCAGCTTCTCGCCGTTGGACTCGAGATAGGCGGTGATGGCGCGCTTGGCCAGCGCAAGCCCGGCGGTCGCCTCGTCGATCACCACGATGCAGGCTTCGGTCAGCTGGTGGTTGGCGAAGGCTTCGGCCTCCATGCCCGGACGGGCGACCTGAGGTTTGCTATCGCGCCGATCGCCACGTTCCAGGCTGGCGACCATGCTCTCGACATAGAGCACCGCATCGGCCAGGCGCAGGATGGCCTGCGGCTCGGGAGCCTGTTCCAGGCTCCAGCCGGACACATCGCCCAACTGCGCCTGCAACGTGCTCGCAGCCGAGGACAGCCCTACCATTCCCAGGGTTTTGGCCATCTTGCCGAGCAGGTTATGCAGGTTCGAATAGGCTTCCGCCTGGGCGGTACCGCGCTCGATCAGGTCGAGCAGGTCCTTCAGGCTGGCCAGCTCTTCGCGAATCGCCGAGGACAGCGAACGCATGACGGCCTGGCCGGGACCGGCCAGGCGCTGGGATTCATCTTCCAGCAGGTGATCGGTAAAGGGCAGCGGGCTCAGCGAGAACACCTGCCTGACCTGGCTGGCAATCGGACCTTTGCTGTCCGCCAGTGCGACGACGTACAGCAATTCCTTGAGCAGACTACGCGGCGCTTCGTATGTCGGGTTGCCGAGCACCTGCTTGAGCTCCCTGTCGAGTCGCGAGAACAGTTGCTTGCGCGATCTACGTGGCAACAGCTGGCCATCGAGCTGCGACTCGATGGCCGCACTGCCGATCCAGCACAGGCGGCCGGCCGGTGAGTCGATGAACAGATGATCGAGTCGCGTCAGCGCCCGCCCCATCAATTTCAGGCTGGCCGGCAGGTTTTCTTCCCGGATGAAGCCGAGCAAGCCCACCTGATACATCTGCCGCAGCCGGCGCGCTTCAGCTGCCGGAGCAACGCCCTGGCGAACCGGCGTATCGAGCGCAGGCCGGGCATGATCGAGACGAACACTGAAGAAGAAGCTTTCCGGCAGCGGCGGCTGCGCGCAGGCCTGGCGCAGTGCATTGATCGCCGGCAGCAGCAGCTCCGGGATCTCCTGGCGGCTGGCATCGACGCTTTCCAGGTAGCGGCGCAGCACATAGAGCGCGTTGCTCAGCGCAGCCAGCTGCCCGTCGCGATCCTCGCCCGCACCGACGGGAATGTCGGTGGCCAGTTGGAGGATTTCCTGGGCGAGCAGTTCGGCACCGGTCAGTTCGATCAGATTGAGCGTGCCGCGGGCCTGTTTGAGGTTCTCGACGGCCTGCTGCAGAAGACCGCCGTTGTTGCGATCGATGATGAAATGCTCAAGGCTCTGCTCGGCCTCTTCCATAGTGGCGAACAGCTCATCCCGGACCAGACCGAGTGATGTAGCTCCAGTAACCATGCCTAGTGCGCCTCCCGCGCAAACGTGTGATGGCGCATCAGTCGGCAAAGTCCGGCTTCTGTTTGCTCATGTGAGCGGCGATGGCAACCTTGATATCGGCCGACTGCAGCATGGCCGCATTCCAGGTGGCGATGTATTCGAGACCATCGTCGACGCGGTGGTCGCGCATGTAGCGGATCATTTCCTTGGTGCCACGGATGGCGATCGGTGACTTGCTGGCGATGTCGCGGGCCAGCTCCAGCACACCCTCCATCAGCGCCTGCTGATCGGCGTAGGTGCGATTGACCAGGCCGATGCTGCGCGCCTCATCACCGCGGATGGTGCGGCCGGTGAAGGCCAGCTCGCGCATCATGCCGTCGCCGATGATACGTGGCAGGCGCTGCAGTGTACCGACATCGGCGGCCATGCCCATGTCGATCTCCTTGATCGAGAATTTCGCATCCACCGTGCTGTAGCGCATGTCGCACGCCGAGATGAGATCGATGGCACCCCCCAGGCAATAGCCCTGGATCGCAGCGAGTACAGGCTTGCGGCAGTTGTCGACCGCGTTGAACGAAGCCTGCAATGACAGGATCTTGCGCCGCAGCTGCTCGGCATTGCGCCCGACATCGCTGCCCAGCTGGCTACCTACCGAGGCCAGCAGCTGAAGGTCGATGCCTGATGAGAAATGCTCCCCGGCCCCGCTGAGGACCACTACACGCACGTCATCCGTGGCATCGACCCAATTGAAGATATCGATGATTTCCGTCCAGAACGCGGCATCCATCGCATTGATCTTCTCGGGTCGGTTGATCACGACTCGGGCAATCTTGTCTGCCAACTCTACGCGGAAGGCTTTGTATTCGGTCACGCTATCATCCTCGACAGCAAGCGCATGGGAACGTCGTGACGGGAGCAGCCCGGGACGACGGTGGGCAACTATAACAACTGGTACCAGCCCGAGTGTATGCCGATGCAGACGATGTGATACAGACCACGCCGCCGGACGGCCCCTTCGTGCCGATGTAGAGCTCGAAGCCACGACCATCACCCCTGGCGGATGCAATCGACGGTGTATGCGCTGCCGTTGGTGGTGACCTCGTGTTGCAAGCCATGGACGTCCGCATCGAAGCCCGGGAAGCGCTCGGCGAAGTCCCGGGCGAAACGAAGGTAATCGAGAATCGAGCGAGTCTCTCCGGTGAAACGCTCGCCCGGCATGATCAGCGGGATGCCCGGCGGATACGGCACCAGCATCACCGCTGCTACGCGCCCTTCCAGCTCATCGATCGGAACTGCCTCGACCTCGCCGCGAACCAGCGCATCATAGGCCTGCGCCGGGGTCATGGCCGGCTCCGGCAGCGCCGTGTACATCCGCCGCATCGCCCGCGCCGTTGCGTTCTCGCAATAACAGGCATGCAGTGCATCGCACAGGTCGCGCAGCCCCATGCCGGCATAGGTGGCAGCGCCGCTGCGGGCAACCGACGGCAGCGCTTCGATCAGCGGGATGTTGGCGTCGTAATGGCGTTTGAATTCCAGCAACTCGGTCAGCAGCGTGCTCCACTTGCCCTTGGTGATGCCCATGGAGAACAGCACGAGCATCGAGTACAGGCCGGTCTTCTCTACCACCAGGCCACGTTCCCAGAGGAACTTGCTGACCACCGCCGCCGGGATGCCACTTTCGCCCAGCGCGCCGGACGCGGTGAGGCCCGGCGTCACCAGCGTGACCTTGATCGGATCGAGCAGCACATAGTCGTCGGCAACATCGCCGAAACCATGCCAGTCGGCGGTGGGCTCCAGCAGCCAGTCCCGCGTCACCAGCTCATCGGCGCCGTCAACCCGCGGCGGCTGCCAGATACTGAACCACCAGTCGTCCGGATCGATGTGCTGACGCAGGTTGGCCAGTGCCCGCCGGAAGCTCAGGGCCTCGTCGAAGGTCTCCTGGATCAGCGAGCGACCCGCCGGCCCTTCCATCATTGCCGAGGCCACATCGAGCGACGCCAGGATGCCGTACTGCGGCGAGGTGGAGATATGCATCATGAAGGCTTCGTTGAAGCGGTCACGGTCCAGCTGCCGGCTCTGGCTGTCAAGTACGTGGATCATCGAGGCCTGGCTGAAGGCGGCCAGCAGCTTGTGCGTGGAATGGGTGGTGAATACCAGCGGCCCCTGTTCACGGGTATCCATGCCGTAACGGCCATCGTAGAACTCGTGAAAGGCCGCGTAGGCGTACCAGGCCTCGTCGAAATGCAGCACCTCGACGTTGTCGGCCAGGGTGCGCTTGATCAGGTTGGCGTTGTAGCACAGGCCGTCGTAGGTGGAATTCGTGACCACCGCCAGCTTGACCTTCGGCGGGCGCCCGCGCGCCAGCGGGTTGGCGCCGATCTTCGCCTGGATCGACTCGCGGGTGAACTCCTCCAGCGGAATGGGTCCGATGATGCCCAGTTCGTTGCGTGCGGGGCTCATGTACAGCGGTATCGCACCGGTCATGATGATCGCGTGGAGGATCGACTTGTGACAGTTGCGATCGACCAGTACCAGGTCGCCACGCGCCACCATCGAATGCCAGACGATCTTGTTTGCCGTCGAGGTGCCGTTGATCACGAAGAAGGTATGGTCCGCGCCGAAATTGCGCGCGGCACGGGCCTCCGCGGCGGCCAGCGGCCCGGTGTGATCAAGCAGCGAACCGAGCTCCGGCACCGACACGGAGAGATCCGAGCGCAGCGTGTTTTCGCCGAAGAACTGATGGAACGCCTGGCCGACCGGGCTCTTGCGATAGGCGACCCCCCCGCCGTGGCCCGGCGTGTGCCAGGAGTAATTGGACTCGCCGGTGTGCTGCACCAGAGCTCGGAAGAACGGCGGCAGCAGGTCCTCGAGGTAGTTGCGCGCCGCCCGAGCGACCTGCCGGGCCAGAAACGGCACGGTGTCCTCGTAGAGGTAAAGCAGCCCGCGCAGCTCGTTGAGATCGGCCATGGCCTCGGCGGGCGCATTTTCGATCGTCACCTGTTCGCCCAGTGCGAAGATCGGCAGACGCGGCGCGCGGCGTCGGGCGACACGAATCAGTTCGACGACATCATGCAGCAGCCGCTGATTGTCTCCGGCGCCTTCGGCGGCCACCAGGATGCAGGCCAGCCCGTGGTGGGTCGACGCCACGATGCGCCCCTCGCTGGAGCTCGCGGTGGGCAGGATATTGAAACCGTCACGCTCCAGCTCCGAGGCGATGCCTCGCACGCGTTCGCCAGCAACGGTGTCGGCCTTGATGTCGCGATGGACGATGAGGATCGGGAATTTCAGGTCTTTATACATGCGCGCTCTCTGCGGACGGTCTTCCTACAGGGTAGAAGTGTCCGCAGCAAAGGAACAGCGCATTAGGAACCGGACGGATGCCGCGTGAAGACGATCAGCCTTCCAGCTGCATCCACAGCGGCGCGGCACCGGCGGCCTTCTCGATTGCCGCCATGCGCGCCATGTGCGCAGCCAGTTCCTCATCGCTGGCGCGCAGCACGGCGGTGCGCGGCCGATCAGCCGGCAGGCGGCGGATCGGGCTGGGCTGCGGTCGCCCGCCATCGGAGCTTTCGCCATCGCCGGCCAGGGACAGATTCGTCTGCCCACCGGTCATGGTCAGCCAGACATCGGCGAGAATCTCGGCGTCGAGCAATGCGCCGTGCAGGTCGCGCCCGGAGTTGTCCACACCGTAGCGCTTGCAAAGGGCGTCAAGGCTGTTGCGCTGCCCCGGGTGACGCTCACGCGCCATCAGCAGCGTATCGAGCACCGTGCAGTGGTCGGTGATTTCGGCACGATCCTGCTGGCCCAGCAGGGCGAACTCGTTGTTGATGAAGCCAAGGTCGAACGCCGCATTGTGGATGACCAGCTGCGCGTCCTTGATGAACTCGAAAAACTCGTCGGCAATATCACGAAAACGCGGCTTGTCGACGAGGAATTCATTGGTGATGCCGTGAACCGCGATCGCCCCTTCATCAACCTCACGATCGGGCTGCAGATAGACATGGTAGTGACGCCCGGTCAGGCGGCGACCGATGACCTCGACACAACCGATCTCGATGATCCGGTGGCCATCGGTGACTGGCATACCCGTGGTTTCGGTATCGAGTACTACGCTGCGCATGTCGTTTCGCTCACTTACACAATGGGTTGTCGTTTGGCCTGAACCACGCCACGGTTGGCCAGCAGGTCGGCCTGCTCGTTGCCTGGGTGCCCGGTATGTCCGCGGACCCACTGCCAGCTCACTTCGTGACGATTGACCTGCTCGTCGAGCTGCTGCCAGAGGTCGGCATTCTTCACCGGCTGCTTGCTCGCCGTCTTCCAGCCGCGCTTCTTCCAGTTCGGCATCCAGTCGTTGATACCCTGCATGACGTATTGCGAATCCGTCACCAGCCGCACCTTGCATGGACGTTTCAGCTCGGCGAGCGCGCGAATGGCGGCCATGAGCTCCATGCGATTGTTGGTGGTGTCCAGCTCGCCGCCCCAGAGCTCGCGCTTTACGCCCTTATATATAAGCAGCGCTCCCCAGCCACCGGGACCAGGATTGCCCTTGCAGGCGCCATCGGTATAAATCTCGACCCAATCGTCGCTCATGTGGATTGCTTACTCGTTTTGACGGCGATGGCCTTCACGGCAACCGGTGGTGCTCCGCATCGCGGCGGCTGATCTTGGCTACCGGCATCGGCAGCAGCTTGCCCATCCGCTCGCGACGCTCCTGGCGCAACGGCCGCAGACCGATCATCAGCTTGCGCGCCACCAACAGGTAGAAGCCTCCGGTCGGTGCCTGCAGCTGCTGCCCAATGGACTCCAGACGCGACAATCGCGCCTGCCAGTCGCTCGAAGAAAGCGGCGGACAATAGCATCCGAAGCGGCGTTTCTCCAGCGCGAATCCCAGCAGGTTCAGCCAGTCGCCGACCCGCGACGGACGGATGCAACGGGCCTGACGAAAGCCCTCCCGCGACACCAGATGGCGCAGCCCCCAGGCGCTCCAGGGATTGATGCCGACGATCAACAGATGCCCGCCGGGGCGCACACCGCGTGCCGCTTCGCGCAGCAGGCCGTGTGGCGAGAGGCTGAAATCCAGCGCGTGCTGCAGGACGACCACGTCGGCGGCATGCTCGCCGAGCGGCCAGGCCTGTTCCTCGCAGTGGATTTCCACGCCCGGCAGAGGCGCACCAAGGCGAACGCTCCGCTTGATGTTCTGCGGCTGCACCGGTTCCCCGGCAAACGGCCCGTTGTGCACCAGATAGCTGCCGAAGCATCGGGCCAGCTCATCGGTCAGGATCTGCTTCTCCTGCGCAAGCAGCTGCTGGCCCAAGGGGCCGGCGAACCAGTCGGACGCCTGGCTGATCATGGACAGCCAATGGTCGCTGGCGTGGTTGGACGGTCGCTCGTTCATCGCTCGGCTCCGTTCGCCCGAGGATTCGCCGGGCGCTGGGTTCGATCAGGTTCAACGCTTCCATGGGACTGCCAGAGCCCGCTCCCGTTTCCGGCGCGGGTTGCAGCCTGGCGGGAACAGCCCCTAGGATGCGCCTTTGTGATCCGCTTGGCGACCCATCCATGTTCAAGATCGAAGCCCTGCCCGCCTTCACCGACAACTATATCTGGCTGCTCCAGGACGACGCTGCCCGGCGTTGCGTGGCGGTCGATCCCGGTGACGCAGCGCCCGTGCTGAACTGGCTGTCGGCACATCCCGGCTGGCAGCTGAGCGACATTCTGGTGACGCACCACCATCACGACCATGTCGGTGGCGTCGAGCGGCTCAAGGCACAGACCGGCGCCCGCGTCTACGGGCCTGCCGCCGAGAAGATCCCCGCGCGTGACGAGGCGCTGAGCGACGGCCAACGGATCGAGGTGCTCGGCAAGCGCCTGCAGATCATCGCCGTCCCAGGGCACACCCTCGGACATATCGCCTACTTTCACGCTGACCCAGACCAGCCATGGCTGCTCAGTGGCGACACGCTGTTCGCAGCCGGTTGTGGACGCCTTTTCGAAGGCACGCCCGAGCAGATGTTCGAGTCGCTCACCCGCCTGGCCAGCGCCCCCGACCACACGCTGGTCTATTGCACGCATGAGTACACGCTGAGCAATCTGCGTTTCGCCCAGGCGGTTGAGCCACACAACGCCGACATCGCCGCGCGCATCGGCGAAGTAACCCAGCTGCGCGAGGCAGGTCGATTCAGCCTGCCCAGCCGACTGGACATCGAGCGCAAGACCAACCCGTTTCTGCGCAGCGAGGTCGAAGCGGTACGGCAGGCGGCGAGCCAGCATTGCGGCAGTCCGCTGGCGACCAACGTCGCGGTTTTCGCGGCTTTGCGTGCCTGGAAGGATCGTTTCTGACAAGGTCGACAGGTTCCCGAAACGGGGCCTGCAAACTTGACCCCACCTGGGTGCATTCCTAGAATCCCCCGAATTTTGTTTCCGGGGAAGATTCCAGCCAATGCCGCCAGCTCCCAAGAAACGCCACGAAACGGACGCCTTGGCAGCCTCTGGTCGTGCGTTGGCCCTCGCCATTTGCGTAGCCCTAGCCGGCTGTCAGAGCAACGCCGTGCGTGACGATGCTCTCGAACAGACAAGGCGCGCAGTGGTGCCTGCGGCACAGGAGCCGATCTGGCTGAGCGACACCGCCACCGAGGTCGAGCACCAGGATATCTGGGAGCGAATCCGCGACGGCTACAAGCTGCAGGAGCATCTGGACAGCAACCCCCGCATCGAACAGCAGCGTCTCTTCTTCTCCAGCCGCCCCCGATCCATAGAGATCGCCAGCGAGCGCGGCAGCCCCTACATCCATTACATCGTCGAGCGGCTCGAAGAGCGCGACATGCCGCTGGAGCTCGCGTTGCTTCCGATCATCGAAAGCTCCTATGACCCCTTCGCCTACTCGCCGGCGCACGCGGTCGGGCTCTGGCAGTTCATTCCATCCACCGGCCGGCACTTCAACCTGCGCCAGACCAGCTGGTACGACGGCCGCCGCGACATCACCGCCTCGACCAATGCGGCCTTGCGCTATCTGAGCTATCTGCATGGGCTGTTCAACGGTGACTGGCTGCTGGCACTGGCGGCCTACAACGCAGGCGAAGGCACCGTCAGCCGCGCCATCGAGCGCAACCAGAAGCTGGGCCTGCCCACCGATTACTGGAACCTGCCGCTGCCGCAGGAAACCCGCGACTATGTGCCCAAGCTGCTGGCGCTGTCGCAACTGATCCAGGCACCGGAAGCCTATGGCATCAATCTCAGCCCGATCGCCAACGAACCCTATTTCGAAGTCATCGCACTCAAGCAGCGCATGGACCTGGCACGCGTCGCCAAACTCGCCGACCTCGACGAGGACGAGCTCTACCAGCTGAACCCGGCGTTCACCCGGCGGATCACCCTGGACGGCCCGCAGCAGCTGCTCGTACCCATGGAGAAAGCCGAGATGCTGGCGGCCAACCTCGCCCTGATGAAGCCCCAGGAGCTGGTCGACTGGCAGCAGTATCAGGTTCGCGCCGGCGATACGCTGGGGACGATCGCCAACCGTCACCACCTCACCGTCAATATCATTCGCGACGTCAATCGACTCAAGAGCGACTCGCTGCGCGTCGGTCAGGTACTCAGCCTTCCCACCAGTGGCGATGCCCAGGCGTCGCGCGAGCTGTTGCATGCCGTTGCACGTCAGCCGGCCGCGACTCCGCGTAGCTATAGGGTGAAGCCCGGCGACAACCTCTGGGACATCGCCAAGGCCCAGCGCGTATCGGTTCGGGACCTGCAGCGCTGGAACAAGCTGTCCGGCAGCCAGCTCAAGGTCGGCCAGGCGCTGTTCCTGCAGGGCCCGGCAGCAAGCGTTGCGCAAAAGAAAGGCAATGCCCCTACCTATTACAAGGTGCAGAAAGGCGATTCGCTGTACCAGATCGCCAAACGTTTCAACGTTCAGTTGACCAACCTCAAGACCTGGAACAAGGGCGCCGACGTGCTGCGCCCTGGCCAACTGCTGACGCTGTATCTCCCCAACTGAAGGATTCAGCCGCCAGGGCGCTTGCCCAGTGACTCCAGGCAGCGTCCGGTCAGCTGGGTGAAGCGCTGGAACGCAACGAACTGCTCGTGCTTGAGCGCCCGACCGGACAGCCTGCAATCACCATAAAGCACACCGATCTCACGCGTGCCGGCCATCAACGGCGCAATGAAGAACATTCCGCTGCCCAGCCGCTGTCGTAGCGGCTGAGTCACCAAGTCCGCCAGGTTGTAGCTTGCCGGAACCCCCATCCACAGCGACTGCCGATGGCGCAACGCGTAGCTGAACACGTGTGGCTGCTCGGGCTGATCGGCCGGCAGAACGAAGCCCTGGAGCCAGTCCGCGGTTCCCTCGCCGATCGCACAGCGAACCTTGAAACGGCTCTGCTGGTCGGCCAGCACCGCCACCATCACGCGCTCCAGCCCAACGCCGCGATGCAGGCCCTGCAGCAGGGTATCCAGGATCAAGCTGGCGTCGCCGCTGCCGTTCACCATCAACCCCAGGTCCTGCAATGACTGCTGCATCAGCAGCAGGTCCGGCTGCAGCAAGGCTGCCTGGCGCTGGGCCTGCTGCAGGCGAATCTGCTCGGGGTCGGTGCTCGGGATCAATTTGCCCAGACGACTGGCGCCAAAGGTGGCAGCCACTCGCACCGTCTCATCGGCGCTGGCGAGGATCTGCTGCAACGCGTCGTTTTCGTCCACGCCGGTAAAGTCGGCGACCGCCTTGGTCAAGGCGGTCATTCGCTCGCACTCCCATCCACCCAGCGCGGCTTCGCTGATCTGCACGCCCAGCGCGACCGCGCGGGCGGCGGGATCGCTCCCCGCTGCCTGGCTGTGCGCGAGGCTGGTCAGCTCTCCGAGATTCCAGCTCCTGACCAACCCGAGGCTGAGCTGGCGGAAGCTGGTGCCCAGCACCTGCTGCACCGCCTCGTCAGCCTTGATACCGGGTTGCGTCAGCAGCTGCGCGAGCTCCTCGACCTGCTCGCCGCCGCAGCCCCAGAACGCCAGTTCACCGACGTTATAGAGCAGCGCCGCGATGAAGACCTCTTCCTCATGCCGCGACAGCACGTAGCCGGCGATGTTGCGTGCCTGCACCGCGGCATGGAACGAGCGCGCAAGCAGCTCCAGCAGCTGCTCGCGCGGCGCACGCGCGAGCAGGCTGTCGATCAGCGTCACCGACAGGCTGATCAGACGCACGTTCTCGAAGCCGATCATCACGATGGCTCGGGATATGGTCTTGATGGTTTCCTGGGAGGGGTTGTAATAGCTGCTGTTGCCGACCCGCAGCACCTTGGAGGTCAGCGAAGCATCGCGCAGCAGCACATCGGCAAGCTGCTGGACCGATGCATGCTCGTGCTCGGCCAGGCGTTGCAGATCCTTCACCACGGACGCCAGCGCGGGCAGCTCCGATTGATTGAGGCGCTCGATCCACGCCTGCACACCCTGGGCACGTACATCCAAGAGGTCACCTCTCCACAATGCCATTACGGGAAATGGACGGCAGTTTGCCCGAGGTGACCGGCCTTTTTCCAGCGCATACAAGCTGTTACTGTACCGGCCCGAGAAGCCCGTAAGCGCCAAGGATCGGATCCCCCGTCTGATGCGAGCCCTGCTACTGTTACTGACCTGTCTGGCCTTGAGCTTTCCCGCCCTCGCCACCATCAGCGAAAGCCATGGTTATGCGCAGTTCGGCACTCTTAAGTACCCAGCCTCCTTTACCCATTTCGACTGGGTGAACCCGCGCGCGCCCAAGGGCGGCCGGATCAAGCTGATGGCGTCAGGCACCTTCGACACGCTCAACCCCTACACCTTCAAAGGCACCAGCCCGAGCGCCTCGCCCGGTTTCCTGCAGTACGGCATCAGCGAGCTGAACGAACCGCTGATGGTCGGCACCGGACTGTACGACCCATCCGGCGACGAACCCGCGTCCAGTTATGGACTGATTGCCGAATCGGTGGAGTACAGCGACAACAACAGCTGGGTGGTATTCAACCTGCGCAAGGACGCCCGCTTCCATGACGGCAAGCCCATCACCGCATACGACGTCGCCTTCTCCTACCGCCTCCTGATCAAGGACGGCCACCCGCAGTACCGCACCAACCTGCAGGGCGTGAAGCGCGTCGACATCCTCAACCGCCACCGCATCCGCTTCGTCTTCGAGCAGCCGAACAATCCGCTGCTTATCATGCGCCTCGGCGAACTCCCGGTGCTGCCGCAGCACTACTGGAAGAATCGTGACTTCAAGGCCACCACCTTCGAGCCGCCGCTGGGCAGCGGTCCCTACCGCATCACGCAGGTGCAACCCGGGCGCCAGGTGGTGTTCGAACGCGTGCGCGACTGGTGGGGGGCGAAGCTGCCGGTCAACCAGGGCAAGTACAACTTCAACCGCGTCGAGGTCGAGTTCTACCGCGACAACGTGGTGGCGTTCGAAGCGTTCAAGGTCGGTGAATTCGACTTCTACATCGAGCACCAGGCCAAGAACTGGGCCAACGGCTATCAATTCCCGGCCATGCTGCGGGGCGACATCATCCGCGCGGAGATTCCGCATCAGATCCCGACCCAGACCCAGGCGCTGTTCATGAACGGGCGCCGCGCGACATTCGCCGACCAGCGCGTGCGCGAGGCCCTCGGCCTGATGTTCGATTTCGAGTGGACCAACCGCGCACTGTTCTACGGCGCCTATCGCCGCAGTGAAAGCTACTACCCCAACAGCGAGTTCAGCGCCACCGGCAAGCCCGAAGGCGGTGAGTGGCTGCTGCTTTCACCCTATCGCAAGCAGCTTCCGGCCAAGCTGTTCAGCGAGCCGTTCCAACTGCCGCAAACCGATGGCCGCGGCATCCCGCGGGATACCCTGCGCCGAGCCCTGGGCCTGCTCGCCGAAGCGGGCTGGAAACCCTCCGATGCCGGCCTGTTGAACAGCGCCGGACAACCGCTGCGGTTCGAGATACTGCTGGTCAATCCGCGGCTGGAGCGCATTCTCCAGCCCTATGTGGAGAATCTCGCGCGCATCGGCATCCAGGCCAACCTGCGCACCGTTGACGGCGCGCAGTACAAGCAGCGACTGGACCACTACGATTACGACATGATCCTGATGACGCTGGTGCAGAGCCTGAGCCCCGGGATTGAGCAGCACCTGTACTTCCATTCCAGTCAGGTGGACGTCAAGGGTGGACGCAACTATGCCGGCGTCGCCAACCCCATCGTCGACGACCTGATCGGCAAGCTGCTCGCCGCGCAGACCCGCGACGAGCAGGTCGCAGCCGCCCGCGCCATCGACCGGGTGCTGCTGTGGAACCACTACACCATTCCGAACTGGTTCATCAGTAACCATCGCCTGGCGTACCGAAATCGGTTCGCCCACGTCACCACGCCGCCCTACACGCTGGGTCTGCGCGCCTGGTGGCTGAAGAGCCTGGAGAAGAGCAAATGAACAATCGCGTGCGCCATTCGCTGTTTCGCGCCGGCCTGCTGAGTCTGCTCTGCATGGCAACCCTGGCCGAGGCCGCCCCCCGCCATGCCCTGACGCTGTATGACGAGAAGCCCAAGTACCCGGCCAATTTCCAGCACTTCGAGTACGTCAATCCCGAGGCCCCCAAGGGCGGCACGCTGCGCCAGGCCGGTTTCGGCAGCTTCGACTCGCTCAACCCCTTCATCAACAAGGGCGTCGCCGCCGATGACATCGGCCTGATCTACGACACACTGACCACCAACAGCCTGGACGAGCCGTTCACTGTCTATGGCCTGCTGGCGGAAAAGATCGAGAAAGGCCCGAACAACAGCTGGGTGCGCTTCCACCTGCGCCCGCAGGCTCGCTTCCACGATGGCGAGCCGGTAACCGCCGATGACGTGGTGTTCACCTTCGAGACGCTGATGAGCAAGGGCGCCCCGCACTACCGCGGCTATTACGCCGATGTGGAGAAGGTGGTGGCCGAGAGCCCGCGACGGGTTCGCTTCGACTTCAAGCACGCCGGCAACCGCGAGCTGCCGATGATCCTGGGCCAGCTGCCGGTGCTGCCGAAGCACTGGTGGGAGGGGCGCGAATTCACCTCGGGCAGCCTGGAAATCCCGCTGGGCAGCGGCCCGTACCGCGTCGAGAAGGTCCAGGCCGGGCGCTCGATCCGCTATGCCCGAGTCGAGGATTACTGGGGCAAGGACCTGCCGGTGAATCGCGGGTTCTACAACTTCGATCACGTCAACTTCGACTACTACCGGGACAACACCGTCGCGCTGCAGGCCTTCAAGGCCGGGCATTTCGACTACTGGTTCGAAACCAGTGCGAAGAACTGGGCCACCGCCTACGACATCGCCGCGGTCCGCGACGGCCGCATCGTCAAGGACGAAATCCGCAACTACAACCCGACCGGCATGCAGGGCTTCATCTTCAACATCCGCCGCCCGCACCTGCAGGATCGTCGCGTCCGTGAAGCCCTGGGCCTGCTGTTCGACTACGAATGGACCAATCGCCAGCTGTTCAACGGTGCCTACACCCGCACTCGCAGCTACTTCGACAATTCCGAGCTGGCCTCCTCCGGGTTGCCGAGCGAGGACGAGCTCAAGATCCTCGAACCGCTGCGCGGCAAGGTGCCGGACGAGGTATTCGACAAGGCTTTCGAACTGCCACAAACCCCGGGCAACGGCGTGATCCGCGAGCAGCAGCGCCAGGCCTACCGGCTGTTGACCGAGGCTGGCTGGAAAGTCGAGAACGACCAGATGCTGGACGCCCAGGGCAAGCCGGTGAAACTGGAGTTCCTGCTGGTGCAGGCCGAATTCGAGCGCGTGCTGCTCCCCTACAAGCGCAACCTGGCGGACCTGGGCATCGAACTGGAGATCCGTCGGGTCGACGTCTCGCAATACATCAACCGGCTGCGCTCACGCGATTACGACATGATCGTCAGCGGCTTCGGCCAGTCCAACTCCCCTGGCAACGAACAGCGTGAGTATTGGCACTCGGCGAGCGCGGACAATCCCGGAAGCCGCAACTTCATCGGCCTGAAGGACCCGGCCATCGACGTGCTGGTCGAAGGGCTGATCGGCGCCGACTCGCGCAAGGAACTGGTCGCCCATACCCGCGCCCTTGACCGGGTGCTGCTCTGGGGTCACTACGTGGTCCCGAACTGGCACATCAAGACCTGGCGCGTGGCTTACTGGAACCACCTGGCGCACCCCGAGGTAACGCCAAAACAGGACATCGGTCTGATGACCTGGTGGCGCAAGCCCGATGCCCAGGCGCCAGTAGCCGACCCGGCGGAAGCGAAGAAGGCCGAGCAGGCCGGCGCCCCGGCACCTTCGGCGGAACCGGCAGCTGACGATGCCGCTGACGACTCTGCTACCGACGCCGAGGCGGAGCGATAAGCATGCTGGCCTATATCATTCGCCGACTGCTGCTGATCATTCCGACGCTGTTCGGCATCCTGCTGATCAACTTCATCATCATCCAGGCGGCGCCCGGCGGTCCGGTGGAACAAGCGATCGCCAAGCTGGAGGGCTTCGAGGGCGCCACCAGCCGTATTGCCGGCGGCGGCTCGGAAGTCGCGGTGGGCGGCACCAGCTATCGCGGCGCGCAGGGCCTGGACCCCGAGCTGATCGCCGAGATCGAGCGACTCTACGGCTTCGACAAACCGCCGGCCGAGCGCTTCTGGATCATGCTCAGCAACTACCTGCGGCTGGACTTCGGCGAGAGCTTCTTCCGCGACGCCAAGGTCACAGACCTGATCATCGAGAAGATGCCTGTCTCCATCTCGCTGGGGCTGTGGAGCACGCTGATCATGTACCTGGCCTCGATTCCGCTGGGGATCGCCAAGGCCACGCGCCACGGCAGCAAGTTCGACGTCTGGACCAGCTCGGCGATCATCGTCGGTTACGCCATTCCAGCGTTTCTGTTCGCCATTCTGCTGATCGTGCTGTTCGCCGGCGGCAGCTACTGGAACTGGTTCCCCCTGCGCGGCCTGACCTCGGCCAACTTCGACGACCTGACGCTGGGCGGCAAGATCATCGACTATTTCTGGCACCTGGCCCTGCCCGTCACCGCCCTGGTGATCGGCAACTTCGCCACCCTGACGCTGCTGACCAAGAACAGCTTCCTCGACGAGATCAACAAGCAGTACGTGATCACGGCACGGGCGAAGGGCTTGAGCAAGAATCGCGTGCTCTACGGTCACGTGTTCCGCAATGCCATGCTGATCATCATTGCCGGCTTCCCGGCCGCCTTCATCGGCATGTTCTTCACCGGTTCGCTGCTGATCGAGGTGATCTTCTCCCTCGACGGGCTCGGCCTGCTCAGTTTCGAGGCGGCGATCAACCGCGACTATCCGGTGGTGTTCGGCACCCTCTTCCTCTTCACCCTGCTCGGCCTGGTGGTGAAACTGATCGGCGACCTGACCTATACGCTGGTCGACCCACGCATCGACTTCGAAAGCAGGGAGGCCTGAAATGCAGTTGTCCCCCCTCAATCAGCGCAGGCTGGCACTGTTCAAGGCACACAAGCGTGGCTGGTGGTCGCTGTGGATCTTCCTCGCGCTGTTCGTGCTCAGCCTCGGCGCAGAGATCATCGCCAACGACAAGCCGATCGTGGTGCGCTACGACGGCGAATGGTTTTTCCCGGTGTTCAAGCGCTACCCGGAAACGGCGTTCGGTGGCGAGTTCCCGCTGCAGGCCAATTACAAGAGCCCATACATCCAAGAGCTGATCGCCGAGAAGGATGGCTGGATGATCTGGCCGGTCATCCCCTTCAATTATTCGAGCATCAATTACGAGCTGCAGGTGCCGGCGCCGGCCCCGCCTTCGCTGGAAAACTGGCTGGGCACCGACGACCAGGGCCGCGACGTGCTGGCACGGGTCATCTACGGCTTTCGCATCTCGGTGCTGTTCGCAATCACGCTGACCCTGATCAGCTCCGTGATCGGCGTGATCGCCGGGGCGCTGCAGGGCTTCTATGGCGGTTGGGTGGACCTGGTCGGGCAGCGCCTGCTGGAGATCTGGTCGGGCCTGCCGGTGCTCTACCTGCTGATCATTCTGGCCAGCTTCGTGCAGCCCAACTTCTGGTGGCTGCTGGGCATCATGCTGCTGTTCTCCTGGATGAGCCTGGTGGATGTAGTGCGTGCCGAATTCCTGCGCGGACGCAACCTGGAGTACGTGCGTGCCGCTCGCGCGCTGGGCATGCAGAACGGCGCGATCATGTTCCGCCACATCCTGCCCAACGCCATGGTCTCCACCATGACCTTCATGCCATTCATTCTCACCGGCGCCATCGGCACCCTCACCGCACTGGACTTCCTCGGTTTCGGCCTGCCGGCAGGCTCGCCGTCGCTGGGCGAGCTGGTCGCCCAGGGCAAGGCCAACCTGCAGGCGCCCTGGCTCGGCATCAGCGCCTTCATGGTGCTGGCGATAATGCTGACCCTGCTGGTGTTCATCGGGGAGGCGGCGCGCGATGCCTTCGACCCAAGGAAATAAGATGTCCGAAGTTTCGATTGGCGAGAACCTGGTCGAGGTCCGCGACCTGGCCGTCGAGTTCGTCACCGGCGATCAGGTCCAGCGCGTGGTAGAGGGTGTGTCCTTCGACATCCGCAAGGGCGAAACCCTGGCGCTGGTGGGCGAAAGCGGCTCGGGCAAGTCGGTCACCGCACATTCCATCCTGCGCCTGCTGCCCTACCCGCTGGCCCGCCACCCCCAGGGGGAGATTCATTTCCACGGGCAGGACCTGATCAAGTCGGACGAAAAAGCCATGCGCAAGATCCGTGGCAACCGTATCGCCATGGTCTTCCAGGAGCCCATGACCTCGCTCAACCCGCTGCACACGGTGGGCAAGCAGATCAACGAGGTACTGGAAATCCACAAGGGCCTGCGCGGCAAGGCGGCCAGTGCCCGCACGCTGGAATTGCTCGAGCTGGTGGGCATACCGGAACCGCGCAAGCGCATCCGCGCCTACCCGCACGAACTGTCCGGCGGCCAGCGCCAGCGCGTGATGATCGCCATGGCCCTGGCCAACGAGCCGGAGCTGCTGATCGCCGATGAACCGACCACGGCGCTGGACGTTACCGTGCAGCTGAAGATCCTCGAACTGCTCAAGGAACTGCAGGCGCGGCTGGGCATGGCGTTGCTGCTGATCAGCCACGATCTCAACCTGGTTCGGCGGGTCGCCCATCGCGTATGTGTCATGCAGCGCGGTCGTGTCGTCGAACAGGCGTTGTGTGAAGAACTGTTCCGTTCGCCCAAGCATCCGTACACCCAGGAACTGCTCGCGGCCGAGCCCAGCGGTGGGCCGGTGGAGGTCGAGCAGGCGGCACCGCTGCTAGAGGTCGAGGATCTGCGCGTCTGGTTCCCGATCAAGAAGGGCCTGCTGCGGCGTACCGTCGATCACATCAAGGCCGTCGACGGCGTGAACTTCAGCCTGCCCCGGGGGCAGACGCTGGGGATCGTCGGCGAAAGCGGCTCGGGCAAGTCGACCCTGGGGTTGGCTATCCTTCGTCTGTTGGCCAGTCGCGGCGAGATCCGCTTCCAGGGTCAGCAACTGCAGGGCATGTCGCAGCGCGCCGTGCGGCCGTTGCGCCGGCAGATGCAGGTGGTCTTCCAGGACCCCTACGGCAGCCTGAGCCCGCGGATGTCGGTCGGGCAGATCATCGGCGAAGGGCTGCGCATTCACCACATGGGTAATGCGCAGGAGCAGGAACAGGCAATCATTGACGCGCTCGTGGAGGTTGGTCTCGATCCGGAAACCCGGCATCGCTACCCCCACGAGTTTTCCGGCGGGCAACGGCAACGCATTGCCATTGCCCGGGCTCTGGTGTTGAAGCCGGCGCTGATACTGCTCGACGAGCCGACCTCGGCGCTCGATCGCACGGTACAGCGTCAGGTGGTGGAGCTCCTGCGCTCGTTGCAGGCCAAGTACAACCTGACCTACCTGTTCATCAGCCATGACCTGGCGGTGGTCAGGGCGCTGAGCCACCAGATGATGGTGGTCAAGCAGGGCCAGGTGGTGGAACAGGGGGCGGCTGCCGAGATATTCGCGGCGCCGCAACATCCGTATACACAGCAGCTGCTGGAATCCGCCTTCATGGCGCCCGGCGCTGCCGAACAACCAGAAGAGGGACAAGCACATGGGTTTTCTCACCGGTAAGCGCGTACTGATCGTCGGCGTTGCCAGCAAACTGTCGATTGCCTCGGGCATCGCCGCCGCCATGCATCGCGAAGGTGCAGAACTGGCTTTCACCTACCAGAACGACAAGCTCAAGGGCCGCGTCGAGGAATTCGCCGCCGGCTGGGGCTCGAGCCCGGAGCTGTGCTTCCCCTGCGACGTCGCCAATGACGAAGACATCGCCCGCGTGTTCGAGGAGCTGGGCAAGAAGTGGGACGGCCTGGACTGCATCGTCCACTCGGTCGGCTTCGCCCCGGGCGACCAGCTGAACGGCGACTTCACCGAAGTCACCACCCGCGAAGGCTTCAAGATCGCCCACGACATCAGCGCCTACAGCTTCGTCGCCCTGGCCAAGGCCGGTCGCGAGATGATGAAGGGCCGCAACGGCAGCCTGCTCACGCTCTCCTACCTGGGCGCCGAGCGCACCATGCCGAACTACAATGTGATGGGCATGGCCAAGGCCAGCCTGGAAGCCGGTGTACGCTACCTGGCTGGCAGCCTTGGCCCGGAAGGCACCCGCGTCAACTGCATCTCCGCCGGGCCGATCCGCACCTTGGCAGCCTCCGGCATCGCCAGCTTCCGCAAGATGCTCGCCGCCAACGAGAAGCAGACCCCGCTGCGCCGCAACGTCACCATCGAGGAAGTCGGCAACGCCGGTGCCTTCCTCTGCTCGGACCTGGCCTCGGGCATCAGCGGCGAGATCCTCTACGTGGATGGCGGCTTCAACACCACCGCCATGGGCTCGCTGGAAGACTGATCCCGGCCCCCATGCGACGCAAGGAACCCCGCCGTTTTGGCGGGGTTCCTGTTTCTGCCCCGGGAAACCCGAGACAAGCCTGGCGGCACGCGCGAAGCGCCCTCAGCCGGCGGTCACCGTCATGCCGCCATCGGCCATGACCACCGAGCCGACCATGAAACTGGCTCGCTCCGAGGCCAGGAACGCAACGACCTCGGCAATCTCCTCCGGCTGCGCCGCGCGGCCGATGGGCGCGGCTTCGCCATGCTGGGCGAGAAAGCCCGGCCCGTCCTCGACCACATCGTTGAGGATGTTGGTCACCACATCGCCGACGCCGATGGCGTTTACCCGAATGCCATGCTCGATCGCCTCCAGTGCCAGCGTGCGGGTCAGCTGCGCCAGCGCACCCTTCGACGCCGTATAGGCGGCGATGGTCGGAAAGGCGAAGTACGACGCATAGGAGGCGATATTGACGATCGCCCCCGAGCGGTTGGGCATCATTGCCTTGACCGCTTCGCGGCAATGCAGGAAAGCCGCAGTGGCATTGACCGCCTGGATGCGCTCCCAGTCCTCGCGGGTCATGTCCACCACCAGCTTGTTGATGATGATGCCGGCATTGTTGACCAGGATGTCGAGTCGGCCGAAGCGCTCGACCGCCAGACCCACCGCCCGCTCCGCGGCCCCGTCTTCGGTGATGTCGGCCTGAAGCGGCACCAGCCCCGGTCGAGCGAGTTCCTCGACCGCTGGGTCGATGTCTTCGGCAATGACCTTGGCACCTCGCTCGTGCAGCAGCAAGGCGATCGCCTTGCCGATACCACTGGCAGCGCCAGTGACCAGCGCGACCTTGCCTGCAACTTCCGCGATGACGCTATGCTTCGAATCGCTCATGCTGATTCCTCCGGTATATATGGCGCCATGGGCGCCCTGGTTATCGACAGGTTCAGTCTTGCTCATCGTTGCGCCCCGAACTTTCGCTGGCTTGCTCTGGCTGTCGGACTCTTGCGCGCAAAAGCCGGATCCAGACATCTGCGGACCGCAGGACCGCACAATGGTGGGCTGAAGTCCGCCCTGCGGTTCGCTTGGTGTTCGATCCGCGGCACCGGGCGCCGCTGCGCTACGCTAACGACCTAGCCGCTTGCCGTCTTGTCCTGGAGTTTCACGTGCCTCGGCCAACCGACGCCCGCCCTTGCCTGCTTCCGGCCGTGCCCCGGCCCAGGCCATGGGCCGTTACCTGCCCGCCGAAACGCGGCTGACCGAGCTGCCAATGCCGACGCAGGACGTCGTGCTGCAGCTGTTCAGCCACCGTTCGGTCGAAGTACCGATCGGCGTGCCGGCGGTGGTGGAGCCGTTGCTGGTCCTGGTGCTGGCCGGTGCAGCGCAGGTCGAGGAGCGCACACCGGGCGGCCAGTGGAGCACGGTGAACGTCCGTGCGGGCGACTTCTTCCTGACCGACACGGACGAGCCCTACGAGATGCGCTGGCAAGCGCTGGAGGGCGAGCGTTTCGAGGTGATGCACCTGTATCTCGGTCTGCCGCTCATCGACCAGGCGGCACGTGAAATGCTGGGGCCGCAGAGCACCGGCGTTGCCTTGCTGGACGTTTCCGGTGCACGGGACGAGACGGTGCGTTGGTTGATGGATCAGCTGCGTCGCGAACTGCTCGACCGGCCCCAAGCCAGCCCGCTGTACGTACGCGGCCTGGCCCAGGCACTGGCAGTGCATCTGCTGCGCCACTATCGCGACCCGCACGGCGGCGTCCGCCGCAGCAATGCCCTGCCCGCCTACAAGCTGCGCAAGGTCATCGGGGTGATGAACGAACGGCTGGCCGAGGAGTTCAGCCTGGCGGCGCTGGCGCAGGTCGTCGAACTGAGCGAGTACCACTTCAGCCGGATGTTCAAGCGGGCCACCGGCCTTTCACCGTCGCAGTACTTCATCGGGCTGCGCATGGCGCGGGCGCGGCAGCTGCTGCTTGAAACACCGCGCAGCATCATCGACATCGGGCTGGAGGTGGGCTACTCGAGCCCCAGCCATTTCTCCCAGGTGTTTCGTCGTGAGGTGGGCGTCACCCCCAGCACCTATCGCCAGGGCTGAAAGAAATTCCGCAGGCGCAGAAACACGAAACCCCGGCCGTGATGACCGGGGTTTCGCACACGGAGCCCGGCGTTCGCCGGACTCGTCCTACAGATCGTCGATCAGCGCTTGGCGACCAGGTCCTTCGGCAGCTTGAAGGTCCAGACCATGCCGCCCTGGTTGAACTCCTTGATGCGCTTGGCGACTTCACCGCCCCACAGAGGGACCGCACCACCCCAGCCGGACAGGACGGAAACGTACTGCTCGCCATCCATCTCCCAGGTAACCGGAGAACCGACGATGCCCGAACCGGTGTTGAACTCGTAGACTTTCTTGCCGGTCTTGGCGTCGAACGCCATCAGGTAGCCTTCCGGGTTGCCGGTGAACACCAGGTTGCCCTTGGTGGCCAGCACGCCGCCCCAAAGTGGCGCGTAGTTGTTGTAGCGCCAGACTTCCTTGCCGGTCTTCGGATCGATGGCGCGCAGCACGCCGATGAAGTCCTCGTTGAGCGGCTTGATGGTGAAGCCGGCACCCAGGTAGGCCGCGCCCTTCTTGTAGGCGACGCCCTCGTTCCAGATGTCCATGCCCCACTCGTTGGACGGCACGTAGAACAGCCCGGTGTCCTGGCTGTAGGCCATGGGCATCCAGTTCTTGCCACCGAGGAACGACGGCGCGACGAACACGGATTTGCCCTTGTCGGCCTCGTTCGGATTGCCCGGACGGTTGGCATCGTCGTAGATCGGCCGACCGTTCTTGTCCAGGCCCTTGGCCCAGGTGATCTTGTCGACGAACGGGAAGCCGCGGATGAACTTGCCGTTGGTGCGGTCGAGCACGTAGAAGAAGCCGTTGCGGTCGGCGGTACCGGCAGCCTTGATGGTCTTGCCGCCTTCCTGGTAGTCGAAGGAGATCAGCTCGTTGACGCCGTCGAAGTCCCAGCCGTCATGCGGCGTGGACTGGAAGTGCCACTTGATCGAGCCGTCGTTCGGGTCCAGCGCCAGGCGCGAGGAGGAATACAGGTTGTCGCCGGGACGCAGGTGCGAGTTCCACGGCGCCGGGTTGCCGGTGCCGAACAGCAGCGAGTCGGTGTCCGGATCGTAGTAACCGCCGAGCCAGGGCGCCGCGCCGCCGGTCTTCCACAGGTCGCCGGGCCAGGTCTTGCCCGCTTCGCCGCCGGAGATGCCGGCCTCGACCTTCTTGCCATCCTTCCACACGTAGCCCATGTGACCTTCCACGGTCGGACGGGTCCACAGCAGTTCGCCATTCTTCGCGTTGTAGGCCTCGATCTTGCCCACCACGCCGAATTCACCACCGGAAACGCCGGTGATGAGCTTGCCGTTGACCACCAGCGGAGCGGCAGTCAGCGAGTAACCGGCCTTGTAGTCGGCGACGGTCTTCTTCCACACCACCTTGCCGGTGTCCTTGTTCAGTGCGACCAGCTTGGCATCCAGGGTGCCGAAGATCACCAGATCGTCGTACAGCGCCACGCCGCGGTTGATCACGTCACAGCACGGCATGATGCCGTCCGGCAGGCGCGCATCGTACTGCCACAGCTCCTTGCCGGTGCGGGCATCGAGCGCATACACCCGCGAATAGGAGCCGGTGATGTACATCACGCCGTCCTTGATCAGCGGCTGTGCTTCCTGGCCGCGCTGCTTTTCACCGCCCAGAGAGAAGCCCCAAACCGGTCGCAACTGATTGATGTTGTTGGTGTTCAACGCGTCCAGGGTGCTGTAGCGCTGGCCCTGCAAGCCCAGGCCGTTGGTGACGATCTGATCGGTGGACTTGGCGTCGTTGAGGATTTCCTGGTCGGTTACGGCCCAGGCGTGCAGGCTGGACATCGCCACCGCGGCGCATAGCGCCGTCACGGCGAAGGGCTTGCGAAGACCGGTGTGCTTCATTGCGGCTACCTCTGCGGGTTCATTGTTATGCCGGGAAATTTTCCCGGTCTGTTGCTGATTCTTGGTTTGCCCCGCCTCGCCAACAATTGCCCGCAGTACCGATTTTCCTCCTCCCTTGGTAGCAATACGCCGCTGCAGGCCAGGAAAACCGTGCCCTCCCGGGGCTGGTAGGGGCCATCGGCGGCACCGAAGTCGCAACCAAACGGCCGGAAAAGACTATTCCGCACGGCCAGCCCAGCCCCTAAAACGGACGTCCCCTCGCTCAGAAGGATACGAGCCATGTTTCACCCGATCCTGCTCTTCACCCTCCTCCTCCTGCCCCTCGCCAGTGCCAATGCCGCCCAGCCGATCCGCCTGGGGCTCAATTACCCCAGCACCGGCAACTACAAGTCCGAAGGACTTGAACTGAGTCGCGGCGCCCTGCTCGCCGTGGACGAGATCAATGGGCGCGGCGGTGTGCTCGGTCGTCCGCTACAGCTGGTCAGCCTCAATTCGGCTGCACGCGCGGAAAAGGCCGAGGCGAATATCGATCGTTTTGCCAGCCAGGGCACCGTCATGGTGTTCGGTGGCGCCAACAGCGAGGAAGCCCTCGCCGCCGGGCAGCGGGCACGCCAGCTGGGACTGCTGTACTTCCCGACCCTCGGCTACGCCAACGAGATCACCGGCCGCGACGGCCATCGCCATCTGTTCCGCGAATCCAACAGCGCCTGGATGAGCGCGCGGGTGCTGGGCGAGTACCTCAGCTGGCACATGCCCAACCGGCGTTACTACTACATCAGCCTCGACGACGCCTGGGGCCGCAGCATGGAACAGGCCCTGCGCGAGGCGACCAAGAGCCGCGACCGTGCCCGTCACGGCTATTCGAAGATCGCCGAGCGTGGCGCACGCCGTGGTGACTACCTGGCAGCACTGCAGAAGGCTGCCGCCAGCGACGCCGACGTACTGGTGATCGTGCTGCTCGGTCAGGACCTGGTACAGACCATGCGCCTGGCACAGACGCTGGAACTGGGCAAGCGCATGCAGATCATCGTGCCCAACCTGACCCAGAGCATCGTCGAGCAGGCCGGACCGCTGGTCATGGAGAACGTGATCGGAACCGAGGCCTGGACCTGGCGCGTGCCCAAGCTGGCGGACAGTGTCGAAGGGCAGACCTTCGTCGACCGTTTCATCGCCCAGCACCAGGCCTACCCTGGCAGCACCGCCGCCTCGGCCTATGGGATCGTCCGGCAGTGGGCGGACGCGGCACAGCGTGCCGGCAGCCTGGACAGCGAAGCGGTGATCGCGGCCCTGGAAGGCCATCGCTATCGCCTGCTCAAGGACGAGCAGTACTGGCGCGACTTCGACCATCAGAACGTGCAGAGCATCTACGCCGTGCGGGTCCGCAACCGCAGCGAAATCATGCAGGATCGTTTCAAGCAGGATTACTTCACCATCATCCACCGCATGGATGGCGAAGAAGCTGCGCCAAGCCTGGATGACTGGCAACAGGAACGCGGCGATCAGCTACAGCTGCAGTGAAACCCCTCACTGGTCGACGCGTTCGAGCGCGTCGGCCTCGTAGCGCGGATAGAGGTGGCTGACGCTGCGGATCAGTTCGTAGCGCGTCAGGCTGATGCCGGCGAAACGCTCCGGTATCGGACTCTGGATCACCTCGTTCATGTCCGCCCCGCTGGCGGCGGAATCACGCAGCAGGCCATCGAGCCAGCCGAGATAGTCGCGCATCTGGGCGAATGGCGCGGCATCGTCCGCCACCGGGCCGTGCCCGGCCACCAGGCGCTTCCAGGGCAAGCCCTGGAGGGTATCCAGATCAGCCAGCCAGACATCCAGCCCCGGACTGTTTGGCGTCGTCAACGCACGCTGGTAGAACAGGATGTCACCGGCGAATAGCACGTCGCGGCGCAGGTAGTGCCCCTTCCAGATGAAGTTGCGCAGGTCATCGTCCAGCGTTTCGTCCGGCGTCACCCACAGCACTTCGAGCTTGAGGCCCAGGCCTTCGGCAAGCTTCTGCGCGAGCTCGAAGTCGACGCCGCGCGGCTGGCCGTCCTGCTGGTAGCTGTACGGGGGGAAGTTCTCGTACATCGCCACCTTGAGCACGCCCGACTCGATGATGTCATCGAAGGCGCGCACCCTGACCACGTCCGCCTGCGCCAGCGCGCAGCACAGCGTCAGCCACAGCGCGAGGAACAGCCGCGCGCCGGTCATCACTGCTTGGCCGCTTCGCTTTCGATATAGGTACGGATCGCCCACAGCGCTTCCTGACTGAGGGTGTCGGCCATGCGCGGCATGTACACCGCACCGTCACGCACGGCGCCGTTGATCACGCGCTCCTTGTACCACTCGTCGCCGTCGTAGCTGGCTTCCAGCTCGCGCAGGTCCGGAGCGATACCGCCGGAAATGGCTTCCAGGCCATGGCAACGGGCGCAGTTCTGGTTGTAGGCGGAGGAGCCGATCTGCACGGCGAGGTCGTGATGCTCGCTCGGCGCGCGATAGGGGTTCTCGTCCAGCCACTCCTCACCCAGCGCCGGCAGGCCTTTGGTGTTGACCGCCTGTGGCGTCACGTCGCCATGGGCGAATACCAGTCCGGAAACCCCGAGGACACCCGCTGCCAGCAGTGCGCGCAAAATGATCTTGTTGTTCATGACTACCACCCTCTATTCGAGAACCTGTGCAAGGCAGCCCCAATCGGAGCGCATGGTGGTCATGTTGGCCGCGCGGACGGATCGGCAGAATCCTGCTTTGGATGCCTGCATCTCCTCCCTTGGTACTGGGTTTTGCTACCACCTTCGGCACCCCACCGGTAGCAAGGCCAAATCATCGGCGACCGGGAAGGAATCCCGGTGTTGGCGGGAGCTTTTCCGTGTCGGTGCGCGCGCCGCGCTTCCAATAATCGAATCGCCTGGCCAGCCGGATGTGGCGGCCTCGTTCGAATCGACCAAGGGAATCGCAACCATGACAACAAGATCGCACCCCGGCACACCCCGTCCGCTCGCCCTCGCTGTGCAATGCCTGGCTCTGGCCGGCAGCCTTGCCATGGCGGGCGCCGTGCACGCCAAACCGGTCAGCTGGGAAGACATCGCCAATGACCATGTCACCACCAGCAACGTGCTGCAGTACGGCATGGGCACCAATGCACAGCGCTGGAGCCCTCTGGCGCAGGTCAACGAGAGCAATGTGTTCAAGCTGACCCCGGCCTGGTCGTTCTCCTTCGGCGACGAGAAACAGCGCGGCCAGGAATCCCAGGCCATCGTTCACGACGGCGTGATCTACGTTACCGGCTCCTATTCGCGGGTGTTCGCCCTCGATGCGAAGACCGGAAAGCGCCTGTGGAGCTATGCCCATCGCCTGCCCGACGACATCCGCCCGTGCTGCGACGTGGTCAACCGCGGCGCCGCCATCTATGGCGACAAGATCTACTTCGGCACCCTCGATGCCCGTGTCGTGGCACTGAACAAGGACACCGGCAAGGTCGTCTGGAACAAGAAGTTCGGCGACCATGGCGCCGGTTACACGATGACCGGCGCACCGACCCTGGTAAAGGACGGCAAGACCGGCAAGGTCCTGCTGATCCACGGCAGCTCCGGTGACGAGTTCGGTATCGTCGGCAAGCTGTTCGCCCGCGACCCGGATACCGGTGAGGAAATCTGGATGCGCCCGTTCGTCGAAGGCCACATGGGCCGCCTCAATGGCAAGGACAGCACCCCCACCGGCGACATCAAGGCGCCGTCCTGGCCGGACGATCCCAACCACCCCACCGGCAAGAAGGAAGCCTGGAGCCAGGGCGGCGGCGCGCCATGGCAGAGTGCGAGCTTCGATCCGGAAACCAACACCATCATCGTCGGCGCCGGCAACCCCGCCCCGTGGAACGGCTGGGAGCGCACCAGCGATGGCGGCGACCCGAAGGACTACGACAGCCTCTACACCTCAGGGCAGGTCGGCGTCGATCCGAGCACCGGCGAGGTGAAGTGGTTCTACCAGCACACCCCGAACGATGCCTGGGACTTCTCCGGCAACAACGAGCTGGTGCTGTTCGACTACAAGGACAAGGCCGGCAAGATCGTCAAGGCCACCGCCCATGCCGACCGCAACGGCTTCTTCTATGTGGTGGACCGCAAGGACGGCAAGCTGCAAAACGCCTTCCCCTTCGTGGACGGCATCACCTGGGCCAGCCATATCGATCTGAAAACCGGGCGACCGGTCGAGAACGAAGGCCAGCGCCCACCCAAACCGGAGCCGGGCGAGAAGCACGGCAAGTCGGTGGAAGTCTCCCCACCCTTCCTCGGTGGCAAGAACTGGAACCCCATGGCCTACAGCCAGGACACCGGCCTGTTCTACGTACCGGCCAACCACTGGAAGGAGGACTACTGGACCGAGGAAGTCAGCTACAAGAAAGGCTCGGCCTATCTCGGCCAGGGCTTCCGCATCAAGCGCATGTACGACGACCACGTCGGCATCCTGCGCGCCATGGACCCGACCACTGGCAAGGTAGCCTGGGAACACAAGGAAAAACTCCCGCTGTGGGCCGGCGTGCTGGCGACCAAGGGCAATCTCGTCTTCACCGGCACCAGCGACGGCTACTTCAAGGCCTTCAACGCGAAGACCGGTGACGAGCTGTGGAAATTCCAGACCGGCAGCGGCGTGATTTCCCCGCCGATCACCTGGGAACAGGACGGCGAGCAGTACATCGGCGTGACGGTCGGTTACGGCGGTGCCGTGCCGCTGTGGGGCGGCGACATGGCCGTACTGACCAAGCCGGTCGCTCAGGGTGGTTCGTTCTGGGTATTCAAACTGCCGGAATGGGAGAAGAAGACCGCCAAGCGATGAGTCGAGCCGTGCCCGCCCACGCGGGCACGTCCTCAAGCCCTCAAGGTACAGCGGTTCGCGCGGCATGCCTGGCCTCGCCGGCTCCGGGTTGGCGCTCTCGCCGACAGGCCAGAAACGCCACGCGACCGCTTTTCATTTCCTGCCTCAGGTGACGCCCATGAACGCCCCTTGCCGTTTGCTTCTGCCACTGGCGCTGTTCAGCAGCGCTGCGGTCTTCGCTGCGGATGACGGCCCCTTGACCGTCAACGGCTGCGTGCTACAGCCCGACAGCCAATGCGCCAACGCCGACCTGCGCGGCGCCGACCTCAGCAATCAGGACCTGCGCCGGATCAACCTCGCTGGCGCCAACCTCTCCGGCGCCAACCTGCGCCACGCCAACCTCGACCTGGCCAATCTGGAAAAAGCCGACCTCACCGGCGCCACGCTTAATCGCGCCAGCCTGCAACAGGCCAACCTGCGCCTGGCCAATTTCACCGAGGCCAGGCTGATCGCCATCCAGGGCTGGGGCTTGTTCGCCCAGGCCACGCAGTTCAAGGGGGCCGACCTCACCGGCGCCTACCTGGAGTTCGCGCGCATGAGCGGCGCGAAGCTGCATGGTAGCACCCTGCGCGCTGCCGACCTGGAGATGACCTGGCTGAGCAAGGCCGACCTCATGGGGGCGGACCTCACCGACGCCAATCTGCAGGAAGCCAAGCTCAACGATGCCAACCTGGCGGATGCTGTACTGACCGGTGCTCGCCGCCATTACGCAACCTTTCAGGGCACCAATATGGAAGGCTGCAAGGACTGCCCGCATGACTGGGAAAAGTGATGCACCGCCGTGCCCGTTCGATTGAGGGGCTCAATCGGAGGGATAGAACGAAGGGTGGCCACTGCGCCTCAGGAAAACTAGAACGGCGCCGATGCAGTGACTGGGCGGTCTTGCCCTCCACTGGATGCCAAACAGATGTTCAACAAAAACCTAAAACGGGAACTGGCTGAGTTGCGCGAGGACGCGGCAATCAACCAGCAGATCAAGAACTCGTTGTACAGGGAAATGATGGTCCTCGAATTGGACCCGCAAGGACGCATCCAGCACGCCAACGAGCTGTTCATCAGCGAAATGGGCTATCGCCGCGAGGACCTTATGGGCCGTCCGCTCGATGGCTTCTTCAGCCAGCAGTTTCGTAGCGAACCGAACTACTCACGGCTCAAGACCGCCATGCAGCGTGCCGAGCATGTCAGCGGGGCGTACCGCCTGGTGCGTGCCGATGGCCAGGAAGCCTGGCTGCGCTCCATCTGGCAACCGATCAAGGGCTCCGATGGCACGCTGCACCACTTCACCCTGTGCGCCACCAACCTGACCCGCACCATCGAGACGTCACGCGAGCACGAGAGCGTGATCAATGCACTGCTGCGCTCCACCGCCGTCATCGAATTCGACCTGGGCGGGCATGTCATCACGGCCAACCAGCGCTTCCTCGACGGCATGGGCTATCGCCTCGAGCAGATCAAGGGCAAGCACCACCGCATGTTCTGCGAACGCGAAGAGGCCGAATCCGCTGCCTATCGGGATTTTTGGGCCAGCCTGAACCGCGGCGAGTACATTGCGGACCGCTTCAAGCGCATCGATGCCCATGGCCGGACGGTCTGGCTGGAGGCTTCCTACAACCCGGTGCACGATGCTTACGGCAAGCTCTACAAGGTCATCAAGTTCGCCACCGTGATCACCGATCAGGTCAACCGCGA
Source organism: Stutzerimonas sp. FeSN7 (assembly GCF_030263795.1). Taxonomy (NCBI): domain Bacteria; kingdom Pseudomonadati; phylum Pseudomonadota; class Gammaproteobacteria; order Pseudomonadales; family Pseudomonadaceae; genus Stutzerimonas; species Stutzerimonas sp. FeSN7. Next base: position 1,839,629 of record NZ_JARPMN010000001.1, on the reverse strand, counting down.
GCTGGCCGTCGCCGAGGCCGCGACCATCGCCTATGACACCTCGCACCACACCGATCTCAGTGCCCAGCGCGGCGCCCAGGTGGTCCAGCAGACCGTCGATGTGATGCATCGCATTGCCCAGCAGATGCAAGAGGCTTCCGATGGCATCGAGGCGCTGGACAAGCAGTCGCAGCTGATCAGTGCCATTCTCAAGACCATCAGCGGGATCGCCGATCAGACCAACCTGCTGGCGCTCAACGCCGCCATCGAAGCTGCTCGCGCCGGCGATCAGGGCCGCGGCTTCGCCGTAGTAGCCGACGAGGTGCGTCAGCTGGCCGCGCGCACCAGCAAGGCAGCCGAGGAAATCGTCGGGGTGGTGCAGAAGAACCAGGACCTCGCCCAGGCTGCCGTGCACAGCATGTCCAGCAGCCGAGACCAGGCCGAACAGGGCCTGGAATTCGCCAACCAGGCCGGCGCGGTCATCGTCGAGATCCAGGACGGCGCTCAGCGAGTGGTCAGTGCGGTCGGCCAGTTCGCCAGTCAGCTGAAGAACTGATGACGGGCTGCGCTCGGCCCAGCGCCTACACTTGCCGGCAGGCCCGAGCGCAATCGGGCGATGCATGTACCCGGCGGAGGATCAGCGCTTGAGCCAGAGGCCCATCATCCACATCGCGGTGCAGTCGGACGTCGAGCGGCTGCCGGCCTTCCAGGGATTGCCGAATCAGGCCATCGTCATGCCTGCGAGCGCCGAGGCCTTCTCCGCGGCTGCGCAGGAGCTTCTCGCCTGCCCCTGCATCGGTTTCGACACCGAATCCAAGCCGACCTTCAGGGTCGGCGAAGTTTCCAGCGGACCGCACCTCATCCAGTTCGCCACGCCGGCGAAAGCCTACCTGCTGCGAGTCGGACTACCCGGCTGCATCGAGGCGGCCCGCACCGTGCTGCAGGCGACACAGGTGGTGAAGATCGGGTTCGGGCTGAAATCCGACCGCTCACGGCTGCACCAACGGCTGGGCATTCATGCTTACAGCCTGCTCGATCTCGGTTCGCTGTTGCGTTATCAGGGCAAGAAGGGCCAGGTCGGCCTGCGTGGCGCTGTCGCTGCGGTGCTGGGCAGGCAGATCGACAAGTCCCGCCGCCTGGCCACCTCGAACTGGGCCAATCCGCTACTGACCGAAGCGCAGCAAGCCTATGCGGCCAATGATGCCTACGCCGCGCTGCAGGTATTCCTCGCCTTGCCGGCAGAACACCAGCAGGAGCTGCTGATGGCCGCGCAGCGCGCACAGAACGCAACCGCCGACGCCACGCTGGACCCGCTGGTGATTCGCTGGCAACGCCTGGTCAATGACAGCGGCCAGACCTGCGATCGCTGTGGCGCCACCGAGCAGGCGGTACGCCAGGCGAGCCGTCGGTTGCAGCAGGCGTTGCGCCGGTTCGGCGTCAGGGTGGGGGTCGAGGCCTGCGCCCTCACCCCGGCTGATTTCTCGCAGACGCCGCTGGAATCGAATCGCATCTGGATCGCCGGTGTACCGCTGGAGCAGTGGCTGGGCGCAGCTCACGGGCAGAGCAAATGCTGTTCGGCGTGCGGCGAGGCCAACTGCCGGACCCTTGAGTTGAACGAAACACGTTATGAGGCGGTCCCGGCCGCGCTGATCGTGCAGGCGGGACTGCTCGCGGCGCAACGCTTGCTCGGCCACCCCGTCGAAGCGCCCGTCGCACCTTCGCTACCCGATGACGGCTGCTGCGCCTGAAGCCCTCCGAAGCGCGCACGCCCGCCGTAGCAATCGCCCATGAGCGCTTCGTGGGCCTGCCCAGCGCGGCGCTCGGCAGGCGACTGCGCGTCCGGATCGCTCAGAGCGCATCCCAGCGGTAACGCACGCCCAGCCAACCGGCACGCGGAGCACCAGGGGCAATGAACTGTTCGTGCCGCCATTCGTCCGGGTCACTTTCGATGGCATTGCCGGCCCCCACGAACGGGTTCTCTGCCAGCGCTCCGCCGGTGGCGTAGCGCTGGTCGAAGAGGTTGTCGACCCGGCCGAACAGCGTCCAGTCACGTGCGAGCCGGTAATCGGCAGTGAGATTGACCACGGCATAGCCAGGAAGCCTGCCACGTCCCTCGAACTCGTCGTTGGCCCGATGCCGGTTGTTCTCGTTGCCACGTACGTACTGCGACGAGTACGCCAGCACGCTGGTGCCGAGGCGCAGCCTTTCATCGATATTCCAGCCCAGGCCCAGCTTGAGGTGGTGCTTCGGCAGACCCGGCAGATAATCGCCGCTGGATACGCGGATTTCGTCGTCCGGACAGCCGCCCTCGCCCGCGGTGCTGTTGTTCTCGGCAAGCAAGCACGCCGCAGAGCGGAAGGTGGCGTGCAGATAGGTGTAATCCAGTCGCCAGTCGATCGGCCCTTGCTGGCCGGCCAGGCCCAGCTCGATGCCCTGTCGGCGGGTGCGCCCGAAGTTGGTGAAGTATCCCATGCTGCCACCGGTGCCGACGAACAGCAGGTCGTCATGGTTCATGCTGCGGAAGGCCGTGGCGTTCCAGCGCGTTCCGCCAGCCAGCTCGCCGCGCACACCGACTTCGAGGGTGCGTGTCACCACCTGCTTCAGGAAGGGATCGGCGGCCATGGCGTTGGGCAGGCTGCAGGGGTTGTCCGGGTCGGCGCAGCCGAGTTCGATGGGGGTCGGCGCGCGGTTGCCCTGGGTGAAGCCGCCATACAGGGTCACAGCCGGCTGCAGTTGCCAGGCGAAGCCGAGCGCCGGGTTCAGTTTGCGATAGGTGAAGTCACCATCGAGCGCGTCCCCCATTCGATCGGCATTGACCACCCGGGTACGGTTGTAGCGCAGCGAGCCGGTGAGCTGCAGGTCATCCGTCAGTGACCAGGTGTCGGTCGCGTAGAGGCTGGAAGTGCGGGTGCGACCCAGCAAGCTGTTGGCCTGTTCCTCCTCTTCTGTGGCGCTGATGCCGCGTGAATCGGTCAGCTCACCGCCCTGCTCGCTCTGATGGAAGCTGGCGCGCGTGTTGTCGTGGGTAAGGCCCACGGCGAACTGGTGAGCGCCGACGTAATGCGTCCATTGCAAGGCCAGGCCGAACGCACGCTGAGCGGTGCGAGTGCGGTTCAGCACACCGCTCTCTGGCGCCTCGCCCACAAAGCCGTCGTCCTCCCATTGCTCATATTCATCCTCGTATTCGTCGTTGCCGTCGCCGTTGAGCGTTGCGGTGCGGGTACGACGCAAATAGACGGTGCCGGAGAATCGATCGCTGTCGCTCAGCCAGTGGCTGGCCGAGAGCGCCATCAGGTGGCTGCGATTTTCGGTCTGGTCCGGATGGGTGAAGATGGCTTGGCGGCTCCGGTGGTGCATGCTCTCAGGGATCAGGCCGTTGCCGATCAGATCGTTGTCGGCATGAGCCAGGGTCAGCGCCACATCGGTGGTGTCGGTGGTCCAGGCGAACTTGCCGAACAGCTGACGCACGTCCGATGGCGAATGATCGCGCCAGCCGTCCTCTTCCATGCCCTCCGCGGCCAGGTACCAGGACAGCTCTTCATGCTTGCCGCCATGCTCCAATGCGCCGCCCTTGCGCCCGAACGAACCCCCATAGAGTTCCGCCGAGCCACCGGGATGCGTATCGCCACGCTTGGTCTGCAGCGCCAGCGCACCACCCAGGGTATTCAGGCCGTACAGCGGATTGGAGCCCGGGACCAACAGCATGTCGGCGATGGCGGTGCTGGGAATCAGGTCCCAGTGCACCACATCACCAAAGGCTTCGTTGACCCGCACACCATCGAGAAACACGGACAACCCCTGCGGCGTGCCGAGCAGCGGCGAGGCGGTGAAGCCGCGGTAGTTGAGATCGGCCTGGTAAGGATTGCCCTGGATTTCGTTGACGTTGACGCTGGGCAGGCCACGTTGCAGCTTCTCGGCGAGCGACTGGCCGCCCAGCTTGCGCAGCTGTTCGTCATCCAGTGTCCGGATATTGGCCGGCACCTGGTCCCTGGGCAGATCGATGCCCGGCAACGGAGTCGTGGCAACCACGTCATCGCGACCAAGATCGAACGCTTCGTCGGCATGCGCCAGGCCAGGCAGGACGCTGGCGATGGCGATGGCAAGGGACAGCAACGTGCGCCGGGGGATTGCGCTGCGGCAGAGATACGACATGGTTGTTCCTTGTTCTTGTTGGCGGTGCGCGGCGGACAAGCCGCCCGGGCCGCTGCATGATGGCAAGCGGCCAGGCGCGATTATCGAAAGGTGCCCCGCTGCGCCGACAGGGAAGATTTCCCGGCCCTGGCGGGAAATCTTCCCGATTGCCAGGCGCTTGGTACTACGTCCTGTGGACTAGAACGGCCGACGACTTCCAGCGCGCGCAGGCGCCGCCCGTCCGTACGGACCGTGGAAAGACGGGGAAGCGGCAGCGAAGCGCTGCCAGAGGAAGGTCGCCGCGGCAAGAACCGCGGCAAAAATGAATGCGACCGTACCGTGCTGCCGTCAGGCCTCGCAGAGCATGTGGTCGCCGACGCGCAACAGGCCCTGGTCAATCGCCAGGTGCACCAGCTCAGCCTGGGAGCTGACTTCGAGCTTGCTCTTGAGCAGCGCCAGGTGATTGGAGACGGTCTTGCTGCTGATGCACAGCCGTTCGGCGATCTCGCGATTGCCGATGCCCCGGGCGAGCATGATGAAGATCTCCATTTCACGCGGCGTCATATCTGTCAGCCGTCCTTTGACGGGGGAGCGCGACGGCCGCTGACAAGCCAGATCGGTCGCCAGCGGCTGCTCGATGAAGGTCTGCCCGGCGAGCACCTTGCGTACCGCCTCGACCAGCACGTCCGGCGCGCAACGCTTGGTCAGGTAACCCGAAGCGCCGGCGTCCAGCGCCTGACGCACCAGCGCCAGCTCGTCGTGCATGCTGAACACCAGCACCGGCAACAGCGGCAATCGCTGGCGCAGGCGCCGGCAGGTCTCCAGGCCACTGATGCCCGGCAGGCCGAGATCGAGTACGACCAGATTCGGAATGCTTTCCTGCACCTGCTGCAGCGCCTGCTCGCCGCTTTCGGCTTCGCTGACACTCACCTCGGGCAACAGGGCCTTGAGCAGGCTGGCATAGCCCTGACGCACCACCGCATGGTCATCCACCAGCAGTATTTTCATCACGTCGCTCCTTCCACAGGCAGATTCAGATAAAGCGCCCAGCCGTGCCCCGGGCGATGGCGCATGCGCAGCCGCGCGCCGAGACAGCGGGCGTGTTCCACCATCGAACGCAGACCGACCCCGAGCCGCTCAGGCGGCAAGCCATGGCCATCGTCGCGCAGCAACAGCCGCACCCCGTTGCGATCGGCCCGTAGCTGCAGTCGCACGCGGGTCGCACGCGCATGGCGCGCCACATTGGTCAGTGCCTCCTGCACCATGCGGTACAGGTGCAACTTGGCCTCCATCGACAGCGGTGGCAGTGCTCCCTGCAACTGCAGTTCGCACTCGATCCCCTGGGTGCTCTGCCACTGCTCGGCAAGCTGGCCGATGGCATCGGCCAGTTCGAGGTGATCGAGCATCACCGGGTAGAGGTCGCGCACCAGGGTGCGGAAACCGTTCTGCAGATCCAGGCTGTGCTGTTCGAGATGGGCCGCGGTTTCACGCACGGCATCCGGCTGCTCCGCCTGGACCCGCAACAGGCAGGCCCGGGCGCGGATGCCTGCCAGGTACTGTCCCAGGTCGTCATGCAGGGCCTGCGCCAGACGGGTGCGCTCGCGTTCCTGCAGCGCGAGCAGCGCCTGTGTCAGCCGGTCGTTATCCGCTCGCGTGTCTTCCAGCGCGGCAGCCATGTGATTGAAGCGCTCGGCGAGTTCGCGCGCCTCGGCGAAGCGATGGGGCGGCAGCCGGGTATCGAGCCGCCCGTCGGCGATACGCACCAATGCGCCGAACAGCTCTGCCAACACGCGCATGCCGGGGCGCACCGCCCAACGGATCGCCAACAGGCAAAGCAGCAGGGCCACTCCGAAAAGAGCCAGCAGCTGCAGCAGCGAATCCCTGACTTCCTCGACCTCGTCGCTCGGATCGACGCTGATCTGCAGGCGCTCGCCCCCGGGAAGCTGCAGCTCACTGGGAGCGGCCAGCTCTGCCGGGTACAGCCACGTGCCGAGCCAGTCGGTAAGCAGCGTATCGCCGCCGTCTGTCGCTGGCTGCCCGGGCGACAGCCAGCGCACCCGCACGTGCCGCAGGCTATCGGTAAGTTCGGGGCGCAAGGTGGCGGGATCGCGCTCGGCCATCTCGCCGAGGTAGGCAACCACGGCCGCCGCGGCATCCAGTTCGCGCTGCACGTCGTGGCTCGCCTGGCGCAGCAGCACAGCCAGGCAGACCATCGCCACGAGGGCGAAGAACAGTGCCACCAGCAGGTTCAGTCGCCAGAGCGCGGACATATCGGCTACCTCCGGACGCGTGTCGCCTCACTTGACCACGAAGCGGCCTTCCATGCCCTTGCCCTCGAGCCCCTTGCAGTAGAACGGGTAGCTGCCAGGCTTGACAGGCAGGAAGAAAATCTCGGCTTCGCCGGCATCCTCGAACTCCAGCTCGACCAGGGTGATGGCCTTGATCTCCACACCGCCGGCCTCGACCTTGCGCAAGAAGATCGACTTGGCGAACTCCGGAGCCTGGAACGCGCATTCCTTCTGGCCATCGGAGCTGACCTTGAGCTGGTAAGCGACACCGGTCTCCAGCTGGTATTCCTTCTGCGAGACGGCGTAGTCGCTTTCCTCTGAACCGAAACGCAGGTCCGGCAGAGCCTGGGTGCGGCGTGTGAGATCGCCGGCGGCGTGGCTGCAATCGAAGCCGATCAGGCTGCCGATGAACAGAACGTTGAGCAGCAGAGCTTTGTAGGTGGGCATGGCACTGGCCTCTTTATTGTTGTCGGTGCCCATCCTAAGGCGCCGCGCTCGCCACCACCTCCTACCTTGGTAGCGCCTCGCGGCCAGCAAAGGTCGCCACGTCGAGCCCGGCCAGCATTGGAATCTGGGCCAGCCGGCCATTCGATTCAGCGCAAAGGCAGCCACAGGTCTCGCGGGCCGGAAGACCGCCGCATGCCCCGCCACAGCCATACCGCTACCAAAGTATCGGTACCAAGGTACGGATCAACTTCCCTGAGGTCCGGCCGCAATATCTCGATATCAATGATGCCAATTGGACATCACCCATTTCGCGCAACCGCCGAGACGCGATCACGCGCTCGAGGGCTCGCCGCAGCTGTCTTCTCATGCGTTATCAGGAGTCGTACCGTGATGCCTCTCAAATCCATCCAGCAGCGAATAGCGGTTATCGGCGGCTTATGCCTGCTGATATCCGCGGGAATCTTGATCGGCTACAGCGTTTATCTGGCCAGTTCCACCCAGCATCTGGTGTCGACCCGTGTCAGCCAGCAGGCACAGGAAGACGCGTTGCAGAACCTGCAACACCTCGCCGGCCAATACGCCGAAGAGATCCGCACTGAGTTCACCGAGGCGCTGGAAACGGCGCGCAGCATGGCAACCACCTTCGCGGTCGCCAAGTCGAAGGAGAACGGCGGATTGCAGGTCGGCCGCGACGAGGTCAACGCGGTCTTGCTGAACGTGCTGAAGAGTCAGCCGGACTTCAACGGAACCTATTCGTGCTGGGAACCGGACGCGATCGACGGCCAGGACTACCTCTTCACCGACGGGCAGAACGGCAACAACGCCCAGACCGGACGCTTCACGCCTTACTGGACGCGAAGCGCAGACGGCAAGATCGCCGTCCAGCCATTGGTGGAATACGACACCCAGGACAAGCACCCCAACGGCGTGCTCAAAGGCGGCTGGTACATCGGCCCGCGGGAAACCCTCAAGGAGAGCGTGCTCGGCCCTCTGCCATATGTCGTACAGGGCAGGCAGGTCTGGTTGGCGACGCTCTCGGTACCAATCATCGCGGACGGTCGCTTCCTCGGTGTCGCCGGTACCGACTATGACCTCGACTTCGTCCAGCGCATCAGCCAGGAAGTTTCCGCAAAGCTGTTCGAGGGCCAGGGTGAGGTGGCGATCGTGAGCGATCAGGGCTTGATCGTGGCGGAGAGCCGGTATCCCAACCTGATCGGCCAGCATTTCCAGCAGGTACTGCCGGACGCGTGGCGGCCCGCCCTGGATTCGATCCAGAAAGGCGAACGGCTTGCGCGGCTGGATGACAACGGAATGATGATTGTCCTGGCGCCGATTCACCTGGGCCGCACCGGCAAACCCTGGTCGATGATGCTCAAGATCGACAAGCAGATCGTCCTGGCCAAGGCGACCGAACTCAAGGCCGAAATGGATGCGCAGAGCCAACAAAGCATGCTGCAGCAGGTCGGCGCCGGGGTCGTCATATCGCTACTCGCAGTGATTGCGCTATGGCTCTCGGCACGCGCGATTGCCCTGCCCATCCGCAGAGCTGCACAACTGGCTGGTGCGATCCAGAAAGGCGACTTCTCGCAGCGCCTGGGCCATCGCTCCGCTGATGAAGTAGGCCAGCTCTCGGCCAGCCTCGATCGCATGGCAGACAGTCTGCAGGAGCAGGTGCATGTCGCTGAGCGCATCTCTCAGGGCGACCTGGCGGTGGAGGTCCGTCTGGCATCCGAACGCGACCAGCTGGGCCTTGCCCTTCGACGAATGGTGGACAACCTGAACGAGCTGGTCTCCCAGGTGCAGCTCAGTTCCGGGCTCATCAACGACAAGGCCGGCCAGGTCACCCGTCTGAGCCACGAGCTATCCACCGGCGCGACCGAGTCGGCCTCGGCCGTCACCGAAATCAGCGCCACCATCAACCAGATGGCGGTACAGATCCGTCAGACCTCCGAGTACGCGAACGAAGCCAACAGTCTTTCGCGCAAATCCGAACATTCGGCGCGAGGCGGCAATGAGCTGATGGCGACGTTGAAGGCCGCCATGCAGGAGATCAATCAGTCCGGCCTGGATATCACCAACATCATCAGAGCGATCGAAGAGATCGCGACACAGACCAACCTGCTTGCCCTGAACGCGGCCATCGAGGCGGCTCGCGCCGGCGAGCATGGTCGCGGATTTGCCGTGGTCGCGGACGAGGTGCGACAGCTCGCGGCACGCAGTGCCGAGGCCGCGCAACGCTCGACCCGCCTGATTCAGGAATCCAACGCGCGGACGGTCAAGGGTATGGAGTTGACCGACGACACCGCGCAAGCGCTGGAGGCCATCGTTCGCGGGGCAGCGCAGGTATCGCAACTCGTGGAAGAGATTGCGCAGGCTTCGAGCCAGCAGGCGTCCGGCATCGAACAGGTCAGCCAGGCCATCGGCCAGATCGATGAAGTGGTGCACCACAACAGTTCGAACTCGGATCAATCGACCCAGGCGGCTCAGGAACTGACGCAGCAGGCGCGGCAGATGATCGAGCAGGTCGGACGCTTCAAGGTCCGCTCGGTACGCTAGTCGATCAAGGAGAAGCGGCGCCCTTGCGCCGCTTCTCTACTACCTTGGTACCGCCCCGCCGGTACTTTCTGCATATTCCCCCGCTCCGCCATGGTTCCTATGCTGCCTGCAACGTCACAGGAGCTGCCCATGCGCCACGTATTACGACGAGCCGGTTTGCTGGCCGCCCTCGCCTGCTGCGCGCCCTTCGCTCTGGCGGCTGCCGGGGCCGAGCTTGAGGTGCGTATCGGCTATCTCGGCTACCGCCCCGATCCCGGTCCGCTGCTCTCCAACGTGATCCCCAAACCGGAGGACGCCGGCCTGCGCGGGGCCGAACTCGCCATCACCGACAGCAACAGCACCGGGCGCTTCCTCAAGCACAGCTACGTGCTGGACGCCGTGACCAGCGAAACCTCCGACGACCTGCTGCAGCAGGCAGCCCGGCAGCATGCCGACGGGCTGCGCCTGTTCGTGGTCAACGTGCCGGCCGCGACGCTGCGCCAGCTCGCCGAAGCGATGCCGGACAGCCTGCTGATCAACGCCGGTACCGCGGACGATGCGCTGCGCAGCCAGAACTGTCAGGTCAACGTGCTGCATACGCTGCCCAGTCGAAATATGCTCGCCGACGCCCTTGGCCAGTTTCTCGCCGCGCGGCGCTGGAACCGCTGGATGCTGATCGTCGGCCCTACCGAAGACGACCAGGCCTACGCCGAGGCGCTGAGGCGCGCGGCCAAGCGTTTCGGCCACCGCATCCTGGTGGAAAAGCCCTGGAGCTTCGACAACGACCAGCGCCGCAGCGCCCAGGCGGAGATGCCGCTGTTCACCCAGGCCGCCGAGTATGACGTGGTGCTGGTGGCCGACGAGCGCGGCGACTTCGGCGAGTACGTGCCCTACCAGACCTGGTTGCCGCGCCCGGTTGCCGGCACTCAGGGTCTGACCGCAACCGGCTGGCACAAGACCGTCGAGACCTACGGCGCCGCGCAGCTGCAGAAGCGTTTCGAGGCTCATGCCAACCGCTGGATGAACGATCGCGACTTCGCCGCCTGGATGGGTGTGCGCAGCCTCGCCGCGGCCGTCACGCGCCTGCGCAGCACCGACGCCGCGGCGATCCGCCAGCTGTCGCTCAGTGGCGAACTACCGCTCGACGGCTTCAAGGGCCGCAAGCTGAGCTATCGCGCCTGGGACGGCCAGCTGCGCCAGCCGATCCCGCTGGTGCACCCACGCGCACTGGTTTCCAACTCGCCGCAGGACGGCTTTCTGCATCCCACCAGCGAGCTGGACACCCTGGGCCTCGATGCACCGGAAAGCCGTTGCCGCTTGAGCGAGGTCCGCCCATGAGACACCGGCTGATCGCCCTGCTCACCCTGACCACTCTGCCCGTGCACGCCGACGAGATGGGCTACGAGGCCTATATCGACAGCCCCAAGCGGATCAAATGCCTGTACGGCTACGTCACCGCCAAGACCGGCAACTTCGACGCCGCCCGGCAGATCTTCGAGGACTGCGTGGCGCGCTGGAACGATGTCTATTCGCTGATCTCGCTGGCGCAGATGTACGAAAGCGGCAATGGCGTCGACACGGATCTGCGGAAGTCCGCCGCCCTGCTCAGGCAGGGCGCCGAGCAGCCCGATGGCGCGAGCTACGTCAGCCTGGCGCGCTATCACTGGGGTGTGGCCCTGGCCGAAGGCCGCGGCGTCGACGCCGATCCCGATGCCGCACGCGCCTGGCTGGAACGTGCCGCGGCCGGTGGTCAGCAGGAAGCCGCCGAGTACCTCATGCGGCTGGATGCCACCCGCACAACAGAATAACGACAAGAGAGCCCAAACATGCCCAGAACTGCCCTTGCCTCTGCGATCACTCTGGCCCTGGTCTTCGCCAGCGGCTCCGCAGCCGCGGCTACCGCCTATGTCTCCAACGAGAAGGACGACAGCATCAGCGTCATCGATCTCGACAAGATGGAGACCGTCGAGACGCTGCAGGTCGGAATGCGCCCGCGCGGCCTCACCCTCTCCCATGACAACAAGCTGCTCTACATCTGTGCCAGCGATTCGGACACCGTGCAGGTGATGGATCTGGCCACCCGCCAGATCATCAAGCAGCTGCCGTCCGGCGCGGACCCCGAGCAGTTCGCCCTGCACCCCAACAACAAGTGGCTGTACATCTCCAACGAGGACGATGCGCTGGTCACCGTGGTCGATGTCGACAAGGAAGAGGTGCTCGCGCAGATCGATGTCGGCGTCGAGCCGGAGGGCATGGCAGTCAGCCCGGACGGCAAATGGGCAGTCAACACCAGCGAAACCACCAACATGCTGCACTGGATCGACACCAGTACCAACCAGCTGGTGGACAACACCCTGGTCGACCAGCGCCCTCGCCACGTCGAGTTCACCAAGGACAGCAAGCTGCTCTGGGCCTCGGCCGAGATCGGCGGAACGGTCAGCGTGGTGGACGTGGACAAGCGCGAAATCCTCAAGACCCTGACCTTCAAGATCAAGGGCGTGCACCCGGACAAGGTTCAACCGGTGGGTATCAAGCTCACTTCCGACGGCAAATACGCCTTCATCGCACTGGGCCCGGCCAACCACATCGCGGTGGTCGATGCGAAGACCTACGAGGTGCTGGACTATCTGCTGGTCGGTCGACGCGTCTGGCACATGGCGTTCAACCCCGACGAGAGCCTCCTGCTGACCACCAACGGCGTCAGCGGCGACGTCTCGGTGATCGATGTGGCCAAGCTGAAGGTCACCAAGTCGATCAAGGTCGGTCGCTACCCCTGGGGTGTGGTGGTCACGCCATGAGCGCGCTGGAGGTCAGCGACGTGGCCTTCGCCTATGGCGCGCGACGTGCGCTGGACGGTGTCAGTTTCGCCGCCGCCAAAGGGAGATTCACCGCACTGCTGGGGCCGAACGGCGCGGGCAAGTCGACATTGATCGCCCTGCTCACGCGCCTGTACGACCTGCAACGGGGGCAGATCCGCATCGCCGGCTTCGGTCTGCGCGAGGCGCCGCGCCAGGCGCTCGCCCGCCTCGGCGTGGTGTTCCAGCAGAGCACGCTGGACCTGGACCTGACTGTCGAGCAGAACCTGCGCTACCACGCCGCCCTGCACGGCATGCCGCGGGCCTTGGCGAATGAACGCATCGAACTCGAGCTGCAGCGCCAACAGCTCGGCGAACGGCGCCGCAGCAAGGTGCGTGAACTCAACGGCGGTCACCGCCGACGCGTCGAGATCGCCCGCGCGTTGCTGCATCGCCCCGAGTTGCTGTTGCTCGACGAGGCCAGTGCAGGCCTCGACCCTGCCAGCCGCCAGGCACTCAACCAGCATGTGCGAGCGCTCTGCCGTGACGAGGGCATGAGCGTGCTCTGGACCACTCACCTGCTCGATGAGGTCCAGGCCGATGACGATCTGCTGGTGCTCAATCGCGGCCGTCTGGTCGCTCAGGGCAGCGTGGCGAGCCTCGCCCTCGATGGCGAGGATCTGGCAGCGAGCTTTGCACGGCTGACCGGGAGCGACGCGCAAGGCGCAGGGCTCGATGGAGCAGCACATCGGTCCGCAGCCATGCCGCCGAAAACAACCGAGCCCGCTGGCGAAAGCACGGGGCTCGCCTCTGGAGCGAAACACTCATGACGGCCTATTGGGAATGCCTGCGCGGCATCGTCCTGCGCGAGTGGCTGCGTTTCGTCCAGCAGCGCTCGCGCTTTCTCAGCGCGCTGGTGCGCCCGCTACTCTGGCTGGTGGTGTTCGCCGCCGGCTTTCGCGCGGCACTGGGCATCGCCATCATCGAACCGTACGACACCTACATCACCTACGAGACCTACATCGTGCCGGGGCTGGCCTGCATGATCCTACTGTTCAACGGCATGCAGGGCTCGCTGTCGATGGTCTACGACCGCGAGATGGGCAGCATGCGTGTCTTGCTGACGAGCCCGCTACCGCGCAGCTTCCTGCTCACCAGCAAGCTGCTGGCCACGGCGCTGATCTCACTGCTGCAGGTCTATGCCTTCCTCGCCATTGCCTGGTTCTACGGCGTGCAACCGCCGCCGCTGGGTCTGCTGGTCGCCCTGCCCGCCCTGCTGCTGGTGGCGCTGATGCTGAGTGCCCTGGGGTTGCTGCTGTCAAACGGCATCCGCCAGCTGGAGAACTTCGCCGGGGTCATGAATTTCGTGATCTTCCCCATGTTCTTCCTGTCCTCGGCGCTGTATCCGCTGTGGAAGATGCGCGAAGCCAGCGAATGGCTGTACTGGATCTGCGCCATCAACCCGTTCACCCATGCCGTGGAACTGGTGCGCAACGCCCTGTACCTGCGCCTGGCGCCTACTGCGTTGCTGGTGTGCCTCGGGCTGACCGTCATCTTCAGCCTGCTCGCAGTGCTCAGCTTCAACCCGCAGCACGCCGCGTTGCGCCGGTCGGCATGAGACGACTACTACTTTGGTACCGGTTCTCCCCTCCATCGTAGGATTTCAAAGACGTGGCCATTGTTCTGTAATCGACCCACCCAAACCCTAAGGAATACGGACTATGTTCAGGTCGCTGCTGCCCTTGCTGATCGCCGCGCTGCCTGGTTTCGGCATGTCCGTGACTGCCGTGGCCGAAGAGCAGCTCGCCCTGTTCTCTGCCGAGGGTTACCGCCAGACGCAATACCGCAGCCCGACGCCGGCAACCGCCGAGGGCGCGCAGACACTGGATACCGCGGCACTCCAGACATTGCTGGCAAAGGAGCCTGACGTGGTGCTGGTGGACGTCTATCGCAGCCAGTGGCTGGCTGGTCGCTTCGTCGACAGCGAGCCCCACGCCAACCTGCCGGGCAGCATCTGGCTGGCCAACACCGGCGATGGAAATCTGCAGCCCGAATGGGCAAGCTACTTCAGTGACAACCTGAAACGACTCAGCCAGGGCGATACCGAGCGACCGCTGGTGTTCTACTGCCGCTCCGATTGCTGGCTGGGCTGGAACGCAACCAGGCGCGCCCATGCCTTGGGCTATAAACGCCTGTACTGGTATCGCGACGGAGTGGACGGCTGGGAGCAGGCGGGACTGCCGCTGCACCCGGCGACACCGGAGCCGCTGCCTGGCGACGACTGACCTACCGCGCGCGAGCACGCCCCACCATAATCACAACAAAGAGGTGACCGGCCTTGTACAAGATCCTGATTGCGGACGACCACCCGCTGTTCCGTGAAGCCATCCATAACGTCATCCGCGACGGCTTTCCCGACCGCGAAATCCTCGAGACTGCCGATCTCGACAGCGCGCTTGCCTTGACGCTGGAGCACGATGATCTCGATCTGGTGCTGCTGGACCTGAACATGCCCGGCATGCACGGGCTGAACGGCCTGATCAACCTGCGCAACGAGGCGCCGACCATTCCGGTGGTGATCGTCTCGGCCGAGCAGGACAAGCAGATCGTGCTGCAGGCGATCACCTATGGCGCGGTCGGCTTCATCACCAAGTCTTCGCCGCGTGCACAGATGACCGAAGCCATCGAGCAGATCCTCAATGGCAATGTCTACCTACCGTCGGACATCATTCGCAGCCAGAAGAGCCCGAGCCGCCACTCGCACCACAGCGAGCCCTCCATCCCGCCGGAGCTGCTGCAGGCGCTGACGCGCAAGCAATTGCTGGTACTCGAGCGCATGACCAAGGGCGAATCGAACAAGCAGATTGCCTACAACCTGGACATCGCCGAGACCACGGTAAAGGCCCACGTATCGGCGATCCTGCGCAAGCTCAACGTGCACAACCGGGTCCAGGCGATCCTTTCCGCCGGCGACATCGACTTCACCGCCTACCTGCGCCGCTGAACACGGCGCAGGCAGCAGCCAGCCCTATCGACCCGCCGCCTGCGCCCCTTCGAACCAGGCGAGCTTCTCGCGCAGCTGCACCACTTCGCCGACGATCAGCAGCGTCGGTGCCTGCACGTCTTCCTGTGCGATGCGCTCGGCCAGTGTCCCCAGCGTAGCAGTGAAGACACGCTGGTTGCTGGTGGTGCCCTGCTGCACCAGCGCGGCGGGTGTTTCCGCCGACCGTCCATGAGCGATCAGCTGCTGGCAGATCACCGGCAGCCCCACCAGCCCCATGTAGAACACCAGCGTCTGCGCCGGCGCGGCCAGCTCGGACCAGGGCAGATCGCAGCTGCCATCCTTGAGATGCCCGGTGACGAAACGTACCGACTGGGCATGGTCACGATGGGTCAGCGGAATACCGGCATAGGCCGCGCAGCCACTGGCAGCGGTGATACCCGGCACTACCTGGAACGGCACGCCATGTGCGGCCAGCTCTTCGATTTCCTCGCCACCGCGGCCGAAGATGAACGGGTCGCCGCCCTTCAGCCTGAGCACGCGCTTGCCCTGCTTGGCCAGTGTCACCAGCTGCTGGTTGATCTGCTCCTGCGGCACGGCATGATCCGCACGCTGCTTGCCGACGTAGATGCGATCGGCATCGCGCCGGCACAGGTCGATGATCGCCGGGGCGACCAGTCGGTCGTAAAGCACTACATCGGCCTGCTGCATCAGACGCAGGGCACGGAACGTCAACAGGTCCGGATCACCGGGACCGGCACCGACCAGATAAACCTCGCCCAGCGCCTTAGGCGCCGCGCCGGCAAGCTTCTCGGCCAGCAGCCGTTCGGCCTCGGCGGTCCGCCCGGCCAGCGCCTGCTCGGCGATAGGCCCCTGAAACACCTCCTCCCAGAACACCCGCCGTTGCTGCACGTTGGCGAACCTGGCCTTGACCTGGGCACGAAACTGTTTTGCCAGCCCGGCCAGCTGACCGTAGGCTGCCGGGATCCAGGTCTCGATACGCGCACGGATCAGCCGCGCCAGCACCGGTGCGTCGCCACCACTGGAAACGGCGACCACCAGCGGCGAGCGATCGACGATGGCCGGGAAGATCACGCTGCACAGCTGCGGCGAGTCGACCACGTTCACCGGAACGCCAAGCGCATTGGCATGCTGCGACACCGTAGCGTTCAGCGGTTCGTCATCGGTCGCCGCGATGGCCAGCACACAACCCTGCAGATCCTGCCGGTCGTAACCGCGATCCAGGCATTCCCCAGCGCCCGCGTGCACCAGCTCGACCAACTGCGCCTCGATGCTCGGCGCCACCACCCGCAAGCGTGCCCCCGCGTCGCTCAGCAGTCGCGCCTTGCGCAGTGCGATCTCGCCGCCGCCGACGATCAGCACCGTGCGGCCCTTGAGGTTGTGGAACAGCGGGAGGTATTCCATGGGCGAATCCTGGGAGGTCGTTTGAGGTATGGGCATCACAGCCATTACGGCCGCGATGCCCCTTGTCGAAGATCAAGGATCCAGCCTGATGCCAGGACCGCGTTGACGCAGCGCGCCGAAGCCTCAGCCGATGACTTCGATGCCGCCCATGTACGGCTTCAGCACCTCGGGCACCAGAATGCGCCCGTCGGCCTGCTGGTAGTTCTCCAGCACGGCGACCAGCGTACGGCCGACGGCCAGCCCCGAGCCGTTGAGCGTATGGACCAGCTCCGGCTTTCCGGTTTCCGGATTGCGATAGCGCGCCTGCATGCGCCGCGCCTGGAAGTCACCGCAGTTGGAGCAGGAAGAAATCTCGCGGTACTTGTCCTGGCTCGGCACCCAGACTTCCAGGTCGTAGGTCTTGGTTGCGCCGAAGCCCATGTCACCGGTGCACAGTGACAACACACGGTAAGGCAGCTCGAGCAACTGCAGCACCTTCTCGGCGTTGCCGGTCAGCTCCTCCAGCGCCTCGAAAGACTTCGACGGCTCGACGATCTGCACCATCTCGACCTTGTCGAACTGGTGCTGACGGATCATGCCGCGGGTATCGCGCCCGGAGGCGCCGGCCTCGCTGCGGAAGCACGGCGTGTGGGCGACGAACTTCAGCGGCAGTTGCTTGGCATCGAGAATCTCGCCGGCCACGATGTTGGTCAGCGACACTTCTGCGGTCGGGATCAGGTAGAAGTCTGCCTCGCCTTCGCGGCTGATCTTGAACAGATCGTCCTCGAATTTCGGCAGCTGACCGGTGCCCTGCAGCGCAGGCGCCTGCACCAGGTAGGGGGTATAGGCCTCTTCGTAGCCATGCTCACGGGTGTGCAGATCGATCATGAACTGCGCCAGGGCGCGATGCAGGCGGGCGATCGGCCCACGCATCAGGGCGAAGCGGGCGCCGGACAGTTTGGCGGCGGTCTCGAAATCCAGCCAACCGTGCTGCTCGCCCAGGGCGACATGATCCTGCACCGGGAAGTCGAAGGCCTTCGGCGTGCCCCAGCGGCGAACCTCGACGTTCTCTTCCTCGTCCGCACCGACCGGCACGGACTCGTGCGGCAGGTTGGGGATGCTCAGCATCAGCTGGTCCAGCTCACTCTGGATGCGGTCCAGCTCCTGCTTGCCGGATTCGAGTTCGCTGCCCATGCGATCCACATCGGCGAGCAACGGGGCGATGTCCTCACCGCGCTGCTTGGCCTGGCCGATGGACTTGGAACGCGCATTGCGCTCGGCCTGGAGTTGTTCGGTGCGGGTCTGCACGGTCTTGCGCTGGGCCTCCAGCGCTTCGATGCGCGCCACGTCCAGCTGGTAGCCACGGGTGGCCAGGCGGGCCGCCACGTCCTGTAGCTGAGTGCGTACCAGTTTCGAATCAAGCATGGTGGGTCTCGTCTGTGAAAGCTTGGATGAAGGGCGAAGAGGGAGCGAAGTTTACTGTGAACGGCCGTCGGTTCATAACCTGGCGAGCGCCAGACCCGCCCAGGCCGCGAGCAGACCACCGAGCACGCTGCCGCCGACGTAGGCGAAGGCAGTCGCCAGCTGGCCGCTTTCCAGCAGGCGCAGTGCATCCAGCGAAAAACTGGAGAACGTCGTGAGTGCGCCAAGAAAGCCGATGATCAGTGCACCACGCAGCTCCGGCGAAATATCCGGCCGGGCGAGAAAGGTGGCGTAGAGATAGCCGATCAGCAGGCAGCCCAGCAGGTTCACCGCCAGGGTGGCCAGATAGAAATGCCGCGGCCATTGGGCGCTGACCCAGGTCGCGAGCGCAAAGCGCAGCAGGGTTCCGATCACGCCGCCGCAGGCGACGGCGAAAGCCATGCGGATCATTCCTTTCTCCTTTGGATCGGGCTTTCGCGATCGAGTCGGGCGAGGTGCTCCAGCTTGTCGCGGATCTTGCTTTCCAGGCCGCGAGGCACAGGGTGGTAGTAGCGACGCGGCTCCATGGTCTCGGGAAAGTAATCCTCACCGGCGGCATAGGCGTCCGGCTCGTCATGGGCATAACGGTACTCGTTGCCGTAGCCCAGCTCCTTCATCAGCCTGGTCGGCGCATTGCGCAGATGCAGCGGCACTTCCTGAGAGCCGTTTTCCGCCGCGTCGCGCATGGCCGCCTTGAACGCGGTATAGACCGCATTGCTCTTCGGCGCGCAAGCGAGATAGACGATTGCCTGCGCCACGGCCAGCTCCCCTTCCGGGCTGCCCAGGCGCTCCTGCACGTCCCAGGCGTTCAGGCACAGCGGCAGCGCGCGGGGGTCGGCATTGCCGATCTCTTCGCTGGCCATGCGCACCACTCGGCGGGCGATGTACAGCGGGTCGCAGCCGCCATCGAGCATGCGCGCAAACCAGTACAGCGCAGCATCCGGATTCGAGCCGCGCACCGATTTGTGCAGCGCCGATATCTGGTCGTAGAAGGCCTCGCCACCCTTGTCGAAACGACGGCGACTGTCGCCCAGCAGATCCTGCAGCAGGTCGGTGCTGATGACGCCACCCTGCTCGGCCAGGTCGGAGGCGTTCTCCAGAAGATTGAGCAGCCGCCGCCCATCGCCATCCGCCGCCGCCAGCAGCATCTGGAAGCTCTCTTCCGGCAGCGTGAGATGGAGCTCGCCGAGGCCCTTGGGCTCGGTCAGCGCGCGCGTCACCAGCTTGCGCAAGGCCGCTTCGTCCAGGCTTTTCAGCACATAGACGCGGGCCCGCGAGAGCAAGGCGTTGTTGAGTTCGAAAGAGGGGTTTTCGGTGGTGGCGCCGATAAAAATCAGCGTGCCGTCTTCCACATAGGGTAGGAAGGCATCCTGCTGAGACTTGTTGAAGCGGTGCACTTCGTCGACGAACAGGATGGTCCGCCGGCCGTACTGCGCCGCCTGCTGCTTGGCGATTTCCACCGCCTGGCGAATCTCCTTGACCCCGGCGAGCACGGCGGAAACCGTCTCGAAATGGGCATCGGAAACCTTGGCCAAGAGCCGCGCCAGGGTCGTCTTGCCTACACCGGGTGGGCCCCAGAACACCATGGAATGCAGCGCGCCCTGCTCCAGCGCCTCGCGCAACGGCTTGCCGCGGGCAAGCAGATGTTCCTGCCCGACGTATTCGTCGAGGCTGGCTGCGCGCAGACGCGCGGCAAGTGGCTGGGCGACGGGTTCGCGGCTGAACAGGTCCATTGCCGGCAGGATTACCTCGATTGCAGCGGCCCGCCAGGCGGGCCCGCCGTGAAAAACGGATGCCGAACGCCGATCACTCGGCGATGACGTCGGCCCCTTCGGGAATCTCGAAGGTGAACAGGTCGGCCTTGAGCGGCTGATTCATCTTCACCCCCATGAAGAGGATATTGGTGCGCTGACCGACACTGTCGATCAGCTGCATGTCATTGATCACGCCACCGCGGAAGGACAGCCGCAGGTTGTCGAACAGGGTGTCCTTTGCCTTGGGCTTGAGGGTGAAGTCCACCACATCCCCTGCCTCCTTGTGCGAGACCTCGAAGTTCTCGCTGATGGTGGAGACGTCGCCGGACAGCAGCAAAGCCGGTGTGTGTGTCAGGCGCTGGTCGAGCTCCTGGATGGTGACCTGCTCGAGATCCGGGTCATACAGCCACACCTTCTTGCCATTGGACACCAACAGCTGCTCCATCGGCGCATCGGTGTGCCAGCGGAACTGGCCGGGACGCTTGAGCGCCAGCTCTCCGGAGGTCTCCTGCAGCTGGGTGCCACTGCCGTCGAGCGAGAGCTGCGAGAAGCGGCCAGTTAGGGTTTCGGCCTGGTTGAGCAGGCCGGTCAGGCGTTTGGTAGAAGCCGCCTGGTCGGCGTGGGCCGGTACCAGAGCGACCATCAGGACAGATGCACACAGCAAACGGATCAATTGCATGTAGCCCTCGAAGCGATTCAATCGCGCATGGGTGGCGGCGCGATGACCTCGCGCGAGCCGTTGGTATTCATGGATGTCACCACGCCGGCCATTTCCATGGCCTCGATCATGCGTGCGGCGCGGTTGTAGCCGATCTTCAGCTTGCGCTGCACGGCGGAGATCGACGCGCGGCGGCTTTCGGTGACAAAGCGGACGGCCTCGTCGTACAGCGGGTCTTCCTCGCTGCCCTCGCCTCCACCTTCGCCACTACCGCCTTCGAAGCCGCTACCAGCCTCTTCCACGCCGGCCAGGATGTCCTCGATGTAGTCGGGCGCTCCGCGGGCTTTCCAGGCTTCGACCACACGATGCACCTCGTCATCGGAGACGAACGCACCATGCACGCGGATCGGCAGGCCGGTGCCCGGCGGCAGGTAGAGCATGTCACCGTGACCGAGCAGCTGCTCGGCGCCGCCCTGGTCGAGGATGGTGCGCGAGTCGATCTTGCTCGACACCTGGAAGGCCATGCGCGTCGGGATGTTGGCCTTGATCAGACCGGTGATCACGTCCACCGACGGACGCTGGGTGGCGAGAATCAGATGGATCCCCGCGGCCCGCGCTTTCTGCGCGATGCGGGCGATCAGCTCTTCGACCTTCTTGCCGACGATCATCATCATGTCGGCGAACTCGTCGACCACCACCACGATGGTCGGCAGGCTCTTCAGATAAGGCGGCTCGTCATCCATCGACTCGCGCTTGTACAGCGGGTCGTGCAGCGGCGTTCCGGCCTCTTCCGCTTCCTTGATCTTGCGGTTGAAGCCCGCCAGGTTGCGCACGCCCATGGCGGCCATCAGCTTGTAGCGCCGCTCCATCTCGGCCACGCTCCAGCGCAGCGCGTTGGCAGCCTCCTTCATGTCGGTGACCACTGGGCAAAGCAGGTGCGGAATGCCCTCGTAGATCGACAGCTCGAGCATCTTCGGGTCGATCATGATCAGTCGCGCCTCTTCCGGCGTCGACTTGAACAGAATCGACAGGATCATCGCATTGACCCCCACCGACTTACCGGAACCGGTGGTACCGGCCACCAGCAGGTGCGGCATCTTCGCCAGGTCGGCGATGACCGGTTTGCCGCCGATATCGTGACCGAGCGCCAGGGTGACCGGCGACTTGGCGTCGTCATAAGGCGCTGACGACAGCACCTCGGAGAAACGGACGATCTGCCGATCCTCGTTGGGAATCTCGATGCCCACGGTGGTCTTGCCAGGAATGACCTCGACCACGCGCACGCTGACCATGGCCATCGAACGCGCCAGGTCCTTGGCCAGATTGGAGATGCGGCTGACCTTGACGCCGGCCGCAGGCTGGATCTCGAAACGGGTAATCACCGGGCCTGGATGAACCGACTCGACCACCACCTCGACGCCGAACTCCTTGAGCTTGATCTCCAGCAGCCGCGACATGGCCTCGAGAGACTCCGGCGAATACTGCTTCTGCTGCTTCTCGGCTACATCGAGGATGGAAATCGGCGGCAGAGTGCCTTCGACCGCGGTGTCAACGAACAGCGGCGCCTGCTTCTCCTTGAGTACGCGCTTGCTCGGCTCGGCCGGTTTGGGCGGTGCGGGCGGTGTGATCACCGGGGCCGGGCGCTTCTCCAGCTCGCTCATGTGCTTGGCCAGTGCCTCGTCGCGCTCGATGATGCGCTCCTTGACCTTCGCCTGCTCGCGCCGGTCGCGCACCATCGGCGCGGCCACCTCGCTCACCACGTCGTCCGCCTCGCGCAGCTGTGCGACCAGCTGCTTGCGTTCGGCGCGGGCACTCCACCAGCGGCTGAAGAAGCTCTGGATCAGCTCCAGCAGGTCGAGCGTGATTTTGCCGGTGATGTCCATCACCTTGAACCAGGAAAGGTCGGTAAAGACCGTCAGCCCGAACAGGAAGAACGCCAGCAAGGCGAGCGTGCTGCCCTGCACGTTGAGCGTCTGCACCGCCAATTGGCCAAGGCTTTCGCCCAGCGCACCGCCTGAGGATGCCGGCAAGGCTTCGCCGCCCTGAAAATGGATATAGGCGAGTGCCGAACCGGACAGCACGAGAAACACCAAGCCGATCAGCCGCCAGGAAAACAGCCAGCCATTCCACACCCAGGGCTGGTGACGGGTGCGGAACACCTGCCAGGTCTTGACGCCCAGCAGCAGCGGGAAAAGGTATGCGAAGTAGCCCAGCGCCATGAACAGCACGTCGGCGAACCAGGCGCCCGCGCGCCCCGCGGCGTTGCGCACCTGATCGACGTTGCTCGTGTGGGTCCACCCCGGATCGCCCGGATCGTAGGTCAGCAGTGCCATCCACAGGTAGACGCAGAGCGCACCGAGCGCTATCAACGCGCCTTCCTTGAGGCGATAGTGCAATTGTTGTCGCCAGACAGTTGCCGGCGCGGTAGATGAGGAATTCTTCAAAACGCTTTCTTTCCTGCGCCTGCGGCGCGATGAACCGTAGTCAGCCAGAACCCCGGCATTGTACGGGTTTGTCGATTCGATGGCATGCGGGTTCCGCGGCGGCTTGGGCTTTTGCCGATGCTTCGGTGTAGCATAAACGCCCGATTTCCCGGCGCGGCTCGACTGGAGCACGCTTCTCTATTTGCAACAAAGGCTTATGAGGGCTTTTTATGAGTGAAGTCAAGCATTCGCGTCTGATCATCCTCGGCTCGGGCCCGGCCGGTTATACCGCTGCGGTATACGCTGCCCGCGCCAACCTGAAGCCACTGATGATCACCGGCATCCAGCCCGGCGGCCAGCTGACCACCACCACCGAGGTCGACAACTGGCCTGGCGACGTTGAAGGCCTGACCGGCCCGGATCTGATGGTGCGCATGCAGAAACACGCCGAGCGCTTCGACACCGAGATCGTCTTCGATCACATTCATACAGCCGAGTTGCAGCAGCGCCCGTTCACCTTGCGCGGTGACAGCGGCGTCTACACCTGCGATGCGCTGATCATCGCAACAGGCGCTTCGGCGCAGTATCTCGGCCTGCCCTCCGAAGAAGCGTTCGCCGGTCGCGGCGTATCCGCCTGCGCCACCTGTGACGGCTTCTTCTACCGCAACCAGGTGGTCGCGGTGATCGGTGGCGGCAATACCGCGGTCGAGGAGGCGCTGTACCTGTCCAACATCGCCAAGGAAGTCCACCTGATCCACCGCCGCGACAAGCTCCGCTCGGAGAAAATCCTGCAGGACAAGATCATGGACAAGGCGACCAACGGCAACATTCGCCTGCACTGGAACCACACCCTCGAGGAAGTGCTCGGCGACGCCAGCGGCGTGACCGGCGTTCGCCTCAAGAGCACCCTCACTGGTGAAGAGAACACGCTGGACCTCGCGGGCGTATTCATCGCCATCGGCCACAAGCCGAACACCGAGCTGTTCCAGGGCCAGCTGGAAATGAAGGATGGCTACCTGAAGATCCGCGGCGGCGGTGAAGGCGATGCCACCTGCACCAGCATTCCCGGAGTGTTCGCCGCAGGCGATGTGGCCGACCACGTCTATCGCCAGGCCATCACCTCGGCAGGCGCCGGCTGCATGGCGGCACTGGATGCCGAGAAGTACCTGGACAATTGATCCCAGGCGGGCTTCGGCCCGCCCTCCCCTACCCTGCGTGCCGACATGCTGACCTGGCTAAAGCGCGACGACCTCAGCTTTCCTCCCCTCGAAACGGCTCTGAGCGAACCCAACGGCCTGCTTGCCGCTGGCGGCGACTTGCGGCCCGAGCGACTCCTGGCTGCCTACCGCCACGGCTGTTTCCCCTGGTACCAGGAAGGCCAACCCCTGTTGTGGTGGTCGCCCGATCCGCGCACGGTGCTCTTTCCTGACGAGCTGCATGTATCGCGCAGTCTGCGCAAGCGCATGCGCCACGGCGACTATCGGGTGACCTTCGACAAGGCCTTTGCCGAGGTCATCCAGGGATGCGCCAGCCCGCGGAGCTACGCCGACGGCACCTGGATCACGACACCGATGCAAGACGCTTATGTCAGGCTGCACGAGATGGGCGTGGCTCACTCAGTGGAAGTCTGGCAGCAAGGGCAACTCGTCGGCGGACTCTACGGCATCGCGATGGGTGAGCTATTTTTCGGCGAGTCGATGTTCAGCCGCGCCACCGATGCGTCCAAGGTCGGCTTCGTCACGCTGGTGGAACGGCTGCGCGAATGGGGCTTCGCATTGATCGACTGCCAGATGCCGACCCGCCACCTGGAGAGCTTCGGCGCTCGCAGCATCCCGCGCGCGGCGTTCGCCGAGGCACTCGCAATGCATCTGGATCGCCCCAGCGCAGCCGACTGGCGCGCCTAGTCGACCGCGGTAAGCTGGCCTACACTGGGTTCATGATTTCTGAGAGTTGACCATGACTTCACTGGCTCGCCTCAAGTTCTACGCCACCCAGCCCCACGCTTGCAGCTACCTGCCCGACGAACAGGCCACCACCTTGTTCCTCGATCCAAGCCAACCAATGGACGTGCAGGTGTATGCGGAGCTTTCGGAGATGGGCTTTCGTCGCAGCGGGGACCATCTGTATCGCCCCCACTGCCAGCGCTGCTCGGCCTGCATTCCGGCCCGCATCCCGGTGAATGCACCGGAACTCAGTCGCCAACAGAAGCGTATCCTCAAGCGCAACGCCGACCTGCAAGTCCGCGGCGTCCGCCCGGCGTTCAGCGAAGAGCTGTATGCGCTCTATGCCAACTACATCGAGAAACGCCACGCCGATGGCGACATGTATCCACCCAGCCGCGAGCAGTTCAACACCTTCCTGGTACGCGACCTACCATTCTCCCGCTTCTACGAGTTCCGCCTGGATGGCAGGCTGCTGGCTGTCGCCGTCACGGACGTGCTACCCAACGGACTGTCCGCCGTGTACACCTTCTATGATCCGGACGAGGAACGGCGCAGCCTGGGGCGCTATGCGATTCTCTGGCAGATGGGAGAAGCAGCACGCCTTGGCCTGAAGGCCGTCTATCTCGGCTATTGGATCAAGAACTGCCGAAAGATGAACTACAAGACCGAATATCGGCCCATCGAACTTCTGGTCAACCAGCGCTGGGTGACGCTCAGCTGAAGTCCTTGGCTCATCGACCCATTTCGGGCACAATGCTTGCCGCTTTTGCCCGTGCATCTACGCGGGCCAATTATCTGGATACCGAGGACTTTACTGAATGTCGAAAGAAGACAGCTTCGAAATGGAAGGTACTGTCGTCGACACCCTGCCCAACACCATGTTTCGCGTGGAGTTGGAAAACGGGCACGTCGTTACTGCGCACATCTCCGGAAAGATGCGCAAGAACTACATCCGGATTCTTACCGGTGACAAGGTTCGCGTGGAGCTGACCCCCTACGATCTGAGCAAGGGTCGCATCACCTACCGCGCCCGCTAAGCGAGCCGCGAGAAAAAACGCCCGGTCTTACCGGGCTTTTTTGTTTGCGCCTATCATCGCGTACCGTCAGCACACCGCACAAACGAAAACGCCCGGCAAAAGCCGGGCGCTCGTTGAACGGCCGTCAGGCCAGTTCGGCAGCGGTTTCGAATTCGAAGAACGGCTCACCGTCACGAATATCGATATGCACCACACCGCCGTGCTCGGCCAGCTCTCCGAACAGGATCTCCTCAGCCAGAGGCCGCTTGATCTTGTCCTGAATCAGCCTGGCCATCGGCCGTGCCCCCATCTGGGCGTCATAGCCGTGCTCTGCCAGCCAACCACGGGCAGCATCCGACACCTCCAGCGTCACGTGCTTGTCCTCCAGCTGCGCCTGCAGCTCGATCAGGAACTTGTCGACGATGCTCTTGATGACGTCATGGCTCAGGCGACCGAACTGGATGATGGTATCCAGGCGGTTGCGGAACTCCGGCGTGAAGCTCTTCTTGATGACTTCCATGGCATCGGACGCATGATCCTGCAGGGTGAAGCCGATGGAAGCCCGCGCTGCGGTTTCCGCCCCCGCATTGGTGGTCATGATGATGATCACATTGCGGAAGTCGGCCTTGCGCCCATTGTTGTCGGTGAGCGTGCCGTGATCCATCACCTGCAGCAGGAGGTTGAAGACCTCAGGGTGAGCCTTCTCGATCTCATCCAGCAGCAGCACGCAATGCGGCTGCTTGGTGATGGCCTCGGTCAACAGACCGCCCTGGTCGAATCCGACATATCCGGGAGGTGCACCGATCAGACGCGACACCGTGTGCCGCTCCATGTACTCGGACATGTCGAAGCGGATCAGCTCGACCCCCAGCGCCCGGGCCAACTGGCGTGCGGCTTCGGTCTTGCCTACCCCTGTCGGGCCGGCGAAGAGGAAGGAGCCCACCGGTTTGTCCGGTGCCTTTAGCCCTGCACGGGACAGCTTGATGGCGGTGGCCAGCGAATCGATCGCATCGTCCTGGCCGAACACCGTGAGCTTCAGATCGCGCTCGAGGTTACGCAGCAATTCCTTGTCGGAGCTGCTGACGTGCTTCGGGGGAATCCGCGCAATCTTCGCCACGATGTCCTCGACCTGCTCGACATCGATGCACTTGACCCGCTGCCCTTCGGGCTGCAGACGCTGATAGGCGCCGGCCTCGTCGATCACGTCGATGGCCTTGTCCGGCATATGGCGATCATTGATGTAGCGCGAGGCCAACTCCGCCGCGGCGCGCAATGCCTCGTCGCTGTACTCGATGTTGTGATGCTGCTCGAAACGCCCCTTGAGCCCGCGCAGGATGCCGATGGTGTCCTCCACCGAAGGCTCGGTGACGTCGACCTTCTGGAAACGCCGCGCCAATGCGCGGTCTTTCTCGAAGATGCCGCGGAACTCCTGAAACGTGGTGGAGCCGATGCAGCGGATCTCGCCGGACGACAGCAGCGGCTTCAGCAGGTTGGACGCGTCCATGACGCCGCCGGATGCCGCGCCAGCCCCGATGATGGTATGGATCTCGTCGATGAACAGGATGGCGTGGGGCCGCTTGCGCAGCTCGCCGAGCAGCGCCTTGAAGCGTTTCTCGAAGTCACCGCGGTACTTGGTACCGGCCAGCAGCGCACCAAGATCCAGCGAATACACGACGCTATCGCTCAGCAGATCGGGCACCTGATTATCGACGATCCGCTTCGCCAGCCCTTCGGCGATAGCCGTCTTGCCGACGCCTGCCTCACCGACCAGCAGAGGGTTGTTCTTGCGACGCCGCGCCAGGATCTGGGCGACCCGCTCGACCTCGTGCTCGCGGCCGACCAGCGGATCGATCCGCCCCTGCCGGGCCAGCTCGTTCAGGTTGCTGGCATAGGCGTCCAGAGGATTGCTGGAAGCACCCGCCTCGCTGCCGTCCTCGTCCTGCATGTCGGCATCGTTCTCTGGACTGCCGGAATTTCCGGGGACCTTGGAAATGCCATGAGCGATGTAATTGACGACATCGATACGCGCAACGTTCTGTTGCTTGAGCAGGAAAACCGCCTGGCTTTCCTGCTCGCTGAAGATGGCGACCAAGACATTGGCACCGGTGACTTCACGCTTGCCAGAGCTCTGCACATGGAATACGGCACGTTGCAGAACTCGCTGGAACCCCAGGGTTGGCTGGGTTTCGCGCTCTTCATCGTGCTGTGGGATAAGTGGTGTGGTGGAATCAATGAATTCCTGCAGGTCGTGCCGGAGCTTGTCCAGGCTCGCCCCGCAGGCCCGCAGTACGGTAGCAGCCGCTTCATTGTCCAGTAGGGCCAACAGGAGGTGTTCAACCGTCATGAACTCATGACGTTTGGTACGTGCCTCTTTGAAAGCCAGATTCAGAGTGACTTCGAGCTCACGGTTCAACATAGCTTTCACCTCTTCCCCAGCAGTCGGAGTTAACCGTCCTTCTCGATCTCACAAAGCAGCGGGTGCTGGCATTCCCTTGCATATTGATTCACTTGCATTGCTTTGGTTTCGGCGACGTCGCGGGTATACACACCACAGACGGCCTGCCCCTCGGTATGGACGGCCAGCATGATCTTGGTGGCCTGCTCCCTGCTGTGATTGAAAATGCCTTCCAGTACCTCGACGACGAAATCCATCGGCGTGTAGTCGTCATTGAACATGACAACTTTATACATCGGTGGTGCCTTCAGCTGCGGCTTGGCCTCTTCAACAGCCAGGCCAGAGGCATCGTCTCCGTCCTCCAGAGGCCGATCCTGATTGAATGTTAGTCGAATCTGAGCAAATGCATGCATGCGCATAACGGTTCTAGGTCGTGGCGCGGGGGCCAGATAAATATGGACAGCTTCGCAGCCAGCTGACGAGTCGCCTTGACTATCGGCAAAACGGTGATACAAACAGTAAGTGCCTACAAGGGCAAACGGGTTGCGCAACATGAGGCCTCGGGCTGCATAAGCGCGGAATGAAATGGATGTTACTCCAGTAATGGACTCCTTTGCAGAGGGATAACAGCATGCTAAGCGGTAAGGTCAAGTGGTTCAACAACGCCAAAGGCTACGGCTTCATCGTAGCAGACGGCGGCGATGAGGACCTGTTCGCCCACTACTCGGCCATCCAGATGGAAGGCTACAGAACTCTGAAAGCTGGGCAAGCGGTCATGTTCAATATCCTGCAGGGTCCGAAAGGCCTCCACGCAACCGACATCCGGCCTCAGCAAGCCGTGTCCGAAGCGACGACTCCTGCCGCTGCCCAGGGTGCTTCCACGGTCGACGCCTGACGTCCTGCGGGAGCGAACAAAAAAGGCCGATCAATCGATCGGCCTTTTTACCCACTTGCTTACATGTGGCTGATCATGGCGTCGCCGAACTGCGAGCATGACATCAGCTGCGCGCCTTCCATCAGTCGCTCGAAGTCGTAGGTGACCGTCTTGGCAGCAATGGCGCCTTCGGTGCCCTTGATGATCAGATCGGCCGCTTCGACCCATCCCATGTGGCGCAGCATCATTTCGGCAGAAAGGATCAGCGAACCCGGGTTGACCTTGTCCTGACCGGCATACTTGGGCGCCGTGCCATGGGTCGCCTCGAACATCGCCACCGTGTCGGACAGGTTGGCACCCGGAGCGATACCGATACCTCCAACCTCAGCCGCCAAGGCGTCGGACAGGTAGTCGCCATTCAGGTTGAGCGTGGCGATGACATCGTATTCGGCCGGACGCAGCAGAATCTGCTGCAGCATGGCGTCGGCGATGGCGTCCTTGACCACGATGTTCTTGCCGGTATTGGGGTTCTTGAACTGCATCCAGGGTCCACCATCGAGCAACTCTGCGCCGAACTCGTCGCGAGCGACTTCGTAGCCCCACTCCTTGAAAGCACCCTCGGTGAATTTCATGATGTTACCCTTGTGGACGAAGGTGACCGAGTCACGATCATTGTCCACGGCATACTGCAGCGCCTTGCGAACCAGTCGCTTGGTACCTTCCAGCGAGACGGGCTTGATGCCGATGCCGCAGTTCTCAGTGAAGCGGATCTTCTTGACGCCCATTTCCTCGGTGAGGAACTTGATGACCTTCTCCGCCTCAGGGGAGCCGGCTTTCCACTCGACACCGGCATAAATATCTTCGGAGTTCTCGCGGAAGATCACCATGTCCACATCGCCTGGGTTCTTCACGGGACTCGGAACGCCAGTGAACCAGCGAACCGGGCGCTGGCAGACATAGAGGTCCAGTTCCTGACGCAGCGCAACGTTCAGCGAACGGATACCGCCTCCAACCGGCGTGGTCAGCGGTCCTTTGATGGACACCACATAATCGCGAACCGCTTCCAGTGTTTCCTTCGGCAGCCAGGTGTCCTGGTCATAGACCTGAGTGGCTTTCTCGCCAGCATAGATTTCCATCCAGGCGATCTTGCGCTTGCCGCCGTAGGCCTTCTGCACGGCTGCGTCCACGACCTTGATCATCACCGGACTGATGTCGACGCCGATGCCGTCCCCCTCTATATAAGGAATGATCGGATTGTCGGGAACGTTCAGGGTGTTATCGGCATTGACGGTGATTTTGTCACCGCTGGCTGGCACCTGGATCTTTTGGTATCCCATGCTGGACTCCGTCTTCGTGGTTAGACATCGATCGTCGTTTGAGGGTAACCCACTCGAATCGCCTGAAACTACATGTTCGTTCGTCGTATGCGCAATGCCGTTCTGCCAGAGGGGGGCTCGATGGTATACTGCCGCGATGACTCACAAGTCATAAGGGACGAGCCTGTACCAGACCCGCCTCTTGAACCCTGACGCTGCCACCGCGGCTCGGCGGTTCAAACGCTCGACACTCTATTGGTGCATCCATCATCACCGCGGCGAATCCCCTTCTGGCTCGACTAGATGGAGAGTCAGGGCGCCTACCCGGCGCATTCGGGATTCTGTGCACGCCCAGCAAGAAGAGAGTTAACGCTAAATGTCCACCCCTTCGAAGATCATCTATACCTTCACCGACGAAGCTCCAGCCCTGGCAACCTATTCGCTTCTTCCCATTGTAGAAGCCTTCGCAGCCTCCGCTGACATCTCCGTCGAAACACGCGACATCTCTCTTGCAGGGCGCATCCTTGCGAGCTTCGCCGATCAGCTGGATGCCGACAAGAAAGTCGAAGATGATCTGGCCAAGCTTGCCGAGCTGACCAACCAGCCCGACGCCAACATCATCAAGCTCCCCAACATCAGCGCCTCCGTTCCACAGCTCAAGGCAGCGATCGCCGAGCTGCAGGCCCTGGGCTACAACATCCCCAACTACCCCGAAGACCCGCAGACCGATGCCGAGAAAGACGCGCGCGCGCGTTACAGCAAGGTGCTCGGTAGCGCCGTGAACCCGGTCCTGCGCGAAGGCAACTCCGACCGCCGCGCGCCGGCCGCCGTGAAAGCCTATGCCCGCAAGCATCCGCACTCCATGGGTAAGTGGAGCAAGGCATCCCAGTCCCACGCCGATTACATGCGCGGCGGCGACTTCTTCTCCAGCGAACAGTCGATCACCATGGAAAAAGCCGGTGACGTGCGTATCGAGTTCGTTGGCAAGGATGGCAAGGTCGAGGTCAAGAAGCAGCTCGCCCTGCAGGAAGGCGAAGTGCTCGATGGCATGTTCATGAGCTGCAAGAAGCTGCGCGCGTTCTTCGAAGACACGCTGCAGGACTGCAAGGAAACCGGCGTCATGTGGTCCCTGCACGTCAAGGCGACCATGATGAAGATCTCCCACCCGATCGTCTTCGGCCATGCCGTGAGCGTTTACTACAAGGACGTCTTCGACAAGTACGGCGATCTGTTCAAGGAGCTGGGCGTCAACCCGAACAACGGCATCAGCAGCGTCTACGACAAGATCAAGTCCCTGCCCGCCTCGCAGCAGGAAGAAATCCTGCATGACATCCACGAGGTCTATAGCCACCGCCCGGAAATGGCGATGGTCGACTCGGTCAAGGGCATCACCAACCTGCACATCCCGAGCGACGTGATCGTCGACGCCTCGATGCCGGCGATGATTCGCAACTCCGGCCAGATGTGGGGCAAGGATGGCAAGCAGAAGGACACCAAGGCGGTGATGCCGGAGAGCACTTACGCCCGCATCTACCAGGAAATGATCAACTTCTGCAAAACCAACGGCGCCTTCGACCCGGTCACCATGGGCAGCGTGCCGAACGTCGGTCTGATGGCGCAGAAGGCTGAGGAATACGGCTCACACGACAAGACCTTCGAAATGCACGCCGACGGCACCATGCGCGTCGTACTGGCCGATGGCACCGTACTAATGCAGCACGAAGTCGAGAAAGGCGATATCTGGCGTGCCTGCCAGACCAAGGACGCGCCGATCCGCGACTGGGTCAAGCTGGCCGTTACCCGCGCCCGCCAGTCCAACACCCCAGCCGTGTTCTGGCTGGACCCGGAGCGTGCCCACGACATGCAGCTGCAGAAGAAGGTCGAAACCTATCTGCAGGACCACGACCTGAGCGGCCTGGACATTCGCATCATGAGCTACAACGAAGCCATTCGCCTGAGCATGGAGCGCATGATCCGCGGCAAGGACACCATTTCTGTCACCGGCAACGTGCTGCGCGATTACCTGACAGACCTGTTCCCGATCATGGAGCTGGGCACCTCGGCCAAGATGCTGTCCATCGTTCCGCTGATGGCCGGCGGCGGCATGTACGAGACTGGCGCCGGTGGTTCCGCGCCGAAGCACGTGCAGCAGCTGGTCGAAGAAAACTATCTGCGCTGGGATTCGCTGGGTGAGTTCCTCGCCCTGGCGGTTTCGCTGGAGGAGACTGGCATCAAGACTGGCAACAGCAAGGCGAAGATCCTAGGCAAGACCTTGGACCAGGCCACTGGCAAGTTGCTGGACAACAACAAGTCCCCGGCGCGCAAGGTTGGCCAGATCGACAACCGCGGCAGCCACTTCTACCTGGCACTGTACTGGGCGCAGGCTCTGGCCGCGCAGGACGAAGATGCCGAGCTGAAGGCTCACTTCACTCCGCTGGCCAAGACCCTGACCGAGCAGGAAGCGGCCATCGTCGCTGAACTGGCAGCCGTGCAAGGCAAGCCGGTCGACATCGGCGGTTACTACCGCTCCAACCCGGAGCTGACCAGCAAGGTGATGCGCCCCAGCGCCACCTTCAACGCTGCCCTGGCCGCGCTGAACGCCTGAGTCTGCACCTGAGCGTCAATACGAACCCCGGCCTTGCGCCGGGGTTCGTGCTTTCAGCAGCCCAGCTGCTGTTATGATCGCCTCATTTGCGCAAGGCAGCCCCTATGGATTGGCACCCCCACATCACCGTCGCTACCGTAATCGAAGACCAGGGCCGCTTCCTCTTGGTGGAGGAACTCAAGGCAGGCCGACTGGTGCTCAACCAACCCGCCGGCCACCTGGAGGCCAACGAGAACCTGCGCGAGGCCGCCATCCGGGAGACGCTGGAGGAAACGGGCTGGGAGGTCGAGCTCACCGGCCTGGTCGGCATCTACCTGTATACCGCCCCGAGCAACGGCATCACCTATCAGCGCGTGTGCTTTGCCGCCAAGGCCGTGCGTCACGATGCGCAGCGCCCGCTCGACGACGGCATCGTTGCGGCTCGCTGGTTGAGCCGCGAAGAGCTGGCCCAGCAGCCCGAACGCTGGCGCAGCGAGCTGGTTCCGCGCTGCATAGACGACTACCTGGCCGGACCACTGCATCCGCTTGACGTGATTCGCAACTGATCACAACTTCGTCACGCCGGCGCCAGCTGATAGAATTCGCCCCTTTGCAAAGCCCTGGCGTACTTCTATGTCTGTTGCGACCCTCTCCGCTCCGGAAAAAACACGCGTGATCGTCGGCATGTCCGGCGGCGTGGACTCGTCTGTTTCCGCCCTCCTGCTGCTCGAGCAGGGCTATCAGGTCGAAGGCCTGTTCATGAAGAACTGGGAAGAGGACGACGGCACGGAGTACTGCACCGCCAAGGAAGACCTGGCCGACGCCCAAGCCGTGTGCGACCGCATCGGCATCAAGCTGCACACCGCCAACTTTGCCGCCGAGTACTGGGACAACGTGTTCGAGCACTTCCTCGCCGAATACAAGGCGGGCCGCACGCCCAATCCGGACATCCTCTGCAACCGGGAAATCAAGTTCAAGGCGTTCCTCGATTATGCCCTGATGCTCGGTGCCGACCTCATCGCCACCGGCCATTACGTGCGGCGTCGTGACCGCGATGGCCGCAGCGAGCTGCTCAAGGGCCTGGACCCTAACAAGGACCAAAGCTACTTCCTGCATGCCGTCGGTGGCGAGCAGCTGGCCAAGACACTGTTTCCCGTCGGTGAGCTGGAGAAGCCCGAGGTCCGCGCGATTGCGGAGAAGCACGGCCTGGCTACGGCGAAGAAGAAGGATTCCACCGGCATCTGTTTCATTGGCGAACGGCGTTTCAGTGATTTCCTCAAGCAGTACCTACCCGCCCAACCGGGAAACATCGAAACGGTCGACGGCGAGGTAATTGGCCGGCACCACGGCCTGATGTATCACACCATCGGCCAACGCCAGGGACTGGGTATCGGCGGTCTCAAGGATGCCTCCGACGAGCCTTGGTATGTGCTAAGCAAGGACCTGCAGCGCAACGTGCTGATCGTTGGCCAGGGCAATGACCACCCATGGCTGTTCTCCCGCGCTCTACTGGCTTCCGAAATCTATTGGGTGAACCCCGTGGACCTCAGCGCCCCGCTCAAGCTGACCGCCAAGGTTCGTTATCGCCAGAGCGACCAGGCTTGCACACTGGAGCAGACCTCCGACGGCTATCGCGCCGTGTTCGAAGCGCCGCAACGCGCCGTCACGCCTGGCCAATCAGTGGTGTTCTATGATGGCGAGGTCTGCCTCGGCGGCGGCGTCATCGAACAGGCCGAACCCTGGTTCGAGGGCCGAGCATGAGCAAGCTGGATGAACAACTGATAGCCCTCGGCGCGGTGTTCGAAGCCGCCACGCTGGTCGACCGCATCGCCCGAACCGGCCAGGTGCCGAACGCCGCGCTCGGCTGCATGCTCGGTAGCCTACTGGCGCGCAACCCGCAGACCACACTGGAAATCTACGGCGGCGACGACCTCAATCTGCGAGACGGCTACCGTGCCTTGGTCGGCGCGCTGGAGCGCGACAGCAGCAGCCTGCAGCGCGAACCGTTGCGCTATGCGCTGGCGATGATCGGCCTGGAGCGACAGCTGGACAAACGTGGCGACATGCTGCAAGTCATCGGCAGCCGGCTGGATCAGATCCAGCAGCAGGTCGAGCACTTCGGCCTCACCCATGAAAACGTGGTCGCCTCGTTCGGCGGGCTCTATCAGGACACCCTAAGCACCTTCCGCCAGCGCATCCAGGTTCAGGGCGACATGCGCCACCTGCAGCAGAGCGACAACGCCGCCAAGATTCGCGCCCTGCTGCTCTCCGGCATTCGCTCTGCCCGCCTCTGGCGCCAGCTTGGCGGGCACCGCTGGCAGCTGATCTTCAGCCGGCGCAAGCTGCTCGATGCACTCTATCCTCGACTGCGCTCGACACAGAGCGAAGACCGATAACCGGGGAGAATGGACCGGGATGTGCCGGTACATTCGTGTATAATCTGCGCCCTTTTCGTTGCCCGACTGTCCGAGAATGCCCTCTATGCAGCTTTCCTCGCTCACGGCGGTTTCCCCCGTCGATGGCCGCTACGCCGGCAAAACCAGCTCCCTGCGCCCGATCTTCAGCGAATTCGGCCTGATTCGTTG
Organism: Stutzerimonas sp. FeSN7; assembly: GCF_030263795.1. NCBI lineage: Bacteria > Pseudomonadati > Pseudomonadota > Gammaproteobacteria > Pseudomonadales > Pseudomonadaceae > Stutzerimonas > Stutzerimonas sp. FeSN7. Next base: position 1,804,040 of record NZ_JARPMN010000001.1, on the reverse strand, counting down.
CCGTGTTCAGGTCGAGGTCCGCTGGCTACAGCGCCTGGCAGCCCACCCGGGCATTCCGGAAGTCGCGCCCTTCTCCGCCGAAGCCAATACGCTGTTGAATCAGCTGGCGGAGAACTTCCAGCTGGAGCACGCCGAGCGTGTCAAGGAGTTCGAGCGCACCACCAACCACGACGTCAAAGCCGTGGAGTACCTGCTCAAGGAGCAGGCCAAGCAGCTGCCTGAATTGGCCAAGGTCAACGAATTCATCCACTTCGCCTGCACCAGCGAAGACATCAACAACCTGTCCCACGCTCTGATGTTGCGCGAAGGCCGCGACACCGTTCTGCTGCCGCTGATGCGCCAGCTCGCCGACGCCATCCGCAGCCTGGCCGTCCAGTTCGCCGACGTGCCGATGCTGTCGCGCACCCACGGTCAGCCGGCCTCCCCGACTACGCTTGGCAAGGAACTGGCCAACGTGGTCTATCGCCTGGAGCGCCAGATCGCTCAGGTAGCTGCCGTGCCGCTGCTGGGCAAGATCAACGGGGCCGTGGGCAACTACAACGCCCATCTGTCCGCCTACCCAGACGTCGACTGGGAAGCCAATGCCCGCGAATTCATCGAGGGTGATCTGGGCCTGTCGTGGAACCCCTACACCACGCAGATCGAGCCGCACGACTACATCGCCGAGCTGTTCGACGCCATCGCGCGCTTCAACACCATCCTCATCGACTTCGATCGCGACGTCTGGGGCTACATCTCCCTCGGTTACTTCAAGCAGAAAACCGTCGCAGGCGAAATCGGCTCCTCGACCATGCCGCACAAGGTCAACCCGATCGACTTCGAGAACTCCGAAGGAAACCTCGGCATTGCCAACGCGCTGTTCCAGCACCTGGCCAGCAAGCTGCCGATTTCCCGCTGGCAGCGCGATCTGACCGACTCCACCGTCCTGCGCAACCTGGGCGTTGGCTTCGCCCACAGCGTCATCGCCTACGAGGCGAGCCTCAAAGGTATCGGCAAACTGGAGCTCAACGCTGCCCGCATCGCCGAAGATCTCGATGCCTGCTGGGAAGTGCTTGCCGAGCCGGTACAGACCGTCATGCGGCGTTATGCCGTGGAGAATGCCTACGAGAAGCTGAAGGATCTGACCCGCGGCAAAGGCATTACGCCTGACGCACTGCAGGCCTTCATCGACGGCCTCGACATCCCGGCCGACGCCAAGGCGGAGCTGCGCAAGCTGACGCCGGCAAGCTACATCGGCAACGCCGCTGCCCAGGCCAAGCGCATCTGATCGATCCCATGCCTGCACGCCCGGCTGTGCCGGGCGTTTTTATTTTCAGCTCTGCCATATAGAGCAAGGTGTTACGCATGACTTCTGATATTCCACTTCAAATTCTGGGCGGCATCAGTGCTCGGGAATTCCTGCGCGATTACTGGCAGAAGAAGCCGCTGCTGATCCGCCAGGCCATCCCGGGTTTCCAGAGCCCGATCTCGCCGGACGAACTGGCCGGCCTCTCCCTCGAAGAGGACGTCGAGTCCCGTCTGGTCATCGAACACGGCGAAAGCCCCTGGGAGCTGCGCCGAGGCCCATTCACCGAGGACACCTATCAGCAGCTGCCGGAGCGTGACTGGACCTTGTTGGTGCAGGCGGTCGACCAGCTCGTGCCGGACGTCGCCGAGCTGATCGAGCATTTCCGCTTTCTGCCCAACTGGCGCATCGACGATGTGATGATCAGCTATGCCGCTCCGGGTGGCGGCGTCGGACCGCACTTCGACAATTACGATGTGTTCCTGCTGCAGGCCCATGGACAGCGCCGCTGGCGCATCGGGCAGATGTGCGACAGCGAAAGCCCGATGCTGGCCCACGGCGACCTGCGCATTCTCGCCGACTTCCAGGGCACCGAAGAATGGGTGCTGGAGCCGGGCGACATGCTCTACCTGCCGCCTCGCCTCGCTCACTTTGGCACCGCCGAGGATGCCTGCATGACGTACTCGGTCGGTTTTCGCGCACCCAGCGCCGCGGAAGTCCTGACCCATTTCACCGACTTCCTCGCGCAATTCCTGCCAGACGAAGAACGCTACAGTGATGCCGATCTACAACCCAGCGATGACCCCTTCCAGATCCAGAGCGATGCACTGGACCGTTTGAAGGCATTGCTTGCCGAGCACATGAGCGACGAACGCCTCCTGCTTACCTGGTTCGGCCAATTCATGACCGAGCCGCGTTATCCGGAGCGTGTCGAGGGCCCGGAACTGAGCGAGGACGAGTTGCTGTCGGCGCTGGAGGACGGCGCGATACTGGTTCGCAACCCCGCGGCCCGGCTGGCCTGGAGCGAGGTGGATATCGGCCTGCTACTGTTCGCCAGTGGCCAGAGCCGCCTGCTTCCCTCTAAGCTGAACGAACTGTTGAAACTGATCTGCTCGGCCGACGCGCTGCATGTCGAAAACGTCGGTCGATGGCTGAGCGACGAGGATGGCCGGGCGCTGCTGTGCGAACTGGTAAAACAAGGAAGTCTGGAGTTTGCTGATGAATAGCGTTCAGGTACGGATCGCCGACTGGCAGCAGGACAACGCCGAACTGCGGCGCATCCGCGAGGCCGTATTCATTGCCGAGCAGGCCGTACCGCCCGAGCAGGAGTGGGACGCCGACGATGCCGAAGCGGTGCACTTCCTTGCACTCGAGGGCGGCTATCCGATCGGCACCGCTCGGCTCCTGGCCGACGGGCAGATTGGCCGCGTGGCGGTGTTGCGCGACTGGCGCGGCATGAACGTCGGCAATGCGCTGATGCGAGCGGTCATTGCCGAAGCCGAGCGCCGCGGCCTGACCGAACAGACTCTGACCGCTCAGGTCCATGCCACCGCGTTTTACGAGCGGCTTGGCTTCAAGGTTGTCAGCGACGAATTTCTTGAAGCCGGCATCCCTCATGTTGAGATGCTCCGCCGGAGCCAGTGAGACGAAATGAACGACGATGCCCCCAAGGAGCGAACCGAACAGGCCGAACTGCCGGCTATCGACTTTCACTCCCCGGGGCGCTTCGCCGTACACAATCCGCCTCCTGATCTTCCCGAGCCCGAAGCCTGGGTCGCGGCCCCCTTCCGCCTTGGACGGGATGTCGAGCTGCAACGATTCGACAAGCCGACTGAAGTACGCCAGCACGCCTTGGCCATGCTGCAGCAGGCGACCCGTGCCCTGTGCATCTACAGCACTGACCTGGAGCCCTGGCTCTATCATCACAGCAGCATTCAGCAGGCCTGCACTCGCCTTCTGCTCGCACACCCTCGCAACCAGCTGCGTATCCTGGTCGCCGACCCAACTCGCGCCGTGAAGGAAGGGCATCGCCTTCTTCAACTCGCGCGCCGGTTGACCAGCAATGTCCATATTCGCAAGCTGCATCCGGACTACCCCGAGCCGAACGGCACCTATCTCCTCGCCGACGACTGCGGGCTGCTGGAGCGCCCCAAGGCCGACCAGTATGCTGGCTACGCCCTGTATCGTGACCCTGCTCGCGTGCGCATACGCCAGGCAGAGTTCGACAAGGCATGGGATCATGGGCAATCGGACGCAAACTTGCGGAGCTTCCTGTTATGAGTCCTCGTATCACGCTGCTGGCCGTCGCGCTCAGCATCTGCCTGCCGCTGCAGGCGGCAACCGAAGTCATCCAGCTCAACAACCGCATGGGCGAGGAAGTGCTTCCGGTAGCCGAGTCGGTACTGGGCGGCCAGGGCCGAGTCACGGCATATGGCAACCAGCTGATCGTCAACGCACCGGACGCACTGATTCGAGAGCTGCGCCAGGTGGTGGACCAACTGGATGTGGCCCCCAAACGCCTGTTGATCAGCGTCGATACCCAAGACTCGGCTAGCAGCGCGACGGGAGGATATCGGGTAGACGGCTCGGTACGCGCCGGCGACGTGGAGTTCGAAACGGGCCGCGGCGAGATCGGAGGCAGGGACCAGGTTCGCATCATTCGTCGCAGTACCAACAGCCGGGACGGTGGCATTCAGCAGATTCAGGCCAGCGAGGGCTATCCGGCGCTCATTCAGGTTGGCCAGAGTGTTCCGTTGACGACTCAGGGCACCGATGGCTATGGCCAGATCTATCAGCAAACCCAGTATCGTGATGTTCTGCGTGGTTTCTACGCCACCGCCACGGTGCATGGCGATCGCGTGCAGATCAGTATCAGCAGCAGCCGCGACCGACTCGCTCAGGGCCGCAGTGGCGTCGTCGAAGTGCAGAATGCCGATACCCGCATCAGTGGGCGCGTCGGCGAATGGATCACCGTGGGCGGTATCGATGAAAGCGCAAGTTCTGATCAGCGCGGCACGCTGCGTCGCTATTCCACCCAGGGCAGCCAGAACCTTTCGATGCGCCTGAAAGTGGATGTTCTCGACTGAACCACTGCTGACGCGCAGAAGAATGTAGTGGCCTAAAAAAAACACTACAAAACCATTGACGATGAAAAAACAGCGGCGCATTATTGGCCCGCTCCCGCTAACCAGGGGCCCTGGCAAGGGTCTCCGGGGCGTGCTCCAGCCAACCAGCCGAGCCGTTCCGTGACTGTACTGCCCACAAGGCGGACTGACGAGGTTGCGACTGGAACGAGTCGTCCCGAGGGACGGGGTAGCGATTGACGCATCAGCCAGTCTGACCAGCTTCTCGTTGTTGTAGCGCACACGGCAGCCACGCCGGCTGTGGGCGCAGCAACCGGAACCAGCCAGCCCGGCGGTCGTATCCCCCTTCTCCTTGGTTCAATCCTCGTCCCGGTCGATATTTCGACGCTCTGCCGCGTGTTGCCCGCACTGATCAGCGATAGCACGTAGGTTCGGTGGGAAAAAGTCGGTGCTCAACCACACTTATTTTTGAAGGATTGAACATGTCCGCATATCAAGACGACATCAAGGCAGTTGCCGCCCTGAAAGAGCAATACGGCAGCAGCTGGGCCGCCATCAACCCTGAGTCCGTCGCTCGCATGCGCGCCCAGAACCGCTTCAAGACCGGTCTGGAAATCGCTCAGTACACCGCCGACATCATGCGCAAGGACATGGCCGAGTACGACGCCGACTCGTCCGTCTACACGCAATCCCTCGGCTGCTGGCACGGCTTCATCGGTCAGCAGAAGCTGATCTCCATCAAGAAGCACCTGAAGACCACCAACAAGCGTTACCTCTACCTGTCCGGCTGGATGGTTGCTGCTCTGCGCTCCGAGTTCGGCCCGCTGCCGGACCAGTCGATGCACGAGAAGACTGCCGTTTCCGACCTGATCGAAGAGCTGTACACCTTCCTGCGTCAGGCTGACAGCCGTGAGCTGGACCTGCTGTTCACCGCTCTGGACGCTGCTCGTGAGGCCGGCGATTCCGCCAAGGCTGCCGAGATCCAGAGCCAGATCGACAACTACGAAACTCACATCGTACCGATCATCGCCGACATCGACGCTGGCTTCGGTAACCCGGAAGCTACCTACCTGCTGGCCAAGCGCATGATCGAAGCAGGCGCTTGCTGCATCCAGATCGAGAACCAGGTTTCCGACGAGAAGCAGTGCGGCCACCAGGACGGTAAAGTAACCGTTCCGCACGCCGACTTCCTCGCCAAGATCGCTGCCGTTCGTTACGCCTTCCTCGAGCTGGGCATCGACAACGGCGTGATCGTTGCTCGTACCGACTCCCTGGGTGCCGGCCTGACCAAGCAGATCGCCGTGACCAAAGAGCCGGGCGACCTGGGCGACCTGTACAACTCTTTCCTGGATTGCGAAGAAATCTCCGAAGCCGAGCTGGGCAATGGCGACGTCGTAATCAAGCGCGAAGGCAAGCTGCTGCGTCCGAAGCGTCTGCCGTCCAACCTGTTCCAGTTCCGCGCTGGCACCGGCGAAGACCGCTGCGTTCTGGACTGCATCACCTCGCTGCAGAACGGCGCCGACCTGCTGTGGATCGAAACCGAGAAGCCGCACGTTGGCCAGATCAAGGCCATGGTTGACCGCATCCGCGAAGTCATCCCGAACGCCAAGCTGGTCTACAACAACAGCCCGTCCTTCAACTGGACGCTGAACTTCCGTCAGCAGGTGTTCGACGCTTTCGTTGCCGAAGGCAAGGACGTGTCCGCCTACGACCGCGCCAAGCTGATGAGCGTCGAGTACGACGAAACCGAGCTGGCCCAGGTTGCAGACGAGAAGATCCGTACCTTCCAGCGCGACGGTTCGGCTCACGCCGGCATCTTCCACCACCTGATCACCCTGCCGACCTACCACACTGCTGCTCTGTCGACCGACAACCTGGCCAAGGGCTACTTTGCCGACCAGGGCATGCTGGCCTACGTCAAGGGCGTTCAGCGCGAGGAACTGCGTCAGGGTATCGCCTGCGTCAAGCACCAGAACATGGCTGGCTCTGACATCGGCGACAACCACAAGGAGTACTTCGCTGGCGAAGCTGCTCTGAAGGCAAGCGGCAAAGACAACACCATGAACCAGTTCCACTAAGAACAGGTTCGCAGCCGCCCCGGCTGCGGTGTGAAAAAAGCCCTGGCGTGAGCCGGGGCTTTTTTTTGGTTCATCGCGCTTTCCCGGGGAAGGCGGCCTTGATTTTCAGAAAGAAGTATTCCGAGTCCCGAAATCCATAGGCCATGCGCTTGATCACCTTGATGCGGTTGTTAACACCCTCAAGGACGCTGGTATGCATGTGGAAGTGAGCACTGGCAAGGATGCCTCGGGCGTATTTGCGCAGGTTGCGAGCGAAGCGTTGCAGCGGCGCGAGGCCGCTCTCGCGAGCATGTCGCAGCCAGGTTCGCCAGCGTCGCCAACCCTCTCGTACGCTGGGGGCGTACCAGACATCCTTCAAGGCATCCTTGAGTACATAGACCGTAGCCAGCGGCTGGTTCGCTGCGAGCAGTTCCTGTAGCTGCACGGCCTGTCCGTCCTTCAGGTTGTCGCGATTTCGCAGCAGCAGCCAACGACTCTGCTTGACCGCCTTTCGTGCCGGCTTGTCTTCGCGCAGGAGGTTGGCCTGGTCGACCCGGATACGGTCGATCACATCCCGGCCGTAGCGCGCGACGACGTGAAACAGGTCGTACACCACTTCGGCCTGCGGGCAATGTTGCTTTACCTCCAGGCCGAAAGCCGTGTTCATGTCCATGGCCACCGCCTCAATCTGCTGGCAGTGCTCGCCGAGCAATTCAAAGAACGGGCGGATCGCCTCACGGCTGTTGCCGTGGCCGACCCACAGCACCCGTGTTCGCTCGGCATCCATGATGACCGTGGCATAGCGATGCCCCTTGTGCAGGGCGAACTCGTCCATCACCAACCGGCGGACACCGCTTGAATCGAAGGTGCCTACCTCGGCTTCCAGGCGTCGTTTATCGAGCGTCTTGAGGGTGTGCCAGTGCAGGCCGGTGAGCCGGCTGACGTGGCTGATCGGCAGCAGCCGCAGCAGGCTTTCGAGCCAGACCCGTAACCGCCGGGTCAGGCGAGATGCAGGCTCCAGCCAGTCGATCCGCTCGGTCACCCGACCACAGTTCAGGCAATCGACTCGGCGCACGGGTAGTTGAAGCAGGACGCGCTGATCGAACAGATCGCGATCACGCACCAGACGAATCCGGCGCTCGTGAATCAACGGGCTGAGCTGACCACAACGCCCGCACCTGGGCACTGAACCGGCTTGAGGCTCAAGCTCAATCAGAAGGGAGTTGTTGGCAGATGAACGGCAGGCAACGACGTCATAGCCTGGCCAGAACGAGGCAAGATCAATAGGATGCACGGCGACAGCAGGGACAGGTGAAGGGTGTGTTTGGCGACTGCCAATTTACCTGCTTCCCTGACTGTCAACTCGCTCTTCCCCCAGAGTCCGCGAAGAACCTTTTTTTTTGCGACGGATTGAGTGGTGCACGGTTACGCTTCGTCGGCCAGCGCTCCACTGTCATTCTCTTGTCGCATACGAACCTTAGCGTCATGGCTCCGACAACAATCGTTATGGAGCTGCGCCGTGATTACTGAGAACAACGACATTCTGTTCGGCAACGGGGACGAGTTGCCCAGTAACCATTCGACGAATCCGCATATCCAGGATGTGATTTCCCTTGGCCGACGTAAAGTGCTCGCGGGTGGCGCAGCCATGGGTGCCCTGGCCTTTCTTGGCGCATCCCTTCCCGGCCTCGCGCAAGCGGCGGAGCCAATGTCCCGCGGGATCAAAGATGTTCCGTTCAAACGTCGTACCCGCCTGCCGTTCGTGCCGGTGGCCGTTACCCGTGCCGACACCATAACCGTGCCGTCAGGCTATACCGCCACCACCTTCATCCCTTGGGGCACGCCGATTACCGGCCGCTATCCGGCCTGGCTGGAAGATGCCAGCAACACGGCTGAAGATCAGGCCCAACAGGTCGGCATGCACCACGACGGAATGCACTTCTTCCCCATGAACGCGAAGCTGGGCGGACGGCAGAGCGACCACGGCTTGCTGGTTCTCAATCACGAGTACATCGATGCACCCCTGCTCCACCGTAACGGTCCGACCGTAGTGGATGGCAAGCGCGTCAACGTCGACGAAGTCCGCAAGGAGATCAACGCACACGGTGTCTCGGTAGTTGAAATCCGCCGAGGTCCACGCGGCGAGTGGTCCGTGCTGCCGACGGCGCGAAACCGCCGCATCACCGGCGCGACACCGATGCGAATCGAAGGCCCGGCGCGCGGCCACGCGTTGATGCGTACCCGCTACAGCCCAAGCGGCACCTCGGCCCGCGGCACCCTCAACAACTGCGCCAACGGATTCACGCCGTGGGGAACCTACCTCACTTGCGAGGAAAACTGGGCCGGCTATTTCGCTACTGGCGACGCCGAGCTTCCGCGTGAGCTCAGCCGCTACGGCGTCCGGGGAGCCGGACGCTATGGATGGGAAACCGTGACAGGCGATGAATTCGAGCGATTCAATGCGACCCGCATCGCGGCTACTGCCCAAGGCGATTACCGCAACGAGCCAAACACCTTTGGCTGGGTGGTGGAAATCGATCCGTTCGATCCCCATTCGACTCCAATCAAGCACACAGCGCTCGGCCGTTTCGCCCATGAAGGCTTGGTGTTCGCGCCGGTCAAGCCAGGCCGCCCTGTCGTCTGCTATTCAGGCGACGACTCGCAGAACGAGTACATCTACAAGTACGTCAGCCGCGACAAATATCGACCTCAGCGCAGCGACGGGCGCCTGCTGGACGATGGCGTCCTCTACGTGGCGCGTTTCAACCCGGATGGCAGTGGCGACTGGCTCGCGCTGGATCATGCCAACCCAGCGTTTCAGCGCGCCTGCAAGGCCGCTGGCGTTCGGTTCGCCGATCAGGGAGAGGTGCTGATCAATACCCGCCTGGCCGCCGATATCGTTGGTGCAACGAAAATGGATCGCCCGGAATGGGGTGCGGTACATCCTGACACGGGTGAGGTGTATTTCACGCTCACCAACAATAGCGGTCGCCAGCAGTCCGATGCGGCCAACCCGCGTTCACCGAATGCGTTCGGCCATATCATTCGCTGGCGCGAAGCGAGCCGGGATTTTGCCGGCACCCGATTCACCTGGGATATTTACCTGCTCGCCGGCCCTGAGGAAAACAGCCGGAGCCCGAAAGGCCGTGCGCTGGACGCCACGAATATCCTGGCCAGCCCCGATGGATTGTGGTTCGACGATGAAGGGCGCCTGTGGATCCAGACCGACATGAGCGGCAGCCAGTTGAGCTCCGGTCCGTTTGGCAACAACCAGATGCTGGTTTCCGACCCGAGAACAGGTGAAACCAAGCGTTTCCTGGTCGGCCCGCCGGGTGCCGAGGTGACAGGAATCACGGCAACGCCTGACTTCCGCACGCTGTTCGTGAACATCCAGCATCCGGGTGAGGGTTCGACCTCGACGAACTACACGAGCACCTGGCCAGACGGCGCCGGTCGGCGTCCCCGCTCGGCCACCGTCATCATCACTCGTGAAGATGGTAAGCGCCTGATGTAAAGGCCAAGGGGCCTGGCGAGCGCCAGGCCCTCTGCCGCGTCGGCAATCATTGGCCCGGTGGGGGCTCTTCAGGTGAAGTGAACAGCCCCCATGTGGATATGAACAAAGCCGCCACCAGCGGGCCGATCACGAACCCGTTCAAACCGAAAAGCGCCAGACCGCCCAGCGTCGAGATCAGCACGACGTAATCGGGCATCTTGGTGTCTTTGCCCACCAGGATGGGCCTGAGAATGTTGTCCACCAGGCCGATCACCAGCACGCCATAGAGTGTGAGAATCACGCCCTGCCAGATCGCCCCGGTCATCAGAAAGTAGATGGCGACGGGCGTCCAGATCAGTCCGGCCCCCACCGCGGGGAGCAACGACAGAAACGCCATCAACACACCCCAAAGCAGCGCGCCGGATATGCCGAGTACGGCGAAGATGATTCCGCCCAGAGCTCCCTGAGTGACGGCGACCACAATGTTGCCCTTCACCGTCGCACGTACCACACGGGTGAACTTGTTGAAAAGGCGCGTTTTCTGGGCATCGCTGAGCGGAATGGCCTTTCTGATCCGTGCCACCAGCTCTCGACCGTCCCGGATGAAAAAGAACAGCAGATACAACATCACGAAGAAGCTGATCAGGAACTGAAACGTCCCCTGACCGAAGCTGAACGCCTTGGTGGCGAGAAACTGACTGCCCTCGAGCGCACCCGATGCCAGCCGCTCCCGCATGGAGTCCAGATCCCCGAAGCCGAAGCGCTGAAGCTGCGCCTGGACCGATTGAGGTAACAGCTCCCGCAGACCCGATACGAGGCGACCAATGTCCAGCTCGCCGCTCTCTATCTGCTTGTAAAGGGTCGCGCCTTCCTGAACCAGCATGCCCGTAATCAGAATGACAGGTAGCACGGCAACCAGCAGGCAGACCAGCAAGGTAAACAACGCCGTCAGATTGCGGCGTTGACTGAACCGCCGGTAAAGGTAGCGCTGCAAGGGTGCAAAGATGATGGCGAGAATGACCGCCCAGAAAACTGCTCCATAGAACGGCAACAGAATCCAGCCGAACGCCAGGGAAACCACTACCAGCAGCGCGAGGAAGACTTTCTGCTCGAGCGTCGAGTTGACCATTGTTGACCCTGTCGCTGCGTATCGTTCTGTTTAGTCAACGAGCGAGAGCGCGAGTGCGGGCCAGACGACGGATTCGCGACAGGGGCCGTTGTTGTCCGAACGGCCCTTCTCTTCGGTTCAGAGGGTCATCGCTGCCAGCCAGCCGAATGCGAGCAGCGGCAGGTTGTAGTGCAGGAAGGTCGGCACGACGGTGTCCCAGATATGGTTATGCTGACCGTCGGCATTCAGACCAGCCGTTGGCCCAAGCGTGGAATCGGATGCTGGGGAACCACCATCGCCGAGCGCGCCGGCAGTGCCAACGAGACTCACGATCGCCAAGGGGCTGAAGCCCAGCTCGACGCCAAGCGGCACGAAAATGGCGGCGATGATTGGCACGGTCGAGAAAGAAGAGCCGATGCCAATCGTGACGAGCAAACCGACCAGAAGCATCAACAGGGCGCCGATGGCCTTGCTGTTGCCGATCCACGCGGTGGATGCGTCTACCAGCAGTTTCACCTCACCGGTTTCACGCATCACTTCAGCGAAACCAGCGGCAGCAATCATGATGAAGCCGATCATGGCCATCATCTTCATGCCGTCGGTAAACAGGTCATCCGCTTCCCGCCAGCGCACCACACCGGAGACCGAGAAGATCACGAACCCTGCGAGTGCGCCGAGAATCATCGAGTCCAGCCACAGCTGAATAACGAACGCCGCAGCAACGGCAATGCCTGCCACCACCAAGGTCAGTGGGCTGTAACGTACCGAACTGGGCTCCACCTGCTCGATGCGAGCAAGGTCATATTCACGCGGCTTGCGGTAGCTATAGAAGGCGATCGCCAGCCCCGACAACATGCCCAAAGCTGGGATCAGCATCGCCTGGGTGACCTTGATGCCGGTTACATCCACACCGCTTTTGGCAACGTTGGCCAGCAGAATCTCATTGAGGAAGATGTTGCCGAACCCAACCGGAAGAAACATGTAAGGAGTGATCAGCCCGAACGCGAGCACACAGGCAATCAGGCGCCGGTCGATCTTCATCTTCGACAGTACGTAAAGTAACGGCGGAACCAGCAACGGAATAAACGCAATATGAATCGGCAGGATGTTCTGGGACGAGATAGCTACCGCCAGCAGAAGTGCGACCATCATCCACTTCACCGCACCGGTGCCCTGGCCGCCTTGCTTTCCGACCAAAGCCAGAGCCTTGTCGGCAAGCGCGTGGGCCAGACCGCTCTTGCCGATGGCTACGGCGAACGCACCAAGCAGAGCATATGACAACGCCACTGTCGCCCCACCACCCAGGCCCTTGTTGAAAGCGGCGAGGCTGCCTTCGATACCCAACCCGCCAATCAACCCACCGGCCATGGCCCCGGCAATAAGTGCAACGACCACGTGCACGCGGCAAAGGCTCAAGACCAGCATGATGCCGACCGCCGCAACAACTGCGTTCATTTCAAATCTCCGTATAAACGATCAAGTCGCGAGGAAAAGCGCCGCACTCTGCAGCAACTGCGCAGAACTGTCAAAATCGGAACGGCACATTCAGGACGGATGAGCGCATTCTGAGTTGTCAGTAGCCGTTCCCTATCACTAGCTCGGCGTTAGCGGTACCAGCATTTACTGAGCAGATAAAACCCAACGCGATGATCACTCACCACGGTATTCACAACCGCTTGTGCAGGTCTCGTGAATGCGGACGCGGGAAAGCTCTGGAAGCAGCGGCTTCAGTTCGTTCCAGATCCATTTCGCCAAGTTTTCGCTGGTGGGGTTTTCCAGACCGGGAATGTCGTTCAGATAGTTGTGATCCAGACGCTCGTAGAGCGGTTTGAAGATGGATTTCAGCTCACCGAAATCCCGAATCCAACCAGTATGTGGATCCACTGGCCCACTTATATACAAGGCAACACGGAAGGAGTGGCCATGCAGCCGCCCGCATTTGTGTCCTTGCGGTACGTGCGGCAAACGGTGCGCCGACTCGAATGTGAATTCTTTGAATATTTCCACTGTATGCACTCGTGATCTGATCGCGACGAAGCGCGCAATTTTACGCGTTTTGCCCGCGTGATTCATGCACAGAGGCTGCTACGCAGGGCAATCACGCCAAAGGGAGCAGCTACGGTAATTTGTCGGCATCAAAAAATCGGTGATCCTGCCGCCTTTCCGCGCTCCAAAAGCAAACCCCCGACCCGCTTACGCGGATCGGGGGTTTGGTGTAGGAGCTTGACGATGACCTACTCTCACATGGGGAAACCCCACACTACCATCGGCGATGCATCGTTTCACTTCTGAGTTCGGAATGGGATCAGGTGGTTCCAACGCTCTATGGTCGTCAAGCAATTCGGTTGCTGCCTCGGGGTTTAGCCGCTGCAGCGAATTGGGTATGTGATCGAATCGGTATTGCGTGTTCGTGCAGATTTTCGGTCTGTTTGTCGACTTACCGTCTAACAGCCAAATTGTTTGGGTGTTATATGGTCAAGCCTCACGGGCAATTAGTATTGGTTAGCTCAACGCCTCACAGCGCTTACACACCCAACCTATCAACGTCGTAGTCTTCGACGGCCCTTTAGGGAGCTCAAGGCTCCAGTGAGATCTCATCTTGAGGCAAGTTTCCCGCTTAGATGCTTTCAGCGGTTATCTCTTCCGAACGTAGCTACCCGGCAATGCCACTGGCGTGACAACCGGAACACCAGAGGTTCGTCCACTCCGGTCCTCTCGTACTAGGAGCAGCCCCTCTCAAATCTCAAACGTCCACGGCAGATAGGGACCGAACTGTCTCACGACGTTCTAAACCCAGCTCGCGTACCACTTTAAATGGCGAACAGCCATACCCTTGGGACCGGCTTCAGCCCCAGGATGTGATGAGCCGACATCGAGGTGCCAAACACCGCCGTCGATATGAACTCTTGGGCGGTATCAGCCTGTTATCCCCGGAGTACCTTTTATCCGTTGAGCGATGGCCCTTCCATACAGAACCACCGGATCACTAAGACCTACTTTCGTACCTGCTCGACGTGTCTGTCTCGCAGTCAAGCGCGCTTTTGCCTTTATACTCTGCGACCGATTTCCGACCGGTCTGAGCGCACCTTCGTACTCCTCCGTTACTCTTTAGGAGGAGACCGCCCCAGTCAAACTACCCACCATACACTGTCCTCGATCCGGATAACGGACCAGAGTTAGAACCTCAAGGTTGCCAGGGTGGTATTTCAAGGATGGCTCCACGCGAACTGGCGTCCACGCTTCAAAGCCTCCCACCTATCCTACACAAGCAAGCTCAAAGTCCAGTGCAAAGCTATAGTAAAGGTTCACGGGGTCTTTCCGTCTAGCCGCGGATACACTGCATCTTCACAGCGATTTCAATTTCACTGAGTCTCGGGTGGAGACAGCGCCGCCATCGTTACGCCATTCGTGCAGGTCGGAACTTACCCGACAAGGAATTTCGCTACCTTAGGACCGTTATAGTTACGGCCGCCGTTTACCGGGGCTTCGATCAAGAGCTTCGCTTGCGCTAACCCCATCAATTAACCTTCCGGCACCGGGCAGGCGTCACACCCTATACGTCCACTTTCGTGTTTGCAGAGTGCTGTGTTTTTAATAAACAGTCGCAGCGGCCTGGTATCTTCGACCGGCATGGGCTTACGTAGTAAATACTTCACCCTCACCGGCGCACCTTCTCCCGAAGTTACGGTGCCATTTTGCCTAGTTCCTTCACCCGAGTTCTCTCAAGCGCCTTGGTATTCTCTACCCAACCACCTGTGTCGGTTTGGGGTACGGTTCCTAGTTACCTGAAGCTTAGAGGCTTTTCCTGGAAGCATGGCATCGACCACTTCGCTTTCTAAAAGAAAGCTCGTCATCAGCTCTCGGCATTAAGATCCCGGATTTACCTAAGATCTCTGCCTACCACCTTAAACAAGGACAACCAACGCCTTGCTGGCCTAGCCTTCTCCGTCCCCCCATCGCAGTAACTAGAAGTACGGGAATATTAACCCGTTTCCCATCGACTACGCTCTTCAGCCTCGCCTTAGGGACCGACTCACCCTGCGTCGATTAACGTTGCGCAGGAACCCTTGGTCTTTCGGCGTGCGAGTTTTTCACTCGCATTGTCGTTACTCATGTCAGCATTCGCACTTCTGATACCTCCAGCGAGCTTCTCAACTCACCTTCACAGGCTTACAGAACGCTCCTCTACCGCTCAACTTGCGTTGAACCCGTAGCTTCGGTGCATGGTTTGAGCCCCGTTACATCTTCCGCGCAGGCCGACTCGACTAGTGAGCTATTACGCTTTCTTTAAAGGATGGCTGCTTCTAAGCCAACCTCCTAGCTGTCTAAGCCTTCCCACATCGTTTCCCACTTAACCATGACTTTGGGACCTTAGCTGACGGTCTGGGTTGTTTCCCTTTTCACGACGGACGTTAGCACCCGCCGTGTGTCTCCCGTGCTGACACTTGCTGGTATTCGGAGTTTGCATCGGTTTGGTAAGTCGGGATGACCCCCTAGCCGAAACAGTGCTCTACCCCCAGCAGTGATACACGAGGCGCTACCTAAATAGCTTTCGAGGAGAACCAGCTATCTCCGAGCTTGATTAGCCTTTCACTCCGATCCACAGGTCATCCGCTAACTTTTCAACGGTAGTCGGTTCGGTCCTCCAGTCAGTGTTACCTAACCTTCAACCTGCCCATGGATAGATCGCCCGGTTTCGGGTCTATTCCCAGCGACTAGACGCCCTATTAAGACTCGCTTTCGCTACGCCTCCCCTATTCGGTTAAGCTCGCCACTGAAAATAAGTCGCTGACCCATTATACAAAAGGTACGCAGTCACCTAACAAAGTAGGCTCCCACTGCTTGTACGCATACGGTTTCAGGTTCTATTTCACTCCCCTCTCCGGGGTTCTTTTCGCCTTTCCCTCACGGTACTGGTTCACTATCGGTCAGTCAGTAGTATTTAGCCTTGGAGGATGGTCCCCCCATGTTCAGACAAAGTTTCTCGTGCTCCGTCCTACTCGATTTCACTTCTAAGATCCTTTCGCGTACAGGGCTATCACCCACTATGGCCGCACTTTCCAGAGCGTTCCGCTAAAATCAAAGAAGCTTAAGGGCTAGTCCCCGTTCGCTCGCCACTACTAAGGGAATCTCGGTTGATTTCTTTTCCTCAGGGTACTTAGATGTTTCAGTTCCCCTGGTTCGCCTCACACACCTATGTATTCAGTGTGTGATAACCATCTTATGATGGCTGGGTTCCCCCATTCAGACATCTCCGGATCAAAGTCTGTTTGCCGACTCCCCGAAGCTTTTCGCAGGCTACCACGTCTTTCATCGCCTCTGACTGCCAAGGCATCCACCGTATGCGCTTCTTCACTTGACCATATAACCCCAAGCAATCTGGTTACTGTCTATAACGTGAAGACGACATTCGCCGAAAATTTGCATAGAGAACACGCAAATTTTACCTTGACGCGACATGCTGCCAGTGAAAGCAACACATCGGTCTACTTCTATCACATACCCAAATTTTTAAAGAACAGTTCTGGCGCAAAGTCCAGAAATCAATGTTCAACCCAGGCGATCAACCTCATCCTGGTAAACACTCATTTCTGAGCTTTCGGCGACTAGAGTTAATGGTGGAGCCAAGCGGGATCGAACCGCTGACCTCCTGCGTGCAAAGCAGGCGCTCTCCCAGCTGAGCTATGGCCCCTTCGATTGGTGGGTCTGGGCAGATTCGAACTGCCGACCTCACCCTTATCAGGGGTGCGCTCTAACCAACTGAGCTACAGACCCAATCGTTACTCTCGGGTCTAAACCCAATCGCCTTTCGCAAGTGAATCAAGCAATTCGTGTGGGAGCTTATGACGAAGCCGGTGTCTTCGATTAAGGAGGTGATCCAGCCGCAGGTTCCCCTACGGCTACCTTGTTACGACTTCACCCCAGTCATGAATCACTCCGTGGTAACCGTCCCCCGAAGGTTAGACTAGCTACTTCTGGAGCAACCCACTCCCATGGTGTGACGGGCGGTGTGTACAAGGCCCGGGAACGTATTCACCGTGACATTCTGATTCACGATTACTAGCGATTCCGACTTCACGCAGTCGAGTTGCAGACTGCGATCCGGACTACGATCGGTTTTATGGGATTAGCTCCACCTCGCGGCTTGGCAACCCTTTGTACCGACCATTGTAGCACGTGTGTAGCCCAGGCCGTAAGGGCCATGATGACTTGACGTCATCCCCACCTTCCTCCGGTTTGTCACCGGCAGTCTCCTTAGAGTGCCCACCTTAACGTGCTGGTAACTAAGGACAAGGGTTGCGCTCGTTACGGGACTTAACCCAACATCTCACGACACGAGCTGACGACAGCCATGCAGCACCTGTGTCAGAGTTCCCGAAGGCACCAATCCATCTCTGGAAAGTTCTCTGCATGTCAAGGCCTGGTAAGGTTCTTCGCGTTGCTTCGAATTAAACCACATGCTCCACCGCTTGTGCGGGCCCCCGTCAATTCATTTGAGTTTTAACCTTGCGGCCGTACTCCCCAGGCGGTCGACTTAATGCGTTAGCTGCGCCACTAAGATCTCAAGGATCCCAACGGCTAGTCGACATCGTTTACGGCGTGGACTACCAGGGTATCTAATCCTGTTTGCTCCCCACGCTTTCGCACCTCAGTGTCAGTATTAGCCCAGGTGGTCGCCTTCGCCACTGGTGTTCCTTCCTATATCTACGCATTTCACCGCTACACAGGAAATTCCACCACCCTCTGCCATACTCTAGCTCGCCAGTTTTGGATGCAGTTCCCAGGTTGAGCCCGGGGCTTTCACATCCAACTTAACGAACCACCTACGCGCGCTTTACGCCCAGTAATTCCGATTAACGCTTGCACCCTTCGTATTACCGCGGCTGCTGGCACGAAGTTAGCCGGTGCTTATTCTGTTGGTAACGTCAAAACAGCAAGGTATTAACTTACTGCCCTTCCTCCCAACTTAAAGTGCTTTACAATCCGAAGACCTTCTTCACACACGCGGCATGGCTGGATCAGGCTTTCGCCCATTGTCCAATATTCCCCACTGCTGCCTCCCGTAGGAGTCTGGACCGTGTCTCAGTTCCAGTGTGACTGATCATCCTCTCAGACCAGTTACGGATCGTCGCCTTGGTGAGCCTTTACCTCACCAACTAGCTAATCCGACCTAGGCTCATCTGATAGCGTGAGGTCCGAAGATCCCCCACTTTCTCCCGTAGGACGTATGCGGTATTAGCGTTCCTTTCGAAACGTTGTCCCCCACTACCAGGCAGATTCCTAGGCATTACTCACCCGTCCGCCGCTGAATCATGGAGCAAGCTCCACTCATCCGCTCGACTTGCATGTGTTAGGCCTGCCGCCAGCGTTCAATCTGAGCCATGATCAAACTCTTCAGTTCAATACTGCTTGGGTTTTGAGAAAACCCTAAACTTGGCTCAGCAATCGCAAATCTCTTTACTAGAAAGAGTAACTCTCGAATAAACGAGTGTTGCTTTGTGATGCTGATAATCTTGCGACTACCAGTCTTACATTCACAAGCACCCACACGAATTGCTTGATTCAGTTGTTAAAGAGCGTTTCGATCAAGCCTTTCGTCTCAACCGAGGCCGCGCATTCTACAGCAGCCTTTCTTACTGTCAAGCTGTTTTTCGAAAATCTCTTTTCTACTCAACCGCTTGCCGCCTCGATCAATCTGCATCTCTCGTCAGCGGGAGGCGAATCATACAGCGTCCAAAACCGCTGTCAACCACCTCTTTCAACCGCTTTCGATCAATCCGATCGAAAGCCACCAACAGGACTCAACCACCACCCTGTCAGCGCGGCGCATTCTACTCGAATCCGCCACCAGTGCAACCCTTTTATGTAGCTAACCTTTTGATTTACAAGAGGTTTTGCTTGAGGACTGCGCCGGAAGTGGTGCGCATTATAGGCACCTGAAAACAGCCGTCAACCGTTTATTTCGGTTTTCATCTATGGCATTTGCCCTCTCTTTATATAGAGGCAGTGCAGCGCTACCAGGACGCCTGCTGCAACCTGCGTTACGGCTTCCTTCAATCCAGCGTCCCCAGCCATTACACTAGTCGACCTTCTCATCCAGTCACGGCTCCCCATGTCCCGGCAAAGCCTCACTCCGCTAGATCTGCTTCTATTTCCGACCTGGCTGGTTCCGGTCGAGCCAGCGGGAGTAGTGCTCAAGGGGCATGGATTGGGCATCCGTGATGGACGCATCGTACTCATCGCACCGCGTGAGGAAGCACTCAAGCATCCGGCGCAGGAGAAGCTAGAACTCGAAGGAATGATGTTGGCTCCCGGCCTGATCAATACACACGGACACGCGGCGATGACGCTGTTTCGTGGGCTGGCCGATGATCTACCGCTGCAACGCTGGCTGCGCGACCACATCTGGCCGGCCGAAGCACGCTGGGTCGACGAAGACTTCGTGCGCTGCGGCACCGAACTGGCCATTGCCGAGCAGCTCAAAGGCGGCATCACCTGCTTCTCTGACATGTATTTCCACCCCGCTGTAGTAAGCGAACTGGTACATAAGCATGGTGTACGAGCACAGATTGCCGTCCCTGTGCTCGATTTCCCCGTACCCGGCGCACGCGACGCGGACGAGGCGCTACGCAATGGCGTGGCATTGTTCGACGATCTCAAGCATCACCCGCGTATCTCGATCGCATTCGGGCCTCACGCGCCTTATTCGGTTGCGGATGACAAACTCGAAAACATCAGAATCCTGGTCGCCGAGATGGACGCCTGCATTCATATGCACGTCCATGAAACCGCGCACGAGACCCAAGAGGCCCTGCACAAGCATGGCGAACGCCCCTTGGCCAGGCTCGCGCGACTCCAGTTGCTCGGCCCTCGGTTCCAGGCTGTGCATATGACCCAGGTCGACGAAGAAGACATCGCGTTGCTCACCGAGCATAACTGCAGTGTCATTCATTGCCCCGAATCGAACTTGAAGCTCGCCAGCGGCTTCTGTCCTGTAGAGCGCCTGTGGGAAGCCGGAGTCAATGTTGCCATTGGCACCGATGGCGCCGCGAGCAACAACGATCTGGACCTGCTTGGCGAAACCCGTACCGCCGCGTTGCTGGCCAAGGCGGTCGCCGGTTCAGCGACCGCCCTGGATGCACATCGCGCATTGCGCATGGCTACGCTCAATGGTGCACGGGCGTTGGGGATCGATGATCACACCGGCTCGCTGGAGATCGGAAAATTCGCCGACCTGGTCGCCGTCGATCTCTCCGGTTTGGCTCAGCAACCAATGTACGATCCGGTTTCTCAGCTGATCTATTCCACAGGGCGAGACGCCGTCCGGCATGCCTGGGTAGGAGGAAAACAGTTGTTGAACAACGGCAAGCTGACCCGGATGGACGAGCAGCGTGTCATCGCGAATGCCCGCCAATGGGGCGCCCGGATTGCCAGCACGGACAGCCAGTGACGAAGGCGAGTAGATATGCAGGACCCCCGCGACCGAATGACCTATGCGCCCTCGCCGCTATCCGAAGCTGGCAACATGAGCGATTGCAGCTCAAGCTTCTTCTTCAAGCTTTATAAACGGACCAGACCATGAGCAACGTCGACCACGCTGAAATCGCCAAATTCGAAGCCCTTGCACATCGCTGGTGGGATCGCGAGAGTGAGTTCAAGCCACTGCATGAGATCAATCCATTACGGGTCAATTGGATAGACGAGCACATCTCTCTGGCCGGAAAGAAAGTCATCGACATCGGCTGCGGTGGCGGCATCCTGAGCGAGGCCATGGCGCAGCGTGGCGCTCAGGTGACTGGCATCGACATGGGCGAGGCTCCGCTGTCGGTTGCGCGCCTGCACCTTCTCGAATCCGGACTCGAAATCGATTATCGGCAGATCACCGCCGAAGCCATGGCCGCAGAGGCACCGGAGCAGTTCGACGTGGTCACCTGTCTCGAGATGCTCGAACACGTACCGGACCCGGCCTCGGTCATCCGGGCCTGCGCCACACTGGTCAAACCGGGCGGCCAGGTGTTCTTCTCCACCATCAACCGCAACCCGAAAGCCTACGCGTTCGCCATCATCGGCGCGGAGTATGTGCTGCAGCTGCTTCCGCGCGGCACACATGACTTCAAGAAATTCATCCGTCCTTCCGAGCTCGGCGCCTGGAGCCGTGATGCCGGCTTGGCCGTGAAGGACATCATCGGCCTTACCTACAACCCGCTGACCAAGCACTACAAGCTGTCAGCGGACGTCGACGTCAACTACATGGTCCAGACCGTCAAGGAGTCCTGATGCGCCTGCGCGCTGTTCTGTTCGACATGGACGGTACCCTGCTCGATACCGCTCCCGATTTCATCGCCGTGGCGCAGGCCATGCGGATTGCGCGCGGCCTGGAGCCGGTGCCGGATCAGCAGATTCGTGATGTGGTGTCCGGTGGTGCCAGAGCCATGGTGCTCGGCGCCTTCGATGTGGACCCCATGTCGGACGAGTTCGAAGCATTGCGCCTGGAGTTTCTTGCGCGCTACCAGGAGCATTGCGCCGTGCATAGCCGCCTCTACGATGGCATGGCGGAACTGCTGGACGAAATCGAGCGGTCCAACCTGCGCTGGGGGGTGGTAACCAACAAGCCGCTGCGTTTCGCCGAACCGATCATGCAGCAGCTGGGCCTGGCGTCCCGCTCTGCCGTGCTGGTCTGTCCTGATCACGTCGCCAATAGCAAGCCCGACCCCGAGCCGATGATCCTCGCGTGCAAACAGCTCGACCTTGATCCTTCTGCGGTCCTGTTCGTCGGTGATGACCTGCGCGACATCGAATCGGGACGAGCGGCGGGCAGCAGGACGGCCGCGGTGCGCTATGGCTATATCCATCCGCAAGACAACCCGAGCAATTGGGGCGCGGACGTAGTGGTGGATCACCCGCTGGATCTGCGCCAGGTCCTGGACAGCGCCCTGTGCAGTTGCTGATACAGCCATAGGTTCACCACCACAGCATCATCACTCGGCAGTAATTGCCGAAGCACCTATCACTTTCGATTTACGAGGCATCCGATGTTCGAGTATTCCGCCCGCCCCGACCTGCTCGCAGGGCGCATCATCCTGGTCACCGGCGCTGGCCGGGGCATCGGTGAAGCTGCTGCCAAGGCCTACGCGGCCCACGGAGCTACCGTGCTGTTACTGGGCAAGAATGAAGACAATCTGAATCGGGTGTACGACGAAATCGAAGCAGCAGGCCATCCGCGCCCTGCTGTCATCCCGTTCAACCTGGAGACAGCCCTGCCGCATCAGTACGACGAGCTGGCAGCCATGATCGAGCGGGAATTCGGACACCTGGACGGATTGCTGCACAACGCTGCGATCGTTGGCCCTCGCACGCCGATCGAGCAGTTGTCCGGCGACAATTTCATGCGAGTCATGCAGATCAACGTGAATGCCATGTTCATGCTGACCAGCACCTTGCTACCGCTGCTCAAGCTCTCCAAAGACGCCTCGGTGATCTTCACCTCCAGCAGCGTCGGACGCAAAGGCCGCGCCTACTGGGGTGCCTACGCCGTATCGAAGTTCGCCACGGAAGGACTGATGCAGGTTCTGGCCGACGAACTGGACGATACCGCGCCGGTGCGTGCCAACAGCATCAACCCGGGCGCTACTCGGACCGACATGCGCGCCAAGGCGTACCCGGGCGAGAACCCGCTCGTCAATCCATTGCCGGAAGAAATCATGCCGGTCTATCTGTACCTGATGGGCCCGGATAGCGCCGGCATCAACGGCCAGGCGCTGGACGCCCGATGAAGTCCGCGCAGCGCAGTCATCCACTGCGCTGCGCTGCGCTGCAGACCGCTCAGGGACGCTTGCTGCGCTCGCGCCCGAAGCCGGGCCGCTGACCTTCTCCGGCCGGCTTCCTCGCCGGACCCGATGAGCGCCCGCCGCCTTCGTGGCGCTTGCCGCCCTTGCGGGTATCCCCCGGACGCTCGGCGACCGGCGTACCACGCGGCTTGTCGCTGCCGCGCGGCTTGCGCTCGCTCTTGTCATCTCGTGCCGCACGCGGTTTATCCGCTACAGGCATGTCGGCTTCGTGGGCGGGACGAAGTACACGTGACCGCCGCTCGCCTCGCCCAAGTGGCTTGGCCACCTTGCGTTGCATGCGGTCGATCTTCTCCTTCGTCTTGGCCTTCATGCTCGGCAAGGCGACCGGCTTTAGGCCAACCTCCTCGCTGAGAATGTCCACCTCGGCTTGCGACATCTCGCGCCAGCGCCCCATCGGCAGATCGGACGTCATGAAAACCGGCCCGAAACGGACACGCTTCAGCCGGCTGACGACCAGCCCCTGGGATTCCCAGAGCCGACGAACCTCACGGTTGCGGCCTTCCATGACCACGCAGTGATACCAATGGTTGAAGCCTTCGCCACCAGGCGCTTCCTGGATATCGGTGAAGCGCGCCGGACCGTCCTCCAGCATCACCCCGGTCTTCAGCCGCTCGATCATCTCGTCGTCGACCTCGCCGCGCACACGTACCGCGTATTCCCGGTCCATTTCGTACGAGGGGTGCATCAGGCGATTGGCCAGCTCACCGTCAGTGGTGAACAGCAGCAGCCCCGTCGTGTTGATATCGAGCCGGCCGATGTTGATCCAGCGGCCCTCCTTGGGACGTGGCAGGCGATCGAACACCGTAGGGCGGCCTTCGGGGTCGTTGCGGGTGCAGATCTCGCCGTCGGGCTTGTTGTAGATCAGCACACGCCGCACCACCTGGCTGGTTTCTTCGCGCTTGAGCAGGCGGCCATCGACTGCGATGGCGTCATGGGAATCGACACGCTGGCCGAGTGTGGCAACCGCGCCATTGACCTTGACGCGGCCCTCGACGATCCACTTTTCGACGTCGCGACGCGACGCGATGCCCAGACGGGCAAGGACTTTCTGCAGCTTCTCGCCGTGCGTGGCGTGGATCGTGGTTTCTTCGTGCTCGGTCATCTGGGCACCTCCCGGTGTGGCAATCCGATTGAAAGGGCGCGAATCATACGCGGATCATGCCGGCTGCGCACCTTGCGCCAGTCGGACGGCGGCGCCAGTCCGACCTAGGGCAAAGCGGCCAGGGCCTCCGCGGTACGCTGCTGGATGCCCGCCCAGTCGCCGCGCTCCAGCGTTGCGCTGTCGATCATCCAGGTACCGCCGACACACATGACGTTAGCCAGCGCCAGGTACTGGGCCGCATTGGCAGCGCTCACCCCGCCGGTCGGGCAGAACCGAACGTCCCCGAACGGTCCGCCGAGGGCCTTGAGCGCGGCGATGCCGCCACACACCTCGGCCGGGAACAGTTTGAAGCGGCGATAACCCAGCGCGTAGCCTTCCATGACGTCGGACGCACTGCTCGTGCCCGGTAGCAAGGGTACCGAGCAGCTCACCCCGGCTTCGAGGATGTCGCGGGTAGAGCCCGGCGTGACGATGAACTGGGCGCCGGCCGCCTCCACTTCGTCCATCATGCGCCGGTCGAGGACGGTTCCGGCGCCGATGCAGAGGTCCGGTCGTTCCTGGCGCAACCGCTGAATAGCGGTCAGGCCATGACGCGAGCGCAAGGTAATCTCCAGGGTACGCAGGCCACCCGCCGACAAGGCATCGGCGAGCGGCAGGATCTGCTCTTCGCTGCCAATGGTGATGACCGGCAGAATCCGCGCCGCGACGCAGATCTGTTCGATCAGGGCATTCTTCTGGTCCATGGTCATGCAGGAGTCCTCGGGCCTCAAGGGCACCAGTAGATTTCGAGCGGGGCGTGCAGGAATGCCCGGATGGGCATCTGCAATGGATCGGCACTCAGCGCTACACGCAGGGTTTCAAGCTTTTCGCTGCCTTGAATGGCCAGACACTGCATCCTGGCGCAGGCCAGTAGAGGATAGGTCATCGTCAGGCGGGCCTCGGGGGCGACCGGTGCCTGCGTAGCCACACAGCGCTCGGGACAATCCTCCCGCAAGGCATGCGCCAAGTTGGCGCTGCTAGGGAACAGCGAAGCGGTGTGCCCGTCGTCACCCATGCCGAGCACGAGCACATCGATCGGCTGATGCAATTGGTCGAGCGCCGCATTGGCGAAGCCCGCAGCCTGCTCGAGCGAGTCGGCTGGCTGGTAGAGCCCGATCAGCCGGGCGGCATTCGCGGCATTCTGCAGAAGGTGGCGCCGCAGCAAGCCTTCATTGCTGGCCGGATCGGTTGGCGAGACCCAGCGCTCGTCGGCCAGGCTGATCTGGATCTTTGCCCAGTCCAGCTCTCGCCTAGAGAGGGACTCGAAGAACGCAACCGGGCTCCGCCCACCGGATACCACCAGACTTGCGACGCCGTGTGTCTGTACCGCGTAGCGCAGCGCCTTGGCGACGCTGTCGGCCATCAGTTCGGCCTGCCGCTGCGCGTCCGCCGAGCTATGGGCGATCACGCCCGTGGGTAAGTCCAGTTCAGAGATCGCCATACCACGCCCTCCCGTCGCGCGTGATCAGTGCAATCGAAGCGACCGGCCCCCAGGAACCCGCCGGGTACAGTTTGAGCTCAGCACCGAGCCGACTCCAACCGTCGATCAACTGATCGCACCAATGCCACGCATATTCGATTTCATCCCTGCGCACGAACAGATTCTGGTTGCCTTGCATCACCTCGAGCAACAGGCGCTCATAAGCATCCGGAATTCGCGCGCTTTTATAAGTCTCCGAGAAATTCAGCTGCAGCGGCCCACTGCGAAGATGCATGCCCTTGTCCAGCCCCTGCTCCTTGGTCATGACTTGCAGCGAAATGCCTTCATCCGGTTGCAGGCGGATGATCAGGCGATTGCTGATCAGCGCGCGTTGCTCGGGGGCGAAGATGTAGAACGGCGGCTCCTTGAAATGGATGACGATCTGCGACAGTTTCTGCGCCATGCGCTTGCCGGTACGCAGGTAGAACGGCACGCCGGACCATCGCCAGTTGCAGATATCGGCCCGCAAGGCGACGAACGTCTCGGTGCTGCTCTGCGCGTTGGAATTCTCCTCGTCCAGATAACCCGGCACCGAAACGCCACCTACGTTGCCCGCCGCATACTGCCCGCGCACGACCCGCTGATGGATGGATTCGGCCGTGATCGGAGCCAGTGCCTTGAGCACCTTCACTTTCTCGTCACGGATGCTGTCAGCGGTGAGATTGCTCGGCGGATCCATGGCGATCAGGCAGAGCAGCTGCAGCAAGTGGTTCTGCACCATGTCGCGCAGCTGGCCGGCCTGATCGAAATAGCCCCAACGGCCTTCAATGCCCACCGTTTCGGCGACGGTGATCTCGACGTGGGAAATATGGTGCTGGTCCCACTGAGTTTCGAACAGGCTGTTGGCGAAGCGCAGCGCGATCAGATTCTGGACGGTTTCCTTACCGAGATAGTGGTCGATGCGGTAGATACGGCTCTCTGGAAAATGCTCGGCAACGGCATCGTTGATCACCCTGGACGATTCGAGATCGTGACCGATGGGCTTCTCCAGAACGACCCGGGCCTGTTCGGCGAGCCCGCTCGCCGCGAGGAACCTGCAGATGTCGCCATACACCGCGGCGGGCGTTGCGAAATAGGCGACCAGGGGCAAGTCCTGCGGTACGCACTCTCGAAGCGCCGCGTAGTCGTCACCGCGACGGAAATCCATGGTGAGGTAGCGCAGCCGCTCGGCAAAGCGCTCGAGCGCCGGCTCGTCGAGTTCGCCAGCCGGTACGCGCGCTCGCAACGCCTGAATGATTCGCGACTTGTGTGCCTCAGGCTCACCACCTTCACGCGACAGCGCAAGGATTCGCGTATCGCCATGCAGCAGACCGGCACGATCCAGCTGGTAAAGCGCCGGAAACAGCTTGCGCAACGCAAGATCGCCCAGGGCGCCGAACAAGGAAAAAGTGGTGGGTTCTACGGTGATGCCTGGCATGGGCTGTCCACTTCAATGGTCAGTGAATGACGGCTCGAACACTGACCGATCGGAACTGCAGCCAGCCAGCGGCACAGATTCCCGATCGGACTTCTATGCAGACCACCATGCGGGGCAAATGCTCAGCGAGATTCGCCAATCGGCCATGCAGGGCCGGACTGGCGAGGAGTAGAAGATTCGAACGCTACGCCCTTCCAGAGAAAACCGATCAGCTCTCCGCCAGGCGCGAGCGGAGCAGTGCCTGATGCTTTCGGCATTGCTGTGCGGCCAGCAGGAATACGCCATGTCCACCACGGGTGAATTCCAGCCAGGTGAAATCCACTTCCGGATACAGCGCCTGAACATGAACCTGACTGTTGCCCACCTCGACGATCAGCACGCCATCGTCGGTGAGGTGATCTGCGGCTTCGGCAAGCATGCGACGGACCAGGTCCAGCCCATCGTTACCGCACGCCAGGCCGAGCTCCGGCTCATGATGGAACTCATCTGGCATATCCGCGAAATCCTCGGCGTCGACATAAGGCGGGTTCGACACGATCAGGTCGAAGCGCTGATTGGGCAGCCCGTCGAAACCATCGCTTTGCACGGTGTAGACGCGCTCTTCGAGACCATGCTGCTCGATGTTGCGGTTGGCCACCTCGAGCGCATCGAACGAGATGTCCGCCAGTACGACTTCTGCTTCGAGGAATTCATACGCACAGGCGATACCGATGCAGCCCGACCCGGTGCAAAGATCAAGGATGCGTTTCGGGGTACCGGGCAGCCAGGGTTCGAAACGATGCTCGATCAGCTCACCGATGGGCGACCTCGGAATGAGCACGCGCTCATCGACAATGAACGGCAGGCCACAGAACCAGGCCTGCTCCAGCAGGTAGGCAGTCGGTACACGCTCTTCGATGCGCCGACGTAGCAGGTTCTGCAAGTGTTCGCACTCATCCGCTTCCAGGCGACAGTCCAGATAGCTATCGGACATCTCCCACGGCAGATGAAGTGCACCCAGAACCAGCTGACGCGCATCGTCCCAGGCGTTGTCGGTGCCGTGGCCAAAGAACAGCTGCTCCGCCTGAAAACGGCTGACAGCCCAGCGAATATAGTCACGCAGGGTACGCAAGCGAGAGAGCGAAGCGGTCACAAGGGCGTCTCCTGTAAAAAGTGCGCGAGTTTAACAGGCATCGGAAAACCCGAGCTACGGCGGTGGTTGCCGAGACCTGTGGTTCGCCAGCAAAGTTGAGACAGCTTTGTAAATGCCCAATTCGTTGCGAGCGTTCGCTGATCACTGGCAGTACCCTTCGGCACGGAATTTTTGCGGCAATCCGAGCGTCAAGAGCGCGACCGAGCAGTCACTCGCCTGCCAAGCGAAACAATCGGCTGGACGGTTCACATCGGCGCGCTCAGGCGCCACAATCAGCCCCCTCACAGCACAAGGAGCCGACAATGACCAAGCCACAGACCATGCTTCAGCTCAGTGGCCGCAGCTATAACCCGGCGACGCTGACGAATGCCACCCTGCTGGTCATCGACGTGCAGGAGGAATACCGCAGTGGCGTTCTGGCCCTGCCCGCCCTGGATCGGGCGCTACCGGAAATCACCCGCCTGCTGGCAGCTGCGCGCGCGGCCGGCGCACCGATCGTGCATGTGCATCACCTGGGCATCAGCGGCGGGCTGTTCGATCCTCAAGGTTTTCGTGGACAGATCATGCCCGAAGCCGCGCCGCTGCCCGGCGAGCCCGTGGTCGCCAAACGCCTCCCCAACGCTTTTTCCGGCACCGAGCTGCACGAGCTGCTGCAGAAACTCGGCCGCCTCGATCTCATCGTTTGCGGCTTCATGACCCATTCGAGCATCAGCACCACCGTTCGCGCAGCCAAGGATTACGGCTATCGCTGCACTCTCGTCGACAGCGCCTGCGCCACGCGCAACCTGCCGATGGGCGAAGGCAGCATCGATGCCGAACAGGTCCATCGCATCGAAATGACCATCCTTGCCGACAACTTTGCGGTCTGCGTGCCGGACACGGCAGCCCTGAGCCGCTAGGACGCTTTCTGCACGCGGCAGTGGCTGGGGTAGACTGGCCTTCTGTTTGGAGGCCCCATGCAAGACGACGACGATTTTTCCCTCTTCCAATCGGCCGTGCGCGGTGTCAAGCCGATAACCCATGACCGTGCCGAAACCGGCAAGGTCCGCGCCAACCGCGAACAGATCGCGACCCGCCGCAGCAACGCCACGCTCAGCAACGACTCGACGCGCGTCGACGGACTGTCGGACCAGTTCGTCATCGACGTCGGCGCGGAGGATGAGCTCTACTGGGCGCGTGACGGCGTGCAGGACGCGCAGATGCGCAAGCTCAAGGCCGGCCAGATACCGTTCGAAGGCAGCCTGGACCTGCATGGCATGACAGTGGAAAAGGCCCGCGAACAGCTGTGGGACTTCATCGCCGAAGCAACCCGCCTCGAAGTCCGTTGCGTCCGCGTGACTCATGGCAAGGCCGCGCGGCTGGATGGCAAGCGCCCATTGATCAAGAGCCACGTAAACACCTGGTTGCGGCAACACCCACAGGTGCTTGGTTTCACGTCCTGCCTGCCGCGCCATGGGGGGACCGGCGCACTCTACGTGGTGCTCAAGCGCACCATGCTTGAAGGGCGCGACGAATGACTGCTCGGCTCACGCCAGTCGCTCGACAGGCTTGCCAGCAGAGCGGCAGCCCCCTACCCTTCGCGTTCGCGACCCTATGAAGCCTGACAGGTAGCTCAATGTCCCTGGAACAACACTACACCGCGATCCTTGGCCAACTTGGCGAGGACGTTAACCGCGAGGGTCTGCTCGACACACCCAAACGCGCCGCCAAAGCCATGCAGTACCTGTGCAAGGGCTACCAGCAGACCCTCGAAGAGGTGACCAACGGCGCGCTGTTCAGCTCCGACAACAGCGAGATGGTGCTGGTCAAGAACATCGAGCTGTACTCGCTCTGCGAACACCACATGCTGCCTTTCATCGGCAAGGCGCACGTCGCCTACCTGCCCAACGGCAAGGTGCTTGGCCTGTCGAAGGTCGCCCGGATCGTCGACATGTATGCGCGCCGACTGCAGATTCAGGAAAACCTGACCCGCGAGATCGCCGAAGCGATGCAGCAAGTCACCGGAGCCTCCGGTGTAGCCGTGGTCATCGAAGCCCAGCACATGTGCATGATGATGCGCGGTGTCGAGAAGCAGAATTCTTCCATGGTCACATCGGTGATGCTGGGTCAGTTCCGCGACAATGCCGCTACTCGTAGCGAGTTTCTCGGGCTGGTGAAGTAGCTCAGAGAAGACAGGGCCTTCACGGCCCTGTCTTTTTAGCTCCTCAATCGTACATGCCTACATGCCGCGGATGGCTCGCAACGCGCTGCAGCCACTGGCGGATCGCTGGATACCCCCCCAGATCGAAACCACCCTCTTCCGCCACGTGGGTGTATGCGTAGAGCGCAACGTCGGCGATGGAATAGTGATCACCCACCAGATACGGCGTGCGCAGCAGCTGTTGCTCCATCACGTTAAGGGCATGATAGCCGTCGAGCTGCTTGGCCTCGTATTCTTCGCGCCGCTCTTCCGGCATCCCCAGATAGACCTTGATGTACCGCGCCACGGCAATGAACGGCTCGTGACTGTACTGCTCGAAGAACTGCCACTGCAGCACCTGAGTGCGCAGGCGCGGATCGGTCGGAAGGAACTCGCTGCCCTCGGCCAGGTAGTTCAGGATGGCGTTGGACTCCCATAGACAGGAGCCGTCCTCGAGTTCCAGCACCGGGATCTTGCCGTTCGGATTCTTCTTGAGAAACTCCTCCGAGCGCGTCTCGCCTCGAAGGATATTTATCGCAATCCACTCGTACGGCTGGTCCAGCAGGTGCAGCATCAGCTTGATCTTGTAGCAATTACCCGACCGATAATCGCCATAGACTTTCAACATGGTCTCCCCTCCCGATCGACCCGCGGCGCGGGTCGGCAATAACTCCTCACGCAGCTTCCAGCGCACCGGCGTCGCGAATGACCTGGGCCAGCCTGCGTAGTCCCTCGTCCATGCGCTCAGCCGCGACATGACTGAAATTCAGCCTCAGATAGCCGGGGTTTGCGTCCGGTTCGACGAAGAACGGCTCGCCGGGCATGAACACGACATCCTCGGCCAGCGCTCGATTGAGCAGCGTTCGCGTGTCAAGCGGCTGCTTGAGCGTCAACCAGAAGAACAGCCCGCCCTGCGGCAACTCCCAGGTCGCCAGATCGCTGAAGTGCTCCCTCAGCGCCGCCTGCATGGCATCGCGGCGGACTCGGTAGAACTCGCGCAACTGTCCGAGATGCGCCTGGTAATGGTCGCTGCCCAGCCATTGCAACGCCTGCCATTGCCCGATCCGATTGGTATGCAGATCTGCCGACTGCTTGAGGCGCAGCAGATAAGGAAACAGGTCCGCAGACGCGATCAGGTAGCCCACCCGCAAACCGGGCAGCAGCGTCTTGGATACCGTGCCGGTGTAGATCCAGCTGGCCCGCTTGAGGCGCGACACGATGGGCCTGGCACTGCCCTGGTCGAACACCAGTTCACGGTACGGCTCGTCCTCCAGCAAGGTCACACCGTATTCATCCAGCAGATCGGCAACGGCCTCACGCTTGGCTTCGCTGTAACGGACCGCAGAAGGATTCTGGAAGGTCGGAATCAGGTAGGCGAAAGCCGGAGTGTGCTGCTCCAGCGTGGAACGCAGTGCCGCCAGATCCGGTCCGTCAGCCTGCTGCGCAACGGCCAGACACTGTGCACCGAACAGCTGGAACGACTGCAGCGCGGCGAGATAGGTCGGCGCCTCGACCAGCACCTCGGTGCCCGAGTCGATGAACAGCTTCGAGGCGAGATCCAGCGTCTGTTGCGACCCACTGACAATCAGCACCTGACTGGCCTCGCAGGGCACGCCGAGCGCCCGGGCCTGAGCCGCGATGGCTTCGCGAAGGGCGGGTTCGCCTTCGCTCATGCCGTATTGCCCCATGCTCGCAGGCAGCTCGGCCCAATCCACCGCGGGTAACATCGCCTCAGCCGGCAACCCACCGGCAAAGGACATCACCTCAGGACGCTGGGCTGCGGCGAGAATTTCACGAATCAGGGAGCTTTTCAGGCGAGTAATACGTTCGGAGAAGGCCATTTCCATACCAGGTGCGAGGCGTTGCAAAATAAGTCAAACTTCTTGACCGAAATTACGCCTCTCATAATAAATACGTCAATATGCCTGACCTAAAAAAAAGCGCCGTGCAGCGCCAGATAATGGAAAGCTTCTTTCTCGGCTATCAGGCTTTCACGGCAAAGCCTGACGAGATGCTGGCCCGTCGCGGCCTGTCCCGCGTGCACCACCGCATCCTGTTCTTTATCGCCAGCTATCCCGACCTGAGCGTCAAGGAACTGCTGAGCTACCTGGGCGTTACCAAGCAGGCGCTGAACACACCATTGCGCCAACTGATCGAAATGCATCTGGTGGAAAGCCTCACGGCGGAGGACGACAAGCGCAAACGCATGCTGCGCTTCACCGCCGAGGGAGCGAAGCTCGAGCAAGCACTGCGCCGGGAACAGGTCAGGCTGCTACAGCGCGCCTTCGATGACGTGGGGGAACAGTCTGTAGACGGCTGGCTCGCGGTCAACCAGGCGCTCGCCATGGAAAAGGCCAAAGGCTGACAGCTCTCGCCGAGGCGGGGCGCTCCATCACGTGGAATCGCAGGCACAAAAAAGGGCGACCGAAGTCGCCCTTTTTCATGAAGAACCGAACTTAGTTCTGGTTTTCCATCTGAGCACGGATCAGATCACCAATGGTGGTCGGGCCGGTGCTTTCAACTTCCTGCTTGGTGCGCAGCTCTTTCATCGCATCCTTCTCGTCTTCGACGTCTTTGGACTTGATGGACAGGCTGATCACGCGGGACTTGCGGTCGATGCTGATGATCTTGGCTTCGACTTCGTCGCCTTCCTTCAGCACGTTGCGCGCATCTTCAACGCGGTCACGGCTGATTTCGGACGCCTTCAGGGTCGCTTCGATATCGTTGCCCAGATCGATGATGGCGCCTTTGGCGTCAACTTCTTTCACGGTACCGCGAACGATGCTGCCCTTGTCATTGACGGCGGCGTAGTTGGAGAACGGATCGTCTTCCAGCTGCTTGATGCCCAGGGAGATACGCTCACGCTCCGGATCGACCGACAGGATAACGGTATCCAGCTCGTCGCCCTTCTTGAAGCGGCGAACGGCTTCTTCACCCGGCTCGTTCCAGGAGATGTCGGACAGGTGAACCAGACCGTCGATGCCGCCGTCCAGACCGATGAAGATACCGAAATCGGTGATCGACTTGATGGTGCCGGAGATGCGGTCGCCCTTGTTGAACTGGCCAGAGAAGTCTTCCCACGGGTTGGACTTGCACTGCTTGATGCCCAGGGAGATGCGACGACGCTCTTCGTCGATGTCCAGAACCATGACTTCCACTTCGTCGCCGACCTGTACGACCTTCGACGGGTGGATGTTCTTGTTGGTCCAGTCCATTTCGGAGACGTGCACCAGACCTTCGACACCTTCTTCCAGCTCGGCGAAGCAGCCGTAGTCGGTCAGGTTGGTGACGCGGGCCATGACGCGGGTGCCTTCCGGGTAACGCGCCTTGATGGCAACCCATGGGTCTTCGCCCAGCTGCTTCAGGCCCAGCGATACGCGGTTGCGCTCGCGGTCGAACTTCAGCACCTTGACATCGATCTCGTCGCCAACGTTGACGATCTCGGACGGATGCTTGATGCGCTTCCAGGCCATGTCGGTGATGTGCAGCAGACCATCGACGCCGCCCAGGTCAACGAACGCACCGTAGTCGGTGAGGTTCTTGACGATACCCTTGACCTGCTGGCCTTCCTGCAGGGATTCCAGCAGAGCTTCGCGCTCGGCGCTGTTCTCGGCTTCCAGCACGCTGCGGCGGGAAACGACAACGTTGTTGCGCTTCTGGTCGAGCTTGATGACCTTGAACTCGAGCTCTTTGCCTTCCAGGTGGGTAGTGTCGCGCACAGGGCGGACATCGACCAGCGAACCCGGCAGGAACGCACGAATGCCGTTGACGTCGACGGTGAAGCCACCTTTGACCTTGCCGTTGATGACGCCCTTGACCACTTCTTCTGCAGCGAAAGCCGCTTCCAGAACAATCCAGGATTCCGCGCGCTTGGCTTTTTCACGGGACAGCTTGGTTTCGCCAAAGCCATCTTCAACCGCGTCCAGAGCAACGTGGACCTCGTCACCCACCTTGATGGTCAGCTCGCCCTGCTCGTTGTAGAACTGCTCGACCGGGATGACGCCCTCGGACTTGAGGCCGGCATGTACGGTGACCCAGTCACCGTCGATGTCGACCACGATGCCGGTGATGATGGCGCCCGGCTGCATGTCGAGGGATTTAAGGCTTTCTTCAAAAAGTTCTGCGAAGCTTTCGCTCATGTTGATTCCTGCTGTTTTCGGGCGAGAATCCGCCCAATCTCCACATTCCAGACAATGTGGGTTCATTCATATAAAAAAAGGCCTGCGGGACTGGATCTGGTCTCCCACATGCCTCCTTGTTAACGGCTCGAGGCGCGCCTACCGGCTGCGCTGACCTCGAAGTCCGTTTGGCCGCCTTTCGGCGTTCCGATCATCCAGCCAAGTCGCGATCGGCGACTTCGCTCAGAATCCTTTGCAGCACTTCTTCGATGGAAAGTGTAGTGGAATCGAGCTGAATGGCATCTTCTGCCGGCTTCAACGGTGCCACCGCACGCTGGGTATCGCGCTCGTCGCGCTCCCGAATCTCCTCAAGAAGACTCGCGAGATTAACATCATCACCACGCGCCTTCAACTGCAAGTAGCGTCTGCGCGCACGTTCTTCCGCACTTGCAGTGAGGAAGATCTTCAGCGGCGCATCGGGGAACACGACGGTTCCCATGTCGCGCCCGTCGGCAACCAGGCCGGGGGCCTCGCGAAAGGCCTTCTGCCGTTGCAACAGCGCGGTCCGAACCACCGGCAACGCCGCGACCTGGGAAGCACCCGCACCGACGGTCTCGTTGCGAATGGCCTCGGTGACGTCCTCGCCTTCCAGAATGATGACCATGCCATGCCCATCGCGGGCAGCGCCGAATTGCACATCCAGATGCTCGGCAAGTACCTTCAGGGCTTCCTCGTTGGTCAGATCGACGCCGTGATTACGCGCAGCGAATGCCAGCAGACGGTACAGGGCGCCGGAGTCGAGAAAATTCCAGCCGAGCTTGCCCGCGAGCAGCGCAGCAACGGTTCCCTTGCCCGAGCCGCTAGGCCCGTCGATGGTGATGACTGGTACAGGCTTGATCATGAGGCGCCCTCCGCCTGAACCTGCATCCCGGCCCGCTGAGCCAGGTCCAGGAAATTGGGGAACGAGGTCGCCACGTTCGCGCAATCGTGGATGCGGATCGGACCGCTGGCGCGCAGCGCAGCGACGCTGAACGACATGGCGATACGATGATCACCGTGGGCCCAGACTTCACCGGAACCGATCATGCCACCCTCGATGACGATGCCGTCGGGTGTCGGTTCCGCCTTGATACCCAGCGTCTGCAGCCCGTCGGCCATGACCTGGATACGATCCGACTCCTTGACGCGCAGCTCCTCGGCACCGCGCAAGGTGGTGCGACCCTGGGCGCATGCCGCGGCAACGAAGAGCACAGGAAACTCGTCGATGGCCAGCGGCACCAGGTCTTCGGGAATGTCGATACCCTTGAGCTGCGCACCACGCACGCGGATATCGGCGACAGGCTCGCCGCCCACCTCGCGAAGGTTCTCCAGAGTGATATCGCCGCCCATCAGCTTGAGGATGTCGATCACACCGGTACGAGTCGGGTTGACCCCTACATGCTCGAGCACGATCTCCGAGCCCGGCGCAATGCTGGCCGCGACCATGAAGAAGGCCGCCGAGGAGATATCCGCCGGCACCTCGATATGGGTGCCACGCAGCTTGTGCCCCGGCTCGACGATCGCGGTGCGTCCTTCGACCGTTACCGGGTAGCCGAAACCGCGCAGCATCCGCTCGGTGTGATCACGAGTCGGTGCAGGCTCGGTGATGGAGGTCTGGTCGGCGGCATACAGCCCGGCCAGCAGCAGACAGGATTTGACCTGTGCGCTGGCCATCGGCATGTCGTAGTG
Source organism: Stutzerimonas sp. FeSN7 (assembly GCF_030263795.1). Classification (NCBI taxonomy): domain Bacteria; kingdom Pseudomonadati; phylum Pseudomonadota; class Gammaproteobacteria; order Pseudomonadales; family Pseudomonadaceae; genus Stutzerimonas; species Stutzerimonas sp. FeSN7. The sequence continues at coordinate 1,767,970 of NZ_JARPMN010000001.1, read as the reverse complement.
CATACCGGACAGACGCTGGCCGCCACGAATGGTCAGCGGCGGACGACCTTCGGCAGCCGTCTCGATGACCGCGCCCATCTCGCGCAGCGGCTTGGCGACGCGATTCATCGGGCGCTTGGACAGCGAGGCATCGCCGGTAAGGGTGGTATCGAACGGCTGCGCCGCGAGCAAGCCGGACAACAGGCGCATGGAGGTGCCGGAGTTACCCAGATAGATCGGGCCAGGCGGCGGCTTCAGACCATGCAGGCCAACGCCATGGACGGTCACCCGCCCCTGCTGCGGGCCTTCGATGACCACACCCATGTCACGGAACGCCTGAATCGTGGCGAGGGCGTCTTCACCTTCGAGAAAACCCTCAACTTCGGTGGTCCCTTCCGCCAGGGAACCCAGCATGATCGAACGATGCGAAATGGATTTGTCGCCTGGGACACGCAGATGGCCGGTCAGGCTGCCGCCAGGGTTGGCGAGGAAAACGAGGTCATTGGAATGCATAACGTCCACATAGGCTCGGCGAGCCAGTATTTTGCTGAAATGTTCCCGGGCAGCCCGGGCGCGCGTGAACACGCCCAACAACCTGTGCCCGTCTCCTTCATCGACCGCGGCGCGCAGGGCGTCGAGGTCGGCCCGAAAATCATCCAGGGTATGCAGCACGGCCTCGCGATTGGCGAGGAAGATGTCGTGCCACATCACCGGGTCGCTACCGGCAATACGGGTGAAATCACGAAACCCACCCGCCGCGTAACGGAAGATCTCGAGATTCTCATGGCGCTTGGCGAGCGAATCAACCAGACCGAAGGCCAACAGGTGCGGCAGGTGACTAGTGGCGGCCAGCACCTCGTCGTGGTGCGCCACGTCCATGTGCTCGACATCGGCACCGAGCGCCGCCCAAAGCCGGGTCACCAGCGCAAGCGCCTGCGGATCGGTGTTCTTCAGCGGAGTCAGTATGACCTTGTGGCGGCGGAACAGCGTGCTCTTGGCCGCCGTGACACCACTGAGCTCCGATCCGGCGATGGGATGGCCGGGAACGAAACGCGACGGCATCTCGCCGAACACGTTACGCGCGCAGCGCACCACATTGCCCTTGGCGCTGCCGACATCGGTGATCACGGCGGAGCCCAGGTCGAGCTTCGCCAGCTCGCCGAGCAGTCGTTCCAGGGCGAGGATGGGTGTGGCGAGCTGAATAACGTCGGCGTCACGGCAGGCTTCGGCCAGCGTGTCGGCACAGCGATCCACCACGCCCAGTTCGACCGCCAGTTCACGCGAGCGGGCGTCCAGATCGAAGCCGACCACCTCGCGGCTAAGGCCGGACTCACGCAGCCCCTTGGCAAACGAACCGCCAATCAACCCGAGCCCGATCACTACCAGGCGATCGATGACAGGTGCGGCTCGTTGTTCCACGGCGGCTGGGCTCACTGCTGCAGTACCTGCGCCAGCACGTCCAGAAAGCGTGCATTCTCACGCTCGGTACCAATGGAAACCCGCAGGAATGTCGGCATTCCGTAACCGGCTACCGGCCGCACGATCACACCCTCGCGCAAGAGTGCCTGATTGATCGGTGCAGCATCGCGGGCAAAATCCACCGCAATGAAATTGCCCCGCGAGGGAATCCACTCCAACCCCAACTGGCGGAAGCCGCGCTCCAGCTGAGCCATCCCGGCGTCGTTCACCCGGCGGCTGGCTGCCAGATAATCGACGTCATCCAGCGCCGCGCAGGCGGCGGCCAGCGCCAGGCTGTTCACATTGAAGGGCTGGCGAACGCGGTTCAACACGTCGGCGATCACCGGCGAGCTGATGGCGTAGCCGACGCGCAGGGCCGCCAGGCCATAGGCCTTGGAGAAGGTGCGCGAAACCAGCAGATTGGGATAGTCGGCGAGGTAGGCCAGCCCATCAGGCAGCTCCTGACCTTCGGCGTACTCGATATAGGCCTCGTCCAGCACCACCAGTACATGGGCTGGCACGCGCGCGAGGAAAGTACCCAACGCAGCGGCATCGAACCAGGTCCCGGTGGGGTTGTTGGGGTTGGCGACAAAGACGACCCGGGTGTTCTCGTCGATGGCATCGGCCATCGCGTCGAGATCGTGCCCCCAGTTCTTCGCCGCGACAGCACGCCCCTCGGCGCCGACGGCCTGGGTCGCGATCGGATAGACGGCGAAGGCGTGTTCGCTGAACACCGCGTTGAGCCCCGGTGCCAGATAGGCACGGGCGACCAGCTCGAGGATGTCGTTGGAACCATTGCCTAGCGTGACCTGGTGGACACCCACCGAATAACGCTGGGCAAGGCGCTGCTTGAGCACGAAGCCGTTACCGTCGGGGTAGCGGGTCAACTCGGAAAGCTCGGCCTGGATCGCTGCCAGCGCCTTCGGGCTGGGCCCCAGAGGGTTCTCATTGCTGGCCAGCTTGACGATTCCGGCGGGGTCCAGCTTCAACTCGCGCGCCAGCTCATCGACCGGCTTGCCTGGTACGTAAGGCGACAGCTTCTGCACGCCCGGCTGCGCCAGGGCAAGGAAATCACAACTCATTGGTTAGGCCTCAGGCTGCAGGCTCAGGCGGCAGGCACAAGCCTGTCGCCTGCCACCTGCTCCTGAAGCCCGGAGCCGCAATTAAAGTACTGCCTTGGGGTAGGAACCCAGCACCTTCAGCGCCACGGCTTCCTGGCCAATCTTCTCCAGCACGTCCTTGATCAGCGGATCCTGGTGGTGGCCGAGGAAGTCGATGAAGAACACATAGGTCCACTTGCCGCTGCGCGACGGCCGCGTCTCGATCCGGGTAAGGTCGATGCCATTGGTGTGGAACGGCACCAGCAGCTCGTGCAGCGCACCCGGCTTGTTGCGCATCGAGACAATGATCGACGTCTTGTCGTCGCCGGTCGGCGGCACTTCCTGGTTACCGATGATGAGGAAGCGGGTGGAGTTGTCCGGGCGGTCTTCGATCTTCTCCGCCAGCTTGGTCAGGCCGTACAGCTGGGCCGCCATGTCGCCGGCAATGGCGGCCGAGTTCCACTCGCTCTTGACCCGCTTGGCCGCATCCGCATTGCTGGAAACCGCCACCCGCTCGACGTTCGGATAATGCGCATCGAGCCACTTGCGACACTGCGCCAGCGATTGGGCATGGGAATAGATGCGCGTAATGCGATCGGTCTTGGTGGTTTCGCCCACCAGCAGATGATGGTGGATGCGCAGCTCCACCTCGCCACAGATAACGATGTCGTGCTCGAGGAAGCTGTCCAGCGTGTGGTTGACCGCGCCTTCGGTGGAGTTCTCCACCGGCACCACGCCGAAGTTCACCGCACCGGCGACCACTTCGCGGAACACCTCATCGATCGCCGCCATCGGGGTGCTGATCACCGCATGGCCGAAATGCTTGAGCGCGGCGGCCTGAGAGAACGTCCCTTCCGGCCCCAGATAGGCCACGCGCAGCGGCTGCTCGAGCGCCAGGCAGGAGGACATGATCTCGCGGAACAGTCGGGCCATCTCTTCATTGTCGAGCGGCCCACGATTGAGTTCCATGATGTGTTTGAGCACCCAGGCTTCGCGTTCCGGGCGGTAGAACACCGCCGACTCGCCCTCGGCCAGCGCAGCGGTCTTGACCCGGGCCACTTCCTGGGCGCAGCGGGCGCGCTCGCTGATCAGCTCGAGAATACGCTCGTCGAGACTGTCGATTCGAACCCGCAGCGCCTTCAGCTGATCGGCGTCGCTCATCAGCCGTGCTCCTTCTCGAACTCGGCCATGTAGGCCACCAGCGCCTCGACCGCATCCAGGCCGACAGCGTTGTAGATCGAGGCGCGCATGCCGCCCACGGAGCGATGACCTTTCAGGTTCAGCAGTCCACGCGCGTCGGCACCAGCCAGGAAGGCCTTGTCCAGGCGCTCATCGGCCAGGCGGAACGGCACGTTCATCCACGAGCGCGCGTTGACGGCGATCGGGTTGGTGTAGAAATCGCTGGCATCGATTGCGCCGTAGAGCATGTCCTTCTTCGCGCGATTGCGCTTTTCCATCGCCTCGACGCCGCCCTGCTCCTTCAGCCACTCGAAAACCAGCCCCGAGAGATACCAGGAGAAGGTCGCCGGGGTGTTGTACATCGAGCCATTGTCGGCGGCGATCTTGTAATCAAGCATGGTCGGGCAGACGGAGCGTGCGTGGCCGAGCAGGTCCTCACGGACGATGACCACCACCAGCCCGGACGGGCCGATGTTCTTCTGCGCTCCGGCATAGATCAGGCCGAACTTCGATACGTCGATCGGCCGCGAAAGGATGTCCGACGACATGTCAACGACCAGTGGAGTATCGCCCAGCTCCGGTACCCAATCGAACTGCAGGCCGCCGATGGTCTCGTTGCTGGCGTAGTGCAAATAGGCCGCGCCATCGCTCAGCTGCCAGTCGTTCTGTCCGGGAATCGCGAAGTAGTCGTAAGGCTTGGCAGTCGCCGCGATGTTCACGTGCCCGAAACGACGGGCCTCCTCGATCGCCTTGCGCGACCAGATACCGGTATCGACATAGTCGGCCACGCCACCCTCGGGCAGCAGGTTCAGCGGAATCTCGGCGAACTGCTGGCTGGCCCCGCCCTGCAGGAACAGCACCTTGTAGTTCGACGGAATCGCCAGCAGATCGCGCAGATCCTGCTCCGCCTTTTCGGCGATGGCAGTGTAATCGTCGCTGCGATGGCTCATTTCCATGACCGACAGGCCCTTGCCATGCCAGTCGAGAAGCTCCGCCTGGGCGCGCTGAAGGACGGCTTCGGGAAGCGCAGCCGGACCGGCACAGAAGTTAAAGGCGCGTTTGCTCACTGCTGTTCTCTCGCTCTTGCTCGATATTGAATCCCGGGCTCGGCGGCCGGTTTCTTTACCGACCGCCTCGCTACCGTCTGCCCGGTGTGCTGCTTTCTATCGGATGGCGTTATCGCCAATCAGTCTTCGTCGTCGGTCGGCACCACGTCCGGCGACACATCGCCGCCACCGCCAAGCAATTCGTCTTCGCTCGGCTCGGTACTGATGACCGGCATTTCCTTCTCGAGGGCATCGTCATCGAGCAGCGCCTCGATGTCTTCCAGCACCTCTTCCTCGGACGGCTCCTGCACCCGCTCCAGACCGACCAGGTGTTCGCCTTTGCTCAGCTTGATCAGCGTGACGCCCTGGGTGTTGCGACCCAGCGAGGAGACTTCGTCGACGCGGGTCCGCACGAGCGTGCCCTGGTCGGAGATCAGCATGATCTCCTCGCCCTCGAGCACCTGTACGGCACCGACCAGCGGACCGTTGCGCTCGTTGGTCACCATGGCGATGACGCCCTGGCCACCACGACCGCGGCGCGGGAACTCTTCCATCGCCGTGCGCTTGCCATAACCGCGCACCGAGGCGGTGAGGATCTGCGCGTCGGGCTCCGGAATCAGCATCGAGATGATCCGCTGCCCTTCCGGCAGACGCATGCCACGCACACCGCGGGCATTGCGGCCCATGATGCGAACCTTGCTTTCCTTGAAGCGGATGACCTTACCGCCGTCGGAGAACATCATCACTTCCTGGGCACCATCGGTCACGGCAGCGGCGATCAGAGTGTCGCCCTCCTCCAGCTTCAGTGCGATGAGACCGGAAGTACGAGGCCGACTGAACTGCACCAGCGGTGTCTTCTTGACCGTCCCCTTGGCCGTCGCCATGAAGATGTAGGCACCGGTGGGTTCGTCCTTCTCATCGCTGTCGTCGTCGCCCTCGACATCGTCGACGTCGTCATGCTCGATCACCAGACCTTCGGCGTCGACCAACTCCTCGTCACCCTCGGCAGCCTGCTTGCGCAGGGCCTCGAGATCGACCTGCAGCATGGCGGTGATGCGCTCGCCCTCGTCCAGCGGCAACAGGTTGACCAGCGGACGCCCACGCGAGGTGCGCGAGGCCTCGGGAATCTCGTAGGTCTTCAACCAGTAGACCTTGCCCTTGCTGGAGAACAGCAGCAGGGTGGTATGACTGTTGGCGACCAGCAGGTGCTCGACGTAGTCCTCTTCCTTCACCCCTGTCGCGGCCTTGCCACGGCCACCGCGGCGCTGCGCCTGATAGGCGGCCAGCGGCTGGGATTTGGCATAGCCACCATGGGAGATGGTGACGACGCGCTCTTCTTCGGTGATCAGGTCGGCCAGGGTCAGATCCAGACGGGACTCGAGGATCTCGGTGCGCCGCGCATCGCCGAAGTCGCGCTTCACGCCCTCGAGCTCCTCGCGGATGACTTCCATCAGCCGCACCGGATTGGTCAGGATACGGATCAGCTCACCGATCTGGGTGAGGATTTCCTGGTACTCGGCGAGCAGCTTCTCGTGCTCGAGACCGGTCAGGCGGTGCAGACGCAGGTCGAGGATCGCCTGGGCCTGCTCCGGCGAGAGGAAATACTTGCCGTCGCGCAGACCATACTGCGGGTCCAGATTCTCCGGACGGCAGGCGTCTGCCCCGGCGCGCTCGACCATCGCCTCGACCGCGCTCGACTCCCAGGCCGTGGAGATCAGCGCATCCTTGGCTTCGGCCGGCGTCGGCGAGGCCTTGATCAGGGCAATCACCGGATCGATGTTGGACAGCGCAACTGCCTGGCCTTCAAGGATGTGCCCGCGCTCGCGCGCCTTGCGCAGTTCGTACACGGTACGCCGGGTGACGACTTCGCGGCGGTGACGGACGAAGGCTTCCAGCAGTTCCTTGAGGTTCAGCGTGCGCGGCTGGCCATCGACCAGCGCCACCACGTTGATGCCGAACACGCTCTGCAGCTGGGTCTGGGCATAGAGGTTGTTGAGGATCACCTCCGGCACTTCGCCACGACGCAGCTCGATGACCACACGCATGCCGTCCTTGTCGGACTCGTCACGCAGCTCGGTGATGCCTTCGATCTTCTTCTCTTTCACTAGCTCGGCGATCTTCTCGATCAGCCGCGCCTTGTTCAGCTGATACGGCAGCTCGGTGATGACGATCTGCTGACGGCCGCCGACCTTGTCGATGTCCTCGATATCGGCGCGCGCACGGATATAAATGCGGCCACGACCGGTGCGATAGGCCTCGATGATGCCGGCGCGACCGTTGATGATGCCCGCGGTGGGGAAGTCGGGGCCGGGAATGAACTGCATCAGCTCATCGATGGTGATATCGGCGTTGTCGATCAGAGCCAGGCAACCATCGATGACTTCGCCCAGGTTGTGCGGCGGAATGTTGGTGGCCATGCCGACCGCGATACCGCTGGAACCGTTGACCAGCAGGTTGGGGATCTTGGTCGGCATGACTGCCGGAATCTGCTCGGTGCCATCATAGTTGGGCACCCAGTCGACGGTTTCCTTGTCCAGGTCGGCCAGCAGCTCGTGCGCCAGCTTGGCCATGCGCACTTCGGTGTAACGCATTGCCGCGGCACTGTCGCCATCGACCGAGCCGAAGTTGCCTTGACCGTCGACCAGCATGTAGCGCAGCGAGAACGGCTGCGCCATACGCACGATGGTGTCGTACACCGCGGAGTCGCCGTGCGGGTGGTACTTACCGATCACGTCACCGACCACACGGGCGGATTTCTTGTACGGCTTGTTCCAGTCGTTGCCCAGCTCGCTCATGGCGTAAAGCACGCGACGGTGCACCGGTTTCAGGCCATCGCGCGCGTCCGGCAGCGCACGGCCGATGATCACGCTCATGGCGTAATCAAGGTAGGACTGCTTGAGCTCGTCTTCGATATTGACCGGGAGGATTTCTTTGGCCAGTTCGCCCATGGAAGCCTGGTTCCTTATAGTCAGCAGGGTCCTGCGATAAGCGCGGGATGGTAACACAGACGGCGGCCATAAGCTGAGCCTTGCGCACAGCAAAACCGAGCCAGCGAGCCTTGCGGAATAACCTGGAGCCCCTCAGGCAGGAGCCTCGCAGAGCTTGCCGAGCGAAGGACATGCGCAGCCATCGAGATGGCGCGCAAGGTCGGCAGCGATTTCAGTGCAACCGCTTGCGGTTCATCAATTCGGTCATCTTCGCGGCGTTCGGGCGCTCGACCACCCCCTTCTCGGTGACAATGGCATCGATGAGATCGGCCGGCGTCACGTCGAACACGGGATTGAAAACTTCGATCTCGGCGGCAAAACGCTGGCCATTGACCTCCAGCAGCTCGCTGCCGGCACGCTCCTCGAGGAGGATCTCGTCACCGCTTTCCAGAGCCATGTCGATGGTCGAACTGGGCGCCACCACCATGAAACGCACACCGTGATGCATCGCCAGCACCGCAAGCTGGTAGGTGCCGATCTTGTTCGCCACATCGCCGTTGGCGGTGATGCGATCCGCCCCGACGATCACCCAGGAAATACCGCGCGACTTCATCAGATGGGCGGCCGCCGAATCGACGTTCAACGTGGCCGGCACGCCATCGCCCAGCAGCTCCCAGGCAGTCAGGCGAGAACCCTGCAGCCAGGGGCGGGTTTCGTCCACGTAGACGCGCTCCACCAGCCCGTCGAGATGCGCCGCGCGGATGACACCGAGCGCGGTGCCGAAACCGCCGGTCGCCAGGGCACCGGTGTTGCAGTGAGTAAGCAGGTTCTGCGGATTGCCTTGATGGCGACGAATGAGGTCGACACCGAACTGCGCCATGGCCAGATTGGCCTCCCGATCGCTCTCATGTATCGAGATGGCCTGGGCCTCCAGCGCCGCGCAAGGATCCTCGCCTGGCTTGAGGCGTTCGAGACGTTCGCGCATCTGATTCAGCGCCCAGAACAGATTGACCGCCGTGGGACGCGATGCGGCAAGGATCGTGGCGTCTTCCTCCAGCGCCTGCCGCCAATCACCACCGGCCGCCATGCGCGTACGAGCAGCCAGGACCAGCGCATAGGCCGCACTGATGCCGATGGCAGGCGCGCCGCGCACGACCATGTCGCGAATGGCGTCAGCGACCGCAGCGGCAGAATCGCAACTGTGCCAGACCTCTTCGGTCGGCAGCTTGCGCTGATCGAGCAGGCTCAGGCGATCGCCATGCCACTCGATCGACTTCACCTTTTCCGCAGCCAGCAGGCGCTCACGCACGGTATTTCCCTCGTTCAGCTTCGTCGAAGCAGGACCCATGATGCGCCCCGCACAGCAAAGAAAAAGCCCGGATCGCGGGCGAACCGGGCTTCTATATCAAATATGACCGGGAAACAGCGGTGCGACGCCTCGGCCGTCGCAACCCGGGCGCGAATGCTAATGCACTGATTTTCCAAGCACAAGCAACGCTATTGATACCTAGGTCATGTCAGTTCCAATCGAATAGCGGCGCGCGCCCTGACGCCAGATCGCCGAATGCGCGCGCCTATCCGGGTCAGCTTGACCAGTGCATGACAGCCTAATACTGTATCTATATACAGTAATTTTTGGATGTTTTTTTCATGTCTTCCGTGGTCGCCCTTGACCGCCTGCTGGATGCTCGCCGCATCTGGCGTGGCCAGTCCGTTGCATCTCCTACGGCGGCCCAACCGACCGGACATGCCATGCTGGATGCGCTCTTGCCCGCTGGCGGCTGGCCGGATTCGGCACTCAGCGAAATCCTTTTCGCAGCCCCGGGGATCGGCGAGCTACGCCTGCTGTGGCCGACGCTCGCCAGGCTGACCAGCGCAGGCGAACGTGTCGTGCTGGTCGCCCCGCCCCATCGTCCCTGCCCCCAGGCCTGGCTTGCGGCTGGAGTGGATCTGCGCCATCTGGTCATCGTCCAGGCCAAGGACCGCGATGCCTTGTGGAGCGCCGAACAGTGCCTGCGCTCCGGCAGTTGCGCCGCCGTGCTGTGCTGGCCGCGACAGGCCGACGACCGCGCCCTGCGACGTCTGCAGATAGCCGCCGAAACCGGCCAGACCCTGGCCTTTGCCTATCGCCCGCTGCGCGAAGCGGAAAACCCGTCGCCTGCGGCATTGCGCCTGACCCTGGAAGCACAGCCGGTGCAGCTGCGTGTCATCAAGTGCCGCGGCGGCCTGGCTCCGGCCCGGCCGCTACCAGCCAGCGCCTGGCAATAGGTGCGACGATGCTCTGGGCCTGCATTCTGCTGCCGCAACTGGCCATGGACGGCATCCTGCGCCACCGCGACGATGCCGCCGCACCACTCGTTCTGCTCGCCGGCCCGCCACAGCGCCGCGTGTTGCAGGCCGTCAACGCGGCCGCCCGCAAGCTCGGCCTCAAGCCAGGGCAATCGCTGGTCGCAGCCCAGGCATTGACCCACGACTTCGTCACCGCCGATTACGACCCGCTGATGATCGAACGCTGGCAGCAGTTCCTGGCCGCCTGGGGTTACGGCTACAGTGCCCAGGTCAGCCTGCACTACCCGCGCTGCTTGCTGCTGGAGGTGCATTCCAGTCTCGGCCTGTTCGGCCCCTGGCCACGATTCGAGAAGCGTCTGCGCGACGAGCTCACGGCCCTGGGCTTCCGCCACCGCATCACCCTGGCACCCAACCCGGCGGCCGCGCGCATCCTCGCCAATGCCCACGACGGGCTGGCCGTGACCGATACGGCCGCGCTGCATCAGGCGCTCGGGGTACTGCCGATCGAGCGCCTCGGCCTGCCCCGCGAAGTCAGCACATCGCTGGTACGCATGGGCCTGCGCCATCTTCATCAAATGCTCGCCCTGCCGCGCGACAGCCTGGCCAGACGCTTTCCGGCCGAAGTGCTGGCCCAGCTCGACACCCTGCTCGGGCATCGGCCGCTGCCTCTGGAGTTCTACCGCCCGCCGGATGTCTTCGACACCCGCATCGAACTAAATTTCGAGGTCGAGTCCCACCAGGCTCTGCTGTTTCCATTGCGCAGACTGACCGCCGACCTGGCCGCCTTTCTCGCCGGGCGGGACAGCGGCGTCCAGCGTTTCAGTCTGTACCTGGAACATCGCACCCTGCCCGACAGCGAGGTGCCGGTCGGCCTGCTCAGTACCGAACGCGAGCCCGCCATGCTGTTCGAACTCACCCGTGGTCGCCTCGAGCACCTGCAACTGCCGGCCCCCGTCCTGGCCGTGCGTCTGCTGGCTCGTGATCTGCCAGCCTTCACGCCGGCCCATCAGGCCTTGTTCGACGAGCGCCCGCAGCAGAATGTGCCCTGGGAGCAACTGCGCGAACGCCTCCGCGCCCGACTAGGCGACAATGCCGTAGTCTCGCTGAGCGCACGAGCGGACCACCGCCCGGAATGCGCCTGGCGGGAAAGCAGCCTCGCCCACACCGAACCCTTGCCCCAAGCAGGTTTGCGCCCCGGCTGGCTGCTGAACACCCCGCAGCCCTTGCGCGAAGAGGGTCTGCTCACCCTGGCTGGCCCCGAGCGCATCGAGTCCGGCTGGTGGGATGGTGCCGACGCGCGGCGCGACTACTATCGGGTGCAAACCACTACCGGCCAACAGGGTTGGGCGTTTCGCGCCCTTACCGGCGGGCCGCTGCTGCTGCACGGCTGGTTCGCATGAACGCCGAATACGCCGAGCTGCACTGCCTGTCCAACTTCAGCTTCCAGCGGGGTGCATCCAGCGCGCGCGAACTCTTCGAGCGCGCCAAGCGCCAGGGCTATGACGCTCTGGCGATCACCGACGAATGCAGCCTGGCCGGTATCGTGCGCGCCTGGCAGGCCTCGAAGGACACCGGTCTGCCGCTGATCATCGGCAGCGAGGTGCAGATCGAGGGCGGGCCCAAACTGGTCTTGCTGGTGGAGAACCTGACCGGCTACCAGGCCTTGTGCCAGCTGATCACCCGTGCCCGCCGAAGGGCCGAGAAAGGTCGTTACCAGGCGCTGCGCGAAGACCTGAGCGAGGGATCGCTAGAGGGACTGCTGGCGATCTGGCTGCCCGGTCACGCCGGCGCCGACACCGACGGTCGATGGCTGCTCGAGCGTTTTCGCGAGCGGCTGTGGCTCGGCATCGAACTGCATCGAGGGCCGGACGACACGCTGCAGCTGCGGCAATCCCTGACCCAGGCTTCACGCCTGGGCATACCCGCCGTGGCCTGTGGCGACGTGCACATGCATGCCCGCGGTCGACGGGCATTGCAGGACTGCATGACCGCCATCCGCCACCATCTGCCGGTCGCCGAGGCCGGATGCCACCTCTTTCCCAATGGCGAACGCCACCTGCGGTCGCGCGAGGAGCTGGCCCAGCTCTATCCGGCCGCACTGCTCAGCGAAACCCTTCGCATCAGTCAGCGCTGTCATTTCCAGCTCGACCAGCTGAAATATCACTACCCCCACGAACTGGTCCCGCCTGGACATGACTCCACCTCATGGTTGCGCAAGCTGGTCGAGGATGGCGCACGCTGGCGCTGGCCGGACGGCATCCCGGAAAAGGCCCGCGCGCAGCTCGAACATGAACTGGCGCTGATCGGCGACCTGCATTACGAAAGCTATTTCCTGACCGTGCATGACATCGTTCGCTTCGCCCGCGAGCGGGGCATTCTCTGCCAGGGTCGGGGCTCGGCGGCCAATTCGAGCGTCTGCTTCGTACTGGGCATCACCGAACTCGACCCGGTGCGCAGCAAACTGTTGTTCGAGCGTTTCCTCTCCCGCGAGCGCAACGAGCCACCCGATATCGACGTGGATTTCGAGCACGACCGCCGCGAGGAGGTCATCCAGTACGTCTTTCAGCGCTACGGGCGTAATCGCGCCGCCCTCACCGCCGTCGCCAGCAGCTACCGCGCCACCGGCGCCCTGCGGGATGTCGCCAAGGCGCTGGGCCTGCCGCCGGACCAGATCAACGCCCTGGCCGGCTGCTGTGGACGCTGGAGTGAGCACATACCCGACGACTCGCGACTGCGCGAGGCCGGCTTCGACCCGGACAATCCGATTCTGCGCCGGGTCCTGGTGCTGACCGATGCGCTTATCGGCTTTCCCCGTCACCTGTCCCAGCACCCTGGCGGCTTCGTGATCTCCGAACAGCCGCTCGACACCCTGGTGCCGATCGAGAATGCCAGCATGGCCGACCGCACGGTGATCCAGTGGGACAAGGACGACCTCGATGCGGTCGGTCTGCTCAAGGTCGACGTGCTGGCATTGGGCATGCTCAGCGCGATACGTCGCTGTTTCGACCTGATCGAACACTATCGCGGCACGCGCTGGACCATCGCCACGCTGCCCGCGGAGGACAAGCCCACCTACGAGATGATCAGTCGGGCCGATACGATCGGCGTGTTCCAGATCGAATCACGTGCACAGATGGCCATGCTGCCACGCCTGCGCCCGAAGACCTTCTACGACCTGGTCATCCAGGTCGCCATCGTCCGCCCCGGACCGATCCAGGGCGACATGGTGCATCCCTACCTGCGCCGACGTAACAAGGAAGAAGAGGTGGATTACCCGTCCGAAGAACTGAAACCGGTGTTCGAGCGCACCCTTGGCGTGCCCCTTTTTCAGGAACAGGTGATGGAACTGGCGATCGTGGCGGCCGAATACACTCCAGACGAGGCCGACAAGCTGCGCCGTGCCATGGCCGCCTGGAAGCGTCACGGCAGCCTGGAACCCCACCGCGTGCGACTGACCGAGCGAATGCTCGCCAAAGGCTACCAGCCCGATTTCATCGCGCGGATCTTCGAGCAGATCAAAGGGTTCGGCAGCTACGGTTTTCCCGAATCACACGCGGCGAGTTTTGCCCTGCTCACCTATGCCAGCTGCTGGCTGAAACGCCACGAGCCGGCTGCATTTGCCTGCGCCCTGATCAACAGCTGGCCGATGGGCTTCTACAACCCTGACCAGATTCTCCAGGACGCCCGTCGCCACCGGCTGGAAATCCGCCCGGTGGACGTTCGCCACAGCGGCTGGGATTGCAGCCTCGAGCCAAGCCGCCAGGCACAGCCGGCCATCCGCCTGGGGCTACGCATGGTGCGCGGCTTTCGGGAAGCCGATGCCCAGCGCATCGAAGCCGCACGCCAACGCCAGCCATTCACAGATATCCATGACCTGTGCCTTCGCGCCGAGCTCGAACCGCGTGCGCGCGAGCAGCTCGCCGATGCCGGCGCCCTCCGCGGCCTGGCCGGCCATCGCCATCGAGCGCGCTGGGCCGTTGCCGGAATCGAACCACAGCTACCGCTGTTCGCCAGCCTGCCCGCACCGGAGGAAACCTCCATCAACCTGCCATTGCCTTCGGTGGGTGAAGACCTTTTCAACGACTACGCGACCCTTGGCACGACGCTGGGGCCGCATCCTTTGCTCCTGCTACGAGATGAGCTCAAGGCCCGGCGCTGCCGCAGTTCTCGGGAACTGGGCACGATCGAGCATGGCCGCCCGGTCAGCGTTGCCGGCCTGGTGATCGGCCGACAACGCCCACAGACCGCCAGCGGTGTCATCTTCGTCACCCTGGAGGACGAGTTCGGCATGGTCAATGTGGTGGTCTGGCGCGACCTGGCCGAGCGCCAGAGGCGACCCTTGCTCCAGTCTCAACTGCTTCGTGTGGATGGCCATCTGGAGTCGGCCAGCGGCGTACGACATCTCATCGCCGGCCGCCTGAGCGACCTCACGCCCCTGCTCACAGGGCTCGATGTGCGTAGCCGCGATTTTCAGTGATCGAGCGGCCCCGTCAGCAAGCCGGAGAGGAGGCGCATGGCGGGAACAAGGTATTACTTCTCCGATGCCTCGAATGAAGACCCGCCGTGGTGAACGTCAACAAAGCAGCGGCGGCTAGCGGCGCTCCCAACAGCGCTGCCGGCTTTTATATATGAGCGTGTGGAGCCTGCCTTGAATCCGGGCGACCGCCATCCGCCCATTTCTAACTAATCACTTACAAGCCGATAGCAGGTCAGCGCCCTGCCCGCCACTTGGCGTACCTCCCAGCGGAAGCTTGGTAAGCTGGCGGCGTTCCACGGTCATTGGGGGTTCCGTGTTTTCACTCAAGCGCAAAGGTGATTTCCGTCTGCAGCTGACCCGCACGCTGAAGCAGCCTGGACGGCACAAGATCGAGCTGTATCTGTTCACTCCGCACGAAAGCAACCTGTCGGCATGGACCCTGTCGGAAGAGCAGTTTTTCTTTACTACCCTGACGCACAGTTTCGGGCTGCTGGGCATGCCATCGAAGGACCGCATCAGCAAGGCCGATCAATCCTTCGTACTGCTCTCTCCGCACTACGAAATCATGTATGGCTCCTGGTTCTTCCAGTATCAGGCTTCAATGGAGCGGCTGCGCCAGCAGATGCTCACGTCCGGGGCTGTGGCAGAGCCCATAGCGCGTGCCCTGCGGCTTAGTCAGAACTTTGCGCAACGTTTGCGCAAATCCAACCCGAAGCAGAGCAATCAGCAGCGCTACTTCCGTCAGATGGACATCTATTTCTCATGGCATGCCGAGCAATTCCTGCTGGAAAGCATGACCCTAGAGGGCTACGCGGCCATCGATGAAGAGCTCAAGCAATCGGTGGCGGAATTCCTGCGGCAGGAACGTAGATACCGCAAGGAGCGCGAGTACCTGAGCGACTTCCACGGAACCCCGACACGGATATGGAACCGCATGGCGCTGTATCACCGGCTGCTGGAGTATCCGGTGATGTTGCGCTCGAAGGTCACGGAGCTGGGGGCCGGCACCCACAAGCTGGTCAAGGCGATGTCGACGATGCTGATCATGTCGTTCTTCACGTACTTCCTGTTCAACGCGCGCGGCGCCAGCGAGAAACTCTCGCTCACCCTTCTGCTGGTGATCGCGCTGGTCTATGCCGTTCGCGATCTGCTGCGCGACGACATGATCACGGCCATCACCCGCAGACTGCGCAAAGGCAAGCCGCGCTGGAAGATTCGCTTGCTGATGCCCTACACCCGCAAGGTACTCGCGCAGCAACGGGTCTGGCTCGACTATCGCAAGCTGCCCGATCTGCCACCGTTAGTTCGAGAACACTCGGGCAAGTGGGCGACCAACGAGGAGCGGCAAATCATCTGCTATCGCGTGCTGATGACCCTGGACAAGGCAGCACTGGAGCACGACGAGATTCGGGAGCGACTCACGCTGGATTGCGAACAGCTTTGCGCAATGATCCAGGCGAGCCACAACAAGCTGTTCGCCCAGACTGAAGGCGATGACTCCGCTAGCGACGACAACAAAGGTTCAGTCCAGGCCCACCCCATCGAGAAGCAGCACGACTACAACCTGTTGCTGTTGCACACCAATCCGGGCGAGTACTTTCCATCGGCCCAGCGGTGGCGCCTGAGGCTTGGCACCAACGGCATCGTGCAATGCGAAAGCAAGAAGGCCCACTGGCCTGAACCACCAGAGCTACGCCACTCCGCCTGGCATCGACTGAGCCGCCTGTGGCGACGGGGATGAACCCATTGCCGCCCGACTGAGCACGTCAGTGAGCAACGCGAACGGCGATCGGACAGGTTCCGTAGTCTCCGCATCAAAGCAGCAATATGAGGTGCGCCCCTGAACCCGGGCGACCAGTCGCCGATTTCTTAACTAATCGGTCAACAAGCCCATAGCGCACCATCGCCGTGCACCGCTTCGGACAGAGGCTGTCTCAAGGTTGGCGCCGTTTCGTTGCCTTCGGGCACGTACCAGACTTTTGCTTGTGGATCCCAGCGGGCCCCAAGCGCTTTAGCCTCGTCCTTCTCCGCAAACGGAACCTTCAAGTCAACGCGAGCCACACGGGTTCTCCTGCGACGGGTGAGTCTGACCTCGCTTCGCCGGGCTCTGGTGTAGCGACCGAAGAATAACAAGGCTGCACCGAGGCCTGTGAAGCCGGCTGACATGCGTGGCGATGCGCGGCCTGCCAGCATCCGCCCATATCGCCTTGCTGCACCTTCAGATTGCCTTCTACAGTGATGATTCGACCCTGTTCAGAAGCTTGCCCGATGCTCACCGACGCCCTCGCCCGCTTCCCGCGCCTTGAATTGATTACCACCCCCACGCCCCTGGAACACTTGCCGCGGCTGTCGCGTCATCTAGGCCGTGATATCTGGATCAAGCGCGACGACCTCACCCCGCTGGCCCTCGGTGGCAACAAGGCGCGCAAGCTCGAATACCTCGGCGCCGACGCCCTGGCTCTGGGCGCCGATGTGCTGGTAACCGCCGGTGCCATCCAATCCAACCATGTGCGCCAGACCGCAGCCCTGGCGGCCAGACAGGGTCTTGGCTGCCTGGCGCTGCTGGAGAATCCGCTGGGCACAAACGAGGACAACTACCTGGGCAATGGCAACCGCCTGCTGCTCGACCTGTTCGGCAGCGAGGTCGAAGCGGTCGCCAACCTGGATAACGCCGATGAGTTGCTGCAGGCGGCGGCCCAGCGTCTGCGCAGCGCTGGGCGCAAACCCTACCTGGTGCCTATCGGTGGCTCCAATGCGCTTGGTGCGTTGGGCTATGTACGCGCCGGCCTGGAGCTGGCCGAGCAGATGCATGGCGCGGGCGAGGATTTTGCCGCCGTGGCCCTCGCGTCCGGCAGCGCCGGAACCCACAGCGGCCTGGCGCTGGCGCTGGCGCATGCCCGGCCGAGCAGCCGGGTGGTCGGGGTCACGGTATCGCGGCCACAGGCGACACAGCGGCCCAAGGTCGAGGAGCTGCTGCAGCGCACCGCCGAGCTGCTCGGCGCCCAGGTTCCAGCGGGATTGCAGGTCGAACTGTGGGACCAGTATTTCGCCCCGCGCTACGGTGAACCGAATGCCGCCACTCTGGCCGCGATCCGCCTGCTGGCCGAACACGAAGGCGTGCTGCTCGATCCGGTTTATACCGGTAAGGCCTTCGCCGGCCTGCTCGACGGGCTGGCCCGGAGCGCCTTCCCCGGAACGGGCCCGCTGCTGTTTCTGCACACTGGTGGTGCCCCGGCATTGTTCGCCTATTATCCATGGGCACTGGGTGCATAACGCCATATTCCTTTAGCGTTGATTCTGATGCTTTCTAATTATTTTCTCGAATAAATGTCCGTCGTTAGAGTTGTGTGACCTTTCCGTTCCCCTGGAGGCCTGCCATGACGTTTGCGATCCTGCGTAGCCATTTCCTGCTCGGCAGTCTGAGCCTGCTGCTCGGAAGCCTGTTGATGCCGGTATTCGCGGCCGATCTGTTGGATGAGATCAACTCCAACGGCACCCTCGAGGTCGGCCTCGAAGGCACCTACCCGCCCTTCAACTACCAGGACGAAAGCGGTGAGCCGACCGGTTTCGAGGTGGACTTCGCCAATGCGCTGGCAGGGGAGCTGGGGGTCAGGGCCGAGTTCCAGCCGACCAAGTGGGACGGCATCCTCGCCGCCCTGGAATCCAAGCGCCTGGACGTGGTGATCAACCAGGTGACCATTTCCGAGGAGCGCAAGCAGAAATACGACTTCTCCACGCCCTACACCGTCTCCGGCATCCAGGCCCTCACCCGCAAGGCCGATGCGGACGGCATCAAGCGTCCGACCGACCTCGCCGGCAAGAAGGTCGGGGTTGGCCTTGGCACCAACTACGAGCAGTGGCTGAAGGAGAACGTGCCTCAGGCCGATATCCGCACCTATGACGATGACCCGACCAAGTTCCAGGACCTCGCCGTCGGCCGCATCGACGTGATCCTGGTCGACCGACTGGCCGCCTTCGAGATGGTCGAGAAAACCGGCAATCGCCTGGCGGTGGCCGGTGAAGCCTTCTCCCGCCAGGAGTCCGGCGTTGCCCTGCGCAAGGGCAACCCGCAGCTGCTCGCCGCCATTAACGAAGCCATAGCCAAGCTGCGCGCCGACGGCACGCTCAAAGAGCTATCGGAGAAGTGGTTCGGGGCTGACGTCACGCAATGATCGAGGGCAGCCTGCAGCTGGTTCTGGACTCCCTGCCCTTCCTGCTCAAGGGCGCGTGGTGGACCGTGGTGCTGAGCCTGGGTGGGATGTTCTTCGGCCTGCTGCTGGGCTTCGGTCTGGCGCTGCTGCGGCTGTACGCGTTCTGGCCGCTGCAGTGGCTGGCGAGGGTCTATGTTTCGTTCTTCCGCGGCACGCCGCTGCTGGTGCAGCTGTTCATGATCTATTACGGACTGCCGCAACTGGGCATCCAGCTCGACCCGCTGCCGGCGGCGCTGATCGGTTTCTCGCTGAACATGGCGGCCTACACCGCGGAGATTCTGCGCGCCGCCATCGCCTCCATCGACCGTGGCCAGTGGGAGGCGGCAGCCAGCATCGGCATGGGCCGCGCGCAGACCCTGTACCGGGCCATCCTGCCGCAGGCCGCACGCACCGCCCTGCCCCCGCTGGGGAACAGCTTCATCTCGCTGGTCAAGGACACCGCCTTGGCTGCCACCATCCAGGTGCCGGAGCTGTTCCGCCAGGCGCAGCTGATCACCGCGCGCACGTTCGAGATCTTCACCATGTACCTGGCCGCTGCGCTCATCTACTGGTTGCTGGCCAGCGTGCTGGCGTACTTCCAGGGACGCCTGGAACACAGGGTCAACCGCCACGAGCAGGACGCCTGATGATCACCGTGCGCAACCTGAGAAAATCCTTCAATGGCCAGGAGGTGCTCAAGGGCATCGACCTGGACATCGCCCCCGGCGAGGTGCTGGCGATCATCGGCCCCAGCGGTTCGGGCAAGACCACCCTGCTGCGCTGTCTGAATTTGCTGGAGCAACCCAGCGGCGGCCATATCAGCGTCGGTGCGATCCACATCGACGCAGACCGGCCGCTCAAGGCACAGCAGGGGCTGATCCGCGAGCTGCGCCAGCACGTCGGCTTCGTGTTCCAGAACTTCAACCTGTTCCCCCATCGGACCGCCCTCGAGAACGTCATCGAAGGCCCGGTGCAGGTGAAGAAGGAGCCTCGCGGCGAGGCCATCGAGCGCGGCCGGGCACTGCTGGCCAAGGTCGGCCTGGAGGGCAAGGAAGATGCGTATCCCAGGCGCCTCTCCGGCGGTCAGCAACAGCGCGTGGCGATTGCCCGCGCGCTCGCGATGCAGCCCGACGTGATCCTGTTTGACGAACCCACCTCGGCGCTCGATCCGGAACTGGTCGGCGAGGTGCTCGCCACCATCCGCGGACTGGCCGAGGAAAAGCGCACCATGGTCATCGTCACTCATGAGATGAGCTTTGCCCGCGACGTGGCCGACAGGGCAATCTTCATCGACGGCGGGGTGATCGTCGAACAGGGTGACGCCAGACAGCTGCTCAGTGCACCGCAGCACGAACGCACGCGACAGTTTTTGAGCAAGTTCATTGGCGGCAACCACGTGAACTAGATCGCCCGATTGCCAGTGCCTTCGCCGCTTTGCGATCGGCTTGCCCGGTCTGGTTCATCTTCTGCCATCTCTCGTCTGGGATCATCTTTCCGGGTACTCCGCTGAGCCATCGGCGTGACTCGGCTGGAATGCCCTTTTCCCTTCAACGCCGCCTCGATCGTAGCAATGCCGATTTTGCGCATGAGAAAAAGCTGAAGCGAATTGTGTAGCTCGCCAGACTCTTGTCGCTCATGTTGACAGGACGAAGTTCGGTAGAACGAACTGGCCGAGCTCTTCGATAACCTCGCTCGCGGGGCGCTGGCCGTATTTCAGATTGACGATCACATGGTTAACCCCGATCTCCTGCAAACTTTCCAGCAACGAGATCAGGTGATATCGCCCTAGTTGATAGCCCAGGTGGATCGGGCGAGGTGGTGTCTGCGGGTTATCCGTCAGGTCGATGTATAGCGACTGGGTGAAGGGTTTGAACAGCTCACCGCATTCGGTACGAACCGCAGCGCGCCAGTTCTCGACAACCAGCGCCTGCGTCTTCGGGGGGCGCGGATAACTGATCCAGCCATGACTGTAGCGGGCGATCCAATCCAGCGTCTGGCGGCTATGGCCGGTGACAAAGAAAGGTATTTCCGCCGTGGTCGGCTTGGGAATCAGATCTGCGCCTTCAAGCGTGCCGCCGGACCAGGTCAAAGGCACGAAACTGCTGCGCTGAACCTCGCGAAATACCTGAAGGTATTCGCGGAACAGGCTGTCACGTTGTTCCGGGTCGACACCGAACGCGGGAAACTCCACCGGCCGGTCACCGGAAGCCACGCCGAGTAACAGGCGGCCACCGCTGAGCTGATCGACACTGGTTGCGGCCTTGGCGGTGTGTAGGGGATTGCGGATTGGCAGGATGATCGAGGCGGTACCCAGCGCAATCGAGCGCGTGTGTGCCGCCATATAACCCAGGTAGACCCAAGGATCGAAAACCTGGCCCGAATCACCGAAACTGGGGTCACGTAGCGGCACGTCGCGAAACCAGAGAGCAGAGAAACCCAGCTTGTCGGCACGTTGGGCCAGGCTCGCCTGGTCGAGCATGCTCGGCGTATCACCGGCAAAGGCTTCGAGAGGGAAGAAAAGCCCCAGGGTCAGGCGGCCTTGGCGGTATGTGCGCTGAAAGCCAGGTTGTTGCTGATAGGGAATGGAATTCGGAGTGAACATGCGCCCTCCTACTTATTCAAAAGATGTTGAGGAGCTGAGAGAAATCCTTGCGAGCGGATATCAAATCAGCGTTTTCAAGGCCACTTGGAACTTCGCGCAGGGCGTTTGTGATGGTCCAGGGACGATGCGTTGCGAGGTCACCCGTTGCCCCTGCTGCAAGGCAGCGATACAGGGCGAGACGGTCGAGGGCGACAGACCCATACGATCCCGAATGAATGCTCACTGGGGGGCCCGCGCTTCTTGGTTCGGCGGTTCGATACGCTCGATGTTTCCCAGCACCAGCGCTCGCCCGGCAAACAGACCACCCGCTGTTTCCAGAGCAAAACGCTCGGCATCGCGCATGCGCACTTCATCGGTCACCGCGTCGGCTTCGTGCTCAGACGCCCCCAGCGTCAGCACGGCCTGACGTCCGAGCAGCAGGGCCGACTCAAAGGTTTCCCGCACTATGTAATCGGCGTCATGCTTGACCAGCTCGAGCGCATGCTCGCGGTCAAAGGCACGTACCAGCAATTTCACCTGCGGGCAGTAGTGCCGCGTACTTTCGACGATGCGTGTCGCGGCTTTTTTGTCATTTACACAAACGATGATGGTGCGGGCGTTATGGGCGCCGGCAGCATGCAATATTTCATGGCGGGCACCATCACCGTAATAGGCCTTGAAACCATAGGGCTCCACGGCACGGATCACCTCCGGATCTATTTCGATAATGGAAAGTTTCGCTCCCTGAGCGAGCGGTGCCTGGCAGGCAATCTGACCCACGCGGCCAAAACCGATGATGAGTACATTGCCTCGCAGATTATGTGCGGGCTCCACGCCGTCCATCGAAACGCTTTGCGCGCGCGCAAACCGTTTGTACAGCAATAAGGTCACCGGCGTAATGGCCATGGAGAGCACCACGATAGCCGTCATATTGGCGTTGACTTCGGGGCTTATGACCCTGAGCTTGAGCGCCTCGGCAAACAACACAAAAGCAAATTCGCCACCCTGCGCCATAAGCACGGCGCGGTCCAGCGCATCGCCATGGGAGCTCTTCGCGAGGCGCGCGACTCCATAAATACACAGCGCCTTGACCAGCATCAGCGCCAGCAGACCAGAGGTGATGAGCATCCAGTTCGTGGCCACCACTTGCAGATCCAACGCCATGCCGACGCCAAGAAAAAACAGCCCCAGCAGCAGACCGCGAAACGGCTCTATGTCGGCCTCCAACTGGTGGCGGAAGGTGGATTCCGACAGCAGCACGCCGGCAACGAACGCGCCCATCGCCATTGAAAGCCCGCCGATTTCCATCAGCAGCGCTGCGCCCAGCACCACCAGTAGCGCGGCGGCGGTCATCACCTCGCGCGCTTTGGCTTGAGCCAATACCCGAAACAAGGGATTGAGCAGCCACAATCCGATGGCAGCCAGCGCGCCCAAGGACAGGGCGGCGATACCTATGCGCTGCCAAAGAGGTGAAGTGGGTTCATGCACCACTTCAGTGGGCGCCAGAAAAGCCACCACCGCCAGTAACGGCACGATCAACAAGTCTTCAAACAGCAAGATGGACACGATGCGCTGCCCCCTCGGCTCGGTTATGTCACCGCGCTCCGAGAGGACTTGCATAACCAAGGCCGTGGATGTGAGTACAAAACCGGCCGCGCACACAAACGACACCTGCCAGGGGAAACCAAAGGCCATGCCGACGAAGGTGAGCAGAAAAGCACAGACCACCACCTGCAGGCTGCCCAGCCCAAAGATCTGACCGCGCAATTCCCATAGATGCGAGGGTTTCAGCTCCAGTCCAATCACAAAAAGAAACATCACCACACCCAACTCGCCCACCTGAATGATGGTGTGGGGGTCATGGATCAGTTGCAGTCCGAAGGGACCGATCATCATCCCCGCCGCCAGGTAACCCAGCACCGAGCCGAACCCGATGCGTTTGAGCAGCGGCACTGCCACCACGGCGGCGGCAAGCAACGTAATGACACTCAATAATTGTCCTGCGTTGCCTTCAGCGGCCATAGCCTTGACCCTCAGCCCATATCAGGAGCGGTTACAGGTAAACGTTCGTACACCCTCGATTTCGGGTGCTTCACCCGACCGGATGGCACGTGCGCCATACAACTTCAGCGTCGGCGCCGCAGCTGCCGCCGGTTCGAATAACAAGGCAAGTAGGCTTGCTCCCGGGGCGATCCATAGCCCCCTTTCGCCGAGTAAAAGGCCGCTGGCGAGTGATACCGATCAAAGTGCAAGCCGGCTGCACTGTCTGTAGGCGGTCGCTCAAGCGATGCCGTAGCCAGACTCGACGTTTGTGGCCTGGACCAGCCGCTGGCAGCCGTGCCGTCCTAGACAATTCGGTCATCGCGCTCACGCAACAGCCAATAGGTCAGCCCCAGGGCCAGAGTGGCGCCGGCCAATGCGGCGACTTTGGCGGGGCCGACATCGGGATCGAGAATCACGAACTTGCGGGACAGGGCAATCAACCCGATCAAGATGACCGTCTTGACCTGAATGATGCTGTCACGGCGCAAGGCCACGCGCACGATGGAGTGCTTGAATTCCATCGCGATCAGGAGCGTCATGATCATGCCGAACACACTCTGGAAGATCTTGTGGTCGAGCGGATTGAATGCATCGATGATCAGCAGGCTGAAGACAATCTGAATCAGCTGCACCAGGGACACCAGGATAATCACCGCGATCACCGCTGAAAGGATGATGGCGACGGCCTGCTCGAAGCGTTCGTAAAACGTCATCACCGCCCAGTCACGGCGGAGTCGTTCAAGTGTCGTCCCGGTCTGATTGCTGTTCATGCGCCACTCCTTCAGAAACAGGCCACTCCTAAAAAATCGCGGTCGCTACGCCTCTTGCGCCAGTCCAGGCCTTCGTCCATGCCGAAGCACGTGGTCATTTGGCGGGCGATATCGGCAGACCAACAGGTCGTCACGACAGGATGCGGCGCGTACTCCCCCACGCGCACGCAGGGACGCCGCACCTGGATGGACGGGCTGCCCGTCTCCCATTTTCAGGATTAGGGCAGCCCCGTGCTTCATGCCTTGCCACTTTCGGACTTCTTCTTGCGCGTCCCCTTGCTCGACTCCCTGGGCGGGCCCGGCGGTTGCGCAGATCCAGAGGGTGCTTCGGCGCTGGTCGGAGCGGGTTGCTTGCGGTCGAAGGCGACCCGCTCCGCCTTGTCGTCCCAACGTGCATGGGCGTGATCGCCCTTGCCGATGCCACCGCCGAGCATCTCGCGCGCCAGTGCCGTTTCCAACTCGCTGCGAATCAGTCGCTTGAGCTCGCGAGCGCCGAATTCGGGCTTGTAGCCTTCTTCCGCGAAGTGATCGACCAGCGTCCCATCGAACGTCAGCGTCACGCCCTGGCTTGCGGCACTGCGGGCCACGCGATCGAGTTGCAGGCCGACGATGTGGCGGATCTCCTCCCTGCCCAGCGCATGGAAGACGATGAGCTCGTCGATGCGGTTGAGGAATTCGGGGCGGAAGTGCCCGCGCAGCACGTCCATCACCTCTGCCTTGGTCTTCTCGTACTCCTCGCCGGCCGCTCCGCGCGCCTTCAGCCGGCGCTGAATGATGTCGGAGCCCAGGTTGGAGGTGGCGATGATGATGGTGTTGGTGAAGTCCACCACGCGACCCTTACCGTCGGTGAGCCGCCCGTCGTCGAACACCTGCAGCAGGATGTTGTAGACATCGGGGTGAGCCTTCTCGATCTCGTCGAGCAGCAGCACGCTGTAGGGCTTGCGACGGACCTTCTCCGTGAGCTGGCCGCCTTCGTCATAGCCGACGTAGCCCGGTGGAGCGCCCACCAGCCGCGCCACGGTATGGCGCTCGCCGTACTCCGACATGTCGATGCGCAACAGGGCGCTCTCGTTGCCGTAGACGGATTCGGCCAGCGCCTTGGCGAGTTCGGTCTTGCCGACACCGGTGGGCCCCAGGAACAGGAACGTGGCCACGGGCTTGCTGCCTTCGCGCAGACCCGCGCGCGACAGCCGCACCGCATCCGCCACCGCGCGTACCGCCTCGTCCTGCCCCACCAGGCGCTCGTGCAGCCGCTGCTCCAGGTGCAGCAGCTTCTCGCGCTCCTCCACGGTCAGCTCATTGACCGGGATGCCGGTCAGACGCGAGACGATCTGCGCCACGTGTTCCGCCTTGACTTCGGCGCTGCCCGAGCCGCGCTCGCGCTCCCAGTCGTAGACCTGCGTCTTGAGTTCGGCCTCCTTGGCTTCGATGCGTTTGCCGACCTCCGCCGCGTTGTCGTATTGCTTGCGGGAGGCCAGGTAGTCCTGCTCTCGACGCAACTGGTGCAGTTCGGCCTCCAACTCCTGCACCGCAACGGGGCGGGCCGTCGCCGACAGCTTCACACGGGCGGCAGCCTGATCGAGCAGATCGATGGCCTTGTCCGGCAAAAAGCGCGCGGTGACGTAGCGATCGGACAGCTCGGCGGCCGCGATGATCGCGTCCTCGGTGATGCTGACCTTGTGGTGCGCTTCGAAGGTGTCGCGCAGGCCGCGCAGGATCATGATGGTCTGCGCCACCGTTGGCTCGGGCACCATGACCGGCTGGAAGCGCCGCTCCAGCGCGGCGTCCTTCTCGATGTACTTCTGGTACTCGTTGAGCGTCGTCGCGCCGATCAGGTTCAGCTCACCACGCGCCATCATCGGCTTGAAGACGTTGGCCACGTCCAACCCGCCTTCGCCGCCGCCCTGGCCGGCACCTACGATGGTGTGCACCTCGTCGATGAAGAGGATCATCTCGCCCTGGTGCTCGGCGATCTCCTTCAGCACCTTCTGCACCCGCTCCTCGAACTCGCCACGGTACTTCGCGCCGGCCACCATGGAATTGATGTTCAGCTCCACCAGGCGCTTGTCGCGCAGCGTCTCGGGCACCTCGCCAGCCACCATGCGCTGTGCCAGCCCTTCGACGATGGCGGTCTTGCCCACGCCAGGCTCACCGATCAGTACGGGGTTGTTCTTCTTGCGCCGCGCCAGCACCTCGATGGTGGTTTCGATTTCCTGCGCGCGGCCGATGACCGGATCCAGCTTGCCCGCATGGGCCATCTTGGTGAGATCGCGCGAATACTTGTCGAGCTCCGGCGTATTGGTCGGCGTCTCGGCGCGGCCATCCTCCGCACCTTTGCCGACCACCTTGTTTACCTGCTGGCGCAGGGCCTGCGGCGTGAGGCCATAGCGGCGCAGCAAGTTGGCGGCCAGCCCCTCGCCCTCTTCGGCCAGACCGATCAGGAAGTGCTCGCGCCCGACGTAGGAGTGTCCTAATTCATTGGAGGCGACGAAGGCGCGACTGAGCGCATCCTTCACCCGTGGCGACACGCCGATCTCGCCTTCGAACGGCTTGTCGCCGCGCTTGGCTTCGGCTTCGATCTGGCGTTTGAGGTCATCGACCTTGATCTTGAACTGGCTCAGGATGGTCTTGATCACATCGCTGTCGGCCAGCGCCAGCAGCAGGTGTTCCGTATCGACTTCGGAGCGACCGAAGTCCGCGGCATGCTTGGCGGCTTCCTGCAACAGCGCCTCGGAGTGCTCGCTGATGCGGCTGGCCAACCCGCTACCGCGACGGCGCGGCATGCCAGATGCTGTGGAGGCTGGTTCGCCAAACGGCGCATCGTCCACTTCATCGGCAGCGGCTGCAGCCGGTGCCGACTCTTCTCCGATGCGGAAGAAATCGCTGCCGAGAAAATCTTCGAACAGGCCGCTGCGCGAGCCGAAAAGGGCTTCCAGCGGGGAAATGGCGCGCTTTTGCTGGCAAGCGCGGCATGACAAGCGCCGGAAAACCAAATTCAGCCAAGCCCAAGGGTTTTTTTTACAGTACTTTACAAACTCTGCGCCGGAACTGTTAAAAGTCAAGAAATATCTGGGCTTCGTACGGCGAATGCCGAGTGCGATCAGGCACAGGGGTAGCAGTCGAAGAGGCATTCGATGACTGTGATTCTGATTCTCAGCTGCATAATTGCGAGAGCGTTAGGTGGCAGGGTACGTGGCAAACATCTAGAACCGAGATCGTAAACGCGATGCGTGAATCGGCAATAGCACGCCTATACCGCCCCCATCGACCTCTCCGCCGTTCTCAAGACGGTAACAATGCCCGCCTATTCTGATGCGGGCCAATTTGGCGCTGCAAAACCCCGCTACGGTTAGGAGTTAGATCCTTATCCACAGAAGCTGTGGATAAGACTGTGAGCAAATTTTGGATGGCTGGCGCAAACGCCCGTCTGGCGCGGATCGCAAACAGATCGGCGAGATTTTGTTCAGCTCGCCTTACCCCTTATAAATCAGTCACTTATCGATCTGCGCCAACGCGTCGCATCAGCCGGTTAGGCAGTCGCGCCGAAGTGGTAGCCATATGTGCATAATTGTTCTTGTCAACAGCTTTTTAAGACGGATTTTGGTCGTTCTGCCGTTTCGCGACCTACGGCAGCCTGGCGAATCGAGCGATAGGGGCGTGCGAACAGATAGCTTGGCCCCTAGTCGTATCCCACTACTCGCAACAGCTCCAGTATCTCGGCATCCTCGACACCCTACGACATGCAGTTTCAGCGAGCGAGCCATATCCACGATGGTGCACGTGAAGAGATACCGGTCAACGTCTCCCGCCATCCCCGTCACGAAGGACCGGTCCAGCTTGACGACATCGATGGGGGATCGGCGAGATAAGACCGGGGCCGCGTAGCCGGTACCGAAGTCGTCGCCCGCAAGCCGGACGCCTTGCGCCTGCGCCTTCCATTATCGGGCGGGATGCCTTGGCGTCGTCTATCAGGGCGCCGTCGGCCACTTCGAATTCCAACGAGCTTGCGTGGAAACCGGTACGCGCCTGCGCAGGCTGGGGTCAGCTCTACCAACGCTGAAGTACGCAATTGCAGCGGCAACAGTTTACCGACCGCGCCAGAGCCCTTCCCTGCTTGGGGTTGCGAGCCGATGTTCGCGCTAAGCATAAGGTCCGCGGCGGTATGCCCCTCTCAGGGAAAAGGCGGATCCCGATCGAGGCGCCCGAGTGAGAAGTATTGGAACCGTCGACCAGCGGGGCCCTCGATGCAGGGCGGTCAGGTCCATTCTAGTTCCAAGGCGGTGCTGCGGGCCAAGATCACGGACTCGTCGCCGCCGAAACGCGCGACCAAGTTCCCGCGGGCGGCACGGCGGTAATTCGCTGGGCGGCTTCGTATAGATCGAATCCCCAGCAAAACCCGAGAAAAGAGGGTTCCCATGTCGAGCCCATTGCCTAAATCACCGACTCATTAACGTCAGCGGCAGACGGTACAAACCCTGTGTTACATTGCCCGCTTTATTTCATAGTCAGGTTTAACGTTACGCCTGGTTACTCTCAGCGACCTGACGTGTCCGCTATCGCAACGGGAAACGAAAAATGTGCCGGTTCGAAGCATTCCTGCGTCGGCCAAATCGTACATCCGGCGCACTTGTAGCCAGGCCCCGAGACAAATTCCCCAACGCCCTCATTCACCAGGCAGATTGACGTGAAAGCACTTGAGCGCTTGGAAAGCGGTATAGATGGTCTAGACGCCATTACCCACGGCGGTTTCGTCGCCGGGGCCGCTTATTTAATTCAAGGACGACCGGGTTCGGGCAAGACCATCTTCGCTAACCAGGTCGCCTTCCATCACACGGCCCAAGGCGGAAAAGTCATTTTCGCCTCTCTCCTTTCAGAGCCGCACGACCGCCTCTTCCAGTACCTGTCGACGCTCAGTTTCTTCAACTCAGCCGAGATAGGCGCAGGCATGCTGTACGTCAGCGCCTTCGACACACTCGAGAACGAGGGGCTCGACGAGGTCCTGAAGCTGCTTCGCCGCGAGATCATCCGGCACAAGGCTACCCTTCTGGTCCTCGACGGGCTGATGAACGTCCGTAGCCGCTCGGACACCCCACTGAACACGAAGAAGTTTGTCGCCGAGCTTCAGGTACACGCCAGTTTTGCCGGTTGCACCACGCTGCTTTTGACCAGTGCAGAGATCGATCATGGCAGCCCGGAGCTGACGATGGTTGATGGCGTGTTCTCCCTCAAGGAAGAACGGGTCGGCATGCGCTCCTATCGCCGGCTCGGCGTGCACAAGTACCGGGGCTCGGACTATGTTTCCGGGGAGCACGAGTACGAGATCACTAGCAATGGGATTGCCATTTATCCTCGAATCGAAGCACTGTTGAGCCAGCCAACTGCCCCACTCTCACTCGGCGAGCGAATGCTACCAACCGGCATTGAGGGCCTGGATGAAGCCTTGGGTGGCGGGTTCATCGAGCGCAGCGCAACGCTGGTCATTGGTCCCTCCGGTGCAGGCAAGACGACTTTTGCGCTCAATTTCCTTGCCGGCGCGGCACCGGACGAACATGGGGCTTTCTTCGGTTTCGTCGAGTCGCCCGAACAACTGCTCAGGAAATCAGGTCAGCTTGAGCTCGGGCTTGAAAAGCCGGTTGAGCAGGGGCGTCTCGACTTTCACTGGCAACCAACGACACAGTTCATTCCTGATCGGATGGCGTTGGATATGCTCGCCCGGATCAGACACAAGCAGCTTTCTCGCATCGTAATTGACACATTGGCCGCGCTGACGCGCCCCAGCTTGCAGCAAGGCCGACAGTTGGAATTCGTCAGCGCACTGGTGAACGAGGCGCGCGCACTGGGTACCACGATGGTGGCAACGTGGGAGCTCAATTTCTTCGCTGCGAATGCCCCCGTGGCGCCTCCGGCAGAGCTTTGCAGCCTGTTCGATAACGTCATTCTGGCCGGCTTCACCGAGGGGCCAGGCACCAGCGAGCCAACTCTGAGGATCATAAAACGCCGTAACGGCCCCTATGAGCGCACCACGCTGTCCGCCCAGATCGGACCGGGTGGTTACTCATTGACGTCGAACGGCACACTCACACCGCAAGATCGCTAGCGGTCGATAAGGTTTTTATCCATGACAACGGTCTTGGTAGTCGATGATGAATACTTGATTGTCGAGGTCCTGACCCTTGCGCTTGAAGACGTAGGCTTCATGGTCACGCAAGCAAGCAATGGCAAGAAGGCACTGGAAGCCTTGCATCGCGAAGGACTATCGCTGGTTGTATGCGATTTCATGATGCCTTTGATGAATGGCTTGGAGCTGGCCGAGGAGATTCGCCGACACGCTGAGTGGTCACATATCCCGATCGTGCTCATGAGCGGCGGCCATGCTGGGCTGGCCAGCCAGGCCCCAGGACTTTTCGATCATATTCTGCAAAAACCCTTCGACGTCACCAAGTTCATCGACATCGTGATTGACTTGATTGGGGATCCCAAGCCCGGGGCGCCGGCCGGCGGCTCAGACAGCCAGCGCTGATCTCCGCCGCGATCGGATGGCTGCCGCTCAAGATCAGTTGCCAAGTGGCTCAGGCTCAAGCCCGCTCAATGCGATTTCGGCCATTGGACTTTGCGCAATAATCGCCTCGTCCGTCCGCCGGAACGTGCGTTCCGCGCCTTCGTCTTCGCGCCTGAGCAACATCCCACGCCTGGCCGTGACGCTAACGGCACTCGAGCTGCAGACGAATGGCGCATCGAGCAAGACGCTATGAGCTCGAACTCGATCTGCCAAGACCTGCGGTTCTTCGGCGCGATCGACCAGCAGAGTCACGGCGAACTATGAGAAGACGCACGCGGCTGAACCTGTTCATCGAGCCCGAACACGCCAGTCGGCTCGACGAGCTCGCAACCAAGAAAGGCGTATCGAACGCCTCCCTCGTCGCCGCGGCACTGGCCCGCTGTCTGAGCAGCGCTTCAACCGAGCAGCACCAACGGGATTGCATCTATCCGCGTGTATGACCTCAACTACACATTCGGTCGCAGGCTTCGCGCCGCCGGCGTGACGGAGGAAGACAGGAAGGACCTGTTGGGCCACAAGAACGGCAGCATCACCAGCCACTCCTGGAGGCCGAACTGGGCAAGCTGATCGATGAGGCCAACAAGATATCGGCAACGGATTCGAGGGGACCGGCGCTGACGATACTGAGGAGGAAGGCAGGATGAAAAGTCCCGCAAAAGTCCCTGAAACGAAAAAGACCAGCTCATCTCTGAACTGGCCTAAGTCGTGGAGTTATTTGGTCGGGACGGAGTGATTCGAACACTCGACCCCTTGCACCCCATGCAAGTGCGCTACCAGGCTGCGCTACGCCCCGACGAATGCTGTCAGCACTGCTGAAAGCGGATCGAACTATACATTAAGCATCTGAAAATGTGAAAGTTTTTTAGCGCCAAGGAAAGCTATTTCCTCAGCACTTGCAGCACTTCCTCCAGCTCCGAAATCATCTGCCGAATCAGCTGCTTGTATTGGGTGGTGTCGTCGCGCGCTTCGTCACCGGACATGCGCTGCCTGGCGCCTCCAATGGTGAAACCCTGATCGTAGAGAAGCGCGCGAATCTGACGGATCATCAACACATCTTGCCGCTGATAGTAGCGCCTGTTACCACGACGCTTCACCGGGTTCAGCTGAGGAAACTCCTGCTCCCAGTAACGCAGCACATGGGGTTTCACCGCGCAGAGTTCGCTGACCTCACCAATGGTGAAATAGCGCTTGCCCGGAATGGCAGGAAGCTCGTCGTTATGGCTTGGTTCCAGCATAGGCCTCGACTCTCGCTTTGAGTTTCTGCCCAGGACGGAACGTCACCACACGACGCGCCGTGATAGGAATTTCCTCACCCGTCTTCGGATTACGACCTGGGCGCTGACGTTTATCGCGCAGGTCGAAGTTGCCGAAGCCGGACAACTTGACCTGTTCGTTGTGCTCGAGCGCCTGTCGGATTTCCTCGAAAAACAGCTCGACCAGTTCCTTGGCCTCGCGCTTATTCAAGCCCAGCTCTTCATAAAGACGTTCCGCCATTTCAGCTTTCGTCAGAGCCCCCATACGCTATTTCCTTAACGTGGCATTGAACCTTTCTTCCAGGGAGGTGAGGATTTTCTGCATTACGTCGTTCACCTCATCGTCGTTTAGAGTGCGCGATGGGTGCTGCCAGGTCAAGCCGACTGCCACACTTTTGCTAAGAGGATCAATACCTTTCCCCTGATAGACATCAAATAGCTTGAGGTCCGTCAGATTCTCGCCCGCGCCACCGCGAATGCAGTCAAGGATTGCCTGCGCGGCGACGTCACGGTTGACGAGGACCGCAAGGTCACGCCGCACCTCAGGAAAGCGCGACAGCTCGGAGAACTGCGGCATGCGGCCGTCTGCGATCTCGGAAAGCTTCAGCTCGAACAGATATACCGACTGATCGATCCCCAGCATACCTGCCAGTTCGGGATGCAGACTTCCAACAAAGCCGACCAGCCGGCCATCGCGCTCGATCCGAGCGGTTTGACCGGGATGCAAGGCGGGATGTTCACCAGGAACGAATCGATAGGCGCTGCCGTTCCCAGCGAATGCGAGCAGCGCTTCGACATCAGCCTTGACGTCGAAGAAATCCACCGCTTCGCGGGCGTTTGCCCAGCCTTCAGGCTCGCGGCTACCTGTCACCACACCTGCCAGCATGGCTTCCTGCTCGAGCGCTGGCAGCTGACCGACAAAGCGCAGCCCTGCTTCGAACAGGCGTACACGCGACTGCTGGCGATTGAGGTTGTATTGCAGCGCCTTCACCAATCCCGGCCAAAGCGAGGCGCGCATTGCCGCCATATCTGCGGAAATCGGATTGGCCAGCTCCAGTGGTTTCATGTCCGGGCTGAACAGCTCAAAGAGCTTGGGGTCGATGAAGCTGTAAGTGATCGCTTCCTGATAACCACGAGCCACCAGCAAACGACGCAGCAGCGGCAACTCTGCGCGCGCTTCCGGCTTCGCCTCAGGCGCGAGCCGAGCCTGCGGGTACCGCACCGGCAAGCGATCATAGCCGTATAGGCGGCCCAACTCTTCGATCAGGTCGATTTCAAGGCTGATGTCGAAACGATGACTTGGAACGAAGACTTGCCAGCGCCCTTCACCCTCGCCCACCACTACAAGACCCAGCGATGTCAGCAGGCGGACCACTTCGGTACCGTCCAGCTCCAATCCCAGCATCTGGGTAATACGCTCGGCGCGGAGGGTTACAGGTGCAATATTTGGAAGATCGCGTTCGCTGACGACCTCGACGATGGGACCCGCCTTCCCGCCAACGATATCGAGCAGCAAGCTGGTCGCGCGCTCCATCGCCTGCCGCGGAAGTTGCGAGTCGACACCCCGCTCGTAGCGATGCGAAGCGTCCGTATGTAGACCGTAGGAGCGTGCCTTGCCGGCCAGCGCAATCGTGTCGAAGAACGCACTCTCGAGAAAGATGCTGCGGGTGGGAGCGCTGACACCGCTATGCTCGCCTCCCATCACGCCAGCGATGGCGAGTGGCCGCTCATGATCCGCAATGATCAGTGTATCGCTGCGCAAGGAGACTTCCTGGCCATCCAGCAGAACCAGCTTTTCGCCTTCTTCAGCCATACGAACCCGGATGCCGCCCTTGACTTCATCCAGATCAAACGCGTGCAGCGGCTGGCCCAGCTCGAGCATCACATAGTTAGTGACATCAACAACCGCGTCGATACTGCGAATATCGGAACGGCGCAGGCGCTCCACTATCCAGAGTGGCGTCGGGCGTGTCAGATCGACATTGTGGATCACTCTCCCGAGGTAGCGCGGACAAGCCTTCGGCGCCAACACCTCGACCGGGCGTACATCTTCATGGGCGACACTGGCCACGCCGACTTCCACCGGACGCACTTCGGCACCATAGATGGCACCGACTTCCCGAGCCAAACCAGCTAGAGAGAGGCAATCGCCACGATTGGGTGTCAGACCGATCTCGATAGACACATCATCGAGCCCGAGATACTCGCGCAGATCTGTACCAACCGGCGCATCGGCGGCGAGTTCCATCAGGCCGCTGTCGTCGCCTCCGACCTGCAACTCGGTTTCCGAGCAAAGCATGCCGTTGGATTCGACGCCACGCAGCTTGGCCTTCTTGATTTTGAAATCGCCCGGCAACTGGGCGCCGATCATGGCGAAAGGAATCTTCAGACCGGGACGCACGTTCGGCGCGCCGCAAACGACCTGGAAAGTCTCCTGGCCATTGCTCACCTGGCAAACCCTGAGCTTGTCGGCATCAGGATGCTGCGCCGTTTCCAGCACCTCACCGACGACTACGCCGCTGAAGCTACCGGCAACCGGTGTCACGGCATCCACTTCAAGCCCGACCATGGACAGACGGGCGACCAGCTCCTCACGCGAAACCTGTGGGTTGACCCAGCTCCGCAGCCACTGTTCACTGAATTTCATCCTGCTCTCCTAAATATGCGTTGACGGGCGGCGGCACTAGCGAAATTGCGCGAGAAACCGCAGGTCATTGTCGAAGAACAGGCGCAAGTCATTGACGCCGTAACGCAGCATGGCGAGGCGTTCGACGCCCATGCCGAAGGCGAAACCGGAATATCGCTCCGGATCGATTCCCGACATCCGCAATACATTGGGATGCACCATGCCGCAGCCCATGACCTCCAGCCAACCGGTCTGCTTGCATACGCGGCAGCCCTTGCCGCTGCACATCACGCACTGCATGTCGACTTCCGCAGACGGCTCGGTGAACGGGAAGAAGGAAGGACGAAAGCGCACGCCCAGCGGTTTCTCGAAGAACACCCGAAGAAACTCCTCGATGGTGCCCTTGAGATCCGCGAAACTGACACCCTCGTCGATCAACAGGCCCTCGACCTGATGGAACATCGGCGAATGAGTGATATCGGAGTCGCAGCGATAGACTCGCCCGGGACAAACGATACGAATCGGCGGCTGCCGCGACTCCATGGTGCGCACTTGCACGGGCGAAGTGTGCGTACGCAGCAACATGTTGGCATTGAAATAAAACGTGTCGTGCATCGCACGCGCCGGGTGATGCCCTGGAATATTCAGTGCTTCGAAGTTGTGGTAATCGTCTTCGACCTCAGGGCCTTCCGCGACGCTATAGCCAATATGGCTGAAGAACTGCTCGACCCGCTCCAGAGTGCGGGTCACTGGATGCAGTCCGCCGGACGTCTCACCGCGCCCCGGCAGGGTTACGTCGATCCGCTCGGCTGCCAGCTTCGCTCCTAAAGCAGCCTGCTCAAGGTCGGCCTTGCGAGCATTGAGCACGTCCTGCACTTGATTCTTCGCAGCATTGATCAGCGCGCCAGCCTGTGGGCGCTCTTCGGCAGACAGCTTACCCAGCGTCTGCATCAACTGAGTCAGCTCGCCCTTCTTGCCCAGGTACTGAACCCGGACCTGCTCAAGAGCACCGACGTCTTCGCTTCGTTGCACGGCCTCAAGCGCTTGCGAGACCAGTGCATCCAGATTTTCCATGTACATAACCTCCAGAGGTTCTTGCAGAACCGCACTGACTGACCGACCCATGCCGGGCCGTCGCCAAGCGCACTTTTGCAAAAGCCCCTTCCAGATACGAAATAGGGGAAGAGCACAAGGCTCTTCCCCTATCGATGACTTGCAACGAATCCGAGGATCCGTGATTGCCGGGGCTTAAGCCAGAGAAGCTTTGGCTTTCTCGACAATCGCAGCAAAGGCTGCTTTTTCGTTCACTGCCAGATCGGCCAGAACCTTGCGATCGATCTCGATGGCCGCCTTCTTCAGACCGGCGATCAGACGGCTGTAGGACAGACCGTTGACACGAGCACCAGCATTGATACGGGCGATCCACAGAGCGCGGAACTGACGCTTGCGCTGACGGCGGTCGCGGTAGGCGTACTGGCCAGCCTTGATTACCGCCTGCTTGGCGACGCGGAATACACGCGAACGCGCACCGTAGTAGCCTTTGGCGAGTTTCAGAATTTTCTTGTGACGGCGACGGGCAACGACGCCACGCTTAACACGAGCCATGAGTTATTCCTCTGAGTCTTGACCGGATCAACGAACGCGCAGCATGCGCTCCACTTTTGCAACGTCAGACGGATGCACTTGCGAGCAACCGCGCAGCTGACGCTTACGCTTGGTGGTCATCTTGGTCAGGATGTGGCTCTTGAAAGCGTGCTTGTGCTTGAAGCCGTTAGCAGTCTTTTTGAAGCGCTTCGCAGCACCACTTTTGGTTTTCATCTTTGGCATGTTCGTACTCCGCATTCAATAACAACAGTTAACCATCAGGCCTGCCAGTGCCCGGGAGGTTACTTACGCTTCTTGGGAGCGATGACCATCATCAGCTGGCGTCCTTCCAGCTTCGGATGCTGTTCGACGGTACCAATCTCAATGAGGTCAGCTTCGACCCGCTTGAGCAGTTCCATCCCCAGCTCCTGGTGAGCCATCTCACGGCCGCGGAATCGCAATGAAACCTTGGCCTTGTCCCCATCTTCAAGGAAACGTACCAGGTTGCGTAGCTTTACCTGGTAATCCCCTTCTTCCGTCCCTGGACGAAACTTGATTTCTTTGATTTGTTGCTGGTGCTGATTCTTCTTTGCAGCCGCAGCCTGCTTCTTCTTTTCGAAGAGATGCTTGCCGTAATCCATGATCCGGCAGACCGGGGGATTCGCATCAGCGGAAATCTCCACCAGATCCAGCTTTGCCTCTTCGGCGACCCGCAACGCTTCATCAATAGAGACGATGCCAATCTGCTCGCCATCGACACCGATCAGGCGCACTTCGCGCGCGGTGATGTTTTCGTTGATCGGTGCCTTGGGCTGAGCTCGTCTATCCTGTCTCATTTCACGCTTAATAATGATTACTCCGATTCTTGGCGACCACGCCGGGAAACCGCCTGTGCAAGCAGCTGGGCGAATTGTTCGAGCGGCATGGAGCCCATATCGACGCCTTCGCGGGAGCGCACAGCAACGGATCGTGTTTCGACTTCCCGATCCCCGATAACCAAGAGATAGGGTGTCTTGAGCAAAGTATGCTCGCGGATTTTAAAGCCGATCTTTTCGTTTCTCAAGTCACACTTGGCACGGAACCCGCTTTGGACCAGCGTTTTTTCCACCTCTACGGCAAATGCGGCCTGCTTGTCGGTGATATTCATGATCACCGCCTGGGTCGGTGCCAACCATGCAGGGAATGCGCCGGCGTAGTGCTCGATGAGCATGCCGATGAACCGCTCGAACGACCCGAGGATCGCACGGTGCAGCATCACCGGACGCTGACGGCTGTTGTCCTCCGCCACATAACTGGCATCGAGACGCTCGGGCAGATTCGGATCGTACTGCAGCGTACCGCACTGCCAGTTGCGACCCAGGCAATCGCGCAAAGTGAACTCGATTTTCGGCCCATAGAAGGCTCCCTCGCCCGGCTGATACTCCCAGGCCAGACCTGACTCATTGAGCGCTTCGGCCAGCGCACCTTCGGCACGATCCCACAACTCGTCGGAACCGACACGCTTCGCCGGACGGGTCGAAAGCTTCATCGCGATATCGCTGAAACCGAAATCGGCATAGACCTTGAGTGTCAGCTTGATGAAGTCGGCAGCCTCCTTCTTCACCTGCTCCTCGGTGCAGAAGATGTGCGCGTCATCCTGAGTGAAGCCACGCACCCGCATGATGCCATGCAGCGCACCAGACGGCTCGTTGCGGTGGCAGGCGCCGAACTCGGCCATGCGCAGCGGCAGATCGCGGTAGGATTTCAGGCCCTGGTTGAAGATCTGCACATGACACGGGCAGTTCATCGGCTTGACTGCGTAGTCGCGATTTTCCGACGAGGTGGTAAACATGTTCTCGGCATAGTTCGACCAATGTCCGGACTTCTCCCAGAGGATGCGGTCGACTACCTGCGGCGTGCGCACTTCCAGATAGCCGTTCTCGCGCT
Organism: Stutzerimonas sp. FeSN7; assembly: GCF_030263795.1. NCBI lineage: Bacteria > Pseudomonadati > Pseudomonadota > Gammaproteobacteria > Pseudomonadales > Pseudomonadaceae > Stutzerimonas > Stutzerimonas sp. FeSN7. The sequence goes on along the minus strand of NZ_JARPMN010000001.1, from coordinate 1,729,983 downwards.
GCACCTGACGCATGTACTGCTCGAGGTTCTGGTAGAGCGTCCAGCCAGCCGGGTGCCAGAAGACCATGCCAGGGGCTTCTTCCTGAGTATGGAACAGGTCGAGTTGCTTGCCGATCCGGCGATGGTCACGCTTCTCGGCCTCCTCGATGCGCTGGATATAGGCGGCCAACTGCTTCTTGTCGGCCCAGGCAGTGCCGTAGATGCGCTGCAGCTGCTCGTTCTTCGAGTCGCCACGCCAGTACGCACCGGAAATGCGGGTCAGTTTGAATGCTTTCAGGAAACGGGTATTCGGCACGTGCGGGCCGCGGCACATGTCCACATATTCTTCGTGGTAATACAGACCCATCGCCTGCTCGTCGGGCATATCGTCGACCAGGCGCAGCTTGTAATCCTCACCTCGCGACGTGAAGACCTCGATGACCTCAGCTCGCGGTGTCACCTTCTTGATGACGTCGTAGTCCTTGTCGATCAACTCGGCCATACGCTTCTCGATGGCCGCCATGTCTTCCGGGGTAAAGGGACGATCGATGGCGATGTCGTAATAGAAACCCTCATCGATGACCGGACCGATTACCATCTTTGCGTTCGGATACAACTGCTTTACCGCATGACCGACCAGATGCGCGCAGGAGTGGCGAATGATCTCCAACCCCTCCTCATCCTTCGGCGTGATGATCTGCAGCGAAGCATCGCGCTCGATCAAATCACAGGCGTCGACCAGCTTGCCGTCGACCTTGCCAGCCAGGGTTGCCTTCGCAAGGCCGGCGCCGATGGACTGAGCAACCTCAGCCACGGTAACGGGATGATCGAACGAACGCTGACTGCCATCGGGAAGAGTAATGGTGGGCATGGCGCCTCCTCTCCTAGTGGTGACCCGTACCAAAGGCCACATGGGTTGGGATGAGCCAGGAAAGCGACCCGGCGAGCAGGCCTGCCGTACAATGGCAGGCGCCTGATAGGCTCACTCTCGACCGGACCGAAGTCACTGGGAAATACAACTGGCGATGCTTCCAGAACACCGATGCGCTGGCAAGCAAGCCAAAAAAAAGGGTCGCTTGCGCGACCCTTTTTCGAATTGGTAGGCACAATTGGATTCGAACCAACGACCCCCACCATGTCAAGGTGGTGCTCTAACCAACTGAGCTATGTGCCTTCGATGGGGGCGCATTCTAAATGGATGAAAAAAAGAGTCAAGCAGTTTTTTCAGCTAACTCACTGATATTTGGAAAATTTGGAAATCCACACGTATCGCTGGGCCTACCTGGCAAGGCGGCCGGTTAAGCGCTAGCATGCGTAAAATATTTAGAACAGAGATTGCAATATGCCGCACAAGGACTATCCAGCCTCCTACTATGCTGCGACCGCCAATCAAACCGTATCCCGCCCCGCGCTAGCTGATCAACATCAGGTCGACGTGTGCGTCATTGGCGCTGGTTACACCGGTCTGTCCACTGCCCTGTTCCTGCTCGAGAAGGGCTTGAGCGTCACCGTTCTGGAAGCCGTGAAGGTTGGCTTCGGCGCATCCGGTCGCAACGGCGGGCAGATCGTCAACAGCTACAGCCGAGACCTCGACAGCATTGAGCGCAGCGTCAGCGAGCCTGCCGCCAAGCTGATCGGCGAAATGGCATTTGAAGGCGGAAGGATCATCCGCGATCGGGTCGCCCGCTACCACATCAGGTGCGACCTGAAAGACGGCGGCGTGTTTGCTGCTTTCAACAAGAAGCAGATGCACCATCTCGAAGCGCAGAAGGCGCTATGGGAGCGATACGGCTACCAGCATCTCGAATTGCTGGACCAGCATGATATCCAGCAAGTTGTAGCGTCTGATCGCTACGCCGGCGGCATGCTCGATAAACAAGGCGGCCATATCCACCCGCTCAATCTGGCCTTGGGAGAAGCTACGGCGATCGAGTCTCTCGGCGGCATCATCTATGAGAACTCGCCAGCGATCCGCGTCGAGCGCGGCGAGCAGCCGGTAGTGCACACGCCTGATGGGAGTATTCGCGCTAGGTTCGTGGTGGTGGCAGGCAATGCGTACCTAGGCGGCCTGATCCCTGAACTGGCGGCAAAATCGATGCCTTGCGGAACCCAGGTGATAGCTACCGAGCCTCTTGACGAGGAACTCGCTCGCAGCCTTCTGCCCCAGGATTACTGCGTCGAGGACTGCAACTATCTGCTCGACTACTACCGACTCTCGGCAGACAAGCGCCTCATCTACGGAGGCGGGGTCGTTTATGGTGCGCGAGATCCAGCTGATGTCACCTCGATCATCCGACCGAAGATGCTGAAAACATTCCCACAGCTGGCGAATGTGAAAGTCGACTACGCCTGGACGGGCAACTTCCTGCTCACGCTGTCGCGCCTGCCGCAAGTCGGACGGCTGGGAAGCAACATCTATTACTCTCAAGGCTGCAGCGGTCACGGCGTCACCTACACCCACGTCGCCGGCAAAGTGATCGCCGAAGCACTGAGCGGCCAGGCCGAGCGTTTCGATGCTTTCGCCAGCCTGCCGCATTACCCGTTCCCAGGCGGTCAGCGCTTCCAGGCGCCGCTCAGCGCTCTCGGCGCCATGTACTACAGTCTGCGCGACCGAATCGGGTTCTAATGAACAGGCAGCGGGCACGACGGTGGCGGAGCGCATTGCCGAGCCGCCCGCTCTGCGGCAGCCGGCAAAGGCGCCTTTAGACGGTCATCACCCGGTGCAAGTCGGGCCGAACAGGCTCGAGCCTGCCGGGCCTCCGAGATGCAGCCCTGCTCGGCCATTACCTGCGACAGATTGAACCAACCGATCGCGAACCTCTGGTCCACGCGCACGCTGGCACGCAACGATGCCTCCGCAGCGTGCATCTCACCCGAACCGTACTGGCTGTTAGCCAAGGCGAAGTACGCCAGCGCTGACCCCCAGCGCGCCGTAGCGGCATCGTATGCCTGCCGGGCACCCCGCCGTTGCCCGACCTCCTCCATATCACTGGCGCTGCGAAGCCAAACGGCCTCCTGCGCAGTCTCTGGAATCTGATCTGGTGTCAGGGTGAGCACAGCCCAACGGCCGCCTTTGGCCCAGGATCGTTCGAACTCCCGAAATCCACCAACCCATCGTTCCGTGGTACCGGAACGCAAGATGATCTCCTGCCGCTCAAGATCGAATCCCACCACCACAGCGAAATGCCACTGCGGCCATCGATCGAATGCTAGGTTTTGCAACACAAGGACCGGATTACCCGACGCGATCTCGGTCAGAACATCCTCCAGACGGGGGCGCAGCGGGTAGACCAGCAGCCCGGCGGAGCGAGCAGCAGCCACCATTTCCACCTGTAGACTGCCCTTGCGCTGAGGGATGTAAACCTGCTCGACCAACGCATCGGGTGTCGCGTCAATTCCCCGTTGCGACAGCATCGTGGCCAGCGCAGCGGGCCCGCACTGGAAGTCTTCCTGCGGATAGAACGGTACATCAGCCAACTCGGCCCGAACGGGGAGGTGCGAGGCGTCGACAAGCGTCACTGTCGTACGAGCACAGGCCCCGAGCAGGCCGATCAATACAAGCAGGGCTAACCGCAGGCTCAACGGTTGATGCAGTTGACGAAGTTGAAGATGTTGGTCGCGCAGAGCATGTCGGTGATGATGAAGATCACCAGAAACAGCACGATCACACCAACCACACCAGCGCCTGCCGGCGCTTGGTCAAGCTGCTGGTTGAATTGCGCCAGCTCTGCGGCGGTCAGACTGTTGATACGCTTTTCCACTTGGTCACGCTCAACGCCCATAGACTCGAGCTTTTTTTGCACGTCCTGATCTTCCAGCATGGTCAGCAACTGCTGTCTGTCGACTTGCTGCTGATGCTCGGCGACCACTTCCGGCGTTCCGATCATGGCAGCCTGGGCCATGGGAATCTGTGCCACCAACAGGATATGCAAAGCAGCCAGTACGGTAGCGATACGCTTGAGTAACGGGGAGGTAAACATAGCGGAAACTCCTTGTTTTTCTTCAGCCAGGATTGCAAAGCGCCATCAAGCAATAAGACGAAATGACGCCGCTTCGGTTCCCGCCCACAGCCTCTTTTTTAGGCTTCAGGCGAATACAGCTGCCAGTTATCTCAATCGCCTTACTGACCCGCTCGCAATTCTGATAATAGTTGCGCTTCGGCGAACCGACCAAAAGGAGAACTCGTGTACCGAATCAGCTTTCTCGCATCGATAGCACTGGGAGCAGCATTGGCAAGTGGGTGCCAAACCACTGCAACCCCGGGCGACAATGCCCAGCAAGCCAATACCCAGCAACACGGCAAATGCAATTCAGAGGCGGTGAGCAGCCTTGTCGGCAAGGTCGCAACCCGCGAATTACTGGAACAGGCGAGGGACAAGGCAGGTGCCGATGTAGCCCGAATACTTCGGCCCGATGACGTCGTTACACTGGAGTACAACTCCCAGAGACTGAACCTCAATACTGACGCAAATCTGACCATAGAACGCGTCAGCTGCGGCTGAACCCGCACCTGAGCCCGACTGACCGCCAGTATCTTCTGGCGGTCAGTCGGGAGGACCTAGCGGATGCGCATCACGCCACGGCCTTGCGCATACGCAGATGGGAAGCGGAGATTCGCTTTGGCGGAGTGAGCAGGAAGTGCAGGTTGAAACGATTGATCACGATCTGAGCCAGCAGCGGAGCAACGAGCCCAATCAGTGTGCCGACCACGAGATGTGCAGCAATCGAGTCGATGCCTAGGAACTTGCTGAGAATCACCCGCACGCCGCTCCCGGCCAGGATATGCATGAGGTAGATCGTCATCGAGGACGCGCCGATAAACAGAAACCAGTCGACGCGGAATTGCCCAAGCCACATCGAAAGCGCGACCATAAAAAAGATGGATATCGTTGCCAGAGCCAGCACCGGCAGGCCGCCGTCGGTGTAGTTCATGCCAAATGTGATATGAAACAGATACTGGCCGATAATGAACAACGCACCGAAAAACACGGTTAATTGCGTGCAGCGTGCCAGGAAAAAAGCCTTCACTTCGTTGAACCAGACACCCAGCGCGAAGAACACCGTGTTACCCAGGATGAAGCGCGTCATGTTGTTGATCGTCAGTTCCTGCTGGAAGACGAACAGGACCCCGAACAGCACCACGAACGGTAGAAAGTATCGGCGATCGGCTTTCGCATACAGGAACGTGCAGACCAGAAACACCAGGAACAGGGCATAAAGGAACCAGAACTGGGCACGCGGCATCCATAGCAACGAGAACACCTCAGTCAAGGTGACCTGGCCATTGGTGTAATTCGACAGGACGACTTCGAACAGCCCTTGCAGCAAGGACCAGACAATGAATGGATAAACGATCGTATCCACCTTGTTGATGATCAGGCCGCCCCTACCCCGCTTTTGCAGCGAATCGAAAAAAAACAAGCCGGAAAGGAAGAAGAACAACGGCATGTGGAAGCTATAGATGATGCTGTCCACAAGCACGAATTCACCCTCATCCATGGGCAGCCCTGCATTGAAGACGCCCCGCGCGACATGCCCGTAGACAACAAGAATGATTCCGATCGCCTTGGCATAATCAACCCAAACGTTTCTCTCCTGCATTGTCTGTTCTCCTTGTATTTCGGCCAATAAGCAGGCGGCACACCGCCCTCTGTAGAAAGCGGATGGAGGAGATAGACAACAGGATTTCTCGATGGTTTAGCGACACAACGGCTGCATGTCCGTATCTGCCGGACGGACAGCGACGCCACAGTTGCGTAGGATTGCCGGCACGGTCCGACTGCACGCTTCAGGAGCCACCCAATGACCGACTCAACTTTCCAGTCCTGCTCCATTCTGCTTCTGGCCGGAGGCCGCGGGCAGCGTATGGGCGGTCAGGATAAGGGGCTGCTGGAGTGGCGAGGTCGCCCACTGATCGCCTGGCTGCATGACGTTGCCCGCCCACTGACCGATGAGCTCTTGCTGTCTTGCAATCGGAACCACGCGCGTTACGCCGGCTATGCCGACCGCCTGGTCAGCGATGACGAAGACGGATTTCCTGGCCCGCTCGCAGGGATACGCGCCGGACTTGCCGCCGCGAGCCACCGCTGGCTGCTCCTGCTGCCATGCGATACCCCCCTTGTAGATCGTCCTCTGCTGCATTCACTGTACTCGGCAGCAATCAGCACGCCCGACCAACCCGTGATGCTCCGCTGCGGCGAACAATGGGAGCCGCTGTTCTGTGTCATACCTACCAGCATGCGAGCAGAAATAGACGCCTTCTGGCGTGCCGGGGAGCGCAGCCCGCAACGCATTCTGCTGAAGCTCGGCGCGCGTGAACTGCAAGTCAGGAAAGACGATCCTCGCCTGGCCAACCTCAACACACCGGAGCTTCTCAAAGCCAGCCGTTCAGAGCTGGGAACTTCATCGTAGCGCGCTTCGTCCGATGGTTATCGTTACTCGCAGAAGGAACAGCGTCATGCAAACACGCACCCTACCCACCCTCATTCTTGCGCTGAGCTTCGGCATATTGGCCGGTTGCGCCAATCCGAGCGTTATCACCCTGAACGACGGTCGCGAGATCCAGACCCTGGACCGCCCAGATTACGACGACGAGTCGGGGTTCTATGAATACGAGCAACTCGACGGCAAGCCGGGCAAAGTGAACAAGGATCAGGTCCGCACCGTACGCGAGCTCTGATCAGTCTGAACGTCGTGCTGTCGGCTTCGGATCAGACAGCACGACAAGCCTCAGCATGCCTCACCGGGCCAGCACGGCGTGTGAAAAAATCCGGCGTAACGTCTTGTGCGACAAAACTTTTTCTGTAGAATGCGCGCCATCTTCGGAGCGTAGCGCAGCTTGGTAGCGCGTCTCGTTCGGGACGAGAAGGTCGCTGGTTCGAATCCAGTCGCTCCGACCATTTCCCGATATCAGCGCTTTTTGGCGTGCTATCTGATGTATCTAAAACCGGCTCTTGCAGCCGGTTTTTCTGTTTTGGCCTGGCGACATTTTGCCGCTCTTCAATCATTCAAGAAAGCGGACAACCTGCTCAACTTCAAACGGCCAATCCAACTCCGCCCCCGTATCCACCCGACGCAGTACGGGAATACGCAGGCCGTAATCCTCGACCCATTCCACCCTGTCCGCCACGTCCAGCAGCTCCACCAGCAGCCCGTGCTCCACCAGCGGCATCACGACCGCTTCAGCCTGCTCACACAGGTGACAGCCCAGGGTTCCAAACAGCTGGCATTCAGGAAGCATCACGGCGGCCCGTCGAAGGATTTGTCGAGCGACTGATTCTAGCAGGTTGATTACCGAGCAATTGGCAGTCGGCTGGCCCACCACGTTCGGTGCAGGTCAAAAAACGAGACACCACCCTCACTCAAACAAGAGTTTGACTTCGGCATTCGACTAGTGGCCATCAAACCGTTAGGATTCGGCTGCCCACCAGAACAATAATCCGGCGGGCCGGAAGTGGTAAGACGTTTTGTAGCCTAACGAGACTATCGAACAAACCACTCCTGACCTTGACGCCCCAGCCCTAAAGACTAAGGTCTAAAGGCTGAAACAATGATGAAATGTTTTATTGCATATCGCCGCAAGAGCGACCTTCAGAGCATCATCCAACGAGGAGAACAAGAAATGCTCAAGACCCCAATCGCCCGGGGCGTGGCCCTGGCCACTCTGGGAGCAACCCTAGCCATTCCTTCCATGGCTCAAGCTGCTTTTATCGAAGATACAAAGGCTGGCCTGGAGTTGCGTAACTTCTACATGAACAGTGATAACCGCCAAGACGGCGCAGCCAAATCTAAAGCAGACGAGTGGGCTCAGGGCTTCCTGCTACGAGTTGAGTCAGGATTCACCGAAGGCACTGTCGGCTTCGGCGTCGATGCTCTGGGTCTGTTGGGGGTAAAACTCGACTCCAGCCCTGACCGCACCGGAACAAACTTACTGCCGGTCGATAATGATGGGTCTGCACCCGATGATTATTCCCAGCTTGGCCTAACTGCCAAAGTAAAAATCTCCAAGACAATTCTGAAAGTTGGCACGCTTGAGCCAAAGAACATGGCTCTTCACCGCAGTGACAGTCGCCTGCTCCCACAAACCTTCAAAGGCGGACAGATCGTCTCCAATGAAGTTGAAGGATTGACATTAGATGCGGGTTACATAACGGAAGTTAACCAGCGTGACAGCTCGAACTATGAAGACCTGACAGCAATTCTGAACGGTGCTTCATTAGGCGGCGGTAGCATTGATGATTTCATTTTTGCTGGTGCTACTTACAAGTTGATGGACAACCTTACCGGTGCCTATTACTACAGCAATCTTGAAGAAGCTTACAAGCAGCACTCTTTCAATCTGATTCATGTTCTACCGCTTGGTGAGAAGCAGTCGCTGAAAACCGATCTGCGCTATATCCGCTCGACAGACGATGGTTCTTCTAATGTCGACAACAAGGCCTTGGGCGCAATGGTCACCTACTCGGTCAGCGGCCATAGCTTAGGCTTGGGCTATGAGGAAATGAATGGTGATACCGGCTTCGCCCACGTCGGCGGCTGGTCCGATCCTTATCTGGTGAACTATGCAATGATTAGTCCGTCCTTTGCCAAAGCTGATGAAAAATCATGGCAGGCCCGCTACGACTTCAACTTTGCCTCCATCGGCATTCCCGGCCTGATCCTGATGACCCGCTACATCACCGGTGATGGCTTCGATAGAACTGACGGCTCCAACGGTGGTAAAGAGTGGGAGCGCGACACCGATATCAGCTACGTATTCCAAGAAGGCGCCTTGAAGAATCTCGGTGTTAAATGGCGTAACGGTACATATCGCAGCAACAACAACCGCGATGTTGATCAGAACCGTCTGATCGTCAGCTACACCATCCCGCTGATGTAATAGCGGCTACTGCACTCTCTGCTGTAGACAGGAAAACCCGCTTCGGCGGGTTTTTCTTTTCAGGAAGGTTGCGTATTACAGGCTTTATCAATTCCGCCTGTGATAAAAGTGCTGTGCAATTAAAGGGTAGGATCACCGCAGGCGTTTCTGAGGTTCACTGCACGCTCAACACAAACCCGAGTCATTTCACTTCTCACCGTAACCGCAGCTTTCCGCTGCTTCATTCAAAACGAAGCGGGAACCTTGCGTCACCGTCATGCTCGAACTTGAAGTACCGTCACCATTCCCATGACTTCACCAAGGAGCAAGCAGATGTCTACCGAATCCACTTTCAGCACCAGTGATAACACCCCTATCCCTGACGCAACCGCTGGCTCTACCGGCTCGCTGATCGACAAATCAGCTCACCGCCGCAACCTTCAGGCTGCACAGAACGCACTGATCGAAGAATTCCACACGCTTATCGCAGATACCGAGCGCCTGCTCAAACACACCCAGGACACCGCCGGAAGCCAGACCGAAGAATTGCGCGGGAAAATTACTGCCAACATGAGTCGTGCCCGGGAAATGTTGAAGGAGCAGGAAAACACGCTGCGTGATCAGAGTGAAGCAGCCATTCAGTGCACGGAAGAATACGTTCAAACGCACCCCTGGCAGTCCATTGGTATTGCTGCGGGCGCCGGCTTTCTTCTTGGCATGATCATGCGTCGCTGAAGGAGGAAAGCAGGCCAATGGAAGCAAAATATTCCGATGAAGCACCCGCACCGTCCCTGAAAAAAATGGGCGGCGCGGTTGTCGGCCTTCTTCAAGGGCATCTGGAGCTGATTGGAATAGAGCTCCAGGAAGAGCGCAGCCGCGTATTCAGGCTGTTTCTTCTGGCAAGTATCAGCCTGATCCTGGGCCTGCTGATTCTGGTGGGGCTTTCAGCAGCTATCGTCATCGCGTTCTGGGAGAGCAATCCCATCGCGGCCATTTTCGTTCTTTGTGCGATTTATGCGGTGGCAATGGCGATCTGTATCAGCCGAGCCATCAAGCTTGCCAAGGCCTGCGCTTCCCCCTTCCAGGCAACGGTCGAAGAGCTGGCCCGCAATCAGGAGCGTTTACTGCCATGACCCTTCCTCTGAGCACATCCAGCGACCTGGCCATGCGCAAGGATCTGGTTCGGCTGCGCATGGAGATGCATCGTCAGCAGATCCTCTATCACGGGCAGCCCCTTGCCCATCCCGTGCGGCGCATCAAGCAGATCGTGAGCAGCCGCGGCGCCTCTTCCGGTCGCGACACCAAAGGCCCCCTGATGTTGGCGGTGACCGCTGCGCTCGCCCTCTTCGGCCCGCGCCTGGGTAAAGTCGGCAAGCTCGCACGCCTGGGCATCACGTTCTATCCGCTCATTCGCAAGCTGCGCCATTAGCTCCGGCAAACGTCGCATGGCCACCATATGGTCCTGCAGACGAGAACTGCTGTACGCTCGTGTCCGCGCACCGATAACAAGTCATGGAATGCGCCTTTAAGGCAGCCGGCTCGTGCTGCTCGGCATGCCAGACCACTGGCGGTTGCTACAAGGAGATAGCCCCTTTTGGATTGGCATACGCTGCTTAACCGTGAACGGCTTGGAAAGTCCGTTCACAGCACAGAGGAACTGGGCCGAAGTCCTTTTCACAAGGACCACGATAGAGTCATATTTTCCGGCGCGTTCCGGCGGCTTGGGCGCAAGACCCAGGTGCATCCGGTTTCCAGCAACGACCACATCCATACCCGCCTGACTCACTCGCTGGAAGTCAGTTGCGTCGGGCGCTCGCTCGGCATGCGCGTAGGCGAAGTGTTGCGCGAGAGCCTGCCCGAATGGTGCAGCCCGGCCGACCTCGGCATGATTGTCCAATCAGCCTGTCTCGCCCATGACATCGGTAACCCGCCATTTGGCCATTCCGGCGAAGACGCGATCCGCCACTGGTTCCAGCAGGCCGCAGGACGCGGCTGGCTGGACGACATGGATGACGCCCAGCGCAATGACTTCCTCAACTTCGAGGGCAATGCGCAGGGTTTCCGCGTGCTCACGCAGCTCGAATACCACCAGTTCGACGGAGGCACCCGGCTTACCTACGCCACGCTGGGCACCTATCTCAAATACCCATGGACGTCTCGCCATGCCGAGGCGCTGGGGTACAAGAAACACAAGTTCGGTTGCTACCAGAACGAGTTGCCGTTGCTGGAGCAGATCGCACACAAGCTGAACCTGCCGAAGGTTGCCGACCAGCGCTGGGGGCGCCACCCCCTCGTGTATCTGATGGAGGCCGCGGACGACATCTGCTACGGGCTGATCGACCTCGAAGATGGCCTCGAAATGGAACTGCTCGAGTACGCGGAAGTCGAGGAACTGCTGCTGGCGCTGGTTGGCGACGATATCCCGGAAACCTATCGCCAACTCGGCCCAGGCGACTCCAGGCGTCGCAAGCTGGCAATCCTGCGCGGCAAGGCCATCGAGCACCTGACCAATGCCGCTGCCGCTGCGTTCGTCGAACAGCAGAATAACCTCTTGCGCGGCGAACTGCCGGGCGACCTGGTCGAGCATATGCATGGCCCTGCCAAGGCCTGCGTGGTGCAGGCGAAAGCGATGGCCCGCCAGAAGATTTTCCAGGACAAACGCAAGACCCTGCACGAGATCGGCGCCTACACGACGCTGGAGATCCTGCTCAACGCTTTCTGCGGGGCGGCGCTGGAACAGCATCGCGGCGGTACACCTTCATTCAAGAACCAGCGGATCCTCGATCTGCTCGGACGCAGCGCACCCTCTCCCGAGCTACCGCTCTACCAGTCGTTTCTGCGAATGATCGATTTCATTGCCGGCATGACCGACAGTTACGCCACGGAAATGGCCGGAGAAATGACCGGTCGCTCCAGCCCGGTCTGACCCCATGAAGCGTCTGTTGCGGCAAAGCATTCACTGGCATCCCGGGCGCCCCGCCTGGGGCGCGGCGATGGTCGCAGGCTTCGGCTGTGCGCTGCCGCTGTTGCTGGGCCTGTTCAGTGGTCACCCGGGTTTTCTCTGGGCGACGGTAGGTGCATTCCAGGCCGCCAAGGCCAATCCGCTTCATCGCTTCGGCATGCTGCGGATGCTGCTCCTTATCGCACTGGGCGCCGGTAGTGCCGGCCTGGGTTTCTGGTCAGCCACCCACCCGTTGATCAGCCTCGGCCTGTTCGCCTTCTACGGTTTGCTTCTGGCCTGGTTGCAACGATATGGCAGCGAAGCCGGCAAACTCGGCATCGGCCTGGCGATCTGCCTGTGCCTCGGCCAGGGCCAGCATGGCGTCGCCGATTTCAACAACCCCTATGCGATTGCCGTGCTGTTCGCGCTTGGCGGTCTGTGGGTGACGCTGCTGGCGTTCGGTCTGCGCGGCATGCATGGCTTGCGTATGTGGCCGTACATGCCGCGATTGCTGAGCATCCTGCGGGTGCTGCGGCGGCACGCTCGACGGACGCCGATCCGGCAATGGCGAGTACACGCGCTGACCTACATGCTGGCCGGCGCGCTGGGTGGTGTGATCGTGAACATGGCGCAGCTGCCGAGAGGCTACTGGCTGACGCTGGCGGTGTTCACCACATTGCAGATGGACCTCGAGCGCAGCCTGGTTCGCGCCCTGCAGGCCAGCCTCGGAATCCTGGCCGCCGCCGCCATCCTCATCTACATCGGACATGGCCTGGCCGACCCGCCGCTGATGGTGATGATCCTGCTGCCGCTGGTTGTGCTCGGCAGGGCCTTCCAGGCGAATCACTACGGGCTGTTCGTGCTGCAGACCACCCTGCTCTTCCTGCTGCTGGCAGAAACCCTGGCGCAGGATTGGAACCTGCCGCAGATACGCCTCATCAATGCCAGCCTTGGCGTGGGCGTTGCGTTGCTCATCGCAACGCTGATGCACCTGCTGCATCTGCTGCTGGCCAGGCGCTCACGAAGGAAAGCCCAGCTGGCAGCAGCGCAACGAACCGACGAGCAGACTACTTCTCGGTCCTGATCGGGTTTTCCGGATACCACACATCCATCAGCGGGCTGACGTTGTACTCAGCAAGCTCGCTGCGGCCTTTCAGCCAGGCATCCACCTTGGCACGCTGCTCTTCGGTGACCGAACCACGGCGCGCCAGGCAGACGAAACCGTAGTCTTCACCGCCGATATAACCAAGCTCGTTGGCTTCCATCGCCTCGCTGATGAATGCTTCGAGGAAGTCATCCACGGCCTTGCTTTCGATACCTTCGCGATAGGTGAGATTGATCTCGAAGCCCAGCTCTTGGAACTCATCGACACAGAGTTTCTTGCGCAGGCGACGCGAACGATTGGTAGCCATTGGATCGATCCTTTTTTCAACGTGATGACGGCGCGCACTCTAACAGCAACCCGATGCCAAGGCGATGACCGAGAACCGCCGCCGCAACGGCTCGCCATCTTGTTTTGCAGTAACCCCTGCGACGCAGCTACGCTTATCGGATAGAGGCACAGCGCCTCTACGGGCCGGGCATAATGGCCCGCAATCGTTCCCTTAGTGCAGTGGGAAATCGCATGCCGAATCGAATCACCAGCAGCCCCCTGTGTGCGCTCAGAGGCGCTCGCAAATGAACAGAATCCTTCGTGGTATCTCCTTGGCCGTTCTGGCCTTGCCCATTGCGCTACCGATTCATGCGGCCGGCGTGAACCAGACGCTGCCTGCCCGTGTAGAGCAGGCATTGAAGGCCAACAAGATCAACAGCGATGCGCTGTCGGTGGTCATGCTGCCGCTCACCGGCGACGCCGCGCCGACGTACGTCAATGCGGACGTCTCGGTCAATCCGGCTTCGACGATGAAGTTGGTCACGACCTATGCTGCGCTCGAACTGCTCGGCCCCAACCACCAATGGAAAACCGAGTTCTATTCCGATGGTCCGCTAGTGGACGGCGTGCTTAACGGCAATCTTTATCTGAAAGGTGGCGGCGACCCAAAGCTGAACATGGAGAAGCTCTGGCTGCTGTTGCGCGATCTGCGCGCCAACGGCGTTAGCAAAGTCACTGGCGATCTGGTGCTGGATCGCAGCCACTTCGTCCAGCCCGACCTGCCGGTATTCGACGATGACGGCGGCGACCAGAACAAGCCGTTCCTGGTCGGCCCCGATTCGCTACTGGTCAACCTCAAGGCGCTGCGCTTCATCGTCCGCAACGATGGGGGCAAGGTGAACGTGGCGGTGGAGCCGCCCATTGCCAGCGTCCGCATCGACAACCGCGTTCAGGCCTTGCCGGCAGCCAAATGCCCAGGCTGGCCAGAGGTGCTGTACAACCCCGTTGCCGACGGCGACGGGGTCACCGTGGTGGTCACGGGCAAGCTCGCCGCTGGTTGCAGCGCGCAGACCTATCTTTCCCTGCTGGACCACGAACGCTATGCCGCAGGCGCGGTGCGGGCGATCTGGGGCGAACTCGGCGGCAGCATCCTGGGCACTGATCGTGTCGCCCAGGTACCGAGCAGCGCCCGCCTGCTGGCCAGGGCCTACTCCCCGGACCTCACCGAGATCATTCGTGACGTCAACAAGTACAGCAACAACACCATGGCCAAGCAGCTGTTCCTGAGCCTGGGTGCGGCGTTCCGCAACGAAGCGGATGCCGATGACGCCAAGGCGGCACAGCGAGTGATCCGCCAATGGCTGGCCAAGAAAGGGCTGATTTCCCCGCACCTGGTGATCGAAAACGGCTCCGGCCTTTCCCGTGCCGAGCGGGTCAGCGCGCGTGAACTGGCGAGTTTGCTGCAGGCCGCCTGGCGCAGCCCCTACTCGGCCGAGTTCATCTCCTCGATGCCTTTGGCGGCCGTGGACGGCACCATGCGCAAGCGTCTGCGCAACACGCCGGTCGCCGGCAAGGCACACGTGAAGACGGGCACGCTGAATACCGTGCGCGCGATCGCGGGCTACAGTCGAGACGGCGACGGCAATGTCTGGGCGGTGGTGGCGATCCTCAACCACCCACGTCCATGGGGCGCCTCGTCGATCCTGGATCAGGTGCTGGTCAGCCTGTACAACCAGCGCAGCGAAAGCACCGCTCAGCGCTGATCGCTACAGAAAGAGCGGGCCTGCCTGAGGCCCGCGCAGAACCGTCATCACCGTGCCTGGAGTTTCCAGGCACGGTGGATTCGCGGATTGCGGCGGAAGTCCTCATCCAGCGTTGAAGCCGTGATTTCCTCTACTGCGTAACGATCCATCAGGCTCGCGTCCAGCACGAACTTGCGGAAGTTGTTGGAGAAATACAGCGTCCCGCCGGTAGCCAGCCGCGCCATCGCCAGGTCGAGCAGTGCAACGTGGTCACGCTGCACGTCGAACACGCCCTCCATGCGCTTGGAGTTGGAGAAGGTCGGCGGGTCGATGAAGATCAGGTCGTATTCGCCGCGATCCGCTTCCAGCCAGGCCATCACGTCTCCCTGCTCCAGCCGCTGGCGGTCCGAGAAGCCGTTGAGCGAAAGGTTGCGCCGCGCCCAGTCCAGATAGGTCCTGGACAGGTCGACACTGGTAGTGCTGCGGGCGCCGCCCTTGGCCGCGTGCACGGTTGCCGTTGCGGTATAGCAGAACAGATTGAGAAAGCGCTTGCCGGCCGCTTCGCGCTGTATGCGCAGGCGCAGCGGGCGATGGTCGAGGAACAGGCCGGTATCCAGGTAGTCGGTCAGGTTGACCAGCAGCTTGACGCCACCCTCGCTGACTTCGAGAAATTCACCCTGGGAGGCCTGGCGCTCGTACTGGCGAGTGCCGCTCTGGCGCTCGCGACGTTTGACCACCACCTTCTCGCGCGCAATGCCCAGCGCCTGCGGAATAGCCGCCAGGGCATCGAGCAGGCGAGCCTGGGCCTTGTCCGGATCGATGGAGCGTGGCGGAGCATATTCCTGCACATGCACCCAATCGCGATACAGATCGACCGCCAATGCGTACTCCGGCATATCGGCGTCGTACAGTCGATAACACTCGATGCCTTCGCGACGCGCCCATTTGCCGAGCTGCCGCAGGTTCTTCTGCAAGCGGTTGGCGAACATCTGCCCACCTTCGCTCAGACGCGCCTGCTCCACCGGAGCCTGCTGAGGCTGTGGCTCGGTGGAGCCAGCGCGCTGACCGGTAACGAACTGGTCCAGCTCGACCTTGATCAGTAGCAGTTTGCACGGCAGTGCGCCGTTCCAGAAGGCGTACTGCTTGTGGCTGCGGATACCCATGCGTTTGCCGAGGTCCGGTGCGGCAGTGAACACTGCAGCCTCCCAACCCAGGCAGGCCTGGCGCAGGCGCTCGCCCAGGTTCTGGTAGAGATAAAGAAGGCTGGCCTCGTTACCCAGGCGTTCGCCGTAAGGCGGGTTGCAGATGACCAGCCCCTTCTGGTTCTGGTCTGGGCGCGGCTCGAAACTCCCGACGTCACCCTGGTAGATACGAATCCAGCTCGACAGTCCGGCGCGCTCGATGTTGTTGCGACCAGGCTGGATCAGACGCGGATCGGCTTCGTAGCCACGAATCCACAGCGGTGGTCTGGCCAAACCGGCCTCCGCGCGCGCCTGGGCGTCGGCGTGCAGGCGATTCCACAGCGCCGGCACATGCCCCAGCCAGGCGCTGAAGCCCCAGCGTTCGCGCTTGAGATTGGGGGCGATATCGGCCGCCATCATCGCGCCTTCCACCAGGAAGGTACCCACACCGCACATGGGGTCGGTCAGCGCACCACCAGCGGCGGCGATGCGCGGCCAGCCGGCGCGGATCAGGATGGCGGCGGCAAGGTTTTCCTTCAGTGGTGCAGCACCTTGCTGCAGACGATAGCCGCGTTGATGCAGGCTGTGACCGGATAGGTCCAGCGAGAGCACGGCCTGCCCCTTGTCCAGGCGCAGGTGCACCCGCAGGTCGGGGTCGAGCTTATCGATGCTTGGCCGCTCGCCCGATGCGCTGCGCAGCCGGTCGACGATGGCATCCTTGACCTTGAGCGCACCGAAATGCGTGTTGTCGATCCCCGAACCACGCCCGCTGAACTCCACGGCCAGGCTGCCGGATGGCAGCAGGTGCTCGGCCCAATCGACGGCGTGCACGCCCTGGTAGAGCGTCTCGGCATCGACCGTCGGGAAGCGACTGATCACCAGCAGCACGCGGTTGGCCAGGCGTGACCACAGGCAAAGCCGATAGCCCACCTCCAATGCGCCATACCCGCGAACGGCAGAAGTCTGTTCGCGCCCCTCCTCCAGACCAAGCGCGGTGGCCTCCTCAAGCAAAAGGCCTTCGAGCCCCTTGGGGCAGGTCAGGATCAGTTCATGGCGATCGGTCATGGCGTTTCCAGAAAAAGTGCTGCGGGCCGCTACGACCCTTTCGTCGGAACAAACGCAGCAACAAACAAAAAATGAATGGCAAGAAAAAGATGGCTGGCAATTAGGCGGGGCGGCCGGGCGTGCACTTCAGATGCCTCGCCGACTCCGGCTTATGGGCAGAACCATAGATTCGTTACCTACTTATGACAAAACGATCATTCCAGCCTCAGGGGCATTGGGTTAGAACTCACCTCAGGCCGTCATCGCAAGGATGTCGGCGAGGCGCGCCACGCCGGCAGCGCGCTTCAATCGGCAGTCTATCTGCCCGGTCTCGCCATGAGGCCACAGGAACACCAGTCAACCACTGAGGGCAATACCCAATGAGAAGACTCAAGCGTGATCCGATGGAACGAGCATTTCTGCGCGGTTATCAACATGGCATACATGGCAAATCTCGCGACCTCTGTCCCTTCTCCCATCCCCAAGTTCGCCAAGCCTGGATCAACGGCTGGCGGGAGGGTCGCGGCGACAACTGGGATGGTCTGACCGGCACGGCCGGTCTGCATAGACTCAACGAACTTCACGCGGTCGGCTGATTTACCGATCCACCCGACTTGATACGGCACGCCCTACCCGGGCGGCGGGCTAGAAGCCCAGGGGCTCCAAACAGGAGCCCCTTCCCACCACCTACTTCGCCTGCGAACGCAGCGCCGCGATGGCATCCACCGCCTCGCGGATCAGTGCCGGTCCCTTGTAGATGAAGCCTGAGTACAACTGGACCAGGCTGGCACCCGCCTCGATCTTCTCGGCCGCGTGACGACCCTCGGTGATACCGCCTACGGCGATGATTGGCAGTCGCCCGCCCAGCGTCTGTGCCAGCACTTTCACCGTATGGGTGCTCTTGTCCCGTACCGGCGCGCCGGACAGGCCACCTGCCTCATCGGCATGCGCCAGGCCGGCGACGCCTTCGCGGCCGAGGGTGGTATTGGTGGCGATGATCGCGTCCATTCCCGCCTGGAACACGGCCTCCCCCACCAGCGCGGTTTCTTCATCGGTCATGTCCGGCGCGATCTTGATGGCCAGCGGTACACGCTTGCCATGCATGATCTCCAGATCTTCACGACGCAGCCGCAACGCGTCGAGCAACTGCTTGAGCGAGTCGCCGAACTGCAGGCTGCGCAGGCCCGGAGTATTGGGCGAACTGACGTTCACAGTGACATAGCTGGCGTGGTGGTAGACCTTGTCCAGGCAGAGCAGATAATCCTCATCGGCGCGCTCGACGGGGGTGTCGAAATTCTTGCCGATGTTGATCCCCAGCACGCCTTTGAACTTGGCCGCTTCGACACGAGCCAGCAAGGCATCGACACCGTGGTTGTTGAAGCCCATGCGATTGATGATCGCCTCGGCTTCCGGCAGGCGGAAGATTCGCGGCTTCGGGTTGCCGGGCTGCGGACGCGGCGTCACGGTGCCGACCTCGATGAAGCCGAAGCCCAGCTGCGACAGCCCGCGAATGGCCTCACCGTTCTTGTCCAGCCCCGCGGCCAGACCTACCGGGTTGGGAAAGTCCAGCCCCATCACCCGCACTGGCAGGCTGGCCGGCGGCTTGCTAAGCATCGCATTCAGCCCGAGACGGCCGCCCGCGCCAATCAGCTCGAGGGAAAGTTCGTGGGAAGTTTCCGGAGATAACTTGAACAACAGCTGGCGGGCCAGGTTATACATACGCAGCCTAAAGTCTCGGTAAAGGTGGACGCGGAGTATAGCAGCCCGAGGTCCGTACAGCCGCAGCGGCGGGTGATGAAATACGGGCGTCGCCAGCAGTCGGCGAGGCGCGTCATTTCAGCCGCCGCAAGCCCAGCAACTGACCCTGTTCGGCAAACTCGAGCTCGAAGGAACCATATACGCCTTCGTGGGTCAGAAACGGGCGCAGATGATGCGCAGGCAGGCTGACCCGCGTGCCATCGCGACTTCGGATCAGGATGCGATTCGCATGGCCTTGGTATACCGCTTTCATTCGTTCGGCGGATAGCGCGATATCCAGCACCAGATTTGGCATGGAGGCTCCTCAGTGATCTACCCAGCGATATTGCCACATCGACACGCCATGATTGGCCGCCCCTGGTGCGCGTGGCATCGGCACGCGCGGTGCAAAGCCCGTGCGCAAATGCCACAGGTCTGCCACACTTCGGCCGTAGCCCTGAGAGCTCAAGCATCATGATGAGCCTGCCCGAGCCCATGCCTTCATTGACATCTCAAATCGCCAGACTTGCGCAACGCCTCGGGCTGCGCTCGAAGTCCGCGCTTCCCGTACAGGAACGCGCCAGCGGTCTGCAGTTGCCATTCGCGCACCTGCCCGAGCCCGAACCGAGCATCTTCTGGAACGATGGTCCGTGCCTGCAACGCCTCCTGGAGCTGCCGCGCGGTGCGCTGTCCGGTCCGGTTCAGGAGGACAAGGCACGTGCCCACGCTGCCCTGACCCGGCTGGTAAGCAAGCTCAGCGTGCAAACGCTGGTCGACCTGCGCCAGGTCGACGGCTTCGGCGCGCAGCGCAAGAACGAGCCCAGCTACCCGACCTTCGAGGCCTTCGCCAGCACAGCGGCATGTCGGCAGGTTCGCATCATCAGCTACAAGGACTTCGCCCGCGCCCTTGGCACTGCCCTCCCCGGCTTCGACACAGGCGCAACGATCGAGCTGCGTCAGGCCAGCTGGCTCGGCGAACGCCTCTACTGGGCCGGCGATCATCACCTCGAAGCGTTCGCCTCCGCCGTGGCCTATGCTCGCCTGCGCGGGCTGGAAGTATCACTGCCCGCCAACGTCACCGAATATCGACTCGACCGTCCCGGCCTGCATGCGCTGGATGCGGACTACCATGCCGTTACCATGCCTGCGCAGGCCTGGAGCGATCGCGAATTCATGGCGCTGCTGCTGGACAGCCATGTCCCCTACGCCCGCCTGACGCTGTTGCGCGACACCAGCAACTCGGAGCTGCTCCTGCTGGAGAGACGCGACCCGACTGCGAACGCCATCGGCGAAGGGCTCAAGCTGGCTGGCGCGCCGGATCTGATCCGTTATCTGCGTGACCTGCCGCAGATCACCCGCTTCAAGATCGGCCAGCCGTCGCAGGACTGAACCGCACCACGGTGCGATTTCGAACGCAGCTCAAATAGAAAAGCGCACCGCTGCCGCGGTGCGCTTTTTATGTTGGGCCAAATGTACGCTCCCTGCGCGACCTGTGCGCAGGGCGCGCAGCGGTTCAGCCATGCCCTACCGATTGCGCCAATCCCTGCAGCTCCCGACTGGCAACGGCATAGATCGCATAGTCATTGCCGCTGGCGCTGCGCAACTCGGCAAGCATCGATCGCCACCGCTCCAGCGGAGCCGGCCGCAGGGCCAGCCAACTATCGACTCGCTCGCCGATCGACTCCGGTCCGTTGTCCATCTGCAGCACAGACACCGTGATGCTGCGCTGCTGCGAATCGAGGTCGTCGCGGAAGCCTTCGCGGGCCATCGCCTGCCAGTTGTTGGACACCGGCATGTTGGTCAGCTGGTGCAGATACCACGGCAGCTCCAACGCCCCGCCGACGGCGAAATACGCCGCGGCCACATGCGCCGGAACCTGCCCGGTTTCGTCGGCGGCCTCGAGGATCGGCAGCAGCGTGTACAGATGGTTCGTGCCAGCAACCATGCGCGCCAGCAGCTCGGGCACGCCAGCTTCGGTATAACGCCGATAGCGCTCCTGCCAATGGTCGCGGGTCGAGCCTTGCAACAGCTCGTCCAGCTTCAATCCCAGGGCTGCAACCCGCGGACCGAAATGCGCTACATCCCGCGCGGCATCCAGTTCGCTGCGCCGGTTACGCAGGAACCAGCGCGTCGCACGCCGACCGAGACGCATCAGCTCATCCATCAGACTGAGCTGCAGCTCAGCAGGCACCTTGTGGTCCAGCGCCTCGATCTGGCGGAACCAGTGCGGCAGATGGAAGATATCGCGCACGATGACATAGGCTCCGGCCACATTGGCGGCGCTCATGCCCGTCGCCTCGTGCAGCCGCTGAACGAAGGTGATGCCCATGTTGTTGACCAGATCGTTGGCGATCTGGGTACTGACGATCTCGCGCTTGAGGCGGTGCTGCAACATGGCACCACGGAAGCGTTCGACCAGCTGCTGCGGGAATGCGGTTTCCATCTCGCGCGCGAGGTAGTCATCGTCCGGCACACGGGAATCCAGCAGCGCCTTCTTGAGCTCGATCTTGCTGTACGAGATCAGCACCGACAGCTCCGGACGGGTCAGCCCCTTGCCGATATTGGCGCGCTCGGCGAGCGCCTCGTCAGAAGGCAGGAACTCCAGCGCGCGATCGAGCTGTCCGGAAGCCTCCAGCGCATTGATCAGCCGCACGTACTCGGAGGCCCGCTCACGGGAGCGATGCTGCGCCTGGGACAGTGCCTGGGTCTGCTTGTAGTTGTTCTGCAGCACCAGATCCGCCACCGCATCGGTCATGTCGAACAGCAACTGGTTGCGCTGCTTGGCGGTCATGTCTCCCGCGCTGACAACCTCGTTTAGCAGGATCTTGATATTCACCTCATGGTCGGAGCAGTCAACCCCACCGGCATTGTCGATGAAGTCGGTGTTGCTCGAGCCACCATGCAGCGCGTACTCGACGCGTCCCAGCTGGGTCATGCCGAGGTTGCCACCCTCACCCACCACCTTGGCGCGCAGATCGGCGCCGTTGACCCGCA
The DNA here is from genome assembly GCF_030263795.1 of Stutzerimonas sp. FeSN7. Taxonomy (NCBI): domain Bacteria; kingdom Pseudomonadati; phylum Pseudomonadota; class Gammaproteobacteria; order Pseudomonadales; family Pseudomonadaceae; genus Stutzerimonas; species Stutzerimonas sp. FeSN7. The sequence goes on along the minus strand of NZ_JARPMN010000001.1, from coordinate 1,708,136 downwards.
CCGCATCGTTGGCCTTGTCGCCGACCTCGGCGTGGCTTTCGCCGCTGCTCTTCACATAGGTGCCGATACCCCCGTTCCAGAGCAGATCCACCGGCGCCTTGAGCAGGGCGTGAATCAGTTCGGCCGGCGTCAGCTGATCCGCCTCGATGGCGAAACGCTCCTTCATCTGTGCGGTGATCTGCACCCGCTTGGCCGAACGCGGGAAAATGCCGCCGCCCTCGGAGATCAGCGAAGCGTCGTAGTCGGTCCAGGATGACCGCGGCAACTCGAACAGGCGTTTGCGCTCGGCAAAGCTGCGTGCGGGGTCGGGATTCGGGTCGATGAAGATATGCAGATGGTTGAAGGCTGCCACCAGTTGCAGGGTTTCGGACATCAACAGGCCATTGCCGAACACGTCGCCGGCCATGTCACCAATGCCGATCACGCTGATCACATCGGTCTGCACGTTGATGCCACGTTCACGGAAATGACGCTGCACCGATACCCAGGCACCACGGGCCGTGATGCCCATCTTCTTGTGGTCGTAACCCGCCGAGCCGCCCGAGGCGAAGGCATCGCCAAGCCAGAAGTCGTACTCGGCGGCAATGCCGTTGGCAATGTCGGAAAAACTCGCCGTACCCTTGTCCGCGGCAACCACCAGATAGGGATCATCGCCGTCGTAACGCAGCACGTTGGCGGGTGGAACCACCTGGCCCTCGCGCAGGTTGTCGGTGATATCCAGCAGCCCGCTGATGAAGATGCGATAGCAGGCGATGGCTTCGGCCTGAATATCGTCACGCGAGCCGGTGGTCGGCAGCCGCCGCGGCACGAAGCCGCCCTTGGCCCCACCCGGGACGATGACCGCGTTCTTCACCTGCTGCGCCTTGACCAGGCCGAGTACCTCGGTGCGGTAGTCCTCCTCGCGATCCGACCAGCGCAACCCGCCACGGGCCACCTTGCCACCGCGCAGGTGTACGCCCTCGACCCGCGGCGAATAGACGAAGATCTCGTACATCGGTGCCGGCCGCGGCATTTCCGGAATGGCCCGGGGATCGAGCTTGAAGCTGAAATACGGCTTGGGTTTGCCGCTGGCGTCCGGCTGATAGAAGTTGGTACGCAGCGTTGCCTGAATCAGGGCCAGGTAGCGCCGCAGAATTCGGTCCTCGTTGAGTACCGCCACGTCATCCAGGGCGCTGAGGATCGCCTGCTCCAGGCGTTGCTGCTTGTCGGCCAGGTCTTCGTCACCCAGCTTGCGCGCCAGGTAGAAGCGCATCTTGAACAGTCGAACCAGCTCACGCGCGATGTCGGTGTGGTTGAGCAGCGCGCTGGCGATATAGCCCAGATCGAAGCCCATGCGGATCTGCTTGAGATAGCGCGCATAGGCCCGCAGCAGCGCGACCTCCCGCCAGGCCAGGCCCGCCGTCAGGACCAAGCGGTTGAAAGCATCGTTCTCGGCGAAACCGCCATAGATGTGGATGAAAGCGTCCTGCAGCGCCTCGTTGATCTCCAGCAGATCGATTTCCAGGCCTTCGGAATAGGTGAAGGCGAAATCATGGATCCAGTAGTCGCGGCCGCTGCTGTCGCGCAGCTGGAACGGAAACTCACCGAGCACGCGCAGGCCCAGGTTCTCCATGATCGGCAGGATGTCCGACAGCGGCAGCGGCGTATCCAGGTGGTAAAGCTTGCAATGCAGGCGGTTCTCTTCCGCGGTGATCGGCTGGTAGAAACTCATCACCAGCGGACGCTCTTCGCTCAGATCAAGCACATGCTGCATGTCGACGGTGGCCGATTGCGGCGAGAAGCGCTCGCGATAGCCGGCCGGGAAGCCCTTGGGAAACTGGCTGAGCAGGTGCGTGCCCTTCGCTTCGCCGAAGCGCTCGACCACCAGGCCCTGGTAATCGTCCTGCCAGGTACGGCAGGCCTGCAGCACTTCCTGCTCGAGACGCGCCGGATCGACCTGCAGCGCTCGGCTGGGGTCCAGGCGCAGAATGAACTGCACCCGGGTCAGTACGGATTCGGAGAAATAGGTGGAGAACTCGCAGTCGCTCGCCTCGAGCCGCTCCTGCAGAACCTGCTGGATCTTCAGTCGCGTCTCGGTGGAATAGCTGTCGCGCGGCACGTAGACCAGGCAGTAGCAGAAGCGTCGGTACGGATCGAAGCGCAGGAACAGCCGCAGGCGATTGCGCTCCTGGATCTGCACGATGGAGATGGCATTTTCGAACAGCTCGTCGATGGGCGCCTGGAACAGCTCGTCACGCGGCAGCACTTCCAGAACCTGCACCAGCTCCTTGGCCAGGTGCGCCGAGTTGCCGAAGTTGGCGCGCTGTACCACCGTCTCGACCTTGCGCCGGATGAAGGGGATGCGCCGCACGCTCTGGGTGTAGACCGACGAGGTGAACAAACCGAGGAAGCGGCACTCGCGCACCACTCGGCCCTGCTCGTCGAATTCGCGCACCGAGACGAAGTCCGGATAAGCCGGGCGGTGCACACGGCTGGGCATCGCCGCCTTGGCGAACGACAGCAGAAGCGGCTCGCGCAGATAGCTGACCGACTGGCCGGTAAGCGATTGCTCCTCCTGCGACAGCCCGGTGCGCATGCTGCGCGAGAGCCCCAGCAGCGAATTCTCGTCATAGACGATCTGACCGCCGTCGCCCTGCTCCAGCACGGAGAACTCCTCGTAACCGAGGAAGGTGAAGTGGTCATCGGCCAACCAGCGCAGGAAGTCACGGATCTCGTCCAGCTCATCGGCATCAATGCGCAGGTTGACCTGCTCCAGCCGCGCCTGCAGGTCGCCTACCTTGCCTTTCATGGCCGCGAAGTCACCCACCACCTGACGCACGTCGGCCAGCACACCGAGCAATGACTGCTCCAGCTCGCGCAGGGCCGAAGCGCTGGCGCAGCGGTCGATCTCGACGAAGATGAGCGATTCGGCGTGGCTGTCCGGGGCGCGCTCGTCCTTGGGCAGCAGCTCCAGCAATGTGCCGTCGGCTGCGCGGCGCACCTGCAGGACGCTGGTTTGCAGGGTATGGATGCTGTAACCGCGGCGGGTCAGCTCCATGCGCACCGAGTCGACCAGGAACGGCATGTCCGGGTGCAGCACCTCGACCACGCTGTGGGTGGATTGCCAGCCATGCTTCTCATAATCGGGATTGAAGACCTGCACTTCGGGCACGGCGGGGTCGAAGCGCTCGAGCAACCGCCAGCTGGCCAGCGTCGAGCCAACCAGGTCGCTCATGCGCCGCTCGGTCAGCTCGGGCAAGGCGACGATGCCGAAGAACTGTTCGGCGAACAGATTCAGTTGGGGCAGGATTTTCGGGTCTACGTGTTGGGCCAACGCTGTCTGCAATTGCTGCTGAAAGTCGGCCTTGCTGGCCGCTGAAAAGAACGCCATGTATGGCTCCGCTTGGCTTGCTGGGGAAAGGCTCGTCGGTAGTGACTGACGGCACAGGACGAAGGTTCAAGGTTAGTCTAGACGAGGGTTAATGCAGTAAAGTGGCGCATCCCTTGCGGCCCTCTGCGACCGTCTGTAGCAGCCGATGACGGCCACGCTGGCATCGGCGTCAACAGCCGGGGCCGGCCGCCCACCAGGAAGAACCGAAACGATGGACCACCGTGAATCGATAGTCGCGCTGCGGCAGTTCCTGTCCACACAGATCCTGGGCCAGGAACGGCTCATCGAACGCCTGCTGATCGCCCTGCTCGCCGACGGCCACATGCTTGTCGAAGGGGCGCCGGGGCTGGCCAAGACGCGGGCGATCAAGGAGCTCGCCGAAGGACTGGAAGCGGAGTTTCATCGCATCCAGTTCACCCCCGACCTGCTCCCCGCCGACATCACCGGCACCGAGATCTATCGACCGGAAACCGGCAGCTTCGTTTTCCAGCAAGGACCGATCTTCCACAACCTGGTGCTGGCCGACGAGATCAACCGTGCGCCGGCCAAGGTGCAATCGGCGCTGCTCGAAGCCATGGCCGAGCGCCAGGTCAGCGTCGGTCGCAGCACCTACGACCTGCCGCCCCTCTTTCTGGTCATGGCCACGCAGAATCCCATCGAGCAGGAAGGCACCTACCCGCTGCCCGAGGCGCAGCTGGATCGTTTCCTGCTGCACGTGAAGATCGGCTTTCCCGATGCCTCAGTGGAACGCCGCATCCTGCAGCAGGCCCGAGGCGAGGCTATCAATGGCGAGGCGGTACCCGAGCACAGGGTCAGCCAGCAGGCGATCTTCGCCGCACGCAAGGACATCCTCGGTCTGTACATGGCCGATGCGGTGGAGGAATACCTGGTGCAGCTGGTGATGGCGACCCGCACGCCGGCCAAGTTCGATGCCGAGCTGGCCGAGTGGATCGCCTACGGCGCCAGCCCCCGCGGCTCGATCGCGCTGGACCGCTGCGCCCGCGCCCATGCCTGGCTAGCCGGCCGCGACTTCGTCAGCCCCGAGGACATCCAGGCGATGCTCTTCGATGTGCTGCGCCATCGCCTCATCCTGTCCTTCGAGGCGGAGGCGGCCGGCATCGATCAGGATCGGGTCATCCAGCGCATCCTGGACGTGGTCGCGGTGGCCTGATGCAGCCGCAGGCGTCGGGCACCGGGCAGCCACCCGAACAGGACATCGGTGTCCGGGTGAGCCTGTCCGAACTCATCGACATTCGTCACCGTGTGCGCGAGGTCCCGCTGTTCTCCACGCCACACCGGCGCAGCCCGCTGGTGGGGCTGCATCATTCCAAGCTGCGCGGCCGCGGCGTGGATTTCGATCAGGTGCGCGTCTACCAGGCCGGCGATGACGTGCGCACCATCGACTGGCGGGTGACCGCCCGCACCCAGGAGCCGCACACCAAGCTGTTCCACGAAGAACGCGAACGGCCCATCTACATCGTCGTCGAACAGAGCCCGCGCCTGTTCTTCGGTAGCGGCCGGCAATTCAAATCGGTACTGGCGGCCCAGGCAGCCGGACTGATCGGCTGGGCCGCGCTCAGCCACAACGATCGCGTCGGCGGACTGGTGTTCGGCAGCGAGCAGCAGGAGATCAAGCCGCGCCGCAGCAAGCAGAGCCTGCTGCAGCTGCTCGACCGCATCACCCGCGCCAACCGGCAGCTGCGACCGGACAGCCCACTCGACCCGGAGGCCTTCAGCCTGGCGCTGCGCCGCGTACGCGAAGTGCTCCGGCCCGGTAGCCTGTCGGTGATCCTCTGCGACGAACGCACCCTGAGCGACGCCGCCGAGCAGCAGCTCAGTCTGCTCGCGCGCCATGTCGATCTGTTGTTGCTGCCAGTGTTCGACCCCCTCGATCGTGCATTGCCCGCATCCGGGCTGCTGCGCTTCAGCCAGGGCAACGCACGGCTGGAGCTCGACACCCACGACGCTACCCTGCGCCAACGCTACCGCGAGCTGGGCGAGGCGCGCAGCGCGCGTTGGCAGCGCCTGGCCGATCGCCTGCGGGTGCCGCTGATGCCGCTCGATACCCAGCATGATCTGGTCGAGCAGCTGCGCGAACACCTGAGCGTTCGTCACCCGAGCGCGCGGCCATGAACCCGCTCGACCAGCTCGCTCCCCTGATCGATCCGGAGCCCATCTCCTGGTGGCCGCCGGCACCCGGCTGGTGGCTGCTTGGGCTGGCGTTGCTGCTCGGACTCGCTGCGCTCTGGCGGTTTCGCCATCGACTCATCAAACGCAAGCCGCGCGTGCCCCCCGAGCCGGTACTGGACCCGCAACGCCAGGAGGCGCTGGCGGAACTGGCCCGCCTGCACAAACCCTATGGCGGCCAGCCCGCCAGCCAGTGGCTGCAGCAGCTGAACGCCCTGCTCAAGCGCCTCTGCCGCATACGCTACCCTGCTGACCATCCGCACACGCTCAGCGGGCGGGCCTGGCTGGCATTTCTCGACAGTCGCTGCCCGGCGGCCGGTCTGACGCGCTGGATGGTCCTCGTCGAAGGCGCCTATCGGGCCGAATGCCGCCTCGACGACAAGGCCATCGACGGCCTCGAGCAATCCGTCGACATCTGGATTCGCAAACATGTTTGAACTGGCCTGGCCCTGGGTCTTCCTGCTGTTGCCGCTGCCCTGGCTGCTGCGCGCACTGCTGCCGCCAGCCGATAGCGGCGAGGCCGCCCTCAAGGTCAGTTTCCTCGATGAACTGCAGCAGCTGGCCGGCCGTCGTGCGCGGGTCGCGTTGCCCGCCTGGCGCCAGCAACTGCCCTATCTCACGGTCTGGCTGTTGCTGCTGTTCGCCGCAGCGCGCCCACAGTGGCTGGGCGAGCCGCTGCCATTGCCCACCAGTGGCCGCGACCTGCTGCTCGCAGTGGATGTCTCCGGCTCGATGGATTACCCGGACATGCAGTGGCAGGGCGAGGAGCTCACCCGACTGGAACTGGTCAAGGTGCTGCTCGGCGACTTCATCGAGCAGCGCCACGGCGATCGGGTCGGTCTGATCCTCTTCGGCAGCAAGGCCTACCTGCAGGCGCCGCTGACCTTCGACCGACGTACCGTGCGTGTCTGGCTGGACGAGGCGCGGGTCGGCATCGCGGGCAGCAATACCGCCATCGGCGATGCCATCGGCCTTGCCGTCAAGCGCCTGCGCGAGCGCCCGACCAACAGCCGCGTGCTGGTCTTGATTACCGATGGCGCGAACAACGGCGGCGAACTCGATCCACTGCTGGCCGCGACACTGGCCGCAGAAGAGAGCGTGCGCATCCACACCATCGGCATTGGCGCGGTCCCGGAAGAAGGGGGCGTGCTCAGCCGTTTCGGCTTCAATCCGGGGCTGGATCTGGACGAACCGACGCTGCGCGCCATTGCCGAGCAGACCGGCGGCGAATACTTCCGCGCCGCGTCCAGCGCCGAACTCAAGGCCATCGGCGCAGCGCTGGACCGCCTCGAGCCTGCCGCGCAGCAGCCGACCCAGGCACGCGTGGCCGAAGCGCTTTACATCTGGCCCCTCAGCGCTGCGCTACTGATCAGCCTGCTGATGGTCGCGGCCAGTCTCTGGAGCGCGCAGCTGCAACGCCTGGCATGGCGACGGGAGCAACGGCGATGAGCGAGCTGCTGCCCCACCTGCTTCGCCCCTGGTGGCTGGCCATCGTGCCGCTGCTGGCCTGGCTGCTCTGGCGCCTCTGGCATCGGCAACTGCAGGTCGGCCGGTGGCAGCGGCTGCTGCCGGAAGCCTTTCACGCGGCCTTGCTGACCCGCGGCCGGCTGCGCCACAGTCGCCTGCCCTGGCTGGTGCTGGGGCTCGCCTGGCTGCTGGCGGTCATCGCGCTGCTCGGCCCGAGTTGGCAGCGCTTCGAGCAGCCCAGCATCAAGCGCAGCGACCCATTGGTGGTCCTGCTGGAAGTCACGCCTTCGATGCTGGCGGCCGACGTCGCCCCCACCCGCCTCGAACAGGCCAAACGCAAGCTGCTGGACCTGCTGGAGCGGCGCCAGGACGTGCAGACCGCCGTAGTGGTGTTCGCCGGCAGCGCACATACCCTGGTGCCGCTGTCCGACGATCTGGCGACCACCCGCAACCTGCTGGCGGCCGTACACCCGGCACTGATGCCCGAGCCCGGCCAACGTGCAGACCTGGCCGTTGCCAGGGGGCTCGAACTGTTGCGTCAGGCGGGCCTCGGCCGCGGGCGCCTGCTGCTGATCGGCAGCAGTCTGGACCAGCACGAGCGCAGCGCCATTGCCACGCTGCTGCAAGGGCAAGGCGAGCGGCTGCTGATGCTTGGCGTGGGGACCGAACAGGGTGCCCCGATTGCCGGCGAGAACGGCAGCTTCCTCAAGGATACGAACGGCGCGATCCTGATTCCGCGGCTGGACAACGCCGGGCTGCAGCGCTTCGCAACCGAACTCGGCGGGCGCTACCGTCAGGCACGCCTCGGCGATGAAGACCTCGCGGCGCTGGGGCTGCTGGACCAAGCCGGCACACTGCAGCGCGACGACGAAGTGACCCGCCTGGAGGCCTGGCTCGACCAGGGCTATTGGCTGCTGCTGCCCTTGCTCCTGCTGGCCGCGCTGGCTGGCCGTCGCGGCTGGCTGTTCTGTCTGCCATTGCTGCTGTTGCAGCCGCAACCGGCCAGCGCATTCGAATTCGAAGACCTCTGGCTGCGCCGCGACCAGCAAGGCCAACGCCTGCTGGAGGCGGAACAACCGGCGAAGGCCGCCGAGCGCTTCGCCGATCGGCGCTGGCAGGCGATGGCGCTATATGAGGCCGGTGACTACACCGGTGCCGCCGAACGCTTCGCCGAAGGCAGTACGGCCGCCGACCACTACAATCGCGGCAACGCCCTGGCACGCGACGAGGCTCTGGAGGCCGCCATCGAAGCCTATGAACAGGCGCTGGAGCTGCAGCCCGACCTGCAAGTGGCGCAGCGCAACAAGGCATTGGTGGAGGAGCTGCTGCGCCGCCGTCAGGAGCAGGCCGAGCCAGAGCCTGAGCAGCAGGAACAGGAACAGACGGAGCCGGACGAGCCGCAGCCACAGTCGCAACCACCGGAGTCCGGCTCGGCCAGCAGTCCGTCGACAGAGGACGCACAGGGCGAGCCGGCCAGCGAAGCCAGTGGCGCCCCGCAGGCATCCACAAGCGAAGCAACGGACGAAACCGGCGAATCGCCCGCTCAGGCACAGCACGAGGGCCTGCCCGATCTGGAACGGCAACAGGCCACCGAGCAATGGCTGCGGCAGATTCCGGACGATCCCGGCGAGCTGTTGCGGCGAAAATTTCTCTACGAACAACGCAAGCGCCAGGGAACCAATCGATGAAGCGCCTGATGGCTTTTCTCCTGCTCTGCATCCTGGCCGGCCAGGCGACCGCCGCCGGCCTGTTCGCCCGTGTGGATCGCACCCAGCTGAGCATCGACGAAACCCTCGAACTCAGCCTGGAAAGCCAGGGCGGCGCCGTCTTCGGCAAACCCGATCTGGAGCCGCTGGAGGAACTGTTCGAGGTGTTCGACACCCGCCAGGTCAACCAGCTGTCCAGCAGCAACGGCGAAGCGCGGGCGATCACCCGCTGGCTGATCACCCTGCGCCCACGCCAGACCGGCTACGTCGTCATTCCGCCGCTGCAGCTGGGCGACTGGCGCAGCGAGCCGATTACCCTGCTGGTCCAAGAGTCGCTCAAAAGCAGCGAAGGCGATCAGCTGGCGCCCATCTTCATCGACTCCAGCGTCGATCAGGAAAGCGTCTACGTGCAGGCCCAGGTGATTCTCACGCTGCGCATCTACCATTCGGTCTCGCTGTACGACGACAGCACGCTTTCTCCGCTGCAGATGCCCGAAGCGCTTGTGGAGCGCCTCGGCGAGCCGCGCACCTACGAGAAGACCATCAACGGCATCCGCCACGGCGTCATAGAGGTGCGCTATGCGCTGTTCCCGCAGAAATCCGGTGAACTGACCATTCCCGCTCAGCTGTTCAGCGCCACCACCGTCACCAACGGCAGCAGCTCGGTGTTCGGCTCGCGCGGCGGCCGGTCCACCCAGGTCCGCTCGCCGAGCATCCCGCTGACGGTCAAGACCAAACCGGCCGACTATCCAGCCGGCGCGCCCTGGCTGCCGGCGCGCAGCCTGACGCTGGTCGAAGCCTGGAGCCCGGAGCCGCAGCAGGCCCAGGCCGGCGAATCGCTCACCCGCAGCCTACTGCTTAAGGCCGAGGGGCTGACCAGCACGCAGCTGCCGGCGATCGGCTCCACACCGAGCGCCGAACTGCGCCGTTACCCGGACCAGCCCAGCCTGGCCAACGAGGTCAGCTCAGCCGGCCTGGTCGGCAGTCGCGAACAGCGCGAAGCCTTGATCCCCACCCGCAGCGGGCCATTGCAATTGCCTGCTCTCGAAGTCGTCTGGTGGAACACCGTCGAAGATCGCCTGGAGCGCACCACGCTTGAGGCGCGTACGCTGGATGTTGAGGACAATCCGAATCTCGCCCCGTCAGCGGCCGAACCACCGGTGCTGTCAGCAGTACCCGCCGAACAGGCCGTGCTCTGGCCGTGGCAGCTGAGCACAGCGCTGCTGGCACTCAGCACCGTGATCGGCTTCGGTCTGTGGCTGCATGCACGGCGCCAGCCTGCGGTGCAGCGCGCGCTGCAACCCGGCCCTACTCCGCGCAGCCTGCTCGACGATCTGCGCCGCGCCTGCCAGGCCAACGATACACAGGCCACCCGCCAGGCACTGGACGCCTGGGCGCGGCAGCAACCGGAAACACTGGCGGACATGGCCGCGCGTTTCGTGCCGCTTTCCGACGCCCTGGACGGCCTGAATGGCGCGCTGTATAGCGAAGCCGGCCAACGCTGGCAGGGCGATGCGCTGTGGCAGGCGATCCAGGCGCTGCCACCGGCCAGCAGCCCGGACCTCGACCAGGAACAGGGTGCATTGCCGCCGCTCTATCCACGCTGATGGCCGTCTTTGGGCGGCACTGGCGAACCCCAGTGACCGCTCGCGGCATGCACCATTTTCTCGCTGGCATATGGCTTGCTTCAGGGTTGGCATAACCAATCTTGCGCACCGCGCCATCGGAAAAAGGCCATCAAGCATGACCGACCCTCTCTCGCCGCCCCGACACGATGCACTGACCTGGGTCGCCGGCAGCGATGCACCGGAAAAGAGCTCGATCAACCTCGGCTTTCTGCCGCTCACCGATGCCGCCTCGCTGATCGTCGCCGCCACCCAGGGTTTCGCCCAGCCGTTCGGACTGACGCTCAACCTGCAGCGGCAGAACTCCTGGTCGGCCCTGCGCGACAAGCTGATCGGCGGCGAGCTGGACGCGGCTCACGGACTCTACGGCCTGATCTATGCGGTGCATCTGGGCATCGGCGGCAGCCCGGCAGTGGACATGGCCGTGCTCATGGGCCTGGCGCAGAACGGCCAGAGCATCAACCTGTCCGCCCCGTTGAAGGCCGCAGGCGTGACCGATGCCGAGCCACTGCGCGCCAGCGTGCGCCATAGCGGTGCACGCCTGACCCTGGCACATACCTTCCCCACCGGCACCCACGCGCTCTGGCTCTATTACTGGCTGGCCGCCCATGGCATCGATCCGCTGCGGGACGTGAAGACGCTCGTGCTGCCGCCTTCGCAGATGGTGGCGCACCTGCGCGCCGGTCGCATCGATGGCTTCTGCGCCGGCGAACCCTGGGGAGCACAGGCCATTACCGAAGGCGTCGGCTTCACCCTGGCGACCAGCCAGTCGATCTGGCCTGACCACCCGGAAAAGGTGCTCGGCTGCACCCGCGCGTTCGTCGAGGAATACCCCAACACCGCCCGAGCACTGGTCATGGCCGTGCTGGAGGCGAGCCGCTTCATCGACCAGAGCCAGGAAAATCGCCGCAGCACCGCACAGCTGATCGCCGGGCGTGACTACGTCGACGCACCGCTGGCGGCCATCGAGTCACGCTTTCTCGGCCTCTACCAGGATGGCCTCGGCAATGTCTGGCAGGACGAGCATCCGCTGCGCTTCTTCGGTGAGGGGGCAGCGAATCTGCCCTATCTCTCCGACGGCCTCTGGTTCATGACCCAGCTGCGCCGCTGGGGCCTGCTGCGCGAAGACCCGGACTACCTGCAGGTGGCCAACCAGGTGCAGCAAATCGAACTGTATCGCCAGGCCGCCGGCGCGCTGGGGATCGCCCTGCCTGACACAGCCATGCGCAGCGCCACGCTGATGGATGGCAAACACTGGGACGGCAGCGATCCGGCCACCTATGCCCGCAGTTTCGCGCTGCATGCCATGGCAAGCCCTGCCATGGCTGCGCTTTGAGAAGGACTCCGGCATGCTGCGTATCCTCCTGATCGACGACACCCCGCGGAAGATCGGCCGCCTGAAGAGCGCGCTGATCGAAGCCGGCTTCGAGGTCATCGACGAATCCGGCCTGACCATCGACCTGCCCGAGCGGGTCGAGGCGATCCGTCCCGACGTGGTGCTGATCGACACCGACTCACCCGGCCGCGATGTGCTCGAGCAGGTGGTGCTGGTCAGCCGCGATCAGCCACGCCCCATCGTCATGTTCACCGATGACAGCGACCCGGACGCCATGCGTCAGGCCATTCGCGCCGGGGTCAGTGCCTATATCGTCGAAGGCATCCAGGCCCAGCGCCTCAAGCCGATCCTCGACGTGGCAATGGCCCGTTTTGAAAGCGATCAGGCAATACGTGCGCAACTGCAGGCCCGGGAGCAGCAGCTGGCCGAACGCAAGCGCATCGAGCTGGCCAAGGGCATGCTGATGAAGATGCGAAACTGCAAGGAAGAAGAGGCCTACACCCTGATGCGCCGCCAAGCGATGAGCCGGCAGCAGAAGCTGATCCAGGTCGCCGAGCAGATCATCGCGATGAACGAGTTGCTCGGCGAATGACCGCGCCCGGTCACGGTGCGCCAGGCAGGCCACTGCACCAGCGGCGGGCAGGCGCTACAGCGAATCATCGTGCGCCACGGCTGCCGAGAAACGCCGCTGCGCCCCAACCTAGTGGCATCGCACTGGCCGGCGAGCGTCAAGCGCGGAACTGGCAAGCCGCTTGCTTGGCTGGATAGGCCGAACCAACGAAGGTGTCGGCACAGACAAAGGCGTCCTCGACTGCATGTGCGCATGCGGTTCGGACGCCTTTTTTGTTGCGCGCTTCGCGCCCAAGGCTGGGGAGTTTCAAGATGACCATAACCGCGACCGTGGCGATCGCCTGCGCCCTGCTGCTGCTCGGCCGTTACCTAAACCGCATGGCCACTGCCAGCCACGCCCAGCGCGTGCGCGATCTGCGCGTACGGGCACTGCTGGAAGACCTGGAAATTCTGCGCCTGCTGCAACAACACCGCGGCCTCGGCGCGCAGCACGAGGCCGCCGCCGTTGCACTGCGCCATGCCGTGGCCGCCAGTCTGACCCAGCGTCTGCAACAGCGCAGCGCTATGCCCGATCCACACGCGGTCGCCGCTGACTGGGCGCAACTTCGCGACACGCCGGCCGATTTCGACGGCCATAGCCGCCTGATCGATAGCCTGATCGCCGCCATCGACGAGCGCGAGCCGCTGGGTCAGGCTGCCGTACGCTGGAGGATGTGGCGCGCCTGCGAGGTTTGTGCGTGCTTGCCTCGAACCAGGGCGGTTGCACACCAGGCCTGCAAGCCCGCCTCATGTCTCTGTGCCGACGCCTCGGCAGTGACCCGGACGTGGAGCTGAAACGCCTGATCGGCAAACTGGAGCGCGGCGTGATCCACGCACAACAGCCGAGGCTCAGCCCGCCGCAGTGCTTCGCACTGATCACGCCGTTGATCGACGCGCGCCTGCGCTCGATCCAGCAACGTCTGCAGCATGACAGCCTGAAGGGGCTGCCAGCCGCGCATAAGCCGGGGTGATGGAATCATGACCACGCTGTCCGGCGACCGTGGCGGTGGCCGTGGAACCGGCCAAGGCCATGAGCGGTGGTCTTCTGTAAAACGGCCTTGTCCATGAAGTACCGCCTTTGGCTGGTCCATTCGCAGTCAATACCGCTCCCGCGCCTGCCCCGGGCAAGTGACACAGCGCTAGAATGCCCGCCTTCATTCGACGACCGAGCACCTCATGGCGCGCCTCAACCTTCAGTTTCCGGAAGACCAGTACTGCTTTTCCACCCAACTCACGGTGCGGATCACCGATATCAACGCAGCCAACCATCTGGCCAACGACTCGATGATTTCGATGATCTCCGAAGCGCGGGCGCGCTTTCTGTTCGCCTACGGGGTGCCGGAGACGCGCCAGGACGGCAGCGGCATCATCGTCACCGACCTTGCCACCACCTACAAGGCCGAAGCCCATGCCCGCGATGCGCTGCTGTTCGAGGTCGGCGTGATGGATTTCAACAAGTACGGCGGTGACATCATCTTCCGCATCACCCGGCCGGCCGACGGCGTGCTGATCGCCATGGCCAAGTCCGGCTTCGTGTTCTACGACTATGGGCAGGCGCGGGTGGTAGCGATGCCCGAGGCATTCGCCGCCAAGTTTCCACGGGTCAACCGGATCGACTAGGCGCGCTCCAGCGCCTCGAGCAAGCGCTGCACATCGTCGCGATGGCACAGCTCGGTGCCAGGCCGCATCACCGTCGCGGCACCGGCCGCGATGCCCTGGCGCACCGCCGCGTCTACCGAACGCCCATCCGCCAGTGCCTGCACGATGGCACCCAACATGCTGTCGCCCGCCCCCACTGCGCTGACCACAGGCACCTGCGGCGAGCGCAGGCGCTCCAGCCGTTCGCCATAGGCATACAGCGCACCCTCGGCCCCCAGAGACAGTACGACGATCTCGGCGCAGCCCCGGGCGATCAGGCTGCGCAGGGCCTCTTGCTGCTCGGCCTCGCTGGTCAGGGCGCCGCCCATCAGGGTGGAAAGCTCCTCGAGACTGGGCTTCATCAGGTACACACCGCCATGCCGGGCCGCATGGCATAGCGGCTCACCGGAGAGGTCGACCACCAGCCGGGCACCGAGCCGCAGGGTCAGGGCGCGCAGGTCATCGAAGAAGGCCAGGTCCGTGCCGGGCGGAAAGCTGCCGCTCAGCACGACGTACCCTGGCGCCGGACGCAGCGCCGCCAGCGTCTGCAGGCAGCGCTCCAGCTCCTGCGCCGACAGCACCGGACCAGGTAGCACGAAGCGGTACTGCAGGCCCGATTGCAGCTCATCGACGGTGAAACTCTCCCGCGTATCGCCGACGATGGGCACGGGGCGATGCACCAGTCCGAGTTCGTCGAGCGAACGCCGCAGCAGATCGCCGAACGGCCCCCCGGCCGGGTAGACGGCGACCGCCTTGCCACCGAGGGTCTTCACAACCCGCGCGACGTTGATGCCGCCACCGCCAGGGTCATGGCGAGGCGCCGAACAGCGCAGCTTCTGGGTATCGGTGACCCGGGCGGTGCTGACCGAAAGGTCCATCGCCGGGTTGAGGGTCAGGGTCGCAATCAGGGGCATCGCTCGCTCCTTGGCAAGTGCTGCCCAAGCCTACCAGCAACGGCGGCGACTGCACCGCCCTGCCCCGATTTGGCCCATCGCTGCGCACTCGTTGTGCAGCTGCCGCACTCGCCACGTGCAACTGAAACGCCGGGAGCCACGCGCGACGGGCTTTCGCGATGGCTGGCACGCTAGATGCTTTGCTCTGGCACGCAGGCCAACGGCGGTCTGCCCATACGACAAAGGCGTCGCAACATTCCTGCTCCGGCAGGCGTGCTGCGGCGCCTTTTTGTTTTCCGCCTCGCCGATGGGGCGGATCGAGCAGCCCTGGCGGCCAACGCCGCGCCACGTAACGCCCTGGAGTCGATCCAATGAGCACAAGTTTCTGGAAAGCCGGCCACGCGCCGACCCTGTTTGCCTCCTTTCTCTATTTCGACCTGAGCTTCATGGTCTGGTACGTGCTCGGGCCGCTCGGCGTGCAGATCGCCGCCGACCTGGGTCTGACCACCCAGCAACGCGCGTTCATGGTGGCGACGCCGATCCTCGCCGGCGCCGTGCTACGACTGGCGCTTGGCATCCTCGCCGACCGCACCTCACCGAAGACTGCCGGGCTGTTCGGCCAGAGCGTGGTCATCGTTGCCCTGCTGGTGGCCTGGTTGCACGGCATCAACAGCTATGAGCAGGCGCTGCTGCTCGGCCTGTTCCTCGGCATGGCTGGCGCCTCCTTCGCCGTGGCGCTACCGCTGGCCTCGCAGTGGTATCCGGCGGAACATCAGGGCAAGGCCATGGGCATCGCCGGCGCGGGCAACTCCGGCACCGTGCTGGCGGCGCTGTTCGCCCCGGTACTGGCGGCGATCTTCGGCTGGAACAATGTGTTCGGCCTGGCCCTGATCCCGCTGGTACTCACCCTCATCATCTTCGCCAGCGTGGCGAAGAACGCGCCCAACCGCCCGGCGCCCAAGTCGTTGGCCGACTACATGAAGGCACTCGGCGACCGCGACAGCTGGTGGTTCATGTTCTTCTACAGCGTGACCTTTGGCGGCTTCCTCGGCCTGGCCAGCACCCTGCCCGGCTATTTCCACGACCAGTACGCCTTCGACCCGGTCAAGGCCGGCTATTACACCGCCGCCTGCGTGTTCGCCGGCAGCCTGCTGCGCCCACTCGGCGGTGCCCTCGCCGACCGCATCGGCGGCATTCGCGCGCTGCTGGTGATGTACACGGTCGCGGCCATCTGTATTGCCGCAGTCGGCTTCAACCTGCCCAGTTCCACGGCCGCCCTGGCGCTGTTCGTGGTCGCCATGCTCAGCCTCGGTGCCGGAAACGGTGCGGTGTTCCAGCTGGTGCCGCAGCGTTTCAACAAGGAAATCGGCGTGATGACCGGGTTGGTCGGCATGGCTGGCGGTATCGGTGGCTTCCTGCTCACCGCCGGGCTGGGCGCGGTCAAGCAGTCCACCGGCGATTACCAGCTCGGCCTCTGGCTGTTCGCCAGCCTCGGTGTGCTCGCCTGGTTCGGCCTGCATGGCGTCAAGCGTCGCTGGCGCACCACCTGGGGTTCGGCCGCCGTCACCGCCGCGCGGGTCTGATGCCGATGCCGCAGGGCGCGATTATTGCTGCGCCGCCGTACCGAGCCTTTCGAGAACGATCATGCCCCTGCGATTGAGTTACGGCGAGGCCAGCGCCGCCGGCCCGCGGCCGGAAAACCAGGATGCGCTGCGCGTCGTCACGCCGGCCCCGGCGCTGGCCACCGGCAAGGGCTATCTGTTCGCACTGGCCGACGGCGTCAGCCAGTGCGCCGATGGCGGGCTGGCGGCCCGCGCGACCTTGCAGGCGCTGGCCTTCGACTACTACGCGACGCCGGAAACCTGGGCCGTCGCACAATCGCTGGACCGTGTGCTGGTGGCGCACAACCGCTGGCTGCAGGCCAACGGCGGCAACCAGCCGCTGCTGACCACGCTCACGGCGCTGGTTCTGCGCGGCCGACGCTTCACCCTGGCGCATGTCGGCGACTGCCGCGCCTATCGCTGGAACGGCACCGAGCTGGAGCGACTCAGCGAAGACCATGTCTGGGAACAGTCGGGCATGCAGCATGTCCTCAAGCGTGCCCTAGGGCTGGATCAACACCTGGTGATGGACTACCTCGACGGCGAGCTGCAGGAAGGCGAAAGCTACCTGCTGCTGAGCGACGGGGTCTGGTCGTGCGTCCCCGAGCGCGACATCGCGCATATCCTGCACGATCAACCCGACCTCGGTGCCGCCGCCCGGGCGCTGGTCAACCTGGCGCACCAGAGCGGCAGCCAGGACAACGCCAGCGCCCTGCTGCTACGGGTGGACGCGCTGCCCGAGGCGGTGCTCGCCGATACCCTGGCGCAGCTCGATCACTGGCCGCTGCCACCGAAGCTGCGCGCCGGGCAGACCTTCGAGGGCTGGCAGGTAACCGCGCTGCTGCATGAGTCGCGGCAATCGCTGATCTACCGCGTACTGGATGGTCAGGGCCAACCGTGGCTGTTGAAGACGCTGCCGCCCAGCCGGCAGGACGAGTTGGACGCCGGCCCCGCCCTGCTGCAGGAAGAGTGGTTCATGCGCCGCGTCGCCGGGCGGCACTTCGCCGAGCTGCATCCCCTGCCACAGCGCCAGCATCTCTATTACGTGCAGCGCGAGTACCCCGGTTGCACCATGGCGCAACGCTTCGCAGAAGAAGGTCCGTTGCCACTTGCCGATCTATTGCAGATCGCCCCACGGCTGATCCGCGCGGTGGGCATGCTGCATCGGCGCAACATCCTGCACCGCGACATCAAGCCGGAAAACCTGCTGCTGGGCGAAGACGGCGAACTGCGTCTGCTGGATTTCGGCCTGGCGTTCTGTCCGGGATTGTCCCGCGACCTGCCCAACCACCTGCCGGGCACGCCCAGCTTCATAGCCCCGGAGGCCTTCGCCGGTGCCGAGCCAAGCCCCGCGCAAGACCTCTATGCAACTGGCGTGACGCTCTATTACCTGCTGACAGGGCACTACCCCTACGGCGAGATCGAGGCGTTTCAGCGTCCACGATTCGGCCAGCCGACGGCAGCCAGCCGCTATCGCCCCGACCTGCCGAGCTGGCTGGAGGAAAGCCTGAGCCGCGCGGTGGCGGTCGATCCACGCCAGCGCTTCGAAACCGCCGAGCAGTGGTTGCTGGAACTGGAACAGGGCGAACAGCGCAGCGCCAGTCTGCAACCCCGCCCGCTGCTCGAACGCGAGCCGCTGAAGGTCTGGCGCGGCATGGCACTGCTGTCGCTGCTGCTCAACCTGTTGCTGGTCGTACTGCTGATGAAGAGCGCCTGATTCAGCGCCGGGTGATCAGGCCCTGCCGCGCGACGCGGGTCAGCTCACGCACGCATTCTTCCAGGCGCTCTGCTGTCGGCGCCTGGATCACGGCCAGGTCGAAGCTGTCGGTGGCAAAACGCGCCAGCGACTCGTCGGCCGAGGCGAACTGGATAAGCAGGGCGCGGGATTTGCGATGGCGTCGCGGCCAGCCTTCCAGGTAGCGCAACAAGGAGGGCTGGTGAGAACCGCCCAGGAGGATCTTGGGATTGCTGGGAGTGAGGCCGCTGGTGATGGGGGCCAGGCGCAGCTGAGCGTGCTTTGCATTCATTGATTCGACTTCCGCCTCGAGGATTCCGCTGGGCAGCGGTGGGAGGCGACACCGGAACCAGCGCTTTAGCGGTATTTCGAAGCCATCGGCTCCAGGCGCCCCGCAAGTAGCTGACTAAATCGGCGCATGGGCAAGACTTTAGAAAAGCCGGCCACCCCCTGTCAACGCTCCGTCCTCGGAACGAGCCAGGGCTTCCCGCACCATGACAGCGCAAGCTGCCGCATATCGGTGCAGCATTCACCCGCTCAGGGCAGCCATAAGTTCGCGCAAAGCGTTGAAAGGCGGCGTATTTCAGAATTGGCACAGGCTCTGCAAAGCAAACGTCGAAGATGACATACGACCTGACCCTCAACGTGGAGCGGCAGGTTTCCCGACTGAGCGGGACACGGACAAAGGCGTCCTCACCGGAGAACCGGTGGGACGCCTTTTTTGTTGCTGAAAAGAATTCGAGCAGGCCAGACGGCGAACCGGATGGCACGGAGAACGGGCATGAAGAAACTCAAACTGGTGATGATCGGCAACGGCATGGCCGGCGTGCGAACCCTCGAAGAGCTGCTCAAGCTGACCAACGAGCTCTACGACATCACGGTGTTCGGCGCCGAGCCGCATCCCAACTACAACCGCATCCTGCTCTCCCCCGTGCTGGCCGGCGAGCAGCAGTTCGAAGAGATCGTGCTCAACGACCTGGACTGGTACGCCGAGAACGGCATTCGCCTGATGCTCAAGCGCAAGGTGGTGAAGATCGATCGCGCCCGTCGCCGGGTCATCGCCGACGACGGCAGCGAGGCCGAATATGACCGCCTGCTCATCGCCACCGGTTCCAATCCGTTCATTCTGCCGATTCCCGGCAAGGACCTGCAGGGGGTGATCGGCTACCGCGACATTGCCGACACCCAGGTGATGATGGAAACCGCCAAGACCCACAGGCACGCGGTGGTCATCGGCGGCGGCCTGCTCGGCCTGGAGGCGGCCAATGGCCTCAAGCTGCGCGGGATGGATGTGACCGTGGTGCACATCGGTGACTGGCTGATGGAGCGCCAGCTGGACAAGACCGCTGGCACCCTGCTGCAGAGCGCCCTGGAGAGCCGCGGCCTGAAGTTCCTGCTGCCAAAGCAGACAGCCGAGCTGATCGGAAACGACGAAGGCCGCGTCAAGGCCGTACGCTTCGCCGATGGCGAGGTGATTCCCGCTGACCTGGTGGTGATGGCCGCCGGCATCCGCCCCAACAGCGAGCTGGCCGAGCAGGCAGGCCTGCCTTGCAACCGCGGCATCCTGGTCAACGACACCCTGCAGACCTACGATCCGCGCATCTATGCCGTCGGCGAATGTGCCAATCATCGCGGCACCGCCTATGGCCTGGTCGCCCCGCTGTTCGAACAGGCCAAGGTCTGCGCCAACCACCTGGCCATGCTCGGCTTTTCCCGCTATCTCGGCTCGGTGACTTCGACCAAGCTCAAGGTTACCGGCATCGATCTGTTCTCGGCCGGCGATTTCATCGGCGGCGAAGGCACAGAGACCATCACCCTCTCCGACCCCATCGGCGGCGTATACAAGAAACTGGTGATCAAGGATAACGTGCTGGTCGGTGCCTGCCTCTACGGCGACACCGCCGACGGCGGCTGGTACTTCCGCCAGGTGCGCGAGGGCCAGAACGTCGCGCAGATCCGCGACCATCTGATGTTTGGCGCGGCCGGCTTAGGCGAGGGCGCCATCGGCGATGCCGGCCATCAGGGCCAGAGCAAGGCCATGTCCATGCCGGACGACATGGAAGTCTGCGGCTGCAACGGGGTGTGCAAGGGCACCATCGTCAAGGCGATCCAGGAGCACGGGCTGTTCTCGGTGGACGAGGTGAAAAAGCACACCAAGGCCGCCAGTTCCTGTGGTTCCTGCACCGGGCTGGTCGAACAGATTCTGATCAACACCGTGGGCGGCGCGGCCGACGTCAAGCCGAAGAGCGAGAAGGCCATCTGCGGCTGCAGCGACCTCAACCATGGCCAGGTGCGCAAGGCCATTCGCGAGCACCACCTGATCAGCATCCCGGCGGCCATGGCCTTCATGGAATGGCGCACGCCGAACGGCTGTGCCACCTGCCGTCCGGCGCTGAACTACTACCTGATCTCCACCTGGCCGGGCGAGGCCAAGGACGATCCGCAGTCACGTTTCATCAACGAGCGCGCCCACGCCAACATCCAGAAGGACGGCACCTACTCCGTGGTGCCGCGGATGTGGGGTGGCGTCACCAATGCCGCCGAGCTGCGACGCATCGCCGACGTGGCGGACAAGTACCAGGTGCCGATGGTCAAGGTCACCGGCGGCCAGCGCATCGACCTGCTGGGTATCCGCAAGGAAGACCTGCCGGGCGTCTGGAAAGACCTGGACATGCCCTCCGGCCACGCCTACGGCAAATCCATCCGCACCGTGAAGACCTGCGTCGGCAGCGAGTTCTGCCGCTTCGGCACGCAGAACTCGACGCAGATGGGCATCGACCTGGAACACGCGCTGTTCAACATGTGGTCGCCGCACAAGGTCAAGCTGGCCGTCTCCGGCTGCCCGCGCAATTGCGCCGAATCCGGTATCAAGGACGTCGGCATCATCGGTGTGGACTCCGGCTGGGAGCTGTACATCGGCGGCAACGGCGGCATCAAGACCGAGGCCGGCGAGTTCTTCGTCAAGGTGAAGAGCGCCGAGGAGGTCATGGAATACAGCCTGGCGTTCCTCCAGCTCTACCGCGAGGAAGCCTTCTACCTCGAACGCACCGTGCACTACCTGCAGCGCGTCGGCATGGATCACATCAAACAGGCCGTGCTGAACGATGCCGAGCGGCGCAAGGCGCTGCACCAGCGGCTGCTGTTCTCGCTTTCCTTCGAGCAGGACCCGTGGCAGGAGCAGCTTTCCAAGCCGCAGCTGAAGAAGGAATTCGACCGCATCGCCGTCAAGCAGCTGGAAAACGCCTGAGCACCGACCTGGAGGGACACCGCATGAACTGGCTCGATATCTGCGCACTGGATGAGATCAACCCGCTCGGCTCGCGCATCGTCGCCGGCCCCAAGGGTGACATTGCGATATTCCGCACCGCGGACGATCAGGTCTTCGCCCTCGACGATCGCTGCCCGCACAAGGGCGGGCCGCTGTCGCAGGGGATCGTCTACGGCAAGCAGGTCGCCTGCCCGCTGCACAACTGGCAGATCGATCTGGCCAGCGGCGAGGCCCTGGCCCCGGACGTCGGCTGCGCCCATCGTCACGCGGCGCGCGTCGAGAACGGGCGCGTGCAGCTTTCGCTGAACCCGCGCAAGGAATGCGCGGCCTGAACACGCGCAATTGACCCAGCACCTTTTTCCAGGAGACGACGCCATGCGTATGACAACCGCCTCGACCTGCTGCTACTGCGGAGTCGGCTGTGGCGTGCTGATCGAGCACGACGGCGAGCGCATCCTCGACGTGGCCGGCGACCCCGGCCATCCGGCCAACCTCGGCAAGCTGTGCAGCAAGGGCTCGACCCTGCACCTGACCGGCGACCTGGGCGCCCGCGCGCTCTACCCGGAGCTGCGTCTGGGCAAGGGCCTGGCCCGTGGTCGCACCGACTGGGACAGCGCGCTGGAGCATGCGGCCAGCGTATTCGCCGAGACCATCCGCGAACACGGGCCGGACAGCGTCGCCTTCTATGTCTCCGGCCAGCTGCTGACCGAGGACTACTACGCCTTCAACAAACTGGCCCGCGCCCTGGTCGGTACCAACAACCTGGATTCCAACTCGCGGCTGTGCATGTCCTCGGCGGTGGTCGGCTACAAGCGCAGCCTGGGCGCAGACGCCCCACCCTGCTCCTACGAAGATATCGAGCAGGCCGACTGCCTGCTGATCGCCGGCAGCAACATGGCCTACGCGCATCCGGTGCTGTTCCGCCGGCTGGAGGAAGCCAAGGCGAAGCGGCCGGAGATGACCATCATCGTCGTCGACCCGCGGCGCACCGACACCAGCGAACTGGCCGATCTGCACCTGCCGATCCTGCCCGGCACCGATGTCGCGCTGTTCCACGGCCTGCTGCATATCCTCATGTGGGAAGGCTGGATCGACCGCCGCTTCATCGATGCGCATACCGAGGGCTTCGATGCGCTGAAAAGCCTGGTGCGCGACTACACCCCGGCGATGGTCGCCGACCTCTGCGGCATCTCGGTAGATGATCTGCAAACCTGCGCACGGCTGATCGGAAGCGCTCCGGCCTTCCTCTCCCTGTGGTGCATGGGTCTGAATCAGTCTACCGCCGGCAGCGCGAAGAACAGCGCGCTGATCAACCTGCACCTGGCCACCGGACAGATCGGCAAGCCGGGCGCCGGGCCCTTCTCACTCACCGGTCAACCGAACGCCATGGGCGGCCGCGAAACCGGCAGCCTGTCCAACCTCTTGCCCGGCCACCGCGACGCGACCAATGCCGAACACCGTGCAGAAGTGGCGGCCTACTGGGGTGTCGAGCAGCTGCCCGAACAGCCTGGATTGCCCGCCATTGGGCTGTTCGAGGCGGTGCGTGCAGGCAAGATCAAGGCGCTGTGGATCGCCTGTACCAACCCGGCGCAGTCGCTGCCGGACCAGCAGAAAGTCCATGAGGCCCTGGCCACCTGCCCCTTCGTCGTGGTGCAGGAAGCCTTCTTCACCACCGAGACCTGCCGCCACGCCGACCTTCTGCTGCCGGCCGCGAGCTGGGGCGAGAAGGAAGGCACGGTGACCAACTCCGAGCGCCGCATCAGCCATGTACGTCGCGCCGTGCCGGCGCCCGGCGAAGCCCGCGCGGACTGGGCGATCACTTGCGATTTTGCCCGACGGCTGGAACGTCACCTGCGTCCCGGCGCGCCGAGCCTGTTCGCGTTCGAGAGTGCCGAAGCGCTGTTCGAGGAGTACAAGCCGCTCACCGCCGCCCGCGATCTGGACTACAGCGGCCTGAGCTACGCACTGATCGACACCCTCGGTCCGCAGCAATGGCCGTTTCCGCCAGGCAGCGAACTGGGCACCGCGCGGCTGTATGGCGACGGTGTGTTCCCCACTGCCAATGGCCGCGCGCGCTTCGTTGCCGAGCACTACCAGGCGCCGAAGGAAAAGCGCGAGGCACGCTATCCGCTGACGCTCAACACCGGTCGGCTGCGCGACCAGTGGCACGGCATGAGCCGCACCGGCACCGCGGCGCGGCTGTTCGGCCATGTCGAAGAGGCGCTGCTTGGCATGAACGCCGAGGACATGCGTCGCCGGCGTCTGCTGGACGGCCAGCTGGTAGAGGTGAAGAGCCGGCGCGGCAGCCTGATCCTGCCGGTGCAGAAGGACGACAGCTTGCGCGCCGGCCAGGCGTTCCTGCCGATGCACTGGGGCGATCGCTTCCTCAAGGGTTTGGGTAGCAACGCCCTGACTCTGGCCAGCGTCGACTCCCTGTCGAAGCAACCGGAACTCAAGCATGCCGGCATCGAAGTGGAACGAGTCGAACTGCCGTGGCAGTTCTTTGCGCTGGTCGAGGGCGACGTGCAGCGACGTTTCGAGGCGCTGCGGCCATTGTTCGAAACGTTCGACTACGCCAGCTTCAGCCTCGGCGGGCGCGAGCGTTCGGCACTGCTGATCCGCGCCGCCCGGAAAGCGGCGCCAACGGCAGTCGAGCTGGTTGCCGTCGACCACCTGCTCGGCCTCGATGAAGGTCCGGTGCTGGCCTATGACGATCCCCGCCGTGCTGTCGGCAAGCGCGTACGCATCGAGGACGGCCGTATCGTCGCCCTGCGCCTGGCCGGCGAAACCGCCGCCCGGCAGTGGCTGCGCGGGCTCTGGGAAAGCGGCAGTGCGGACGCCGAACTGCGCCGCTGGCTGCTGGCGCCGCTCAGTGCGCCACCGGGCAATGCCAAGGTCGGAACCGACCGCACGCTGTGCAACTGCCTGAACGTCAGCCAGAGCGCGATCTGCGCTGGCATCGAGCGCGGTCTCGATCTGGCCGGCCTCAAGCAGGAACTCGGCTGTGGCACCAGCTGCGGCTCCTGCGTGCCCGAACTCAAGCGCCTGCTGGCCCACCAGCCGGAACGCGCACTTCTCTGATACCAACCAAGACGAGGATTACCCCATGAGCGCAAAAGTCTGGCTGGTAGGCGCCGGCCCTGGCGACCCGGAGCTGCTGACCCTCAAGGCCGTGCGCGCGCTGGGCGAGGCACAGGTGGTGATGATCGATGACCTGGTCAACCCCGCCGTGCTCGAACACTGCCCGAACGCTCGCATCATCCCGGTGGGCAAGCGCGGCGGCTGCCGCTCGACGCCGCAGGCCTTCATCCACCGGCTGATGCTGCGCTACGCCCGTCAGGGCAAGTGTGTGGTGCGCCTCAAGGGTGGCGATCCGTGCATCTTCGGCCGTGGCGGCGAGGAGGCCGAATGGCTGGCGGCGCGCGGCATTGAGGTCGAGCTGGTCAACGGCATCACCGCCGGCCTGGCCGGCGCCACGCAATGCGGCATCTCGCTGACCCAGCGCGGCGTAGCGCGTGGCGTAACATTGGTCACCGCGCACACCCAGGATGACAGCAGCCTCGAATGGCAGGCGCTGGCCAAAAGCGGCACCACGCTGGTGGTGTACATGGGTGTAAGCAAGCTGGAGCAGGTGCAGGCCGGGCTGCTGGAAGGCGGGATGAACGCCAGCACGCCGGTGGCCATGATCGAGAACGCCTCGCTGCCCCAGCAGCGCGAGTGCCGCTCCAGTCTCGCCGGCATGTGTCGCGACGCCCACGCCTTCGAGCTGAAGAGCCCGGCCATCCTGGTGATCGGTGACGTGGCCGCGCAGGCCATTGCGCAAATGCTGAGCCAGACGGCCTGATCCTCCGGGGCCCGGAGCGTTGGCCCCCTTCCCTTTACTTCCACTCAAAAAAAAACCGCGGCCCAAGGGCCGCGGTTCTTCGCTACATCCCGGCTCACCCCTGCTGCCGCAGCTTCTCCGGTTTGATCAGGAAGCGCGCCAGGGCAGGCAGCAGCCAGATCGCCCCGACCATGTTCCAGAGGAACATGAAGGTCAGCATCAGCCCCATGTCGGCCTGGAACTTGATCGCCGAGAACACCCAGGTCACCACACCGATCGCCAGGCAGACGCCGGTGAAGATCACCGCCTTGCCGGTGGACTTGAGCGTCTGGTAGTAGGCCTCCTGCAGGGTCAGCCCCTGACGCAGGAAGGACTCCAGGCGGCTGTAGATGTAGATGCCGTAGTCCACACCGATACCCACGCCCAGCGCGATCACCGGCAGCGTGGCGACCTTCACGCCGATGCCCATGAACGCCATCAGCGCGTTGCCGAGGATCGAGGTCAGCACCAGCGGCAGGATCACGCAGAGCGTCGCGGCCAGCGAGCGGAAGGTCAGCAGACACATGATACTCACGGCCAGGTAGACGGCGATCAGCATGGTGGTTTCCGATGCCGCGATCACCTCGTTGGTCGCCGCCTCGATCCCTGCGTTGCCCGCTGCCAGCACGAACTCCAGGCCCTCGCGGTTGTTCTCCTCGGCGAAATCCTTGGCCGCAGCGACCACGTGCTCCAGCGTCTCGGCCTTGTGATCGTTGAGGAATACCAGTACCGGCGCCAGCGAGCAGTCGCTGTTGTACATGCCTTCGGCGCGGGCGATGGAGTTGTTCAGCACGTGCTGGTTACGCGACAGCGTTTCCCATTTCAGGCTGCCCTCGTTCATGCCCTTGATGCCCTGGCGCGCCACCGACACCATCGACACTGCCGACTGCACACCCTCGGTGTTCTGCATCTTCCACATCAGCTCGTCCATGGCGGCGAGCGTGTCGTAGTGCGAACAGCCTTCCGGTGCGGTCTTGACCATCACCACCAGCACGTCGGAACTGGTCGAGTAGTTGCGGATGACGAAATCGTTGTCCAGGTTGTAGCGCGAATCCGGGTGCAGCTCCGGCGCGCCCTGGTCGAGATCGCCGATCTTCAGGTTCTGGCCGTACCAGAGCCCGCCAGCCAGCGCCACCACGGCGATGGTGATGGAAATCGGTGCCACGGTCGGGCTGGCGAAGTTCGACAGCGCACGCCAGAACGGATGGTCGCGCGAGGCCTCTTCACGGGCCTGCTTGATCGCCTTCTGGCTAATGCCCATGTAGGAAATCGCCACCGGCAGCAGGATCAGGTTGGTCAGGATGATCACCGCCACGCCCAGCGATGCCCCGATGGCCAGCTCGCGGATCACGCCGATGTCGATCAGCAGCAAGGTAACGAAGCCCACCGCATCCGACAGCAACGCCACCATGCCTGGGATGAACAGCTGGCGGAACGCCATGCGCGCTGCCGTCACCGGGTCTTCGGTGAAACCGGAGGCCATGGCGATGCCGTTGATCTTCTGCACGCCGTGGGAAATGCCGATGGCGAACACCAGGAACGGCACCAGCATCGAATACGGGTCAAGCCCGAAGCCGAGGGTGTGCAGCAGGCCGAGCTGCCAGACCACCGCGATCAGCGTGGTGATCAACACCGCGATGGTGCTCTTCAGGCAACGGGTGAACCACAGCAGCAGGACGAAGGTGATACCGATGGCGACGATGAAGAACAGCGCCACGCCCACCAGCCCGTCGATCAGGTCACCGACCTTCTTGGCGAAGCCGATGATGTGCACCTTCACGTTCGGGTTCTGCGCCTGGTACTTCTCGCGGATTTTCTCTTCCAGCTCGTGGGAGAACTTCTGGTAATCCAGCTTGATCTGCCGCCCCTGGTCTTCCGGATCCGGATAGGACTCGAGCAGCGGCACGTCGATGATGCTGGACTTGAAGTTGTTCGCCACCAGGCGGCCGATCTGCCCGGACTTGAGGATGTTGTCGCGCAGGTCCTCGAGGCTCTCGGGCGAGCCGTCGTAGGTCTGCGGGATCACCTCGCCACCGGCGAAGCCTTCCTCGGTGACCTCGGTCCAGCGCACGCTGGGGCTCCACAGCGACTTCATGTTGGAACGGTCGACGCCGTGGATGTAGAACACCTCGTCGTGGATCTGCCGCAACGTCTCCATGTATTCCTTGGAGAAAATGTCGCCCTCCACCGCTTCCACGGAAATCCGCACGGTGTTGCCGAGGTTGGCCAGGTCGTTCTGGTGCTCGAGCATCTTCTGGATATACGGATGCCCCAGCGGAATCATCTTTTCGAAGCTGGTCTGCGGCCGAACCTGGGCCGCCTGGTAGAACAGGAACGCGCTGATCAGCAGGCAGAGGACGACCACTGCCGGCCGGTTGTTGAAGATCAGGCGCTCGAGGAACGACGCCGGCTTCTGTTGGTGCTTGGTCATGCAGACTCTCCCGGCTTTATTGTTTTGGGGCCAGATCCGCGCCCGATGGCGAGGCGATGCGAACACCACCCTGCCCTACCAGGATCAGGTTGCCTTTGGAATCGGAGGTAACGCCCGACAACGAACGGCGATCGGGACGGTTGACGAGTTTGAAGCTGCGACCCTGGTCCTCACTGGTCAGCACGGCGCCGCCATGACCGACCACAGCGATGCGCCCGTCTCGCAGCAGGGCACCATCGGCGAGCCCCGATTCCAGCGCATGACCGTTGGCGGTGGCCAGTTCGATGGTTTGCCAGCTATCACCGAAATCGGCAGAGCGGAACATGTGGCCACGCAGGCCAAAGGCGATCACCACACCGGGCTCAGAGCCGCCGACCACGCCGAAGAACGAGCCCTGATAAGGCGACTCGACCTTCTCCCAGGTTTCGCCCATGTCGGCGGAGCGGAACATGCCGCCCATTTCGCCAACCACGAACAGGCCGGAGCCTTCGATATGGGCAATGGCATTCAGGTGGAAGCCGTCTTCGTTCTCGAGCCGGTCGCTGATGTCGTCCCAGCTCTGGCCGCCGTCGATGGTTTCGATCAGCGCACCATAGGCACCGACCGCAATGCCGTGCTGGGTGTCTTCGAACCACACGTCGAGCAGGGGTGCTTCACGCTCGCGATCTTCGTACTGCACTTGCCAGCTTTGTCCGCCGTCGCTGGTCGACAGGACCAGGGCATCATGGCCGACCGCCCAGCCATGCTTGTCGTCGACGAAATCGATGGCCGTCAGCAGCTGACGGGTCGGCACCTTGGCCTGGGTCCAGCTGTTGCCGCCATCGTCGGAATAGAGGATATGGCCACGATCACCGGCCACGACCAGGCGATCACCGGCTTCGGTGATATCGAGCAGAAGGTTGGATGCGGCTTTCGCCGACTCGATGGAATAGAGGGTCTGGCCATCGGTAGCAGCCTGGACCGGCGCCGTTGTCGACAGCAACAGGAGCGAAACGGCGCCGCATAGCGAGAGCATGCCGGCAACCGATGAGTGAAAACGCGACGCCCTCGCCTGGCATGGAACCACGGCGCGGCCGAATAGTGTGCGCCGCTGAACGGGCTCACTCATACATACCCCCTTTATTCTTATTAGGTAAGGCCTGCACTACAGGCGCAGCCATCCTAGCCAGCTTCCGCGGACAGGCACAATTGGCCGGACGTTATGAATTGTTAACTCTCGCGCAATGATTGACGCGTGATCACTCAGGCTGATTGGGCCAGTGGCCAGTATGGCGACTGACTGGGTCGCCGTCGAAGTGACGATCGGACGCGGCGCGCCCGGGGATGGTCACCACAACGGGGATGCGATACGTCGATTTCGCTGTCGAGTCTTGAGCGGGCCATGGGGTGCGGGTGGGGCTGAAGCCCCACCCTATCGGCAAAGACGGCCGATCGCGGGCACGATCGGCCTTCGGACTCAGGCGAGGCTCTTGCTCACCACTTCATAGACATCGCTGGACAGTTCGCCGGAGGCCAGGATGCGCTCCAGCTCACCCTTCATCAGCGCCTGACGGGCGCCGTCGTACTTGCGCCAGCGGGTCAGCGGCGCCAGCAGACGCGAAGCGATCTGCGGGTTCAGGGCGTTGAGGGTGATCACCTGATCGGCCAGGAAGCGGTAACCGGCGCCATCGGCGCGGTGGAAGTTGATCAGGTTCTGATTGGCAAAGGCACCGATCAGCGCGCGCACCTTGTTCGGGTTCTTCAGGGTGAACGCCGGATGCTGCATCAGCTGCTGCACGCGCTCCAGCCCGCCGGGCAGCGGGCTGCCCGCTTGCACGCTGAACCACTGGTCCATCACCAGCGGGTTGTCCTTGAAGTGCTCGGCGAAGGCCTGCAGCGCCTTGTCGCGCTCGGCCTCGAACGGCGAGTTGACCAGCACCGCCAGGGCCGTCAGACGCTCGGTCATGTTGTCGGCATGCTCGAACTGCTCCAGGCAGGCTCCGAGCACCTCGGTCTTCTCGCTCAGCATCAGGTAGGACAGCGCGATGTTCTGCAGGGCGCGGCGCGCGAAGTGCTCCGCGGAGGCGACATAGGCCGTGTTGCGGGAGGTCTCGCGATTGGCCTGATAGCGATGCCACAGCGGCTCGAACAACGCATCGGCGATACGCTTGCGGGCAAACTCTCGGGCGGCATGAATGGCATCCACGTCGGCCACTTCGCTGATCTCGGTGAGGTAGGCTTCGCCTGGCAGCGAGAGCATCTCGGCAACCATCGCCGCATCCAGCGTCTCGTTCTGCAGCAGACTGCGCATTGCCTCGATCAGACGCTCGTCCAGCGCCAGTGCCTCACCACGCTGATGCTGGCCGATCAGCTCCTGCAACACCTGCACCGACAGCTGCTGACCCGCTTCCCAGCGATTGAAGCCGTCGGAATCGTGCTGCATGAAGAACATCAGCTGATCGCGGCTGTACGGATAGTCCAGCTTCACCGGTGCGGAGAAGCCGCGCAGCAGAGACGGCTGCGGGCGCTCGGGCACGTCGACGAAGGTGAAGCTCTGCTCGGCCTCGGTGACCGCCAGTACGCGGCTGGTGCCCTGGGCCTGCGCCTCACCTTGCAGGCGCAGCGGCAAGTCGCTGCCATCGGCAGCCAGCAGGCCCAGCTCCACGGGAATCACGAATGGCTCCTTGGTCGGCTGGCCCGGCGTCGGCGGGCAACTCTGGCGGAACGTCAGGCGATAGGTCTGCGCCGCCTCGTCGTACTGCTCGCTGACCGACAGACGCGGGGTGCCGGCCTGGCTGTACCAGCGCTTGAACTGCGACAGATCGGCGCCGTTGGCATCTTCCATCGCCTTGACGAAATCATCGACGGTCACGGCCTGGCCGTCGTGGCGCTCGAAGTACAGGTCGCTGCCCTTGCGGAAGCCTTCCTTGCCGAGCAGCGTCTGGATCATGCGCACCACTTCGGCACCCTTCTCGTAGACAGTCAGGGTGTAGAAGTTGGAGATCTCGATGAATGACTCCGGGCGCACCGAGTGAGCCATGGGGCCGGCATCCTCGGCGAACTGGTGGGTGCGCAGGTAGGCGACGTCCTCAATGCGCTTGACCGTCGGCGAATTCATGTCGGCGCTGAACTGCGCATCGCGGAAAACGGTGAAGCCTTCCTTGAGCGACAGCTGGAACCAGTCGCGGCAGGTCACGCGGTTGCCGGACCAGTTATGGAAATACTCGTGGGCCACGATCGCCTCGACCCGTTGGTGCGCGGCATCGGTGGCGGTTTCGGCGCGGGCCAGCACGGCGCTGGAGTTGAAGATGTTGAGGCCCTTGTTCTCCATGGCGCCCATATTGAAGTCGTTCACCGCGACGATCATGAAGATGTCCAAGTCGTACTCGCGACCGTAGGCCTCTTCGTCCCACTTCATCGACTTCTTCAGGCTGTCCATGGCGTGCTGGCACTTGTCGATGTTTTCCGGCTCGACGTAGATGCGCAGCGCCACCTCGCGTCCGCTCATGGTGGTGAAGCTGTCCTCGACACACCAGAGGTCACCGGCCACCAGGGCGAACAGATAGGCCGGCTTCTTGAACGGGTCTTCCCAGGTCGTCCAGTGACGGCCGTTGTCCTCGCTGCCACTGGCGATCGGGTTGCCGTTGGAAAGCAGCACCGGATAGGCCTTCTGCTCGGCGCTGACGGTGGTGGTGAACTTGCTCATCACATCCGGGCGGTCGAGGTAGTAGGTGATCTTGCGGAAGCCCTCGGCCTCGCACTGGGTGCAGAACATGCTGCCGGACTTGTAGAGCCCCTCGAGCGCGGTGTTGCTTTCCGGATGGATGACCACCGAGCTGTCGATGACGAAGCTGTCGCTGTCCGGCTGCAGAGTCAGGCAGTCTTCGCTGAGCTGATAGTCGCCCAGGCTCAGGGCGCGGTCATTCAGCGCAATGGCCAGCAGCTCGAGCTGCTGGCCATGCAGCTCCAGCGGCGGCAGCTTGCCTGCCGGGCGCTCGGGGTTGCGGCGCATCACTAACTGGGCGTGCACCAGCGTGCGATCCTCGTACAGCTCGAAGGTCAAGTGGGTTTCATCAATCAGGTACTCGGGGGCCTGGTAATCCTTCAGATGAATGACTTTCGGTTGTTCGGTGCGCATGGAAAACCTCGTCGACTGAGCTTCAAGCGGCAAGCTTCAAGCGGGATATGGCGATGGACTGCCAGCCCGGGGGCCGGCGTGCGAATGAGTTCGAGCTTAGCGTCTGTCGCGGCGGACTTGTAGGGTGGAGAACGGCGAAGCCTGCTCCACCCCTTGTTCCAGGCCGCTCGTCATTGAGCCTGGCGCCCCATGACCGCGGACAAGCGAAACGTCATCCACCCTACGCGGCGGCGCTGGCGGCCACCTGATAGGCGGTGAACTTGCGGATATTGATCACGCCGGTATCCAGGATCAGGTATTGACCCTTGATGCCCAGGAGCGTGCCCTCAACCACCGGGGTCTTGTCCAGATCCAGGCTCACGACCTTCGTCGGATAGGCCTCCACCGGATAGCGGATCTCCACCACCTCGGCGTCGGCGACCGGCTGGATCGCCTGCAGACCATAGCGCAGCTGCAGATCCCGCACCCCGTCGGCACAGGCATCGAAGATCCGCTCGCGCATCTCGATCAGGTCAATGGGCTCGGCGTCACCCTTGAGCAATGCTCGCCAGTTGGTGCGATCGGCAACCTGGCTGCGCAGCAGGTCTTCGACCATGCCCGACTGCTGGCGGGTGGCGACCCGCATGATCGGCAACGCCTGGCTCGCGCCCTGGTCGAGCCAACGCGTCGGCAGCTGGGTGGCGCGGGTGATGCCCACCTTGATGCCAGACGAGTTGGCCAGATAGACCACATGATCGGTCATGCAGAAATCCAGGCCCCACTGCGGATCGCGACAGGTGCCGAAATCGTGGTGGCACTTCTCCGGGCTCATGATGCAGACATCGCACTGCGGCAGTTTCTTGAAGCAGGGATAGCAGTAACCCTGGCTGAAGCTCTTGTTGGTCTTGCGCCCGCAATGGGTGCAGTGGATGGCGCCCAGGTATTCCAGCCGCAGCGTCCTGCCGATCAGCGGATTGACCGGCACCAGCCCTTCACCGAGGCGAAAGGCGTACTGCACCGGCACGCCCGACTCGAGCTGAACCGACATCTTCTCCAGCGCGCCGCGTCCGAGCTCCAGCATCAGTGGCGGGTTCCGGAAGCCGGTGCGAACAGGCTGGTGTCGATGGCGGCCTCGGCCTTCTTGCTCTTGGAGCCGCATTCCTGGCCACCCATGTAGCCGGTGCGCTCTTCTTCGGGAAGATTCTTCATCTCCCAGGCGATCACCGCCTGCATGCAGGTTTCCTTCTGCTCGGGGGTCAGCTTGCGGCCGTCAGCCCATTTGCCCAGTTCGAGGGCCTGCTTGAGGCTCGCGTAGATTTCGGGGGTGATGCTTTCGGCGGTTTGGATAAAGGTCGACATGGCCAGCTCCGAGGGAAACGAGCGGCCATTCTACCGGGCTGTCGCGCTTTAGGGAAAAGCGCGACAGCCCGCTAGCGACGCCGCGCCAGGGTGCCGCCGATCACGCCGGTCACGCATCCGGCGACCAGCCCGCCGACATGCGCCGCGTTGGCAATGGCCAGCGCGCCGAAGCTGAGCACCTCGATGACGCCGGTCAGACAGATCACCAGCCACACCAGCATCAGCGCTACCACCCCAGGGGGCAGCCGGTAGGCCTCGTTGGGGGCGAGCTTCTGATACAGCCAGCAATGGCCCAGCAGGCCGTAGAGCACGCCGGACAAACCACCGAAGATGCCCGGCCCGCCGAACAGATACTGCGCGAAATTGGAGATCAGCCCGAACAGCAGCGTCAGCGCCAGCAGCATTGGCGCACGCTGACGAGCCTCGATGCGCCGGCCCAACTCCCAGTACCACATGCTGTTCATGGCCAGGTGAAGGATGCCGAAGTGCACGAAGATCGGCGTGATCAGCCGCCACCACTGGCCGGCCGCGAGGCTCTGCTCCAGCGTGGCGAAGTAGGCGTACTCGCCGTCGATGCGAAAGTCGACGAAGTTCAGCCAGCGGATCGTGGCAAAGTTCTCGCCGAGCAGGGTGATCCCCGCCACCGCCAGGGTGATCAGCAGCACCGCCGCGGTAAGCGGGCTGGCACGCAGGGCAGCGACGAAGCCGCCGCGCCGCCGGGGCTGCTCGACCACCACGCTGTCGTCGCCCTGGGGGTAGCGCGCATACAGGTCGCGCACCTGCTCGACCACCTCGCTCGGCACCCGCAGCACCTGCTGGTCGCCCTCCTCCGAGACCCGGCAAGGCACCCGCAGGCGACGCAACAGGGCGATGAAGCCGCTGAGGTCTTCCGACAGCGGCAGGCGCAGGGCCTCGCTCACCGAACTCATCGGAACACCGCCTGCACGTCCACCCAGGCGAACTTGGTCGGGTCCAGGCGCGTTTCCTGGTCCAGCCGATAGGCCACCAGCTTGCCGTTCTTCACCGCGCTGTAATCCAGGCAGGCCAGGTTGTCGCGGATCGGCCCCGGGCGACCGCGGCGCCAGTAGTGGCCGACGAACAGGAGCGGCTCATCCGGCCCATAGAGAAACAGGCGGCTCTTCTGCTGCGGCGACAACGGCAGGCGCGCCGCGTGCTCCGGCAGCCCATCGGGCTGGAACACCACGTCACCGTAGGTCTGCGGGTTCTCTTCCCAGAACTTGGTGCGGAAGAAGGTCCGCACGAACCCTTCCTCGCTGGTCAGCGTCATGCCCTCCGGCAGCGGCATGTCGGTGCCGCGCAGCAGCCGATCCAGCGCCTGGCAGATGAAGGTGCCCGGCAGGCCGGCCTCGCGCAGGATCGCCGGGTTGATCCGGCCATCGTTCACCAACGGACGCAGGCGCGCGATCACGCGGCTGTCCCAGCAGGCGTGTACCACGCGAAAACGCTCGGTTTCGAGAAACAGCGGCAAGTCGTAGAACCACTCGCGAAAGGCCTTCCACTCCTCGGGGTAGTGCTCGAACTGCTGGAAGGTTTCCTGCAGCAGCCGAGCGAAGCGTGGCGAGTGTTCACGCACGAAATCGCGACCGCTGCCCGGCGGGGCCGGCATGTACCAGCCCAGCGCGTTGAACTCGTGGTTGCCCATGATGCAATGGGCCTGGCCGTGGTCGACCATCGCATGCACCAGGTGCAGTGCCTCGCGGATGTGCGGCCCACGGTCGATGATGTCGCCGAGGAAGATCACCTGCCGGCGCGGATGACGCCAGACACCGCCCTGCAGGCGATAGCCCAGCTGATCCAGCAGCCGCGCCAGCGCATGGCCACAGCCGTGGATATCGCCGATCAGGTCGTAGCCACGCTCGGGATCCAGCTGCATCAATCGCCTCCGCCGAGGCGACTGCCCCAGCCCAGCTTGGTCCGGCAGACTTCGTAGTAGTTGTGATCCAGCGGGTGGATCAGGTGCAGCTTCTGCGGCTTCTTGCGCACGGTCACAGTGTCGCCAGGCGCGCAGGTGAAGTGGTTCTGGCCGTCGCAGGACACCTGCGGGTAGATCTGCATGTTCGGCGACACCACGATCTTCAGCTCGCTGTTGCCGTCCACCACGATGGGTCGGCTTGACAGCGTGTGCGGGTACATCGGCACGATGACGATGGCATCCAGGCGCGGATGCATGATCGGGCCGCCGGCGGACAGCGAGTAGGCGGTGGAACCCGTGGGCGTCGCCACGATCAGGCCGTCGGCCTTCTGGCTGCAGACGAACTGGCCGTCGATGTACAGCTCGAACTCGATCATGCGCGTCGACTTGCCCGGGTGCAGCACCACGTCGTTGAGGGCATCGCCCTCGCCGATCGGCTCGTCGAAGCGACGCGCCTGGGCCTCGAGCAGGAAGCGGTTCTCAAGGGTGTACTGGCCGTTGAGCACCTCGGCAACCTTCTCTTCCAACTCATCCGGGCGGATGTCGGTGAGAAAGCCGAGGCTGCCGCGGTTGATGCCCAGCACCGGCACGCGGTGCCGGGCCATTGCCCGGGCGGCGCCGAGCAGGCTGCCATCACCGCCGACCACGATCACCAGGTCGCAGGATTCGCCCAGTCGCTGCCGCGACGAAGTCTGCATGCCGTGCCCGGGGAGCACCTCGGCGATGTTCTCCTCGAGGATCACATGCAGATGGCGTTCGACGAGAAATCGCTTCAGCCGGCGGATGGTATCCAGCACCTGGGAGCTGCCCAGGCGGCCAATGATGCCGATATTGCGGAATTGCTCCATTGAAGTTCCCTGGTGTGGCTGGCAGAAGTTGCAGGCGTTCGCAGCGCTTGAACACCAACATGCACTTGCGAGGCCGCCGCAGCGGATCGACGCGGCCTGCACCGACAGTGGTTAGAGCCTCGGTCAGGCGCGGGTGTTCAGCGGCACCGGATTATCGGCGAAACGTCGAACCGGCGGCAAACCGACGGCTATGCTGCTGACATGAACCCTATCAGTCTTGCCGAGCTGTCCAGTGTCCTTCGCCATCCGCAGGTGCGTGATCTCGCCTGGACGCTGCTGTCGCCGCCCCTGCTGAGCGAAACACCTCCCCACCAGCGTCACCCCCTGAGCGCAAGCCGCTGGCACAGCGAGCCGGGGCTGCTGGCCGACTGGCTGCTGTGCCAGGATGCCGAGCCTTCGGTCCTCGAGGCCTGGCTGTCGCAGCGCAGCAATCGGCGCCTGGGGTTGTACTACGAACGGCTCTGGCAGTACGCGCTGTGCCAGGCGCCCGACCTGCAGCTGATCGCGGCCAACCTGCCGATCCGGCAGAACGGCAGCACCCTCGGCGAACTGGACCTGCTGTTCTGCGATGACCAGGGCGTGCACCATCTGGAGCTGGCGATAAAGCTCTATCTGGGCTTCGGGCCCGGAGACGGCAGCCAGCACGACCACTGGCTCGGCCCCGGCAACCACGATCGCCTGGACCTGAAGCTCGCCCACCTGCGCCAACACCAGCTGCCCTTGTGCAACCAGCCGGCCGCCCGCGCCGTGCTCGCCGAGCTTACCGGGCGGGAGGTGCAAAGCAGCTTCTGGCTCAGCGGCTACCTGTTTCAACCCTGGCCAGAGGGCTGCGCCCCGCCCCATGGTGCCAACCCGCACCACCTGAGCGGCCGCTGGCTGCGCCAGGCCGACTGGCCGGTGTATCAGGCCGCGGCGGCCGGCACCATCTGGCAGCCACTTCCGCGTGCCGCCTGGCTGGCTGCTGCCCGCGTGCCGCAACCGGACCTGTGGACCTCGGACCGCCTTGCCGAGTGGCTGGCCGGCGATCCGGCACGCGCGCGGGCGCAACTGCTGGTGCGTCTCGAACCCCACGCATCCGGCGACTGGCTGGAGCAGGAGCGGCTGTTCCTGGTGGCGGACGACTGGCCGCACAACGGTGAATCGGCACGCGCGTCATCGGCGTGACACAATTGCCGGCTAGGATTTCCGCTCGATTCACCCTTGCAGACCAGCACGAATTCGCATGCCCATCGACGCCCAACGCCTATCGTCCGGCGAGCCTCTGAGAGCCTGGAGCATCTTCCTGATATTCCTGCGCCTGGGGCTGACATCCTTTGGCGGCCCGGTGGCGCATCTGGGCTACTTTCGTGACGAATTCGTCCAGCGCCGCCGCTGGTTGGACGAGCGCGGCTACGCCGATCTGGTCGCGCTCTGCCAGTTCCTTCCGGGCCCGGCCAGCAGCCAGGTCGGCCTGGCAATCGGGCTGCTGCGCGGCGGCTACCGAGGTTCGCTGGCGGCCTGGGCCGGCTTCACGCTGCCCTCGGCCGTCGCGCTGACGCTGTTCGCTCTGGGCATTGCCCGCTGGGGCGACGCCCTGCCCGGCGGGTTCATCCAGGGTCTGAAAATCGTGGCAGTGGCGGTCGTCGCCCAGGCGGTTTGGGGCATGGCGCGAACGCTGTGCAGCGATGGCCCGCGGCTGGCCATCATGCTCGCCGCGGCGAGCGCCGTCTTGCTGCTGCCTTTCGTCTGGAGCCAGGTGGCGATCATCGTTGTGGCGGGCTTGATCGGATTGCTGGCGTTCCGCCCGACGTCAGGCGAGGTGCACCCCGACCTGCCCGTACGCATCAAGATGCGCACCGCGCTGTCTGCCCTGGCTGCGTTCTTTGCCCTGCTGATCCTGCTTCCCGTGCTGGCCGGCGTCAGCGGCAGCCAGGCGCTGGCGCAGGTCGATGCGTTCTATCGCACCGGTGCGCTGGTGTTCGGTGGCGGACACGTGGTGTTGCCGCTGCTGCAGGCCGAGGTCGTGCCGTCCGGCTGGGTCGACAACGACGCCTTGCTCGCCGGCTATGGCGCCGCCCAGGCCGTACCTGGACCGCTGTTCACCTTCGCGGCCTTTCTCGGCGCTTCGATGAACAGCGGCCCAAGCGGCTGGCTCGGCGCAACCATCTGCCTGCTCGCGGTGTTCGCGCCCTCCTTCCTGCTGGTATTGGGCGCATTGCCGTTCTGGGAGCGCCTGCGCGGCAATCGCCGCAGCCAGGCGGCGCTGGCGGGCGTCAATGCCGCCGTGGTCGGGTTGCTGCTGGCGGCGCTGTACGACCCGGTCTGGACCAGTGCAATCAAGGCCGCGGAACACTTCATCCTGGCCGTGCTGGCCTTCGCCGCGCTGAGCTACTGGAAACTGCCACCGTGGTTGGTGGTGATCGCCGGTGCGCTCGGCGGCGGCCTGCTCGGCCTGACGAGCTGAAACCGCTCAGCTTTCCATCGCCAGCAGCACCGCACTGGCCACCAGAAAACCGCTGAACAGCAGGCGCAGCAGGCGCTCCGGTAACGCGTGGGCAAGGCGCACACCCAGGCTGATGCTGAGCAGGCCGCCGACCGCCAGCGGCAAGCCCAGCAGCCAGTTGACCTGCTGATGCAGCGCATAGGTCACCAGGGTAACGCCAGTGCTCGGCGCAGCCAGCGCCAGCGAAAGCCCCTGGGCGACCACCTGCGAGGTGCCGAATACGCTGGTCAGGATCGGCGTGGCAATCACCGCACCGCCCACGCCGAACAGCCCGCCCGCCGCCCCGGCCCCCGCACCGAGCACGCTGAGCCATGGCCAGGAATGACGCAGCTGACCATCTCCAGGCGCCGGGCGCAGAAACACGCGCAACAGCGTGTAGGCTGCCAGCGCCAGGAGAAAGCCGACGAAGGCCAGGCGCATGCGCCCGGCGTCCAGCGACACCGCCACGGCGGCACCGACGATCGCGAAGACGAAGCTGGCGCCGGCCAGCGCCGCCGCGTGGCGCCAATCGATGCGATTGCGCTGGTGATAACGCCAGATGGCGAGCAGCACGTTGGGCACCACCATCACCAGTGCCGTACCCTGCGCCAGTTGCTGATCCAGCCCGAACAGCACGCCCAGTACCGGGATCGCGATCAGCCCGCCGCCGATGCCGAACAGTCCGCCGAGCGTGCCCAGGGCCAGGCCCAGCAATACGTTCAACCCGATGTCCAACAGCATGTTCGCGCTCCAGCCTCAATGAGGCGCCCATGCTACGCCGCCGCCGCTGGCGTCGATACGCACAGCCGCGCACAATGGCTTTGCCTATTACGCACAAGCCGGTAACCCGATGCTGCCAGACGTCCTTTCCGCTCAGCTCGAACTCTTTATCGACGTGCTCGAATGCGGCAGCTTTTCCGCTGCCGCGCGCCGGCATGGCCTGACGCCCTCCGCCGTGGCGCGGCGAATCGATGCGCTGGAAGCGGCGCTCGGCTGCCAGCTGTTCAGCCGCAGCACCCATGCCGTGCGGGCAATGCCTGCCGCCCTTGCCTTCGCCGAGCGCGCCCGACGCATCGTTCAGGAACTGCACCTGGCCCGGGCCGAGGCGACATCCCTGGACAGTGCACCGGAAGGCCGCATCCGCATCGATGCCCCGGCGCCGTTCGGGCGGCGACATCTGGCGCCGGCTCTCGCCGAGTTTCTGCAGGCCTATCCCGGTGTGGATATCCAGTTGCGGCTGATCGACAGCTTCGTCGATCTGCATGGCGAGCACCTCGGCGAGGTCGATCTGGTGCTGCGCATCGGCCCACTCGCCGATACGCGCCTGGTCGCCACGCCCCTGGCGCCGATGGTGCGCATCGTCTGCGCCAGCCCGGCCTACCTGGAGAGTCGCGGCGTGCCACTGACCCCAGAGCAGTTGCCTGAACATGATGGCCTCGACTGGGATGCACTGGCCCCGCCGCACGCCTGGCGCTTCGAACAAAACGGCCGATCGCAGCTGTTGCGCCCGGGGCGCCTGCGGATGGTGGCCAACAATGCTGAAGCGCTGCTGGCGGGAGCGCTGGCCGGGCTCGGCATCGCCCACCTGCCGACCTGGCTGATCAGCGAGTACCTGCTGCGCGGCGAGCTGTTGCCGTTGTTCTGCGAAGGCGGGTTGCCGCAGCCGGAAGCCAGCGGCATCTATGCCCTGCGCCTGACGCGCGAGGCCGACTCGCGGACCCGACTGCTGCTGGAATTTCTCAAGTCCCGCTTCGGCCCGGTCCCGCCGTGGGACCAGGCGCTCAACAGCGGTCTGAAAAGGGAGTGACGGTCACAGACTCTGGCTTTCGATTTCCTGGGTGACGCCCCAGCCATCGAGTACCCCACCCAGGGGTTCGACAAGGTCCTCAAGATCCTGCTCGAAGTCGCCGATGCCGTCGAACGTCGCGTACATCACTTTGCTGACCTGCAGATTCCAGCTTCCGTCCTCACGCGGAAAGACTTGGGTGTTGATGGTTTCACCGCGAAAGTTCTCGGCGGCGGTCTGGGCGCGGTCCCGCTCGGGGAAGACCGCATAGAACTCGATGGGATGCACGCGGGCGAAATCGAAACCGCCCTCTTTCATCCGGCGCAGAACGGTGCTGCTGACATCCTCATGGAAGGTGGTGCTCATGATTCAACCTCCTCTCATACCTGGATGAAGTTGCCACGAGCTCAGCGGGAGATCGGCTCCGTCGTCGAGACATCGGGCAAACGGGAGTCGCAACAGCTAGTCGAAGAGACGCGGTGGACGGTGTCCACAGTGACAAGCTAGCAGGCCACGCGTCTGACTGCACGGGCTGGATGGCTCGACGCCACCGCGCGCCAGAGTCGCGGGCTCCATCAGTAGAACCCGCCGAACCTGCAGCAGTTCAACCGGGCCTGCAATGCAAAACGGCCCGCGCCGTTGCCGGGCGGGCCGTTCAGGGCGATGCCGCCGTGCTCGCTCAGTCGTTGCTGGGCTTGGCAATCGCGTGCAGCAGGTATTGCGGCAGCGCAAAGGCGCCAATGTGCACGTGCGGATTGTAATAACGGGTCACAATCCCGCTGCCGCTATAGCGCTGCATCAGGGTTTCCAGCGGCAACTTGCGACTCTCGGCGTTACAGGCGCCCCAGGCGAAGCTCATCGCACCGCCGATGTAGGTCGGCACCGCGGCCAGGTAGAAGTGCCAGTCGGCGAACAGCCCCTGCATGCGTTTGGCGGTGGTCTGCAGCTCGCCCAGCTGCATGAATGGCGTGCCGTTCTGCGCGACCAGGATGCCGCCCTCGTTCAGGCAACGGCGGCAAGCCTGGTAGAAGTGCTCGGAGAACAGCGCCTCGCGCGGGGCGATGGGATCGGTGGAATCGCAGATGATGACATCGAACCGCTCTTCAGTGGTCGCCACGAAGTGCATGCCGTCATCGAACACCAGGTTCAATCGCGGATCATCGAAGGTGCCGGCCGAGTGATTCGGCAGGAATTCCTTGCACAGCTCCACCAGGGTGCGGTCGGTCTCGACCATGGTGATGCTCTCGATATCACGATGGCGCGCCACCTCACGCAGGATGCCGCCGTCGCCGCCACCGATGATCAACACCCGGCGTGCCAGGCCATGGGCCAGGATCGGCACATGGGCAAGCATTTCGTGGTAGATGAACTCGTCGGCTTCGGTGGTCTGGATCACGCCGTCGAGGGCCATGACGCGGCCCATGCGGGCATTTTCGAAGATCACCAGATGCTGGCGTTCGGTGCGCACTTCATGCAGCAGCTTGTCGATCTGGAACCGCTGCCCGTATCCCTCGTAGAGAGTTTCCTGAAAGTCGCTCATGGGTGTCTCCCTTGGCAGCCATCGCGCGCAATGCCGCGACGTCTGCAGGCTGGCTGAGGACGGGCGATCGCATCGCCCACCGAAAAGAGGCGCATTCTACGTTGGCCAAGATGACAGGGGGAACCGCGAGGGTTTGAAAGCACACTTCGGGGCGACAAAGCGGCGCCCAGGCGCTAGGGTCTGGAAATGACCGAAACCATCCACCTGCTCTACCTCGAACCCTGGGACTGGCAACAGTTCCACCGCCACTTCGCCCTGCGTCTGCTGCCGGGCGTGGAGCGCCTGGATCCGCGCGGCTATGCCCGTACGCTGCGCCTGGGTGATGCCCGCGGCTGGCTCGGTGTGAGCGCGGCGGACGACCGGCCGGCGCTCGAGCTGACCCTCAGCGACTCGCTGCGGCACGCCAGCCAACCGCTGGTGGCGCGGGTGCGCAAGATGTTCGACCTGGATGCCGACCCACAGGCGATCGCGGCGCATTTCGCCGGCGACCCGGCACTCGGCCCGCTGGTCTCGGCACAACCCGGCCTGCGTCTGCCGGCGGCGTACGACCCGTTCGAGCAGGCCGTGCGCGCGGTGGTCGGCCAGCAGGTCACGGTGAAGGCGGCGGTGACCATCACCCGCCGCCTGGTGGAGCGTCTCGGCGAGCCGTTGGCGCAGGCTCCGACCGGGTTGGAGGTGCTGTTTCCCACCGCGCAGGCGGTCGCCGACGACCCGCTGGAGAACATCGGCATGCCGGCCAAGCGCGCTCAGGCGCTGCGCCGCCTGGCCGGCGCGGTGGCCGAGGGCGCGTTGCACCTGCATGTGGAGGATGGCGCCGATACGCTGGTCCGCCGGCTGTGCGAGCTGCCCGGCATCGGCCCCTGGACGGCCGAATACATCGCGCTGCGCGGTTTTGGCGTGGCAGACGCCTTTCCCAATGCCGATCTGGGTTTGCTCAAGGCGCCGCTTTGGGGAGCGGATGGCCTGACCGCCAAGGCGCTGGCCGAACGTGCCGAAGCCTGGCGCCCGTGGCGGGCCTACGCAGCCATCCACATCTGGGACAACTACGCCCGGGGCGGCTGAAGAAACGGTTACGGCGGCGCGACACGCGCCAGAACCTTCGGCGCAACGGCCAGCGGCCGAGCCAGGATCAGCCCCTCGCCCGACTGCGGAAAGATGCCGGTCAGCGCGGTGATATTGACCTGATGGGTGACCAGCACCGCTACCTCGCCGGGTTCCAGCTCGGTGAGGGCTTCGCGCAGCGCGGCGGTCTGCAGTCGCTCGCTGGTCGGCGAGGCGAAGAAGGAATCCAGCGCCGGTAGCGGCTCGACCGGCGCGAGTGCCATCTGCTGCGCCGTGTCCAGTGCACGGCACCAGCGACTGCTCAACAGACGTACCCTGGTCAGGCCTTTCTCGCGCAGCAGCTCGCCCCAGCGTCGGGCTTGCGCCCTGCCGTGCTCATCAAGATTGCGTTGGGTGCTGCAGTCATCGAGGACGAAGCCAGGCGGGTCGCCCAGCCCCGGCGCATTCGCGTGGCGCAGGAGCAGTAGTGCCCGCCCTTCGCGTAACGCCTGCCAGGCGTCACCATCATCGGCCTGCAGCGGGCCTACGACGAAGAGCAGCGCGACGAGCGCCAGGCCGATGCCACGCATGCTTCACAGCCGCGCCTTGCCAAACGGCCCGGCCGCGACCGCCCACATGATCAGGCCGACCACCGGCAGCAGTACGATCACCAGCGTCCAGATGATTTTGCGACCAGCCTCGATG
Source organism: Stutzerimonas sp. FeSN7 (assembly GCF_030263795.1). Lineage (NCBI taxonomy): Bacteria > Pseudomonadati > Pseudomonadota > Gammaproteobacteria > Pseudomonadales > Pseudomonadaceae > Stutzerimonas > Stutzerimonas sp. FeSN7. The sequence continues at coordinate 1,664,639 of NZ_JARPMN010000001.1, read as the reverse complement.
GGGCTGCGCCAGACATGCGCGATGGCGAGCACGTCCAGCACCAGCACCACCAGGGCCAGCGGAGCGCTGAGGCTTTCCATCGGTGTTTACCGCAAGGGCCCACGGTCGTCGGGGCGATTGCCGCGCGGTCCCATGATTCCCCAGATGATAAGACCGAGCACGGGCAGGATGACGATCAAAAGAACCCAGAGCACTTTCTTGCCGCTGGTGCTGTCGCTGCGAACGATGCTGATGATTGCCCAGATATCCAGTATCAGGATGAGCAGGCCGAAAATTCCGCCGAATGCATCTCCCATGGGTACGCTCCTGTTTGGGTGAGTACCTAAATTAGGATGCCGGCGCGGCGGCAGGGTTCAGTTCCCGTGCCAGAGCGGCTCAGCAGCGCATTGGTACTAGCTGCTGGTTCATGGTTAACGAGCACGCCGCTGGCGCGGGTCGGCAGGAGGTCAGCTCCTGCTTGTGCTCGCTGGCCGTATGTTCGGTGAGGGTGAGCGCTGGATCGGCCGCTCAGTCGTCCAGGCGCGGGAACTGATCGGCGATGCGTTCGCCGGTGAACTGCGCCGTCCAGCCGTCCGGATTGTTGAACAGGCGAATGGCGACAAAGCTCGGCTGCTCGCCCATGTCGAACCAGTGGCGGGTGCCGGCAGGCACGGAGATCAGGTCGTTCTTCTCGCACAACACGGCGTAGACCATGTCCTCGATATGCAGGGTGAACAGGCCGCGGCCAGCGACGAAGAAGCGCACCTCGTCCTCGGCGTGACGATGCTCGTCAAGAAATTTGGCGCGCAGCTCGTCCTTTTGCGGATGATCGCGGGACACACTGATGACATCGACGGTCACGTAGCCGCGCTCGGCCATCAGCCGATCGATCTGTGGCCGGTAGGCGGCGATCACGTCCTCCTGGCTGGCACCGGCGGCGACCGGCGCGCTGGCGTCCCAGCGCTCCAGTTGCACGCCGACCTCGGCCAGGGTCGCGGCGATGTCCTCGAGATGGGTCAGGACCTTGAGCGGCTGCTCGGGGCGGGATTCGTGATAGACACTGAGGACACTCATGTTCGGCTCTCCGAAGGATCGCCCGGCCGATCACTGCCGGCCAGGCAGGAATTCATCTGTTGTGCAGGGCGCCCATCTTCAGTTCGCATTCGAAAAGGAACTCGAACGCCTCGATCTGACGCAGCGCGTCGCTCGTCTTCTCGCCCCGGGTGTACAGACCCATGGCCGCGGATCAGCCAGCCGACGCAATAGCGGTGCCGGTCAATTGTCGCCTGGAAGCCAGCGCTGCGTGGCGGTCACGCGCGATCCTCCTGCAAACGGAAGGCAATGATAACGGCTGCTGCCAGCGCCGCCAGGCTGGCGATGGCGAACGACCAGCCCGGGCCGAGCCCGGACCAGGCATATCCGGCATACAACGCCCCCAGCGCGCCGCCGATTCCGGACAGGCTGGCATACAGCGCCTGCCCCTGACCCTGCTGGCGATGGCCGAAGCTGCGCTGGACGAAATGGATGGCCGCCGCATGGAAGCTGCCGAAGGTTGCCGCGTGCATCAGCTGCGCGATCAGCAGTACGCCGAGATGATCGGCCAGCTGCCCGAGCAGTAGCCAGCGCAGCGCGGCGATCAGGAAGCTCGCCAGGAGCACCTGGCGCAGCGAGAAACGCTCCAGCAGACGCGCCATGACCAGAAACAGCAGAATCTCCGCGACGACGCCCAGCGCCCACATCAGACCGATAAAGCTGCGGCTGTAGCCGAGCGCTTCCAGGTGGATGCTGAAGAAGGTGTAGTACGGGCCGTGAGCCAGTTGCATCAGGGCCACGCAACCGTAGAAGGCCAGTACGCCGGGGCGCCGCAGCTGGGCGAGAAAGCCGCCCTGCCCGGCCGACTCGGCGCGCTGGCGCGGCTGCGCGTTCGGGACCCAGACGCTGCTCAGCACGATGCCCAGCATCACCGCAGCGACAGCGGTCGGATACAGGTCCAGACTCAGGCGCTGGAACAGCAGCCCAAGCCCCACCACCGCCAGGATGAAGCCGATGCTGCCCCACAACCGTACCTGGCTGTAGCGCTCGGGCTGCTCGTGCAGATGCGCCAGGGTGATGACCTCGAATTGCGGCAGCACGGCATGCCAGAAGAAGGCATGCAGGGCCATCACCAGCGCCAGCCAGGCGAAGCTCTTGTCGAAGAAGATCAGGCCGAAGGACAGCAGCGTGCACAGGGCGCCGAGGCGGACGATCTCCAGCCGGCGGCCGCTGACGTCGCCCAGCCAGCCCCAGAGATTCGGCGCCAGACAGCGCATCAACATCGGAATGGCGATCAGCTCGCCGATGCGCTCCGGCGAGAACCCCAGATGGGCGAAGTACAGGCCGAGAAACGGCGCCGTCGAACCGAGCAGCGCGAAGTAGAAGAAATAGAACCCGGAGAGGCGCCAGTAAGGGAGCGAAGCGGTCATGGCAACAGGCGTTCAGTTTGCAGCGCGCGGCGTCAACGCCGGCGCGCCGCGCTCCGAATGGCCGCTCAAAGCTGACCCAGCACCGGCGTCGTCACCTGCACATCGGCATTCTGTGCGCGGTGGCGCAGCAGGTGATCCAGCAGCACGATGGCCATCATCGCCTCGGCGATCGGGGTGGCGCGGATGCCGACGCAGGGGTCGTGGCGACCCTTGGTGATCACGTCCACCGCCTCGCCGTTCACGTCGATGGAGCGACCGGGCGTGGTGATGCTGGACGTCGGCTTGAGCGCCAGATGGGCGACGATCGGCTGGCCCGAGGAGATGCCACCGAGGATGCCGCCGGCATTGTTGGACAGAAAGCCCTGCGGGGTCAGCTCGTCGCGGTGCTCGGTACCGCGCTGGGCCACCGACGCGAAACCGGCACCGATCTCCACGCCCTTGACCGCGTTGATGCTCATCAGCGCGTGGGCAAGCTCCGCGTCCAGGCGGTCGAAGATCGGCTCACCGAGGCCCGGCGGCACACCCTCGGCGACCACGGTGATCTTTGCGCCCACCGAATCCTGGTCACGGCGCAGCTGGTCCATGTAGGCCTCCAGCTCCGGCACCTTGTCCGGGTCCGGGCTGAAGAAGGCGTTCTGCTCGACGCTGTCCCAGGACTTGAACGGAATCTCGATCGGCCCGAGCTGGCTCATGTAGCCGCGCACCTGAATGCCCAGCGTCGCCAGGTACTTCTTGGCGATGGCACCGGCGGCGACACGCATGGCGGTCTCGCGCGCCGAAGAGCGGCCACCGCCGCGGTAGTCGCGCAGGCCGTACTTGTGGTGATAGGTGTAGTCGGCGTGAGCCGGGCGGAACAGGTCCTTGATCGCCGAGTAGTCCTTGGACTTCTGGTCGGTATTGCGGATCAGCAGGCCGATCGGGCAACCGGTGGTTCTGCCTTCGAACACGCCGGAAAGGATTTCCACCTCGTCGGCTTCCTGGCGCTGCGTGGTGTGCCGGCTGGTGCCGGGCTTGCGACGGTCGAGATCGCGCTGCAGATCGTCCAGCGACAGCTCCAGCCCGGGTGGGCAGCCATCGACGATGGCCACCAGCGCAGGCCCGTGGCTTTCGCCGGCAGTGGTGACGGTGAACAGCTTGCCGTAGGTATTGCCGGACATGCAGGACGCTCCGCGATCGACCGAAAAAACAGGGGCCGGAAGTATACCTGAGGGCGCCGCGGTTTCACTGCCTGTCTTCGGCGCGCATACTGGCGCAGCGGCGAACCTCGCACCGATCCTCGCGTCAAACCCGCTCCGTAACCGGCGAAGCCTTCCATGCGTGCCCTGCTGATCCTACTGCTGCTGACCATGCCCCTCTCATTCGTACATGCGCAGACCCTGCTCACGCAGACGCTGAACCTCGACACCGGCCATGGCGTGCTGCAGGGCACATTGCTGCTGCCGAAAAGCGAGCGGCCGTTGCCGGTCGGCCTGCTCATCGCCGGCTCCGGGCCGACCGACCGCAACGGCAACAACCCGGCCGGCCACAACGACAGCCTCAAGCGGTTGGCCCAGGGCCTGGCCAGGCAGGGCGTGGCCAGCCTGCGCTACGACAAGCGCGGCGTCGGCGCGAGCCTGGCCGCCGCACCGGACGAGCGCGACCTCAGCGTCGAAGCCTACGTCAGCGATGCGTTGGCCTGGAGCGAACGGCTCAAGGGTGACCCGCGCTTCGGCGAGCTGATTCTCGTCGGCCACAGCGAAGGTGCGCTGATCGCCAGCCTTGCGGCGCCTCGCTCAGGTGCCGCGGCGCTGATCAGCATCGCCGGCAGCGGCCGGCCGATCGACGCGGTGCTGCGCGAGCAGCTGCAGGGACGCCTGCCACCGGCACTGCTCGCCACCAGCCATTATCTGATCGACGAACTGAAGGCCGGTCGCACCCACGCGGACATTCCAGAGCCTCTGCAGGTGCTGTTCCGCCCCAGCGTGCAGCCATATCTGATCTCCCTCTTCGCATATGACCCGGCCGAGGCCTTCGCGGCGGTGAATGTTCCGGCGCTGATCGTTCAGGGCCGGCACGATATCCAGGTGGGCATCGATGACGCCGAGGCCTTGCACCGTGCCAAGCCCGACGCCGAACTCGCGCTGATCGACGGCATGAATCATGTGCTGCGCATCGTGCCGGCCAGCGCTGCGCAGCTCGCGTCTTACGACGATCCCGATCTGCCGTTGGCCCGGGGCCTGCTCGAACGCATCCAGCGCTTCCTGAACGATAATGGCATGCTGCCAGCCTCCAGTTAGGCGCCGCGCCGCCGATAGCCCCGTGACGATGGCCGAGACCAGTTCTGAACGAGCCGCCGCGCAGGCCCAGGAACGCGCAGATGACCGACACCGAAATCACCCAGAGCACAGAGAAAGAGCCACCGGCGCCGCCGAAGCATCCGTGGGCCGAACTTCGCCCCGATCGTTTCCGCCTGCTGCGCCTGGCGCCGCTGCCCACCGAACGCGACGGCGGCGCGCGGCCACTGCGCTTCGTCGAGCTGGCGCAGCTGGAACGCCACACGCCAGAGCAGAGCCTGCTGCGGATGTTCGTCAACATCCCGGGGCAGGCGCGCTCGCGCAAGTACAACGTGCTGGAGGTATGGGCCGACCATCGCAGCAAGGAACTGCGCTTCGGCCCGGACAGCGGCTTGCATCTGGAACCCGCCAACCGTGGCCTCGGCCGTTTCCTGCTGGCACAAGGCGCGGCCTGGGCGCAAAAGCGTTGGGGACATTATCTGGTCGAGGGCGGATCGCTGCCCAAGGATGTGACGAGCGACGACCAGCGCCTACGGCGTGACCACTGCCTGCGCACCCAGGGGTTCGATGTGGACTACCCAAAGGACCAGGCGGGCAAGGCGACCTACGGCGCGCCGCGCGCCAGCAGCCTGAGGCCGGACTGGAACAGCGAGAAGGTCCAGATTGTGGAGCTGCAGGATGCGGCGGCGATGCTGGAACAGGCCGACCGCAACCTGCAGGCGCAGGAAAACCAGATCCGCGACCTGCAGGAGCGTATCGCCCGCTTCCGCCGCGAGGACGGTGCGCTGCGATTCACCATTGTTTGCCTGATTGCGCTGGCGCTGTTCCAGGCCGGCCTGCTGATCTGGATGGCGACCCGCTAGCCGCTTACCACCAGTGCTCGACCTGCACGCCGAAGTTCGAACCGTGGCGAGCGTTGCCGAACGCACCGGTATCCGACAACGCCGAGCCTTCGGCCATCACGTTGGCCGCCCGTTGCGCCGCGTCGTTCCAGCTGGCGTAGGTGTAGTACAGGCGGAACTCCGGCCGCGCCCAGAAGCCAGGACCGGCGGGTGACCAGGTCGGCGCGATGGTGAACTTGCTGAGCTTGCGCGTGCCGTCGGTGGCATCGATCTGGTCGTGACCCACCTCGGCGACGAGCTTGAACTGCTCGCTGAACGCATAGACCGGACGCGCGCCCACCGACCACCAGTCCTGGTCGCCGCCGTCGTCGCGCTTGTCTTTCTGGTAGACCACCTGGAACTGGCCGCCGAAGCGCGGCGTCAGCTGCCAGTCGAAATACTCCACCACTCGCCAGCTCTTGGCGCTGTTGTCCAGGGTGACGTCGCCGGTATAGCCGAGGCCGGTGCCCGGGCCCTCGCCATACTGCAGCGCCAGGGTGTTCTTGCCGCCGAGGAAGTCGGATTGCACATGCTGCACCGTCACGGCCCAACCGCTGTTGGCATCGTCACGGCTGGGCTTGTCGAGGTAACTCAGGCCGAACTCCAGCTCACCGCCAGGGTTGCTGTCGAAGCCGCCAACGTTGAAGTCGTGGCGGGTGACGTAGTCCTTCTGAAACACGCTGTCCTTGCGCGAGAAGGCGTAGCTGTACTTCAGCCCGCCAATCTCCATGTCCTCCACGCCGGCACCGGTGGCGCTCTGGTTCCAGTAGTAGAAGTCGGAGATATGGATGTCGTTGCGCTTGTAGAAGCGCCGCCCGGCCCACAGCGAGCCGTTGTACAACGCCGGCACCTTGCTCCACTCGGCATAGGCCTGCACCATCCGCGCCCAGCCGTGATCGCCGGTGAACTCAGGGGTGTGGTTGTACTGGTTGTAGAGCGCCGCCATGCCTTCCAGGCTCAGTACCGAGCCGTCGGCGAAGGTGTAGAGGTCCTGACGCAGATCGAGCTCGGCGTACTGCTCGCACTCGTTACCCAGGCGGTACTTGCTCGGCGCGCCGGGCAACTGGAAGCAGGACTGCGAATCGCTGTTGACCGATTCGCCGACCCCGCTGCGCATGTAGCCGGTGAACTCCAGTGCATGGGCGCCCAAAGGCAGCGTCAGACCCGCAATGGCGCTGGCAACGCCCAGGGCTGTCAGTGTTTTTTTCATATCCACTCCGCTTTTGTTGTTATTGATCGCTGGATCGAGCCTGTTCGGCTCCGTTGGTTCCTGTCTCCGTTATCCCCAGCCTGCTGGCAAGGCAGGCCGGTACCTCACTGCACCGGCCCCGCTCCGTTGGAAACCAGCCGGGTGACCTTGCTTTCGCGCGTGGCTGCAGGCTGCGCCAGGCCCAGCCGTTCGCCGCTCTGGGCGTCGAACAGCAGGACCTTGCGCGGATCGAACTGCAGGTTGAGCGTCTCCCCCACCCGCGGCGCCTGATCCGGCGCCAGCCGGCAGCAGGCCTTGACCTGATTGAGCGCGAAGACGACCAGCGTATCGGGGCCGGTCGGCTCCACCACTTCGATATCCACCAGCAGCGAAAGGTCCGCCGCAGAGCCCGTCGACAGGCCGATCTGTTCGGGGCGAATGCCCAGAATGAGCTCCCGGTCACGCAGACCTTCGTCACTGGTGATCGGCAGCGGCAGCTCGCAACTGCCCTGCTCGCTGTTGAGCACGCCCACCCAGCGGCCGTCACGCTGACGAATGCGCAGCGGCACGAAGTTCATCGGCGGCGAGCCGATGAAGCTCGCGACGAACAGGTTGGCCGGGTTGTTGTAGATCTCGTGGGGGGTACCGAACTGCTGGATCACACCGTCCTTCATCACCGCGACCTTGTCGCCGAGGGTCATTGCCTCGATCTGGTCATGGGTGACATACACCGTGGTGGTTTTCAGCCGCTGGTGCATCAGCTTGATCTCTGTGCGCATCTCCACCCGCAGCTTGGCGTCGAGGTTCGACAACGGCTCGTCGAACAGATAGATCTTCGGCCGCCGCGCCAGCGCCCGACCCATGGCCACGCGCTGCTGCTGACCGCCAGACAGTTGCGACGGCTTGCGTTCCAGCAGCGGTTCGATCTGCAGCAGCTTGGCGACCCGTGCCACCTCCTCCTCGATCTTCGCCGCCGGCACCTTGCGCATCTTCAGGCCGAAGGCGATGTTGTCACGCACGCTCATGGTCGGATAGAGCGCATAGGACTGGAACACCATGGCAATGTCCCGATCCTTCGGGCTGGCCTGACTGATGTCCTCACCGTCGACGAGGATCTCGCCGCCGGTGATATTCTCCAGCCCGGCGATGCAGTTCATCAGGGTGGATTTACCGCAGCCGGAGGGGCCGACGAGAATCAGGAACTCACCGGCGTCGATCTTCAGCGCGATGTCCTTGAGCGTTGCGATCTGGCTGTTGCCATAACTCTTTTGAACGTTGCGCAGTTCCAGGGAAGCCATCGTTGTTCTCCTCAACCCTTGACGGCGCCGGCAGTGAGCCCGCGCAGGAAGTACTTGCCGGCGATCACGTAAACCACCAGCGTGGGCAGGCCGGCAATCATCGCGGCGGCCATGTCGACGTTGTATTGCTTGGCGCCGGTGCTGGTATTGACCAGGTTGTTCAGCGCCACGGTGACCGGCTGGGTATCGCCGCTGGCGAACACCACGCCAAAGAGGAAGTCGTTCCAGATCTGGGTGAACTGCCAGATCAGGCAGACCATGATGATCGGTACCGACATCGGCAGCAGAATGCGCCCGAAGATGGTGAAGAAACCGGCGCCATCCAGCCGCGCCGCCCGCACCAGCGCTTCCGGCACGCTGACATAGAAGTTGCGGAAAAACAGTGTGGTGAACGCCAGGCCGTATACCACGTGCACCAGCACCAGACCGGTGGTGGTATTGGCCAGGCCCAGCTTGCCGAGGGTGAAGGACGCCGGCAGCAGGATCACCTGGAACGGCAGGAAGCAGCCGAACAACAGCAGACCGAAGAACAGCTGCGAGCCGCGGAAGCGCCACATCGACAGCACGTAGCCGTTGATGGCGCCCAGCGCGGTGGAAATCAGCACCGCCGGGATGACGATCTTCACCGAGTTCCAGAAGTAGCCACCGACGGCATCCCAGGCTGTCAGCCAGCCCATGGCGGTGAACGCCTCCGGCCAGCTCAGCAGGTTGCCGGTACGGATGTCTTCCGGTGTCTTGAAGCTGGTCAGCAACATCACGATCAGCGGCACCAGGTAGACGGCGCAAGCCAGCAGCAGCGTAGCGTGGATGGTCAGGCGCCCGAGCGTCAGGCGCGGTTGCGCGAAATCAGACATGGCGCTTGCTCCTCAGCTCGGAGTACAGGTAGGGCACGATGATCGCCATCACCGCGCCGAGCATCAGCATGGCGCTCGCCGCACCCAAGCCCATCTGGCCGCGGGTGAAGGTGTGGGCGTACATGAACATCGCCGGCAGATCGCTGGAATAACCCGGCCCACCGGCGGTCATCGCCGCCACCAGGTCGAAGCTCTTGATGGCGATATGGGCGAGGATCATCAACGCACTGAAGAACACCGGACGCAGGCTCGGCAGCACGATGCGCAGGTAGATGGTCGGCAGGCTCGCACCGTCCACCTGGGCAGCGCGGATGATCGATTGATCGACGCTGCGCAGACCGGCCAGGAACAGCGCCATGACGAAGCCCGAGGCCTGCCATACGGCAGCGATCACCAGGCAGTAGATGACCCGGTCCGGATCGACCAGCCAGTCGAAGCGAAAGCCTTCCCAGCCCCAGTCGCGCAGCAGCTTGTCCAGACCCAGGCCGGGATTGAGCAGCCATTGCCAGGCGGTACCGGTGACGATCATCGACAGTGCCATGGGGTACAGGTAGATGGTGCGGATCAGCCCTTCGCGACGGATGCGCTGGTCCAGCAGCACGGCGAGCACGACACCGATGATCAGGCTGATGGCGATGAACAGGCCGCCGAAGACCAGCAGGTTCTGGCTGGCCACCCACCAGCGGTCGTTGTCCCACAGGCGCTGGTACTGCTGCAGACCGACCCACTTGTAGCTGGGCATGAAGCGCGAGTTGGTGAACGACAGCAGGAAGGTCCAGCCGATGTAGGCGTAGAAGCCGACCAGCACGATCAGCATGCTCGGCGCCAGGACCAGCTTGGGCAGCCAGCGCTGCAGGGCATCGAGCGGCGAGACCTTGGCGGGCCTGGCGGGAAGCGCGATGGAGCTCATGGAGGTGATCCCTCGTCAGAATCCGGGATGTCGTCGCCCGCGGCACGGGCCTTGGCCTGTACCGGGACAACGGTTCGGGAAATCGGGCGGACGCGGTCCGCCCTTGGCGTCACTGCACGGCCTGGATCGCCGCCGCCAGCTGCCTGGCCGCCTTTTGCGGATCGGCCTTGGGGTCGTTGAAGAAGTTGGTCACGACATCGAACACCGCGCCCTGCACGTAGCTCGAAGCGGCCATGCCGTGGGTCAGGCTGGGTTGCAGGCCGCTGCCCTGGGCCGCCGCCTTGAAGTCCTTCATCGACTGCTGGGCGCAGGCGTCGAACTCGCTCATGTCCTGGTCCTGGCGAACCGGGATGGAGCCCTTGTTCTGGTTGAAGAAGGTCTGGAACTCCGGCTGCAACACCGCGCGCGCCAGGTCTTCCTGGGCCTTGCGGTTCTCATCGCTGCTCAGCTTGAACATCGCCAGCGAATCGATGTTGAAGGTGAAGCTGCCCTGAGTGCCGGGAAATGGCAGGCACTGGTAGTCCTTGCCCGCGACCTTGTTGGCGGCCGTGAACTCGCTCTTGGCCCAGTCACCCATGATCTGCATGCCGGCCTTGCCGTCGATGACCATGCCAGTGGCACGGTTCCACTCACGGCCTGCGGCATCGGCGTCGAGGTAATCACGCAGCTTCTTCAGCGCGGTGAAGGCCTGAACCATCTTGTCGCCGGTCAGGGTGTCCTCGTCCAGCTCGACGAATGCCTTGTGGTAGTCGTCCGGCCCGAGAATGCTGAGCACGAAGCCCTCGAACACGGTGCCGTCCTGCCACGGCTGGCCACCGTGGGCGACCGGCACGAAACCGGCTGCCTTGAGCTTCTCGGCAGCGGCAAAGAACTCGTCGAGGGTCTTCGGCGGCGTGGCACCGGCCTTCTCGAATACCTCCGGGTTGATCCACAGCCAGTTGACCCGGTGCACGTTGACCGGCACGGCCACGTAGGAGCCGTCGTACTGCATGATCTTGCTGACCTGCTCGGGCAGCAGCTCGTCCCAGCGTTCGGCCTTGGCGGTGTCGTCGAGGTTGGCGAGCAGGCCGAGTTCGCCCCATTCCTGGATGTCCGGGCCCTTGATCTGTGCGGCGGACGGCGGGTTGCCGGAAACCGCGCGGGTCTTCAGCACGGTCATGGCGGCCTCGCCACCACCACCGGCGACGGCGAAATCCTTCCAGGTGTGGCCTTTCTGCTCGACCATCTTCTGCAGGGTGTCGGCGGCGCGCTTCTCGCCGCCGGAGGTCCACCAGTGCAGGACTTCGACCTCGCCGGCGTGGGCGAGCAATGGCAGGGCAAGGGAAACGGAAAGAGCGAGACGATGGATCGCATTCATGGAGGAGTACCTTCTTGTTTTTATCCGGCAAGTCGTGGGTCGCTTGCGATGGACCGAGTCTATGCCCGGAAAAATGGACACTGGGTAACGAAGGGATGGCCGATGGTCACCAACCGGTTACAAAGGCACGCCACAGGTAACAGGCACGCCCGGCGGGCTTCAGCGCGGTAGTGTGAGGGTCACCCTCAGCCCTCCCTGCTGCAGGTTGCGCATGCTCAGCTCGCCGCCGTGGGCGTGAGCGATGTTGCGCGCGATACCCAGCCCCAGGCCGTAGCCCTGCTGCTGGCCGGAGAGCCGGACATGGGGTTCGAAAACGTGCTCCAGGCGCTGCTCCGGAACACCCGGGCCCTCGTCGTCAACGTGCAGCACCAGCGCCTCCTTGCCATCCTCGACGTGCAGGTGGGCGCGCTCGCCATACTTCAGGGCGTTGTCCAGCAGGTTGCCGATGCAGCGCTTGAGTGCCAGCGGCTTGCCGGGGTAAGTCGCCAGCGCGCGTCCATCCAGGGTCACGCGGGTCTGGTCGCAGGCCTGGTAGGGCTCCACGATGTGTTCGAGCAACAGATTGAGGTCCACGGCCTCGATGTTCTCGTGGATATCGGTGTCCTTCACGCACTGCAGGGCGCCCTTGACCAGCAGCTCCAGTTCGTCGAGATCGCGGTTGAACTTGACTTGCTGGGCCTCGTCCTCCAGCAGTTCGACCCGCAGTCGCAGCCGCGTGATGGGCGTACGCAGGTCGTGGGAGATGGCGCTGAACAACTGGCCGCGCTCGGTCAGATAGCGACTGATGCGCTCGCGCATGTTGTTGAAGGCGCGGCTGACCTCGACGATCTCGCTGGCACCAATCTCGGCCAGCGGCCGCACTTCCCCGCCCACCGACAGCTCCCGCGCCGCCTTGGCCAGGCGTTTCAATGGCCGGCTCTGCCAGCGCACCAGCAGACCGATGAACAGCAACAGGAAGGCGCTGGTCAGCACGATGAACCACAGCTGCTGCACCGGCAGCCCCTCGTCTTCCAGGCTGACGTAGGGTGCCGGCATCAGCGAGGCGAGATAGAGCCATTCCTGCGGCGCGATCTGGATCTGCGTCACCAGCACCGGTGGCGCCAGCGGTTCGAAGCCCAGCGCGTAGTGGGCCCAGGAGCGCGGCAGCTCCTCGAGCTTGATGCCGCTGTTGAAGATGCGCAGATCGTCCGGGCTGACGAACTCGATGGTCAGGTCCACTGCGCCACCCAGACGCTGGCGCAGCACCTGCTCCACCTCGTGCAGCACCGCACGCTTGCGTGGCGTCTCCGGCAGGATCTTCATCTCCAGCGGCTTGTCGTTGAGCGAGACGAAGAAGCGCGTGCCGCCCATGCTGCGCAGCTGGTCGAGCACCAGCGGTCGGTAGCCCAGCGGCAGCGAACGGAAGTAGCTGACGCTGGCCGCCATTGACTGCGCCAGGCTGCGGGCGCTGGTGAGCAGGCCTTCCATCTGACTGGCGCGCAGCTGTGACAACCAGATCAGGCTCGACAGGCCCTGCGCCAGCAGCACCGCGAGCAGGGTCAGCAACAGCATGCGTCCGAGCAGTGAGCGCGGCACCAGCCGCAGGCGTCGCCGCTCAGTGCGCAGATTCATGGTGCGGCGTCACCTGGGTTGCCAGCAGGGAGCCGCAGCCGCGCACGGTGCGGATCAGCCGGGGCGACTTGCCGGTGTCGCGCAGGCGCTGGCGCAGACGGCTCACCGCCATGTCGACGATGCGCTCCAGCGGCATCACCTCGCGCCCGCGGGTGGCGTTGGCAATGGTGTCGCGGTCGAGGATCTGCTGCGGATGATCGAGAAACAGCTTGAGCAACGCGAAATCGGCACCGGACAGAAAGACTTCCTCGCCATCGGCGTGAACAGCCGGTGGCTGATCATGTCCAGCCGCCATTCATCGAAGGCCAGCACGTCGCTGCCGCGCTCCTGGGCGAAGCTGACCCGCCGCAGCAAGGCCTTGATCCGCGCCAGCAGCTCGCGTGGGCTGAACGGCTTGCCGAGGTAATCGTCGGCGCCCAGCTCAAGACCGACCACCCGGTCGGCCTCGTCGGAACTGGCGGTGAGCATGATGATCGGCATCGAGGCCAGCCGCTCGTGCTGGCGAATCCAGCGGCAGAGGCTGAAGCCGTCCTCGTCGGGCAGCATCACGTCGAGTATCACCAGATCGGCCGGTTCGGCGCACAGCGCGCTGCGAAACTGCGCGCCGTCCGGCACGCCGCGGACCTGAAAGCCCGAGCGGCTGAGATAGGTCTGCAGCAGTTCGCGGATTTCCTGATCGTCGTCGACCAGAAGGATGTTCTTACCTGCTTGGCTCACGTCACGTCCCTTTTCTTGTTGTTATCCGATCGCCCGTCGCCTTTCCCTGCCAGCCGCCTAGACGCCCTCCAGCAGCGATTGCAACGCCACGCCGGCGCCTTCCAGGCCCGGATAAGGCGCGGTCACCAGCCATACCGGCAGGCGATCGAAATAGCCACTCATTTGGCCCTTCTCGCACAGGGCCTCGCAAAAGCCGCTGTGCATGAAGAACTCGGCGAAGCGCGGCACCACGCCGCCGACGATATATACCCCGCCGCGTGCACCGAGCGTCAGCACGTTGTCGCCGACGATGCGCCCCAGCCAGCGGCAGAACTGCTCCAGCACGGCGACGGCGTACGGCTCGCCAGCCAGCGCGGCCTTGGTGATCCCAGCTGGAGAGTCGTGTTCGGCCGCTCGGCCATCCAGCGCGCAACAGGCACGATAGAGCGTCAGCAAACCCGGCCCGCTGAGCACGGCTTCGGCATTCACGTGGCCCTGTGCGCGGTGCAGTTGCGTCCAGATCGCCGCCTCGCGCTCGCTGCCGATCGGCAGACAGATATGCCCGCCCTCGCCCGGCAACGCGCGCCAGCCGCCGCCGACCAGCGGCAGCAGCCCGGCGACCCCCAACCCGGTGCCGGGGCCTATGACCAGACGCGGCCGGCCGGGTTCAGGCTCGCCCTCGCGGACCGTGACGCGCTCGTCATCGCGCAGCCGGGTCATACCCAGGGCCATGGCGGTGAAGTCGTTGATCAGCAGCAGATCCTTAAGGCCCAGTTCGCGGCAGAACGCCTGTCGGCTCAGCTGCCAGTGGTTGTTGGTGAAGCGGAAGTGATCGCCGCTCACCGGCCCGGCACAGGCCAGGCATACTGCTTCCAGCGCATCCAGCGGCTGGCCCACTTCGTCGAGGTAGGCGCGGATTGCCAGCTCCGGACGCGCATGGTCTGCCGTGGGCAGCACGCGAATCTGCTCGATCCGCTGATCGCGCCACAGCGCGAAGCGTGCATTGGTACCACCGATGTCGCCAACCAGCGCTGTCTTCACTTGAGCGCCTCCAGACTCTCGGTGAACGCGCTGGCGCCCTGCTCCGCCGTGCTGAAGGACGCGCGCATGAAGGCGAACAGCTCGCGACCGCAACCGATACCCATGTCTTCCGGGCGGATGGCCGGCTGGCGCGTCGCCCATTCGGCCGGGTCGACCAGCGCCCGCAGCGCGCCGGTCTCGCCATCGACGCGGATGATGTCGCCATCACGGACCAGCGCCAGCGGCCCACCGTCCAGCGCCTCCGGGCAGACATGGATGGCCGCCGGCACCTTGCCGGAGGCGCCGGACATGCGCCCGTCGGTAACCAGCGCCACCTTGTAGCCGCGGTCCTGCAGCACGCCAAGGAAGGGCGTGAGCTTGTGCAACTCCGGCATGCCATTGGCCTTCGGCCCCTGGAAACGCACCACGGCGATGAAATCGCGCTCCAGCTCGCCGGCCTTGAAAGCGGCTGCCAGCTCGCTCTGGTCGATGAACACCCGTGCCGGCGCCTCGACCACACGATGCTCCGGCGCCACGGCCGAGATCTTGGTCACGCCGCGTCCCAGGTTGCCTTCCAGCACACGCAGGCCGCCCTCCGGCGAGAAGGGCCGCTCTGCCGGGCGCAGGATGGTTTCGTCCAGGCTCTGAGCGGGCCCATCGCGCCAGACCAGCTTGTCACCGTCGAGGAACGGCTCCTGGATATAGCGGCGCAGGCCCTTGCCGACCACCGTGTGCACATCCTCATGCAGCAAGCCGGCGTCGAGCAGCGTGCGCACCATGAAGGGCACGCCGCCGCAGGCATGGAAATGGTTCACATCGGCCTGACCGTTGGGGTAGACCTTGGCCAGGGTCGGCACCACCTCGGAAAGGTCGGCCATGTCCTGCCAGGTCAGCTGGATGCCGGCGGCGCGGGCGAATGCCGGAATATGCAGGGTGTGGTTGGTCGAACCGCCGGTGGCGTTGAGCGCGACCACCGAGTTGACGATGGACTTCTCGTCGACCACCTGGCACAGCGGCGTGTAATTGCCCGCCTGATGGGTCAGGCGGGTGACCTGCTGCGCGGCTTCGCGGGTCAGCGCATCGCGCAGCGGCGTGTAAGGATTTACGAACGAGGAGCCCGGCAGGTGCAGGCCCATGATCTCCATCACCACCTGATTGGTGTTGGCGGTGCCGTAGAAGGTGCAGGTGCCCGGGCTGTGGTAGGACTTCATTTCCGATTCCAGCAGCTCCTCGCGGCTCGCCTTGCCTTCGGCGTAGCGCTGGCGCACCGCGGCCTTTTCCTTGTTGGGGATGCCCGATGGCATCGGCCCACCCGGTACGAAGATCGTCGGCAGATGGCCGAAGCGCAGCGCACCGATCATCAGCCCGGGGACGATCTTGTCGCAGATGCCGAGCATCAGCGCGGCGTCGAACATGTTGTGCGACAGCGCCACCGCGGTGCTCATGGCGATCACTTCGCGACTGGCCAGGCTCATCTCCATGCCCGCCTCGCCCTGGGTAACGCCGTCGCACATTGCCGGCACGCCGCCGGCGAACTGGCCGACCGAACCAATTTCGCGCAGCGCCTGGCGGATCATCTCCGGAAAATGCTCGTAGGGCTGATGCGCCGAAAGCATATCGTTGTATGCCGACACGATCGCGACGTTCGCCGCGTTCATCAGGCGCAGGCTCTGCTTGTCCTGAGTGGAATTGCAGCCAGCGACGCCATGGGCGAAGTTGGCGCATTGCAGCCCGCCTCGTTGAGGGCCCTCGCTGGCAGCGGCGGCCATCATCGCGAGGTAACGCTCACGCGTCTTGCGGCTGCGCTCGACCAGGCGCTCGGTGACTTCCAGAACTCGCGGGTGCATGCGTCTCTCCTGCTGCGGAATTTTGTTCTTCGACAACCATAAACCATCCGGAGTCGGTTGGCGTTCGGACAGGACGCAAGGCCAATGGTTGCGCACGACATGCAGCTGCAGAGCTATGCCCCTAGCGGCCGGCTGCAGCGAGGCCGCCGGCGCCCCGGCGACATGCCTGGGCTCAGGGGGTCGATTGCTCCTCGTCGGAGTCGATATCCGCGGCTTGCGCTTCGAGCAGGTCGTCGAAGTCGGTCTTGAGCCCCTGTTCCATGCCATCGAGTTCAGCCAGCAGGCTACGGAAGCTGGTCTGCTCGCGCGCGGGCGCCTGCGGCTCGTCCAACGTCTCGTCGGCGCGGGCCTGCAGGGCGACCGGCACGGCCGCATCGTCGTCGAGCAACGGGCGCAGCTCGGGCTCCATTTCCCGCAGCACGGCCAGCGGCGGCAGTTCGTCGAGGTTCTTCAGATTGAAATGGTCGAGGAATTGTCGGGTGGTGGCGAACATCGCCGGGCGCCCCGGCACGTCACGATGACCGACCACGCGAATCCACTCGCGCTCCTGCAACGTCTTGACGATCTGGCTGTTGACCGCAACGCCGCGAATGTCCTCGATCTCGCCGCGGGTGATGGGCTGGCGGTAGGCGATCAGCGCCAGGGTTTCCAGCAGCGCCCGGGAATAACGCTGCGGACGCTCCTCCCAGAGCCGCCCGACCCAGGGCGAGAAGCGCTGGCGCACCTGCAGACGATAACCGCTGGCCACCTCCTTGAGTTCGAAGGCGCGCCCCTTGCAGGACTTGTCCAGGACTTCGAGGGCCTTCTTCAGCTGCGCCGACGAGGGTCGTTCATGCTCCTCGAACAGCTCGCCGAGGCGCTCCAGGGAGAGCGGCTTGCCGGACGCGAGCAGAAAGGCTTCGAGCAGCGAAGCGAGATCCTTGGGATCGGACAGGTCCACGGTTGACTCCTGCAAATAGCTATTCGGTTCGACTGCGCACATGGATAGGCGCGAAGGGCTCGTTCTGCACCAGCTCGACCAGCGATTCCTTGATCAGCTCGAGTACGGCCATGAAGGTCACCACCACGCCAAGGCGCCCTTCTTCCACATGGAACAGCGCCACGAACGGGACGAAACCGCCCCCCTTCAGACGCTCGAGCACCTCACTCATCCGCTCGCGGGTCGACAGCGCCTCGCGGGTCACCTGGTGGCTCTCGAACATGTCGGCACGGCGCAGCACCTCGGCCATGGATACCAGCAGTTCCTCCAGGCTGACATCCGGCAGCAGCTTGCGCGCCCTGGCATCCGGGGCGTCGAGGCGTGGCACCTGCAGGTCGCGACCGACCCGCGGCAGCTCGTCCAGATCCTCGGCGGCGGCCTTGAAGCGCTCGTACTCCTGCAGCCGGCGGATCAGCTCGGCGCGCGGGTCGTCTTCCTCCTCGGCGGCTTCGGCCGAGCGCGGCAACAGCATGCGCGACTTGATCTCGGCAAGCATGGCGGCCATCACCAGGTACTCGGCGGCCAGTTCCAGACGCACCGACTTCATCAGCTCGACGTAGCCCATGTACTGGCGGGTGATTTCCGCCACCGGGATGTCGAGGATGTCGATGTTCTGCTTGCGGATCAGATAGAGCAGCAGGTCCAGCGGGCCTTCGAACGCTTCGAGAAAGACTTCCAGCGCATCCGGCGGTATGTACAGGTCCAGCGGCAGCTCGGTAACCGCCTCGCCATAGACCAGCGCCAGGCGCAGCTGCTCGCCGGGCTGAGTCGATTCGTGGCTCTGGGGTTCGGTCTGCATGGTCTTCCTCGAAGCTGCGCGGGCGCGTCAGCGGTAATTCAGGCCCATCGCCTGACGCACGTCGATCAGCGTCTCACGGGCTTCGTCGCGGGCGCGCTCGGCTCCCTCGGCCAGGATGCTGCGTACCAGATCGGGGTTCTGCTCGTAATCCAGCGCGCGTTCCTGCAGCGGCGCAAGATCGGCCTTGATCGAATCGATCAGCGGTGCCTTGCATTCCAGGCAGCCGATGCCGGCGCTGCGACAACCCTGCTCGGCCCACTGGCACACTGCCTCCTCGGAATGCGCTAGATGCATCTGCCACACCGGGCAGCGCGTCGGCTCGCCGGGGTCGCTGCGGTGCACGCGCGCAGGGTCGGTGGGCATGCGGCGGATCTTCTCCTCGATCTCGGTCGGCGTATCCCGCAGATAGATGGCGTTGCTGTTGGACTTGGCCATCTTGCCGCCGTCGAGCCCGGACAGCTTAGGCGCCTCGCCGAGCAGCGCCTGCGGCTCGGGCAACAGCAGCTTGCCGCAGCCCTCCAGGTAGCCGTACAGCCGCTCCTGGTCGCCGATGGTGATGGTCTGCTGCTCCTTGATCACCGCGCGCGCGGTATTCAGCGCCTCGACGTCGCCCTGCTCCTGATAGCTCTTGCGCAGGCTGACATAGAGCCTGGAGGTTTTCTTGCCGAGCTTGCGGATCGCCGCCTCCGCCTTGCTCTCGAAGTCGTCCTCACGGCCGTAGAGGTGATTGAAGCGGCGCGCCACGTCGCGGGCGAATTCGATATGCGGCAGCTGGTCGGCCCCGACCGGCACCAGTCCGGCGCGGTACAGCAGAATGTCCGCCGCCTGCAGCAGCGGATAGCCAAGAAAGCCGTAGGTGTCGAGGTTCTTGTCCTGCAGGTTCTGCTGCAGTTCCTTGTACGACGGCACCCGCTCCAGCCAGCCCAACGGACAGATCATCGACAGCAAGAGGTGCAGCTCGGCGTGTTCGGGCACCTGCGACTGGATGAACAGCGTGGCCGAGCTCGGGCTGACCCCGGCGGCCAGCCAGTCCACCGCCATGCTCATGACGTTCTGCGAGATTTCGCCGGAACTCTCGTAGTCGGTGGTCAGCGCATGCCAGTCGACAATGCAGAAAAAGCATTCGTACTCGTGCTGCAGCCTGACCCAGTTCTTCAATACGCCGTGGTAGTGGCCAAGGTGCAGTCGGCCGCTGGGGCGCATACCGGAAACCACACGCCGCTGTGAATCCATGGAGCTCAAAAGTGTGTCCTTGCTTAATTGGCCTGTTTGGTAGGTTCAGTTGGTCAAGTCTGGCGCCCGTAGCCCATCGCGGCACCTTGCCATAGCCGGCCATGACTCGTCGCAGCGCCTGGTCTCGGAGACATGTTCATCGAACCTGCCTCAATCCACTCACCGCCCAGGCCAGATAATGTTGTACCGGCATACATGCCATTCAGGCTCAGGCCATGAAGGGTTCGGGATCGCCGCAGCCGACCCGCACCACCTCCGGCTGATCATCGACCAGGCTGACCACGGTCGAGGCCTCGAGGCCACCGTACCCGCCATCGATGATCAGGTCCACCTGGTGCTCCAGAGCGTCGCGCATCTCGTACGGATCGCTCATCGGCAGGTCTTCGCCCGGCAGGATCAGGCTGACACTCATCAGCGGCTCGCCGAGCTCTTCCAGCAACGCCTGGGCGATCGGCAATGCCGGTACGCGCAGCCCGATGGTGCGACGTTTGGGATGCAGCAGCATGCGCGGCACTTCGCGCGTCGCCGTGAGAATGATCGTGTAGGGACCGGGCAGATGCGCCTTGAGCAGGCGGAAGGCGGCGGTGTCGACCTTGGCGAACAGGCCCAGCTGCGACAGGTCGCGGCAGGCCAGGGTGAAGTTGTGCTTGTCGTCGAGCTGACGCAGCCGGCGGATGCGCTCGATGCCGGCCTTGTTGCCCATCGAGCAGCCGATGGCATAACTGGAATCGGTGGGATACACCACCACCCCGCCCTTGCGGATGATCTCCACGGCCTGCTTGATCAGGCGCGGTTGCGGGTTGTCCGGATGGATCTGAAAGAACTGGCTCATGGGAACTCCCTGTTCAGCTGGCAGCAGGTAGGCGGCGCTCATGGTCGAAATGTCTCCAGAGTGGTGACAGATCCTCCGGCAGGTTGCGATACAGCCCCAGCTCCGACCAGTCGCCCGGTGCGTGGAAGTCGCTGCCCACGGTGGCCATCAGGCCGAACTCGCGCGCCAGGATCGACAGACCGCCAACCTGCTCCAGCGGCTGCATGCCGTTGACCACCTCAAGCGCATGGCCGCCCGCCGCGACGAAATCGACGACGAGGCGACGGCGCTTGCTGCGGGTGAAATCGTACTGCCATGGATGCGCCAGGCTGATCCAGGCACCCGCCTCGCGCAAGGTCCGAACCGTCTGCTCGAGGCTCGGCCAGTGCTGCTTCACGTCACCGAGCTTGCCGGAGCCGAGCCACTTGCGAAAGGCCTCGGCACGATCGCGGACATGGCCGGCACGCACGAGAAACTCCGCAAAATGGGGACGGGCCGGCGCGTTGCCGCTGTCGCCCAGTTCCTGCTGGATCGCCCGTGCACCCTCCAGCGCGCCAGGCATGCCCTTGGCCTCGAGCCGCTGGGCGATTTGTTCGGCCCGCCGCCAGCGCCCTTCGTGCAGCTGCGCGATCGCCTGCTGCAACGCTGGCGCATCGGCGGAGAAGGCATAACCCAGTACATGAATGGTAGCCCCGTTCCACAGGCACGAGAGTTCGATGCCGTTTACCAGCTGCACCCCCAGCGCCAACGCAGCCGCCCGAGCCTCGGCGAGGCCATCGACGGTGTCGTGGTCGGTGAGCGCCAGCAGCTGGACCCCGCGCCCATGGGCACGCTCCACCAGCTTGGTTGGCGCCAGCACGCCATCGGAGGCAGTGCTGTGGCAATGCAGATCGACGATCATCAGGTAACGCACTCCAGTGAGGTGCCGGCACTTCGCGAAAAACTGTCCGACAAGCCCGGTTCAGCAAGACAGCGCGGGCGAACGGCCGGCTAGTCTAACGCCGCGCCGGGGCTTTGGCTTGCACCAGCGGCACCCGGCGCCGCGAAACCTTCTGCTTCGACCGCCGATCACGCTTGCCGTGCGATGCATCCTTGATCCAGGCAGTTTCCCGCCAGGCGCCGTTTGCTATGATGCCGCGCTGCTGGCCTGTGGGCGTCGACGCCCTGGCTGGCACACGCCAGCCCCACCCGGCGTGGATGCAATACTTTTTTTACGCCGCAACCCACGCGAACGAGGAACGACCATGCTGTACGCCGTTATCGCCACCGACGCACCGAATTCCCTGCAGGACCGCCTCGCCACCCGCCCGGCCCACCTGGCGCGCCTGGAGCAGCTCAAGAACGAAGGTCGCCTGGTGCTCGCCGGCCCGCATCCTGCCATCGACAGCAACGACCCGGGCGAAGCCGGTTTCAGCGGTAGCCTGGTGGTCGCCGAGTTCGATTCGCTGGAAGCTGCGCAACAGTGGGCCGATGCCGATCCGTACAAGGCCGCCGGCGTTTACGTGAATGTGGTGGTCAAGCCCTTCAAGAAAGTGCTGCCCTGAGCCGACACAGCGGGGATAGCGAATCCGCCCGGCTGCTGGTCTTCCACGGCCTCGTAAGGAAATAGGAGTTCCGATGCGTCAACGACCGCTTTCCCTGCTGCTTGCCCTGACCCTGCTGGCCCCTGCGCTGCAGGCTGAAGAAACATCAAGCATACCGACCCTGCCGGTTGACGAAGCCAGCGAAGCCGCACCGATCGAAGCGCAGCAGACCGCCACCGAGCCCCACGCGGCACGCCTGGCCAGCGATACCACCGAAGCCCTGCTGCTGCGTCTGCGCGAGGAAAACCGCCGGCTGCGCATGCAGTTGCAAGCCGAGCAGTCGAAGGTTCTGCCGGCGCTGCTGAACGAGCAGCAGCAATGGTTCGCGGTGGGCGGAGCCGTTGGCGTCACCAGCTTCTTACTGGGCCTGCTGGTGACGCGCGGCCGGCGTCGGCGCCAGTGGCTCAATTGAGTAACAGGCAAACATGAGCGAATTGCTGCTTATCGATGATGATCAGGAGCTGTGCGAGCTGCTGATCAGCTGGCTCGCACAGGAAGGCTTCGTCGCCCATGCCTGCCATGACGGGCAGAGCGCGAAGCAGGCGTTGGCGCAGTATCAGCCCGCCGCGGTAGTACTGGATGTGATGCTGCCGGACGGCAGCGGCCTTGAACTGCTCAAGCAGCTGCGCAGCGAACATCCGGACCTGCCGGTGTTGATGCTGTCCGGCCGTGGCGAACCGCTGGACCGCATTCTCGGCCTCGAACTCGGTGCCGACGACTATCTGGCCAAGCCCTGCGACCCGCGCGAACTGACCGCGCGTTTGCGAGCTGTGCTGCGCCGCAGCCAACCGGCAGCCGCGCCCAGCCAGCTCGAACTCGGCGACCTCAGCTACAGCCCCGCCCGCGGCGTTGCCAGTGTCGGCGGGCATGACGTCAGCCTGACGCTGTCCGAAGGCCGCATCCTTGAGGCCCTGCTGGCCCAGGCCGGCGAGCCGATCGACAAGCAGGCCCTGGCCCAGCACGCCCTGGGTCGCAAGCTCACGCTCTACGACCGCAGCCTGGACATGCATGTCAGCAACCTGCGCCGCAAACTGGGCCCGCACGCCGACGGCAGCCCGCGGATCGTCGCCCTGCGCAGCCGTGGCTATCTCTATTCGGCCTGATCGCGCCCGGCTGATCGTCTTTACCGAGGCTTTACCCAGGGCTGACCGCCCTTGACCTTGCGCTGCTTAGACTGAACTCATCCGGTCACCGACCAGCCGCCAGCTTCTTCAATGCCGCGGCGGCACGACCGGTTTCCCTACATAGGAGAGTTTCATCATGCGCAAATCACTTGTAGCCCTACTGTTCGCAGCCGCCCTGCCGACCCTCGCCTTTGCCATGCCCGGTGGCATGCACGACGGCCCCCATGGCGGCAAAAGAGCCCCCCACATGTTCCAGGAGCTGGACCTGACAAAGGAACAGCAGCGCGAAATGCGCAAGCTCATGGGTGAACAGATGAAGCAGCGCCAGGCGATCACCCAGCGCTACCTCGACAAGTTGCCCGAAGCCGAGCGCCAGGCCATGCAGAAGGATCTGGACGCCAGTCGCGAAAAGACTCACCAGAGCATGCGCGCCCTGCTCAAGCCGGAACAGCAGAAAGCCTTCGATGAAGGCCTGAAGAAAATGGAAGAAAAGCGCGCCGAACGCGCCGAATTCCTCAAGTGGAAGGCCGAGCGGGATCAGAAGAACTGATCCGGCGGTCCATCTGATACCCCGCCCGGCAGCGTCCGCCCGTCATGTGATGGGCGAAGCGTGCCGGGCTTTTTGCCGTGGAGAGACCCGGTGCGATCACTGTTCTGGCGCATACTCGCAACCTTCTGGCTGGCCATTGCCCTGGTCGCCGGCCTGGCGATGCTGCTCGGCCATGCACTGAACCAGGATGCCTGGATTCTCGGTCGGCATCCCGCCTTGCAGGGCCTGGCCGAGACCTGGACCGAAGTCTATGAGCGCCAGGGCCCGCTGGCCGCTCAGCGGCTGCTCGAACAGCACCGCCATCGTGCACGGGTCGATGTACAGGTCCTGGCGGAAAACGGCCAGCCGATCATCCGCGGTACCTTCCCCGCCCGCGCTGCCGCCTTCGAGGCGCGCCATCAGGATCGCGAGCGCCCACTGCCCTGGCGACGCCTGACCGCCGACTACACCAGCCCGACCACCGGCGAAACCTACCTGTTCATCTACCGTATTCCGCATCCCGAACTGCAGGCCTGGCACCGCGGCAGCCTCGCCTGGCCGCTGAGTGCGCTGGGCATCGCTCTGGTGGTGCTGACCGGCTTCAGCCTGCTGCTGACGCTCTCCATCACCCGACCGCTGGACCGCCTGCGCCGTGCCGTGCACGACCTCGGCCAGACGACTTATCAGCAGCAGTCGCTGGCGCGCCTGGCGACCCGCCGCGACGAACTCGGCGTGCTGGCCAGCGACTTCAATCGCATGGGTGCGCGCTTGCAGGCACTGATCGGCAGCCAGCGACAGTTGCTGCGCGACGTGTCCCACGAATTGCGCTCGCCGCTGGCGCGACTGCGCATTGCCCTGGGCCTGGCCGAGCGCGCCACGCCCAGCGAACGGGAGGTGATCTGGCCACGGCTGGCCAAGGAATGCGACCGCCTGGAGGCGTTGATCAGCGAGATTCTGGAACTCTCGCGGCTGGATGCCGAGCCCGGCGCGGCAATCGACGTCGATCTGCCCGATATGTTCGAACAGCTGAAGGACAACGCCCGTATCGTCGCCCCCACGCAACGTATCGACAGTCGCGTCGAACCCGGCATCCGCTACACGGGCTGGCCGGATATGCTCGAGCGTGCGCTGGACAATCTGCTGCGCAATGCCCTGCGCTTCAATCCAGAAGGGGTGCCGGTGGAGCTGCGCGCCCAGCACGACGGCCAGGACTTGGTGATCAGCGTTCGCGACCATGGCCCCGGCGTGGCCGACGAGCACCTGCCCCAGCTCAGCGAGCCTTTCTTCCGGGCCCCGGGCCAGACCGCGGCCGGGCATGGCCTGGGGCTGGCCATCGCCCGACGCGCCGCCGAGCGCCACGGCGGCCAGCTGCAACTGGCCAATCACCCCGACGGCGGCTTCGTCGCCCGCCTGCGTCTGCCGCTGGCCGGCCCGGCGAGCAGAACCTCAGACGATCTGGCGTCTCACTGAGCGTTCCACCGCTGGACGAAGTCCTTGGGCTCCAGAACCGGCGCGCTGCGTACGCGCCCTTCCGGCGTACCCATATAGAGAAAGCCCAGCAGGCGCTCCTGCTCGGTCAACCCGAGGCCCTCGAGCACCCGCGGATCGTAGGAAAACTCCCCGGTGCGCCACACCGCTCCGATGCCCTGGGCATGCGCCGCGAGCAGCAGCCCATGAGCCGCGCAGCCGGCAGCCAGCAGCTGCTCGCCCTCGGGCACCTTCGGATGCGGCTTCACGCTGGCGATCACCAGTACCAGCATCGGTGCGCGCAGTGGCATGTTGCGTGCCTTCTGCAGCGCCTCCTCGGCGGCACCGGCATCCCGCTCACGCAGGGCCGCGGCGAACAGCTCGCCAAGCTTGTGGCGGGCATCGCCTTCGATGATGAGGAAGCGCCACGGGTGTAGCTGACCATGATCCGGAGCGCGCAGCCCGGCACGGAACATCAGGTCGAGTTGATCGGCAGTGGGGGCCGGCTCGCACAGGCGAGTGACCGAAACGCGATTGAGCAGCAGATCCAGAGCGTCCATCCAATACCTCCTAAGGCGGCCGGACATTCTAGAGGCTGTTGCCGCCTTATCGCGAGTGATGGCTGGCCGACAGCCCAGCCGATGCCCCGGCTCAGGCGACCCGATCCGGCGACAGATGGGGCTGCAGCGGCGGCACCAGCGGCGGCAGGCCATGGGCGGCACGGGCGGCATCGCAGTGCGGGTTGTGCTCGCCATTCTCCCAGGAGGCCTCGAACTCGCGACAGGTGCTCGAACGCTGCTCGTACATGCTGCAGCGCACGCCGCAGCCCACGTCTCCCAGCAGACCGACGCAGCGTGCGGGCTTGCTGTCGGTGCCGAGCATGGCGACATGGAACGGCGACACCTGAACGGTCAGATGGTCCGGCACTGCACCACCCGCCGATACGCATTCGCCAAAATAGAAGGACACACGAAAGTACGCACAGCAGGCGCCGCACGTGAGGCAGGGATTGTCGATGGACATGGCAGGTGAACACCCAGAGACCGGAATGGGCCGGCGCCCGGGCGGCTATTCTATTCATGCCGATGGGCTTGGGAAGGGGCCCGGGCCACGCCGCGAAAACATTTTTCAATGAACCGCCGAGCGGTTTACTGCCACCGCGACGCGAGTAGAATGTCGGCCCCTCTTTCACCCGTGCCGAGCACCTTCTACATGGCCCTGCCGACCCTGCGCATCATCGGTTTCATCCTCGGCATTTTCCTCATCACCCTTGCCGTCAGCATGATCATCCCGATGCTGACACTGCTGGCCTACGAGCGCACCGACGACCTGCAGGCCTTCATCTGGGGCAGCCTGATCACCTTCTCCTGCGGCTTCGCCCTGGTCGCCCCGGGCAAGCCGGCCAATACCCACCTGCGCCCGCGCGACATGTACTTCCTGACGACCATCAGCTGGGTGGTGGTTTGCTGCTTCGCCGCGCTGCCGCTGATGCTGATCCAGCACATCAGCTATTCGGATGCCTTCTTCGAGACCATGTCGGGCATCACCACCACCGGCGCGACGGTGCTCTCGGGCCTGGACAGCGCCTCCCCCGGCCTGCTGATGTGGCGGTCACTGCTGCACTGGCTGGGCGGCATCGGCTTCATCGGCATGGCCATCGCGATCCTGCCGCTGCTGCGCGTCGGCGGCATGCGGCTGTTCCAGACCGAATCCTCGGACTGGTCGGAGAAGGTCATGCCGCGCTCGCACGTGGCCGGGCAGTATCTGCTGGTGATCTACGTGACCTTCACCATCGCGGCCTTCATCGCCTTCCTGCTGACCGGCATGGGCGCCTTCGACGCAATCAACCATGCCATGTCCACCGTCGCCACCGGCGGCTTCTCCACCTCGGACGCCTCGATGGGCAAGTTCGGCCCCTCCGCCCACTGGGTCGCGGTGTTCTTCATGATCGTCGGCAGCCTGCCGTTCACGCTGTACGTGATGACCCTGCGCGGCCACCGCACTGCGCTGTTCAGGGATCAGCAGGTGCGTGGCTTCGTGCTCATGCTGGCCATCACCAGCGTGCTGTTCAGCGGCTGGTACTGGCTGAACAACGATGTACCGGCGCTGGATGCACTGCGCATCGTCACTTTCAGCGTGGTATCGGTGGTCACCACAACCGGCTTCGCGGTGGACGACTACACCCAGTGGGGCGGCTTCGCGGTCATGGCGTTCTTCTACCTGACCTTTATCGGCGGCTGCTCGGGCTCGACCTCAGGCGGCCTGAAGATGTTCCGCTTCCAGGTGGCCTATTCGCTGCTGCGCGCCAACTTCAAGCAGCTGATCCATCCCCGCGCGGTGATCCGTCAGCAGTACAACGGCCACAACCTCGACGAGGAAATCGTCCGTTCGATCCTCACCTTCTCGTTCTTCATCACGATGACCATCGGTGTGCTGGCGCTGTGTCTGGCACTGCTGGGCCTGGACCCGATCACCGCACTGACCGGCGCGGCGACCGCCGTGTGCAACGTCGGCCCCGGGCTGGGCGAGATCATCGGGCCGGCCGGCAACTTCTCCACATTGCCGGACACCGCCAAGTGGCTGCTGTCGATCGGCATGCTGCTCGGCCGCCTGGAAATCATCACCGTGCTGGTGCTACTGACCCCGGCCTTCTGGCGTCACTGATCAAGCCGCGGCGCCGGAGCCGCGCTTGAACAAGCGGCCGCCCAGCGTCACCAGCCCCAGCACGACAGCGCCGACGAGGATGCCGAATGCGGCATCCAGCAGGGTCGGCAGCAACCCGCCCAGTACCGCACCGACGTAAGGCAGCCCAAGTGCTTCGTGGGCGCTGGTCTCGATGAAATGATGCAGTGCGCGGATGCCATGAGTAAGGATGCCGCCGCCCACCATGAACATCGCCGCGGTACCGATGACCGACAGCGATTTCATCAGCCAGGGCGCTACCCGCAGGATGCCCCGCCCCGTTGAACTGGCCAGGCCACTGGCCCGCTTGCTCAAGGCGAGCCCCAGGTCGTCGAGCTTCACGATCGCTGCCACCAGGCCATAGACGCCCACCGTCATCAGAATCGCGATGCCGACCAGGACCGCCACCTGCTGGTTGAACGAAGCCGCCGCTACCGTACCCAGGGTGATCGCGATGATCTCTGCGGAAAGGATGAAGTCGGTGCGCACCGCGCCGGCGATCTTGCGTTTCTCGAACGCCACCATGTCCACCGCTGGGTCGGCCAGCGCTCTCGCCGTCTCGGCATGTTCGCCGTCTTCCTTGTGCAGGAAGCGATGCGCCAGCTTCTCGAATCCCTCGTAGCAGAGAAACGCCCCGCCGAGCATCAGCAGCGGCGTGATTGCCCAAGGGGCGAAGGCGCTGATCAACAATGCCGCCGGCACCAGGATCGCCTTGTTGCGCAGCGACCCTTTGGCCACAGCCCAGACCACTGGCAGCTCGCGGTCAGCCTTCACGCCGGTCACCTGTTGGGCGTTGAGGGCGAGGTCGTCGCCCAGCACCCCGGCGGTTTTCTTCGCCGCGACCTTTGTCATGACCGACACATCGTCGAGCACGGTCGCAATATCATCGATCAGCGCAAGCAGGCTGCTGGCCAATTTCGTTCTCCATCGTGTTGATGTGCAGAGCGCCTTAGCTAAGGCTTCGACTACGGATACAGGTTCCTAGCGCCGCGCGCGAGCGGCCAGGCGGTATTCTCCAGGCGTCACGCCGAACCAGCGCTTGAAGGCCCGATAGAAATTGCTCGGATCGGCGAAGCCGAGCAAGTAGGCAATTTCCAGCGGCGCCAGGTCAGGTTGCGCAAGATACTGCTCTGCCAGGTCGCGTCGCGTGTCGTCCAGCAACTGCTGGAAGCTGCCGCCCTCCTCCTGCAGACGCCTCTGCAGCGTTCTTTCCGACAGGCACAGGGCCTGGGCGACCGCCTCGCGCCGGGGTTCGCCTTGCGGCAACAGACGGCACAGGATCTGTCGCGCACGGTGCATCACCCGGCTGTCGGCGAAGCGCGACAGGTATTCCCCGGCGAAGCGGTCATGCAGTTGCGCCAGCGCCTCGTTGGCGGTCGGCAGCGGCGTGTTCACATCGGCCTCGCGGAACAGCAGGGCATAGCGCGGCGCGCCGAAGCGCAGCGGCGCCTGGAACAGCTGACGATAGGGTTCGAGATCGGCAGGCTGCGGCCCCTGAAAGCAGACCTCCAGCGGCCGCAGCGCCTCTCCGGTCAACCAGCGGCAGAAGGTCAGGCAACCGGCGAGCGAGCCTTCCGCGCTCTGCGGAGCAGGTGGCAGACGGTCGCCCTGAATGGTGAGGCTCAACCGATAGCCCTGGGCGCATGGCTGAAAGTCGAGATCGGCACCCTCGGCGATGATTCGCTGATAGCGCACCAGACGGGCGAAGCCCTCTTTCAGATTCCGACTGGACATCAGCGCGTAGCCCACCACATTCAGCGCCGCAGGTCGTACCTGCCGCGCCATGTTCAGGCCGACTGCCGGGTCGCCGGAAACCGCCACGGCGCGATGCCAGAGCCGGGTCATGTCGTCCTGCGCGAAACGCGCGTCGGGGTCCTGCAGTGCCGCATAGTCCAACCCGAGCTCGGCGAACAGCGCACGGCAATCGAGCCCGGCCGACTCCAGCGCCTGGACGATTCCCTGTGCCCAGCTCGAGGATGTGGTGCGTTCAGTCATGTTGTTGTTCTTCGAATGGTCGGGCGGCTGCGCACAAGGCTACTAAACTGGCCGTGATTGTCACTGACTCGCAAGCTTCGCGCTCACTAAGCTGTCCGCGACAATAACAGGAGGTACGCCATGAGTACGCAAACCGCCGAACGCTTCACCCGCTTTGCCGATTTCTATCCGTTCTACCTGGCCGAGCACAGCAACCCGACCTGTCGCCGTCTGCATTTCGTTGGCAGCCTGCTGGTCCTGGCGATTCTCGGCTACGCCCTGATCACCCAGCAGTGGCTGTGGCTGCTGGCGATGCCTGTGGCCGGTTACGGTTTCGCCTGGGTCGGCCATTTCGTCTTCGAGAAGAATCGTCCCGCGACCTTTCAGTATCCGCTGTACAGCCTTCTCGGCGACTGGGTCATGTTCAAGGACATGCTGACCGGCCGCGTCCGCTTCTGAGTGCGACGCCAGCAGCATATCCGACCAGCGTATGAGCACTTTCGACGCTCTGGTTTGGCGATGCGGCGCGGCTTGGTTATGATCTGTCGGCTGTCGCCCGGACCGGTCATCGCCGAGCTGGCTCCGCGACGGCGAGACTGAAACCCGCGCGATTCGGCCGGAGCCACCATCATCGATGCCTGGCGCCGATCCCGCCCGGTGGCAGTCTGCAAGGCGCATAGAAAAAGGCGTCGATAAATCTACCAGGGATCGTACGCATAATGACTTCCACCAGGGTTGAGCGCCGCAATGGCCTCGCCACTCGCCCGTTGCGCGAGTACTACTCCCGCGTGCTCGCCTATCTGATCTGCTCCGCGACCATTGCCGCCGGTACCTACATCCAGTACTTCTCGATGGACCTGCTGTGGATGGTGCCGTACGCCCTGCTCTATCCGCACCTGGCCTATCACCTGAGCTACCGCTTCAAGCGCGATCATCCGGAACGCACGGCACAGGTCCTGCTCTGCCTGGACGCCATGAATGCCGGTGCCGGCATCCTGTTGCTCGGCTTCTCCATCGTGCCCAGCCTGATGTTCCTGCTGACCCTCAGCTTCAGCGCCCTGGTGAGCGGCAGCCTGCGCAACCTGGCCATGGCGCTGCTCTGCGTGGGCATCGGCATCGGCCTGGCTTACCCCGTGGTGAGTCTGCATTACCAGGGCGTCACCCCGCCGCTGGTCTCGCTGGTCAGCATTCTGTTCACGACATTCTACGTCTGCGCCACCGCCTATTTCGTTCACCAGCAGGGCGTGCGCCTGGCCCTGGCGCGCAAGGAAATCGAACTGGAACAGGCCAAGGCCGCGCGCCTGGCCCGCAACCTGGCCAAGTATCTGTCGCCACAGGTCTGGGAATCGATCTTCACCGGCAAGCGCAGCGTTCGCCTGGAAACCCAGCGCAAGCGACTGACGGTGTTCTTCTCCGACATCAAGGGCTTCACCGAGCTCTCCGAAGAGCTGGAAGCAGAAGCCCTGACCGACCTGCTCAACAACTACCTCAATGAAATGTCGAAGATCGCCCTCAAGTACGGCGGCACCATCGACAAGTTCGTCGGCGACTGCGTGATGGTGTTCTTCGGCGACCCGTCCAGCCAGGGCGCCAAGAAAGACGCGGTGGCGGCCGTTTCCATGGCCATCGCCATGCGCAAGCACATGAAGGTGCTGCGCCAGCAATGGCGCGCGCGGGGCATCACCCGCCCGCTGGAAATCCGCATGGGCGTCAACACAGGCTACTGCACGGTGGGCAACTTCGGTGCCGACACCCGCATGGACTACACCATCATCGGCCGCGAAGTGAACCTGGCCAGCCGCCTGGAAAGCGCGGCCGAGGCCAGCGAGATCCTGGTCTCTCACGAAACCTATTCGCTGGTAAAGGACGTGATCATGTGCCGCGACAAGGGGCAGATCGCGGTCAAGGGTTTCTCCCGTCCGGTACAGATCTACCAGGTGGTGGACTTCCGCCGCGACCTGGGCGCGACCAACAGCTTCGTCGAGCACGAGCTGCCAGGGTTCTCCATGTACCTGGACACCAACGGCGTGCAGAACTTCGACAAGGAGCGGGTAATCCAGGCGCTGCAACAGGCCGCCGAGAAACTCCGCGACAAGGTCATCCTCTGATTTACTGATTGGCGGGCTGGCAGCGTGCGGTTACCGTGTCCGGTCCGCAGAGCCCGCTTTCGAGATCGCCGATGCTATCGCTGCGCAACTACCAGCACGACCTCATTGCCCACAGCCACGACCACCCGCAACTGGTGTTCGGCCTGAGTGGCCAGCTGGAGTTCGAGATCGCCGGACGCGGCAGCCGGATCGGCGAACGCGGCCTGGCAATCGTCCCTGCAGCCGTGCATCACGCCTGTGCCAGTGTGACCGGCAGCCATTGCCTGGTGCTGGATGTGCCGTCCGAAGGCTGGCTGCGCCAGCGCCTGGGCCACCACTGCGAAAGCAGCCTGCGGTTGCTGGACCGCCCGGACACGCTGCGTCTCGGCCCGACCCAGCAGAGCCTGGTGAGCTGGCTGGCGAGCAGCCCGATCAACGATTCGGTGATCGCCGAGCAGGGTGCCGTCCTGCTGCTGGCCAGCCTCAACGGCGTACATGGCGCCGCGTCCGACTCTACCGCGTTGCCGCTGGCCGCCATCGACAGCTTCATTGACCAGCATCTCGCACACCCGCTGCAGGTCGCCGATCTGGCACGCATCGCCGGTCTGTCGGTGGCACGGCTGCACGCGCGCTTTCAAGGCGAGACCGGCTGCACGCCCATGGAGTACGTTCGCCGGCGCCGCCTGCAACAGGGCGAGGCGCTGCTGCACGACACCCGCCTGCCGGTTGGCGAGATCGCCGCGCGCGTCGGTTATGGCTCGCAAAGCGCCTTCACCGTCGCCCTGGTGCGCGCCCGAGGCTGCACGCCGCGCGCGCTGCGGCGAGAGTTGCGCGACAAAATCGATGATTGACGCGACAGACACCCGCTCGCCCGCGGCCTAGCATGGCCACTGATTCGTCAAGGTTCAGCTCGCCATGATCAGCTCGCTTCATATTCGCTGCGTAACGCGCGGCTCACGCCGGTTCCTCACACCATGACGCCGCGCAACGCCCTGCTGGCGATCCATCTCGGCGCGCTGATGTTTGGCCTGTCCGGCGTGCTCGGGAAACTGGCCGAGAGCTCGGCGCTGGTCATCACCTTTGGCCGTGCGCTGTTCGCCGTGCTTGCCCTGCTGTTGGTGGCACAGCTGCTGCGCCCCAGCGGCGCGCTGCCCAGCTGGCGTCAGCGTGCCGGTCTGGCGCTGGGAGGGCTGTTGCTCGGCGCGCATTGGCTGACCTTTTTCATTGCGGTGAAGATCGCCGGTGTCGGCATCGCCACCCTGGGTTTCGCCAGCTTCCCCGCGTTCACCGTCCTGCTCGAAGGCCTGCTGTTCCGCGAGCGCACCCGCGCCGTGGAGTTCGCCATGGTTGGCCTCGTCACCGCGGGCCTGCTGCTGGTCGCACCCACCTTCGATCTCGGCAACGGCCCGACTACCGGACTGCTCTATGGCGTGCTCTCGGGTTTGCTGTTCGCGCTGCTGTCGCTGCTCAATCGCGCCGTCACCCGTGGCCTCGATCCGGTGCGATCGGCGCTGTGGCAGAACCTGGCGATCTTCGCCGGCCTGCTGCCCTTCTGCGGAGCGGCGATCCCGACCATCCCGGCGCAGGACTGGCTCTGGCTCGCCCTGCTGGGAGTGCTCTGCACCGGGCTTGCGCACAGCCTGTTCGTTGCCAGCCTGCGGGTACTGAAAGCGCGAACCACCTCGGTGATCTTCGCTCTGGAGCCCGTCTACGGCATCGCCTTCGCCTGGTGGCTGTTCAACGAGCAGCCAACGCTGCGCATGCTGATCGGTGGCGCCTTGATCATCATCGCGAGCGTGATCACCAGCCGCCTGAAGAGCCCGGCGCCCACGCCCCAGCCAGTGAGCTGAACCTACGCGATCGCCCGGCCCGGTTCAGCGGTCGTTGTGCCCCAGCGACCGCTGCGGGTCGATCCGGTCGCGCACTCGCTGCTTGAGTTCCTTCGCCTCGGGGAAGCCGCCGTCGCGCTTGCGCTCCCAGATCTGCTCGCCGTCGCAGCTGATGTGGAAGGTCCCGCCGGTCGCGGGCACCAGGGACACCCGCCCCAGGTCGTCGGCAAAGGTCGAAAGCAGCTCCTGAGCCAGCCAGGCGGCGCGCAGCAGCCATTGGCACTGGGTGCAATAGGTGATGATAATTTCAGGCTTGGCAGGACTCATGCGCGGCGCCTCCGGCTGGTTGAGTGCCGCCTATAATAGCCGCCTCTCCCGTGCATACCTCTGGTTCGACCATGTTTCGCCTGCTCGCTTTCCTGCTCCTCGTTGTCTGCCTGCCAGCTGCCTTTGCCGAAACGGCCCAACCCAGGACCGGCCTGGTGCTGTCCGGCGGCGCCGCGCGCGGGCTGGCCCATGTCGGGGTGCTGAAAGCCCTGGAGGAACAGGGCGTGCGCATCGACGCCATCGCCGGCACCAGCATGGGCGCAGTGGTCGGCGGGCTCTACGCGGCGGGCTATAGCGTGGCCGAGCTGGAGCGACTGGCGCTCACCCTCGACTGGCAGCAGGTGCTGTCCGACGACCCGCCGCGCCAGGACATTCCCTACCGGCGCAAGCAGGACGACCGCGACTTTCTCATCAAGCAAAAGCTCAGCTTTCGCGACGACGGCAGCCTCGGCCTGCCACTGGGCGTGATCCAAGGCCAGAACCTCGCACTGCTGCTCGAACGCCTGCTGGTGCATGCCAGCGACACCCGCGATTTCGACCAGCTGCCGATTCCGTTCCGCGCCGTGGCCACCGACATCGCCAATGACGAAAAGGTGGTCTTCCGCCGCGGCCACCTGCCCCAGGTGATCCGCGCGAGCATGTCGATCCCCGCGGTGTTCGCGCCGGTGGAGATCGATGACCGGCTGCTCGTCGACGGCGGCATGGTGGACAACATCCCCATGGATGTGGCGCGTGACATGGGCGTCGACCGTTTGATCGTGGTGGATATCGGTACTCCGCTCAAACCGCGCAAGGAGCTGGTGACCGTGGTCGATGTGCTCAACCAGACCACTACCATGATGACCCGGCGTAATTCCGAGGCGCAGCTGGCCACGCTGCAGCCGCAGGACGTGCTGATCCAGCCGCCGCTGGCCGCCTATGGCTCTACCGACTTCGCCCGCGCCGAGCAGTTGGTCGATGCCGGCTATCGTGCGACGCTCGCGCTGCAAGGACGACTGGCCGAAATGCGCACGACGACTGGCGGTAATCCGGCATTGAGCCTCGCGCGCTCCGGCGACCCGCGCACACCGGTCATCACCGCGATCCGGGTGGAAAACGACTCCAAGGTCGGCGATGCGGTGATCCGGCGGCATATCCGCCAGCCGCTGGGCGAGCCGTTGGACCTGGAGCGCCTGCAAAAGGACATGGGCACGCTCTACGGCCTGGATTACTTCGAGCGGGTCGAATATCGCGTCCAGCGCGGAAAACTCGGCAACACCCTGGTCATCAACGCACGCGAGAAGCGCAGCGGCACCGACTACCTGCGCCTGGGGCTGAGCCTTTCCGACGATTTTCAGGGCGACAGCGTGTTCAACCTGGGCGCCAGCTACCGCAAGAACGGCATCAACCAGCTCGGCGCCGAATGGCTGACCCGTCTGCAGCTGGGGGATCGCCAGGAGCTCTATAGCGAGTTCTACCAGCCGCTGGACGCCGGTTCACGCTGGTTCGCCGCACCGAACCTGTTCATCGAGGCGCAGAACGTCGAGGCCATTCTCGACAACGACCCGATCGCCGAATACCGCCTGCAGCGCTACGGCTACGGTCTCAATCTCGGCCGGCAGATCGCCAATAACGGCGAGATCCGCTTCGGTATCGGCCAGGCCTGGGGGGAAGCGGACGTGCGGATCGGCGAGCGCGATCTGCCGGACTTCAGCTTCACCGAAGGCTATTACGAGATGCAGTACTCGTTCGATACGCTGAACAATATCGACTTTCCCCGCGAGGGCGAGGATATACGTCTGACCCTGCGTCAGTACGACCCGAGCCTCAGTTCCGACCAGCGCTATCGACAGTGGAACATCAAGCTGGACAAGGCGCTCAGCCATGGTGCCAACACCTGGGTACTGGGCGGTCTCTACGGTCGCACCCTGGACGACGCCGAGGTGGTCACCTCGAGCTTCCTGCTCGGCGGCGCGCGCCAGCTATCGGGCTTTCGTCAAGACGCGCTGTCGGGGCAGAACGTCAGTCTCGGGCGTGTGGTGTATTACCGCCGGGTGACGCCGCGCGCCTTCCAGCCACTGGACTTTCCGCTCTATCTCGGCGGATCGCTCGAGCGCGGCCGGGCCTGGAACAACGACAACGCCTTCGACAGCGGCTACATCAACGCCGCGAGCATCTTCCTCGGCTACGACACGCCGTTGGGCCCACTGAACTTCGGTTACGGCATCAACGACGAGGACGAGCAGGCGCTTTACATGAATCTGGGACGCAGCTTCTAGCGCTTGTCCAGATTGGCGAGGATGCGCGCGTGCACCTGCTGGCACTTGCGCAGGTCCTCTTCGTCGATCCCGGCAAAGGCCTCCTGGCGGACCTGCGTCGAAATCGCCTCGATTTTCTCGATCAGCGGCAGCGCCGGAGCCCCGAGGGAAATGCGCTTGGCACGGCGATCCTCGGCCGATGCCTTGCGATGTACCAGCCCCTGCGCCTCGAGGCTGTCGAGCAGGCGTGCCAGCGTTGGGCCTTCCACCGCGACGCTTTGCGCCAGCTCGCGCTGGGTGGGTTCGTGATCGAAACGGGCCAGGTGCAGAAGCACCAGCCAGCGTGCTTGAGACAGGCCCAGATCGGCCAGGCGCCGATCCAGTTCCGCGCGCCAGCCACGCGAGAGTTGCGCCAACTGCATGGCGAAGCGATGTTGCTCGGCGTACATGTACGACCATTCCTGCAAAAACTAATTATTAGTGAGCTAACCACAGCTCCGATAACCAGGCAAGACGACCTTCGGTTGCTGATAGGCGTGCCAAAGGCGCAATGATGGCAGAGGGACAGTCGGGCTGGGCTCGAAGGCCGCAGCGCCGGCCGCTGTAGGCGGGCGCTGCGGATGCACCCCGTTACAATTCGAACTCGGCCTGCAGCGCAGCGCGCACGCAATAGAGCACCTGCTCCGGGACCCGTCCGGCGAACAGCGGTGCCACATCCCCCACCGGAGGCAGCTCGCCCTCGCCGTCGAGAAAGGCTTCCTGAATCTCGCCAAGCAGGTCTTCCGGCAGGTCGAGCGCCTGCTCCAGGCTCAGCTGCTGCTTGCCGATGGCCTCGGCGAGCAGCGTATAGACGTTCTTCTCGCTGCAATCGAGCTGGCGCGCGATCTGCGCCGGCGTCATGCCGGCGCGGGCCAGGGTCACGAGTTCATGACGCAGGTCAGCCGGCGACCTGACCACCTCGACTGTACCCTGCAAGACCTCGAGAAAGGCCTGGCCGTAGCGCTCCAGCTTGCGCGCGCCGACGCCGCTGATGCGCGCCATGTCCGCGAGCGACGCCGGCTGGCTGCGCAGCATTTCCAGCAGGGTGGCGTCCGGAAAGATCACATAGGGCGGCACGCTGTGCTCTTCGGCCAGCTTGCGCCGCAGCGTACGCAACGCCTCCCAGGTCTCGCGCTCCTCGCTGCGCACCAATTGGCTGGCGGCACTGGATGCCGGTTTCGGCGCTTTGCTGGATAGATCCTGGCGCAGCTCGAGGGTGACTTCACCACGCAGCAGCGGGCGGCAGCTATCGCTCAACCGCAAGCCGCCAAAGCCTTCGAGATCGACATCGGCCAAACCGCGGGCGACCAGCTGGCGGAACAGGGAGCGCCATTCACCCTCGGACAACGCCTTGCCGACGCCGAACACTGACAGATGCTGATGGCCGAGGCCGCGTACCTTGTCGTTGTCGCGTCCCAGCAATACATCCACCAGATGCCCGACGCCATAGCGCTGACCACTGCGATAGATGGCTGAAAGCGCCTGGCGAGCGGGCTCGGTGGCGTCCCAGGTCTGCACCCCGTCGACGCAGTTGTCGCAATGGCCGCAAGGCTTGGGCAGCTCTTCGTCGAAGTACGCCAGCAGCGCCTGGCGTCGGCAACGGGTTTCCTCGCAGAGCGCCAGCATTGCATCGAGCTTGTGCTGCTCGACCCGCTTGTGCCGCTCATCGCCTTCGGAGTTGTTGAGCATCTGCTTGAGGAAGATCACATCTTGCAGGCCATAGGCCATCCAGGCGTCGGCCGGTAGCCCGTCACGCCCTGCCCGACCGGTTTCCTGATAGTAGGCCTCCAGCGACTTGGGCAGGTCGAGGTGGGCGACGAAACGCACGTTGGGCTTGTCGATGCCCATGCCGAAGGCAATGGTCGCCACCATGATCAGCCCTTCCTCGTTGAGAAAGCGCTTCTGGTGATAGGCGCGCAGTTCATTTGGCAAGCCCGCGTGATAAGGCAGCGCCGGAAAGCCCTGTTCGGTGAGGAAGGCGGCCAGATCATCGACCTTTTTGCGCGACATGCAGTAGACGATGCCGGCGTCGCCGCGGCGCTCGGCGAGAAAGCCCAGCAGCTGCTTGCGTGGCTGTTCCTTGGGCACGATGCGATAGAAGATGTTCGGCCGGTCGAAGCTGGAGAGGAACCGCTCGGCATTTTCCAGATGCAGGCGCTGAACGATTTCCTCGCGGGTGCGCTTGTCCGCCGTGGCGGTCAGGGCGATCCGCGGAACGTTGGGAAACAGCTCGGCGAGCTGGCCCAGCTGCATGTACTCAGGACGGAAATCATGGCCCCACTGGGACACGCAATGCGCTTCGTCGATGGCGAACAGGGCGATCTCGAGCCGCTGCAGGAAGGCCAGCATGCGTGGCTGGACCAGGCGTTCGGGCGCCAGGTAGAGCATCTTGATCTCGCCGCGACGGATACGCTCGGCGATGTCGCGCTGCTCGTCCGTGCTCAACGTCGAGTTGAGGGCGACGGCCGAGACGCCTAGCTCATCGAGCGTGGCGACCTGATCGTCCATCAGCGCGATGAGCGGCGAAACCACCACCGCCAGCCCCTCGCGCAAGAGCGCCGGAACCTGATAGCAGAGCGACTTGCCGCCGCCGGTCGGCATCAATACCAGCGCATCGCCGCCACTGCCCACACGCTCGATGATCGCGCCCTGGTTGCCGCGAAAGGCGTCGTAACCGAATACGTCTTTGAGGATGCGCTGTGCCTGGTCGAGCATGCCGGTCTCCGAAACAAGGCGCGCAGTATACGCGAGCGCATCACGGAGTTCAGGACCGCTGCACCATTGCCGGATCGGCTGCACGCAGGCGGCGGACGAGGCGCGAGTAGCCTGGACACCGCGCCTCGTCTAGAATCCGGGTTGTCTTCCCACCCCAAGGTAGTTCCCGATGTCATTCGCCGAGCAACTCGCCCGCCTGCAAGTCTTCCTGGATGCAGATGATCTGCATGAGGAAGCACTGGATTACATCGCCGCCCATGGCTACCTGACAGCGCTGTGCATCTGTTCGGAACAGGTACCCGAGCGCGAGTGGATCGATGCATTGTTTTCCGAACCACCGAAATACAAGGACGACACGGAACGCGAGGCCATCGAGGCCACGCTGGTCCAGCTCAAGGCCCATATCGCGCGCCAGCTGGCCAGCGACGAGGACATGGAACTGCCGTGCGAACTGGACCTCGGAGAAGACCCGGACGAGTCCGACCTGCGCGGCTGGTGCATCGGCTTCATGGAAGGCGTATTCATGCGCGAAGCAGTCTGGTTCGAAGACTCCGAGGAGGAGGTCAGCGAGCTGTTGCTGCCGATAATGGTCGGCTCGGGGCTGTTCGACGAACAGCCGGAATTTGCCGATATCGCCGATAATCCCGATCTGGTGGATGAAATGGTGGCGCAGATTCCGGAGCTGCTGACAGCGCTATACCTGATCTGCCATGCACCGGAAGAAAAACCCGCCCTGCTCAAGCCGCGCCGCCACTGATCGCGGCTCGATGCCGGACGCAGGCGACGGCGGCAGGCTGCGAAGCCTAACCGCCGCTCTCTGCCAGGAGGAGCCGTCCATGTCCCAGCCCTCAGGCCTTCGGCTTCTGCACCGCCCGGGTCCGGATAGCACCCGGCTGTCGTTCCCCATTCGTGGCGGTCTGCACGGCAGCAGCGAGTAGCGCCATGGCCCATCGCGACATTCGGCAGCACCGCAATCCGGTCATCCGCATGACGCTGCTCACGGTAGGCTGGCTCGCCGTGGCGCTGGGCGTGATCGGCATCTTCCTGCCCGTGTTGCCAACCACTCCCTTCCTGCTGCTGGCCGCCGCCTGCTTCGTGCGCAGCTCACGGCGGTTCTACGGCTGGCTGGTCGATCACCCGCATCTCGGGCCATGGTTTCGCGACTACCTCGAAGGCAACGGCATCCCACTCAAGGGCAAGGTCTACGCCATTGCAACGATGTGGATCAGCATCAGCGTCTCCTGCTGGCTGGTCCCGTTTGTCTGGGCACGCGTCGGTATGCTGCTGAGCGCGACACTGGTGACGTTGTACATCCTCAGGCAAAAAACCCTGGCGGTCGCCAAGCAGCCCGAGCCGCGCTGAACGCTCAGCCTATCTGCAGGCTGGAGCCTGTCCCGCCAGAACTCTATCAACCACCGTGATTGCGCCGGTAGACATCCGCCCCCATCGCGTCGATCTGCCCTTCGATCAGCGCCTCGAACGGTCGCAGAAGGTCATCGTACCGCTCGGGCGCCTCGAGGGTGTTCAAGGCGGCGACGATGGCCTCGATGGTGGACAGCGCACCGGGCATAGATGCCTTGCGCAACCGATAGCGCGAGGACAGCCCCTCCGGTAGCGCGACCCGCGGTAGCGCTGCGAGCCAGGGATTGAGGTGCAGGAGCTTGCGCGCCTTGCGCCAGGTGCCGTCCGGCACGATCAGGCGCACCGGCAAGTCATCGTGGGCGACGACTGACAGCGGCACGGCGTCCTCGCCGGGAAAGAGCAGATAGGTCGGCACTGCATCAGCGACCTCATCGAAACGCTCGCCGATCTGCAACTGCGCGCTGCGCAAGCCCAACGCCGCCAGGCGCGCAGTATTCAGTGCATGGCTCGCTTCGCTGAGGTGCTGCAGGATGACGATCTGCGTGCGGCTTTGCAGAGACGGAATCAATGCGCACAGGCAGTGCAGCGACGGGCGTTGGCAGCGGGAGCAGCGTGGTCTGGACATGGTTCACCTCGGCCGAGAAGTCTGCCAGATCGGGCAGTGCTCTGCCGAACGGCTATGCTTGCCCCGACCCGCTACCGAGGAGCCCGCATGATCACCGTCCACCACCTGAACCATTCCCGCTCGCACCGCGTGCTCTGGATGCTGGAGGAACTGGAGCTGCTGTACGAGTTGAAGCGCTACGGGCGCGATCCGAAAACCATGCTCGCTCCGCCGGAACTGAAAGCCGTTCACCCGTTGGGCAAATCCCCGGTTATCACTGACGGTGACCTGACCCTGGCAGAGTCGGCTGCGATTCTCGAATACCTGCTGGAGCGCTACGCCAACGGTCGGCTGATGCCGGCCCAGGGAAGCGCCGACTACCGACGGTTTCGCTACTGGATGCATTACGCGGAAGGGTCGGCCATGCCGCCGCTTCTGCTGAAGCTGGTGTTCGACCGGGTCGCCAGCGGGCCGATGCCGTTTTTCATCAAGCCGGTAGCCCGTGCCATCGCCAACGGCGCGCACAAGGCGTTCATCGGTCCTCAACTGAAGACGCATCTGGACTATATGGAAGCGGAGCTGGAGAAATCCCCCTGGTTCGCAGGAGACAGCTTCAGCGCGGCGGATATTCAGATGAGCTTTCCGCTCGAGGCGGCACGCTCGAGAGCGGGGCTGGACCAGAGCCGCCCGCGCCTGTTGGACTTTCTCGAACGCATACAGCAACGGCCCGCCTATCAACGAGCCGTCGAACGCGGCGGACCGGCCCTGCCCACCGCGTGACGCGGCTCAGCGTTGGGCGCGACGCTCCTGCTCGCGGCGGGCGCGTACGGGGATGAGTTGCATACGAGGCGGTTCGATCAAGCCAAGAGCGACCGCCAGCTTCCAATACATTTCATTGAGCCATGCTTTCATGGTCATACCCTCCTGCTAGATAACGGGCTACATCGGAGCCATGCGGCCTATGTGGACAGCATAATCCAAGTTCCGGCCTGGTGCTCGCACGCAATGTGGCCATACGTTGCTGCACGGGCGCCGCTTTGTTACGGCGCTTTACATCTGCGACCGAGCGGGCGCTTGGGCGTTCCACCGACTTCGCGGACGGCACTGCGTCAGTTGCGGTCGGCCTTGCGCCGATAGGGGAAGACGTCGATCACCTTACCCTGGCGGATGGCATCCTGCAGCCCCTTCCAGTAATCGGCGTCGTAGAGCTCCCCGTGCAGGCTGGCGAAGAGTCGACGCTGGCCGAGATCGGCGAACAGAAAGCGCGGAAATTCCTCGGGAAAGACGTCATTCGGCCCCACCGAATACCAGGGCTCGGACGCCATTTCGTCCTCCGGGTAGCGCGGCGGCGGTATGTGGCGGAAATTCACCTCGGTGAGAAAGCTAATCTCGTCGTAATCGTAGAACACCACTCGACCATGGCGGGTGACGCCGAAGTTCTTCAGCAGCATGTCGCCGGGAAATATATTGGCTGCCGCCAGCTGCTTGATCGCCAGGCCGTAGTCTTCCAGCGCCTCGCGTACCTGCTGTTCACTGGCGTTTTCCAGATAGAGGTTCAGTGGCGTCATGCGCCGCTCGGTCCAGCAATGCCGCACCAGCACGGTGTCGCCCTGCACCTCCACCGTCGATGGGGCGACTTCCAGCAGTTCGGCCAGGCATTCAGGCTCGAACTTGGCTTTGGGGAAACGGAAGTCCGCGAACTCCTGGGTATCGGCCATACGCCCTACCCGATCGACGCTTTTCACCAGCCGGTACTTCTCGATCACGTTGGCGCGGTTGACGCTCTTGATCGGCGAGAAGCGATCCTTGATCAGTTTGAACACCGTGTTGAAGCCGGGCAGCGTGAACACCGTCATCACCATGCCGCGTACCCCAGGCGCCATGACGAAACGGTCATCGGTATTGGCCAGGTGGTCGATCAGTGCGCGGTAGAACTCGGACTTGCCATGCTTGTAGAAGCCGATCGAGCTGTACAGCTCGGCGATGTGCTTGCTGGGCAGGATGCGCTTGAGAAAGCCGACGAACTCGGCAGGGATCGGCACCTCGACCATGAAGTAGGAACGAGTGAAGGAAAAGATGATCGACACCTCCGCCTCGTCCGTGATCAGCGCATCGGCCACGATGCCCTGACCATCGCGATGCAACAGCGGAATCGCCAATGGCCACTGCTCGTCGCAGGTGAAGATGCGCCCGATCAGATACGCGCCCTTGTTGCGATAGAGCACCGACACGAACACCTCGACGGTCAGCTCGGGGTCCTTGCAGACCCAGTCAGGCAGCGTCTCGCAGAGCTGCGTCTGCAACCGTTGAAGATCACCCGGCAGATCGCAGTACGGCACCGAGAACGCATAGTCGCGCAGGATCTGCTCCAGCATCCCGCGCAGATCACCGTTCGGGCGGTAGCGACGCGTCTGCGCCAGCCGCTCATGAGCACGCACCGCAGGCCGGGTGGTATGGATGAACATGGTGCCGTCGCTGATGCAGTCGTGGCTGAACAGCCCGCAGAAGATCGAGTTGTACCAGGTTTCCGACAGTTCATCGTCGAAGCGCGGGTTGATCAGCTCGATGTAGGCACTCTTGATCTGCGGCCACGCCTCGACCTGGAGCAGGTCGGCATGATCGAAGCTCGCCAGCAAACGGCGCCGGGTTTCCCCCACCTTCTCCTCGTAGAGACTGATCCGCGCTGCGGAGGCGCGCTGGGCTTCCTGCCACTGCGCCTGCTCGAAGCGCGCCCGCGCGCCTTCGGTGATCAGACGGAAATGCTCTCGATAATCGTCGAAGCCGAGGAGAATCTGCCGCGCGATTTCCGCGGCCAGTTCGTGCTGCACCATGATGCACCCACTGCCGGACATGAAGGTTCGCCGAGCTTAGCAGCCCGCTGTTTGAAAGTCGGTTTCGGATTGCCAGTTGCGCAAAGGGCGACAACACTTGCTGCTTCGTGAGATGGAGCCAGTCCATGCGACCGCTTGACCTGCTTCGCCTGCTCGGCCTTGCCGCCATCTGGGGCGCGAGCTTTCTGTTCCTGCGCATCATCGCCCCCGTACTCGGGACCTTTCCCACCGCCTTCTTTCGCGTACTGCTGGCGACCGTCGGCCTGATGGCGATCCTGGCTCTGATGCGCACACGCTGGGACTTCCACGGCAAGCTCGGCCTGTGCCTGGTGCTCGGCGCGATCAACTCCGGCGTGCCGTTCGTGCTGTACTCCGTGGCGGCACAGCTGCTGCCGGCCGGCTATTCGGCCATTTTCAACGCGACCACGCCGATGATGGGCGTGCTGATCGGCGCCCTGTTCTTTGCCGAGGAGCTGACGCTGGCCAAGATCGTTGGCGTGCTCAGCGGACTCGGCGGTGTTGCCCTGCTGATGCGCATCGGCCCGGTGCCCTTCGACACGGACGTGCTGCTCGGTGCGCTGGCGTGCCTGGGCGCGACGGCCTGCTATGGCGTAGGCGGCTTCCTTACCCGCCGCTGGATCAACCAGCAGGGCGACAGCCTGAACAGCGAGGTGGTGGCATTCGGCAGCCAGGCAGGGGCAACGCTTTGCCTGTTGCCACTGTTCGTTCTTTCCGTGCTGAACGCACCGCCGGTGAGCTGGGGCGACCAGACCGTCTGGCTCAGCCTGCTGGGGCTCGGACTGGTCTGCACGGCGTTCGCCTACATCCTGTACTTTCGCCTGCTGGCGGACATCGGCCCGGTCAAGACGCTGACCGTGACCTTCCTGATCCCGCCATTCGGCGTGCTGTGGGGCGTGCTGTTGCTCGATGAACCGCTGTCCTGGGCCTATGTCCAGGGCGGTGCACTGATCGCACTGGCGTTGTGGCTGATCCTGCGACCAACGCCGCCAGCCCAGCCACAGGCGGACCTGCGACGCGGCTGACATCGCAGCCGCGCCGCGAGGCGTATTACTGCACCAGTTCCTGCTCGCTGAACATGTCGCTGAACAGCATGCTGGACAGGTAGCGCTCGCCGGAGTCCGGCAGGATCACGACGATATTCTTGCCCTGCATTTCCGGCCGTTCGGCCAGCCGTACCGCCGCCGCCATCGCCGCTCCGCAGGAGATGCCGCACAGAATGCCCTCTTCGCGCATCAGTCGCAGCGCCATCTGCTTGGCCTCGTCGTCATCGACCAGCTCGACGCGGTCGACCATCGACAGGTCGAGGTTCTTCGGTACGAAGCCGGCACCGATGCCCTGGATCTTGTGCGGGCAGGGCTTCACCTCTTCACCGGC
This sequence comes from Stutzerimonas sp. FeSN7, assembly GCF_030263795.1. NCBI lineage: Bacteria > Pseudomonadati > Pseudomonadota > Gammaproteobacteria > Pseudomonadales > Pseudomonadaceae > Stutzerimonas > Stutzerimonas sp. FeSN7. Next base: position 1,619,655 of record NZ_JARPMN010000001.1, on the reverse strand, counting down.
CAGCGTCTGGCTGATCACCGGGGAGCTGGCGGGCTCCACGGCAACGCTCAGGATCTGCTTGCCCTTGGTGTTCTTGATATAGCGCGACACGCCGGTGATGGTGCCCCCTGTGCCGACGCCAGCCACCAGCACATCGATGCCGCCATCGGTGTCGTTCCAGATTTCCGGCCCGGTGGTCTTTTCGTGAATCGCCGGATTGGACGGATTCTCGAACTGCTGGGGCATGTAGTACTGCTCCGGGTTCGAGGCGGCGATCTCCGCAGCCTTCTCGATAGCGCCCTTCATGCCCTTGGCCGGCTCGGTGAGTACCAGTTCGGCGCCGAGCGCCTTGAGCACCTTGCGTCGCTCCAGGCTCATCGAAGCCGGCATGGTCAGCATCAGTTTGTAACCGCGCGCGGCGGCGACGAATGCCAGGCCGATCCCGGTGTTGCCCGAGGTAGGCTCGACCAGCGTCATGCCGGGCTTGATCCGGCCGCTGTCTTCGGCGTCCCAGATCATCCCTGCGCCGATCCGACACTTCACCGAATAGGCCGGATTGCGCCCCTCGATCTTGGCCATGATGCTCACGCCCTTCGGCCCGAGACGATTGATCATGACCAGCGGGGTGTTGCCGATGGAGCGTGCGTTGTCTGCGTATATGCGACTCATGGGAAGGCCCTGTCCGAGGAGTATCAGACCGTTCAGCCTATGCGCAGTCCTGACGACAGTCCAGCCGAACTCATGCCTGCTGGCCGGGGTCCATCGTGCATAACCTCGCACATCCCGGAATGCCATGACTCGCCGCCTGCTTCCCCTGTGGATCCTGCTAGCGCTCGGCCTGCTGCTGATCCTGCTGCATCTCGCCCTGCCGCACCTGGTGCGCAACTTCCTGAACGAGAAGATGGCCGACATGGGGGACTATCAGGGCCATGTCGAGGATGTCGACCTGGTCTGGTGGCGTGGCGCCTACCGGGTCGAAGGCCTGCTGATCGAAAAGAAGGACAAGCGGGTGCAAGCCCCCCTGTTCAAGGCGCCGAGCATCGATATCGCCATCAGCTGGGACGCGATCCTGCGCCACCGCGAAATCGTCGGCGAGGTCGTCTTCAAGCAGCCACACCTGAACTTCGTCGATGGCGGCGACAGTGGCGACTCGCAGAGCGGCGAAGGCGTCGACTGGCGCGACCAGCTCGATGCGCTGGTGCCCATCACGCTCAACGAGATTCGCGTAGTGGACGGCCAGCTGTCGTTCCGCAATTTTTCCTCCGACCCGCAGGTGCACGTGTATGCCAGCGACATCCAGGCGAGCCTGTACAACCTGACCAACACCGACGATGCCGACGGCACTCGCACGGCGACCTTCGAGGGCACCGGCAAGCTGTTCAATCAGGCGCCGATCGAGGCGACCGCGCGCTTCGACCCGTTCACCGACTGGGAAGACTTCGAGGTGAATCTGCGCGTGACAGGGGTGCCGCTCAAGCAGCTGAACGACCTCAGCCGGGCCTATGGCAAGTTCGATTTCGCCGGCGGCACCGGCGACCTGGTGGTCGAAGTCGAGGCCAGCAACAGCCAGCTCGACGGCTATATCAAACCGCTGCTGCGCAACGTCGACATCTTCGACTACGAGCAGGACGTGGCCAACGAGGACAAGGGTTTCTTCCGCGGCCTGTGGGAGGCGGTCGTGGGCGGCGGCCAGGAAGTGCTGAAAAACCAGCGCAAGGACCAGTTCGCCACCCGCGTCGAGCTGTCCGGCACGACCAAGGAAACGGACGTCAGCCCGTTCCAGGCGTTCGTCGCGATCCTGCGCAATGCCTTCGTCGAGGCCTTCACCGCCCGCTTCGAACGCGCGCTGGACGAGGAGGAATGATCCGCGGGCGTCACCAGAAACACGCACACGGCCATTCAGTGACTGAATGATGCGCTCGCGTTCACAGCCACACGGCCTTCCCTTATAGTCGTCCACCTGACTACAACGAGCGCCTGCGTGCCAGGCCCCGCCGAAGGAATCCGCAATGAAATTCGAAGGCACCCAGTCCTACGTCGCCACCGACGACCTGAAACTCGCGGTCAACGCCGCCATCACCCTGCAGCGCCCCCTGCTGGTAAAGGGCGAACCGGGCACCGGCAAGACCATGCTGGCCGAGCAGCTGGCCGAATCCTTCGGCGCCAAGCTCATCACCTGGCACATCAAGTCCACCACCAAGGCCCACCAGGGCCTCTACGAATACGACGCGGTCAGCCGGCTGCGTGATTCGCAGCTGGGCGTGGACAAGGTCCACGACGTGAAGAACTACATCAAGAAGGGCAAGCTGTGGGAGGCCTTCGAAAGCGAGGAGCGGGTCATCCTGCTGATCGACGAGATCGACAAGGCCGACATCGAGTTTCCCAACGACCTGTTGCAGGAACTCGACAAGATGGAGTTCTACGTCTACGAGACCAACGAAACTATCAAGGCAACGCAGCGGCCGATCATCATCATCACCTCCAACAACGAGAAGGAACTGCCGGACGCCTTCCTGCGCCGCTGCTTCTTCCACTACATCGCCTTCCCGGACCGCGAGACGCTGCAGAAGATCGTCGACGTGCACTATCCGGGCATCAAGCAGTCGCTGGTCAGCGAAGCCCTGGACGTGTTCTTCGACGTGCGCAAGGTGCCGGGCCTGAAGAAGAAACCCTCGACTTCCGAGCTGGTCGACTGGCTGAAGCTGCTGATGGCCGACAACATCGGCGAAGCCGTGCTGCGCGAGCGCGACCCGACCCGTGCAATCCCGCCGCTGGCCGGTGCGCTGGTCAAGAACGAGCAGGACGTGATGCTGCTCGAGCGTCTAGCCTTCATGAGCCGACGCGCCAACAGCCGCTGATCGGCGCCGGTTTCCGGTGGAGCCGGCCGTGCACTCACTGGAGGAAGAAACCATGCAAACGCATACCGGTAGTTGCCTGTGCGGGGTCGTGCGCTATCGCATCGACGCTCCCATCGACGCGCTGACCCATTGCCACTGCAAGATGTGCCGCAAGGCCCACGGCGCCGCATTCGCCACCTATGCGAGCGTACCGCTGGATGCCTTCCACTTCATGTCCGGCAAGGATCAGCTCGGCGTCTACCATTCCTCCGAGCACGTCACGCGCACCTTCTGCATTCGCTGCGGTGCCAATCTGCTGTTCGTCGACAACCGCGAACACGAGGTCGGCGTCGCCGCCGGCACCCTCGACTCACCGCTGCCGGAGCCGCCGCAATCGCATATCTACGTCGACTCGAAGGCCGACTGGTATGCGATTCGCGACGGGATGCCCCAACACAACGGCGACAGCCCACGCTGAGCGCCCGTATATCGCGCCGACCTCGGCGCCAGAGGTTTCTGCCATGCTGCTTGGCCTGTTCAACGAGATGCGCGCCGCCAAGGTGCCGGTATCGGTGCGCGAACTGCTGGATCTGATCGATGCGCTCAAGCACCGCGTCGTGTTCGCCGACATGGACGAGTTCTATTTCCTCGCGCGCACGGTGATGGTCAAGGACGAGCGCCACTTCGACAAGTTCGACCGGGCCTTCGGTGCCTACTTCAAGGGCCTGGAGAATCTCGACCAGCACCTCGAAGCGCTGATCCCTGAAGACTGGTTGCGCAAGGAGTTCGAGCGCAGCCTGACGGACGAGGAGCGTGCGCAGATCCAGTCCCTCGGCGGGCTGGACAAGCTGATCGAGGAGTTCAAGAAGCGTCTCGAAGAGCAGAAGGAACGCCATGCCGGCGGCAACAAGTGGATCGGTACCGGCGGCACCAGCCCGTTCGGCTCCGGCGGCTACAACCCCGAAGGCATCCGCATCGGCGATGCCGGCAAACGCCAGGGCAAGGCGGTGAAGGTCTGGGACCAACGCGAATACAAGAACCTCGACGACCAGGTCGAACTCGGTACGCGCAACATCAAGATCGCCCTGCGCCGCCTGCGCAAGTTCGCCCGTCAGGGCGCGGCGGACGAACTGGACATCGACGGCACCATCGACCATACCGCGCGCGATGCTGGCCTGCTCAACATTCAGATGCGACCGGAGCGGCGCAACGCGGTGAAGCTGCTGATCCTGTTCGATATCGGCGGCTCGATGGACGCCCACGTTAAGGTCTGCGAGGAGCTGTTCTCTGCCTGCAAGACCGAGTTCAAGCACCTGGAGTACTTCTACTTCCACAATTTCATCTACGAATCGGTGTGGAAGAACAACTTCCGCCGCACGTCGGAGCGCACCTCGACGCTGGATGTGCTGCACAAGTACGGCGCGGACTACAAGGTGGTGTTCGTCGGTGACGCGGCGATGGCGCCCTATGAGATCACCCAGCCGGGCGGCAGCGTCGAGCACTGGAACGAGGAAGCAGGCTACGTGTGGATGCAGCGCTTCATGGAGAAGTACAAGAAGCTCATCTGGATCAACCCCTATCCCAAGGATACCTGGGGCTACACCACCTCCACCGGGATCGTTCGCGAGCTGGTAGAAGACCGGATGTACCCGCTGACCCTCAGTGGGCTCGAGGAAGGGATGAAGTTCCTGGCCAAGTGAGCGGTCAGCACCTGGGCGGCGGCCGCTGAGCGCACGGCGATGGTGCTCAGCGATACGGCCGGTAGCGTCGCGCCCGCGAGCGAAGCGGGAAACTGGCGGCCAGCAACAGGCTCTCCACCAGCCAGGCCAGCAGCAACGCACAGCTCAGACCCCAGGCGATGGCCTCGGGCGCCAACAGGACCTGGAAGCGGTAGCTGCTCCAGACCTGCTCGCGCAGACTGCGCTGTGCGCCAAGCAAGACGTGCGCGGCCCGTGCGTACCACGGTCCCTGCATCGCCTGCCATTCGCGCTCCAGCATCCGCGCCCGGCTTACCAGCTGCTCCACGCTCTGCGCATCGCTCTGGAACACCGGGTCGTCGCTGTCCTGATAATGCCGCACCAGGGCATCCAGATCGCCGCCGAAGAAGCGCTGCGCCGTCTGCTGAAAGCCCTGCAGGCCCTGCTGAGCCTCCAGCCGTCGCGCCTCGACATGCTGCGCATAGGCCTCGATGAATCCCGGCACCTGGATGCCGACCAGCAGGCCGAAGGCGAACAGGGTCAGACGCAGATAACTCCTCAACACTCGGCCACCCTCCCCCGGGCGATACACTCGCCGAGGCGCCATAGACTCCACTGGCCGGGCTCGTGCAGCGTCCATTGTTCGTTGTTCGTCAGCGGCTCGGTGGCCAGGACGGTGACCACGTCGTCCGGTGTGGTTTCGGCATGGAAGTTCACCGTCAGCTCGGCGTCCCTCAGCTGCGCCGGCCCGAACGGCGCGCGCCGGGTGATCTCGGCGAGCTTGGTGCTGCAGAAGCTGAACAGCCATTCGCCATTGCTCAGCAGGCAGTTGAAGACTCCCTTGCGGCGGTATTCGACGCAGGCGCCAAGCAGAACCGGCAGCAGGTTGTCCGGTGGGCAGCGGTCCGGGAAATCCAGGCGGATGCGGTTCAGCAGGTCGCAGAAGGCGCGCTCGCTGTCGGTGTCGCCAACCGGGCGGTAGATGCCCTTAGGCGGCTCGAAGTCGGCGAGCTGGCCGTTATGCGCGAAGCACCAGTGCTGCCCCCACAGCTCGCGAACGAAAGGATGGGTATTGACCAGCGAAACCTTGCCCACATTGGCGTGGCGGATGTGGCCGATCACCACTTCGCTCTTGATCAGATAGTTCTGCACCATCCTCGCCACTTCCGACTCGCAGCTGGCCACCGGGTCCTGGAACAGCCGTAGTCCGCGCCCTTCATAGAAGGCGATGCCCCAGCCGTCCTTGTGCGGCCCGGTCTTGCCGCCTCTCTGCATGAGGCCGGTGAAGCTGAACACGATATCGGTGGGCACGTTGGCGCTCATGCCAAGCAGCTCGCACATGCGTCATCTCCCGATGGAGGTTCGTAACCTATGTTTGGCTGCGCTCAGATCCGCGGCTCGGTGCGCATCCGGCCACGCGATGGGGTGTAGTCCGGCTCATCATCGTGCTCATCTTCCATGCGCTCGCGCAGCGTGCGTGGGTCCTCGTCCGCAACGGCTTCGTCGCGCCGGCCGTACCTGCGCTCCAGCGGCCAGCGAATGGCGACCAGCAGCAGATACAGCGCGAAGGCGATCAAGCCGTACATCGCAAGATCCGCCACCGCTCGCCAGGCGTTGTTGCCGACCTTGAACGCCAGGTCCATGGCAGTAATGGCCACGGCGGGCGCGAACAGTTCCTTCGCCGGGTCGACGATGGTCGGCGTGAACAGCAGCACGGCCGCGATCAATCGCAGCGGCTCGCGCAACCAGCGCCACATCCAGCGCGTCACCCGGAACCAGAACAACAGGCAGCCCAGCGCGGCTAGCCCATACAGGGCCCAGGCAAGCGAATAATCGGATTCGAACATCGGCATTGGCGTTTCTCGTACCTGCGGCGACGCGGCGAGCATGACAGCGACGCAAAAAAGAAGGCGGCCATGATAGCAGCCCCTGCCCGGTCACCGTCATCGATGGTGACAACAAGCCACTGGCGGGGGCCGACGCAAGGTCGTATAAACCTGTTAAACGAAAGGGTAATCACCCAGATACCGCCGGGACGACCACTGCCTCTGGCGACCGGCACGCAAGGAGAAACGCGCCATGCCCTACCAACACATACTGGTCGCCATCGACCTGACCGAAGAATGCCATCCGGTTGTCGCTCGCGCGCAGTCGCTCGCCAGCACCTCCAACGCCAAACTGAGCCTGGTGCATATCATCGAACCGATGGCCATGGCGTTCGGCGGTGACGTGCCGATGGATCTTTCGATGCTGCAGCAACAGCAGTTCGATCAGGCCCGCGAGCGCATGAACGGCTTTGCCGACAGCTATCCTGGTCTGGCTCCGGAAAATCGCCACCTGGCTTATGGGCAGCCTCGCCAGGAAGTGCATCGGCTGGCCAAGGAGCAGCGCTGCGACCTGATCGTGGTCGGCAGCCACGGCCGCCACGGCCTTGCGCTGCTGCTCGGCTCCACCGCCAACGACATCCTGCATGGCGCGCCGTGCGACGTGTTGGCCGTGCGCCTGAAAAAAGCGGAATGACAGCCCCGACCGCGTAGCGTGATGGCGCTGCGCGGTCGCGATGATCAGAAGAGCTCCACGCCCTCGCCCGCGCTCATCACCAAGGGGCGGATCTTCTGCAGCTGCGTCTCCAGCGAATAGGTCAGGCTGGACGCCATCGAGAAGAAGGTCAGAAAGGCCTTGAGGTTGGAGTCGGCGTGACAGGTATCGTGAATGCGCTGCCAGAACGCCTGGTTGACCAGCTGCAGTTGCTGGAATGAGCGCACCAGCCCCCGCAGCTCCCAATCGGCATGGCGCCCTTCGCGCAGATTGAAATACTGTCGCGCCAGGTAGAGCGACACGGCCCGCAGCACGAACTCATGATTGCTGGCGAACGGCAGATGCTGCTTGGCCATGGGTTTGAGCCGGCCGAGCACCGGGCAGGCACTGGTCGCCATGATCACTCCGAGCAGCGCCCGCAAGCCCTCGTCCAGTCCGACCTGCTTGGTGTATTCGCGCTCGGGGGTACGCACCCAGACCAGAGCCTTCTGCACGGCGGGCAGCCCCTGGAAGTCCTCGATTACCCGATGCAGGTCCACGGCGGCGGGACAATGGCTGAAATCGTCCTTGCTGAGCGGGCAGTTGGAGCAACGCTGATGATCGAGGCGGGTCCATTTTGGCGCCTGGGCGGCGGCCTCCTGGTCGTAATCACGATCCAGCTCAATCCGGTAACTGAAATCGTGTTCGTCATCCAGGGTGATGCGGTATTCGATTGCCATTAACGCTCCATCATGACTGCTGATCCTTTTCCGGATACTTAACTACGCGCCAGCGCGCATGGCATTGATCCATCTCATAAGCCGTGACCGGGACCCGCTCCGCCGTGCAGCGGCTCCCGTCTTCGCGGGCGCCGCCGGGGCCCACAGCGTGCGATCACTCCTCGAGTTCGGCCCAACGCTCCAGCAGCCCGTCGAGCTCGAGCTGTAGCGCCTCGAGGCGGGCCAGCGCCGCGGCGGTCGCCTCGGGCGCCTGCTGATAGAACGCCGGATCGGAAATGTCCGCCTGCAGCGCCTCGATGGCCTTCTCGGCCTCATCGATCTTGCCCGGCAGCGCCTCCAGTTCGCGCTGCAGCTTGTAGCTGAGCTTCTTCTTCGCCGGTGCCGCTTCGGCCGGCGCCGGAGCGGGAGCAGGCGCCGCCCCCTGCGCCTTGCCGGCCTCCTTCGCCTGCGCAGCGGAGTCGGCAACGCCCAGCAGACGCGGCGAACCGCCCTGGCGCAGCCAGTCTTGATAGCCACCGACGTACTCGCGCACCTCGCCACCGCCCTGGAACACCAGCGTGCTGGTGACCACGTTGTCGAGGAAGGCCCGATCGTGGCTGACCATCAGCACCGTGCCCTGGAAGCCGAGCAGCACCTCTTCGAGCAGTTCGAGGGTTTCCACATCGAGATCATTGGTCGGCTCGTCGAGCACCAGCAGGTTGGCCGGCTTGCTGAACAGCTTCGCCAGCAAGAGCCGTGCCCGCTCACCGCCGGACAGCGCCTTGACCGGCGTGCGCGCACGCTGCGGGCTGAACAGGAAGTCGCCCAGGTAGCTCAGCACGTGGCGGTTCTGCCCATCGATGGTGATGAATTCGCGGCCTTCGGCGAGGTTGTCCACCACGGTCTTCTCCAGCTCCAGCTGGTGACGCAATTGGTCGAAATACGCCACTTCCAGCTTGGTGCCGAACTCGATCGAGCCGCTGCTGGGCTGCAGTTCACCCAGCAGCAGCTTGAGCAGCGTGGTCTTGCCGGTACCGTTGGCGCCGAGCAGGCCGATGCGGTCGCCGCGCTGAATGACGAGGGAAAAGTCGCGGATCAGCGGTTCGCCGCCCGGATGAGCGAAGCTGATGTGCTCGGCAACGACAACCTGTTTGCCGGACTTTTCCGCGGTTTCCACCTGGAAAGTCGCCTTGCCTTGCACATTACGGCGCTCGCTGCGCTCGGCACGCAGCGCCTTGAGGGCACGCACCCGGCCTTCGTTGCGGGTGCGCCGCGCCTTGATGCCCTGGCGAATCCACACTTCCTCCTGGGCGAGCTTCTTGTCGAACAGGGCGTTGGCGGTTTCCTCCGCGGCCAGCTGCTGTTCCTTGTGCACCAGGAAGCTGGCGTAATCGCCGTTCCAGTCGATCAGGTGGCCACGGTCCAGCTCCAGAATGCGGGTCGCCAGGTTCTGCAGGAAGGCGCGGTCGTGGGTGATGAACAGCACGGCACCGTTGAAGCCGGTCAGCGCTTCCTCCAGCCAGGCGATGGCGCCGATGTCCAGGTGGTTCGTGGGTTCGTCGAGCAGCAGCAGGTCGGGTTCGGACACCAGCGCCTGAGCCAGCAGCACTCGACGCCGCCAGCCCCCGGACAACTCGGCAAGGGTGCGATCGGCGGGCAGCTGCAGACGGCTGAGCGTGCTTTCCACCAGCTGCTGCAAGCGCCAGCCATCCTTGGCTTCCAGGGCCTGCTGAACATGCATGAGCTTGTCGAGGTCGTCCTGATCCTGAATGTTCATGCTCAGGTGATGGTACTCGGCGAGCAGCTCGCCTACCCCGGACAGGCCTTCGGCGACCACATCGAAGACCGTGCGGTCGTCGGCCCGCGGCAGCTCCTGTGGCAGTTCGCCGATCTTCAGTCCCGGCGCGCGCCAGATTTCGCCGTCGTCAGCGCTGCGATCGCCCTTGACCAGGCGCAACATGCTGGATTTGCCCGTCCCGTTGCGGCCGATGATGCAGACCCGCTCGCCCCGCGCGATCTGCCAGGACACGCCATCCAGCAACGGCGTGGTGCCGTAGGCGAGAGATACATCGGTGAACTTGAGCAGGGTCATGGCTACCTCCGAAAACAGGGCGCGCATTCTAGCAGGATGGCGACCATGAACCCGGTCGGATCCGATGATTTATCGCTGCCGAGCGGCCGCGCCGGCCTCCCGTCTGTCGGCGACTTGCACCCCTGTCGCCGTACGCTCGTCGGAAGAGTGGTTTTGTTTGTTACCGGAGCTTAATGCTCGTTTAACTGGCCGGTGCGGCAAGCTAAGCTAGCTCCTGCAGCAGGCCGTCTCCTGTGCCGCCCGGTACAGCACGTCGCCTGTCATCTCAACGCCCCCCGTTTTACGGATGTACCATGCGCGGCCGACTCTCCAGTTTGTGTTTCTGCCTGTTCGTTTCTGCCATTGGCCTGGATGCGTCCGCCGCCAGTCTCAGCCAGCAACGCCAGTATTACGATGAGGCCAAGCAGGCCCTGGCCAAGGGCGATGCAGGCCCCTATCGCCGTTACCAGAGCGCCTTGCGCGACTATCCGCTCGAGCCCTACCTCGCCTATGACGAGCTGACCCATCGGCTGAAGTCGGCCAGCAATCAGGAAGTCGAGAAGTTTCTCGCCGAACACGGCGACCTGCCTCAGATCAACTGGATGAAGCTGCGCTGGCTGCGCCTGCTGGCCGCCCGCGGCGACTGGCAGACCTTTACCCGCTATTACGATCCGAAGATGAACTTCACCGAACTGGACTGCCTGTTCGCGCAGTATCAGCTGCGCAACGGTCTCCCGGGCGCTGACGCCGCAACCGAGCGGCTGTGGCTGGTGGGCAAGTCGCAGCACAATTCCTGCGACCCGCTGTTCGAACTCTGGGAATCCAAGGGTCTCCTGACCGAAGACCGGCGCTGGAAGCGCACCAAGCTGGCCGTGGAGAGCGGCAATTACGGGGTCGCCAGCTTCCTGGTGAAACGTCTGCCTACGCTGCAGAGCCAGGGGCAGCTGATGATCGACGTGGCGCAGAAACCGCAGATGCTTCGCCAGTCTGAACGCTTCTCGCCGACCAGCCCGGCGATGGCCGACGTCGTTTCGATCGGCCTGCGGCGCCTCGCGCGCCAGGACCCGGAGCAGGCGCTCAATTTGCTCGACGGCTACGCCCGCCGCTTTGCGTTTTCGCCCGAGGAAAAGGTCGCCATTGCCCGGCAGATCGGGCTGACCCTGGCCAAGCGCTTCGACAGCCGCGCGCTCAAGGTGATGGCCGAGTACGATCCCGAGCTGCGCGACAACACCGTCACCGAGTGGCGCACCCGTCTGCTGCTGCGCCAGGGCCAGTGGGATGAAGCGTACCGGCTGACACAGCGTTTTCCCGATGAACTGGCCAATACCAATCGCTGGCGCTACTGGCAGGCGCGCAGCCTGCAGCTGGCCAAACCGGAGAGCAAGCAGGCGGCCCTGCTCTATAAGCCGGTGGCCGAAGAGCGGGATTTCTACGGCTTCCTGTCGGCCGACCGCATCCAGGCGCCGTACAAGCTGAACCATCAGCCACTGGCGCTCGATCCGAAGGTCGTGCAGAAGGTGCGCAATACCGCCGGTATTCGCCGCGCACTGGAATTCCACGACCGCGGGCAGATCGTCGATGGCCGCCGCGAGTGGTATCACGTCAGTCGGCTGTTCAGCCGCGACGAGATGGTCGCGCAGGCACGCATCGCCTATGAAAAGGAGTGGTACTTCCCGGCCATCCGCACCATCAGCCAGGCGCAGTACTGGGATGATCTGGATATCCGCTTCCCCATGGCCCACCGCAACACCCTGGTACAGGCCGCGCGGGCGCGGGAGATCCATCCCAGCTGGGCGTTCGCCGTCACCCGCCAGGAAAGCGCCTTCATGGCCGATGCCCGCTCCCATGTCGGCGCCACCGGCCTGATGCAGCTGATGCCCGCAACCGCCAAGGAAACCGCCAAGCGCTTCAACATCCCGCTGGCTTCGCCGCAGCAGGTCCTGAACCCCACCACCAACATCCAGCTGGGCACTGCCTATCTCAGCCAGATCTACGGGCAGTTCAACGGCAACCGTGTACTGGCCTCGGCCGCCTACAACGCCGGCCCCGGTCGTGTGCGCCAGTGGCTGCGCAACGCCGAGCACCTGTCGTTCGATGTGTGGGTGGAAAACATTCCGTTCGACGAGACCCGCCAGTACGTGCAGAACGTGCTGACCTACTCGGTGATCTACGGGCAGAAGCTGAATTCACCCCAACCGCTGGTGGAGTGGCACGAGCGTTATTTCGAATCGCAGTGACGCGCAGCCGGCCCGGACGGCACACCGTCCGGGCGCGGCCGTTTCTCACTCCAGCCGCTCGACCGGCATTCCGACTTCCAGCTCGCCGCGCCCTTCGGCGATCAGATTCTGGCCGAAAAACACCCCGCCCGGCCCTTTGCGATACGACAGCAACGTATTCAGTGGCTCCCGATCGGGCGCGCGCTCGCCAGTGGCCGGGTCGAGCGTGGGGATGACGCAGCGCGAACAGGGCTTGACCACACGGAAGGTCAGCTGGCCGATACGGATGCGCTTCCAGCCATCCTCGGCATAGGGCTCGGCCCCGCTGACGACAAGGTTCGGTCGAAAGCGCAGCATCTCCAGTGGACGCCCTACACGTCGGGCCAGATCGTCCAGCGACGCCTGACCGATCAGCAGAAAGGGAAACCCGTCACTGAAGGCCGTACGCTCGCCGAGCCGCGCATAATCCAGATCGACCTGAATGCCGTCGTCCTCCGGCAGGTACACGAGCCGGCAGGCCTGCCCGAGAAAGTCAGAGAGCCAGGCCGCGGCGGTCTCACCAGCATCCGGTACCACCGGGTTGGCGCTCCAGACCTGCACACAGCGCATCGTCTTGTCATCCGGTACTCGCACCAGCAGCTCCGGCATGCCGGGCGCCGCCAGCTTCAACGCTGTATCGCCTTGCCAATGCGCCTGCAGCAAAGCCATACGCGGCAGTACGCGCTGGGTGAGAAAGCGCCCGGTGCCGGCGGCAACCACCATCCAGCGCCGATCGCCGAGCAGACCAAGCGAATCGCTGGCGCAGCGCTGCAGCGATTCGCCAGCCGCCGACTTGAGAGGGAAGCGATAGAGCGAGGAGAGATGCATGCTGCGCCTCCTTGGGGGAAAGCGCAGCAGCATAGCAGGGGCGGCTGCGTGGTTCAGCAGCCGGCTACAGGCGGGCTGTCAGGCCTGCTCGTCCAGCTTCAGGCGGTCCTGGATCACGTCCACCAGTTTTTCCGGCTGGAACTTGGAGAGGAAGTTGTCACAACCGACCTTCTGCACCATGGCCAGGTTGAAGCTACCCGACAGAGACGTGTGCAGCACCACATAGAGGTCCCGCAGACGCGGATCGTGGCGAATCTCGGTGGTCAGGCGATAGCCGTCCATCTCCGGCATCTCGGCATCGGTGAACACCATGAGCAGCTTGTCGGTGAGCACTTCGCCGGCGTCGGCCCACGCCTTGAGCATGTTCAGGCCCTTCAAGCCGTCGCTTGCGGTGTGGATCTTCAGGCCGAGCTGGCTGAGGGTTTCGCGCAGCTGAGCCAAGGCCACCGAGGAATCGTCCACGCAGAGCACTTCCCGGCCACGAGCACGCTCGAGGATCGGATCGGCCAGCCGCTCGGCGGAGATGTTGGTGTCATAGGGGACGATCTCGGCGAGCACCTTCTCCACGTCGATCACTTCCACCAGCTCATCGTCGACCTTGGTGATCGAAGTCAGGTAGTGCTGCCGGCCGGCGGTAGTCGGCGGCGGCATCACCGCTTCCCAGTTCAGGTTGACGATGCGGTCCACGCCACCGACCAGAAAGGCCTGCACGGTGCGGTTGTACTCGGTGACGATGATGGTGCTGCGCTCGTCCGGCACCAGCGGCCGCAGGCCGATGGCTCGCGACAGATCGACCACCGGCAGGGTCTGCCCGCGCAGGTTGACCACGCCGCACACCGAACTGTGTCGGTGCGGCATCAGCGTCATCTTCGGCAGCTGGACAACTTCCTGCACCTTGAAGACGTTGATGGCGAACTTCTGCCGCCCGCCGAGCCGGAACATGAGAATTTCCAGGCGATTCTGCCCCACGAGGCGGGTGCGTTGATCGACTGAATCGAGAATGCCGGCCATTTCCAGGCTCCTTGGGAAAACATGGTAAGAGGCATATCGGCCGCATCCCCTTCGGCTTTATGTACCGTTCACCACTTTTTTCCCAGCTTACCGGCTGCCGGCTTCGCCCATATCACTGCGCCCGGAGATTTCGTTGCAGCAGCGGCGACTCCGGGGGCACGTGCAGGCGCAAAGCCCGCGGGCGGACATCGAAGCGCAGACTGGCGCCTGTGAAGGGTTCGCCGTCCAGATTGATGTTGATCGCCGTCGGCGCCTCGACCTCGAGCCAGGGCACCCGGGCACTGACCGACACCGCATCGACCCCAAGCAGACCACCGCTGAGCAGCGTGCCCAGGGTCCCGACGGCATCCGCCGGTGCCGGCACGATGCAGACGTCCAGCAGCCCATCGTCGATCGTCGCCTGCGGGCAGAGCAGCTGGCCACCGCCGGCCTGTCGCCCGTTGCCGATGCCCAGCGCCAGGAACTCCCCTTCCCAATCGAAGCCCGGCCCGCTGAAACGACCCTTCGCGGAATGGATCTCGGCAAAGCGCGTCAGGCCGGTGAGCAGATAGGCGCCGCCACCCAGCACCCGCTTGAGCTCCTCGGAGGTGCTCGCGGTGACCTTTGAGCCGAAGCCCCCGGTGGCCATGTTGACGAAGGGATGGCCGTTCATTGCGCCGATATCGATCACTTGCGCCGGCTGCTCCAGCAAACCCAGTGCCTCGACCGGGTCGAGCGGTATGCCGGCAGCCTTGGCGAAGTCGTTTGCACTCCCCAGCGGCAGCAGCGCGAGGCTGGCGTCCGCTTGTATCTCCAGCATGGCCGCGGCCACCTCGTGCAAGGTGCCGTCGCCGCCACCGGCAATCAGGGTCGGATAGCCCGCATCCAGCGCCTCGCGCACCAGCCGCTGCGCATCGCCTGGCTCCCAGGTGACACGAACCGCCAGATCCCACCCCGCCTCGCGACGCTGTTTAACCGCCTCGCGTACCTCATCGTTGAGCGCCTGTTTTCCATGCAGTATCAGCAGCGCCTTGGCATCGCCCATGGCAGTTCATTCCTCGCAATTGGCACCGCTGCATAAGACCGGGGCCGGGGTCGGAAGTTGTGCGCAACAAGCGCAGCGGTATTAATCCAAAACTTCGATGTATCGCACCGCCCGTCATTATCCGCGTCCTGCTTAGCCCGCCACGCTCATCTCGGGCGCCGCTCAAAGCGCTTTCAAAACAGCTATTTGCGCGCATTTTGCGGGCCCGCTCATTTTTTTGGCGGCCCACTGACTCCTACTGAACTCATCCGGAGAGGCACGGTCGGAGCAGGAGTCCCGATCACGGTTGCGATGGCGGCCTGCTATCAATCCCCCGCGTTCCGCGGCGATTAATTCGAGATTTGAGCCAGCTTTGAGCTGAGGATGGAGCCTTGTATGCGCGTACAGTCTGTTGGAACCCTTGAATATGCTCACCCGAGTTTCGTCGATTACTTCCTTGCCAGCATTCGCCTGATCCACGGCCTCACGTCGATCCTGCCCGGGCTACTCCTGCTGGCGTTCATGGAACTTCCCGCCAGCGGCCCGTTCAGCGCATTCCTCGGCTTCTTCGCGGTACTCAGCGTCATCATCTTCCAGACCGTCGGCATCTATAGCGAAGAAGTGTTCAGCACCCTGTTGCGCTTCCGCGTCATGCTCGTGGCCTGGGCCGCAGCGTTCAGCTTCCTGATCTTCATGCATCAGGGCATGGGCCTGTTCAGTTACCTGGAAACCAAACATCTGGTGTTCTGGTTCTTCACCAGCGCCGTCCTGTTCGGCGCCGAGCGCCTGGCCATGCTCGCGCTGTTCCGCCGCCTGATGGCGCGGGGCATGTTCCTGCAGAACGCAGTAATCCTCGGCGGTACCGAGAACGGCCTGCGCGTGGCCGAACACCTGCAGAACCATCGCGACATCCGCACCGGCGTGCTGGGCTTCATCGATGACCGCCTCGAGCGGTTGCCGAAGGAACTGGCCAACCTGCCCCTGCTCGGCAACACCCGCGATCTGGAACGCATGATCCGCGAGGAAAAGGTCACCCAGGTGCTGGTCGCCCTGCCCTGGTTCGCCGACAGCCGCATCGGCCAGCTGATCAACGAACTGCGCAAGCTGCCGGTCAACGTCCTGCTGGTACCGGACATGGTCGCCTTCCGCCACGCCGACAAGCGCATCACCGAAGTCGGCGGCCTGCCCACCCTGATCGCGTCGGACCTGCCGCTGCGTGGCTGGTCGCCCTTCTTCAAGCGGCTGGAAGACATCGTCATCTCCAGCATCGCCCTGCTCGCTGCCGCGCCGGTGATGCTGCTCATCGCGCTGGCGATCAAGCTCGACTCGCCGGGTCCGGTGCTCTTCAAGCAAAAGCGCTACGGCTACAACAACCGGCTGATCGAGGTTTTCAAGTTCCGCTCGATGTACCACGAGAAGTCCGACGCCAACGCCGATCGGCAGACCACCCGTGGCGACGATCGCATCACCCGTGTCGGCCGCTTCATCCGCAAGACCAGCCTCGATGAGTTGCCACAGCTGCTGAACGTCTTCCTCGGCAGCATGTCCATGGTCGGTCCGCGCCCACATGCCACCGCCACCAAGGCTGCCGGCGTGCTGTTCGAGGACGCCGTGGCCGAGTACTCGGCACGTCATCGCGTCAAACCCGGCATCACCGGCTGGGCGCAGATCAACGGCTACCGCGGCGAGACCGACACGCTGGAGAAGATCGAGAAACGCGTCGAGTTCGACCTCGACTATATCGAGCGTTGGTCGGTCTGGTTCGACCTCTACATCCTCGTACGCACCCCGCCGGCGCTGCTGCTGAACAAGGACGTGTACTGATCGACGCACGCTCCGCGCGCCGCCGAAAAGACTGGAAAAAGTCACGCCGCACAAAGGCGTGACAGGAAGGAACTAATGACACTGCCCAAAATCTCACATTCGTTCATCACGGGCCGAATCCCGGCGGCTGCGACCTTGCAGCCACGAGGTTGAACCCATGTTCAAGAACATTTTGATCGTCTGTGTCGGGAACATCTGCCGGAGCCCAACCGCCGAAGCGTTGTTCGCGCACAGACTCAGCGGCCAGGGCCTGACGATCAGTTCGGCGGGCATTGGCGCACTAGTAGGTAACCCCATGGACAAAACCGCCCATGAAGTACTGCAGGACCACGGGCTGGAACTCCCCGCCCACTGTGCGCGCCAGGTCGACAGTCACATGCTGCACCAGGCCGACCTGATCCTGGCGATGGAGAACAGCCACATTCAACACATTCGCCAGATTGCACCCGAGGTCCACGGCAAGACGTTTCTCATCGGCAAATGGCAGGACAACCTGGAAATTCCGGACCCCTACCGCCAATCCAAACCCGCTTTTGAACATGTCCACAATCTCCTGACGAAATCCGTCGAGAGCTGGCTTCCTTACCTGAAATGAAGAAGGAACTTCGATGACAACCATGCCCCGCCCAATCTATGAAACCAAAGAGGACAAGGACATCGACCTGGCCCACCTCTTTGACACCTTCATCAACAACCGCATGCTCATTCTGGGCATCACCGGCTTCTTCGCGGCCCTGGGCATCGCCTATGCGCTGCTCGCAACACCGGTCTATCTCGCCAGCGCGATGATCCAGATCGAACCCAAGAGCGGCTTGCCGAGCCTGACCGACGTGGTCAACAACAACCCGCCGGTATCGCCGGCACAGACCGAGATCGCGCTGCTCAAGTCGCGCTCGGTGGTGGGTGGCGCGGTCAGCAACCTGAACCTCGACATCATCATCAAGCCCCACCACTTCCCGATCATCGGCGGCTTCATGGCCCGGCGCTTCGAACCGACCGAAGAAGGCGAGCTGGGCTGGTACCCGACCGGCCTCGGCGCTTACGCCTGGGGTGGCGAAGTACTGAAGGTCACCCAGCTGGAAGTACCGGACAAGGTGCATGGCAAGGAGCTGACGCTGGAAGCCGCCGAGAACAATGGCTTCATCCTGCGCGATGAAGACGGCGAAGTCGTGGTACAGGGCGTCACCGGCGAGCCGGTAGAGAATGAAGGCTACCGCGTCACCGTGGCCGAGCTGAACGCTCGCCCCGGCACCACCTTCACCGTGATCAAGAATCGCACCTACAACACCACGGAGAGCTATCAGCAGCGCCTGTCCGCCGCCGAGCGCGGCAAGCAGTCGGGCATCGTCAACGTGACCCTGGAAGACCCGGATCCGCAACACGCCATCCGCGTGCTGGAGGAAGTGGCCAACCGCTACGTCGATCAGAACGTTGCCCGTAACGCTGCGGAAGCGACCCAGAGCCTGGAGTTCCTCAACGAGCAGGTTCCGGCCGTACGCCGCAACCTCGAGGCTGCCCAGACCGCGCTGAACAAGTACCAGACCGGCTCCCGCTCGGTGGATATCACCGCAGAAACCCAGTCGGTGCTCGATCGCATCGTCGACCTGGAAAAGCAGATCTCCGAGCAGAACCTCAAGCGCACCGAGATGGAACGTCGCTTCACTCGTCAGCACCCGAACTTCCAGGCGCTGATGAACCAGATCAACCAGCTGCAGATGCAGAAGGACCAGCTGGAGAAGCAGATCGACACCCTGCCGTCGACCCAGCAGGAACTGCTGCGCCTGACCCGCGACGTGGAAGTTTCCTCGGAAACCTACTCCATGCTGCTGAACAAGACCCAAGAGCTGGACATCATCCGCGCCGGCACCGTGGGTAACGTGCGCATCATCGACCACGCCGCGGCAGACCTGGAAAACCCGGTCAAGCCGAACAAGCCGCTGGTAGTCATCGTCGCCACCCTGCTCGGCGCCCTGCTCGCCACCGCCTTCGTCTATGTGCGTGAAGCACTCAAGCGCGGCGTGGAGAATCCGGAGGACATCGAACGCACCGGCACCCCGGTCTACGCCTCGATTCCCTTCACCGAGAAGCAGGCCACGCTGGAGAAGCGCCTGGCCAACTTCAAGCGCGACAAGAGCACTGCATCCTACCTGCTGACCATCAACGACCCGGCCGACCTCGCCACCGAGGCCATGCGCAGCCTGCGCACCAGCCTGCACTTCGCGATGATCGAGGCCAAGAACAACGTCCTGATGATCACCGGTCCGAGCCCGGCAGTCGGCAAGTCCTTCGTCACCACCAACCTGGCCGCCGTTGTCGCTCAGTCCGGCAAGCGTGTACTGCTGATCGACGCCGACATGCGCAAGGGTTACCTGCACAAGGTCATGCGTTGCGATGGCGACAAGGGTCTGTCCGATATCCTCTCCGGTCGCATCACCCTGTTCGATGCCATCCAGAAGACCCAGCTGAACAACCTCCACGTGATCACCCATGGCCAGTTGCCGCCGAACCCGTCGGAACTGCTGATGCACGAGAACTTCTCGCGCTTCGTCAAGGAGATCAGCCACATGTACGACCTGGTGATCTTCGATACCCCGCCGATCCTGGCGGTCACCGACGCCGCGCTGGTCGGCAGCCAGGCAGGTACCACGCTGATGGTCACCCGCTACGGCCTGAACGGCCTGAAGGAAATCGAAGCGGCCAAGCGGCGCCTCGAGCAGAACGGCCTGCTGGTCAAGGGCGTGATCTTCAACGCCGTGGTCCGCAAGGCATCCACCTATGGCGAGTACGGCTACTACCAGTACGAATACGCCAGCACCAATAAGTAAGTGATTCGCACGGCGGCGGGGTCAACCCCCGTCGCCATGCCGAACGCCACCCTTTTTTTTTCGTATCTGCCCGACACTGACCTTGCGAGCGTCAGCGGACATTTTTTTTGCTTGAAGATAGGTGTTTAGCGATGACCAGACACTCCAACCGGCCTGCAATGCGCTCGACCCGACTGGCAGTGGTCCTGGCCGCCGCGCTGTCGGCTGTCGGCGTGTGCGCCGCCGACTGGCCTGTCAATGACGAAGGAGGCCTGGCCCTGCACGGGGTCAACATCTCCGGTGCCGGCTTCGCCCCGCACATCACGCCGGGCAAGAACGGCACTCACTACTTCTACCCCGAGAAGAAACACTTCAAGTACTACGCCGATCAGGGCATCCGCCTGATCCGCTTTCCGTTCATCTGGGAGCGCGTGCAGCACTCGCTCGATTCCGGATTGAACTTCGACCAGATCCGGTTGTTGAAGAAGACCCTGGATCTGGCCGCACAGAACGGCCAGAAGGTCATTCTGGACATGCACAACTATGGTCGTTACCACGGCGAACTCATCGGCTCGAGCAAGGTGCCCTACGAAGCCTATGCCTCGGTGTGGCGCAAGCTGGCCGAGCGCTTCAAGGGTCACCCGGGCCTGCTCGGCTACGACATCATGAACGAGCCGCACAGCACCGTGGGCCTCTGGCCGGGCGCAGCCCAGGCGGCGGTCGATGCGATCCGCGAAGTCGACGACCAGACGCTGATCTTCATCGAGGGCGAGCGCTGGTCGAGCGCTTATCACTGGCCGCTGGTGAACGCCAATTTCCTGATCAACGACCCGGCCGACCGCCTCATCTACGAGGCGCACCTGTACTTCGACGACGACTTCTCCGGCAAGTACATGGCCCAGACCAGCCGAAACATCGATCCGATGATCGGCGTCGAACGCGCGCGGCCATTCATCGAGTGGCTGCAGAAGCATGGCCAGAAAGGCTTCCTCGGCGAGTACGGCATCCCCGACGACCTGCCCGAAGCGGCGCAAGCGATGGACAACCTGCTCGCCTACCTGAACGACAACTGCGTGCCCAGCGCGTACTGGGCCGGCGGCCCCGGCTGGGGCACCTACAAGCTTGCGATCGAGCCGCGCAACGGCAAAGACCGTCCGCAGATGGAGCTCATGCGCAAGCACCTGGCCAACGACTGCACGGCCATCGGCCCTACACCTGCGCAAATTGCTGATTGATTCTGGAGTGACTCGAACATGAAATTCGGACTGCTGTGGCATTCGTTCTCATCCGGCAACCTCGGGGTTGGCGCGCTGAGCATTTCCAACATGCTGCTGATCGACGAAGCCGCCCGCAAATGTGGCATCACCCCGGAGTTCCTGATCATCGGCTCCTCCGGCCCCTGTGATTACCCGCCGTCCACCGAACGCTTCAACTACGAATTCATCGAGTTCAACGAGAAGGCCCTGCTGAAGAACCCGCACGGCCTGTATCGGGCTATCGCTTCCTGCGACGCGATCTTCGACATCGGCGAGGGCGACAGCTTTTCCGACATCTATGGCGCCAAGCGCCTGATCAAGCTGCTGGTCAGCAAGGGCATGGCACTGGGTGGCCGCGTGCCGCTGATCCTGTCGCCGCAGACCATCGGCCCGTTCAAGTCCGATTGGGGCACCAAGGCCTCGGCCTGGGCGATGAAGAAGAGCACCATGGTCTTCGCCCGCGATCACCAGTCCTTCGATGTGCTCAAGCAGCTGAACATCCCCAATCGCGACGAGGTGATCGACGTCGCCTTCGCCCTGCCCTTCGAGCGCCAGAGCGAACAGCGCGACCCAAGCAAGCTCGCCGTGGGCCTGAGTGTCTCCGCGCTGCTGCATCATGGCGGCTACGAAGGCACGGCCAACCAGTTCGGCCTGCGCGCCGACTACAAGGCGCTGACCGACCGGCTGATCCGTACCCTGCTCGAGCGCGGCCACGAGGTGCACCTGGTGCCCCACGTGATCCCGATCGGGTTCCCCGCCGAAGACGACTACACCGTCTCCCAGCAGCTCCAGCAGCAGTATCCGGAGCTCAAGCTGGCGCCGCGCTTCAAGGGGCCGATCGAAGCCAAGTCCTATATCAGCGGCATGGACTTCTTCGTCGGCGCGCGCATGCACGCCACCATTGGTGCCTTTTCCGCGGGCGTACCGGTCGTGCCGCTGGCCTACAGCCGCAAGTTCGCCGGGCTCTACCAGTCGCTGGACTACCACCGCGTGGTCGACCTCAAGACCGAGGACACCGACAGCGCGCTGGAGCTGGTACTGGCGCACCTGGACAACCGTGAACAGCTCAAGGCCGAGGTCGCCGCCAGCGGCGCGATCATCCGTCGCAAGCTGGACGCCTACAGCGCCGCACTGGAACAGATTCTGGCGACGCTGCATCAGCCTCAGGCCGCGTATCAGAGATAACCATGCGCGACCACGCCCTGATGGGGGTCACCACGGCGGCTCGGACCGCCGTGCAGCTGGGCACCCTGCTGATCCTCGCGCGCACGCTGGGGCCGAGCGACTTCGGCTTCATTTCCATCGTCATCACCTGGTCGACCATCGTCGCGCTGGTGACCGACTATGGCTTCGGCATGCGCGCCCTGCGCGACATCGGTGCCGAACGCGAGCGGGCCGGCGAGATCATGTCGGCCAGCCTGGCGGCGAAGTCGGTGCTGGTGCTGCCGGCCTGCATCGTGCTGCTACCGGTGATCCTGTTCGTGCTCGACCTGCACCTCATCGAACGTTTCGCCGCGGTGCTGTTCCTGCTCGGCACGCTCGCTTCGTCCTACGGCGACCTGGGTCTGACGGTTTTTCGCAGCATCGGCCAGTTCCACCGCGAAACCCGAATCGTGGTGGCGACGGCGCTGGTGCATTTCGTCCTGATCGGTGCCGCGATTCTGCTGCGCAACGACGTCCTGGCCATCGGCGTGGCGTTTCTCCTGTCGCGACTGATCTACGCCACCTTCGCCCTTCGCGCCCTGTCGAGGATCCTCGAACTGGGCGGCATCCTGCGCAATTCCTGGAAGGTGCTGGGCGAACGCTTCAAGTCTTCCACGAGCTTCGCGGTGGACAGTGGCGCAACCAACATCTTCGCCCAACTGGACGTCATCCTGGTCAACCACCTCGCCGGCCGCGAGGCCGCTGGCATCTACTTCGCCGGCTCGCGGCTGATCCAGGGCGCGGTGCCGTTCAGCGTGCTGCTGGCCAGCGTGCATATCCCGCGCTTCGCCTATCAGCTGCACAACAAGACCGCCGGGCTAGCCCGCTACGGCCTGCGCATCCTCGGCGAATACACGGGGATGGGGCTGATCTTCGCGCTGGCGTTCTTCTTTATCGGCCCGCTGTTCACCGATTACTTCCTCGGCGCCGAGTACGCGGAGCTGAACACCCTCTGGCTGGCGTTCGCCTGCTTCACCGCCGCGCGCTTCACCGCCGCCGGGCTTGGCGTACAGCTGATGGCCATGGGAACCGGCTTCTTGCGCACCTTCGGAATCATCGCCTCGGGCGTGATCACCGTGCTCTGTTACTGGATTTTCATTCCGTCCCACGGAATACAGGCGGCCCCCTGGGTGTCCACTCTCGGCATGGTCGTCCTGACAGGCATTTACGGTTATGCGGTGCTCGCCATCTACCGCAAGCGGCGCCAGCCCGCATGACCGAACTCGTTAAATACTGCCGGTCGCGCATCGCGCCCGACCGGCCGCTCAAGGGAAGGCAGGTATGAAAGTTTTACTCAATCGCGTGCTCAACAACGACCTGTGCAGTGGCTGCGGCATGTGCAGCTCGGTGGCCGATGACGACGCCATCAAGATCCGTCTGACCGGCGATGGCTATCACCGCCCGGTGCTCAATGCGCAGTACCAGAACAAGCCGGTTGCCAACGAGCAGACCAGCGCCGCCTTCGCCAAGTCCTGCCCGGCGCTGAACCTGGACATTCGACCGTACAAGTCGGCCAACTACCACCCCATCTGGGGCGAGATCCTCGATACGCTCAAGGGCTATGCCACCGATAACGAGATCCGCCAGGCCGGCTCCTCCGGCGGTGTGATCTCCGCGCTGGCGCAGTATTGCCTGGAGAAGAACCTGGTCGACGGTGTCATCCAGATCCAGGCCTCGCACACCGACCCTCTGGAGAACGTCGCCACCATCAGCCGCTCGCGGCAGAACATCATCGCCTCCTCCGGCTCCCGCTACGCGCCGGCAAGCCCCGGTGAGGCACTGAAATGGGTGGCCATGTCCACCGAGAAGTACCTGTTCATCGGCAAACCCTGCGACGTCGCCGCGGTGCGCCAGATGCAGCAGCACGATCCCCGCCTGAAAGAAAACATTCCCTACATCGTCTCCTTCATGTGCGCCGGCACCCCGAGCCTGCAGGGTACCGAGCAGGTGCTGGACAAGCTGGAGGTCGAACGCAAGGACGTCACCGCCTTCCGCTACCGCGGCGACGGCTGGCCGGGTCTGACCAAGGCGACGCTGAAGAACGGCGACGAACGCACCATGACCTACAACGACTCCTGGGGAAAGGTGCTCAACCGTCACCTGCAGACCCGCTGCAAGATCTGCCCGGACGGCATCGGCGAGTTCGCCGATATCGTCTGTGCCGACGGCTGGGAAGGCGATGAAAAAGGCTACCCCTCGTTCGAAGAGCGCGAGGGCAACTCGCTGATTCTGGTACGCACCGCAAAAGGCCGCGAACTTTTTCGCAACGCGGAGGCCGATGGTGTTGTCAAAGCGGAGGCGTTCGATACGGGCAGCATCTTCGCCATCCAGCCGTTCCAGTACTACCGCCGCACGACGATTCTTCCGCGGCTGCTGGCCATGAAGCTGCTGTTGCTCAAAACCCCTTCGTACAAAGGCTTCGAGCTTGGCAAAGGGGCCAAGGAGATCGGGTTCTACCAGAGCTTCAAGGCGTTCACCGGTCTGCTGGTGCGGCGCAAGAAGATCAAGAAGCGGGCGCTGGAAACAGCCTGATGGGCTGTGGCGCTCAAGGAACCAATACCTAAGGACTCAGGTTGATGACGAATTTCAGTTCACGCTTCTTCTTTTTTCCGTTGCTGATCATGGCGATCGTGCTGCACTTCGCCGTGTTCGGGGACAGCCCGCACAACCCTTACGGCATCAAGGGTCTGAACGAGCTGTACCTCGCCATCTGCATCATCTTCACCATTCTGCTGCTGCTGGCTTCGGCGGAAAACGCTCCGCGTGAGTTTCGCATCATCATGTACTACTGCGCCTACACCACCGTGGTGTTTCTGGTGCTGCCGGCGATCTTCGCCTACTACACGTACGGACAGCCGATCGTCTTCGGGCTGATCGAGGAACGCCGGGTACTGGCGGCTCTGGGCTTCGCGCCGCTGCTGTTCCTCGGCAAGCGCGTCAGCACCCTGCAGTTCGAGCGGGCATTCCTCTATGCCGCGCTGATTGCCGCGTTCTTCTCCTGGTGCTTCAAGTTCGGCGTGATTCCGGACATGCGCCCGGAAGTGCGCTCCGATGACCGCCCGGACCGATCCTCCATCGGCCCCTTCCTGATCTGCCTGGCGTACTTCTACTGCATCCAGATCTGGTCGAAGGGGGCGTCGCCGATCAGCGGTGCGGCGCGCAGCAAGACCTTCTATCTGGTGATTGCCGCGGTGCTGCTGCTGACCCTGGTGTTCGCTACCCAGACGCGCCAGCTGATCGTGCTGTGCCTGGCCTTCACCCTGTTCTGCCTGCGCGCCAAGGCCATCATCTGGGCCGCCTCGCTGTCGATTCTGCTGTCGCCGTTCTACTTCTATCCGAGCCTGCTGGAAATTCTCGGACTCAACGTCGAGTTCTACGACAGCACCCTGGAAGGCGTGGAAGACGGCGCCCGTTCGGTCACCATCGCCCTGATCTTCGACCACTTGAAGCAGGTCAACTGGCTACCCAGCGGTTCGCTCTCGCTGATGTGGCAGGACGGCTTCATCCCCTATTTCGGCGAACACTTCTTCCTCTCCGACGTCGGCATCATCGGCACGCTGTTCCGCTTCGGCTTCCTGACCTTCCTGATCGTCCCTATGACGCTGTTCGTCTATCACCGCATCGCCAAGAACATCGCCAGCGACATGAGCTTCATCTACGCGACCATGCTGGCCCTCTTCGTCATCTGGCCGCTCAACGGCCTGTTCGAATACGGCCAGCCGGTCATCGCCATGTTGTTCGTCATTCATGCCCTACGGGCCCGTTACCTCCGCAGCCAGGAACCTATCCATGAACGTCGCGCTTATCCTCAACTACAAGGCAGCTACTGAAACCATCAGTTGCGTTGAGAGCCTGCTCGCTCATTGCCCGGCTCTCAACCATGTGGTGGTCATCGACAACGATTCCCAGGACGGCTCCGTCGTGGCGTTCAACCAGTGGCTGGAAGCCCAGCCGCGGCACAACGTCACCGTGCTCGCCAACCCGGAGAACAACGGCTACGCCGGTGGCAACAACTACGGGCTGCGCTGGGCACTGGACAACCTGCCGGTGACCAACTTCTGGATCGTCAACAACGACACCTACGTCGACAGCGACGCCCTCACCCCGCTGCTCGACGCCCTCGCGCAGAACGATCGCCAGTTCGTCGGCTCGGTGATCCTCAGCGCCGATACCGGCCGCCTGGAGTGCTATGGCGGCGGCAAGCTGTACCCGCTGCTGGGCAAGGCGAAGCTGCTGGGCAAGGACCAGACCCTCGAAGCCATGGCCCAGACCAGCGAGCAACCGGATTACCTGATGGGCTGCAGCCTGGCGTTCTCGGCCAAGCTGATCGACCGCATCGGCATGATGGACGAGGCGTACTTCATGTATTCCGAAGAAGTCGACTGGCAGTTCCAGGCGAAGAAGAAAGGCGTGTCGATCCGCGTCGTGCCCGAAAGCCGCCTGTTCCACTACGGCTCGCTCAGCTCGGGCGGCCGTTCGGCCTTCTACCACTACTACCGCAACCGTGCGGCCACCCGTTTCAACAAGCGCTTCTACGGCCAGGGGTTTGCGCTGGCTTCGGCCTGTTTCCTGTCGGCGATCACCGTCATCAAGGAGTTCAACCACCCCAGCCTTGCCTGGTCCGGCATCAAGGGCGCCTTCAAGGGAGTAACGATGAGTGTCTAACGAGACTAACCACGCGTTCGGTGTGCATTTCTACACCGGCAGCAAGGCGTCGCTGCTGAACTGCATTCGCGAGGGGGTCAAGCAGCCCTACTCGTTCGTCGTGACACCCAACGTCGATCACCTCGCGCAGCTGCAGGACAACCCTGCCCTGCGCGAGGCATACGCCAAGGCCCGGCTGCGCCTGTGCGACAGCCGGATCCTGCAGCCGCTGCTGCAGCGTCTCGGCGTGCAGATCGAGGAAGTCATTCCCGGCAGCGACCTGACCATGGACCTGCTCGACTGGGCCAATCGCGAGCATCTGCGCATCGTGCTGATCGGCGCTACCGAACAGGAATGCAGCAAGTTGCGCGCGCTTTATCCAGGCATCACGGTCTACCACCACAATCCGCCGATGGGCTTCATCAATCGACCGGATGAAGTGCAAAAGGCATTGCAGTTCGTTCGTGAACACCCCTCGGAACTGGTGTTCTACGCGGTGGGTGCACCGCGCCAGGAAATATTGGCCAGTTCGATCGAAAGTCACGAGCGGACCGGAATGGGCTTTTGTATCGGCGCGTCGATTTCATTCGCCACCGGCAGTATTAAGCGTGCTCCGGTATGGATGCAGAACTGCAAACTGGAATGGCTGCATCGCATGCTCTCCGAGCCAAAACGCCTGGTCAAACGCTATGTCCATGATGCGCTGTTCATTGTTCCGGCATTTTGGCGGGAGAAGAACTACCGCATGGACAAAGCCAAGCCAGCAAAACAGGACAGCTGACGCATTCATCGAAAAAATGGCTGGAATTGCACGGAACCGCGGTGAACCCAGCCAGATCGAGACGGTCTATCCCTTCTGTGTGAGCGTGACAGGATGGCATTTCAACATCGAACTAAACATTGAGCGCCGTCCCGCCTCGGCCGTAATGCAGCAGCCACGCATAAACAAGTAAGGGATTAAACCTGCCAAGCCGACCGCTGCCGTTTTACAACCAGGAGGGAATTAAACGCTTCCGCGTAGCTGAATATAAAAGCCGCTGGAGATGAACATTCAGGAAGGAGAGAAATTTGGCTACCGATCCGATTTGGTCGCTGAGGAGTGTGGAGTGATGACTCCGGTCCTCTTGAAAAGGCGAAAGAACAATTCAAACGCCTCAGGCAAAAAAGTGAATCAAGCCGTCTCACTCTTTGAACAACAACCACTCCGTCAAGGATGAACAAACCATGAAACCATTCATTGCACTCGCTTTTACTTCCGCTCTGACACTGCAGGGCTGTGCTTTCGCCCCCGGCCAGTATCTTGACC
Organism: Stutzerimonas sp. FeSN7; assembly: GCF_030263795.1. Taxonomy (NCBI): domain Bacteria; kingdom Pseudomonadati; phylum Pseudomonadota; class Gammaproteobacteria; order Pseudomonadales; family Pseudomonadaceae; genus Stutzerimonas; species Stutzerimonas sp. FeSN7. The sequence continues at coordinate 1,591,701 of NZ_JARPMN010000001.1, read as the reverse complement.
CCGACGAGTTCAAGGAAGGCGCCGAAGCCGAACACGGCACGGTGCAGCTGGTCCGTATCACGCCGGAAATGCTCCGGGGTGAGATCGCGTCCGACAAAGGCACCTCGAGCAAGCAGGAACTGCTCAGCTACAAGCCGAGCGCCTACCGCATCGGTGCCAACGACCTGCTCTACATCACCGTCTGGGACCACCCTGAACTGACCGCGCCGTCTGGCCCGCAGCAGCAGCTGGATGCCAACGGACGCCTGGTTCGCCCTGACGGCACGCTGTTCTACCCGTACATCGGCAACGTCGAAGCGGCCGGCAAGACCATCGAAGAGCTGCGTGCCACCATCGCCCGCCGTCTGACCAACTACATCGACAGTCCGCAGGTGGACGTTTCCATCCTGCGCTTCGGTAGCCAGCGCGTGGTCGTCTCCGGTGCGTTCAATACTGCCGGCGAAGTACCGATCACCACCGCCCCGATGACCATCACCCAGGCCATCGGCCAGGCTGGCGTCGATACCGATACCGCCGACCTCACCGGTCTGACCCTCAAGCGTGATGGCCGCGAGTACATGCTGGACGTCGACTCCCTCAACCGCCCGGATTCCTGGCTGCACCAGGTCTACCTGAAGGACGGCGACCAACTGCACCTTCCGTACAACGACCAGCGCAAGGTCTACGTGCTGGGTGAGGTAATGTCGCCGCAAGCCATGACCTTCAAGGCCACCAGCATGAACCTGATGGACGCGGTCGGTACCGCCGGCGGTATTCGCCAGGAAACTGCCGATGGCGAGGCGCTGTACGTGATCCGCGGTGCGGAAAACATGGCCGAAGGTCAGGCCAAGGTGTTCCAGCTGAACGCCAAGTCGCCGACCGCCTTCGCTCTGGCCAAGCACTTCCCGCTGCAGCCGCAGGATGTGGTGTTCGTGGGGCCGGCCAACATTACCCGCTGGAACCGCTTCATCAGCCAGCTGCTGCCGTCCGCCAGCATCGTGGGCACCGGTGCCGCTGCCGAGTACAACCTGTCTCGCTAAGCGCGCCATGGCCTGATCGCAGGATCGGGTAGAAAAGCCGCAGAGTCATCACCGATGCTCTGCGGCTTTTTCGTATGTTGGCACCTGCCATTGCGCCGTGCGTGCAATGCCTACAGCGGAACCGAATTGCCGTCGGCGACGGCGCTCCACGCAGCGTCAGTCAGAAGCGGCCCGGCTAGTACCCCGCAGAACGCAGCCAGGCAAAAAAAACGGGCCTGCTACAGCTTGGTAGCAGGCCCGTTTCTGTGAGCAGCTTCGAGGGCGTCAGCGCACCGCTTCGAACAACCCGGCCGCGCCCATGCCGCCGCCCACGCACATGGTCACCACGCCGTAACGCAGATTGCGGCGCTGCAGTTCGCGCACGATATGGCCGGCAGTGCGCGAGCCGGTCATGCCGAACGGGTGGCCGATGGAGATCGAGCCGCCGTTGACGTTGTACTTCTCGTTATCGATACCCAGGGTGTCGCGGCAGTACAGGCACTGCGAGGCGAAGGCCTCGTTGAGCTCCCACAGGTCGATATCGGCAATCTGCAGCCCTATTGCCTTGAGCAGGCGCGGTACGGCGTAGACGGGACCGATGCCCATCTCTTCCGGCTCACAACCGGCCACGGTGAAGCCACGGAAGAACGCACGCGGCTTGAGGCCGAGCTCGATGGCCTTGTCCAGGCTCATCACCAGCGTCATCGAGGCGCCGTCGGACAGCTGCGACGCGTTGCCGGCGGTCACCGAACCGTCCTCGGCGAAAGCCGGCTTGAGGCCGGCGAGGCTTTCCAGGGTGGTGTCCGGACGGTTGCAGTCGTCACGGTCGACCACACCCTGATGCAGGGTGCGCTCGCCGGTGTTCTTGTCCTCGGTGAAATACTGCACGTTCATCGGCACGATTTCGTCGCTGAACAGCCCTTCGGCCTGGGCACGCGCGGTGCGCTGCTGGCTCTGCAGTGAGTAGAGGTCCTGCTGCTCGCGGGTGACGTTGTAGCGCCGCGCCACGAGTTCGGCGGTCTGGCCCATGGTGTGGTAGATGCCCGGCACGCGTTCCTGGATGATCGGGTTGAACAGATGATCGGTGTTGCGGCTCTTGAGCGTCAGGGTGATGGACTCCACCCCGCCGGCGACGATGACGTCACTGCAGCCCGAGGCAATCTGGTTGGCCGCGACGGCGATGGCCTGCAGGCCGGACGAACAGTAGCGGTTCAGCGTCATGCCGGAACAGGCGATGCCCAGGCGCGACAACACGGCGACGTTGCGGCCAATGTTGTAGCCCTGCGCGCCCTCGTTGGAACCGGCCCCGACGATGCAATCCTCGACCAGCGCCGGATCGAGATCGTTGCGCGACAGCAGCGCATCGACGCAATGCGCTGCCATGTCGTCGGGACGGGTCATGTTGAACTTGCCGCGAAAGGACTTGGCCAGGCCGGTCCGCACGCTATCGACGATCACTACTTCACGCATGACATACCTCGGAAACTAGGCGCGGTCGCGGGAATGTTATGGCGGCGCAGCGCGCACGGATTGTTCCACGACCGCAGGGTGGACGGTGATCCGAGCATAGTTCCGCCCTCGCCAGCGTGGCGATGACCATTCAGCAAGCATATGCACGGCCATTGCCTCACGGGTCAGGCATGCCCGCGGCAGGCGTTTGAGCAATCTCGCAGGTGGGTGCAGCGTCTAGCTGGCGCCTCGCTGCAGCCACAAGTCCGCTCCCTCAGGCACTTGGCGAGCCGATCCTGGTTAACGCCCCTTCTCGATCGCGGCCTCCAGCGCCTCGTTCAGCGTCCGCAACACCTTCACCCTGGCGAAACGCTTGTCGTTAGCCTCCACCAGCGTCCAGGGCGCGATCTCCGTACTGGTGCGGTCGACCATATCAGCCACCGCGTGGCCATAATCGTCCCAGCGCTCGCGGTTGCGCCAATCCTCGTCGGTGATCTTGAAGCGCTTGAAGGCGGTATCCTCGCGCTCCTTGAAGCGCTTGAGCTGGGTCTTCTTGTCGATGCTCAGCCAGAACTTCACCAGCACGATGTCCGCATCGACGAGCTGCTCCTCGAAATCGTTGATCTCCGAATAGGCCCGCAGCCACTCCTCCGGCGTGCAGAAACCTTCTACCCGCTCAACCAACACGCGCCCGTACCAGGAGCGGTCGAAGATGGTGAACTTGCCGCGCTCCGGCACATTGCGCCAGAAGCGCCAGAGCCAGGGCTGCGCCCGCTCTTCGTCGGTCGGTGCGGCGATCTGCACCGTACGATACATTCGCGGGTCCAGCGCGCCCGTGACCCGCCGGATCGCGCTGCCCTTGCCTGCCGCATCATGCCCTTCGAACAAGGCCAGCACGCCGCGCTTGCGCAGCCTGCGGTCGCGCAGCAGCCGTGATAGCCGCGCCTGCTCCTCGGCCAGTTGCTGCTGGTAGTTGTCCTTGTCGAGCTTCTGGCTCAGGTCCAGGCTGTCCAGCAGGCTCAGGTGATCGAGGTCCACCTGCAGCGGCGCCGAATGGGGCTGGGCCACGCTCTGTCCGGGCTGCTCCGCGGCCGCCAGCGCAGCCTGCAGACCTTCCAGCAGGATGCGCCCCACGGTCAGGCTGCGATAACGCTCGTCGGCGCCTTCGATCACGTACCAGGGCGCGAAATCGCGGCTGCTCAGCCGCAGGATCTGCTCGCCGTAGCGCACGAATTTGTCGTAGGTCTTGGACTGCTGCCAGTCCAGCGGGCTGATGCGCCAGCTGTGCAGCGGGTCGTTCTTCAACGAGTCGAGGCGTGCATTCATCTGGTCTTTCGAGAGATGGAACCAGAACTTGAAGATCAGCATGCCTTCGTCGCAGAGCATGCGCTCCAGACGCTGCGCCCGGGCCGTGGCCAGCTTCAGCTCGGCACCCTTGATGCGGCCATGCACGCGATCCTCGAGCATCTTGCTGTACCAGTTGCCGAAGAAGATGCCGGTATGCCCCTTCGGCGGCAGCCGCCGCCAGAAGCGCCAGGCCGGGGGGTGCGACAGCTCTTCGTCGCTGGGCACATCGAAGCTGTCGACCCGAATCAGCCGGGGGTCCATCCACTCGTTGAGCAGCTTGATGGTCTCGCCCTTGCCCGCCCCTTCGATACCGTTGATCAGGATCAGAACCGGGAACTTCGCCTGGGCCTTGAGCCGGTACTGCGCCTGCAGGAGCGCCTCGCGCAGGTCCGGCACTGCGGCATCGTAGGTGGCCTTGTCGATGGCGTGACCAATTTCGGCTGATTCGAACATCGCGCTCTCCGCTCGGTTGATGCGCTCAACCCTAGCAGGCAGCCCGCGGGCATAGCGAGGACCATGGCCGATAAGATCGCGTGACATTGATCTGTCGGCGAGACAGCGAGACCTTGACCTTCTGCCAGGTCACCGCACGCCCCGCTGCCGGCCGGCTCCATGAGCCGCTGCAGCGCGCGTTGCGTTGAACGATCGCAGCGCACTTCAGGCAGAATACCGGCCATGATCGAGCGCCCGCCCTACCCGCACTGCTGCACGCCGCCCCAGGACCATTGGCCCTTGCCCGAGGCATTGCCCGGTGTTCGCCTATTGAGCACGCAGTTCGACTCCGCCTTGCTCGACCCCGAAGACTTCACCCGCTGGGGCATTGCCGCGCCGCGAGGCGTTAGCAAGCGACAGGCAGAGTTTCTGGCCGGCCGCCTATGTGCACGGGAAGCCTTACAGAGCCTGACCGGCACACCCTATGTGCCAACCGTGGGCGAGGACCGCGCTCCGCAATGGCCGCGCGGCATCGTTGGCTCCATCACCCATGGCGCCGGTTGGGCAGGCGTCGTGGTAGCGCGGCAAAGCGAGTGGCGCGGTCTGGGGCTGGATATCGAACGCATGTTGGTGTGCGAGCGTGCCGACCGCCTGGCGGGCGAGATTCTCACGCCCAGCGAACTGGAGGCGTTTGCATCGCTGAGCGACCACGACCGCGCCGAGTTGGTCACCCGCACCTTCTCGCTCAAGGAAAGCCTGTTCAAGGCGCTCTACCCGTTGGTCAAGCAACGCTTCTACTTTCAGGATGCCGAGGTGCTGGAGGCCACACCTGGGGGGCTCGCGCGCCTGCGCCTGCTTATCGACCTTTCGCAGACCTGGCGCAACGGCGCATTGGTCGAAGGCCAGTTCGCTCGTTTCGACGGCTACCTGCTGAGCCTAGTCAGTATCCCCGCCGCGCCTTCGCCAGATTGAAGCGACGGAGGCCGACCATAGGGCGGCCGAGCCCGACAGACGTCGAAGCGCCCCGCCTGGCTGGTCCCTCATGCTGATTCGATAGGCTGGAACCGAACCCTCAGGCGCCAGACGAGTCAACCAGACACCCCAAATCACCGGCGCGCACGCCTATAATCGCGCCCTCAGAAACGACACAGGTGCACCATGGCCAATCCATACCACGATCACAACCTGGCCCTGCTGGCCCATCTGCGCGGCATCCTGCTCGCCATGGGCGAGGCCGAACAGGTCTCGGAAGAAAGCCACGCGCTGTTCCTCGAACGCTTCGACGAACTGATCATGAACCTGCAAAACGTGCCGGAAGAGCGTCACATGGGCCAGGACCTGATCTGCCAGGTCTTCCATCGCTACCCGCAGATTGCCCACCTCGTCCCGCGCGACCTGCTCTGGTTCTTCGGCGGCGACTGTCTGCACTTCATGCCGGACGAGGAAATCGCCGTATTCCAGCAACTCGAAGAACGCCGCTACGAAGCCGAACAGAACGACGAGCCCTTCGACTGGAACCATGAGAAGCAGCTATTGAGCATGCCGGATGAGGGTGCGCGGCACTGAAAATGCACGTTCGAGATCTATTCGCGGGCAACGAGCCAACTGCTCATCTCGCTATAGATGCGCCAACCCGAGAACTATGCCCTAAACATTAGAGTATTCAATGATCCTTGCGACAGCTATTCAGAACTAGTCGTCGTTCACCCGATCCCGCAATTCCTTTCCCGGCTTGAAATGCGGAACGAATTTGCCGTCGAGGCTGACGGATTGGCCAGTCTTGGGGTTGCGGCCGACGCGGGGGGCGCGGTAGTGCAGGGAAAAGCTACCAAAGCCGCGGATCTCGATCCGGTCGCCAGTTGCCAGAGCCTGAGCCATTTGCTCAAGCATGGTCTTGATGGCCAGCTCGACATCCTTCGACGAAAGCAGCCCCTGCTGGGTGACGATTCGCTCGATCAACTCCGACTTGGTCATGGTTTTCCCTTCGTTTTCAAGCGGCTAGATCATTCGGGTTGCGATCGTTTGTAGCATGTTGTTCAGAGTTTGAACAGCCCGAGCGGGATTGACGAGCAAGGAGTGCTTCGTTTATCGGAGCACGACACGGAATGCAAAGGGACGGATGAGTAACCAGTCCTTGGCGTGATCGATGGAAAGCAAGAGCCGAGGTGGATCTTTCTTTGGGCAATAAAAAAGGCGGGCTAATAAGCCCGCCTTTCGTTTAACCAACTACCGATCAATCTTCGCGATAACGGCGCAGCTTGAGCTGCTTGCCACCGACGCGGGTGTCCTTGAGTTTGCCGAGCAGGCGGTCGAGGCCGTCTTCCGGCAGCTCTACCAGGCTGAAGCTGTCGCGCACCTGGATGCGGCCGATGGCTTCGCGGGCCAGGCCGCCTTCGTTGAGGATGGCGCCGAGCAGATTGCGGGCAGCGATGCCGTCACGCGCTCCAAGCGGCGTACGGCAGCGGGCGCGGCCTTCGGCCAGCGGGACCGGAGCGCGACGCTCGCGATCACCACTACGCTCAGGACGATCCGAACGCTCGGTGCGCTCACGCGGGCTGCTGGTCGGAACCAACGGCTGCTCTCTTTCCACCTCGGCCAGGGTCAGAGCCTGACCATTGGTGGCCTTGCGCAACAGCGCAGCGGCCAGAGCACGTGGGCTGCAACCGATGTCGGCGACCAGCTTGTCGAGCAACTCGCCATGGGTGGCTTCGGCATCGGCAACCAGCGGCGCGAGGCTGTTAGTGAGTTTCTTGATGCGGGCGTCCAGCACCTGCTGCGCATTCGGCAGACGGGCTTCAGCGACCTTCTGGTTGGTCACGCGCTCGATAACCTGCAGCATGCGACGCTCACGCGGGGTAACCAGCAGCAGCGCGCGGCCTTCGCGACCGGCACGGCCGGTACGGCCGATGCGGTGCACGTAGGATTCCGGATCGTACGGCATGTCCACGTTGAATACGTGGGTGATGCGCGCCACGTCGAGACCGCGGGCAGCGACGTCGGTGGCGACGACGATGTCCAGGCGGCCATCCTTGAGCGATTCGATGACGCGCTCACGCTGATTCTGGGCGATGTCGCCGTTCAGCGCAGCAGCCTTGTAGCCCTTGGCTTCCAGCGCGGCGGCCAGATCCAGCGTGGCTTGCTTGGTCCGCACAAACGCGATCAGGGCGTCGAAATCCTCGACCTCCAGCAGGCGTAGCACCGCCTGGATCTTCTGGTCGGCATGGACCATCAGGTGTGCCTGCTCGATACGAGCGACGGTCTGGGTCTTGGCAGCGATCTTGATGTGCTGCGGCTCACGCAGGTGCTTTTCGGCAATCGCGCGAATGGAGTGCGGCAGCGTAGCGGAGAACAGAACAGTCTGACGGCTCTCTGGCATCGCCTCGAAGATCACTTCGAGGTCGTCCATGAAGCCCAGCTTGAGCATCTCGTCCGCTTCGTCGAGGACCAGGAAGCGAATGGTCGACAGCAGGCCACTGTTGCGGCTCAGGTGGTCAACCAGGCGGCCAGGGGTAGCGACGATGATCTGCGCGCCCTGACGGATGGCCTTGAGCTGCGGGCCCATCGGGGCACCACCATAGATGGCGACGACGCTGACGCCCGGCATCTGCTTGGAATAGGTCTCGAACGCGGTGGCGACCTGCAGCGCCAGTTCGCGGGTCGGCGCGAGAATCAGCGCCTGCGGCTCACGCTTGGCCGGATCGATCTTGGACAGGATCGGCAGCGCGAAGGCGGCAGTCTTGCCGGTACCGGTCTGGGCCTGGCCGATCATGTCGTGACCACCGAGGATCACCGGGATCGCCTGGGCCTGGATGGGGGATGGTTCTTCGTAGCCGACTGCGCTGATGGCAGCCAGAACAGCGGAGTGAATACCGAGTGCGGCAAAGCCGCCGATTTCCTGGGTCATGGGTCTTGTCTCTGATGCTCCGCAAGACCCATTGTTCCGAAGCTGCGCATGCCGTGCAAAACCCGAAGGTCACCCTGGCAGCCTGGTCGGCGGGGTTGCGAAAACGTATGGATGATGAATCGTCAAGATAGTCCGCTCGAAGCGGACAGCAGCCGAAGCGGCGCTTCGTGTGTTGCAGTACCTGAACGCAGGCTGGGTTTCAGCCGGCGCGTACTATACCGGATTAACGTGACGCTGTGCGGATATTTTAAGCCGCAGCGGATGACGCCATGGCCCGGGACTCCCCGAGCAGGCGCCTCCCAGCGAAACCGCCAGGAGGTGCGACCGGAGATCAGGCCGCTTCGCTGTTGGCGGCACTGACACGGAAACGACCGACCAGCTGATGCAGTTTGCCGGCGGTGTGGCGCACGCGCTCGGCGCTGTCCTGCAGCACGCCCAACGTCTGCCCCATTTCACTGGAGGCCTGGTCGACGCCACGAATGGTCTGGCCGTAATGCAGGCTGCGCTCGTTCAGCCCCTTGATGATCTCGAACATGCGTTCCACGGTTTCGTGTAGATGGACGTTCTCCGATGTCGCCTCCTCGGTCAGTCGCAGGCTGCTGTCGACATCCTGCACGCCGCCCTGCATGAACGACACGGCCTGGCGCGTCTCGCCCTGCAGGCTCTCGACTTTCTCGCGGATGTCCTCCGCGGCCTTGGCCGTACGCAGCGCGAGCGAGCGCACCTCCCCGGCCACCACGGCAAAGCCGCGCCCGTGATCACCGGCGCGAGCGGCTTCGATCGCGGCATTGAGCGCGAGCAGGTTGGTCTGGTTGGTGATATCGCTGATCAGGCGGACGATCTCGTCGATCTCGCCCATGCGGCTGTCGAGTAGCTGCACGCTCTGCGCCGAGCGCTGCACCACGTCGCGGATGGACTCGGTGCCCTCACGTACGGTCGCGAAGCGCGCGCGGGCACGACTCATCACCTCGTCCATCGCCGCCTTCATCTCCTCGGCGGTCATCGAGGCCTGCTGGATCTCGCCCAGCTGCTCTTCCACCAGCAACAGCAGCTGATGTATGGATTCGGCGACGTCGCTGGTGGTCTGCCCGGCTTCGCTGCTGCGAGCAAGCATCAGCTCATTGTCCTGGCGCACATGCTTGGATACCTGGATCACCTGGCCGACCACGCCATCCAGGCTGTCGATGAAGCTGTTGATCCAGCGCGCCATGTCACCGCTCTCGTCGCGCGGCATGGCGCTGCTGTCGACGCGCTGACGCAGATTGCCCTCGCCCTCGGCCAGGGTGCGGATCACCTCGGTCATCGCCTGCATGCGCGCCGCCAGCCGGCGCGGCCCGAATGAGGCGAACGCCCAGGCGCCGAGCACGAGCAGCACGCCGTTGAGCAGGTAGAGCGCCGCCTCGGACAGCCCGCTGAAGGCCTGCAGCAGGCTGCCCGTGACGAACAGCGTGATTACGGTGAGCAGGTACGTCTTCATAAGGCCAACGCTCAGCGAGCGCCGGCGATAGACCTCTTCCAGATCGGCCTCGCACATCATGCCCCAGCGATCCGGGGAGCCCGGCAGCTGGAAGGTGACGCCCTTGCCGATCACCGGAATGTGGCGGTAATCGGAATAGCCGGGATAGGTGACGAACAGGTTCGAACCCCTGGCGATGGTTTCCCGCACACCGGGGTGCAGCTGGCCGGTGGCCGGATCGGTGAAGCGCAGTTCCAGCTCGGTGTGCTGCTGTACACGGACCGTGCCCCAGCGAGTGTGCACGCCGCTTTTCAGGTTCTCGCCGTGGCTGAAGGTGGCGTCCTCGAAGCGCGAGCGCGACAGGGCCGTACCGGGTTGGATGCGGCTGTCGAAGCGCGAGTCGACCATGAACAGATAGTTGTCGCCGGACTCGGGATAGACATGCCCGGCTTCGCGCTGAATCAGATCCCCCAGCACATCGTTCGGCACTCGCGCGCAAAGACAGCCGAGGCGTTTACCGGCGGCGTGCACGGGCTGATAGAACATCAGCGTCACCGCGTCGTGAAAGCGTGACGTGCTCGCCCCCAGGCGCTCGGTCAGCGGATCGCGATAAGGGCCATGCAAGAACGGCTCGCGCAACCCCCGCGCAACGGCCTGCGCATCCAGATCCTGCTGACCGACATGCGCGGCACAGGTCGAGGTCAGCACCCGCCCCTGCGGGTCGATGACGAACAGCTCGGACAGATCCGGCAACTGAGCACGCTTCTTCTCCAGAGTCTGGACATCGACATGCGCCAGATCCTCGCCCAGGCTCGCGGCCAGGTCAGCCAGATGCTCCCAGTGGGTGTTCACCCAATTCTGCAGAATGCGCACCCGCGATTGCGCTACGCCCTCGAACACCTGCTCTATGGCCGCGTAGACGCCGCGGTTCAACCAGCAGGACCAGCGCATCGACAGCTTGCCAGTACGCCCCAACCAGGGCAGCCAGTGACGTTCGCTAGGGGAAAGTTGCATCTGCAGGCTTTGAAGCTGGGGCACCGGGTGTTCCTTATTGCCGAGAAGACATACTGGCAAACTGCAATTAGCAGACCAGCATGCAGCTGCGCGACGGTACCGTCGCGCAGACTTGGGCTTTAGCCCACCACAGATGCTCGGTTATTTCAGTGGTCTGAAGCCCACCCTGCGGGCTGCTTGCGCACCAGGAACGCCCATGCTCGCCTCGGAAGCCGATGCAAGTAACGCGTGGGACAGCGCAGCGCTCTGCGCAGGGGGTGTGGCGAAACGCCGCGGGCTGATATACCGGCGCGAGCGCGCTGCAAGCGCACCAATTCGGGTCCCGCAAACCATCACGGTGCATCGCCGCGCACCGCTTTGTCGCAATGCTCAGCTGGCTGGGCGCAGTGCCTCGATCAGCGAATCCAATGAATAGCCAAGACGCGGCGCGAGTGCCTCGGCGCGCTGGCGCAGATCGGCGACGCCCAGCATTTGCTCGAGGTCGGCCGGCACCAGCACGACCACATTGCCCTCCTTCACCGGACACTCCCAGTAATGCCGGTGGTACAGCCCACGAAACAGCGCCGCACCGAGCGGACGATCATCATCGGTGCCCCACTGGTTGATCACTAGCCAGCCTCCCGGATTGAGCTTTTCCTGGCAGCGTTTGAGGAACGTCCAGGCCAGGTGCGCGGCATCCGGGCCGGCATCGTTGTAGAGGTCGACAAAGATCAGATCGGCCGTTTCGGCGGTTTCCAGCAGCTCGGTTGCATCCCCGATGCGAATATACAAGCGCGGGTCGTCCTGCAGTCCGAGGTAACGCATGGCCAGTTCGGGCACCGCCGGGCGCAGCTCGATGACTTCGACATCCTCCAGCGGCAGGAACTTGAGGCAGGCCTGGGTGAGATTGCCCGCACCCAGCCCAAGAAACAGCGCGGTCTCCGGCTGTGGATGGCAGAGCCCGCCCAGCAGCATGGCACGGGTGTAGTCATATTCGAGCCAGGCGGGATCGGCGATGAACACGCAGCTCTGCTCGACTGCCGCGCCGAATTCGAGAAAGCGGTAGTCACCGACCTCGAGCACACGGATGAGCCCGAACGCATCGCGCACTTCAGCGAGCAACCGTTCCTCTTTCTCCATCTGCTAGCTCCCGCAAAGTCTATGGCCGCTATGTGCCAGCGAAGGCGCATCTTACGCAGGCCCATAGGCCATCGCTATCTCCGGGCGCCGGATGCATCAGGTAAACTCGCGCCATTCATCTTTCGATCTGGAATGACCATGAGCCACGCCTGGAGCCCCGACAGCTGGAGAAACAAGCCGATTCAGCAGCAACCCGAATATCCGGATGCCGAGCACCTCAAGCGCGTCGAGCGCACGCTCGCCGGGTTGCCGCCGTTAGTCTTCGCCGGCGAGGCGCGGGAGCTCAGGCGGCAGTTCGCCGAGGTCACGCGCGGGCGCGCGTTCCTGCTGCAGGGCGGCGACTGCGCCGAGAGCTTCGCCGAATTCTCGGCGACCAAGATTCGCGACACCTTCAAAGTGCTGCTGCAGATGGCAATCGTCATGACCTTCGCTGCCGGCTGCCCGGTGGTGAAGGTCGGACGCATGGCCGGTCAGTTCGCCAAGCCACGCTCGGCGGGTGATGAAACCATCGACGGCGTTACGCTGCCGGCGTACCGCGGCGACATCGTCAACGGCATCGACTTCAACGCCAAGAGCCGTGTACCCGATCCGGAGCGCCTGCTGCAGGCCTACCACCAGTCCACTGCCAGCCTGAACCTGCTGCGTGCCTTCGCCCAGGGCGGTTTCGCCGACTTGCATCAGGTGCACCAGTGGAATCTCGATTTCATCGCCAACTCGCTGCTGGCCGAGAAGTATCACCAGCTCGGCGCGCGCATCGACGAAACACTGAAGTTCATGCGTGCCTGCGGCCTGGACGGCGCGCCGCAGCTGCGCGAAACCAGCTTCTTCACCGCCCATGAAGCGCTGCTGCTCAATTACGAGCAGGCCTTCGTGCGCCAGGACAGCCTCAGCGGCGGCTGGTACGACTGTTCAGCGCACATGTTGTGGATCGGTGATCGCACCCGTCAGCTGGACGGCGCTCACGTCGAGTTCCTGCGCGGCGTCGGCAACCCCATCGGGGTGAAGGTCGGCCCCAGCATGGATACGGATGAGCTGATTCGCCTGATCGACATCCTCAATCCGCAGAACGACCCCGGCCGCCTGAACCTGATCGTGCGCATGGGTGCCGACAAGGTGGAAGCCGGCCTGCCACGCCTGGTGCGCGCGGTGCAGAACGAGGGACGCCAGGTCTTGTGGAGTTCCGACCCGATGCATGGCAACACCATGAAGGCATCCAGCGGCTACAAGACGCGCGACTTCGAGCGCGTACTCGCCGAAGTCCGCCAGTTCTTCGACGTGCACCGCGCCGAAGGCAGTTATCCGGGGGGCATCCATATCGAGATGACCGGGCAGAACGTCACCGAGTGCATCGGTGGCTCGCGCCCGATCACCGAGGCCGGCCTCTGCGATCGCTACCACACCCATTGCGACCCGCGCCTGAACGCCGACCAGTCGCTGGAAATGGCCTTCATGATCGCCGAAACCCTGAAGCAGGTCCGGCCGGACTGAGTCTCCCGCCCCTCTGCGCGGGCAGCACCGCCCGCGCGCACGAAACGAAACCCCGCCGGCCCTGTCCGCCTAAGTAGGGGCCGCGCGGGTTCAGTCCACACGGCCCCGCTTTCGATAGCGCAGTTTCGAAGAGGACGAAAATGGCGGAATCATCTCAAAGCCGGGGCGCCGTACTGGCCGCGTGGATCGGCCTGATCCTGGGCCCACTGCTGTTGCTGGCCTGCATCCTGACCGACCCACCCGGCGGCCTTTCGGAAAAGGCCTGGCTGACCGTGGGCCTGGCCGCGCTGATGGCGGTCTGGTGGTCGACCGAGGCGATACCGATCCCGGCGACCTCGCTGCTGCCGATTCTGCTGATACCCCTGCTCGACATCGATACCCTGGCCAAGGCCACCGCGCCCTATGCCAACCCGACCATCTTTCTCTTCCTCGGCGGTTTTCTGCTCGGCCTGGCGATGCAGCGCTGGAACCTGCACAAACGCATCGCCCTGGCGACGCTGCTGGCGGTGGGTAACCAGCCGAGCCGGCAGATCGCCGGCTTCATGATCGCCACGGCGTTCATCAGTATGTGGGTGAGCAATACGGCGACCAGCATCATGATGCTGCCCATCGGCCTGTCGGTCATCGGCCTGCTGATCGCCGGCAGCGAGGAAAAGGAAGGCGCGCGGTTCGCCGTGGCGCTGCTGCTGGGCATCGCCTATTCGGCCAGCGTCGGCGGCATCGCCACGCTCATCGGCACCCCGCCCAACGCCCTGCTGGCGGCGTTCATGCGGGAGAACTACGACGTCCAGATCGGCTTCGGCCAGTGGATGCTGCTGGGCCTGCCGCTGAGCATCGGCATGCTGGTCTTCATCTGGTGGTCGCTCACCCGCGGCGGTTTTCGCCTCGCGGGGGGCGACAGCCGTGGTCTGCTCGAAAAGGAAATGGCCGCACTCGGGCCGATGTCGCGTGCCGAAAAGATGGTCGCCGTGGTCTTCGTGCTGGCAGCGGCGGCCTGGATCTTCCAGCCTCTGCTGGCCGACTATATCGATGGCGTGAACGACACCAGCATTGCCATGGCCGCAGCGATCGCACTGTTCCTGATTCCAGTTGACCTGCACAAACGGGTGTTTCTGATGGATTGGGAACAGGCCAACAAGGCGCCGTGGGGCGTGCTGCTGCTGTTCGGCGGCGGCCTCTCGCTGGCCGGCGTCATCGGTGCGTCCGGGCTGGCCGAATGGATCGCCAGCAGCCTCGGCGCCTTCGATGCCCTGCCCCTGCTGGCGATGATCGCGCTGGTGGTGACGGTGATCATCTTCCTCACCGAAATCACCTCCAATACCGCGACTGCAGCGGCCTTCCTGCCATTGCTCGGTGCGCTCGCCGTGGCCCAGGGGCTGTCCCCGGAAATGCTGGCGATTCCGGCCGCGGTCGCTGCCAGCTGCGCCTTCATGATGCCGGTCGCGACACCACCCAACGCCATCGTATTCGGCACGGGACAGTTGCCGATCCAGGCGATGATCAAGGCCGGCTTCGTGCTCAACCTGTTCGGTGTGCTGCTGGTTTCCCTGCTCTGCTACGGCCTGGTCGGCTGGATCTGGGCGAGCTGACACGCGCACAGAAACGAAAAAGCCCAGCATCGAGCTGGGCTTTTTTCTGTCCACCGCAGGCCGAGGATCAGGCCTTGACGCGGGACTTGTACTCGCCGGTACGGGTATCGATCTCGATCGAGTCGCCGATTTCACAGAAAGCGGAAACCTGCAGCTCGGCACCGTTCTTCAGGCGGGCGGTCTTCATGACCTTGCCGGAAGTGTCGCCACGTACGGACGGCTCGGTGTAGGCGATTTCGCGAACGATGGTGGTCGGCAGTTCGACGGAGATCACCTTGTCGTTGTAGAAGACCGCTTCGCAGACGTCGGTCATGCCGTCTTCGATGAAGGTCATCACGCCTTCCAGGTCGTCTTTTTCGATTTCGTACTGGTTGAACTCGTTGTCCATGAAGACGTACAGCGGGTCGGCGAAGTAGGAGTAGGTCACCTCCTTGCGCTCGAGAATGACCGGCTCCAGCTTGTCGTCAGCCTTGTAGACGGTCTCGGTAGCCGAACCGTTGAGCAGGTTCTTCAGCTTCATCTTGACCACGGCACTGTTGCGGCCGGACTTGTTGAACTCGGCTTTCTGGATGACCCAGGGTGCGCCGTTGATGATGGCCACCTGGCCGGCACGGAACTCTTGTGCGGTTTTCATACGAAATATCCGAAGGGAATTAGAGACAAAAAAACAGGCCGCGTATCATAGCCAATCTGTGTAAAAAAACACCAGCTTTCCGGCCAGATCGCCATTGGCGACCTGCGCGTGGGTCCAGGTTTCGGCGTGCTCCAACAACGTCGGGTATTGGCCCAGCAGACCGGTCCACGCCTGCTCGGTGCCCTTTCCCGCGTTCCACGCATGCCAGAACTCTCGCAGCGCCGAACCGGCGGCAGGCGAGAGCCCCTGCGAGTAGAGCTCGAGAAATGCATTGAGCTTGTCCCAGTGCGCGTCGTCCTCCTGAGGATAGATGTGCCACACCAGCGGACGCCCCGCCCACTGGGCACGGATGAACGACTCCTCGCCGCGCACCGCGTTGAAGTCGCAGCTCCACAGCAGCAGGTCGTACTCGTCCTGCGTCATGAACGGCACGATGGAGATCTGCAGGCTACCGCGCTGGTGGCAGGCCCCCGGCTCGAGCGTCGCAACACCCAGCCAGGCCGCGACATCGCCCAGCACCCGCCCCTCTGGCACCAGCAGCTGATTGACGCGGGAGTCGGCGGCAAGCGCGTCCAGCCAGCCAGCAACGGCTGTGTTCTCGTAGGCGAACAGCGACAGCAGACGCGCCTCCGGCTGGCGCACCACGCCCAGCGTCGCGAGAAAACCGGCCTGCCGCTCAGGATCGCCCTGAAAGCTGGCGCGGCGCAGCATCAGGTCCGCCTCGCGGATGAGGCCACCGGTCTCGGCCTCGAAGCCGGGAAAGAAGAAGTACTTCTGTACACCGTTGGGCTGCAAGGACGGCAACGCATGGCATCCGACGATCCAGTCCTCGGCGCTGAGGTATTCGAGATTCAGCCAGAGGATGCGCCGCCCGCTCGCGGCCATGGCGTTGATATAGGCCTGCGGCAGGTTGCAGGCGAACGCCTCGATGACCACATCGGCCGGCTCGGCACCCGGCCACTGGCTGGACCAGCGGCGGACATCGACGCCTTCGTGCATCTGTTGATCAGCCTGCGCGCTGGCCGCCGGACACAGCCGGGCGAAGGTATCCAGATCGTCCACCCACAGCCGCACCTGCTGGCCGTGCTCGGCAGCCAGCTGACGGGCCAGGCGCCAGGTGACGCCGATGTCACCGAAGTTATCCACGACCGCGCAGAAAATGTCCCAACTCGCCCTGACCGACAAAGCATGCTCCTTGAACCGTTAACGGCGACGACGCCGTTGAAAATGCCGCGCAGGATACATGAGCCGATCCGGCGTGAAGAACCGCGTGGCTAACGATCGAAGGGACAGGACAGGCGCGCACGCTCAGGCCATAGACAACCGGCCGTCGTGAATCAAGAAAGGGGGGACGCGAGAAGGTCGTTATGGAGGTGAACCCTACCAGCCACACCCCGGCACACAATGTCACCGCTGCGGCTGCTCCCTTCCGGGCCTGACCGGGTTCACGGCTGATCGTTGCGAGGGGACCGGCAGGGCCCACCATAACGAAACCCGCCTGGCGGCGAGCGGCGCCATTGTACCGGCTTATCAGCAACTTACAACCACAGACTGAGCCTGGTCGGAATCGCGCTGAACAGGCCGCGGCACCGACCGCTGGTCAGCAACTGCCGAAACCGGCGACCGGGATGTCGCATTGCGTCGAAAGCCTCTAGCCAAAGGACGATGTCTGTTCGAGGATGAGCAGGCTCAAGCGATCCAACGCTTGTCATGAAAACGTGCTGCGCGGCGCTTCGCCTGTGCGGCTGATGGCAACAGCACACGAGGTAATCATGAGCAAGGCTCCAATCGCCATCATCGGAACCGGAATCGCAGGACTTTCCGCCGCCCGCACGCTTCTCGATGCCGGGCAGGCCGTACACCTTTTTGACAAGAGCCGCGGCAGCGGCGGTCGCATGGCCAGCAAGCGCAGCGACGCCGGCTCACTCGACCTCGGCGCACAGTACTTCACGGCACGTGACCGCCGTTTCGCCGAAACCGTGCGCCAGTGGCAGGCCGGGGGCTGGGTGGATCAGTGGACGCCCACCCTGTTCCAGTCCCGCGACGGGCAGCTGAGCCCCTCTGCCGACGAGCAGCTGCGCTGGGTCGGCACCCCGACCATGAGCGAGATCACCCGCGGGTTGCTCGGCGAAATGCCGGTCACCTTCAGCTGTCGCATCACCGAGGTGTTCCGTGGCGAACAGTACTGGACGCTGGCGGACGCCACCGGCGCCAGCCATGGGCCCTTCAGCCATGTCGTCATCGCCCTGCCGGCGCCGCAGGCCGCCGCGCTGCTCTCTGGCGCGCCGAAACTCGCGGCGGTCGCCGCCAGCGTTGCCATGGAGCCGACCTGGGCCGTCGCCCTGGGCTTCGCCACACCGCTGGGCACGGCGCTGGAAGGCTGCTTCGTCCAGGATGACGCCCTGGACTGGATCGCGCGCAATCGCAGCAAGCCGGGGCGCGATGGCGCGCTGGACACCTGGGTACTGCACGCCACCAGCAGCTGGAGCCGTCAGCACCTGGATCTGTCGAAGGAGGCGGTGATCGAGCGCCTGCACGGCGCCTTCGCGGAGTTGATCGACTGCGTTGTACCAGCCCCCGAGTTCACCCTGGCGCACCGCTGGCTGTATGCCCGCCCGGCACAGGCCCACGAATGGACTGCCCTGGCCGACGCCGGCCTGGGCCTGTACGCCTGTGGCGACTGGTGCCTGTCCGGCCGTGTGGAAGGCGCCTGGCTCAGCGGCCAGGAAGCCGCCCGGCGGCTGCTAGAAAACCTCTGACGATGGATGGCTGACCCGGTCCTGATCCAGGTCAGCCCGGCCCCCGGGCCCGCTGTTATCATCCCGCGTTTTCTGCAACAGCCCTCTCAGCGGAGCCCCGATGAACCCCTCCACCCTGATCGGCATCGTCGCGAGCATCGGCCTGCTGGCGGTCGTCCTGCTTTTCGCGGCCAAGGAACCGGCGCTCTTCATCGACCTGCCCAGCCTCGGCATCGTGCTGGTCGGCACTCTGGCTGCCACCTTCATCAGTTATCCGTTGCGCGAAGTCACTCGGGTATTCGGTTTGCTCTGGACCGTGCTGCGCAATGAGCGACTGTACACCCGTCAGGATCTCGACGAGCTGGTGCAGATTTCGCGGCTGTGGATCAGCGGCGATCTGCCCGCGGTGGAAAAGGCTGTCGAACAGGTCAGCAATCCTTTCCTGCGTACCGGCGTGCAGCTGGTGATCGACAACACCCCGGAGGAGGACATTCTGGAGGTGCTGCAATGGCGGATCGCCCGGCTACGCGCACGGGAGAACGCCGAGGCGCAGCTGTTCCGCGCGATGGCCAGCTATGCGCCAGCGTTCGGCATGATCGGCACGCTGGTGGGCCTGATCAACCTGATGTTCATGCTCGGCAGCGGTGACATGGACCTGATCGGTCGCAGCCTGGCCGTTGCGCTGATGACCACCTTCTACGGTGTGCTGCTGGCCAATCTCATTCTCAAGCCGGTGGCGGTGAAGCTGGAGCGGCGTACCGAGCAGCGGGTCGCCCTGATGAACCTGGTGATGCAAGGCATTTCGATGATGTGCAACCGCCGCAGCCCGGCGTACATGCGCGAGACGCTGAAATCGTTCATCGCCCACCACGACGATGAAATCCGCGACGGTACGCCTGCGGCGCCGCGCGTCAGACCGCAGGAAGACTGACGGTGAACGGGCAAGCATCCCAGGGCAGCCGCTTCTCCCGCTGGCATATCGAGCCGCAGCGGGAAGAAGAGCAGGAAGCCTGGCTGATCACCTATCTGGATATGCTGACGCTGCTGCTGGTGATGCTGGTCATCATGCTCGCGCTGGCCGGCAAGGGCGACGGCGAGCAGAACGACCCCGCCGCCTCGGCCATGTTCGCGGCCGGCGAACTGGGCGTGGCGCTGCCGGCTCCCGCCGCACCGATTCCGTCGATCGCACCAGTGCCGACGCCCGCCGCCGATGCGCAACCGGATGACCCGCAAGAGAGCATGCCGACGACGCCAGGCATGGCGCTGGGCGATGACATCCAGGTCATCGTCAACGAAGGCAGCATCAGCTTCCGCATCAGCAGCGAGATACTCTTCGGCTCCGGACGAGCCGAACTGGAGGATGCCGGGCTGGAAGTGATCGACCGGTTGGTGCCGACGCTGGCGGCGAACGCCTTTCGCATCGTCGTTGAAGGGCATACCGACAACCTGCCGATCCAGACCGAGCGCTTTCCTTCCAACTGGGAGCTCTCCGCCAGCCGCGCCAGCAGCGTGGTGCGCTACCTGCAGCTGGCAGGCATCGAAGCGACGCGTCTGAGCGCCACCGGCTACGCCGACACCCGACCGCTCGCCGACAATGCTGACGAGCGCGGGCGCGCCAGCAACCGCCGCGTCGAGCTGGTGATGCAGACCGAGCCAGACAAACCCTGAGGCATCAGCCCAACGCGGTATCCAGGAACATCATGACCGCGAAGCCAACCATCAGGCCGAGCGTCGCCGGGGTCTGATGGCCGTTGCTGTGAGTCTCGGGAATCACCTCGTGGGATACCACGAAGATCATTGCGCCGGCGGCCAGGCCCAGGCTGACGGGATAGGCGATGGCGAAACCGCTGGACATGCCGATGCCCACCAGTGCCCCGATCGGTTCCATCAACCCGGACGCCGCGGCGACCAGCACCGACGCCAGCGCGGACAGCCCGGTGGTGCGCAGTGCCAGGGCCACCGCGAGGCCTTCGGGAATGTCCTGGATGGATATGGCGGTGGTCAGCGGCAGACCAACGCTCATGTCGCCGTTGGCGAAACTGACGCCGATGGCCATGCCTTCGGGAATGTTGTGCAGCGCAATGGCGAGCACGAACAGCCAGACCCGGTTCAGACGTTCGCATTCAGGCCCACACGGCCCGGTGCTCTCGTGCTCGTGGGGCGTGAAGTAGTCCAGCCCCAGCATCAGCAGCACGCCCAGACCGAGACCGGCCACAACGGTCGCGGCAGCGGCCGGACCGTTGCCGAACAGCTCACGGCCCGCTGCGAGCCCCGGCAGAATCAGTGAAAAGGCACTCGCCGCGAGCATCATGCCGGCGGCGAAGCCGAGCATGCTGTCCTGTGTGCGGGTGGAGATGTCGCGGAGCCCGATCGCCAGAAAGGCGCCGAACGCCGTCGCAACAAACCCGGCACTGCCGCCCAGCAATGCGTAGCGAACGTTGCTCGCCGCGCTGCTCTGGAATGCATTGACCGCTCCGGCCAGCAACAGCAGCAGGACGGCGACTGCCGTTGCGGCCAGGCCGATGGTGATCCAGGGATTGGCCTGGGCTTGCGCAAGCCAGGCGGAACGCAGGGTGGCAGCAGGGCTCTGGACGGTGGACGCCATGATATTCGGGATCCTCGATGCGGGTGCCCCAGTGTACTCCGACCTGCCCCATGCCAGAGGCTATGGTTACGATAGGCGCAGGACATCGTGTCGCTTGCAGCGCGCGTTGTAAGCACGCCGAGGATGTCCGTAAGCTTGCACCGTTTCGATGGCCGTCACGGGCCGTATCAGGGAGTGGTCCGTCGTGCCTGCCGTAAGATCCATCCGCCGTCTAGTTATCCTGGCCATTGCGCTACTGGCGCTTGGCGGCTGGCTGATCTGGCGCCAGCTGCAGGGCCCGGAACTGCCGGCCTACCGTCTGGAGGCTCGCCCACTGGTGCAGCGCGTAGTGGCCAGTGGTGAAGTGGACAGCCAGTCGCTGGCGCAGGTCGGCAGCGAAATCACCGGCGTGGTTGCTGCACGCCATGTGCGGGAAGGCGACGCGGTGAACGCCGGCGATCTGCTGCTGGAACTGCGCGACGACGAACAGCGCGCGCGCCTGCGCGAGGCCGAAGCGGCGCTGCAGCAGCTCATCGATTCCACTCGACCGCAGGCGCAGGCCACCCTGCGCGAGGCACAACACAATCTGGAACAGGCCAGCCGCGAGCTGCAGCGCCGCGAAACGCTGTTCGAGCGCAAGCTGCTGGCTTCCGAGCCGCTGGAGCAGGCGCGCCGCGCGGAGCTGACCGCACGCGTAGTGCGTGATCGCGCCCGCTTCGCCGCCGCAGCGCTGGCCGAAGGTGGCAGCGAGGAACAGGTCCTGCGGCAGCGTCTGGAGGTCGCCCGTGCGAACCTGGCCCGAACCCGTATTCACGCCCAGGTCGACGGCATCGTGCAGTCGCGCGACGTCGAGCCGGGCGACCTGGTTCAGCCGGGCCGCACACTGCTGACCATCGCCCGCTCCGGCAGCAGCGAAATCCTCTTGCCCCTCGACGAGAAGAGCCTGGCACCGATCGAGCACGGGCAGAGCGCCCGGATCATCGCCGACGCCTATCCGGACCGCGTGCTGACGGCGAAGGTGAGCTTCATCGCACCGAGCGTGGATACGGCGCGCGGCACCATCGATGTCCATCTGGACCTGCAGGAGCCGGCCGCCTTTCTCCGCCAGGGCATGACGGTGTCGGTGAACATCGAGACAGGCCGGCGCGAGCAGGCACTGGTGCTGCCCAATGATGCACTGCGCGCCCGCGACGGGTCGCGCGCCCAGGTGCTACGGGTGCGCGATGGCGTGGTCGAGCGCGTCGGTGTGCGACTGGGAATGCTGGGCACGGCGCTCAGCGAGATCAGCGAGGGGCTGGAGGCCGGCGATCTGGTGCTGATCGGCGACGCCGAAGAAGGCCAGCGCGTGCGGCCGCGCGTACAACCCATCCCCAGCGGCAGCCAGGACTGAGCGCATGCGCCTGGCCGATTCGCTGTGGACCGAATGGAAGATCGCCCTGCGCTTCCTGCTGGACAACCGCATGCAGACGCTGCTGATCACCTTCGGCATCGCCGTCGGTTCGGCGGTGATCGTCTTCATTACCGCCCTGATCACCGGCTTGCAGGCCAACGTCATCCAACGAACCCTCGGCACCCAGGCCCACATCCGCATCCTGCCCCCGGACGAGGTCAACCGCACGCTTCCAGCCGCCGCCGACAGTTGGTCGCTGGTATTGGAAAGCCCGCGCGCCCAGCGTCTGCGTTCGATCATCAACTGGCAGGACGTGCGTGACGTCCTCGACCAGGACGTGCAGATTCTCGCGGTGTCGCCGGTGATCAGCGGCCCGGCCATCGCCCGGCGCGGCGTCGCCCGCGCGTCCGTGGCGCTGCTGGGCATCGATCCACCGCGTTATCAGCGCATCATCCCGCTGGCCGACGACCTGATCGCCGGCCGCTTCCTGGTGGGTGCGGGCAACGCAGTGATCGGCAAGGAGCTGGCCCGCGACCTCGGCCTGGGCATCGGTGACAAGCTGCGCCTGGATGCCGGCAAAGGCCGCGAAGCGGTCGTCGACATCGCCGGCATCTTCGAGCTGGGCGTGCGCGAGTTGGACGCGCGCTACGTCTATCTCGACCTCAAGCAGGCGCAGACGCTGCTCGACCTGCCCGGCGGCGTGACAGTGATCGATACCACGGTCGCCGAAATCTTCCAGGCCGACGAAGTTGCCAGGCGACTGGCGCGCCTGACCGGATTGCGCGCCGAAAGCTGGATGGAAACCAACGGCCAGCTGCTCAACGCGCTCAGCTCGCAAAGCATGACCACCGAGATGATCCGTGTGTTCGTCGGCATCTCGGTGGCCTTCGGCATCGCCAGCGTACTGGCCGTGAGTGTGGTCCAGCGTACCCGCGAGATCGGCATCCTGCGCGCCATGGGCAGCCCGCGCGGGCAGATCCTGCGCGTATTCCTGCTGCAGGGCGGGCTGCTCGGGCTGTTCGGCTCGGCCTGTGGCGGGCTGGTCGGCTGGGGACTGGTGCAGGTGTTCAACCTGTTCGGCCCGCGGCTGTTCATCATTCCGGTCGACCCCACGCTGGTGCCGCTGGCCATGCTGGTGGCGACGGTCACCGGCGTGCTGGCGGCGGCGATGCCCGCGCGACGTGCGGCGCGTTACGACCCGGCGGTGGCGATCCGCTATGTGTGAACGCGCACCAATGGCCCCTGCCGAGGAAGTCCTGCGCCTGGAACGGGTGCGCAAGGCCTTCAACATCGGCACACCCCTGGAGACCGAAGTGCTGCACGGCATCGACCTGCAGCTTCGGCGCGGCGAGCTGGCCGCGCTGGTCGGCCCGTCCGGCTCCGGCAAGAGCACTCTGCTGAACCTGATCGGCCTGCTGGATACGCCCAGCTCCGGCGAGCTGTATGTACTCGGCCAGGCGACACGCGACAGCGACGACGAAGCGCGCACGCAGCTGCGCAATCAGGCGATCGGCTTCGTGTTTCAGTTCCATCACCTGATCTCTGCGTTCAGCGTGCTGGAGAACGTGCTGATGCCGCTGATGATCCGCCACGGCAAACCCTCCCGGGCGGAGACCGACCTGGCGCGCGCCCTGCTCGAGGAGGTCGGCCTCGGCCCGTTCGCCGACAAGAAACCCATGCAGATCTCTGGTGGCCAGCAGCAGCGGGTCGCCATTGCCCGTGCGCTCGTGACCCGTCCACCGCTGCTGCTGGCAGACGAGCCGACCGGCAATCTCGATACGCGCACCGCGCAAAGCGTGTTCGAGCTGTTCCACCGCCTGAACGCCCAGTTCGGCTGCGCCATCCTGGTTGTCACTCACGATCCGCGACTCGCCGCAGACTGCGAGCGCACCATCCAGCTGGTCGACGGCCGCATCGTCAGCGATGCCGCCAACCCGCTTGCAAGCTGAACTCAGCGGCAGCCCAGCGAGCCGTTGTGCCGGGTCGTCCGGACGAATTTCGCGGCTTTCACTAATAACCAATAAATCTAAGCATATAACCTAATTCAGGGCTAAGATCTCTCCGGACATATACCCCCACCGGTATTCAATCTGAAGAGGAGCCCCGCGCCATGAATGCCCACGTCGAAGCCTTCTTCGATCCCGCGACCTTTACCTACAGCTACGTGGTCAGCGACCCGGAAACGCGCCAGTGCGCGGTGATCGACTCGGTGCTGGACTACGACCCGGCATCCGGCCGCACCTCCCATGCAAGCGCGCAGCGCCTGGTCGACTACGTGCGCAACCAGGACCTGCGGGTGCAGTGGCTGCTGGAAACCCATGTGCACGCCGACCATCTGAGCGCGGCGCCCTATCTCAAGCAGCAACTGGGCGGCAAACTGGCGATCGGTGATCGCATCACCGTGGTGCAGGACACCTTCGGCAAGCTGTTCAACGCAGGCAGCGGGTTCGCCACCGATGGCCGTCAGTTCGATCACCTGTTCCACGACGGCGACCGCTTCCAGGTCGGCAACGTGCAGGCCCGCGCCCTCCACACCCCGGGCCACACCCCGGCCTGCATGACCTACGTCATAGGTGACGCCGCCTTCGTCGGTGACACCCTGTTCATGCCCGACTACGGCACCGCCCGCTGCGATTTTCCCGGCGGCGACGCGCGCACCCTGTACCAGTCGATCCAGAAGCTGTTCACCCTGCCAGGCGAGACCCGGGTGTTCATGTGCCATGACTACAAGGCGCCCGGGCGCGAGGAGTTTCTCTACGAGACCACCATCGCCGCCGAGCGCGAGCACAACGTGCATATCCACAGCGGTATCAGCGAGGAGCAGTTCGTCGCCATGCGCACCGCACGCGATGCCACGCTGGGCATGCCCACCCTGATCCTGCCTTCGGTGCAGATCAACATGCGCGGCGGCGAACTGCCCGAGCCCGAAAGCAACGGGACGCGCTACCTGAAGATCCCCCTGGACGTGCTGTAACCCCCGAATGCGGAGGACGTCGACATGCAAACAATAAAACGACTGACCCCTTTTCTCTCCGTCGCGGCCCAGCTGCAACCGACCGACATGGCACTGCTGGCCAGCAATGGCTTCCGCTGCGTCATCAACAACCGTCCGGACAATGAGGGCGAGAACCAGCCGTCGAGCGAGGCCATGCGCGCCGCTGCCGAGGCGTCCGGCCTGGAGTATCACCATCTCCCGGTGGTATCCGGACAGATCACCGAAGCTGACGTTGCGGCCTTCCGAGCGCTGCTGGAACGGATCAAGGGCCCGGCCTTGGCCTTCTGCCGCACCGGTACCCGTTCGGCCTCACTCTGGGCGCTGGCCGAGGCACACCATCTCGACCCACAGGTGCTGCTGCAAACTGCCCAGCAGGCCAGCTACGACCTCAGCGGCCTGCTGCCGCGCATGCAGCAGTACTGGCAGTCGATCATCGACCAGCCGCTTCCGGCCGCCTCGACCTTTGCCGCCACACCGCGTTACGACGTTCTGGTGATCGGCGCTGGCGCGGCCGGCTGCGCAGTGACTGCCAGCCTGCTCAAGCGCGCCCCCGAACTGCGCATCGCCCTCATCGAACCGCGTGACCAGCACTACTACCAGCCCGGCTGGACGCTGGTGGGGGCCGGCGTGTTCGACCGTGCCAATACCGAGCGCGCGATGAGCCGCTGCATTCCGTCCAGGGCACAGTGGATTCGCGCAGCCGCAGAGGCCTTCGAACCCGAGCACCAGCAGGTGGTCCTCGAGGACGGCAGCCGCATCGGCTATCGTGCCCTGGTGGTCTGCCCGGGCCTGAGCCTCGACTGGGACGCCATCGAAGGCGCCCGCGACAGCCTCGGCAAATTCGGCGTGACCTCCAACTACGCCTTCGAGCTCGCACCCTACACCTGGCAGCTGGTGCAGAACCTGCGCGGCGGCAAGGCGCTGTTCACCCAGCCACCCATGCCGATCAAGTGTGCCGGCGCACCGCAGAAGGCCATGTACCTGTCCTGCGATCACTGGCGCCAGCAAGGCGTACTGAAGGATATCGAGGTCGACTTCTGCTCAGCGGGTGCAGTGCTGTTCGGCGTTGCGGAATTCGTACCCGCGCTGATGCAGTACGTCGAACGTTACGGTGCCCGACTGAACTTCAACCACTCCCTGGTGGCGGTGGACGGCCCCGCGCACAAGGCCTGGTTCAAGGTCACCGACGGCGCCGGACAGCACAGCACGGTGGAGCGGGACTTCGATCTGCTGCACCTGGTGCCGCCGCAGCACGCACCGGACTTCATCCGCCACAGCGCCCTGGCCAACGCCGACGGCTGGTTCGAGGCCGAGCACGAGACGCTGCGGCATCCGCGCTTCGGCAATATCTTCAGCCTTGGCGACGTCTGCTCCGCGCCCAACGCGAAGACCGCCGCGGCGGTCCGCAAGCAGGCACCGGTGGTCGCCGAGAACGTGTTGAGCGTACTCAAGGGCAGCGGCCCCCGGGCGCTCTACGACGGCTACGGTTCCTGCCCGCTGACCGTGGAGTACGGCAAGGTGATCCTCGCCGAGTTCGGCTACGGCGGAAAGCTGCTGCCGACCTTCCCTCTCGACCCGAAGGTGCCGCGGCGGCTGGCCTGGAAGCTGAAGACGCAATGGATGCCCTCGATCTACTTCGACATGATGCTCAAGGGGCATGAGTGGCTGGCCGAACCGAAGCATCTGGACTTCGAACCGCGCTCGACCGAGGCACGCAACGCCTGCGACTTCACTCAGGAGAAGAAGGGATGAAGCAGCGCCTGGCCCGCTATCTACCCATGCTGGCGTGGGCCAGGCACTACGATCGCGCGGCCGCGACGAAGGACAGTCTGGCCGCACTGATCGTGACATTGATGCTGATCCCGCAGAGCCTGGCCTACGCCATGCTCGCCGGCCTGCCGCCGGTGACCGGCCTGTACGCCAGCATGCTGCCACTGATCGCCTATACGCTGTTCGGCACCAGCCGCACCCTGGCGGTCGGCCCGGTAGCGGTGGTTTCGCTGATGACCGCCGCCGCTCTCGGGCCGCTGTTCTCCCCGGGCAGCGCGGAATACGCCGCAGCGGCCATGTTGCTGGCGCTGCTTTCCGGCGCGGTGCTGCTGCTCATGGCGGTGCTGCGCCTGGGCTTCCTGGCGAACTTCCTCAGCCATCCGGTGATTTCCGGCTTCATCAGCGCGTCGGGCATTCTCATCGCCCTCGGCCAGCTCAAGCACATCCTCGGCATCTCGATCGGCGGCGAGAACGCCGTGCAGCTGCTTGCCGCGCTGCTCACGGCGCTGCCCGGGGCGCATCTGCCGACGCTCGCCATCGGTGGCAGCAGCCTGTTGTTCCTCTATCTGGTCCGCAGCCGGCTCTCCACCTGGCTGCAGCATCTGGGCATGAGCCCGCATATTGCCGGCACGCTGACCAAGATCGGCCCGGTCGCCGCCCTGCTACTGGCCATCGCGGCGGTCAGCGCCTTCGGGCTTGCCGATGTCGGCGTGCGGGTCGTCGGCGAAGTACCGCGCGGCCTGCCCTCGCTGAGTCTGCCAATGCTGGACCCGTCACTGGTCCTGCAGCTGTTGCCTGCGGCGGTGCTGATCAGCCTGGTCGGCTTCGTCGAGTCGGTGTCGGTGGCGCAAACCTTGGCAGCCAAGCGTCGCGAACGCATCGAGCCCAATCAGGAACTGGTTGCGCTCGGCGGCGCCAATGTCGCCGCGGCCCTCAGTGGCGGCTTTCCGGTGACCGGCGGTTTCGCCCGCTCGGTGGTCAATTTCGACGCCGGCGCGCAGACGCCGCTGGCCGGCGCCCTCACCGCCCTGGGCATCGGCATTACCGTGCTGCTGTTCACTCCGCTATTCCACAACCTGCCTCACGCAGTGCTGGCCGCGACGATCATCGTCGCCGTGCTCAGCCTGGTGGACCTCTCCGCACTCAGGCGCACATGGCGCTACTCCCGACAGGACGCCGCCGCGATGGCCGCGACCATGCTCGGCGTGCTGCTGATTGGTGTGGAGAGCGGCATTCTCCTGGGTGTCGGCCTGTCGCTGTTGCTCTTTCTCTGGCGCACCAGCCAGCCACATATCGCCGTGGTCGGGCAGCTGCCGGGCAGCGAACATTTCCGCAACGTCGAGCGTTTCGCCGTGGTACAGAGCCCCCGTGTCCTCTCGGTACGGGTCGACGAGAGCCTCTATTTTCCCAACGCGCGCTTTCTCGAAGACCGCATCGCCGAGCTGATCGGCCGTCATCCGCAGGCCGAACACCTGGTGCTGATGTGTCCCGGCGTCAACCTCATCGATGCCAGTGCGCTGGAGAGCCTAGAGGCCATCACGGCACGACTGCACGCCGCCGGCATCCAGCTGCATCTGTCCGAAGTCAAAGGACCGGTCATGGATCGACTGCGCCACAGCAATTTCCTCTCTGACTTCGGCGGCCAGGTTTTCATCAGCCAGTACGAGGCGCTGCTTGCACTGGACCCGGATACCACCTTTCACGCACTCGAACGGCCGCGTGAACGCTTTGCCAGCATCAAGGAGAACGCAGGATGAAGAACGCACACGAACTCGTCGAACAGGCCCGGCGCCACATCCAGGAAATACCGCTCGCTGACGCCGAGGCAGCGATTCAGGCAGCGGATGTGCTGATCGATGTCCGCGAGGCGGACGAGTACCGCGAAGGCCATATAAACGGTGCGCTGAACATTCCCCGGGGCGTTCTGGAATTCAAGCTGAGCGCCACCCCGGAACTCGCCGCGCGGGACATGAACATCGTCCTCTACTGCAAGACCAGCGGACGTGCTGCCCTGGCGGCAGTAGCGCTGCAGGACATGGGTTATTTGCAGGTGAAATCGATCGCCGGTGGTTTCGATGCCTGGACCGCCGCGCACAAGCCCGTCGTCAAGCCGAGCCTGCCGAGCTTCGACTAGCTCGGCATCCTCGATAAAAAAGAAGAGGCCGACATGATCGTCGGCCTCTTTTCAAACGCACGTCAGGATTTGGCGCTGCAGCTCTTGCACGTCTTGATGCCGAGCAGCGTGTAAGCCGGACAGAAACGGAAAATACCCGTGGCCAGCGGCAGCAGGCCGATCCAGCCCCAGACGCCGATCACGCCGACCAGGCTCAGGGCGATCAGCGCCAGGCCGACGATGATGCGCAGTGTCCGATCAATGGTTCCAACATTGGCTTTCATAATGACCTCCCGGTCAGCAAGCGCGCCGGCGTTCCAGCGCAGAGAACAACAGCATTCCAGCGAGCATGGCGAGCACGAACACAACGACCTGCCAGTGCCCGCCCAACAGCATCGCGATCGACGGCCCGGGGCAGATCCCGGCGACGCCCCACCCCACCCCGAACAACAGACTGCCCCCGATCAGACGACCATCCAGCTCCCGCTTGGCCGGCAACTGCATCGGCGCGTCGAGCAGCGAACGGGTGCGCGCCTTCGCCCAGGTAAAAGGCAGCACTGCCGTTGCGATGGCACCGACCATCACCAGCGCCAGCGAGGGATCCCAGGCACCGGCGAGATCGAGAAAACCGATGACCTTGGCCGGATTGGTCATGCCGGAGAGGAGCAGCCCCATCCCGAACAGCAGCCCGGCGGCGAATGACGTCAACTTGCGCATGTTCAACCTCCCAGCAGATGACGCAGCACGAAGACCGTGGCGAAGCCGGCAGCCATGAACGCCAAGGTGGCGACGACGGAGCGAGGCGACAGTCGCGAGATCCCGCAGACCCCATGACCACTGGTGCAGCCGGAACCGTAGCGGGTGCCGATACCCACCAGCAGCCCGGCAGCCAGCAGCCCCAGCCAATTGGTCTGGAATTCCGCTCCGGGCAACTCGGCCATCAGCAACCAGCACAGTGGTGCCAACAGGATGCCGAGAAGAAACAGCGCTTTCTCTCCGCGCCCTTCGGCACCTCGTTCGAGCAGGCTCGCAAGCAAACCGCTTATTCCGGCGATACGCCCGTTGAGCACAACGAACAGGCCGGCAGCCGCGCCAATCAGGACGCCACCGGCCAGCGCCGTCCAGGGCGTGAAATTGATCCAATCGATCGTCATGCCTGACCTCTCTCGCAGAACAGCTGATACAGGGTCGTGATCACCGCCAGCGCCTCAGGGCTGCTGATTCGATAGTGGATCTGCTTGCCTTCACGGAGAGTCGCAACGAGCCCCTCGCGCCGCAGCACAGCCAGTTGCTGCGACAATGTGGGCTGCTGAATACCCAGCAGCTGT
Source organism: Stutzerimonas sp. FeSN7 (assembly GCF_030263795.1). NCBI lineage: Bacteria > Pseudomonadati > Pseudomonadota > Gammaproteobacteria > Pseudomonadales > Pseudomonadaceae > Stutzerimonas > Stutzerimonas sp. FeSN7. Next base: position 1,561,353 of record NZ_JARPMN010000001.1, on the reverse strand, counting down.
TCCAGCTCGGAGACGTTGCGCTCGCCTTGCGACAGCTGACAGAGCAGCAGCAGGCGATCCGGGTTGGCCAGGGCCTTGAGCAAGGCGCCGGCGGAAGCTGCATTGGCTCGCAGCTGTTCGATGTCCAGCTCGGGCGTCATGAGACGGTCAACAATACGATTAAGATGAATACAATATATGTTTTTATATAATGTAAGACAAGCCGTCAGCGAAAGAAGTTGGCCGTGCCCGCGGTCATCGTTAGCATGCCCCTACCCGTATACAGGCCACTCGGCCAAGCGACCGGAACACCCGCCAGTTCTTCTTTCGTGATCTCGAGGTAAACGCATGAATGACCAGACCACTGCCGCTGAATCCGCGGAACTGCAGACTCAGCAGCAGGCCATGCTGAAACGGCTCGCGCGAGTCGAGGGGCAGGTGCGCGGCATTCAGGCGATGATCAGACGCGGGGAGGATTGTGAAGCGATCGCTCAACAGTTCTCCGCTGCGCGCAGTGCGTTGGACAAGGCCTACCGGCTGATGCTGACGTGCCTGATCGAGGAAGCGCTGCAGGATCAGACCCAGGATACCGGCGAGACCCTGGAACGCGTGCGCAGCATTTTCACCAAGTACACCTGAAGCAAGCCGCTGTCGACCGATCGATACCGCAAGCCTCGGCGAGCACGCCGGCCTGGGCCGTAGCGAACCGTTGACACTATCCCGGTGAATGTCGAGAACGCAAAACGAAAAAAGCGACCCTTAGGTCGCTTTTTTGATTCCTCGCAAGCCTGGAGAAGCCGCGAAGAGAATTTGGAGCGGGAAACGAGACTCGAACTCGCGACCCCGACCTTGGCAAGGTCGTGCTCTACCAACTGAGCTATTCCCGCGTATCTACAACAAAAAGTGGCGTCCCCTAGGGGACTCGAACCCCTGTTACCGCCGTGAAAGGGCGGTGTCCTAGGCCACTAGACGAAGGGGACGCTGCCCGGAAACTACAGCTTACTTCCGGCTTGCAGCGCTCTGTTTGGCGCTTCACGCTGCAAGTGGCGCGCATTCTATGGAGGCCTCCGAAGGTCGTCAAGCATAGTTTTAAAAAAAATTTCGCAGCATCACCGTGCGGCAGCTGGAGCTATCGGCCACATCATCAAGCCACTACACTCAGACGAAAAGCCAGCGGCTCGAGAGGTAGTCAAGTGTCCCCACTAATGATCACGGGATTGATCCTGGCCGGTTTGCTCGTTCTGGTCATCATCGTCTACTCCATACAGATCGTCGAAAAAGGCAATCTGGAAAAGGCCCGCAAGCGCGCCGAGCTGACCGACCGCTGCCGCCGCTGCGCCGATCTTTCTGACGGCCTGCCCGGGCAGATGATGACCCCGGCCCTGAAGCTGTTGCTCACCCGCCTCGAGCTGGCGCTCAGCGAGCGCCTGCAGCCGCTGGACAAGGGCAACGACAAACTGGCAGCCCGCCTTCAGACATTGCGCGCAGACGTGGCGAAGGGTGAGGCGATCGAAGTGCGCAATCCGCCCCGGCAGATCCTCACCGAGGCCCAGGCCAAGGAGAGCCGCTTCATGCTCGAGGATCTCCACGCCCAGATCGTGCGCGCCACCAAGGAAGGCCTCCTGGAACAAGCCGAGGCCAAGCGCTGGGTACAGGATATCCAGCGGATGCTGGCCATCCTGCATATCGAGTTCTTCACCAACCTGGGCAAGCAGGCGTTGCAGCAGAACCAGCCGCAGCGTGCACGCCTGGCCTTCGAACGAGGCGTTCAGCACATTCGACGGCAGCCGGCACCGGCGCCTTACCAGGCTCAACTGAAACAGCTGGAGGCCCTGCTGGAGCATGCCAACGCACTGGTGCTGAAGAACGAGGTGCCCAAGGCCGACGAGTCGAGCGAGCTGGCCGAAGGCATGAAGGCATTCGACGACGACGACCTCTGGAAGAAGAACAACGTCTACTGATCGCATCACCGGCGACAGCTCATAACAAGAACGAATCCACCGCGGAGGACGATGATGTCTGTGACCCTGTACGGCGTGCCCCTCTCCCCCTTCGTCCGCAAGGTACGGCTGTGCCTGCAGGAAAAGGGACTCGACTATCAGCTTGAAACGGTGATGCCCTTCACCCCGCCAGACTGGTACTACGCCATCAACCCGCTGGGACGTATTCCCGCGCTCAAGGATGGTGACTGCACCCTCGCCGACTCCAGCGTGATCTGCCAGTACCTCGAAGAAGCCTATCCCGCCACGCCGCCCCTGTACGGCGACAGCGCCCAGGCGCGCGGCCAGGTGCGCTGGCTCGAGAAATATGCGGATTACGAGCTGGCGCCATTGACCACCTTCACCGTGTTTCGCAACCGAATTCTCAAGCCGACCTCCGGCCAGCCGTGCAACGAAGAGGCGGTGCAGACAGCGATGCAGCAGAAGCTGCCGCCTCATTTTGACTACCTCGAGCAGCAGCTCGGCGACAACGATTTCTTCGTCTGCGATCGGTTATCCATGGCGGACATTGCCGTGACCTGTCAGCTGATCAACATGAGCCACGGCGGCGAACAGCTCGATGCCCAGCGCTGGCCGGCGCTGGCTGCACACCATGCGCGCATGCTGGCGCGCCCCGCCATCGAAAGCCTGCTGCCGGGCGAGCAACGCATGAATGCCAAGCTGCAGGAGATGGGCAAGGCCGCCACGGTCTAGAGTCGGCCGGCATCGAGCCCGCCGCAACAGCTGCGGCGGGCTCGACAAGCTACCAACGTCAGTTAGCGCCGCGCGTCGAGCAAACGTGCGCCCACCCACTGACGGGCGTACTGATATGCGCAGCGCCCATTGCGATTGCCGCGTCCGGTGGCCCAGCGAATCGCGTCCTTTTCCAGCGCTTCGTCCCAATTCCATTGCAGGCGCGCCTTGCCTGCCAGCGAATCGATCCAGTGGCGCACCACACTGAGGTAATGCTGCTGGCTGAAGGGATAGAACGACAGCCAGAGGCCGAAACGATCGGACAAGGCAATCTTGTCCTCAACCGCCTCGTTCGGATGCAGCTCGCCGTCCACCATCTGCCAGTTCTCGTTGTCGCTCTGGCGCTCCGGCACCAAGTGACGGCGGTTCGACGTGGCATACAGCAGCACGTTCTCCGGCGCACGCTCCAGGGAACCGTCGAGCACGCTCTTGAGCACCCGGTAGTCACCCTCGCCCGCCTCGAAGGACAGGTCGTCGCAGAAAAGCACGAAGGCCTGACGCTGCCCTGACAGCAGCTCCACCACGCGCGGCAGATCCGCCAGATGGTCGCGCTCGATCTCGATCAGGCGCAGCCCACGGCCGGCATACTCGGCCAACAGAGCGCGAATCAGCGACGATTTTCCAGTACCACGGGCGCCCCAGAGCAAGACGTGATTGGCGGGCAGGCCATCGACGAACTGCTGGGTATTGGCAGCCAGCAGATCACGCTGTCGGTCGATGCCGATCAAGTCGGTAAGACGCAGATCGAGATTGACCTCGAGCGGCGCCAGATAGCCGCTTCGGCCGTCACGCTGCCAGCGCGCCGCCAGCGTATGCTCCCAATCGATAACAGGCGGCTGCGCGGGCAGCAACGGCTCGATACGCGCCAACAGGCCTTCGGCACGCTGCAGGAAGGCTTTCAACTCGACATCCATGATTGACTCCAAAACAGAAAAAGTCCGGCCGAAGCCGGACCAGACATCAACGCCTGCGAAAGCTATCGATCCCGCGCCGCTCGTGCTTCAGAGCAGCGCCTCGATATCCGCCGCCAGCGCCTGCGGCGCGGTACGCGAGGAATAGCGCCGCACCGTGCGCCCCTGATCGGCGATGAGGAACTTGGTGAAATTCCACTTGATCGCCTTGCTGCCCAGCAGGCCGGGCGCGCGCTTCTTCAGCTCGATGAACAGCGGATGGGCGTCGCCGCCATTGACCTCGACCTTGGCGAACAACGGGAAGGACACGCCGAACCGACGCTCGCAGAAGGTGGCGATCTGCGCCTCGCTATCCGGCTCCTGTCCGCCGAACTGGTTGCACGGAAAACCGAGCACGACCAGGCCACGCTCGCCGTAGCGCTGCCAGAGCTCCTCCAACCCCTTGTACTGGGGCGTGAAACCACATTGGCTGGCGGTGTTCACCACGAGCAGCACCTTGGCATCGAAATCGGCGAGCGTCTTGTGCTCGCCGTCGATGGTGACGCAGGGAATATCTAACAGAGGATCGCGCATGCTGGTTCCTTGCGGCTCAGGCTTCGCGGGGCTTCAAGTCGAGCGAGGCCGAATTGATGCAATAGCGCAGACCGGTCGGTTTAGGGCCATCGGGGAACACATGCCCCAGGTGGGCGTCGCAGCGAGCGCACCTGACCTCGATCCGGTGCATGCCATGACTGAAGTCATCCAGGCTGGCGATGGCCGTATCGCTTACCGGCTGGAAATAGCTGGGCCAGCCACAGCCGGAGTCGAACTTGGCATCGGCATCGAACAGCGGCGCATCACAGCAGACGCAATGGTAGACGCCCGGCGTCCGGGTGTCGTTGTACTTGCCGGTGAAGGGGCGCTCGGTGGCGCCGAGCCGGCAGATCTGGAACTGCTCATCGGACAGCTCCTCACGCCAGGCGTCGAGCGGTTTTTCCAGCTTGTCCATTGGTAGCCTCCTCGGGGTCTGTTCGCGTTTCGTCCCATGGCCACGACATGGCGCACCGGTTGTTTGGAACGCACACGAAGCGCAACAGCACGCTATATAAAAAAGGCCGATCTGTACCTTTTCCGGTGGTCGGGCCGCACGTATCATGCCTCCCTCTTCGACGCCTAGTCTGGCAGCGGGGTTTCCGACTGCCAAGGCGCCCGGGTTCATGCCAAACGTGACCAGCCATTTCCGGAACTGGCACGTTTTCACTTCGGGACACTCAGGATCATGCAGGTCAGCAAATCGAACAAGCTCGCCAATGTCTGTTACGACATCCGTGGGCCAGTGCTCAAGCACGCCAAACGCCTGGAAGAGGAAGGCCATCGCATCCTCAAGCTGAACATCGGCAACCCGGCGCCGTTCGGTTTCGAAGCACCGGAGGAAATTCTCCAGGACGTGATCCGCAACCTGCCGACTGCCCAGGGCTACAGCGACTCGAAAGGCCTGTTCAGCGCCCGCAAGGCGATCATGCAGTACTACCAGCAAAAGCAGGTGGAAGGCATCGGCATCGAGGACATCTATCTCGGCAACGGCGTGTCCGAGCTGATCGTGATGTCCATGCAGGCGTTGCTCAACAACGGCGACGAAGTGCTGATCCCCGCTCCGGACTATCCGCTCTGGACGGCCGCCGTGAGCCTGGCCGGCGGCAAGCCGGTGCATTACCTCTGCGACGAACAGGCCAACTGGTGGCCCGACCTGGCCGACATCAAGGCCAAGATCACGCCAAACACCAAGGCGCTGGTCCTGATCAACCCGAACAACCCCACCGGCGCGGTCTATCCGAAGGAAGTCCTGGAAGGCATGGTGGAGCTGGCTCGCCAGCACAAGCTGGTGCTGTTCTCCGACGAGATCTACGACAAGATTCTCTATGACGGCGCGGTGCACATCTCCACCGCCTCGCTGGCGCCAGACGTGCTCTGCCTGACCTTCAACGGCTTGTCCAAGTCCTATCGTGTCGCCGGCTTCCGCTCCGGCTGGGTGGCCATCTCCGGCCCCAAACACAAGGCCCAGAGTTATATCGAAGGCCTGGATATCCTTGCCAACATGCGCCTGTGCGCCAACGTACCATCGCAGCATGCGATTCAGACGGCACTGGGCGGCTATCAGAGCATCAATGACCTGGTCCTGCCGCCGGGTCGGCTGCTTGAGCAGCGCAACCGCACCTGGGAGCTGCTCAACGACATTCCCGGCATCAGCTGCGTCAAGCCCATGGGCGCGCTGTATGCGTTCCCGCGCATCGATCCGAAGATCTGCCCGATTCACAACGACGAGAAGTTCGTGCTCGACCTGCTGCTTTCCGAGAAACTGCTGATCGTCCAGGGCACGGCATTCAACTGGCCGTGGCCGGATCACTTCCGGGTGGTTACCCTGCCGCGCGTGGATGACCTGGAGCAGGCGATCGGACGCATCGGCAACTTCCTCAAGACCTACCAGCAGTAACCGAATGGATCTGCAGATAGACGACTTCTACAAGGACGCCGCGGGCGGTCTGCTCGCGTTGTATCAGGCGTTTCCACGGAAGATCGCGCTGTATGTGGAAGACCTGATCGGCCGGGAAGAGCCGGACGAGTTCGGCCTGCCCTCCAAACGCCACCAGAGCTGCCTGGGCGCCCTGCTCTGGCTGGCCGACGAAGGCTATCTGCGCTTCGAGAGCACCATCCAGTTCCTCGCACTGGACCAGGCCGTGCTGACCGAGAAGGGTTTCATTCGCCTGACCCGCGCCGTCCCCGGATACCTGGCGGGCGACCGCAGCCTGCCTCCCAGCGTACTGCGCATCCAGGCCAGTCTCGCCCATCAGCTTCGCGACGCACTGAAAAGCGGTCACAGCGAGCGCATCGCCCATCTTGCCCGCTTGCTGTTCGAAAACGACACCGGCTCGCCGCTGCACTCCAGCCTTGGCGCACAAGCGACATAGCTTGAAATAGTCGCTCGGTTGAATAGCTCAAGGGCGCACCTTATATAGCCTATCGTTCTTCAAATCCTACCCTGGAGTCTGCCGCAACATGATGCGCATTTTCTTGTTCCTGGCCACCAACCTTGCGGTCCTGGTCATCGCCAGCATCACCCTGAAGCTGCTCGGGGTCGATCGCTACACCGGCCAGAACTATGGCAGCCTGCTGGTCTTCTGTGCGGTGTTCGGCTTTGCGGGATCGCTGATTTCGCTGTTCATCTCCAAATGGATGGCGAAGATGAGCACACGCACGGAGATCATCAGCCAGCCGCGCACCCGGCATGAGCAGTGGCTGCTGCAGACCGTCGAGCAACTGTCGCGCGAAGCCGGCATCAAGATGCCCGAGGTCGGTATCTTCCCGGCCTACGAGGCCAACGCCTTCGCCACCGGATGGAATCGCAACGACGCGCTGGTAGCCGTCAGCCAGGGCCTGCTCGAACGTTTCTCCCCGGATGAAGTGCGCGCGGTGCTGGCGCATGAAATCGGCCACGTGGCCAATGGCGACATGGTCACCCTGGCGCTGATCCAGGGCGTTGTGAACACCTTCGTCATGTTCTTCGCACGAATCTTCGGCAACTTCGTCGACAAGGCGATCCTCAAGAACGAGGACGGCCATGGCATCGGCTACTTCGTCGCGACGATCTTCGCCGAACTGGTACTGGGCATCCTTGCCAGCATCATCGTCATGTGGTTCTCGCGCAAGCGTGAATACCGCGCCGACGAAGCCGGCGCGCAACTGGCCGGCACCGGCGCTATGATCGGCGCCCTGCAGCGCCTGCGGGCCGAACAGGGCCTGCCGGTGCACATGCCCGATTCGCTCAAGGCGTTCGGCATCAACGGCTCGCTCAAGCACGGCATGGCCGGCCTGTTCATGACCCATCCCTCTCTGGAGGATCGCATCGAAGCCCTGCGTCAGCGTGGCTGAGATCGACCGAGTGGTACCGGGGCGACGCAAGTCGCCCTTTTCGTTTGTCTATGCAGATTCAACTCCGCATAGAAGGAATCGCCATGCGCCGCCTCATCTTCGTCTGCTGCGCCCTGCTCGCCCTCGCTGGCTGCCAGAGTGCCTATTACTCCGCAATGGAAAAAGCCGGCATCCACAAGCGCGACATCCTGGTCGACCGGGTGGAGGACGCACGTGACTCGCAGCAAGCCGCCAAGGAGCAGTTCAAGGATGCGTTGGAGCGCTATCGCAGCGTGGTCGAGGTCAAAGGCGGCGACCTGGAGAAGCGCTATGACGCACTGAACCGACAGTACGAGGCGAGCGTCGCCAGCGCCCGGGATGTGCGGGCCCGCATCGACGCGGTGGAAGACGTCGCCAATGCGCTTTTCAAGGAATGGGAGAGCGAACTGAAGCAGTACAGCAATGCCAGCCTGAAGGCTGCCAGCGCGAAGGAGCTGAGCCGTACCCGCGCCGAATACCGGACGCTGCTGCAACGCATGAAGGCAGCCGAACAACGCATCGAGCCGGTGCTCAGCGTACTGCGCGATCAGGTGCTGTTTCTCAAGCACAACCTCAATGCCCGCGCGATCAGCGCCCTGCATGGCGAGTACCGCACGCTGCAAGGCAATGTCGACCAGTTGATGGCGGACATGCAGCGCGCCATCGATGAGGCCGACACCTTTATCCGCAGACTCCAGGCGGACAGCTGAGCACAGCGAGCGGCAACGGCGGTCAATCCCGCCGTTGCAGCCGGTAAAACTGTTCTTGCAGGCGCTGCAGCCCACGCTCACGCATCTTCGGATTGCGCTCCAGCACTTCCTTGGCCTCCAGCTGCTGCACGTCCCACGCGCCGTCGTACAACGTGCTCACTTCCGCCTGGCTGACAGCGAACGGCGGGCCATCCATTTCCGCCTGGTCGTAATCGAGCGTAACCAGCAATTGCTGGCAGCCGGCCGGCAGAATGTTCGTCAGCAACGCGGCGTAGCGCTGGCGCATCGCCGGCGGCAGCGCAATCAGCGCGGCGCGATCGTAAACGCCCCGGCAGTCGGCAACGTCTTGCGCCGCCAGCGCAAAGAAATCGCCACAACGGATCTCAAGCCTGCCGGATCGATAGACTTTTAATGCGCCGACCTGCGAAATCTCCGCCTCCAGACCTTGCTCGGCGAAAAACGCCTCGACAGCTTTCTGGCTCAGCTCCACCCCCAGTACGCGATGGCCCTGCCCTGCGAGCCAGGCCAGGTCCAGGCTCTTGCCACACAGCGGCACCAGCACAGCTGCATCCTCGGGCAAAGCCAGCCGCGGCCAGTGACGGCGCAAGCCGGGATGGACGTCTTCGAGGTGAAAACCGATTTCGTTGCGAGCCCAACGTTCTTGCCAGAAGTTCTGGTGCACCTGCGCGCCTCCGCTACATGAAAGCCGCAGCTTAGCAGAGCCATTGCGCCCCCGGCTCAGCTGGCGTAGAGCAACGCTTCCACATCGACCCCGGCGTCGCGCATCTGTGCCAGCTTGTAGCGCAAGGTTCGCGCACTGATGCCCAGCCGGTCAGCGGTCTCCTTGCGACGCCCGCGTTCGGCGCGCAGCGTGTCGATGATCAACTGGAATTCGCGCCGCCGCAGATCATCACCCAAAGCGGAACCGACTTCGCCATCAGCGGCAGAGGCCTCGCTCGGCAGTGGCGCTGGATTACTGGCAAGCGGCGCACCGACAGCACCAGCAGAGCCGAGCACGCAGAGATCTTCGGGCTGAATGACACCACCCTGCTGAAGGATCAGCGCACGCTGAATGGCATTGTCCAGTTCACGCACGTTACCCGGCCAGCCGTGTTCGAGCAGGCAGCGTTGCGCCGCCGACGACAACCGAGCCGGTACCTGTCGCATCTTTCGGGCATGGCCCGCCAGCAGGCGCTCGGCCAGCGGCAGGATATCGGCCGGACGCTCGCGCAGCGGCGGCCAGGCCAGGGGAAAAACGGACAATCGATAGAACAGGTCTTCGCGGAAGCGCCCGGCTGCCACCTCAGCGGCCAGATCGCGGTTGGTGGTCGCAAGCACCCGGATATCCAGGGCAATCGACCTTCGCCCGCCAACCCGCTCCACCTCGCGCTCCTGCAGCACCCGCAACAGCTTGGCCTGCAGCGCGAGCGGCATCTCGGAAATCTCGTCGAGCAGCAGCGTACCGCCATCGGCCTGCTCGAACTTGCCAGGCTGACTGGCGATGGCCCCGGTGAAGGCGCCCTTTTCGTGGCCGAACAGCGTCGCCTCCAGCATGTTGTCCGGAATAGCGGCGCAGTTGATGGCGATGAACGGCTCTGCACCACGCGGCGAGCGCTGGTGGATATAACGTGCCAGCACTTCCTTGCCGGTACCCGATTCGCCGGAGATGAGCACCGTCGAGTCGCTTTGCGCCACGCGCGCAGCAAGATCCAGCAGCCTCTGGCTGGACGGCTCGCAGGCGACCGGACCCTGTGCCTCCAGCGGACCGAGGGCGCCGTTGACGTGGCGACCCAGCAGTTCGAGCAGCGTGCCGGGCTCGAAAGGCTTGACGAGGTAATCGACCGCCCCCTGACGCATCGCCTCTACCGCCTTCGCCACGGCGCCAAAGGCCGTCATCAGCAGCACCGGAATCTGCGGATAACGTTTGCGAATCGAGGCGAGCAGCTCATGGCCATCCATACCCGGCATGTTCACGTCGCTGATGACCAGACCAAAGGGCTCCTGCTCCAGAGCGATGAGTGCGGCTTCGCCGCAGTCGACGGCTCGATGTGCATAGCCGCCCAGTTCGAGCGTGATACCCAGTGCTTCTCGCAGGGATGGGTCATCTTCGACCAGCAGTACTTTCGCAGCCATCAGCTCACACGACCTTCTGAACGATAGGAATCAACGGCAACGCAACGATGACGCAAGTGCCGCGACCTGGCCGGGAAAGCAGACGCAGCTCGCCTTGATGCGCATGGGCGACAGCCTTCGCGACCGCAAGCCCGAGGCCGGTTCCGTTGTCCCGGGTAGTGAAGAACGGCTCGCCCAACCGCCCCAGGACGCCAGCCTCTATGCCGCGGCCGTTATCGCTGATGCACAGGTACAGCGTGGCATCACGCCGATACAGATGAATCTTCAAACGACATGCGCCACTGCAGGCCTGCAAAGCGTTCTCGACAAGGTTGAGCAGCGCGCCGACCAGTGTGTCGCGGTTGCAAAGAAGCTCGCCGCCTTGCGCATCGTTCTGCCAGCGCACGGCGGCATCCCCCAGTTTCGGCTCCGCCGCCGCGCGAAGAGCGGACAGCAGCTCGGCCGGGGTCACGCGGTCGTTCAGCGGCAGATCGCCCCGGGCGAACACCAGCATGTCGCGAACCTGGTGCTCCAGCTCGTGCAGGCGCGCTTTCAGACTGCCGGCGAAACGTTGCTGCTGTTGCTCGCTCAGGCCACCTTGCTCAAGGTGGCTTGCATACAGCAGCGCGGTGGAAAGCGGTGTGCGAATCTGATGGGCTAGCGATGCCACCATTCGCCCCAGGGACGACAAGCGCTCATGGCGCGCCAACTGATCCTGCAGACGCCGGGTTTCGGTAAGGTCGGTCAACAGCACCAACTGGCCGGGCTCGCCGCTGAGGGAACGAGTGGCGATCGACAGACGGCGTCCGTTGCGCAGGGAAATCTCATGGCCATCATCCTTGCGCGGGGCGAAACTGCGGACGATGACATCGCGCCAGTTGACACCCACCAGGGGCTCACCCAGAAGCTCCGAGGCCACAGGATTGGCGTCGCGCACCACCCCTTGGCCATCGATGACGATCACGCCGCCCGGAAGCAGATCCAGCACGTTCCGCAGCCGTTGAGCGAGCCGCTCCTTCTCTTCGAGCTCGTGGCGACGCTGCGCCCCCGCCTCGGCGAGCTGGTCCCGGAGCTCAGCGACGTGTGCCTGCAGAAGCCCCTCGGACTCGCCCAGCTGTCCGGAAAGCTCTCGGAAACGCTCGAGCGAGCCTTTGAGGTCCACCGCATCGGTGGGCTCAAAGGACGCTATGGACGGCCTGGTGACGAAATTCACTGATTCACTGCGCCTGTCAAAAGATGGTCGGTCAAGTGAAACCAGCAAGGTTCATGCCCGGCGGCGTCATCCGCTGATGCGTCCCAGAAACGCAAAAGGCCACCCGAAGGTGGCCTTTGTCATGCACGAATACTACTCGCCCAGTTCGTCGTCGCGGCGGTTCATTCCATATTTGCGCATTTTCTCCACCAGCGTGGTCCGCCGGATGCGCAGCCGCTCCGCGGCACGGGCAACCACACCACCGGCGTCTTCGAGCGCCTGATGGATCAGCCCCTGCTCAAGGTTGCCGAGGTACTCCTTCAGGTCCAGCCCCTCGACAGGGAGCATGGCCTGCGCCTCAGGCACCACCATCGGCGCGCTGATGGCGGCACGCTCTTCCATCTCGTCATGCAGACTGGTTGCGTACTGCTCGTCGTCATCATCAACGTGCCGGAACTTCTTCGGCAGCTCCATTACACCGATCACACCGTAAGGATGCATGATCGCCATCCGTTCGACGAGGTTGGCCAATTCGCGAACGTTACCTGGCCAGTCGTGCCGGCAGAGCGACATGATGGCAGCCGAGTTGAACCTGATGGAGCCGCGCTTCTCGTGCTCCATGCGCGAGATCAGCTCGTTCATCAGCAGTGGGATGTCTTCCACACGCTCACGCAGCGGCGCCATTTCGATCGGGAAGACGTTCAGGCGATAGTAGAGGTCCTCACGGAAGGTCCCCTCTTCGATCATCTTTTCCAGATCCTTGTGGGTCGCGGCAATGATCCGAACATCGGCATTCTGCGTGCGGTTGCTGCCGACGCGCTCGAATGTGCGCTCCTGCAGTACACGAAGAAGCTTGACCTGCATGGGTAACGGCATGTCGCCGATTTCGTCGAGGAACAGCGTACCGCCCTCGGCCAGCTCGAAGCGCCCTGCCCGCGCGGTGATCGCGCCGGTAAAGGCGCCTTTTTCGTGTCCGAACAGTTCGCTTTCCAGCAATTCTGCCGGGATAGCACCGCAATTGACTGGAACGAACGGCCCCTGGCGCCGCTTGGAATGGTAGTGCAGGTTACGCGCGACCACCTCCTTGCCGGTACCGGATTCGCCGAGGATCAGCACGCTGGCCTCCGTATCAGCGACCTGCTCCATCATCTGACGGACATGCTGCACCGCTCGGCTTGTGCCAACTAGGCTGCGGAAAAGATTGGGTTCGCGCTGCCGGCCGCGCGTCTTGGACTCGTACATTTCACGGTAGATCTGCGCGCGGTGCAGCGAGTCGAGCAGCTTGTTGTAGCTGGGCGGCATTTCCAGGCTGGTGAGGACCCGGCGTCGAATCTCCTCGGGCCAGTCGGCCGGTGCCGGCTCGCCAATCAGCATCAACGGGACGTTCTCATCCCATTTGCTCATCTGCTTGATCAGCTCGATGGCGCCACCCCTGGTGGTCACATCCCCCAGCATGACGCCATTCACGACTCGACTGGACTCGAGGCCGGCGACAGCGTCCTGCCATTCACTGCTGGAGCAAGCCAGATGATCCTCACTGAGAAAATTCAGAATGACCGTCAAATCCCGCCGACGGTCACGATCATCATCTATCAACAAAATCTTGGTTTCACGCCACATCTTGTTTATAGGGCTCTTTAGAGGCTGAAAGAAAGCCTGCGCTCGCATCCATGGAAATAAAGGCGATCACACTTCATGGCAGATGAAACGTAGATTAATGAAAAAATGAACTGAGTCAAATTTATGGCGTGAATTAACGACCAAAGAACGAGCCGAAAATCAGAGTGTTGTGAAACGCCCAGCAGCTCAACCGGTCAGTTGCGCGCAAGATCGTGGACAAGATAGGGATTTACCAAGCAGTACGCGTCAAACAGATGACCGCCAGTGCGGCACTGGCGACATAATGCCACATACTTTGTAATGATAAAAAGCGAGAGGTCGTGACTGGCCCATGGTGAGCCGAGGACGGTCGGGAACGGTGCACACAAGCATGTTGCGTTCGGCATTCAACCGAACAGCTGGTAGACCTTGGCGCCCTGCTGCGACTGATTGAGCTGACGCAGTTCGCCTGCCACCCTGGCCTGTTCGATCTGGCAGGTCATGACCAGTTCGCGATAGAGATCGAGCAGCTCCTGCAAACGTTGCCGGACAGCTCCATCATCACGCTGATGTTCGCGCATCGCCTCATCGACAGCGCTGCGGCACTCGCGGTCGAGCATGCCGATGGCCGACCAATCCTGCTGCGTCAGCGCGTCGCGCAGTGCGGTGCCGGTTTCTTCTAGGCGCTTGACGGAAGCATTCATGTTCGACTCCGGGGCCTGAGCCCGATGCGGCGGTCTTGCCGAGCCAGCGGATACGTTGCAAAGCAACGGTGCTGAATCCTTATCGGCAATCGACGCTCAGCCTTTAGACCGAACGGCAAAAAGACTGCCTCGGCGTGCAGCTCAGTAGCGTTCGCGCAACCCCGGAGGCACGCTGGGCGGTGCAACCGGTTCCCAAGGGCCATCCGGGCGCGCCGCGCAGAACCAGTCGCCATCCCAGCGATAGTAAAGGCGCTCGCGATAGTACAGCTCGCGCCCCTCCACCACATAGACACCCAGGCGATTGTCCCAATGAGCCGCCACGTGCGGCGGCGGCGCGTAGCGCGGATGGCTTCTCTGCGTGGCTGGAGCCCTGGGTGCCGGTGGCGCCTTGATAGGCGGTGGCGCGATGACCGGACCGGAGGGCTCCGGTGCCCGCGGAACCGGTGCAGGTGCCGGTGCCTGCGGTGCGGAATCGTACGGGTTCCCAGCACAGGCGCCGAGCAACAGCGTCAGACCAATCAGCGCGGCCCGCAGAACAATCCGCGCGGGAGCAAACGGGTTCGCTGTTGGCTTCAGGTTCATCTCCACCTCTACTGGGATCAGGGCGCCTCGGCGCGATCGATCGTCAACCGCACGGCGTTTTTATCACCGCGAGTCTCGAGCGCCTCGCTTTGACCCATCCACTCACCCTTTGTTGCGTCACCCGTACGAGAAACCCGCGCCATCACCGTCACCTGCTCGACGCTGGAGATCTTGAGGGACGGCACCATCGCATCGGCGTCGCTCAGCGTGACGGTCGCCGGAAGATCACCGACCGTCAGGCGCTTGGCCGCCAGCGGAACCGGCGGTCCGTTCACTGCCCGGGCAAAAACGAAAACACTGTCCTCGGGCGATACCGTTTCCGCCACCTTCGGATCCAGCTGCACCTGGATTTGCAGCGCAGCGGCCTGCGTGCTCGCCGCAGCCGGCGCCTCGCCTGCTGCAGCGTTGCCGGAGCCGCCATCGACCTGCTGCCTGGCGCGTTCGATGCCGCCGCGGATGGCTTCGCGAGAAGGATCGTTCTCGGGCAACGCAGCCACCAGCTGCTCCCAGAAGCGCACGGCATCCTGATAGCGACCTTCCTCGTATGCCGCGATGCCGAGCAGGCCGAGACTGGTCAGTTCCTGCGGATCGGCCTGCAGCGCCTCATCGGTAAGCGCCTGCAGCTGTTCGGACCACTGCCGATCGCCGGCGAAGTATTGCGCCTGAGCCCACTGGCCAAGCAGTTCGGGCTGGCGTCCGGCAAGCTCTACCACGCGCGCGAATGCCTTGGCCGCATCGGCCGGGCGCTCCTGATTCATGTAGGTGCGCCCGAGGAAGTACCAGGCTTCGGCCGAATCGGGCTGCTCCTTCACGGCCTGCTCAAGATGAGCCGTCATTTCCTCGACGGTGCGTGGCTGTTCCGAGAACTGACGAGCCATCTGCACCTTGTCGCTGGCACCCCAGTGCATGTACAGCCCATAGCCCACCAGGGGCACCAGCACGGCTGCGATAAGCGGCACGCTACGACCCAACTTGGCGATTTTGGGGCTGTCGCTGTTTTCAGTGTCTTCCAACAACTCGCGTGCCGCGTCCGCGCGCCCCGCCTCGAGTTGGGCATCGCTCAGTGTTCCCGCCGCGTGCTGGGCGGTGAGTTCAGCCAGGCGCTCCTCGTAGAGCGCAACGTTGAGCGCCGTACGGTCTTCTTCGGCCTGGGCGCGACGACCACGCAGGATGGGGAGCAGCAGGAAGGCCAGCGCCACCAGCAGCAAAGCGCTGGCGGCTATCCAGAAATCGGTCATGAGTCTTTTTTATCCAGCAGCTTGGCGAGACGCTCGCGCTCGGTCTCGGAAAGGGTGTTCGATGCAGGCGCCTTCTCGACGCGACGGCGACGTACCAGGATCACGGCCAGAACACCGAAGCCCAGCACCAGCAGGCCCGCCGGGCCGTACCAGAGCAGCAGAGTCTTCGCATTCACCGGCGGGTTGTAACGAACGAAGTCGCCATAACGGTCCACCAGGTAATCGACGATCTGGTCGTTGCTCTGCCCCTCCTCCAGCATGCGGAAGATTTCCTGGCGCAGATCCATCGCGATGGGCGCGTTGGAATCGGCGATGTTCTGGTTCTGGCACTTCGGACAACGCAGCTCTTCGGTCAACGTCCGGTAGCGCTCGCGTTCGGCCTCATCGCGAAACTCGTAGGTGTCGATCGCTGCCTGGGCCGTGGAAACCAGGAACAGCCCCAGCAGCGCAGCGTGGATCAATCGTTTCATTCGTCCACCAACTCCTGATAGAGCGCTGCGAGCTGCTCGCGCCAGACACGATCATCGATCACACCGACGAACTTGTGACGGATGACGCCCTGCTTGTCGACCAGGAAGGTCTCGGGCGCGCCGTATACGCCCAGGTCCAGGCCCAGGCTGCCGCGCTCGTCACGAATGTTCAGCTGGTAGGGATCGTGAAATTCCTTCAGCCATTTCTGCGCCGCTGCGTTGTCATCCTTGTAGTTGACGCCATGGATGACCACGCCCTGCGCGGCCAGGCGATTGAGTACCGGGTGTTCGACCTTGCAGGCGACACACCAGGTTGCCCACACGTTGACCAGTGCGGGTTTGCCCTTGAGATCTGCGTCGGTGATCAGGCGCTGCTCATCTTCCACCGAGGGCAGCGAGAACGCGGGCAGCGGCTTGCCGATCAGCGCCGAAGGCAGCTCGGACGGATCGAGAAAAAGCCCCCGGTAGAGGAACACTGCCACCACCAGAAAAATCGCCAGTGGCAGCAACATCAGCAGTCTTTTCACATCAGGCTCCTTGCGCCGCCATACCCAATGCTTCGCGCACGCGGGTCTTTACCTTGACACGATAACGACGATCACTGGCGGCCAGGGCACCGCCCAGGCCCATCATCAGCGCACCCAACCAGATCCAGCGCACGAACGGCTTGATATGCACGCGCACTGCCCAGGCACCGTCGCCCAGCGGCTCGCCGAGGGCCACATAGAGGTCGCGAGTGAAGCCGGCGTCGATGCCCGCCTCGGTCATCGGCATCTGCTGCACGGTGTACAGGCGCTTCTCCGGATGCAGGGTGGCGATCTGCTTTTCACCGTCGAAAACCCGGATGGTGGCCTTGTCCGAGGTGAAGTTCGGCCCCTCGTGGTGCACCGCCCCCTCGAAGACGAACTCGTAGCCACCCAGCGACAGCGACTCGCCCGGCGCCAGGCGCAGGTCACGCTCGGAGCTCTGATGGCTGGTCAACACCACACCGATCGCACAGACAGCGAGGCCCAGGTGCGCCAGGTGCATGCCCCAATAACTCGGTGCAAGGCTCCGTGCCCCCTTCAACAGGCCCTTGTGGCGGGTCTTGTCGAGCAGATCGCGGACGCTGGCGATGACCACCCATGCCGCCAGCAGGGATACCGCGAGCACGGCCCAGTTGAAGTCACCGAACAGCAGCGAGCCGAGCCCGCCGAGTACCACGCTGGTAATCAGCACCGGCGTGAGCATGCCGAGCAACCACTTCACCGGCGTGTCCTTCCAGCGCACCATGATCCCGACACCCAGCGTAAGCATCAGCGCGGCCATCAACGGCACGAACATGGCGTTGAAGTACGGCGGCCCGACCGACAGCTTGGCGCCAGACAGGGCATCCAGCAGCAGCGGATACAGCGTACCCAGCAGGATCATCGCGGTCGCCACGACGAGCAGCAGGTTATTGACCAGCAGCAGGGTTTCGCGCGACCAGAGGCCGAAGCCGACCTGACTCTTGACCACCGGCGCGCGCAGGGCGAACAGGGTCAGCGAGCCACCGACCACCATCAGCAGGAACACCAGGATGAACACGCCGCGCTCGGGATCGGTAGCGAAGGCGTGAACGGAAGTGAGTACACCGGAACGGACGAGGAAGGTGCCGAGCAGGCTCAACGAAAAGGCCGCGATCGCCAGCAGCACCGTCCAGCTCTTGAAGACGCCGCGTTTCTCCGTAACGGCCAGCGAGTGGATCAACGCGGTACCGACCAGCCAGGGCATGAACGAGGCATTTTCCACCGGGTCCCAGAACCACCAGCCACCCCAGCCGAGCTCGTAATAGGCCCACCAGGAACCCAGGGCGATGCCCAGACCGAGGAACGCCCAGGCCACCAGCGTCCATGGACGGGACCAGCGCGCCCAGGCGGCATCCAGACGCCCGCCGAGCAGCGCGGCGATAGCGAAGGCGAAGGCAACCGAGAAACCGACGTACCCCATGTAGAGCATCGGGGGATGCACGATCAGACCGAAGTCCTGCAGTAGCGGGTTGAGATCCCGGCCATCCATCGGCACCTGCGGGAGCAACCGCTCGAACGGGTTGGAGGTGACGATCAGGAACAGCAGGAAGCCGATACTGATCAGGCCCATCACACCGAGCACGCGCGCCAACATGTCTTCCGGCAGCTGACGGGAGAAGATCGCCACCGCGAAGGTCCAGCCGGCGAGAATGAAGGCCCACAGCAGCAGCGAACCTTCGTGGGCACCCCACACGGCACTGAACTTGTAGTACCAGGGCAAGGCGCTGTTGGAGTTGTGCGCCACATAGGCGACGGAGAAATCGTCGACCATGAAGGCGTAGGTCAGGCAGGCGAAGGAGAAACCGAGAAACGCGAACTGACCCCAGGCCGCCGGCTGCGCCAGGCCCATCCATTGCCGGTCACCGCGCCAGGCACCGATCAGCGGCAGCGTGGCCTGGACCACGGCCAGGCACAGTGCCAGAATCATTGCCAGATGGCCGAGCTCCGGAATCATTTCGCGTACTCCTGCTTGCCGCCCTCGTAATGCTTCATCATGCCGCTCTTCTCCAGCGCCTGGGTCACCTCCGGCGGCATGTAGTTCTCATCGTGCTTGGCCAGGACCTCGTCGGCGACCAGCACGCCGTCGGCGTTGACCCGGCCCAGTGCGACGATACCCTGCCCTTCACGGAACAGATCCGGGAGGATGCCTTGATAGGTGATGGTGATCGCCTGGGCGCCATCGGTGACACGGAAGGCGACGCTGAGCGAATCGTTGGTGCGCTTGACCGAACCCTCTTCCACCAGCCCGCCTGCGCGGATTCGGGTGCCCTCCGGCGCTTCGCCGGCAGCGATCTGGGACGGCGTGTAGAACAGGTTGATGTTCTGCTGCAGGGCGGACAACGCCAGCGCCACGGCGATACCGACACCGGCGAGAATCGCCAGGACGATGAAAAGACGCTTCTTGCGCACCGGATTCACTTCGACTCCTCCCGGCGCAAACGACGCGCCTCATCTTGCAGGTAACGCCGACGCGCCAGTACGGGCAGCGCAACGTTGAGAATCAGCACCGCCAGGCTGATGCCGTATGCGGTCCAGACGTACACGCCATGATTGCCCATGGCGATGAAATCGGCGAAGGATGAAAAGTTCACGAGTTATTTCCCACCAGAGCCTTGACCTCGTTCTTCACCCAGCTTGCACGCGACTCGCGGCGCAGCACTTCCAGGCGCATGCGCATCAGCAGCACCGCGGTGAAGAAGCAATAGAAGCCGATCACCATCACCAGCAGCGGCAGCCACATCTCCATCGGCATGGCCGGTTTCTCGGTCACCTTGAAGGTCGCTGGCTGGTGCAGCGTGTTCCACCACTCCACCGAGTACTTGATGATCGGGATATTCACTACGCCGACGATCGCCAGCACCGCACAGGCCTTGGCCGCGCTGTCACGGTTACTGATTGCCTGGCCCAGCGCAATGATGCCGAAGTACAGGAACAGTAGGATCAGCATCGAGGTCAGCCGCGCGTCCCACACCCACCAGGCGCCCCAGGTCGGTTTGCCCCAGACCGCGCCGGTGAGCAGTGCGATGAAAGTCATCCACGCGCCGATCGGCGCCGCCTGCTGCAGCGCAACGTCAGCCAGCTTCATCTTCCAGACCAGTCCCACCACGCCGGCGACGGCGAGCATCACGTAGATGGACTGGGCCAGGAATGCGGCGGGGACATGAATGTAGATGATCCGGAAGCTGTTGCCCTGCTGGTAGTCCTCGGGAGCGAACGCCAGGCCCCAGACCACGCCGACGCTGACCAGCAACACGGCTGCCCAGGCCAGCCAGGGCAACCAACGCCCGCTGATCTCGTAGAACCACTTCGGTGAGCCCAGCTTGTGAAACCATGTCCAGTTCATCGGATGACTCGTCGTCCAGCGAGGCCCTGATGGATCAGGCCTCGAAATTCGTTACATCGACCGGCACATGCCGGCCATCTGGTATCGCTATTCGCCGACGCTGATCTTCAGCCCGGCGGCTATCGCAAAGGGTGCAAGAGTAACGGCCAACGCGGTCAGGCTGGCCAGCCAGAGCAGGTGTCCGACCGCCGGCAGGCCTTGCAGCGCCGCCTGCAGTGCACCACTGCCAAGGATCAGTACCGGGATGTAGAGCGGCAGGATCAGCAGTGCCAGCAGCAAACCGCCGCGCTTGAGCCCAACCGTAAGCGCCGCACCGACCGCACCGAGCAGGCTGAGGATCGGCGTTCCCAGCAGCAGCGATACCAGCAACACCGGGATGGTCCCAATCGGGAGGCCGAGCATCAACCCCAGCAGGGGCGCCAGCAAGACCAACGCCAAGCCGGAAAATGCCCAGTGTGCCAGCACCTTGGCGAGCACCAGAAGCGCGAGCGGGTGCGGCGAAACGACCCACTGCTCCAGGGAACCATCCTCGAAATCGCTGCGGAACAGGCCATCCAGCGAAAGCAGAACCGCAAGCAGCGCGGCAACCCATACCAGTCCCGGCGAAATCGTCTGCAGCAATTGCGTTTCCGGCCCGACCGCCAGAGGAAACAGTGCGATGACGATGGCGAAGAAGACCAGCGGGTTGGCCAGTTCGGCTGGGCGGCGGAACAACAGGCGAGTCTCGCGCGCCAGCAGGAGAGTGAAGACGCTGCTCATGCGGCCCGCTGCCCCAGATCCAGCTCACGATAGCCGATGGGCTTCTCCGTCAGGCTGTGGTGGGTGGTCAGCACGACCAGCCCGCCCTGCTCGCAATGGGCTGCCAGATGCCGTTCCAACTGCGCCACGCCATGCTTGTCGAGCGCGGTGAAGGGTTCATCGAGGATCCACAAAGGCGGCGGCGAGAGATACAACCGTGCCAGGCCGACGCGACGCTGCTGACCGGCGGACAGGGTGTGACAGGGCACGTCTTCGAAGCCCCGCAGTCCTACCTCGGCAAGGGCTTGCCAGATCGCGTCGCGGCCCGCGGGTTGATGCAGAGCGCAGAGCCAGGTGAGATTTTCTTCCGCAGTCAGCAGCCCCTTGATTCCGGCTGCATGACCGATCCACAACAGGTTGCGCGCCAATTCGCCACGCTGGGCATCCAGCGGCTGCCCCTGGAGCCGCACCTCGCCGGAGGTCGGCTGCATCAAACCGGAAAGCAGGCGTAGCAGGCTGGTCTTGCCGCTGCCGTTGGGGCCCGATATCTGCAGCATCTCGCCGCGCTCGAGACGGAGATCGAGCTTGTCGAACAACAGCCGCCAATCCCGCTCGCAGGCGAGCGCTACAGCTTCGAGAAAGGGAGTTGACACGGCTGGCGACACCTCAAGATGAAAAAGGCCCGGCCGCTATACTCAGGCATCAGGGCCAGGCGGGCGGAATTATACATGGCAACCCCAGGTGCCGAGGGCCGCAAACGCGAAAGGTTGTAAGAGCATTTGAGGAAAGATGACCGAGATCAAGAGTACCACTGCCCTGCCCCCGACCAGCGCGACACGTCCGGCTGTAGCGGCACAGGATCTCGCCCTCAAGGTGCTGCAACCGATGCAGAACCTGCTGGCAGCTGGCGAGCAGATCGAAGCCGAAGTGGTCAGCATCCGGGAGGCCGCCGAAGCGTTCCGCCTGGTGTTGCGCCTGACCATGGGCAGCGGACGCCAGGCCACGGTAGAAGTCAGCAGCAACAAACCCGCCGCGCCCGGCACGGCGCTGGTCGTCACCGCATTGTCCGATACCCGTCTGCTGGCCACGCCGCAAGCGGCCGGACGTCAGCCGGCCTCGATGATCGATCTGCAGCAGCTTCCGGTAGGCAGCGTGATCCAGGGCCGCGTCGTGGCGACCAGCCAGCAGCGCACGGAGGACGGGCAAACGTCTTTCAAGATCGTTGTCAGCCTGCTCAACTCACCCGTTGCCGGGCAGAAACTCAGCATCGAATCGGCCAACCCGCTGGCGCTCGGCAGTCTTTTGACGGCGCAGGTCAAGGACAGCCAGTCCCTGGCGTTTCTGCCACTGAGCGGTCGGCTCGATCAACTGCATGTCGGTGAGCAGCTGGGCGCGCAGCAGAACCGACAGGCTTCGCTGGAAGGATTGTTCAGGGCGCTGCAGGGCGCGCCGGGCGCGCTCCCGGAAGGGCTGCGCGGTGCAGCGGAGAAGCTGCTCGGGCTGATTCCGGAGATGCAGCAGTTGGGCGACGCCAAGGCGCTGGCAGCAGCGCTGGCTCGGAGCGGCGTGTTCCTGGAGGCCCGCCTGCTTGCCGGCCATACCGATGGACTGCAAGGCGACCTCAAGGCCGGACTGCTGCGCCTGCTGGCGCAGATGCCCAATCTGCCGGGTAGTACGCCTTTGGGGGGAGCGCAGGCCGGCGCCATCGGCCAGGCACTGCCTGCCTTCGCGCGGCAAGCGCTGGGCTCGCTGGCGCAGAACAGTCCGCGTCAGCTCGCGCTCGGCTTTCCGCTGCCGGCCAGGTTACCGCCCGGTCTCGAGGAAGAAGCCGATCTGGAAATGCTGCTCAAGCTCGCTGCCGCTGCCGTATCGAGGCTCCAGACCCACCAGCTTTCCAGCCTGGCGCAGACACAGGTCGGGCCCGACGGCACTATGGTCACCACCTGGCAGCTGGAATTGCCGATGCGGGACCACCGCGACATCGTGCCACTGCAGATCAAGCTGCAGCGCGAAGACCAGCCGAAACGACAGGAAAAGGAGCGCGGCGATCCGCTGTGGAAGATCGAACTGGCGTTCGACGTCGCTCCGCTCGGCCCGTTGCAGGTTCAGGCCCAATTGACGCGCGGAACGCTGTCCAGCCAGCTCTGGGCCGAGCGCAGCGCCACCGCCCAGCTGGTCGCCAAGGAACTAGCTCATCTGCGCGAGCGCTTGCAGGCGGCCGGGCTGAGCGTAGGCGAACTGAGCTGCCGCCAAGGCACACCGCCGCAGGGCCCCAGCACCACGCTGGAACAACGTTTCGTGGACGAAAAAGCATGACAGACAAGCAGCCGCGCCAAGCCATCGCCCTGAGCTACGACGGCGTCAACGCGCCGAGCCTCAGCGCCAAGGGTGACGATGAGTTGGCCGAGGCGATTCTTGCGATCGCTCGGGAACATGAAGTGCCGATCTACGAGAACGCCGACCTGGTAAAACTGCTGGCGAGACTGGAGCTGGGCGACGAGATTCCCGAGGCCCTGTACCGGACCATCGCCGAGATCATCGCGTTCGCCTGGTACCTCAAGGGCAAGTGCCCACCCGGTTTTCAGGCAGCGTCCGACTCCGGTTCTGCGGCGAACCTGCCGCTGCTCAGTGGGCCTGGGCGTTGAGCGTGGCGGCCGCCCGGTCTTCTCCGGTGACCTGCGGAAAATCGTGCAGCTGCCAGGCAAAATAGCCCGAGCGGAAGTAGAACACCCGCGTGTAGCCCCAGCTGACAGCCATGCGCGCCGCTTCCGCGCTGCGCGGGCAGACTTCGCTGTCGCAGTAGATCACCAGCGGCAGCTCGCGGGGCCATTCCGGCCCGGCCAGGCTCACGAAGTCACTGGCGAGATCGAAATGTACGGCGCCTTCCACATGCCCCCACAGCCATTCCCGATCAGCACGGACGTCAATGAACACTGCGCCCAGCTCATGCAGTCGCTTGGCCTGAAAGACGTTGACGGTCATCGCCCCGTCGACATTGTCCGGGGCCTCGGCAGCATGCGCGCCAAACGAAACCACGACCAACAGCACAACCAGTATGCGCCGCATCTTTGCCCTCCTCGTCCCAGGCCGGGACATGGATGCGCTCAGCGAAGCCAAGCCGATACGGTGTTGGAATATGGGGGATTCAGGAGGTTCCGATCAGGCCGACGAGGGGCTCGATCAGCCGGGATCAGGGCTTCTGACGGGCCTTGTGCAGCTTGCTCATCAGCTCGGCTTCGGACTGCGACAGCCCACAGGACTGGGTCAGGTCGTCGATGCTGGCGCCCATGCCGACCAGCTTGGCGGCCTGGGACAGCGCGAAGTTGTTGGGATCGCGCTGCTCCAGCTGAGTGAGCTTGTCCGGCAACGGGGCAACGGTACGGCTCAGTTCGCGTAGCTCGTCGCCCATGCGCAGGCTGCCCTCCAGATAGGCATCCAGACGGCTGCTCAGCTCCTTGATTCGCTTGTCCCTGCTGGCGTCACGCTGCTGCTGTTGCTCGGCCAGCAGGCGCTGCCGTCTGAGCAGCCACAGGCAGAACCCCAGCAGCCCCAGACAGCAGAAGGCCAGCGCAACCAGCGATGCGACCAGCGACGCGATCAGCATGTATCAGATGCTCTCAAGCTCGGCCCATTCTTCTTCGCTCATCATCTTGTCGAGTTCGACCAGAATCAGCAGCTCGCCGTTCTTGTTGCAAACGCCCTGAATGAACTTGGCGGATTCGTCGTTGCCCACGTTCGGCGCGGTTTCGATCTCGGACTGGCGGAGGTAGACCACCTCGGCAACGCTATCGACCATGATGCCGATGACCTGGCGGTCGGCTTCGATGATCACGATGCGGGTGTTGTCCGACACCGGCGCCGGCTCCAGACCGAAGCGCTGGCGGGTATCGATGACCGTGACCACGTTGCCGCGCAGGTTGATGATGCCCAGCACATAGCTAGGTGCACCCGGCACCGGAGCGATCTCGGTATAGCGCAACACTTCCTGAACCTGCATCACGTTGATGCCATACGTCTCGTTGTCCAGACGGAAGGTCACCCATTGCAGAACAGGATCTTCGGAACCCTGCGCAGACGTCATCTTCATAGTCCCACCTTCTCTAGTTACCGCTTTGGCGGTCGATTCTATCGTGGGGCCGCGCAAAGCACGGCCCCCTCGTCGGTTGTGTCAATGTGTTTTCGGCTTCGCCGCGTCGTGCATATGCTTGACCGCACCGCTGGCAATCAGCTCGGCCAGCGCAGTCACGTCGACCAGTGCGCACATGTGTTCGATCACCGTGCCGGCCAGCCAGGGGCGCTGATGACGCTGGGTGCGCCACTTCACCTCGCTAGGGTCCAGGCGAATCGAGCGGCTCACCTGGTGCACCGCCAGCCCCCACTCGTAGCCCTGGACAGAGATCACGTACTGCAGGCCCTCACGAAAATCGTCGCGATAACGGTCCGGCATCACCCAACGCGCGGTATCCAGTACTTTGAGATTGCCCGCCTGGCTCGGCAGTATGCCAAGAAACCAGCTGGGCTGACCGAACAGCGGGGTCAGTTCCTGCCCTGCCAGCGGATAGATGGAACCCAGACACACCAGCGGTACCGCCAGCGTCAGCCCGGCGACATCGAACAGCAGGCACTCGAAGGGCTCATCACCCCAACCCGGATGTGCTTGTGCCGGAACCTCCAGCGGTTCGCTGGCAGGCGGCGGTGCCACCAGCACTTCTACGACCGGTTCGGGGGCCGCTGGCGCCGCTACTGCTTCGGCAACGACCAGGGGCGGAGCGACAGGAGCCGTCTCGGGGACGGCAACCGGCGGCGCGGACGGCACGATTTCCAGCCGCGGAGGTTGGCTTTGCCGGATATCGCGCAGCTGCTCCTCGAGCACCGCGGCCTTGAATTCATCCTGACTGACCGAATCCGCCAGCTCGATGGCAGCATCCTGCAGCAGCCCATCGAGATAGGACTGCAGCGCCTGCTGGGATCGGGTTTCGGTGAGAACGGTGCGGTTCATGGAGCGAACTCGTGATGAGAATCTGAACAGGCTATCGGCCATGTGCGCGACAAACTTGAGCCATCAGCCGCCGAGCGGCATGCCATTCATGCCACCTGCGGTGAGGCTTGCGACGCCAGCAGATGCTTGAGCAGGGCACGATAGGCAATCACCGCCCGGCTGGCCGGATCGAACTGCGACGGCGTCAGGCCGGCGCGGCTGGCATCACGCAGGCGAGTATCGACCGGGATAAAGGCCGGCCACAGGTGATCGGCATAACCGGCACGCAGCACCTTGAGCGTGTTCATCGACGCCTGGGTCCGGCGATCGAACAGCGTAGGCACGATGGTGTACGGCAGCGCCTGCTTGCGCGACCGGTTGATCATCGCCAGCGTGCTGACCATCCGCTCCAGCCCCTTCATCGCCAGGAACTCGGTCTGTACCGGAATCACCAGCTGCTGGCTCGCCGCCAGGGCATTGACCATCAGCACGCCAAGCAGTGGCGGACTGTCGATGATCGCGTAATCGAAATCCTGCCAGAGCTGGGAAAGGCTCTTGGCGATCACCAGCCCGAGACCGTTCTGCCCCGGGGACTGGCGCTCCAGTGTCGCCAGCACGGTGCTCGACGGCATCAGCGAGATGCGCTCGTGGCTGGTGGCCAGCAGTAACTGCCAGGGCAGCCCCTCCGGAACGGTGCCCTGATGCTGGAACAGGTCGAACACGCTGTGCTCCAGATTGTCGGGATCGTGACCGAAATAGCTGGTCATCGAACCATGCGGGTCCAGATCCAGCACCACGACCCGTTTACCGGAGTCGGCCAGCAGACCTGCCAGCGCGACCGACGTGGTGGTCTTGCCCACTCCACCCTTTTGATTGGCTACAGCCCAGACTCTCATTGCTTATCCACCCGGCGAATGGACCGGAACGGCTCCGCCTGAAAATGGCAGAGCGACGGTGTTTTGACGACTGCGCCCGGAAGCGCTTACATGGACCCGGCTGGTGCAGATTGTGTGCCAGCACGTCGCAAGGCTTCGTTCGGCCGGGCGTTGCCGCTGCCTACGCCGGTCACACTGCGCCGCACATCGAGATTGCGCGACACTACCAGCACCACACGGCGATTCCGTGCCCGTCCCTCGGCAGTCGCATTGTCCGCCACAGGCTGAAACTCACCATACCCCACCGCTGCCAACCTGGACGGATTGACGCCCTGCGCCGCCAGCATCCGAACCACGCTGCCGGCACGCGCGGCAGACAGCTCCCAGTTGGTCGGAAACTTGTCGGTACTGATGGGCAGATTGTCGGTGAAGCCTTCGACGTGGACCGGGTTGTCGAACGGAGCCAGAATTCCGGCAACCTTGTCGATCAGCTGGAACGCCTGATCGTTGGGCAACGCATCGCCGCTGGGAAACAGCAGGCTGGAGCTGAGCTCTATCTCGATCCACAGCTCGTTGCCCCGAATCGTCAGCTGGTCATTGGCGATCAGCTCGCCGAATGTCTCACGCATGCTCTGTGCGATGCGCTCCAGCGGATCGAGCGTCGGCTCCCCGGAGCCGGGACCGGTGAGATCCTCGACCTGCGAAACGTCGGGCTCGGTGGTGCGCGGTCGCTCTTCACCGATGGGAATGGGTTTGACCGAACGGTCGACCTGGTTGAACACGCCGACCAGCGAATCGGAGAGGATCTTGTACTTGCCTTCGTTGATCGAGGAAATGGAATACATCACCACGAAAAAGGCAAACAGCAAGGTGATGAAGTCAGCATACGAGACCAGCCAACGTTCGTGGTTCTCGTGCTCTTCCGGCGCTCTGCGTCTGGCCATGGCGCTCAGTCCATGAAGCCTTGCAGCTTCATCTCGATGGAGCGCGGGTTCTCACCCTCGGCGATCGACAGGACCCCCTCCAGCAGCATCTCGCGGTAGGCCGTCTGCCGCTGGACGATGCTCTTGAGCTTATTGCCGACCGGCAACACCAGCAGGTTGGCAAAGGCGACGCCATAGATGGTGGCAACGAACGCCACGGCGATACCGCTGCCCAGCTGACTGGGATCGGCAAGGTTGCCCATCACATGGATCAGCCCCATCACCGCACCGATGATTCCGATGGTCGGCGAGTAGCCGCCCATGCTCTCGTAGACCTTGGCGGCGCGCAGGTCGCGGCCCTCCTGGGTATAGAGATCAACCTCGAGAATGCTGCGGATCACCTCCGGCTCGGCGCCGTCGACCAGCAGTTGCAGGCCTTTGCGCGCGTACGGATCGGGCTCGGTCTCGGCGACGGGCTCGAGGCCGAGCAGCCCCTCCTTGCGTGCCGTGTTGCTCCAGGTGGTCACCATGAGAATGCCGCGCGCCAGATCGATGCGCGGCGGAAAGAAGATCCAGCGGCCGATGCTCATCGCCCGCATGAACACCGCGATCGGCGTCTGCAGCAACACCGCGCCCAGCGTACCGCCCAGCACGATCAATGCTGCCGGTCCGTTGAGCAACGCCGAGATATGGCCGCCCTCGAGAAAGTTGCCCCCGACGATGGCGACGAACGCAAGCAACAGCCCGATAAGGCTGAGTACGTCCATCAGATGCAGGCCTCGGCCAGATTGCGGCCGATGTCATCCAGACCGTACACGGCGTCGCTGAGGTTGGCCTTCACCACCGCCATCGGCATGCCGTAGATCACGCAGCTGGCTTCATCCTGCGCCCACACCTGGCTGCCGCTCTGCTTGAGCAGACGCGCGCCTTCACGGCCATCGGCGCCCATGCCGGTCAGCACCACCGCCAGCACCTTGTCGTGGAACGACTTGGCCGCCGAGCCGAAGGTCACGTCGACACAGGGCTTGTAGTTCAGGCGATCATCGCCGGGCAGGATGCGCACGGCGCCGCGCCCATCGATCATCATCTGTTTGCCGCCGGGTGCCAGCAATGCGAGCCCTGGGCGCAGCACATCGCCGTCCTCGGCCTCCTTGACGCGAATACGGCAGAGCTTGTCCAGGCGATCGGCGAAGGCCTTGGTGAAAGCCGCCGGCATGTGCTGGATCAGCACGATCGGCGCGGGAAAGTTGGCCGGCAGCTGGGTCAGCACACGCTGCAGCGCCACAGGGCCACCGGTGGAAGTACCGATCGCCACCAGCTTGTAGGCCTTGCGCTTGGGCGCGGGAGAGCGGCTGGCCGCAGGCGCAGGTGTTGCCGCTGCGCTGCCCGCACGAGGCGCAGTCGAAGCGGGCAGCGCCGAAGCCGTGCCACGCGGTGAAGTCGAAGGCGTAGCAACGCTCGAAGAGCAGAAGGTGCTGTAGCGACGGTTACTGCGCGAGACGGTATGCACCTTTTCGCACAGCAGCTGCTTGACCTTGTCCGGGTTGCGCGAGATGTCCTCGAAGTTCTTCGGCAGATAGTCCACCGCGCCGGCATCCAGCGCATCGAGGGTGACCCGCGCGCCTTCGTGCGTCAGCGAGGAAAACATCAGCACCGGCGTGGGACAGCGCTGCATGATCTGCCGGACCGCGGTGATGCCGTCCATCATCGGCATCTCGTAATCCATGGTGATGACGTCCGGCTTCAGCGCCAGCACCTGATCGATCGCCTCGCGCCCGTTGGTGGCGGTGCCGACGACCTGGATATTGGGATCAGAGGAAAGGATTTCCGAGACACGCCGGCGAAAGAAACCGGAATCGTCGACGACCAGGACCTTGACTGCCATACATCACTCCTAGCGACAGCGCCGCACACAGGCGGCGCTGCCTGACCGAATCAAACCCTGCGCGCGTACCGCTTGAGCATGCTGGGCACATCGAGAATCAGAGCGATGCGGCCATCGCCGGTGATGGTCGCGCCGGACATGCCGGGCGTACCCTGCAGCATCTTGCCCAGTGGCTTGATAACCACCTCTTCCTGGCCGACCAGCTGATCGACGACGAAGCCGATGCTCTGGTTGCCGACGCTGAGAATCACCACGTGACCTTCGCGCTGCTCTTCCTGAGCGGCGTCATGGACCAGCCAGCGCTTGAGGTAGAACAACGGCAGCGCCTTGTCGCGCACGATCACCACTTCCTGACCGTCGACGACGTTGGTACGCGACAGGTCCAGGTGGAAGATCTCGTTGACGTTGACCAGCGGGAAGGCGAACGCCTGGTTGCCAAGCATCACCATCAGCGTCGGCATGATTGCCAGGGTCAGCGGCACCTTGATCACCACCTTCGAGCCCTGGCCCTTGGTGGAGAACACGTTGACCGTACCGTTGAGCTGGGAAATCTTGGTCTTGACCACGTCCATGCCGACGCCGCGGCCGGACACGTCGGAAATCTCGGTCTTGGTCGAAAAGCCCGGCGCGAAGATCAGGTTGTAGCACTCCAGATCGCTCAGGCGGTCTGCGGCATCCTTCTCCAGCATGCCCTTTTCCACAGCCTTGGCACGCAGGATGTTGGCATCCATACCCTTGCCGTCATCACTGATGACCAGCAGGATATGGTCGCCTTCCTGCTCGGCGGACAGCACCACTCGACCGGTACGCGGCTTGCCGGCGGCCTCGCGCTCCTCCGGCATCTCGATACCGTGGTCGACGGCGTTGCGCACCAGGTGCACCAGCGGATCGGCCAGGGCCTCGACCAGGTTCTTGTCCAGGTCGGTTTCCTCGCCCACCAGCTCCAGGTTGATCTCTTTCTTCAGGCTGCGCGCCAGATCGCGAACCAGTCGCGGGAAGCGACCGAAGACTTTCTTGATCGGCTGCATGCGGGTCTTCATCACCGCGCTCTGCAGGTCGGCGGTGACCACGTCGAGGTTGGAAACGGCCTTGGCCATCGCCTCGTCGCCGCTATTGGAACCCAGGCGCACCAGGCGGTTACGGACCAGCACCAGTTCGCCGACCATGTTCATGATCTCGTCGAGGCGCGCGGTATCGACACGCACGGTAGTCTCGACTTCGGCCGGAGCCTTGTCCGCCGCGGCCGGTGCCGGAGCGGCCGCCTTGCTCGCTGCCGCGGCCGGCTTGGCTGGCGCAGCGGCACGTGCGGGCTCCGCCTTGGGTGCCGCCTTTGCCGGGGCTGCCGCAACGGGCTCGGCCGGGGACGCATCGGCGACCGCCGGCTCGAACTTGCCCTTGCCGTGCAGCTGATCGAGCAGCGCTTCGAACTCGTCGTCGGTTATTTCGTCGCCGGACGCCGCGGGCGCACTGTCCTTGGCGGACTCGGCGCCGGCCGCTTCGGCCGACGAGCCGACTGGCTCGAACTTGCCCTTGCCGTGCAGCTGGTCGAGAAGCGCTTCGAATTCCTCATCGGTGATTTCATCACCGGTCTTTGCAGCGGCTGCATCCGGCGCAACAGGTACCGCAGGCGCTGCGGCGCTGGCCGGTGCCGAGAACTGGCCCTTGCCATGCAACTGATCGAGCAGCGACTCGAATTCGTCGTCGGTGATCTCGTCGGTAACGGGGCCGTGTTCGGCCTCGCTCGCAGCCGTCTCGCTCGCAGCCGGCTGGATCGCGTCGAGCAACTGCTCGAACTCGCTATCGGCGCCAGCGGGCTCGGCCTCAGGCTCGGCGACCACCTGCGGGGCAGCCGGAACGACTGGCGCCGCATCGGCGGAAGCGGGCTCGGCGAGGCGCGCAAGCGCAGCCAGCAGCTCGGGTGAGGCTGGCGTCGGTTCGACGCGTTCGCGGACCTGACTGAACATTTCGTTCACGGCGTCCAGCGCCTGCAGAACGACATCCATCAGTTCGGAATCGACGCGACGCTCACCCTTGCGCAGGATGTCGAAGACGTTTTCGGCGATATGGCAGCACTCCACCAGCTCATGAAGCTGAAGGAAGCCTGCACCGCCCTTGACCGTGTGGAACCCGCGAAAAATCGCATTGAGCAACGCCATGTCATCGGGGCTGCTTTCCAGCTCCACGAGTTGCTCGGACAATAGTTCGAGAATCTCGCCGGCCTCTACCAGGAAGTCCTGGAGGATTTCTTCATCGGCGTCGAAGCTCATATTCACTTCCCCTAAAAGCCCAGGCTTGAAAGCAGATCATCGACATCGTCCTGGCCGGAAACGACGTCTTCACGCATATCGGCATGCATCTGCGGACCTTCACCGTTGGAAGGCATTTTTTCTTGTTTTTTCTTCTCTTGCTCGGCGCGCATGGCATCGCGGTCGTGCTGGATGCCGGCAACGCGGTCCACCTGCCCCGCCATGAGGACGAGATTGAGCAGGTTGCTTTCAAGCTCGGTGATCAGTCGGGTCACCCGCTTGATCACCTGGCCGGTTAGATCCTGGAAGTCCTGGGCCAGCATGATCTCGCTGAGATTCTGCGAAAGCTGGCTGCCATCGTTCATGCTGCGCTGCAGGTACTGGTCGATGCGCTTGACCAGATCGCGGAACTGCTCGGCATTCATGTCACGGCGCATGAAGCGCTGCCAATCGGCCGTCAGGCTCTGGGCCTCGTAGCTGACATAGTTCACCAGCGGGGCCGATTCCTCGACCAGGTCCATGGTGCGATTGGCGGCTTTCTCGGTCATTTCCACCACGTAGGACAGACGGTCGGTGGCATCGGTGATCGGTGACGGGTCGCCGCCCGTGGCGCAGGTATCCATCTCAAGCTTGACGATGGCGTTGTGCAGCTCGCGCGTGAGCTTGCCCACTTCCTGATAGAGCCCGTTGTTGCGCACCTGATTGAGCTCGTTGAACATCTGCGTCGCTTCATCGAAGCGGCCTTGCTGCAGGCTTTCAATCAGGCGGGGTGCGTTGGCCTTCAGAGTCGCTTCGAACTCTGCCAGGCTTTGGTCTGCTTGCGTCATAGTGCCCTCGCGGCGTTACTGCTTCAGCCGTTGACGCGCTCGAAGATCTTCTCGATCTTTTCCTTGAGCACCTGGGCGGTGAAGGGTTTGACCACATAGCCATTGACCCCGGCCTGGGCCGCTTCGATGATCTGATCGCGCTTCGCCTCGGCGGTCACCATCAGTACCGGCAGATGCTTGAGGCGCTCGTCCGCGCGCACTGTGCGCAGCAGATCGATACCGCTCATGCCCGGCATGTTCCAGTCGGTGACCAGGAAATCGAAGCTGCCGCTTTTCAGCATCGGCAGTGCGGTGGTGCCGTCGTCCGCCTCGGCGGTGTTGGTGAACCCCAGATCACGCAAGAGGTTCTTGATGATTCGTCTCATCGTCGAGAAGTCATCGACGATGAGGATTTTCATGTTCTTGTCCAAGTCGACCTCCGTAAGTCCCAAAATGCCTCAGCAAACCGAGCACGTCATACCGCAAACAATTGTCAATTGGCGCGCCATTCGCCGAGGCGTGCACGCAAGCGCGCAGCACACTGGCTATGCAACTGGCTCACACGCGACTCGCTGACTCCCAGCACCTGACCAATTTCCTTCAAGTTCAACTCTTCGTCGTAATACAGCGACAGCACCAGCTTCTCGCGTTCGGGCAGATTGCCGATGGCATCGGCCAGCGCCTGCTGGAAACGCTCGTCCTCCAGATCGCGAAACGGTTCCGGATGGGTGCTGCTCGCGTCTTCCTGCAGTTCGCCGTGCTCGCCTTCCTGCAGCAGATCGTCAAAGCTGAAGAGGCGGCTGCCCAGCGTGTCGCCGAGAATGGCGTAATACTCGTCGAGGCTAAGCTTAAGTTCGGCCGCAACCTCGTGATCTTTAGCGTCACGCCCGGTTTTCGCCTCGATGGCGCGGATCGCCTCGCTGACCATGCGCGAGTTGCGGTGCACCGAGCGCGGCGCCCAGTCCCCCTTGCGAACTTCGTCGAGCATGGTGCCGCGGATGCGGATACCGGCGTAGGTTTCGAAACTGGCACCTTTGCCGGCGTCGTATTTCTTCGCTGCTTCCAGCAGTCCGATCATTCCAGCCTGGATCAGATCGTCCACCTGCACACTGGCAGGCAGGCGCGCCAACAGGTGGTAAGCGATTCGCTTGACCAACGGGGCGTACTGATCGATCAGGCGGTACTGCGCATCCTTTGCCTGAGCCTTGCTGTAATACATAGCGGATCCGGCACCTGTCATTCGTGGCTGGGTGAAGCGGGGCTGATGAGGCGCTCTACGAAGAATTCGAGATGGCCCCGCGGTGTCGCCGGCAGCGGCCAGGTATCGACCTTCTGCGCGATCGCCTTGAAGGCTAGTGCACATTTCGAGCGCGGATACGCTTCATAGACCGCACGCTGTTTCTGTACCGCCTTGCGCACGGCCTCGTCGTAAGGCACGGCGCCGACGTACTGCAATGCGACATCGAGAAACCGTTCGGTAACCTTGGTCAGTTTGGCGAACAGGTTGCGACCTTCTTGCGGCGCATGGGCCATGTTGGCCAGCACGCGGAAGCGGCTGATGCCGTAGTCACGATTGAGCAGCTTGATCAGCGCATAGGCGTCAGTGATCGATGTCGGCTCGTCGGTGACCACCAGCAGCACCTCCTGCGCGGCGCGCACGAAGCTGACCACCGAGTCGCCGATACCGGCCGCGGTGTCGATGATCAGCACGTCGATCTCGTCGCCCATCTCGCTGAATGCCTGGATCAGCCCTGCGTGCTGCAGGGACGACAGTTGCACCATGCTCTGGGTACCGGACGCTGCCGGCACGATGCGAATGCCACCTGGTCCCTGGATGAGCACGTCACGCAGATCGCACTCGCCGGCGATTACATCGGCCAGGGTGCGCTTGCTGGTCAGACCCAGCAGCACGTCGACGTTGGCCAAGCCGAGGTCGGCGTCGAGCAGCACCACGCGCCGACCGAGATCGGCCAGGGCCAGCGCCAGATTGACCGACACGTTGGTCTTGCCGACGCCACCCTTGCCGCCGGTCACCGCAATCACCTGTACGGGATGCATACCCATGTTCACACGCCTATACCTTGCTGGGGCCTTTCGGCCGGCGATGCGCACGCAGGGCACGCATCT
This sequence comes from Stutzerimonas sp. FeSN7, assembly GCF_030263795.1. Lineage (NCBI taxonomy): Bacteria > Pseudomonadati > Pseudomonadota > Gammaproteobacteria > Pseudomonadales > Pseudomonadaceae > Stutzerimonas > Stutzerimonas sp. FeSN7. The sequence continues at coordinate 1,526,731 of NZ_JARPMN010000001.1, read as the reverse complement.
GATTCATTCTGGTACCGCTGTCGCCACATCATCCAGCCCGCCGTGACGAACCGTTGTACAACCCGGCGAACATATCGGCCATGGTTTCCTCGCTCGGTTCCTCGCCGGATTGCAAACTCACCGCACGGCTCACCAGCTGATGGCTACGCGGCAGATGCAGGTCGTCCGGAATGCGCGGGCCGTCCGCGAGGTAGGCTATCGGCAAGTGCTGGCTGATTGTGAGCCCGAGCACATCACCGAGGCTGCCCGCCTCATCCAACTTGGTCAGAATACAGCCAGCCAGGCCGCAACGACGATAGTTGTGCCATGCCGCCTTGAGCACCTGGCTCTGGCTGGTTGCCGCCAGCACCAGGTAATTCTTCGATTTGACACCCTTGTCCGAAAGCGCCTGCAGCTGCATGCGCAGCGTCGGATCGCTGGCGGGCAGGCCGGCAGTGTCGATCAGGATCACCCGCTTGCGCGCCAGCGAAGCCAGCGACTTGCTCAGGGGCTCGCTCGGATCGAGTTGCAGCACCGGTACGTCGAGGATGCGGCCAAGCGTCTTGAGCTGCTCCTGGGCGCCGATGCGGTAGTTGTCCATGCTCGCCAGAGCGATGCTCTGCGCGCCGTACTTCAGCACATAGCGAGCGGCAAGCTTGGCCAGCGTGGTGGTCTTGCCAACGCCCGCGGGCCCGACCAGGGCAATCACCCCGCCCTCTTCCAGCGGCTCGTTCTTGCTGACCTTGATGGCCTGCGCCAGATGCGCCAGAACCATCCGCCAGGCCTGACGCGCATCAGTGATGGCGGCGACCTTGTCCAGCAGGCTGCGCGACAGTTCCGCCGGCAGACCCAGACGCTGCAGGCGACGCCACAGGCCTGCCTGCTGCGGGCGGCGGCTCTGCTCCTGGCCCCAGGCGATCGAACCGAGCTGCACTTCGATCAGCTCGCGCAGCCCGTGCAGTTCCGAATACATCGCCTCGATCGCGCGGGCGTCCACCGCAGCGGCCGGCTCGGCCACCGCGGCAGGTTGCGGCTTGCTCGCCGCAGCGGCTGGCTTCTCGTCAACCAGTTGACGATCCTGCATCTTCGCGCGGGGTGCGGCACTCAGCTCGGCATGGGCACTGGCCAGGCGCGACTGCGTCTTGCGCAATTCGGCCTCCAGCGCAGCATTCGGCTTGGCTGCCGCCGGCGCGGACTGCATCGGGTAGTCGAGGACAGCCGTCAGCTCGACGCCGCCGGCGACCCGGCGATTGCCGATGATCACGGCATCGGCGCCCAGCTCGTCACGCACCATTTTCATGGCGATGCGCATATCGGCGGCGAAGAAACGTTTGACCTGCATGGCCTGCACCCTCGGTTAATTCTGACCCACCGTCGAGACGATGGTGACCTGCTTGTTGTCCGGTATTTCCTGGTAGGCCAGAACATGGATGTTCGGCACCGCCAGACGCGCAAATCGCGACAGCATCGCCCTGACCGGGCCGGCCACCAGCAGAATCGCTGGCTTGCCGAGCATTTCTTGACGCTGTGCCGCTTCTACCAGGGACCGTTGCAACTTTTCGGCCATTCCGGGCTCGAGCAAAATGCCGTCGTCGGAGCCCTGATTGGCCTTCTGCAAGCTATTGAGCAAGATCTGTTCCAACCGGGGCTCGAGGGTGATCACAGGGAGCTCCGGCTCTAGTCCCACAACGTTTTGCACGATTGCGCGCGACAGCGCGACACGGACCGCGGCCACCATTGCGGCGGGATCTTGACTCTTGGCGGCCACGTTAGCGATGGCCTCGGCGATGGTGCGGATGTCGCGTACCGGCACCTGCTCCTGCAGCAGCGCCTGCAGCACCTTGAGCAGCGTCGAAAGCGACACCATGCCCGGCACCAGCTCCTCGGCCAGCTTGGGCGAACTCTTGGCCAGCAGCTGCAGCAGCTGCTGGACCTCTTCATGCCCGAGCAGCTCATGGGCATGCTTGTGCAGAACCTGGTTGAGGTGCGTGGCGACGACGGTACTCGCATCCACCACGGTATAGCCGAGCGACTGCGCCTGGTCGCGCTGGCTCGCTTCGATCCAGACAGCCTCCAGACCGAACGCCGGATCCCTGGCGGCGATACCGTTGAGCGGACCGAACACCTGCCCCGGGTTGATCGCCAGCTCGCGATCCGGGTAGACCTCGGCTTCGGCCAGGCTCACCCCCATCAGCGTCAGTCGATAGGCGTTGGGCAGCAGGTCGAGGTTGTCGCGGATATGCACCGACGGCATGAGAAAACCCAGATCCTGCGAAAGCTTCTTGCGAACGCCCTTGATGCGCGCCAACAGCTGGCCACCCTGGTTGCGATCCACCAGCGGAATCAGGCGATAACCCACTTCCAGACCGACCATGTCCACCGGAGTCACATCGTCCCAGCCAAGCTCCTTGGTCTCGGCCGCGCGCTGGGCCGGCAACATCTCCTGCTGCTTCTGCACTTCCTGCTCGGTCTTCTTGACCGCCTGCTTCTGCCGATGCCAGATCCAGTAGGCGCCAGCGGCGGCAGCCGCCCCGAGACTCAGAAAGGAGAAATGCGGCATGCCCGGCACCAGGCCCATTGCGATCATGATCGCCGCCGACACGGCCAGCGCCTTGGGAGAAGCGAACATCTGCCGCTGCACCTGCTGCCCCATGTCCTCGGAACTGGTCACGCGGGTAACCATGATCGCCGCCGCCGTCGACAGCAGCAGCGATGGAATCTGCGCCACCAGACCGTCACCGATGGTCAGCAGCGCGTACACCTGGCCGGCCTCGCTGAAGCTCATCTGGTGCTGCGCGATACCGATGGCGATACCACCGATGAGGTTGATGAACAGGATCAGCAGGCCGGCGATCGCATCGCCGCGGACGAACTTCGAGGCACCGTCCATGGAGCCGTAGAAGTCGGCTTCCGAAGACACCTCGGAGCGACGTTTCTTGGCTTCTTCCTGGTCGATGAGGCCGGCGTTGAGGTCGGCGTCGATCGCCATCTGCTTGCCAGGCATGGCATCGAGGGTGAAACGCGCGCTGACTTCCGAGATGCGGCCGGCACCCTTGGTCACCACGACGAAGTTGATGATCATCAGGATCGCGAACACCACGATACCGACGACGTAGTTGCCACCGATCACCACATTGCCGAAGGCTTCGATCACATGGCCGGCAGCGGAGCCGCCTTCATGGCCGTTGATCAACACCACCCGCGTCGACGCCACGTTCAACGCCAGACGCATCAGCGTGGCGACCAGCAGAATCGTCGGGAACACCGCGAAATCCAGCGGGCGCAACGCATAGACGCTGACCAGCAGCACGACGATTGACAGCGCGATGTTGAAGGTGAACAGCAGATCCAGGAGGAACGGCGGCACCGACAGCATCATCATGCCCATCATCACGAGCAGCAGCAGCGGCACGCCGAGGTTGCCGCGCCCCGCGCCCGTCAGGCCGTTGCGAATATTGATGAGTTGCGTGCGATCCAACCTAGCCCCCGGGGATACAGAACGAATTCTTGACGCGACAAGCGTCCTGCCGGGGTTATAGCAAGAAGGAGTCCAACTTCGACGGCCCGTCGCAGAGCCCGCCGCACGGTCTGCCCCCAGGCCATACCCACGAGCCGCCGCACCAGCGAACGCCACCGACAACTGGCAGTCACACTAGCAACCGGCGACAGCCCGTCGCCGTTTGTACAAAGGAGCTTTCAGATGAAACAGTGGATCATCGCCGCGCTGGCCGGCTGCACTGCCCTCGCCGCCCAGGCGGAAACCCTGAGCGTCAAGGTCAACGCCGTCACCGCCCAGGGCATTGGCGAATCCGTGGGCAGCGTAAAGATCGAGAGCAGCGAGTACGGCCTGGTGTTTCGCCCCGAGCTGACCGGGCTGCAGGCCGGCCTGCACGGCTTTCATATCCACGCCAAAGGCAGCTGCGAGCCGGCCGAGGTAGACGGCAAGCCGACTGCCGCCGGTGCCGCCGCCGGCCACTGGGATCCGAAGAACACCGGTAAGCATGGCGAGCCCTGGGGTGATGGACATATGGGCGACCTGCCAGCGCTCTACGTAGACAGCGACGGCAAGGCCAGCCAGCCGGTACTGGCGCCGCGCCTGAAGAGCCTGGGTGACATCAAGGGCCTGGCGCTGATGGTCCATCAGGGCGGCGACAATCACTCCGACCATCCGCAGCCCCTGGGCGGTGGCGGCGCACGTGTCGCCTGCGGCGTAATCGAATAAGCGCAGTGGCCGGGCGACGCCGCCAGTCGCCTGGCCGGATCACTCGTCGCGACGCAGGTCGGGCGGAATCGGCAGATTGTTCAACGGGTCGGGGCGGCGTCCCTTGCCCGAGCGGTACTGACGCAACTGATAGACGTACGCCAGCACCTGCGCCACCGCCAGGTAGAGACCAGCCGGGATTTCCTGGTCCAGTTCGGTGGAGTAATAGACCGCCCGCGCCAGCGCCGGCGATTCCAGCACCGTCACCTTGTGCTCCTGGGCGATTTCACGAATCTTCAGCGCCACGAAGTCGCCACCCTTGGCCACTAGCCGCGGTGCACCGCCCTTGTCGCCGTCGTATTTCAGCGCGACGGCGAAGTGCGTCGGGTTGGTGATCACCACGTCGGCCTCGGGCACCGCCTGCATCATGCGCCGCTGCGCAGCCTCACGCTGCAGCTGGCGGATGCGCGACTTGACCTCCGGCTTGCCCTCGGAATCCTTGTATTCGTCCTTGACCTCCTGCTTGGTCATCATCAGCTTCTGCTTGTTGTCCCAAAGCTGGAACGGCACGTCCACCGCCGCGATGATGATCAGCCCGCAGGCCATCCACAGGGCGCACCAGCCGACGATCTCGACGCTGTGCATGATGGCGAGGTCCAGCGGCTGCTTGGCGATGGACAGCAGGTCGTCCTGATACGCCGACAACACCAGCAGCGCAACGCTGAGCACGACGAGGAACTTGCCCAGCGCCTTCAGCAGCTCGACCAACGCTTGAGTGGAAAACATGCGTTTAAGGCCGGCCGCTGGATTCATCCTGCTGACCTTGGGCGCCATCGCCTTGGCCGAGAACAGCCAGCCGCCCAGTGCCACCGGGCCGACAATCGATGCGATCAACAATGCGATCAGCAGGGGCATGATCGCCTCCAGCGCCATCAGACCGCTGCCCATCAACAGACTCGCCATGGAGCCCTCGTCCAGCAGCGTTTCGCGGCTGAGCTCGAACGTGCCCTGCATCATGGCCATCAGGGCTTGCGCCAGGCCCCCACCGGACGCCAGCAACCCGCCGATACCACCCAGCGTTACCGCCACCGTGCTGAGTTCGCGGGAACGTGCCAGCTGCCCTTTCTCGCGTGATTCGCGCAGGCGTTTCTCTGTGGGTTCCTCGCTTTTGTCGGCGCCGCTTTCGCTCTCAGCCATGCGCGACCTCCGTCAGGTACAGGGCCCGGTTCATCAGCGTGCCCCCGCCAGCTCGCGCAGCATCATCAGTGCCTCGCTGACGAATATCTGGTATTGGGCGAAGATATCGGCCATACCGATCCAGACGATGAACAGGCCGAGCACCAGGGTCAGCGGAAAGCCAATGGAGAAGATGTTCAACTGCGGCGCCGCACGGGTCATCAGGCCGAACGCGAGGTTGACCACCAGCAGCGCGGTGATCGCCGGCAGCACCAGCAACAAGCCGGCACCCAGTACCCAGCCCAACTTGCCGGCCACTTCCCAGAAGTGATTGGTCGACAGGCCAGCCCCTACCGGCAAGGTGACGAAGCTCTCGGCGAGGATCTCCAGCACCACCAGATGACCGTTGACCGAGAGGAACAGCAGGATCACCAGCATGTTGAAGAACTGGCCGAGCACCGGCACGGAGATGCCGTTGGCCGGGTCGACCATGGAGGCGAAGCCCAGGCCCATCTGCATGGCGAGCAGCTGACCCGAGACGATGAAGACATGGAAGAACAGCTGCAGGACGAAACCGAACATCACGCCGATCAGCAGCTGTTCGGCGATCAGTAGCAGCGAAGCCAGGCTCAGGGATTCGACCACCGGCATCGGCGGCAGGGTCGGCACCAGAACCAGGGCGATGGCCAGCGCCAGATACAACCGCACGCGCACCGGCACCAGCTGGGTGCCAATCAGCGGCATGCTCATCAGCAACGCGGCGATGCGAAACAGCGGCAGGAGGAACTGCCCTACCCAGCCGCCGATCTGCGCATTGCTCAGCTCAAGCACGCGCCTACCCGATCAGCAACGGAATGTTGTGCACGAGGTTCTGGGTGTACTCCATCAGCTCGCGCACCAGCCACGGGCCGGCCCAGATCAGCGTCAACAGCATGACGAGCAGGCGCGGCAGAAAGCTCAGGGTCTGCTCGTTGATCTGCGTCGCCGCCTGGAACATCGCCACCACCAGACCGACCAGCAGGCTGGGCACCACCAGCACGCCGACGATCATCGCGGTCATCCAGAGGCCTTCACGAAACAGGTCCACCGCCACTTCTGGAGTCATCTGCGTCCTTCCCTAAAGCGTGCCGAAGCTGCCGGCCAGGGTGCCGATGATCAGCCCCCAGCCGTCCACCAGCACGAACAGCATGATCTTGAACGGCAGCGAGATGATCAGCGGCGACAGCATCATCATGCCCATCGCCATCAGCACGCTGGCCACCACCATGTCGATGATCAGGAACGGAATGAAGATCATGAAACCGATCTGAAACGCTGTTTTCAGCTCGGAGGTCACGAACGCCGGGACCAGGATGGTCATCGGTGCGGCTTCCGGCGAGGGGATGTCGGTGCGCTGCGACAGCCGCACGAATAGCTCCAGGTCGCTCTCGCGGGTCTGCGCCAGCATGAAGTTCTTCAGCGGTACTTCGGCGCGGGCGATCGCCTCCTGTGCCGGAATCTGCTCGCTCAGATAGGGCTGCAGCGCGTCCTGGTTAATCCGGTCGAACACCGGCGCCATGATGAACAGCGTGAGGAACAGCGTCAGGCCGATGAGGATCTGGTTCGACGGCGTCTGTTGCAGCCCCAGTGCCTGACGCAGGATCGAGAAGACGATGATGATCCGGGTGAAGCTGGTCATCAGCATGACGAACGCCGGGATGAAGCTCAGCGCCGTCATGATCAGCAGGATCTGCAGACTGACCGAATACTCCTGCTGCCCCTCGGCATCGGTGGTCAGGGTGATCGCCGGGATCGACAGCGGATTGTTGCCCTGCGCCAGGATGCCGGAAGGCTCCTGCGCCATGGCCAGAGGGCCGACCAGCATCAGCGTGGCCAGCAGCAGAATGCGCAACATCAAGGCTTGTCCTTGTGATCCTTGCCGAGCAGCTCCATCAGACGCTGGGCGAATTCAGGGTTGGCCGGCTCGGCATCCGGCAGGTGCACCGGCTCGCGCATCACATGCAGCGGCGTGATGCGCCCGCCACTCAGGCCGACGAGAATCTGCTCGCCACCGACCTGCACCAGCACCAGCCGCTCACGCGGCCCCAGCGCCTGGCTGGAGACCAGCTTGATCACCTGGGCGCCACGCGGATTGAGCTGCTGTACACGGCGCAGCAGCCAGGCCAGCAGAAAGATCAGGCCGATCACCAGTAGCAGGCCGAGCAACAGCTTGCTCAGCTGCGCACCCATGCTCGCGCTGCTCATGCTCGTTGCCGGCTCCGCCGCCCACACCGGAAGCGCCACGAGCGCGGCCAGAATTGCCAGGCCACGCATGTCAGCGCAAGTTCTTGATGCGTTCGGTGGGGCTGATCACATCGGTCAGCCGGATACCGAACTTCTCGTTGACCACCACCACTTCGCCGTGGGCGATCAGCGTCCCATTGACCAGTACGTCCAGTGGCTCGCCGGCCAGTCGATCGAGCTCCACCACCGAGCCCTGATTGAGCTGCAGCAGATTGCGGATGCTGATCTCGGTACTGCCGACCTCCATCGAAATCGATACGGGAATGTCGAGGATGACGTCCAGGTTCGGGCCGTCCAGCCCCAGCTGCATACCATTGGATTTCGGCGCGCTGGCGAAATCCTCCAGCGGCGCGCGCGGCGCCGCGGGTGCGGCGGGCGCCGCCGCTGTCGGCCCCTGGTTGAGCAGCGCATCGATATCGTCCTGGGAGGCATCGCCCGCCTCGGCCAGAGCCGCGGCCCACTCGTCGGCCAGCGCCTGTTCCTCGGGAGATGTAGTGTCGCGTTCGTCTGCCATCGCTAATCCTCGATCGGCTCGAATTGAGTAAAGGGCTGGTTCAGCGTGGGCGAACCACGGGTTCCAGCACCTGCAATGCCAGGTTGCCCTTGTGGGCACCCAGCTTGACCTTGAAGGCCGGCATGCCATTGGCGCGCATGATCATGTCTTCCGGCATTTCCACGGGAATCACATCGCCGGGCTGCATGTTGAGAATGTCGCGCAGCTTGAGCTGGCGGCGCACAACCGTCGCGCCCAGCGGAACATTGACGTCCAGGATGTCCTCGCGCAGGGCCTTTACCCAGCGCTCGTCCTGGTCGCTGACATCGGACTGGAAACCGGCATCGAGCATCTCGCGGATCGGCTCGATCATCGAATAGGGCATGGTCACGTGCAGATCGCCGCCGCCACTGTCCAGCTCGATGTGGAAGGTGGACACCACCACCACCTCGCTGGGGCTGACGATGTTGGCCAGCGCCGGGTTCACCTCCGAGTTGACGTACTCGAAGTTGACGTCCAGCACCGCGTGCCAGGCTTCCTTCAGATCGGCAAAGGCCTGATCCAGCACCATGCGCACGACGCGCAGCTCGGTCGGGGTGAACTCGCGGCCCTCGATCTTGGCGTGGCGCCCGTCACCTCCGAAGAAATTGTCCACCAGCTTGAATACCAGCTTGGCGTCGAGGATGAACAATGCCGTGCCACGCAGCGGCTTCATCTTCACCAGGTTGAGGCTGGTCGGCACGTACAGCGAATGCACGTACTCGCCGAACTTCATCACCTGGACGCCGCCCACCGAGACATCGGCCGAGCGGCGCAACAGGTTGAACATGCTGATGCGGGTATAACGGGCGAAACGCTCGTTGATCATCTCCAGCGTGGGCATGCGCCCGCGCACGATACGGTCCTGACTGGTCAGGTCGTAGCTCTTGATGGACCCCGGCTCGGAATCGCTTTCGGTATCCACCAGACCGTCGTCGACCCCGTGCAGGAGCGCATCGATCTCGTCTTGCGAGAGCAGGTCTTGAACAGCCATCTGCGGCAGCCTTCTATTGCAATACGAAGTTGGTGAAAAGCACTTGCTCGATGGCAAGCTTGCCAATTTCCTTCTGCGCCAGCTCCTGCACGCTGGCAGTCGCCTGCTGACGCAGCATCTCCTTGCCTACCGGCGTTTTCAACGCCTCGAAATCCTGGCTGGACAGCAGCATGACCAGACGATTGCGCAACAGCGGCATGTGCACCTTGAGCGCATCCAGTGCCGCCTGATCACGCGACATCAAAGCGATGCTCACCTGCATGTAGCGCTGCCGCCCCTTGTGGTTGAAGTTGACCACGAACGCCGGCATGAGCACCTCGTAGATGGCCGGCTGCTTGCCGGAAACGGTAGTCGCCGCCTCCTGCGTCTTGCTGCCTTCCAGATCGTCGCCCTTGCTCATGAAGTACAGGGTGCCGCCCACGGAAAGTCCTACGGCCACCAACATGGCGACCACGATCAGGATGATGAGTTTCAGTCGCCCCTTGCCCGCTGGCGCCGCATCCGGCCCGGTGGGCGGCACCGCTGCGGGAGCCTGTTTCTTAGCCATGCCAAATATCCGTCATCAACAGCGTTTCGTTGTGGGTTTTGCGAGTTCGGAGCAACAGCTGTGCCAACGTCCTTTCGCCGGCACGGCTACGGCGCCAGCCAAATGCTGCTCGGACAAGGTATCAGGAAATCGAAGACGGCAACCTCTGCGCCAGGCCCGGGACCGCGACAAGCACGACGGGCGGCGACAGGCCGGCGCCAGCCTCGAGGCTACGCCGGCGTCGGAAGATATTGGCGGGGGGCGCCTTAGGCGTAGTAATCCACCAGGCCACGATCGCCCGTGGCCCGGTTGCTGGCGATCTCGCTGACACCGGCCTGCAGTTCTTCTTCGGCCTCTGCCGAAGCTCCGCCGCGCGACGAACCACCCTCGCCACCGCCCTGCCAGCCGCGGGCCTGGGACTGATCGGAGACGTTGACATCCATCAGGTTCATGCCCTGCTGGGTGAACATTTCGCGCAAGCGCTGCATCTGGCCTTCAAGGGCCTCACGCACACCGGCATGAGGGCTGAGGAATGTCACCTGGGCCTGATCCTTGGTCAGATCTATCCGCACTTCCATGCGACCAAGCTCAGCCGGATCGAGCTGGATCTCGGCCGACTTCAAGTTCTGGCTGGACAGCCACATCACCCGATCCACCACTGCCTCGCTCCAGCCGGCCTGCTGCATCTGCACCGGCTGGCCAGGAACCAGGGCCGGTCGCTGCGGCTGCTGGACCTGCTGGGCGATGGCCTGGCTCAACGGGTTCAGGCGAGCCGCAGCTGGGTCTGCGGAACTCGAGCTGCGGCTCTCCTTCGGCCCCTCGAGGCTTTCCAGAAGCTCCTTGGTTGTCAGCTCCAGCTCTGGCTCTTCAGGCGTATCGGCGGACTGGCCGGCCAATAGACTGGCGAAACCGTCATCCACTTCGGCCTTTGCCTGAGCGTCCACGAGCGGGTTCTGTGGTTGTGCCTGGACGGCCTTCGGCAGCGCGCTCGACGCTTCGTCCAGCGTCGGCAGCCCCGCAGAGAGTGTCTCCTCCATCGTCTGATCAATGGCGGCAGCAATCGGCGGCTGCGCGACCGGCAAGCCGGACAGAAGCGTCTCACCGCCTGCATCCGTCGCCGGTTGTACGTCTTCCGCGGGCACCAACTGGGCGCCCAGACCGAGCAGCAGCAATGGGTCGAGCTCGCTGTCGGGCGCCTCGTCCGTCACTGTTTCGGCAGGCAAGGTATTGCCGCTCTCGGCAACCGCCGGCTTTTCGTCACTGGTTGCGCCGGCGGCCTCTTGCCGCCCCTTGTCCTCGACGGACTTGTCACGAGCGCCATCGTTGCGCGCGGGTCGGTCGACCGGCTTGGCCTGGCGCTCCTTGGCGTAGACATCGGAAAAGCTGGCGTTGCCGTTGTCCCGACCGTCGCGCGGCGTATCAGGCGCCTTGGTCGCGGCTTTGGGTCGCGCATCGACGGTCGGGGATTTGAGCAACAGGTCGGGGGAAACGGCCATGAGGAGATTCCGCTACGGATGGATCGTGGCGGGAAACGGAGCAAGTTCCGGGCCAGCGTAGCGATGCCCTGTCGGAACAAGCTGAACCGCGCGCTTGACGGGCAGGTTCGGCCGCATCGCCTGGCCGGCGACGAGCGGCTGCGTCAGAGAATTGGCCGCTCAGCCGTAGCGCTGGCGCTCGGCACGAAACAGGATGCCGATGATGGCGAACTCGCGCTCGATGGACTCGATGAGCGCCGGCGCCTTGCCCAGCTGCTCCTCCCGAGCCGCCGTTTCCAGCTCCTGACACAATTCGGCCAGCAGGGTCGCACCCATGTTGCTGCAGCTGCCTTTGAAACTGTGTGCGGCACGGCGCAGCGCCTCGGCCTGGTCAGCCTGACATGCCTGGCGAAGCAGCCGAACCCGCTCTTCGGAATCGGCGAGAAAGGTATCCAGCAGCGCCGGGTACTCACCCTCCATCACGTCCTGCAGCGTGGCGAGCACGGCACTATCGAGATGAGTGTTGGTCACCGGGACACTCCTGATTCAAAGGGCCGGATTATGCCTCAGGCGGCCAGCTGAACTCTACGCTCAGACCTCGCCCGTCCGGCCGCCACTCGAACCCATCGCTCAGCTCGCGCACCAGGTGCAAGCCGCGCCCACTGAACTGGTCTCGGCCGAGCCCGAGCCGCAATGCCCGGGCCACATCGAACCCGCTGCCGCTGTCGCTGATAGCGACCCGCAATCGTCCGCCCTGCGGGCCGGTCTTGATGCTCAGCTCGAGGTGCACATGGCCCTCGGCAAGCGTCTGCAAACGCTGCTGACGCAACTCGTAGTAGCGCTTGAAGCCGTCCCCATCGCACTTGAGGGTCGAATCGAGCCCCAGCACGCCGTGCTCCAGCGCATTGGAATAGAGTTCGCCAAGCACTGTATAGATCTGACCGGCACGCGGACGCAGCTGGTTGACCTGCAAGAGAACTTGCAGCACGGAGGGCAGCGGATTGCCGCCACGCAGGCTGTCGGCGCGCAGTTCGATCCGAAACGACCAATCCATTGGACGTACACGACTTGCCGAAACCGGCGCCGCCAGCGGCATCGGCACCGCTTCGTCACTGACCACGACCTCGACCAGGCTCAAATCGTCGTGGGGCTGGCCATGAAAGTCGAGCAGCGCCTGCTCGATCTCGTCGAACAACCGCGACGGATCGCGGTTGGCAGCCAGGGCGGCCAGCAGACGCTGCTCACCGAACAGCTCGTCGTCGGCATTGCGGCTCTCCACGACCCCATCGGAAAGCAGCAGAAGCCGATCGCCCGGCGCCACAGGATAGTGTTCGAACTTGTCATCCAGCTTCGCAGCCGAGACGACGCCCAGCGGTAGATGCCGTGACACCAGCGGGGTCTGCCGACCATCCGCCGAAATCAGGTAGCCATCAGGAAGACCGCCGTTCCACACGCGTAAACGCCCCTGCTTGGGGTCGATGTCCAGCAGCGTTGCGCAGCAGAACATCTCCACCGGCAGGATCTGTTTGAGCTTGGCATTCATCTCGCGAAGGATGTCGTTGCTCGAATGGCCCTTGGCGGTCATGCCATAGAAGGTTTCCGCCAGCGGCATGGCGCCGATCGCCGCTGGCAGTCCATGGCCGGTGAAATCACCGAGCAGAACGAACATCTGCCCTGCCGGCGCCTGCGCAGCCAGCAGCAGATCGCCGTTGAACAGCGCCTGGGGTGATTGTCGGTAACGGATGTTAGGCGCGCTGAGACAGCCAGCATGGGCAACCTTGTCGAAGATCGCCTTGGCCGCGCGATGCTCGTCGAGCAGCTGCTGGTTGCGCCGGACGATCAGATCGCGCTGCTCGAGCACGGTCGCCTGCAGACGGCGCAGGCGATGCATGGCCTGGATCTTGGCTTCGAGAATGATCGGGTTGTAGGGCTTGGCGATAAAGTCGTCACCCCCTGCCTCGAGGCAACTGACCAGCGCCTGATGCTCGGTCAGCGAAGTCAGGAAGATGATTGGCACCAGCTCGTCGCCGGCCAACTGCTTGATGCGCCGGGCCGCCTCGAAGCCATCCATCACAGGCATCAGCGCGTCCATGAGCACCAGCTGCGGTTTCTCCCGCTCGAACAGCTGTACCGCTTCAAGACCATCGGCGGCGGTGAGCACGCGATGCCCCTGCTTGGCGACGATGGTCGAAAGCAGCATCCGATCGACCGGGCTGTCCTCGGCGATCAGGATCGTCAGCCCCACGGGCATGTCAGGCGATCACGAACAGCTGTTCGAAGTTGGATACCGAGAGGATCTTGCGCACGTCGGGGCTGCAGTTGAGCAGGCGAATGTCGGCTTCGTCGCCCCCGGCATGGTCACGCAGCAGCAGCAGCATGCCCAGCGCCGAGCTGTCCATGTAGGTGGTGCCCTGCAGATTCACCACATAACGCTGCGGGCTCACGTCCTGACGCTGGTAGGCGTCGCGGAAGGCCTGATGCGCATTGAAGTCGAAGCGTCCGCTGATGGCTATGGTCAGCTCCTGCCCATCTGCCGAAGGCTGCGAGGTAATGGTCATGTGGCACTCCCTGATCCGGAACATCTCGACGGCCGCTTCGTTGGCAGCCATCGTTGATTATGCGAGTTGGGCAGCCGCACACCGGCTGAAAAGGCAGCGATCCAGGCCAGCGAACTGACAGGGCGGGACCGAACCGCTATTCATAACCCGATCGGCGACCGCCGCGTTGAACGGGTGAAGATTTATCATTCAAGCCTCGGCGCGGCAAGCACGAATCCCGCCGGAGCCGCCTCGTGCTGCCGCGAAACAGAGCCGGTGCCGCTCAGTGTTCCCGTGAACGACCGGCCAGACGCTGGGCGAATTCGTCGAGCAGTTTCTGTTCGCGCTTGTCCGCCGCGATACGGGCTTCGCGCTGATAGCTCTCGATGAGCTTGCTCAGCCCTTCCACCCGCGCGTGCTTTTGATGCCATTGCTGACGGACCTTGAGCAGATTGTCGCGATACCAGTTGACGCTACGCTGCTGCTGGCTGATGGCCGACTCCAGCTGCGACAGGAAGCGCTGATAGTTCATCAGCCACTGGCCGGAAACGCCTTGGCTACCCTGCTGCATCCACTGCTGCTGATAATCACGAAAGTACTGCTCGAGCTCGGCGAGCTTGGTTTCGGCCTGCGCGAGCTGGGTCTGCGCCTGCCCCAGCAGGCGCGCGGCATCCTGCTCGGCCTTCTCGGCCATCTCGATCACCGGCGCCAGGCGTGCCGCTCGGCTGGCCGCCATCGATTAGCCCGCCTGCCGAGGGGCGAACACCGCAGCCAATTGCGCGGCACTCTGGCTCAGCCCCTCGCTTTCATCGAGCCCCTGACGCAGGTAGCTGACCATTTCGGCCTGGCGTGCAATGGCCATATCGGTCTCCGGATCGCCGCCCGGCACGTAGGCGCCGACGCTGATCAGATCGCGGCTCTGCTGATAACGGGACCAGAGCTGCTTGAAGCGTTGCGAGGCGCGAACGTGCTCGGCGCCCACCACCTGTGGCATTACGCGGCTGATGGAAGCCTCGATGTCGATAGCCGGATAGTGGCCTTCCTCGGCCAGGCGGCGCGACAACACGATGTGCCCATCGAGCACACCGCGAGCAGCATCAGCGATCGGATCCTGTTGGTCATCGCCTTCGGACAGCACCGTGTAGAACGCCGTGATCGAGCCGCCACCCTGCTCGGCATTGCCCGCGCGCTCAACCAGGCTGGGCAGCTTGGCGAACACCGATGGTGGGTAGCCCTTGGTAGCCGGCGGCTCGCCGATGGCGAGGGCGATTTCACGCTGGGCCTGGGCATAGCGGGTCAGCGAATCCATCAGCAGCAGTACGTTCTTGCCCTTGTCGCGGAAATACTCTGCGATACGCGTGCAGTACTGCGCGGCACGCAGGCGCATCAGCGGCGCTTCGTCGGCCGGCGAGGCGACTACTACCGAACGTTTGATGCTCTCTTCACCGAGGATATTCTCGATGAACTCCTTGACCTCGCGACCGCGTTCGCCGATCAGCCCGACCACGATGATGTCGGCTTCGGTGAATCGGGTCATCATGCCCAGCAATACCGACTTGCCGACACCGGTACCGGCGAACAGACCGAGACGCTGGCCGCGCCCCACCGTGAGCAGCCCGTTGATACTGCGGATGCCGACATCCAGCGGCTCGCTGATCGGGTGACGCTTGAGCGGATTGATCACCGGGCCGTCCATCGGTACCCAGTCCTCGGCTTTCATGCCGCCCTTGCCGTCCAGGGCACGCCCTGCACCGTCCAGCACCCGGCCGAGCATCGACATGCCCATGGGCAGACGTCCGGTGTTGACCAGCGGCACCACACGCGCGCCAGGGGCGATACCTGCCAGGCTGCCGACCGGCATCAGATACAGCTTGCCACTGGAAAAGCCCATCACCTCCGCCTCGACCTCGGTAGGGTGATAGCTGTCGTCGTTGATCACCAGGCAGCGGCTGCCGACCGCCGCACGCAGCCCCTCGGCCTCCAGGGTCAGGCCGACCATGCGCAGCAGGCGGCCCTCCAGCAGCGGCTGGCTGGCCAGCTTGATCGCGTCACCGTAGGCTTCGAAACGTTTGGCGAAGCTGGTTCGCTCAAGGCGCATCGGACACATCCAGGTCGATAGTCAGGTCGGCTGCTGGCGGATGGGTCGCATTCTCCCGCTGCTGTTCGAAGAGCTGCTTGATGGCCTGGGTCAGACGCGTTTCGATACTGGCATCGATGCGGCTGTGCTCGGTTTCGATGTGGCAGCCGCCCGGTAACAGACTGCTGTCCTCGAGAATCCGCCAGCTTTCCTCGTGGCGTTCGCGCAACGCCTTGATCAGTTCGAAGTCCTGCGGGTTGACATGGATACGCACGTTGCTGGCCCCCATGGGCAGCAACTTCAGCGCCTCGCGCAGCACCTGACGAATCTGGCTGGAATCGATCAGCAGATCACGCTGGATCACTTCCCGGGCCATGTGGCTGACCAGGGTCGCCATGGCGTGCTCGAGATTGCGATCCTGATCGGCGATCGGATCGAGCAACTGTGTCATCAACCGCTCAAGGCTTTCCAGGCGTGGCGCCAAAGCGGCCTCGGCTTCCTGACGAGCCTTGAGCTGGCCCGCGTGGAAACCATCCTTTTCACCGGTGGCAAAGCCTTCGTTATAAGCCTGCTGGCGAATCGCCTCGAGCTCATCGAGCGTCAGCGGTTTGACTTCCTCGACCGGCACATCCTCACTGCGCGCCAACTCTTCGACTGGCTCGTCGACGTTCGGCTCCGCAGGCGGTTCCTCTTCACCCTGCGGGTCGAAGCTGGGCAATGACCAGCGATCGAACAGACTGACGTCTTTCGCGCGAATGAGGTCGCTGGGGTTGTCCTTCGCCATCTATGCAGTGTTGTCCTGTCAGATCATCTCTTCGCCGCCCTTGGAGCCGAGAACGATCTCCCCGGCTTCGGCCATGCGACGAGCAATGGTGAGAATTTCCTTCTGGGCATTTTCCACGTCGCTGACACGTACCGGCCCTTTGGCCTCCAGATCGTCGCGCAGCAGCTCACCGGCGCGCTTGGACATGTTCTTGAAGACCTTCTCCTTGATGCCGTCGTCGGCGCCTTTGAGCGCCATCACCAGCACGTCGGAGGATACCTCACGCAGCAGCACCTGGATGCCACGGTCGTCGACCTCGGCGAGATTGTCGAAGACGAACATCAGGTCTTCGATCTGGCTGGACAGGTCCTCGTCCACCTCGCGGATGGCGTCCATGAGCTGACCTTCGATGGAGCTGTCCAGGTAGTTCATGATGTCGGCCGCCCGCTTCACGCCGCCCAGGCTGGCGCGGCTGGTATTGGTGCTGCCGGAGAACTGCTTCTCCAGGATCAGGTTCAATTCCTTCAGGGCGGCGGGCTGCACGGTATTCAACGAAGACACGCGCAGCACGATGTCCAGGCGCACCTTGTGGTCGAAGTGGGACAGCACCTCGCCGGCCTGATCCGGATCGAGATAGGCCACCACGATGGCCTGGATCTGTGGATGCTCGTAGCGGATCACATCGGCCACGGCGCGCGGCTCCATCCACTTCAGGCTGTCCAGACCGCTGGTGTTGCCGCCCAGCAGGATACGATCGATCAGGCCGCCGGCCTTGTCCTCGCCCAGTGCCTGGGTGAGCATCTTGCGGATGTAGCCGTCGGAGCCAACGCCCAGACTGGTCTGGTCGCCGACGATCTCGACGAACTCGCTCATCACCTGCTCGATCTGTGCCTTCTGCACGTTGCGCATCTGCGCCATGGCCGTACCGACGCGCTGGACCTCTTTCGGACCGAGGTGGCGCAGCACCTGCGCCGCATCGGTCTCGCCCAGCGAGAGCAGCAGGATGGCAGCCTTGTCGACCTTGTTGAGCTTGGCTGGAACTCGATTGTCACTCATCGGCGTTGATCCACTCTTTCACCACCTGGGCTACCCGTCCCGGGTCATCGGCCACCAGGTTCTTGATCGCGTTCAGCTGGGCTTCATATCCCTCGCTGGGGCTTGGCAGCAGGATGTTCTGCGGACCGCTCAGGCTGACCCTGTCGTTGGTCAGGCCGCCATCCAGACCTTCGTCCTCGCCCAGTTCACCGGGCATGCCGGCCACCTGCAGTTCTTTACCGGCGTTCGGATTGGTCAGGCTCTTGAGCACCGGGCGCAGTACACCGAACACCAGGACCAGGATGAACAGCACGCCGAGCACCTGCTTGACGACATCCCAGAACCAGGGCTGCGAGTAGAACGGAATCTCCTCGAAGGTTTCACCGAAGCTGTCGGCGACGAAGGCGGTATTGATCACGCTGACGCTGTCGCCGCGGCTGGCGTCGAAGCCAACGGCGTCCTGTACCAGCCGGGTGAAGCGCGCCAGATCGTCGGCATTCCACGGCACGCGCACCATCTCGCCAGCCGCATTGAGCGACATCTGGTCGTCGACTACCACCGCCACCGACAGGCGGCGCAGGCGGCCATGCTGCTGCTTGGTGTAGCTGATGGAACGGTCGAGCTCGTAATTGCGCGTGGCCTGCTCGCGCTTGTCTGCCGGGAACGGCGCCAGCATCGGCTGGCCGGTCACCGGGTCCATGATCTGTTGACCGTTGGCGTCCACCAGCGGTTGGCCGGGCGCCACGGCACCGGCGGCCGCAGCGGCCTGATTGGCCTGCTCGGGAGCCGAAGCCGGGCCCGGCGGCTGGTTGCTCAGGGCACCCGGCACACCTTGCGGCGGCAGGCTGCTCTGGCGCTGTTCATTGACGCTCTGCTCGCTGCGCAGCGCCGGCTGGTCCGGGTTGAAGGTCTCCGAGGTGGATTCAACCGCGCTGAAATCCACATCCGCCGAGACTTCCGCCTTGTAGCGGCCACTGCCAAGCACCGGCTGCAGGATATTGTGCACACGCTGGGTATAGAGGCTTTCCATGCGGCGGCTGTAGTCGAACTGCTTGCCCGCCATGCTCAGCTCGGTCAGCTCCTGTTGGTCGGAGAGCAGGTTGCCCTTCTGGTCGACCACGGTGATCTGCGACTTGTTCAGCTCCGGCACGCTGGTGGCAACCAGGTTGATGATGGCCATCACCTGGCTCGGCTCCAGCGCTCGCCCTGGATAGAGTTCCACCAGAACCGAAGCGCTGGGCTTGCGCTCGTCGCGCACGAATACCGAGCTTTTCGGAATCGCCAGGTGCACACGAGCACCCTTGACGTTGTTCAGGCTGGAAATGGTACGACCCAGCTCACCCTCGAGGCCACGGCGATAACGGGTCGCCTCCATGAACTGGCTGGTGCCGAGGCCCTGATCCTTGTCCAGAATCTCGAAACCGATGTTGCTGTCGGCCGGTGCGATGCCGGCGCCTGCGAGCTTCAGGCGGGCACGCGCCAGATCATTGGCCTTGACCAGCAGGGCGCCGGAATTGGGTTCGACGGTATAGGCGATGTCCGCGGCGGCGAGGGTTTCCATCACCTGATTGGCATCCATTCCCGCCAGGCTGCCGAGCAGCGGGCGGTAATCGGGTTGCTGCGACCAGAGCACCACGGCAAAACCCATCGCCACGCTGGCCGCCAGCCCGACCAACAGGCCGATCTGCCGCAGCATGGACATTTCCGAAAGGTTTTCCAGGAACGACAGGCCCAGCAAGGGCTTCTTGCCACCCTCGGGGGTTGCCGGCACCGGAACGTTGCTCACCGCTTCAGCCATGATTCAATCCGCCTCACACCGGCATCTGCATGATGTCTTGGTAAGCCTGAACCAGCTTGTTGCGCACCTGGGTCATGGCTTGAAAGGAAACGCTGGCCTTCTGCGAGGCGATCATCACTTCGGTCAGGTCGACGCCGCCCTGCCCCATCTCGAAGGCAGAGGCGAGCTGGCTCGAAACCTGCTGGGTTTCGTGCACCTTGTTCACCGCCTGGCCAAGCATGTCGGAAAAGCTCGGCGCGCCGACCTCCTGGGTCTGGACCTCCGGCTTGGAACGCGCCATGGCATCGGTCTGCATGGCCCGCATTTCCAGCATCAAGCGATTGAATTGAACGCCCTGACTCATCTAATCCTCCAACAGCCGCGGTTTTTTTGACGCATCGCGCGGCGAGCAAAGACTAGATAGCAACAAGGGTGCCAGTTCGCAGGTGAAGCGCCTGGCGGGGCGATGACAGGCAGCAGCCTTTGCCGACTGTTACGCCCAACGCGCCTTTGGCTGTACCGGGACGCTGGCCAGCGCAGCCCCCTAGGCTTGTACCATAGGCTGCGGCGGCCGTCGGCCTCCCATCGCTCAGCAGAAGAACAGCAAAGAATGAACGAAATCAGTCGCAGCGCCCTGCGTCCTCTGAGCGACAGCTCGCCATCCACTGTCGTCGCCGGCTTCATTGCCATGCTCACCGGCTACACCAGTTCACTGGTGCTGATGTTCCAGGCGGGCCAGGCGGCCGGGCTGAGCGCCGGACAGATCTCGTCGTGGATCTGGGCGCTGTCCATCGGCATGGCGATCTGCAGCATCGGCTTGTCGTTGCGCTATCGCACGCCCGTGGTGGTTGCCTGGTCGACGCCCGGCGCCGCGCTGCTGATCACCAGCCTGCCCGGCGTCCCCTATGCCGAAGCGATCGGCGCCTTCATCTTCGCATCGGCCTTGATCGCGCTGTGCGGCATCACTGGCAGCTTCGACCGCCTCATGCGGCGGGTACCGGCGTCCCTGGCCGCCGCGCTGCTGGCAGGCGTGCTGTTCAACATCGGCAGCGAAATCTTCCGCGCCGTTGGTGTC
Source organism: Stutzerimonas sp. FeSN7 (assembly GCF_030263795.1). Classification (NCBI taxonomy): domain Bacteria; kingdom Pseudomonadati; phylum Pseudomonadota; class Gammaproteobacteria; order Pseudomonadales; family Pseudomonadaceae; genus Stutzerimonas; species Stutzerimonas sp. FeSN7. The sequence continues at coordinate 1,506,301 of NZ_JARPMN010000001.1, read as the reverse complement.
CAGCCGGTGCTGGTGCTCGGCATGTTCTTCAGCTACCTGCTGGCCAAGCGCCTGCAGCCACGTTACGCAGTGCTGGCCGCACTGCTGGTGGGTTGCCTGATCGCCGAGGTTACCGGCCTGCTGGATTTCCAGCGCTTCAGCCTGCAGATAGCGGTGCCGGTGTGGACCACCCCGGCGTTCTCTTTCGCTGCCGTATTCAGCATCGGCATCCCGCTGTTCGTTATCGCAATGGCCTCGCAGAACATGCCGGGGCTTGCCGTGCTGCGCGCCGAGGGCTATCAGGTGCCGGCTTCGCCACTGATCTCGACAACGGGCATCGCCTCGGTGCTGCTGGCCCCATTCGGCTCCCACGGCATCCATCTGGCGGCGATCACCATGGCGATCTGCGCCGGCCCGGAGGCGCACCCCGACCCAGGCAAACGCTACACCGCAGCAGCCTGGTGCGGCGTGTTCTACGGCATCGCCGGTATCTTCGGTGCGACGCTGGCGGCGCTGTTCGCGGCCTTTCCGGCCGCGCTGGTGCTGTCCATCGCGGCGCTGGCCCTGCTCGGCTCGATCGGTTCGGGGCTGACCCAGGCGATGCAGCAGCCCAACGAGCGCGAAGCAGCGCTGATCACCTTCATGGTGACGGCATCGGGGCTGACGCTGTTCGGCATCGGCGCGGCGCTGTGGGGCCTGATCGCGGGGGTAATCACCTTGCTGATTCTGCGCCGCCGCAACTGAGCGGCGCTGAAGGGGGTGTCCGGCCAGGCAGCGTCGGGTGCGTCGTCAGATCGCCGTCGCACCACCATCCACTGCCAGGGCGTGGCCCGTGGTGAACGCGGCGCCGTCGCTGCACAGATAGAGCACAGCCGCGGCGATCTCCTCCACCTTGCCGATGCGCCCGACCGGGTGCATGGCGGCCGCGAACTCCGCTTTGCGCGGGTCGGCTTCATAGGCGCGGCGGAACATGTCGGTATCGATCACGGCCGGGCAGACGGCGTTCACGCGAATCTGCTTCTTGGCGTACTCGATCGCCGCCGACTTGGTCAGGCCGATCACCGCATGCTTGGACGCCGCATAGATGCTCATCTTCGGCGCGGCACCGAGCCCCGCGACCGATGCGGTGTTGACGATCGCTCCGCCGCCCTGGGCGAGCATGACCGGCAGCTGATGCTTCATGCACAGCCAGACACCCTTGACGTTGACGCCCATGATCGCGTCGAACTCCGCTTCGCTGCCCTCGGCCAGACGCCCCTGCTCGATCTCGATGCCGGCGTTGTTGAACGCATAATCCAGGCGGCCGTACTGCGCCAGTGTCTGCTCGATCAGCGCCTTGACCTGCTCGTCGCGCGTCACGTCACAACGAACGGCGATCGCCTCGCCACCCGCGGCGCGAATGGCCTCGGCGCCGTCGCGAATGCCCGCCTCGTCGATGTCCGCCAGTACCACCTTGAGCCCCTGCTGGGCGAATGCGAGCGCCGTGGCGCGACCGATGCCGGCCGCCGCGCCCGTCACCAGGGCGACCTGGCCGGAGAATGTCATGCTCATGATTGTTCTTCCCGAAGATTTTCGACTCGCTTTGTGCCTGAAATGACCACGCCAAGCGTCCCGGTCAGACTTATACCCTCATGCGTACGGGCATTTCACCGCCGCCGCGGTCATATCACCGAAGTGGATGCCTGTGCATTCCAGCGCTCCGACGTCCCTTGCAGCTGCGCGCCGGGCGAGCTACACCAAACCTTTCGCAACTACGAGGCAAACGTTCATGACCCTGCTCAACCAGCAATTCCTGCTCGCCCAGCGACCTGTCGGTGCACCGACCCGCGAGACCTTCGAGTTCGTCGAGAAACCGCTGGGCGAGCCTGGACCGAATCAGATTCTGGTCAAGGTCGAGTATCTGTCCATCGATCCGGCCATGCGTGGCTGGATGAACGACGCCAAGTCCTACATCCCGCCGGTGGGCATCGGCGAGGTGATGCGTGCACTGGGCGTGGGCAAGGTGATCGCCTCGCAGCATCCCGATTACAAGGAAGGTGATTACGTCAACGGCGCCCTGGGCGTGCAAGCGTACTACCTTGGCGAGCCGAAGGGCTTCTACAAGGTCGATCCGCAACAGGCACCACTGCCGCGCTATCTCTCGGCGTTGGGCATGACCGGCATGACCGCCTACTTCGCGCTGCTGTCGGTCGGCCAGCCGAAGGCCGGCGAGACCGTGGTGATTTCCGGGGCCGCCGGCGCGGTCGGCAGCATTGCCGGGCAGATCGCGAAGATCAAGGGCTGCCGCGTGGTCGGCATCGCTGGCGGCGCGGACAAGTGCCGGTTCCTCACCGAGAAGCTCGGCTTCGATGGCGCCATCGACTACAAGAACGAGGACCTGGCCGCGGCGCTCAAGCGTGAGTGCCCGAAAGGCGTGGACGTGTACTTCGACAACGTCGGTGGCGACATCCTCGACACGGTGCTGCAGCGCCTGAGCGTCGGCGCGCGGGTAGTGATCTGCGGCGCCATCAGCCAGTACAACAACAAGGAAGCGGTGAAGGGCCCGTCCAACTATCTGTCGCTGCTGGTCAACCGCGCACGGATGGAGGGCATGGTGGTCACCGACTACGTTTCGCGCTACCCCGAAGCGATGCGCGACATGGCCGAGTGGCTGGCCAGCGGCAAGCTCAAGAGCAAGGAGGACGTCATCGAGGGCCTGCAGACCTTCCCCGAAACACTGATGAAGCTGTTCACCGGCGGCAACTTCGGCAAGCTGGTCCTTAAGGTCAGCTGAGCGTAACGAGGTGAAGTCACAGGCCGAGCCCAGTGGCTCGGCCTTCTCGTTCGCGCTTACGCCAGCTCGGCTACCACGCTGGCCAGCGCGCTCGCCGGGTCCGCGGCCTGGCTGATCGGGCGACCAATAACCAGATAATCGGACCCCGCCGCCATGGCCTGAGCCGGAGTCAGAATCCGGCGCTGATCGTCCTGGGCACTACCCGCAGGCCGGATACCCGGTGTAACCAGTTGCAGCGCCGGGAACTGCGCTTTCAGCGGCACGGCTTCCTGGGCCGAACACACCAGTCCGTCCAGCCCCGCCTGGGCGGCAAGACCGGCCAGACGCAGTACCTGCTCCTGCGGCGCGACATCCAAGCCGATGCCGGCCAGATCGTCCTGCTCCATGCTGGTCAGAACGGTGACGCCAATCAGCAGCGGCGCGGGGCCGGCCATGCCGGCCAGGGTCTCGCGACAGGCCGCCATCATCCGCAGGCCACCGGAGCAATGCACGTTGACCATCCACACACCCAGCTCGGCAGCGGCTTTCACCGCCATCGCCGTGGTGTTGGGGATGTCATGGAATTTGAGGTCGAGGAAGACTTCGAAATCCATTGCCTGCAACGCCTCGACGATCGCTGGGCCGCAGCGAGTGAACAGCTCCTTGCCGACCTTCACCCGACACAGCCGCGGATCGAGCTGCCTGGCCAATGCCAGTGCGGCATCGCGGGAGGGGAAGTCGAGCGCTACGATAATCGGAGTCTGGCAGGTCATGGCATGTCCTCGAGAAATTCGGCGCGCATTGTCGCAGAAAATGTCCCATGCGACGAAAGCCTCGGCGCAGGGTCCAAACAGGCATGATCAGCAAAACGGTGACCGCTCGGGCGCACCCAAGTAAAGTGCGTAAACCGCTCGCCTGTCTGGAGGAACCCATGCCCTGGTATTTCTGGCTGATTCTGGTCGTCGCGCTCGGCTCGATCGTCGGCAGTCTGTTGATGTTGCGCTCCACGGCCCGGAAAATTCCGCTCACCGACGAGCAGAAGAAGCGTATTGCCCAGCGCAATGCCGAGGCCGACGCACAGGAGTCGCGCGACCGCTGAGCGCCGACCGATGCCGGGCGCAGGTACCGGCAGACGTTTACAGATGCCCGCCGCACTCAATAGTGGCACTATGCCCGTTTGCCGCGATCATGCAGTTCTGGCAGGACTTTCTTAATGCAATCTCCCCTCCCCGTTGACGGCCCGACCAACCCGAAGGCCAAGGCGATCTTTGCCCGTCGCATTCTCCCCGGCATGGTCGCGCTGCTGGTGGCGGCAATCGTCGCGGCCGCTTTCGCGGTCGTTCATATCGCCCGCAAGATCGACCAGGACGCCCTGCAACAGAGCCGTTTTCTCGCTGGCAAGGCGTTGCAGGCACAGCACGAATGGATGAACCGCTCCATCGTCGACTACGCCTTCTGGGGCGACGCGTACGTGCACCTCAATCAGCAGGTCGATGTGAACTGGGCATTCACGCAGGCCAATCTTGGCCCTTCGCTGTACAAGGATTTCGACTACGAGGCGGTACTGGTGATCACCCCGACGGGCGAAACCCCGTACGCCGTCATCCAGGGCAAGCTGCAGTCGGTGGATGCGTTCCAGTATCTGCAGCACGGCTTGCCCGAGCTGCTGACGCGGGCCCGTGCTGCGGCTGAGAATGACGCCGGCGCCTCGGCCCTGCTCTGGGTCGACGGGCAACCCGCGGTGGTCGCGGCTGCGTCGCTGGCCACGGGTGGGGCAGATATCGAAGAGCACGAAGGACCACCATCCACGCTCGTCTTCGTCGATGTGCTCGACACGGCGCGGTTGGAAGCTATCGGCGGGCAGTACGCTGTGGAGCAGTTGCGATTGCTCGGCGAGCCGTCGGACCAGACCGGGCCGATCATCAGCCAGACGCTGGAGGATGGAACAGCCGTTCACTTCACCTGGACGGCGCCACAGCCGGGGCGCCTGTTGCTTCTGGTCACCCTGCCCGTTCTCGCCGCCGTGGCGATCGGCCTTGGGCTGCTGGCCTGGCTGCTGGTGCGCCATGCGCTGCGCATGATGCACCTGCTCGACGTCAGCTACGCACGACTCGCCTCCAGCCGCTCAGCGCTGGCCGAGAGCGAGGAGCGCTTCCGCGATGTGGCGGAAGCGGCCTCCGACTGGATCTGGGAGACCGACGAACAAGCGCGCCTGACCTTCCTTTCCAGCCGTTTCCGGCAGATCACCGGCCACGAACCGGCACAGTGGCTGGGCCGCCCGCTGCTGGAGCTGCTGATCACCGACAGCGCCGCGCTGCAAAATTGGCTCGAGGCGCCCCACAGCGCACCGCTGCGCAGCAGCTACCGTGCCGCCGATGGCTGCGAGCGCTATTGCCGGCTGGCTGCGCGCACCATCCAACACGACGGCAAGCTGCTCGGCTACCGCGGCACCGCCAGCGACGTGACCGAGGAGACCCGGGCACAGGCGCGGGTTCAATACCTGTCGCAGCATGACGCACTGACCGGGCTGCCCAACCGCAGTCGCCTGCGTGATTACCTCGAGCAGAACCTGGCCTCGCTGCGTAGCGGCTCGACCCTGACGCTGCTGTATATCGACCTCGACCGCTTCAAACCGGTGAACGACACCCTTGGCCATGCGGCCGGCGACGAAGTGCTGATCGGCGTCGCGTCACGTCTGCGCGAGCGCACCCGCGATGGCGACCTGGTGGCGCGCCTGGGCGGCGACGAGTTCGTCGTCGTGCTCCATCGCATGGGCGAAGACAACGATATCGATCGGCTGTGCAACCGAATCATCGATGCGCTGAGCGCTCCGTTCATCTACGAGGATCAGCAGATCAGCATCGGCGCCAGCATCGGCGTGGCGCTGGCGCCGACCGACGCCAACCAGGCCAATGAACTGTTGCGCTGCGCCGACATCGCGCTCTACCAGGCCAAGGACGCCGGCAGAGGCACCTGGCGCGCCTACGGCCGGGAGATGGATCAGCGCCTGCATGAAAGGCTGCGCCGCGAAGAGGAACTGCGCGTGGCGATCACCGAGCAGCAGCTCGAGGTGCACTACCAGCCGCGTTACCAGAGCCAGGGCCTGTACATCATTGGCGCTGAGGCACTGGTGCGCTGGGATCATCCGCAACGCGGCATGCTGTTACCCGAGCAGTTCATCCCGCTGGCCGAGGAAACCGGGCTGATCATCCCGCTCGGCCGCTGGGTGTTGCGTCAGGCCTGCCAGCAGGCGGCGCGCTGGCCGGGCGACACGGTGGTATCGGTCAATCTCTCACCGCTTCAGCTGCATGATGATCGGCTGCTGGAAGAGATCACCCAGGCACTGGCGGACAACGGCCTTGCCGGCAACCGCTTGGAACTGGAGGTGACCGAGAGCGCACTGCTGCGCGAAACCCAGAACACCCTGGAGTTGCTCAAGCGCATCAAGGCGCTGGGTGTTCGCCTCGCGGTGGACGACTTCGGCACCGGCTATTCGTCCCTGACCACCTTGCGGCACTACCCCTTCGACGTGATCAAGATCGACAACAGCTTTGTCGCCGGCATCGGCCAGTCCATCGAAGATCACTCCATTGTCCGCGCCCTGATCGAGCTGGGCCGTGGCCTGCGGATGCGGGTGACGGCCGAGGGCGTGGAAACCGAAGAACAGCTGCGCCTGCTGACCGACGACGGCTGCACGGAAGTGCAAGGGAAACGCTGATTTAACCCCGTCCCCGTAGAATGCCCCGGTCATCCCGATAGGCGCAACCATCCAGATGAAACAGCAAGCCAGCTTCGCCGATCTCGAGTACTCGGCGCGTCGCAAGCCGACGCGGCGGGAGAAGTTTCTGACCGACCTGGATCGTCTGGTGCCGTGGTCGCAGCTGGCGGCATTGATCGAGCCGCACTACTACCGCGGTGAGCGCGGTCGTCCGCCGGTCGGTCTGGAAACGATGCTGCGCATGTATCTGTGCCAGAACTGCCTGGGCCTGTCGGACGAAGGAATTGAAGATGCCATCGTCGACAGCATCGCGGTGCGTCGCTTCGTGGGCATCGACCTGATCGAGCGTCAGGCGCCCGATGCCACCACGCTGCTGAAGTTTCGCCGTCTGCTTGAACGTCACGAGATGCCGGTGCGCATCTTCGCGCTGATTCGCGAACAGCTCGGTCAGCAAGGGCTGATCCTGCGCGAAGGCACGATCGTCGACGCCACCTTGATCGCTGCGCCCCCCTCGACGAAGAACAAGGAGGGCGAGCGCGACCCCGACATGCACCAGACGAAGAAGGGCAAGCAGTGGTATTTCGGCATGAAAGCGCATATCGGTACGGATGCGCACACCGGCATCGTTCATTCGCTTGCCGCCACGGCGGCGAACGCCTCCGACGTGAGCCAGACGCACAAGCTGCTGCATGGTGAGGAGAAGCACGTGCATGCCGACGCCGGCTACCAAGGCGCAGACAAGCGTCCCGAACTGAAGGAGTGCGAGGCTGAGTTTGTCATTGCACGTCGCCGCTCAACCTACAAGAAGCTGGACAAGACGGACCCGAGACGCCAACTCATCGAGCAGGCGGAGCACGCCAAGGCGAGCATCCGCTCGAAGGTCGAGCACGCGTTCCATGTGGTGAAGAACCTGTTCCGGCATCGCAAGTGCCGCTACAAGGGTCTGGCGAAGAACACGGCGCAGTTGCATGTGCTGTTCGCGATGGCGAATCTGGTGCTGTCGCAGAGAAGTCTGTGCGCGCCCTACAGGACAGGTGCGTCCTGAGGGCGAGAAATCGGGGTGATGAACCCCGAAAGGGCCTCGGGTTGATGATTCGGGGCTGAAAAAGAGCCGAAATTCGATGTCATGACGATGCGAATTTCGGAGTTGCTGCCTCATGGACGAAAAATCCCGGACGGGTGGCTTTGATCAGCGTTTCCCAAGGTTTCCACATGAGCCATCCGCTGCCTGCGCAGGACCTATGGACGATGTTGCATGCAGCGGAGCGCCAGAGCTAGGCGCGCCGATGGAGCAGCATCAGCGCTTGAATTCGAACTGGATTTCCGCACCTTCGATCAGCGATTCGTCATCGTCTTCGCCCGAGATCAGGCGACCGCCGATCTGCATCGAGCGTGACGGTTTCGCCGCGTCGAAAAGCGGCGGCAGCAGGCGGATGGATTCGCTGCTTGGCGCAGGCATCAACTCTTCGGCCAGCTCTTCCGGCAGGCGTAGGTCGAGCACCGGCTCGACGAGCTCGAATTCGGCCGGCTTCTCCGGCTGCTTGGCTGGCGCGGGGCGCGGTCGAGCCGCGGGCTGAGGTTCGGGCTCCGGAATGCTGATCTGCACAGGCGGTGGCTCGGTTTCCGCTGCCTGCTCCACCGGCGCCACCTCGATATCCAGATCAGGCGGCGCCTGTGCCTCGTCAACGGGCTCCGCTGCCGGTTGCTGCGACTGTGGCGTTTGCCGCTCGGCATCCCGAGGTTGCTCCTCGCGCTCGCATCCACCGAGCAAGGCCAACAACAGCAACAACAGGGGCGGCCTCGGCATCGGCATCTTTCCTCACGACGAACGACTCAGGTGCATCTATTGTGCGTTCCGGCACAGCTCCGACGCCAGTTGCCCGAGCGTACGCAGCGCCCGCTCGGTTTCATGATTCCACGGCAGGCCACAGTTGAGCCGTATGCAGTGGTTGAACTGCTCGGTGTTGCTGAAAATCAGACCCGGCGCGATGCTGATGCCCTGCTCCAGCGCCCTCACGTGCAGTTCCTGAGTATTGACCCGCACCGGCAGACTGACCCAGAGAATGAAGTTGCCCTTGGGCCGCGTCATCTGCGTGCCTTCCGGGAAATAGCGCTGCACCGCCAGCTGGAAAGCGCTGAGGTTCTTGCGGTACTCCTGGCGGATCGCCCGCAGGTGTCGATCATAGCCACCATTCTCCAGGTACGCGGCCACCGCCATCTGCGTCACGCTGCAGGCCGAATGGGTACTGAAGGTCTGCAGGCGCTCGATCTCCGGTTGATGGCGTCCGGCGATGACCCAGCCGATACGCACACCGGGTGACAGGGTCTTGGAAAAACTCGAGCAATAGATGACCCGCCCGTCCCGGTCGTTGGACTTCAGCGCCTTGTACTGGTCCTGCTCGAACATCAGCTCACCGTAGATATCGTCCTCTACGATCTGGATGTCGAACCGGGCCGCGAGGTTCAGCAATTGCTTCTGCCGGTGGTCGGGCATGCTCACACCCAGCGGGTTGCTCAGCCGCGCCGTGAGCACCAGCGCCTTGATCGGCCATTGCCCGGCTGCCAGCTGCAGCGCCTCGAGGCTCATGCCAGTATCAGGATCGCTGGGAATTTCGATGACCTTGAGTCCCAGCAGGTCCGCCAGTTGCAGCAGGCCGTAATAGGTTGGCGATTCGGCGGCGATCAGATCACCGGGCCGGGTCAACACCCGCAGCGACATTTGCAGTGCATCGACGCAACCATGGGTGATGACAATCTCGCCGGGATCGACCACCACGCCGGCGTCGCGCATGCGGATCGCCACCTGACGACGCAACGGCTCGTAGCCGGGACTGAACATGTAGCTGAACGCCCGTGGGCTCTGGAAGCGCGTGACCTTGGCAAGTTGCTGGTGCAAAGCCCTGACCGGCAGATAATCCACATGCGGCACGGCGGCACCCAGCGGAATCAGCCCTTCGCGACGGGACTCGCTGAGCACCTGGTTGATGATGCTGCTGCGCGTGACCAGCGTGGGTCGCTCGACCCGCGCGATATCGGGTGTCGGCGCGGTCAGGACCGGCGTCTGGTGGACATAGAAGCCGGACTGCGGACGCGCCCGGATCATGCCCTGATCCTCCAGGTTGGCGTAGGCCTGCAGCACCGTCGCGTGACTGACGCTCAGCTGCCGGCTCATCTTGCGCACCGAAGGTACACGTTCGCCAGGCCGATACACTCCCCGCCGGATGTCCTCGGCGAGCTGCTGGGCAATGCGTTGATAGAGCAACAGATTGGTCATCTCGCCGGTCTCCCGCCAACTGAACCGTAACAGTAGCTCAGCGGAACACCTGCGGACCAATACAGTTACGCAGCATGTGGGCGAAACAGTCTATCCAGACGGGGCGCTAGCGGTCCGGGCCGAGATTGCCCGCCGCATCGGAAAACAGTATTTCCACGCGCCGATTCTGCGCGCGCCCGCGTGCAGAGGCGTTCTCGGCGATCGGAAAGCGCTCGCCGTAGCCGCGCACCTCGACGCGCTCGGCTTCGATGCCCAGGCTGATGAGCAGGTCGGCCACCGTTTGCGCCCGCGCGCGCGATAGTTCGAGATTGGCTTGCGGATCGCCACGGCTGTCGCTGTAGCCTTCGATGCGTACCTTGCGCTGCGGATTGAGCTGAAGAAAGTGCACCAGCTTGAGCAAGGTTCGGTTGGCCGAGTTGCCAAGCTCGGCACTGTCAGGGTGGAAAAGCACGTCCCCCAGGGTCATCACCAGACCTCGGTCGGTCTCGCTGGCGGCCAGGCTCATCATCTGGTCTTCCAGCCAGCGCCCCTGCTGTTCAGCGGTCATCAGCTGGGCATCCTGCAGCATGCGCCGCAGTCGGTCGCGCTCCATCTCCAGACGCGCCACCTGCTCCTGATGCTGCAACAGTTCGCCCTGCTGCGCGGCGATCTCGCTGTAGCGTCGGCTCAGGTAAGCGTAATGGCGAGCGTCTTCGGCTCCCCCCCAGTAGTCATTGAAGCGTTCGGCGCGCTGCAGGGTCTCCAGCGCTCGCTGCAGGTCCTTCGGCGCACCGCGCTGAACCATGCCGTCAGCCTGAATGCGCTCCAGCGCGGCCGACGCCTGGGCGAGCTCATGCTCAGTGTCCTGGCTCGAGCAGCCGGCCAGTGCCAGCGCGGCCATGACGAGGAAGAAACGCATGTTCACCGGACCTCTCCCAACTGCTGGCGTAGACGCTGGATGCGTCGATTCAGATCGTCGATCTGTGCCTGGCGCTGATCCTTCAGCACACGCGCCTCCGCCAGGCGGGCATCCAGCTCCGCCTGCTCGGCCAGCATGCGGGCCTGACGATTGTCACCGGCTTGCAGCGCTGCACGCGCAGCGTTCAGCTTGCTTTCGGCCAGTGCCAGTTCCTCATGGGCTCTGGAGGCCTCCATGGAGCGGGCCTGCGCCACGGCCTGCTCGCTCAGCTGCAGCTGAGCGGTCGGTGCGGGATCGCTGGCACATCCGGCCAGCATGAAGAAGGCCAGTGATGCGCTGGGGAAGAGACGTTTCAACACGCTGAATCCTACTTTTTCGAAGCCTTTGGCCGCTCCGCCTGCTGGTTTTTCCAGACGGTCAGGTTGTGCGCCACCAGCTGTTCCGGCACACCTGCGGCGCGCAATTCTGTCATTTTCCGCGCCAGTTGTCCGCGCAGCCAGGGATCGTTGCAGGCCGAATCGTGCGAGATGGCCAGATGCATGTCACGCCCTACCACTGGCGGATCAAGCCGCTGAATCTTGTCCAGCAAGCCCGATGCATCCGCCGCGGCAACCGTGCTGTAGCGCTCGTGCAACAGGTAATCACTGCCGCCGGCGACCAGTCTCTGCAAGCCCTGGTCGAGGCTGTTGACCTGCTGCAACTGCAGGCTGCTCTTGGCGAACGCATCGAACTCGCTGCCGAAACGGCCGGCGCCAACGGTCAGCCCGCCGTGCCCCTTCAGGTCCTCGCGGCTGGCATAGAAGAAGCCCGGCTCGTTGCGTACCCAGGCGACGGTCTGCAGCTGGATGATCGCCGGGTGCACGAAATCCAGCTCTTCCAGGCGCTGCACGTTGAGGGTCGCATCGGCCAGCACATCGACCCGACCGCTGCGTACCTCGTCGAGCGCCTTCGCTCGATCGCCCGTATAGAGCAGATCCAGCTTCAGTCCGAGGGAATCGGCGATCTGCCCGAGCAGATCGGCATTGGCACCGATCAGCCGTTTGGGGTTCTGCGGATCGCGCCAGAGAAACGGCGGGTTGTCCGCGGCACCGGTTGCCACCAGGCGATCACATTTTCCCGCGGCCGTTGCCGTGAGCGGCGTCGCCAGGGTCAACGCGATCAAGGCCGATTTCAACGCAAAGGCGAAACGCATGAAAATCCTCTTAGTGCGGTTGAGCGGGTGCGAAACGGTTGCGCCGATGGTACACCGACGAACCCGCTGACCGCCCATGAAAAAACCCGCTACATGAGCGGGTTCTTTCGACAGCGATCAGCTTCAGACGAGCCGTTCCAGCTCCGGAATGATCTCGAACAGATCGCCAACCAGGCCATAGTCGGCAACCTGGAAGATCGGGGCTTCCTCGTCCTTGTTGATCGCAACGATCACCTTGGAGTCCTTCATGCCGGCCAGGTGCTGGATGGCACCGGAGATACCGACGGCGATGTACAGCTGCGGTGCGACGATCTTGCCGGTCTGGCCGACCTGCATGTCGTTCGGCACGAAGCCGGCATCGACCGCGGCGCGGGATGCACCCACCGCGGCGCCGAGCTTGTCGGCCAGCGAGTACAGGTGCTTGAAGTTGTCACCGTTCTGCATGCCGCGGCCGCCGGAAACGACGATCTTGGCAGCGGTCAGTTCGGGACGGTCGGACTTGGCCAGCTCTTCGCCGACGAACGCGGACTTGCCCGCATCGCCAGTACCGGAGATCTGCTCAACCGCAGCCGAGCCACCGGTGGCGTTCACGGCATCGAAACCGGTCGAACGCACGGTGATCACCTTGATCGGCGCGCTGGATTGCACGGTGGCGATGGCGTTACCAGCGTAGATCGGGCGCTTGAAGGTGTCCGGGCTTTCCACCGAGATGATCTCGGAGATCTGGTCGACGTCCAGTTGCGCGGCAACGCGCGGCAGGAAATTCTTGCCGTTGGTGGTGGCAGCGGCCAGTACATGGCTGTAGTTCTTGGCCAGATCAGCGATCAGCGGCGCGACGTTCTCGGGCAGCTGGTTGGTGTAAGCCGCATCGTCGGCGACCAGTACCTTGGCTACACCTTCGATCTGTGCGGCTGCTTCGCCGATGGCAGCGCAGCCGCTGCCGGCTACCAGCACGTGGATGTCGCCACCGATGGCCTTGGCGGCGGCGACGGTGTTCAGGGTAGCGGCCGCGAGGACGGCGTTGTTGTGTTCAGCGATAACCAGGATAGTCATTTAGATTACCTTCGCCTCGTTCTTCAGTTTCTCGACCAGTTCAGCCACGGACTTGACCTTGATGCCGGCGCTGCGGGCAGCCGGTGCTTCGACTTTCAGGGTCTTCACGGTGGACGTGGTGGCGACGCCCAGCGCATCCGGGGTCAGCACTTCCAGCGGCTTCTTCTTGGCCTTCATGATGTTCGGCAGCGACGCGTAGCGCGGCTCGTTCAGACGCAGGTCGGTGGTGACGATCGCCGGCAGGTTCAGCGCGACGGTCTGCAGGCCGCCGTCGATTTCGCGGGTGACGTTGACCTTGTCGCCAGCCACTTCCACCTTGGAGGCGAAGGTGCCCTGGGCATAGCCGGTCAGCGCGCCGAGCATCTGGCCGGTCTGGTTGTTGTCGCTGTCGATTGCCTGCTTGCCGAGGATCACCAGTTGCGGCTGCTCCTTGTCGACCACGGCCTTGAGCAGCTTGGCAACCGCCAGGGAGTTCAGTTCGTCGTTGGACTCGACCAGCACAGCACGATCGGCGCCCAGCGCCAGTGCGGTGCGCAGCTGCTCCTGGGCAGCGGTCGGGCCGATGGAGACGACAACGATTTCGCTCGCCACGCCCTTCTCTTTCAGGCGAACCGCTTCTTCCACGGCGATCTCGCAGAAGGGGTTCATCGACATCTTGACGTTGGCGAGGTCAACGCCGGAGTTGTCCGCCTTGACGCGAACCTTGACGTTGTAATCGACCACTCGTTTGACAGCTACAAGAACCTTCATGGATTCCTCGTTACTCTCCGGTGAATAGAATTCCGCCGAGGCGAACCGAGCCTTGCTCGTGGCTTGGGGTTTCGATAGCCGCTGCCCTGTTCGGCGAGTGCAAACCGTCCGTATCTTGACCGCAGGCCGCAGACGGGGTCAACAACGCATATGACCCGTCATAACCTCGCGGTTCGGCCGATTCTAACAGGCTTCCAGAAAATTCAAACAAACGTTTGTATTGGACCGATTCGAGCGTCTATATATAATGCGCCGGCCCGGCTCGGTCAGGGGCCGATCACAGCCCTCCACCACTTATATAACAACCAAGCCCTGAGTAGGAGAAAGCCTAATGGAACGCGAATACATGGAATTCGACGTTGTCATCGTCGGCGCCGGCCCTGCAGGCCTATCCGCAGCCTGCCGCCTGAAGCAAAAAGCCGCCGACGCTGGTCAGGAAATCAGTGTATGCGTCGTCGAGAAAGGCTCCGAAGTAGGTGCCCATATCCTGTCCGGCGCGGTCTTCGAACCTCGTGCGCTGAACGAACTGTTCCCCGACTGGAAAGAACTCGGCGCCCCGCTCAAAACGCCGGTCAAGCGTGACGACATCTATCTGCTGAAGACCGCCGAAGCGGCCAGCAAGCTGCCCAATGCGCTGGTCCCCAAGACCATGCACAACGAAGGCAATTACATCATCTCCCTGGGCAACCTGTGCCGCTGGCTCGCCCAGCAGGCCGAGAACCTGGGTGTCGAGATCTACCCGGGCTTCGCCGCCCAGGAAGCGCTGATCGACGAAAACGGCATCGTGCGCGGTATCGTCACCGGTGACCTGGGCGTCGATCGCGAAGGCAACCCGAAAGAAGGCATGTACACCCCAGGCATGGAGCTGCGCGCCAAGTACACGCTGTTCGCCGAAGGCTGCCGCGGACATATCGGCAAGCAGCTGATCAACCGCTTCCAGCTCAACGCCAATGTCGACCCGCAGCACTACGCCATCGGCATCAAGGAGCTGTGGGACATCGATCCCGCCAAGCACGAGCAAGGCCTGGTCGTGCACACCGCGGGCTGGCCGCTGAACGACGAGAACACTGGCGGCTCGTTCCTCTATCACCTGGAAAACAATCAGGTCGTGGTCGGCCTGATCGTCGATCTGTCCTACAGCAACCCGCACCTGTCGCCGTTCGACGAGTTCCAGCGCTACAAGCACCACCCGGTGATCAAGCAGTACCTGGAGGGCGGCAAACGCGTTTCTTACGGCGCCCGCGCCATCGCCAAAGGTGGCCTGAACTGCCTGCCGAAGATGGTCTTCAACGGCGGCGCACTGATCGGCTGCGACGCCGGTACCCTGAACTTCGCCAAGATCAAGGGCAGCCACACCGCGATGAAGTCCGGCATGCTGGCCGCCGAAGCTGCGGCGGACGCGCTGCTGGCCGGTCGCGAAGGTGGTGACGAGCTGAGCGCCTACGAAGAAGGCTTCAAGAACAGCTGGCTGTACGACGAGCTGTACAAGAGCCGCAACTTCGGCGCTGCCATTCACAAATGGGGCGCAATCAAGGGTGGCGCGTTCAACTTCATCGACCAGAACATCTTCGGCGGCAAGATTCCCTTCACGCTGCACGACACAAAGCCGGACTACGCGTGCCTCAAGCCGGCCGCCGAGTCGAAGAAGATCGAGTATCCGAAGCCGGACGGCAAACTGAGCTTCGACAAGCTCAGCTCGGTGTTCCTCTCCAACACCAACCATGAGGAAGACCAGCCGGTTCACCTCAAGCTGACCGACCCAAGCATCCCGATCGACAAGAACCTGCCGCTGTACGACGAGCCGGCTCAGCGCTACTGCCCGGCAGGCGTCTACGAAGTGGTCAGCAACGACGATGGCAGCAAGCGCTTCCAGATCAACGCACAGAACTGCGTGCACTGCAAGACCTGCGACATCAAGGACCCGGCGCAGAACATCACCTGGGTCGCGCCGGAAGGTACCGGTGGGCCGAACTACCCCAACATGTAAGCAACGAAAAAGGCTCCCTCGGGAGCCTTTTTTATGCCGTTGAAACCGGTATACCGCGACGCTACTCGGTACGTCCTATGGGAAAAAACACACCGCCGCTCCACACGCCGAGCCAGCTCTCGCCGTCCACATCACCCGGCACGGCCAGATCCACCAGCCGATAGAACACGTTGCGATGAACCAGCGCCTCGAGATTGGCGCGCACGTGAATGTACGGCGATGGTTCCTGAGTCTGCGGGTCGAGGCTGACGCGCAGCGGATGCTCCTGACCGGCCTCCACCACATCGTCAACATTGGTGACGAAACGCAGCAACTGCGCTTCGCCCTCCCCGCTCACGTCCAGCCGCACCGCGACGAAGGGCGCATCTTCGACCTGGATCCCGACCTTTTCCACCGGCGTAACCAGAAAGTAATCATCGCCGTCGCGTCGAATCACTGTGGAGAACAGACGAACCATCGCCGGACGTCCGATGGGCGTGCCCTGGTAAAACCAGGTACCGTCTCGTGCGATACGCATGTCGAGGTCACCGCAGAATGGCGGGTTCCACAAATGCACCGGCGGCAGCCCCTTCTTCTCGCCCGCCGAGAGCTGGGCCAGCAGGTCTCCCGCCTTGCCTGTCTCGTTCATCCCGTTCTCCTCGCTTCGCAGCTATGTCGGCTTCGATACTGCCACATCCCTCAGCGTGACAGACCCAGTAACCGACGAGCATAGTCCTGCAAAGGCGGCCGCAGGAGATGCTCGGGTCTGGCATCGTAAATGCCGAGCAGCCCGCCACGGCTGCGAATGCGCGCGGTATCGACCAGATAGTGCGTGCCGGTTTCGATCAGCATCAGTTGCACCACGCCGGAATCCACGCCAAGCCGATCCAGTGCGCGCTGCTCGTTCAGCTCGTCGAAGCTGCCGATGCGATCGTCCGCCGCTGCGTAGCGCAGATACAGAAGGTAATGGGCGCCGACCGCAGAGGCCTGCGTCATGGCTTCCTCCAGCCCGGCCGGCTCGCGAGCGCGGCGCACCAGCGGGAAGTATTCGACGAAGCCGTTGAAGGCTTCCTCCGCCACGACATTCGGCCGCGGATAGACATCACCCGGGGGTACGAAATGGCCCTGCGCGATATAGATGAAGGAATCCGGCTGCAGACGCCATGAACTGGCCCGGCGTGTCTCGCTGTGATCGAGAATACCGGCATCCCTCAGGTGGTAGCGGGTGCCCTCGGCCATGTCGCTGACTTTCATGCAGCCAGCCAGGGCAAGCAATGCCAGCAAACCTGGCACGCCTAATAGAAAACGCATGGATTTCACCCTCCAGAGGCCGGTGACGGAAAACCGGCAATCGCACCGGCAATGCAGCATCCACGCCAGATCGGCCAGCCGATGGTGCTGGTACCAGCGCGTCTGCCGCTCACAGCCGGCGCTGCCACTCCTGGCGCAAAGGGGCGGCACGGGGATCGTCGATCGCCTCGCGCAGCTGGCGCATCAGGCGCGGCTTGTCGGCTCCCAGCGTGCCTTTGAGCACCAGATAGTTGGAGGCGTGGTCGCTGCGGAACACCGTGTCACGCAACTGAAGATCACCCAGCAGCCTTTCCAGCTCAACAAGCAGGTCGGAAAGCGGTAGCGGCTCGAAGTCTTCATATCCCTGGCGAAAACGCCCATCACCCTGCGGGAAACTGACCACCAGCGTGGAAAGAAACTCGGGCTGCGCTGCGTTCATCAGGCGTGCCGAATTGCGCGCATGCTGCCGGCTCAGCGCCCGCCCGCCAAGGCCATTGAGGATCATCACCGAACGGGTGATTCCCGCCTGGCCAAGCTTGTCCAGCGCGCTCAGGGTCGACTCGTAGGTTTCGCCCTTGTTGACCCGCGCCAGCACCTCGTCGTCACCGGACTCCGCGCCAACGTAGGCCATGCCAAGCCCGGCGTCCGCCAGCTCACGCAGCTCCTGGACCGACTTCTTGCGCAAATTGCGTGGCAGGCAGTAGCTGGACACGCGCTGCACCTCCGGCAGGCACTGGCGAATCTGCTCCAGAATCTTCAGCAGCCTGCGAGTCGGCAGCACCAGCGCATCGCCATCGGCCAGAAACACCCGCTGAACGATCAGCTGCTCGCCGCAGCGGCGAATCTCTTCGAGCACTTCCACCTCATCGCGGGCGCGGAATTTCTTCTGCGGCGCGGTGTACATCTCGCAGAACGTGCAGGCGTTCCACGAACAGCCGTTGGTCACCGGCAGGATCAGTGAATGCGCTTCGCTCGGCGGCCGGAAAACCGGCTCGATATAGCGGACGGGAAACTCGCTCATGCTCATTGTGCTTCGCCTGCGCCGACGTCAATCACGCTTGCGCTTGTTGCCCATGCGCACACCGATATCCATCAGGAACTGGAAGAATCCGTCCTGATCCTCCAGCACATTGCTCCAGAACGGCGAGTGATACAGCGCGACCGCGCCGTGCACCAGAGCCCAGGCGGCGCAGTAATGGAAATACGGTGGCACGTCTTCGAGCTTGCCCTCGGCGATACGCCCCTTGATCAGCTGGGTCAGGTGTTCGAAGTTGGATGCGCGGATGCTGTGCAGCTGCTCGACCATCTCCGGGACCTGGTTGCCCTTGACCACTTTCTCCTCGAGGCGGTCGAACAGACGGTAACGCTGCGGGTCGCGCATGCGGAACTCGAAATAGGCGCGCGAAAGCGCTTCCTTGTCGCGATCAAGATCCGGGGAATGCAGCAGCTGATTCAGGTCGCGCTCGTAGTCGAGCATCAGCCGCAGGTAGATTTCGGCCTTCGACTTGAAGTGCTTGTAGATGGTGCCTTTGCCGATGCCCACCGCATCGGCAATCATCTCGACCGTGACGCTATCCTCTCCCTGGTCGAGAAAGAGCTGCAACGCGGTATCGAGGATTTCCTGTTCGCGGCGACGAAATTCGCGGACCTTACGGGGTTCATTCTGCATAGGAGGCTGCTTAGATGAGAAATCGAGGCGGTCATTATGCCTAACCGGTCATCAAATGCACGGGGCATCCACCGATGATTCACATAAATGACGAATTTCCGCAAATAGTCGGTTTGCGATATCTCAACCATGCTGCCGTCGCGCCCTGGCCTCGGCGAGCCGCCAGTGCCGTCAGTGCCTTTGCCGAGCAGAACGCCACCCTCGGCGCACGTGACTATCCGCAATGGCTTACGGTCGAGCGCAGCCTGCGCCAGCGCCTTACGCGCCTGCTCAACGCACCGACCAGCGCCGACGTGGCACTGGTCAAGAACACGTCCGAAGCACTGTCGTTTGTCGCCTTTGGCCTGGACTGGAAAAGCGGTGATCGCATCGTCATCAGCGATGAAGAATTTCCATCCA
Source organism: Stutzerimonas sp. FeSN7 (assembly GCF_030263795.1). Lineage (NCBI taxonomy): Bacteria > Pseudomonadati > Pseudomonadota > Gammaproteobacteria > Pseudomonadales > Pseudomonadaceae > Stutzerimonas > Stutzerimonas sp. FeSN7. The sequence goes on along the minus strand of NZ_JARPMN010000001.1, from coordinate 1,487,361 downwards.
ACCGTGTCGTCTGGGAGGCACTGCAGCCATTCGGCGTGGAGGTCGTTCAGGTCAGCCTTAAGGGTGCCGATCCGGAAGGCGACCTGCTGGCGGCCTGCGGGCCGCGGGTACGACTGATGGCGATCAGCGCGGTGCAGTACGCCAGCGGCCTGCGCCTGGATCTTGCACGTCTGGGCGAAGGCTGCGAGCAGCGCGGTGTGCTGCTGTGCATCGACGCGATCCAGCAGCTCGGCGCCCTGCCCTTCGATGTCCAGCAGAATCGCTGCGCTTTCGCCATGGCCGACGGCCACAAGTGGATGCTCGGCCCCGAGGGGCTCGGCGTCTTCTATTGCCGGAGCGACCTGCGCGATCAACTGAAGCTGCACGAGTACGGCTGGCACATGCTGGAACACGCCGGCGATTATGATCGCACGGACTGGGAACCGGCCCGCAGCGCACGACGCTTCGAATGCGGCAGTCCCAACCTGCTCGGGGCGATGGCGCTCGAGGCCAGTCTTTCCCTGCTGGAGGAAGTGGGCATGGAGCAGGTCGCCGCAGCCCTCGACGAACGCGTCGAATGGCTGTGTCGGGGATTAGGCGATCTGGGCGGGGTCGACATCCTGTCGCCGACAACAGCCGAGCGTCGGGCCGGCATCCTCACCTTCCGCCTGCATGGCTGGGACAATGCAGCGCTCTTCGAGCGGCTGAAGGCGGCGCAAGTCGTCTGCGCCTTGCGTGGCGGCGGCATTCGCTTCTCTCCGCATTTCTACACGCCGCAGCGCGTCATCGATGAAACCCTGGCGCTTCTGCACGAGCTGGCAAGTCACTGACGGCGATCAGCCAGCGAGACATGTATTCCAAATGCGTTTAAAAAGCGCGGAAATCCGCCAGCAGACCGCTAATGCAGCGTTAATACTTGAGTCACTGGCTAGGCAATCCCCCCACTGCCTGGCCAGATGAGGTCGCCTGGATTGCGATTTCATACTCCTAATGGTCTTGGCCCGGTTTCTCAGGAATCCGGGTTTTTTTTTGCGCGCTCGTGAGCCGATCAAGTCGACGCAGCACCGACGCGCGCCCGCAACAGGAAACACAGCCAGAGGAAGCCGACCCAGAACGGAATGGCGAACACCGACAGACGAATGCCGGGAATCCACAGCATGATCACCAGGATACCGCTGACGAAGGCCAGGCACAGGTAATTGCTGAGCGGGAACCAGAACGCCTTGAAGCTCGGTACCACACCCTGGCGCTGCATTGCCCGTCGGAATTTCAGGTGGGCCAGGCTGATCATCGCCCAATTGATCACCAGCGCGGCAACCACCAGCGACATCAATAACTCCAGCGCGCCCCGCGGCAGCAGATAGTTCACCAGCACGCAGAGCAGCGTCACCACCGCCGAGACGCCGATGGCGAGCACTGGCACACCACGGGCGTTGATCTTCATCAGACTGCGCGGCGCATCGCCCTGTTCGGCCAGGCCGTAGAGCATGCGGCTGTTGCAATACACGCCACTGTTGTAGACCGACAGCGCGGCGGTGAGCACCACGAAATTGAGCAGATGCGCGGCCGTATCGCTGCCGATCAGCGAGAAGATCTGGACGAAGGGACTGCCGCTGTAGGGATCACCCGCCGCCCCCAACGTCTGCAGCAGCGCATCCCACGGATAGAGCGCCAGCAGCACGGTCAGAGCACCGATATAGAAGATCAGGATGCGGTAGACGACCTGATTGATCGCCTTCGGTATCACCGTCTTCGGATCGGCCGCCTCTGCCGCCGTGATGCCGACCAGCTCCAGACCGCCGAAGGAAAACATGATGATCGCCAGCGCCAGCACCATGCCGCTGAAACCGTTGGGAAAGAACCCGCCGTGGCTCCAGAGATTGCTGATGCTCGCTTGCTCGCCGCCCTGCCCGCTCACCAGCAGGAACAATCCGAGCAGGATCATGCCGATGATGGCGGCAACCTTGATGATGGCGAACCAGAACTCGGTTTCACCAAACGCCTTCACGTTGCTCAGGTTGATCAGATTGATCAGCACGAAGAACGCCGCGGCAGTCGCCCAGGTGGGCACGTCCGGCCACCAGAACTGCACGTACTTACCCACCGCGGTCAGCTCTGCCATGCCCACCAGCACATAAAGTACCCAGTAATTCCAGCCGGACAGAAAGCCTGCGTAGCCTCCCCAGTACTTGTGCGCGAAATGACTGAAGGAACCGGCTACCGGTTCTTCGACGATCATTTCCCCCAGCTGACGCATGATCAGAAAGGCGATGAAGCCGCCGATGGCGTAGCCCAGGATCATGGACGGGCCGGCGCTCTTCAGCACCCCGGCGGAACCCAGGAACAAGCCGGTGCCGATCGCCCCGCCGAGGGCAATCAGCTGGATATGGCGGTTTTTCAGGCCTCGTTGCAACGGCCCGGTGTGCAGCGTCTCAGCGGTCATTACGCCACCTTGCGGATAAAGTACGAAGTGCGCAGCGCGCGGCAGATCAGGCAGGTTGCAAGCACGGAAACCGCGACCTTTCAGCCGCGAACCCGGGCAAGCGGAAAAAGCGACCTGAAGTTGGCGGTGGTCTGCTCCGCCAGCTGTTCGAAGGAAACACCCCGCAGCTGCGCCAGGAACTCGGCCACCTCGCGCACGTACTGCGGCAGATTGGCCTTGCCACGGTGGGGAATCGGTGCGAGATAGGGCGAATCGGTCTCCACCAGCAGGCGATCGGCAGGGACCTGCCGGGCGACGTCACGCAGCGCGTCGGCATTACGGAAGGTGACGATGCCCGAAAGCGAGATGTAGAAACCAAGGTCCAGAGCGGCCCTGGCCATCTCCCAATCCTCAGTGAAGCAATGCAGCACCCCGGCCTGGGGCAAGCTGGCTTCACGCAGCAGCGCCAGGGTGTCTGCGCGTGCCTCGCGGGTGTGCACGATGACCGGCTTGCCGGTCAGTCGGGCGGCCTCCAGATGCAGGCGGAACGACTGCTGCTGGAGTTCGGCCGCCTCGGGCTCGTAGTGGTAGTCCAGCCCTGTCTCGCCGATGGCAACGGCATGCGGATGCTGCAGCTCGCCCAGCAGCCAGTCCAATGCCGGCTGACTGGTCGGCTCCAGATCGAGCGGGTGTACACCGATGGAACAGTCGACATCGGCGTAACGCTCGGTCAGCGATTTGACCGCCGACGCGTTGTCGGCGCTGACCCCGATGCACAGGAAGTGTCCGACCCCTCGCGCTCGGGCAGCATCGAGCGCTGCATCGAGCGACCCGTCATGGGCGGTCAGGTCGAGTCGGTCAAGGTGACAGTGGGAATCTACCAGCATGGAGGGCGCAACTTGCTATCGCGGAAAGGGGGCGATTGTAGAGCAAATGGCGGGGAATCAGAAAAGGTAGGCGGTACAACGACGCCTGACGTACGGCACCGGGACGCCGACCCTCACATGGTATGGGTAGGACGATCGGACTTCAGCGCGCCGGCCAGATAGGTTTCGATCTTGTTGCGCGCGGTGTTGTCACCCTCGTTGAACTGCACGCCGATGCCTGCGGCACGACTGCCCTGGGCGCCCTTGGGGGTGATCCAGACCACCTTGCCAGCCACCGGAATCTTCTCCGGCTCGTCCATCAGGTTCAGCAGCATGAACACTTCGTCGCCGAGCTTGTAGCTCTTGTTGGTCGGAATGAACAACCCACCATTCTTGATGAAGGGCATGAACGCGGCATAGAGCACCGACTTGTCCTTGATGGTCAGGGACAGGATGCCGTTACGCGGACCAAGATTTGCTGGCAGGCTCATGCGGTGTTCCTAACGAAAGTTCCGGTCGATTCTAGCCCGCGCCGGGCAGCGTTGCCCACTGCACCAGCAGCGCTTCGAGAAGCAACACACGGTTGAGGTTGGCTTTGCCCAGCACTTTCTGCCGATGCTCGAGCAACCAGTCCTGCAGGGCGATCACTTTTTGCTGCGAGGATTTCTGCGCGAGATACTGCAGCACCTTCTGCATATCGGCAGCGCCCAGCTCGGCTTCATCGCCGGCCATCTGGTAACGCAGGATCAGATGCGCCCATTCGCAGAACCAGTCGAAGAGCAGGATCAGTGGTAACGCGTTCCAGCCCTCGGCGAGCTGACTGGCCGATTGCTGTTGCTTGAGCAGTTTCTTCACCCCGTCGACCACCTGGGCGCGCAACTCCAGCACCTTCTGCTCGTGCAACTTCAGCGCCGCCAGCGGCGACCCGGCGGCGAGCGTCAGCAACTGTTCGCGAAGCTCCGGGCCAAGCTCGGGTAGGCGCGCGGCGAGCCAGTCGAGGCTTTGCTGGCGGCCTGGCAACGGGCAGGCCTGTTGGACGCAGCGGCTCTTGATCGTCGGCAGCAGACGGCTGGGCTGATGACTGATCAACAGCAGCACCGTGTCACCGGACGGTTCCTCCAGGCTTTTCAGCAAAGCATTGGCCGCATTCAGGTTCATTGCCTCGGCGGGCTCCAGGAGGATCACCTTGCGCCCACCCAGCTGCGCCGTCTGGGTAACGAAACCGACCAGATCGCGGACCTGATCGACCCGGATGGCCTTGTCGACTTCCTCGGGCTCGAGGACGTAGTGATCCGGATGGGTCTGTGCGGCAAGCAGCTGGCAGGCCTTGCATTCGCCGCAGGCGCGGGCCTCGACCGGACGCTGGCAGAGCAGCAGCGCCATCAGCTGCTCAGCCAGCAGCCGTTTGCCGATGCCGGCGGGCCCATGCAGCAGGTAGGCATGCGCATGCTGCGCGCGCCCCGCCAGCTGCCGCCAGAGATCGACCTGCCAGGGAAGCACGTCAGTCATCGAGACGCACCAACAGCTCAGGGATCAGCGCCTCGACATCGCACTGAACCGCATTGAGCGCTTGGCCCGCATCGATCACCCGATAGCGCGAAGGTGCCGCTTCCGCGCGCTGAAGATAGGCGCTGCGCACCGCTTCGAAGAAGCGCATGCCTTCCTGCTCGAAACGATCCAGACGTCCTCGCGCAGCGGCTCGGGCCAACCCCACGTCCACCGGAAGATCGAAGATCAGCGTCAGATCAGGGCGCAGATCGCCCTGCACGAAGGTCTCCAGCTGAGCGATCCGCTCGAGCGACAGCCCGCGACCGCCACCCTGATAGGCATAGGTGGCATCAGTGAAGCGATCGCACAACACCACCGCCCCTCGTGCCAGCGCAGGACGGATGACCTGCGCCAAGTGTTGCGCACGCGCGGCGAACACCAGCAACAGCTCGGTATCCACTGCCATCGGCTCGTCCGCCGGCGTCAGCAACAGTTCACGAATGCGCTCGGCCAGTGGCGTGCCCCCGGGCTCTCGGGTCAGCACCACATCCAGCCCCCGTGCCCGCAGGCGTTCGGCGAGGTACTCGCGATTGGTACTCTTGCCAGCGCCTTCGGGGCCTTCGAGGGTGACGAAGAGTCCTTTCATTGAGCGTTCTCGCTATTGACCGGGGCCTGCCGGGGCGGCGGACTGGAGCGGTAGTCGGCGCGGCGCTTGAGCTGATACTCGCGCACCGCACGGTTATGTTGCTCGAGGGTGTCGCTGAAGACGTGGCTGCCATCGCCCCGGGCGACGAAATACAGGCTGGAGCCGTCGACCGGGTTCAGCGCGGCGCGAATCGCCTCGCGTCCGACCATGGCGATCGGCGTCGGCGGCAGCCCTGCGTTGGTATAGGTGTTGTATGGGGTTGGCGTGCGCAGGTCGGTGCGGGTGATACGTCCCTTGTAGGCTTCACCCATTCCATAGATCACCGTCGGGTCTGTCTGCAGAAGCATGCCACGCGCCAGTCGACGGACGAAGACGCCGGAGATCTCGCCCCGCTCCTCCGGCACTCCCGTTTCCTTCTCGATGATCGAGGCCATGATCAGGGCCTGATAGGCATCCTTGTATGGCAACCCTTGCGCACGTTGCTGCCATTCTTCCTCGAGCACCTGCTCAAGGCGCGTGAAGGCACGGCGCAGCAGGTCCAGGTCGGACGTTCCGCGGGTAAATCGGTAGGTATCGGGAAAGAAGCGCCCTTCCGGATGCAGCTCCGGCGCACCGAGCTTCGCCATGATGTCAGCATCGGACAGGCCATCCAGCGTCTGTTCCAGCTTGGTCTGGTTCTGCAACGCGCTGCGCAGCTGGCGGAAGTTCCATCCTTCAACCAGGGTCAGGCTGTACTGCACGACTTCGCCCCGCTGCCAGAGCCCGATCATGTCCCGCGCGGTCATGCCCGGCGCGAGACGATACTCACCGCTGTGCAAGCTCTGCCCGGACAGGTTCAGGCGCCAGTAGAGGCGCAGCCAGAATGCGTCATCCAGCACGCCCTCCGCTTCCAGCCGTTGAAACACACCGCTGGGCGTATCGCCGGGCCTCACCTCGAGCAGAAGAGCCTCATCGGTGACAGCCAAGGGCTGTTCCAGCGCAGCATGCTGTTTCCAGGCGAACAGCCCGAGCGCAATCGCTGCCAACACGAACAGCGTCAGCAGCAAGGCAAGAAGTTTACGGATCACGAATCACTCAACAGGTCGGCAACAACGGTCTGCAGTTTACGGGTCAGCGGACCGACCGACCAGACGCGCTCGGCCAAACCTGTTACCGGCCAGATGCCGTAGAGGCTATTGCAGACAAAAACCTCATCGGCCTGCAGCAGTTCCGAGTAGCTGATATCGCACTCGTTGACTGGCAGCGCAAGGCCGGCGGCACGCGCCATGATCTCGGCGCGCATTACGCCGGAGACACCACAGCGAGAAAGCGAGGCCGTTCGCAAGTGGCCCTCGGTAATCAGGAACAGGTTGCTGAAGACGCCCTCGATCACGCGCCCGGACATATCCCGCATCAGCCCTTCGGCAAAAGCCGGATCCTGCCACTCGGCACGCGCCAGCACTTGCTCGAGACGATTCAGATGCTTGATCCCCGCAAGCCGCGGTTGCTCGGCCAGCCGTGTGTCACAAGGGAAGAGCCGAATGCCGCATTCGGCATGCTGCGCTGGGTAGGCCGGAAGCGGCGAGCCGAGCAGCAGACGCTGCGGCCGACACGGCTGTGGCAGTGCATAGCCGCGTTGGCCGGTGCCACGGGTGACGATCAGCTTGGCGACGCCCTGGCCGAGCGCCTGGCAGAACTGCAGCAGCTCAGTGCGCAACTCATCGATGTCGAGGGGAATGGCGAGGCGCTGCGCGCCTTCGGCCAGGCGCTGGACATGCCGCTCCAGCAGACGCGCCCGGCCGCCCGTCACGCGGATCGTTTCGAACAACCCGTCGCCATAGGCCAGTCCGCGATCGTGAACGGGCAGTCCATCGGCGGGCTGCCCGTTCAACCAGCTCAACGTCACTCGGCGAACCGGCGGAACACCAGCGAACCGTTGGTTCCGCCGAACCCGAACGAGTTGGAGACGACCACATCGATCGGCCGCGGCTTGGCCTGGTTCGGCACGAAGTCCAGGTCACAGCCCTCGTCCGGCTCCTCCAGGTTGATGGTCGGCGGCGCCACCTGGTCCTGAATGGCCAGTACGCTGAAGATCGCTTCCACGGCACCGGCTGCACCGAGCAGGTGACCGACCATCGATTTGGTCGAGCTCACCGACAGCTCGTAGGCGTGGTCACCGAACACACTGCGAATGGCCGCCGCCTCGGCCTTGTCGCCGGCTGGCGTCGAGGTACCGTGGGCATTGATGTACTGCACCTGTTCGACGTTCAGCTGAGCGTCGTTCAGCGCATTGCGGATGCAACGGGCAGCACCGGCGCCGTCATCGGGCGGCGAGGTCATGTGAAACGCGTCGGCGCTCATGCCGAAGCCGATCAACTCGGCATAGATGCGGGCGCCACGCGCCTTGGCATGCTCGAGCTCCTCGAGCACCAGCGCACCGGCACCATCGGACAGCACAAATCCGTCGCGCCCCTTGTCCCAGGGACGGCTCGCGGCGGCCGGGTCATCGTTGCGAGTGGACAACGCACGCGCCGCGGCGAAGCCACCGATACCGAGCCCGCAGGCAGCCATCTCGGAACCACCGGCAACCATCACGTCGGCTTCACCGTAGGCAATGTTGCGTGCCGCCATGCCGATGCAATGGGTGCCCGTGGTACAGGCGGTGGCGATCGCATAGTTGGGGCCTTGCAAACCCAGGTGAATCGACAGGAAACCGGACACCATATTGATGATGGAGCCAGGCACGAAGAACGGCGAAATGCGCCGCGGTCCTTGCTCGATCAGCGCCTTGCAGCTGTTCTCGATATTGGTCAGGCCGCCGATGCCGGAGCCCATCGCTACGCCGATGCGCTCACGATTGGCGTCAGTGATCTCCAGGCCCGAGTCACGCACGGCCTGGAAGCTGGCAGCGAGGCCGTATTGAATGAAGAGGTCGAGCTTGCGAGCTTCCTTCGCGGGCAGATACTGCTCGACATCGAAACCTTTGATCGACCCGCCAAAACGAGTGGAGTAGGCAGAAAGATCCATGTGCTCGATCAGGCCGATGCCACTGCGACCAGCAAGAATACCCTGCCAGCTGCTTGGCACATCGTTACCCAGAGGCGAAAGCATGCCCATCCCGGTGACTACGACGCGTCTACGCGACACAGCGATTACTCCTATACCTAAACGTACTTGGCTCAGTCCTGCCGCGACAGGAACGGTTCGAGCGCAAGGCAAGCGCCCGCAGCCTCGATAAAATCCCTCTCAAAGAAAAGCCGCACTACCCGATCAAGGCAGTGCGGCTTTCTTGATTCCGAGCGGATTACAACTTACTGCGCGTGCGCGTTGATGTAATCGATGGCTTCCTGAACGGTGGTGATCTTCTCAGCCTGCTCGTCCGGGATCTCGGTCTCGAATTCCTCTTCCAGAGCCATCACCAGCTCAACGGTGTCAAGAGAGTCGGCACCCAGGTCTTCGACGAAGGAAGCGCTGTTGGTTACTTCCTCTTCTTTAACGCCAAGTTGCTCGGCAACGATTTTCTTGACGCGTTCTTCGATGGTGCTCATACCTTGTTTTCACTCCTATGGAAAAATCAGGCAGCTGGTCTGCGCGGTAGTGTATAGAAAGCGTTTTCCGCATTTCAAGTTGGAAGCAGGCAAGCATGGCCTGCCCTTCAACCATCTGTCTATAAACCAGCTGCAGTTTTATAGCTAATTTAAAGACAGCCGTTTGACTGTCCTCCTGCGTTTGGCGTCACACTCAGCTCATGTACATGCCGCCGTTCACCGGCACGGTTGCACCAGTGACATAGGCAGCACCGTCCGATGCAAGAAACGCGACGACCTTGGCAATTTCTTCGGCCTGACCGAGACGTCCCAGGGGAATCTGCCCCAGGAGCGCATCACGCTGGGCTTCCGGCAACTCGCGAGTCATGTCGGTATCGATGAAACCAGGCGCCACGGAGTTCACCGTGATACCACGCGAACCGACCTCACGAGCCAATGCACGGCTGAAACCCTCCAGACCGGCCTTGGCTGCGGCGTAGTTTACCTGCCCGGCGTTACCCATGGCACCAACCACCGAACCGATATTGATGATCCGCCCCCAACGCGCCTTGGTCATGCCACGCAGCACGGCCTTGGAAAGGCGATACAGACTGTTCAGATTGGTATTGATGACGTCATACCATTCATCATCTTTCATACGCAGCATCAGGTTATCGCGTGTGATCCCGGCATTGTTGACCAGGATCGCCGGCTGCCCGAGATGCTGCTGAATGTGCTCCAGGGTGCTGCTGACGGATTCGTCGTTACCGACGTCGAGCACCAGACCGGCACCTTCGATGCCGTTGTTCTTCAGCGTTTCGGCGATACGCTCAGCACCAGACGATGTGGTTGCAGTGCCGATCACGATTGCGCCCTGACGACCCAGCTCAAGGGCAATGGCCTGGCCGATCCCGCGGCTCGCGCCAGTTACCAGCGCCACCTTACCTTGCAGATTCATAGCATTCTCCTTGTTCAAGCCAATGCGTCACGAGTCGCGGCAAAGGCTTCGGGGGTATCGAGATTGTAGGTGTTGACGCCCTTGACGCAGCGCTTGTTGAGACCGGACAGAACCTTGCCGGGGCCGCACTCGACCAGCGAAGTCACTCCGCGGTCACCCAGGGCCACCATGGATTCGACCCAGCGCACCGGGCTGTACAGCTGCGCAAGCAGATCGCGCTTGAGCGTATCCAGATCGGCCACCACGGCCGCGCTGACGTTCTGCACCAGCGGAATCTGCGGCGCCTGCCAGGCGATTGCCTCGACCGACGCAGCGAAGCGCTCGGCCGCGGGGCGCATGAGATCACAATGCGACGGTACGCTGACCGGCAGTGCCATTGCGCGCTTGGCCCCCTTGGCCTTGCACGCCTCGATGGCACGCTCCACGGCCGCAGCACTACCAGCGATCACTACCTGACCCGGCGCGTTGAAGTTGACCGCACTGACCACCTCACCCTGTGCGGCTTCGGCGCATGCGGCCAATACATCGGCGTCTTCGAGGCCAAGGATCGCTGCCATACCGCCCTGGCCGGCCGGCACCGCCTGCTGCATCAGCTGCCCGCGCAGCTCGACCAGCTTGACTGCATCGGCGAACGGCAGGCTACCGGCAGCTACCAGCGCCGAATACTCGCCAAGGCTATGCCCGGCAACGAAGGCAGGTCGCGGACCACCCTCTGCCTGCCACAGGCGCCAGAGCGCGACAGAGGCTGCAAGAATAGCCGGCTGGGTCTTGTCGGTCTGATTGAGCTGCTCTTCCGGCCCCTGCTGAGTCAGCGCCCAGAGGTCATAACCCAGCGCAGCGGACGCTTCGGCGAAGGTGTCGATGATGACGTGCTGCTGAGCACCAAGCTCGGCCAGCATGCCGAGCGATTGCGAACCCTGACCGGGAAAGACGAAAGCGAGTGATGCGGACATGAAACGGCTCTCTTATGGTTCTGTTCGTCTGAAGAACACGCCCATGCAGGCGTACCGAATTTCAGTTGGATGGCCAGCCATCTCGAGCGGTCACATCATCCGTCCCACCGGATGACCCATCGACTCTGAAAAACTGCCCGAGACGGTCTCGTAGCTGCGCGGGAAGATCATGCTCGACATCCTGCGCTGCGCGGCGAATGGCCGCCTTGAATCCATCAGCGCCAGCACTGCCGTGACTCTTGACCACGATTCCCTGCAGCCCTAGAAAACTAGCACCGTTGTACTGCGCCGGATTGAGCTCCGCGCGCAATCGACGCAACAGCGGCAACGCAACAGCACCAACGATACGTGCTGCAATCGAGCGCCTGAACAGCGCCTCGACCTTGGCGACCAGCATGCCAGCCAGACCCTCGCTGGATTTGAGCAAGATGTTACCGACGAAACCATCGCATACCACGACGTCTGCTTCGCCGCGATACAGCCCATCGCCCTCGATGAAACCACGATAGTTGAGGCCAGCCGCCTGCTGCAGCAACGCAGCCGCGAGCTTGACCTGCTGATTGCCCTTGATTTCTTCGGTGCCGACATTCAACAGCGCGACCCGAGGCTGCTGCCTGCCCAGGGATTCCGCCGCCACGGCCCCCATCACCGCGAACTGATAGAGCTGCTCGGCCGGACAGTCGACATTTGCACCGAGGTCCAGCAACAGGCACGGAGCACCCCGCGTCGGAAGTGCGGTCACCATGGCCGGACGGTCGATACCTGGAAGGGTTTTCAGCACTTGGCGCGCCAACGCCATCAACGCGCCGGTATTGCCGGCACTCACGCAGGCTTGCGCACCACCGTCACGCACCTGCTCGAGCGCTACACGCATCGAGGAACGTGGCTTGCCGCGCAAGGCCTGAGCGGGCCGCTCGTCCATCGTGACCATTTCGGGCGCATCGACGATTTTCAGGCGCGCACGATCGACACCGGGATGCTTGGCGACCAGCTGTTCGAGTAGAGAGGATTGGCCGACGAGGACCAGATGCAGCGAGGGGTTTTCAGCCAGGCAGGAAAGGCTGGCCGGAACAATGCAGTGGGGACCGAAGTCCCCACCCATTGCGTCGATCGCGATGACCGGAGCGGACAAGGATTACTCGTCAGCGCCCTTGTCGATCACCTTGCGACCACGGTAGAAACCGTCCGGGGAAACGTGGTGACGCAGGTGAACTTCACCGGTGCTCTTTTCCACGGACAGAGCGTTCGGCTCGAGCGCGTCGTGCGAACGACGCATGTCACGGGCGGAACGGGATTTTTTGTTCTGCTGAACAGCCATTTGGATCAACTCCTAAACGTTTGGGTCACGCTTTAACTGCGCCAGTACGCTGAACGGGTTGGACCGCGTTACCTCGTCCTCACTCGGCTCAGGCTCATCTGGCCCAACCGGCGGCTGGCAAATTTCAGGGTCATGGAGTGGAACAATCGGCAGAGCAAGCAACAGCTCGTCTTCGACCAGCGCCAGCAGATCCAGAGGATCCTCTCCCACTTCCAGCACGTCGTAGCCCTTAGGCAGGTGCAGGCTGCTCGCGCCTTCATTCACAACGGCATAATCGCACTCGCTGTGAATTGGCAGAACAACCGGCTCCAGACAACGCTGGCAGATCATCTTGACCTCAACGTCGAGCTGACTGTGGATAACCACAGTACGCTGCTCGTCGCGCCCGAAGGCAAAACTGGCGCGCACCACACCCTGATCATCTTCGAGAGGATCGGTGAGCCGCTTGAGCTGCGACAACTGCAGCGCACCCTCAAGAGTGGCCGCTCGGTCTGCGAGCTTGCGCGGATCTACGTGCGGAGGTATCGGTCCTTTCAACATAAGCGCGGCATTCTAGGGACGTGCCTGTCACCTGTCAAAGGAATTCCGCCCAGCTTCACGACGCAGCGCATACAATGCCAGCCGCTATATATAAAGGAGGAAACATGCGCCCCCTGCTTCTCGCATCTAGCTCTCGTTATCGCCGGGAACTGCTGTCCCGCCTGCAACTGCCCTTCACCAGCTGCGCACCGGACATCGACGAATCTCCGTTACCAGACGAGACAGCCGAGCAATTGGTGCGCCGACTTGCCGAGCACAAGGCCAGAGCACTGGCCGAGCACTACCCCGGCCATCTCATCATTGGCTCCGATCAGGCTGCGGTATTGGGCAGGGACATTCTCGGCAAACCGCACACATTCGAACGCGCGAAGCTGCAATTACAGGCCGCCAGTGGCAGCAAGGTAACCTTTCTCACCGGACTGGCATTGCTCAACAGCGAAACCGGAACCATCCAGACCGACTGCGTGCCTTTTACCGTGCACTTCCGGACGCTCGACGAGGCACGCATCGAACGCTACCTGAAAGCAGAACAACCCTTCGACTGCGCCGGCAGCTTCAAGGCCGAAGGACTGGGCATCAGCCTTTTCCGCTCGACCGAAGGCGAGGACGTCACCAGCCTGGTGGGACTGCCGCTGATTCGCCTGGTAGACATGCTACTGAACGAAGGCATCGACATTCCCTGACGACGCCCATCCACAGCTAGCGCAGCGCCGGCCCCTGCAGCCCAGCAAGAATCGCCAGACGCTCGGCGACGCTGGTTCCCAGTTTCTTGGTGAAACGATCGAATGGCGACTCCTTCACCGTGAAATCAACGATCTCCGGCTCGCCGACGACCTCGCGTGCGACGTAGGCGGTACTGCCCAGACCGTCGACCAACCCCAACTCCAGTGCCTGCTCGCCGGACCAGATCAACCCTGAGAACAACTCCGGATGCTGCGCGTCCTGGAGACGCTCACCGCGCCCACGCTTGACGCTATCGATGAACTGCTGATGAGTGGTCGCCAGAACACTTCGCCAGAACCGGGTCTCCTCCGGCTTTTCTGGCTGAAACGGGTCCAGAAACGCCTTGTGCTCGCCCGCGGTATACACACGACGCTCAACACCGAGCTTCTCCATGGTATCGACAAAACCGAAGGTGGCCGCGGTCACTCCGATCGAGCCGACCAGACTGGACTTGTCCGCGTAGATCTCATCGGCCGCACTGGCGATGTAATAGGCGCCCGAAGCACCCAGATCGGTGATCACCGCATAGACCTTGATGGCCGGATACTCGCCGCGCAAGCGACGAATCTCGTCATAGATGTAGCCCGACTGAACCGGACTACCGCCAGGGCTGTTGATGCGCAGGATCACACCCTTCGTATTGGCATCCTCGAAGGCCGCACGCAAGGCGCCCACGATGTTATCCGCACTCGCGGATTCCTCATCGGCAATCATTCCGCGCACGTTGATCACCGCGGTATGACTCTCCCGCGCAGCCTTGCCTTTCCCTAGCTGCAGCGCCGGCGAAAACAGCGCCAGCGCTCCGAACAAATAGATGAAAGTCAAAAGCTTGAAGAATATTCCCCAGCGCCGAGCACGCCGCTGCTCCTGAACGCCCGCAAGCAGGGTCTTTTCCAGCAACTTCCAGCTGCTGCGATCGTCCTTGGACTCATCCACCGGAGCTTTCCATTCATCCGACATATGCATTCACCTCAGAACCAGCCATGGAGCGCAGCCAACTGCCGAGCTCCGAAAAACGATCGATCCCCAGGCGCGGCTCGAACTGCTGCAGGACATGCAGCGGCTGCGCACCGTAGCCAACCGCAACGCCGTCCACCCCAGCGCGATGAGCCATCTGCAGATCGAACACCGAATCCCCGATCATCAGCGCCCGCTCCGGGCGGACACCGCAGTACGCGAGGATCTCGTGAATCATCAGAGGATCAGGCTTGCTTGCCGTTTCATCCGCGCAACGCGTGATATCGAACAAGTCTTCCCACCCCTGCCCCGCCAGGACGCGATCGAGCCCACGACGCCCTTTGCCGGTCGCCACCGCGAGCAGATAACCGGCCTCGCGGAACTCCGAGAGTGCTTCGGTGACACCTGGGTACGGCATGGAAGGCTGAGCTTCCAACCCCAGGTAATGTTCACCGTAATGGTGGCGAAACGCCTCGACCCGCGCCGCATCGACCTGTCCCGGGTACAGCACCTCGACGGCCTCAGGTAGCGCCAGCCCGATGATGCCCTTGACCGCCGTGTCGTCGACTTGCGGCAGGCCACAGGACCGAGCTGCAACATGGATCGATTCGACGATACGCCCGATCGAATCGACCAAGGTGCCATCCCAATCGAATATCAGAACCTTGTAGTTACTCACCGAGACGCTCCAGCGTGCGGGCCCACACCTCGTCGACCGGTGCCTCCAGCGACAGCTCCCCGCCATCCGGCAGGGGCACCTTCAGCGCATAGGCATGCAGAAACAGACGTTTGCCACCCAACTCGCGAACCTCGCGAGTGAAGTCCTCGTCACCATACTTGCTGTCCCCGGCGATACTGTGCCCCGCATGGCGTGCATGCACACGAATCTGGTGTGTACGCCCGGTCACCGGCTTGGCCTCGACCAGCGTCGCGAAATCACCGAAACGACGCAGCACACGAAACAGCGTCAGCGCCTCTTTGCCGTCCTCGGTCACTTCGACCATGCGCTCTCCGGAACGCAGGGTATTCTTCAGAAGCGGCGCACTGACCTGCTTCTTCGAGGTATCCCAGCGGCCGCGCACCAGCGCCATGTAACGCTTGTCCACACCGTCGCCACGAAGCGCCTGATGCAAATGGCGCAGCATGCTGCGCTTCTTGGCGACCATCAGCAGGCCGGACGTATCCCGATCGAGGCGATGGACCAGTTCAAGCTCCTTGGCGTCCGGGCGGAGCTGGCGCAACGCCTCGATCACGCCATAGGACAGCCCGCTGCCGCCGTGCACGGCGATGCCGGCCGGCTTGTTCAGCACGATGAGCGCCTTGTCCTCGTAGACGATGGCACTCTCCAGCCGCTCCAGCAGCCCCTGGGCCAGCGGCTCGGGCTCGTCTCGCTCGGCCAGACGCAACGGCGGCACGCGCACGAGATCGCCGGCCTGTAGCTTGTACTCAGGTTTGATCCGCCCCTTGTTCACCCGCACCTCGCCTTTGCGCAGGATGCGGTAGATTAGCGTCTTGGGAACGCCTCTGAGCTGGGTACGAAGGAAGTTGTCGATGCGCTGGCCGGCAAGTTCCGGCGCGACCTCGAGTATTTGCACACCGGAGGTCTGGGAGGGGGTATTGGTCATCGCGGCATCATACCAATTTTCATGGAATTGAAGCACTTAAACATTGCTGTTATAGTCGCGAACGCCGCCAAAAGCGGCCAGGTCACGGGAGGCCAATGATACGCCCGCCCTGACTGGCAAAAATGTTCGAGGACGTGAGGCCGTCCGACGGAGCTTCCCTCAAGTAGCGGTGAAGTTGCGAAACAAGCCTTGAAGACATGATGCGTGCCCCCACTGGGGAATCGCGATAACAACCCGCTCCCCGGATTCTGCGAGCGGCACCCGATTTTCAAAGTATGCGTGTTGGGTGGAGATGCACAGCATCGGATTGCGTAGCAAAGGCTTTCACAGACGCTCCATTCCGTCCGCTACCGATGCCTGATTCCTCCTCCCGAACCATTGCTTCTGTTCCGACAGCAAGCAGGAGACGTCGTCGCGACGCCGGCCCATTTGGCCGCACATCGCTGGACACTGGAGTGCCTTACAACCATTCCTGACTCACCTGACACCGACCGCGAGAGTCGTGTGTGCCGAACGCCGTTTCCGGATGCCACGGAAACCGACGGTACTACATGAAAAGAATGCTAATTAACGCAACTCAGCCCGAAGAGTTGCGTGTCGCACTGGTCGACGGCCAACGCCTGTTTGATCTGGACATCGAATCCGGTGCCCGCGAACAGAAAAAAGCCAACATCTACAAGGGCAAGATCACCCGCGTCGAGCCCAGTCTCGAAGCCGCCTTCGTTGACTTCGGTGCCGAACGGCACGGCTTCCTCCCCCTCAAGGAAATCTCCCGCGAGTACTTCAGCAAATCGCCTGAAGGCCGCGTGAACATCAAAGACGTCCTGCGCGAAGGCCAGGAAGTCATCGTCCAGGTCGAAAAGGAAGAACGTGGCAACAAGGGCGCAGCCCTGACCACCTTCATCAGCCTTGCCGGCCGCTATCTGGTGCTGATGCCGAACAACCCGCGAGCCGGTGGTATCTCCCGCCGCATCGAGGGCGAAGAGCGCAATGAGCTGCGCGAGGCGCTCAATGGCCTGAATATTCCAGCCGACATGGGCCTCATCGTACGCACGGCCGGTCTGGGTCGCTCCAGCGAAGAACTGCAGTGCGATCTCGACTACCTGCTGCAGCTCTGGACCGCGGTGAAAGACGCCTCCCAGGATCGCGCCGCGCCATTCCTGATCTATCAGGAATCCAACGTCATCATTCGCGCCATCCGCGACTACCTGCGCCAGGACATCGGCGAAGTGCTGATCGACAGCGTCGAGGCGCAGGACGAGGCGCTGAGCTTCATCCAGCAGGTGATGCCGCAGTACGCCAGCAAGATCAAGCTGTACGAAGACAGCGTGCCGCTGTTCAACCGCTTCCAGATCGAAAGCCAGATCGAAACGGCCTTCCAGCGTGAAGTGAAACTGCCTTCCGGCGGCTCCATCGTCATCGACCCGACCGAAGCCCTGGTGTCCATCGACATCAACTCGGCGCGCGCCACCAAAGGCGGCGACATCGAAGAGACCGCACTGCAGACCAACCTGGAAGCGGCCGAGGAGATCGCCCGCCAGCTGCGCCTGCGCGACATCGGCGGTTTGATCGTGATCGACTTCATCGACATGACCCCGGCCAAGAACCAGCGCGCCGTCGAAGAAAAGATGCGCGAAGCGTTGGAAGCCGACCGCGCACGCATTCAGGTCGGCCGCATTTCGCGTTTCGGCCTGCTGGAAATGTCCCGCCAGCGCCTGCGCCCTTCCCTGGGCGAAACCAGCGGCATCGTCTGCCCGCGCTGTAACGGCCAGGGCATCATCCGCGACGTCGAATCGCTGTCACTGGCGATCCTGCGCCTGATCGAAGAAGAGGCCCTCAAGGATCGCACCGCCGAAGTCCGCGCCCGCGTGCCCTTCCAGGTCGCGGCGTTCCTGCTCAATGAAAAGCGCAACGCCATCACCAAGATCGAACTGCGCACCCGCGCGCGCATCTTCATCCTGCCGGACGACCACCTGGAAACGCCGCACTTCGAAGTTCAGCGCCTGCGTGACGACAGCCCGGAGATCATCGCCGGCCAGGCCAGCTACGAAATGAGCCAGAGCGAGGCCGAAGAAGTCCAGCCGGTCAGTTCGACTCGCACCCTGGTTCGCCAGGAGGCCGCGGTCAAGACCGCACCGCAGCGTAGCGCACCCGCCACCAGCGCCGCGCCGCCGCCTGCGGAAGCGCCCGTGGCTACGCCCGCGCAGGAACCAAGCCTGTTCAAGGGCCTGATCAAATCGCTGGTTGGTCTGTTCGCGGGCAAGGCCGAAGAGCCCCAGGCCGCGGCGCAAGTGGAGAAGAAGCCGGCTTCCGCCCGTCCGCAGCGCAACGACGAGCGCCGCAGCGGCCGTCAACAGAATCGCCGCCGCGATTCCCGCAATGGGCGTGACGAGGAGCGCAAACCGCGTGAAGAGCGTCAGCCGCGTGAAGAACGGCAACCCCGCGAGGAGCGCCAGGCTCGCGAAGAACGTCAGCCGCGTGAAGAGCGCCAGCCACGCCCGCCGCGCGAGGAGCGCAAGCCCCGCGAGCAGGCAGAGGCCGCTGAAGCCCAGCCACGTCGCGAGCGTGCTCCGCGAGAAGAGCGCAAGCCCCGCGAAGAGCGCAAGCGTGAACTGCGCGCTCCGATCGACGAAGCACCGACAGTAGCGCAGGAGGAGCAGGCCGAGCGCCAGCCCCGCGAGCCACGCGCCCCGCGCGAAGAGCGCAAGCCGCGCGCCGAACAGCAGGCAGCGCCTGCGGATGAACTGCTGCAGCAGGCCCTGGAAATCGGCGAGACCGAAGATGCTCAGGAAGCCAACGAAGGCGCGGAAGGCAACGACAGCGAGCGACCACGTCGTCGCTCCCGTGGTCAGCGTCGTCGCAGCAACCGTCGTGAACGCCAGCGCGATGCCAACGGCAACGAGATCGAAGACGCCGACGAGAGCAATGCCCCGGTGAAGACCGAGGAAATCGCCATCGCCGCTACTGCCGCCGCCCTGGCCGCCAACACCGCCGACACCGAAGCCGCGCCCCAGGCGACGCTGGCCGAAGACACGGTGATCCAGACCAGCAGCGAAGGCGTCGCTACGATCGTCGAACACGCGCCAGTCGCCCAGCCTGCTGCGAGCGAAGGCATCGACGAGCGCAAAGCCAGCGAAGAACCTGCACCAGCCGAGGCGCCGACCGATATTCCGGTACAGCCGGCCGAGGTAGCGCCGCAAGAGGTAGCGCAGGTCGCCCAGCCGGAAGCAGCGCCCCAGCCCGCCCCGGAGCCGATTGTCGAGAAGCCCGAAGCGGCACCGGCTGCCACCCCGACGCTGACGCCGAGCGGCCGCGCACCGAACGATCCGCGCGAGGTTCGTCGCCGTCAACGCGAAGCCGAGCGCCTGGCCAAGGAGGCAGCTGAAGCCGAAGCCAAGGCCGCAGCGGAGCAACCGCTGGCGAGCCCTGAGATCGTCGCCAGCGAGCCGGTCGTGGACACCCAGCCGGAGCAGCCCGTCGCTCAGCAGGCAGCAGACGCTCAGCCCGAGCAGACGATAGAGCCTGTGCCTGCCCAGCAGCAGCCCGCAGTGGAGCAACAGTCGACCGAACTGGTTGCCGAGCAAGTGCCTGCCGACGATGCAAGCGAGCACAAGCCGGTAGCGCCGGCATTCGACGAGGCGCCTCAGCCTGCTGCCGAGGAATCGGAGCAGCCTGCTCAAGGCACCGAGCCGGACAACCGTGAGAAGCCGCAAGGCTAAACGGCACGGGTGTTGAAAAAGGGATGCTTCGGCATCCCTTTTTTGTTTTCGTCCAATCCTGAGGATGCGTTGCATCTAGCTCTAGCGCAGAGGAGCCCCGGCGAACGTAGCGGCAGATACAAGAACGCCCGTTGCATTGCATCGGGCGTCAGGTACCGCTATCTCATTGGGACCGGCGAACGTTGCCCATCCAGGCCGGTTCCAGGCCATCGACCACCGATCAGAGCACGTTCGGCTCGATTTCCAGGCAGACATCGAAGCGTTCGAGCACGTCGGCCTGGATCCGTCGCGCCAGCTCCAGCAGCTGCTCGCCGGTAGCCTGTCCATGGTTCACCAGCACCAGCGCCTGCAGCCGATGAACGCCGGCGTCGCCATCGCGAAACCCCTTCCAGCCAGCTCTTTCGATCAGCCAGCCGGCAGCGAGCTTTACCAAGCCAGCGTCCTGCGGATAGGCGACCAGATCGGGATAAGCCGCGCGAAGTGCGTGCGCCGTCTCGGCGCTCACCAGCGGATTCTTGAAGAAACTCCCGGCATTGCCCAGCTCCCGCGGGTCCGGCAGCTTTTCACTGCGAATGGCGCAGACCGCACGGCTGACATCCACAGCCGTGGGCTCGACGACCCCCTGCTCCGCCAGCCGTTGGCGGATCGGGCCGTATTCGAGATGCAACGGGGCCTGGCGGCGCAGAGCGAAACGCACCCGCAGGATCAGATAGCGCCCCGGCATCTGCTTGAAAACGCTGTCGCGATAGGCGAATGCGCAGTCGGCCAGCGCGAAGTCCCGAAGCGCCCCGGTTTCGATATCCAGCGCCGTGAGACCGGAGAAGACATCCTTGATCTCGACCCCATAGGCACCGATGTTCTGAATCGGTGAAGCGCCAACGGTCCCGGGGATCAGGCTCAGGTTTTCCAGCCCCATCAGGCCCTGCTCCAGACTCCAGAGCACGAAGGGATGCCAGGGCTCCCCGGCCTCCACCTCGACGATCACCTGAGCGGCCGACTCGTCGATGATCCGCTTGCCTCGAATGGCCATGTGCAGCACCAGGGCCGGCACATCGCGAGTCAGTAGCAGGTTGCTTCCGCCACCGAGCGGCAGAAGCGGCACCCCAAGCTGGCGCGCACGGGCAATCGCCTCATACACATCGGCATCACTGTGCGCCTCGGCGAAATATTGGGCACGCTGGTCTACGGCAAAGGTGTTGAATGGCTTGAGGGAGCGGTTTGCTTCTATGGTGAGGCTCATAGTCGCCCCTTTATCTCGGCGAGCAGCGCATCACTGGCCTCTTCGATGAGATTCAGCACGTTGTCGAAGCCGTCTGCTTCGCCATAGTAAGGGTCGGGCACTACATCGCAGCCAAGCCCGTAGCGACGCAGCAGCAGGTCGACTTCCGCCTTGGCGCCGTGCTTCGGGCGCAGAGCCTGCAGCCGTGCCAGATTGTCGTGATCCATTGCCAGGATGAGATCGAAACGCTGGAAGTCCGCAATGGAAACCTGCCGGGCGCGCAAGGCGTCGAGCGTGTAACCACGCCGTCTCGCCGCCTCGCATGCCCGCTGGTCTGGCGCCTTGCCGACATGCCAGTCGCCGGTTCCGGCCGAATCGATCTCGACTCGCGCGCCAAGGCCGGCCCGCTCGATCCGCTGGCGAAACACACCCTCGGCCGTGGGCGAACGGCAGATATTGCCCATGCAGACGAACAGCACCTTCATGTCAGCCACCCAGCAAACGGCGAACCCGATCCAGGTCCTCAGCCGTGTCGACCCCGGCGGGGGGAGCTTCGACGGCATCGGCGACATGGATGTGCCGCCCATGCCAGAGCGCACGCAGCTGCTCCAGACACTCCGTATCCTCCAGCCAGCACGGGCCCCAGGACACGAAGTCGGCCAGGAAGCCAGCACGGTAGGCATAAATGCCGATGTGCCGCCGGTAAGGGACTTCGGCCGGTAGCTGGCTGCGGTCCACGGCAAAGCTGTCACGCGCCCAGGGCAGCGGCGCTCGGCTGAAGGTCAGCGCCAGGCCGTTGATATCCGAGAGCACCTTGACCACGTTGGGATTGAACAGCGCCTGAGCATCCGCCAAAGGCTCGGCCAGCGTAGCGATGGCGGCCTCCGGATGCCCTGCAAGGTTGGCGGCGACCTGGTCGATCACCGCTGGCGGAATCATTGGCTCGTCGCCCTGCACGTTGACCACGATGGCATCGCCAGGCAGCCCGAGCTGCTCGGCCACCTCGGCCAAACGATCGGTGCCGGAATTATGCTCGGCGCGGGTCAGCACGACCTCTGCGCCAAACGCTGTGCAGGCATCGACGATGCGCTGATCATCGGTGGCAATCACTACACGCTGGGCCGCGCTCTTGCTCGCCTGCTCCCAGACGTGCTGAATCATCGGCTTGCCGGCGATGTCCTGCAACGGCTTGCCAGGCAGCCGGGTCGATGCGTAGCGGGCCGGAATCACGACAGTGTAGGCAGTGCTCATTTGTCCAGACGCTCGTGCACATCCAGGGTGCGAGCTTCGCTCTCGAGCATCACCGGGATGCCGTCCCGCACGGGAAAGGCCAAGCCATCGGCCTTGCAGATCAGTTCCGACTTGTCCTCGGCGAGCTTCAACGGCCCCTTGCATAGTGGGCAGGCCAGAATGTCGAGCAGTTTGGTATCCATGCGCAGTCCTTGGAAGCGATCGACCGCGGCGGCAGGTCGAGCGGCTTAAGAGAGTTCGGGCAGCAATCGCGCCAGCTGATCGTCGAACCAGGTTACGAACGCCGTGGAGGGCACGGCCTGCACCTGCAGATACGACCAACCCGGGGGTGCGAACGCCCGGCATTTCACCGCGTCCTTCTCCGTCATCACCAGTGGCAGCTCGGGGCTGAACTTCAGCTGCTCCGGGCTGTAATCGGCGTGATCGGCGAAGGCGTGCGGAATCGGTCGCCAGTGTAGCGTCTCGAGCGTGTCGAAGAAACGCTGCGGGTTGCCGATACCCGCCACCGCATGCAACTGCTGGCCGGCCGGGTAGTGATCCAGCGGCCAACGTCGACCGGTACTCAGCTCGACCAGGCCAACCGGCTGAAGGCTGAACGCATACCCTTCGACGGTATCGGCGGCGGCGCCGTTGAACAGTACGGCATCCACCTCGCCAAGCCGCTCAGGCGGCTCACGCAGGGGGCCAGCCGGCAGGCAGCGGCCGTTGCCAAGCCCACGCGCGGCATCGATCAGCACCAGTTCGAGATCGCGCGCCAGACGGTAGTGCTGCAGGCCGTCGTCGGAGAGGATCAGATCGAGCGGCTCCTGCTCGAGCAGAGCACGAACGGCGCGCGCGCGATCAGGATCGATCATCAACGGAACCCCCGTACGCTGAACGATCAGCAGAGGCTCATCGCCGCAGTGCTGTGCCGGGTGCTCGGCGCGAACCCGCCACGGCAGCGTCGGGGGCTCGGCAGCATAGCCACGGCTGACGACCCCGACACGCAGCCCGCGACGTTGACAGTGCTCGATCAACCAGAGGATCAGCGGCGTCTTGCCCGTACCACCGACGGTGATGTTGCCGACGACGACAACCGGAACAGGAGCACGATAGGAGGTATTCGGATCTTCGAGGAAACGCCGGCGCCTGGCTTCGACCACTCGCCGGTACAGCAGCTCCAGGGGCGCCAGCAGACACAAAGCCGGATGCCCCTGATACCAGGAACGTTGCAGGCGCTCGGCGACGGACATCAGGGCGACGCCTGCGCCTCGACCGTGGTGATCCGCAGCTGGGCGAAGCCGAGCTTGCCTGCGGCATCCATCGCCGTGATGACCGCCTGGTGCGGCGTCTTGCCGTCGGCGCTGATGACCATCGGCAACCGGTTATCGCCACCGGACTCCTTGCTCAGCGCGGCCATCAGCGAATTCAGATCGCTCTTGAGCAGCGCCTTGCCATTGAGCGAATAATTGCCAGCCACATCGATCAGCACTTCCAGCTGGCGAACCTCGGCATCCTGAGGCGGTGTGCCGCTGGCCGCTTCTGGCAGGTCGACCTTGAGCTGCGTTTCACGGGTGAAGGTGGTGGTGACCACGAAGAACAGGAGCAGGATGAACACCACGTCGATCAGCGGTGCGAGTCCGATCTCCACGTTCTCCCGGGGTTTGCGACGGAATTTCACGCCTTCTCCTCACCGAGATCGACATCGCGGTCGCCCTGCACCACTTCCACCAGCTTGATCGCCTCCTGCTCCATGCCGACGACGAGTTCGTCGACGCGACGCTGCAGGAAACGATGGAAGAACAGCGCGGGGATACCGACCATCAAGCCCGCAGCGGTGGTGATCAGCGCCTTGGCGATGCCTCCTGCGAGAAGCGGTGCGTTGGCCATGCCCGAGCCCATGAAGGCGCTGAAGATCTCGATCATGCCCAGCACGGTCCCCAGCAGACCGAGCAAGGGTGCAATGCCGGCGATGGTGCCCAGGGCGTTGAGATAGCGCTCCAGATCGTGAACGACGCGGGCGGCGGCCTCCTCAATGCACTCCTTCATGATCTCGCGACCACGCTTGGAATTGCTCAGGCCGGCGGCGAGGATCTCACCCAGCGGGGAGTCGGCGCGCAGCTCCTTGAGTTTCTGGTTGCTGAGCTTCTTGTCCTTGATCCACTTCCAGACCTGACCCAGCAGGTGCGGAGGTGTGACGCGGCTCGGACGCAGCGTCCATAGGCGCTCGGCGATGATGCCGGCGGCTGCGATGGAACACAGGATGATTGGCAGCATTATCCAGCCGCCTGCTTTGACCAGCTCCCACACGAGATGAATCCCCCTCGAAAAAGTGGCGCCACTCTAGCATAGGGTCACCGGGTCGCCGACGGCCGCCGTTCTCATTTTTCCCGCCAGAATCGTCGCTGCGAACGTTGTAGCAGAGGAGGCGAAAAGCTTCCCAGCTCTATGCGGATTGCGCCATGCAAGGCGGTGTCGTAGGCCTGGATATCGAGGGTCTCGAGCCGCTCGATCACGCTTGGGTGTGGGTGGCCGAAGGCATTGTGCAGGCTGCGCGAGATCAGCGCGGCATGGGAAGCGACGCCGCGCAGAAACGGTTCTGACGACGAGCTGCGGCTGCCATGGTGGGGCAGCAACAGCCAGTGCGATGGGGTGCGCTGTTCGCTGGCCAGCCATGCCCGCTCCGCGGCCTGGTCGATGTCGCCGGTGAGCAGGATCCGCTCACCATTGGCCTCGATTTGCAGCACGCAGGACTGCTGATTGCTGTCGCGTGCCATCTGCCATTGCCACAGACTGAAGCGCACATCGTTCCACTGCCAGCTGCTACCGCTTTCGCAACGTTCGGCGCCCAGATCAGGCGCAAGGCGCGACGGCTCGCCACTGACCACCCGATCAACCCTCAGCAACCGCTGAACCGCGTCCGCACCGCCCGAATGATCATTATCGGCATGACTCAGCAACAGCAGGTCCAACCGAGTCACGCCAAGGGTCCGGAGCGAAGGGACCACCACCCGCTCGCCCGTATCGAAGTCGCCCTGCTTCGGCCCGGCATCGTAGAGCAGTGCATGCTCGCGGGTGCGTACAAGCACCGCCAGGCCCTGCCCCACATCCAATACCCAGACCTGCGCCCGGCCGTCTGGCACCTCGACACGAGGCGGGAACGCCAGCGGCAACAGCAGCAGCAAACCCAGCGAACGCAGCGGAATACCCGCGGGCAGCAACAGCAACAGGACGCCCAGCCCGATTATCGCCAGCGCCCAGACGGGCAGGCCGACCGCAATCCAGGCGGGTTGCCAATTGGCTATCGCCGCCAGGACGTCGAACAGCAATGCCAGCGAATAGCCCACCACCGACAGCAGCGCTTCGCCAACCCCGGCCAGGGGCAGCAGGAGCGTACCGAGCAACGCAAAGGGCACGGTCAGACTCACCCAGGGTACGGCAAGCAGATTGGCCAGCGGCCCGCTCGCACTTACCGGCAGTCCGAGCGCCAGCAACAGCGGAAGCAGACCAAGGGTGGCCGCCCACTGCGCCCGAGGCAGGGCCATCCACCAGCGCCATGAGCCGAGCCGCCCCGAGAACGCCAATGCCAGAACCGCCACCGCTCCAAACGACAGCCAGAACCCGGGCTGCAATGTCACCAGAGGATCGATCAGCAGGACGCCATCGAGCGCCAGCAGCAGCGGCAACCAGACACCCAGATGGCGAAAGCGCAATCGCCAGACAAGCACCACCGTCACCATCAGGCAGGCACGACGCACCGGTACCTCGAAACCGGCCAGCCAGCCATAGGCCAGCGCACCGCTTAACGCCAGCCCGCACGCACAGGGTAACCAGGGCAACCGCCGCGGCCACGCACCCAGGCGAGCCAGCAATGCGACCAGACCATAGAGCAGCCCCGCCAGCATGCCGATGTGCTGTCCGGAGATGACCATCAGGTGGACGGTGCCGGTGTCCTGCAAAACCTGCCAGTCGCCGCGGCTCAAACCGGAATCGTCACCCACCACCAGTGCCGCGATGGCGCCCTGCCGATCGGATGCCGGAATGGCCATGAGCCGCGCCCGAAGCTGATCGCGCCATCCGTCGCTTGACGTCGACGCCGTCAGGCGCTCGCCTGCCTTTATCGTGCCCGTGGCGCCGATGCGTCGCGCCAGCAACCAGGCTTCGTAATCGAAGGCGTGGGGATTGACCATGCCATGCGGTCGCTTCAGTCGCGCCGCCAGGCGCCAACGCTCGCCGGCTTGCAGCAGCGGACCGTCATACCAGGACAGCCGCACCTTCGATGGCAACCCGGCATGGCGCGATTGGATGTCGTCGAGCTCGAAGCGCACCACATTGCCGATACGGCTGGGCAACCCCACTACCCGTCCCTCGATCCAGAACGTACGACCGTCCATGGACGCCGGTAAGCGGTCGTCGATGGCGCTCTGGCTCTGGTAGCAGGCCCAGCTCAAGCCCAGCAGAAACAAGCCCGGCGCCACCCAGCGGTGACGCAGCAGGAGCAGCAGTCCGACAGCCGCCAGCGCCGCACAGAACCACTGCGCGGGCAAGGCAGGAAGGAAGCGTGGCAGGACCAGACCCGCGCCGAGCGCAAGCATCCATGTGCGCATTTT
Organism: Stutzerimonas sp. FeSN7; assembly: GCF_030263795.1. Classification (NCBI taxonomy): domain Bacteria; kingdom Pseudomonadati; phylum Pseudomonadota; class Gammaproteobacteria; order Pseudomonadales; family Pseudomonadaceae; genus Stutzerimonas; species Stutzerimonas sp. FeSN7. The sequence goes on along the minus strand of NZ_JARPMN010000001.1, from coordinate 1,460,602 downwards.
CAGTCTCCAGAAATCCTTTCCGGACCGTTATCGAAGCGGGGCAATCTGTCGCAGGCGTAGACGTAATGTCACAAAACTACTGTCAGCGTCGCACCGCGATTCAAGGCATAATCGCCCGGCTGCTGCCTTCAGAGAACCTTCATGCCGCGTCGTTTTTTCAAACGCTACATGCCGCACCCCGATCGCATCAAGACTAACAAGTCCCTGCGTTTTCTCGGCGCGCTGATTCACGATCCCAATCTCTGGCATCTCAATCGACATTCGGTATCCCGCGCGATGGCGATCGGCTTGTTCTGGGCCATGATCCCGATGCCGATGCAGATGCTCGCAGCGGCCGTCTGCGCCCTGCCCTCCAGAGCCAATCTGCCGATCGCAGTGGGGCTGGTCTGGCTGACCAACCCGCTGACCATGCCGCCGGTCTTCTATTGCAACTACAAGATCGGCACCTGGCTGCTGGACACTCCGGCCTCCAGCATGCCGGCAGAACTGAGCCTGGCCTGGGTACGCTACATGCTGCAGCACAACTGGCAGCCACTGTACCTGGGCTCCCTGGTCAGCGGGCTGGTGCTGGCGGTGCTCGGTTATGTATTCACCCAGGCCTACTGGCGCTGGTGGGTTGGCCGCAGCTGGCGGCGGAGGCAGAACGGCCGTCGTTGACGGCCGAGCCGGTCATTCGTAGCGCAGGGCCTCGGCAGGCTGAGTCTGCGCGGCGCGCCAGGCCGGGTAGATCGTGGCGAGAAAGCTCAGGGTAAGCGCCGCCAGCGATACCAGCACCACGTCATCCAGACGCAGTTCCGAAGGCAGCGTACTGATGAAATAGACGTCGGAGCTGAAGATGTGCTGTCCGGAGAGCCGTTCCAGCCAGGTCACCAGGTCGCTGACGTTCAGCGCGCCGAGCACACCCAGGATCACGCCGATCACGGTGCCGCTGAAGCCGATGATGCTGCCCTGGACCATGAAGATCGCCATGATCTGCCGCGGCGTCGCCCCCAGCGTCCGCAGAATGGCGATGTCGGCACGCTTGTCGGCGACCACCATGATCAGGGTGGCGATGATATTGAACGCCGCTACCGCGACGATCAGCATCAGGAGCAGGCCGATCATGGTCTTTTCCATCTTCATCGCGCTGAACAGGCTGCCCTGGGTGTAGGACCAGTCCTCCACGCGGTAGCCTTTGCCCAGCGTGGCCTGTACCTGTGCGGCCACCTCCGGCGCACGGTAGAGGTCGTCAAGCTTGAGTCGCACGCCCTGAACCTGTTGCGGCATCCAGCGATGGATCTGCGCGGCGTCGGCGCGATGGATCATCCCCAGACTGCCGTCCAGATCGGCGCCCACCTTGAACACCCCGACCACGTTCAGCCGCTGCATACGCGGCGTGACGCCACCGGGAGACGAACTGACCTCAGGGACGATCAACGTCAGCTTGTCGCCCAGCTTCAGCCCGAACCGGCGCGCGGTCATCAGACCGATGATCACACCGTACTCGCCGGGCTTGAGCGCATCCAGGCTGCCGCCGACCAGACGCTCACCAACGATGGACACCTGCGCCTCCGCCTGCGGATCGATGCCGCTGATCTGGATCGGTTGCATGCTGCCCTTGAACGACAGCATGCCTTCGAGCTGCGTCACCGGCGCCATGCCGACGATCTGCGGGTGTGCCGACAGGCGCGCGGCAACCGCCTGCCAGTCATCCAGCGGCTGCTCACCGATGACCGTCGCGTGGGGCACCATCCCGAGAATCCGCGCGCTCATTTCACGCTGGAAGCCGTTCATCACCGACAGGACCATGATCATCGCCAGCACACCCAGCGCCAGGCCGATCAACGAGGTCAGCGAGATGAACGAAATGAAATGATTGCGCCGCTTGGCACGGGTGTAGCGGCTGCCGATGAAAACGCTGATGGGCCTGAACATCATTCCGCCACCAGGCGCCCGTCTTCCAGCCGCAGCACCTGGTCCATCTGGGCGGCAAGCTGGCGGTCGTGGGTAACCACGAGAAAAGCGGTATGCAGCGAGGTGCTGAGTTCGAGCATCAGATCCTGAATGCCTTGCGCGGTGTGATGGTCCAGGTTGCCGGTTGGCTCATCGAGCAATACCAGTGCCGGCTCGTTGACCAATGCCCGAGCGATGGCCACGCGCTGCCGCTCACCACCGGACAGCTCTGCAGGCTTGTGCTCCAGGCGATGGCCGAGGCCGACCCGCTGCAGCAGAGCCGACGCTCGCTGCCGCGCTGCCGGGATCGGCGTGCGCCCGATCAGCAGCGGCATGCAAACGTTCTCCAGCGCGGTGAACTCGGCAAGCAGGTGATGGAACTGATAGACGAAGCCCAATGCGCGGTTGCGCAGCAGCCCACGATCCTTCTCGTTCAGCGCCGACAACTCCTCGCCGGCCAGCCAGACGCTGCCCTCGCTCGGCGTATCGAGCCCACCGAGCAGGTTCAGCAGCGTGCTCTTGCCCGAGCCGGAGCTGCCGACGATGGCCACGCGCTGCCCGGGGAACAGTTCAAGTTGCAGCCCGGACAGGACCTCCACCGATTCGGGGCCCTGCTCGTAGCGCTTGCCCAGGTTGCGGCAACTCAGCACCGCCTGCTTTTGCGAAGACAGCTCGTTCATAACCCGCTCACTCATAACGTAGCGCCTCTGCCGGCTGGGTGCGCGCGGCACGCCAGGCCGGATACAGGGTCGCGAGGAAACTCAGGATCAGCGCGGCGACGCAGACCTGGATCACATCGGCCGCCATCAGCTGGGACGGCAGATAGTCAATGAAATACACGTCGGCACTCAGAAACTTGTGCCCGATCAGCCGCTCCAGCGCGGCGATCCAGCTGCTGACATTGACGGCAGCGAACATGCCGAGCAGTGCGCCGACCAAGGTGCCGACCACGCCGATCACCGTACCCTGGACCATGAAGATCGCCATGATCTGCTTCGGCGTAGCGCCCAGCGTGCGCAGGATGGCGATGTCGCCGCGCTTGTCGGTCACCACCATCACCAGCGTGGAGATAATGTTGAAGGCCGCGACCGCGACGATCAGCAGCAGCAGCAGACCGATCATGGCCTTCTCCATGCGGATCGCCTGGTAGAGGTTGCCGTGGGTGCGGGTCCAGTCGCGGGAATAGAAATCGTCGCCGAGCTGACCGGCCAATTCCCAGGCGATACGCGGCGCCTGGAACAGATCGGCGAAGCGCAGGCGCAGCCCCTGCACCTGATCCGGCTGCCAGCGTTGCAAGCGAGCCATGTCGGCAATGTTGGCCAGGGCGACGTAACCGTCGATCTCGCCGGCACCGACATGGAAGATGCCGGTGACCGTGAACCGCTTCATGCGCGGAAACATGCCCGCGGGGGTCACGGTCACTTCCGGGGCGACGAAGGTGATCTTGTCGCCGACCGCAACGCCGAGCTTGGCTGCTGCCTTGTCGCCAATGACGATGCCGAACTCGCCGGGCTTGAGATCATCCAGCGCGCCTTCGCGGAAGAACTGGTCGATGATCGACACCTGTCGCTCCGCTTGGGGCTCGACCGCATTGATCAGGATCTTGGTCACCTGGCCCTGATGGGTGAGCAGCCCCTGGCTCTGAATGAAGGGCGCGGAGGCCAGCACCTGGGCATGCTGTTCGAGGCGTGCGCCCAGTGCCTGCCAATCGTTGATCGGCGTCGGGCTTTCGATGGTCGCGTGAGGCACCATGCCCAGCACGCGAGTGCGCATCTCATGGTCGAAGCCATTCATCACCGACAGCACGACGATCATCACCAGCACGCCAAGTGCGAGCCCGATCATGGATGTCAGGGAAATGAAGGAGACGAAGAGACTGCGACGTCTGGCGCGTGTATAGCGCGCCCCGATGTACACGGACAGCGGTCTGAACATAGATCGACGGGTTCGCTGGCGGGGAAAACAACATGCAGCTGACGCCACCGCGGGGCCTGATACACTCTGGCCATCAACGCTACCCGGGTATCGCCATGCCGACACAAGACACTGAAGAACGCCGCGAATACTACCGTATCGAGGATCGCGTGGCACTGGAAATCATCCCGGCGAGCCAGGACCACCCCGCCGAAAGCGAGCCGCTGCCTGCGCTGTTCAACCTGCTCGGGGAGCTTCATCAGCTGGATTTCGAAGCACAGCACTTGTTACGCCAGATTGCCGAGAGCAACCGCACGCTGGCCAATTACCTCAAGGTACAGAACAAGCGAATCGAGCTGCTGGGGCAGGCATTGGCGCAGGACCTGCTGAAGGATCAGAGCGCACCGCAGCCGGTGGTGCTTTCCGAAGGTGGCATCAGCTTCGTCAGCGAACAGCCATTGGCGGAAGGCGAGGTCGTCACGCTGAAGCTGGTCCTGCTGCCGCAAGGGCTCGGCCTACTGTTGCCGGCACGGGTGATCTACAGCACTGCGATGCAGGACGGCCGCTACGACATCGGCACCGAGTTCGAAGCGTTGACTGATGCACAGCGACAATTGCTTGCTCGGCATATCCTGCAGAAACAGGCGCTGGAGAGGCGCCTGGCCCTGGAAAGCCTGCAAGGAGATTGACCAATGCGCCGCCTGGCGACTCTGCTGTTCACACTGACATTCAGCCCGTCGCTGTTCGCCGAAGAAATTCGCATACCCGTCGGCCAGCAAGGCCAGCCCGAGATGGCGATGCCTGCGCGTGGCGACTCCAAGATCGAGGTCCTGGACCGTTTCGGGCTCGCCGACGAGGAGCACCCGGCCGTTGGCCAGCCGCCGATCACCCGCTGGGATTATCGGGAATTCTCCGTATATTTCGAACGCGACCGAGTCATCAACAGCGTCCGTCACCACCAGCGCGCTCAACCACCCGTGAAGGAAGATCAACAACCGTGACACTCATCTACGGCCACCGCGGCGCCAAGGGCGAAGCTCCGGAGAACACCCTGGCGAGCTTCGAGCAATGCCTGCAGCATGGCGTACGCCGCTGCGAGCTGGACCTGCACCTATCCCGCGATGGCGAGTTGATGGTCATCCATGATCCGACGCTCAAGCGCACCACCGGTCGCCGAGGCAAGGTTGCCCAGCACGATGCCGCAGAACTGGTGAAGTACGACGCCCGCCAGGGCGGCACGGGTTGGAAGACGCCCTGCCCCATTCCACGGCTGAGCGAGCTGTTCGAGAAGTGCGATTTCGAGCACTGGCAGCTCGAAGTCAAGAGTGCTTCGCGGGTTCGCGCCGCACGCACGGTAATGGCGATCAAAGAGCTGGCCGAGCGTTATCAGCTCAAGGAGCGAATCACGGTCACCTCCAGTTCACGGGAGGTCCTGCGGGCTCTGAATCGACTGGCACCGGAAATCTCACGAGGACTGGTCGCAGAATACAACTGGCTCGACCCGCTCAAGGTGGCCCGTCAGCATGGTTGTGATCTGTTGGCACTGAAGTGGACGCTGTGCACCCCGGAACGCCTGGAGAAGGCAAGAAAGCAGGGCTTGCATGTTTCGGTCTGGACGGTGAACGAACCGGCGCTGATGCGGCGCCTGGCGGACTTCGGCGTGGACAGCTTAATCACCGACTATCCGGGCCTGGCGGTGAGCACATTGGCGCAGGCCTGACCGTTAAACCTGCGCCTGCGGCGACTCGGCAGCACAGGCGCTGCCGGATCGTCTCACCTGATCAGAAGCTCTCCCGGTTCGGCCAGTGCCAATCCCGGGAGTCCCAGCCCTCTCCAGCCGGCTCAGGCCGCCGGCCGGAGCCGCTCAAAAAAGCCGGTTGAGCCCGTCGAACGCCGCCACCCGATAGGCTTCAGCCATGGTCGGGTAGTTGAAGGTGGTGTTGACGAAGTACTTGATGCTGTTGGCAGGGCCCTTCTGATTCATGATCGCCTGACCGATGTGGACGATCTCCGACGCCTGGTAACCGAAGCAGTGCACACCCAGCACTTCAAGGGTTTCGCGATGGAACAGGATCTTCAGCATCCCTACCGGCTCGAAGGAAATCTGCGCCCGCGCCATGCTCTTGAAGAATGCCTTGCCCACTTCGTAGGGAATCTTCGCCTGGGTCAGCTCACGCTCGTTCTTGCCGATCGAGCTGATCTCCGGAATGGTGTAGATGCCCGTCGGCACGTCATCGACGAAACGCCATGAATCGTTCTCGACAATGCTGCCCGCGGCCGAGCGACCCTGGTCGTAGGCGGCGCTTGCCAGCGATGGCCAGCCGATCACGTCACCGGCCGCATAGATGTTGCCGATCTCGGTGCGGTAGTGCTCGTCGACCTGCACCTGGCCGCGGCTGTTGGCCTTCAGACCGATGTTCTCCAGGCCGAGCTTGTCGGTATTGCCGGTACGCCCGTTGCTCCAGAGGAAGGCGTCTGCCTTGATCTTCTTGCCAGACTTGAGGTGCAGGATCACGCCGTTCTCCAGCCCCTCGACCCGCTCGTACTCTTCGTTGTGGCGAATCAGCACGTTGTTGTTACGCAAGTGGTAGCTCAGCGCATCGGAAATCTCGTCGTCGAGGAAGCTGAGCAGCTGCTCGCGGTTGTCGATCAGATCGACCAGTACACCCAGGCCGCTGAAGATCGATGCGTACTCGCAACCGATGACACCGGCACCGTAGATGATCATCCGACGCGGCGTGTGGCTCAGAGTCAGGATGGTGTCGCTGTCGTAGATGCGCGGATGGTTGAAATCGATATCGGCCGGCCGGTAGGGGCGCGAGCCGGTGGCGATGACGAACTGGTTGGCGACCAGTTTTTCCACCATGCCGTTGAGGCAGACCACTTCCACGCTCTGCTCGTCGGAGAAGCTGGCAGTACCGAAGAAGGTGTCGATGCGATTGCGCGCGTAATAGCTGGTACGGGAGGTGACCTGCTTGCTGATGACCTTTTCGGCGCTTTTCAGAACATCCGGAAAGGAAAACCAGCGCGGCTCGCCGATCTGGCGAAACAACGGGTTGGTGTTGTACTGCATGATCTGCCGCACCGAATGGCGCAACGCCTTGGACGGGATGGTGCCCAGGTGCGTGCAGTTGCCCCCGACCAGCGGACGGTTGTCTACCACGGCGACCTTGCGTCCCGCCTTGACGGCGTTCATCGCCGCGCCCTCCCCGGCTGGACCAGAACCCAGTACCACCACATCGTAGTTATAGACCGCCATATACACTCCTGAAAACGCAGCGAGGTACGCCGCTGCTGTCAACAAATTCGCCGAAGCCGAAACGCAAAGGTTCTGCGCGCTGTCAGTCGTCTCGCCGCGGCCACCGCCCCGCCTGGGCGGTCAGCTCGCGGCGACACAGAGTTCAGCGCTTGGTGGCGTCGTAGGCGAGGTCGGTGGTGGCCGAGCGCTTCGCTTCGTTCACCTCCTCGCATTTCTCGCGGCTCCCGCCGCAAATCGAACATTCCTTCTCGATGCCCAGATTGGCGATACCACCGCATGACCCCGCGATGGGCTTGCGCCCCATGATCACGCCGATGGCCATGCCGGCCACGACAAGTACCATCACCAGGAAAACCAGTAACCAGGTCATTGCTCTACTCCCGCACCGAACAGCTCATCGAAAGCCTTGGTGCTAGTTGTTGCGAAACCCTGTCCTTCACGGACGACGAAAAACGCGGCGATGGCGTTACGCTCAGCCAGCGCCAGGCCCTGCTCGGGGCCTAATACCATCAGCGCGGTAGACAACCCATCCGCGCGCAAGGTCGACCTGTCGATCACCGTGACCGCAGCCAGGTGATGCTCGATCGGCCGGCCGCTCAGCGGGTTCAGCGTATGCGAATAGCGCCGCCCTTCCAGCTCGAAATAGTTGCGATAGTCGCCGGAAGTCGAGACGCCCATTCCGTCGAGCTCGATGATCTTCTGCGCTACGCGCTGATCGTCCCGGGGGGCCTCGATGGCGACGCGCCAGGGCGATCCGTCGGGTTTGCGGCCTTCGGCCTTGAGCTCTCCGGTGATCTCCACCAGATAGCTCCGCACGCCCAGTTCTTTCAGGCGATCGATCACACGGTCCACCGCATATCCCGCGGCAATGCTGTTGAAGTCCAGTTGCAGCGCGACCGACTTGCACAGCTGATCGCCTTCGATACGCAGATGCCGATGGCCCGTCAGCGCTCGCGCCTCGGCAATCTCTTCCTCCGACGGAACACGCTCGCTGCGCCCCTGCGGGCCAAAGCCCCAAAGGTTGAGCAAGGGCTCGAGTGTAAGGTCGAATGCGCCGTCGCTGTCCGCCGACAGCTGGTCGCCCGCTGCGACCAATTCGCGCACCGCCTGCGGCATCGGCTCACAGGCCCCACCCGGCAGAGCATTGAAACGCTCGACGTCGGAATCGCTGCGATAGGTCGACAGCTGCTTGTCGAGGTCGGCAAGGATGGCCTCGACCTCGCCATGCAGGACTTCCTTGGCCGGAACATCGCCGCTGCGCACGTACTTGATCGTATAGGTACTGCCCATGGTCGGCCCGGTGAAGGCTTCGACCTTGTCCTGAAACAGACAGCCCGTCAGGGCTGTCGCGAGAGCGACAGCGATGACGGGCTGGAGAGACGCGACAGCAATGGATCTGAGTGAAGCTCGGATCATGCTAGCCGCCGAAGTCGTCGAGCAGTATGTTCTCCGGCTCCACACCCAGGTCAGTGAGCATCTTGATGACCGAGGCGTTCATCATGGGCGGGCCGCACATGTAGAACTCGCAATCCTCCGGGGCCGGATGGTCCTTCAGATAGTTCTCGTACAGCACGTTGTGGATGAAGCCGGTCGGGCCGTCCCAGTTGTCTTCCGGCAGCGGATCGGACAGCGCCAGATGCCACTCGAAGTTCGGGTTCTCGGCCTGCAGCTGATCGTACTCTTCGACGTAGAAGGCCTCGCGCAGGGAGCGTGCACCGTACCAGAAAGTCATCTTGCGCTTGGACTTCAGGCGCTTGAGCTGATCGAAGATGTGCGAACGCATCGGCGCCATACCCGCACCACCACCGATGAATACCATCTCGGCATCGGTATCCTTGGCGAAGAATTCACCGAACGGACCGTATACGGTGACCTTGTCGCCCGGCTTCAGACTGAACACCCAGGAAGACATCTTGCCCGGCGGCAGGTCGTCACGGCCCGGCGGCGGCGACGCGATACGGATGTTGAATTTGACGATGCCCTTCTCTTCCGGGTAGTTCGCCATGGAGTAGGCACGAATGGTGGTCTCGTCGACCTTCGACACGTACTTCCAGAGGTTGAACTTGTCCCAGTCGCCACGGAATTCCGGCTGGATGTCGAAATCCTTGTAATGGACGGTATGCGGCGGGCACTCCAGCTGCACGTAGCCACCGGCGCGGAAGTCGACGTTCTCGCCCTCGGGCAGACGCAGCGTCAGCTCCTTGATGAAGGTGGCCACGTTGGGGTTCGACTCAACGGTGCACTCCCACTTCTTCACGCCGAAGACTTCTTCCGGAACCTCGATCTTCATGTCGGCCTTGACCGGCGTCTGGCAGGACAGACGCCAGCCTTCGGCCGCTTCGCGACGAGTGAAGTGCGACTCCTCGGTGGGCAGCATCTCGCCGCCACCGCTCTCGACGATGCACTTGCACTGCGCGCAGGTACCGCCGCCGCCACAGGCGGACGAAAGGAAGATGTTGTTGGCAGCCAGCGTCTGCAGCAGCTTGCCGCCGGCCGGCACGGTGATGGTTCGCTCACCGTTGATTTCGATGGACACGTCGCCGCTGGACACCAGCTTGGCGCGCGCAGCCAGGATGATCACCACCAGCGCAAGCACGATGGCGGTGAACATACCGATGGCGAGGAAAATTTCGTAACTCATCAGTTCGTCCCGTCCTTACAGCTGTACGCCAGAGAAAGACATGAAGCCCAGCGACATCAGTCCGATGGTGATGAAGGTGATGCCAAGCCCCTGCAGTCCGTCCGGTACATCGCTGTACTTCAGCTTCTCGCGGATGCCTGCCAGCAAGGCGATGGCCAGCGCCCAGGATGCGCCGGAGCCGAACCCGTAGACGACACTCTCGCCCAGGTTGTAGTCACGCTCGACCATGAACAAAGTGCCGCCCATGATGGCGCAGTTCACGGTGATCAGCGGCAGGAATACGCCCAGCGCGTTGTACAGGCTGGGTACGTACTTATCCAGCAGCATTTCCAAGATTTGCACAATGGCCGCGATCACGCCGATATAGCTGAGCAGACCGAGAAAGCTCAGGTCCACATCTGGCAATCCTGCCCAAGACAACGCACCGGCTTTCAGCAGGTAGGTGTAGATCAGGTTGTTGGCAGGCACGGTAATGGCCTGCACCACGATGACCGCGATACCCAGGCCGATTGCGGTTTCCACCTTTTTGGAAATCGCGATGAAGGTACACATGCCGAGGAAGAACGCCAGCGCCATGTTCTCGATGAACACCGCACGGACGAACAAGCTGATGTAGTGCTCCATTAGTAAGCCTCCTTGTTCGAGACTTGCGGCGCCATCTTGAAGGCAGGCTTCTCGACCTGTTCCTTCTTCCAGGTGCGAATGCCCCAGATGAACAGACCGATCAGGAAGAACGCCGAAGGTGGCAGCAGCAGCAAGCCGTTGGGCTGATACCAACCACCGTCGTTCACAACTGGAATAATGGTGTAACCCATCAGCTTGCCAGCTCCGAACAGTTCGCGAACGATGCCGAGCGCGATCAGCATGGCGCTGTAGCCCAGGCCGTTGCCGATACCGTCGAAGAACGACAGCAGCGGGGGGTTCTGCATGGCGAAGGCTTCGGCACGCCCCATCACGATGCAGTTGGTGATGATCAGGCCAACGAACACCGACAGCTGCTTGGACAGCGAGAAGGCATAGGCCTTGAGCACCTGGTCAACCAGGATAACCAGCGAGGCGATGATCACCATCTGCACGATCATGCGGATCGAGTTCGGGATCTGGCTGCGGATCATCGAGATGAACAGGTTCGAGAAGGCACAGACCAGGGTCAGCGCCACCGACATGACCAACGCGGTGTTGAGGTTGGAGGTCACCGCCAGTGCCGAACAGATCCCGAGGATCTGCAGGCCAATGGGGTTGTTGTTGAAGATCGGGTTGAGCAGTACTTCTTTCACAGTGGGTTGCGACATGATCAAGCCTCCCCAGCGCGCAGATTAGCGATAAATGGACCGAAGCCGTTCTCGCCCAGCCAGAACCGCAACAGGCTGTTGACACCGTTGCTGGTCAGGGTCGCGCCGGCCAGGCCGTCGACCTGATGATTGGCACGCGGGCTCTGCGGGTCGACCCCGCCCTTGACGATCTGTACGGCCAGCTTGCCGTTGTCATCGAACAGTTCCTTGCCCGGCCACTGGCCGCGCCACTTCGGATTGTCGACCTCACCACCTAGGCCGGGTGTTTCGCCGTGCTGATAGAAGCCGAAGCCCGCCACGGTATCCAGATCACCCTTGACGGCCATGAAGCCATAGAGGGTGGACCACAGGCCGTAACCGCGCACTGGCAGGATCAGCGTATCGATCTCGCCTTCGCCCTGGCCTTCGACGATATAGACAGTGCTGTAACGCTCACGACGCTTGATCGAGGCGATGTCCTGCTCGCCTGGCAGGGCCTTGGACAGCGCAGGGTCCTTGGCCGCGACCAGCGGATCGAAGGTCTTGGCGTCGAACTCGTCGCTGAACTTGCCGGTTTCCAGATCGACCAGACGCGCAACGATACGCTCGTTGAACAGCTGCTTGACCTTGTTCGCGGACATGCCGGCCTCACCCAGGCCGGCAATGGCCAGGATGCTGCGCTGTTTGTCCAGCAGGCGGTTTTCCTGCTGGGTCGGACGTAATGCCACGGCGGCACCGGCCACGAAGATGGAGCACACCAGGCAGACCAACAGGGCTACCGTCAGCGTGCGAACGGTGGATTCTTTCTGACTAGACATTACGTGCCAGCCTCCGCTTGATATTGGCCTGAATGACGAAATGGTCAATCAGCGGCGCACACAGGTTGGCGAACAGGATCGCCAGCATCATGCCTTCCGGGAAGGCGGGGTTGACCACGCGGATCAGCACGACCATGACGCCGATGAGGATGCCGAACACCCACTTGCCGGTATTGGTCATGGAGGCCGACACCGGGTCGGTCGCCATGAAGATCATGCCGAAGGCGAAGCCACCGACGACCATGTGCCAGTACCAGGGCATGCCGAACAGCGGGTTGGTCTCGGAGCCGATCAGGTTGAACAGCGTGCTCAGCGCAATCATGCCCAGCATCACACCGGTGACGATGCGCCAGGAGGCAATCTTGCTGCCGATCAGGACGACGCCGCCGATGAAGATGGCCAGGGTGCTGGTTTCACCGATCGAGCCGTGAATGGTGCCGACGAAGGCGTCCATCCAGGTGATGCCGCTGCTGATCACATTCTCGATGCCACCTGCGAAGCCCAGGCTCAGCGCGGTTGCACCGGCATAGCCATCGACCGCGGTCCACACTGCATCACCGGACATCTGTGCCGGATAGGCGAAGAACAGGAAGGCCCGCGCGGTCAGCGCCGGGTTGAGGAAGTTCTTGCCGGTACCGCCGAAGATTTCCTTGCCGATCACCACGCCGAAGCTGATGCCCAGCGCGACCTGCCACAGCGGGATGGTCGGCGGCAGGATCAGGGCGAACAGCACGGAGGTCACGAAGAAACCTTCGTTGACTTCATGCTTGCGGATCGAGGCGAACAGCACTTCCCAGAAGCCACCGACGATGAATGTCACCGCGTAGATGGGCAGGAAGTAGGCCGCGCCCTGGATGAAGTTGTCCCACAGGCTGTTGGGATCGAAGCCGGCAAAAGCACCGATCAGCGCAAAACGCCAGCCTTCCTGGGCAGCCAGCAGGTCGGGGCTTTGCGCATAGATCAGGTTGGCCTGGTAGCCGGTGTTCCACATGCCGAAGAACATCGCCGGGAAGGTGCACAGCCAGACGGTGATCATCATGCGCTTGAGGTCGATGCCGTCGCGCACGTGAGCGGTGGTCTTGGTGACGCTACCGGGACGATAGAGGAAGGTGTCGGCCGCTTCGTACAGTGCATACCACTTTTCGTACTTGCCGCCTTTTTCGAAGTGATGCTCGATCTTGTCGAGGAATGCGCGAATGCCCATGCCTTAACCCTCCTTCTCGATGCGGGTCAGATTGTCCCGCAGGATCGGGCCGTATTCGTACTTGCCGGCACAGACGTAGGTGCACAGCGCCAGATCTTCTTCATCCAGCTCAAGGCAGCCAAGCTTTTGCGCCACCTCGGTGTCGCCCACGATCAAGGCACGCAGCAGCTGGGTCGGCAGCACGTCCAGAGGCATGACCTCCTCGTAGTTGCCCACCGGCACCATGGCGCGCGGACTGCCGTTGGTGGATGTGGAGAACGCGAACTTCTTGCCGCCCATCAGCTTGGAGATATAGATGTTGAGGATGGAGTGCTTCTCCACGCCGGCACGCATGTAGTGCAGCATCTCGCGCTCCTTGCCCTCGCGCAGGCACGACACCTGCTGGTGGTAGCGACCGAGATAGGCGAACGCGCCATGGGCGGTACGGCCGCCCAACAACGAGCCGGATACGACGCGATTGGCGCCAGGCTGCAGTTCGCCGGCAGTCAGCTCGTCGAGGTTAGCACCGAGGCGGGTGCGAACCAGGCGAGGATTCTCGACGACCGGGCCGCCCAGAGCGACGACGCGCTCGACCCACAGGCGTCCGCTGGTGAACAGCTTGCCGACGGCGATCACGTCCTGATAACCGATGGTCCAGACGCTCTTGCTTGCACTCACCGGATCAAGGAAATGGATATGGGTACCTGCCAGACCCGCCGGATGCGGGCCGCTGAAGGCCTCGACCTGCACCTTGGCCAGGGATTCGCCGGGCAGCGACGCGTCTGGGGCCTTGCACAGGAACACCTTGGCCAGGTTGCCGAGCACCTTGAGGCCTGCCTCGAAGGCTTCTGCCTGTTCGGCGATGATCACCGCAGGATCGGCCGCCAAGGGATGCGTATCGATGGCTGTCACGAAGATGGAGTTAGGCACCGCATCGACCGCCGGCACCTTGCTGAACGGACGCGTGCGCAGTGCGGTCCACAGGCCGGACTGCTGCAGGTTCTCGCGCACCTGTTCGCTGCTCAGGCCTTCCAGCTGGTCGGACGAGTAGCTCGCGAAGGTGATTTCGTCATCGCCCTCGAGGTCGATAACCACCGACTGCAGCACGCGCTTTTCACCGCGGTGCACTGCACTGACGACGCCAGCACCGGGCGCCGTGTAGTGAACGCCTTCGGACTTCTTGTCGGAAAAAAGGATCTGCCCCAGCTTGACCCGATCACCGACCTGCACAGCCATGGTGGGCTTCATGGTCGGATAGTCGAAGCCGATGACGGCGACGCTGCGTACGGGCCTTCCGGCCTCGATACGCTGCGTCGGCGCGCCGACTATGGGCAAGTCAAGCCCTCGTTTTATATTGATCATCGGTTTGCCTAACCACTGATTTTAGAAAGCTTTTTTTGGCAGGCCCGGCGGCATGGCGCAAAGTAGGATTGCACTGCGCGCACCAATACGTTATTGGCGCGACACCATGTCGCGGACCCAGGTAAAAAATCCGCCCGATTATAGAGGTCGTATGCCTTGACTGACCACCCAGGCATTGCGGATTTTTGACTCGAGACAAGAGAAGCAAAATTATCCCGACCGCACCCGGCCCCTGATCACCGACCGCTCAACCTCGCAGGATTTACGCTCGAACCGGTGCGCCAGAAACGCGAAACGGGAGCCAGGGCTCCCGTTTCTGCTTGCCGCCGCGACGCTTAGCGCGGGAAGGCCGGCGGGTTGACCCCTGCCATGTCTTCCATCACACGTACCACCTGGCAGCTGTAACCGAATTCGTTGTCGTACCAGACGTACAGCACGACGCGATTGTCATTGCAGATGGTCGCCTCGGCGTCCACCACGCCGGCATGGCGAGAACCAACGAAATCAGTGGATACAACTTCCTGCGAGTTGACGAAATCGATCTGCTTCTGCAGGTCAGAGTGCATGGCCATCTGGCGCAGGTACTCGTTGATCTCGTCGCGGCTGGTGGCCTTCTCCAGGTTCAGGTTGAGGATGGCCATCGAAACGTTCGGCGTCGGCACGCGGATCGCGTTGCCGGTCAGCTTGCCCTTGAGCACCGGCAGCGCCTTGGCAGCTGCAGTGGCGGCGCCGGTCTCGGTGATGACCATGTTCAGCGCAGCGCTACGGCCACGGCGGCTGCCCTTGTGGAAGTTGTCGATCAGGTTCTGGTCGTTGGTGTAGGAATGCACGGTTTCGACGTGGCCGTTGACGATGCCGTACTGATCGTTCACCGCCTTGAGCACCGGCACGATGGCATTGGTGGTGCAGGAAGCCGCGGAGATGATCTTGTCATCGGCAGTGATGTCGCCATGATTGATGCCATGCACGATGTTCTTCAGCTCGCCCTTGCCCGGCGCAGTGAGCACCACACGAGCGACGCCCGGACACTTGAGGTGCTGCCCCAGACCTTCGGCGTCACGCCACTTGCCGGTGTTGTCCACCAGCAGAGCGTTCTCGATGCCGTACTGGGTGTAGTCCACCGAGGCCGGATCGTTGGAGTAGATCACCTGGATCAGGTTGCCATTGGCGGTGATGGTGTTGTTCGCCTCATCGATGGTGATGGTGCCATCGAAGGGACCATGCACCGAGTCGCGACGCAGCAGGCTGGCGCGCTTGACCAGATCGTTGTCGGAACCCTTGCGCACGACGATGGCGCGCAGGCGCAGGCCGTCGCCACCACCGGTCTTCTCGATCAGGATGCGCGCCAGCAGGCGGCCGATGCGGCCGAAACCGTACAGCACGACGTCAGTACCCTTGTGCCCGGTAGCAGCGTGACGCTTGTCGGCGACCTCGGCCAGCTCTTCGCGCACGAACTGCTCGAGGCTGCGGCCGTTGCCGGCATCCTTGTACTTGGCGACCAGCTTGCCGAGATCGACCGAGGCGGCGCCGAGGTTCATCTCGCTCATGGTCTTGAGGATCTGGAAGGTGTCATGCACCGACAGCTCGGTTTCGTCGGCGATGCGGTGACGGGCGAAACGGTGCGCCTTGAGGATGGCGATCACCGAACGGTTGATCAGGCCACGACCGTAGATCGAAGTCACCACGTTGTTGTTGCGATACAGCTGACCAATCAGCGGAATCATCGCTTCGGCGAGGGCTTCGCGGTCAATCCATTCACCAAGACACTGGTCGGGCTTCTGAGTCACGGGCAGTTCCTTCCAACATGTAGGGGCTGAGAAAAGGGGCTACATTATGACGGCGCACCCTAGCGCCGGCAATCTGCAGCGGACGAAACACTGACAGCCGAGCACCTCGATAGTTACAATCCCGGCGGCCTATTTTTTGATCGGAGCCACGCCCACTCGTGTCCGTCTTGCGCCTTCCCCCTCTGCCTGCCGCCAGCGGCAAGCAACACTGGGGCAATCTTCCAGGAGCCGCGCTGAGCCTGGCGATTGCCGAAGCAGCCAACAACGCCGAACGCTTCACGCTCCTCCTCACCGCCGACAGCCAGAGCGCCGAGCGCCTGCAGGAAGAACTCGCCTTCTTCGCTCCGGAGCTGCCGGTTCTGCATTTTCCGGATTGGGAAACGCTGCCCTACGACCTGTTCTCGCCGCATCAGGACATCGTTTCCCAGCGTATCGCCACGCTCTACCAGCTGCCTGAACTGAGCCATGGCGTGCTGGTAGTGCCGATCACCACCGCCCTACACAGGCTGGCGCCCAAGCGCTTTCTGCTCGGTTCGAGCCTGGTGTTGGATGTTGGGCAGAAGCTGGATGTCGAGCAGATGCGCCTGCGTCTGGAAGCGGCCGGCTATCGCTGCGTGGACACGGTCTACGAACATGGCGAGTTCGCCGTGCGTGGCGCGTTGATCGATCTGTTCCCCATGGGCAGCGCCCTGCCCTACCGTATCGACCTGTTCGATGACGAGATCGAAACCCTGCGTACCTTCGATCCGGAGAATCAGCGCTCCATCGACATGGTGGAGTCGATCCGTCTGCTGCCAGCCCGGGAATTTCCGCTGAAAAAGGAAGCGGTCACCGGCTTCCGGGCACGTTTCCGCGAGCGTTTCGACGTCGACTTCCGTCGCTGCCCGATCTACCAGGACCTGTCCACCGGCATCACGCCCGCCGGTATCGAATACTACCTGCCGCTTTTCTATGAGGAGACGGCAACCCTCTTCGACTATCTGCCCGAAGACAGCCAGGTGTTTTCCCTGCCCGGCATCGAGCAGGCCGCCGAGCAGTTCTGGAATGACGTGCGCAATCGCTACGAGGAGCGCCGCGTCGACCCCGAGCGCCCGCTGCTGCCGCCGGCCGAGCTGTTCATGCCGGTGGAAGACTGCTTCGCCCGGCTCAAGCTGTGGCCGCGCGTGGTTGCCAGCCAGCAGGACGTGGAACCCGGCATCGGCCGCGAGCGCTTCCCTGCGCAGCCCCTGCCGGAACTGGCGATCGAATCCAAGGCCAGCGAGCCATTGGGCAAGCTGCGCCAGTTCCTCGACGGTTTCCCGGGGCGCGTGCTGTTCACCGCCGAATCCGCGGGGCGCCGCGAAGTGCTGCTGGAGCTGCTGGCGCGCCTGAAGCTGCGCCCGCAGGAAGTCGAAGGCTGGGGCGGGTTCCTCGCCAGCGAGGAGCGCCTGGCGATCGCCATCGCCCCGCTCGACGAAGGCTTGCTGCTGGACGAAGTCGCCCTGGTCGCGGAAAGCCCGCTGTTCGGCCAGCGCGTCATGCAACGCCGGCGGCGCGAGAAGAGTCGCGACGGCGGCGACAACGTCATCAAGAACCTCACCGAGCTGCGCGAAGGCGCGCCGGTGGTGCATATCGATCATGGGGTCGGCCGCTATCAGGGGCTGGTCACCCTCGAAATCGAAGGCCAGGCGCAGGAATTCCTCCTGCTGCAGTACGCTGACGAGGCCAAACTCTACGTGCCGGTCGCCAGCCTGCATCTGATCGCCCGCTATACCGGCAGCGACGACGCCCTGGCGCCACTGCACAAGCTCGGCTCGGAAACCTGGCAGAAAGCCAAGCGCAAGGCCGCCGAGCAGGTGCGCGACGTGGCTGCAGAACTGCTCGACATCTACGCCCGCCGCGCCGCGCGCCAGGGCTATGCCTTCAAGGACCCGCAGGTCGACTACGAAACCTTCGCCGCCGGGTTCCCCTTCGAGGAAACGCCGGACCAGCAGGCCGCCATCGACGCGGTGCGCGAGGACCTGTTGTCGGCCAAGCCGATGGACCGTCTCGTGTGTGGCGATGTCGGCTTCGGCAAGACCGAAGTCGCCATGCGCGCCGCCTTTATTGCCGTGCACGGCGGCAAGCAGGTGGCGGTGCTGGTGCCCACCACCCTGCTCGCCCAGCAGCACTACAACAGCTTCCGCGACCGCTTCGCCGACTGGCCGGTGCGGGTCGAGGTGATGAGCCGTTTCAAGTCCGCCAAGGAAGTGCAGAACGCCATCACCGAGTTGGCCGAAGGCAAGATCGACATCCTCATCGGCACCCACAAGCTGCTGCAGGACGATGTCAAGTTCAGCAACCTGGGCCTGGTCATCATCGACGAGGAACACCGCTTCGGTGTGCGCCAGAAGGAGCAGCTCAAGGCGCTGCGCAGCGAGGTGGACATCCTCACCCTGACCGCCACGCCGATTCCGCGCACGTTGAACATGTCCATCGCCGGCATGCGCGACCTGTCGATCATCGCCACGCCACCGGCGCGCCGGCTGTCGGTGCGCACCTTCGTCATGGAGGCCAACAACCCGACCATCAAGGAAGCGCTGCTGCGCGAGCTGCTGCGTGGCGGCCAGGTCTATTACCTGCACAACGACGTCAAGACCATCGAGAAGTGCGCCGCCGACCTGCAGGCACTGGTACCCGAGGCACGCATCGCCATCGGCCACGGACAGATGCGCGAACGCGACCTCGAGCAGGTGATGAGCGATTTCTACCACAAGCGCTTCAACGTGCTGGTGGCCTCGACCATCATCGAAACCGGCATCGACGTGCCCAGCGCCAACACCATCATCATCGAGCGCGCCGACAAGTTCGGCCTGGCCCAGCTGCACCAGCTGCGCGGCCGCGTCGGCCGTAGCCATCACCAGGCCTATGCCTATCTGCTCACCCCGCCGCGCAAGGCCATGACCGATGATGCGCAGAAGCGTCTGGAAGCCATCGCCAACGCCCAGGACCTCGGTGCCGGCTTTGTCCTGGCCACCCACGACCTGGAAATCCGCGGTGCCGGCGAGCTGCTCGGCGAAGGCCAGAGCGGGCAGATCCAGGCCGTCGGCTTCACCCTGTACATGGAAATGCTCGAGCGTGCGGTCAAGGCCATCCGCAAGGGCGAACAACCAAACCTGGAGCAGCCGCTCGGTGGCGGCCCGGAGATCAACCTGCGCCTGCCGGCATTGATCCCCGAGGACTATCTGCCGGACGTGCACGCGCGCCTGATTCTCTACAAGCGCATCGCCAACGCCGCCGACGAGGACGGTCTGAAGGAACTGCAGGTTGAGATGATCGACCGCTTCGGCCTGTTGCCCGAACCGACCAAGAACCTGGTGCGCCTGACCCTGCTCAAGCTGCAGGCCGAAAAGCTGGGCATCACCAAGATCGACGCCGGCCCGCAGGGCGGACGCATCGAGTTCTCGGCCGACACTTCGGTTGACCCGATGGTGCTGATCAAGCTGATCCAGAGCCAGCCGAACCGCTACAAGTTCGAAGGCGCCACGCTGTTCAAGTTCCAGGTGCCCATGGAGCGTCCCGAGGAGCGCTTCAACACCCTGGAAGCGCTGCTTGAGCGGCTGGCGCCCAACGAGCAAGGTTCCTAGATGCCGCGTCGCTATCTGGCCCTGTTGTTATTGTGGCTGGCGCCGCAGGTGCACGCCGAGGCGCTGTATCGCGTCGAGCTAATCCTGTTCCGCCACGCCACGCCGCTGGAGGCCAGCCAGCACGCGCCCTACGACTGGGCGCGGCAAGCCCGGCCGCTGGAGCGCCGCGCCGAGCGGCAGCCGGCGCTGGAGCACATCGCCGCCCGACTGACCCCGGAGCAGGGTTATCAGGTGCTGCTGCACCGCGCCTGGCAGCAGCCGGTCAGCGACGACGGCCCGGCCATCGCCATTCACCAGGGCCAGCGCCACTTCGAACACTATCCGATCCAGGGCACGCTGAAGCTGCGACCGGGCCGCTACATGCAGACGGACATGACGTTCTGGGTCAACCGCTTCGGCGAGTACGGCCAGCTGCTCGCCAGCGAACGCCTGACGCAGCGGGTCCGCCTGGTACCCGGCCGGCTGACCTACATCGATCACGACAGCCTTGGGCTGCTGATCGAGCTCAGACGGCTATGAGCCTGTTGCCTTTGCGCCCCCGGCGGCGGCATCGCATCCCTGCAGCGGGGGCCTGAACCGTGGCCCCAGCACTGCCTTCGCGCCCAGAGCGGCGGATCGACGATCTCGCGCCGGTGCCGCTGCTCAGCCTGGGCAGCCATCTGGCGACCAACTACCAGCCCAGCAACCGGCGCATGGTCAGCGAATACCAGCACCGGGCGGGCCTGGCGTTTCTCTATGGCTCAGCGCGCGTGCATGGCAAGCGCGACGGCGAGCGCATTCGCCATCCGGCGGACGACGAGCTCCAGCTCATCGCCCGCCAGCCGCAGGCCGAGCAGGCATTGCGCAAGCAACTGGAGCAGCTGGGCTTCCGTCCGGCGTTGCGCCAGAGCCTGGCCTTGCCGAAGGAGTCGGCGGAGATGTTCCAGCTGCCCGGCGAGGAGGCCTGGATCAGATTCGTCCAGCAGCAGCTGCCGGAACTGCGTCGCCAGGGCTGGCAGATCGACATTCACCCGGGCTTCGCCTACGACCTCACCGCCATCGACGCCTGGTACGCCGAGATCGACGAGTCCGCGGCGGACGACTGGTTCGACCTCGACCTCGGTATCGTCGTCGATGGCCAGCGCATCGGCATACTGCCCGTGCTCCTGCGCCTGATCCGCCAGAGCCCTCAGCTGCTCACGCCGCGAGCACTGGCACAGCGGGGCGATGACGAGCAGCTGCGCGTGCAGCTGGAGCGACGCGACGGGCAACCGCTGCAGGTGGCTCTGCCCTTCTCCCGCATCAAGCCGATCCTGGCGACGCTGGGCGAACTCTATATGCGCGAGCCGATGGATGGCCCCGCGCTGCGTCTGAGCAAGGCCGACGGCGCGCGCCTGACCGGCCTGGAAGGCCTGTCGCCGCACTGGCGCGGGGGCGAGCAGCTGCGTGCATTCGCTCGACGCCTGCACAGCCCTGGCGCCCAGCCCGGCCAGCCACCCGCCTCGCTGAACGCCACCCTGCGGCCCTACCAGCTGCAGGGCCTGGCCTGGATGCAGACCCTGCGCGAACTGGGCGCCGGCGGCATCCTCGGTGATGACATGGGCCTCGGCAAGACACTGCAGAGCCTGGCGCACATCCTCGCCGAAAAGCAGGCCGGACGCCTGGACCGCCCCGCGCTGGTGGTGATGCCTACCAGCCTGATCCCCAACTGGCAGGACGAAGCCAGCCGTTTCGCCCCGCACCTGCGCGTGCTGACACTCACCGGCAGTGGTCGACAGAAGCACTTCGCCGGGATCGCCGATCACGACCTGCTGCTGACCAGCTACGCCTTGCTGACACGCGACATCGCCGTGCTGCGCGAGCAACCGCTGCATCTGCTCATCCTCGACGAGGCGCAGCACATCAAGAACCCCTCCAGCAAGGCCGCCCAGGCGGTGCGCGAACTGCAGACCCGGCAACGGCTGTGCCTGACCGGCACGCCATTGGAAAACCACCTGGGCGAGCTATGGTCGCTGCTCCACTTCCTCATGCCCGGCTGGCTCGGCGATGCGCGGCGCTTCACCCAGGATTACCGCAACCCCATCGAGAAGCATGGCGACGAGGCCCGTCTGGCACATCTGCGCGCGCGCCTGCGGCCGTTCCTGCTGCGCCGCACCAAGGAACAGGTGGCCACCGAGCTGCCGGCCAAGAACGAGTTCGTCCACTGGGTCGAGCTGTCGCCCGCCCAGCGCGAACGCTACGAGACGCTACGCCTGGCCATGGACCGCAAGGTCCGCGATGAAATCGAGCGCAAGGGCCTGGCGCGCAGCCAGATGGTCATCCTCGAGGCGCTGCTCAAGCTGCGTCAGGTCTGCTGCGATCTGCGCCTGCTCAAGGGCGATGCCGTTGCGACGTCTCGCGGCAGCAGCTCGGGCAAGCTGGACAGCCTGCTGGACATGCTCGACGAGCTGATGAGCGAAGGACGCCGCGTGCTGCTGTTTTCCCAGTTCACCTCGATGCTGGCTCTGATCGAACAGGCGCTGCTCAAGCGCGGCATCACCTACGTCAAGCTGACCGGCGAGACCGATGATCGACGCACGCCGGTCGAACGCTTCCAGGCCGGCGAAGTGCCGCTGTTTCTCATCAGCCTGAAGGCCGGCGGCACCGGACTGAACCTGACGGCCGCCGACACGGTGATCCATTACGATCCCTGGTGGAACCCCGCTGCCGAGAACCAGGCTACCGACCGCGCCTATCGCATCGGGCAGGACAAGCCGGTGTTCGTCTATCGTCTGATCACCCGCGGCACCGTCGAGGAGCGTATCCGCGAGCTGCAGGCGCGCAAGGCCGAGCTGGCCGCCGGCGTGCTGGAGGGCAGCGGTGAAGGCGGCTGGCAGCTGGCCGAGCAGGACATCGAAGCGCTCTTCGCGCCGCTGCCTTGAGCCATGCCTGGCGAAGTTGTGACGCCGACAAGCGCAGCATTTCGCGCTTTGCCAGATCATCGCCACCTCGTTTAACTTCTCACCAGACGACGGCATGGCCGTCCCCACCCGCCAGCGCTACAAGGAGCAACCCATGAGCCTCTACGAGATTGCCTTTTCCGGCCAGCTGCTCCCCGGCGCGAAGCTCGAACAGGTCGAAGCCAACCTGACCAGGCTGTTCCAGGCCGATGCCCAGCGCATCGCGCTGCTGTTCTCCGGGCGCCGCATCGTGATCAAGCAGAACCTGGACTTCGCTGCGGTGGAAAAATACCGCCAGGCCATGGAGCGCGCCGGTGCCCAGGTCGAGGTCAAACCGATGCCGGTGGATGTCGAGGAAATCGAGCTGGCGCCGCCACCACCCGCCACGCCTGTCGCTACCCCTGCGAGCACCGCACCTGCAACGGCTCGGCCCGGCGAGACACCTGGCGCACTGAAGGTAACGCCGCGGGATGAATACATGGCCGCCTTCAGCGACGTCGAGGCGCCGGACTTCGGTATCGCACCGGTTGGCGTCGACCTGCAGGACGCCCGTCCCGAACCCGAGGCCCCGCGCGTGGACCTCACGCAATTCAGCCTGGCTCCGGTGGGCAGCGACATGAGCGAGATGCCGCGCGCCGTCGACGGGCCCACGCCGGACATATCGCACCTCAAGCTGGCGGACTGACGCAGCCCACCGCAACAAACAGCCGCCCGGTCATTTTCAGCAACCGGTAGGGTGGGCTTCGGCCCACCTCGCGCTGATCGGGCGAACTCGCAGCGCTGCGCCATGCTCCAAACCTACAAGCCCGCAAAGCGCCTGTACTCATGGATCTTGTCGTTGCCCGCCCCGAAGGGCTGTATTGCCCGCCCGGTGATTTCTATATCGACCCCTGGCGGCCGGTCGATCGCGCCGTCATAACCCACGCCCATGGCGACCACGCACGCTGGGGGATGGGCCATTACCTGGCCTCCCGCGACAGCGAAGGCATCCTGCGTTCGCGCATCGCCGCGGATATGCCGCTGCAGACACTGGCCTATGGCGAATCCATCGAGCATCACGGCGTAAAGCTCAGCTTTCATCCCGCTGGTCATGTACTCGGCTCGGCCCAGGTGCGCCTGGAATACAAGGGCGAAGTCTGGGTCGCTTCGGGCGACTACAAGGTCGAGCCGGACGGCACCTGCGCGCCGTTCGAGCCGGTGCGCTGCCATACCTTCATCACCGAATCGACCTTCGGCCTGCCGATCTACAAGTGGCCGGCGCAAACCGAGGTCTTCCGCGAGATCAACGACTGGTGGCGCGCCAACGCCGCGGCCGGACGGGCCTCGGTGCTGTTCTGCTATGCCTTCGGCAAGGCGCAGCGCATCCTGCACGGCCTGGATGAAAGCATCGGCACCATCGTCGTGCATGGCGCGGTAGAGCCGCTGAACAAGGTCTATCGCGAGGGCGGCATCCACCTGCCGCCGACCGTGTATGCCGGTGACCTGAAGAAGGGTGATCCGCGCCTGAAGCAGGCCATCATCCTCGCCCCGCCCTCGGCTGGCGGCAGCACATGGATGCGCCGCTTCGGTGACTATGCCGACGCCTTCGCCAGCGGCTGGATGATGCTGCGCGGCACCCGCCGTCGGCGCGGCGTCGACCGCGGCTTCGTGCTTTCCGACCATGCCGACTGGCCAGGCCTGCTCTGGGCCATCGAGCAGACCGGCGCCGAACGGGTAATGGTCACCCACGGCTCCGTTGCGGTGCTGGTGCGCTACCTGCGCGAAATGCGCGGCCTTGATGCCCAGGCCTTCGCCACCGAATACGGCGAAGAGGACGATGCCGCGACGGAGGGCACCGCATGATCGAAGGCCACGCCGCTTTCCCGTGGCGCGGCGACCGCCGAAGCGGAGGCGCCGCATGAAAGCCTTCGCCACGCTCTACAGTCGCCTGGACGCCACCACGTCGAGCAATGCCAAACTGGCCGCGATGCGCGACTACTTTCGCGAGGCCGATCCGTCCGACGCTGCCTGGGCGGTCTACTTCCTGGCCGGCGGTCGCCCGCGTCAACTGGTCCCGACCCGCGCCCTGCGCGAAACCGCCATGCAGGCGGCGGGCCTGCCCGAATGGCTGTTCGAGGAAAGCTACCAGGCCGTTGGCGACATGGCCGAGACCATCTCGCTGCTGATGTCCGAGGCCGAACACAGCTCCGAGGACGGGCTGGCCGTGTGGATGCAGGACCGACTGCTACCGCTGCGCGGCCTGCCGCCGGAGGAGCTGGCCGAACGCTTGCCGGCGCTCTGGGCACAGCTGGATCGGCTCAGCCTGATGGTCTGCATCAAGCTGATCACCGGCGCCTTTCGCGTCGGCGTGTCGAAGCTGCTAGTCACTCGCGCGCTGGCCTCGCTGGCCGACCTCGACCCCAAGCGCGTCGCGCAGCGCCTGGTCGGCTACACCGACCTGTCCCATCGGCCCAGCGCCGAGGGCTATCGCGCGCTGATCGCCGAAGAATCCGAGCATGAGCATGCCCAGCGTGGTGGCCAGCCCTACCCGTTCTTTCTCGCTCATGCGCTGCAGGCCCCGGTGGACACGTTCGACACGCTGCTTGGCGCGCCGGACAACTGGTTCATCGAATGGAAGTGGGATGGCATCCGCGCCCAGCTGGTCAAGCGCGACGGGCAGATCTGGGTCTGGTCGCGCGGTGAGGAGCTGGTCAGCGAGCGTTTTCCCGAGCTGTGCGAACTGGCCCGCTGCCTGCCCGACGGCACGGTGATCGATGGCGAGATCCTGGTCTGGAAGCATGCCCCGGAGACCCCGGCCGGCGAGCTGTTCGACGCCGCCAGCACCGGCGAGCCCAGCGCCGATGGCTTCGGCGTACAGCCCTTCGCCCTGCTGCAACAGCGCATCGGCCGCAAGAACCTGACCGCCAAGGTGCTGCAGGATGCGCCGGTGGCGGTGCTCGCCTACGACCTGCTGGAATGGCAGGGCGACGACTGGCGGCAGCGCGAGCACCGCGAACGCCGCCAGCAGCTCGAGGCGGTCGTGGGCCAATGCCCCAGCCCGCAGCTGATGCTTTCACCACTCGTAAGCGGAGCGGATTGGCAGGATCTGGCCCGCCAGCGCGAAGCCTCACGCGCGCTGGGCGTGGAAGGCATGATGATCAAGGCGCGCGCGGCCCAGTATGGCGTCGGTCGGACCAAGGACGTCGGCGTCTGGTGGAAATGGAAGATCGACCCCTACTCCGTCGATGCGGTGCTGATCTATGCCCAGCGCGGTCATGGCCGCCGCGCCAGCCTCTACACCGACTACACCTTTGCCGTCTGGGACGGCGAGCCGGGCGACCCTGAGCGCAAGCTCGTGCCCTTCGCCAAGGCCTATTCCGGCCTCACCGACGAGGAAATGCGCAAGGTGGACGCCATCGTGCGCAAGACCACCGTGGAGAAGTTCGGCCCGGTGCGCAGCGTCACCCCGACCCTGGTGTTCGAACTCGGCTTCGAAGGCATCGCCGCCAGCAGCCGCCACAAGAGCGGCATCGCCGTGCGCTTCCCGCGCATGCTGCGCTGGCGCCTCGACAAGCCGGTGGAGGAAGCCGATACCCTGGCCACCCTACGGGAATTGCTGGGATGAAACCAAGGCTCCCGGCACCCGCTCGGCCCTCATTCCAACCCTCTCCCAAGAGCCTCGCTGCCGGCTGGTTTGCCAGCCGTGCCTGGCAACCCTTCCCGTTCCAGCAGGAGGTCTGGCAAGCGATAGGCGATGGCGAATCGGGCCTGCTGCACGCCACCACCGGCTCCGGCAAGACCTACGCCGTCTGGCTCGGAGCCCTGAATCGCTTTGCGACCAAGGCACCCTCTCCCACCGCGACGGACAAGCCCGCGCCTTTGACGGTGCTCTGGATCACCCCGATGCGCGCCCTGGCCGCCGACACCGCCCGCGCCCTGCAGGCGCCGCTGGACGACCTCGGCATCGGCTGGAGCATCGGCCTGCGCACCGGCGATACCAGCGGTGCCGAGCGTGCGCGGCAGGGACGGCGTCTGCCCAGCGCGCTGGTCACCACGCCGGAAAGCCTGACCCTGCTGCTGACCCGCGCCGATGCACGCCAGGCCTTCGCCGGTTTGCGCATGCTGGTGGTGGACGAATGGCACGAGCTCTTGGGCAACAAGCGCGGCGTGCAACTGCAACTGGCGCTGGCGCGCCTGCGCCAGTGGATGCCGGAGCTGATCGTCTGGGGCCTTTCCGCCACCCTCGGCAACCAGCCCCACGCGCTGGACGTGCTGCTGCACCCCGGCAGCGGCAGGCTGGTGCAGGGCAAGGTGGACAAGGACCTGCGCGTCGACACCCTGCTGCCGCCGAGCATCGAGCGCTTCCCCTGGGCCGGTCATCTCGGCCTGCGCATGCTGCCGCAGGTGGTCGAAGAGATCGACTCCGCCGCGACCACCCTGGTGTTCACCAATACCCGTTCGCAGTCGGAAATCTGGTATCAGGCGCTGCTGGATGCGCGGCCGGACTGGGCCGGGTTGATCGCCCTGCACCACGGCTCGCTGGCGCGCGAGGTGCGCGACTGGGTCGAACTGGGCCTCAAGCAGGGCGCGCTCAAGGCTGTGGTCTGCACCTCCAGCCTGGATCTTGGCGTGGACTTCCTGCCGGTCGAGCGGGTGTTGCAGATCGGCTCGCCCAAGGGCGTGGCGCGGCTGATGCAGCGCGCCGGCCGCTCCGGACACGCGCCGGGGCGAACCTCGCGGGTCACCCTGGTGCCCACCCACAGCGTAGAGGTAGTGGAAGCCGCCGCCGCCCAGGTGGCCATCGCCGAGCGTCGCATCGAGGCCCGCAGCGCACCGCATCGCCCGCTCGACGTGCTGGTGCAGCATCTGGTGAGCATGGCCCTGGGCGGCGGCTTCCGCCCGGATGAACTTTATGCCGAGGTGCGCCAGGCCTGGTCCTACCGGGAGCTGACCGACGAGCACTGGCAATGGGCGCTGGCCTTCGTCCGCCATGGCGGGCATTCGCTGACCGCCTACCCCGACTATCAGCGGGTCGAGCCGGACGAAACCGGCCTCTGGAAAGTACCCTGTCGCCGCGTGGCGCTGCGCCATCGCATGAGTATCGGCACCATCGTCAGCGACGCCAGCCTGACGGTGAAGTTCTGGGCCAAGGGCGGCAGCGGGCGTTCGCTGGGCAGCATCGAGGAAGGTTTCATCGCGCGCCTGCGCCCCGGCGACAACTTCCTCTTCGGCGGTCGCCTGCTGGAGCTGGTGCGGGTCGAGAACATGACCGCCTACGTCAGCCGCGCGACGGGCAAGAAGGCTGCCGTGCCGCGCTGGAACGGCGGGCGCATGCCGCTATCCAGCGAGCTGGCCGATGCCGTGGTCGAGCAGCTCGGTGCTGCCTCGCGCGAGCAGTTCACCACCCCCGAAATGCGCCTGGTCGAACCGCTGCTTCGCGTCCAGATGGACTGGTCGGCGCTGCCCACCAAGACCACCTTGCTGGCCGAGGTGATGAAGTCCCGCGAAGGCTGGCACCTGTTCCTCTACCCCTTCGCCGGGCGCCATGTGCACCTGGGCCTGGCCAGTCTGCTGGCCTGGCGCATGGGCCAGCGTCAACCGCTGACCTTCTCAATCGCGGTCAACGACTATGGCTTCGAACTGCTTTCGGCCACCGAGGTGGACTGGCTGCACTGGCTGACGCCGGAGCTTTTCAGCGAAAACGACCTGCTGCACGACGTGCTCGCCAGCCTCAATGCCAGTGAGCTGGCGCGCCGCCGTTTTCGCGAGATCGCGCGCATCGCCGGGCTGGTGTTCTCCGGCTACCCGGGTGCGCAGAAGAGCGCGCGTCAGCTGCAGGCTTCCAGTGGCCTGTTCTTCGATGTGTTCCGCCAGTACGATCCAGGCAATCTGCTGCTGACCCAGGCCGAGGAAGAGGTGCTGCGCCAGGAGCTGGAAGTCGAGCGCTTGCAGCAGACGTTGCAACGCCTGCAACAGCGCCGTCTGGACGTCCACCAGGTGCGGCGCGCGACCCCGCTGGCCTTTCCTCTGATGGTCGAGCGCTTTCGCGAAAGCATGACTTCGGAGAAGCTCGCCGACCGCATCCGCCGCATGGTGGCGGAGCTGGACAAGGCTGCCGGTCCCGGCGGCTACCAGCCCGAGCCACAATCGACGATCACCGTCGAGCGCGACGCCCCGCGACCACGCAAGCCGCGCGCACGCAAGGACGGCACGCCGCGCACGAGAAAGGCCAAACCCGCCTGATGAACCGAACCACAGGACGAACCGACGGATCATGAACGCCTACCAGCCCATCGAACTGGCCGGCGCCACACTCTGGCTGCTGGCGGAAAAGGCGATCTACTGGCCCGCACAGCAGGCTCTGTTGGTGGCCGACATCCATTTCGGCAAGGCCGCAGCCTATCGTCGCCTCGGCCAGCCGGTGCCCCATGGCACCACCGATGCCAACCTGCGCCAGCTGGACGGCCTGCTGGCCCGATACTGCTGCCGCCAGCTGATCTTTCTCGGCGACTTCCTGCACGCACCCGAATCCCATGCGCCGGCCACGCTTGCGCGCCTGGCCGAATGGCGCTCGCGTCACCCCCAGCTGGCCATCACCCTGGTGCGCGGCAACCACGACCGCCGTGCAGGAGACCCGCCGGCGCAGCTCGACATCGAGGTGGTGAACGAGCCGCTGCTGCTCGGGCCGTACGCGCTGCAGCACGAACCGCAGCCGCACCCCAGCCACCACGTGCTGGCGGGCCACGCTCACCCTGCCTTCCCGCTACAGGGTCGCGGGCGCCAGCGCCTGCGTCTGCCCTGCTTTTGCATCGGCGAACGACTCAGCCTGCTGCCAGCCTTCGGCAGCTTCACCGGCACGATGACGGTGGCAACCGAAGACAGCTGGCGAATCTATGTGGTGGGGGATGGAGAGGTGTGGCCGGTGGCGCACTCGGCGCCGGTCAGGCCTGGGATATACCGGTGATGGTGATGCCGTAGCGTTCGGCAAGGCGTGTGGCGGGAGTGTCCTCGAGATCGGGATCGTGCTCGTGCTCGCTTTCCTGATCCGGATAGAGCTCTTCCGCCTTGCGCGTCACCAGTTCGACCGCATCGTCGATGTCCGGCTGGTGTTCGGAGTCGATCTTCAGCATCGAAGTGTTGCCGTCTTTGTTGTACGCAATGATCCAGGTCGTCATGGTATGCCCCTCGCCTTAAAGAAACCCGTGTGAACGTAATAACGCCCATTTTGGTTTTTGTAAGTTTTTAGACCCATCCGGCGTCGGCGGTTCGGTCCCTCACCTCAAAGTTAGCAGCTTTAATTGCAGGACGAGGAACAACACTCCGGATGGCCAGTCATCCGTGGTGTCCTTGTTCGACGAGAAGAATGAGTCCGACCCCATGAGCGCCTCCCGTGCACTTTCATCCGAGCCATCCGAGGATCAGCTGGTCGCCCTGCTGCGCCAGCATGCCGAGCCCCTACCCGCCCTCGACGAGCCGCGCTTCGCCGACGCCTTCGAGCGCTACGCCGACGCCCGGGTCGTGCTGATCGGTGAGGCCAGCCATGGCAGTTCCGAGTTCTATCGGGCCCGCGCCGCGATCACCCGGCGGCTGATCGAACAGCACGGGTTTTCCATCGTCGCGGTCGAGGCGGACTGGCCCGATGCCGCGCGCATCGACTGCCATTGTCGGCAGCGCGAGCCCGTCGCCTGGGCCGAAAATGCCTTCAAGCGCTTCCCGAGCTGGATGTGGCGCAATCGCGAGGTCGACGGCTTCGTGCGCTGGCTGCGTGAACACAATGCCGCGCTGACCGCCGAGCAGCGCGTCGAGTTTCGCGGCCTGGACGTCTACAGCCTCGGCAGCTCGATGCGCGAAGTGCTGGATTATCTGGATCGCACCGATCCGGCGGCCGCCGCCGCTGCCCGGCGGCGCTATGGTTGCCTGAGCCCCTGGCAGGAAGATCCGGCCGACTATGGCCGCAACGTCATGCTCGGCCAGCCTTCCTGCGAAAACGCCGTCATTGAACAACTGCAGGCTCTGCTCATCCAGCGCCTGGCGTACATCGACCAGGACGGCGAGCGCTTCTTCAATGCCGAACGCAACGCGCGGGTGGTGCTTGCCGCGGAGCACTACTATCGGGCGATGTACCGCGGCTCGACGGAGTCCTGGAATCTGCGCGACCGGCACATGTTCGATACGCTGCGTGCCGTGCTCGATCATCGCGGCGCGGATGCCAAGGCAGTGGTCTGGGCGCACAACTCGCACATCGGCAATGCCGCGGCGACCTCGATGGGCTGGGGGGGCGAATTCAATATCGGCGAACTCTGCCGCACGGCCTTCGGCCGCGACGCGGTGTTGATCGGCATGGCGACCGACCGCGGCGAGGTGGCCGCGGCGGACAACTGGGACGAGCCGATGCGGCGCAAGCAGGTCATCCCGTCGCGGCCCGACAGTTGGGAGCAGCTGTTCCTAAGGGCCGGCGTGCCGGCATCACTGACCGATTGGCGGGATGATCGGGGCAAGCTGCGCGAGGCACTCAGCCATCCACGACTGGAGCGTGCGATCGGCGTCATCTACCGGCCTCTGACGGAGCGGCAGAGTCATTACTTTCGCGCCATCCTGGCCGAGCAGTTCGACGCGCTGATCTGGCTGGAGCAGACGCAGGCGGTGACGCCCATCGGCTCGCAGGACATCGACGCGAGCGTCGTGCCGGATACCTACCCGTTCGGGGAGTAAGCCTGCGTCGCGGCACCGGAGCGCTGCGACGCAGTCATGCATGAAGAGACCGACAGCCGGCTTATGCCACCGGCGCAGGTGGTGGTTGATCCGGCACGGTGGGCTCACCAGGCTCAGATGGCTGGGTCGGCACTCCCGGCTCCTCCGGATCGCCCGGCACGCCGGCGGCGCGCCAGTACTGGCTGTCAGCATTGGGGATATAACGAAGCGATTGAGCGGGCATGATGTCCTCCACTGCATGCACCCGCGGCAGCGGGCAGGTCTGTAGTAGAGGGCCGGGCGAGGCGTTTCTATCCCACCTTCCGTCGGAGGCCACGCCCACCCGCGGCGCTTACCACATCAGGTCGTCGGGAACTTGATAGGCGGCGTATGGATCGTCGGCATCCGGTTCTTCGGTGCGGATGTTGAGCTGCACCACGCGCTTCGGGTCACGCTCCTGGATCTTCAGCGCCGCTTCGCGCGGAATGACCTCGTAGCCGCCGCCGTGCCGCACGATCGCCAGCGAGCCACTGGCCAGCTTTTCACGCATCAGCTTGTTGACCGAAAGGCGCTTGACCTTCTTGTCGTCGACGAAATTGTAGTAGTCCTCAGTGGTCAGCTTCGGCAGGCGGCTGGTCTCGATCAGCTGTTTGATCTGCGCGGCGCGGGCCTTCTGCTCCGCCTTCTCCTGCTGCTGACGGTTGAGTTCCTGGTCGCGGGCGAGCTTCTCGGCCTGGGCCTGCAACGCGGCCTGGCGCTGGGAGTCGTCCTTCTCGACCTGCCCCTTTTTCTCCAGGCGCTGCTGCTTCTGCTTCTGCTTGACGGCCTGCTTGGCCTGCTTTTCGTTGACCAGCCCGGCTTTGAGCAGCTGGTCACGGAGGGAAAGACTCATGTTTCGGCTCGTCTTTTGGGTGAATTCAAATGGGCGCGGTGGCTGCGAATCCTCGCGGCGCCGAGCGGCATTGTGGTGGATGCGCAAGACGACATCCACCTCTGCGCGCCGTCTTCAGCCGCAGGACGGCGACCGCTCGGCCTTCTTGGCTTCGCCCCAGAGGGCGTCCAGCTCTTCGAGGTCGCAATTCTCGATGGGTCGTCCCGCGTCCCGCAAGGCCTGTTCGATGAAGCGGAAGCGCCGCTCGAACTTGCCGTTGGCCGCACGCAGGGCGTTTTCCGGATCGACCTTGAGATGGCGCGCCAGGTTGACCACCACGAACAGCAGGTCGCCCAGCTCTTCGGCGATGGCCTGCGGATCGTTTTCGCTCATCGCCTCCAGCACTTCGTCCAGTTCTTCGCGCACCTTGTCCACCACCGGCAGCGCCTCGGGCCAGTCGAAGCCCACCTGGGCGGCGCGCTTCTGCAGCTTCGCCGCGCGACTGAGCGCCGGCAATGCGCTGGGAACGTCATCGAGAAGAGACAGCTGCTCGGGCGCGGCGGCTTTCTCGGCGCGCTCCTCGGCCTTGATCTCCTCCCAGCGCCGCTTGATCGCCGCCTCATCGAGCCGCGGAAGTTCCGGCGAGCCGTACAGGTCACCATCCGGAAAGACATGCGGGTGTCGGCGCACCAGCTTGCGGGTAATGGCATCGACCACCGTGGCGAAGTCGAAGCGCCCCTCCTCCCGGGCCAATTGGCTGTAGTAGACGACCTGGAACAGCAGATCGCCCAGTTCGCCGGGGAGATGCTCGAAGTCGCGACTTTCGATGGCATCGGCCACCTCGTAGGCCTCCTCCAGCGTGTGCGGGACGATACTCGCGTAGTCCTGTTGCAGATCCCAGGGGCACCCGTGCTGCGGATCGCGCAGCCGGGCCATCAGGTGTAGCAGGTCGGGGAGTTGGTACATGGGATTCCTCAAGGAGACTTGGCTATCGACGGTCGCTCAGCACCGGGCGTCGCGAGCGAAGAGCCGGCCCGGCGAACGCCTACCGAAAAGCGGAGTTGGCTATTGCCAATGCGCATTTTTCGGTAGGCCTTCAACTACACCGGATCGAGCGCAGCCGTTCGGAATGATCAGGAAGCGCGCTGACGCTTGGCCTCGATGATATTCGGCAGCTGCGAAATACGGCTGAGCAGGCGCCCCAGGGCATTCAACCCCGGGATCTCGATGGTCAGCGTCATCTGTGCGGTGCTGTCTTCCTTGTTCGAACGGGTGTTCATCGACAGCACGTTGATGCGTTCATTGAGCAGCATCTGCGAGATATCACGCAGCAGACCGGCACGGTCGTACGCGCGGATCATGATCTCGACCGGATAGGTCTTCTCCGGCACCGGGCCCCAGCTGACCTGGATGATCCGCTCCGGCTCGCGACCGGCCAGCTGCAGCACCGACGGGCAGTCTTGGCGGTGGATGCTGACACCGCGGCCCTGAGTGATGTAGCCGACGATCGGGTCGCCCGGCAGCGGCTGGCAGCAGCCAGCCATCTGCGTCAGCAGGTTGCCGACGCCCTGGATCTGCACATCGCCACGCTTGCCGGGCTTGTGTGGCGCGGAACGCCGCGGGATCAGCTCCAGCTGATCGTAACCGCGCTCCGGCTCGACCAGCTGCTGGGCCATGTTGACCAGATGCGCCAGGCGCAGGTCGCCGGCACCAAGGGCGGCGAACATGTCCTCGGCGTTCTTCAGGTTGGCCTTTTCGGCCAGCTTGTCGAAATCCACCGGCGGCAGGTCCAGGCGGCTCAGCTCGCGTTCCAGCAGCGCCTTGCCGGCGGCGACGTTCTGGTCGCGCGCCTGCAGCTTGAACCAGTGAACGATCTTTGCCCGCGAACGTGACGTGGTGATGTAACCCAGGTTGGGGTTCAGCCAGTCGCGGCTCGGCGAGCCGTGCTTGCTGGTGATGATCTCCACCTGCTCACCGGTCTGCAGGCTGTAGTTGAGCGGGACGATGCGGCCGTTGACCTTCGCCCCGCGGCAGTTGTGGCCGATCTCGGTGTGCACCCGGTAGGCGAAATCCAGCGGTGTCGCGCCCTTGGGCAGGTCGATGGCATGGCCATCCGGAGTGAACACATAGACGCGATCAGGCTCGATGTCGACGCGCAACTGGTCGGCCAGGCCGCCGATATCGCCCAGCTCTTCGTGCCATTCGAGTACCTGACGCAGCCAGGCGATCTTTTCCTCGTAGTGGTCCGAACCGGAATTGACGTCGGTGCCCTTGTAGCGCCAGTGCGCGCAGACCCCCAGTTCGGCCTCCTCGTGCATGGCGTGGGTGCGGATCTGCACCTCCAGCACCTTGCCCTCGGGGCCGATCACCGCGGTATGCAGCGAGCGATAGCCATTCTCCTTGGGGTTGGCGATGTAATCGTCGAATTCCTTGGGAATGTGCCGCCACAGGGTGTGCACGATACCCAGCGCGGTGTAGCAGTCACGCACTTCCGGAACCAGCACACGAACGGCGCGAACGTCGTAGATCTGGCTGAACTGCAGGCCCTTCTTCTGCATTTTTCGCCAGATGGAATAGATGTGCTTGGCGCGTCCGTCGATTTCCGGCTGAATGCCGGCCGCGGTCAGTTCGTCCTTGAGCTGCTGGACGACATTGGTGATGTACTGCTCGCGGTCGAGGCGACGCTCGTGCAGCAGCTGGGCGATCTGCTTGTACTGCTCCGGCTCGAGGTAGCGGAAGGACAGATCCTCCAGCTCCCACTTGATGTGGCCGATGCCCAGGCGGTGGGCCAGCGGTGCGTAGATGTCGAAGACCTCGCGGGCGACACGCTGGCGCTTCTCGTCGTCGGCCAGCTTCACCGCGCGGATGGCGCAGGTGCGCTCGGCCAGCTTGATCAGCGCGACGCGGACGTCGTCGACCATGGCCACCAGCATCTTGCGCAGGTTTTCCACCTGCGCCTGGGACCCGAGCACCAGCGATTCGCGCGGGTTGAGGCTGGCGCTGATCGCCGCCATGCGCAGCACACCTTCGATGAGCTTGGCCACCACCGGCCCGAAGCGCTGGTGCACATCGGCCAGCTGAATCTTGCCCTCACGCACGCCGCGGTAGATGACCGCAGCGACCAGGCTGTCCTGATCCAGTTTGAGGTCAGCGAGGATCTCGGCGATCTCCAGGCCGATCTGATAGCTGGAGGTGCCTTCGCTCCAGAGGTTCTGCGCGGCATTGGCCTGCTGTTCCGCTTCGCGGGC
Source organism: Stutzerimonas sp. FeSN7 (assembly GCF_030263795.1). Lineage (NCBI taxonomy): Bacteria > Pseudomonadati > Pseudomonadota > Gammaproteobacteria > Pseudomonadales > Pseudomonadaceae > Stutzerimonas > Stutzerimonas sp. FeSN7. The sequence goes on along the minus strand of NZ_JARPMN010000001.1, from coordinate 1,425,123 downwards.
GAACTCGCAGGCCTCCTTCAGCGCCGCACGGTCGAGTGCCGGGTCCATCCCCAACACATGATCGAGCCAGCCATCCAGGTTGATGCTGCCGTCCGTATTGATCGGCTGAACCGCTCTGACCTGTACCATCTACCTTCCCTTCTGCGCAGCATCTGCGCCATGAACGCCGGCATTCTGCGTGCCGGTCGGTTGAACCACAGGCCAGTCGCCTGTCAAAAAATACTGCGCCGAGCGTCAATCCCGCTCGAACAACGCCATGGCCTCGGCGTGGGCCGTCTGCGGGAACATGTCCAGCAGCCCGGCACGCTTGAGGCGGAAGCCCTGGCTGGCCAACTCGCGCGCATCGCGCGCCAGGGTGGCCGGATTGCATGAAACATAGACCACGCGGCGCGCCTGGAGCTGCGTCATCTGCCGGACGATCTCCAGCGCACCGTCACGGGGCGGATCAAGTAGCACAGCATCGAACCCGCTGCGCGCCCAGGGTGCGTCGGCAAGCGGCTTCGACAAGTCCGCCCGATAAAAGTGCACCTGTTCGAGGCCGTTGCGCTGCGCGTTGTCCTGCGCCCGCGCCACCATCGCCTCGACACCTTCCACCCCCACCACCTGCGCGCCCTGACGCGCCAGCGGCAGGCTGAAATTGCCCAGCCCGCAGAACAGGTCCAGCACCCGCTCCCCCGCGCTGGCGCCCAACCAGCTCAGCGCCTGGGCGACCATCGCCTCATTCACCGGCGCATTGACCTGAACGAAATCTCCCGGCCGCCAGGCCAGCTCCAGGTCCCAGGCCTCAAGGCGGTAGCCCAGCGCCTGCCCGGGCACATCGGCTTGCGGATCGCCCTCGCCCTGCAACCAGAGCTGTGCCTGATGGGCGCGGGCAAAGGCCCGCAGGCGCACCAGGTCGATCTCCGGCAGCGGCGCGGTATGGCGGATCAGCACGGCCTCGGCGGTGCCGCTGAACAGCTCCACATGGCCGATGGCCTGCGGCTTTGTCAGCCCGTGCAAGGCCTCGAGCAACCCCGGCAGCAGCGTCTGCAAGGGCTGTACCAGAACCGGGCACTGGTCGATGGCGACGATGTCCTGGCTGGCCGTGGCACGAAAGCCCACCTCCAGGCGCTTGTCCCTGGTGTGCCAGCGCACCGCCAACCGGGCTCGACGTCGATAGCCGAAAGCCGGACCGGTCAACGGCTCGGCCCAGCGTTCCGGCTCGAGCTCGGCCAGGCGAGCGAGCTGCTCGCCCAGGGTGCGTTGCTTGAGTGCCAGCTGATCGTCGATGGCGGCATGCTGCAGGGTGCAGCCGCCACAACGGCGAGCGAAGGGGCATGGCTCGTGCTGGCGCACCGCACTGGGTTCGAACACCCGCTCACAGCGGGCATCGACGATCTGGCTGCGCGCGTTCAACACGCGCGCTTCGACGGTTTCACCAGGCAATGCGCCTTCGACGAACCAGGTGCGCCCCTCGACGAAGGCGATGCCACGGCCGTCATGGGCAAGCCGCTCGATGCTCAGCCGTTGCTTCTTGCCAACCGGCACCTGGGGCTTGCGCTCGCCGCCGCTGGGTTGAAAGCGCAGAGCGCCGCTACGTTTGGCCATCAGCGGCCCCCTGCGTTATGGGAATGCCGGCCAGCAAGCCGTTCAATTGGGTGCGTCATAAACGCCGGTCGACAGATAGCGGTCACCGCGATCGCAGATGATCGCCACGATCACCGCGTTCTCCACCTCCTGCGACAGACGCAGAGCCGCGGCCACCGCGCCGCCGGAGGACACACCGCAGAAGATGCCCTCCTCGCGCGCCAGGCGGCGCATGGTTTGCTCAGCCTCGTCCTGGGACATGTCGACGACGCGATCGACCCGCTCGGCCTGATAGATCTTCGGCAGGTATTCCTGCGGCCAACGTCGGATGCCGGGGATCGCCGCGCCTTCCATCGGCTGCAAGCCGACGATCTGCACCGCCGGGTTCTGCTCCTTGAGGTAGCGGGACACGCCCATGATGGTGCCGGTGGTGCCCATCGAGCTGACGAAATGGGTGATACCGCCAGCGGTCTGCTGCCAGATCTCCGGGCCGGTGCTGCTGTAGTGGGCTTCCGGGTTGTCGCCGTTGGCGAACTGATCGAGCACCTTGCCGCGCCCCTCGGCCTGCATCTGCAGCGCCAGGTCGCGGGCGCCTTCCATGCCCTGCTCCTTTGTCACCAGGATCAGCTCGGCGCCATAGGCGGTCATCGCCGCCTTGCGCTCGGCGCTGGAGTTGTCCGGCATGATCAGGATCATCCGATAGCCCTTGATCGCGGCCGCCATGGCCAGGGCGATACCGGTGTTGCCGGAGGTCGCCTCGATCAGCGTATCGCCCGGCTGGATATCACCGCGCAGCTCCGCCCGGTTGATCATCGACAGTGCCGGGCGGTCCTTGACCGAGCCGGCCGGGTTGTTGCCCTCGAGCTTGACCAGGATGGTGTTGCTGGTCTTACCCGGCATCCGCTGCAGGCGAACCAGCGGGGTGTTGCCGATGCAGTCGGCAATGGTCGGATAGTGTGTAGTCATGGCGTCGCACGGCATCTGAGAAGGTCGACATGATACCGGCAACACTCGACGACGGGCAGACGTATCGGCCACGCGGCGTCGCGCCCGCAACAGACGAACCCGCTCAGGGTCGCGCCAGGATCTTCGGCGCCGCCTCGATGATCTGCCGCGACAGATGTTCCATTCGCGGCGATTGCACCTTCCAGGTATGCCAGTAGAGCGCGATCTCCAGCGGTTCGTCGGCGGCCAGATCGACCACCTCGCCAGCGCGTAGCGCCTCATGCAGCAACAGTTCGGGAACCATGCCGTAGCCCAGGCCGTAGCGGATCGCGCTGAAGTGGGGCTCGGCACCCGGTACGTAATGACAGGGATAGGCACCTTCGGGCAGGCCGAAGCGACGCAGCAGGAACGACGACTGCAGGGTGTCCTTGCGCGTGTAGGCCACCACCGGCGCCTTGCGCGCGGCGTTGCGGGTCAGCCCGTTGGCGAAGTGCTTCTGGCGAAACTCGCTGGAGGCCACCAGGCGGTAGCGCATGCTGCCCAGCGGGCTGGCGCTGCAGCCGCGCATCGGTTTGGGCTCGGTGCTGATGCAGCCGATCGCCAGGCCGGTCTCCAGCAGGCTGTATGTGTGATCCTGGTCCTCCACCGTCAGGTCCAGCAGCACCCGCTCGCGGATCAGCACCTCGGCGAGGGCCGGGAAGAACCAGGTACCCAGGCTGTCGGCATTGAGCGCCGCGACCACCACCAGCGGGGCATCGCTGCGTTCGGCCAGATCGGCCAGCAGGTCGGCTTCCAGCAACGAGGCACGTTTGAGGTACTGCAGCAGACGCTGCCCAGTTTCGGTGGGCCGACATGGCCGGCTGCGCACCACCAGCGCGCTGCCGAGCGCGCTCTCCAGCGCGCGAACCCGCTGCGAGATGGCCGGCGGGGTCAGGTGCAGACGCTGCGCTGCCTGCTCGAAGCTGCCGGTACGGATGACGCTGCGAAACGCCTCGGTCTGCTTTGGGTCGAGATTCATGCCGTCCGCCAGATAAGAAAATGTTTGTATGGCCTAAAAATACTTAGCCACGTCAAATAACGCCATGCTTGCCCCATAATCGCGCACATCGAGCTGCCCCGCCCCAACCGCGGGCAGCGTAGCCTCGGAGAGTCGTCGTGGAACTGCTGCACACCATCTACCTGATCGCCATCACGGCTGAAGCCATGTCCGGAGCCATCATGGGCATGCGCCGCGGCATGGACCTGTTCGGCATCTGCCTGCTCGGCACGGTGACGGCACTGGGTGGCGGGACGGCGCGCGACGTACTGCTCGGCCACTACCCGGTCGGCTGGATCGCCCACCCGGAGTACCTCACCTTCACCATCGGCGCGGCGATCGTCACCGGCTTCATCGCGCGCCACCTGCATCACCTGCGCATGGTCTTCCTGCTGGTGGACGGTCTGGGCCTGGTGGCATTCACCGTGATCGGCTGCGATGTCGCCATGGGCATGGGCGCGCATCCGTCCATCGTGGTACTGGCCGGCGTGATCACCGGCATCTTCGGCGGCCTGATGCGCGACGTGCTCTGCAACCAGGTGCCGATGGTGCTGCAACGCGAGCTGTATGCCACCGTGGCGCTGTTCACCGGGGTGTTCTATGTCGGCATGCTCTGGCTGGAGATCAACACCACCCTGGCCACCCTCGCCGCGCTGGGCAGTGGCTTCCTGTTCCGCGTGCTGGCGATGACTTTCAGCTGGAAGCTGCCGGACTTCAACGGCAAGGACATCCGCGGCCTGGAATGATCGAAGGTGCGGCGACCGGGCTTGATCGCACCAGCAGATTCGCCACGTCCGAGCCGCTACACTAGCGCGCTCGCAATCCCGGATCGGTGAATGGATGTGCTGAAAGACCTAGGAATTCGTGGCCGCGTGCTGATGCTTACGCTGCTGCCCAGCACCCTGCTGGCAGTGGTACTCGGCGCCTACTTCACCTGGATGCAATTGTCGGAAATGCGCCTCCAGCTCGACGAGCGTGGCCAACTGATTGCCGAGCAGCTCGCGCCGCTGGCCGCCCCGGCGATGAACCTGGGCTACGACAAACGCCTGCAGCGCATTCTGACCCAGGTGCTGGACCAGGCCGACGTTCGCGCAGTGACCATCCTCGACCCCGAGCGCGTGCAGCGGGTGCATGCCGGGCCGCGCATGCTGACCCCGCCACCACCGGGCGATCCGGAAGGGCTGACCCGCGTCAGCAGCATGGACCATACGCGCATCCTGATGCCGGTGCTCAGCCGTCACCTCAACCTAGCCGACGAAGCCCGCGGGCCGGAAGAAAAGCTCATCGGCTGGCTGGAGCTGGAACTGTCACACCACAACACCCTGCTGCGCGGCTATCGCAGCCTGCTGACCAGCCTGTTCCTGGTCGGCACGGGGCTGATCATCACCGCGCTGCTCGCGCTGCGCATGAGCCGCGCCATCAGCCTGCCGCTGCAGCGCGTCAAGGCCGCGGTCGCCCAGCTCAAGGACGGCCATCTGGAAACCCGCCTGCCGCCGTTGGGCAGCCATGAAATGGATGAGCTGGCGTCCGGCATCAACCGCATGGCCGAGGCGCTGCTCAGCGCCCGCGAAGAACTGCAGCAGAGCATCGACCAGGCCACCGAGGACGTGCAGCAGAATCTCGAAACCATCGAGATCCAGAACATCGAGCTGGACCTGGCACGCAAGGAGGCGCTGGAGGCCAGCCGTATCAAGTCCGAGTTCCTGGCCAACATGAGCCACGAGATTCGCACCCCTCTCAATGGCATCCTCGGCTTCACCCAGCTGCTGCAGAAGAGCGACCTGACGCCGCGCCAGCAGGACTACCTGGGCACCATCGAGAAATCCGCCGACAGCCTGCTCGGGATCATCAACGAGATTCTCGACTTCTCCAAGATCGAGGCCGGCAAGCTGGTGCTGGATACCATTCCGTTCAACCTGCGCGACCTGATCGAGGACACCCTGACCATCCTCGCACCGGCGGCGCATACCAAGCAGCTGGAGCTGGTCAGCCTGGTCTATCGCGACACGCCGCTGTCGCTGGTCGGCGACCCGCTGCGCCTCAAGCAGGTGCTGACCAACCTGATCAGCAACGCCATCAAGTTCACCAACGAAGGCACCATCGCCGTGCGCGCCATGGTCGAGGACGACAATGCCGAGCGCGCCCAGCTGCGCATCAGCGTGCAGGACACCGGCATCGGCCTGACCGATCAGGACCTGCGCGCGCTGTTCCAGGCCTTCAGCCAGGCGGACAACTCCATGTCGCGCCAGCCCGGCGGCACCGGCCTCGGCCTGGTCATCTCCAAGCGGCTTATCGAGCAGATGGGTGGCGAGATCGGTGTCGACAGCATCCCGGACGAGGGCTCCGAGTTCTGGATCAGCCTCAGCCTGCCCAAGGCCCGCGATGATGCCGAAGACCTGCCCCACCCCGCCCTCCAGGGACGCCGTATCGCCCTGCTGGAGCAGCACCCACTGGCTCGTCAGGCCCTGCAGCACCAGCTGCACAGCCTTGGCCTCGAGGTGCAGACCTTCGACACGCTCGACCAGATGCAGAGCACCATCAGCGCCCGCCGCCAGAGCAGTGAACTGATCGATCTGGCCGTGCTCGGTGTTACCAACCGAGAGATCGAGCCGCAGGCGCTCAGCCGCCGACTGGCGGAGATCGAGGCGCTCGGCTGCAAATGCGTGGTTCTCTGCCCGACTACCGAACAGGCCAGCTATCACGATGCGCTGCCCGAAGCGCACAGCTACACCCAGCTGCAGGGCAAGCCGGCCTGCACACGCAAGCTGCAGCGCGTGCTGGTGGAGCTGGTGCGGCCCAACCAGGCCTACGCCGAGCCCGCCGCTGCCGCGCCCAGCCGCGCCGCCCAGGTGCTCTGCGTCGACGACAATCCGGCCAACCTCCTGCTGGTCAAGACTCTGCTCGGCGACATGGGTGCCGACGTGGTGGCGGTGGACAACGGCCCTGCCGCGCTGGAGGCGGTCAAGCAGCATGCGTTCGACCTGATCCTGATGGACGTGCAAATGCCCGGCATGGACGGCCGACAGGCCACCGAAGCCATTCGCCACTGGGAGCACACCAACAACAGCGCGCCGTTACCGATCATCGCGCTCACGGCTCATGCACTGGCGAACGAGAAACGCTCGCTGCTGCAGAGCGGCATGGACGACTACCTGACCAAGCCGATCAGCGACCGGCAGCTCGCCCAGGTGGTGCTGAAGTGGACCGGCCTGGCCCTGCGCAGCCAGCCGCAGCGTGCAGCGGAGCCGCCGCAGCAGGCTGAACCGAGCCTGAAAGTGCTGGATGAGGAAGAAGGCCTGCGCCTGGCGGCAGGCAAGGCCGATCTCGCCGATGACATGCTCGGCATGCTGCTGCAGTCACTGGAAGGCGACCGCCGAACCATTCGCGAAGCCCGCCAGGCAGGGGATCGCCAGGCGCTGATCGAGCGCGTGCACCGCCTGCATGGCGCCACCCGTTATTGCGGCGTGCCGCAGTTGCGCAACGCCTGTCAGCAGAGCGAGACCCTGCTCAAGCAGAACCATCCGGACAGCGAGGCCGCGCTCGACGAGCTGGACGCCGCCATCAGCCGCCTGGAGCAGGAAATCCAGGTCGACAGCTGATCGACCGCGCCGGGTGCCTCATCTGCGCCCGGCGACGCCCATCGCGTTGCACCGTTCTTTCAGGAACCAGCATGAACGACCACCCCGCTTCCGACGCCTTCCAGCATGCCGAACTCGACTGGGACGAGAACGGCCTGCCGCAGTCCCGCCAGTACGGCGACGTGTACTTCTCCCGCGCCAGCGGCATGGCCGAGACCGAACATGTGTTCCTCACGCAGAACGATCTGCCCCAACGTTTCGCCGCGCTACAGGACAACCAGCGCCTGGTGATTGGTGAGACCGGCTTCGGTACCGGGCTGAACTTTCTTTGTGCATGGCATCTGTTCGAGCGCGTAGCCCACCCGCAGGCGCGGCTGCACTTCATCAGCGTCGAAAAGCACCCGCTGACCCGCGAGGACCTGCAGCGCGCACTGGCGCTGTGGCCGGAGCTGCGAGAGCAGTCCGAGCAACTGCTGCAACAGTACGTGGCGCTGAACCCGGGCTATCAGCGTTTCGTCTTCGCTGGCGGCCGCGTTGTGCTGACCCTGCTGATCGGCGACGTGCTCGAATGCCTGTCGAGCCTGGATGCGCAGGTCGATGCCTGGTTCCTCGACGGCTTTGCCCCGGCGAAGAATCCGCAGATGTGGCAACCGATGCTGTTCGCCGAGCTGGCCAGGCTTTCCGCGCCCGGCGCAACGCTGGGCACGTTCACCAGCGCCGGCTTTGTGCGGCGCGGCCTGATCGAGGCCGGCTTCGACATGCAGCGGGTGCCCGGCTACGGCCACAAGCGCGAGATTCTGCGCGGGCGCCTGCGAGCCGCCAACGTCAGCATTTCGGACAAGCCCTGGTTCGCTCGCCCGGGCTATACGACGGCCGAACGCCACGCGGTAATCGTCGGCGCCGGCCTGGCCGGCTGCGCGACGGCTGCATCGCTGGCCGCCCGCGGCTGGAAGGTGACGGTCCTCGAGCGCCACGCCGCGGCGGCACAGGAAGGCTCGGGCAACCCGCAAGGCGTGCTCTACCTCAAGCTTTCTGCCCACGGCACCGCACTGTCGCGGCTGGTGGTCAGCGGCTTCAGCTACACGCGCCGGTTGCTGAGCAATCTGCAAGCAGGCCAGGACTGGCAGGCGTGCGGCGTACTGCAACTGATCTACGACGAAAAGGAGCGCGAACGCCAGGCCGAGCTGGCGGCAGCCTTCCCGGCCTCGCTGGTCCATCCGCTGTCGCGCGAAGCCGCTGAGGCGCTGGCCGGAGTGGCCCTGGCCGAGGGCGGATTGTTCTACCCCGAAGCCGGCTGGGCCAACCCACCGGCGCTATGCCAATGGCTGCTGCAGCGACCGGGAATCGAGCTGCACAGGCATCATGAAGCGCTCGAACTGCGCCGTAATGGGCGATCCTGGCAGGTGCTGGGCGGCCAAGCGTTGTTGGCCGAAGCGCCCGTGGTGGTCCTGACCGGCGCGGCGGACGCCGCGCGCTTCAGCCAGAGCGCCTGGCTGCCGCTCAAGCGTATTCGCGGGCAGATTTCCTGCCTGCCGGCGAACACCCAGAGCGGCCAGCTGCGCACCGTGCTGTGCGCCAAGGGCTACGTCGCGCCACCCCGAGATGGCACGCACACGCTGGGTGCCAGCTTCAACTTCCAGCAGACCGACGATACCCCCAGCGTCGCCGAACACCAGGCGAATCTGGAAATGCTCGAGCAGATTTCAGCGGATCTGTACCAGCGTCTGCAGGCGGACCCGCAACGTACCGAGGAGCTGCACGGGCGCGTGGCATTTCGCTGTACCAGCCCGGACTATCTGCCGCTGATCGGGCCACTGGCCGAGCCCGAGGCCTTCGCCGAAACCTATGCGGCGTTGGGCAAGAACGCCCGTCAGTCGCTACACGCGCCCTGCCCGTGGCTCGACGGGCTCTACGTCAATACTGCACATGGCTCGCGCGGAATGATCAGCGCCCCGCTGTCCGGCGAGCTGCTGGCCGCTTGGCTGGACGACGAACCGTTGCCGTTGCCTCGGGACGTCGTCGAAGCCTGCCACCCCAATCGTTTCCTGCTACGCAAGCTGATTCGCGGCACCTGAGACGCTCCGATGCCCGAGCCGCTGCCTACCGCAGGCTGTGACTTGCATCGTGCGTCGCCCGCACGGATACTCCCCCCACTATATTTCACATCCTGGGAGGAATCATGAAATCACTGTCTTTGCTGACGCTCGGCTGGTTTGCATTGCAGGCCCACGCCGCGCCTGACGTCGATACCGAGCAGCTGCGCGGCGAGGCTGCCAGCCTGATTCCACCGTTCCAGCAGCAGTTGCTTGGCACGGTCAAGCAGGCGATGGCAGACGGTGGCCCGGCGGAAGCCGTCAAGGCATGCCGTCTTCTCGCGCCGGAAATCGCCAGCCAGCATAGCCAGGCGCCCTGGAAGGTAGGCCGCACCGCGCTGAAGCTGCGCAATCCGGACAACGCGCCAGACACCTGGGAGCGCTCGGTGCTGGAGCAGTTCGCCAAGCGTTCGGCTGCAGGTGAACCGATCGAACAGCTCAAGCATGGTGAGATAGTGGCAGGCGAGTACCGCTACATGCAGGCGATCGGCACCGCTGAGGCCTGCCTGGGTTGTCACGGCGAAAAGTTCAAGCCGGAGCTGGTGGAGCTGATCGACCGGCACTACCCGCAGGATCAGGCCCGCGGGTTTCGCGAGGGCGATCTGCGCGGCGCCTTCACCCTCAGCCGTGCCCTGCCACGCTGATAGGCCTTACACTCCGTCGGCGGGTGCGTGGCACCGCTGCGACCCGCCGTTCATCCAAGGAACGCTCGCCAGCGCGAGCGTACCAACGATGGACGATGGAACGCTGACGACGGAGCACGCATGCAAACCGATACGGTCCCTACCATTCCCCTGGCATCCGGCAGCCTTGCCTGATGGACGTTCTACTGCTGGAAGCACTGGGAATCGGCCTCATTCTCGGCCTGTTGCTTGGCCTCACCGGCGCCGGTGGCTCGTTGGTCGCCCTGCCCCTGCTACTCAGCCTGCACCTGCCATTGCGCGATGCCATCGGCGTCAGCCTCGGTGCGGTGGCCATGTCCGCACTCATCGGCGCGATTCCGCGGGCGCGGCTCGGCCAGGTCGCCTGGCGCCCGGTCATGCTGCTGGCTGTCTGCGGCTTGCCGGGCAACGCTGCCGGTCAATGGCTCGGGCAGTTCATACCGGAGCGCGCACTGATCATCGGTTTCTGCCTGTTGGTGCTGTGGTCCGCCTGGCGCATGTGGCGCGGCGCCAACCTGCCGGCCAAGGAGAACGTCGAGGATCGACAGCTGGCGCTGCTGGGCATCGGCGTTGGCGTTGGCCTGCTCTCCGGGCTGATGGGTGTCGGCGGCGGCTTTCTCATCGTCCCGGCACTGCTCTGGTTCACCTCGCTATCGCTGCTCAGCGCCATGGCCACCTCGATGGCGGTGATCGCCGTCGTCAGCGGCGGTGGTTTCCTGCTCTACCTTACCGATGCCGAGCCACCACTACCGCTGCTCGGCGGCCTGGCGCTGGGCGGTGCCTTCGGTGTGCTGGCCGGTAACCGCCTGGCGCAATACCTCAACAGCAGTCTGCTGCAGCGCCTGTTCGCGCTCATGTTGGTCACCGTCAGCCTGTCGCTGGGGATTCAAAAGCTGGTGCTGGGTCACTGACGATCAGGGTCGTCCCAGAACGGCCGGTTCGCTTCCCATTCGATGTCGGCACGGCTGCGGCCGATGTCCTTGAGCATGTCGTCACCGAGCGCGGCCAGCTGGCGCCGTTGGCGTGCCAGTTCGTTCCAGCGCTGCAGCTTGTGCCAGGCCTGCAGCAGCAATCCCGGCGCGGGTGCCCGAAGTGCCTTCGGCAGGTGGAAAGATTGCAAAGCGACTTTGTGCATGTTCATCACGACGCCCTCCAGTTGGATTGGCGTCAGTCTCGCGCCCGGATTAAGATCAATCCAACGAATGTTCCTGATGCCTTGCATCTCGAGGATTGATGAATGGCCAACTACCCGAATATCGACACCGAGCTGCTGCGCAGCTTCGTGGCCATCGCTGACCACGGCGGTTTCACCCGTGCCGCGGCCGCGGTGAACCGCACCCAGTCGGCGGTGAGCATGCAGATGAAACGCCTGGAAGAGGATGTGTTGCAGCGTCCGCTATTCGAGCGCAATGGTCGGCAGGTCAGGTTTACTGCCGAGGGCCAGATACTGCTGGGCTACGCGCGGCGCATTCTCAAACTGCACGGCGAAGTCATGACCACCCTGCGCCAGCCACACATGGTCGGCGCGGTGCGCATCGGCACGCCGGACGATTACGTCATGCGTTTTCTACCCGGCATTCTTTCGCGCTTCGCCCAGGCGTATCCGCTGGTGCAGGTCGAGGTGCATTGCGAGCCATCGACCCAGTTGTTGCAGCGACGGGATCTGGACCTGAGCATCGTCACCCGCGAACCGGGAACCGAGATTGGCCAGTTGCTGCGCCAGGAGCACGTCGTCTGGGCCGCCGCCCCGGGCTTCGACCTGCATGAGCATCGCCCCCTGCCGCTGGCAACGTTCAATACCGATTGCTTCTGTCGCGCCTGGGTATGCAACGCGCTGGATGCGCGGGAAATCGAGTACCGGATCGCCTATAGCAGCCCGAGCCTGTCGGCGATCATGGCGATCGTGGGTGCAGGATTGGCGCTGACCGCACAGCTGCAAAGCCTGATTCCTGCCGATCTGCAGATACTCGGTGAAAAGGAGGGCCTGCCGCGCCTGCCTCAGACCAGCATCGTGCTGCTGCGCAACCCGCAGCAGCAGTCGCCGGTCAGCGAAACGCTCGCCGGCTACATCGCCGATGGCTTTCGCCTGTAACGACAACGCCGGTCATGGGCGACCGGCCGCCATCTCGTCGAACACTTCCGGCACCAGCGCCGCATCGCCCTTGTCCGCCAGGTGCTGGCGCTGCGTCTCCTGCGGATCGTCGAGGATCGCCAGCAAGCGCGAGCCGCGCTCGGTCAGGACGAAATTCTCGCCATTGCCGCCCTCCTCCTCGGGCCGCGAAACGATGAAGCCACCTTCGAATAGCAGACTTTCGTAATCGGCCGCTTCGGCACGCAGGCTGTCAAGATTCGGCATCGGCTGACCTTCACTTTCCATCTGCGTCGCATGTTCTTCGGCGTAGTGGCGCGGCTTGAAACTGTCATTGGCGCCGCGTTGAACTTCATGCAACAGGCGCTGGATAAGGCCCCAGTTATAGCTCATGGTCGTTCTCCCTCAGCAGATGTTCGCCTCGCGAATGAGGCGCCTACTGATTGGGACCGTTCACCATGGCGACCGGTTCGTTGTCTGAACTAAAGCGGCTGTGCTGCGATCCACCGTTCAGACCGATTGAACGAGGAGCGAGCCATGAAACTGCTGATGATTGCCCTGACCGCCGCCGCGCTGGCCAGCCCGACTGCGCACGCAGCGTGCACCCCGGACGAAGTGAATGCCAAGGCCGAACAGCTGGCTGAGCGCGTCAACCAGCTCACCGAGAGCAATCCGGAGCGCGCCAAGGAGATAAATGAGGAGATTCGCCAGATGGAAGCCAAGCGCACCGCCGACCAGTTGGGCGACGAGTGCGAGGCCTATGACAAGCGCCTGAAGCAGATCGAGGAAGCGGAACGCGAGGCAGATATGCCGGCTGACGCTCAGCGCTGAGGCTGAAGGCCGACGGTTACTCGGCCGTCGGCTTCTTGCGCTTGAGCGGTGCCATTCCATCCTGGCTCACCACCGGCGATGGTGACTCGCGCTTGGCGCCGTTCGGGCGCTTGCCGGCAGGCTTGGACTTCTTCTCTACGCCCTTTTTCTTGTCGATCTTTTTCTTCTTGCTGCCAGCGGCCTTGCCCGAAGCCTTGAGGTTCTTCGGCCCCTGATAGGTGCCTTTCAGCCCCTTGATCACCCGCTTCTCGAAGCGCTGCTTGAGGTAGCGCTCGATGCTCGACATCAGGTTCCAGTCGTTATGGCAGATCAGCGAGATCGCCAGGCCCTCGGCGCCGGCGCGTCCAGTACGGCCGATGCGGTGCACGTACTCGTCACCCGAACGCGGCATGTCGAAGTTGATCACCAGGTCCATGCCCTCGATATCCAGGCCGCGCGCAGCCACATCGGTGGCCACCAGCACCTTCACACCGCCCTGTTTGAGCCGCTCGATGGCGAGCTTGCGCTCCTTCTGGTCCTTCTCCCCGTGCAACACGAAGACCTTGATGTCACCTGCCACCAGATGACCGTACAGACGATCGGCCTGGGCGCGGGTGTTGGTGAAGATGACCGCCTTCTGATAGGTCTCGTTGGCCAGCAGCCAATGCACCAACTTTTCCTTATGCGCCGGATCGTCGGCGGTGATGATCTGCTGCCGGGTCGACTCGTTCAGCTCGCTGACGCGGTTGAGCTGAAGGTGCAGCGGATCATTCAGCACCTTGGCGACCATCTCGCGCAGCCCGGCGCCCCCACTGGTGGCAGAGAACAGCAGCGTCTGCTGACGCTTTTCGCATTCGCCTACCAGACGCTGCATGTCTTCGGCAAAACCCATGTCGAGCATGCGATCAGCCTCGTCGATCACCAGAACCTCGACATCCTTGAGGATCAGGTTGCCCGCGTTCAGATGCTCGATCAGCCGGCCCGGCGTGCCGATCAGCACGTCCGGCACCTTGCGCAGCATCGCGGCCTGGACCTTGAAGTCCTCACCACCGGTGATCAGGCCGGACTTGATGAAGGTGAACTGCGAGAAGCGCTCGACTTCCTTGAGGGTCTGCTGGGCCAGTTCGCGGGTCGGCAACAGGATCAGCGCGCGCACGTCGACCCGCGGCTGGGCATCGCCGATCAGACGGTTGAGCATCGGCAGCACGAACGCAGCCGTCTTGCCACTGCCGGTCTGGGCCGTTACACGCAGATCGCGCCCTTCCAGCGCCGGCGGAATCGCCGCCACCTGCACCGGGGTCGGCTCGACGAATTTGAGTTCGGCGACGGCCTTGAGCAGGCGTTCGTGCAGGGCGAATTGGTCAAACAAGGGAGCTACCTCGGAGGTCGAAAAGAACGATGGCATAGGTTACCCGGTCTGCCCGGCAAAGGCGCGTTCTGTAACAGCCGGCATGTTTTCTCTGGCAAACACAGGCTAAGCTGACAAAGCGAAGCGGCTTAATGCCCAGGAGGTTCGCATGAACTCGATGAAGCGGATCGCGCTGCTGGCCGGCGCGCTTTCACTGGCACTCTCCACGGTGACGGCGGCGCAGCCGAACAACGATCACCCCGGCAACAGTAAGTACAAGGCTCAGCGCGGCCAGGGGCAGGCGCCGGCGCAGCAATATCATCACCAGGGGCCGTCCGTGGATATCGGCGCGGTTCGCATCACGCTGCGCAACCACCGCGAGCTGCTCATGCCGCCATCGTCCCTGCCCCCTGGCATCCAGAAGAACCTGGCGCGCGGCAAACCACTACCGCCGGGCATCGCCAAGAACCTGGACAATCGCCTGCTCGGCCATCTGCCACGCTACGAAGGCTATGAATGGAAGCAGCTGGGGCGTGACGTGATCCTGGTGGCCATCGCCACGGGCATCGTTTACGAAATCCTGGAGAACGTACTGGATTGATCCCGTACGGCTGGCGCCTTGGCGGCCGAGCTACTTCGGTTCGCAGGTCAGTTTGATGCGCAACCGGATCACGTCGCGCTTGAACTTCGACGTCAGCGCCTTGCGCTCACCGGGTTGCAGCTCCGTGCGCCGGGTACGCGGTGCCTCCGGACCGTTCCGGAACACGGCAGTGCAAACGGCTGCCATTTCCCCGTAGTTGTGCAGCAGAAGGCCGGCGAGATCGCGATCGATGACCTGCGGCGTCACGGTGACTTCGGCGCCGTTGAGCTGCTGGTCGATGTCCACGGGATAGGAGGCGGCGCTGGCCGCAGAAGGCAGCAGGGCAAAGAGTAGGTAACCGATTGTTTTCATTTTGACTGGGCTCCTCTACAGAGTGGCCAGCCTAACAGACCTTGCTAAAGGAACCGAAGGAATGAAAGTGCCCCGTGTGACCCTCGATCAGTGGCGCACCCTGCAGGCGGTCATTGATCACGGCGGCTTCGCCCAGGCGGCCGAAGCGCTGCATCGGTCGCAGTCGTCGGTCAGCTACACCGTGGCACGCATGCAGGAACAACTGGGCGTGCCGCTATTGCGCATAGACGGGCGCAAGGCAGTGCTGACCGAGGCAGGAGAAGTGCTGCTGCGCCGGTCGCGACAGCTGGTCACACAGGCCAGTCAGCTGGAAGAACTGGCGCACCACATGGAACAAGGCTGGGAAGCCGAGGTGCGCCTGGTTGTCGATGCCGCCTACCCCAGCGCCAAGCTGATCCAGGCCCTCACCGAGTTCATGCCGAAGAGCCGCGGCTGCCGGGTGCGCCTGCGCGAGGAAGTGCTCTCCGGGGTCGAGGAAGTGCTCAAGGACGGCACCGCGGACCTCGCCATCAGCGGCCTGGACATCACCGGCTATCTGGGCAGCGAGCTCAGTACCGTGGAGTTCGTCGCCGTGGCACACGCCAACCATGCCCTTCACCAGCTCGGACGCAAGCTCAGCGTGCAGGACCTGCAGAGCCAGATGCAGATCGTGGTGCGTGATACGGGCCTGCGCCAACCTCGTGATGCCGGATGGCTGGGTGCCGAACAGCGCTGGACGGTGGGCAGCCTGGCGACGTCCGTAGCCTTCGTCAGCAGCGGTCTGGGCTTCGCCTGGCTGCCCCGGCATCTGATCGGGCGCGAACTGGCCGAGGGCATACTCAAGCCGCTGCCACTGGTCCAAGGCAGTATTCGCCGGCCACTGTTCTATCTCTACACTAACCACGACAGACCGCTCGGGCCGGCTACCCGGATTCTCATCGAGCTGATCAAGACGTACGATGCTGGCCAGGCCACTCCACTGGCCGGCTGACAGCTTCCCCAACATCAGGAAAGACATCATGTTGAAACGCATTGCCCTCGCCGCCTGTACCGTACTGCTGGCCGGCAACCTGCTCGCTGCCGAAAATCCTCGCGTGCTGCTGACCACCAGCCTGGGTGAGATCGAACTGGAGCTCGAGGCGGAAAAGGCGCCGGTCAGCGTCGAGAACTTCCTCGGCTACGTCGATAGCGGTTTCTATGACGGCACCGTGTTCCACCGCGTCATCCCTGGCTTCATGGTCCAGGGTGGCGGCTTCGGCGAAGGCCTGAACCAGAAGCCGACCAAGGCCCCGATCAAGAACGAGGCGGACAATGGGCTGCACAACGTGCGCGGCACCGTCGCAATGGCCCGGACCCAGAACGTGAATTCGGCTACCAGCCAGTTCTTCATCAACCATCGCGACAACGATTTCCTCGATCACGGTGGCCGCGACTTTGGCTACGCGGTGTTCGCCAAGGTCGTACGCGGCATGGAGGTGGTCGACCAGATCGCCCAGGTGCCCACCGGCAACCGCGCCATGATGCAGAACGTGCCACTGACTCCGGTGAAGATCATCACCGCGAAGAAGCTCTGATCCCCGAAGGGCCGGTTCACCGGCCCTTCGCATTTACGGCGGCGCGTACCCCGCTGCCGCCAACGTGCGAAACCCTCAACCGACAGGAGATCGCGATATGACTACCCCGCAAAGCCCGCTGAACACACCGGAAGGCGAAGCCCAGCTGCTGCAGGACCTGCTCAGCGCCGAACGCGCGGGCGCCAAGGTTGCCGGCGAATCGCTGCAACAGGCCACGGACCCGGAACAGCGGCAGCTACTGGAGCAGATCCGCCAGGGCGAGATCGAGAGCTGCAAACTGTTGCTCAACTGTCTGCAGCATCTGGGCGTGGAGCCCAACAAGGACACCGGCGCCTTCTACGGCAAGGCGATGGCCATCGAGTCGCTGGACGACCGTCTGCCGTTCGTCGACAAGGGGCAGCAATGGGTGATCCGCAAGCTGCGCGAGTACCTGCCGGGTTGCCAGGACCCCCTGCTGCGCAGCGAATTGCAGCGCATGCTGGATATCCACGAGGAAAACAGCGCCGCGTCCCACGCCTGACGCAAGTGGCTAGCTGCCGGCCTGCCGGTACGGCAGCGCCTGCCGCGCCGCCTCGGCATAGGCCAGCACACCGACGCGCTCCTGCTGCAGAAAATCCGTCACCGCGGCTCGCAAACCGGGGTGCTGCAGGTAATGCCAGGAGCGCGTGATCACCGGTTCGAAGCCACGAATGAGCTTGTGCTCGCCCTGCGCGCCGGCATCGAAGCGCTGCAGGCCGTCCGCGATGGCCTGGTCGATGCCCTGGTAAAAACAGGTCTCGAAGTGCAGACGGTCAAACTCCGCCAGGCAGCCCCAGTAACGGCCGTATAGCCCGCTGTCGTCACGCAGGCTGAAAGCCATCGCCACCGGGCGCGCACCCTGCTGGGCCAACACCACCCGAATCGCCTGCGGCATGCGTTCGGCCAGCAGGCTGAAGAAGGCGCGGGAGAGGTACGGTGCCTGCCCGCGCACCTGATAGGTATTGGCATAGCACGCGTAGACGAAATCCCATTCCGCCTCGCTGAGCTGATGGCCTTCGCGCCAGTCGAAGACGATGCCCTGCCCCGCCACCTGCTCGCGTTCCTTGCGCAGCTGCTTGCGCTTGCGTGAGGTCAGCGCATCGAGAAAGTCCTGAAAGTCCCGATAGCCCCAGTTATGCCAGTGAAACTGACAACCGATGCGCTCCAGCCAACCCTCCCGGCCAGCCAGCAGCTGATCGGCCTGTGGCTCGGTGAAGTTCACATGGACTCCGGACATTTCCTGGGCATCCAGCTGCTCGGTGAGCCCATCGAGCAGCGCTGCCGCCGCCTCGACATCGCCGAGCAGACGCTGGCCTGCGACCGGTGTGAAGGGTACGGCGCACAGCAGCTTGGGGTAATAGCGGATGCCGGCCCGCTGGCAGGCATCCGCCCACGCCCAATCGAACACGTACTCGCCGTACGAATGAAACTTGCGATACAGCGGCAAGGCTGCCTGCAACGCGCCCTGCGGGTCGCGCAGCAGGAGATGGGCAGGTTGCCAGCCGCTACGCCCACCCACGCTGCCGCTGTCTTCCAGCGCGCAGAGGAAGGCGTGACGAAGGAAGGGCTGATCATCGCTCAGCAGCGCATCCCATTCGGCGGGAGGCAGTTCGGCGAGGCGGTACAGGGTCTGGATAGGCATGCGCGCAGTCTGGCCTGTCCCGCAGGCGAAAAAAAAGGTTCATCGCGCTTTCCCGGGGAAGGCGGCCTTGATTTTCAGAAAGAAGTATTCCGAGTCCCGAAATCCATAGGCCATGCGCTTGATCACCTTGATGCGGTTGTTAACACCCTCAAGGACGCTGGTATGCATGTGGAAGTGAGCACTGGCAAGGATGCCTCGGGCGTATTTGCGCAGGTTGCGAGCGAAGCGTTGCAGCGGCGCGAGGCCGCTCTCGCGAGCATGTCGCAGCCAGGTTCGCCAGCGTCGCCAACCCTCTCGTACGCTGGGGGCGTACCAGACATCCTTCAAGGCATCCTTGAGTACATAGACCGTAGCCAGCGGCTGGTTCGCTGCGAGCAGTTCCTGTAGCTGCACGGCCTGTCCGTCCTTCAGGTTGTCGCGATTTCGCAGCAGCAGCCAACGACTCTGCTTGACCGCCTTTCGTGCCGGCTTGTCTTCGCGCAGGAGGTTGGCCTGGTCGACCCGGATACGGTCGATCACATCCCGGCCGTAGCGCGCGACGACGTGAAACAGGTCGTACACCACTTCGGCCTGCGGGCAATGTTGCTTTACCTCCAGGCCGAAAGCCGTGTTCATGTCCATGGCCACCGCCTCAATCTGCTGGCAGTGCTCG
The DNA here is from genome assembly GCF_030263795.1 of Stutzerimonas sp. FeSN7. Taxonomy (NCBI): domain Bacteria; kingdom Pseudomonadati; phylum Pseudomonadota; class Gammaproteobacteria; order Pseudomonadales; family Pseudomonadaceae; genus Stutzerimonas; species Stutzerimonas sp. FeSN7. The sequence continues at coordinate 1,406,179 of NZ_JARPMN010000001.1, read as the reverse complement.
CCGAGCAATTCAAAGAACGGGCGGATCGCCTCACGGCTGTTGCCGTGGCCGACCCACAGCACCCGTGTTCGCTCGGCATCCATGATGACCGTGGCATAGCGATGCCCCTTGTGCAGGGCGAACTCGTCCATCACCAACCGGCGGACACCGCTTGAATCGAAGGTGCCTACCTCGGCTTCCAGGCGTCGTTTATCGAGCGTCTTGAGGGTGTGCCAGTGCAGGCCGGTGAGCCGGCTGACGTGGCTGATCGGCAGCAGCCGCAGCAGGCTTTCGAGCCAGACCCGTAACCGCCGGGTCAGGCGAGATGCAGGCTCCAGCCAGTCGATCCGCTCGGTCACCCGACCACAGTTCAGGCAATCGACTCGGCGCACGGGTAGTTGAAGCAGGACGCGCTGATCGAACAGATCGCGATCACGCACCAGACGAATCCGGCGCTCGTGAATCAACGGGCTGAGCTGACCACAACGCCCGCACCTGGGCACTGAACCGGCTTGAGGCTCAAGCTCAATCAGAAGGGAGTTGTTGGCAGATGAACGGCAGGCAACGACGTCATAGCCTGGCCAGAACGAGGCAAGATCAATAGGATGCACGGCGACAGCAGGGACAGGTGAAGGGTGTGTTTGGCGACTGCCAATTTACCTGCTTCCCTGACTGTCAACTCGCTCTTCCCCCAGAGTCCGCGAAGAACCAAAAAAAGCCCCGCCAGGGCGGGGCTCAATGGAGCATCACGGATGAGGTGATGTTTTAGAACACGTACTGTGCGCGCAGACTGATGGCATCGCCATCGTCGTCGCCATTTGCGTTTACCACGTCATCTACACTTGTCTTGAGATAGTTAGCAGAAATCTTTACTGCTTCGTTGGCGTACCAGTTCACACCAACAGTGTGGGTCTTGGCGCCGGCTTTAGCGCTGTCCAGCGCACCGACATAACCGCTCGGTAAAACACCGGTTTTATCGACGGTGATGTCCTCGAAGCGGTAGAACACTTCCCAGGCGCCGGTGCGCTTGTTTTCCGGCTTGATCTTGTCGAACTTGCCGCCATCGAGCTTGTAGGAGCGCGACTCACCGGTGAGGGTGTATGCCAGCTGGACGTTGTAGCCGGTGGCTTCGAGGTCTTCGAAACCTTCCATGGCGTCGACGGTACGGGTCCGGTATTCGCCCTGCACCGAGAACGGGCCGATCATGTAGGCCGCCTCCAGGCCCCAGACCTGATCGGTGCCGTCGGTGCGAGTGCCGCCGAAGGTGGCGCGGTTGCCGTTGGCACTGTCTTCGGTGGTGCCACGCACGGACAGGCGCGGACGAATGCGTTCCAGGTAACCTTCTTCCAGGTCACGCTGACCGAAGCTCGCGCCCAAGTGCAGCACCTGGTCCTTCTCGACGATCGGGGCGATCACGCCACGCAGCACGAAGCTGGTGTTGTTGGCGCCATCTTCGTCCTCGAGCATGTCGACGCCGTCGCCACCATCCTGACGATAGGCACCGGCCTCGCCGTGGAACATGCCGACAGTGGTACGCACGCGGATGCCTTCGCCGTCTTCGCTGTTCACCCAGGGCGCCAGGTCATAGAGCGCCGAGCGCTCGATCGCAGTGATCCACTTGGAGCTGGTCGCCCATTCCAGGCCGAAGGTCGGCCTGATGCGGCCAACCGAAATCTGAACCGGCTCCCAGCCGTTGTAATGAATGGCCAGCTCGCGCCAATTGCTGGAATCGTCGCCAAAGTTGCGCTGGAAGGTGTAGCCCCAATCGGTGAAGGCAACACCGGAAATCTCCAGACGCGCACGACGTAAGTAGGTCTCATCTGCGCGCTCGCCGTTCTGGGTGTAGAAACCATCGAAGCTGTCGGCATCAGCCTGCAGACGGCCATTGATCTTGAACGAGAACTCCTTGTCGGTGGTTCCGACCTCCAGGCCGCCCTTGGTCTTGATAACGAGATCGGCGCCGTCGGTGGTGACGGTACCGGCGAAAGCCTGGGCGGAAACGGCCAGAGCCAGGGCGCTGGCAGCGAAACCGGCGAAGTGCTTACGGATCATCAAAATTCCCCTTTATGTTTAGCGTCGGAAACACACGAGATGGGCTCTTTGTGTTGGGGGCAATCTTGGCGACGGCGTATGTCAGCCAAATGACTGATATGTAAATCTTTTGTGACAGCGGAACTTTCCGGGGAGCCGCATCGCAGAGCGGCTGCGGCACGTTTTCATCAGCTGCGGGCGTTGCGCTCGCTAGGCCGCCGGGCTCCGGCGACCAGTTTGTCGACCGCCTTCGCGGCGGCGACCATGCCGAAGGTGGCGGTGACCATGGTCACCGCGCCGAAGCCACCGGCGCAGTCGAGCTTGACGCCCTCGCCGACGAAGCTCTTGCTCTGGCACACGCCGCCGTCCGGCTTCGGGTAGCGCAACTGTTCGGTGGAGAACACACAGGGCACGCTGTAGGTGCGCCCCGGCGTGCGTGAGAAGTTGTATTCGCGACGCAGCAGCGAGCGCACCTTTGCCGCCAGCGGATCGTTGAAGGTCTTGTTCAGATCAGTGACCTGGATTTGTGTCGGATCGACCTGCCCGCCGGCGCCGCCGGTGGTGATGATCTGGATCTTGCGGCGCTTGCACCAGGCGATCAGCGCCGCCTTGGCCGGCACGCTGTCGATGCAGTCGATGACGCAGTCCATGTCTTCGGTGATGTACTCGGCCATGGTTTCGCGGGTGACGAAGTCGGGCACGGCATGAACCCGACATGCCGGGTTGATGGCACGGATGCGCGCGGCCATTTCGTCCACCTTCGGCTTGCCCACCGCACCGTCCAGCGCATGGATCTGCCGGTTGGTATTGGTGATGCACACATCGTCCAGGTCGAACAGGCTGATCTCACCGACCCCGCTGCGTGCCAGCGCCTCGGCCGCCCAGGAGCCGACGCCGCCGATGCCGACCACCGCCACATGCGCAGCCGTGAGCCGCTCGAGCCCGATACGGCCATACAGGCGGGCAATACCGCCGAAACGCTGTTCATCGATAGACATGCCGACTCCCCGGAGAAAAACCTGGCGATTATAAGACCTCACCGCGTGCCGACCACTGCATCCGGCCGTCACCGCCACCCCGGCTTTGCTTTAATATGACGCCCTTTCCCCCGCCGTACCGGAGCCGTGATGACCGCCCCCGCCCTCTCCCCGACCCTCGCACTGGCCTGCGAGCTAATCAACCGCCCCTCCGTGACGCCGCTGGACGAAGGCTGCCAGCAGCTGATGAGCCAGCGCCTGGCGGCTTGCGGCTTCGCCATCGAGCCGATGCACATCGAGGACGTGGAGAACTTCTGGGCCATTCGCGGCAACGAAGGCCCGGTGCTGTGCTTCGCCGGCCATACCGACGTGGTCCCTACCGGCCCGCTGCAGGCCTGGCAGAACCCGCCGTTCAGTGCGCGCATCGACGAGCAGGGCATGCTCCACGGCCGCGGCGCGGCAGACATGAAAGGCAGCCTGGCCGCCATGGTCGTGGCAGTGGAGCGCTTCACTACCGATCATCCGAATCACAAGGGACAGATCGCCTTCCTGATCACCAGCGATGAGGAAGGCCCGGCGCACCACGGGACCAAGGCGGTGGTCGAACGCCTGCGCGAGCGTGGCCAGCGCCTGGACTGGTGCATCGTCGGCGAACCCTCGAGCACCAGTCTGGTGGGCGACGTGGTGAAGAATGGTCGCCGCGGCTCGCTGGGCGGCACGCTCACCGTTCGCGGTCAGCAGGGCCATGTGGCCTACCCTCATCTGGCGAAGAACCCGATCCACCTGGCCGCGCCGGCACTGGCCGAGCTGGCTGCCGAACACTGGGACGATGGCAATGCGTTCTTCCCGCCGACCAGCTTCCAGATCTCCAACCTGAACGCCGGCACCGGCGCCACCAACGTCATCCCCGGCACGCTGGAAGCGGTATTCAACTTCCGCTTCTCCACCGAGTCGACCGTCGAAGGCTTGCAGCAACGCACCGCGGCGATCCTCGACAAGCACGGTCTGGACTGGAGCGTCGACTGGGCGCTGTCCGGCCTGCCGTTCCTCACCGAGCCGGGTGACCTGCTCGACGGCGTGGCCAAGGCGATCCGCAGCGTCACCGGCCGCGAAACCACGCCGTCCACCAGCGGCGGCACTTCGGACGGACGCTTTATCGCCACCCTGGGTACCCAGGTGGTCGAGCTCGGCCCGGTCAATGCCACCATCCACCAGGTCGACGAGCACATCCTGGCCAGCGATCTCGATGTGCTGACCGACATCTACTACCAGACCCTGGTGAACCTGCTGGCATGCTGATCTGCCCGATCTGCCAGGCGCCGCTCAGCGCGGTGGAAAACGGCGTGGCCTGCCCGGCCAACCACCGTTTCGACCGCGCGCGCCAGGGCTACCTGAACCTGCTGCCCGTGCAGCACAAGAACAGCCGCGATCCGGGCGACAACCAGGCGATGGTCGAGGCGCGCCGGCGCTTTCTCGATGGCGGTCACTATGCGCCGCTGGCCCGACGCCTCGCCGAGCTGGCCGCCGAGCGCACGCCGCAACGCTGGCTGGACATCGGCTGTGGCGAGGGCTACTACACAGCCCAACTGGCCGCCGCGCTGCCGGATGCAGAAGGCTATGCACTGGACATCTCCCGCGAGGCGATCAAGCGCGCCTGCAAACGCGCCCCGCAACTCGAGTGGCTGGTGGCGAGCATGGCCCGCGTGCCGCTGGCCGATGCCAGCTGCGACCTGCTGGCCAGCGTGTTCAGCCCGCTGGACTGGCAGGACGCGCGACGCCTGCTCCCGCCCGGCGGCGGACTGCTGCGCATGGGGCCGACCCGCGAGCACCTCTGGGAGCTGCGCGCGCGGCTCTACGACGAGGTACGCGACTACGACGACGAAAAACACCTGTCGCTCATTCCGGACGGCATGCGCCTGACCCACAGCGAAACAATCAGCTATGAACTGCAGCTGGACGACGCCCAGGCCCGCGCCGACCTCCTGGCGATGACCCCGCACGGCTGGCGCGCCAGCGCCGAGCGGCGCGCCGCCGTCATCGACACGCCGCTGGCGGTGCGGGTTGCGATACGCTACGACTGGATCGAACGAATTTCCTAAGGCAAACGCCTCGATAGCATGCGAGGCAGGCCAAGGCACAACACAGAAGGCAGTCGCCCATGCGTCAACCCGATATCGAGATCTACCTCAGGGATGCCAGCCAGGAAGCCATCGGCGAGTGGCTGGCCGAGGCCATCGGCCCCTGCTCCGCCTGGCAGCAGAAAGGCCAGACCTTCAAGTGCAACGCCGCCGGGATTCCCGTGACCTGGCTGCCCAAGGCGGTCGGCAAATGGCACTGCCTGCTCTTGGAAAGCGACGCCACGCCCTGGACCGATGACCTGGCCTGTGCACGCGCGGCGCATCAGGCGCTGGGCGTGGAAATCCGTTGCGCCCCGGGCGGCTGGCAGGAAGAGGAAGCCGAGGAAGAGGCCGACCGCTGGATACGCGTCAGTGCCGACGGCGAAGAAGAGATCGTCTGGCGCACGGGTTGATCGCACCTGGGTCGTGAAACACCCACCAGGAACCAGCAGATTGGCCCTTGGTGGCCTGCCGCGGAGCGTCGCCAGGCTCAAAAAACAAAGCCCGTCATCAGGACGGGCTTCGTTGTTCTGCGACCGGAGTCAGAGGCCGGCGACGTCCTCGGCCTGCAGGCCCTTCTGGCCCTGGATCACCGAGAATTCCACCTGCTGCCCCTCGGCCAGCGAGCGATGGCCGTCGCCACGAATGGCGCGGTAATGCACGAACACGTCGGCGCCATTACCCCGCTGAATGAATCCATAGCCTTTTGCATCGTTGAACCACTTGACGGTCCCGGTTTCGCGCTCAGCCATTACCACTTCTCCAACTCGCTTTTTGTTATTCCTCGGAAGAGGGTTTCCACAGCCTGACCCTCGTGCATTCGTCAGCTTGCGAATGCGACTCGAAAGCAGCCGTCGCCGGAGTATAAGCCAAGGATTTCTGCTGTCAGCCCCTTTTCCGCCTCGCGTCGTCTGCCCTGCACGGCAGCCATGGCTGCCGTGCAGGGCCAGCATCAGGCGCTACGGCGGCGCCGCCACAGCCACAGCGCGAGCACGCCCAGCGTCAGTACCAGCGGTACCAGGGCGATATTGACGAATTTCAGTGTGCGCCCCAGCGCCTCGATATCGGCGTTGAGCTGGTAGCGTACCTCGCGCAGCTCTTTGCGGATGCGCACCTTTTCCTGGAGGAACTGGCGCAACGCCTGCTCCTGCTCGCCGGAGAGCTCCAATGCCTGTTCGGGGTCCGGGCTCTGCAGCTCGGCCAGCTTCTGCTCGGTATCGGCCAGGCGCTGTTGCAGCACCTCCTCCTTCTCGCGGAAGCGGTTCTCGGCCTGTCGCTGCAGCGCTTCGACCACCACGAACGGCCGGGTGAAGCGCCCGCGCGAGCGCACGCTGATCAGCGCATCGGTCCCGGAGAGGTTGTCCAGCGCATTGATCACGAAGGCGCCATTGTCGGCCCAGGGCTGGGGCACGCGCTGACCGAAAAAGTCCTGCACCTGCACCCACATGCGGTCAGCCAGCATGTCGGTATCAGCCACCGCGATGACGTTGATGTTCTGGCTCTCCTGGATGCCCTTCTCGCGCCCTTCGATACCATTGGGGAATGCCGTCTTGGCCGGGCCCTGAATGCGCGCTGCCAGGGTATAGCGCTCGCCGGTGGGCTCGAAGCCGAGCAGCAGGGTCTCCGGGTTATCCAGTGTGGCGAAGCGTTCGGCATCCACCGGCATGGCGTATTCGGAGCTGCGCATCAGCGGGGTGAAACGCGTGGTCGCCCCTTCCAGCGGCTCGAGAATGCCGGCACTGCCAAGCGTGATGTTCTCCAGCGCGGCGATGCTCACGTCATCCTGGTCCAGCGCGGCGCGCGGCAGGCTCAGCCAACCGGCATGCCGCACCGGCCGACGCTCGGCGCCCATGCCCACCGACATGCCGTAAGCGGCATCGGCGACCGCCTTCTTCGGCACCATACGCACGCCCCAGGCCTTGAACAGCGGTTCCAGATCGGAGACACGCTCCTCGCCGAACTCGCCCGGGCCGATGCCCATGCCCGGATCGATCTCGCTATGTGGATCGAGGAACACCAGGAGCTTGCCGCCGCGCAGGACGAACTGGTCGATGGCGAACAGCGTCTGCTCGGGCAGATCCTTCGGATGGATCAGCAGCAGCACCGATACATTGGTGGGGATCAGATCGACATCGCGCTGCAGGCTCTCGATATGGAACAGCTGGCGGACCTCCTCCAGCACCATCCACGGCGGCGTCGCCTGCTGCGTGCGCATGTCGAAGCCCCCGGTCAGCTGCAGGCCGGAAAGCACACCCACCACCGGCAGCTCGGCAGTCGCCAGGCTCTGCACCAGGCGGCTGACCTCGTACTCGAGAAACTCCTCCTGATCCAGCGGGAAGAACGGGATGATCTGCGTGTTCCCCTCGGCATTGGTGCCGGCCAGCCCGAAGTAGACCTTGTCACCGCCCTGGTTGAGCGGTACCGCCTGCAGGCCGAACTCGGCGGCGCGGTCTTCTTCCTCGGAGAACGGCTGCGGATCGATCACGTGCAGCTTGAGCTTGCCGCCAGAGGCGCGCTGATAGGCACGCAACATCTCCTCGACCCGACGCGCGTAGTTGCGCAGCGCGACCAGGTCCTTGGCGGTCTCGTCCGAATAGAAGAAATGCAGCTCGATGGGTGACTGCAGCCCCTCGAGGATGCGCTCGGTACCCTCGGAAATGGTGTAGAGCTTCTGCTCGGTCAGGTCCAGCCGGGCATTGGTCAGCAGCGTGCCGGTCAGCCCGTTGAACAGCAGGAATGCCAGCGCGATCAGCAGCAGCCCGGCACCGGAATAGATGACTCGTTTCATGGTGACTCCTCAGGCGGCTTTCTTCAGGTCGACGACCACGGCAGTGGCCGCCAGCCAGGCGACGATCAGCGTGACGAAATACAGCAGGTCACGCAGGTCGATCACGCCCTTGCTGATGGAGTCGAAACGGATCAGGAAGCTCAGCGAAGCCACCGCGTCGATCAGCCACTGCGGCGCCCAGGCGAGAGCGTCGAGCACCATCGGCAGACCGCTGACGATGAACAGGAAACACACCGCCACCGAGAGGATGAAGGCGATCACCTGGTTTTTCGCCAGCGCCGACATGCACGAGCCAATGGCCAGGAAGGCGCCGGCCAGCAGCCAGCTGCCGAGATAGCCGGCGACGATCACGCCATTGTCAGGCTCACCCAGGTAATTGACGGTGATGACCATCGGGAACGTCAGCAGCAGCGCGATCCCGGCAAAAACCCAGGCGGCGAGGAACTTACCGGCTACCGCCTCGAAACGGGTGATCGGCAGCGTCATCAAGAGCTCGATGGAACCGGACTTGCGCTCCTCGGCCCACAGGCGCATGGCGATAGCGGGTACCAGGAACAGGTAGAGCCAGGTATGAAAGCTGAAGAAGGGCGTCAGGTCCGCCTGGCCGCGCTCGTAGAAACCGCCCAGGTAGAAGGTGAATACCCCGGACAGCACCAGGAAGATCACGACGAACACATAGGCGAGCGGCGTGGCGAAATAGCTGCCCAGCTCGCGCTTGAAGATGACCGGCAACTGGCTCATAGCGCTTCCCCTCGCGTCAGGTTACGGAACACCTCATCCAGCCGGCCGCGCTCCACGTCCAGCTCGGTGACGGCCCAGCCCTGCTGGGCGATCAGCGCGTTGACCTGCGGGAAGATCACGTGCCCGGGCTGCGCCAGTACGGTCAGGCTGTGCTCGCGCTCGTTGCGCTCGACGCCGGCGACACCCGGCAAGGCCGCCAGGGCGACTTCGTCCAGCGGCGCATCACTGACCAGCGTGACCGCCTGGTGATGCTTCGAGCGGCTTTCCAGCTCCAGCGGCGTGCCATCGGCCACCAGCCGGCCATTGGCGATCACCACCGCGCGGGTGCAGACCGCACTCACCTCTTCGAGAATATGGGTGGAAATGATGACGATCTTGTCCTGCGCCAGCCCCTGGATCAGCTGGCGCACCTGATGCTTCTGGTTCGGATCGAGCCCGTCGGTGGGCTCGTCGAGGATCAGCACGTCAGGGTCGTGCAGGATCGCCTGGGCCAGACCGACACGCCGCTTGAAGCCCTTGGACAGCGTCTCGATGCTCTGCCCCAGCACCTTCTGCAATTCCACCTGGGCGACAGCTGCATCGACCCGCTGACGCTTGTCCGCACCGCGAAAACCGCGCACTTCGGCGATGAACTCGAGAAAGCCACGCACCGTCATGTCGCCATAGCAAGGTGCGCCTTCGGGCAGATAGCCGATCAGCCGCTGGGCCTGGAGGGTCTGGGTGCGGATGTCGTGACCGAGGATGCGGGCAGTGCCGGATGTCGGCGCGAGAAAGCCGGTCAGCATCTTCATCGTGGTGGACTTGCCGGCCCCATTGGGGCCGAGGAACCCCAGCACCTCTCCGCGCTGGACCTGGAACGACAGGTCGTCGACCGCGGTGTGCTGGGCAAAACGCTTGGTCAGGTTGCTTATTTCGATCATGGGCTCTCACCAGTGCGCACAAGGCCTGGCGTGCCGCCGCGCGACCCGAGCCAGGCCCTGCAAAAATGCCGGCGGAACTATAAGAACAGCTACTGGACGAATGCAACCACGCGGCTTGGCGGCAACGTTTGCCGGACGTTGCCGCCAAGCCTCCAAGCGATGCAATGGACCCCGCACAGGGCTTGGAGTACGTTCTCGAATCCATGGAAAGCGGCGATCGATCTGCCTGATCACGCCGCCTCTCAAGGTGGTTACCGACACATGTCCCTACGCTTCGGAGAAATTCCTGCCTCACTGGCGCCAATGGAGCTGTTGCTGCTCGCCGATCCTTCGCCGAGCAAGGTGCGCTCGTATCTGGCGGACTCGACGTGCTTCGCCGCATCGCTCGACGGGACGGTCGTCGGCATCGGTGTCGTGCGGCCGATCGGCGAAGGCGCGCATGAGCTGATGAATATCGCGGTACGACCCACCCGGCAGAAAGCGGGCCACGGCACGGCACTGCTGGAATGGATCATCGAGCACTACCGCAGGCTGGGCACCGGCCGGCTCGAAGTAGGCACGGGGTCGTTCGGCTATCAACTGGCGTTCTATCAACGCCAGGGCTTTCGCGTAACGCGAATAGAACGTGACTTCTTCGTCGAGCATTACCCCGAGCCGATCATCGAGGACGGGATCCGCCACATGGACATGCTGCGCCTCACGCTCAGCTATTCAGGTGATTCCGGTTAGCCGCGGCCAAGTCGCCGCCCTTGCTGCAAAAGGAGCGGCGAGCAACAGCCTCCTCCTTTGATCCGAGAACACTGCAATGCCGAACCCGATCGAATTCGAAACCGAACGCCTGTTCATGCGGCAATGGCGCCCGAGCGACCGGGCGCCCTTTGCCGAACTGAACGCAGACCCGCGGGTCATGGACTATTTCCCTGCTCCGCTCGAGCGCGACGAGAGCGATGCGCTGGCCGATCGCTGCCAGGCGCTGATCGAGCAGCGAGGATGGGGTTTCTGGGCCGTGGAGCTGAAGGCATCCGCCGAGTTCATCGGCTTTCTCGGCCTGCATGTACCAATCGCCGAGCTGCCCTTTTCGCCCTGCGTGGAGATCGGCTGGCGCCTGGCCTTCCAGCACTGGCACAGAGGTTTGGCAACGGAGGCAGCGCGCGGTGCGCTCGAGGTGGGCTTCGACAGGCTGGATTTGGCGGAAATCGTCTCTTTCACCACGCTCGGCAATCAGCGTTCGCGCGCGGTCATGCAACGAATCGGCATGCGCGAGGCGAGCCGCTTCGAGCATCCGAGCATACCCATCGGTCATCCACTTCGCGCACACTGCCTGTACCGTCTTTCGCAGGTGGACATCGGGCGCAGCGGATTGCAGGCGACTGAGCCCCGTCCGAACACGCTCCCACCTACAACCTGGTCCTGGTCATGCCCGTCCTGTTGCTCTCCCTGTTACTGCTCGCTGCTCCCGGCTTCGCCCATGCGGAGGACGGGGCAATTGCCCGTCTGTTCGAACGCGCGGGGGTCGAGGGGGCACTGGTCATCGAGTCCGTCGCCACGGGCCAGCGCTTCGTCCACAACGATGAACGCGCCGGCACGGCTTTTCCCGCAGCGTCCACGTTCAAGGTGCTGAACACCCTGATCTCACTGGAGGAAGGCGCCATCACCGGGGCGGACGAGATCATCCCCTGGGACGGCACCCGTTACGAGATCGAGGACTGGAACCGCGACCAGACCTTGAAGAGCGCATTCAGGGTCAGCTGCGTCTGGTGCTACCAGAGGCTGGCCCGGCGGGTGGGCACGGCGGCCTATCTGCGCCACATCCGCCAGGCGCATTACGGGCAGCTGCACGAACCTGTCATCGTCACCGAGTTCTGGCTCGATGGCTCGCTGCGGGTCAGCGCCGAACAACAGGTGGGCCTGCTGCGCCAGGTGGTCACGCGCAGCCTGCCGTACCGGGCGAACAGCTACGACATCCTCAGGACCATCATGCGCGTCGACAGCACGCCGGCTTATCGCCTGTATGCCAAGACCGGCTGGGCGGCTCGCGACAATCCTGGCATCGGCTGGTACATCGGCTATGTTGAAGCCGGCGCCGACACCTGGCTGTTCGCGCTTAATCTGGACACCCGCGATGCGACCGATCTGCCCCTGCGCCAGCGAATCGCGCTGGATGCGCTGCGGGCGAAGGGCATACTCCCGGCCCAGTGATTCTTCCAATGGTCCGCGGCAGCAACCCGGCGACGCCGCGTTCCACACCACACCAAACGGAGCCACCATGCGCAGCGACGAGATCAAAGCGGTATTCGATCAACAGGCCGCCAGCTACGACGAGCGCTGGGCCAGAACCGCGCCCATTCGCAATGCCCTGCATTTTCTTCTGGAGGCGGTGTTCGCACCGCTGCCGGCCGAGGCGCGGGTACTGTGCATCGGCGCCGGCACCGGCGAGGAAATTCTGCACCTGGCCCAGTGCCGACCCGGTTGGACCTTCACCGCGGTGGAGCCATCGGGCGCGATGCTGCACGTCCTTCGCGACAAGGCAATCCGAGCCGGAATCGAACAGCGCTGCCAGTTCCATGAGGGCTACCTGGAGACACTGCCTGAGCAGGCCCCCTTCGACGCGGCCACCTCCCTGCTGGTATCCCAGTTCATTCTCGAGCGCGACGTACGCATCGGTTTCTTTCGTGACATAGCCGCCCGACTCGGCCCGGGAGCGCTATTGGCCACCTCTGACCTGGCAGCGGACGTCACCACGCCAGCGTATGCGGCGCTGCTGGAAACCTGGCTGAACATGATGACCCTCGCCGGCATTCCCGCGGCAGGCCTGGAGCAGATGCGTGCCGCCTATGACCGTGACGTGGCGATACTGCCCCCGGAGCAGGTCGCGTCCATCATCGAGGCCGGCGGCTTTGCCTGCCCCGTGCCGTTCTACCAGGCCGGGCTGATCCATGCGTGGTACGCGCGGCGAGCCGATGCGCCCTAGCGCCCGGCCGGTCGTGCAGGCGCTGCTGATAGCCTCTCTCGCCGGCGCTTTCATCTGGGCATTGTCGCCCTGGGCCAGTGGTCAGGCCGAACCCTGGGACGGCGACGGCCTGTACTACAGTGGTGCGCTGTTTACCGCCGGCGTGCTGTCCGGTTTTATCGTGCCGCGACCGCTCTGGGCACAATACCTGGGGGTCGTCGTCGGTCAGGTGCTGTACCTGCTCCTGTTCCTGCCGCTCAGCCCGTTGCTCGCCGTGGGCCTCGCGTTTCTGCTGCTCTGGTCGCTGCTGTTTCTCGCCGGGGCCTATGCCGGCGCGCGTCTTCGTAGCCGCTGACGCGCTTCGAAACGGCTGCCTAGCGAGCCATCGCAGGTCACGAGCCGGGCAGTTGCCGGTCCGATCGGGCCCCAACCGAGCAGCGCAGGTTTTGCCCGCCCACCTCGCTTGGGGCACACTTGCCGCCTTCGAGGGCCCGCCCCTTCCACAGTCGAATCCGCCGTATGACCCGCTCCCCCGTTCGCCGTCTGATCTTCTCCCTGGTGCGCCGTGTGCTGTACACCTGGGTGCGCTCGGAGACCATCAACCAGTCCGCCTTCACCCTCAAGCTGGATCGCAGCAAGCCGGTGTTCTATGTGCTGCAGCAACCCTCGCTGAGCGATCTCGCCGTGCTCGATGCCGAGTGCAGCAAGGCCGGGCTGCCACGCCCGGTGGCCGATGTGGCGGTGGGCGAACTGGTGGAGCCGGCCGCCTTCTTCTTCCTCAATCCGGCACCCAGCTGGTTCGGCCGGCGTACCCGCCTGGTCGCGCCACCGGCGCTGGTGCGGCTGGTCGGCGCGCTGGAACACAACGCGGTAGAGAACGCGCAGATCGTTCCGGTCAGCGTGTTCTGGGGGCAGTCGCCGAATCGCGAGACCAGCGCCTGGAAGCTGCTGTTCGCCGACAGCTGGGCGGTCACCGGGCGCCTGCGCAAGCTGCTCAGCATCCTGGTGCTGGGGCGCAAGACGCGCGTGCAGTTCTCCGCGCCGATCCAGCTCAACGAACTCATCGCCCAGAACAAGGGGCACGAGCGCACACTGCGCATGGTCCATCGCATGCTGCGGGTGCACTTCCGTAACCAGAAGACCGCGGTGATCGGCCCGGACCTGTCGCACCGGCGCAATCTGGTGAAGGGCCTGGTGCACGCTCCGCAGGTCCGCCAGGCAATTCGCGAGGAAGCCGAACGCGAGAAGATCACCATCGAGAAGGCCGAGGCCAAGGCGCTGCGCTATGGCAACGAGATCGCCTCGGACTACGCCTACACGGCGGTGCGCTTTCTCGAGGTTGTGCTGTCCTGGTTCTGGAACAAGATCTACGACGGCATCCGCGTCAACCATATCGAGCCGTTGCAGGACGCCGTCCGCGGCTACGAAGTGATCTACGTGCCCTGCCACCGTAGCCACATCGATTACCTGCTGCTCTCCTACCTGCTGTTTCGCAACGGCCTGACCCCGCCGCACATCGCCGCCGGCATCAACCTCAACATGCCGGTGATCGGCAGCCTGCTGCGCCGCGGCGGTGCCTTCTTCATGCGCCGCTCGTTCAAGGGCAACCCGCTGTACACCTCGGTGTTCAACGAATACCTGCACAACCTGTTCACCCGCGGCTTCCCCGTCGAGTACTTCGTGGAAGGCGGGCGTTCGCGTACCGGCCGCATGCTGCAACCCAAGACCGGCATGCTGGCGCTGACCCTGCGCAGCTACCTGCGCTCGTCGCGCCTGCCGATCCTCTTCGTGCCGGTCTACATCGGCTACGAGCGGGTGCTGGAGGGCCGCACCTACCTCGGCGAATTGCGCGGCGCGGCGAAGAAGAAGGAGTCGATCTTCGACATTTTCAAGGTCATCGGCGCCCTAAAGCAGCGCTTTGGGCAGGTCTGGGTAAACTTCGGCGAGCCGCTCAAGCTCAACGAATTCCTTGAGCAGGAGCAACCCGGCTGGCGCCAGCAGGCCTATGCGCCGGACTATCGCCCGCAGTGGCTGAACGACGCCACCAACCACCTGGCCGAGCGCATCGCCCAGCGCCTCAACGAGGCGGCGGCCGTCAACCCGGTCAACCTGGTGGCGCTGGCGATGCTCTCCACCAGCCGTCAGGCGCTGGACCAGCAATCCCTGGCACGCATCCTCGATCTCTACCAGGCGCTGTTGCGCGCAGTGCCCTATTCGCCGCACACCACGCTGCCGGAGGGAGACGGCAACGCACTGATCGCCTACGTGAAGAGCCTCGACCTGCTCGCCGAGCAGAAGGACGCACTGGGCAACATCCTCTATCTGGACGAGCAGAACGCCGTCCTGATGACCTACTACCGCAACAACGTGATGCATATCTTCGCCCTGCCCGCACTGCTGGCGAGCTTCTTCCAGAGCAGCTCACGCATCAGCCGCGAGCAGATCCAGCGTTTCACCGAGGCGCTGTACCCCTATCTGCGTGCCGAGCTGTTCATGCGCTGGGAGGTCGAGGAGCTGGAAGCTGTGGTCGATCAGTGGCTGGCAGCCTTCGCCGAGCACGGGCTGCTCAAGGTGGACGGCAACCACTACGTGCGCCCGGCGCCAAGTTCGCGGCAGTTCGTCCTGCTCACCCTGCTGGCGCGGGTGGTGATGCAGACCCTGCAGCGCTTCTACATGGCCACCTCGCTGCTGCTCAACAGCGGCCAGCACAGCCTGAGCGCCGAGGAGCTGGAGAATCTCTGCACGGTCATGGCCCAACGCCTGTCGATACTCCACGGGCTCAACGCGCCCGAGTTCTTCGACAAGACGCTGTTCCGCCACTTCATTCAGAGCATGCAGGAACAGGGTGTGGTCAGCACGGATGCCAATGGCCGCCTGGGCTACCACGAAAAGCTCGCGGAGCTGGCCGAGGGAGCCGCCAAGCGCGTGCTACCGGCGGAGATTCGGCTGTCGATCCGGCAGGTCGCACTGGAGCGCCATCACGACGACAGCGAGGCGACGCCGCCGCCGACCGACGCCTGACGCTGCCAGGTCATCAGGCGTTCCGGGTGGCCGGTGTGTGCGTCCAGTTGCTCGCCTGCGACCTGGAAGCCGTGACGACGATAGAAGGCGATGCTGGCGTTGTTGGCGGCGTAGACGGTCAGGCTCAGCTGCTCGCGCAGGCGCTTGGCGTGCTCGAGCAGGGCCGAGCCGATCCCTGCGCCCTGCTCCGCTGGTGCCACGAAGATCGCCGCCAGGATGTCATCGAGCAGCGACACGAAGCCGACCAGCGTGCCATCCCGCTCGTAGACCCAGGTCTGCGCAGCGGGCAGATAGAGGTTGCGCATGTCATCCAGCCGCGCCTCCCAGAAACTGCGCGCGACGAAGTCATGGGCCCGGCTGGATGCCTCGAGCCAGATGCTCAGCAGCGTTTCCAGGTCATCGGGGCGGTAGGGGCGGATCATGTGAAACGTCTCCAGAACTGCGGGGGCACGACGGTAGCGCATCGTCGCCTGGATGTCGCGCCGCCGGGAATCCACTAGCATCAACGTCAGTATCCACCGGCGCTCTAACGCCAGACACGCCCCATCTGCCAGCAAGGTAATCACCATGTATCGCATCACCACTCTCGTCGCCGGCCTGGCCCTCTCCGCCAGCGCCTTCGCCCTATCTCTCGCCGACCTGACCCAGAGTGACGCCAGCGCCGGCCTCAAGGATGCCTTGAGCCAGGGCGCCAAGGTCGCCGTGCAGCAGCTCGGCCGCCCTGGCGGCTTCAGCAGCTATCCGGACGTGCGCATCGAGCTGCCGGGCAACATCGGCAAGGCTTCGCGGATGCTGAAGATGCTCGGCATGGGCGCGCAGGTCGAGCAGCTGGAGAACAGCATGAACCTCGCCGCCGAGAAGGCCGTGCCCGAGGCCCAGCAGCTGCTGCTCGATGCCGTGCGCAAGATGACCGTGCAGGACGCCAAGGCGATTCTCGCTGGCGGTGACGATTCGGCTACCCAGTACCTGAACAAATCCAGCCGCGAACAGATCCGCGCCAGGTTCCTGCCCATCGTCAAGCAGGCCACCGACCAGGTCGGCCTGGCGCAGCAGTACAACGCGGTGGCGGCCAAGGTTCCGGCGGGCCTGAACGGCAACTACGCCAATATCGAAAGCTATGTGACCGAACAGGCGCTGAACGGCCTGTTCACGGTGATCGCCGAGCAGGAAGCGAGCATTCGCAAGAACCCGGCCGCGGCAGCCACCAGCCTGGCGAAGAAAGTCTTCGGCGCACTCTGACGCACGGGTGCGCGTCTGCGCAGCTGGCGGCGGGCCGGAGCGGAACGCCCCCGCCGGGGGGGCGCTTGAATCGCTGAGAGGGCTTCAGGCCAGGGACTGTCGTCAGCGCGGCCCCAGGATGGTTTCCAGCGCCTCGGGGCGTGGCGCGCCCTGATGCTGCTGCAGCCGATCGTTGTCGTCGAGATAGAAGATCGCCGGCGTAGCCTGGGCGCCCAGCTCACTCATCAGCATCAGGTTGTCGGTGAGCTGTTTTTCCAGCGCTGCCGGGATCTGCTCCAGCGCCTTGAGTTTGCTCGCCTTGCCGGCCGCCTCGTGCGCGTTGAGCGCCGCCTGAGGATCCTTGGCGCTGAGCAACGCGGCGGACTTGCCGGCACTGTCGGCGCGCAGCATGCCGACCATGATGTGACGCAGCTGTACCTTGCCCGCCTCCACCCATGGCCGCGCCTGCTTCCAGAACATGTTGCAGTACGGGCAGTTCGGGTCGCTGAACAGATAGACGATACGTGGCGCGTCGCCCCTGCCATCGGCGATCCAGCTGCTGCCCGCCATGCGCGCCCACATCTCCTTGCCCAGCGGTTCGTACACCAGTTTTTCCAGCTGTCCGCGGGTCAGGTCCTCGCCCTTGGCGTCGAGCAGGCTGCCGATCAGCACGTGCTCGCCATCCGGCGTGAGGTACAGCGCCATGCCCTGCCCGTTGTAGCGCGCCGCGAACCCCTCCAGACCACCCGGCGCATCGAAGCGGCCGACGATCTCGGCGCCGCGCGCTTCGACGGCCTTGATCGCCGCTGGCAGCTCGTCGGCCTGAACGGCGGGAAATGCAAGCAGGCTGATGCCGGCCAGCAGGCAGGATATTGGCTTGGTTCGAATCACTGCGTAGATGCCTCTTTCAGAGTTTCCAGCGCACGCGCCAGGCTGGCGTGCGAGAGTTCGCCGAGATGGCTGCCGACCTGGCGCCCCTCGGCGTTGTAGAACAGCGTGGTGGGCAGCGCCGTGGAGCCGACGTGCTGGCCGAGCCGGCCGCCGCTGTCGAGCAGCACGTTGTCCAGTTCCAGCCCGGCCTGCTCCATGAAACGATTGATTTCGCCCTCCCCCTCGCCCTGGTTGACGAACAGGAACAGGGTATCGCTTTCCCGCGCCTGGGCCTCGGCCAGCACCGGCATTTCACGCCGGCACGGCGGGCACCAGGTCGCCCAGAGGTTGATCACCAGTGGTTGGCCGGCGTAGTCCTCCAGCGCAACCGGCCGTCCCTGACTGTCGCGCAGGGCCATTTCCGGCAGGCGGGTGCCCTGCTCGAAGGAATACCAGGCCAGGTTGCCGAAGCCCCAGCTCAGCACGCCGACCGTCAGCGCGATGCCCAACGGCCTGCGCAGTCCGCTGTCACGCCAGCCCCACCAGATGCCCAGCGCCAGCGCAGCGACCAGCCCTGGCCAGGCAATGAAGCCGCCGTCGCGAATATCGATGACGCTCAGCCAGTCGTCGCGGTAGTACGCCCAATAGGTGGCGACGAAGGCCAACCGGGCCACCAGCACGGCGACCAGCAGGAGGCGAAACAGCTGCCGCTCGGGATTACGACCGCTGCGCCGGCCGACCCGCCAGCCGACCAGACTGGCCAGCAGCAGGCTGCCGAGCAGGATCACATGGGGCATGGCCAGGGTCAGCGGGCCGATATTCAGTGTCAGCATCTACTCTCCGTTGGTTGATTCGTGTCGGTCTGGGCCGCTCGGAACATCAGGCGCGACATCAGACGGGAAACTGCAGACAGAAGGTTGTCCACCCTTGTTCCGAACGGCAGCTGATGTCGCCACGGTGTGCCTGGATGATGGAACGGGTGATCGCCAGCCCCAGCCCGGCGTTACTCGGGCTGCCTTCACGACGTGCCGGGTCGACCCGGTAGAAGCGGTCGAACAGCCGCTCCAGGTGCTCTGGCGCGATGGTCACCCCCGGGTTGGTCACCGCCAGCGTCACGCATTCAGCGCGGCGCTCGATGGTGACCCTGACCAGCTCGCCGTCCGGCGTGTAGCGCAGCGCATTGGACAGCAGGTTGGACAGCGCGCGGCGCAGCATTGCCAGGTCGCCCTGGATGGTACCGGCACCGGTCAGCTCGAAGCGCACGCCGCGCTCGTCCGCCGGCAGCTGGTAGTAGTCGAGCAGTTGCGTACAGAGCTGCTCCAGCGCCACCGGCTTGGCATCGGGAACGATCAGGCCGTTGTCGGCCTTGGCGAGGAACAGCATGTCGTCGATCATCCGCGACATGCGCTGCAGTTCCTCAAGGTTGGAATGCAGGTTGTCCTGGTACTGCTCCAGCGAACGCCCGCGCGTCAACGCCACCTCGGTGTGGGTCATCAGGTTGCTCAGTGGCGTGCGCAGCTCGTGGGCGATGTCGGCCGAGAAGTTCGACAGTCGCACGAAGGCGTCTTCCAGACGCGCCAGCATCGCGTTGAAGGCCTGTACCAGCTGCTGCAGCTCTGCCGGCGTCGAGTCATCGGGAATGCGCTCGCGCAGCGACTTGGCCGAGACCGAGGCCGCCACCTGGGTGACCTCGCGCAGCGGCCGCAGCCCGCTGCGCACCAGGAGCCAGCCGAGCAGCCCGCTGAGCAGTGCGCACAGCACCAGCGCCGCCCAGAGCCAGCCGCTGAAGGTATGGAAGAAGGCCTTGTGCGCGGTCACATCGAGCATGACCAGCAGCGTCAGGCGCCGCCCTCCCACCTCGACATGCCCCGCTTCGCCCCGCCAAACGCGGCCCTCCAGGGTCAGTTCACCCTCGTTCTCGCCGATCAGCATGAGCAGCGACGGCTCCGCCGCCTGCTGCTCCGGTCGGGGGAAGAGCTGCGTGCCGGCCTCGTCGAAAACGAAGCCGCGCATCTCGCTATGGCCATCCAACAGCACTTGCAGCTGCGGCCGCACGCGCTCGAAGTGCTCCAGGTCGTCCAGGCCGGTCAGCAGACGTCGGCTCGCCTCGAGTTTCTCGTGCAGCGTGTGGCGGTCCAGCTCATCGAAGTGATGCTCGCTGAGCTGGCCGAAGAAATAGCCGGCCGCCGCCAGCACGCCGGTGACCGCAAGCATGAACATCAGGCTCAGCCGCGCGGTGAGCGACAGCCGGATCATGGCGCGTCCGGCTCGTCGAGCATGTAGCCCATGCCGCGTGCGGTATGGATCAGCTTGGGTTCGAAGCCGTCGTCGATCTTCGCCCGTAGCCGGCGGATCGCCACCTCGATGACGTTGGTGTCGCTGTCGAAGTTCATGTCCCACACCTGCGAGGCGATCAGCGATTTGGGCAGCACCTCGCCGCGCCGGCGCAACAGCAGTTCCAGCAGGGCGAACTCCTTGGCGGTCAGGTCGATGCGCTGACCGGCGCGCGTGGCGCGACGCTTGAGCAGGTCGACCTGCAGGTCGGCCACCTGCAGCTGGGTCTGCAACGCCGTCGCACTGCCGCGCCGCAGCAGGGTGCGTACCCGCGCCAGCAGCTCGGAAAAGGCGAACGGCTTGACCAGGTAGTCATCCGCTCCCAGCTCCAACCCCTTGACCCGGTCCTCGACACGATCCCGCGCGGTGAGGAACAGCACCGGCACCTCGTTGCCCGAGGCACGCACCAGTCGCAGCACTTCCCAGCCGTCCAGACCCGGCATCATCACATCAAGGATCAGCAGGTCGTAGGGCACGCTCAACACGTGCTGCAGCGCATCGGTGCCGCTGGTGACGCGGTCGACGGTGAAGCCGGCCTCGCTCAGCCCCTGCTGCAGGTAGGTGCCGGTTTTCGGCTCGTCTTCGGCGACCAGCAGTTTCATGCGGATATTCCATCGGTGGTGGACGGTGCAAGTGTGGCAGCGCCGCACACCGCTGCGCCACGAAGCTGACAGAAAAGTAATCTTGCGCTCAGCCTCCCGTCAGGCCGCTCGCGTTAGCGTGAGGCCCAGCACATCAGGCTTGACCTTGCCATGGCGTCAAGGTCGAGCATCGCGCCAGCTCCCTGGAACTGGCAAGCGAGGAACCACCCATGAACAGTATTCGACTCAAGGTCACCGGCATGAGCTGCGGTGGCTGCGTCAGGCATGTCACCGCGGCGCTGCAGGCGCTGGAGGGTGTCGAACGCGTCGAAGTGGACCTGGCCGGCGGCCTGGTTCGGATCGACGGCAGTGCCGATGACGCGAACCTGGTCGCAGCGCTCGCCGAAGCCGGATACCCCGCCGAAACCCTCGACCGTCGCAGCGCCTCGGCCGCCCGCACAGGTGGATGTAGCGGCGGTTGCTGCTGCAGCTGAACTCAGATCTGGAGAAACGCATGAAACCTCATCTCACCGTACTCGCCGCACTGCTGATGTCCGGGGCGGCTCAGGCCGCCGAGGTCATCGATGTACACCGGGACGCCAACTGCGGCTGCTGCAAGGACTGGATCAAGTATCTGGAAACCAATGGGTTCGAGGTGCGCGACCATGTGGAAGTCAACATGCTGCCGGTCAAGGAGCGCCTCGGCGTGCCGCCGCGCCTGGGCTCGTGCCATACCGGCGTGATTGGCGGCAAGTTCGTCGAAGGCCACGTGCCGGTGGCGGCGATCCGCGAGCTGCAGCAGCGCGACGATCTGGCCGGAGTCGCCGTACCGGGCATGCCAGCCGGCTCGCCGGGCATGGACTACGGCCAACCGCACCAGCGCTATCAGGTGATCGGGCTGACCAGTCAGGGCCATGACCTGGCGCTGGGCGACTATCTCGGCAGCCAGCCACTTCGCTGAAAGAAGCTCGCCTGGCGGGCGGCAGCGCGCGGGCCGCCCCTCCGCAGGCCCCCTGCCTGCCGATGGTCGCTGCAGGTGTCGTCGCCAGGCGCGGTGACAGACCAAACGGCCCGCTCGCTTACCCTGTCAAGCTGCCGTCAAAGCCTCCCGGCCAGCAAGCTGACAGAACCGTAATGTTCGGCTCAGCTTGTCGTCAGATGCGGCGCGCTATGGTGAGCGACAGGACTGCTGCGACTGTTTGTCCAGCGCAGCCACATCGCACATGAACAGGACCAGCATGCACTCGACCAGCTCTCGGCGCACCTTCGTCAAAAGCCTCGCCGCCGGCGGCGCCTTCGCCGGACTCGGGCTGTGGCGCCAGCCCGTCTGGGCGCTGACCAGCCCCGGCCAGCCGACGGTACTCAGCGGCAGCCAGTTCGACCTGACCATCGACTCCATGAGCGTCGACTTCACCGGCCGCCGGCGCACCGCCATGGCCATCAATGGCAGCATTCCCGGCCCGCTGCTGCGCTGGCGCGAGGGTGACACCGTGACCCTGCGCGTGCGCAACCGCCTGCCGCAGGACACCTCGATCCACTGGCACGGCATCCTGCTGCCGGCCAACATGGACGGGGTGCCCGGCTTCAGCTTCGCCGGCATCGCGCCGGACGGCATGTACGAGTACCGCTTCAAGGTCAAGCAGAGCGGGACCTACTGGTATCACAGCCACTCGGGCTTCCAGGAGCAGCTCGGCGTCTACGGCCCGCTGATCATCGATCCCGAGGAGCCCGAGCCGTTCGCCTACGAGCGAGACTATGTGGTGTTTCTCTCCGACTGGACCGACGAGAGCCCGGCGCGCGTGCTGGCCAAGCTGAAGAAGCAGGCCGACTACTACAACCAGGGCCGCCGCACCGTCGGCGACTTCATCAACGATGTCGCCGACCAGGGCTGGCGCAAGACCTTCAGCGACCGCTGGGCCTGGGCGAAGATGAACATGTCGCCCACCGATCTCGCCGACGTCAGCGGCGCGACCTACACCTACCTGCTCAACGGCCAGGCCCCGGACGCCAACTGGACCGGGCTGTTCCGGCCGGGCGAGCGCATCCGCCTGCGCCTGATCAACGGCTCGGCGATGAGCTACTTCGACTTCCGTATTCCCGGCCTCAAGCTCACCGTGGTCGCCGCGGACGGGCAGAACATCGAGCCGGTAACGGTCGACGAGATTCGCCTGGCGGTGGCGGAAACCTATGACGTGATCGTCGAGCCGGACGGCAGCCAGCACGCCTACACCCTCTTCGCCCAGGCCATGGACCGCAGCGGCTACGCCCGCGGCACGCTGGCCGTGCGCGAAGGCCTGCAGGCCCCGGTGCCCAACCCCGATCCGCGCCCCGAACTGACCATGGACGACATGGGTCATGGCGATCACGCCGCCCATGGCCAGGCTGCCGCAACGCCCGCGCAGGACCATGGCGCCCACGCCGGACACGGCGGCCATGGCGCGATGGATCACGGCCAGATGAACCATGCCGCCATGGGCCACGGCTCGGATGGCAGCGGGATGCAACCACATCCGGCCAGCGAGACCAACAACCCTCTGGTGGACATGCAGACCATGATGCCGGTGGCCAAGCTGGACGACGCAGGCATCGGCCTGCGCGACAACGGCCGGCGCGTGCTGACCTATGCCGACCTGCGCAGCGCCTTCGCCGACCCGGATGGCCGCGAACCGGGCCGCACCATCGAACTGCACCTGACCGGCCACATGGAGCGCTTCTCCTGGTCGTTCGACGGTATTCCCTTCGCCGACGCCGAGCCGATCCGCCTCCGGTACGGCGAGCGGGTGCGCTTCGTACTGGTCAACGACACCATGATGCACCACCCCATTCACCTGCACGGACTGTGGAGCGACCTGGAGGACGAACACGGCGACTTCCTGGTGCGCAAGCACACCATCGACATGCCGCCGGGCTCGAAACGCAGCTACCGGGTCACAGCAGACGCCCTCGGCCGCTGGGCCTACCACTGCCACATGCTGATGCACATGGACCTCGGAATGTTCCGTGAAGTCCGCGTAGAGGAATGACGGAGAAGCCTATGAAAACCCTCAAGCACACCACCCTGCTCGCCCTCGGCCTGGCCGCCTCCCTCGGCCTGAACGCGGTCCAGGCGCAGCAGAGCGAAAACGACGGTCATCATGCCGAGAACGACCCGGCCGAACAGGCCACCCCGCAGACCACGCAGCCCAAGACTCAACAGGGCGGCATGATGCAGGGCATGGACCACGACAAGATGAAGGACATGCACGAGCAGCACATGGGCAACGGCCACATGGATCATGGCGGCATGGGCGGCGGATCGGTGGACAAGGACATGCCCAAGGACGCCGAGCAGGGCAATCCGCATGCGCATTAAGCCGCTCCCCGGCGCCGTCGCGCTGAGTCTGGTCACGCCGGCGAGCCAGGCGCAGCAGAACATGGACCACTCCGGCCATGTCGGCCACACTGCGCCGGCAGCGCACGAGCACAGGGATCATGGGCGAACCGACGGCCACATGGACCACGGCTCGATGGCGCACCCGCCGGGACAGGAGCCGCGCACGCCCATCCCAGCCATCAGCGATGCGGATCGCGCCGCGGCGTTCCCCAGCCTGCCGGCCCATCACATGCACCAGGGCGGGACGAATTTCCTGTTTCTCGCCGACCAGCTGGAGTGGCAGGACGCCGACGAGGGCAGCGCACTGGCCTGGGACATTTCCGGCTGGGTCGGTGGCGACATCGACCGTCTGGCGTTCCGCTCGGAGGGCGAGCGTACCAATGGCCACACCGAGGAAGCGGAACTGCAGCTGCTGTGGAGCCACGCCATCGGTCCCTGGTGGGAAACCGTCGCCGGCGTGCGCCAGGACTTCAAACCAGGCTCGCCGCAGACCTGGGCGGCCTTCGGCGTGCAGGGCATGCCGTTGTTCGGCCTGGAAACCGAGGCGACCGCCTTCATCGGCGAAGGCGGCCAGAGCGCACTGCGTCTGGAGGCCGAGTACGACATCCTGCTGACCCAGCGCTGGGTGCTGCAGCCCACTGCCGAGCTCAACCTGCACGGGCGCAACGACGAGGCGCGCGGCGTCGGCGCAGGGTTCAGCGACGCCAGTCTAGGGCTGCGCCTGCGCTACGAGATCAGCCGCCAGTTTGCGCCTTATATCGGCGTGACCTGGAACCGTGCCTACGGCAACACCGCCGACCTGCTGCGTGCCGAAGGCGAGGATGTCAGCGACACCCGCCTGGTGGCCGGCATCCGCTTCTGGTTCTGAGGGGTACGGCATGAGAACAGTCCTGGCGACGCTGGCGCTGAGTGCCCTGGCGGTGGTGACCGGCGCGGCGCTGGTGCTGTACTCCGGCATCATCGACGTCGGCGCTGACGACCCGCACAGCGCACCGCTGCATGCCGTGCTGGAGACGGCCCGCGAACGCGCCGTAGCCGTGCGCGCCCGGGACATCGAGGTGCCGCCGCTGGGCTCGGCGGAACAGATGCGCTCCGGCGCGGGCAACTACGCGGCGATGTGCGTCGGTTGTCACCTGGCGCCGGGCGTCGCGCCAACCGAGCTGAGCCAGGGCCTCTACCCCGCCCCACCAGCGCTGGCCGAAGCCACCCGCGACGGCGACCCGGCCGCGACCTTCTGGGTCATCAAGCATGGGCTCAAGTCCACCGGCATGCCGGCGTGGGGCCGATTCATGGAGGACCACTACATCTGGTCGCTGGTCGCCTTTGTCGAGCAGTTGCCGTCACTCACTCCCATGGAATACCAGGCGCTGGTGGCCTCCAGCGACGGCCACCAGCACGGCGGCGGCGAAACGGACATGCATGATCACAGCGGCCAGCATTCCAGCCAGACCGGCGATCACCACGGCGCTTCCGAGCAGGGCGAGACAGATGCGAAGGTGCATCGGCATTCCGACGGCAGTCGTCACCAGCACTGACGCACACCTGGCTCAGCGTTTCGCCTCGATCCTGCCGACCCGTTCGAGCCACTCGGACTCGAGCCGGTTCTGTTCGATGTCCATGCCCAGCGCCTCCATCGCCTCGCGGTGACGGTCGATTTCGGCGACCGAATCACTGAGCCCGGTGAGATTGCCATCGAGCTGGTGCATCTGCGTCAGCCCAAGATGATAGAAGCGCAGCAGCTTGATTGCCGCGGGATCGCCCGCGCTCACGCCGGCCCTGACCTGATGCATCATGTTGGTCACCCGCATCAGACTGCGCTTGAGCCGCCAGCCATAGGCCGCCGAAGCCATCCACGGCTGTTGCCAGTACAGCAGCCGCACCAGCGCGACGGTCAGTGCCAGCCCCGCGACGACCCCGCCAATGTTCAGCCGCAGGTTGTCGCCGCCCGGCTCGCCGAACAGCGCGACCGCCAGGCCCGACAGGCCCATGGCCAGAATGGCGAAGGTGGCCGCGACGATCAGCGTGCTGCGGCGGGTCTCGCGACGGTAGGTTTCGGGGCTGCGCGGAACGATCTCGAATAGCACCACGGGGCGTTGTCCTCGGCTGAAATGGATGGCAGGCGCCGCGCATTATCACCCCATTGGCCCACGCGCGGCTGACGCAGCGCAGCGCTTCGCACGCTCTCGCGAATCGCCCTACGCCAGACATCGCCCCGTCGCCGGTTCAGCCGCTATGCTGCAGCCACCGCCCCACGGGAACTGTCCATGCGCCGCCTCGCCATACCCGCCGACCAGCAACGGGTCTACGACATCTACATGCACCCGGATGTGGTGCCCTACCTCGGTTTCGACCCCATGCCACGCGAAGCTTTCGGCAAGGTGTTCGAGCCGCTGTTCGAAAGCGGCAGCTTCTACGTGTTCGAGGAGCATGGGCAGGTACAGGGCTTCTACAAGGTGCAGCGGCACCTCGGTCGCGCGGCTCATGTCGCCTACCTGGGCACGCTGGCGGTCGCACCGCAGGCCAAGGGCAGCGGACTGGCCCGACGGATGATGCAGGACGCCCTCGACCGGCTGGCCGCCAGCGGCATCCGCCGCGTGGAGCTCAGCGTGGAGGCCGACAATCCGCGGGCGATCGCCTTCTACCAGCGCTTCGGCTTCGTGCACGAGGGAACGCAGCGGGCGGCCTACAAGCGCGCCGGCGAGGATGGCTATGTCGATGAACTGATGTACGGCCTGCTGCTGGAGGCCTGACGGGATGCCGGACGGCGGACGCCGTCCGGCCGGGGGATCAGCCGGCGAGCTTGCTGGTGATCTTCGCCACGTGCTCGCCCTGGAAGCGCGCAATGGCCAGTTCCTTCTCCGATGGCTGACGCGAGCCGTCGCCGCCCGCGATGGTCGAGGCGCCATAAGGCGTGCCACCGTTGGTCTCGGAGATGTCGAAGAACTCGCTGATACCGTAGCCGGTCGGCACGATGACCATGCCGTGGTGCGCCAGAGTGGTCCAGGTGGAGGTGATGGTCATTTCCTGCCCGCCACCGGTGCCCGTGGAGGTGAATACGCTCGCGACCTTGCCATGCAGTGCGCCCTTCGCCCACAGGCCGCCGGTGCGGTCGAGGAAGTTGCGCATCTGTCCGGACATGTTGCCGAAGCGGGTAGGCGTGCCGAAGATGATCGCATCGTAGTTCGGCAATTCGTTCGGATCGGCGATATCAGCTGCCTGATCGACCTTGCCGCCAGCGTTGCGGAAGGCATCTTCCGGCATGGTCTCCGGTACGCGCTTGATGACCACCTCGGCGCCCGGCACACGGCGGGCGCCTTCTGCCACCGCGTTGGCCATGGTTTCGATATGGCCGTACATCGAGTGATACAGCACGAGAATCTTCGCCATCTTGTCTTTCCTCTTTTGGTGAATGTGTGCGGGTAAACCTTGGGTTGTGATAGCCGAGCGTCGGCGGCGTTCAGCGCGACTCGACCAGCACGACTTCGCTGTTCTCCAGCGCGCGGACGGTCAGCCGTGCCTCATCGCGCACGGCCACGCCATCCCCTGCGGAGACGGTGACACCGTTGACCTCGATCTGCCCGCTCGCGGGCACCAGGTAGACGCGGCGCCCTTCGGCGATCTGGTAATCGGCGCTCTGCCCCTGTTCAAGCGTAGCCGCTGCCAGACGGGCCTCGGCACGAATCGGCAAGGCCTCGTCGTCGCCCGGCAGGCCGCTGGCCAGGGTGACGAACGCCCCGGCACGCTCGCCGCTGGGGAATCTGCGGGTGCCCCAGGTCGGCGGCAGACCGGTCTGCTGCGGGTGAATCCAGATCTGGAAGATGCGTGTCTCCTCGTCTTCCAGGTTGTACTCGCTGTGGACGATGCCGCTGCCGGCGCTCATCACCTGCACGTCGCCGGCAACGGTGCGCCCGCGATTGCCCAGGCTGTCTTCGTGAGTGATCGCGCCCTGGCGCACGTAGGTGATGATTTCCATGTCGCGATGCCCGTGGGGCTCGAAGCCCGAATGCGGGGCGATACTGTCGTCGTTCCAGACACGCAGCCGGCCCCAGCGCATGCGCTGGGCATCGTGATACTCGGCAAAGGAAAAGTGATGACGGGCGTTCAGCCAACCGTGCCGGGCGTGGCCGAGTTCTGCATGGGGACGACGTTCGATCATCTGAGCCTCCGAATGAGTGGGTCGGCCGGGCTGGCCGGCGGAACCGAATGAGCCCGATAATCTATTGATTCTTCATCGGCATGTACGCAAATTTGCGCCAATAAAAATCGAATTAATCGATCTATCTCGCTGCACTTCTCCAACGCGCGCCCTGCACTCACGCAAGCGGTTGCGCGCAATCGGTTTACCTGCCAAAACGGCGCCCTGTTTCAACTAACCAGGGCGGAACATGAACCAGGAACTGCAAATCGAGGACGTGCGACTCGGCGAAGGCAAGGCGGTCGTAAAAGGCGCGCTCATCACGACGCAATACCGCGGCACGCTGAGCGACGGCACGGAGTTCGACAGCTCCTACACGCGTGGCAAGCCGTTCCAGTGCGTGATAGGCACCGGGCGCGTGATCAAGGGCTGGGATATCGGCCTGATGGGAATGAAAGTCGGCGGTAAGCGCAGGCTCTTCGTTCCGGCTCATCTGGGCTATGGCGAGCGGCAGATCGGCGCGCACATTCCGCCGAATTCGGACCTTCACTTCGAGATCGAGCTGCTCGAAGTGCTGACTCGGGACGACTGATCAGCAGCGCCATGCGGCTTGCGCACCGCATGGCGCTGCGATTTCAGCTCGCGCTGGCCGGCGCCTGGTGAGGAACGCCTTGGGGGTACTCCTCCCGATAGCGCGCCAGCCAGTTGGCACCTGCCGGGTCGTCCCACACATGGCGGTGCAGCAACGCCATGCCATCGGGATCGTTGAGCAGGCGCCAGCGCGCCGCCTCGCCCTTCGCAGCCGCCGGCCCCGCCGCCAGTACCTCCGCCAGACGCTGCTCGCGCAGGTGCTCCGCGGCCGGCACCACCTTGGCGTGACGAGCGCGCGCCATGGCGCAGACCAGGGCGTTGTACAGCGGGTCGACGACGGCGACGAGGAAGCCCTCGCGCAGCGCGTTCGCCTGATTCTGCTGCTGGTAGCGGTCAGTGTTGGCCAGCTCGGTAGGCGGCGCGTACTCCTCGGGAATCAGGAACAGCTTGCACCGACGGGCGGCCAGGCCCAGGCCGGTACGGCTGGTGATCACCGACACCGGCGCCGAGAGGATCAGCGACACCACGATCGGCGCCAGCCACCAGAGGAAGGCCGCATCCAGCCAGGCAACCAGTGCCGTCCAGAGCACGCCGATGACGATCTGCGAACCATGCCGGCGCAGCGCCTCCCCCCAGGGCGTCGCGTCATCGCCGCGCTGCGGCGATTTCCACTGCACCGACCAGCCGAGGAATGCCGCGGTGACGAATACGCTGTGAAAGAGCATGCGCACCGGCGCCAACAGCACCGAAAACAGCGTCTCGATCAGCATCGACAGCACCACCCGCAACCGACCGCCATAGGCCTGCGCGCCCTGGATGCAGACCAGCAGCACGCTGAGCAGCTTGGGCAGGAACAGCAGCGTAATGGTCGCCGAGAACAGCGCGATGGCCTCCTCCGGATGCCAGCGTGGCCACAATGGATAGAGCTGGTTGGGCTGCAGGAAATACTCCGGTTCCATCAGCGTATGGATGGCCAGCAGGCCGGTGGACAGCAGCAGGAAGAGGAACCACAGCGGCGCCGACAGGTAGGACATCACCCCGGTCAGAAACACCAGACGATGCACCGTGTGCACGCCGCGCACCATGAACAGACGGAAGTTCATCAGGTTGCCATGGCACCAGCGGCGGTCGCGCTTGAGCTCGTCGAGCAGGTTGGGCGGCAGCTCCTCGTAACTGCCCGGCAGATCGTAGGCGATCCACACGCCCCAGCCGGCACGTCGCATCAGCGCCGCCTCGACGAAATCGTGCGAGAGGATCGCGCCGGCGAAGGAGCCGGTGCCGGGCAGCGGGGCCAGCGCACAATGCTCGATGAAGGGTTTGACCCGGATGATCGCGTTGTGACCCCAGTAGTGCGACTCGCCCAACTGCCAGAAATTGAGCCCGGCGGTGAACAGCGGCCCGTAGACGCGGGTAGCGAACTGCTGCAGGCGCGCATAGAGGGTGTCCATACCCGAGGCCTTGGGGGCGGTCTGGATGATGCCGGCGTTGGGGTTGGCCTCCATCAGCCGCACCAGGCTGGTCAGACATTCGCCGCTCATCACGCTGTCGGCATCGAGCACCACCATGTAGCGGTAGCTGCTGCCCCAGCGCCGGCAGAAGTCGTCGATGTTGCCGCTCTTGCGCTTCACCCGACGCCGGCGGCGGCGATAGAAGATATGGCCGAAACCATCCACCGCGCGACACAGCTCGACCCAGGCCTGCTGCTCGGCGACACAGGTGTCCGGGTCGTTGCTGTCGCTGAGCACGAAGATATCGAAATGCTCCAGCTCACCGGTGGCCTTGAGCGACTCGTAAGTCGCGCGCAGACCGGCGAACACCCGCGGCACGTCCTCGTTGGCGATCGGCATCACCAGCGCGGTGCGCGCCTCGGCTGGAATCGGCTCGTTGCCCGGACTGCTGGCCGAGATGCTATAGCGGTCCTTGCCACGCAGCAGCTGGAAGAAGCCCATCAGCGCGGTCCAGAAGCCCACCGATACCCAGCAGAACAGCAGCGCGAACAGCAGCAGGATGCTGGTCTGCACCACGTAGGGCAGGATCTGCCGTGCCGATTCGGCCAGCGGCTGCACGAAAACGTCCTGCAGGTCCACCAGCGACCAGCCCTGGTACGGCAACACCGCCTTCATCTGCCAGGTGGCGAACGCGGTCTGGCCGAGCATCAGAATCAGCAATGCGCTGCGCCGCAGCGCCGCGACGCGCCGCCAGCGTGCTTCGTCGAGCGGCTGCGGGCTGGGTTCGAAGGTGCGCCGCGGAGTCTTGCGCCCCAGCAGCCGGCGCCAACCGCGACGCAGGATGTTGGTGTGCCAGGGCTCCGGCACCATCCGCGTGCGAACGATCGGCGGGGTGGATTGCAGATAGGGGCGGCCCTGATGGTCCTCACGGATGATGCCGGCGCGGTCGAACAGATCGCCCCAGCCCATGCGCAGCCGGGTCACCACGGAGTCCAGCAGACGCCGCGACGGGCCGCGCTCGGCGGTCGTCGCGGCGGACATTTCGTCATGCAGGGCGAGCAGACCGCCCTGCTCCGCGGCCTGCCGGTATCTGGCCGGGTCCTCGACGTCGGTCAGCGCCAGGCCATCGCAATAGCCTTCAGCCATGCGGTTCATTGCGTCCTGCTCATTCATGGGGAGGAATCTGGTAGGTCCAGGTTTCGGAAAGGGTCTTTTCAACATCGACCAGCGCCGCACGCATTTCCACCGGCCGGCGCGGATCACGCACCTTGAGCCGCAGAGTCATGCGCCAGCCCTTGCTGACCGGGTTGTAGCGCAGGTTGTTCTCCACCAGCTCGGCGTTGTCATCGACGCTGACGCGAGTGGTGACCGGCGCATCCTCGGGCAGCTTGGCCAGCACCGGCCCGACGAAGTCCACCACCAGAGCGGTGCTGCCATCGGCCTGGCGAATCAGGTTGGCCTGCTTGACGTCCCCGGCCGACACGCGGGTCTGCTGTGCCCAGGCCAGTTGCGGATCGTGCAGACTCGGTTCGTCCATGGAGAAATGCAGGCGATACTCCAGGTCCAGCGGCTGACCGGGCTCCGGCTGCTTCTCGGGCGACCAGAAGGCGACGATGTTGTCGTTGGTTTCGTCGGGCGTGGGGATCTCCACCAGCTCGACATGTCCCTTGCCCCAGTCACCGCGCGTCTCCACCCAGCCACTCGGGCGCAGCTCGTAGCGGTCGTCCAGGTCCTCGTAGCGGTTGAACTCACGGGTACGCTGCATCAGGCCGAAGCCACGCGGGTTCTCCACGCTGAACGCGCTGACCGCCAGGCGACGCGGGTTGTTCAGCGGGCGCCAGAGCCACTCGCCGTTGCCGGCGTGGATCGCCAGCCCCTCGGAGTCGTGCAGCTGCGGGCGGAAATTCAGCGAATCGCTGGGTTGGTTCGCTCCGAACAGGTACATGCTGGTCAGCGGTGCGATGCCGAGCTTGCCCACCGGCTCGCGCAGGTACACCCGGGCCTGCACGTCCAGCGTGCTGTCCTTGCCCGGCGTCAGCACCATGCGGTAGGCGCCGGTGGCACGCGGCGAGTCGAGCAGCGCGTAGATGACCAGGTTGCGCCGGTCGGGCTGCGGCCGTTCCACCCAGAACTCGCGGAAGCGGGGAAACTCCTCACCCACCGGCAGCGCCGTGTCGATCGCCAGCCCGCGTGCAGACAGGCCATACCACTGGCCCTTGCCAACGATGCGGAAATAGCTCGCACCGAGCAGAGTCATCACCTCGTCCTGCTTGTCCTTCTTGTTCAGCGGATAGAGCACCTTGAAACCGGCGAAGCCCAGACCTTCCAGCGCAGCGGGATCGACCTCGACGCCGTCGAACTGGAACATGGCCGGGTCATAGCGGATCTCGCGGACGTCCGTCGCGGTGATCTCGTTGATGCGTACCGGTGTGTCGAAGTGCATGCCCTGATGGTAGAACTGCAGGTGGAACGGTGTATTGGCATCCTTCCAGTAGGCATGTTCGGGGTCGAAGCGCAGCCGTTGGTAATCGGCAAAGGCCATTCGGCGAAACTCTTCCGGCAGGTTGCTCGCCGGTTCCTCATAGCCGCGGGACGCCAGTTCCTGCGCCTGCTTGGCCACATCATCCAGGCTGAACGCCAGCGCACTGCCGGCCATCAGCATGTACAACCCACCTGCCAGCCCTGCCAGCATGCGCGCCGGATGGGTACCCGTCTTCCGTTGAAAAATGCGTAACACACCGCCTCCGAATTACACGTTTGTACAGAGTTCGCTCTGCTTCGCTGTGGTGAACCACCCGAGCCCAGCCGCTGTGCCGCGCGCGACAGGTGCGACGGCGTTGCCGGACTGCAGGCGTTTCTCCATACAGAAATTTTCTTACAACAGCTCGAAGCGCTCGCTCTGCACGGTCCGCGAATCGAGCCCCAGCTGCACTTCGAATTCACCTGGCTCGGCCACATAGTCGAGCCGGGCGTCGTGGAACCTGAGGTCGTCCTCGCCCAGAGTGAAGCGCACCACCCGCGTCTCGCCCGGCTCGAGCCGGATTTTTTCGAAGCGTTTGAGCTCCTTCACCGGTCGCACACTGGAGCCGACCAGGTCCTGCAGATAAAGCTGCACGACGGTCGCGCCGGCGCGCGCTCCGCTGTTCTTTACCGTTACGCTGACCTCCAGGCGCTGCCCCCGTTTCAATTCGCGCTTGGAAAGTTGCGGTTTGGACAGTTCGAACTCGGTATAGCTCAGGCCGTAGCCGAATGGGTACAGCGCGCCGTTGGGCTCTTCGAAATATTGCGAGGTGTAGTTGCCCGGACGCCCCTCGACATAGGGGCGGCCCAACCGTGGATGGTTGTAGTAGGTGGGAATCTGCCCCACCGAACGCGGAAAGGAGATCGGCAACTTGCCCGAAGGGTTGTGCGCGCCGAACAGCACATCGGCGATGGCATTGCCGCCCTCGGTTCCGGTGAACCAGGTTTCCAGCAGCGCATCGGCATGCTCCCTGACCCACCCCAGCTGCAGCGGGCGACCATTCATCAGCACCACCACCAGTGGCTTGCCGGTGGCGACCAGGGCTTCGAGCAGCGCCTGCTGGCTGGCCGGCAAGGTCAGACTGGTCCGGCTGGACGATTCGTGGGACATGCCACGGGCCTCGCCCAGAGCCGCGACGATCACATCGGCCTCGCGCGCCGCACGCACCGCTTCGTCGATCATCGCCTGCGGCGGACGCGGGTCCTGGACCACCTCCGGGCGGTCCCAGTTGAGGAAGTTCAGGTACTTGATCATGCCGGCATCGTCGGTGACGTTGGCGCCGCGCGCGTGGATGATCCGGCCGTCCTTGCCAAGCGCTCGTTCGAGGCCCTGGCGCAGCGTCACGGCCTGCGCTGCCACGCCGGCTGCCGACCAGCTGCCGAGCATGTCGACGGGGGAATCGGCCAGCGGCCCGACCAGCGCGATGCGTGCATCCCTGCGCAGTGGCAGCGTCTGCCCGCGGTTTTCCAGCAGCACCAGGGA
Source organism: Stutzerimonas sp. FeSN7 (assembly GCF_030263795.1). Lineage (NCBI taxonomy): Bacteria > Pseudomonadati > Pseudomonadota > Gammaproteobacteria > Pseudomonadales > Pseudomonadaceae > Stutzerimonas > Stutzerimonas sp. FeSN7. Next base: position 1,372,102 of record NZ_JARPMN010000001.1, on the reverse strand, counting down.
CTCGCGCGCGACCTGGCGTGCCGCCTCGCGGTGCAGGCGGCTTTCGGCGTTGACCTCGGCGGGGTCGTCCACCGCCCGGCCGATGCGGCGATAGGGATCATGGAACAGACCCAGGTCGTACTTGGCGCCGAGCACACGGCCGACCGCCTGGTCGATCAGCTCGAGGGGCACTTCGCCGCGTTCGACCAGGCCGGGCAGTTCCTGCAGATAGAGCGAGTCGTGCATGCTCAGGTCGATGCCGGCCTCGATCGCCAGGCGCGCGGCCTCGCGGCCATCACGAGCCACGCCATGGCGCAGCAATTCGTCGATAGCGCCGTGATCGCTGATGGTCAGCCCGCGAAAGCCCCAGTCGTCGCGCAACAGATCACGCAACAGCCAGCGGTTGGCACTGGCCGGCACGCCGTTGACGGTGTTCAGCGCCACCATCACGCCACCGGCGCCGGCGTCCACCGCCGCACGGTAGGGCGGCAGGTAATCCTGGTACATGCGCTGCGGGCTCATGTCGACCACGTTGTAATCACGCCCGCCCTCCACCGCACCGTACAGGGCGAAGTGCTTGACGCTGGCCATCACGCTGTCCGCGGCGCTCAGGCGCTCGCCCTGATAGGCGCGCACCAGCGTGCCGGCGATCTGCGAGACCAGGTACGGATCTTCGCCGAAGCCCTCGGACGTCCGCCCCCAGCGCGGGTCGCGGGTGATGTCCACCATGGGCGCGAAGGTCAGATCGAGGCCGTCGGCACTGGCCTCGATGGCCGAAACCCGACCGCTCAGGGCGATGGCGTCGAGGTCCCAGCTTGAAGCCAGGGCCAGGCTGATGGGGAAGATGGTGCGATGGCCATGAACCACGTCATAGGCGAAGAAGATCGGAATGCCCAGTCGGCTGCGCAAGGCCGCCTCCTGCATGGGGCGGTTGTCGGCTCGGGTCACCGAATTGAAGGTGGCACCGATGCGGCCGGCCGCGATCTCCTCGACGATGCGCTCGCGCGGCATATCGCCACCAATGCTGATCAGCCGCAGCTGGCCGATCTTCTCCGCCAGAGTCATGCGCTCGAGCAGGGTCTCGATCAGTGCCTGTCGGTCGTCCAGCGGCAGGGCCGGCGGCGCCGCGCAGGCGAACGGACTCATCGCGCCGGCAAGCAGGACAAACGGCAACAGCCTTTTCATCATCACAACCCCATTCTCGTTTCAACCGACCAGCCACACACAGGCACACCCATCGCGCAGGTCACGGACCGTACGCAATGCGCCCTTGAATTCGTCTTAGAGTTCGATGGTGCCGTCGAGGTAGAGCACCGCCTGCCCGGCCACCATCACACGGTCCGCTTCGACCCGGCAGTGCAGGATGCCCGTGCGCGCCGATGCCTGCAGCGCCACCAGTTCGTTGCGCCCCAGCCGCTCGGCCCAGTACGGCGCGAGCCCGGCATGGATGGAACCGGTGACCGGGTCCTCGGCGCCGCCATTGGCCGGCCAGAAATAGCGGGAGGCGAAATCCTGCTCGCGCCCTGGCGCGGTCACCACCACATCCAGCGGTGCCAGCGTGCGCAACGCCTGCAGATCTGGCGCCAGCGCGCGCACCTGCTGCTCGTCGCGGTAGACGGCGAACCATGCCTGGCGATTGCGCAGCACCGCTTCCGGCGCGAGCCCGAGCCCCTGCAGCAACGCGGCCGGCGGCTCGGCGACCGGCTCCGGCGCGCGATTGGGAAAACTCATTTCCAGCAGCCCGTCAGCACGCCGCTGCACGGCCAGATCGCCCACGGCAGCGGCACGAAAGGTCAGCGGCGCGCGGGCCAGCCCCTGTTCCAGCAGCACGAAGGCGCTGGCCAGCGTGGCATGGCCACAGAAATCGATTTCGGTGAGCGGCGAGAACCAGCGGATGTGAAAGGCCCCGTCCGCCTCGCGAACGAAAAAGGCCGTCTCGGAAAGGTTGTTTTCGGCGGCGATGGCTTGCATCAGCTCGTCCGGCAGCCAGGCTTGCAAGGGTATCACCGCCGCGGGATTGCCCCGGAAACGTTCAGCGGTGAAAGCATCGACCTGGAACATCCGCAATTTCATGGTTTGCACCCTGTGCACGGTCAAGCGACCGCCGCCTACTCTAACGGGTCTGACGGGGTGCTAGCCAGTGGCGCGTGAGGGTCGCAACGCCGCCACCGCCGCGGCCTGCACGGGAATGCCCGGCAGGCGGCGTCAACCGAGGGCGAATGGCAGCAGCAGCGCGATCAGAATGCCCAGCAGGCTCATGCCCAGCGCAGCGAAGGCGCCGCACTCATCACCCTCCTCCAGCGCCCTTGCGGTACCGATGGCATGGGCGTTGAGGCCGTAACTCAGGCCCCGCGCCGCGGGATGCTCGACCCCGGCCCAGCGCAGCAGCAGCGGTCCCAACGCGGTGCCGATGACGCCGGTCAGCATGACGAACACTGCCGCCAGTGAAGCCAGGCCGCCGAGCCGCTCGGCCACCAGCATGGCGATGGGCATGGTCGCGGACTTTGGCGCCAGGCTCATCAGCACCGGCAGCTCTGCGCCCAATGCCCAGGCGATCGCCAGCGTCAGAACCACACTGAGCACGCCGCCGACCGCCAAGGTGATGACGATCGGCCAGAACAGCTGCTGGATACGCTTGAGATGTCGATGCAGCGGCACCGCCAGCGCCACGGTGGCAGGCCCCAGCGGCATGGCGACCAGCGCAGCGCCGTCGCGGTAGCGCGCATAGTCGAGGTCCACCAGGGTCAGTGTGCCGACCACCAGCAGCATGCCCACCATGACCGGTTGCAGCACCAGCCAGCCGCTGCGGCGATACAGCATCAGCGCCAGCTGAAAGGCGATCAAAGTCAGCGCCACGGCAAACAGCGGATGGACCACCACCGCCGCCCAGGCGGTGCGCCAATCGAATACGGTCATGCCTGATCCTCCCGCTGGCGATCGAGTCGGCGGATCAGCCGCTGCATCAGCCAGCCGCAGAACGGCACCGTGATCAGCAGCGACAAAACCAGGCCGGCGGCGATCGCTGGCAGATCATCCAGCAGTGCGCCAGCGCTGGTCATGATGCCGGCGGCCGGCACGATCAGCAGCAGCGGCAGATACTGCAGCAGCAAGGCCGCGGTCTTCTCCAGAGACTCCGGAATGCTGCGGCGCAGCAGCAGCAGGCCGAACAGCAACAGCATGCCGATGATCGGCCCCGGCAATGCCGGCAGCAGCACCAGGTTGATCAGATTGCCGAGCAGCTGCAGCAGCACGAGCCAGGTCAGGCCTTGGAGAATCATCGGCGATGCTCCCGCGGCAGCATTGGATGAATCATGCGTTGGCTCCTCTTCATTCGGCAAAAGGCCTCGACTATCGCCGGCCTGGCGGCAACAGAACAGCATCAGATGCAGACAAAAAAAGCGGATCAGCCGATCCCGACAGCTTCCGCTGATGCAGGTCAACGCCTAGCGATGCCTACGTTCCGACAGCGCTGCCGCGCCCGATCTGATCCGTATTTAGCCGTCACATCTGAGTCTGTTATGCATGAGCCTCGACGGGGATCATCCGCCTCGCCTGAACTGCCTATGGGGCGAAAGCCAATGACCGACCGCATACCCGCGCGGATCATCGAAACCGTTGATCCCAGCCAGCCGATCCGCCTGACGCCCGCCCAGAGCGGCGGGCCCATCCACACGCGCAGTTTCAGCGGACGTTTCCGCAACCTGCGCCTGTTGGGCGGCGCCCTGCTGATGCTGCTCTACTTCGGCACCGTCTGGCTGAACTGGAACGGGCGCCAGGCGGTGCTGTGGGACCTGGACCGGCAGCAGTTCCACATCTTCGGCGCCACCTTCTGGCCGCAGGATTTCATCCTGCTCTCGGCGATCCTAATCATCGCCGCGTTCGGCCTGTTCTTCATCACCGTGCTGGCCGGGCGCATCTGGTGCGGCTACGCCTGCCCGCAGAGCACCTGGACCTGGATGTTCATGTGGGTGGAAAAGATCACTGAAGGCGACCGCCTGCAGCGCATCAAGCTCGATGCTGCACGCTGGTCCGCCGCCAAGCTGCTGCGCCGTGCCGCCAAGCACACGCTGTGGCTGGCCATCAGCCTGGCCACGGCGCTGGCCTTCGTCGGCTATTTCACCCCGGTACGCGAGCTGGTGGCCGACCTTGCCCGCTTCGAGGTCGGCGCCACCACCGCCTTCTGGCTGCTGTTCTTCACCGCCGCGACCTACATCAATGCCGGCTGGCTGCGTGAGCAGGTGTGCCTGCACATGTGCCCCTACTCGCGCTTCCAGAGCGTGATGTTCGACGCCGACACCCTTCTCGTCTCGTACGACACAGCCCGCGGCGAGAATCGCGGCGCGCGGCGCAAGGGCAGTGATCCGCGAGCCCAGGGCCTCGGTGACTGCGTCGACTGCACGCTGTGCGTGCAGGTCTGCCCCACCGGCATCGACATCCGCGACGGCCTGCAGCTGGACTGCATCAGCTGCGGCGCCTGCATCGACGTCTGCGACAGCGTCATGGACCGGATGGGTTACGCCCGCGGCCTGCTGCGCTACACCTCCGAACGTGCGCTCAAGGGCGGCATCACCCGCCTCTTGCGTCCGCGGCTGGTCGGTTATGCGGTGGCGATGACGGCGATGATCGCCGCCTTCATCTGGGCACTGGATGCGCGGCCGCAGCTGCAGTTGGACGTGACCCGCGACCGCACGCTGTACCGCGAGAACATGCAGGGCCAGATCGAGAACATGTATCGCCTCAAGCTGATCAACAAGACGCAGCAGCCGCGCCGCTACGCGCTGGCATTGGACGGCGGCCCCTTCGAGCTGCAGGGCCCGCGCGAGATCGCGCTGGCTCCGGGCGAAATCGCCGATCTGCCGGTCAGCGTGGCACTGCTCGACAACGCCCGCGACTTCAGCCGCGAGCTGCGCTTCGAGGTCAGCGACCTGGTCAAGCCGGACAGTCGGGTGAGCACACCGAGCACCTTCGTCGCCCCCATCGCGGCGCTACGCCAGTAGACTGGCCATGCCCAACCGCCACGGCCCGGACACGATGAAGCGCTACGAGAAATTCGCCGATGAGATTGCCGAACTGATCCGCAGCGGCGTGCTCGCCCCCGGGGAAAAGGTACCCTCGGTGCGCCACGCCAGCCGCACCTATGGCGTCAGCCCGTCCACCGTGTTCCAGGCCTACTACCTGCTGGAAGACCGCGGGCTGATCCAGGCGCGGGCGCGTTCGGGCTATTTCGTTCGCGAACATGCCAAGCGCCCGCTGCACGAACCAGACATCAGCACCCGCCCGGCGGAAACCACCGAGGTGGGCGTCAGCGAGCTAGTCTTCTCCGTGCTCGCCTCGCTGCGCGATCCGGCCACCGTACCCTTCGGTTCGGCCTTTCCCAGCCCCGAGCTGTTTCCCCTGCAACGGCTCGCACGCTCGATGGCGCAAAGCGTGCGCGACATGCCGGCACGCGAAGTGATCGCCGAGATGACCGCGGGCAACCCGGACCTGCGCCGGCAGATCGCCCTGCGCTACATGGTCAGCGGCGTGATGCTGCCGATGGACGAGCTGGTGATCACCACAGGTGCGATGGAAGCGCTGAACCTCTGCCTGCAGGTGGTGACGGAGCCGGGTGACCTGGTGGCGATCGAGTCGCCGGCGTTCTACGCCACGCTGCAGGTGCTGGAACGGCTCAAGCTCAAAGCGGTGGAGATTCCCGTCCACCCGCGCGAAGGCATCGATCTGGAGATTCTCGCCGATCGCCTGGCGCACCTGCCGATCAAGGCCTGCTGGTTCATGAGCAGCCTGCAGAACCCCCTGGGCGCGAGCATGGGCGAGGCGAAGAAGCAGCAGCTCTACAATCTGCTGCAGCGCCATCAGGTGCCGCTGATCGAGGACGACGTCTACGCCGAGCTGTACTTCACCCGCGAGCCGCCCAAGCCGGTGAAGAGCCATGATCGCGAAGGCCTGGTGATGCATTGCGGTTCGTTTTCCAAGAGCCTGGCGCCCGGCTACCGGGTCGGCTGGGTCGCCGGCGGCCGCTACGCCGAGCAGATCACCCGGCTGAAGCTGATGACCACCATTTCCCCTTCCGTGCCGGCACAAGCCGCCATTGCCGACTATCTGCAGCATGGCGGCTACGACCGCCACTTGCGCAAGCTGCGCCACGCACTGGAGATGCAGCAGGGCGCGATGCTCGCCTCCGCCGCGCGCCATTTCCCGGCGAGCACGCGGGTTACGCGCCCTTCTGGGGGCTACTTTCTCTGGTTCGAATTTCCCGAGCAGGTGGACTCGCTGCAGCTGCTGCAACTGGCGCTGGCCCAGGGCATCAGCCTGGCCCCGGGGCCGATCTTCTCGGCCACCCAGCGCTTTCGCAACTGCGCGCGGCTGAACCATGGCCATCCATGGGACACCCGCAGTGAGCAGGCGATGGAGCTGCTGGGCAGGATGCTGAAGTCCTTCTGAGGGCCTGACTCAGGCGCAATCCACCGGTAGCTGCCCGCGGCCGCTCTTCATCAGGTACATGCGCTCATCGGCCTGCTTGAGCAGCTGCGCCTCCACTTCGCCGTCCTCCGGGTAGAGGGCGATACCAATGCTCATGCCGATCTCCAGGCTGTGTCCGGCAATCGGCAACGGCGCCTCAAAGGCGTCGCGGATCTTGGCCACCACCCGCTGGGCGTCCTCCGCGTCGATGATGCTTTCCAGCAATACCACGAACTCGTCACCGCCCAGCCGCGCCACCGTATCGGTGTCCCGCACGCAACCGCCGAGGCGTTCGGCGACGGTCTGCAGCAGCTGATCACCGCCGCCATGCCCGTAGGTGTCGTTGACCTGCTTGAATCGGTCCAGGTCCAGGTAGAGCAAGGCGATGCGCCCGCCGTTGCGCCGCACCCGTGCCAGCGCCGTGCTCAGTCGATCGCGGAAGCAGGCGCGGTTCGGCAGACCGGTGAGTTCGTCGTACTGCGCCATGCGCTCCAGACGCGCATAGAGCTGCTTGCGCTCGATTGCCGTGACCACCTGGGTGGAAACGAACTGAAACAGCTCCTGATCCTTCTCGGTGTAGGGCGCCGCGGTGCTCTTGAGCAACAGCACGCCGATCACGCCCTCGCTCGAGTTGAGCGGCACACCCAACCACCAGGCGTGGAGATCCCCGTCACCGAGCGGGAGCGCCAGCGCACGCATCGAGTCGGCGTTGAAGCGCAACGCTTGTGCGCCATGCAGAACGGAAAAGCACAGAGACGCCGCGGGCTCCGCCGGCAGAGCAGTCGAGTCGAGAGCCAGCGCCTGGTAGGGATAGGCGAGTTCGCCGCTGGCAGCATTGCGGATGGCGACGATGAAATCGTCCACCGGCAGCAGCTGCGCAATGGTCTGATGAATCTGCTGATACAGCGCGGCCAGATCTTTCGCGCCATGCGCCGCTTCGGAAATGGAATAGAGCGCCGCCTGCATCGCTTCGGATTGCTTGCGCTGGGTGATGTCGCGCGCCACGCCGATGCGCAGTTTGTTATCGGTCGACCAGCAGGCCGACCACATGATGTGCACTACGCCGCCGTCCTTGCGCACGTAACGGTTCTCGAAGTGCAGCAGCGGCTGATCGGCCATGGCCGAGCGGGCCGCGGCCATGGTCCGTTCACGGTCTTCGGGATAGACCATCTCGATCATCCGCTTGCCGAGCATCTCCTGCGGCGTATAGCCGAAGATGCGTTCACACGCGGCGCTGGCGTAAACGAAGTTGCCTTGCGCATCGACGACGCAGATCGCGTCCAGCAGCAGATCGACGACCCTTGCCAGGGGCGCGCAGCTATCTGTCTTCACGGCGGCGAACCTACTCGGCCATTGGGCACGGGCCGGGCGATCGACACTTCGTGAATCGAGTGATCGCCCATTGCCCTGCTTCAAGCATCGCCCATATTTCCCCTGGCCGTGCTGATTTTTTCAGCCCTCCATCTCACTGCACCCAGTGCGGGTAGTAGCCGAGCGATGCCTGGGTGTCGGCATCGCGCAACGTCGCAATGCCTTGCGCACCGCCGACGTCCTGCTCGGGGCGGTCGCCGCGGAAGAAAAAGCGACGACCATTGGCAAGGGTCAGGTACAGGCCAACCGCGCCGTGTCCGGCCAGCGGTACCAGCACCAGCTGTCCGTCGCCGAACAGGTCCAGGCTCTGCGCGTGCCCGAAATAAGGCCGTGGATCGAACTGCAGGGGCTGCCAGTCGATCGGATGGCGGAACTGGCTCGGCAGTACCGCTGGTGGCGTCGCCGTCTGCAGGTAGTCGAGACTGTCCGGACTGGCGAGCACCGGCACGCCCGGAAAGTCGACCAATCCGGAGGCATGCTCCCAGCGCACGCAGCCCAGCACGATGCGGTCGATCGCCAGCCCATCCCGCTCCAGCTGGTCGCGTACCGGCTGTACCTCGCCGTAGCGCTTGGTTCGCCACGGCAGTTCGGCGTCCAGCTGCTCGTCGATCTGCCGCCCCAACCCGGTGCCGAACAGCAGACGGGTACCTCGATGTTCGATCAGGATGGCGATGTGCTGGGTCTGTGGCTGAGGCTGCCAACCGCCGCGGCGCAGCAGGAAGTCGCCACTCTCGCTCTGCGCCGTCCTCACCAGACTGAAGCGCAACCCTTCCGCTACGGCGTTGGCCGACGTCACTGCCGCCAGCAGCGCAAGCAACAGCAATGCGCCGAGCCGCCGGATGCGCCCACCGAGCGTCCACACCTTATGTGCGTTCATGGCGGCTATAACCCCGGCATGCCGGCATAGCCGGGCAACGCGCGAATGCGCGCGAACCACGCCTGCAGCGCCGGATATGCCTGCAGATCGAGCCCGCCATCGCTTCCGAGCGCAACGTTCGGGTAGACGGCGATATCGGCGATGGTCGGCGCGCTCGTCTGCGCCAGCCAGGCGTGCTGCGCGAGATGCCGTTCGAGCAAGCGCAAGGCGCTGGCGGCACGCGCCTGGGCCAGCGACTCGTCGATGGGCCGGCCGAACAGCTTGCCCAGACGCAGGGTAGCCGGACCGTGCTGCACCTCGTTGGCAGCGAAGCTCAGCCAACTGGCGATGCGGCCCTGGGTCTCGGCGTCCTGCGGGTACCAATCAGGGGCATAACGCTGGGCCAGATAGACCAGGATCGCCTGGGAGTCTCCCAGTCGAAATTCGCCGTCTTCGAGCACCGGAATCTGCCCGCGCGGGTTGATCTCGCGAAACGGCGGCTGCTTGTGCTCGCCGGCCAGCAGGTTCACCGGCACCCGCTCGACCGGCTGGCCGATCAGGCTCAGGAACAGGCGAACCTTGTGGCAATTGCCGGACAGCGTCAGGTCATGGAGCTTCATGGTGTTGACCTCTGCGATGGGTGTGACTGGATAATAGACAGACCTGTCTGTACACTGCAAGCACCACGAAGGAACGACAGCTGGAGCGAGCGACGAGCGCTCCCGCATAATGGTCGAACCGCAGGAGGTATCCATGGCATCGAACAAGCGCGACCAGCTGCTCAACACCGCAGAGAATCTGTTCTATCGCGAGGGTTATCACGCCACCGGCATCGACCGCATCCTGGCCGAGTCCGGCGTGGCCAAGATGACCCTGTACAAGCACTTCAAGTCCAAAGACGAGCTGATTCTCGCCGTGCTGGACGCCCGTCACGAACTGATGCTGACGCGCCTGCGGGAACGGGCCGCCAGGCTGCCGCCGCGCGAAGCGCTACTGGGCATTTTCGATGGGCTGCACGGGATGATTCACGGCAACGATGCGTTCTGCGGCTGCCTGTTCATCAACGCTGCGGCGGAGTATCACGATCGGGATCATCCGATCCATCGTCGCTCGTCGGCCTACAAGGCGGAGTTGCTCGACTATCTGCGCGAGCTGCTGGAACGTCTGAACGCACCGCAGCCGCTGCAGCTGGCGCGGCAGCTGCAATACCTGCTCGAAGGGGCGTTGAGCATGGCGCACATCGAGGGGCCCGGCGAGCAGGCCCTGAACGCCAAGGCCGCCGCCGAATGCCTGCTGAACGCAGCAGGCATCTGAGCGCGCCTGTCGGGCGCGCCCGATAGGCGCCGTCAGTGGGCGCTGGCCTCGCCTTCGCGAACTCGGAACCAGGCCGCGTACAGCGCCGGCAGGAAGAGCAGCGTCAGCGCGGTGGCGACGATCAGCCCGCCCATGATCGCCACCGCCATCGGCCCGAAGAAGATGCTGCGCGATAGCGGGATCATCGCCAGTACCGACGCCAGCGCGGTGAGCACGATGGGCCGGAAGCGGCGCACGGTGGCCTCGACGATGGCGCTGAAGCGCGCCTGCCCGGCACCGATGTCCTGCTCGATCTGATCCACCAGGATCACCGAGTTGCGCATGATCATTCCCGACAGCGCGATGGTACCGAGCATCGCCACGAAGCCGAACGGCTGGCCGAACAGCAGCAGGAACAATGCAACACCGATGATGCCCAGCGGCGCGGTGAGAAAGACCATGGCCGAGCGCGAGAAGCTCTTGAGCTGGGCCATCAGCAGGGTCATCACGACGATGACGAACAGCGGCAGGCCGGCGTTCACCGAACGCTGGCCGCGCTCGGAATCCTCCACCGTGCCGCCGACCTCCAACAGATACCCGCCAGGCAACTGCGCACGGACGTCCGCCAGGGTCGGCTCGATCTGCCGCACCAGTGCCGCCGGCTGCTCGTCGCCGTAGACATCGGCGCGTACGGTGACCGTTGGCAGGCGGTTGCGGTGCCAGATCACACCTTCCTCGAAGCCGTACTCCAGCGTCGCCACCTGCGACAGCGGTACGCTGCGGCCGCTCTCGGTGGGAATCGCCAGACTCGGCAGCATGGACAGCTCGAGCCGTTCACGCTCAGTGCCGCGCAAGAGGATCTCGATCAGCTCGTTGTCTTCACGGAACTGGCTGACACTGTTGCCGATGAAGGTTCGCCGCAGGAAGCCGGACAGCTCCGCGGTGCTCACGCCCAGCGCACGGGCGCGATCCTGATCGACGTTCAGGCGCACCATCTTGCTTGGCTCCTGCCAGTCCAGATGGACGTTGGCCACGTGCGGGTTCTCGCCCACCTTGGCGGCGACCTGCCGCGCCAGCCCGCGCACCACATCAATGTGCTCGCCGGTGACACGGAACTGCACCGGGTAACCCACCGGCGGGCCATTCTCCAGCCGCGTCACGCGGCCGCGCAGGCTCGGGAAGTCCTCGCGCATGCGCTCGATCAGCCAGCTGCGCAATGCCTCGCGGGACTCGATGCTGTCGGCCAGCACAACGAACTGGGCGAAGCTGGTCGCCGGTAGCTGCTGATCCAGCGGCAAATAGAAACGCGGCGAGCCGGTGCCGACATAGGCCACGTAGTTGTCGATGCCGGCCCGCTCCTTGAGCATCTGCTCCAGCCGCGCCACCTCCGCTTCGGTCGCCTTCAGCGAGGCGCCTTCGGCCAGCTTGAGGTCCACCATCAGCTCCAGACGGCCCGACGCGGGGAAGAACTGTTGCGGCACCAGGCGGAACAGCACCACGGCGGCGGCAAAGATCACCAGGGTGAGCAGGATGACGGTCTTGCGGCGGCGCACGCAGAACGTCACCACGCGCCGCACGCGCTGGTAGAACGGCGTGGCGTACGGATCGTGGCCGTCGCCGCCGCTCTGCTTGTGCGCCTTGGCCATGTCCGGCAGCAGCTTCTCCCCGATCAGCGGCACGAACATCACTGCAGCGATCCAGGAGGCGATCAGCGAGATCGCCACGACCTGGAAGATCGAACGGGTGTACTCGCCAGTACTGGAGTTGGCGGTGGCGATGGGCAGGAAACCGGCGGCGGTGATCAGCGTGCCGGTCAGCATCGGGAACGCCGTGCTGGTCCAGGCGAAGCTGGCGGCGCGGAGCCGGTCATAGCCCTGCTCCATCTTGATGGCCATCATCTCCACCGCGATGATCGCGTCGTCCACCATCAACCCCAGCGCCAGCACCAGCGCGCCGAGGGAAATCTTGTGCAGGCCGATGTCGAGGTAGTTCATGGCGGCGAAGGTCATGGCCAGCACCAGCGGAATCGACAGCGCCACCACCAGACCGGTGCGCACCCCGAGCGAGAAGAAGCTCACCAGCAGTACGATCACCAGCGCCTCGATCAGCACCTTGACGAACTCGCCGACGCTGGTCTTCACCGCCGCGGGCTGGTCCGAGACCTTGCGCAGCTGCATGCCGGCCGGCAGTTCCTGCTGCAGCCGGGCGAATTCCTGCTGCAGCGCCTCGCCCAGTATCAGGATGTCGCCGCCACTCTTCATCGACACCGCCAGGCCGATGGCCGGCTCGCCCATGAAGCGCATCCGCGGCGCAGGCGGGTCGTTGAAACCGCGATGCACCTCGGCCACATCACCGATGCGGAACGTGCGACCGGCGACGCGAATGGGGAAGTCGCGAATCTCCTTGACCGTCTCGAAACTACCGGTCACGCGCAATTGCACCCGGTCGCTGATGGTCTCGACGAAACCGGCGGCGCTCACCGCGTTCTGGGCCTCCAGCGCCTGACGCACGGCTTCCAGCGGAACGCCGAGGGTGGCCAGCTTGACATTGGAAAGCTCGATCCAGATCTTCTCGTCCTGCAGACCGATCAGCTCGACCTTGCCGACGTTCTTCACCCGCTGCAGTTGCAGCTGAATGCGATCGGCATAGTCCTTGAGGATCGCGTAGTCGAACCCTTCGCCAGTCAACGCGTAGATGTTGCCGAAGGTAGTGCCGAACTCGTCATTGAAGAATGGTCCCTGTACGCCCGGCGGCAGCGTGTGGCGAATGTCGCCGATCTTCTTGCGGATCTGGTACCAGAGGTCGGGGATGTCCTTCGAGCGCATCGAGTCGCGCGCCATGAAGGTGACGTTGGACTCGCCCGGCCGTGAGAAGGAGACAATGCGCTCGTACTCGCCGGTCTCCATCAGCTTCTTCTCGATGCGTTCGGTGACCTGGCGTGAAACCTCTTCGGCCGTCGCGCCCGGCCACTGGGTCTGGATGACCATGGCCTTGAAAGTGAACGGCGGGTCCTCGCTCTGCCCGAGCTTGCTGTAGGACAGCGCACCGACGAGGGCCAGCAGCAGCATCAGGTAGACGACGATCTGTCGGTTCTGCAGCGCCCAGGCGGAAAGATTGAAGCGCATCGCGATTACTCCTGGGCAGCCAGCTCGACGGGGCGGTTGTGGCGATCGACCGGCCGCACCGGCTGGTTGTCGCTGAGCATCTGCCCTCCGGCCAGCACGATCCAGTCATCGGCAGCGAGCCCTTCAAGCACCGGCACCAGCTGCTCGCCGAACGCACCGGTACGGACCTCGACACGCTCCACGGTGGAGTCGGGTCTGAGCCGCCAGACGTACGCCCTGCCCTGCTCGGCGCTGAGTGCGGAGAGCGGCACCGCCAGCGCAACGTCGCCGTCACGGCGGATGCTCACCAGCGCGCTCTGCCCCAGCTCGGCGGGCACTTCCTGTTCGGTAAAGGCGACGCGGGCGGAATAGGTCCGCGACTGCGCGTCCGCCGCCGGCGAAAGCTCGCGAATCTGGCCGCGGTATTGCCGGCCCGGCTGCGACCAGAGTTCGACCTCCACTTCCTGACCGACCCGGTAGCGCTCCAGCGACTGCTCCGGCAGGTCGATGGCGACCTCGCGCTCACCATCGGCCGCCAGCACGAAGGCCGTCTGACCGGCCGCCACCACCTGGCCGACCTCGATGCGGCGCTGGGCGATCAGCCCATCGCGGGTGGCCCGCAGCACCGCATAATCGACCTGGTTGCTGGCCACGTCGAACTCAGCCCGCGCCTGCTGCAGTCGGGCCGTCGCGGCGCGGTAGGCATTGTCGGCATTGTCGAACTGCGACTGGCTGACCAGCTGACGACCGAGCAGCGCCTGATAGCGGTCGTACTCCGCCTTGGCCACCCGCAGGTTGGCTTCCGCTGCGGCCACCTGGGCACGCATGCCGTCCAGCTGCAGGCGCACGTCCTGCGGATCGAGGCGTGCCAGAGGCTGGTCCTTGCGCACACGGTCACCCGCTTCGACCAGGCGTTCGACGACCTTGCCCCCGATGCGGAAGGCCAGTTCAGGCTCGTAGCGCGCGTGCACTTCGCCGGGGTAGCTCTCGCGCGCTTCGCTGGCCGGTTGCGGATGCACGACCATGACCGGCCGCGGCAGTTGCTGCGGCGGCTCGCCGTTACCACAGGCGGTCAGAGTGAGCGCTAAGCCAAGCACGGAGGCGAAGGACAGGACATGTCGGAACACGATGAAGGTCTCTCTGTCGCGAAGCGGATTGGAATACTTATACTGCGCGGTATAGTAAAAATAGCGTACCAGCCAGTCCAGTATTAAAACGCCCATGATAGAGAATCATTCACCCTCGCCCGGCCCCGGCCCCGGCCCCGGCCGCCCGAAGGACCCTGCCAAGCGCGAGGCGATCCTTGCTGCGGCGCAAGTCTTGTTCCTCGGCAACGGCTACGAAGGCAGCAGCATGGAGGCCATCGCCAGCGAAGCCGGTGTCTCCAAGCTCACGCTGTACAGTCATTTCAAGGACAAGGAAGCGCTGTTCTGCGCCGCGGTGAAAGCCACCTGCGAAACGCGACTGCCGAGGCGCCTGTTTCAGGTGGAGGCCGATTGCGACATCGAGAAGCTGCTGCTGGAGATCGGCCGTGCCTTCCATGAGCTGGTCAACAGCCCAGAATCCATTGGCCTGCATCGGGTGATGGTGGCGATGGCGACGCAGAACGCAGGCTTGGTGAAGATGTTCTTCGACGCCGGTCCGCAGCAGCTGCTATTGGATTTGCAGCAGCTGTTCGGCCAGGCCGACAGCCTGGGCCTGCTGCGCATCGACGACCCGCTGCGCGCCGCCGAACACTACTGTTCGCTGATCAAGGGCGCGCAACATTTCCGCCTGCTGATCGGCTATGCCGAGGCACCGAGCCAGGCGGAAAGCGATCAGCATGTGGCGGATGCGGTGGGCCTCTTTCTGCGCGCCTACCGCGGCTGAATCCGGCGCTGCGTCATCTGCCCGCCGGGATCAGGCCTGCAGCTTCTTCTTCGGGTAGATGTCGTAGCGACTGGACTTGCCTTCCAGACTGTAGCCGGGCTTGCTGCCGTCGATGGCCGGCGCCTTGCGTGGTCGCTTGACCACCACCCGATGGCTGGCCAGTTCCAGGGCAGCGGAGAGCAACGCCGGCGCATCCAGATCGTCGCCGACAAAGGGACGGAAAAGGCGCATCTCCTTCTTTACCAGCGCACTCTTGTCGCGGTGCGGGAACATCGGGTCGAGATAGATCACCTGGGGCGGCTCGCCCCGCCACTGCTGCATCAGATCGATGGCGTTGCCCTCGAGCAGCCTCATCCGCGCGGCGATGGCGGCCACGTCGGCGTCCGCCGCCGCGCGGCTGAGGCCGTCGTCCAGCAGCGCCGCGATCAACGGTTGACGCTCGATCAGACTGACCTCGCAGCCCAGCGTCGCCAGTACGAAAGCATCGCGCCCGAGCCCGGCGGTGGCGTCCAGCACCCGCGGTCGGATACCGGGCTGAATGCCCACTGCCTTGGCGATCATCTGCCCGCTGCCCCCACCGAACTGGCGCCGATGCGCCGCCGCACCCTCTACGAAGTCCACCCGCACCGGCCCCGGCGCCTGTGCCTCGAGCAGCTGCAGCTGCAGACCGGCCTCGCCCACCTGCAGCGCGAACTCGGCCTCGGCCAGCTCCTGCGGCAAACCCAGGCGCTGCGCCCATTGGCCAGCGACTGCGGCGAATGACGGCGCGAGCGGCTCGACCCGAACCAGAGGATTGCTTGCGGACATGGGGCACCCGAGATCGATTCAAAGCGGCGCATTGTGCCAGAGCAGGCCTGCGGACGTCCGGGCTGGCACACCTAACGGCACATGCCGAAACCGCCCATATCCACATGGAAGTGATCGTGATGGGCCGCGTTGTATTCCGGCCCCAGCGTCACGTTGAAGGCCTTGCAGGCCGCATCGCGCACCTGACGCAGGAAACGCGCCTTGTCGCCCTCGCCCTGCCAGTCCCTGGCCACCGTGATACGCGTGCCGTCCTGCAGATGAAAGCCAGCCAGGTCAAGCGCATTGGCGCTGGCGTGCTGGCTGCGACGATTGCTGCGGGCTATGTTGCGGCAGGCGAAGCTACCGAAATGATCGATACGCACCACCGGCTGGCCGAACACAGCCTGCGCGGCCGGCTGCAGACCATGCATCTCGAACATCGCATAGGCGGCCGCCAGTGGGCAGGTCGCCAGAAACGGCCCGTTGAAACGCACGCCCGAACCCTGCACCCGCACACTGTTCTCCACCGGGCAGCCAGGTTCCGGCGTGCTGTCCGGCACAGCGGTGTAACGCAGCGGTGCCGTGGCCAGCGCCTGTTCGCAGAGGGAGCGATCCTGTTGCAGGCGGCGAAGCTTGAGCGAGGTCAGCAGGTTCGGCGGCTCGCGAATATCCAGCGGCGCCCAGGGATTCCAGCGCGGCGGGATATCGATCAGTTCCTGCCGCACCGCCAGCACGAAGCCGGCCAGCAGCATCAGCAGAACAAGGAAGAATCGGCCGAAGGTCATACCCTATGGGCAACGACGCAGCGGCGAAGCTGAACGCGGTGTTTTACAAAACTGGTCAGGCGGCCCGTTCAGTCCAACAGCGACAGCTGCGGCGCCTGACGGACGGCGGCAAGCGCTGGCATGCCGGGCAGCCGCTCGCTCAGCAGCTGGTGGAAGCGCATGGCCAGTTCCGGTGCGCGGTGGTTGTCCGGCGTATGCAGATAGACGTGCGGCGTCTTGCCCGCCTCGATCCAGTCCGCCACCTTGTCCAGCCAGGGTGCGAGAAAGGGATCGTTGGCTTCCAGCTGCGGATGCCCCACGAACCGCAGCTGCGGCGAATCGCTGAACGCCACCGGCCGCACCGGCAGACGCGGCTTCTTGCTCTGCGCATGCAACAGCGCCGGATCGCTTGAGCGGCAGCTGAACAGCGCCCGACTGTCGAGACAGATGCGCTCCACGCCACGATCACGCAGCAGCCGATTGAGCGCCCGCTCGCCGTCACCCTTGTCGAAGAAGGCCGGATGGCGCACCTCGATGGCCAGCGGCGCCGCGAAGCCTTCGATGAAGGCGGCCAGTTCTGCAAGCCTGGCCGGACCCACGCTGGCGGGCAGCTGCAGCCAGAACGGCGTCACCCGCCGCCCAAGCGGCTGCAGCAGGCGCTGGAACGCCTGCGCCGCATCCAGCGCCGCGGGCAAATTCTCAGCCTGGCTGATTTCTCTGGGAAACTTGGCGCAGAAGCGAAAGTCGTCCGGCATCTGGCTGGCCCAGCGCTGGACCTTGTCGTCCGATGGCCAGGCATACAGCGTGGTATTGCCTTCGACCGTGTTGAACACCGCGCAGTACTCGGCCAGGAACGCGGACGGCAGGGTGCCCGGCGCGTAGAGCGAGCCGAGCCAGGCGCTCTCGTTCCAGGAAGGGCAACCGAGAAAATAGGGAAACTGCGGCAGAAGAAAGCGCCTCAGGCGTAAAGGTCGAGCCCGAGCACCTCGGTGCCGTCGAGATCCACTGGCATGCTGGCGGTGCTGGTATAGCTCGCCAGGGCCAGGGCAACCCGACTGGAAAGCGGCCGCTCGGGCTGCGGCTCGTCATAGCGGAAGGCGGCGTAGCGCTCCACCAGCGCACTGGAGTTGACCCGCTGTTGCGGGCGATCGGCCTGGGGCTGATAGTCTTGCCCGGTGCGCGAATCGACGCCGCGCTGAGCCTGCGCCAAGCGCTGGGTTTCGCCATAGCTGTCCGCCGCCCTGCCGGTACGGGCAGAACGATCCGTTGCATAGGGGACAGGGAAGAAGCTATCGACGCGCATCATTGGACTCGATCAGAGGCCCGGCGACTCTAACGGGCGGCCATGGCTTTGGCAACGGCTCGCGTCATTTGATCCCTTTCGGCGTCGCGACGTTGTCGCGCAGGTAAACCGGCTGCGCCTGATCGGCCTCCAGTGCCTCGCCGCGCTGCCAGGCAAACGCAGCCAGGCGCAGCAGGTCTTCGGCATGGGGCAACAAGGCGGCGTCGCAGCCCTGCACCGCCACCGGCATGCGCTCGGCATAGCCCCAGCCAGTGCCGGCACCGAACCAGTCGCCGCCGGCAGCGCGCGGCAGAACGACCTGCTCGGGCGGAAGCACGGCCTCGCTACCGACCAGCTGCATCTCACCGCCGTGCTCGCGATAGCAGCCCCAGTAGACCTCGTCCATGCGAGCGTCGATGGCGGCAGCGACCTGCGTCGCGCCCTGCTCGCGCCAGGCCCGCTGCGCGATGGTCGCCAGGGTGGACACCGGCAACACCGGGCGCTGCAGGGCGAACGCCAGCCCTTGCACCACCCCGATGGCAATGCGTACGCCAGTGAAGGCGCCCGGCCCGCGGCCAAAGGCGATGGCATCCACAGCCGACAGCGCGACGCCGGCTTCGCCGAGCAACGCCTGCACCATCGGCAGCAGACGCTGGGCGTGCAGGCGCGGGATCACCTCGTAGTGACTCGCTACCTTGCCGTCATGCAAAAGCGCGACTGAGCAGGCTTCGGTGGCGGTATCCAGGGCCAGCAGAGTGGTCATCAGGGCGTTCCGGTCGGTGAAAAAGGCGCCGATTCTAACGTATTCACGCACCGGGTTGCGTCGCGCAGCCGGAAACGAAAATGCCCGTATCCGGGGATACGGGCATCATCGACGCGTGTCGCTCGAAATGATCAGCTCAGGGCAGCAAAGACCTTGGCGGTGATCTCTTCCACGGAACCGACACCTTCGATACGGCTGTACTTCGGCGTGCCTTCGGCGGCGGCCAGGCTCTGGTAGAAGTCCACCAGCGGCTTGGTCTGCGCATGGTAGACGGACAGGCGATGACGCACGGTCTCTTCCTTGTCGTCTTCGCGCTGGATCAGCTCTTCGCCGGTCTCATCGTCCTTGCCGGCAACCTTCGGCGGGTTGTGCTCGGTGTGATAGACGCGACCCGAGGCCGGGTGTACACGACGACCGGCGATACGGCCGACGATTTCCTCGTCATCGACGGCGATCTCGATCACGTTGTCGATGCGCACGCCCGCTTCCTTCAGCGCCTCGGCCTGGGGAATGGTGCGCGGGAAACCGTCGAAGAGGAAACCGTTGGCGCAATCGGGCTGCGCGATGCGCTCCTTGACCAGGTTGATGATCAGGTCATCGGATACCAGTCCACCTGCATCCATCACGCTCTTGGCCTTGAGGCCGAGTTCGGTGCCAGCCTTGACAGCCGCACGCAGCATGTCGCCCGTGGAGATCTGCGGAATACCGAATTTTTTGGTAATGAAGCCTGCCTGGGTACCTTTGCCGGCACCGGGCGCTCCCAGCAGAATCACACGCATGGATGAATCCTCGAGTTTCTTGGAAGGGGTGATTGCCAGCGGGCCGTTCCGGCTCGTCGCTGGCGAATCAAAAATTCTGGTTTGCCGCCATGCGACAAAAGGTTGAACACGATACACAGCGCACCGGGGCGGCACAAGCCGTCCCGAAAAGGTCTATCGGCCCTCATAAATGCGGCGATTCGACGCGAGTTGCGCACAACGGTGGCGTGCAATGACGCCGCCGCCAGCGCCCCGTGCTGCGCTCAGCCGGTGTTGCGCAGACCGGCCGCTATGCCCGCCACGCTGACCAGCAGGGCCTGCTCGAGGGGGCTCTCCGCCGGGCCTTGCCGCTGCCTGGAACGCGCCAGCAACTCGATCTGCATCAGGTGCAGCGGGTCCAGGTAGGTATTGCGCAAACTGAATGCCTCCTGGGTCTTGGGGCTGTGATCGAGCAGATCCGACTGGCCGGTCAGGCTCAACACCGCCTCGATGACCTGCGACAATCGGTCACGCAAATCGCTACCCAGCGAAAGCAGCTCAGGCTGCACCAGACGCTCGTCGTAGCGCCGCGCGATGTCGGCGTCGGCCTTGGCCAGCACCATCTCCAGCATGTCGATGCGCGTACTGAAGAATGGCCAGCGCGCACGCATCTCAGCCAGCCGCTCGCCCTCCCCGCGCTGCAGCGCCCCGTGCAGCGCCTGCTCCCAGCCCAGCCAGGCCGGCAACATCAGGCGAGTCTGGGTCCAGGCGAAGATCCAGGGGATCGCCCGCAGGCTCTCGACGCCGCCTTCGCGGCGCTTGGCCGGCCGGCTGCCCAGCGGCAGGCGCCCCAACTCCAGCTCCGGCGTCGCCTGCCGGAAGTAGTCGACGAACAGCGGATGCTCGCGCACCACGCCGCGGTAGGCCGCAACACCCTCGGCGGCAAGCCGATCCATCGTCTCGCGCCAGCCGGGTTCAGGGGGCGGTGGCGGCAGCAGCGTCGCTTCGAGCACCGCCGCGAGGTACAGGTTGAGGTTCTGCTCGGCGATATCCGGCAGGCCGAACTTGAAGCGGATCATCTCGCCCTGCTCGGTGGTGCGGAAGCGCCCGGCGACCGAGCCCGGCGGCTGCGACAGGATCGCTGCATGGGCCGGACCACCGCCGCGCCCGACGGTGCCGCCGCGGCCGTGGAACAGCAGCAGTTCGACGCCGTGCTCGCGACAGACCTCCACCAGTTGTTCCTGGGCCCGGTACTGGGCCCAGGCCGCCGCCGTGGTACCGGCGTCCTTCGCTGAATCGGAGTAGCCAATCATCACTTCCTGGGGGCCATGCAGGCGCTGGCGATAGCCCGGCAGGGAAAGCAGACGATCGATGGTCGGTGCCGCGTTGTTCAGGTCATCGAGGGTCTCGAACAGCGGCACCACGCGCATCGGTCGCTGCAGGCCGGCCTCCTTGAGCAACAGTTGCACGGCGAGCACATCGGAGGCCGCGTGAGCCATGGAGATGACGTAGGAACCCAGCGACGCCGCTGGCGCTTCGGCGATCACCGCACAGGTGGCGAGCACTTCGGCGGTATCGGCGGATGGGTGGTAATGCGCCGGCAGCAGCGGGCGCCGATTGGCCAGCTCGTGCTGTAGCCAGTCCAGGCGCTTCTGCTCATCCCACTGCTGATAGTCGCCTAGCCCGAGGTAATCGGTGATCTCGGCCAGCGCGGCGGCATGACGGGCCGCATCCTGGCGAATGTCCAGCCGCACCAGGAACAGGCCGAACACGGCCAGGCGACGCAGGCAGTCGAGCAGAGCGCCGTCGGCGATCACCCCCATGCCGCAAGCGTGCAGGGAGCGGTAGCACAGCTCCAGAGGACGACGCAGCTCGGCGCAATCCTGCAGGACTTCCGCCGGCGCTGGCTGGCCGTGCTCGATGGCCGCGCGGGCCCACTCACGTGTCGCCCGCAGGCGCTGGCGCAGCGGCTTGAGCAAGACGCGATAGGGCTCGGCCGAGTCGCCGCTCTGGCGCAGCAGTTCGTCACTGGCCTCGCGCATGGACAGCGCGGTAATCAGCCCTTCTATCTCGCGCAGGTAGAGATCGGCGGCCACCCAACGGGCGGTCAGCAGCACCTCGCGCGACACCATCGCGGTGACGTTCGGGTTGCCGTCGCGGTCGCCCCCCATCCAGGAGGCGAAGCGGATCGGTGCGGCCTCCAATGGCAGGTGCAGGCCGGTGAGGCGGTGCAGGGTCGCGTCGGTCTGGCGCAGCACGTTGGGCACCGCCTTCCACAGCGAATTCTCGATGGCAGCGAAACCCCATTTGGCCTCCTCCACCGGGGTCGGCCGGTTGCGACGTATCTCCTCGGTGTGCCACACCTCGGCGATCAGGCGCTGCAGGCTCAACTCGATGCTCGCCCGCTCGGCGTCGGAGAGATCGGTGTGATCCCGTGCCGCCAGCTGCTGGGCGATGGCGTCGTACTTCTGGATCAGCGTGCGGCGCGATACCTCGGTGGGATGCGCGGTGAGCACCAGTTCGATTTCCAGGCGGCTGACCTGCCGCGCGATGAACTCGTTGTCGTGCCCGGCCGCCTTGAGACGCTCGATGAGATCGGCGAACACCCCGATCTCGAACGGCGCCGGCTCGCCTGCGGCGCGCCGGCGCACCTGATGATACTGCTCGGCGATATTGGCCAGATTGAGAAACTGGTTGAACGCCCGGGTCATGGGCAGCAGTTCGCTCTCGTCGAGACTGTCGAGCGTTTCGGCCAGCAGCTGTGCGCCCTCTGCCGAGCCCTTGCGCGCAGCCTTGGCGCCCTTGCGGATGCGCTCGATCTTGTCGAAGAACTGATCGCCATGCTGCGCGCGGATGGTATTGCCCAGCAGTTCGCCGAGCAGGTGTACGTTGTCGCGCAGGCGCGCATCGATGATTTTCGCCATGACCTTTGCTCCTCCCGCCAGTAGCCCATGAGTTTCGCGAGCCTCGCCAGGCTTGCACGACCGTTTCGCCGCTATGCATCAGACGCTTCGCTGGGCAAACGATCCTGAACGGCTACGCTGAAATTATCTCCAACCAGAGTGCCCACCGCGCACCGCCATGACAAGGCATCGATGGCTAACGCGCGTGGGCAGCGGCACGCAAGCCACAGTCATCACCGCCATCACCGCTCGTGTGCGCGGGCATTAAGGAGTAACCATGAGAATTTCCGAGCTTGTCAGCCATTGGGAACGCGACGCCAAGGGCCGCATGAGCCATACCACCTACAGCATCCCGCTGGATGTCGAAAGCGCGGCACGGCTGGCCGCCCTGGCCGAGATGTACCCCAAGCGCAGCACCGAGGCGCTGCTCGGCGAACTGGTCGGCGCCGCTCTCGAAGCAGTCGAAACCAGCCTGCCCTACGTGCGCGGCACACACGTGATCGCGACCGACGAACAGGGCGATCCGGTTTATGAAGACGTGGGACCCACCCCGCGCTTTCTCGAGCTGTCGCGCAAGCACCTCAAGCGCATGCTGGACGAGCCAGACGCCGCCAGCTGAGTCATCGCCCGCCACTATCGACCGCGGGCGGGCAGCGCCGACGGTGCCCGCCCTACCCTTATCGTGATGCCGCGCGGAATTCCGCGTGGCACTGCCTTCGCTGCGCCCTCGCTTCCCTCCGTTTCGCTGACGACCGCTCTAGCCCGCCATTTCGACGGAACGTTTGGCGCCGTCCGGCCTCACAAAAATATGTCCCGACATCGGTAGTGCCCTAATCAGCCCACTGCCCGGCCAGGGACGGTAGCTATCCGTTAAGCAATCGAACTGGAGACTGACCATGAACAAAGCTGTCGCAACCCACGCTTCGAGATTCCAGCTACCCAAGCTTGCAGCCATCGCACTGGGCGGCCTGCTGCTGACGGCCTGTGCGGGCAACCCACCGACCGAGCAGTTTGCGGTGACCGAATCGGCTGTGCGCAGCGCAGTCAGCGCGGGCGGCCCCGAGTACGCCGCCGTGGAGATGCGTGCCGCGCAGGAAAAATGGAAAGAGGCCGAACTGGCCATGCAGAAGGAAAACTACGAACAAGCCCGCAAGCTGGCCGAACAGGCCGAATGGGATGCCCGCGTCGCCGAGCGCAAGGCCGAAGCGGCCAAGGCGCAGAAGGCCGTCGAGGACGCACAGCAGGGAATCCGTGAGCTGCGCGAAGAAGGCATGCGCAACGTTCGCTGAGCCCGCATCAGGTTCGACATTCCATTTATTGCACAAAGGATGAATTCGTCATGCACAAGCTCGTAACCCTACCGACTCTTCTGGCTCTGAGCATTGGCCTGGTGGCCTGCGCCAACCAGCCCAATCAGAACCTCGAAGACGCTCGCAGCAGCTACTCCGCACTGCAGGCTGACTCTCGCGCCAGCAAGCTGGCCGCGCTGGAGACCCAGGACGCCGGCAACATGCTGGACAAGGCCAACAAGGCCTATCTGAACGATGCCGACGAGAAGACCGTGGACCAACTGGCCTACCTGACCAAGCGCCGCATCGAGCTGGCCGAACAGACCATTGCCCTGCGCAGCGCCGAAGAGGAACTGGGCAAGACCTCGGCACAGCGCGCCGAGGCGCGTCTGGAAGCGCGCGAGGCGCAGATCCGCAAGTTGCAGGAAGACATGCAGGCCAAGCAGACCGAACGCGGCACCCTGGTGACCTTTGGCGACGTGCTGTTCGACTACGACCGCGCCGAGCTCAAGCCTGGCGGCATGCGCAGCGTGCAGAAGCTCGCCGACTTCCTCAACGACAACCCGGAGCGCAAGGTGATCGTCGAGGGCTACACCGACAGTACCGGTTCGGCCGAGTACAACCAGCGTCTGTCCGAGCGCCGTGCCGATGCGGTTCGCATGGCGCTGGTGAAGATGGGTGTGGACCCGCAGCGCATCGTCTCCCAGGGCTACGGCAAGGAGTATCCGGTGGCCAGCAACAGCGATTCGGCCGGTCGTGCCATGAACCGCCGGGTCGAGGTGACGATCTCCGACGACAACAAGCCGGTGGCGCCCCGCTCGTCGATGCGCTGATCAGCCCCGCGTAACGAACGCTCCCGACGCAGCGCTGCGTCGGGAGCGTTTTCTTATGTCCGCGCCCGCGGGCAGAGCCGTCCGCTCAGCGCAGCAGCCCGCCAGGCACTGGCTCTTCCATGCAGCGCACCGCGCGCTTCTTGTTGTCCACCAGGACGCCGGTAAGCCCCTTCTGCTCGGTATCGAACAGCACCAGCACGCCGTCGATGCACTGCGCCACTTGCGATGCTGGCTGCAACGACACGCGGTAATCCTCACCGGGAACGGTCTTGAGCATGGTGTAGTCGGCGAGCAGCAATGCGTCCTCTGGCTTGGCGATATGCAGATAGCCGTAGTACGACAGCACGGCGACCGTGCCGACGACGCTGCCGATGGCGGTGAGGATGAGCGGAATGGGATTGCGTTCGGACATGGACGATCTCATCAGGGCAAAGAGCGCCATTGTGGCAAATTCGACGGCGACGCAGGCGGCTCATTTGCCGCCGGCACGGGTTTCGCCGCGAGCCTGGTAGGTCGCCTCGTAGACCCGTTCGGCCAGCCGCGAGAACGGCAGGCTCTGGATCCAGACGCTGCCGGTGCCCTTCAGCGTCGTCAACAGCAGTCCTTCGCCGCCGAACAGCATGCTGCGCAGCCCACCCGCCAGCTGGATGTCGTAGTCGATGCCCGGCGTGAAGGCCACCAGGCAGCCGGTATCCAGGCGCAGGGTTTCGTTGTTCAGCTCCTTGCGGATCACCGTGCCGCCGGCATGAATGAAGGCCAGGCCATCGCCCTGCAGGCGCTGCAGAATGAAGCCCTCGCCACCGAAGAAGCCGGCGCCGATACGCTTGCTGAAACTGATGCCGATCCGCGTGCCGTAGGCCGCGCAAAGAAAGGCATCCTTCTGGCAGATCAGCTCGCCGCCCAGCCTGGCAAGGTCCACTGGCACCACGGTACCGGGATAGGGCGCAGCAAAGGCAACCCGCGCGCGGCCCTTGCCCTGGTTGGTGAAATGGGTGAGGAACAGCGATTCGCCGGTGATCATCCGCTTGCCCATGCCCCACAGCTTGCCGAGCACACCGCTCGCCGAGCCATCGCCCATGCGTGCTTCGAAGCGCACGCCATCGGTCATGTAGTTCATCGCGCCGGCCTCGGCGATCACCGTCTCGCCGGGATCGAGGATGATTTCCACGCTCTGCGCGGACTGTCCGAGGATTTCGTATTCGAGTTCGTGACTGGCCACGGCGAGCTCCTGATCCTGTGATTGCAGCGCGGCGACAGCGGCCTCAGCTGCCCTCGCCTACTTGCGCCCGAGAATGCGCAGGATACGCAGGAACAGGTTGATGATGTCCATATAGAGCGCGGCCGCACTGTCGATGGCGTTGTCCAGCGTCTTGGGAATCTGGTTAGCCCGCCCCCAGTCGACGCCCACATAGCCGCAGAAGATCAGCACCACGATCCAGTCGATGACGCCGTGGTGGATGCCGAGGATGAACACCTCGACCAGCTCGACGACGATCACCAGCAGCAACGCGATCGTCAGTGCGCTGGCGATGCTGGCGAAAAAGCGCGGAAACAGCGTGCCGAGCAGCATCATGCCGAGGGTGACCAGCGCGGTGATGCGGATCGCCTCGTACACCAGCGCGCTGTCGTAGCGGCTGACCACCAGGTTGACGATCAGCCCGAACGGCACCACCACCAGGTTGTAGCCGAGAAAGCTCACCCAGGGCTTGTCAGAGCTGTGGAACAGCCAGGCACCGGTCAGGCAGCTGGCAAAGTAGCCGCCAACGAACAACCAGGGATGGATGCTGCGAATGGACTCGACCGGGATGTTTCCCACCATCCACCAGTTGATCCAGAAGCCCCAGCAGAGGGTCAGACCGATGACGAGGTTGTAGACGCCAGCCGAAAGGGTGCGGTCCAGCGGGCTGGACCGGCGGGCAAAGACGGGGTTTTGCATGTCGTTACGCTTCCTTGCGTGATGATTGATTCGGGGCCTGCGTCGAGTCGGCTCAGAGGATGTTGGCGTAGTCCGCCTCGATGCGATCCAGGCTCAGGTGATTGAGGAAGTTGGAGAAGCACATCCAGGCCGACAGCGCGTTGAGGTCCTGGAACTGCGGTGGCAGGTACTTGGGTGGCACCACCATGCCCTCGTCCACCAGCTGGCGCAGCGTGCGCATGTCTTCCAGCGTGGTCTTGCCGCAGAACAGCAGCGGAATCTGCTCGAGCTGGCCCTTGCGCACGGCTAGCTGGATGTAGTTGTAGATCATGATGAAGCCCTTCAGGTAGGACAGGTCCTTGGTGAAGGGCAAACCATCCGGTGTCGAGCCGCGGAACACGCGGCTGGCGTTGCTGTAGCTCTCGTCGTCGCCATAGCCCTGCTCGCGGAAGAAGGCAAACACCTCCAAGAAGTCGGCGCCCTCCTCGGCCATGTGAATGGCGCGGGTGCGGTTGGTCAGCTTGCGCAGACGCGTCGGGTAGGAGGCGAAGGCGATCACCTCCATCAGGATTGCCAGGCCTTCCTGGGTCACCGTGGAGGATGGCGGGCCCTTGGCGAGGAAGGTGCAGATCGGCTGGTTCTGGCCGTTGAGCGTGGTGCCGACGTGCACCAGCCCTTCGTGGACCTCCAGCGCGCGCACGTCACGCTCGTTGAACAGCGCATCGCTGCGGATCTTGATGTAGTCGGCACCGGCGGCCGCATCGGCGAGGATGCCGTCGGACTCGAAGACGCGGATCACGCCCTCGCCTTCGCCAAACACCACGTCCAGGCGCTTTTGCAGCAGCTCGACGGCCTGCGGCGCGGTGAGATTCTTCGGCTCGTCGCGCAGGTCACCGCGATCGGCAATGTTGTTCAGGTAGTCGGAGAGCATCAGGCCAAGGTCGGCCAGGGTTGGGTCGCCGGCATGGAAGGCGTCGGACGCCGCGCCGTAGAGCTCCTGGGAGATCATGCCGAAATCCGGCGTACCACGCGCCTCGAGCATGCGGATGACCATGCGGTATTCCTTGCACATGCGCCGCATGATTTGCCCGACCGGGTTGAACTGGCCGAGCTGACGGGTGATGTCGCGCTCGATGTCTTGGAATTCCTGCTTCTTCGCACTGGAGTCGAAGGCCAGCGGACGGCCTTCGTAGTAGGCGCGGTCGATCTGGGGCAGCTCGCGGCCCTTGGCGGCGAAGAACGCCTGGCGGGTCGCGTCGTCCCACTTCACCGCGTCCAGCACGCGCACCGGCGTCTGCGCCTCGACGATGCGGTCGGACAGCCCGCGTACGATGGTCTGATACTCGTCCAGATTGTTACGGCTGTTCATCAGTCCCTCTTCACGGATGCCCCGTACCCTTGAGGTTATACCCGCAACGGCCGGAGTCGGCACGCCGCGGGTGGGTCGAGGCTCAGTGGATCAGAGTTCCGGGCGCATGTGCGGGAAGAGGATCACGTCGCGGATCGACGGCGAGTTGGTCAGCAGCATCACCAGACGGTCGATGCCGATGCCCTCGCCGGCGGTCGGCGGCATGCCGTATTCCAGCGCACGAACGAAGTCGGCGTCGAAGTGCATGGCCTCGTCATCGCCGGCGTCCTTGTCGGCCACCTGGGCGTGGAAGCGCTCGGCCTGATCCTCGGCATCGTTGAGCTCGGAATAGGCGTTGGCGATCTCGCGGCCACCAATGAACAGCTCGAAGCGGTCGGTGACGTTGGGGTTGCGATCGTTGCGCCGGGCCAGCGGCGAGACCTCGAACGGATACTCGGTGATGAAGGTCGGCTGTTCCAGCTTGTGCTCGACCAGCTCCTCGAAAATCATCACCTGCAGCTTGCCCAGGCCTTCGTGACCGAGCAGCTTGGCGCCCGCCTTCTTGGCGATGGCACGGGCCTTCTCCAGATCATTGAGATCGGCGGCCGAGATTTCCGGGTTGAACTTGAGGATGGAGTCGAACACCGACAGGCGCGCAAAGGGCTCGCCGAAGTGGAACACCTTGTCGCCGTAGGGCACGTCGGTGCTGCCGAGCACGGCCTGGGCCAGCTCGCGGAACAGCTCCTCGGTCAGGTCCATGTTGTCTTCGTAATCGGCATAGGCCTGGTAGAACTCGAGCATGGTGAACTCGGGGTTGTGCCGGGTCGAGACGCCTTCGTTACGGAAGTTGCGGTTGATCTCGAACACGCGCTCGAAGCCACCGACCACCAGACGCTTGAGGTAGAGCTCCGGCGCGATGCGCAGGAACATCGGCATGTCCAGCGCGTTGTGGTGGGTTTCGAACGGCTTGGCCGCGGCGCCGCCAGGGATGGTCTGCAGCATCGGCGTTTCCACTTCGAGGAAGTCACGCTCGGCGAGGAACTTGCGGATGTGGGCGATGACCTTCGAGCGCACGCGGAAGGTTTCGCGCACCTCCTCGTTCACCATCAGGTCGACGTAGCGCTGGCGATAGCGCTGCTCCGTGTCGGTCAGGCCGTGGAACTTGTCCGGCAACGGGCGCAACGACTTGGTCAGCAGGCGCACGTTGCTCATGTAGACGTACAGGTCACCCTTGCCCGAACGCGCCAGGGTGCCCTCGGCGGCGATGATGTCGCCCAGGTCGAAGTGCTTGACCGCCTCGACCTGCTCGGCCGGCAGCATCTTGCGATCGACATAGACCTGAATACGCCCGCTCATGTCCTGCAGCACCATGAATGGCCCGCGGTTGAGCATGATGCGCCCGGCGACCTTGACCGGAATGGCGGCCGCTTCCAGCTCCTCCTTGGTCTTCTCGGCGTACTGTTTCTGCAGGTCGCCTGCATAGCGGTCGCGACGGAAGTCGTTGGGGAAGGCATTGCCCTGCTCGCGCACGGCGGCAAGCTTTTCCTTGCGCTGGGCGATCAGCTTGTTTTCTTCCTCTTGGATGGCGTGCTGGTTCAGCGGTTGTTCGCTCATTGCGGGTCGTCCCGGTCAAATCGGTTCAATAGGGTGCTTGAGGCTTGAGGCGTGCGGCTGCGCTCAGAGCCCCTGTTTGAGGCTGGCTTCGAGGTACCCGTCGAGGTCGCCGTCGAGCACCTTCTGGCAATCGCTGCGTTCCACGCCGGTACGCAGATCCTTGATGCGCGAGTCGTCGAGCACGTAGGAACGGATCTGGTGGCCCCAGCCGATGTCCGACTTGCTGTCTTCCAGCGCCTGAGAGGCGGCGTTGCGCTTCTGCATTTCCAGCTCGTACAACTTGGCCCGCAGCATCTTCATGGCGGTGTCCTTGTTCGCGTGCTGGGAACGTTCGTTCTGGCAGGCCACCACGGTATTGGTCGGCACGTGGGTGATACGCACTGCCGAATCGGTGGTGTTGACGTGCTGACCACCAGCGCCCGAGGAGCGGTAGGTGTCGATGCGCAGGTCGGCCGGGTTGATCTCGATCTCCACCTTGTCGTCGATCTCGGGCGATACGAATACCGCCGAGAACGAGGTGTGGCGACGGGCGCCGGAGTCGAACGGACTCTTGCGCACCAGGCGGTGCACGCCGATCTCGGTGCGCAGCCAGCCGAAGGCGTATTCGCCCTTGATGTGTACGGTGGCGCCCTTGATGCCGGCGACCTCGCCCTCGGACAGCTCGACGATTTCGGCGCTGAAGCCGCGTTTGTCGGCCCAGCGCAGGTACATGCGCAGCAGGATGTTGGCCCAGTCCTGGGCCTCGGTACCGCCGGAGCCAGCCTGGATATCGAGGTAGCAGTTGTTGGGGTCCATCTCGTGGCTGAACATGCGGCGGAACTCGAGCTTCTCGAGAATTTCGCGCAGGCGCTCGACTTCGGCCACGATGTCGTTCACGGCGCCTTCGTCGTTTTCTTCGGCGGCCATTTCCAGCAGGTCGCGCGAATCGGCCAGGCTACCGGTCAGGTCGTCGATGGTTTCGACGATCTGCGCCAGGGTGGCGCGTTCACGGCCCAGGCTCTGGGCGTATTCGGGCTTGTTCCAGACGTTCGGGTCTTCGAGTTCGCGGTTTACTTCGACGAGACGATCATGCTTCTGATCGTAGTCAAAGATACCCCCGAATTGACTGGGTGCGCTCGGACAGGTCCTTGATGCTGTTGAGGATCGGGTTGATTTCCATAGGTAGGCAGCTCTCAATCGGACGGTGCAAAAGCCGGCGATTATAACTCAGCCAACCCGTGCTGACAGCCCGCTGGGCGTGCCGGCGGACGGTCAGGAAACGGATTTGCCCTCATGATGGCTGGTCAGGCACTGACACCACGTACCTGGCTTTCCAGTTCGCCTTTGAGTTGCGGATCGAGCTGCAGGCAGCGAGCCAGTTCGTCGAGGTAGGCACGCTCCATGAAATGTTCCTCGTCCACCATCAGCACGCTGGCCAGGTACATCTCGGCGGCCATCTCCGGGCTCCTCGCGGCACTGGCGACATCCATCGGGTCCAGCGGCTTGTTCAGCTCGGCCTCCAGCCAGTGCTGCAGGTCGGAGTCACCGGCCAGCTTGGCCAGTTCGGCCTCGATCAGTTGGCGCTCGCGGGCGTCGACGTGGCCGTCGGCCTTGGCCGCGGCCACCAGCGCCTTGAGGATACCCTCGCTGTGCACCTCGACCTCGGCCGGCGGCAGCCGATCGATGGTCTGCGGCGTCTGCTGCGCCGCCGCGCCCTGCTGCGCCTGCCAATTGCTGTAAGCCTTGTAGGCGAGCACGCCGAGTGCCGCCAGCCCACCGTAGGTCACCGCCTTGCCGCCCATCTTGCGCATCTTGCGATTGCCCAGCAGCAGGCCCATGGCACCGGCGGCCAGCGCGCTGTTGCCACTACCGGAAAGCGCCTTGCCGAGCGAACCGCCGCCGACACCGGAGAGCAGGTCACTCAAACCCCCACCGCCGGGTTTGCCGCCCATGCCGGATTGCTGCTTCTGCAGCAGGTCCTGTCCTGACTTGAGCAGCTGATCGAGAAGGCCACTGGTTTTCATCGGATTCTCTCCACACGAAGGACGTAAAGGATTGCTAGTCGAACGACTCGGGCACCTGGCGGATCGGTGTGTCGCGATGGGCGGCACGTACGTACTGCGCCGGCCAGGCCACGGACCCGTCGCGCAGGTATTCGGCGGCATGCAGCGGCCAGTACGGGTCGCGCAGCAGTTCGCGGGCGAGCAGGATCAGGTCGGCCTGGCCGGTACGCAGGATGTGTTCGGCCTGCACCGCCTCGGTGATCATCCCGACCGTACCGGTGGCGATACCCGCCTCCTTGCGCACGCGCTCGGCGAACTGCGTCTGGTAGCCCGGCCCGACCGGAATATCGGCGTTGGCCGCAGTGCCACCGGATGAGACGTCGATCAGGTCGACACCGACATCCTTGAGCCGCCGTGCAAGCTCGACCGTTTCGTCTGCATTCCAGCCATCATCGACCCAGTCGGTCGCCGAGAGACGGACGAACAGCGGCAACTCCTCGGGCCAGACCTGGCGCACCGCAGCGGTGACCTCCAGCAGCAGACGGATACGGTTGTCGAACGAGCCGCCATAGCGATCCTGACGCTGGTTGGAGAGCGGTGAAAGAAACTGATGCAGCAGGTAGCCATGGGCCGCATGCACTTCGGCGATCTTGAAACCGGCAGCCAATGAGCGCTCGGCCGCCTCGACGAACGCCTTCACGATGCCCGCGATACCGGCATCGTCCAGTGCAGTGGGCACGGCATGCTCCGGCGAGAAGGCGATGGCGGACGCCCCCACCGGCGTCCAGCCGCCGGCAGCGATCGGCACGCTGCCATGCTTGCCGAGCCAGGGCCGCCAGGTGCTCGCCTTGCGGCCGGCATGGGCCAGCTGCACGCCGGCCACCGAACCCTGCGCCTCGATGAAGCGGGTGATGCGGCGCAGCGGCTCGACATGCTCGTCGGACCAGATGCCCAGGTCTTCCGGCGAGATCCGCCCGTCCGGGCTGACTGCTGTCGCCTCGACGATCACCAGCCCGGCGCCGCCGACGGCGCGGCTGCCCAGGTGCACCAGGTGCCAGTCATTGGCCATTCCGTCCTTGGCCGAGTACTGGCACATCGGCGACACGGCGATGCGGTTGGGCAAGGTGAGCTGGCGCAGGCTGAGCGGCTGGAAGAGCTGGGACATGACGGCCTCTACTGTCGTGGATGCGGGTTGGACACCCGTCAGTAGAGACCGTTTCCGCGCACATGCCCAGCCCGCGGCGGGCAAAGTCGCTGGTCAGGCGGCGCTGACCTGCACCGTCACGCCGTTGAGCGCCGCGTTGCCGGAGACATCCAGCTGGCGCTCGTCGGTCAGGTCGTTGCAACTCGCGCCCGGCTGCTGCCGCGCGATATCCAGCTGCACGCCCGGCCGCGCATGGCCCCAGCCGTGCGGCAGGCTGACCACGCCGGGCATCATCTCCTCGCTGGCCAGCGCCTCCACCTCGACCACGCCGACCCGCGAATGCACCCGCACCCGCTGGCCATCCTGCAGCGCCCGCGCCGCCATGTCGGTTGGGTGCATCAGCAACTGATGACGCGGCTTACCCTTCACCAGGCGCTGGTAGTTGTGCATCCAGGAGTTGTTGCTGCGCACGTGGCGGCGGCCGATCAGCAATAGCTCGTCGGCACCCGCCTGGGGCTGCGCAGCGAAACGCTGCAGATCGTCCAGCATCAGCGCCGGCGTGGCCTGGATGCGCTTGTTCGGCGTTTTCAAGCGCCGCGCCAGATTCGGCTTGAGCGGCCCGAGATCCAGCCCGTGGGGATAATCCTCCAGCGCTGCCAGGCTCAGCTTGCGCTCGGACTTGTCACCGTACGGCCCATGGCGCAGCGCCAGGTCCATCATCTGCTGCGGCGGCATGGTGGGCTTCAGCTCGACGCCCACCCGCGTCGCGTAGGCCTTGGCCAGCCCGATGAAGATCTCCCAGTCGTGCAGCGCGCCCTCGGGCTTGGGCAGCACCGGCTGGTTGAAGCGGGTGACGTTGCGCACGGCGAGCAGATTGAATGTCGCGTCGTAATGGTCGTGCTCCAGCGGTGCGGTCGGCGGCAGGATCACGTCGGCATAGCGGGTCGTCTCGTTGATGTAGAAATCCACGCTGAGCATGAACTCCAGGCCATCCAGCGCCTGCTCCAGCTTGCGGCCGTTGGGGGTGGAGAGCACAGGGTTGCCGGCCACGGTGATCAGCGCACGCACCTGCCCTTCCCCGGGCTCGAGCATCTCCTCGGCCAGCGCCGCTACCGGCAGTTCGCCGCCGTATTCGGGCAGTTGCGAAACCCGGCTGTGCCAGGCAGCGAAATGGCCGCCGGAGGTGGTTTCCACCAGATCCACCGCAGGCTCGGTACACAGCGCGCCGCCGACCCGATCGAGGTTACCGGTGACCAGGTTGATCAGCTGCACCAACCACTGGCAGAGCGTGCCGAAGGCCTGGGTCGAGACGCCCATGCGTCCGTAGCAGACCGCCCTGTCCGCCGCCGCGAAGTCCCGCGCCAACTGGCGGATCTGCTCGGCCGGTACTCCGCAACGGGCACTCATCGCATCGGCCGTAAAGGCGGAAATCGCCGTGCGCACCTCCTCGATACCGTCCAGCGGCAGTTCGCTGGCACGCGTCAGCCCTTCCTCGAACAGGGTGTTGAGCAGACCGAACAACAGCGCGGCGTCCTGTCCGGGGCGCACGAACAGATGTTGATCGGCGATGGCGGCGGTCTCGCTGCGCCGCGGGTCGACCACCACCAGTTTGCCGCCGCGGGCGCGGATCGCCTTCAGCCGCTTCTCCACATCGGGCACGGTCATGATGCTGCCGTTGGAGGCCAAAGGGTTGCCGCCGAGAATCAGCATGAAATCGGTGTGATCGATGTCCGGCACCGGCAGCAGCAGACCATGGCCGTACATCAGGTGGCTGGTCAGGTGGTGCGGCAGCTGGTCGACCGACGTGGCCGAGAAGCGGTTGCGCGTCTTCAGCAGACCGAGGAAGTAATTGCTGTGGGTCGTCAGCCCGTAGTTATGCACACTCGGGTTGCCTTGGTAGATCGCCACGGCATTACTACCGTGGCGCTCGCGGATCTCGGCCAGGCGCTCGGCGACCAGCTCGTAGGCCTCCTCCCAGCTGATGGCCTGCCACTCTTCGCCGCAGCGGCGCATGGGGTGGCGCAGGCGATCGGGGTCGTTCTGGATGTCCTGCAGCGCCACTGCCTTCGGACAGATATGGCCGCGGCTGAAGCTGTCGAGGGGGTCGCCCTTGATCGAGAGGATGCGCTCGCCTTCGGTCTGGATGGTCAGGCCGCAGATGGCCTCACACAGGTGACAGGCACGGTGATGGACGGTCGTGTCGCTCATTTCGGGTTCCCGCATGGCGCTGTTGTTGTCCCGCCACTCTAGGCGCCGCGGCCGCAGGCAACAATCGAACGTTCCGCCGGGGAATGCCAGCCGATTCAGCCGGCCTATCGTCAGCCGGCGTGCATCGGTCAGCGCGGGACGATGTGGGCCACCATCAGCTGCACGCTTTCCTGGCCGCGATACTCGTTGACGTCCAGTTTGTAGGCCAGCTCCGCCCAGCGCACCGTCGGGTTCGGCCAGATCTCGCGGTCGACGTTGAAGGCGATGCCGTCCAGCGTCAGCGATCCGCATTCGCTCTTGAGCACAAGCTTGAGATGGCGCTCACCGACGATACGCTGCTGCACCAACTGGAACACACCGTGGAACATCGGCTCGGGAAAATGCTGGCCCCAGGGCCCGGCATTGCGCAGCGCACGCGCCAGCTCCAGATGGAACTCCTCGACGCTGAGCTGGCCGTCGGTGAGTAGCCGACCGGTGAGATCGTCCTCGCACAGCTGGCGGCGCACTTCGGCATCGAAGGCCGCGGCGAAGGCACCGAAGTTCGCTTGTGGCAGCGACAGCCCGGCCGCCATGGCGTGCCCGCCGAACTTGCTGATCAGGCCGGGATGCTTGGCGGCGACGGCGTCCAGCGCATCGCGGATATGAAAGCCCGGCACCGAGCGCGCCGAGCCCTTGAGCAGCCCGTCGCCAGCATCGGCGAAGGCGATGGTCGGGCGGTGGTAGCGCTCCTTGAGGCGCGAAGCCAGGATGCCGATCACGCCCTGGTGCCAGTCCGCCTCGAACAGACACAGGCCGAACGGCAGGTCCTCCAGTGGCAGGTCCTTGAGCTGCGCCAGCGCCTCGCGTTGCATGCCCTGCTCGATGGCCTTGCGATCCTTGTTCAGCTCGTCGAGCTGGGTCGCCATGTCGCGCGCCAGCGCCTCGTCCTCGCAGAGCAGGCATTCGATGCCCAGCGACATGTCATCCAGTCGACCGGCCGCATTGAGCCGCGGGCCGAGAATGAAGCCCAGATCGGTGGAGGTGATGCGCCGATGATCGCGCCCGGCCACCTCGAGGATCGCCCGCAGCCCCGGCCGAGCCCGCCCCGCGCGAATCCGCGCCAAGCCCTGATGGACCAGGATGCGATTGTTGGCATCCAGCGGTACCACGTCGGCGACACTGCCCAGCGCCACGAGATCCAATAGCTCAGCCAGGTTCGGCTCTGCCCAGCCCTGACGGGTGAACCAGTCCAGCTCGCGCAGCCGTGCGCGCAGGGCCAGCAGCACATAGAAGATAACGCCGACCCCAGCGATGCACTTGCTGGGGAAGGCGCACTCAGGCTGATTGGGGTTGACGATGGCATCGGCCGCCGGCAGTTCGTGACCCGGCAGGTGATGGTCCGTTACCAGCACCTTCAAACCAGCCGCCTTGGCCGCCGCCACGCCGTCGACGCTGGAGATGCCGTTGTCCACGGTCACCAGCAGATCGGGCTCGCGCTGCAAGGCAACGGCAACGATTTCCGGGGTCAGGCCGTAGCCGTACTCGAAGCGATTGGGTACCAGATAATCGACATGCGCGGCGCCCAGCTGACGCAAGCCAAGTACACCCACGGTGCTGGCCGTAGCGCCATCGGCATCGAAATCGCCGACGAACAGGATGCGCTGGCGCTTTTCCAGCGCCTCGACCAGCAGCTCCACCGCCGCATCGATGCCCTTGAGCTGCTTATAAGGAATCAACCGCGCCAGCCCCTTGTCCAGCTCCTCTGCGCAGGTCACGCCGCGAGCCGCGTAGAGGCGCTGCAGCAGCGGCGGCAGCTCGCCAAGGTCGGGCAGCTGCTCGGGCAGGGGGCGGGGTTCGATACGCATGGAATTTTGGGCTCAGTGCAGGTCGTTTACAGGGAGGTGGCGGCGCGAGCGGCCTGGTCGTACAGCCCGGACATGGCACGCAGCATGCCGGCCAGACGGTGAATCTCATCGGGATCGATATTGAGGTTCTCGAACGAGGCGATCAGGCATTCGCGGCGGATGTCGGCGTACTCCTGACAGAGCGCGCGCCCCTTGTCAGTGGTGCGATAGAACATTTCCTTGCCCTGCTTGGCGCCTTCCACCAGACCCAGCTTGCCGAGCTTCTTCAGGGCATAGGTGACCGTGTGAGTATCTTCCACGTTGAGCAGCAGGCAGATATCCGCCTGTCGCTTGGCCCGCCCCCGGCTGGTGAGGTTGTGCAGCACCATGACGTCCAGTGCATTCATTTCCACCGTGCCGCAGGCCTGCATGCAGCGCTCCATCCAGCGCATCAGCGCGGCGCTGGCGACGATGATGCCGTACTCGAGCTCGGACAGCTCCTGGGACTGCTCGGCAAGATGCGCCGAGGCGACGATCGAGGATCGCAACGGACGGGAGCTTTTGGCGTCAACCATTCTGAGTTCCTGATTGAAGAAGCGGCAGTCGATCGTATCGAGGTGGGCGGCAAGGATACAGCAATGTCCGCGCGGTCACTTCGGAGGTCAACAGGAAAAATACGTTGATAATTTATCGATACTTTATCAGTGTATCGACTTCGACCGCCGCACCGGCCCATCTCGAAAGGAGCAGCCATCGTGAGTCGTCTGTTACTCAATTGCGACATAGGGGAAAGCTTCGGCGCCTGGACCATGGGCCTGGACGCCGAGGTGATGCCGTTCATCGACTGCGCCAATATCGCCTGTGGCTTCCATGCCTCCGATCCGCAGATCATGCGGCGCACCGTCGCGCTGGCGCGCCAGCACGACGTACGCATCGGCGCGCACCCGGCCTATCCGGACCTGGTCGGCTTCGGTCGGCGCTCCATGGCCTGCAGCCCGGCCGAAGTGGAGAACATGCTGCTCTATCAGATCGGTGCGCTCGACGGCATCTGCCGCGCCGAAGGCACGCAGGTCCGCTACGTCAAACCCCACGGCGCGCTCTACAACGACATGATGCGCCAGCCACAGCTGCTGCGCGCGGTCATGACCGCCGTAAAGGCCTACAGTGCCAGCCTGCCGCTGATGCTCATGTCTACCCGCGACAACAGCGAAAGCCAGGCGATGGCGGCGGAAATCGGCATCACACTGTGGTTCGAGGTGTTCGCCGACCGCGCCTACGACGCCGCCGGCATGCTGGTCTCGCGCAACCTGCCGGGTGCCGTGCACCACGATGCCGAAACGGTGGCCGACCAGGCCCTGCGCCTGGCCAAGGGGGAAGCATTGACCGCCAGCGATGGCAGCGCGCTGATCCTGCAGGCCGATACGCTCTGCGTGCACGGCGACAACGCCGGCTCCATCGCCGCTGTGCAGCGCATTCGTCAGGCACTGCAGGCGCTTCCCGCATGACGCCGCGGATCGAGGTGGTCGGCATCGATAGCCTGGTGCTGCGCCTGTTCGATCAGATCGACGAGGACAATATGCCGTGGATGCTGGCCGCCGCTCAGCGTGTGCGGGATGCGTTCGGTGCTGCACTCATCGATCTGGTGCCCTCCTACACCACCCTACTGGTGCAGTACGACCTGGCGCAACTGGACGATCACCAGGCCCGCCAGTATGTGCGGCAGGCTCTCGATGGGCTGGAACCGGCGGCAGCGACGAGTGCCCGTCAGCACGACATACCGGTGTGGTACGACCCGAGCGTCGGCCCGGAACTGCAAGCGCTGGGCGAGCGCAGCGGCCTCGGTGTCGCGGGGGTCATCGAGCGACACAGCACGCACATCTATCAAGTCTTCGCCCTCGGCTTCGCACCCGGCTTTGCCTTTCTCGGGCTGGTCGACGAGCGCCTCGCCAGCCCACGCCTGGCGACGCCGCGCAAGCAGGTGCCGGCCGGCAGTCTGGGCATCGCCGACCGCCAGACCGCCATCTATCCGCTGGTGTCACCGGGCGGCTGGAACCTGATCGGCCGCAGCCCGGTTCGCCTGTTCGACCGCGAACTGGACGGCTTCAGCCTCTGGCAACCCGGCGACCGCGTGCGCTTCGTGCCCATCGAGCGGGCCGAGTTCATCCGTCTCGGCGGCGACGACACGCCCTTCCAGGAGGCCTCCGCATGAGCCTGCTGATCGAACAGGCCGGCGCCCTGGCCACTCTGCAGGACGCCGGCCGCAGCGGCGTTCGCCACCTCGGCGTGACCCAGGGCGGTGCCGTTGACTGGCTGTCCCACGGCTGGGCCAACTGGCTGCTGGGCAACCCGCTGCAGGCCCCCACGGTGGAGATCACCCTCGGCAATTTCAGCCTGCGCGCTCAGACCGATGCCTGCCTCGCACTCTGCGGCGCCGATCTCGGCGCGACGCTCGATGGCGAGCCTCTCATGCCCGGGCGCGCCTTTCGCATCCGGGAAGGTCAGACACTGATCTTCAGTCAACCGCGCCAGGGTGTTCGTGCCTATCTCGCCGCACCCGGCGGTTTCAGCGCACCGGCCGTGCTGGGCAGCTGTGCCACGGTACGCCGTGAGCAGCTCGGTGGGCTGAACGGCGACGGCCAGCCGCTGGCCAAGGGCGACCTACTGCACTGGCGCGGCCACGCCACGACGATGCGCAACCTACCCGAGCAGGCGCTGGTGCCGCTGCCCGGCGCCGGGCTATCGGTGGTAATGGGGGCGCAGATCGGCGATTTCACCGGGCAGAGCCTGTTCGATGCGTTCAACAGCGACTGGACCGTCGATCAGCGCGCCGACCGCATGGGTGTTCGCCTGCTGGGACCGACCCTGCGCTGCGCGCGCTCGGCCATGATCTCCGAAGGCGTGCCGCTGGGCGCTATTCAGGTTCCGGCGGACGGTCAGCCGATCATCCTGCTCAATGACCGCCAGACCATCGGTGGTTACCCGCGCCTTGGCGCACTCACGCCATTGGCAGTCGCGCAGCTGGCCCAATGCATGCCCGGCACCGTGTTGCGCCTGAAGCCGGTGGCGTTGGAACGCGCACAACGCGAGCAGCGGCGACTGCTCGCCAGCTGGCAACGGACCACGACGGAGTGATGGATATGAACCTGACCGCCTACCGAGACCTGTCCCCCGCGGCATTGCGCGAGCGGATTCGCCAGGGCGAATTCGACGGCCCGACCGCCGGGCTGGCCAATGGCTATGCCCAGGCCAATCTCATGATCGTGCGGCGTGAGCTGGCCTACGACTTCCTGCTGTTCTGCCAGCGCAACCCCAAACCCTGCCCGCTGCTGGACGTCACCGACCCGGGGAGCTTCGAGCCACGGCACGCGGCGCCAGGCGCCGATATCCGCACGGACTTCCCGCGCTACCGCATCTACCGCAATGGCGAACTCGATCAGGAGGTGCAGGACATCACGCCCTTCTGGGAGGACGACATGGTGGCCTTCCTCATCGGCTGCAGCTTCAGTTTCGAGGCTGCACTGCTGGCCAATGGCGTGCCAGTCAGGCACATCGAGGACGGCCACAACGTCCCGATGTACCGCACCAACATCGCCTGCCAGCCCGCCGGCGGCCTGAGCGGGCCGATGGTGGTGAGCATGCGGCCGATGCCTGCGAACAAGGTGGTGCGCGCCGTGCAGGTCACATCGCGATTTCCCTCCGTGCATGGCGCCCCCGTGCATGTCGGCGACCCGCGACTGCTGGGCATTGCAGACCTGGCCAAACCGGATTTCGGTGAGCCATCCGAGCTGCGCGAAGGCGAGGTCCCGGTGTTCTGGGCCTGTGGCGTGACGCCCCAGGCGGTGGCGATGCAGGCCCGGCCGGAGCTGGTCATCACCCACGCGCCAGGGCACATGTTCATCACCGACCTGCGCGACGAACAGCTGGGGGTGATCTGACCCGACACGGTTTTGCGCTTCACCAAACAACAACAATCTTGCCGGGCACTCGCTGCACGGCTGCATTCCCCTACCTGCCCCAACGCCAAGAAAAAAGAAGGTATCCAATGCAACCTACGCAAGCCGAACGAGCCACACCCTCCCAGCGCAACGTGCTTCGCGGCGCCATCTTCATCATGGCGACCTCGTCCATCGGTCCGGCCTTTCTGACCCAGACCTCGCTGTTCACCGAGAAATACCTGGCGAGCTTCGCCTTTGCCATTCTGGTCTCGCTGCTGATCGATATCGGCGCCCAGCTCAACATCTGGCGGATCATCACCGTCGCCAACCTGCGCGGCCAGGATGTCGCCAACCGGGTGATCCCCGGCGTCGGCCACCTGATCTCGGCCTTCATCGTGCTTGGCGGCATCGCCTTCAACATCGGCAACATCGGCGGTGCCGGGCTGGCCATGAACGTCATCTTCGGCATCCCGCCAGTGATCGGCTCGCTGATCGCCGCGGTGCTGATCATCGGCATCTTCCTGCTGCGCAATGCCAAGGGCGTAATGGATTCGGTGATGCAGGTACTGGGGCTGGTGATGCTCTGCATGATCGGCTACGCCATGCTGCAGTCGAGCCCACCGCTGCTCGAGGCAGTCAATCGCAGCTTCAACCCGGACGATCCGCTGATCCTGTTGCTGCCGATCGTGACCCTGGTGGGCGGTACCGTTGGCGGCTACATCTCGTTCTCCGGCGGGCACCGGCTGGTAGAAGCCGGCATCACTGGCGTCGAGAACGTCAGGCTGGTCACCCGAGCGGCGGTCACCGGCATCGCTACTACCGGCGTTGTGCGCATCTGCCTGTTCCTGGCCGCGCTCGGCGTCGTCAGCCAGGGGCTCAGCCTCGATCCGAGCAACCCTGCCGCTTCGGTGTTCTCCCACTCGATGGGCACGGTCGGCTACAAGATCTTCGGCGTGGTACTGCTGGCCGCCTCGGTGTCATCGGTGATCGGCGCCGCCTACACCAGCGTCACCTTCATGTACTCGTTGCACGACAGCATCCGCCGCCACAACCAGCGTATGGTGATCGGCTTCATCGCCTGCTCGACGCTCATCTACAGCCTGGTCGGACAGCCGGTGAAGGTTCTGGTGGTGGCGGGCACGCTGAATGCCCTGGTGCTGCCGCTGGCGCTGGGCTGCGTGCTGCTGGCGTCACGCAAGCCGGCAATCGTCGGCGACCGGTATCGCCACCCGACCTGGATGCTGGTGTTCGGCCTGCTGGCGATGGTGGCCACGGCGGTTGGGGTGGTGATGTCGCTCAACGCCCTGCTGGAATTCTGGCAGTCCTGACCGCCACGTACGCGAGCGCGATCAGCGCTCGCCGAGCAGCCAGCCGAGCGATACCTCGAACTGGCCGCGTTCGTCGGTGATGAACAAGGTGCCGTCGCTGATCATCACGCCCCACTGCAGGCTACGCGGCAGGTCCTTGACCAGCGCGGCCAGCGCCTCGGAGTCGATGCTGGCGATAGACAGGTTCTTCAGCCCCTTCACCGCATCGATCACCTTGCTCTGCCAGACCCGCAGGTTGCCGTACGCCAGCAGGCTGACGCGCTCGGCACGTCGCGAACACCAGGTCAGACGCTCGGCATCCGGCTGGCCGACCTCGATCCAGTGGAGGATGCGGCCATCCAGGCTCTTCTCCCACAGTGCCGGCTCATCCACATCGGACAACCCGCGGCCGAACGCCAACTGCTCGCTGTACCACAATGCATAGGCGATCAGACGCACACCCAGACGTTCCTCGGTTTCCGAGGGGTGCCTGGCTACCGTGAAGCGCAGGTTTTCATAGACGCCACGGTCCAGGTCCGTGAGATTCAACTCGACTTTGTAGGGTGTCGCTTGCAGGGCCATGAGGCGGGCTTCTTGGTCGGAAAAAAGGCAGGCAGTCTAACTCAAAGCCCGAACCCGGGCGCACCGCGGGTAAGCGCTGCGCCGTCCTGGGCCTCGGCGTCACCATTCGCCAGGCG
This sequence comes from Stutzerimonas sp. FeSN7, assembly GCF_030263795.1. Taxonomy (NCBI): domain Bacteria; kingdom Pseudomonadati; phylum Pseudomonadota; class Gammaproteobacteria; order Pseudomonadales; family Pseudomonadaceae; genus Stutzerimonas; species Stutzerimonas sp. FeSN7. The sequence goes on along the minus strand of NZ_JARPMN010000001.1, from coordinate 1,329,840 downwards.
AGTGCAGTTGCGCCCGGCCGCCTTGGCGGCATAGAGCGCCCGGTCCGCCTGCGCCATCAGCTCGTCGAGTTCGTAGCGGGAGGTGGTGGTCGCCACGCCTATGCTTACACTCAGCTGCCCCTGCTCGGCGAAGGGCATGGCGGCGAACTCGCCGCGAATACGCTCGGCTACCTCGCGGCCGATAAGCGCATCGGCATCAGCCAGCAGACAGGCGAATTCCTCTCCGCCGATCCGCCCGAACACGTCCTGACGTCGCATTCGCCGGGCAATCACCTGGCCGAAGTCGATCAGCGCACGATCGCCGGCCTGATGACCGAAGGTGTCGTTGAGCCGCTTGAAGAAATCCAGATCGCAGAGCAGCAGCGTCACCGGCTCGCCGCGCGCACGACAGCGCTGCAGCAGGGCCTGCCCGGCATCGATGAAAGAGCGTCGGTTGCCGATGCCGGTGAGCGGATCACTGAGCGAGGCGTGCCGATACTGCTGCTCGGCACGCTCGCGAACCATCGCCAGGGTGACGAAGGAAATGCCGATGGCATAGAGCAACGTCTCGAAGATCACGAAGGCAAAGAAGCTCACCTGATCGGCGTCACCGAACGGCTGACCGCGGTCGACCACCACGCGCAGCAGATAGAACGATACGTGAAGCAGCATCAGGCCCATGGCCGGCCGCAGCGAAACCGATAGGCGCTGCCGGCTGCGCCAGAGCTCGGACATCGCAAGCAGGGTGTAGACGACCGTCAGCGCCGAAGCCAGCAATAGCCGCGCGGTCAGGGATGAATAAAACGCAGGCACCAGGCACAGCCCGCCCCATAGCAGCGCCCCGGCCAATATTCCGGGCAGGTGCGGCGGTCGACCGACGAACGTGCGCATCGCCGTCCAGTTCATGGCCAGCGCGAGCTGGAGGGCGATGTTGCCGAGCACGATCGGCACTACGTCGATCCCCATTCCGCGCAGACAGCCGAGCACGGTCGAAACCGTCCCGAACAGCAGCATCAGGCAGGTGAAGCCCAGCGTCGCATCACGCTGCCCGCTGCGCCAGGCGAAGAACATCAGCACGCGAAGCAGGAGCAGCACATATATATCCACCAGCGTCAGGGTGGGAACGCTCAGATGCACAGCGCGGCTCCGTAGGGACGGCCTTGTCCCGCGTCAGGCGCGGGCAACAGGCAGGTTCAGAAAGGCAGGCAGTTTACGTCCCCGCCCTACGCGGAGCCAGCTGACGCCGACGGACGCCGGCCCTCGCAGGGCATGGCAATCGCGGCGGCGGCACATTGTTCGAGTGCCTGTCATCGGCCAGCCGACGAACGATCTTTGACAATTATTCTCATTCTGATTAGCATCACTCCCGTCAACGAATTCAACGGGTAGTGCTCTATGTACGTCTGTCTTTGCCAGGGTGTCACCGACGGCCAGATTCGCGATGCCATCTACGAGGGCTGCTGCAGCTATCGTGAGGTTCGCGAAGCGACCGGCGTCGCCACCCAGTGCGGCAAATGCGCATGCGTCGCCAAGCAGGTCGTTCGCGAAACGCTCAGCGACGTGCAGAACGCCCAGGCGGCCCTGGCCTACCCCGCGAGCTTTGTTCAGGCTTGACAGACTGAAGCCTTGAAGGCCGGGCCCTGCCCGGCTTTTTTTTGGTTCTTCGCGGACTCTGGGGGAAGAGCGAGTTGACAGTCAGGGAAGCAGGTAAATTGGTAGTCGCCAAACCAACCATCCACCTGTCCCTGCTGTCGCCGTGCATCCTATTGATCTTGCCTCGTTCTGGCCAGGCTATGACGCCGTTGCCTGCCGTTCATCCGCCAACAACTCCCTTCTGATTGAGCTTGAGCCTCAAGCCGGTTCAGTGCCCAGGTGCGGGCGTTGTGGTCAGCTCAGCCCGTTGATTCACGAGCGCCGGATTCGTCTGGTGCGCGATCGTGATCTGTTCGATCAGCGCGTCTTGCTTCAACTACCCGTGCGCCGAGTCGATTGCCTGAGTTGTGGGCGGGTGACCGAGCGGATCGACTGGCTGGAGCCTGCATCTCGCCTGACCCGGCGGTTACGGGTCTGGCTCGAAAGCCTGCTGCGGCTGCTGCCGATCAGCCACGTCAGCCAGCTCACCGGCCTGCACTGGCACACCCTCAAAACGCTCGATAAACGACGCCTTCAAGCCGAGGTAGGCACCTTCGATTCAAGCGGTGTCCGCCGGTTGGTGATGGACGAGTTCGCCCTGCACAAGGGGCATCGCTATGCCACGGTCATCATGGACGCCGAGCGAACGCGGGTGTTGTGGGTCGGCCACGGCAACAGCCGTGAGGCGATCCGCCCGTTCTTTGAATTGCTCGGCGAGCACTGCCAGCAGATTGAGGCGGTGGCCATGGACATGAACACGGCTTTCGACCTGGAGGTGAAGAAGCATTGCCCGCAAGCCGAAGTGGTGTACGACCTGTTTCACGTCGTCGCGCGCTACGGTCGGGATGTGATCGACCGTATCCGGGTTGACCAGGCCAACCTCCTGCGCGAAGACAAGCCGGCACGAAAGGCGGTCAAGCAAAGCCGCTGGCTGCTGCTGCGCAATCGCAACAACCTGAAGGACGGACAAGCCGTGCAGCTTCAAGAACTACTCGCGGCCAACCAGCCGCTGGCTACGGTCTATGTCCTCAAGGATGCGCTGAAGGATGTCTGGTTCGCCCCCAGCGTACGAGAGGGCTGGCGCCGCTGGCGAACCTGGTTGCGGCACGCCCGGGACAGCGGCCTCGCGCCGCTACAGCGATTCGCTCGCAACCTGCGCAAATACGCCCGAGGCATCCTCGCCAGTGCCAACTTCCACATGCATACCAGCGTCCTTGAGGGCGTCAACAACCGCATCAAGGTGATCAAGCGTATGGCCTATGGTTTTCGGGACTCGGAATACTTCTTCCTGAAAATCAAGGCTGCCTTCCCCGGGAAAGCGCGATGAACCTTTTTTTTGCCTGCAAATCAGCCAGTTGCCACACCAGGATGCAGAACGCAACCATTCTCACTAGATTTAGGCTTTTGCATTCAAGGACTTAGGTTTGACAGCTCGCCCGACGCTGGCCAGACTGCATCCATCACCACCGTTCCAGGCAGGCTAACTTCATGAAAGGCGACAAGCTGGTCATTCAGCATCTCAACAAGATCCTCGGCAACGAGCTGGTAGCCATCAACCAGTATTTCCTCCATGCGCGCATGTATGAAGACTGGGGTCTCGGCAAGCTCGGCAAGCACGAGTACGACGAATCCATCGACGAGATGAAGCATGCCGACAAGCTGATCAAGCGCATCCTCTTCCTGGAAGGCCTGCCGAACCTGCAGGATCTCGGCAAGCTGCTGATCGGCGAGAATACCCGCGAAATGCTTGAGTGCGACCTCAAGCTGGAACAGGGTGGCGTACAGGACCTGAAGGTGGCCATTGCCTACTGCGAGAGCGTCGGCGACTACGGCAGCCGCGAGCTGCTGGAAGACATCCTCGAGTCCGAGGAAGAGCACATCGACTGGCTGGAAACGCAGCTGGGCCTGATCGACAAGGTGGGCCTGGAGAACTACCTGCAGTCGCAGATGGACGACTGATCCGCCGGAAACCGACGCAAAGCAAAACGCCCCGATCAGATCGGGGCGTTTTCGTTTCCAGCGGTTCCGTTTACTGCTGCTCGGCGGCCTCGGCAGGCTGCTCGGCTTCGTCGCCCTTGATATCCAGCAGCTCGAGATCGAACACCAGCACCGAATTCGCCGGAATCAGCGGGCTCGGGCTCTGCTCGCCGTAAGCCAGCTCGCTCGGGATGTACAGCTTGAACTTTTCACCGACGTGCATCAGCTGCAGGCCTTCGACCCAACCAGGAATCACGCCGCCAACCGGCAGATCGATCGGACTGCCGCGCTTGATCGAACTGTCGAAGACGGTGCCATCGGTCAGACTGCCTTCGTAGTGAACGGTCACCACGTCGTTCTCGGTCGGCTGACGACCTTCGGCCGACTTGACGACTTCGTACTGCAGGCCGGACTCGGTGGTTTTCACGCCTTCGCGCTTGGCGTTCTCCTCGAGGAACTTCTTGCCCGCCTCGACCGCCTTGGCATTCATCTCGGCCATGCGTTCTTCGGCGCGGGTCTGCAGGAAGGTGAAGGCCTCCATCAGCTGCTCGTCGGTCAGCTTCTGCTCCTTGTTACCGATGGCATCTTCGATGCCCTGCGCCACAGCCTTGGAATCGAGATCATCCATGCCCTCCTGCGCAAGGCTCTTGCCCATGTTCAGGCCGATGCCGTAGGACGCCTTCTGCGCCGGAGTGTCCAGTTTGACACTGGTCTGCGAGTCGCAGCCGGCCAGTACCAGGCCGACCAGGGCGATCGCAGGTGCCAAACGTTGATGTCTCAGTCTCATGCTGTTTCCTTAATTACGCAGTTGGGACTTACCGAAAGCGGATGGCCGAGCTTAGCAGCGCATCCAGGCACTGGCTACCGCGCCTCCCGACCAGGATCGTAAAGAGATGGCAAAGAAAGGAAGCGCGTAGCATTTTGCGGCAGGGGGGCATGAACAGGGACGGCGTGGCATCCCGGAAAAGCAGGCAAAAAAAAACGGCCTATAAGGCCGTTTTCTTCGATGCTTCAGGGCGTTCAGTGTTCCCGTGAAGCTAATATGGCGCAGCGGACGGGACTCGAACCCGCGACCCCCGGCGTGACAGGCCGGTATTCTAACCGACTGAACTACCGCTGCGCTAAACCTCGAGTGGTGGGTGATGACGGGATCGAACCGCCGACCCTCTGCTTGTAAGGCAGATGCTCTCCCAGCTGAGCTAATCACCCGTTTGCTCTCGAAGTGGGGCGCATTCTAGAGAGGGTTCCGAACCTTGGCAACCCCCTTTTGAAAAAAAATTTGCAGAAGTTCCAAGGACTTAGGAAAACCCTGGTTTGCCAGCCATTTTATCCGGCCCGCTGCGCATTAACTTGCTTCAGGGTTGGCCTCAGCCAGCCAGGCAGGAATAATGCGCTCCTTTGTTTCCCCGGAGATCTACCCCGCCATGTGGTTTCGCAATCTGCTCGTATACCGTCTCACCCAGAACGTCGCTCTAGATGCCGAGACTCTCGAAGCTGCACTGGCCGCCAAACCCGCCCGCCCCTGCGCCAGCCAGGAACTGAGCACCTATGGTTTCGTCGCGCCGTTCGGCAAGGGTGAAGACGCCCCGCTGGTGCACGCCAGCCAGGGCTTTCTGCTGATCGCCACGCGCAAGGAAGAACGTATCCTGCCCGGCAGCGTGGTCAAGGATGCAGTGAAGGAGAAGGTCGACGAAATCGAGGCCGAGCAGATGCGCAAGGTCTACAAGAAGGAACGCGACCAGATCAAGGACGAGATCATCCAGGCTTTCCTTCCGCGTGCCTTCATCCGCAAGTCCGGCACCTTCGCCGCGATCGATGCCGAGCGCGGTCTGATCCTGGTCAACTCGGCCAGTCCGAAGAAGGCCGAAGACCTGCTGTCCACCCTGCGTGAAGCGATCGGCTCGCTGCCGGTGCGCCCGCTGACGGTGAAGATCGCGCCCAGCGCCACACTTACCGACTGGGTGAAGACTCAGAAGGCGGCGGACGACTTCTTCGTGCTGGACGAATGCGAACTGCGTGACACCCACGAAGACGGCGGTGTGGTGCGCTGCAAGCGTCAGGACCTGACCAGCGACGAGATCCAGCAGCATATGGAAGCCGGCAAGCAGGTCACCCAGCTGTCCCTGGCGTGGCAGGACAAGCTGTCCTTCGTACTGGACGATAAGCTGATCATCAAGCGCCTGCGCTTCGAGGAACTGCTGCAGGACCAGGCCGAACAGGACGGTGGCGACGACGCGCTCGCCCAGCAGGACGCCAGTTTCCTGCTGATGATGATGACCTTCCGCGAGTTCCTGCCGGCGCTGTTCCAGGCCTTCGGCGGCGAAGAGGTTCCGCAGGGCATCTGACCGCACGGGGCGCCGCGCGGCGCCCCTCCCCCCTTCCGCCTCAGCGCAGGCCGATCTGCGTCAGCAGGATCCCGCCCAGCCGCTGGCCCAGCGCCCAGAGCAGGAAGCGCTCGATGAACTCCGGTGCATCGATGAACAGCGCACCGCAGACCAGCACGCTGAGCAGCGAGACGACCAGGAACAGCTGCGGTATCGACAGTTTCAGCACGACCAGCAGCACGATCGCGATGATCGCCGAGCCGACCATGAACAGCGCGTTGAGAATATTGTTCGCCGCCACCACCCGCGAACGCTCGTGCACCACGCTGCGCGACTGAATCAGCGCATACAGCGGGACGATGTACAGGCCGCCGAAGATTCCCAGCCCGAGGATGTCCATCAATACCCACCAGGCCGACGGCTCGCCCAGCAGTGCCAGCCAGTCCACACTGGCTGCAGGCTGCGGATGCGCGCCGGCATGCCACCAGAGCAGCCCACCACACAGGCTCAGGCCGATCGCCCCGAACGGAACCAGGCCGATTTCAACGTGATGCCGTGACAGCCGCTCGCATAGCAGGGAGCCCAGCGCGATGCCTACCGAGAACAGGGTGAGGATCAGCGTCACCACGCTTTCATCGCCACCCAGGTAGTCCTTGGAGAAGGCCGGGATCTGGGTCAGGTAGGTGGCACCGAGAAACCAGAACCAGGAATTGCCCAGCATGGCCCGTGACACGGCGCGCTGCTGGCCGAAGCCCAGCCGCAGAATCCGCCACGACTGGCGCAGCACGCGCCAGTCCATATGTAAGGTTGGCAAGGCGGCCGTCGCGGCGGGAATCGCGAGACTGGCCAGGTACCCGACCAGGGCGATCAGCACCACGCTGAGTGCCACCCACTCGGCATAGGCGTCGCTCGCCATCAGCACACCCGCACCGATGGTGCCGCCGAGAATGGCCAGAAATGTCCCCATTTCAACCAGCGCGTTGCCGCCGACCAGTTCGTCCTCCGTCAGTTGCTGCGGCAGTATCGAATACTTGACCGGGCCGAACAGCGCCGACTGGGTGCCCATGCAGAACAGCACCACCAGCAGCAGCGGCAGGTTGCCCAGCAGCATCCCCAGGGCACCGGCCAGCATGATGAGGATTTCGGCGAACTTGATCCGACGGATCAGCACGGCCTTCTCGAAGCGTTCACCCAACTGCCCGCCCAGCGCGGAAAAGAGAAAGAACGGCAGAATGAACAGCAGAGCACAGAGATTGATCAGCAGGCTCTTGTCGGCGGTCGTACCGAGCTTGAACAGAATCGCCAGGATCAGGGCTTGCTTGAACACGTTGTCGTTGAATGCGCCCAGCAGCTGGGTACAGAAGAACGGCAGAAACCGGCGCTTGCCAAGCAGACGGAACTGCGAGCGTGGCGCCTGGGCACTTCCGACCGGCGCCGTTCGCGCAGCAGTTCTCGACGACTCGCCGCTCATATCGGCAACTGCCCGAGCGCCCAGCGCAGCGCGAAGAAGCTCAGCAGACCGCCGGCAATGGTCGCCAGCAGGTTGCGACTGACCGCGGCGATGGCGATAGCCAGCAGCCCGGCCAGCAGGTAAGCGTTGTCCCAGCTCAGTGCCCACTGCCCGTCCGGCAGCAGCATTCCGGGCACCACGATGGCGGTCAGTACCGCCACCGGCACGTAATGCAGGCCCTGTTCGATGGCGCGCGGAAAGCGCAGATCAGGCCAGGCGAAGAAGCTGTAGCGGATCACGAAGGTGATTGCCAGCATGCCGAGGATCAGCAGCCAGGTATTCATAGCGCCCCCTGCAGTCGCGCAGCGGTTTCGGCCCGGCGCTCCAGCCATACACCGATGACGATTCCCGCCAGCGCGGCGGCAATCAGCCCTAGCTTGTAGGGCAGTTCCCAGGTCAGCAGCGCCACGCCGCCAGCGACCACTGCCGACGCCACCTGTGGGCGCGTTCGCATCATCGGCACAGCGATGCCAATGAAGGTGGCGATCATGGCGAAGTCCAGTCCCCAACGGGCGATATCCGGCACGGCCTGGCCGAAGGCGACGCCGACCAGTGTGGAAAGCTGCCAGTTGAGATACATCGTCAGCGCGGCGCCGAGAAAGTACCAGTGCTTGTACGGCGACGCATCGTCCCTGGCATAGCGGTTCTGCACCACGGCGAACGCTTCGTCCGTCAGCCAGAAGGCCAGGGGCACGCGCCAACGCCCAGGCAGGTGCCTCACGAACGGCTGCAGCGCCGCGCTGTACAGCGCATGCCGCAGGTTCACCACGAAGGTCGTCAGCAGCACCACCGCCGCACCGACCCCACCGGTGATCAGGGTAATGGCGATGAACTGCGCCGAGCCGGCGAAGACCAGCGCCGACATGCCCATGGTCTGCCAGCCGGACAGGCCGGCGCCCACCGCCAGGGTGCCGAAGATGATGCCGAACGGGATCGCACCGAGGATCAAGGGCAATATGTCACGGCAACCATGGACGAACTCTTGCGAGCGGGACATCGGAACTCCTGTAGACCTCATGGCGAGAATCCTACACGCCTCGTCAGACGACGGCATGACAGCCAAGGAACCCCGCATGATTCGAGCCGCTGTGCGGCAAAGCAGCGCACGATAACCGAACTGATGGCGCCAGGCGAAGCTCCGCCCGGGCAGTCAGTCGGCCGCCAGGCGCTGCCGGACCTGCGGCCAGTCGCGGTCGGTGATGCTGTACAGCACGGTGTCATCCAGCCGACCGTCGGCCAGCCGCCGATGGTTGCGCAGCAGCCCCTCGCGCTCGGCACCGAGCTTCTCGATGGCCCGCTGCGAGCGCAGGTTGCTGGCGGCGGTCTTCAGCTGCAGACGCACCAGCTGCCACTCCTCGAAGGCGTGCCGCAGCAGGAGGAACTTGATCGAGGTGTTCAGGCCGGTGCCATGCTCCGCCTGGTCCAGCCAGGTCCAGCCCAGCTCGGCGGCTGGCAGGCCGATGTTGAAGTCGGCGAAGCGCGTGGTGCCGATCAGTCGGTCGGCCATCCGCACGCTGAACACCACCGCCCGCCCCTCACGCTGCTCGGCCAGCGCGTGGCGATACCAGTCCGGGCGCAACGGCCCGTTCATGTAAACCAGCTCTGCACGGTTGCGTTCTGCCAGCGCGACGAGTTCAGGGATATCCGCCTCCATCAGCGGCTCCAGGCGCAGCGCACCACGCTGCAGGGTTACCGGGCGCGGGGTAAGCATGACATTCTCCTGTGATCGGTAGGTACGGACCGGCGATGCCGAGACAGTAACCCAGGGTGGACGCGATGCCGTGGCCGGCGGACAGCCGGTGATGGTGCTGGCAGGCCCGTGCTAGACACATGCGACCTTGGTCGCAACCCTGCACACGGGGCGTGCCATTGCTGCGAAACTTCGCCAATCCTCATATTAAAGAGTCGCCAGAGCTGATTGAATTCGGCGCCTTACCGGCCAACCGAAGCCAGCCTCCTGGCATCTACCTTCGCTTTCTGGAGTTTGCATGACGCTGTCAGGCGGGCTGATCGCCGCGGTCGCCCTCGTCTATATGGCCATTCTGTTCGCCATCGCCTTCTATGGTGACCGTAACAGCGCCTCCATGTCGCCGCGCCTGCGGCCCTGGGTCTACAGCCTCTCTCTGGCGGTGTACTGCACCAGCTGGACCTTCTTCGGTGCCGTCGGCCAGTCCACCGAGCAGCTGTGGGCGTTCCTGCCGATCTATCTGGGTCCGATCCTGCTCATGCTGTTCGCGCCGCACGTGATCCAGAAGATGATCATGATCAGCAAGCAGGAAAACATCACCTCCATCGCCGACTTCATCGCCGCGCGCTACGGCAAGTCGCAGCTGCTGGCGGTGGTGGTCACGCTGATCTGCCTGGTCGGTGTGCTGCCCTACATCGCCCTGCAGCTGAAAGGCATCGTGCTCGGGGTGAACGTGCTGAGCGGTATCAATGTCGAGGCGGCCGGCACCGGCACCCGCGACACCGCATTGATCGTCTCGATCGTCCTGGCGCTGTTCACCATTCTCTTCGGCACGCGCAATCTCGACGTCACCGAGCACCACCGCGGCATGGTCCTGGCGATCGCCTTCGAATCGCTGATCAAGCTGCTGGCCTTTCTCGCGGTCGGCGCATTCGTCACCTTCGGCCTGTACAACGGCTTCGGCGACCTGTTCAACCGCGCCCACGACGCGCCTGAACTCGCCGATTTCTGGAGCGAGAACGTCAACTGGGCAGCGATGCTGGTTCAGACCACCGTGGCGATGATGGCGATCGTCTGCCTGCCGCGGCAGTTCCATGTCGCGGTGGTAGAAAACATCGAGCCGCGCGACTTCCGCCTGGCCCGCTGGGTGTTCCCGCTCTACCTCGTGCTGGCCGCCGTGTTCGTCGTGCCGATCGCGCTCGCCGGTCAGATGCTGCTGCCGGCGGGCGTCACTCCGGACTCGTTCGTCATCAGCCTGCCGCTGGCCGAGCTGCACCCCTGGCTCGCGCTGCTGGCCTTCATCGGCGGTGCTTCGGCGGCGACCGGCATGGTGATCGTCGCCAGCGTGGCGCTTTCCACCATGGTTTCCAACGACATGCTGCTGCCCTGGCTGCTGCGCCGCCAGGAAGCCGAGCGCCCCTTCGAGGCCTTCCGCCACTGGATGCTCTCGGTACGCCGCATCACCATCGTGGCGATCCTCCTGCTGGCCTACGTCAGCTACCGCCTGCTCGGTTCCACCGCCTCCCTGGCCACCATCGGCCAGATCGCCTTCGCCGCCATCACCCAGCTGGCGCCGGCCATCGTCGGCGCGCTGTACTGGAAACAGGCCAACCGCCGTGGCGTGTTCGCCGGCCTCACCGCCGGTGCGGCGATCTGGTTCTACACGCTGATCCTGCCGTTGCTCGGCTGGCCGCTGGACATGTTCCCGGGCCTGAGCTGGATGTACAACGGCGGCCTGGGCTTCGGCCTCAGCGGCCTGACCCTTGGCGTGACACTTTCGCTGGTGGGCAATGCGACGCTGTTCTTCTGGGTGTCGATCCTGAGTCAGACACATGTCGCCGAACACTGGCAGGCAAGCCGCTTCATCGGCCAGGAAATCGCCTCGCCGACTGGCGGCCGCCGCCTGCTTGCCGTGCGCGTCGAGGACCTGCTGACCCTGGCATCGCGCTTCGTCGGCGCCGAGCGCGCCGAGCAGAGCTTCCAGCGCTTCGCCCGCCGCCACGGCCAGGACTTCTCGCCCAAACTGCAGGCCGACGGCCAGTGGATCGCGCATACCGAGCGCCTGCTCGCCGGCGTGCTCGGCGCGTCCTCTACCCGTGCGGTGGTCAAGGCCGCCCTGGAAGGCCGCGACATGCAGGTCGACGACGTGGTGCGTATCGTCGGCGAGGCCTCCGAGGTGCTGCAGTTCAACCGAGCTTTGCTGCAAGGCGCGATCGAAAACATCACCCAGGGCATCAGCGTGGTCGACCAGTCGCTGCGCCTGGTGGCCTGGAACCATCGCTATCTCGAACTCTTCGAGTATCCGGACGGGCTGGTCTACATCGGCCGGCCGATCGCCGACATTATCCGCTACAACGCCGAGCGCGGCCTGTGCGGGCCGGGCGACCCCGATACCCATGTGGCCAAGCGCCTGTACTGGATGCGCCAGGGCCGTGCCCACACCTCCGAGCGGCTGTTCCCCAACGGCCGGGTCGTCGAGCTGATCGGCAACCCGATGCCCGGCGGCGGCTTCGTCATGAGTTTCAGTGACATCACCGCGTACCGCGAGGCCGAACGGGCCCTGAAGGACGCCAACGAAGGCCTGGAACAACGCGTCAGCGAACGCACCCAGGAGCTGTCGCAACTGAATCAGGCACTGATCGAGGCCAAGAGCACCGCCGAGGCGGCGAACCAGTCCAAGACCCGCTTCCTCGCCGCGGTCAGCCATGACCTGATGCAGCCGCTCAACGCGGCTCGCCTTTTCTCCGCCGCGTTGTCGCACCAGCAGAGCGCCCTGCCCAAGGAAGCCCAGGAACTGGTACAGCACCTGGACAGCGCGCTGCGTTCGGCCGAGGACCTCATCACCGACCTGCTGGACATCTCGCGCCTGGAAAGCGGCCGGGTCACCCCGGATCGCAACCCCTTCCCGCTGGCGACGCTGTTCGACACCCTCGGCACCGAGTTCACCGCACTGGCCCGCGAACAGGGCGTCAACTTCCGCGTGCACGGCAGCAAGCTACGCGTGGACAGTGACATCCGCCTGTTGCGCCGGGTACTGCAGAACTTCCTTACCAACGCCTTCCGCTATGCCAAGGGCCGAGTGGTGCTCGGTGTGCGCCGGCAGGGCTCGTCGCTGCGCCTGGAGGTGTGGGACCGCGGCCCGGGCATTCCGCAGGACAAGCTCAAGGTCATCTTCGAAGAGTTCAAGCGCCTGGACAGCCACCAGACCCGCGCCGAAAAGGGCCTGGGGCTAGGCCTGGCCATCGCCGACGGCCTCTGCCACGTCCTCGACCACCCGCTGGAGGTGCGCTCCTGGCCGGGCAAGGGCAGCGTCTTCAGTGTCACCGTGCCGATCGCCCGCGCCGTCAGCCAGCCACGCCCGGCGGTCAAGCGTGGCGAGCCGCAGCACAGCGCTCTGACCGGCACCCAGGTGCTGTGCATCGACAACGAGGACAGCATTCTGGTAGGCATGAACAGCCTGCTCACGCGCTGGGGCTGCCAGGTCTGGACCGCCAGCAACCGCGCCGACTGCGAAGCGCTGCTGGCGGACGACATTCGTCCGCAGCTGGTATTGGTGGACTATCACCTGGACGAAGGCCAGACCGGCACCGAGCTGATGGCCTGGCTGCGTACCCGCCTCGGTGAACCGGTGCCAGGTGTGGTGATCAGCGCCGACGCGCGCCCCGAGCTGGTGGCGGCCATTCACGCCAGCGGCCTGGACTTCCTCGCCAAGCCGGTGAAGCCTGCGGCGTTGCGAGCGTTGATGAGCCGCCATCTAACGTTGAGGTAATGGCCTCGGGCCTTATTGGCAGGCAGGCTCTGCTTGCCTGGTGACCTTCTCTTTCGCGCCGGCCAGCGAGCCGGGGCGAAGGGAAAAGCGGCTCGCCCGGGACGCCGAAACGCAGGGCATCAGCACGCCTGGCAAGCCCTGCTCACCAAGCGGCCGGCCCGGACCGATGCCAGCGATACAAAGCAGCCAGTCCGGTATGAAGACCTGGGGACGAATCAGCTGCTCCAAGCCAACCGTCGCACGGCGACACCGTTAAACTGATGGCCAACTGCACCCTTCACCATGGTGGCCAATGACCCTGGACTTCTTCCTCAACCTCGCCACGGCGCTGGGCGTCGGGCTGCTGATCGGCACCGAGCGTAGCTGGAGCGGGCGTGAAAGCCCCGGCCAGGAGCTGGTGGCGGGCATCCGCACCTTCGGCCTGGCGGGCCTGTTCGGCGGTCTTGCTGCGGTGAGCGTCACCCATCTCGGCGCGTTTGCCTGGGTCGCGATGTTCATCGTGCTGGGTCTGCTGGTGATCGCCGGCTACCTGATTGATGCGCGGCGCAGCGGCGATCATGGCATGACCACCGAGGTCGCCCTGCTGCTGACCTTCCTGCTCGGCAGCCTGGCGATTGCGGAGAGCCGTCAGCTGGCAGCCGCCTGCGCCATCGTGGTGGCGCTGCTGCTGAGCCTCAAGACCCGCCTGCACCAGGCGCTGAAGCGCCTCAGCGAAGCCGAACTGGGCGGCGCGTTGAAGATGCTGTTCATCTCGGTGGTGCTATTGCCGGCGCTTCCCAATCAGGGCTACGGCCCCTGGCAGGCGCTCAACCCCTACACCACCTGGATGATGGTGGTGCTGATCGCTGGCATTGGCTTCGCCGCCTATGTGGCCATCCGCGCTTTCGGTGCGCGCCATGGGCTGCTGGTGACGGCGCTGCTCGGCGGCATCGTTTCGTCCACCGCGATGACCATCACCCTGGCCCGACTGAATGCGCCACAGCTGCGCGCTGCACTGGCGGCCGGCCTGCTGGCGACCTCGGCGCTGATGTTCCCGCGCGTGCTGCTGGAGGTGGGCATCGTCAATCCTGCCCTGCTGCCTGGGCTGAGCCTGCCCCTGGCCGCAGCCGGTGCGATCTACGCGGCCGGCGCGTTGTTTTACTACCTGCGCGCTGCCAGCGCTGCCGACAGCGATGCCGAGCCCCTGCTGAAGAACCCGTTCGAGCTGGGCCCGGCGCTTCGCTTCGCCGCGCTGCTGGTGCTGATTCTCCTGCTGGTGGAAGGCGCGCGACGCTGGTTCGGCGACGCCGGTATCTATCTGGTTTCGCTGCTGGCGGGCCTGACCGACGTCGATGCCATCACCCTGTCGCTGGCCAGCAAGGCCCGCGACGGCCTGGCCCATGAGGTGGCGGCACGCGGCATCGTCTTCGCCGCGTTGAGCAACAGCCTGGTCAAGGCGATGCTGATCGTCCTGATCGGCGGCCGAGAGCTGGCCGTGCGCACGCTGCCGATCATGTTTGCCGGCCTGCTGACCGGGCTTGCGCTGCTGCTGTTGCGTTAAACGTTCAGCCGCGCGTCACTCGCCGGCTTCGCTGAAGGCTTCGGCCCCTGCCCGCTCCAGCCAGTCACCCGGCAGTCGCTTGCTGGCCCGCGCGCCGAGGGACTTCAACTGCTCGGCGCGGCCGACCAGGTTGCCACGCCCGTCGCTGAGCTTGTTGCGCGCAGAAAGGTAGGCCCGATCCACCTGCTGCAAGCGATTGCCGATCTCGTCGAGATCCTGGATGAATGCGACGAACTTGTCGTAAAGCGCACCGGCCTTTTCCGCGATCTCCCGAGCGTTCTGGCTTTGCCGTTCCTGCCGCCAGAGGCTGTCGATGACCCGCAGCGTGGCCAACAGCGTGGTCGGGCTGACGATCACGATGTGCCGACCGTAGGCCTCCTGGAAAAGCTCGGGATCGGCCTGCAGGGCCGCCGCGAATGCCGCTTCGATGGGTACGAACAGCAGTACGAAATCGAGGCTCTGCAGCCCCTCCAGATGCTGGTAGTCCTTGAGCGAAAGCCCCTTGAGGTGGTTGCGCAGCGATTGCACATGCTGCTTGAGCGCTAGCGCACGGCTGCCTTCGTCCTCGGCGCAGGTCAGCGCCTGGTAAGCGGTCAGGCTGACCTTCGCATCGACCACGACCTGCTTGTCGCCCGGCAGGTGAATGAGCACGTCCGGCTGGAAGCGCACGCCGTCGGCACTCTTGAGACTCACCTGGGTGTGGTATTCGCGGCCTTTCTCCAGACCGGCATGCTCCAGAACCTTCTCCAGTACCAGTTCGCCCCAGTTGCCCTGGGTCTTCTGGCCCTGCAGGGCACGGGTCAGATTGGTCGCTTCGTCGCCCAGACGCTGGTTCAGCTGCTGCAGCCGCTCCAGCTCTCGGGCCAGGGAAAAGCGCTCGCGGGCCTCGTGCTGATAGCTTTCTTCGACGCGCTTCTCGAAGGCCTGGATGCGCTCTTTCAACGGCTCAAGCAGCTGTCCCAGCCGCTCATGGCTGGACTCGCTGAAGCGTTGCTCACGCTCGTCGAAGATCCGGCCGGCGAGCTCGGCGAATTGCGCACGCAGTTCGTCGCGCGCGGCCTGAAGGTCGGAGAGGCGCTGCTGATGCGCGTTGTGCTGCTCGCGCAGCTCGGCGTCCAGCGCGGCATGGGCGGCGCTCAGCCGACGTAGCTCCGCCTGTTGCGCGTCGCGCTCGGCCTGCAGATCGGCAATGGTTTCGGTGTCGTGGCCGCGCTGCGTGCGCAGCAGCTCGGTCTCGCGTCGCAGCGCGGCCAGTTCGGCCTGCTGCTCGGACTTGATACCGCTCAGCTCGGCGAGCTCGATCCGATAGCCGTCCAGCTGTGCGGTCAGGCCTTGCTGCGCCGAAATCGCCTGCCTGAGCCGTTCTTCGAGCAGAGCCTGCTCGGCCTCGCCAGTGACCAGGCGGCGCTGGAGATAAAGGCACAGCCCTGCCAGGGCGATCAGGCCGAATGCCAGACCGATCAATAGATGGAGGGGATCAAGGGACATGAAAGGCTCCGGCGAAGTTGCCCGGCAGTATAGCGACCCGCTGTACGCCGGTCAGGCAGGGATGCCGGTCAGCCCCGGACCTGCCGCAGAACCCGTGCCGCCTCATGCGAACCCTGCGCCGCGGCCTGCTCCAGCCAAAGCCGTGCCTTCGCCGGCTCGGGGTGATCCGGTTCACCGCACAGGCGGCCGAGCTCCAGCTGCGCCTGGCTATCGCCTGCCCGGGCCGCCTGGCGCAGCAGCTCGAATCCGATGCGACGGTCGCGCTGGCTGTCGCACTCGCAGCACAGCAGGCGGCCAAGGCGGCTCTGCGCTTCGACCACACCCTCGCGCGCAGGCTGCTTGAGGAGGCGTCCGGCAATCCGCTTGACGCCCTGGTTCCGGCCCAGGTGCTGGCTGTCCAGCAACCACAGCGCCATGCGCAAGGGCAGGCGCGCCGTTGGAGTCGAGGTGGCAAATGAGGCGGGAGCCGAAGTACGCGTTCTCATGCACATCAAGGGGGCTGGTGAATAAGGTCGCGCACTCTACTCCTTTTTTCCGAGAGTTAAAGTCTTGTCAAAAGCGAAAAAATTAGATCTGAATCACACCAGACAGTAATCCACAGAAGCTGTGGATAAGTCAGTGGACAAGCAGCAGACAAATCGTCGAATGCCACGTCTCATGGGGGCTGCGCTTAAACTGGCGGTTTTTTCGCCAATGCCAAAAATGCTTATTTTTCAATTGGTTAGTAACGATCTATGGGCTTCGTTGGTTTGCGACTGTTTGTCATAAGGCCTTGACAGAGCCATTGCGAAAATGTGCACAAGTTCGGCGCACGGGTCGCAAAGTGCCTGGCCACAAGGGCTGGCGCGGAGTTCCGGTGAACTTCGAAGCAACTCTGCTGTCGTGCATCGCACCTCGCTGGCGCACATCGCCCGGGCCCGTTCTACGGCTATGCTGTAGCCCTCGCTTTATGGACGCAGCCATGACCAAACCGTGGAGAACCGTTTCCGTGCTGGCCGCCGGGCTGCTCGCCCTGCTGATGGTGCTGAGTGCCGTTGCCTGGAGCCAGTGGCAAGGGTTCAAGCATGAGCAGGGCATCGAACTACTGGAATGGCAGGGGCTACGGCTTTCCTCAGGCGGTATCTCGGCAGAGCGCGTGCGCTATGCGCAGAACCCCGAGAACGGCCTCCATCTGGCTGCTAGTGCCTCCGGCATCACCCTGCGGTTACCCAGCTTTTTTCGCCCGTTGCCGCCTCGTTCGCTGCAAATCGACCAGCTTGAGCTGGAGATTCGCTCGTATCCGCCCGCCGGCGACAGCGAGCCGCCAGCAACGGATCTGGAACAGTACGAACGGTGGGCCGCCTGGCTCCCGCAGCGACTGACCATAGCCGATCTGCGGATCAGCCTGCCCTGCGCCAAGGGACGCTGCGACGAACGGGGGGCGCTGAGGTTCGAGCGGAAGGGCGAATCGTTGCTGCCGCTGGACGGCCGCCTGGACCTGCGACGCAACGAGCACAGGCTGTCACTGACCATCGACGCGCAGGGTTCCGCGCTCGGCGAAAGCCTCGTACTGGCCACGCTGGCTATCGACGAACAACCACGACTGGAAACCCGCCACCAGCTGGAACATTCCGACAGGACGTTGCGCTGGAATGGCACGCTTTCCATGGGCAGCCTGCCGGAGGCGCCCTGGCTGCTGGCTTGGCTCAGCGAGTGGACGGCCACGCCAACCGCCGCCCTCCCCGACATGCCTACGGACATGCGCATCGGCGCAGGCTGGGCACTGACCCTGATACAGAACGATGACGGCGTTTATGCCTGGCGCAACGCTGCGGGCGAACTGCGCCTCTCCACCCACATTCCTGCCGCCTGGCCGGTCATAGGTCTCGGGGAGCTGCAGGGCGACCTCGACCTGGCCGCTCGAGGGCAGGATGGACTGTGGTTGCCCACGGAGCTGAAAGCAAACCTACAACTGCGTCCATCGTCCACCCTGCTGACGGACGTGCCGGCCGCGCTACGCCCGAGTCAGCTGAATATAAGCGTCGAGCCGGTAGCCACTCAGATGACGCCTGGGCAGCTACCTGTGCAACTTCGCGTGGAGGCCCAGGGCGGCACGCCGTCCAGCCTGCAGGCGCGCATGCGACTGGCGACCTCCCCCCCTTATGCACTGGACATCGAGCAGGCCCGTGTGCAGACACGCAGCACGCGCTTGCAGCTGGACGGCCTGACGCTGCAGAACCTCGACGCCAGACTGGATTTCTCCGGACGCGCCGACCTCCGGAAACTCGAATTGCAGCTGCAGCCGTCATCCCGTGTCAGTCTGGCACGCCTTGCCACCGGCGATATCGTCGCCAGTCAGGTGAGCGCGGCGTTGCCGCGCACACTGGCACTGCAGATCGAGCGCAACGTCGAGCAGCCAACTGCCTGGCGTACCGAAGGGCCGCTGGAACTGCGCCTGGGTCGCCTCGAGCATCCGCAGCTGCTCAGCCAAGGCTGGCGCTGGAACGGCCAGCTCAAAGCCGACGCTACAGCTCTGAACGCCACCGGCCCCGCAAGCAATGACGTCGGACTGACGCTTGCGCTGAACGTCGAGCAGCACTGGAACGGGCCATTGCACGTCGGCGCAAAGCTGCAGGAAATCTTCCTGCGCGCCGGCAATCCGCTCGCCCGCAGCCTCTCCGCGTGGCCCGCGGCGCTTGAGCTCAGCAGCGGACGCCTGTCGGGCGAAGGCAAGTTGACGCAGCCCGCCGGCGGCGGCACCCCAACTGCGAGCCTGACACTCGATGCGCGGGGACTGGCCGGCATCTTCGACCGCAGCGAGATATCCGGCCTCGACGCACGCCTGGCAGCCGGCCTGCAGCGCGACCGCCTTCGTCTGGACATCGGCGAGCTGCGGCTGGCCGAGATCAATCCCGGCTTCACCTTTGGCCCGCTGCTGCTGCGCGGTCACTACGAGGCAGCCGTCGACCAGCCGACACAGGGACGCCTGACCTGGCAGACCGCCGAAACCCGGATTCTTGGCGGGCGATTCTGGTTGCCGGCCGGCACCCTTGACCTCGCGGCGCCACAGCAACGGCTCAGCGCCCGGCTGGAAGGCGTGCAGCTGGGCGACGTGCTCGCCGCCTATCCGACCGAAGGCCTCAACGGCAGTGGCCTGATCGATGGCAGCTTCGACGTGCAGCGCAGCGCCGCAGGGCTGAGCGTGCAGGATGGCAAGCTCGCCGCGCGAGTACCGGGCGGCGTGCTGCGCTTTCGTTCGCCGAAGATCGAGGCCCTCGGCCAGGCGAATCCGGCCATGAAGATCGTCACCGAAGCCCTGCACAATTTTCACTATGATCTGCTCACCAGCGACGTCCGCTATGATGAGCGCGGCAAGCTGAACCTCGGGCTGCGTCTGAACGGCCGCAACCCGGCCCTGGAAGGTGGTCGGCCGATCAACTTCTCGATCAATCTGGAAGAGGACATTCTGGCGCTGTTGACCAGCTTGCAGCTGAGCGACCGGGTAAGCGAAACCATTCAACGGCGGGTGCAGGAACGCCTCAGATAAGGCGATGCAGCCGCGAAATCGACACAGGAGAAACCGCCATGCGGTTGCGCCATACGCTGACCATCGTGTTGCTGGGTCTCTTCGCCAGCGCCTGTACACCGCGGGTGGAACTGGCCGTGCCGAACGAGCCGATCAACATCAACCTGAACGTGAAGATCGAACACGAGATTTATATCCGCGTGGACAAGCAGCTCGACTCGATCATCAACCAAGACAGCGGACTGTTCTGAGGACGACCATGAAAGCCTATCTGAAACTGACCAGCCTGCTCCTGGCGCTTCTGCTGGCCCTGCCCGCCGCAGCGATGACCCTCAACGAAGCCATGTCCGCCCTGGGTGAAGCCAAGGCCAGCGGCATGCTCGGCGAGAAGCCCGACGGCTATCTGGGCGTGGTTCGCTCCAGCAAGAACGCCGAGGAGATTGCCAGCCAGATCAACCAGGCTCGCCGCGCCGAGTACCACCGTGTTGCCAAGCAGAACGGCATCAGCGTCAGCGTCGTCGAAGCCATCGCCGGCAAGAAGGCCATCGAAAAGACGCCGCCCGGCCAGATCATCCAGCTCAACGGCAACTGGGTCCGCAAGTGACCTGAGGCGATGGTCGGGCCTGCCTGACCATCGCGCCCACCGACCCATTAGCGCCTACAACAGCGTCAGGCCGTGCGCCCTGACCACCAGCGACTTCTGCCGAAACCTGCACTCCAGATCGACGCGATACTGCGCCCACCAGTCCCGCTCCAGCTCTTCTACCATCACTTCGTAGACCACCGTCTCGTCCCGCACCGCGTTCTCGCCGTCCTCCAGCCAGTAGCCATTGGCCGGCGCACGGCTGTAAGTGGTCAAACCGCCGAAGCGCTCGATCAGCTCCTCGCTCACGGTGCGAAAGAGCGACCTCGGCAACGCCTGCTGATCGTTGTCGTAAAGCGGCAACAGCAACTGGACAAGGAACATACGCGACATCGGCGAGGAAAGTGGGAGCAAGCATTCGACCCCGCACTGCCGGAGATGACGCCCGCCTGGCGGTCAGAACAGCCCCAGCTGCCCGTCGATCAGCGAGGCGAAGTCGTCGCCGACAAAGGGCAGGATCGCGTCCGCCACTGGCTGCAGCTGGCGCGTCACGTAGTGGTCGTAGTCGACGGCAGAGGTGCGCGCCTCCAGTGGCTCAGGGCCGGCGACGGTGATCAGATAGCTGATCCAGCCGCAGTTCTGATACTGCCGCGGACGACCAAGACGGTCATTGCACTCGTCGGCCAGGCGCGCCGCCCGCACATGCGGCGGCACGTTGCGCTGGTAGTCGTCCAGCCGGCGACGCAGGCGCTTGCGGTAAACCAGCAGCTCGTCGAACTCGCCAGCCAGGGTTCGGCGCACATACTCACGCACGTAATCCTGGTGCGGCTGGCGGTGGAAGATGCGCAGGTACAGCTCCTGCTGAAAGCGCTGCGCCAGCGGCGACCAGTCCGTGCGCACGGTTTCCAGCCCCTTGAACACCATGCCGTCGCTACCATCCGCGCGCGTGACCAGGCCGGCATAACGCTTCTTGCTGCCCTCCTCGGCGCCGCGGATCGTCGGCATCAGGAAGCGCCGGAAGTGCGTTTCGTACTGCAGCTCTAAGGCACTGCTCAGGCCATACTCGTCACGCAGATGCCCACGCCACCAGTCGTTGATCCGCTGTACCAGGTCGCGACCGATGCGTTCGGCCGCCTCGTCCGAATGCGCCCGGCCCAGCCAGACGAACGTCGAGTCGGTGTCGCCGTAGATCACCACATGGCCCTGGGCCTCTATCAGTTCCCGCGTGCGGCGCATGATCTCGTGGCCACGCAGAGTGATCGACGATGCCAGCCGGGGGTCGAAGAAGCGGCAACCACTGGAGCCGAGCACCCCGTAGAAGGCATTCATGATGATCTTCAGCGCCTGTGACAACGGCTTGTTGTGCTCGCGCTTCGCCGCCTCGCGGCCTTCCCAGACGCGTTCAACGATGGCCGGCAGGCAATGCCGGGTGCGCGAGAAGCGCGCCCCGCGAAAGCCTGCAACCGATGCGTCATCGGTCGGCTGGCGCAGCCCCTCGATCAGCCCCACGGGGTCGATGAGGAAGGTGCGGATGATCGACGGGTACAGGCTCTTGTAGTCCAGCACCAGCACCGATTCGTACAACCCCGGCTGCGAGTCCATGACGAAACCGCCCGGGCTCGCCTCGGCCTGGCGCTCGCCCAGATTAGGCGCAACGAAGCCCTGTCGGTGCATCAAAGGCAGATAGAGATGCTCGAACGCTGCCACCGAACCACCGCTTCGGTCAGCCGCTAGACCGGTGACAGTGGCCCGCTCGAGGAGAAAGGTCAGCAGCTCGGTATGGGCGAAGATGCGCGTCACCAGCTCGCAATCCTTGAGGTTGTATCGGGCCAGCGCCGGCTTGTCCTCGGCGAACATGCGGTCGATCTCCGCCATGCGCTGGTAGGGGTTGTCGATCGCCTTGCCCTCCCCCAGCAAGGTCTGGGCGACATTCTCCAGACTGAACGAGGAAAAGCTCCAGGTCGCCGAGCGTAGCGCCTCGATACCGTCGATGATCAGCCGGCCCTCGGCCGCGGCGAAAAAGTGATTGCTGCGAGCGCCATGCTCGCGCCATTCCATCGTCGCCCCGGTGCGCCCCAGGCGCAGCGGCACCTGCAAGCGCTGCGCATGTTCATGCAGTACACGCAGGTCGAACTGCACCAGATTCCAGCCGATGATCGCGTCCGGGTCGTGCTCGGCGAACCAGGCGTTCAGCCGTTCCAGCAGTTGCCCTCGGCTTTCGCAGTACTCCAGGGAAAAATCGACGGCCGAAGCATCGCCGTTTTCCGGACCGAGCATATAGACCTGACGCTGGCCGCAGCCCTCCAGAGCAATGGAATACAGATCGCCGCGGGCCGTGGTCTCGATGTCCAGCGAGACCAGCCTGAGCCTCGGACGATAGTCCGCCGCGGGTTTGAGCTGCACGAACGAGGCGCCACTGTGCTCGGCGCCATCGACGAAGCACACCGGTGCGGTGATGAAGCGCTCCATGAGGTAACGCTCGGGCGGCCTGATATCCGCCTCGTAGACGTCCACACCGACATCGCGCAGCCGCCGCGAGCAGTCCATCAGTCGGCGATGCGACCGGCAGTACAGCCCCATGACTGGGCGATGATGGAAGTCGTGCAGGTCGAGCGGCCGCAGCTCGACGTCAGGCTCCTGTCGCAGCACGGACTCGACGAAAGCGCGCCGCTCCTGCGCAAAGAAGGCGACCGAATGCCGGTAAGGCACGCACACCCGCCGCGGCCCGTTGTCGGTGGCGAGCCAGAAACTCACCTCGGTACCCACAGGCGTCTCTCGCCAGTGGCGGGTCAGGATAAAACCCTGCTGCAGCTGCGACATCAGCCTCCCCGGCACCTGAATGAACAGCAAGCCCGTCCTCTCCCGGGCAGCTCGTATCGCATACCGATGCACCGCACGGTAAACGCCAACCCAGAAAAGCAAAAACCCCCGCACTCTCGCGAGTACAGGGGTTCAGGCTATATGTAATGGCGGAGAGATAGGGATTTGAACCCTAGGTACCCGCGAAGGTACAACGGATTTCGAATCCGTCCCGTTCGGCCACTCCGGCATCTCTCCAGCGGCGCGCATCATAGCAGCTGGATCGGCTTTGTCGAACCCCAACTGCACAGATTTTTTACCGTTTTTCAGCCGCTTGCACCGCCGGGCGACCGATTCCGGCCGCCCGGTACCCTTCACGCGGTCAGCCGCGTCAATGCTTCGCGATACTTGTTGGCGGTTTTCTGCGCGACCTCTGCGGGCACGGCAGGCGCAGGGGGCTGCTTGTTCCAGCCGGTGGACTCCAGCCAGTCGCGGACGAACTGCTTGTCGAAGCTCGGTGGGTTCTTGCCCTCTTCATAGCTGTCGGCGGGCCAGAAACGGCTCGAGTCGGGCGTCAGCACCTCATCCATCAGGGTCAGCGTGCCGTTCTCATCCAGGCCGAACTCAAACTTGGTATCAGCAATGATGATCCCACGAGTGGCGGCGTACTCGACGGCTGCGCTGTAGAGCGCGATGGATACGTCACGCACCTGCGCAGCCAGCTCCTTGCCGATGATCGCCTCGCATTGCTCGAAGGAGATGTTCTCGTCGTGGTCGCCTACCGCGGCCTTGGTCGAGGGGGTGAAGATCGGCTGCGGCAGCTTGGCAGCTTCCTTCAGGCCGGCGGGCAGCTGGATGCCACAGACGGTGCCGCTCTTCTGGTATTCCTTCCACCCGGAGCCGACGATATAGCCGCGCACGATGGCCTCTACCGCAACCGGCTTGAGGCGCTTGGCGACGACCGCGCGCCCCTCCACCAGCGGCAATTCGTCAGCCGGCACCACGTCCTCGACCTTGTCGCCGGTGAAGTGATTGGGAATCAGGCCCTTGAGCTTGTCAAACCAGAAGTTGGAGATGGCGGTAAGGATCTTGCCCTTCTCCGGAATCGGCTCGGCAAGGATCACGTCGAAGGCCGACAGGCGGTCGGTGGCGACCATGAGCATGCGTTTGTCGTCGATCTCGTAGAGGTCGCGAACCTTGCCCGAGTAGATCTTCTTCAGGCTGAGGGCGGTGGGAGTGGTCATACGCAATTTTCCGCGGTTGGCAGGTCAGCAGAAACGAAACAGGCGAAACCATGGGTTTCGCCTATCCGTGTTCGTGTAACGGGGCAGCTCGCAGTCAGCCCAGGTTGTCCTTGATCAGACTGAGCACCCGACGGGCGACGTCCGCTGGCGCGACGGTATCGATGCTCTTGTCCAGTGTCACCTGCACACCGTTACCCGCACGGGTCAGACGCACCTGATAGCGCTCGGCACGCGCTTCGATTTCGTCCTTGTCCGGTGCGCCACCGAACAGCCGGCTGAAGAAGCCCGGCTTGTCGTCCGGGTCGTCGGCACGCTCGCTAAGGTTCACGTAGTAGACGCCAAGGCTGCGGTCGAGATCGTCGACCCGCACGTCGGCGGCCTGCAGGGCACGGCCGACGCTGGACCAGGCACGATCGAAGTCGCTGTCCAGCTGCAGCAACGGATTGCCGCTGCCATCCTGAGTAAGACTGACGCGACTTGGCGCATCGAAATCGCGCTCGGCGAGCAGCGAAACGGAACCACCCTGGCGGGCGCTGCGGTTCAGACTGGCCTGCAGCTCGTCGAGCAGCACGCGGTCGAGTTCCTTGTTGCTCGAAGTTTCCGGCCAGGCCACGTCGGTGCTGCTACCGGCCGGACGCTTGACGCTGACCACGAAGATCTCGCTGGTGTTGCGCTGAACGCCCGGCTCGACCCGGACGCGGACGCGCGTCTCACCTTCCTGGATACCCAGGTTGCGCACCAGCGCCTCGTCCAGTTGCGAGGCGGTTTGCCAGGCAGTGGCAAACTCACCTGTCTGACGCCGCTCTTCAGCGATGCTGAAGCCCTTGTCGGTGAAGAACTGACGGGCCGCGATCCAGACCTGAGCCGGCGCATACTGCGCCACCAGCCAGCGCGAGTCCCCGGAGGATTGCACACTGAAATCACTGACGTCCGCGGCCACTTGCAGGCGCTGCGGCCGCGGCACTTCGTATTTGCCGGAGTGGGTATTGTCAGCCACCTGGCGCGGGATCGGCAGCAGAGGATCGAGCGGACGCGTTCCGCCATCGACGGCGACCTGCATCGGAGCGGTCTGACGTGCCGAAAGGTAGTCACTGCCGCGGTCACGGAAATATCCATCATCGCCCCACAGCCAGCCGCAGCCACTGGTTGCAGAGATCATCAGGGCAAGGGTCGAGAGTCCGGCCAGTCGCTTCATGCGTATTCCTTTGTTATTAAGCCAGCACGCCGGTTTGGCGCATCGCCTGACGGAGCGGTTCCTGGTAGCTCTGGCTGAGCCAGGTCAACGGCAGACGGATGCCATTGCCCATCAGGCCCATCTCGTGCAACGCCCATTTGACCGGAATCGGATTGGCTTCCAGAAACAGCGCACGATGCAGCGGCATCAGGCGCTCGTTGATAGCGCGAGCGGTCTCGGCATCCCCGGCCATCGCCGCGGCACAAAGTTCGCTCATGGCACGCGGGGCGACGTTCGCCGTGACGGAGATGTTGCCCTTGCCGCCCATCAGCATCAGCTCGACGGCAGTGGGGTCATCGCCCGAGTAAACGAGGAAGTCCTTGCTGACGCGGTCCAGCACTTCCCGACCGCGCTTGAGGTCGCCAGTGGCTTCCTTGATACCGATGATGTTCGGCACCTTCGACAGACGCTCGACCGTATCGGGCAGCATGTCGCACACGGTGCGGCCCGGTACGTTGTAGAGGATCTGCGGAATGGCCACGGCCTCGGCGATGTGCTTGAAGTGCAGGTACAGGCCTTCCTGAGTCGGCTTGTTGTAGTACGGAGTGACCAGCAGGCAGGCGTCGGCGCCGGCGGTCTTGGCGTTCTCGGTCAGTTCGACCGCTTCGCTGGTGGAGTTGGCGCCCGTTCCGGCGATCACCGGAATGCGGCCGTTGACCTGGTCGACCACGCGGCGGATCACTTCGATGTGCTCGGCCACGCTCAAGGTGGCCGACTCACCGGTGGTACCGACAGCAACGATTGCATTGGTGCCTTCCTGCAAATGGAAATCCACCAGCTTGCTCAGGCTGTCCCAGTCCAGACCGCCCTGCGCATCCATGGGCGTGACCAGCGCCACCATACTGCCCGCAATCATGCAACCACTCCTGCCGGAATAAATAAAAAGAGGCGTAATGGTACAAGGCTCCCCAGCGCTTTGCGAGTAGCCTGACACACGCCGCGCCGAGCCGGCAAAGCGCTGCCTGCAGTTGCCAAGGGAGCCCGCCATGTGAGGCGTGCATTCCCTCTGCCCTCGCTTTTCGCTACCCTTAGCCGTTTTCGGCTTGGCTGGCCGACCGATTCACCACCGCCAGGAATGCTGCATGTCCACCCCCCCTCTCCCCCGCGAACAATTTCTCGTCATCAGCGCCCTGGGCGCCAACCCGATGGAGCTGACCAATGTGCTCTGCCGCGCCGCCAACGAGAATCGCTGCGCGGTCGTCAGCACTCGCCTGACGCGTCATGGCCAGTGCAGCGCACTGGTTCTGGAAGTCGGTGGTAGCTGGGATGCTCTCGCCCGGATGGAAACCACGCTGCCGGGGCTCGCGAAGAAGCATGCGTTCACGGCCAATGTCGTTCGTAGCGAAGCGCTGGAAAGCCGCCCGCAGGCCTTGCCTTATGTGGCCTATGTGAGCGCAGTCTTCCGCCCCGATATCCTCAACGAGCTGTGCCAGTTCTTCATCGACCACCGCGTCGAACTGGAAAGCCTGACCTGCGACACCTACCAGGCCCCACAGACCGGCGGCACCATGCTCAACGCCACCCTGACCGTCACCCTGCCTGCAGGCACGCAGATCAGCTGGCTGCGCGATCAGTTTCTCGACTTTGCCGACGCGCTCAACCTCGATGCGCTGATCGAACCCTGGCGTCCGCAGAACCCTTGAGATCAGGAGGCAACATGGCAGTCGCAATCGACCAACCGATTCCACCCTTCCAGGCCCAGGCTACCAGCGGCCAGTCGATCGACCTCGCGTCGCTGGCCGGCAAGCAGGTCGTGCTGTACTTCTATCCGAAGGACAACACACCGGGCTGTACGACCGAAGGTCAGGGTTTTCGTGATCTCCATCAGGCGTTTCTCGCGGCCAACACCCTGGTCTTTGGCGTCTCGCGCGACAGCCTGAAAACCCACGAGAACTTTCGCGCCAAGCAGGGCTTTCCCTTCGAGCTGATCAGCGACAAGGGCGAGCAGCTCTGCCAGCTGTTCGATGTGATCAAGCTGAAAAAACTCTATGGCAAGGAGTATCTCGGCGTGGACCGCAGCACCTTTCTCATCGACCGCGACGGCGTACTGCGTCAGGAATGGCGCGGCGTGAAGGTGCCCGGCCATGTCGAGGCCGTGCTCCAGGCCGCCCAGGCACTGAACCACGCGTAGAAACAATAAAGGCTGGCGCCGCGCCAGCCTTTCCCATCATTCGCCAGGCTCGACCACCACGGTCGCCGGCTCCCTCGGCCAGGCATACAACACGGCCTTGAACAGGGTCGCCAAGGGGATGGCGAAGAACACCCCCCAGAACCCCCACAGCCCACCGAACAGTAGCACCGCGCAGATGATCGCCACCGGGTGCAGATTCACCGCCTCGGAGAACAGCAACGGCACCAGGACGTTGCCATCCAGGGTCTGGATAATGGCGTAGGCCACCATCAGGTAGAAGAACTGGTCGCCCAGACCCCACTGGAATATCCCGATCAGCGCGATGGGAATGGTGACCACGGTGGCCCCGATGTAGGGCACCACGACGGAGACGCCCACGAGCATCGCCATCAGTGCCGCGTAATTGAGCCCCAGCGCGGCAAAGACGGCGTACGAAACCACGGCGCAGATCAGGATCTCGATCGCCTTGCCCCGAATGTAGTTGGCGATCTGCAGGTTCATCTCCTGAGAGACCTGGGTGATCAGGCCGCGCTCGCGTGGCAGGTAGCCCTTGATCCAGTTGCTGATCTGCTCGCGATCCTTCAGAAAGAAGAACACCAGAATCGGCACCAGCACCAGATAGATCATCAGCCCGATCAGCAGCGGCAGACTCGACAGTGAAGACGTCAGCACCAGCTGGCCGTAGCGGCCGATCTCGCCACGCATGAAATCGATGCCGCGCAGCACCTGCTCCTCGGTCACCAGTTGCGGATAACGCTCCGGCAGCAACAGCAGCAGCGACTGCCACTCCACCAGCATGCGCGGCAGCTCGTTGAACAGCGTCAGCACCTGTTGCCAGAGCAGCGGCACGATGAACAGCGTGCACACCACCAGCACCCCGACGAACATCAGAAATACCAGCCAGACCGCAAGCAGGTGCGGCACCCGCCGACGCTCCATGGCACCCACCAGCCCTTGCATCAGGAACGCCAGCACCAGTCCGGCCAGCACCGGCGCCAGCATCTTGCCAAGCGTCAGGACGATCGCGAATGCAAGGAACAGCAGAACCGCGAGAACAACCGCCTCCTCGTCGGAGAAGTAACGCTGCATCCAACCGCGTAATACCTTGATCATGTATTTCCTCGAAGCGAACCGTCAGGCCTTGCGCAGCCAGTAACGATAAAGACCATCCTCGACCTCTTCATGCAGAAGCGCATGGCCGGCCAGCTTGGCGAAACTGCGAAAATCCCGTTGCGAGCCAGGATCGCTGGCGACAACCTTGAGTACCGCCCCGCTGGGCAGGCGATTCAATTCCAGCTTGGCCTTGAGCAGCGGCATCGGGCAGTCGAGGCCGACGGCGTCCAGCTCGGCATCGCACGCGGGCGATAGTGGTCGACCTTCACTCATGGTTCGCCTCCTCAGCAAAGCCACGCAGCATACCTAGCGCACCGGGGCTCTGGCCAGCCAGCCAAGGTCAAGGCTACAGTAGCCGTTCTCACTTCAACGAGCCTGCCTGGATGAAACTGCTGCGCCCCGCCCTGCTCACGCTCACCTGCCTGCTTGTGCAACCGACATTGGCTAACGACCTGCCTTCGCTCGGCGACGCCAGCTCGGGCATCGTGTCGCCGGAACAGGAACATGTGCTCGGGCGCGCCTGGCTGAGCCTGCTGCGGGGGCAGGTGAAGCAGCTTTCCGACCCCCAGCTCAAGGACTACGTCGAGAACAGCGTGTACCGCCTGGCTGAAACCAGTCAGCTGCAGGATCGGCGCCTCGAATTTGTCCTGCTCGATAGCCCTCAGCTCAACGCCTTTGCGGCACCGGGCGGCATTATCGGCGTCAACGGCGGGCTGTTTATCCATGCGCAAACCGAAGCTGAGTATGCGTCGGTGATGGCGCACGAACTGGCCCACCTTTCACAGCGGCATTTCGCTCGCGGCCTGGAAGCCCAGCAGCGCATGCAGCTGCCGATGATGGCCGCCATGCTCGCTGGCGTCGTGGCGGCTGCAGCCGGTGCCGGCGATGCGGGCATTGCCGCGATCGTCTCCACCCAGGCCGCGGCCATCCAGGCACAGCGCCGCTTCTCCCGACAGAACGAGCAGGAGGCCGATCGCATTGGCATCGTCAACCTCGAACGCGCCGGCTACGATCCACGCGCCATGCCCTCGATGTTCGGCCGGCTGATGCGCCAGTATCGCTATGACCAGAAGCCGCCGGAGTTCCTTCTGACCCACCCGGTCAGCGAATCGCGCATCGCCGACACCACCAACCGAGCCGAGCAATACGCACAAGGCGGCACCCAGGACAGCCTGCGCTACCAGTTGATGCGGGCGCGCACGCAACTCAAGTTCGAAAGCACGCCCGGCGTCGGAGCCAAACGTTTCCGTGCGATGCTCGATGAGAATCCGGAGATGGACGCCGCCCGCTACGGGCTGGCGCTGGCGCAGATGAAGGCCGGACAGCTCGCCGATGCGGCGAACAGCCTGGCGCCGCTACTGGCCAAGGCACCGGACGACCTCACCTACAATCTCGCACAGGTCGAACTCGACATCACCGCCAATCGCCTGCAGCACGCTCAGACCCGTCTGCAGCGCCTGCTCCAGCTGTATCCGGGTAACTACCCGGTGCGCCAGATGCATATCGACCTGTTGATGGAGCGGGGCGAGACCCAACAAGCCGAACGCGAGCTGGACAAACTGGCCGAGCAGCGCCGGCGGGACCCGGACATCTGGTACCAGGTCGCAGAGGTCCGGGGCCTTAGCGGAAACATCGTCGGCCTGCATCAGGCGCGCGCCGAATACTTCGCGCTGGTCGGCGACTACGATCAGGGCATCGAGCAGCTCAACCTGGCCAAGCGCCGCGCCAGCAACTTCCAGATTTCCGCGCGAATCGACGCCAGACAGAAGCAGCTGATCGAAGAGAAGCGCATGGTCGAGGACATGCTGCGTTGATAAGCAGCACGCGACATCCCTACAGACCATACCAATGAAAAAGCCACGCTCGAAAAAGCGTGGCCTCGGTTGACGCGGTCGAGTGCGTATCCGCCGCTCTCGAAGGGCTCAGGCGTTACCGGCCTGCTTCAAGCGTGCCGCCTGGGTGAAATCGAGCATTCGCTTCAGCGGCTTCACAGCCCGCGGAATCAGCGCCGGGTCGACGAAAATCTCATTGCTTCCGGTGCGCAGGCATTCCAGGGTGCGCTCGAGCGTGTTCATCGCCATCCACGGGCAATGCGCACAGCTACGACAGGTCGCGCCCTGCCCCGCGGTCGGCGCCTCGATGAAGGTCTTCTCCGGACACAGCTGCTGCATCTTGTAGAAGATCCCGCGGTCGGTCGCCACGATAAGGGTCTGCTGCGGCAGCGTCTGCGCGGCCTTGATCAGCTGACTGGTCGAACCCACTGCATCGGCCAGCTCGACAACCGCCTGCGGTGATTCGGGATGAACCAGAATTGCCGCATCCGGATACAACGCCTTCATGTCCGCCAGCTGCTTGGCCTTGAATTCCTCGTGCACGATGCAGGCGCCATCCCACAGCAGGATGTCCGCACCGGTTTCGCGCTGCACGTAATTGCCCAGATGCTTGTCCGGTGCCCAGATGATCTTCTCGCCGTTATCCATCAGGCTCTCGACGATCTCCAGCGCGCAACTGGATGTCACTACCCAGTCGGCACGTGCCTTCACCGCTGCCGAGGTATTGGCATAGACCACCACGGTGCGCTCGGGATGCTGGTCGCAAAACGCCGAGAACTCATCCACTGGACAGCCGAGATCAAGCGAACAGGTTGCCTCCAGCGTCGGCATCAGCACGCGCTTTTCCGGATTGAGGATCTTCGCCGTTTCCCCCATGAACTTGACGCCAGCCACCACGACCGTTTGCGCGGGGTGTTCGTTGCCGAAACGTGCCATTTCCAGCGAATCGGACACGCAGCCGCCAGTCTCTTCGGCCAGCGCCTGGATCACCGGATCGGTGTAGTAGTGCGCCACCAGCACCGCATTCTGGCGCTTCAACTCGGCAGCGATTTCGCTGCGCAACTTTGCCTCCTGCTCAGGCGTCAGCGGCTGGGGCTGCTTCGCCGCCAGGTGTGCCTGCACAAGGATGCGTTCGGGTATCTGCGTCATGGTCGCGGGTCCTGCCAACACGGGATTGCACGAAGCGCCAGGTAGCTCGGCGGCAACGGTAAAGTCGGGCTTGTCGATAAGACGGAAGGAGCAGGATTCGGACGAGGCTCCTGCCATTCGACGGGGCAGGAATACTAGCCGATGCGTCGGCAAAAGGGAAAGCATCGGACACAGGGGCTGGCCTTCGCAGCCCCAAACGAAAACCGCCGGCGGGCGCCGGCGGTTTCTTTGGATCACTCGCCCTTGAGCATGTGACCGCGTTCTTCCAGGTTGATGTGCCACTGCATGGCCTCACCCAGCAGATGCGGGGTCTGGCCGCCTTTCTTGCAGGCATCCTCGAAGTACTTGTTCAGCGCATCGCGGTAGGACGGATGCACGCAGTTGTCGATGATCACGCGCGCACGTTCGCGCGGAGCCAGGCCACGCAGGTCTGCCAGCCCCTGCTCGGTCACCAGGATCTCCACGTCGTGCTCGGTGTGGTCGACGTGAGCAACCATCGGTACGACGCTGGAAATGTTGCCACCCTTGGCGATCGACTTAGTCACGAAGATGGCCAGGTGGGCGTTACGCGCGAAGTCGCCCGAACCACCGATACCATTCATCATCTTGGTGCCGCCCACGTGGGTGGAGTTGACGTTACCGTAGATGTCGAACTCCAGCGCGGTGTTGATGCCGATGATGCCGAGACGGCGCACCAGCTCCGGATGGTTGGAGATTTCCTGCGGACGCAGCACCAGCTTGTCCTTGTACTTCTCCAGGTTACCGAACACGCGATCGTTGCAACGCTCGGAGAGGGTGATGGAGCAACCGGAAGCAAAGGTCATCTTACCGGCGTCGATCAGTTCGAAGGTGCAGTCCTGCAGTACTTCGGAATACATCACCAGGTCTTCGAACGGCGAGTCGATCAGACCGCACATTACGGCGTTGGCGATGTTGCCGATACCGACCTGCATCGGGCCGAGGTTCTTGGCCATGCGACCGGCAGCCACTTCGCTCTTGAAGAACTCGACCAGGTGGTTGGCAATGGCCTGGGTTTCTTCGTCCGGCGGCGTGACGGTGGAGTAGGAGTCAGGCTGATTGGTGATCACGATCGCAGCGATCTTGGCCGGATCGACCGGAATAGCTGCGCTGCCGAGACGGTCATCGACCTTGGTCAGCGGGATCGGGCCACGATTCGGACGCTCGCCCGGGAAGTAGATATCGTGCAGGCCTTCAAGGTTCAGGTTGTGCGCCAGGTTCAGCTCGATGATCACCTGGTCGGCAAACATGGCCAGGTTGGCCGAGTTGCCCACGGAGGTGGTCGGCACGATGTGGCCCTGTTCGGTGATGCACAGCGCCTCGACGATGGTGACATCGGGACGCTTGATCTGATGGTTGCGCATCTGCTCCACGGTGTGCGACAGGTGCTGGTCGATGAACATGACCTCACCTGCGTTGATCGCCTTGCGCAGTACCGGGTCGGCCTGGAACGGCATGCGGCGGGCCAGCAGGCCAGCAGAAGCCATCTTGCCGTCGAGATCGTTACCCAGGCTGGCACCGGTCACCAGGCTGATCTGCAGCTTCTCGTCCTTGGCACGGTCGATCAGCGCAAGGGGTACGGCCTTGGCTTCGCCCGCGCGGGTGAAGCCGCTCATGCCAACGGTCATGCCGTCGCGAATAAGGGAAGCAGCCTCTTGGGCGCTCATGACCTTGTTCTGCAGAGAGGACAAGCGGATGCGATCAGAATACATTTGAGCCTCGAACCAACGGACAATCAGGAAGGTCGCAGTCTATTACGTTTAAAAACGCTTGAGCCATCTACTAAGGTCGTAGAGAAAAACGCCGCTTATGGCCGAATGTACGACTCAAGCGAAGCGCCACAAAAACTGCGGATATAAAAAAGCCGGACGACCTAGTGGCCTCCGGCTTTTCCTGCTCCAAGGAGCGATATGGTGGGTCGTGTAGGATTCGAACCTACGACCAATTGGTTAAAAGCCAACTGCTCTACCAACTGAGCTAACGACCCGATGCGGGGCGCATGATACTGATTTGATTGATGAAAACAAACTTTTTTTTTGAAAAAAATTTAGCCTGAGGCAGTAGCGTAGGCAGACGCCCCGCCGAGAATGCCGGCCTCAGAAATAGCGTGTCGGGTCGGTCAAGCCAGCCTCGGCAAAACCAGCCGAACGCAATCTGCAGCTGTCGCACTTGCCACAGGCGCGACCGTCGTCATCCGCCTGATAGCACGAAACCGTCATCGCATAATCGACGCCCAGTCGACTTCCCTCCCGGACGATTTGCGCCTTGCTGAGGTTCTGCAATGGCGCCTGAATGCGGAACCCCTGCCCTTCGACCCCGGCCTTGGTCGCCAGATTGGCCATCCGCTCGAAGGCGGCAACGAATTCCGGGCGGCAATCGGGATAGCCGGAATAGTCCACCGCGTTGACACCAATGAAGATATCGCGGGCACCCAGCACTTCGGCCCAGCCCAGAGCCAACGACAGGAATACGGTATTGCGCGCCGGCACGTACGTTACTGGGATGCCTTCGCTGGGCGCCTCTGGTACATCGATACTCGTATCGGTCAGTGCCGAGCCGCCGATGCCGTTGAGGTTCAGACCAATGACCTTGTGCTCCACGACCGCCAGCTGCTTCGCGACGCGCTCGGCAGCCTGCAGCTCCGCTCGATGGCGCTGACCGTAATCGAAACTCATGGTGTAACAGGCATAGCCCTCGTCACGCGCCATGGCCACGACGGTCGCCGAATCAAGCCCACCGGACAGCAGGATGACTGCTTTCTTCTCGTTCATTTCGCGATACCTCAAAGGATGACGAGCTTCAAGCTCAATGGCCAGGCGCATCGTTCCAGATGATCTTGTGCAGCTGGAGCTGCAACCGTACCGGCAGGTTGTCCGCGACGATCCAGTCCGCCAGCGCGCGGACATCGACCTGACCATGGCTGGGGGAGAACAGGACCTCGCCGGCCCGCCGGGCCAGCCCGAACTCGATCAACTTGGACACGGCCCAGTCGTAGTCCTCCCGGGAGCAGATGACGAACTTCACCTGATCGTTGCGGGTGAGATGGACGATGTTCTCATAGCGGTTGCGTCCGACTTCCGCCGAGCCTGGGGTTTTCAGGTCCACCACCCGACTGACGCGCTCATCCACCGGGGAAATGTCGAGCGCGCCGCTGGTTTCCAGTGAAACCTCGTACCCCGCATCGCAAAGTCGCTGCAGCAGCGGCACGCAATTGGGCTGAGCCAGCGGCTCGCCACCTGTCACGCAGACGTAACGCGGATTGTAGGCAGCGACACGCTCCAGGATGGCATCGAGGGTCATGAGCTCTCCGCCGCTGAACGCATAGGCGGTATCGCAGTACTGACAGCGCAGGGGACAGCCGGTGAGGCGAACGAACACCGTGGGCAATCCACTGGTGCGCGTCTCCCCCTGCAGCGAGTAGAAGATCTCGGTAATTCGCAGGGTCATATCAGCCACGGGCGTGACGGCTAAACAGGCCATCCGCCTCCGTTGCGGGAAATAGGGGCGGGGATTCTAACGAAAAAACCCGCACTGTGGGCGGGTTTCGTTCGTTAACGCAGGCGAATTCAGCGATTGAGCTGGCGCTGTGCCAACTGCGCCGCGGACGTATTCGGGTACTGCGCGATGACTTGGCGCAAGATCCCCTGGGCCTTGTCGCGATTGCCCATGCGGATCTCGACATCGGCCAGCTTGTAAAGCGAGTCCGGCACCTTGCTGTGCTGCGGATAAGCCTGACTGACGCGGGCAAAAGCCTGGCCCGCACCCTGCAGATCGCCCTTGGCCAGATTGACCTCACCCAGCCAATACTGCGCATTGCCAGCGTACTGACTATCTGGATACTTGCGCAGGAATGCAGCGAAAGCCTGGCTGGCCTTGTCGAAGTCCTTTGCCTTGATCAGGTCGAACGCGGCGTCGTAATAGAGCTTCTCTTGCGCCGGATCACCCGAAGCGCTCTGCGACTGTCCGGACGAGGCAGCGGATGCACCGGCACCGCCCGCAGCCGCCGGTTCGCGCGACGGCGCCGACTGATTACTGGACGCCGCGGGCCCGCTGGACAAGCGCCGATCAAGATCCTGATAACGCTCCAGCCCCTCTTGTTGCAGGCGCTGGATCTGATTCTGTTGTTCCTCGAGCATGCCGCGCAATTGCGCGATCTCTTCCTGCATCTGCTGCAGCTGCATGAAGAGCATGCCCTGCGCCGAAGATGGAGCAGCAGCTCCACCTCCGGCATAGGCACCGTCACCACTCGGCGCGGCCGTGGAATAACCGGAGCCGCCACTGGCGGCACCCTGTTCGTAATCCACAACCGGCACTTGAGCCACCGCCATCAGCGGCAGGCCGAGCACTGTAAAAGTCAGAGCGTGGCGGTACTTGCGCATGACGAATTACTTACGCAGTTCGACGCGACGGTTCTGAGCCCAGGACTGCTCGTCGTTGCCCATGGCAACCGGACGCTCTTCGCCGTAGGAAACCAGTTCCAGCTGAGCCGGGGAAACGCCCTGCAGAACCAGGTAGCGCTGAACGGCCTTGGAACGACGCTCGCCCAGAGCCATGTTGTACTCACGGGTACCACGCTCGTCGGTGTGGCCTTCCAGAACGACGCGAGCGCCGTTGCCTTTCAGGTCCTTGGCGTGAACGTCCAGAGCGCGCATGGCTTCCGGCTTCAGGTCGGAGCTGTCGTACTCGAAGTAGAAGGTGGTGATGGCGCGCAGAGCGGCTTCTTCGCTCATGCTGCCGTCGATGGCGCCCGAATCAGCACCGTAACCGGCATTCGGATCGATCGCGCCCGAACCTTCGCCCGAATCGTCGCCGCCTTTGGACGAACAACCGACAGCAACAGCCATGGCCAGAGCCAGAGCGGTGAACTTACCGAATTTCAGCATTTCCATGTGTAACAACCCCAGGTGTGTTTTTGGTTAAAAAGCGTTGATACCGCATCAGTTCAGGTAAGGGGACCAGGACGGCTCTCGGACTTCGCCTTGAGCTGTTGGAAGCGGGAGCCTAACGCGTCCGTTGATGGACACGAGCATCAAGACTCCCCGGCCCTGCTGGCGGGTGGCGTAGATTAGCATGGTGCCATTAGGCGCAACAGTGGGAGACTCATCCAGACTGGTATCCGAAAGTATCCGCAGGTTGCCGCGCTGCAGATCCTGCGCGGCGACCTTGAAGTTGGTGTAGCCATCCTGACGGTGAATCATGACCAGCGTCTTCTCGTCAGCCGAGAGTTTCGGGTTGGCGTTGTAGTTGCCGACGAAGGTTACGCGCTCGGCCGAGTTGCTACCCAGGCGCTGCTTGTAGACCTGCGGCTTGCCTGCCCGGTCGGACGTGTAATAAATGGTCTGACCATCAGCGCCCCAGAAGGGTTCGGTATCGATGGCGTAGTGGTTGGTCAGGCGCTGCAGCTGACGCGAACCGAGATCCATTACATAGATCTCCGGGTTGCCGTCCTTGGACAGCACGAACGCCAGCCGATTGCCGTCCGGAGAAAATGCCGGGGCACCATTCAGCCCTTCGAAGTTGGTGATCTGCTCACGGCGGCCGGTGTCGATGTGCTGCACGAAGATGCGCGGACGCTTCTGCTCGAACGAGACATAGGCGATACGGCGGCCATCGGGCGAGTAACGCGGCGAGAGGATCGGCTCGCGCGATTGCAACAGGGTTACCGCCCGCGCACCGTCATAGTCCGAACGCTGCAGCGTGTAGCGGGTATTGGCGCCCCCCATCCGCTCGGCCGTGACATACAGCAGACGAGTGGAGAACGCGCCCTTGATGCCTGTCAGCTTCTCGAACGACTGATCCGCCGCATGGTGCGCCATATCGCGCAGCTGGTCCGGCGAACCGCCGACAGTGCCGCTCATCACCTGCTGCTCGGTGGTCACGTTGAACACTTCGTAGCGCGCTTGCAGCCGGCCGCCAGCGGGTTCGATGTTACCCACCATCACATACTGCGCACCCAGCGCTTTCCAGTCGCGATAGATGATCTCGCTGCCACGGGTCGGCATGCTGATCATGTTCTGCCGTGGAATCGGCTGGAAGATGCCGGTATTGCGCATGTCGTTACCGATGATCTCCGCCATGTCCTCTGGAAGCACGGTACCGCCCTGCCAGCCGAACGGGACGACGGCAATGGGGATGGCGCGATCGGCGCCGCTGGTAACGACGATGTTTTTCTCCTGCGCCACTGCAATGCCTGCCAGGCAGCAGAGCAGGACAAGTAGACCTCGAAGGGAGTTGATCACAACGCAAGATCCTCAGGCGTGAATGTCATTTTGAATGACCGGTAAGGCTGGAATTCCTGCGGGCTCAGACCCTGCATTTCAGTCAGCCGACCGATGTTCTTGACTGCGGCAACCGCAGAGTTGTCGAACGGTACGTCACCGCTCGATCTCGACACACTGACATTGGTGATGGTGCCATCAGGCAGCATGTTTACCTGCAGCTGTACCGTCATGTTGTTCCGTGCAGACGGCGGACGAGTCCAGCCTTCTGCCGCGCGCAACCGAATCAGATCATCGAAGTTGCCGGCAACCTGATCGCCATGGGTATCGGCCATCGCCTGCTGGCGTTCGGTGGTATCGGACAGAAGCTCTGCCAGTGCCTGGGCCTTCTTGTCTTCGGCAGCCTTGCGCGCTGCTTCCGCCGCGGCCTTCTTCTTGGCTTCTTCGGCGGCCTTCTTCTTGGCCGCCTCGGCTGCCGCTTTCTTCTTGGCTTCTTCCGCCGCCTTCTTCTTGGCCTCTTCGGCGGCCTTCTTCTTGGCCTCCTCAGCCGCCTTCTTCTTGGCCAACTCCTCGGCGGCCTTCTTCTTCGCGATCTCGGCCTGCTTCTGCTGCTCTACCTTCTTCGCCTCTTCGGCTTTCTTGGCCGCAGCGGCCTTATCGGCAGCGGCTTTCGCCGCTTCGGCCTTTCGAGCCTCCTCGGCCTTCTTTTGTTCCGCAGCCTTCGCCGCAGCCTGCTTCTGCTGCTCGATCTTGCGCTGCTCCATCTGCTCGGCTTCGTACTGTTTGGCAGCCGTCTTCTTCGCCTCGCCGGCAATCTTCTGGTTGGTCTGCGTGGTCGCCTGGCTCTGGGACTTCAGCTGATAAAGCGTTGCCTGCACGATCGGCTTGGATGGCGGCAGCTCGGGCGTCATGGAAAAGCTGACGAACAGCATGCCGAAGATGATGACGTGCAGGCCGACCGCCAGCACGGTCGGCCAGAAATAGCTCTGCGAAGGTGACGAGTCACGCTGTTGCATCAAGGGGCCTCGGTGATCAGGCCGACATTGCCCACGCCGGCTTCCTGCAGGCCACCCATGGCGGCCATGACCGCCCCGTAGTCAACGGCGCGATCACCGCGGATGAACACCTGGGTGTCCGGACGCTGACGCATGATGGCGACCACGGCGCGGGTCATGTCTTCCAGCGCGACCGCCTCATTACCCTTGCTCTCGGTGTCGACTTCGCTGCCAACGTTCCAGTAATAGGTCTTGTCGGCCTTGATGGAGATGGTCAACACCTGCTTGTCGTTGTCCTGCGGCAAGGCCTCGCTGCTGACCTTGGGCAGATCGACCTTGACGCCCTGGTTGAGCATCGGCGCCGTCACCATGAAGATGACCAGCAGCACCAGCATCACGTCGATGTAGGGCACCACGTTCATCTCGGCGACGGGCTTGCGTCTGTTGCGGATTCTGGCCATGGCCGTGGGCCTCAGTCTTCGGTGGTGTGAACTTTGCGGTGCAGGATGGCCTGGAACTCATCGGCGAAGGTGTAGTAACGGCCGATGAGCATCTCGCCACGAGCCGAGAAGCGGTTGTAGGCAATCACCGCCGGAATTGCGGCGAACAGACCGATCGCTGTAGCGATCAGGGCTTCGGCGATGCCGGGCGCTACGGTGGCCAGCGTGGCCTGCTGCACCTGAGCCAAACCACGGAAGGAGTTCATGATCCCCCAGACGGTACCGAACAGACCGATGTAAGGGCTGGTGGAACCGACGGTGGCGAGAAACGGCAGGCTCTGCTCGAGCTTTTCCTCTTCACGGGAAATGGCGACCCGCATAGCGCGGTTGACACCGTCCATCACGGCGTCCGGATCTACGCCCTGCTGCTGGCGCAGCCGGGAAAACTCCTTGAAACCGGCACGAAAGATCTGCTCGACACCCGAGTCAGGGTCGGGATTGCTGCCTGCCTGGCGATACAGCTTGGACAGATCGATGCC
Organism: Stutzerimonas sp. FeSN7; assembly: GCF_030263795.1. Classification (NCBI taxonomy): domain Bacteria; kingdom Pseudomonadati; phylum Pseudomonadota; class Gammaproteobacteria; order Pseudomonadales; family Pseudomonadaceae; genus Stutzerimonas; species Stutzerimonas sp. FeSN7. The sequence goes on along the minus strand of NZ_JARPMN010000001.1, from coordinate 1,290,134 downwards.
CGACCAGAAGCGCTCTTCGAAGGCATCCAGCGACCGCTTGGCAGCGCGCAGCATGTTGCCGCGCTGGAAAATCAGGATCCATGAGGTCACCGAAGCGCCTACAAGTATCAGCATGACCAGCTGCACCACGAAGCTGGCGTTGCTGATCAGGCTCCACATGGACATATGATCGACGTTGGCTTCCACGCTTACTCTCCTGCAGGGGATAGACCCGAGCCAGCGAAGGCATCACGCAGCGCTTCGGGAATGGCTCGGGGTTTCAAACTTTCGGCACGTACGCAGGCCACGAGGACCTGCCCTTCACACAGCAGAACGTCATCGACCGCACGCCGCACCTGCTGACGGAAACGCAGGCTGGCACGATTGAGCTCGACCACCTCGGCGGTCACCAGCAGCTCGTCATCCAGGCGCGCCGGGGCTCGATAACGCGCCTCGACCGAATGCACGACGAACAGCAAGTCCTCACCGGCTAGCTGCGACTGGGCGAATCCCAGGCTGCGCAACCGCTCGGTACGAGCTCGCTCCATGAATTTGAGGTAGTTGACGTAATAGACGATGCCACCCGCATCGGTGTCCTCGTAATAGACTCGACAGCGGTGGGTGAAGATTTCAGCTCCGGCTTGCGCGCGCATACTAGTGCTCGGCCCTGCAAATGCCAATCGGGTAACAGAACAATATTTTCTTCAAACTATGTCGCCTTCGAACAGGTCCGGTGTCGGCGGCTCGTTCATGCGTTTGGGCAAGTTGAGACCGAAGTGCAGATAGGCATGGCGCGTCACCACGCGACCGCGCGGCGTACGCATGATGTAGCCCTGCTGGATCAGGTACGGCTCGAGCACGTCCTCGATGGTGTGGCGCTCCTCGCTGATCGCCGCGGCAAGGCTGTCGATGCCCACCGGGCCACCATCGAACTTCTCGATCAGCGTCAGCAGCAGGCGACGATCCTGATGATCGAACCCGCGCTCATCGACATCCAGCATGTTCAGCGCAAGGTCAGCGATCTGCCGGGTGATCTCACCCTTGCCGCGCACCTGAGCGAAGTCACGAACCCGGCGCAGCAGACGATTGGCGATGCGCGGCGTGCCGCGCGCGCGACGGGCGATTTCAAACGCGCCCTCGGGTTCGGTTGGCAGCCCGAGGATTCCGGCCGACCGCCTGACGATCGTGGCCAGATCCTCGGTGGAGTAGAACTCCAGACGCTGGACGATACCGAAGCGGTCGCGTAGTGGATTGGTCAGCATGCCGGCCCGCGTCGTGGCGCCGACCAGGGTGAACGGCGGCAGATCGAGCTTGATCGAACGCGCCGCCGGCCCTTCGCCGATCATGATATCGAGCTGGAAGTCCTCCATCGCCGGATATAGCACCTCCTCGACGATCGGCGAGAGGCGATGGATCTCGTCGACGAACAGCACGTCGCCGGCTTCCAGGTTGGTCAGCAAAGCGGCCAGGTCGCCCGGCCGCTCGAGGACAGGACCAGAAGTACTCTTGATCGACACGCCCATTTCTTCGGCAATGATGTTCGCCAGGGTGGTCTTGCCCAACCCGGGCGGACCGAAGATCAGAGTATGGTCGAGCGCTTCCTGGCGCCCTTTCGCGGCGCGGATGAATAGATCCATCTGCTCGCGCACAACCGGCTGGCCAATGTACTCCGCGAGCTTCAGGGGGCGAATGGCGCGATCCAACTGCTCGTCGCGATCGCGACTGCTGGCCGTGACGATACGATCCGCTTCGATCATGGTTTACACCATGCCCTTGAGGGCGCGGCGAATCATCTCTTCACTGCTCAAATTCTCTTCCTGTATGGCGGACACTGCCCGGCTGGCCTCCTGGGGCTTGAAGCCCAGGGAAATCAAAGCGCTGACCGCATCATTCTCGGCGCTTGTGACTGCCGTTTTGCTGCCAGGTTCAACTACCAGGGTCGCGATGGCCGGCATGCTTTCCCACGCCTTGAAGCGGTCCTTCAGCTCAACCAGCAGCCGTTCGGCGGTCTTCTTGCCGACACCAGGTATGCGCACCAGCACCGAGGTATCCTGCGCCTGAACGCACCGCACCAACTCATCGACCTCCAGCCCCGACATGAGCGCCAAAGCCAACTTGGGTCCCACGCCGTTCAGCCGGATCAGCTCGCGAAATAGCTCACGCTCGCGTTTCTCGGCGAACCCATAAAGCAGCTGCGCGTCTTCACGCACCACCAGATGGGTGTGCAGAGTCACCGGCTCGCCGACCGCTGGCAGGCGATAAAGCGTAGTCATCGGCACCTCGACTTCATAGCCGATGCCGTTGACGTCGAGAATCATGTGAGGCGGTTGCTTTTCCGCCAGCGTGCCGCGCAAACGTCCGATCAAACCTGCTTCCTCCAGTGCCCGACGATGCCGGGTCCTTTCTTTTTGCGACTATTCGCAAGGCTACAGCCGCAGCCGCCCGCCTCTTCGCTTGGCACCGATCAACCCATGAGGGACCAGGCTCTGCCGGTGATGCGCATGGCACAGGGCGATGGCCAAGGCGTCCGAGGCATCAATCTGCGGCTTCTCCAGCAGCTTGAGCAGATGCATGACCATCATCTGCACCTGCTGCTTGTCCGCGCCGCCAGTGCCGGCGATGGCCTGCTTGACCTGCGTGGCGGTGTACTCGGCGATCTGCAGTCCCGCCTCGGCCCCCGCGACGATGGCAGCACCGCGGGCCTGCCCCAGCTTGAGCGCCGAATCGGCGTTACGGGCCATGAACACCTGCTCGATTCCCATGGTCACCGGACCATAGGTGCGAATGACTTCGCTGACGCCACTGAACACGGCGCGCAAGCGCTCCGACAGCTCGCCGCTGCCGGTGCGAATGCAGCCCGAAGCGACGTACTCGCAACCACGACCGGTATCTCGGACGACGCCGTAGCCGGTGATTCGAGAGCCCGGATCGATACCCAAAATCAGCGTCATGCCTTGGCCGTGCTGTCTATTTATCCAGTGGCGAGTATACGGAGGCGCCTGCCCCGATGCCACTGGCGTCATCACATCCCAACGCTTCTTCGACGCCACACCGAACCATAAAAAAACCGGAAGCGCGACTGCGACCTCCGGTTCCTTCCAGCGACATGGCTCAGCTCAGCTGCTGCATGATCTCATCGGCAATTTCGGCGTTGTGATAGACGTTCTGTACGTCATCCAGATCTTCCAACGCATCGATCAGACGCAGGACTTTCTGTGCGGTCTCGACATCAGTGATGGGCGCCATGATCGACGGGATCATCGCCACTTCCGCCTCGTCACCCTTGAAACCGGCTTCGGTAAGCGCCTCGTTGACCGAGAGAAAATCGGCAAAGCTGGTGTACACCTCGACCGAGCCGTCTTCCTGCGTGACCACGTCGTCGGCGCCGGCTTCCAGCGCAGCCTCCATCAGCGCATCCTCGTCGACGCCTGGTGCATAGCTGATCTGCCCCTTGCGATCGAACATGTAGGCCACCGAACCGTCGGTACCGAGGTTGCCGCCATTCTTGCTGAAGGCATGACGCACCTCCGCGGCGGTGCGGTTGCGGTTGTCCGTCATGGCTTCGATGATGATCGCCACGCCACTCGGCGCATAGCCCTCGTAGCTCAGCTCGGTCATGTTGTCGGCTTCGTTCGAGCCAGCGCCGCGGGCGATGGCACGGTCAATGACCTCGCGCGACATGTTGGCAGTCAGCGCCTTGTCCACCGCCAGGCGCAGGCGCGGGTTGTCCGCCGGGACACCGCCGCCATGCTTGGCCGCCACGGTCAGTTCGCGGATCAGCTTGGTGAAGATCTTGCCCCGCTTGGCGTCCTGGCGCTCTTTGCGGTGCTTGATGTTGGCCCATTTGGAATGACCAGCCATAACTCACTCCATTCTTCGACTGAATCAGAAATCCCGATAACCGTTCGCCAACCGCTGGATCACCAGCCGGCGAACGGCTATCGCCTTGACGCCCGTACGACCGGAGTCGCAAGACGAAGAAGCCTGGCAGAACCAGGCTTCGGGTAGCGCTTACTCCGCCTTTGGCTGCTCGCGCAGGCGGATATGCAGATCGCGCAATGCCTTGTTGTCCACCGCACCAGGCGCCTGGGTCATGACATCCGCAGCGCTCTGGGTTTTCGGGAAGGCAATGACTTCGCGAATCGACTGCGCACCGGTCATCAGCATCACTAGGCGATCGAGACCGAAAGCCAGACCACCATGTGGCGGCGCACCGAACTTCAGCGCATCGAGCAGGAAGCCGAACTTCTCTTCCTGCTCGGCCTCGTCGATGCCGAGAATGCGGAATACCGCCTGCTGCATTTCCTTGCGATGGATGCGGATGGAGCCGCCGCCCAGCTCGGTACCGTTGAGCACCATGTCGTATGCACGCGACAGCGCAGCGCTGGGGTTGGCCTCCAGCTCCTGCGGTGTGCACTTCGGCGCGGTGAACGGGTGGTGCAGTGCGCTCAGCGAGCCGTCATCGTTCTCTTCGAACATCGGGAAGTCGACGACCCACAGCGGCGCCCAGTCGCAGGTCAGCAGCTTGAGGTCATGGCCGAGCTTGATGCGCAGCGCGCCCAACGCCTCGGAGACGATCTTGGCCTTGTCGGCACCAAAGAAGACGATATCGCCATCGACCGCGCCGACGCGGTCGAGGATCACGTTGAGGTTGTCTTCCGGGATGAACTTGACGATCGGCGACTGCAGCCCCTCGACGCCCTTGGCGCGCTCGTTGACCTTGATATAGGCTAGGCCCTTGGCGCCGTAGATGCCGACGAACTTAGTGTAGTCGTCGATCTGGCTGCGCGGCATGCTTGCGGCACCCGGCACACGAAGGGCTGCCACGCGACCTTTCGGATCGTTGGCCGGGCCAGAGAACACCTTGAACTCGACCGCGTTGAGCTGATCGGCAACGTCCACCAGCTCGAGCGGGATGCGCAGGTCCGGTTTGTCCGAGCCATAGCGACGCATGGCCTCCTCAAACGGCATATGCGGGAATTCGCCAAACTCCAGATCCAGCACTTCCTTGAACAGCTTGCGGATCATCCCTTCGGTGATACCGATGATGTCCGCCTCGTCGAGGAAGCTGGTCTCGATATCGATCTGGGTGAATTCGGGCTGACGATCAGCTCGCAGGTCTTCGTCGCGGAAACACTTGGCGATCTGATAGTAGCGATCGAAGCCGGCCACCATGAGCAGCTGCTTGAACAGCTGCGGCGATTGCGGCAGGGCAAAGAAATTGCCGGCATGGGTGCGACTCGGCACCAGATAGTCACGAGCACCCTCCGGCGTCGGACGGCCAAGGATCGGCGTTTCGACATCGAGGAAGCCGTTCTCGTCGAGGTAGCGACGGATGCTGGCGGTGATGCGCGAGCGCAGCTTCAGCTTCTCGGCCATCTCCGGGCGACGCAGGTCGATGAAGCGGTAGCGCAGGCGAGTTTCTTCACCGACATCGCTGTACTCGTTGAGCGGGAACGGCGGAGTCTCCGCATCGTTGAGCACCTCCAGCTCGTAACCCAGCACCTCGATGGCGCCGGACGCGATGTTCGGATTCACCGCACCGGCCGGACGCAGGCGCACCTTGCCGGTCACCTTGATCACGTACTCGCTGCGTACGCGGTCGGCCGTCGCGAAGGTTTCCGCGCGGTCGGGATCGAAAACCACCTGGGCCAGCCCCTCGCGATCGCGAACGTCGAGGAAGATCACCCCTCCATGGTCACGACGGCGATGTACCCAGCCGCAAAGAGTGATTTCCTGACCGTCCAGGCTTTCGTTCAACTGGCCGCAATAGTGACTGCGCATCATGGTGGAGTTCGCTTCTCGTATCTTGAATTCGATGGGGCGCCAGAGCTGGGACCGGCTAATGGCGCCGTCACTGCTCTGCGCAAGCGGCTGTACCGTATGCGATACCGCCTAGGGCGCCAGGCGCTGCAGCACATGCTGATGCTGCCAGGCACAAGCGCGGGATTATATCGACATAATCACCGCGGCGCAGCCGTTGCCCTCACCGGCAGCCCATCAGGCCGGTCATGGAACCCAGAATCGGTCGACGCCTTCCAACCATGAGCATCGGACCAGAAACCTATCGCTTCACAACAGCGCGTCGTTTTCTGGCATAACTAAGGCCTGAACCATCCACCAGGAGAAACACATGGAAATCAACATTGGCATCGCCGAACAGGATCGTGCAGCTATCGCCGAAGGGCTGTCCCGCCTGCTTGCCGACACCTACACGCTTTACCTGAAGACCCACAACTTTCACTGGAACGTGACGGGGCCGATGTTCAACACGCTTCATACCATGTTCGAGACCCAGTACACCGAACTGGCTGTCGCGGTCGACGATATCGCCGAGCGCATCCGCACCCTCGGCTTTCCTGCGCCCGGCACCTATGCCGCCTACGCCCGCCTGAGCTCGATCAAGGAAGAGGAAGGCGTTCCGTCGGCCGAAGAAATGATCAAACTGCTGGTTGAAGGCCAGGAAGCGGTAGTCCGCACCGCTCGAGGCATTTTCCCGCTGCTGGACAAGGTCAATGACGAGCCCACCGCGGACCTGCTGACCCAGCGCATGCAAAGCCACGAAAAGACGGCCTGGATGCTGCGCAGCCTACTGTCGGCATAATATTCCTGCGGCAGGGCGCCCTGCGTGCCCTGCCCCCCACATCCGACATGCTCCATGCGACGCAGTCCCGCGCCGCTCGCTCATTTGAGCCCCCTTCGCCTTTGCTGTTAAATACGCCGCGCTGCAAGCCAACCCGCGCGGTTCCTCCAGAGCAGTTTCAGCCCTGAGCGAACGACGTTTACCACGAGCATCCTGGCCTGCGGCTTCTTCCTGTCGTGTTATTAACCGTGAGCCATACCAAGAATGCTTAAGATCGTTCATGTCCTGGCGGGCGTCATTGCCCTGCTTTTGTCATTTGTACCCAGTCTACGCGGCGGAATGCCGCTTCTCCTGCAGCCCGAAGCCTTGTGCCTGCTGATGCTCGGCCTGCTGAACGCGCAGTTCGCTCCTTCTGCCAAACTGGACGACAGCCGAACCCGCCCGGTCATCATCGCCACATCGACACTCCTACTGGTCGCCATTGCCCTGCAAGCAACCATCCTGCTCGCCCCCTTGTCGCAGATCGCAGGCCAGCCGGCCACCCTAGCCAGCCTCTTGCTCGCCCTGATTGCCGTCCTGCTCCACCTTGCCACGCCTCAGGAACGCCCGACAAAGGTAAAACCCGCGCACCAGAAAGCGAGCCCCCTGCCGGCAGCCGGGCGCGAATCGGGCACCGTGAAGTGGTTCAACACATCGAAGGGATTCGGCTTTATTTCCCGGGATAGCGGTGACGACGTATTCGTGCACTTCCGCGCAATTCGCGGCGAGGGCCACCGCATTCTCGTGGAAGGTCAGCGCGTGGAATTCACCATCATGATGCGTGACAAAGGCCTGCAGGCCGAGGATGTCGTCACCGTAGATTCGGCCCGCTGAGACGGTCCAGCCGCGAGCGAGACCGGCCAATCTCGCTCGCAATAATTAATAGTGAGGCGGCGGCGCCTCATCTTCGCCCGCATCCAGCGAGCTCTGCATTTCCTCCTGCCGTCTCGCCAGCGCACCCAACTGAAGTTGCAAACGCTCCACTAGTCGCTGCTGCTCGACCAGCACGTCGTTGAGCGTCTGAATGGTGTCATCCTGAAAGGCCAACCGCGCCTCCAAGTCTGTTACACGGGACTCCAGATCCATCATCATTCCTCGAAACGAAAATCGCCGGTAAGTACCAACCGCAGCTTTTCCCTGATCGCCGCTACCTGACCCTCGGTATAGGGTTGCGCCGGCTGCTTGCCCCAAACAGGCGCCGGCCAGGCCGCATCGTCCCGACGCCTGGCGATGACGTGCATATGTAGCTGTGCAACTACATTACCGAGCGCGGCGACATTCATTTTGTCCGCACCGAAGGTATCCTTGACGGTTTCGGCCAGCGCAGTGGTTTCTCGCCACAGCGCCCGCTGGTCGACCGGATCGAGCTGAAACAACTCGCTTATCTCCTCGCGCCGCGGAACCAGAATGAACCACAGATAATGAGCATCGTTCATCAACAGCAGCCGGCACAGCGGGAAGTCCCCGAGCGGCAGGGTGTCCTGCTCCAAACGTGAATCGAGAACGAACATGACACTCCCCTTCGACCTGATTGTGAAGCAGTGCGGGACTGCACTACCCGAACACTCAGAAGCATACTCCAGACAGGAAAGCTAACAACCCTGACCTGCCTGCGCGAAGATGGGGCCGCACCATCAGAACATGCCCTCTGAGAGTGCAACAGCGCTGCACTGGATGCCATGAAGCGTCGCAAAAGCCTCAAAAACGCATTTGGGTCCGCTTTTTGCAAAAGAGCGAGCAGCGGGCGCTGCAATGGCTTCAAAACGCCGCAATAGGCGTCACACAGCTTGCTCTAGCGCTGCACTAGGGCTGCACAGTACATTCTCTGGATGGCTTTTCGCGAACAGCGGCCATAACTGGCTAAAGCCTGATGCGGGACTAAGAAGTTGCACCCTTTCCGCTCACCGCGGACGGGCAAGCACCAAATTCAAACCAAAGGAGCAATCACAATGAAAGTGATGAAGTGGAGCGTAATCGCCCTGGCCGTAGCGGCGGGCACCTCCCAGATGGCATTGGCCAGCCAGCAATCGGAGTCCAAGGGATTTGTCGAGGACGCGAGCCTTGATCTGTTGCTGCGTAACACCTACTACAACCGTGATTACAAGGACGGCGCTGACGACGTACGCAGCTGGGGCCAAGGCTTCATCACCACGTTCGAATCCGGCTTCACTCAAGGCACCATCGGCGTCGGCGTAGATGCCTACGGCATCCTCGGCGTGCGCCTGGATGGCGGTCGTGGTTACAACTATGGCGCCATGTTCGAGCGCGACTCCAATGGCGACCCCGAGCGCGACCTGTCGCAAGCCGGCGCAGCCATCAAGTTCCAGGTATCCAACACCGTCCTCAAATACGGCAATCAGATGCCGATGATGCCCGTGCTCGCGTACGACGACTCCCGCCTGCTGCCCGAGTCATTTACCGGCACGCTGATCACTAGGGAAACTCTGAAAAAGACTTTCTGATTTGGCAAAATACCGCGACCCCACCCACCGAGTTTCCCGATGAAGCAGATGACCTTCGCCGACGCCGAGTACGCTGGCAAGCGCAAGCAAACCCGCAAGGAGTTGTTCCTGATCGAGATGGATCGGGTGGTGCCGTGGAAGGGCTTGATTGCTTTGATCGAGCCACATTATCCGAAGGGTGAAGGTGGCCGTCCGGCCTACCCGTTGATGGCGATGCTGCGTGTGCATCTGCTGCAGAACTGGTTCGGCTACAGCGATCCAGCGATGGAGGAAGCGCTGTACGAAACCACGATCCTGCGCCAGTTTGCCGGGCTGAACCTGGAGCGCATCCCCGACGAAACCACCATTCTCAACTTCCGCCGCTTGCTGGAGAAACACGAGCTGGCGGCCGGCATCCTCGCTGTCATCAATGGCTATCTGGGCGACCGCGGCCTGTCGCTGCGCCAGGGCACCATCGTCGATGCAACGCTGATCAATGCGCCCAGTTCGACCAAGAACAAGGACGGCAAGCGCGACCCGGAAATGCACCAGACCAAGAAGGGAAACCAGTATTATTTCGGCATGAAGGCCCACATCGGCGCCGATGACGAATCGGGTCTGGTGCACAGCGTAGTGGGCACGGCGGCCAATGTGGCGGATGTCACCCAGGTGGACAAATTGCTGCATGGCGACGAAAACGTGGTCTGCGCCGATGCAGGCTACACCGGTGTCGAAAAGCGGCCCGAGCATGAAGGACGTGAAGTTATCTGGCAGGTGGCGGCACGCCGCAGCACCTACAAAAAACTCGATAAGCGCAGCGTGCTGTACAAAGCCAAGCGCAAGATTGAAAAGGCCAAGGCTCAGGTGCGCGCCAAGGTCGAGCATCCGTTCCGGGTAATCAAGCGCCAGTTCGGTTACACCAAGGTGCGCTTTCGCGGCTTGGCCAAAAACACGGCGCAACTGGTGACACTGTTCGCTCTGTCGAACCTGTGGATGGCGCGCCGACATTTACTGACGAATGCAGGAGAGGTGCGCCTGTAATGCGGGAAATGGCCACCGGAGTGGGGTCCGGGTGGCGAAAACGTAAGAAATACTCGTCGAATTGATTGTTTTTTGGTCATTTGGCGAGTTTAAAAGTTGCGCCAGGTGGTATGCCGGGGAAATACATGGCTACTTCAGACCATCCCTAAATAGCGACTTGAAAGCAAAGATAGAAGATATCCAGAACCTGGAACACGAGTGTGAAGAAGCAGTGACAAAGTGCCGGGAATACCAGCATAAAAATGAGCAATTGGCGGAAAACATGGCCGCACTCACCACCCAGAAAGCGGATGTCGATAAGCAAGTGGCCGTGTTATCCCACGCATTGGAGACCACCAAAGCCGAACTGAAAACCGCCCAGGATAAAGTGGCATTTCTGACCGACGAGAATAAGGTGATTCTTCAGGAAAAAGCAGTGATCCAAGGGCAGTTTAAACAGCTTCAAGGTTCGCTATAACAATTTAATGGATGTATTTTGACCGTCTGGCTGTCAAATGCAGAAATCGTTGCCAGCCTCTAAACGAGCAAACTTGTCAAATTTGTCGGTTCTTCCACAAGACCCCTATATGCGACCACACAATGACAACTGCCAATAACATCAGGAGTATTTATGAATAACAGAACCCTGTTAGGACTTTCTCTGCTCACTCTGAGCGTCAGTACCGGGCAAGCTGCAATGGCCGCCGGCGAGAAAGGCGAGGGATTTATCGAAGGCAGCAGCCTGACCATTCTCAATCGAAATCTCTACTTCAACCGCGATTTCCGTAAAGGCCAGTCCAGCAGCTCGGGTAATGGCTATTCGGAAGAGTGGGCGCATGGCGTGATAGGCAGATTCGAGTCTGGTTTCACCGAGGGCACCATAGGCTTTGGTGTCGATGCCTTTGCCATGCTAGGGCTCAAGCTTGACACCGGCGACGGCCGTTCTGGAGCAGGCGGCACAGTCGACGTGATGCCTTACAACAGCCTCGGGCAGGCTGAGGATAACTACTCCAAACTGGGTGGCGCGGTGAAAGCTCGGTTCATGGATACCGAGATCAAGGTAGGCGACGTCTTTCCCGTCAGCCCGGTCGTCCAATACGGTGATGCACGGCTTTTACCGGAGAGTTTTCGAGGTGTCACCGTGGTCAACAGCAGCGTGGAAGGACTGTCGCTTCAGGGCGGTCGCCTCCACTCGATGAGCCAACCCAATACCAGCAGCATGCGCGACGGCTTCGCTACCTTCTACGCGGGCGAAGTGGACTCGCCATGGATCGCCTATTTCGGTGGTGATTACACGCTTAATGACAACGTCGGCTTTAGTCTCTACACCAGCCGCCTCAAGGATGCCTGGAATCAATATTACGCGGGCACCACGCTGAGCTACCCGCTTGCGGACGATGTCGCCTTGATCGGCGGGCTGAACTACTACAAGGCGGTCGATGAAGGGAAGCAGCTCCTCGGGAGCTTCGATAACAACATCTGGAGCGGCAGTGTCGGCATCCAATTCGGCGCTCACACAGTGCTGGTGGGTCTCCAGCGCAACAATGGCGATGATGACTTCGACTACTTGCGCCAATCGGACTCCATCTACCTCGACAACTCCATCCAGTACACCGACTTCAACTCGCCGAAGGAGAAGTCATGGCAAGTGCGCTATGACCTGAATATGGCGCCTTTCGGTGTGCCTGGATTGAGCTTCATGACTCGATATGCCCAGGGCTGGGATGCCGACTACAGCAACGCCAACGAAGTCTATATGCGCCGTGATGACAACGGCGATCCGTTGACCAACCAGAAGCGCTGGGAGCGGGACATCGAGGCCAAGTACGTTGTGCAGACTGGATCACTGAAGGATATGTCTTTCCGTGTTCGCCAAATGACCACTCGCGCGACCGATTACGAGTCGGATCTGGATGAAGTCCGCCTGATTGTCGAGTACCCGCTGGAAGTTCTCTAACCCTGGCAAGCGGGCGGGTTGATTGCCCGCTCGCGCCTTGGTCCTGCTGTCCCCTCGTAGTGCTCCTTTGGTTTGGAGACAGCCCTTGGCGCCCTCGGGCGCCTTTTTTACTTAGGTTAAAGGACGTATGAAAATGAGTCGGCCACTACACACAAGCGGCCGTGCTGGCAGGCAGTACTACTGGGCGGGATATTCTGCAACGACCTGATCAGACCCCGTCTTGGTCAAGCCAATGACCTGGTAGGCATGCTGTACACCATCGACTTCCATGCCGGGGGAGCCCGCCGGCATCCCGGGAACAGCGATGCCCAGCAGATCATCGCGCTTGGTGAGTTCGATGACCTGGGCCGCCGGCACATGACCTTCGACGAACTTGCCGTCAATCACCGCGGTGTGGCAAGACGCTAACCGTGGCGCGACGCCCAGTCTTTGCTTCACTGCTGTCATGTTGCTTTCAACATGGTCGACGACTTTGAAGCCATTCGCTTCGAGGTGTGAAATCCACTTCTTGCAACATCCGCAATTGGCATCACGATGGGCATCAATCGTCAGGGCATCAGCTGCTTGAACCGCAGACGTGACGGAGAGAGCGGCCAGTAAGGCCAGATATTTAGCTTTCATGTACGTGCTCTTTGCCATCGGCGTGGGTGTGGGTCTTGGGCGAGGCGTTCGGAGCCTGCTCGGCGTGATGATCACCTCCGTTGGACGACGCCTCATCCCCAGCATGGTGGTCATCGCCACTCATATCCGAATGGTGACCTGCCTTAGGTGCGGAGCCATCCTCGCTATCCGTAGCCGCGGCATCGTGATGACCAGGCTCTCCAGCATCACCTGATCCATGATGGTCATCGCCACCGCCACTATTGTCATGATGGCCAGGCTTGTTGTCGCCGTGCTGTCCTTCATGGTTATGCATCTGCGTTTCCCCACCACCGTGCTGATGGCCGCCACTGGATGCGACGAGTGTTTGGTATTGCTTGGCATCCATCGTCGGCAGTTGGTTGAGGAAGGCAACCATGCCCCAGATGTACTCGTCTCCCATGCTCTTGCCCCACGCAGGCATACCCGTTGCCTTGATGCCATGCTTGATCACCCAGAACGCTGCTGACGGATTGCCATCGACACCGATCTTGGCGAGGTTGGGGGGCGCAGGGTAAAGCGATTGGCTTAGGGAAACGCTGATCAAAGCCACCCGTCCGGGATTTTTCGTCCATGAGGCAGCAACTCCGAAATTCGCATCGTCATGACATCGAATTTCGGCTCTTTTTCAGCCCCGAATCATCAACCCGAGGCCCTTTCGGGGTTCATCACCCCGATTTCTCGCCCTCAGGACGCACCTGTCCTGTAGGGCGCGCACAGACTTCTCTGCGACAGCACCAGATTCGCCATCGCGAACAGCACATGCAACTGCGCCGTGTTCTTCGCCAGACCCTTGTAGCGGCACTTGCGATGCCGGAACAGGTTCTTCACCACATGGAACGCGTGCTCGACCTTCGAGCGGATGCTCGCCTTGGCGTGCTCCGCCTGCTCGATGAGTTGGCGTCTCGGGTCCGTCTTGTCCAGCTTCTTGTAGGTTGAGCGGCGACGTGCAATGACAAACTCAGCCTCGCACTCCTTCAGTTCGGGACGCTTGTCTGCGCCTTGGTAGCCGGCGTCGGCATGCACGTGCTTCTCCTCACCATGCAGCAGCTTGTGCGTCTGGCTCACGTCGGAGGCGTTCGCCGCCGTGGCGGCAAGCGAATGAACGATGCCGGTGTGCGCATCCGTACCGATATGCGCTTTCATGCCGAAATACCACTGCTTGCCCTTCTTCGTCTGGTGCATGTCGGGGTCGCGCTCGCCCTCCTTGTTCTTCGTCGAGGGGGGCGCAGCGATCAAGGTGGCGTCGACGATCGTGCCTTCGCGCAGGATCAGCCCTTGCTGACCGAGCTGTTCGCGAATCAGCGCGAAGATGCGCACCGGCATCTCGTGACGTTCAAGCAGACGGCGAAACTTCAGCAGCGTGGTGGCATCGGGCGCCTGACGCTCGATCAGGTCGATGCCCACGAAGCGACGCACCGCGATGCTGTCGACGATGGCATCTTCAATTCCTTCGTCCGACAGGCCCAGGCAGTTCTGGCACAGATACATGCGCAGCATCGTTTCCAGACCGACCGGCGGACGACCGCGCTCACCGCGGTAGTAGTGCGGCTCGATCAATGCCGCCAGCTGCGACCACGGCACCAGACGATCCAGGTCGGTCAGAAACTTCTCCCGCCGCGTCGGCTTGCGACGCGCCGAGTACTCGAGATCGGCGAAGCTGGCTTGCTGTTTCATCTGGATGGTTGCGCCTATCGGGATGACCGGGGCATTCTACGGGGACGGGGTTAAATCAGCGTTTCCTTAGCTCGGTCTCCGCCATACCTGGCGCCAAATGACAGCCGACACACATGGCGTTGTAGTTGCCCGCACCGGCGCGAATAAGAGCTTGATCATCCAGGTTGGGAACCTCGATGTCCCGCGAACGGACTTCGATAGAGCGGTCACGGGCCATCTTGAGAAACGCATACACTGCAGGAAAATGGGGATCGTCGGCCCCCACGTTGACCACGCCAAAGTAGGCGCCGGCCAGGACAGCTGTGCTACCGACCACGCCGGCCGCCACCAAAGTTTTAATTGTTCTTTTCATGTCAGGTTCTCAAAACCACATCCGGATACCGGCGACAAAACGCGCCTCGTCTACATCACCGCCCTCGTCGCGCACCATGTCTGCCGTGTTGCCATAGGAGCGGCTCCAGGAAACCCCGATATAGGGGGCAAACTCCCTGACAATCTCGTAACGCAGACGCAAGCCGAGCTCGGTATTTGCCAACCCAGACCCCACACCTCGCTCAGGATCGTTCTTGCCGTAGAAGTTCATTTCGGCAGTTGGCTGGAGAATCAGCCGGTTGGTCAGCAGAATGTCGTACTCGCCCTCCAGTCGGGCAGCAGTTTGGCCATTCTCGCCGACGAAGGCCGTGGCTTCGGCCTCAAAGGCGTAAAGCGCCAGGCCCTGGATACCGAAGGCGGCCCAAGTCTGCGGCGACTCCGGTTTGAAGTCCTGGCGAACGCCCGCGACGACATCCCACCAAGGGCCGATCGAGCGGCCGTACAGCAGCTGTAATTCAGCATCCTCGGTCACGCCGTTGGTACGCTCGCCTTTGGAGCGGAACCAGACCCGGTTGATATCACCGCCTACCCAGCCCGACGCATCCCAGGCCAGGGTGCTGCCCTCATCTGCGTCCTGGTATTCGAGCTGATCGAGCAGGAAAAAGCTGTTGATGGCGCTGTCATGCACCTTGTGGCCAGGCAGTGGCGGGAAAGCCGCTTGGCGATCAGCATCCGTCAGAACGGGAATCGGCGTACGACTGGTAGTCCTCGGGGCTTCAGCGGAGCCATGGTTCATCTTCGAATGATCCATGCCCTCCATCTGTCCCTGCATGGTGCCGTGTCCCATCTTGCTGTGGTCCATGGCTGGGGCCTTCTCTTGGCTCTGGCTGTGGCCCATCTGGCTATGGTCCATGCTGCCCGATTCGCTCTGCATGGCACCATGATCCATCTTGCTGTGATCCATGCCCTCCATCGGCGCTTTGGCGGAACCGTGGCCCATCTGGCTGTGGTCCATCGACATGGAGCCGTGCCCCATTGCCGAATGATCCATTTCTTCCGCAGCCTGGGTAACGCCGCCGCTGAGTGCACTCAGCGACACGACCAGCGCTATGAGGGACGGGCGTGAAAACCTAGTGGTCATGGTTCGAACCTGCTTCGGCTTCGGTGCCGCCATGCTTATCCATCATCTTCTCGTGCCCCATATCGTCATGGTTCATGCCCTCATGATCCATGGTGCCATGATCCATCTGCTGGCCAGCGGCCTTGCCTTTCGATTGATCTGCAGGCTTGTCACTGATGGCCTCGGGCGCAGCCGACTCGGCAGCATGTTGTTCGTGCTCGCTGTGCCCCTCACCTGCCAATGACGTCGGCGCGTACAAAGCAGCCAAAAAACTGAACATCGCTGCGCTGCCAAACAGGGCATTACGCTTCATAAAAGTACTCATCAGAAATCTCCATTACTCATCCACACGGACTTCACGGAACATGCCCATTTCCATGTGGAGCAACAGGTGGCAGTGGTAGGCCCAACGCCCCAACGCATCGGCGGTCACCCGATAGCTGCGCTTGGAACCTGGCGGCATGTCGATGGTGTGTTTACGCACCAGGAAATTGCCGTTCGCATCCTCCAGGTCGCTCCACATGCCATGAAGATGGATCGGATGAGTCATCATGGTGTCGTTGACCAGCGTGATGCGAACACGCTCGCCGTACTTGAGGCGCAGAGGCTCGGCGTCAGAGAACTTGATGCCATCGAAGGACCAGGAGAATTTCTCCATGTGCCCGGTAAGGTGCAGCTCGATGGTGCGACTTGGTTCGCGACCATCCGGGTCGAGGAAGGTGCTGCGCAGGTCAGAGTACGTGAGGACGCGTCGGCCGTTGTCTCGCAAACCAATACCTGGGTCGTCCAACTTATGCGTTGGTGTCATGGTTTGCATATCGACCAGCGGGTTGTTGGTCTCTGAGGCTGGGTGTGCCTGCATGGCACCTGCCATGCCTGCCATGCCTGCCATGCCACCCTGCATGCTCCCATGATCCATGCCCGCCATACTGCCGTGGTCCATTCCGGCCATGTTCCCGTGATCCATACCGCCCATGCTGCCGTGATCCATACCCATGTCGCCCATGGCAATCAGCGGACGCGGGTCGGGGCTGGGTACTGGTGCACTCAACCCCTCCTGTACAGCAAGGGTGCCGCGCGCATAGCCAGTGCGGTCCATGGATTGGGCAAACACGGTATAGGCCTGTTCGCTGTCTGGTTCGATGATCACGTCGTAGGTCTCGGCCACGGCGATACGGAACTCGTCGACGCTGACCGGTTTGACGTGCAGACCATCGGCCGCAACCACAGTCATCTTCAGGCCTGGGATGCGCACATCGAAATAGGTCATAGCCGAGGCATTAATGAACCGCAGGCGGATCTTTTCGCCTGGTTTGAATATGCCGGTCCAGTTGCCATCAGGTGCCTGGCCATTCATCAGGTAGGTGTAGGTGTAGCCACTGACGTCAGCGAGATCCGTCGGGCTCATCTTCATCTCGGCCCACATCTTGCGATCGGCTACGGCGGCGGACCAACCCATCTCGCTTACGTCATCGATGAAGTCACCAACGGTGCGTTTGTGCTGGTTGTAGTAGTCCGACTGTTTCTTGAGCTTGGCCAGTACCCGCGTTGGATTTTCATCCGTCCAGTCGCTCAGCAACACGACGTAATCACGGTCGTAACTGAAGGGCTCGGGCTCCTTGGCATCGATTCCGTCGCCCAAGCGACCGTACCTGTCCTGTACGCCGCACCACGCGCGCCGTACAATGCCGAGCCTAATTCCAGCCTCTGCAAGGACATAACGGCCACATGCGCACCAGTCAGTTCCTGCTCTCGACCCTCAAAGAAACCCCTTCCGATGCGGTGGTGATCAGTCACCAGCTGATGCTGCGTGCCGGAATGATCCGCAAGCTGGCGTCCGGCCTCTACACCTGGATGCCGATGGGGCTGCGAGCGCTACGCAAGGCCGAGGCCATCGTTCGCGAGGAAATGAACAAGGCAGGCGCGCTGGAAGTCCTGATGCCCGCCATCCAGCCGGCCGAACTTTGGCAGGAATCCGGTCGCTGGGAGCAATACGGACCGGAGCTGCTGCGCCTGAAGGATCGCCATGACCGCGAGTTCTGTGTCGGCCCGACCCATGAGGAAGTCATCACCGATCTGGCGCGCAATGAGCTGAACAGCTACAAGCAGCTGCCGATCAACTTCTATCAGATCCAGACCAAGTTCCGCGACGAGATCCGCCCGCGCTTCGGGCTCATGCGTGGGCGCGAGTTCCTGATGAAGGATGCCTACTCCTTTCATCTGAATCAGGAGTCGCTGCAGGAAACCTACGACCGGATGCATCGGGCCTACTGCAACATCTTCACCCGCCTAGGCTTGAACTTCCGTCCGGTGCAGGCCGACACCGGCTCCATCGGCGGCACCGGCTCCCACGAATTTCATGTACTGGCCGAATCCGGCGAGGACGATATCGCCTTCAGCGATTCCTCCGACTACGCGGCCAACATCGAGAAGGCCGAAGCCATCCCGCGCGAAACCGAACGCGCAGCCCCTGGCGAAGAGTTGCGCCTGATCGATACACCGGATGCCAAGACCATCATCGAGCTGGTCGAGCAGTTCGGCGTGGCCATCGAGAAAACCGTCAAGACGCTTGTGGTGCACGGCGTCGAGAAAGGCCAGCTGGTCGCCCTGATCGTACGCGGCGACCATGAACTGAACGAGATCAAGGCCGCCAATCTGGCGCAGGTCGCCAGTCCGCTGGTATTCGCCTCGGAAGCCGAGATCCGTGCCGCCATCGGCGCAGGTCCTGGCTCGCTGGGCCCACTGAAGCTGCCGGTTCAATGCGTGGTCGATCGCTCCGTCGCCCTGATGGCGGATTTCGCTGCCGGCGCCAACGTCGACGACAAGCACTATTTCGGCCTGAACTGGGAACGTGACCTGCCGCTGCCGCAGGTTGCTGACCTGCGCAACGTGGTGGCTGGCGATCCGAGCCCGGACGGCAAGGGCTGCCTGGTGATCAAGCGCGGCATCGAAGTGGGTCATATCTTCCAGCTCGGCACCAAGTACAGCGAAGCGATGAACTGCCAGGTCATGGGCGAGAACGGCAAGCCGGCGACCCTGATCATGGGCTGCTATGGCATCGGGGTTTCCCGCGTGGTGGCTGCGGCCATCGAGCAGAACTACGACGAGCGCGGCATTCTCTGGCCGGACGCCCTGGCGCCATTCCAGATTGCGCTGGTACCGATGAAGTACGAGACCGAGGCGGTTCGCGAAGCCACCGACAAGCTCTACGCCGAACTCACCGCAGCCGGCTACGAAGTCCTGCTCGACGATCGTGACAAGAAGACCAGTCCCGGCGTCAAATTCGCCGACATGGAGCTGATCGGCATCCCGCACCGTATCGTCGTCAGTGATCGCGGGCTGGCAGACGGCATGCTGGAGTACAAGCATCGCCGCGATGCCCAGCCGCAGCCGGTCGCCGCATCGGAAATCCTGTCCTTCATCAACTCGCGTGCTCATCGCTGATCGGAAACCATGCTCAACCGACATCTTGTCGCTTCAACCAGCGCCGCGCTCTGTGCGGCGCTTCTGCTTGGCGGCTGCGCCAATCACCTGCCTCAGCGTAGTGAGCATGAGGCCCGCACCGAGCGCAAGCTGCTCGACCACAGCCTTCGCATCGAGCTTGGCGAACCGCAGGTACTCGAGCTGCCACAACGGCGAATTCGTGTGCAGGAGCAGAAGACGTTCGAAGTGACCGACTTCGAAGTCACCCGTCGTTATGATCGCTACACGCCCTACCAGCCCTGGCGTGAGCTGTACGAGATCCCGCTGGGTGCAGTCGCGGTGGTGGCAGGCGTCGGGGCCAATGTGCTCAACGTGGTGCTGCTCGGCAATCTGCCCGAGCAGGCGACTCGCGGCTGGATCAGCTACGGCTTCGCCGGAATGAACCCGTTCATGAACGTCGAATCCAACGGTCGCTCGCAGCAGAACCTTGCCAGCATCAATGAACAACGCAGGGACGCACGCCTCGAATACACCAGCCTGCCTTGGGCCGAACGCCCGGTTCTGGTTGTCGCCGGTCCGCATACGCATGAACTGTCGACGGACAGATTCGGCGTGCTGCGCCTGAACCTTCTCGACGGGCCCTTCGCCGACCAAGACATCTCACAGGTAGGCAAGCTGCAGCTATCCGTGCAAGACGCTCAGGACGGCACCCGTGCCGACGCCACGCTACTGGTCAGCCACAAGCTGCGCGGCAAGCTGCAGGAAGCCCATGACCTGATCTTCGACGATCTCGAGGGCGACGATGTGGCACAGTGGGTACATCGCGTTCGTCGCCTGTCGGAGCTGGGCCTGGAAGAAGAAGCCAGCGAACTGGAGCAGAGCCTGATCGAGCTGACACGCAACGATCCGGAGCTGCAGCAGCAGTTCCTGCAAAGCCTGATCGAAGGCAACGACGGGAACTGAGCACGATGAAGCTGCGCGGTATCGTGCTCGCATTGCTGCTGCTCGGCGCGCTGCCGGCGGCGGCCAACATTCGCCAGGCTCCGGAACCGGAACTGCGCGAGTTGATGCAGCGTACGGTCGCCGAGGCGGACAGCTTTCAGGATCGCTTCGATGCCGAGGTCTGGCTGGTCGACATGTCCGGGCGGCTCAAACGCTATGTCCCGGACGCCGAGGAGCGCCTGTCGCTGCTGAGGCTGGTCCATCGGGAGGCGAGCAAGGCCGGACTGAAGCCGGAACTGGTGCTGGCGCTGATTCATGCCGAAAGCCGCTTCGACCGCTTCGCCATTTCCAGCGTCGGTGCGCAAGGCATGATGCAGGTGATGCCTTTCTGGAAAGCTGAACTGGGACGCCCCCAGGACAACCTCACCGACAATGCAACCAACTTGCGCTATGGCTGCACGATCCTCAGCTACTACCTGCAGAAGGAAAAGGGCGACATCAATCGGGCGCTGGCGCGCTACAACGGCAGCCTCGGCCAAAATCGTTACCCGGCCAAGGTGATCGGTTTCTGGCAGGATTTCTGGTACGTCAAACCCTGACCGGGCTTCACTGGTCTTTCAGGCGAGCCAGATGCGCCAGGATTCCTTCGGCGGTCTGCTCACCCACCAGGCGCTGGCGGACGGTGCCCCTGTCGTCCACCAGATAGGTAACGGGCAACACTTCGCTACGGGACAACTGCAGACGCTCGGCCGGATCATCGCTGAGCACGCGAAACCGAATTCCCAGGGTTTCGGCTGCCTGGGCGAGCTCCTCGCCACGCAGCTCATCGAAGTTGACCCCCAGCACCTCAAGCCCGTAATCGGCCTCGGACAATGCATTCAGCTCGGGGATCTCGGTTCGGCACGGCCCGCACCATTCGGCCCAGTAGTTGATCAGCAGCCAACGCCCCTGCAACTGCGCCGCGGTGATTTCGCGCCCATGCTGATCGACACCCCAGCCGTTATCGCAGGCCGACAGGAACAGGCAGGAACATAGAAGGAGCGAAGCGAGCGGTCTGGTCATGGTGGCTATCCCCTACACACAAGGCAGAGCATACCGCCTCCCTCGCCGCAAGGGCACCTCAACCGCACCATATCCTGACGGAGCCACCCAAGGCGCCAAGTTACCGGCGCGTTTTTGTCGTTATGCGAGTCGGGTCACGTGGTGCGGCGGCCAAGTGCACAGTTTTGCCAGGGGTGCGCTGCCTATAATTCCGCACCCATCACCGCCTGCCAGTAGCGAAGCCATGTCTCAACATCACGACAAACTGATCGGTACCGTACCCGCACGCATCGTCGAACAAGCCGTCATCGCGCTGACCACCTATGAGGGCCGCGTCGCCGAATACAACGTTGCAAGCTGGCTGCAACTGCAGGGGCATCCAGGGTTGACGGTGTCGCTCATTGCCAAGTACCGCGATGGCCAGCAGCTTCGCGAAGCGGCCGTAGACCACGGACGCACCGACGGCGCCGGCAAGATCCTGCTATCAGGCGTCGCGCGACTGCCAGTTCGGCACAAGATCGAGGATCTGCAGATTCATATACGCCCTGCCGCGGCGGTCACGGCGGTAATCGTCGAAGAGCTGTTCGTGCACCCGGTCGAGCCCGTTGCGCAGAAACAGGCCATCCAGGCCTGAAGTCAGCCGCTGACCACCTTCGGCTTTTCCGACTGGCATACCGCATCGGCACTTGTGGTTCCAGTCAGCGCATCGGCACGATCGACCAATGATTCGGGCCACTGCGTAAAGCGCAGACCGGTCAGACGATTCAACGCCTCGAGCGCCGCATCGGGCGCTCGCTGGTGCAGATAAAGAATGGTGCTGCGCTTGCCGTTCATCAGGCCGTCCTCTCAACTATCCAGGTTATAGCCAGAAGCGTGCCAGCGTTGAGCCGTCCGGCCGCACGCGTGGCTGCGCGCGTCCCAGCGCAGGGAAATCGAGCGCCCATGAACGCCGTTGATATCTGGGCCTGCGCATTCCTTCCGTTACTGACGTTTTTTGTCACCGTTCGCCTGCAGCCAGTCCGCCAGGCTGCCGCCGAACAGATTGGCCTGTTCCTGCTGCAGCAATTCGAGCGAGCGGCGCAATGTCGGGTACCAGGGCTCATTGAGCTGCTCCGGTAGCTCGACTCGCGCCGAGAGCGGCCAGGGATTGCAACGCAGCAGCTGATCCAGGCTGTAGTGATTCAGATCGCGGCACAGCACCCAGCCACCGGACCCGGTGCGACAGACCAGCTGCTCCTGCTCGAAGAAGCCCAGGATGTCGTCCCACTCGTCCTCCGGCAGCCTGAGCCCCGCCTTGTGCAAATCACGCAGATGCAGCTCGCGCCCCTCCTGCTGCCGCTCGTGCAGGTTGCGCAGCAGCATCAGCATCACCAGCAGACGCGGCAGTGGGCGTCGGCGCCACTGTTGCGACGAGGAAAGACCACAGACCAGTTCCGCGCCGAACAGCACGATCATCCATGAGAGGTAGATCCACAACAGAAACAGCGGCACCGCCGCGAAAGCGCCGTAGATCAGCTGATAGCTCGGAAAGTAGCTGACATAGACACCGAACATTTGCTTCGCCGCCTCGAACAGCACCGCAGTGAAGACCCCACCCACCAGGGCATGCCGCAGCGGCACCCGGGTGTTGGGAACAGCGGCGTAGATCAGAGTGAACGCCGCCACGCTCAGCAGCAGCGGCATCACCTTGATCAGCGTACCGACGCCGATAAGCGCATACGGCCCGGAGATCAGTGACAGCGAGGCGATGTAGGTGCTGGTGGCAAAACCGGCGCCCAGCAGCAGCGGGCCAAGGCTGAGGATGGCCCAGTAGAGCAAAAAGCTGGAGACGCCTCGGCGCGGCTGGCGGACGCGCCAGATGGTGTTGAACGCCTTTTCGATGGTCAGCAGCATCATCAACGCCGTGGCCATCAGAAATCCCACACCGAACCAGGTGAGCTGGCGCGCCTGGCTGGTAAAGGCGAGCAGGTATTCCTGAATGGTCGCCCCGGTGGACGGAATGAAATTGTTGAAGATGTAGAACTGGATCTGCTCGCCAACCCCCTTGAATGCCGGGATTGCCGAGAGCATTGCGAAGGTAACGGTCATCATCGGCACCACGGCGAACAACGTGGTGTAGGTCAGCGCCGCAGCGCTTTGCGGTCCCTGATCGGCCATAAAGCGCCGAACCAGGAAACGGCCGAACTCGAACGTGTTGTCGATGCGCTGATGCATCCCTTCTCCTTACTGGGCTGTTGCAGCCATTGGCGCGACAGCGCTTACGACCACAGCCCGAGACAAGCGTGCCCGGAGCTGGCGAGGCGCCAGATTTCGGCCAGCGTCCCTTTGAGGGTTAGAATGGCCACCTCATCCGGCCTGACGCAACTACAAATGACCGAACTCACTCTGTACCACAATCCGCGCTGTTCCAAATCGCGCAGCGCGCTGGAGCTGCTGAAGACCCGCGGGCTGACACCTGCCATCGTGCGCTACCTGGAAACGCCACCGACCGCTGCGCAACTGCGTGCGTTGCTCGACAAGCTGGGGCTCTCCGCCCGCCAGTTGCTGCGCACCGGCGAGGATGAATACAAGAGCCTCGCGCTGGCCAATCCCGAACTCAGCGAAGCTGAGCTCATCGAGGCGATGGTCGAACACCCGCGGCTGATCGAGCGCCCAATCCTGGTGGCAGGCGACAAGGCGATCGTCGGTCGCCCGCCGGAAAGAGTGCTGGAGATCCTGCCGTGAGCACGCCCTATATCCTGGTGCTTTACTACAGCCGTCACGGCGCCACCTCCGAAATGGCCCGGCAGATTGCCCGCGGCGTGGAAATGGCCGGCCTGGAAGCACGCCTGCGCACGGTGCCCGCCGTGTCCACTGAATGCGAAGCGGTCGCCCCGGCCATTCCCGATGCAGGTGCCCTGTATGCGACCCTGGAAGATCTGAAGAATTGCGCGGGCCTGGCCCTTGGCAGCCCGACGCGCTTCGGCAACATGGCAGCGCCGATGAAGTACTTCCTCGACGGCACCAGCAGCCTGTGGCTGACCGGTGAACTGGTTGGCAAACCGGCCGGTGTCTTCACCTCGACCTCAAGCCTGCATGGCGGCCAGGAAAGCACCCTGCTGTCGATGCTATTGCCTCTGCTGCATCACGGAATGCTCGTGCTCGGCTTGCCCTACAGCGAGAACGCACTGCTGGAAACGCGCGGTGGCGGCACTCCGTACGGTCCGAGCCACCATGCAGGCGCGGATGGCAAGCGGCTGTTGGACGAACATGAAATCGCGCTTTGTCGCGCCCTGGGGCAGCGCCTGGCGCGCACCGCACAGCAGCTGGAGACCCAGCGTGGCTAAGAAGCGCAAACCCTTGCCACCGCTGGAGTGGCTCGCCCCCCGGGTGAAATCCAGCCGGGTGATCAGCCTTGCCAGCTTCTTCGGCCTGGCAGCGCTGCTGGCCGTATGGAACCTTGCATTCGCCGACTTGCACGGCGCACGCATCTGGGTCGTGCTCAGCATCCAGCTCATACCGCTGGCGCTGGTGGCGCCCGGCATGCTGGCCGGCAGCCCGCGCGCGCATGCCTGGACCTGCTTTATCGTCAACCTGTACTTCATCCAGGGCGTGCTCGCCGCGATCGATCCGGCACGAATGATCTACGGCGTGCTGGAAGCGGCCATCAGCCTGACGCTCTTCGTCGCGGCGCTGCTGTATACGCGCTGGAGCTATCAATACGAGCGCAAGGCCGCCGGCGAGGCCTGAACGGACGGCGGAAGCGCAGCGATGCGCGCCCGCCAATCCTCTACCAGCCCAGGGTTTCCTTGAGGAAGGGGATGGTCAGCTTGCGCTGTGCCTGCAGCGACGCCTGATCCAGCTGGTCCAGCAATTCGAACAGTGCATTCATGCTGCGCGAGCCGCGGGTCAGGATGAAGCGACCGACATCGTCCGGCAAGTTCAAGCCGCGGCGCGAGGCGCGCAACTGCAACGCCCGCAGCTTGTCCTCGTCGGAAAGCTGCTGCAGCTGGAACACCAGAGCCAGACTCAATCGCGACTGCAGATCGGGCAGCTTGATGGCCAGCTCGCGCGGCGACGCATCGGCCGCCAGCAGCAAGCGCCGCCCCGCATCACGCAGCCGGTTGAACAGATGGAACAATGCCTCTTCCCAGATGGCGTCGCCAGCCACGGCATCCAGGTCGTCCAGGCAGACCAGCTCGCTTTGCTCCAGGTTGTCCAGCAATGCCGGTCCATACTCGGCAACCTCGGCCAGCGGCAGATAGACGGCCAGCTCGCCGCGCTCCTCGACCCGCAAGCAGGCTGCCTGCAGCAGGTGGCTGCGACCGACGCCCGGCTGCCCCCAGAGATAGATCAGCTCGTCGGACCACCCCGCGGCAGGCGAACACAGGCGCTCGACATAGCCGAGCGCCGCAGCATTGGCGCCCGGGTAGAAGTTGCCAAAGGTGGCGTCGTCGCGCAGGCGGACGCCCAGGGGAAGCTGGATGGGTTTCATGGCTGACCGGGTGGTTCGGCCGGTGCACCGGCGGGCTCGGCGTAAAGGTCTGAGAGTTTATAGAGATCGTGCACGTGGCGCAGCAGAACCATGATCACCGCTGCCACCGGAAGCGCCAGCAGCACACCGGTAAAACCGAACAGCTGCCCACCGGCGAGCACGGCGAAGATCACCGCGACCGGATGCAGCCCGATGCGATCGCCCACCAGCAGTGGCGTCAGCAGCATGCCTTCGAGCATCTGCCCCACGGCAAACACAACCGCCACGCCGATGAGCGGATAAGGCGCCAGTCCGAACTGGAAAAGCGCGGCGATTACCGCTGCACCGATGCCGACGACGAACCCCATATAGGGCACGATGCTGGCGAGCCCGGCCAACACGCCAATCAGCAGCCCCAACTCGACCCCCACCAGCATCAGGCCGGAGGCATAGATAATCGCCAGCGCCAGCATCACCAGCAGCTGACCACGCAGGAACGCGCCGATGACCTCGTGGCATTCGCTCATCAACCGCACCACCATGCCCTCCCGCTTGCGCGGCAGCAGACTGCGCAGCTTGAGCATGATGAGGTCCCAGTCGCGCAACAGATAGAAACTGACCACAGGGATGAGCAGCAGATTGCCGATCCAGGCCAGCAGCGCCAGGCTGGAAGCGGTGGCGCGGCTCAGAATCATGCCCAGCACATCGGTGGTGCTGCCCAGGTGCGCGGTGAAGGCCGCCTTGAGCCGATCGAGCTGCCAGAAGCCGTCTTCCAACCCGAATTGCGTCTGGACCCACGGCAACGCCACGTGCTGCAGCCAATCCAGAGCCAGTGGCGCCAATTGATACAGCCTGACCATCTGCTTGCCCAGCATAGGCACCAGCACTAGCAACAACACCAGCAAAAGCAGGCTGAACAACGCGAATACGGCAATGACGCCCCAGGTGCGTGACAGCCCCCAGCGCTCCAGGCGATCGACCAGCGGATCGCCCAGATAGGCCAGCAGAACGCCGATCAGAAACGGCGTCAGGATGGGGGTCAGCAGATACACCAGCCAGATGCACAGCAACAGGCCCGCCAGCCACAGCCAGCGGTTCGAATCATTCATGGTCATGCTCGATGGCTTCCTTGCAGGACAGTTGTCTCGGTTGGGGCTCGATCGCAGGGAGGCGAATCACCAGCGGAAGCGCAGCACCGTGCCGCCCTGGGAGTCTGCTGGCGGCTGGGCGGGTTCAGTGCCTTCCGGCCCTTCGCCCATCGGCTGCCGCGCATCCAGTGGCAGCTCGTCCTCGCTGACCTCGTGCAATCGTGCCAGCGACAGCTGCGCACGCAGCTGCTCGGGGCTGGCGTTGACACGGTAGACCAGGCGATCGCTTTCGACCCGTAGCAGGCTGCCGCCGAAGGGTTCGAGCAGGCGATCCAGTTCAGCGAAGCGCGCCACGTCGGCGCCGATGATCTCCAGGGTGATATCCGAAGCGGCGCCCGGCGCGACCACATAACGCGGCGCAAGATACTGACTGACCGCCAGCATCACCGCGTCAGCCAGCGCCTCGAGGTTTTCACCCTCCGCCTTGCCATCGCGCTGACCATCGTCGAGCCACACGTTCCACTGTGCCTGCCAGCCGGAGTCGCCTTCGCGTGCGTGCACCGCCAACAGCACATCGGCATCGTAGCGTTCGGAGGCCTCGCCCAGCGTCTGCTGGCTGTTCGCGCCGAACGCTTCGGGCGTGGCGAGCAGCTGCTCGGACAGATCGGCCAACGGCAGGCGCAACGGCAATCCGCGATGCTGCGCAGCGGCACGCAACGGCGCAGCGCTGTCCTGGCCGTCGCCGAGCAACTGGGTGCCTTCGACCCGCTCGTTCAGCCACCAGGCCAGCACGCTCGGCCGATTCGCCCCCCACAGCGCTACGCCGGCGCGACGCAGGCTGCGCTCTGTAGTGCCGGGGTCGAAGTCGACGACGATATGCTCTCCTTCATAACCATACTTGCTGATCAGTTGTTGCGGATCTTCGCGTAGGGCGGCAACAGCCTGGCGCTTGCCGACCTCGGCGTCGCCGGTCAGGCGCAGCAGCAGCGTGTCGAATGCCCGCTGCAGGGCGGCAGCGCGCTCCTGCGCCTGCTGCCCGGAGACGGCCTCATGCACCTGATACAGGCCTCTGAGCTGTTCGGCCTGGCTAGGCAATGCCATGCCCAGCGCAAGGCACAGGATGAGTGAACGGTAGATAAGGCGCATGATCGATTCTCGCAGGCAAGCCGGGGCAGGATTGTGGGGCGACAGGACGCTACACCTTAAACAGGCGGCCCAGAGGCGGCAACCGCCTACCTCACAGACACACCAACCGTCAGGCGGCACCGATAGCGTTGCGGGATGGCCGCTATGCGGCAAGCCTGATAAAATCGCGCGCTTTCCGCAGACCGGTTCCGGCGCTCTCACGCCCGGCATTCGGGCCTTGGGAAATGCCAGCGGGCCTGCCCGGCTTCCTCGAGACAGCCGAGCCGCCGGCGGCGTTTTCACGAGCACGCATGCAGCAACCAACCGGTCGACACCCGCACTCCTTTCACAGGCCCGGATTCTATGAGCAAGCAACCCTCCCTCAGCTACAAGGACGCTGGCGTCGACATCGATGCAGGCGAAGCGCTGGTCGAACGCATCAAGGGCGTGGCCAAACGCACCGCACGACCTGAGGTATTGGGCGGCCTGGGCGGCTTCGGCGCCCTGTGCGAAATCCCGGCAGGCTACAAGCAGCCCGTGCTGGTCTCCGGCACAGACGGCGTCGGTACCAAACTGCGTCTGGCGCTGAACCTGAACAAGCATGACAGCATTGGTCAGGATCTGGTCGCCATGTGCGTCAACGACCTGGTGGTCTGTGGCGCCGAGCCGCTGTTCTTCCTCGACTACTACGCCACCGGCAAGCTCAACGTCGACGTGGCCGCCACCGTGGTCACCGGCATCGGCGCCGGTTGCGAACTGGCCGGCTGCTCCCTGGTGGGTGGCGAAACCGCCGAGATGCCGGGCATGTACGAAGGCGAGGATTACGACCTGGCCGGCTTCTGCGTCGGCGTGGTGGAGAAGAGCGAGATCATCGACGGCTCCAAGGTGCAGGCCGGTGATGCCCTCATCGCGCTGCCCTCCTCCGGCCCGCACTCCAACGGTTATTCGCTGATCCGCAAGATCATCGAGGTGGCCGGTGCCGATATCGAGAACACCCAGCTGGCCGGCAAGCCGCTCACCGAGTTGCTGATGGCACCGACCCGCATCTACGTCAAGCCGCTGCTCAAGCTGATCAAGGATACCGGGGCGGTCAAGGCCATGGCCCACATCACCGGCGGCGGCCTGCTCGACAACATCCCGCGCGTGCTGCCCGAAGGTGCCCAGGCGGTGATCGATGTCGCCAGCTGGAATCGCCCGGCGGTGTTCGACTGGTTGCAGGAAAAGGGCAACGTCGACGAACACGAGATGCACCGCGTGCTCAACTGCGGCGTCGGCATGGTCATCTGCGTGGCTCAGGAGCAGGTCGAGTCCGTCCTGGCCAACCTGCGCGCATCCGGTGAGGCACCTTGGGTCATCGGCCAGATCGCCACTGCAGCGCAAGGCGCGGAACGCGTCGTACTGAACAACCTGAAACAGCATTGATGGGCACGACCTGCAACGTAGTGGTGCTGATTTCGGGGTCCGGCAGCAACCTGCAGGCACTGATCGATAGCCAGCACGAAGGCAACCCGGCGCGCATTCGCGCCGTGATTGCCAACCGCGCCGATGCCTTCGGCCTAACCCGGGCCAAGGGCGCCGGCATCCCCACCGCCGTTCTGGATCACAAGGCGTTCGATGGCCGCGAGGCGTTCGATGCCGCGCTAATGGAACTGATCGACGCCCATGCCCCGGATCTGGTGATCCTGGCGGGCTTCATGCGCATCCTCAGCCCTGGCTTTGTCCGTCACTACCACGGCCGCCTGCTCAACATCCATCCGTCGCTGCTGCCCAAGTACAAGGGGCTCGACACCCATCGCCGCGCGCTTGAGGCGGGCGATGCAGAGCATGGCTGCAGCGTGCATTTCGTGACCGAGGAATTGGACGGCGGCCCGGTGGTCCTCCAGGCCGCCCTGCAGGTCAAACCAGGCGACGACATCGAAAGTCTGACCCAGCGGGTGCATGTGGCCGAACACCAGATCTACCCGCTGGCCATGCGCTGGTTCGCCGAGGGGCGCTTGCGCCTCGCCGAACAAGGCGCGATGCTGGACGGCGTCACCCTGCCGGTCTCCGGCTATCAGATCAAAATCTAGGAGATACCATGCGTCGCGCCTTGCTGCTTGCTCTCGCCGTGCTGGCCCTTCCGGTCCAGGCCCTGGAGCTCAAGCCCTTCTCCGCCAGCTACACCGCCGACTGGAAACAGGTACCGGTCAGTGGCACCGCCCAGCGCAGCCTCGAGCAACTGGACGATGGCAGCTGGCGGCTGGACTTCGACGCCTCCATGCTGGTCGCCAGCCTCAACGAGCGCAGCACATTCCGTACCGAAGGCGACACCTTCCTGCCGCAGTCCTATCGCCTCAAGCGCAGCGGTCTGGGCAAGGGCAAGCGTGTCGAGCACCGTTTCGACTGGGACAACAAGGTGGTCGAGGGTAGCGACCGCGGCGAGCCGGTGAAGCTGCCGTTGCACGTCGGCCTGCTGGACAAGTCCACCTACCAGGTGGCACTGCAGCATGAAGTGGCAGCCGGCAAGAAGAGCATGAGCTACCAGGTCGTGGATGGCGACGAAATCGAAACCTACGACTTCCGCGTGCTCGGCCAGGAGAAGGTCAGCACCAAGGCCGGTCAGGTCGATGCGATCAAGGTCGAGCGCGTGCGCGACCCGACCCAGAGCAAGCGTGAAACCATCCTCTGGTTCGCCAAGGACTGGGATTACCTGCTGGTCCGCCTGCATCAGGTGGAAAAGGACGGCAAGGAGTACCAGATCATGCTCGAAGAGGGCAGCGTTGGCGGCAAGACCGTCAAAGGCAACTGATCCATCACGGCGGCCATCGCGGTCGCCGCCCCGCAACCTCTCCGAGTTCACCGATGGCCCTTTCACGCTCCCTGCTGATCGCGCTGCTGCTGTCCCTGGCCGGCTGCCAATCCTTCTTTGCTGATCGGGCACCCTCGCGAGTAGCCACCGAGCGCCTGCAAGGCGAGCTGCGCCAGGTCGATGGCCAGTTGCAGTTCCAGAGCTGCCAGGGCCAGCGGATGCTCAACCTGCTCGAGGGAAAGACAGGCTTGCAGGAAGAGGTCCAGGCGCTGGTGATCGGCCGGCAGGACCGCCTGTTCGCCGACCTGCGCGGCACGCTCAGCCAGGCCAGGCCGAACGAGACCGGCCAGTTCGCGCTGACCCGTGTCTATCGCCTGCAGCGCGAAGGCCACGGCTGCGGCGAGGAGAATTTCAAGCACCTGATCCTACGCGCCAGTGGCCATGAGCCGGGCTGGACCGTCAACGTGACCTCTCGCGGCATGCTGCTGACCCGCCCCGGGCAGGAACCGGTTGCCCTGCCTTACCTGCAGGAGCAACTGCCCGGCGGTCAACTCAGTTTCACCAGCGAGGCCAATGCACAGCAGCTGGATCTCTGGGTCGCACCGCAGCGCTGCGTCGACAGCGCCAGCGGGACCGTCAGCCATCTGAGCGCCGAACTTCGTCTGGACGGCCAGACCCTGCGCGGCTGCGCTTACTATGGCGGCGGACGCGACGACTGAAACAACGAATGCGGGGCGTTCGCCGCGCTCATCCTGAAAGAACAGCACTCATGAACAACGCCCTGAATCTGCTGCATCCCTACCCGTTCGAGAAACTGCGCACGCTGCTTGCCGGCGTCCAACCGCCTGCGGACAAGCGCGCCATCGCCCTGTCGATCGGCGAACCCAAGCATCATTCGCCGGATTTCGTCGCCCAGGCGCTGGCGGACAACCTCGACCAACTCTCGGTCTATCCGACCACGCTCGGCATTCCTGCGCTGCGCGAAGCCATCGCGCGCTGGTGCGAAGGGCGTTTCGGCCTGGCTGCCGAGGCGCTGGACGCGGCGCGCCATGTCTTGCCGGTGAACGGGACACGCGAAGCACTGTTCGCCTTCACCCAGGCCGTGGTCGATCGCAACGCCAATGGGTTGGTGGTCAGCCCCAATCCGTTCTATCAGATCTATGAAGGCGCAGCGCTGCTCGCCGGAGCCACGCCGCACTACCTGCCGTGCCTCGAAGAGAACGGCTTCAACCCGGATTTCGACGCCGTGCCCGCGGAAATCTGGCAGCGCTGTCAGATCCTCTTCCTCTGCTCGCCAGGCAACCCGACCGGCGCGCTGGTACCGCTGGAAACACTGCAGAAGCTGATCGCCCTGGCGGACGAGCACGACTTCGTCATCGCCGCCGACGAGTGTTACAGCGAGCTGTACTTCGACGAGGCCAATCCCCCTGCAGGCTTGCTCAGCGCCTGCGCTGCACTGGGCCGCAACGACTACAAGCGCTGCGTGGTGTTTCATAGCCTGTCGAAGCGCTCGAACCTACCAGGCCTGCGCTCGGGCTTTGTCGCCGGTGATGCCGAAATCCTCAAGGCATTCCTGCTCTACCGTACCTATCACGGTTGCGCCATGCCGGTGCAGACCCAGCTGGCGAGCATCGCCGCCTGGAACGACGAGATACATGTGCGCGCCAATCGCGAGCTGTATCGAGCCAAATTCGACGCGGTGCTGGACATCCTCGCGCCGGTGATGGACGTGCAGCGCCCGGACGGTGGCTTCTATCTCTGGCCGAAAACGCCGATGGATGACCAGCAATTCACCCGTGAGCTCTTCGCCCGCGAGCACGTCACCGTGGTGCCCGGGTCGTACCTGTCACGCGAGGTGGATGGTGCCTCTCCGGGTGCCGGACGCGTGCGCATGGCGCTGGTCGCACCGCTAGCTGAATGCATCGAAGCAGCACAGCGAATTCGCCACTTCATCGAAACGCTCTGACAGCGCACCGGGCGGTCCGACCGCCCGGCCTGACGATCCCTCAAGCCACGCCAGGCGGGATCATGTCCTTGCCGTAGTCGCGCAGCTTCTCCAGGTTCTCCGGCTTCATGTGCTCCGGAATGTCCGCACCCGGATGCTCTTCGCGCGGCTCGGGATGCGCCTCGCCGTGTTGCCGTTCGGTCCGCTCGTCATGCTCGTTCATGAGGCTGCCCCCTTTCAGATGGCATGTTCTTCCCAGATCAGCTGACCCTCGTCGCTGACCTCTATAACTTTAGTCAACGCGGCCTCGGCAATGGCGTCCGCTTCCGAGGCCAGGTCGTAGCGACGACCGTCGGCGACCTTGAACACATGCACGTCTTCATCGCTGTCGCGCCGTTTGATGGCGATCACTGCCTCGAATGCATCCTCGGCAGGCACGGCCGAAGAAATCGCCTCGAACTTCTCGAAATGCTTGCGTGCCATTATTTGTCACCTCACCGTTGCGATTGTCATCAATGGACAACAGCACTCGCGTAAAAGGTCGAGAGCGCCGGCTGAACGACGTTGCCGCGGCAGGCTCGAACCTTTACGCGCAATCCGGAGGGCTGCCCAAGTGGAAATGACCGAACACTACGCGAACATTGAACCGAGCCGCGCCGAGGTGGACGCGCTGGAAGGCCCCGTGCTGCTGGAATTCGGCACCGCCTGGTGTGGCCACTGCCGCGCCGCCCAGCTGCTGATTGGCAAGGCGCTGACCGACCGCTCGGGCATCCGCCATCTGAAGATAGAAGACGGCCCGGGCCGACCGCTCGGACGCTCATTCCGGGTCAAGTTGTGGCCTACGCTGATTCTGTTGGACAGAGGCCAGGAGCTGGGGCGTGTGGTGCGGCCTCAGGATGTGCAGGCGATCCAGCATGCCCTGGGCGCAACGGGACGAGACTGAGCTACGAACACCCAGACGCCGCCCCAAGGACGATGCGGGCAACAACGCCACGCTCCGCCTCCATCGGCAGACGAGGCGTGGCATAATCCGCCGTCCAGTATTGCAGGAGTCTTGGAGAGTTGCCCTATGTCCGAAGCTGATCAGCGGTTGCGCCTATACGGAATCAAAGCCTGTGACACCATGAAAAAGGCCCGTACCTGGCTCGACGAACATGGGCAGGACTACGACTTCCACGACTACAAGAGCGCCGGCATCGACCGCGCCCATCTGGAAGCCTGGTGCAACGAACACGGCTGGCAGACCGTTCTCAACCGTGCCGGCACCACCTTCCGCAAGCTGGACGACGCTGCCAAGGCCGATCTTGACCAGGCCCAGGCCATCGAGCTGATGTTGGCCCAACCGTCGATGATCAAGCGCCCGGTACTCGATCTGGGCGATAGAACCCTGATCGGCTTCAAGCCCGATCTTTACGCTGCCGCAGTGGCGGCGCCGAACTGACAGCAGCCCCGCCTCAAGGCGCGGCCATCGAAAAAGGATAATCTCATGTCTGCAACGCTCTTCAGCCTCGCCTTTGGCGTCGGCACCCAGAACCGCCAGGGTGACTGGCTGGAAGTCTTCTACGCCCAGCCCCTGCTGCAGCCGGCCGGCGAACTGGTCGCTGCCATCGCCCCGCTGCTCGGCTACGCCGGTGGCAATCAGGCGATCGCCATCACCACCACCCAGGCGGCGCAGCTGGCCGACGCGCTGAAGCCGCTGGACTCCGCCCAGCATGCCCTGCTGACCCGTCTGGCAGAAAGCCAGCGCCCGCTGGTGGTTACCCTGCTGGCCGAAGACGCAGCCCTGACCTCGACGCCCGAGGCCTACCTCAAGCTGCACCTGATCTCCCATCGTCTGGTCAAGCCGCACGGCCTGAACCTGACCGGCATCTTCCCGCTGCTACCCAACGTCGCCTGGACCAACCAGGGCGCCGTGGATCTCGCCGAACTGGCCGAGCGCCAACTGGAAGCGCGGTTGAAGGGCGAGCTGCTGGAAGTCTTCTCGGTGGACAAGTTCCCGAAGATGACCGACTACGTGGTGCCGGCCGGCGTGCGCATCGCCGATACCGCGCGCGTGCGCCTCGGCGCCTATGTGGGTGAAGGCACCACGGTGATGCACGAAGGCTTCATCAACTTCAATGCCGGTACCCAAGGCCCGGGCATGATCGAAGGCCGCGTCTCGGCCGGCGTGTTCGTCGGCAAGGGGTCGGACCTGGGCGGTGGCTGCTCGACCATGGGCACCCTGTCCGGCGGCGGCAACATCGTCATCTCGGTTGGCGAAGGCTGCCTGATCGGTGCCAACGCCGGCATCGGCATTCCGCTGGGCGATCGCAACACCGTGGAGTCCGGTCTGTACATCACCGCAGGCACCAAGGTCAGCCTGCTCGACGAGAACGATCAGCTGGTGAAAGTGGTCAAGGCTCGCGATCTGGCCGGGCAGAGCGACCTGTTGTTCCGCCGCAACTCGCAGACCGGCACCGTGGAATGCAAGACCCACAAGTCGGCCATCGAGCTGAACGAGGCGCTGCACGCGCATAACTGACGCAGGAGCAGCGGCAAGCTGCGAGCCATGAGCGCCTGCCTTGCCGCATCCCCTGCTGCACGAGGCTTGCCGCTTATGGCCCTGTTCTCCCCCTGGCGCGCCGACTTCCCCGCTCTGGCGGTACTCGAAGCGCAAGGCCAGACCTACCTCGACAGCGCCGCCACGGCCCAGAAGCCGCAGGCGCTGATCGACGCCCTCAGCGGCTACTACACCTGCGGTGCGGCCAATGTGCACCGTGCCCAGCACCAACCTGCCGAACGCGCCACCCGTGCCTACGAAGACGCCCGTATCAAAGTCGCCAAGTGGCTGAATGCCGCCTGCCCGACCGAAATCGTGTTCACCCGTGGCGCGACCGAAGCGCTCAACCTGCTTGCCTACGGTCTGGAACACCTGATCGAAGCCGGCGACGAGATCGTCATCAGCGCCCTCGAGCATCACGCCAATCTGCTGCCCTGGCAGCAGCTAGCCAAACGTCGAGCGGCCAAGCTGCAGGTACTGCCCATCGATGCCTCCGGGCGTATCGACCTCGCCGCGGCCACCGGCCTCATCGGGCCGCGCACGCGGCTGCTGGCGGTGAGTCAGTTGTCCAACGTGCTCGGCTGCTGGCAGCCGCTCGACCAGCTGCTGCACCTGGCCAAGGCGCAGGGTGCGCTGACCGTCGTCGACGGTGCACAAGGTGTGGTCCACGGGCGCCATGACATGACCACACTGGGCTGCGACTTCTATGTGCTGTCCAGCCACAAGCTCTATGGCCCGGATGGCGTTGGCGCGCTCTATGGCCGCGGCGAATCCCTGCTGCAGCTGCGTCACTGGCAGTTCGGCGGCGAGATGGTGCGAGTCGCCGACTACCAGAGTGCCGAGTTCCACGCCGCGCCACTGGGTTTCGAGGCCGGCACACCGCCAATTTCCGGCGTGATCGGGCTGGGCGCCACGCTGGACTATCTCGCCGACCTCGACACCACCGCGATCGGCCGCCATGAACAGGCGTTGCACGATCTGTTGCTCGCCGGCCTCGCCGAGCGCAGCGGCATTCGTCTGCTCGGCTCGCCGCAGGTCGCGCTGGCCAGCTTTGTTGTCGACGGTGTGCACCATTCCGATCTCGGTCACCTGCTCACCGAACAGGGCATCGCCGTGCGCAGCGGCAATCACTGCGCCATGCCGCTGATGAAGCATCTCGGCCTGGATGGCGCCACGCGCGTCTCGCTCGGCCTGTACAACGACCACAACGATCTGCAGCGCTTCTTCGATGCGCTGGACCAGGCCCTGGAGCTGCTGCGATGAGTGAACTGCCCGACGCCGCCCGCGAGGCCTTGGCGACCTTCGCCCAGGCGCCTGGCTGGGAGCAGCGCGCACGCCTGCTGATGCAGTGGGGAGAACGGCTGGAGCCGGTGAACGATGGCGAACGCAGCGAGACCAACCGCGTCGCCGGCTGCGAGAGTCACGTCTGGCTGATAGGCCATTGCCAGAATGGCCGCTGGCACTTCCGCGCCGCCAGCGACGCCCGGCTCATTCGCGGCCTGCTGGCCGTGCTGCTGGCGCGCGTCAATGGGTTGGATGCGAATGAACTGACCCAGGTGGACATGGCCGACTGGTTCGCGAGCCTCGGCCTGTCACGGCAACTGTCGCCTTCGCGCAGCAACGGCATAAACGCCGTGCTGCAGCGAATGCGTGAGCTGACCGGCTGATCGCCATAGCTGGGCTGCAGCCCGGCCTACGAACGGTCGTCTCCCACGATCAGCGCTTGCGCAGGATCACGCTGCCGATCGAGTAACCGGCGCCGAACGAGCTGAGCACGCCCAGGCTGCCGCTGGGCAGGTCGTCCTGATGCTTGTGGAAGGCGATCACCGAGCCGGCCGAACTGGTATTGGCGTAGGTGTCGAGAATCACCGGCGCTTCTTCCTCGGTGGCATCACGACCGAGCAGCTTGCGCACGATGAGGTGATTCATGTTCAGGTTGGCCTGGTGCAGCCAGAAGCGCTTGACCGACTCCACCGCAATGCCGTTCTCACTCAGGTGCTCGCCGATCAGCTCCGCCACCATCGGGCAGACTTCCTTGAAGACCTTGCGGCCTTCCTGGATGAACAGCTTGTCCGGGTTGCTCATGTACTCTTCGGCGGTGCGGTTGAGGAAGCCGAAGTTGTTGCGGATGTTGTTGGAGAATTCGGTCACCAGCTTGGTGCTGAGCACCTCCCACTGATGCGCGGAGGTGGCCAGGTCTTCACGCTCGATGACGACCGCGGTGCAGGCGTCGCCGAAGATGAAGTGGCTGTCGCGGTCGCGGAAGTTCATGTGCCCGGTGCAGATTTCGGGGTTGACCATGAGGATGGCGCGGGCCTGGCCGAGCTTGATGCTGTTGACCGCGTTCTGGATACCGAAGGTCGCAGACGAGCAGGCGACGTTCATGTCGAAGCCGAAACCCTTGATGCCGAGTGCGGCCTGCACCTCGATGGCGATGGCCGGATAGGCGCGCTGCAGGTTGGAACAGGCGACGATCACGCCATCGATATCGGCCGCCGTCTTGCCGGCGCGGGCCAGCGCTTCTTCCGCTGCCTTGACCGACATCTCGCAGAGAATCGACCACTCGTCATTGCTGCGCTCCGGAATGCGCGGAACCATGCGCTCGGGGTCGAGGATGCCGGCCTTGTCGGTGACGTAGCGGCTCTTGATGCCGGAGGCCTTCTCGATGAAGGCAGAGCTGGATTCGGCCAGCGGCTGGACCTCACCGGCCTCGATGGCCGCGGCATTCTCGCTGTTGAAGCGGTGAACGTAGGTATTGAAGGACTCCACCAGTTCGTCGTTGGAGATACTGCTGGCAGGGGTGTAAAGGCCGGTACCGCTGATGACGACGTTGTACACAGTCGTTCCTCTCGAATAGGGCTTGATCGTACTGACGGTGGGACGGTACGGCGGCTAGCCTTGGCCAACCACGATCATTCCAGCGCCTCTTTAACCAGACTCGGGCAAGCTGCTGCACTGTGGGTCGGGCTGCGTTGAAAGCGGGCAGAAATCCTCGTTCACCACCGGTAAACGCTGCTGTCTCCTCCGCGTTTCGCCTTGTCCGGCCTTCGCTCGCTACGCTTTCTCGTGATCTGTAATGGCAGCTATTGTGCATGAAAAGCTGAAAGAATCCGTAACATTGCGCAGATTACAATCGCTGTAATTAAGCCATTCGGCGCATAACCTCGTGACTACACGGTCTGAATATGAAGAGGGCGCCACTTGGCGCCCTCTTCTGTTCACAGCGTAGCCTGCAGCGCTATTTGACGCCCTGCCCGAGCAGCACGCCATCGACCTGCTGGCCATAGAGGTTGATGCCATCGTTGGCGTGGTACTTCTCCCGCGTCTTCTCCACCGAACCCTCGATCAGACGCGGATCCTGCGGGCGCTCATGGCTGTTCATGTAGGCCGCGACATGCCAGGCGTCGGCATCACTGAGGGTGCCGCCCTTGCCGAGCGGCATGCTCTCCTTGATGAAGGCCGCTGCGGTATTGATTCGGTGCATGCCGGCGCCCCAGTTGAACGAGTCCGCTCCCCACAGCGGTGGAAACACATAACCATCTCCGGCTTTCTGCCCCTGGCCGTTGTCCCCGTGGCAGATCGCGCACTGCTCGGCATAGACTCGCTTGCCCTTGGCGATGTCGAAACCGCCTTCCGGCTGCGGGACTTCCGGATACGCCCGCCCCGGCAGTTCCTGACCTGTGGGAGCGCCGGTGGACAACCAGTAGGAGTAGGCCGTCAGTGCATTGATGACGTGGCTGTCCGCTGCCGGCGGCGTGCCGTTCATGCTGAACTGGAAGCAGCCCTGCACCCGCTCGGCATAGCTGTTGACCTTGTCGTTCTTCTTCCGATAGGCCGGATACATCGGATAGGCGCCCCACAGCGGCGCGGAGTTGGCCTTGCGGCCCTGATCCAGGTGGCAGTTGGTGCAGTTCATGCCGTTGCCGACGTACTCGGCCGCATGCTTCTGCGTGTCGACGAAGATGGCTCGCCCCTGCTGAACCAGTTCGCCATAGGCGTTGCTCGGCAGGTCCTTTTCCTGGGGCGGCTGGAAGTAGCGCTCACTGGCACCCTTGGTCGCCTTCTGAGTCAGCTGGGACTGATCGTCCATCTTGATCTCGGCGGCCAGCACCGCGCCACTCACGGACAGCGCCAGCAGCGTAGGAAGCAGATGCGTATTCATTGACCGGTCTCCTTCTGCCCGAGGTCGGCGAAATACCCGGCTACGGCCTGAACCTCGTCGTCGCTCATCGCCCGAGCGATATGTCCCATCAGATCATTCGGATCGTTCTTGCGCGTGCCCTGGCGCCAGGCGTTGAGCTGAGCGCCGAGATACTGGGCCGACTGTCCGGCCAGTGGCGGGAAGCTCGCGCCGACACCCATGCCTGCGGGGCCATGGCAGGCCACGCATTCGGGAATGTTGCGCTCCCAGGCGCCGCGCAGCGCCAGGCGTGCGCCGACGCCTTCGGCCTTCTCTGCTCGGCTGGTGGCAGCGAAGGTCGGAGCCGGCATGGCCTCCAGGGTCGCTGCGACGGCATTCATCTCCTCATCCGTCAGCGCAGCGGCTATCGGCTGCATGATCGGGTTGCTGCGCGCACCGGAACGAAAGTCTTCGAGCTGCTTGCGGCTGTAGCCCGCAGCGATTCCGGCAAGTCTCGGAAAGCCCGCCGCTGCCATTCCCATCGCATCGGCGCCATGGCAGGTCGCGCAGGCCATGGCGGCTGGGTTGGCACCCCCTTCTGCATAGATCGTCTGCCCGTCGGCGGCCTGTGCCTGCATCGTCAGCAACAACGCAGCCACGCCGGCCAGGGGCCAGTGAGTGGAGTTCATGAAAAGCGCCTCATCAGCTGTTGTGGTTATGCTGTCCGCTACCCGGCGTCGTCGCGCGACGCTCTGTTCTGTTGGCGGTATGCGGCAGCTTGTCGCATGAAAACGCTATCACATCGGCCGGGCTGACCTCTAGAAACA
This sequence comes from Stutzerimonas sp. FeSN7, assembly GCF_030263795.1. Taxonomy (NCBI): domain Bacteria; kingdom Pseudomonadati; phylum Pseudomonadota; class Gammaproteobacteria; order Pseudomonadales; family Pseudomonadaceae; genus Stutzerimonas; species Stutzerimonas sp. FeSN7. The sequence continues at coordinate 1,250,076 of NZ_JARPMN010000001.1, read as the reverse complement.
GAATAAGCTTAGAACTCGTTTGCATATAGCTGACGAAGTGGCCTCTGGGAGAATCACGCTGGTCGCGCACAAGGCGACGAGGTTGGCTATCCTTGCCCGCCCCCACCTCAGGATCAGCCATGAAAGATCAACTCGCCGAGCTGCTTACGCTCATCAGCTCCGGTTGCATGACCGATGAAGAAATCGCTCGGATCGCGGATGAAGCCGCCCAGGCCTATGCCGATCCGCAGGCCTTTCTGGAGGCCAATCCGGACATCAACTATGACGACAGCTTCCCCATTCCGCTGGGCGAATGGGTAGTGGTGGGCAGCCTGCCGGACACGGTGCTGTTCCAGGCAGATGACTACCAGGATCTGTTCAGCCAGATCGTCGCGTCTTTCGGCGAGAGCGTCAGCTTCGTGCTGAAGCCCAAGCAGCTCGCCAAGACCGAGCCGCTGGCCGCGCTGAACCGCATCCAGGTGCAGTTGAGCAGCCTCTATCCCGAGAAAGGCGGTTACGTGCTGGTGGATTTCAGTGAGCCGCTGGACGATGAGCTGCAGGCGGTACTGGTCTACACCTGCGACGTGTCACGGCTGCTGGAGCTGGCTGTGGACGTCGGCATCTATGCCGCGCCCGCGCTGGAAGCCCTGCGTGCCGAGACCGAACAGTAATCCGGCCCGAAGGCGAGGCTAACGCCGCTGCGTCCTGCCGCGGCGCAACGGTTCCAGCAGCGCGGACAGGCCGTTGTGGTCGATCTCGTGCATCAGCGCCAGCAGCTGGCCGAGGCTGCCTGGCGGAAAGCCGACACGGGCGAACCAGCCGAGGTAGTGGCCGGGCAGATCGGCAATCAGGCGCCCCTTGTACTTGCCATAGGGCATCGTCTGAGTGACCAGGCGTTCGAGGTCTTCGGGTTTCATCGTTCTGATGGCCAGGTGATAAGGCGCCGATACTGCCACAGGTCGCCTTCCTGCGTCCGCCCAGAGCGCAACTGCCGCGGCCTACGGAGCGGCGGTATCAAGCGTCTCTATCCGAGGCATAGAAAGGCTTGCCTGGAGCGCCCTGGACGGCGTGCAGACAATGGCTGCCAACACGGCGCCCGCCGATCTTGCCTGGAGGAATGCGATGCAAGCGCAAACAAGCCCCGCAGAACTGGATGACGCCACGCTGGCGTTCGCCGAGCATGTGTTTCATGCCGCACGCATCGGTGACAGCGTCAGGCTCGGTTACCTGCTCAGCCAGGGCATGCCGGCGGACCTGCGCAATCATGCTGGCGACAGCCTGCTGATGCTGGCCAGCTACCATGGCCGCCTTGCCGCCACCAGCGTACTGCTCGACCACGGCGCCGATGCGCAACTGGCTAACCGCCGCGGCCATACGCCGCTGGCGGGCGCCGCGTTCAAGGGTGACCTGCCGATGGTCAGGCTGCTCGTCGAGCGAGGCACCGATGTCGAAAGCCCCTGCGCAGACGGCAAGACCGCACTGATGATGGCCGCCATGTTCAATCACACCGCGATCGTCGAGTGGCTGGTGGCGCAGGGCGCCGACCTGCATGCGACCGATGCCGGAGGCACCACGCCTCTGGCGGCGGCGCGCATGATGGGTGCGAGCGAGGCAGTGGCGCTGCTGCAGCGCATCGCCGCCGCTCAAGCCTGATACGCCGTCAGCCGCGGCCGATGGGGGCGAACGCTGCGCTCGTGTGCTCGGCCAGCACTGCCGGTGCCAGCTCCACTTCCAGCCCGCGCCGGCCGGCGCTTACGTAGATGCTCGGCTGCGCCTGTGCGGAGCTGTCGATAAAGGTGCGCAGGCGCTTCTTCTGCCCCAGCGGGCTGATGCCGCCCACCAGATAGCCGGTGGCCCGCTGCGCGGCCATGGGGTCGGCCATTTCCACCTTCTTCGCCCCCGCAGCCTGGGCCAGTGCCTTCAGATCCAGCGTGCCGGCCACCGGCACCACGGCCACCAGCAGCTCGTTCTTCTCGGTGCAGGCGAGCAGCGTCTTGAACACCTGCGCGGGCTCGAGTCCCAGTTTCTCGGCGGCCTCCAGACCATAGGAGGCGGACTTCGGGTCGTGCTCGTAACTGTGCACACGATGCTCGGCGCGGGCTTTTTTCAACAGGTCGATGGCGGGTGTCATGGCTTTGTAGTGCTAATGATTGATGAATGGCGGTAACGTAACGGATCAACGTTCGGTAGTCACAAGCGCCCATGAATCATCCTCTTCTTGCACCGCTCGCGGAAGTCTACGACCTGGCCGTTGTGGGCGGCGGCATCAACGGCGCGGGAATTGCGGCAGACGCCGCAGGTCGTGGCCTGACAGTCTTCCTCTGCGAGCAGGGCGACCTGGCCGAGCACACGTCGTCGGCCAGCAGCAAGCTGATACATGGCGGGTTGCGCTACCTCGAGCATTACGAACTGCGTCTGGTGCGCGAGGCACTGGCCGAGCGCGAGGTACTGCTGGCCAAGGCGCCACACATCATTCGGCCACTGCGTTTCGTGCTGCCCTACCGACCGCACCTGCGCCCGTCCTGGATGATCCGTACCGGCCTGTTCCTCTACGACCACCTCGGCAAGCGCGAGAAGCTAGGCGCTTCGCATAGCGTGCGCTTCGGCGCCGACAGCCCACTGAAGCACGAGATCAGCCACGGCTTCGAATACGCCGACTGCTGGGTCGACGATGCCCGCCTGGTGGTGCTCAACGCCATGGCCGCCCGTGAGCAGGGCGCGCATATCCACACCCGCACCCGTTGCGTCAGCGCACGCAGCAGCAAGGGGCTGTGGCACCTGCACCTGGAACGCGACGACGGCAGCCGCTTTTCCATCCGGGCGCGCGCCCTGGTGAACGCCACCGGTCCCTGGGTGGCGTCCTTCTTCGATGAACAGCTTCGCCAACGCTCCCCGCACGGCATGCGCCTGATTCAGGGCAGCCACATCGTGGTGCCGAAGCTCTACGATGGGGACCATGCCTATATCCTGCAGAACGAGGATCGGCGCATCGTCTTCGTCATTCCCTATCTCGGGCAGTTCAGCCTGATCGGCACCACCGATCAGGAGTATCACGGCGACCCGACCCGGGTGCAGATCGCCGACGGCGAGATCGATTACCTGCTGGACATCGTCAATGCGCACTTCACACACCAGCTGGCCCGTGAAGACATCCGCCACAGCTACTCCGGCGTCCGCCCGCTGTGCGATGACGAGTCAGACCAACCATCGGCCATCACCCGCGACTACACCCTGACACTGAACAACGGCGGCAGCGATGCACCCCTGCTCTCGGTGTTCGGCGGCAAGCTCACCACCTACCGCAAGCTCGCCGAAGCAGCCCTGGCCCAGCTGGCACCGCTGCTTCCGGAAATGAAAGGCGCCTGGACCCGCGGAGCAACGCTACCCGGCGGCGAACATTTCGATGATCCATCCACTCTGGCCCATGCCCTCTGCGCCAGCTACCCATGGCTCCCCGGCCCGGTCGCCCGCCGCTGGACGAACACTTACGGCACGCGCAGCTGGCTGCTGCTAAAGGGCACCGAGCGCATTCAGGATCTCGGCGAATGCTTCGGCGCCGGGCTGTATGCCCGCGAGGTGGATTACCTGATCGTCGAGGAATGGGCGCTTACGGTTGACGACATTCTCTGGCGCCGAACCAAGCTCGGGTTGTTCCTGCAAGCCGCCGAAACGGCACGCCTGCAGCAGTACATGGACAGCCGGACCGCCGAACGCCTGACCACCTTCGAGCACGCCGCCCAGGGCTGACACGAGCCCCGGACAGCGCCATCGCTCAGGCGACCTTGGCGCTTCGCGCCGCGCGCAGCTGCCGGGCAGCTGCCACCATGTTCACCAGCGCCGCCTCGGTCTCAGGCCAGCCACGGGTCTTCAGCCCGCAGTCCGGGTTCACCCAGAGTCGTTCGGCCGGAATGCACTCGGCGGCCTTCTCCAGGAGCTGCACCATCTCGGCGGTATCCGGCACGCGCGGCGAGTGGATGTCGTAGACGCCCGGGCCGATGTCATTCGGATAGTCGAAGGCACGGAACGCTTCGAGCAGCTCCATCTGCGAACGCGAGGTCTCGATGGTGATGACGTCGGCATCCATCGCCGCGATGGACTCGATCACGTCGTTGAATTCGCTGTAGCACATATGCGTGTGGATCTGCGTCTCGTCGCGCACCCCGCTGGCGCACAGGCGGAACGCCTCCACCGCCCAGTCCAGGTAGTGCCGCCACTGCTCGCGGCGCAGCGGCAGGCCTTCGCGGAACGCCGCCTCATCGATCTGGATGATGCGGATGCCGGCAGCCTCCAGGTCGCAGACCTCGTCGCGAATGGCCAGCGCCAACTGTCGCGCCTGCACCTCGCGCGGCACGTCCTCACGGGCGAACGACCACATCAGCATGGTCACCGGACCGGTGAGCATGCCTTTCATGATCCTGTCCGTCTGCTGCTGGGCATACCGGATCCAGTCCACGGTCATCGGTCGCGGACGGCTCAGATCGCCATAGATGATCGCCGGTTTGACGCAGCGAGAGCCGTAGCTCTGCACCCAGCCAAAGCGGGTAAAGACGTAGCCTTCGAGCTGTTCGGCGAAGTACTCCACCATGTCGTTGCGCTCCGCCTCGCCATGCACCAGCACATCCAGGCCGATCTGCTCCTGCACCGCCACCGCATGGCGGATTTCGGCCTGCATCGCCTCGGTGTAGTCACCGAGCGACAACCTGCCCTGCTTGTAAGCCTGCCGCGCCAGGCGGATCGCCGGCGTCTGCGGGAACGAACCGATAGTCGTGGTAGGGAATGCCGGCAGCTGCAGCCGCGCGCGCTGCAGCTCGATGCGCGTGGCGAACACCGACGTGCGCCGACTGTCCTTGGCCTCGATGGCGGCCAGGCGTGCCTGTACCGCCGGCTTGTGGATGCGCGGCGACTGCGCGCGGGCCGCCTGGACTGCGCGGCTGCGGGCGAGCGCAGCCTGCACCTCGGCGTCCTGCGGATCGTCGATGGCCCGGGCGAGCGTGGCGACTTCCGAGCACTTCTGCACCGCAAAGGCGAGCCAGCTCTTCACTTCCTCGTCCAGCCTGTCCTCGCGCTCGAGGTCGACGGGGCTGTGCAGCAGCGAACAGGACGGCGCCAGCCACAGGCGCTCGCCCAGGCGTTCGGCCGCATGCCGTGCCACTTCCAGCGCCTTGTCCAGATCACAGCGCCAGACGTTGCGCCCGTTGACCAGCCCCAGCGACAGCACCTTGTAGGCCGGCAGGCGATCAAGAATCACCGGATACTGCTCCGGGGCGCGCACCAGGTCGATGTGCAGACCGTCCACCGGCAGGGTTGCAGCCAGACCGAGATTGTCTTCCAGGCCGCCGAAGTAGGTGGCGACCAGCTTCTTCAGCGGCGCCCGCTGCAACAGGTTGTAGGCGCGCTCGAACGCATTCTTCCAGTCCTGCGGCAGGTCCAGCGCCAGAATCGGCTCGTCGATCTGTACCCACTCGACTCCCTGCGCCGCCAGTCGGTCCAGCACCTCGCCGTAAACCGGCAGCAGCCGGTCCAGCAACTCCAGCCTGTCGAAGGCCTGGGTCTGATCCGCCTCGCCCTTGAGCTTGCCGAGCCAGAGATAGCTCAGCGGGCCGATCAGCACTGGCTTGATGGTATGCCCCAGCGCCTTGGCCTCTTCGACCTCTTCGAAGAGCTGCGTCCAGGACAGCTGGAACTGCTGGTCGACGCTGAACTCCGGGACCAAATAGTGGTAGTTGGTATCGAACCACTTGGTCATTTCCTGAGCCTGGGCACCACCGCAGCAACTCCTGGCCACGCCGCGCGCCATGGCGAACAAGGTGTCCAGCGTCGCCTGGCCTTCGGCCGGACGGAATCGCTGCGGGATGACGCCGAACATCAAGGAATGACTCAGCACCTGGTCGTACCAGGCGAAGTCGCCCACCGGCAGCAACTCGATGCCAGCGTCGAGCTGGGCCTGCCAATGACGAGCCCGCAGTTGGCGACCGACCTGGCGCAGGCCCTGCTCGTCCAGCTCGCCTTTCCAGTACGCCTCGAGGGCCGTCTTCAATTCGCGATCCGCACCGATGCGTGGAAAGCCAAGGTTATGCGCTACAGCCATTACTCACTCCGAAATGTCGTTCTGCATGAATGCGAGGATTGTCCGCGGGCCAATCCAATGAAACAAACTCACGTAATTTCATTTCAAAGCAAGAAATATTCATGTTGAAGCATTTCGCGCGCTCAGGGCTCTAAACCAGAACTCAACCTGAAGGCGCCCTCATGAATTCCGAAACACCACCGCAGAACCTCGAACGCTTGCTGGAGCGTCTCGAGCAGGCCGGGGAGCCGGGTGAGCCGGTAAGCATCGAGTGCATGCTGCAAGCCACCGATGAGCGCAGCTTCGGTGCCCTGCTGCTGGTACCAGGCCTGCTGGTGTTCTCGCCCCTGTCGGGGATTCCCGGATTGCCCAGCGTGTTCGCGGTGATGGTTTCGCTGATCGCAATTCAGCTGCTGATCGGCCGGAAGCACTTCTGGCTACCCAAATGGCTGCTCAAGCGCAGCGCCTCGCGCAGCAAGTACGACAAGGCCATAGCCTTCCTGCATCGCATTGCCGGCTTCGTCGACCGCCTGCTCAAGCGACGGCTGACCTTCCTTACCAACGGCCTGGCGAATCGGCTGAATGCCGTGCTGTGCCTGGCAATAGCGGCCACCATGCCGCCGCTGGAGCTGATCCCGTTCGGCAACTCCACTGCCGGCGCCGCCTTGAGCGTGCTGGGGCTGGGCATGATGGCCCGCGACGGCGCGATGATCGTTGCCGCGCTGCTGTTCTTCTTTGGTCTGGCCTACATGGTTTCGCGGCTCTGGTTCTGAATGGCCCGGCCGATTGCGTAGCGGCCACTCGACAGCATCCAGATGCTGGGACACACTTGCGGGGGATGAGCGTTGCTCATCTTCTTATTCATTCAGGGACATCAGGCCTGCTGCTCGAGGCCGTGCTTACCCCGCTTCGCAAGGTAGTTCGGCATGCTGGAAATTCGCCACCTGAAGACGCTTCATGCACTGCGGGAAACCGACAGTCTCGTCGAAGCCGCCGAGCGCCTGCACCTGACCCAGTCGGCGCTCTCCCATCAGTTCAAGGAGCTGGAGGAGCGCCTCGGCCTTCAGCTGTTCGTGCGCAAGACCCGCCCGGTGCGCTTCACCAGCGCCGGGTTGCGCTTGCTGCAACTGGCCGACCTGATGCTGCCGCAACTGCGCAGTGCCGAACGCGACCTCGCCCGCCTGGCCGGTGGCACGGCCGGCCGCCTGCACATGGCTATCGAATGTCACAGCTGTTTCCAGTGGCTGATGCCGACCATCGACCAGTTCCGCGACGCCTGGCCCGAAGTGGAGCTGGACCTGGCGTCCGGATTTTCCTTCGCGCCGCTGCCAGCCCTGGCCCGCGGCGATCTCGACCTGGTGGTGACCTCCGACCCGCTGGAGCTGCCGGGCATCACCTATGTGCCATTGTTCACCTACGAGGCGTTGCTCGCGGTGGCTAACCAGCACCCGCTGGCCGCGCGGCCGTACGTACGGCCAGAGGATCTGGCCAGCGAGACGCTGATCACCTATCCGGTCGAGCGGGATCGCCTGGACATCTTCACCCGCTTCCTCGAACCGGCCGATATCGAACCCGCGCAGGTGCGCACCTCGGAGCTCACCGTGATGATGATGCAGCTGGTCGCATCGGGGCGCGGGGTCTGCTGTCTGCCCAACTGGGCCCTGCACGAGTACAGCTCGCGCGGCTACGTCACCGCCAAGCGTCTCGGCGACAAGGGCCTGTTCGCCACGCTTTATGCCGGCATTCGCGCAGACATGCTCGATTCGCCGTTCATGCGCGACTTCCTGCTGACGGCCAAAGACACCTCCTTTGCCACCCTTGAAGGTGTCAGCGCCGCGCCCAAGGGTCGCTGACCCGGGCGTTCAGCGCCGCCGCGTCAGGCACAGGCAGACACCCACGGCCGCCGCCGCGATACCGCCGATCAGTAGCCAGTGCTTATCGCCATCGACCGCCGAACGCCAGCCACCGTCGATGCGCCGCTGCCCCAGCGGCGGGTGGAACAGATTGCCCGACGACGTCGGCACACGCTGTGCCCGGCCCAGGGCGAAGCCGGTGATCAGGCCGTTGAGCCGATCAAAGCCCGGTGTAAGGAAGTTCGCCAGACGCAGCAGGGTCGCGGTGGCGCCGACCGAGGTGGTGTGCCGCGGATGCAATGCCAGGCTGACCATGGCGTTGGCCACCTGACGCGGGTCGATCAGGGGTGGCGGTGGCTGCAACGAGCGTCCGGCATAGTTACCGCCGTCGCGGAAACCGGGCGTGTCGACGATGCCAGGATAGACATCGCAGATGTGCACGCCCGGCCAGGGCCCCAGCTCGCCGCGCAGCGCCTGGGACAGCCCGCGCAGGCCGAACTTGCTCGCCGAATAGGCCGCCGCGAACGGCTGCGCGACCCAGCTACCCACCGACAGCGTATTGATCAGCACACCGCGCTGCTGCTGTTTGAAATACGGCAGAACCGCATGGGCACCGCGCAGGTAGCCGAGCAGATCGGTCTGCACCACCTGCTCGTGGGCATCGAGCGGCGTCTCATCGAAGGCACCGACCGCACCGATGCCGGCGTTGTTGATCCAGACGTCGATGCGCCCTTGTCCGAACTCCGCCGCCGCGCTGGCCAGGGCTTCCACCTCATCGCTATGGGTGACGTCGGTGGGCACCACCAGCACCTCGCCACCGAGCGCGCGGCACTCGTCGGCGGTTTCCGCCAGAGCTTCGGCATCACGCGCCGCCAGCACCAGGCGCGCGCCCTGCCGTGCGAACGCCTGGGCCGCGGCGCGACCAATGCCACTGGAGGCGCCGGTCAGCACCACCAGGGCGCCGTGGAGATTTGCATGGGCCATCGTCGTTCCTCCCTCCGCAGTCGTCTGTAGCTAAGCTGACAACCGCGGCGGGACGATCATTCCCGCCGATGGTCGGCGCAGCGGCCGTTCGGCTTCAGGCCTGCGCCACAGTGCCGGCCGCTTCGTCCGCCCAGGGGTCGTAGGTGCCGAAGCTCCACAGATGCCCTTCCGGGTCGCGGCAGCTGAAACCGCGACCGCCGTAATCCTCGTCCTTGAGATCGATGACGATTTCCGCGCCAGCGGCCTTGGCCTGGGCATAAAGCGCATCGGCGCTGTTGACGATCACATAGAGGCCCTGGGTAGCAGCACCGCCGATCTCGTCCGGTTGCCGCAGCAGCCGTCCATATTCGGAATCGATCACCGGTGCCACCATCACCATGCCGTTGCCGAAGGCCAGCTGCGCGTGGGTGATGCCCACCTGCTCATCGCGATACTGGCGTTGGCATTCGAAGCCGAAGGCCTGGCCCAGCCAATCGATGGCGGCGGCGACATCGCGATAGCGCAGGCAGGGGATCAGCGTCGCGCAGGTGTGCTTGCTCTGATTTGACATACGCAGCTCCCGTCGTGGATTGCCGATCGGCAACCTTCCCCTGTTGAGAACCGTACCGGGCCGTGCAATTCCCTCAGATGCGCTCGCTCAGGCCCAGACGTATCCCCAGGCCGATGAGGATCGAGCCCAGCGCGCGGTCGAGCCATTGGCTCACCGCGGGATTGCTGCGCAGCGCCGTGGTCGCCCGCGCGGCCAGCAGCACCAGCGCACATTCGACGACGATCGCCACCACCACGACCAGCACGCCCAGCACCAGCAGCTGCAGCGGTACGGCGCCGTGCTCGGGGCGCACGAACTGCGGCAGGAAGGCCATGAAGAAGATCGCCGCCTTGGGGTTCAGCAGGTCGACCAGAACGCCCTGTCGATAGGCCTTCCAGGCCGACGCCTGCGGCACTGCCTTGGGCATCAGCGTTCCGCCGGCACCGGCCGAGCGCAGCGCCTGGAAGCCCAGGTAGAGCAGATAGGCCGCACCGACGTACTTGACCACAGTGAACGCCAGCGCCGACGTTGCCAGGATCGCCGAAATACCCAGCGCGGCGAACACCACGTGCACCAGCGCCCCGCTGCAAACGCCGCACGCGGAAATGATGCCGATGCGCCGGCCGCCGCTGAGCGTTCGGGAAAACACGTAGAGCAGATCCGGGCCGGGCGACAAGTTGAGCGCCAGCGCAGCCGAAAAGAACACCATCCAGAAAAAGGTTCATCGCGCTTTCCCGGGGAAGGCGGCCTTGATTTTCAGGAAGAAGTACTCCGAGTCCCGGAATCCATAGGCCATGCGCTTGATTACCTTGATGCGGTTGTTAACACCCTCAAGGACGCTGGTATGCATGTGGAAGTGAGCACTGGCAAGGATGCCTCGCGCGTATTTGCGCAGGTTGCGAGCGAAGCGTTGCAGCGGCGCGAGGTCGCTCTCGCGAGCATGTCGCAGCCAGGTTCGCCAGCGTCGCCAACCCTCTCGTACGCTGGGGGCGTACCAAACATCCTTCAGCGCATCCTTGAGCACATAGACCGTAGCCAACGGCTGGTTGGCAGCAAGCAGCTCCTGTAACTGCACGGCCTGTCCGTCCTTCAGGTTGTCGCGGTTGCGCAGCAGCAGCCAACGACTCTGCTTGACCGCCTTTCGTGCCGGCTTGTCTTCGCGCAGAAGGTTGGCCTGGTCGACCCGGATTCGGTCGATCACATCCCGACCGTAGCGCGCGACGACGTGAAACAGGTCGTACACCACTTCGGCCTGCGGGCAATGCTTCTTCACCTCCAGGTCGAAAGCCGTGTTCATGTCCATGGCCACCGCCTCAATCTGCTGGCAGTGCTCGCCGAGCAATTCAAAGAACGGGCGGATCGCCTCACGGCTGTTGCCGTGGCCGACCCACAGCACCCGTGTTCGCTCGGCGTCCATGATGACCGTGGCATAGCGATGCCCCTTGTGCAGGGCGAACTCGTCCATCACCAGGCGGCGGACACCGCTTGAATAGAAGGTACCTACCTCGGCTTGCAGGCGGCGCTTGTCGAGCGTCTTGAGGGTGTGCCAGTGCAGGCCGGTGAGCTGGCTGACGTGGCTGATCGGCAGCAGCCGCAGCAAGCTTTCGAGCCAGACCTGTAACCGCCGGGTCAGGCGAGATGCAGGCTCCAGCCAGTCGATCCGCTCGGTCACCCGACCACAGTTCAGGCAATCGACTCGGCGCACGGGTAGTTGAAGCAAGACGCGCTGATCGAACAGATCACGATCGCGCACCAGACGAATTCGGCGCTCGTGAATCAACGGACTGAGCTGACCACAACGCCCGCACTTGGGCACTGAACCGGCTTGAGGCTCGAGCTCAATCAGAAGGGAGTTGTTGGCGGATGAACGGCAGGCAACGGCGTCATAGCCTGGCCAGAACGAGGCAAGATCAATAGGATGCACGGCGACAGCAGGGACAGGTGAAGGGTGTGTTTGGCGACTGCCAATTTACCTGCTTCCCTGACTGTCAACTCGCTCTTCCCCCAGAGTCCGCGAAGAACCCAGAAAAAGGGATCGCTCATCGCAGGTCTCCATCTGCCAACCGCATCAGCGTAGGAACTTCACTGCAGCCGCGCCAGTAGAAAATCACCCGCCCCTCTTCGTCGGAAAGCTGACACGAATTTCAACTTTTGACTTTTTTTTGTCGCAAAGCTGAACTACTTTCAGTTGCGCGTGGATGCTTAAGCCCACGCGTCCAGGACTCCCCTTCAACATTCAGCAAAGGACATGCGAATGAAAGACGACGTCGTGCCGGCCTATCAGCCCAACTCCCCCCGTGTACTGCTGCTTTCGGCCAGCAGCTCGCTCAACAGCACCCTGCGGCAGCATCTGTACGATTGCCCCGACTGGACGCTCAGCCACGCCTCGGCACCGCGCGGCGAGGTCGAGGCAGCGCTGGTGCTGCTCGACGTGGGGAGCTACGACCGCGACACCAACGTTCACCTGCTCAGGCAGATCGGCGACACGCCGGTCGCGCTGGTCAATGCGCAGCCGGACCAGGCGCGCCGGCTGGTCGAAACCCACCCATGGATCCGTGGCGTGTTCTACCGCGCCACCCCGCGCACCATCTTCGTTCGCGGCATCCGCACGCTGCTCACCGGCGGCGACTGGCTGCCACGGGAGCTGATGGAGGCACTGCTGTCACGCTACCGGCAGCTGAGCAGCGCCAATCAAGTGATCGATGAGCTGACGCTGCGGGAGAAGCAGATTCTCGCCCTCGCCGGTCAGGGTCTTTCCAATGCGGAGATCGGCGAGAAGCTGCACCTGAGCATCCATACCATCAAGAGCCATGTGCACAACGCTCTGCGCAAACTGGGCGCGAGCAACCGTGCCCAGGGCGCCTCGCTGGTACTCGCCCACGTCAGCGAGGCGGTGTCGTGAAACGCACCGGCGCGCTGCTTCTGCTGCTGGTGGGCCTGACGGCCCAGGCAGACGAAGCCGAGCTGCAGGGTTTCATCACCAACAACACGATTTCCCGCTCCGGTCACGAGTTCTACCTGCGCTTCTGCGAGCGCCTGAACGACATCAGCAGCCTGGACTTCAACCTTGCCATCAAGGAGAGGCCCTCGGCCCGCTGGGGCGTTCTGGTCTGGGTCGAGCACGAGAACCAGACGCTCTACCGACGCTTTCTGCAGCCCAACGTGGCGGACATGAAGGAGCCGGCCTATGAGGCGGCCGACTTCGTGGTTGAGGAAATCAATCGGCGAAAGATCGAAGCGCTGTTCGAAGACAACATTGACATGGCCAAGGACGAATTATGAAACCGCACACCCACAAGCCCCTCGGCATGCTGCTCGGCGGCCTGCTGCTCAGTGCCGGCGCCAGCGCCACCGAGCTGGTCTATACCCCGGTCAATCCCTCCTTCGGTGGCAGCCCGCTCAACGGTGCCTGGCTGCTGGGCAATGCCCAGGCGCAGAACAACAAGAAGGATCCGGATGCGCTGGATCGTTCCTCGCTGTTCGGTAACCAGTCCGCGCTGGATCGCTTCACCAGCCAGCTGGAGTCGCGCCTGCTGGGCGACCTGCTCAGTGGCGTGAGCAGCGGCAAGACCGGCACCGTGACCACCGACGATTTCATCGTGCGCGTCTACAACGGCGACGCCGGCATGCTCATCGTGGAAATCACCGACCGCCTCACCGGAGAAATGTCCGAAATCATCGTCGGGCAGAACTGACCCCAAGGAGAAACAAAGGCCATGAGAAGCCTATTCGTAGCCATAGGGATGATGGCGTTACTTCAGGGCTGCAGCATTCGCGAGCCCCTGCCTGCCGACCAGCATCCGCCCACGCTGACCCCACGCACCTCCACCTACGAGGATCTGCTGGCGCTGCCGCGCCCGAAAGGCCCGCTGGTGGCTGCGGTGTACGGTTTTCGCGACCAGACCGGGCAGTACAAACCGACCCCTGCCAGCTCCTTCTCCACCGCGGTGACCCAGGGCGCGGCCAGCATGCTGGTCGATGCCATGCAGGCCAGCGGCTGGTTCGTGGTGCTCGAGCGCGAAGGCCTGCAGAACGTGCTGACCGAGCGCAAGATCATTCGTGCCTCCCAGGCCAAGCCGGATGTCGCGCCCAACATCCAGTCCGAACTGCCCTCGCTGCTGGCAGCGAACATCATCATGGAGGGCGCCATCGTCGCCTACGAAACCAACGTGCGCAGCGGCGGCCAGGGCGCACGCTACCTGGGCATCGGCGTCTCGCAGGAGTATCGCGTCGACCAGGTGACGGTGAACCTGCGGGCCATCGACGTGCGCAGCGGGCGAGTGCTGTCCAACGTGATGACCACCAAGACGATCTTCTCCATCGGCCGCAGCGCCAACGTCTACAAGTTCATCGAGTTCAAGGAACTGCTGGAAGCCGAGGCAGGCTACACCACCAACGAGCCCGCGCAGCTGTGCGTGCTCTCCGCCATCGAGGCTGCCGTCGCCCACCTGATCGCTCAGGGCGTCGAACGCCGTCTCTGGCAGACCGCCGAAGGCAACGGCAGCGAGCACCCTGCGCTGAGCAAGTACCTGAGCAAGCTGAACTGACACACACCGGCCGGCGCAACGCCGGCCGGTGCTCCGTCGCCAGCGGCCCCTGGCGACAGCCCCGATCATGCAACCGACACCGCGCTGCCGCCGCGGTGTTTTTTCGCGTCCACGTAAACACCTCTTGCGCACCAACAGACAACACTTTCAATCGTTGGATGGATGTTTTCTGCACTGAATCGAGGCAAACATGTCGGCATCTGAGCTCGATCAGGACAGGACGCCCATGAAACGCTCGCAACGGATTGCGCATGACCTGCTGTTGCCCATGATTCTCCTGCTGGCCCCTTACGGCCATGCCGAGGTCGCCATTCCGGGCGATCTGGCCCCGAATGAACTCGTTCCTTCCGCCATTCACTCATCCGCTTTCGGTCAGGCTGCCAGCGGCGCGCAGGGTGCGCTCGCGGTCGTTCAGCAGGCCGGGCAAGGCATGTCCGGACGCATCGCCCAGAGCGGCGCGGAGCTGGAGGCCTACATCTTTCAGAACGGCTACGCCAACAGCGCCTCGATCGAACAGATCGGCCAGGGCAACGCAGCGCTGATCAGCCAGGACGGCTTCGGCAACGAGGCCCAGATCGAACAGATCGGCGCGGACAACCGTGCCGCCATCGCACAGCAGGGCTCGAGCAATCGCGCCCTCATCGAACAGACCGGCAGCGGGCACAGCAGCAATGTCAGCCAGAGCGGCCGCGGTCTGACGGTAGTGGTTCGCCAGTACCGCTAATCCCAGGGAAATACCGCTGTACTTAAAACATCCATGGAGTGACAAAAATGTTTAAGTTCAAACCTCTTGTAGCAGCCATCCTGACTGTCGCCACTGCCCAGGCTTTCGCGGCCAACAACACCTCCGAGCAGGACCAGCTGGGCATCATCAATGTCGCGCAAGTGCTGCAAAGCGGCGGTTCGGGCAACCTGGCCAAGCAGGGCCAGAGCGGCTTCGGCAACCAGGCGACGGTCGAGCAGAGCCACTCGCGGGAGACGACCGCAACGCAGTCCCAGGCTGGCAACTACAACGTCGCCGATGCCCAGCAGAGCGCCACCGCCCTGACCGCCGCTACGCAGAACCAGCGCGGCTGGGGCAATAACGCAACGGTCGAACAGACCGGTACCTACAAGACCGGCGCCACGCAGAACCAGAACGGTATTCACAACGTTGCCGAAACCTTCCAGACCGGCACCACGACCAGCAGCGCCACCACCGAGCAGACCGGTAAGCACAACTATGGTCTGATCACCCAGAGCGCCGCGATCAATAGCCAAGGCAAGCTGGTACAGGACGGCGAACTGAACAATGCCAGCATCACCCAGACCGCCAGCTGGGGCGACCGCGCCCTTGTCGACCAGCGAGGCACCGACAACGATGCGCATGTCACTCAGGTCGCCAGCCTCGGCTCCATCGCGGAAGTCGAGCAGGTCGGCTGGCGCAACGACGCCATGGTTTCCCAGACCGGCCACCAGCACGAGGCCTACATGCTGTCGGATGGCAACAACAACCGGGTGGACATCGACCAGAGCGGCAATGCGCAGAACGCCTTTGCGCTGCAGTACGGCAACGGCAACGATTCGCGCATCACACAGAGCAACAGCCCGTTCGGCGGCAACAACACTGCGACCACCGAGCAGTTCGGCACAGCCAACGAGGCCGACATCAACCAGCACGGCCGCAATCAGACCGCCAAGACCATCCAGCACGGCGGGCTCAACGTCGCCTCGGTGGATCAGCAGGGTCGCGGCAACGAACTGCACTTCCAGCAGGACGGCGTCGGCAACGAGCTGAACGCGGTGCAGAACGGCAGCGACAATGAAATCGTCGGCGTCAGCCATGGCTGGCACAACAGCAGCGACATCGAGCAGACCGGCGGCGACAACCTGACCACCGTGCGCCAGGAAGGCACCCTGAACGAGCTGTTGCTGACCCAGAGTGGCTACGACCATCTGGCCAAGGTCACTCAGCACGGCTTCGCCAACGACGCCCTGGTCAGCCAGGCCGGCTACGGCAACGCTGCCTACATCAACCAGAACGGCACCAACAACAGCGCGCTGGTCACCCAGCACTGAGTTGGCGCTTACCGACTGCCGGCCTCGCGCCGGCAGTCGCACGCCGGCATCCCACCTTTCTCATCGCCCGACCGCCGTGCGGCTGCACCGTTTCGGTCGAAACCCTGGCGATCCGCCATTGCCCTCGCCCCAAACTGAAGCAAGCTGACGCATCGGTCAGGTCATCCCTGCCCGACAATCAGCTGCGCGGAAGCCGGGCCGCGCGCTTCCTGGATTTCAATCGCCACAAAATAGCCTTTCAAATCATCTAGTTAACCTTACGCTACAACCGCAATCCGTGATTGGCGCGGCGCTTGCTATGGGACCAAAGCCTGACCGCTTGGACAACTTACAAGCTCACTCAAATGCCAATACGGAGACATACTCAATGAAGCGCAGCCTGACCACCGCAGCCCTCGCGGCCGGGTTCATCCTCAGTAGCCAAGCCATGGCCAGCCCCATGCTCTGGCAGAACAACAGCCTTACCTACCTCTACGGCAAGAACTTCGCCGTGGACTCCGCCGGCGGCAAGGAAGGCGATATCCAGCAGACCATCACCTTCGAACATGCCAGCGGCTGGACCTGGGGGGACATGTTCCTGTTCGTCGACAACAAGTGGTACAACGGCATCTCCGGCAGCGACGGCCATACCTACTACGGCGAGTTCAGCCCACGCCTCTCGCTGGGCAAGATCAGCGGCGCCGACCTGTCCTTCGGCCCGGTCAAGGACGTGCTGATCTCGGCGACCTACGAGCGCGGCGAAGGCCGCAACCGCAACTACCTGCTCGGCCCGGCGGTGGATCTGGCGATCCCCGGCTTCGATCGCTTCGCCCTGAACACCTACTACCGCAAGCCCGACGGCATCACCGGCAAGCCGAGCGGCCAGTGGCAGATCACCCCGACCTGGGCCATGACCTTCCCGGTCGGCAAGTCGGACATCCTCTTCGATGGCTACATCGACTGGGTCGTCAACGACAAGAAGAACGGCAACACCGAGCTGAAGAAGAACTTCCACTTCAACCCGCAGGTCAAGTACGACCTCGGCAAGGCGCTGGACTACACGCCCGGCAAGCTCTACGTCGGTATCGAATACGACTACTGGTCGAACAAGTACGGCATCGAGGACACCGATGCCTTCAACACCGACAACAACGTCACCAACTTCATCGTCAAGGCGCATTTCTGATGCGCCCGCCGCCCGGACAACGGGCGGCACCTTGCCGTGTCAGTCGCGTTCGCTTCAACAAGCGCAACGGCTGCTCGCGCAACGTAAAGTCGTGCAGAATCAGCCCAGTCAGCTAACCACCGCCCTGCCTCGGTGGGCCTGAACCGCAGGGTGGGCTTCAGCCCACCGAACCGGTACGGCCGCCTGCCGGGCTAACGCTCACACCGAAGGCCGACTGCCCGCGCGCTCACGGATAGGGAACATGGACAAGAACAACGCACCGCCGCCGCTCTACACCGCCCAAGGCAAGCCTGCCGGCCGCATTCGCCAGAAGAATGAGGAAACCATTCTCGCCGCGGCCGCCGAGGAATTCGCCCGCTACGGTTTCAAGGGCACCAGCATGAACGCCATCGCCAGCCGCGCCGGGCTGCCCAAGGCCAACGTTCACTATTACTTCAACAGCAAGCTGGGGCTGTACGTGGAGGTCATGCGGCACATCCTCGAACTCTGGGATACCGCCTTCGACGACCTCACCGTGGACGACGACCCGGCCACCGCCCTGGCCGAGTACATCCGCATCAAGATGGAATTCTCGCGGCGCCACCCGCAAGCCTCGAAGATCTTCGCCATGGAAGTCATCAGCGGCTGCGAATGCCTGTCCGAGCACTTCAACCAGGACTATCGCAACTGGTTCCGCGGCCGCGCCGCGGTATTCGACGCCTGGATCGCCGCCGGCAAGATGGACCCGGTCGACCCCATGCACCTGATCTTCCTGATCTGGGCCGGAACGCAGCACTACGCCGACTTCTCCGATCAGATCCGCCGCATCAACGGCAAACGGATGACCCGCGCGGACTTCACCCTTGCCAGCGACAATCTGATCGCCATCATCCTCAAGGGCTGCGGGCTCAAGCCACCGGCAGCGGAGCGCTGAAGGCTTGGCCCGCAAGCTGCGCATCCACTCGCCGGCCATCCATTATTTCGACATGGTGCGCCGCTGCCAGTCGATCCGCGAAGCCTCGCGCCGGCTCAACGTTGCCTCCTCGGCGGTCAACCGGCAGATTCTCAAGCTCGAAGACGAGGTCGGCACGCCGCTGTTCGAGCGACTGCCCGGCGGCCTGCGCCTGACCGCCGCTGGCGAGATCTTCGCCCGCCACGTCATCGTCGTACTGCAGGACACCGAGCGTGTGCGCTCCGAACTGGACGCGCTACAGGGCCTGCGCACCGGCCACGTGGAGATCGCCACGGTATCCGGCGTCACCACCGATCTGCTGCCCGGCGTGCTGGAACAGCTGCGTGAGCGTTATCCGCGCGTCACGGTCGGCGTAACCAGCCTCGGCTCGCAGGCCATTCCCGACGCGGTGACCAGCGGCCAGGCGGATATCGGCCTGGCCTTCGCCCTGCCGCGTACCGCCGATCTGCAGCAGCTGGGCGTCGGTAATTTCCGCCTGGGCGCCATCGTCGCGCCGGGGCATCCACTGGCCGAGCGCCGGGACGTCAGCTTCGCCACCTGCGCCGAGTACCCGCTGATCCTGGCCAAGAGCGACCTGTCCATCCATCACCTGCTGGCACCGCTGCTCGCACGCACTCGCCCGCGGCACAAGGCGCCGCTGGAAACCAGTTCGGTGGAGCTGGCCCTGCAGATGGCCAAGCGCGGCGCCGGCGTCGCCTTCCAGACACGCATCGGCATCGAGGCCGAGCTGGCCAACGGCACTCTGGTGCACGTACCGCTGAACGACGGCGGCTCGGTGTTCAGCGACCTCGGCGTGTACGTGCGCAGTTCGCGTTACCTGCCGGTCGCGGTGGACGCCTTTGTCCGCGCACTCAGCGAGGAAATCGCCATCCGCGAAGCGGCGCAGGGCACCTCCTCGTCCCGCACAGCGCCGCAGCAGCGCTGAACGTTCCGCCCTGGATGCCGCTCTATTGAGCGAACCCACTGCTCAGGAGCGTTCTTGATGGCTTCCCGTCTGCTCGCCGTACCGGCTGCCCTGCTTTTCTCGCTCGCGTCCTACCCCTGTCTTGCCGCCGACGGCACCCCGCTGGGCTGGGTGGAGCGCGGCCAGATACTGCCCGAGCACGTCACGGTTAAATTCAAGCTGGACACCGGTGCCCTGACCTCGTCCATGCATGCCGAAGACCTCGACTACTTCGAAAAGGACGGCGACAAGTGGGTCCGCTTCGATCTGGACCTCAAGGACGTGGAGCAAGACAAGCTGGTCAAGTCGCGCATCGAGCGCAAGCTGCAGCGCGAGCTGACCGTGCGCGGCGCCGGCGGCAAGGAAGATCGGCCGGTGGTGCTGATGAAGGTCTGCGTCGGTGATCGTCTGCTCGAAGAGGAGTTCTCCCTGAGAGACCGCGACGAGATGAACTACCCGGTGCTGCTGGGCCGGCGCACGCTGGAAAAGCTCGGGCCGGTGGACTCGGCACGCACCTTCACCATCGAGCCCAGCTGTGCGGAAGTTGCCGAGCGCTGAACGGGCCTGAGCCCTAGTCCCGCGCCACGAACAACAACGCCTTGAGCCCGCTCTCAGGACTGATGTCCGGAAACTCCGGCGGGTTTTCCAGGCGTTCGGAAAAACGAAGCTGCGGCGCTTCGGCGGCCATGCCCTGAATCAGGAAGTCGGTGCCGGTATCCGGGTCGTTGACGCACGCCAGCACCTGGCCGCCCGGGTTCAGCAGCTCAGGCAGGCGGCGCAGGATCTTCTGGTAGTCGCGGGTCAGCGCGAAGCTGCCCTTCTGGAAGGACGGCGGGTCGATGATGATCAGGTCGTAGGGTCCGAGCTTGCGGACCTTGCCCCAGGACTTGAACAGCTCGTGGCCGAGAAAGCTGACCCGACTGATCTCATGGCCGTTCAGGCGGTGGTTCTCGCGCCCCCGGGTCAGCGCCGCGCTGGCCATGTCCAGGTTGACCACATGCTCGGCGCCGCCGGCGATCGCCGCGACCGAGAAACCGCAGGTGTAGGCGAACAGGTTGAGCACGCGCTTGCCGCGCGCATGCTCCTTTACCCAGCGGCGCCCATAGCGCATGTCGAGGAACAGCCCATTGTTCTGCTTGCGGCCCAGATCCAGCTTGTAGTGCAGGCCGTTCTCACTGATCTGCCACTCCGCGGGCACGTCGCCGAACAGTGCCTCGGTCGGCGCGTCAGGCAGGTAGCGGTGCTGCAGCAGGAGGTGCTGAACCTGCCGCTGCTGCCATGCCGAGGACTCGGCCAGCGCCCGCAGCATCCGCTTCAGCGCCTCCAGCTCCGCCGCACCGGGGTCGCGAAACAGCGCCACCAGCAGCACACCCTGCAGCCAGTCGACAGTCAGCTGTTCCAGCCCCGGATAGCAGCGGCCCCGCCCGTGAAACAGCCGCCGTGTCTCCTCGGGCGCAGCGGCCAGGGCGTCGAGCAGGTGTCGTTCGAGGATCACGAGGGGGGCGGTGGTCATGGGACGGGCATCTTGGCAGCGGGCCGTGCATTCTAAACGGCGTAGCCGTCTGGGAGCATGCCCGCGTGGCGTTTGCTTGGCCGGCAAGAACCGGCTCGTCAGGCGGCGGAAACTATGCGCGACGGCCAATTGCCCAATCTAGCGTCAGCGAACACTGGCATCGCACTCTTCTGCCGAGCCCTATCGGTCCACGTTAAGGACACCCGATGAAGCATCCAAAACTCATCCACCACGGCGCTCGCGAAGGCGTGACCGGCTCGTGTCATCAATTGTGGATGGACGAAAACAGCAGCGTACTGATCGACTGCGGGCAATTTCAGGGCGACGACGAAGCGGGGCACGAAGATGAGCTGGCGCTGGATTTCTCCGTCGAGGGTGTCAAGGCGCTGATCGTGACGCACGTGCACATCGACCATGTCGGGCGTATCCCGAACCTCCTGGCAGCGGGCTTCGACGGGCCGATCCTGTGCAGCGAACCGTCCGCCCGGCTGCTGCCGATCGTACTGGAGGATGCCTTCCGGCTCTCCATCAGCCGTGACCAGGACCAACTGGAGCGCTACCTCAAGGTCGTCGAGCAGCGCATCATCGCCCTGCCCTACGATCACTGGTTCACCCTCAACGAAACCGACGGCCGCGCGTGCAAGGTACGCCTGCAGCCGGCGGGGCATGTGCTGGGTTCGGCCTACGTCGAGCTGGAGCTCAGCGAGGGCTCCGACGTCCAGCGCGTGGTATTCAGCGGCGACCTGGGCGCGCCACATTCACCGCTGCTGCCGGACCTGGTTCCGCCCGAACGCGCCGATCTGCTGATTCTCGAAAGCACCTATGGCGACCGCCGCCACGAGGATCGCGCGCACCGCCGCGAGCGGTTGCAGGCTGCCATCGAGCGGGCGCTGGCCGACCAGGGCACGGTGCTCATTCCGTCGTTCAGTATCGGCCGAACGCAGGAGCTGCTGTTCGAGCTGGAGGAAATCCTCCACGAGAAGCGCGAAGCGGCCGAAGCCAGCGGCACGCCTGTCGAAGCGCCAGAACAGGCCAGGGATGGCGACCCCGATATCGACTGGCCGCAGCTTCCCATCATCCTCGACTCGCCGCTCGCCAGCCGCTTCACCGCCACGTACAAGGAGTTGCAAGGCTACTGGGACGAAGACGCCCGTCATCGCCTGGAGGAAGGCCGCAAGCCGCTGTCGTTCAAGCAGCTCATCACCGTCGACAGCCATGACGAACACATGCGCATCGTCGAACACCTCGCACAGACCGCACGCCCGGCTATCGTCATCGCCGGCAACGGCATGTGCTCGGGCGGACGCATCGTCAATTACCTCAAGGCCATGCTGGGGGACCCGCGGCACAACGTGGTGTTCGTCGGCTACCAGGGCAAGGGCACGCCGGGACGGGACATACAGACCTACGGGCCGGAGGGCGGCTTCGTCGATCTGGACGCAGAGCGCATCGACATCCGCGCCGGCATCGACAGCGTCGGTGGCTATTCCGCCCACGCCGACCAGGCGGACCTGGTGGGCTTCGTCACGCGCATGCAGCAATGGCCGAGCGAGATCCGCCTGATCCACGGCGAGGACCAGGCCAAGCAGCGCCTGGCCGAGGTGCTCCGCGAGCGCTACGAGAAGGCCAGCCGGCAAGGCCGGGTGGTTATCCCATGAGGCCCGTGAGCTTCATCCTCATGGCTGATCCCGATGCGTGACAGCCAGCCACCGGGCAGCATGCCCGCGCGAAGCCAGCTACAGTGCAAGTTCACGTCAAACCCAAGCGAGGGGCCCATGCTCAATCATGTAATGGTCGGTTCGAATGACATAGAACGGTCGAAGCGCTTCTACGATGCCGTGCTCGGCGTACTCGGCGCAGGCGAGCCGATGCTGCACAAGGCCCCGACCGGGCACACCCGGTACTTCTATCGCCACGACGGCAGCACGTTCGGAATTACCGAGCCCATCAACGACGAACAAGCCACCGCGGCCAACGGCGGCACCATTGGCTTCAAGTGCAGCTCGCCGGAGCAGGTCAGGGCGTTTCACGAGACCGGTCTCGCCAACGGCGGCAGTACCTGCGAGGACCCGCCGGGCGAGCGTGACGGCAGCCTGGGCCGGATGTTCGTCGCCTATGTGCGTGACCCCGACGGCAACAAACTGTGCGCGATCCATCGCATGAAGTGACGCGCCGCCCACTGGGCATTGCCATGGATGCGTCAGGGCCGGCTGACGCATCGCCGTTGGCAGGCGGCATGGCCGCCCGCTCACCCCGGTCTCACGGCTTGACGATGAGACCGACGCCGCGCCCACGCGGGTCAGACCCCGTCTGCAGACGTCTGCCGTCGACGCGAATCGCCTGGATGTCACCCATCAACCAGCCCTGATCCTCCAGCGTATAGCCCATGGCTTCCAGCGCTTGCGCCACCTCTCCGGTCAGCGGCGCATGGGCGTCGTAGTAGATCGTGTCCTTGGGCAACAGCTGGTGGTGCACCCGCTGCGCGGCCACGGCTTTTTCCAGCGGCAGGCCGAAGTCGTAGACGTTGTTCAGCACCTGGAAGATCGAGGTGAAGATGCGCGAGCCGCCGGGCGTACCCAGCACCAGGCTGACCTTGCCGTCGCGGGTGACGATGCTCGGGCTCATGGACGACAGCATGCGCTTGCCGGGTTCGATGGCGTTGGCGTCGCTGCCGACCACGCCGAAGGCATTGGCCACACCCGGCTTGGCACTGAAGTCGTCCATTTCGTCGTTGAGCAAGAAGCCGGCACCCTTGACCACCACGCCGCTGCCGTAGTCCAGGTTGAGGGTGTAGGTGTTGCTCACCGCGTTGCCGTCGGCATCGACGATGGAGAAGTGCGTGGTCTGACGGCTTTCCAGGCCCGGTCGTACCTTCTCCGTTGCAGAGATGGCCGTGGGGTTGATCTCGGCGGCGCGCTGCGCGAGGTATTCAGGCGAGGTCAGCCGCTTCACCGGTACATCGGAAAAGTCCGGATCGCCCAGGTAGTCCGCGCGATCGGCAAAGACGCGCTTCTCGATCTCCGCCAGCAGATGGATGTAGCGCGCCGAGTTCAGCTCGACACCCTCGAAGTCAGCGGCACGGCGCTCCTTGATGCCGATCAGCTGGGCCAGGGCGATGCCGCCGGAACTGGGCAGCGGCGCGGTGTACAGGCTGTTGCCACGCCAGTCGATGCGCATCGGCTCACGCCATTTGACGCGATAGTCGGCCAGGTCTTGCTGGGTGATCAGCCCGCCATCGCGCTCCATCTGCGCGACCAGCAATGCGGCGGTCTTGCCTTTGTAGAAGTCGTCCGGACCCTGGTCGGCGATGCGTTCCAGCGTCTCGGCCAGCTCCGCCTGGCGAAAGGTCGCACCCGGACGCATGCTGCCAAAGTAGTCCTCGAAGTTGGTCGTACCGTTGAACAGGCCGATGGCG
The DNA here is from genome assembly GCF_030263795.1 of Stutzerimonas sp. FeSN7. Lineage (NCBI taxonomy): Bacteria > Pseudomonadati > Pseudomonadota > Gammaproteobacteria > Pseudomonadales > Pseudomonadaceae > Stutzerimonas > Stutzerimonas sp. FeSN7. Next base: position 1,226,071 of record NZ_JARPMN010000001.1, on the reverse strand, counting down.
TCTTCGCGATACTGGAACTGCTGGTCGGCCACCGTGAAGCCTTCACGGGCATAACCGACTGCCGGGGTGATGAGTTCACTCCAGGGCAACTTGCCGAAGCGCTGGTGGGCTTCCCACATACCCAACACCGTGCCCGGCACGCCGGCTGCCCGGGCGCCCACCAGGCTGAGGTTCTCGATCACCTCGCCCTGATCATCCAGGAACATGGTCTTGCTGGCGGCCTTCGGCGCGACTTCCCGGTAGTCCAGGAAATACGGCTTGCCGTCCATGTACAGGGTCATGAAACCGCCGCCGCCGATATTGCCCGCCTCGGGATAGGTGACGGCCAGGGTAAAGGCGGTCGCTACCGCCGCGTCCACCGCGTTGCCGCCATTCTTCAGGACCTGGGCGGCCACCTTGGCGCTGTATTCATCGGGAGCGGCAACCGCCCCGCCTTCCAGAAGCGCACCGTAGGCCACGGAGCTCGTCGCGACGATTGCCGCCAGAGTGAACTGGGTGATGTGTAGCAAGCGCATCGTAGTCATCCTTATTGTCGTGATCGCGCCGCCCCGACATCGCTCGGAGCGGGCACTTATCCAACATAGACGACCGTGATGCCGCCGTACCGCTTGGCCGCCGCACGGCAGCGGCGTCAGAACTCCAGGCAGATCTTGCCGAAGTGCTGGTTGCTCTCCTGGTAACGGAACGCCTCGACGATCTCGTCCAGCGCAAACCGCTTGTCGATCACCGGACGGATGCCATTGGCATCGATGGCACGGATCATTTCCTGCTGCTGCGTGCGGCTGCCCACCAGCACGCCCTGCAAGCGCAACTGACGCACCAGTGCCGGCACCAGCTGCAGCTCGCCAGCAATGCCGGTAAGAATGCCGATCACCGAGATATGCCCGCCGATGCGCGCCGCAACCATCGACTGCGCCAGCGTCGCCGGCCCGCCGACCTCGATCACATGGTCCACGCCGCGGCCATCGGTCAGCTCGCGCACCGTCTCGCCCCAGGCGGGTGTCGTTCGGTAGTTGATCAGGTGGTCGGCGCCCATCTCCCGCAGGCGCTCCAGCTTGGCGTCGCTGGACGAGGTGGCGATGACCGTGGCGCCGGCCATCTTGGCGAACTGCAGGGCGAAGATCGACACGCCGCCGGTACCCTGGATCAACACGCTGTCGCCGGGCTTGAGCTTGCCGTCGGCCATCAGCGCACGCCAGGCAGTGAGGCCGGCGGTGGTCAGGGTCGACGCCTCGGCATGACTGTAGCCCTTGGGCGCATGGGTGAACGAGGTGGCGCGGGCGGTGACCATTTCGCGGGCATAGCCATCGACACCGTCGCCCGGCACCGTGGCGAAGCCTTCCACCAGCGGCTCGCCGGCCAGCCAGTCGGGGAAGAAGGTGCTGACTACCGCGTCGCCAACGGCAAATTCAGTCACGCCGGAACCCACCGCCACCACTTCACCGGCGCCATCGGCCATGGGAATGCGCGGCTCGCTGGGTCCCCACATGCCGCTCACCACCGCGAAGTCGTGGTAGTTCAACGAGTTGGCGCGCAGCCGCACGGTGATCTCGCCGGCCTCGGGCCGGGCGGCCTCGCTGGTGCCGACGATGACCCGCTCATAACCGCCGCCGGGCTGTACGAATATGGCTTTGTGGCTCATGAACACTTCTCCGCTACGGGTTGACCTGCCAGGGCAGCGGCCAGCATCGGCATCGTTCGAGTCATCGAAGCCGCCCCGGGAATGGCGGACAGCATAGCCAATCCTGCATCGGCATGACCGCCACGAACTTACCTCGATTGCCATCGTCGAAAGCGCGTCCACCCTGCTACGGCTCGCCCGACGCAGCCTCAGCAGACGATCCAGTGCCGCCCCGGAACCGCCCATGCCCGAGCTCCAACGCCTCCGCCATTCCACAGCCCTGCGCCTGGCCATTGCCGCGGCGCTGATGAGCATCACCGCACCCTGCTTCGCCGAAGTCACCGAGAGTCAGCTCGCCGAGCGAGATGCCGAGAACAAGCGGGTGACCGCCGAGCTCATGGCCAAGCCCAACGAGCTGACCCAGCCGCTGCAGAGCAAGTACAACCACATCATCACCTACGGGCAGTCGCTGGCCTCCGCCGCCGAGGGCTGGCCGGCGCTGTCCGTCGCGCCACGCTACGACAACCTCATGCTCGGTCAGTCGCCACGCTCGGCGGCGTTCAGCGGCGCGGCGTTCAAGCCGGTGGGCGAAGCAGCCTTCACCCCGCTGCGTGCCGTGGTGCAGCAGAAGAGCAACGCGGCCGTGGTGCTCGATGCAGAGAAGGTCGGCAAGCTCGCGCCGCAGGCGCAGGAGGAAGGCGAATCGGTGGAAGTCGGCGCGCTGAACATGGCACGTCGGCTCTATCTGCATCACCTCGGCCGCGACACCGATCCGGAACACCTGTTCGTCGCCAGCAACGCCTCGACCTCGGGTCGCTCCATCGCCCAGCTCTCGAAAACCGGCGGCACCAACGAATACCTGCGCGTGACCCAGGCCGTCGATCAGGCCAAGGCGCTGGCCGACGCGCAACAGGCCAGTTACAGCATCAGCGCATTCTTCTGGCTGCAGGGCGAGTACGACTATTCCCATACCAATGGCGGCAAGAACGATCAGGCGTACTACAAGGCCAAGCTGCGCCAGCTGCGCGACGACCTCTATGCCGACACCGCCAAGGCCATCGCCGGGCAGGAAAAGATGCCGGCCTTCTTCAGCTACCAGACCGACGCCAAATCCTCGGTCAAGGACGGTTCGCTCGCGGTCGGCATGGCGCAATGGGAACTGGCTCAGGAAGAGCCCGGCTGGTACCTGGTCGGGCCGGTCTACCCCTACACCGACAAGGGCGTGCACCTGTCGGCCAACGGTTACCGCTGGTTCGGCCAGATGCTCGGCAAGGTCTATCACCACGTCGTCATCGAGCGTAAGGAATGGGTGCCCCTGTCGCCCCGTCAGGCCACACTGGACGGCCGCGACGTACTGATCGACTTCCACGTGCCGCACCCGCCGCTGGCGTTCGACCAGCCTTACATCGGCCACGAGGCCCGCGACGTGAAGAACAAGGGCTTCATGCTGCAGGACGACCAGGGCGAGGTGCCCATCGCTGCCGTGGAGATCGTGGCCGACACCATCGTCCGCCTGCGCGCCGATCGCGAACTCAGCGGCCAACCACGCGTCAGCTATGCCGGCTACCAGGTGGGCGGCGCCGGCCAGCTACGCGACAGCGATCCCATGCGTGCCGATGCGACCTACGAATACCTCAAGGACCTGATGCCCGCCGAAGCGAACATCAAGGCCCTGGTGCACCAGCCCTACCCGTTGCAGAACTGGAGCATCGCCTTCGATATCGAGGTGGCGGGCCAACCGGGCACCGAGCCCGCGGCGCGCTGACTCACGTCAGATCGGCGCCTCGATCCCCAGCAGGCGCATGCGGCAGTACATCGTCGGCCGTGACACGCCGAGTTCGCGCGCCGCGGCACTGACGTTCCAGCGATGGCGACGCATCGTCTCGCGCAAGGCCGCGGCCGACTCGGGTTCCGGCTCCGACTCGGCTTGCCGGCTGCGGGCGAGAATGCGCGGCAGGCATTCATCCGGCAGATCCTGCACGGTGATCTCGTCCCCCTCGCAGGTCGCCAGCGCGTACTGCAGCACGTTGCGCAGCTCGCGAATGTTGCCCGGCCAGGGATACGCCAGCAGCGCGCTGATCGCATCGCCACGCAGGTGCGGATTGCCCGGTCGCCCCTCGGCCAACTCGGCAAAGACGCGGTCGATCAGGAACGCCTTGTCCGCCCGCTCACGTAACGGCGGCAGCTTCAGCGACGCGCCATTCAGCCGGTAGAACAGGTCCTCGCGAAACGCCCCGCTCTCCACCATCTGCCGCAGGTCACGGTGGCTGCCTAATAGCCGGCACCGGTATTCCCGCAGCGGTGCCGGCTCGGCTCAGTGACCTATCAACTCGTCGGCGCTGTGGGGTTTGTCGTGCACGCCGAATCTGTCGACGATGGTGGCGCTGGCTTCGTTAAGACCCAGCACGTCCACTTCGGTGCCTTCCCGGCGCAGCTTGATCACCACTTTGTCCAGTGCAGCGACCGCGGTGATGTCCCAGAAATGCGCGCGGCGCAAGTCGATCGTGACCTTGGCGATCGCCTCCTTGAAATCGAACGCGTTGATGAATTTGTCCGCCGAACTGAAGAACACCTGGCCGGCAACGGTATACGTACGGTGATCCGCCGCTTCATTCAATTCGGAACTCACCGAGAGGTAGTGGCCAACCTTGTTGGCGAAAAACAACGCGGCCAGTAACACGCCAACCAGAACGCCATAGGCCAGGTTATGAGTGAACACAACCACGACCACCGTGGCGACCATCACGATATTGGTCGACAGCGGATACCGACGCAGGTTGCGCACCGAGTCCCAGCTGAAGGTGCCGATGGATACCATGATCATCACCGCCACCAGCGCGGCCATGGGGATCTGCCCGACCCAATCGCTCAGGAAGACAACCAGCAACAGCAGCACAACACCGGCGACCAGCGTGGACAGACGCGTGCGCCCACCCGACTTCACGTTGATCACCGACTGTCCGATCATGGCGCAGCCAGCCATGCCGCCCAGCATGCCCGCTGCGATGTTGGCGACGCCTTGCCCCTTGCACTCGCGATTCTTGTCGCTGGTGGTATCGGTCAGGTCATCGACGATGGTCGCGGTCATCAGCGACTCCAGCAGGCCGACCACGGCCAGCGCCGCTGAGTAAGGGAAGATGATGGCCAGCGTTTCAAGGTTGAGCGGCACGTCCGGCCAGAGGAAAACCGGCAGCGTATCGGGCAGCTCGCCCATGTCGGCGACGGTGCGGATGTCCAGGCCGAAGTACATGGCTACCGCCGTCATGCTGAGGATGCACACCAGCGGCGACGGAATGACCTTTCCGAGCTTTGGCACGTACGGGAACAGGTAGATGATGGCCAGGCCCGCGGCCGTCATGGCGTAAACGTGCCAGGTGACGTTCGTCAGCTCCGGTAGCTGGGCCATGAAGATAAGGATCGCCAGCGCATTGACGAAGCCGGTCACCACCGAGCGCGAGACGAAGCGCATCAGCGAGCCGAGCCGCAGGTAGCCGGCGATGATCTGCAGCACCCCGCACAACAGCGTGGCGGCCAGGAGGTATTCCAGACCGTGGTTCTTTACCAGCGTGACCATCAGCAGGGCCATCGCCCCGGTGGCTGCTGAAATCATGCCTGGGCGGCCGCCGACAAAGGCTATTACCACGGCGATGCAGAAGGACGCGTACAGCCCGACCTTCGGGTCCACGCCTGCGATGATGGAGAAGGCAATGGCTTCCGGAATCAGGGCCAACGCAACGACGAGACCAGACAGCACGTCACCACGGATATTTGAGAGCCAGTTGTGTTTGATCGATTGCAACATTGGTAAATCCGAGGCAAGGGACGCAACCGCACCATGCAAAGTGGCGTTCAGAACGCGTCGTGTTCGAGATATAGGCATGACTGACGGCCGCACGGGCGCGGTCGGATCGCTGCAGCAGCGAGGCGAGTCAGCCGCGATGGGCCGAATCGAATGGTGGGGCGTTTCGCTATGGCGGCGTAGGCAGCCAGGCAGAGCGGGTCGGAACGTTCATACGGTCGGTACGTCGGTCGGAATTGCAAAGGGCGCGGACCATACCACAGCACGCACGCCCGATGCGACCTGACGACCGGCGGCTCCGTGCCACATACGGCAGGACGAGCAACTGGCCGGACTCGTTCCGTTACTCATCTCCGACCTCGCGACGTTTGCCGAGGTTTGCTCAGGGCGCACCGTACACGCCGCTGCCAGCCAGTACCGACTCGCCAAGCCGTGCCTGTTCGGCTTCGCGCAGCTGGTCGGCCAATGCCTCGGAAAAGTCATGAACGGCGGACCAGCGAAGGTGAATCGCATCGACGAACGCACCGGGCGGCGCTACCCACTCTCGATCGGCATTCCAGTACTTTGCGCCACCGTGTCCGCCAATGGCCGCGCTCAGTTTGGTATCGAAACGGGCGAGGAAGTGGCCGTCGGCATCGTACTTGACCTTCCACTGCGGATGCAGCGGCGTGGACACCACCAGCAGCTGCCGCTGCTCCTGTCGAAGCCGTTCGGACAGCCGTCCAAGCGCTGCGAAGCAGCTATTGTCCAGCGGGTCGGGCTCGCCATAGAAAAGGCCTCGATCGGCGCGCGGCTCCAATGGTCCGTCGCCGTGTCGCGTGAATACCAGCGGGTCCCATTCGATCTCGTTGGCGCGTTGAGCCTTGATTGTCCGGGCGTTGCGCAACAGCGAACGCGGCGAGAAATAGCGCATGTAATAGCCCCAGCGCGAGGCCTGCTGATAGACATAGTGGTCGGCATCTTCCCGGTCGAAGACCGCGTCCGGCACCTTCCAGCAGCCGGCGAAGTCCAGCAGGTCGACGATCATCACCACCTGACGAATGCTCGGTTGGCGATCCAGCAACCAGTCGGCGACATAGGCAGACTGGTTTGCATGCAGGCCACAGAAGGCGCCGTTGAACGGACGCAGCTCCGGGGCGCTCGACCTGAGCACGTCACCGTCGACATGACGCCAGGCGACTGATGAACCGATGACCAGCAGGTTGGGCTGATCGATCGGGTTGTGCCGGAGGAAACGCAGCTTTTCATCCACGCACAGGCTGTTGGAGAAAGCCGGCGGTGGCAGGTTGTCACTGTGGTGCAGCCATGCGAGCAGTGCGGCAAAGGCGCCGAGCATTGCGAACAGCCCAGCGAACACCCCCAGCAGATAGCTGGCTCGCACCTGTTGCCGTTCAGCTCCGGTCCGGGCGGCGCCGCCCCGGCCGCTATCGACAGTTGCGCTCATGGCTCAACGCCCCCCGAGCTTGCTCTGGATCAGTTGCACGAAATGGCCGACGTTCTTCAGCGACTCCAGCTCAGCAGTGCGGAACTTGATGCCGAAGCGTTGCTCGGCGGCCACGATCAGCAGGACATGGGCCTGGCTGTCCCAGCCATCGATGTCGTCGGCCGTGGTTTCGGCCGTGAGGACGATGTCGTCATCGTCGAACACGTCGTGAAAAACCTGGGTCAGCGCCTGGAGAATTTCCTTTTCGTTCATGCTTGCACCTGGATGTGGTGGTTTATGGATAGGCGTGACGCCAGCTCGCAGCGCCAGAAACTGGCATCGGGGGTTGCGTTATCGGGGGCTGAGCGCTGCTCGAAGCCCAGTCGCGGATAGTGCTCGGCGACCATGCCGTTGCGTTCGGTGGGGCGGTATTCGCCAACCAGGGCACGCCAGCCGGCAGCCGCGGCTGCATCGGCCAGCACGTCCAGCACCGCCGACTCGACTTGGCGGCCCAGCACGCGACAGCTCATCAGCCAGCTGTCGATCAGCAGTTCGTCAGCCTCGATGGCTGCATCCGGTCGCGCCAGCACCACGCTGATCAGGCCGCTATCGCCGAACTTGTCCTCCAGCCGCAGGGCCAGCGCAATGGCTTGCCGATCGCTGGCCATGCGCTCGACTTCGGCTTCGGTATAACGGCGGGTGGTGAGATTGAACTGGTTGGTCTTGTTGATCAGCTGCGTGGCGCGGGCCAGCTCTGCACTGCCGATGCGGCTGACGCGCAGCACCATCTGCAACCCGCGCAGGTAGCCGTCCATGTCCGTGGCCTGGCTCTGCGCGGCCTTGCGTTCGGCATTAAGCGCATAGCTGCGGCCACGCTCGGCGTCGTCGGAGGTAAAGGACACAGCTTCGAAATAGCCCGCGGCGGCTATCCGCGCGGGGTAATCGGCAACGTCGTCGGGCAGTTCCGGCACAGCGACTTCCGGCAGCTCGCGGCGCACGATGTCGCGTTCGGCGGGGTTGTCGTCGACGAATACCAGGCTGTCCAGGCCGATATCCAGCATGCTCGCGATGCGCCGCAGGTTGCCGGCCTTGTCTTCCCAGTTGGCGACGAAAGCTGCGACATCGCTGCGCTTCAATGCCATCTCCGGATGCGCGAACGCCGCCTCGGCGATGTGCAGGTCGTTCTTGCTGCATACCGCGAGAATCACCCCGCGGCGCGCCAGTTGCGCGGCATAACGCTGAAAGGCGAGAAACGCCTCGCCGCTGGGGCTGCCCTGGCCGAGCTGGATACCGTCGATACCGTCATCACCGATCACACCGCCCCACAGGGTGTTGTCCAGATCGAGCACGAGGCACTTGTGCGACAGCCCCGCAGTGGCGGCCGCTATCCGTGCCAGATGATCGCCGTAAAGCGGGGCCAAGGCCGGGCTGACCAGCTGCTTGGCCTGGTACCAGCGCACCGGGTCGGCCAGGCCGTCGCCATAAGCGGCTGCGTGCCACGCCAAATCGAGCAGCAGCACGCCATCCTCGCGGGCAGCGCCGCGGATAGCCGCATTCAAGCGTTCGATGACTGCCCGCGGCGAAGCCGGCACCAGTGCTTCGTAAGAGCCGAACAATGGCGGCGCGACCGGCACCAGGGTTTGCTGCACCACCTGCGCGGCGTAGCGCTCGCGGGCCCGGCGCCAAAGGAGGCGCAGCTCGTCGACGCGCTCTGCGACGGCGGCATCCACCTCCGCCTGGCCTGCGTGCAAGGGCAGTTGCAGCGGCGCGTCATGGGCGTCCAGCGCCAGTACCAGCAGTTGGGGGGAGAAGGCGTTCAGCGCCGGGTCATCGGCCAGCAGCGCCTGGCGGTACATGCCGTAAGGCGCAACGTGCAGCGACAGCGCCAGGCGCCGCTGCAGGCCGGCCATGCGAATGGTCGGCAGCAGGTGGTCCACCGTATGCGAGGCGAGCAGCGCCACGCGCAGCGGCGTCAGTCGTGCCGCCGCTGCATGCTGCTCGATGCCGGCGGTGGCCAGCTTGTCCAGCCGTGCGGTCAGCGTGAAGTCACGCTGGTATGCCGCCAGCCGAGCGGCTTCGTTTAGCCGCTGCAGTGGGTCGTCGATGCGCTTGGCCTGGCCGATTGCGCTGGCCAGGTCAGGGTGCGGCGGTAGCCAGGAGAGTTGTTGCATGCCGGGACTCCTTGTCGTGGTCAGAACTGGAAGTAGAGAAATTCGGTCGGCGCCATGGAAAAGGCGATCGCCAGGGCGAAGAAACCGAGCACACCTACCGCCATGCCGTGGATTGCCGATGGACGCCAGGCGCTGACTGGCAGCAGCCGTTCAGTCCAATGAAGCTGGGCCTGATAGTTGAGTGCTGTGCGGAAGTGGCCCATCCACTGCTGCACGTTGGGCATGCCCCAGACGAACGCCAGCAGCGCGGCGATATAGGCGAAGTCCGATCGGTCCATGTGCACGCTGTCCGGGCTCAAACCGAGCATGCCTTGGAGGACCGCCAGCGCGGCCGGCACGTCGGCGGCGCGGAAGAACACCATCGCCACCACCACGCACTGGAAGGTCACCAGCACGGCCAGCGCCTGATGCCACCAGACCTCGCTGTCCAGCTTCCAGCCCTGGCGTACTTTCCAGGCGCGCCAGCCATGGGCGACCACCAGGTAGAAGCCATGTAGCAGGCCGAACACCACGAATTGCCAGCCGGCGCCGTGCCAGATGCCGGAGATGAACATGGTGAATACTGTCGGATAGGCGACCAGCGCGAGGAAGGTGCCAAGTGTCATCTTGCCGCGGCGCGGCTGCGGCTTGCCGGCTGCCATACGGGCACGGGTCACGCGCAGCACAATGGGGTTGTAGAGGTAGGCGGTGAGAAAGCGCGTCAGCGTCATATGCCAGCGCGACCAGTAGTCGATGACGTTGCGCGCCTTGAACGGGCTGTTGAAGTTGGCCGGCAGGCTGATGCCGAACAGCAGCGCAAGCCCGATGGCCATGTCGCTGTAGCCAGAGAAGTCGAAATAGATCTGCAGCGTGTAGGTCAGCGCGCCGGTCCATGCGTCGTAGAACGCCGGGACGGTGCCGTCGGCGGCCAGGCTGAAGACCGGCGTGGCTTTCAGCGCGAGGGTATCGGCGATCACCACCTTCTTGAACAGGCCGAGCAAAAACACCGTGGCGCCCAGCGACAGGTTGTCGATGCGCGCGCGGAAGCTGTCGCGGTCGTTGAACTGCGCAAGCATCTCACCGTGGTGGGTGATCGGTCCGGCGATCAGCTGCGGGAAGAAGCTGATGAATAGGCAATAGTTGGCGAAGTCGTGTTCTTCCACTACGCCATCATGGGCGTCGACCAGGTAGGCAATCTGCTGGAAGGTGAAGAACGAAATGGCCAGCGGCAGGATGATGTCCTCGACGCGCCAGCCCAGTTCCAGCGCGGCGTCCAGGGTGCTGAAGAGAAAGCCGGTGTACTTGTAATAGACAAGCAGCAGCGCATTGGCAGCCACTGCCAATGCCAGGATACGGCGCGACGGGTGCCGGCGCAGGTAGCCGCCGAGGAGGTAGTTGAACAGCATGCTGCCGACCAGCAGCGGGACGTAGACCGGATTCCACCAGCCGTAGAACACCAGCGAGACGACCGTTAGCCAGATCACCGCCAACCGTTGTCGGCCCGATCCGGTCAGCAAGAAGAATCCGAGCAGCACCACCGGAAGAAAACCGGCAATGAATTCCATTGAATTGAAAAGCATCGTCCCTACTCCCTGCTCAGCGTTCGTGCATCGCTGCTCAGGCCGCCATTCGGCGGAGGCGGATCATCGCCAAGGGTCCGTGCACTTCGGTCGCGGCACCAGCATCCATCAGGTGTCGCGGCATCCTCGGTCCATCAGCGGATGCTCGCCCGGCGACGGCATTACCCGTCCCCCATGAGCTCCTTATGAGTCCGACTTGAACGTGTAAGAAAAAGTTTCAGGAAATCATGACCGTTCAGCGGCGCGATCTGAGCGGTCACTCACTATGCCGAAACTGCCTCATCGAACAGGCCACACGGGCTTTTCAAAGCGTCGATGACTGCCTCCAGATCCACGGACCACAGCGCAGGGGGGATGCCGAAAGCCTCCGTAAAACGACTGCAATCCAGCACGGACCAAGCCGGACGTTTCGCTGGGGTTGGATAGGCTTCGGTAGCGATAGGCGTCAATCGAGGTGGGTGCCGGACGATCCCCGCGCGGACCGCTTGCTCAAAAATGGCTTGGGCAAATTCGAACCATGAGCAAGCAGGCTGGCTGCTGTAGTGATAAAGCCCCCACGGAAGCTTGCCGTCTGCCTGATAACGCAATGCGAGGTCGAGCAAAACCGACGCTATCCGATCCGCACTGGTCGGACAGCCAACTTGATCATCGACGACGCGTAATTCCGTTTCACCTGCCAGGCGCAGCATCGTTTTCACGAAGTTGCTTCCATGCCTGCCGAACACCCAGCTGGTTCTTAAGATCAAGTGCTTTTCAAACTGCTGAACCTGGAGCTCCCCGGCCCGTTTGCTTGCACCATAAACGCTAATAGGGTTCGTTTGATCGCTCTCGACATAGGGTCGCGCCAGTACTCCGTCGAAGACGTAGTCTGTCGAAAGATGAAAGAGTGGAATACCGTGGCGCTGCGCTTCCTTGGCCAACTGAAGGGCACCGTCTCGGTTAATGCGATATGCCGCCTCGACCTGTTCCTCCGCGGCATCTACGGCGGTGTACGCGGCGGCGTTGATGATCAGGTCCGGATTCGCCGATTTCACTGCATTCGCAACGGATCGAGGACAACTGACATCAAGTTCCGCTCTACCGAGACCTATTACGTGCAATCCCCTTTTGGCCCCTTCCTCGACCAAACTGCGCCCGACCTGACCTTTACTTCCTGTAATTAAAATCTTCATTAGCCATATCCTTAAGCGAGTCGGCGTCTAGCGAGCATGGGCGATTCATCCCGACGAACAAATCGCGGAACAGTGATTCAAGGGAAATGGCCAACTTCCAGCGTAGAAACGACTGGACCACGATGCCGTGTGGCACCGCGCACCCAATCGATGGGATCGACCTGTGGCGATATTCGAGGCTGCACCGTTGGGAGCCGGGCAACTGGTCTGGTTCACGATTCACCTCCATGTACTCGCGAAAGGCAGCTCCGTACCGACGCTCGGAATTGGCCTCGAGGCGCCGGCGCATGGGCTGTAAGACTTTCGTTCTACATGCCTGGTTCCCTGGTCCAGGCCGCCACCCAAGCCTGATCAACGAAAGCAAAGGCGTGCCACCTAGCAGCGTTCTTCCTAGACGCACCAGTTCGATGGCGCTGTGCAGCGTGACGTTGCGTTTCCTAAACCGTTCTCCAGCCCCAGAGCGCGGAAGCGGAGCTTTTCGCGCTCCCTACGGTCCGCTCGAAGCCGCCAGCCTCACCCCGAACCCCACCAGCACTCCACCGGTCAGCCGGTCCAGCGCCCGGGTCAGCGCGGGACGGCGCAGCAGTCTGCCGAGCGGGATCGTTGCCGCGATCAGGATGGCGAACCAGGCCAGGGTCAGCAGTACATGCAGGCCGGCCAGGAAGAACGAATAGGCGGCCACATCCGCGCCGAGCGGGACGAACTGGGGCAGGAAGGTGACGTAGAACACGCCCACCTTGGGGTTGAGCAGGTTGGTCAGCAGGCCGCGCCAGAAGGCCTGACCCCTCGCTGCAGAAGGCGCCTCGAGCGTGCCCGCGTCGAACGAGGCGCGAGGTTTGAACAGCAGATGCGAGCCGAGCCAGATCAGGTAGGCGGCGCCAGCGAACTTGACCAGGGTATAGCCAAGTTCCGAGGCCTGCAGCAGCGCGCCGAGCCCGAGCGAGACCGCCACCCCCCATGCCAGGCAACCCAGACAGATACCCGCCGCGGCCAATACCGCCTGCCGCCGCCCTTCCAGCGTGGCCGTCCGCAGCACGATGGCCGTGTCCACACCCGGCGTGACGGTCAGCAGGGACGCGGCTGCGATAAAGGCAAGCATCAGCGGCAGATCGATCATCGGAAGCGCTCCTGTCGTCTCGTAGCCCATCTGACCGGCCAGATGCCGCGGGTCGCCGGGCTGACGTGCGTTGTAGCAGACAGGCGAGTCCGCAGCCAATTCGACGTGGTCGCGCGTGGCACGCTGCACCGGATCGACAGACCCGCAGACGTCCAGAACACGTTCGGGCCGTCTAGCGGCCCTTTGGCGCAGGCTCCTATCTCCCACCGGCGTTCACCGATACCATGCCGTGCTCAAGCGGGTGACCATGCAGCTCCTGGGAACACTCTCGCTTGTCGGCAGTCCGCCCAAGGACGGACCTGCTTTCGCACTGCCCGACACCGGCAGCCGCGTCGAGCCATGTCCGATCGATCGGGAGCCCTGATCGGACCACCAACCAGACAAGGCGCACGTTACAGATGGCAGGCGAAACTGCGGAAGCAAAGCGAATCGTTCTCGGCATGCGCGACAGCGACAAACGGCGCGAGCTCGCCGCGCTGCTGACGGCCGACGGCTACAGCGTCGGCCTTTGCACTGACCAGACGAGCCTGGCACAGCGCATCGACGAAACGGTCGACGTCGTGATGCTCGCCGACGAGCTGGCGGCGGGGCCGTTGGATAACCTCAGCGCCGCGCTCGGGCAACTGCCGGCCGGCGGAGCCATTCCGTTCATCCTGCTGGGCTCCGGCACCGAGCCCCATGCTGTGCTCCGTGCCCGCCTCCCGTCGGAGATCAGCGACTTCGTGGTACTCGAAGAGCCGGCCGGGCCCGCCACGCTGCTCAGCTGCCTGGCCACCTGCATACAGCTGCATCGGGAGCGGCTCGCCCGGCAGCGACAGAAGTCCGCCCAAGTCGATGAGCGAGCCCGCTTCGAGCGACTGATCGAGAACCTTCCGGTCGGGGTCTGCTTCATCGATACCGACGGCAATACACTGCTCAGCAACCCCAAGTACGACGAGTACGTGCCGAACCGGAAGATACCTTCGGCGGCGCCCGACCGGGCCCGGCGCTGGGTAGGCCTGGACAGCCACGGGCAGGTCATACCGCCGAGCCAGTACGTCGGTGCCCGTGCCCTGCGCGGCGAGCAGGTAAATGACCAGGACTACCGGTACTACCCCGAAAACGGCGGCGAACGCTGGCTGCGCCTGAGCGGCGTGCCCCTCTATGACAACACCGAGCAGCCGATGGGCGCGGCGGTAGTGATCATCGACGTCGATGCCGAGAGGCGCAGCGAGGAGATGCTGCGCGAGTTCAATCAGCAGCTCGAGCAGGAGGTCGAGCTGCGAACCCAGGCACTGCAGCAGGCGCTCGACCAACTGACCGTCGAAGTCCAGGAGCGCAGCCGAGCAGAGGAACAACTGCGCCACTCTCAGAAGATGGACGCCGTCGGCCAGCTTACCGGCGGCATCGCACACGACTTCAACAACATGCTGACTGGCATCATCGGTGCGCTGGATCTGATTCGCCTGCGCCTGGATACCGGTCGCCATGACGACCTGCCGCGGTATCTCGATGCGGCACATGGCTCGGCGCAGCGCGCCGCCTCCCTGACCCAGCGCCTGCTGGCCTTCTCCCGCCGCCAGCCTTTGCAGACCCGGCCGACCGCGGTCAATCCGCTGATCCGCTCGCTTGCCGAGCTGTTGCAGCGCAGCCTGGGCGAAACCATCCGCTTCGAGCTGGCTATCGACGAGGCCGCCGGGCTCGCCCTGGTCGACCCCAGCCAGATGGAAAACGCCCTGCTCAACCTGACGTTCAATGCCCGGGATGCCATGCCGGACGGCGGCACATTGCGCATCGAGACGCAGCGCCTGGAATTGCCAGCGGAGCAGGCCACCCGCCACGGCGTGCAGGCCGGCGAATACCTGTGCGTGCGCGTCATCGACACCGGAATTGGCATCCCAGCGGCCCTGGTGGACAAGGTGTTCGAGCCTTTCTTCACGACCAAGCCCCTCGGCGAAGGTACCGGGCTCGGCTTGTCGATGGTCTACGGCTTCGTCCGCCAGAGCGGCGGCTTCATCACCATCGACAGCTGCCAGGGCAAGGGGACCCGCGTCGCCCTGCACATGCCAGCGGCGCCTGCCGACGCGCGGGAAGAATCGGCCGCGGCAACGAGCCGCGTTCCCGGTGCAGGGGGCGGGCGCACGGTACTGTTGGTCGAGGACGACGACACCGTGCGGCCGCTGCTGCAGAGCGCGCTCGAGGATTTCGGCTACCGTGTGCACCTGGCCGCCGACAGTCAGAGCGCCCTGGAAGTCGCCGCACAGCTCGATTCGCTCGACCTGCTGCTGACCGATGTCGGCCTGCCGGGGCTCAACGGCCGCCAGCTCGCCGAAATGCTTCAGCAACGGCACCCTGGACTGCCGGTGGTGCTGATCACCGGCTACGCCGAACAGGCCGCGACCCGCCTCGACTGCCTGGCCCCCGGCATGCAACTCATGACCAAACCCTTCTCGCTCGAACTGCTGGCCGAAACCGTAGCCCGCGCAATCGCCACCCCGGTTGGCTGAGAGGCCCTACCACGGCAGCACTTCTGCGCTGTACGCATGGAACCCGCCACTCGCCTCGGGCCCCAGGCTGTCGATGACCCTGAGCAGATCCTGCGCGGCATCCGCGGGCGGACGGCCAATTTCGGCGCCACGGAAGGGTCGGGACAGGTCCGAGTTCACCGTGCCCGGATGCAGCGCCAGCAGCACCGCATTCGGTTGGCTACGGCGCACCTCGATGGAAGCAGTCTTGATCAGCATGTTCAGCGCGGCCTTGGAGGCGCGGTAGCTGTACCAGCCGCCGAGGCGGTTATCGCCGATGCTGCCGACCTTGGCCGAGAGCATGGCGAGCACGCCGCGCTGGCGGTCGAGCAGCCCGCTGAAGTGACGCAGCAGCATGGCCGGGCCGAAGGTGTTGATCTGGAAGGTGGCGAGCAGCTGTGCCTGGTCGAGATCGGCCAGGCGCTTCTCCGGCATGAATTCGGCACCGTGCAGCACGCCGGCGGCGTTGATGATCAGATGAAACGGCCCCTGCCCCACCACGCTGGCCGCGGCTTGTTCGATGCTGGAGGGATCGGCCAGGTCGAGCGCCGGCTCGGACGAGCGACTCAGCGCAATGACCAAGGCGCAGTGCGGATCGCTGCGCAAGGCATCGACCAATGCGGCGCCGATGCCACCGGATGCGCCGATGACCAGCGCACGAAACCCTTCGGGGAATGATTCCAACGGCATGACGATCTCCAGCAGATTTACGGTCGACGGTCGCCGGCTGCG
This sequence comes from Stutzerimonas sp. FeSN7, assembly GCF_030263795.1. Taxonomy (NCBI): domain Bacteria; kingdom Pseudomonadati; phylum Pseudomonadota; class Gammaproteobacteria; order Pseudomonadales; family Pseudomonadaceae; genus Stutzerimonas; species Stutzerimonas sp. FeSN7. Next base: position 1,209,973 of record NZ_JARPMN010000001.1, on the reverse strand, counting down.
CTGCGCCAGCGTTCGATATGTTCGGCGAGCAGGTCGGCGATGGGCAGGCAGGCGCCGAGCCGGTAGAGGTTCCAGTAGTGGCCTTCCAGAGTGCGATTGATCAGCAAAGTGCCGGAGGCCGGTTGCAGGCTGCCGAGCGCGGACATCATCAGCGGGAACAGCTCGGACAGCCGTTGATGCAGCGCCGCTTCGCGGAAGTCCCACTGCGCGCCGGGTTGCAGCAGCGGGTGCAGCATCAGGTGAATGCGTCGGTACAGCCCGTGCGGCGGCGTGCTTCCCGGCTGGCGCCCGCCTAGGGCCTGAAAGCCAGGCTCCAGCGCCTCGCTGGAGGTGCCACGCAGTGCTTCGAATATCTGCACGTAGCCGGCCAGCAAGCGCGGTTCCAGGCGCAGTACGCTGCCGAAATCGTAGACCACCAGCTCGCCGGATTCGGTCCAGGCGAGGTTGCCGGGATGCGGATCGGTATGCAGCCGTTGCAGACCGAATGCCTGCTCGGCCAGCCATTCGCAGAGGGTTTCGGCCAGGCGCTGGCGCACCTCCGCCGGGGCCTGTTCGACCTCGGCCATGGAGCGGCCCGGCAGGTCTTCCAGCACCAGCACACCGGGCCGGCAGAGTTCGCCCGCAGCAAAGGGAATGCGGATGCCCGGCCAGTTGCTGAAGTGCTCGCGGAAGGCTTCGAGGTTGGCGCGCTCGGCCTCGTAGTCGAGTTCCTCGGCAATGGCCCGTTGCAGCTCGATATACACCGCATCGAGACGCGCGGGCGGCGTGCCGAACAGTCGCCCGAGCGGCATCAAGCGGCGTAGTTGGCGCAGATCGGCATCGCAGATGGCGCGGATGCCAGGGTACTGGACCTTCATGATCAGCGCCCTGCCCTGCCGATCCCGAGCGCGGTGGACCTGGCCCAGCGAGGCCGCCGCCGCGGGCTCCGGCTCGATGGACTCGAACAGTTCGTACAGCTTGCCGTCGTAGACGCGCTGCAGATTGGCTTGCAGCGCATCGAATGGCAGCGAGGGCACCTGGTTCTGCAAGCTCGCCAGCGCCGCGCTGATCGGTTCGGGCAGCAGGTCCTGCCATTGCGAGGCCTGCTGACCGAGCTTCAGCACCGGGCCCTTCATCTGCCCAAGCGCATCACCGAGCAGTTCACCGACCAGCACCCAGTCGATACGCGCCTTGCCTGGCGTGATGCGCTGCACCAGCAGGTTGCCGGCAATGCGCGCGCCGGTGCCGCCCAGTTGCAGAAAGCGGCCCAGTGCCGAAGCCGACGGACGAGAGAATCGAGACATGCAGGCGACCCGCGAAGGCAAAGGCTGATCATGGGGCAGCCCGGCCCATGATCCAAGGTTCAATGGTTGCAGTCTGTTGCGCAGCGGAGGGGTTCGAAGTAGCTCCAAGGGCAACGAGCGAAGCGGCCGGGGGGACCGCGCAGCAGATGTTCGCGCCGCCTGGAGAGCGCGCTGCAGCGGAGGTGCCGAGCACATTCATGCGGAACGGGCAGGCGGCTGGCGAGTCGGATTAAATGACTGCGCCCCTCGAACGTCGACCGCCAAACGCGCAATTTTCGGCACATCAGAAGCGCATCAGGCGACGATTCGAGCGGCATTCAGCCCGACCTGCCCACCAGGCGAGAAACGGGCCTGTTCCCCTCCGCCTCCGTCCTGATATGGACATGCAGGAGTGGGAACGAAGCACGCAGCGGCGCCTGCGTTAAGGAGAACGGAATGACCGATTTCACTAATCTTTCCTTCCAACCAGACGATGAACCCCCTCGCATTTCCACTGGCAGCGAGGGGCTGGATGACATTCTCGGCGGCGGCCTCGACCCCAACCGCATGTACCTGTACGAAGGTAGCCCGGGCTCGGGCAAGACCACCATTGCGCTGCAGTTCCTGCTCGAAGGGGTCCGCCAGGGCGAGCGCGTTCTCTATGTAACCCTCTCGGAAACCAAGGACGAACTGGAGCTGGTCGCCAAGCGGCACGGCTGGTCCCTCGACGGTATCGATGTGTTCGAGCTGGTCACGCCGGAGACCAGCCTGGACCCGGACCTGGAACTGACGGTGCTGCACCCCGTGGAGATGGAGCTGAGTGAAACCACGCAGCAGGTGTTCAATCGGGTCACCGAAACCAATCCGAGTCGCGTGATCTTCGACAGCCTCTCGGAAATGCGCCTGCTGGCGCAAAGCCCTCTGCGCTACCGCCGGCAGGTGTTGGCGCTCAAGCATTTCTTCACCACCCGCAACTGCACGGTGATCCTGCTCGACGACCAGACTTCGGAAGTGGGCGACCTGCAACTGCATTCCATCTCCCACGGCGTGGTCATGTTGGAGCAGGTGGCAATCGACTACGGTGCCGAGCGCAGGCGTCTGCGGGTGATCAAGATGCGTGGCATCCAGTTTCGCGGCGGTTACCACGACTTCGCCATCCGCAAGGGCGGCCTGCGCATCTATCCCCGGCTCATCGCCGCCGAGCACCACTCGTCCTTCTCCGGTGAGCTGGCCTCGTCCGGTAATCCGGCACTGGACAAGATGCTGGGTGGCGGCCTGGAACGCGGCACCAACGCGCTGCTGGTCGGCGCTGCCGGCGTGGGCAAATCCTCGCTGGCCTTGAGCTATGCGGTCGCGGCGTGCAAACGCGGCGAGCAGGTCGCCTTCTTCGTCTTTGACGAAAACATCGCCACGCTGCTGGCGCGCGGGCGGGCGCTGGGGCTGCCCATGGAACCGTGGATCGAACAGGGGCTGCTGCATCTGCAGCAGGTCGACCCGGCCGAGCTGTCGCCCGGCGAGTTCACCGCCGCGGTCCGCCAGAGCGTAGAGGTGCGGGGGGCCGGCCTGGTGATTCTGGACAGCCTCAACGGCTATCTGCACGCGATGCCTGATGGCCGATTCCTGATTCTGCAGATGCACGAGCTGTTGAGTTATCTGGGCCAGAAAGGCGTGATCAGCATCATGGTGCTCGCCCAGCATGGCCTGGTCGGCCCAATGGATACGCCTGTGGATATCAGCTATCTCAGCGATGCGGTTATCATGCAGCGCTACTTCGAGCATGCCGGCGTCGTTCGCCGGGCGTTGTCAGTGGTGAAAAAGCGCAGCGGACGGCATGAAAACACCGTCCGTGAGTACCGCCTCAGTAGCGCCGGCCTCGAGGTCGGGCCGCCGCTCAGCCACTTCAGCGGCATCCTATCGGGCACACCGGAATACACCGGTGATGCGACTCAGCTACTGACAGACGAGCATGACGACGCCCACTAAACGAGAAGGCCCCATCGTAGTCGTCTATGCCCCCATCGGCCGGGACGGTCCCGCCTCGGCCGAACTGCTCAGCCGCAGCGGCATGGACGCCGTTGTCTGCCACAGTGTCGATGAGGTGCTACGTCGCGCAGAAACCGATGCCGACGCCGTTTTCATCGCCGAAGAAGGCCTCTTCGGTCAGGACCTCCAAGCACTGGCCACATGGGTGGATCAGCAACCGGCGTGGTCCGACTTTCCATTCGTGGTGCTCACCAGCAAGCATCAGCAACCGGCCGTGGCCGCCTGGCGCCAGCGCATGGTCGCCGCGCTGCGCAACGTCTCGCTGCTGGAACGTCCGGTGCAGAGCATTACCCTCACCAGTGCCATGAAGGCGGCGCTGCGCGGGCGGCATCGCCAGTACGAGGTGCGCGCGCTGCTCGAAGCGCGCGAACGCGCCTCGCACGAGCTCGAAGCGCTGGTGGTCGAACGGACCAGCGAGCTGGAAAAGGCCAACCAGGAACTGCGCACGCAGATGGCCGAACGCACCCGTATCGAGGAGACCCTGCGCCAGGCGCAGAAAATCGAGGCCATCGGCCAGCTCACCGGCGGCATCGCCCATGACTTCAACAACCTGCTGATGGTGATTTCCGGCGGGCTAGACATGCTCGACCGCCGTGCCGATCCCGCACGCCGCGAACGCCTGATGGCCGGCATGCGCCAGGCGGCCCAGCGCGGCACATCCCTCACCCGCCAGCTGTTGGCCTTCTCCCGGCGCCAGTCGCTGGCGCCGGAATCCGTCGACCTGGTGCTGCGCATCGGGCGGATGCGCGAGCTGCTCGACCGCAGCTTGAGCGGCGACGTGCACGTGCAGGTGCAGTTCGCCCCGGACCTGTGGCCCGTGGAAGTCGATCCGGGCGAGCTGGAGCTGGTGATTCTCAACCTCGCGGTCAACGCCCGCGACGCCATGCCCGATGGCGGCTCGATCCTGATCGAGGCACGCAATGCGCCGGATGAACCGGTCATGGGCCTGCGCGGCGACTTCGTCCGCCTCGCGGTCATCGACGACGGCACCGGTATCCCGGAGGACGTCCGCGCACGGGTGTTCGATCCCTTCTTCACCACCAAGGAAATCGGCAAGGGCTCGGGGCTCGGCCTGGCCCAGGTCTACGGCTTCGCCCGGCAATCGGGCGGCACCGTCTGGATCGAAAGCGAATGCGGGCGCGGCACCAGCGTGATCATGCTGCTGCCGCGTTCGGCGCGTGTGCCCGAGCAGCCCGCCGAGGATGAACGCGCCGCCGACGATGCCGCCGACCCTTCCCTCGGCAGCGTGCTGCTGGTGGATGACGACGAGGAAGTGGCCGCGCTGGTGGGCGAGATGCTCGAGCACCTGGGGTACCGCGTCAGCCACGCCGACAGTGCCACCGCTGCGCTGAATGCGCTGGCCAACGGCTGCAAGGTGGACGTCGTGTTCTCCGACGTGATGATGCCAGGTGGCATGAATGGCGTTGAACTGGCCAGGGAGATTCGAGTGCGCGCCCTGGGCGTTCCGGTGCTGCTCACCAGCGGCTATGCCGAGGCCGCTCAGCAATCGGCTGCGGCCGAGGGGGTGAACGTGCTGGCCAAGCCCTATCGGCTCGAAGACCTGGCCGCCTCGCTGCACGACGCGATCGAGGGCGCGAAGGACGTCTAGATTGCCCTTCCGACCCTGACTGAAGCGGGTGGTGGCTCAGTCGATTCGCCGATAGCGATAGTGCTGCGGCTTGAATACCTGATTGAAATGCCGGCCCAGCGAGTCGGCCTCCAGCAACGCCTGCACCACCTCGGGCGGAACCGCCTCGTAGCGATACAGCGCACCGCTGCTGAATTCCACCTCCAGTATCTGCTGCTCGGGGTCGTAGCCCAGCGAGCGCAGGCTGCTCGACTGCAAGGCGACGCGCTTCATGGCCCGCTTGCGGTATCACGGTTGAAGCCCTCGGCCTGCATGCGCCAGAGCGCATCGAACTCGCCGCCGCGGCGGCGCAGCTCCTGTGGCGGGCCGTCCTCGACGATGCGACCGTCGCGCAGCACGATGATGCGGTCGAAGCTCGACAGCGTCGACAGGCGATGTGCCACGGCCACCACCGTCCGGTTGTGCACCAGGTTGTCCAGCGCGGCCTGGATCTCGGCCTCGGACTGAGTATCGAGCGCCGAAGTGGCCTCGTCGAGGATGAGAATCGGCGCATCCTTGAGGAAGGCCCGAGCGATACCCAAGCGCTGGCGCTGGCCGCCCGAGAGCATCACCCCACGCTCGCCGACCAGGGTGTCGTAACCCTGCGGCAGCTCACGGATGAAGCTGTCGCAGAATGCCCGGCGGGCGGCCTGGACCACTTCTTCGTCCGAGGCGTCAGGGCGGCCGTAGCGGATGTTCTCGCGGATGCTGCGATTGAACAGCGCGGTTTCCTGCGGCACCACGGCGATCTTCTCGCGCAGGCTGTCCTGGCTGACGCTGCGGATGTCCTGGCCGTCGAGCAGGATGCGGCCGTGCTGCACATCGTCCAGCCGCTGGATGAGATGGATCAGGGTCGATTTACCCGCCCCCGAGGAGCCCACCACGCCTACCTTCTGCCCGGCCGGGATATGCAGATCGAGCTGCTCGAACACCATGCCGCGCTCGGGATAACCGAAGCCGACCCCCTCGAAGGTGATGTCGCCTTCGGCGAGCATCAGCTGGGTATCGGTGTCCTCCAGACCGTGGGGCTGGACGATGATGCGCAGGGTGTCGTCGATGGCGCCGAGCTGCTGGGTGGCATCCACCAAAGCCAGCGCCAGGTCACGCGAGCCGTGCAGGATACGGAAGGTCAACGCGCTGACCAGCACGACGTCACCGGCGGTCACCGAACCGCCGATCCACAGCTGGATCGCCCAGATCAGCATGCCGCCGGCCATCACAGACAGGCAGATGTCATGCATCACACGGGCCTTTTCCAGGTACATCCAGCTGCGTCGCTGGGCACGGGCCTCGTAACCGATCTCATGGGCCAGGCGTTCGGCCTCGCGATCCCGGGCGGAAAAGGCCTTGATCGTCCAGACATTCGACACCGCGTCCACCAGCTCGCCGCCGACCCGCGCCGATTGCGCCGCGAAACGCTGATGCTTGCTGCGTCCGCGGATACCGAAGCCGGTGATCAGCGCCGCGACGATGGCGACGAAGACGATCAGCGCCACCGCCATCTGCCAGCCGACGGTGAACAGCACCACCACGGCGCCGAGGAAGTCGACGATCGGCGGCACGATCTTCCACGCCAGCCCGCCATAGATCGAACCGGCCGCGGCCCCGAGGGCGGAGATGCGATTGCCCAGCGAGCCGGCGAAATGCTCGGTGAAATAGCGCATCGGGTGGCCGGTCAGGTGCTTGAACAGGTCGACGCGGATGTCCACCACGCTGGCCACCACGGTACGGCAACCAAGCCAGCCGCCTAGGCGCCAGAACACGTTCTCGGTGACGATCAGGCCGATGAACAGCCCCAACGGCCACCAGACGTTGGCCGAACCGCGATCCGAGGTGCCCTGCGCCATCGCATCGACCAGCAGCTTCATGCCGTACTGCACGGCCACCGCGCAGCTCGCCGCGCCGACGATCAGTGCCAGCAGGCCGCCGAAATGCCAGGGCCGCGCGCAGATGTAATGCCAGAGAAACGCCACCGGACGACTGGGCAACGGCAGCTCGTCGGCCTTTGCTTGGGGCACGGCGGCCGCCTGGTTCATGTCATCACTGCGGCGAGTTGCGGGGCCGGATTCGACTGGCTGAAGCGCGCCTGTTGCAGGCGCAGCTCATCGGCCAGCCCCTGGTGTACGCAGCGCCGGCCGCTTTCGTCGGCAAAACCGAGCAGGCCAACCGGACAGTGTCGCTCGTCCGCCCAGCCCGGATAGTCCAGCACCGGATACAGGCAGATGCCCTCCACCGGCACACCGGCCTGCATCGCCAGGCCCGCCTGCTCGCTGACATAGCGCAGCCAGTCGCCGCGCAGGTCGCCCTCGGCGCCGGTCTCGGCAATCAGCAGGGGGCGCTGGTAGCGCTGATGGATCTCGCGCAGGATGCCCTTGAACGGTCGGTAATCCGGGCTGTCCCGCTCGATGGTGCGGCCATCGCCGTGGTACCACTGGTTATCCGAGTAGTAGTTGACGCCGATGATGTCGAGGTACTCCGGCGCACCGCCGAGCCCCGGCCATTGTTCGCCGCAGAGCATGTCCCAGGCCTCGAACTGCGCCTGGCGAAAGCGCTCGGCGTCGCGCTGCGGGCCTGGCCGGTCGTTGCCAGCAACCACATGAATGGCCGGATCGACCTGGACGAAGCGCGCCCGTGGCTCGACAGCGCGGATTGCCTGCATCGCCGCGATGGTGGCGCGCACCAGCTGGTGCTTGAGTTCGAAGCCACGGCCGCGAGCCATGGGATTGAAATAGGCCTCGTCGCCACCGGCCCAGGCCCAGAAGGAAATCTCGTTGAGCGGCGCATAGAACGGCACCTCGTTAGTCTCGTCCTTGATCAGCTGCGCTGCCGCCGCGGCGTAGCGGGCAAAGCGCTCGACGAACTGCGGGCGCCAGATGTCAATGTCGTCCGGCCAGCCGTAATGGCACAGATCCCAGATTACCTGGGTGCCCTGGCGCTGCGCCGCCTGCAGCATGGGCAGGAAGCTGGACCAGTCGTACTGCCCCGGCTGGCGCTCGATCAGGTGCCAGCGCAGACCGTCGCGCACGCTGTGCAGGCCATAACGATGCAGCTCGGCATAGTCGTGTGCGGCCCAGCGGTCATGGCCGGTCGCAGCGATCAGGTCGAGCCGGCGGCCGTCGCTGCGGCGATGGTTCGAGCACTCGAAACCACCGAGAAAGAAACTCTTGAATACAGAGGGGTGGTGCATCGTTTACCTCTTGGATGACGCCAGCGACCGCAGCGTTAACCGCGCGGCCCGTGCCCGAGCGCACGCGCCTCGGGCTCTTGCATAACGACCGTTGCGCTTCAACCAAGTTGCTCGGCGACCGCCTGCGGCTGGCTGGCGTGCTCGGCTTCCTCGATGCGCTTGTACAGCGCCAGCGCCTGCCCGACTACCTGATCCATGTTGTAGTACTTGTAGGTGCCGAGGCGGCCGACAAAGGTCACGCCGGGCGTCTGGTCCGCCAGCTGCTGATAGCGCTTGTACAGCTCGGCGTTCTCCGGCCGCGGGATCGGGTAGTAGGGATCGCCCTCGGCGGAGGGGTACTCGTAGGTGATGCTGGTCTTCGGGTGGACCTGCCCGGTGAGGTGCTTGTACTCGCTGATGCGCGTGTAGGGCACATCCTCGCTGGGGTAGTTGACCGTCCCCACGGCCTGGAACTGTTCCTGGTCGAGTTGCTTGTGCTCGAACTTCAGCGAGCGGTACGGCAGCTTGCCGAAGCGGTAGTCGAAGTATTCGTCGATCGGGCCGCAGAAGATCAGGTGGTCGTACTGCACCTCGTCGCGGATCTCGCGGTAGTCGGTGTTGAGCATGACCTTGATGTTGGGGTGCGCCAGCATCTTCTCGAACATCTTGGTATAGCCATGCTTGGGCATCTGCTGGAAGGTGTCGGTGAAGTAGCGGTCGTCGGTGTTGGTGCGCGTGGGGATGCGCGAGGTCACCGACTTGTCCAGCTGCGACGGGTCCAGCCCCCACTGCTTACGGGTGTAGCCGCGGAAGAACTTCTGGTACAGCTCACGGCCAATGCCGTTGATCACCACGTCCTCGCTGGTCTGAATGTTCTCCACCGGCTCGGCGCGGCTGGCGAGAAAGTCGGCCGCTTCCTGTTCGGTGGTCATGTTCAGGCCATAGAGCCTGTTCAGCGTGGTCATGTTGATCGGGATCGGCACTTCCTGGCCATCCACCTGCGCCAGCACGCGATGTTCGTAGGGGTGCCACTCGGTGAACTGCGAGAGGTAATCGACGATGCGCTGGGCGTTGGTGTGGAAGATGTGCGGGCCGTAGCGGTGGATCAGCACGCCGGACTCGTCGTGGTAGTCGTAGGCATTGCCGGCGATATGCGGGCGCCGGTCGACCACCAGCACGCGCTTGTTCAGCCCCGAGGCAAGGCGCTCGGCGAGCACGCTGCCGGCAAAGCCGGCGCCGACGATGAGGTAGTCGAAGCCGCGTCTGCGCGCCTGTGGCTGGTCGCCCGCGCCTGCGCCGAGACGTTCCGGGTTGCTGTCCTGCGGGCTCATATCGCGCATTGCATCTTCTCCTTCATCAGGCTCCAGGTGTGATCCCAGGACATGTCGCCCAGGATCTCGTCGGCCTTGGCCAAGAGACCGTCGCGGTCTTCGGCATCGGCCAGGGCGGCTTCGGTGGCGGCGACGAACGCCTCGGCGCTGTTGGCGATGCGCACGATCCCGGTGTCACCGTAGGTGCGCACCACATCGGTGATCGGCGTGGACACCACCGGGCAACCGCCGGCGAGGTATTCGGGGGTTTTGGTCGGGCTGATGAAACGGGTCGACTCGTTCAGTGCGAACGGCATGATCGCCACGTCCCAGCCGGACAGGTATTGCGGCAGCTCGTCGTAGGTCTTGCCGCCCAGGTAGTGGATGTTGTCGCGCTGCGGCAGCTCGGCCGGGTCGATCTTCACCACCGGGCCGACCAGCACGATCTGCCAGTCCGGCCGCATGCGCGCGACCTGCTCGACCAGGGCGATGTCCAGACGCTCGTCGATCACGCCGTAGAAGCCCAGGCGCGGATGCGGGATCTCTGCCTGATCGTCCGGATCGTGCTGCGGGCGGCGCGCGGCGGCGAAGTGCTCGACATCGACGCTGCTGGGGAACGGGTGAGCGTTGTCGTGGCGCTGGCGCTTGGCTTCATAGAGGCTGTAGCCGCCGGTGAACACCAGATTGGCCCGGCACATCAGTTCCACCTCGCGCTCCACCAGTTCCGGCGGCGCGCCGCGGAACGCCGAGAGCTCGTCCATGCAGTCGTAGACGATCAGGCCGGGCGCCAGGTGATCGGAGAACGCCAGGCTCATCGGCGTGTAGTACCAGAGCAGCAGGTCGCTGACGCCGAGTTTTTCCAGGTAGCCATCGAGCAACTGGCGCTGCACGCGGGTCGCATCCTCCCCCTCGCAGCCGGCCGGCAGGCGCGGGATCAGCACCTGCACGCCATTCTCCTCGGGACGCACTTCAAGCCAGGGCTCGGCATCCTCGGTGGGGATCGGTTCCTCATGGAAGAGCACGTTGTAGTCGCGGGCAAAACGCGACATCAGGTGTTGCGGGCGCTGGTAGACGAAGCTCCAGCGCAGATGCGACAGACACAGCAGGGTCGGAACCTGATCGTCGAAGACCACTTCGGCCGGTACCTGTTGCGCGTTGCGGGATTTGCCGATGTCGTATTGGAACGGGCCGGCCCAGCTCATCTAGCACCTCGTTTTCGGTGGCGGCGGCCAGGCCTCCCATGCCCGTTCAACCGTCACTTGAAAAGCCAGCGCTGCCCTGCGTAAGGCGTATCGATTCGAGGCGACAGCGAGGCTCGCAAAACCCTGCAACCCGCGCCGCCTGCCGGGTAGTGGACGGCAATCAGCGGTACGGGTTCCCGCCAATCATCAGATTGCACAGGCCGTCGACCGGCTGGCGGGTGAATTGAACTCGCTCGGACGTTGCCCCGTCCCTATCAGCAGGACGCCTGATTTAAACCGGCATCGGAACCCCTCGCGCGCAGCTCGCCGTCGCCGTCCCGTTCCGCTTCGCCGAACCCAAATTACGGAGACTCATGCAGCGCCAGCCATGGCCAGCCGCAGTGTCCCGAGCGTGTCGAAAGACTGCGAACTTCGGAGGTAGACAGATGATTCTGGTGACAGGAGGGGCCGGTTACATCGGCTCACACGCGGTGCTCGAACTGCTGCAGGCCGGGCATGAGGTGCTGGTACTGGACAACCTGTGCAACAGCTCGCAGCTGGCTCTGGACCGTGTGGAGCAACTGGCCGGCCGGCCACTGCACTTCGTCAAGGGCGACGTGCGCAATCGCTCGCTGCTCAAGGCGCTCTTCGCTGCCTACCCGATCACTGCGGTGATGCACTTCGCCGGCCTGAAGGCGGTTGGCGAGAGCGTGCGCGAGCCGCTGCGCTACTACGAAACCAATGTCGGCGGCAGCATCGCGCTGTGCCAGGCCATGGCCGAAGCCGGAGTGTTCAAGCTGGTGTTCAGCTCCTCGGCCACCGTCTATGGCGAGTCGCCGGTGATGCCCATCACCGAGGATCGTCCCACTGGCGTGCCGACCAACCCCTACGGCCAGTCCAAACTGATGGCCGAGAACGTGCTTAAGGGCCTGGCCGACTCCGACCCGCGCTGGTCCATCGCGCTGCTGCGCTACTTCAACCCTATCGGCGCCCATGAGTCGGGGCTGATCGGCGAAGACCCCAACGGCGTGCCGAACAACCTGCTGCCGTACATGCTGCAGGTGGCGGTGGGTCGGCGAAAGCAGCTCAGCGTCTACGGCGACGACTATCCGACGCCAGATGGCACCGGCATCCGCGATTACATCCATGTGGTGGACCTGGTCAAAGGCCATTTGAAGGCGCTGGAGCGTCTTAATCTCGTGCACGGCGCGCAGGTGTGGAACCTCGGCGCCGGCAAGGGCCATTCGGTGCGCGAAATGATCACAGCTTTCGAGGAAGTCACCGGGCGCCCGTTGCCCCACGTGATCAAGCCACGCCGTGCCGGCGACATCGCCCAGTGCTGGTCCGACCCGAGCAAGGCCGAGCGCGAGCTTGGCTGGCGCGCCGAAAAGGACCTGATCACCATGCTCGCCGACGCCTGGCGCTGGCAGAGCCGCAATCCGCGCGGCTACGCCGAGGAACGCAAGGCGCCGGCGGCACTGGCCAGCTGAACCGCCTCGGCGCAGCGGCAGCCGGCTAGAGGCCGCAGACGCTGCCGTCGCTGCGCGGATCGGCAGCGCCTTCGAGTACGCCAGTGGGGTGGCGCAGCAATGCTCCGGCATGGCCCATGGTGTCGCTGAAGGCCTCGTCCAGCACCTCGACCACGTGCCCGGCCGCGCGCAGTTGCTCGATCAGCTCCGGCGCGAAGCGATTTTCCAGCTTCAGGCTGGTGCTGACGTCGCCCCAGGTGCGGCCCAGCAGCCAGCGCGGCGCCGTGACCGCCGCCTGCAGATCGCTGCCCAGACGGTATCGGCTGAACACCGCGGCCTGGGTCTGCGGCTGGCCTTCGCCGCCCATGGTGCCGTAGCTCAGCACCCTTCCATCGTCGAACAGCGCCAGCGCCGGATTGAGGGTGTGGAAGGGCTTGCGGCCCGGTTCCAGCGCCTGCAGCGCCTTGGGATCGAGGGAGAAGCTGATGCCGCGGTTCTGCCAGGCCACGCCCGTGGAGGGCAGCACGACGCCGGAACCGAATTCCCAGTACACGCTCTGGATGAAGCTCACCGCGCGACCTTGCTGGTCGATGCAACCCATCCAGATGGTATCGCCCGGGGCAGCGGGGCGAGGCCATTCCAAGGCTTTGTCTCGATCGACCGCTGCCACCAGGGCATCCAGGCTCGCAGGCGAGAGGAATTCCTGAGGATCGGCCGGCAGCCTGCGCGGGTCGGTGACCACGCGATCGCGGATCATGAATGCCTGCTTGGTCGACTCCACCAGCCCATGCACATGGGCGAAGCCTTCGGCCTCGGCCACCTTGAGGCGTTCGAACACGCCAAGGATCAGCAGCGAGGCCAGCCCCTGGGTCGGCGGCGGCATGTTGTACAGCGTCGCGTCACCCAGACGTACCTGCAGCGGGGTAACCAGCTGCGCTCGGTAGGCCTGCAGATCGGCCAGACGCAACGGGCTGCCAAACCGCTCCAGTTCGGCGGCCATGCTGGCCGCCAGCTCGCCCCGGTAGAAGTCATCCAGGCCCCTTTCTGCCAACTGCTCCAGGGTGCTGGCGAGGGCAGCCTGCTTCATCAGGCTACCTTCGCTCGGCACCTGCCCGTCGTCGGTCAGGTAGACGTCGGCGAAGCCGGGTACATCCTTGAGTTCGTCGAACTTCACCCGCGTGAGGTGCGCCTGGCTGCGGCTGACCACGATGCCGCCGCGTGCCTGGCCGATGGCCTCGCCCAGCAGGTCGCGCAACGGCAACGGGTTCCCCCAGCCGGCGGCCACCTCCAGAGCCTTGGCCCAACCGCCGATGGTGCCGGCCACGGTCAGCGCCGCCTTGGGCCCACGGCTGGGAATCTGCTCGCAGCCGGCATAGAAGTCGCGGCTGGCCAGGGCCGCGCTGCTACCGCAAGCATCGATGGCCACAGGCGCCTTGCCCGGTTCATGGATCAGCCAGAAGCCGTCGCCGCCGATGGCGTTCATGTGCGGATAGACCACGGCGATGCTGGCAGCCGCGGCGACCATGGCTTCGACGGCATTGCCACCGGCCTTGAGCACATCGCGGCCGGCCTGGGCGGCCAGGTGATGGGGCGCGACGAAGATGCCGCGGGTGGCGTGGGTACTTTTCAGCATGAGCGATCCTTAGAGCGAGAAAGCGCCGAACAGCATGCGGACAGCCGTCAGGGCGAGGAACAGGGCGAACAGGCGGCGCAGCAGGCTCGCGTTGATGGCATGGGCGATACGGGCCCCCCAGGGCGCGGTGAGCATGGTCACCGGGACGATCAGCGCCAGCCCGAGCAGGTTGACGTAACCCAGGGTGGCCGGCGGCAAGTGGCTCGCGCCCAGACCGTTGACCAGATAGGCGAACGCGCCGGGCAGGCTGATCACCACCCCCAGGGCCGCGCCGGTGCCGACTGCGATATGCATGGGCGTGCGACAGGCATTGAGGATCGGCACGCTGAGGGTGCCGCCACCGATGCCCATCAGCGTCGACAGGCTGCCGATGAGCACTCCCAGCACCCCGGTGCCCGCCGCGCCGGGCAGGCCGTCGCGCAGGCTGAGGTTGCGCTCGAAAGCCATGTTCAGTGCCACCAGCAGGGCGATCACGGCGAAGATCGCCGCCAGCAACTGGCCACTGAGGTAGCCGCTGAGCAGCGCACCGATGAGCACGCCGATCAGGGTGCCGGGGATCAATGGCTTGAGCAGCTCCGGCTTGAGGCCGCCACGCCGGTAATGGGCGCGTGCCGAGATGATCGACGTCGGCACGATGGCCGCCAGCGAGGTCCCGACGGCCACGTGCATGCGCACCTCGGGATCGAGGCCGAGCAGGGTGAACAGGTGATACAGCACCGGCACGATGACGATGCCGCCACCGACCCCAAGCAGGCCGGCGAGGATGCCGGCTACCGCCCCCGTCAACAGCAGGGCGCTGACCAGCCCGGCCAGCCACAGCGGGCTGTAGGTAGAAAAGAATTCCATGATCGATTCTCCAGGCATTACCAGCCGACGGCCTTGGGCAACCAGGTGGCAAGAGTCGGGAAGCAAAACACCAGGGCCACGGCCAGGATCTGCAGCCCGACGAAAGGCAGGGCACCGGCATAGATGTCCCGGGTACTGATGCCCGGCGGCGCCACCCCCTTGAGGAAGAATAGCGACCAGCCGAAGGGGGGCGTGAGGAACGACATCTGCAGGTTCAGCGCCACCAGGATCGCCAGCCAGACCATATCGGTGCCATAGCCCATGAACACCGGCAGGAACATCGGCAAGGCGATGTAGGAGATCTCGATCCACTCCAGGAAGAAGCCGAGCACGAACAACAGCACCATGAGGAACAGGATCGCTCCCAGTTCACCGCCGGGCAGCAGGTCGAACAGGTCATGCACCAGCGCCTCGCCACCCAGGCCGCGGAAGGCCAGGGAGAAGGGCTGCGAGCAGAGCAGGATGAGGAAGATCATCGCGCTGATGCTCAGGGTGCCGTGCAGGGTCTGCTTGAGGGTGTCGCGGTTCAGCCGGCCGGCGCAGCCGGCAATCACCAGGGCGCCCAGGGCACCGATGGATGCAGCCTCGGTGGGTGCGGCCAGCCCGCCGATGATCGAGCCGAGCACGCAGACCACCAGCAGCAGCGGCGGCAATACCGACTTGGCGATGTTCTGCCGCAACTGTTTGCGGCTGATCAGCGCGCGCTCTTCGGCAGGGATCGCCGGGACCCACTGCGGGCGCAGCCAGCCGAGCAGCAGCATGTAGGCGACATAGACTCCGGCCAGCATCAGGCTGGGGATGAACGCCGCGGCGAAGATCGAACCCACCGACTCGCCGAGGATGTCGGCCAGCAGGATCAGCACCAGGCTCGGCGGAATGATCTGCCCGAGGGTGCCAGAAGCGCAGATGGTGCCGCAGGCCACGCTCGGCTTGTAGCCCCGCCGCAGCAACACCGGCAGGGTCAGCAGGCCGATGGTGACCACGGTGGCGCCGACGATCCCGGTGGAGGCGCCGAGCAGCACGCCCACCAGCACGATGGCCAGGCCCATGCCGCCATTCAGGCCGCCCATGGCCTGGCCGACCGTTTCCAGCATGTCTTCGGCAACCCTGGATTTCTCCAGCATCACGCCCATGAAGGTGAACAGCGGTATCGCCAGCAGCGTGTAGTTGCTGACCACGCCGAACATGCGGGCCGGCAACAGGCTGAAGAGCATCGGGCCGAAGCCGATCAGGCCGGCGACAAAACCGGATACGGCCAGGGATATGGCCACCGGCACGCCGACCATCATCATCGAGAAAAAGGCGAACACCATCAGGATCGCCAGCCATTCATTGGGACTCACGGCAAGGCTTCCTCGGGCATGGGTTGGGGAGCGAGCAGGCCCCGCAGGGCGCGCAGGGTATCGGCGATGCCTTGCAGGCCGAACAGGGCGAACCCCAGCGGCAGGAAAGCCTTGACCAGATAGCGATGCGGCAAGCCCCCCGGATCCGGCGAGCCTTCGCTGATCTGGTAGGACTGCATCATGTAGCGCCAGCAGACCCAGGCCAGGAACAGGCCGATCAGGCAAGTGGCCAGGGCACTGAACAGATCCACCGCGGCGCGGGTGCGCGGTTGGAACTTCTCGTAGATGAAATCCACCCGCACGTCGGCGCGATGCTTCAGCACGTAGGCGATGCCAAGCATGGCGATGGGTGAAATCAGGAACCACTCCAGCTCCTGCAGCGCCACCGGGCTCACGGAAAAGCCATAGCGGATCAGCACGTTGGCCGAAACCAGCAGGACCAGCACCAGCACGCATCCGCGTGCCAGGCCGCCCAGGGTCTCGACCAACTGCTCCAGGCGGTTGATCACGGCAAACATCACCTCAGGCCCCCAGATCCAGGAAACCTTTCTCGCCGGTCGCCGACCAGGAGCTGTATTTCTTGCGGAAGGCCATGAAGTGGTCATGCACCTTGCGCGTCGTCGGATCGGCCGCAGCCATGCTGGCCAGGGTGTCTTGGGTCACTTCGCGCAGGCGGGTGACGATATCGCCCGGCAAGGGCTTGGCGATCACCCCCTCGTTGCTCACCAGGTCTTCCAGCGCATCGGCGTTGACCGCATCGGACCAGGCCAGGCTCTCGGCATTACAGGCCTGGGCGCAGATGCGCACGATCGCCTGCAGGTCGGCCGGCAGGCTCTCCCAGGCCTTCTTGTTGATGATCAGCTCAGTGACGTTGGTCGGCTCGTGCCAGCCCGTGGTGTAGTAGTTCTTGGCCGCCTTGTGCAGGCCCATGCGGCGATCCTGGTAAGGGCCGACGAATTCGGCGGCATCAATCACCCCGCGCTCCAGGGCCGGGAAGATCTCCCCGCCGGGCAACAGCCGCACGGCGACGCCCAGCTCGCTGTAGACCTTGCCGGCCAGGCCGGGGATGCGCATCTTCAGGCCCTTGAGGCTGTCGACGCCGTCCAGCGGCTGACGGAACCAGCCGGTCATCTGGGTGCCGGTGTTGCCCATCGGCATCGGCACCAGGCCATGGGGCTCGTAGAGCTCCTCCCACAGCTTCAGGGCGTCGCCGTTATACAACCAGGCATTCATGCCCTGGGTGTTCATGCCGAAGGGCACGGCGGTGAAATACTGCGCGGCGGGGATCTTGCCAGCCCAGAAATAGGCGTTGGCGGCATTCATCTCGACCAGCCCGCTGGACACGGCGTCGAAGCCCTCCAGCGCCGGAATCAGCTCGCCAGCAGCGAAGTGCTGGATTTTCAGCCGGCCATTGGACATGGCCTCGACCCGCTTGCAGAAATCTGTCGGGCTACCCGGCCCCTGGACATAGAACGGCGAGCCCGGGGCATAGGCGTTGGTCATTTTCCAATTGAAGGTCTTGTCGCTGGCGGCGGTCGCGATCGCCGGGGCGCCCAGGGCCAGGCCGGCGCCGGCGGCTACGGCTCCAGCACCGAGGAATTTACGACGGTTGAGGCTCATGACGGATCTCCTGTTGCACAGTCCGTGATTCCAATCGGCGGGGTGCCTATCGGATGTAAAGTCGTGCGCAAGCCCTGAAGCAACAGCCGTGCCAGCCCCAATATCTTTATAAATTATTGATTTTTAATGATTTATCTTGGATTCCAAAAAATCGACCGCTCACTGGGTTGCACAAAAAATACGCATCCGCGGCATCGGCTTCGTGACGAAACGGCGGAACGACCTGCCGAATCGATACATTCGTCAGCTTGGTGAAACCACTTCGATTCGATCGGACATTAGCGAGCCGTCACGGCTAGCGAATGTCAGCTACGCACCATGAAGAGGCGCCAGGCCCCGTTATAAGGCGTCGTCGGTCTCATAACCGAGCACCACCGCGGCGGTGCTTCACCCGCGTTAGCAGGGCCTTGCAATCCACCGTGAGAATTTCCGGGTGGTTGAAGATGTGCTCGCGGACGAAAGCGTCGAAGGTCTCGTAACTGTCCGTGAGGGTATGGATATGCAGGCTTTTCAGGTCGCTCATGATGTACAGGCTGACCACCTCCACGGTACCCGCCAGCCGCTCGGCCACCGCCTCGATGGCCGCGGGCGCGACGGTCAGGTCGATGAAGGTGGAGATCCCCTTGCCGAGCTTTTCCGGGTTGACCACGGCGGTGAATTTCTCGATCACCCCGCTTTCCACCAGTGCCTGCACGCGGGTACGGGCATGCGCGCGGGAAATGTTCAACTGGCGGGCGATATCGGCGAAGGACGTACGCGAGTCCTTGATCAGAATGTTGAGCAGTGCATTGTCCAGCTTGTTCATGGCAGGGTTTCCGTGGCGCAGAGGAGGCATGGGATGCGTGTTGCATGCCAGCCGCGCCGGGCGCCCTGCCTGCGTCCCGGGAATTAGCCTTGCATCTCCCGCGTCAGCCATTCGGCCAACTGCTCGGCCCGGCGGTCCATGCGTCGCGTTGGCACCCACAGCGCCAGCTTCGCCTCGGTTTCGACGAAGCCCCAGGGCGCCAGCAGGCGTCCGGCGGCCAGGTCGTCGGCCACCAGCTGCTGCGGGGCGATGGCCACGCCGAGGCCGGCCAGCGCCGCCTCCAGCAGGAAATAGAGGTGTTCGAAGCTCTGCCCCAGCCGGAGCTGCGCCGGTTCCAGGCCGTTGCCGCGCGCCCAGCGCGGCCAGGCCTGCGGGCGCGAGGCGGTATGCAGCAGCGCTTCGCCGAGCAGCGCCACGGGCGGGGCGTCACGCAGGGCGGCGCAGCGCGGATGATGCGGGCTGAGCACCGGGCCGATGCGTTCGGCGGCCAGCTCGAACACCCGCATGTCCGCCGGCCAGGGCGGCTCGGCGTACCACAGCGTGGCGTCCAGCCCGGGCCGGCGCGGGTCCAGCTCGCCCTCGCTGGCCGACAGCTGCAGGCGCAGCTCCGGCAGCTCGCGGTTGAGCCGGTCCAGCCGCGGGATGAACCAGCGCGCCAGCAGGCTGCCGGGACAGCCGAGCACGAACGGCGCCTCGGCGGTCTGCCGCTGCAGCTCGGCGCAGGTGCTGCGCAGGCGCTCGAAGGCATCGCTGGCGGCATCGCGCAGGCGCAGGCCGGCATCGGTGAGTTTTACGCCGCGTCCTTCCTTGGCCAGCAGGGCCAGGCCAAGCTGCTCTTCCAGTTGTCGAACCTGTCGACTGATGGCGCCGTGGGTGACGTGCAGCTCGCTGGCCGCCTGCTTCAGGCTGCCGAGCCGGGCCACGGCCTCGAAGGCGCGCAAGGCGTTGAGTGGCGGGAGGCTGGCTTGCATAGTTGAGTTTTCCTGACGAGTTGCAGCGATCTTATCGCTTTTTTTCCCCGCCGCATCCGGTTAGGGTGCATGCAATCGCGTAGGAGCGGGCCATGCCCGCGAACCGGTAGCCCGGTCATTGGCGTGGTTTCATTCGCGGCCAAGGGCCGCTCCTACAAAAGAACTCCAGGAGATCGCTCATGACTTCATACCGCAACGGCCCCGACGCCCGCGGCCTGTTCGGCTCGTTCGGCGGCCAGTACGTCGCCGAAACCCTGATGCCGCTGATCCACGAGCTGGCCGCCGAATACGAGAAGGCCAAGCAGGACCCCGAGTTCGCCAAGGAACTCGCCTACTTCCAGCGCGACTACGTCGGCCGCCCCTCGCCGCTGTACTTCGCCGAACGCCTGACCGAGTTCTGCGGCGGCGCGAAGATCTACCTCAAGCGCGAGGAGCTGAACCACACCGGCGCGCACAAGATCAACAACTGCATCGGCCAGATCCTCCTGGCCCGGCGCATGGGCAAGCAGCGTATCATCGCCGAGACCGGCGCCGGCATGCACGGCGTGGCCACTGCCACCGTGGCCGCGCGCTTCGGCATGCAGTGCGTGATCTACATGGGCACCACCGACATCGACCGCCAGCAGGCCAACGTCTTCCGCATGAAGCTCCTGGGCGCCGAAGTGATTCCGGTCACCGCCGGCACCGGCACCCTGAAGGACGCGATGAACGAAGCCCTGCGCGACTGGGTCACCAACGTCCACAACACCTTCTACCTGATCGGCACCGTCGCCGGGCCGCACCCCTACCCCGCCATGGTCCGCGACTTCCAGGCCGTGATCGGCAAGGAAACCCGCGAGCAGATGATGGAAAAGGAAGGTCGCCTGCCCGACTCGCTGGTGGCCTGTATCGGTGGCGGCTCCAATGCCATGGGCCTGTTCCATCCGTTCCTGGATGACGCCAGTGTGAAGATCATCGGCGTCGAGGCGGCCGGCCACGGTATCGAGACCGGCCAGCACGCGGCGAGCCTGAACGGCGGCGTACCCGGCGTACTGCACGGCAACCGCACCTTCCTCCTGCAGAACGAGGATGGCCAGATCATCGACGCCCACTCGATCTCCGCCGGCCTGGACTACCCCGGCATCGGCCCGGAACACGCCTGGCTGCACGACATCGGCCGCGTCGAGTACACCTCGATCACCGACAAGGAAGCGCTCAAGGCTTTCCATACCTGCTGCCGCCTGGAAGGCATCATCCCGGCGCTGGAGTCCTCCCACGCGCTGGCTGAAGTATTCAAGCGCGCGCCTGGTCTGCCGAAGGATCACCTGATGGTGGTCAACCTCTCCGGCCGCGGCGACAAGGACATGCAGACCGTCATGCACCACTACGACGAACAGGAAGAACATATATGAGCCGCCTGCAGACGCGCTTCGACGAGCTGAAACAACAGAACCGCGCCGCACTGGTGACCTTCATCACCGCCGGCGATCCGGACTACGCCACCTCGCTGCAGATCCTCAAGGGCCTGCCGGCCGCGGGTGCTGACGTCATCGAACTGGGCATGCCCTTCACCGACCCGATGGCCGACGGCCCGGCGATCCAGCTGGCCAACATCCGCGCCCTGGCCGCCAAGCAGGACCTGGCCAAGACGCTGCAGATGGTTCGTGAATTCCGCCAGGACGACCAGACCACCCCGATCGTGCTGATGGGCTACTTCAACCCCATCCACAAGATGGGCGTGGAGCGCTTCATCGCCGAGGCGGTGGAAGCCGGCGTCGACGGCCTGATCGTGGTGGACCTGCCGCCGGAGCACAACGAAGACCTCTGCGACCCGGCCCAGGCCGCGGGCATCGACTTCATCCGCCTGACCACCCCGACCACCGATGACAAGCGCCTTCCGGTGGTACTCAACGGCAGCTCCGGCTTCGTCTATTACGTCTCGGTGGCCGGCGTGACCGGTGCCGGTTCGGCGACGCTCGAGCATGTTGAGGAAGCCGTGGCGCGCCTCAAGCGCCATACCGAGCTGCCGGTTTGCGTCGGCTTCGGCATCCGCACGCCGGAACAGGCCGCCGCCATCGCCCGGCTGACCGAAGGGGTGGTAGTGGGCTCGGCGCTGATCGATCAGATCGCCAATGCCAAGGGCAACGCACAGGCCGTCGAAGGCGTGCTGGAACTGTGCCGCCAGATCAGTACCGGCGTGCGCAGCGCCCGCGCCTGACTACACCGTCGCCCTGCAAAGCACCGCCGCCCGGTCGATCCGGGCGGCGGTTTTTTTTGCCCGTGTTCTTGGGCAAGGTCGACTCGGCTGCCGTGCACAGCGCTTTACCCTTCTGAAAAAAATCAGCCCCGCCTGCGCTGCCTTCGATGCACCTGAACGGTGCGCAAGGGGCGTGGGATTTCCGCGCTCTGCGTCCCTTTGCCAGACATGGCGCAGGCCGGCTTACGCACCACAGCGAAGCAGCGGTTGCCTCGAGAAAAGGCACCCACCGCTGTTGCCGAAACGGCATCGGCATGCTCGATATTCTCTGCTTTTGAGTACAAGCGACGCGCCGGATACTGCGCTCGCCGGTCGCCATTCCGCGGTCGGCAGAGCAGGATCGAGCCATGAACGAATCCCTTTGCGCCCGCCATCTCGAAGCCGCCGCGCTGCCGCTGATCGACATCGCCGGGCTGTTTTCTCCCGATCTCGACGAGCGCGCCGCCGTGGCCAAACGCATCGGTGCGGCCTGTCGCGAGGTCGGTTTCTTCTGTATCGCCAACCACGGCGTCGACGCGGCGCTGCAGCAGGCGGTGTTCGAGCAGGCGCGGGCCTTCTTTGCCCTGCCGGAACCCGGCAAGCGCGCGCTGGACAAGGTGTTCTCGAAGGCCAATCGCGGCTATGAGCCGTTGCGCGGGCAGGTGCTGGAAGCCGGTGCGCCGGCCGATCTCAAGGAAGGCTTCTACATCGGCGAGGAGCTGGCCGAGGACGACCCGCGGGTACTGGCCGGGCGTTTCAACCATGGTGCCAACCAGTGGCCGATCGAGCTCGCGGAGTTTCGCCCGACGATGGAGCGCTATCGCGACGCGATGAATGCGCTGGCGAATCGGCTGATGAGGGCCATCGCGCTGTCGCTGCAACTGCCGGAGGAACATTTCGCCGGCTTCTGCCGCGACTCCATGAGCACCCTGCGCCTGCTGCATTACCCGCCGCAGCCGGCCAATGCCGCGCCCGGCGAGAAGGGCTGTGGCGCGCATACCGATTTCGGCGGGCTGACGCTGCTTCTGCAGGACGAGAACCCCGGCCTGCAGGTCTGGGATCGCCACAGCAAGAGCTGGATTCACGCAGTGCCCGTGCCCGGCACCTATGTGGTCAATCTGGGCGACATGATCGCCCGCTGGACCAACGACCAGTACCGTTCGACGCTGCACCGGGTGGTCAACATGTCCGGACGCGAGCGCTACAGCGTGCCGTTCTTCTTCAGCGGCAACCCGGACCATGTGGTCGAGTGCCTGCCGACCTGCCTCGCGCCCGGCGAGGCGCCGCGCTACCCCGCGGTGACGGTGGAAGAGCACCACCGCGAGATGTACCGGAGGACCTATGGCTGACGTCGTCCTCATCCACGGGGCCTGGGCCGGTAGCTGGGTCTGGGATTCGCTGCAGGATGGCCTGCGCGATGCCGGCCACAGACCGCATGCGGTCGATCTGCCGGGCAACGGCAGCGACGCCACGCCGCTCGCCGAGGTCTCGCTGCAGCGCTACGTCGAACATGTCGGCGCGCTGATCGAGACGCTGCCCGGCCCGATCCATCTGGTCGCGCATTCCGGCGGCGGCATCACCGCCACTGCCGTGGCCGAACGTTATGCCGAGCGCATCGCCGGGGTCACCTATGTCGCCGGCATGATGCTGCCCAGCGGCATGGGCTTTGGCGAACTCTGTGCCGAGCTCGCCCGCGACTTTCCCGAGGTCAGCGGCATCGGCCCCTATCTCGAGGCCGCGCCCGGCGGCAGCCGCGTACCGGGCGATGCCGCCTGCGCCCTGTTCTTTCACGATGCACCGGCAGTGGCCGCGATCACTGCCGCGCGCCGCCTGACGGTGCAGCCCGACGGCGGCCGCGATATCGCCGCACAGTGGACGGCCGCGCGTTTCGGTCGTCTGCCGCGGCTGTATATCGAAGCCACGCAGGACCGCTCCGTGCTGCCACGGGTGCAGCAGCGCATGCAGCAACTGGTGCCGGGTGCCGAGCGCGTGCGCCTCGATTGTGGCCATGCGCCGCAACTGGCCATGCCCGACGCGCTGCTCGCCGCCCTGCTGGATTTCTTCGCGCGCCAACCACATCCCGTGCGCCGACCCGTTTATTGCATCGCGCTAAACACGCCGAACCTTCAAGGAGCTTCACCATGTTCAAGAAAACCCTGCTCGCCAGCGCCCTGCTCGCGCTGTTCAGCCAAACCGCCCTGGCCGCCGACAAGGTGCGCTGGCTCAACGACTGGTTGCCAGCGGGCGACAAGGCGGCGATCTACCTAGGTGTCGAACAGGGCCTGTTCGCAGCAGAAGGCATCGAAGTGGAAATCGCCAGTGCCCGTGGCGGCAGCGATGTGGTGACCAAGCTGGCCACCAACAGTGCCGACTTCGGCTCTGCCGGCCTGGCTTCGCTGCTGCAGGCCAAGGCCCAGGGCGAGGTGCCGGTGGTAGCAGTCGCGCCGATCTACAACAAACAGCCGGACGCCTTCTTCACCACCGAAGGCTCGGGCATCGAGAGCTTCAAGGACATCGTCGGCAAGACGGTCGCCACGCCGACCTTCTCCGCCTCCAACGTGGTCTGGCCGCTGCTGCTGGAGCGCAACGGCATCGACCCGGCCAGCGTCAAGCTGCTCAAGCTCGACCCCGGCGCGCTGGCGCCGATGCTCGCCACCGGCAAGGTCGACGCCACCATCAACTGGCTGACCGTCGCGCCCGGCTTCGTCCGTGCCCTCGGCGAAGCGGACAAGACGCTGAAGACTATCCCTTGGTCGGAATACGGCTTCGAAGGCTACGGCCTGTCGCTGGTGGCGTCGCAGCGCTTCGTGCAGAGCCATCCCGAGGTCGCGAAGAAGTTCGTCAAGGCCTACCGGCAGGCGCAGAAGAACGCCATCGCCGACCCGGCTGCAGCGGCCGCCGCGCTGAAGAAAATGGTCGCCGAGGTCGATGAGCAGCAGGCCGAGGAGCAGTTCGCCGCCTCGGTACCGCTGATGCAGAACGAGATCAGCGATGCCGAAGGCCCGGGCTTCGACGCCAAGCGTCTGGCCACCACCTGGGAATGGGTCGCCAAGGCGCAGGGCATGCAGATTGATGCCCTCGACCCGGCCAGCGCCATCGACACCAGCCTGAGCGAGTGAAGCCATGAACGCTGCCGTCCTGCCCGCCACGCCGCGCCCCAACATCAGCTTCGATCGGGTCAGCCAGGTCTTCACCTCCTCCGATGGCAGCGAGGTGGTGGCGCTGGACAACGCCAGTTTCGACATCGGCCGCCACGAGTTCATCGCCGTGCTCGGCCCCTCGGGCTGCGGCAAGTCCACGCTGCTGCGCATCCTCGCCGGGCTGGTGCGACCGACCCACGGCCAGGTCAGCATCTACGGCAGCCCGGTGGACGGCCCGCGCGACGAGATCGGCATCGTCTTCCAGAAGCCGACGCTGCTGCCGTGGCTGAACATCCGCGACAACCTGACCTTTCCCATGCGCCACAAGTACGGCCGCGTCACCTCCCAGGAGATCACCCGCGGCGAGGAGCTGCTGGAACTGGTGGGGCTGAAGGAATTCGGCAACAAGCGCCCGGACGAACTCTCCGGCGGCATGCAGCAGCGCGCGGCGATTGCCCGGGCGTTGCTGCACGACCCGGAAATCCTGCTGATGGACGAGCCCTTCTCGGCACTCGACGCCCTGACCCGCGACGAGCTGAGCCTGGAGCTGCTGAATATCTGGACCCAGCGCCCGAAGACGGTGCTGTTCATCACCCACTCGATTCCCGAAGCGCTGCTGCTGGCCGACCGCATCCTGGTGATGTCGGCACGCCCCGGCCGCGTTCAGGAAATCATCGACGTCGACCTGCCGCGTCCGCGGTCCATGCAGACCCTCACGGAGCCCCGTTTCAATGAGCTCGCCAACCATATCCGCCGCAAGGTCTTCTCGCGCCATGCCGAACATTAAGCCCAGGACACATCGCCTGAAGACGCAGGCCGATCGCCTCGCGCCCTGGCTCGCCTTCGTCGTCCTGCTGCTGGTCTGGGAGGCGGCCTGCCGCCTGCTCACGCTACCGAGCTTCGTGCTGCCCTCGCCCAGCGCCATTCTCGCGGCGACGCAGAAGGTCGGCCTCGGTGCCTGGGCCGAGCACATCTTCGCCACCCTGCGGGTGACGCTGATGGGCTACGGCCTGTCGATCCTGATCGGCATCCCGCTGGCCATCGCCCTGGCGTCCTCGCGACTGATGTCGCGCACGCTCTATCCCCTGTTGGTGATCGTGCAGTCCACACCCATCGTCGCGGTAGCGCCGATCATCGTGGTGGTGATGGGCGCCGGCGACCTGCCGCGGGTGTTCATCACCTTCCTGATCGCCTTCTTCCCCATCGTGGTGTCCTGCGTCACCGGCCTCCTGGCGACGCCGGAAGAGCTGGTGGAACTGTCGCGCTCGCTGGGCGCGTCGAAGGCCCGCGAGTACCGCAACATCCGCCTGCCCTATGCGATTCCACACCTGTTCTCGGCGCTGCGCATCTCCATCACCCTGGCGGTGATTGGCGCGGTGGTCGCCGAGTTCGTCGCGGCGGAAAAAGGCCTGGGCTACTTCATCAACTTCTCCACCTCGATGTTCCAGGTGCCGCAAGCCTTCGCCGCGTTGATGATGTTGGTGGTAATCAGCCTGCTGCTGTTCCACCTGATCGGGCTGCTGCAGAAGATCTGCTTTCCCTGGAGCCTGCCCAAGGCGGGGCACTGAAGCCCACCACCTCTTCATCTCAGTCTGGATAACGCCATGCCTCTCGACGATCTCGCCCTGCTGCGCAAAAGCTTCGACGTCGCCCGCCGCGCGCTGGAAAACGGCACCCATCCGTTCGGCGCCATCCTGGTCGGGCCGGACGGTGAGGTGCTGCTGGAACAGGGCAACGCCTATATGCCCGACCACGACATGACTGGCCATGCCGAGCGGGTGCTGATGACCCGAGCCTCGACCCGCTATACGCCGGAATTCCTCTCGCGCTGCACCATGTACACGTCCGCCGAACCCTGCGCCATGTGCGCGGGTGCCGCCTACTGGGTCGGTCTTGGGCGCGTGGTCTACGGCCTTTCCGAGCGCAGCCTGAAGGACCTCACCGGCAACCATCCGGAAAACCCGACGCTGGATTTGCCGTGCCGCATCGTCTTCGACGCCGGCCAGCGCAAAGTCGAGGTGCTCGGCCCGCTGCTGGAGGACGAGGCGGCCGCCCTGCACGAAGGCATCTGGTAGGCAGCGCCAGAATCAGGCAAGCGCCCGGCAGGATCGCCATAACGCCGGCACCGTCCTCCATCGCAGTATTCGAACCACGGCGTCACCGACGTCGCCCGAATCCACCTGCGGAGGACAACCCCCATGTCGAACATCACCGGCAAAATCGTACTCATCACCGGCGCCAGCAGCGGCATCGGTGAAGCCACGGCCCGCCTGCTGGCGGCCCAGGGCGCAACCGTCGTGCTGGGCGCGCGGCGTCTCGAACGGCTGGAAAAGCTGGTCGCCGAGATCGGCGAACGCGGTGGCGTTGCCGCCTGCCGCGCGCTGGACGTAACCAGCCGCGAGGACACCCAGGCCTTCGTCGACTTCGCCGAACAGCGCTTCGGCCGCGTCGACGTGATCATCAACAACGCCGGGGTGATGCCGCTTTCGCCGCTGGATGCGCTGAAGGTCGACGAGTGGAACCGCATGATCGACGTGAACATCCGTGGCGTGCTGCACGGCATCGCCGCCGGCCTGCCGCTGATGCAGCGCCAGCGCGCCGGCCAGTTCGTCAACATCGCCTCCATCGGCGCCTACGCGGTGAGCCCGACCGCGGCGGTGTACTGCGCCACTAAGTACGCGGTGCGCGCCATCTCCGAGGGCCTGCGTCAGGAGGTCGGCGGCGATATTCGCGTGACCCTGGTTTCGCCCGGCGTCACCGAATCGGAACTGGCCGAGAGCATTTCCGATGACACCGCCCGCTCGGCCATGGACGACTTCCGCCGCATCGCCATTCCGGCCGACGCCATCGCCCGCGCCATCGCCTATGCCATCGACCAGCCGGCCGATGTCGACGTCAGCGAGCTGGTGGTGCGTCCCACCGCCAGCCCCTACTGAGGACGCCGCCATGAGCCTTCATACCAGCAACACCCTGGCCGCGGCATACCTGGCCGTGTTCGGCTCGCTTACCCTCGCCTCGCTGGACGCCGCCGGCAACGAGCGCCACGAGCGTGGCATGGCGGTCATCGAGCACCTGTCCGGCGGGGCCGGGCAACCGGTGCTCGAGGCGCTGCGCGAGGACTATCCGTTTCTCGCCGAGGGCATCACCGGCTATGCGCTGGGCGATGTCTGGGGACGCAGCGAACTGGATGACCGGACCCGCCAGCTGGCCGCGGTCGCCGCCTTCGCCGCCCAGGGCAATCTGCCCTACATGAAGATCCACGCCGGCTACGCGCTGCGCCTGGGCGTGAGCCGTGAGGAGCTGAAGGAGGTGGTCTACCTGACCACCGTGACGGCCGGCTTTCCCCGCGCCATCGATGCCGCCCAGGCATTGCGCGAGGTGCCGGACCCGGCGTCGCGCTGAATTAAGCGGTGCTGCGCAGCCGGGCCAGATCCTTCACCGGCGAGGCGCCGAACAGCCGGCTGTACTCACGGCTGAACTGCGAGGGGCTTTCGTAGCCGACCCGGTAGCCGGCGCTGGACACATCGAGCCCCTCGGCGATCAGCAGCCGCCGCGCCTCCTGCAGGCGCAGCTGCTTCTGGTACTGCAGCGGGCTCATCGAGGTGAGCGCCTTGAAACGGTGATGCAGCGTCGAGCTGCTGAGGTTGACCCGCTGCGCCAGTTCCTCGATGCGCAGCGGCTCGACGTAATTGCGGTTCAGCCATTCGATCGCGCGGGTGACGCGATGGCCCTGGCTGTCGCGCACCGCGATCTCGTGCAGGTGCCGCCCCTGGCGACCGCAGAGCAGGCGGTAGAAGATCTCGCGCATGGCCAGCGGTGCCAGCACCGGGATGTCCTGCGGGCTGGCCAAGAGCCGCACCAGGCGCAGCGTGGCGTCGAGCAACGGCGCATCGATGCGGTCCAGATAGACCCCGCGTGCAGCCCCTTCCACGGGCTGGCTCAACGGCGCGCTTTCAGCCACCAGGGTAGCGACCATCGCCGGGTCGATATCCAGGCGGATACAGAGGTACGGCTCGCCGGACGAGGCCTCCAGCACGCGACCGGCCACCGGCACGGTGACCGAGACCACCAGGTAATGCAGCGCATCGTAGGTGTACAGCTCATCGCCCAGGCGCACCTCCTTGCTGCCCTGCACGATGATGCACAACGCCGGCTTGTGCAGCCCGTGCACCAGTTCGCTCGGCGCGCTGCAGCGGATCAGGAAGAGATCGTCGATGGCGGTGGGATGCATGCCGTCGTCGCGCACGAGGCCATCGATCAGCCGCGCCAGGGCGGCACGCTGGGCAATCGTTTCCTCGGCGGAATGAAGGTCCAGTTGGTTCATTTGCAGGAGACCCTGGGGAGGCAGAGAGGCGTTCAGCTTAGCAGGCCGATCACGTCGCGGTCGTTACGCCCCATGCCGGTGCAGCGACTCGTCCACCTCGCGGAGTGAGGCACCAAAGCGATGCAACGGCTACCATCGTCCTGTGAACGCCGGGCAACACAACGCCCGCAGTCACGCCGCACCTCATTTCCTGACTGCCTGGCCAGCTTTTTGCTACAGCCCTGGCCATGAAAAACCCAGCGGATGCCTCCATGCCCGAATCCCAGACCGCGCGCCTCCAGCTCTGCGGCATCACCAAACAGTACCCAGGCTGCCTGGCCAACGACCGTATCGACCTGTCGATCCAGCCGGGCGAAATCCACGCCCTGCTCGGCGAGAACGGCGCCGGCAAGAGCACCCTGATGAAGATCATCTACGGCGTCACCCAGCCGGACGCCGGCGCGATCCACTGGCAGGGCGAACGGGTGACCATGCGCGACCCGGCCCAGGCCCGCGAACGCGGCATCGGCATGGTGTTCCAGCACTTCTCGCTGTTCGAGACGCTCTCGGTGGCGGAGAACATCGCCTTGGCGCTGGGCGCCAAGGCCGGTACGCCGAAGCAGCTGGAGCCGAAGATCCGCGAGGTCTCGCAGCGCTACGGCATGCCGCTGGAGCCGCAACGGCTGGTGCACAGCCTGTCCATCGGCGAGCGCCAGCGGGTAGAGATCGTCCGTTGCCTGATGCAGGACATCCGCCTGCTGATCCTCGACGAACCGACCTCGGTGCTCACCCCGCAGGAGGCCGACGAACTCTTCGTCACCCTGCGCCGGCTGGCGGCCGAGGGCTGCAGCATCCTGTTCATCAGCCACAAGCTCAATGAAGTGCGCGCGCTGTGCCAGAGCGCCACGGTGCTGCGCGGCGGCCGCGTGTCCGGCGAGTGCGTGCCGGCCGAATGCTCGGACCTGGAACTGGCACGGCTGATGGTCGGCGATGCCGAGGGGCTGGAAGCCGAATACCCGAAGAGCGAGGGCCGCGCGCCGTTCCTGCGGGTGGAGCGGCTGTCCTGGCACAACGCCGATCCGTTCGGCGTGTCCCTCGAAGAGGTGGACCTGGAAGTACGCGCCGGCGAGATCGTCGGCATCGCGGGAGTCGCCGGCAACGGCCAGGACGAACTGCTCGCCCTGCTCAGTGGCGAACAGCGCCTGCCTGCCGCCCAGGCTAGGCATATCCGCTTTCTCGGTGACGACGTCGCCCACCTGAGCCCCGATGCCCGCCGTCGCCACGGTATGGCCTTCGTGCCGGCCGAGCGCCTCGGTCATGGCGCGGTGCCGAGCATGAGCCTGGCCGACAACGGCCTGCTCACCGCCTTCCAGCAGACCGGCATGGTCGAGCAGGGCATGATCCGACGCGGCAAGGTGCGCGCCTTCGCCGAGCAGGTCATCCAGCGTTTCGCCGTGAAGACACCGGACGCACAGACCCCGGCGGCAAGTCTGTCCGGTGGCAACCTGCAGAAATTCATCCTCGGGCGCGAGATCCTGCAGCAGCCGAAACTCCTGATCGCCGCGCACCCGACCTGGGGCGTGGATGTCGGCGCGGCGGCGGCGATCCACCGCGCGCTGATCGAACTGCGCGATGCCGGCGCGGCGATTCTGGTGATCTCCGAAGACTTGGAGGAGCTGTTCCAGATCAGCGACCGCATCGCCGCCCTGAGCGACGGCCGGCTGTCGCCACAGCGCGCCACCGCCAGCACCTGTCCGGTCGAAGTCGGCCGCTGGATGGCCGGCCAGTTCGACACCAGCGACGCCCCCGTTTCCACCTCTGCCGCCTGACGAGAACCCATCATGCTGTTATCCCTGCAACCCCGTGGCGAGGCTTCACGGGCCATGCTCTGGTGCTCCCCGCTGCTGGCCGCGCTGCTGACGCTGCTGAGCGGCGCGCTGCTGTTCGCCCTGCTCGGCCATCCACCGCTGGAAACCCTCAAGGTGCTGCTGGTCGACCCGCTCGGCGATCTCTACGGCGTCTCCGAACTGCTGGTCAAGGCGCTGCCGATCCTGCTCTGCGCGCTGGGTCTGGCGGTGGTCTACAACGCACGCATCTGGAACATCGGCGCCGAAGGCCAGCTGCTCATCGGTGCCCTGGCCGGCAGCGCGCTGGCCGTCAACATCATCGACTGGGACTCGCGCTGGGCGCTGGTGCTGACGCTGCTGCTCGGCACGCTCGGCGGCGCCGCCTGGGCCGGGCTCTGCGCCTGGCTGAAGACGGCGTTCAACGCCAACGAAATCCTCACCAGCATCATGCTCAACTACATCGCGCTGAACCTGCTGCTGTTCGCCGTGCACGGCCCGCTGAAAGACCCGGAAGGCTTCAACTTCCCCGAGTCGGCGATGTTCGGCGACGCCACCCGGCTGCCCGAGCTGATCGAAGGCCTGCGGGTGCATGCCGGTTTCTACTTCGCCCTGCTGGCGCTGGTGGTGGTCTGGGTGCTGCTGCAGAAGAGTTTTCTCGGCTTCCAGATCAAGGTGCTCGGCCTGGACAGGCGCGCCGCCGGCTTTGTCGGTTTCCGCGACAAGAAGCTGGTGTGGATCGCCCTGCTGATCAGCGGCGGCCTGGCCGGGCTGGCCGGTGTCGCCGAAGTCACCGGGCCGATCGGCCAGCTGGTGCCACAGGTGTCGCCGGGCTACGGCTACGCGGCGATCACCGTGGCCTTCCTAGGTCGCCTAAACCCCATCGGTATCGTCTTCGCCAGCCTGCTGATGGCGCTGCTCTACCTCGGTGGCGAGAACGCGCAGATGGCGGCCAACCTGCCGCAGTCCATCACCCAGCTGTTCCAGGGCATGGTGCTGTTCTTCCTGCTCGCCTGCGACGTACTGATCCTCTACCGCCCGCGCCTGAAACTGTGGGCACGCAAGCCCCAGCTCGTCAGCGCCAAAGAGGAGCCGGCCACATGATCGTCCGCGCTGCGCTACTTCCCTTTTCACCCGCTGCCTGCCGCTTGAAGTTCGAGGCCTGACCGATGGACATGGATCTGCTGACCAATATCTTCTACGCCATGATCCGCACCGGTACGCCGCTGCTGCTGGTCGCCCTCGGCGAGCTGGTGTGCGAGAAAACCGGCGTACTCAACCTCGGCCAGGAAGGCATGATGCTGTTCGGCGCGGTGATCGGCTTCATCGTCGCCTTCGCCAGCGGCAATCTCTGGCTCGGCGTGCTGTTCGCATGCCTGGCCGGTGTGCTGCTCTCGCTGCTGTTCGCCATGGTGGCGCTGGGCTTCAACGCCAATCAGGTCGCCACCGGCCTGGCGCTGACCATCTTCGGCGTCGGCCTGTCGTCCTTCGTCGGTGCCAGCTGGGTCGGCAAGCCACTGGCCGGCTTCGAGCCGATCGCCATTCCGCTGCTCAGCGAGATTCCCGTGATCGGCCGCATGCTGTTCGCTCAGGATCTGCTGGTGTACCTGTCCTTCGCACTGTTCGCCCTGGTGGCCTGGGTGCTGCTGAAAAGCCGCATCGGCCTGATCATCCAGGCCGTCGGCGAAAACCCCAACGCCGCCAGCGCCATGGGCCTGCCGGTACTGCGCGTGCGCACCCTGGCGGTGATGTTCGGCGGCGCCATGGCCGGGCTTGCCGGCGGCTACATGTCGCT
Organism: Stutzerimonas sp. FeSN7; assembly: GCF_030263795.1. NCBI lineage: Bacteria > Pseudomonadati > Pseudomonadota > Gammaproteobacteria > Pseudomonadales > Pseudomonadaceae > Stutzerimonas > Stutzerimonas sp. FeSN7. The sequence continues at coordinate 1,177,400 of NZ_JARPMN010000001.1, read as the reverse complement.
GGCGTACACGCCGATGTGGGCGGAAAACATGACCGCCGGCCGCGGCTGGATCGCCCTGGCCCTGGTGGTGTTCGCCAGCTGGCGGGTGAGCCGCGTCCTGCTCGGCGCCTACCTGTTCGGCCTGGCCAGCATCCTCCACCTGGTGGCCCAGGGTCTCGGCCTGGCGATCCCCGGCAACCTGCTGGCGATGCTGCCGTATGTGGCGACCATTCTGGTGCTGGTGCTGCTGTCGCGGGATGCGATCCGTACGCGGTTGTACGCGCCGGTGTCGTTGGGGCAGCCTTGGCAGCCGGGGCATTGAGGTTTTTTCGGGCCGGGCTGCGCGGAACCAGGGCGGTTGGCGAGTTGCTTGGGCGCTTGGTTTCGCCCTGCTGGGCGAGTTCCTTTTGGCAATCGCCCGGATGGCCGGCCCCGCCAAAAGGAACCCAAAAAAGCTTCTTCGCATTTCATGGGGACAGGCTGCTTGACACCGGACTGGCAAGTTTGGGTGTTGCTGCCATTTGGTTTGGGCTTGCGCCTTGGTGATCAGGGCACTTACCGAGTGTGCTGACACTTCTGGTTTCGGCCCCCCGGCCGAGTCACTTTCTTGTTGCTTGCCCAACAAGAAAGTAACCAAAGAAAAAGGGCACCCGACATCCGGGTCTGCCCGCTACGCGGCCAGACTTCCCTCCTTCCGGTGCCGCTCCGGGGGCCGTCACGATGGGACGTCCCTGTCCCATCGCTCCTCGCTCGGCGTCCATGCCTCGCGTCCCCCTGCGCGACACCTCCACTCGGCCTCCTGACGGGGAATGGAGTCCGAGTTGCCTGGAAGATCGTTGATGTTTGCTTTGCCTTGGCTTTTTCTTTCTGCACGAACTATCAGGCGACACCCAACGCCCCTTCAGGAGGGTGAGCGGAATCGTTGCGTAGGGGGTTGAGCGGCATGGACGCCGCGAGAGACGCGAAGGGACAGGGACGTCCCTTCGCGGCGTGCCCCTGGAGCGGCGATGGAGAGAACGGACCCGGAGCGAAGCGCAGGGCCGGATGCAGGGGCAAGCGTTTTTGCTTACTTTTTTCGCGACTGAAAAAAGTGAGTCGCCCAGCAGGGCGAAACCAATCTCTCAAGCAACTCGTTAATCGCCAATGAAAGCAAAACTTTCATTCAACACACCCAAACTTGCCAGTCCGGTGTCAATCCTTGCTTCCCCAAGAAAGCGCGATGAACCAAAAGTCTTGCCCCGGCCATCCGGACTGGGCGCCCCCGGTTCGCTACGCGAGACTTCCCTCATTCCATTGCTGCTCCGAGGGTCGCCGCGCAAGGGGACGCGAGGCAGGACGCCGAGCGAGAAACGAAGGCCGGCACCGACACCCAGCGCTCAGCCCGCTTCTCAATCCAGGGTGTACTCAAAGGTACTCACCACCCGCAACCGCTTCCCGATGGTCCGGCCACTGTCCATATCGCTGCCATCGTCATCGATCACCCGAATCACCCCCTGGTTGGCATTCTTCAACCGCCCCAGCGTGGCGCCGGCATCCTCGGCGAAGCGCGTCGCCTGCTCACGGGCGTTGCCGGTGGCGGCCTCGAGCAGCTGCGGCTTGAGCTCGTTGAACCCACGCAGCTGATAACGCGGCCCGGCAAAGCCATTGACCTCGGTATCCAGCTGCACGCCGGCCTGGATCAGCGGATCGACTGCATTGGCTGCCTTGGCCACGGCATCGACGCGCTCGGACTTGACCAGCACCTGCCCCTGGCCGTTGAAGCGCAGCGCCACATCGCGCGACGCCCATTCGCGGGCCAGCAGGTCCTGCACCTGCAACGGCCGCACTTCCAGCTCCTCGTCGCTGAAGCCCTGCTCGCGGAGGAAGTCCAGCACCCGCTGGCGGTCCTCGCTGAGCCCCTGTTGCACCTCGGCGAACCGATCGCCACCACGGCGAAAGCCCAGCGTCCACACCGCGAAGTCGCTCTTCACGTCCATCTCCGCCAGTCCCTTGACCGTCACCGTGCGGTCGGCCATGCGAAAACGCTCCACGCCCTGCCCCACCGACCAGCCGGCGAAGGCCACCGCCGCGGCGATCAACGCCGCCGGCAGAAACCCGATTCGTGCTGTAGCCACACGCTTCTCCCTGTAGAAAACAACCGGACGCCCATGCTACTCCAGCGCCGCGCGAACGCCAGCGACCGACTGCTCAAGCCCGCCCCAGGCGCTGCAGCGCCTCCAGGCGAAAGGCGATGTTCTGCTCCAGCTCGCTCAGCTCGTGCGTCAGGCGCTCGCGCTGCTGCGCATCGCTGCAGGCCTCGAGCTGCTCGCGCAAGGCGGCGCGCCGGGCCAGCAGTTCCACCTCGCGCGGCGGCACGCCGGCACTCTTCAGCACGCTGAACGGCAACCGCAACCCCTGCGGGGTATGCAGCCAGCCCTCGTCGATCTGCAACGGCTCGCCCTTGTCGCGCACGCCGCGCTGCCATTTGGCGATGTCGCGGGCGATGCGCCGCTCGATGTCCTGATCGCTCATGTTCGCTTGCCTCTCTTGTCCCAGCCCGACCATGAAAACCCGCCGGCCGGCGTTTGTCTGCTACCGGCCAGCGCCAGGAGACGGCTTCTGCCGGGCGGCTCGGCCTGTATGATGCTGCCGTGCTGCTGCGAACTTTCGCCGCACCTTTCTATTCTCTTGCTTGACGTCACCGCCATCGACCCGAGGAGCCGCCCGCCTTGCCCAGCCTGAACCTGCAGATTCTCATCGCGGCCTGCCTGGGTGTGGCCATCGGCTGGCTGACCGGTACGCTGCCGGCCGATGCGCCCGTGCGCGAAGGCGTGCTCTACGCCAGCACCCTGCTTGGCAGCATCTTCATCGGCCTGCTGAAAATGGTGCTGATTCCGCTGATCTTCACCTCCATCGTCGTCGGTGTGGCCAACCTGCAGGCGCATCACCAGGTGCATCGGGTGTGGGGCGGCGCGCTGGTCTACTTCACCCTCACCACCAGTGCGGCGATGCTGGTGGCGCTGGTCGCGGCGAACCTGTTCAAGCCGGGCGCGGGGCTGTCGCTGGACCTGTTCGCCGAGGCGATGAACGACTTCGAGGCGCGCCAGCTGACGCTGCCCGAGTTCTTCCTGCACTTCTTCGCCAACCTGTTCCAGAATCCCTTCGCCGCGCTGGCCAACGGCAGCATCCTGGCCGTCGTGGTGTTCGCCATGTTCATCGGCATCGCCCTGGTGGCCGGCGGCGACCGCTACCGCAATATCCTCGTGGTGCTGCAGGAATTTCTCGAGCTGATGATGCGCATCATCGGCTGGATCATGCGCCTGGCGCCGCTGGGCATCCTCGCCCTGCTGATCAAGCTGGTGGCCGAGCAGGATGTGGCGCTGCTCAGTGCGGTGGGCGGCTTTATCGTGCTGGTGTTCGCCACCACGCTGTTCCACGGCATCGTGGTGCTGCCAGGCATTCTCTTTCTCACGACCGGCAGGTCGCCGCTGTGGTTCTTCCGCGGCACCCGCGAGGCGCTGATCACGGCGTTCGCCACCAGCTCCAGCGCGGCGACGCTGCCGATCTCCCTGCGCTGCGCAGAGGACAACCTCAAGGTGCGCCCGGGCATCGCCGGCTTCGTGCTGCCGCTGGGCGCGACCATGAACATGGACGGCACCGCACTCTACGAAGCGGCAGCAGCGCTGTTCGTCGCCAACCTGATGGGCATCGAGCTGAGCCTGGCGCAGCAGGCGGTGGTGTTCTTCACGGCGATGATCGCGTCCACAGGCGCGCCGGGGATTCCCAGCGCCGGCATGGTGACCATGGTGATGGTGTTGCAGGCGGTCGGCCTGCCGGCCGAGGCCGTGGCGATCCTGCTGCCGATCGACCGCCTGCTGGATACCGTGCGCACGGCGGTCAACGTCGAGGGCGACATCATTGGCAGTGTGGTGGTGCAGCGTTTCGCCGACCGCGACTAGCCGGCTGTTGAAAAACTACCTGCGTTGCCATCGCCTACGTTTTTCAAGAACCTGCCGAAGAAGAACCCCGGCGCAGCATCAGCTCGACGACTCCTTGCGGGTCTTGGCGATCAGCTCCGGGTCGATACCCCAGCATTCATCCAGATACCAGTCCTCACCGAACATTTCCGCCGGATGCTGGGTGCGGCCCGCGCCGTTGCCACAGGCCATCGAAGTTGCCGGGCAATAGCGGTCGCAACCCCAGCACACACGTTCGGGGTGGGATGGTTCGAGGGGAAATTTCTTGGCCATTGCGCGTGCCTTTCGGGCGTTGTTGCAGTGGCCACAGGCTAAGCCTCCTCGCCGCCGCCAGACTTGATCATGCTCAAGAACGACCGGTATCGGCGCACAACAACTGTATGCCCATACAGATAGTGATTGCCTGAAGCGCCGTTTGTGCACATGCTTCGCGCCATCGACCGCTGCCGTCACAGCCTCCATGCAACTCTATCTCTGCGAAAAGCCTTCCCAGGCCCGCGACATCGCCAAGGTGCTCGGCGCCAACCGGCGTGGCGACGGTTGCCTGCAGGGCGCCGGGGTGACGGTGACCTGGTGCATCGGCCATCTGCTGGAAACTGCCCCGCCGGACGCCTATGACCCGCGCTACAAGCGCTGGGTGCTGGCCGACCTGCCGATCGTGCCGGAGCGCTGGAAGATGCTGGTCAAGCCGAAGACCGCGAGCCAGTTCAAGGCGGTCAAGCGCCTGCTCGGCGAATGCAGCGAGCTGGTGATCGCCACCGACGCCGACCGCGAAGGCGAGATGATCGCCCGCGAGCTGGTCGAGCACTGCCGCTACCGCGGGCCCATCCGCCGGCTGTGGCTGTCGGCGCTGGACGATGCCTCGATCCGCAAGGCGCTGGCTGCGCTCAAGCCCGGCGCCGAGACTTTCAACCTCTACCACGCCGCCCTCGGCCGCTCGCGTGCTGACTGGCTGATCGGCATGAACATGAGCCGGCTGTTCACCCTGCTCGGCCGCCAGTCCGGCTACCGCGGCGTGCTGCCGGTGGGCCGCGTGCAGACGCCGACGCTGCGTCTGGTGGTGGACCGCGACCGCAGCATCGCCGATTTCATCCCGGTGCCGTTCTGGGCCATCGACGTGCAGCTGCTCGCCGATGGCGCCGCGTTCACCGCGCAGTGGCAGGCGCCGGACGACCTTTGCGATGACCAGGGCCGCTGCCTCGATCAGGCTCGTGCGCAGCAGGCTGCGGACGCCATGCGCAACGCCGCCAGCGCTCGCCTGCTGAAGCTCAAGACCGAGCGGCAGCGCGAGGCGGCACCCTTGCCGTTCGATCTCGGCACGCTGCAGGAAGTCTGCTCGAAGAAGCTCGGCCTCGGCGCCCAGGAAACCCTCGACATCGCCCAGGCGCTGTACGAAACCCACAAGCTGATCACCTACCCGCGCAGCGATTGCGGCTACCTGCCGCTGAGCCAGCACGGCGAAGCGCGGGCCATCGTCGCTGCGTTGACTCAAGCCGACCCGACGCTCGCGGCGCTTGAGCCGCATCTGGACCTGTCGCGCCGCTCGCGGGCCTGGAACGACGCCAAGGTCGGCGCCCACCACGGCATCATCCCAACCGCCGCCGCGCGTGGTCTGGAACGCCTGGCCGGGCGCCCGCGTGCGGTGTATGAGCTGATCCGCGCGCGCTACCTGGCGCAGTTCCTGCCCAACCATGAGTACGACCGCACCCAGGCCGACTTCGACTGCGCCGGCCAGGCGCTGCGCGCGGTGGGCAAGCGCGTCGTCGAACCGGGCTGGAAACGCGCCATGCCCGAAGCACTGGCGCCGGCACGGGGCAACCGCGAGGAACATGCGCCGCAAAGCCTGCCAGCCCTGCAACAGGGCGGGGATTACGCGGTGGGCGAGATCACACTCAAGGACCAGCAGACACAACCGCCGAAGCCCTTCACCGAAGGCGACCTGATCAAGGCAATGAAGAACGTCGCCAAGCTGGTGGACGACCCGCGGCTGAAGCAGAAACTCAAGGACACCACCGGCATCGGCACCGAGGCGACCCGCGCCGGGATCATCCAGGGCCTGCTCGACCGCGGCTATCTGGTTCGCCAGGGCAAGGCGCTGGCGGCGACACCGGCGGCGTTCAGCCTGATAGACGCCGTGCCGCGGCCGATCGCCGACCCGGGTACCACGGCGATCTGGGAACAGGCGCTGGACATGGTGCAGAGCGGCGAAATGCCGTTGGAGGAATTCGTCGCCAAGCAATCGGCATGGATGAGCAAGCTGGTCGAACGCTGCGCCGGGCTGCGCATGACGATCAGCGGTCCACCGGTGGCCGCCGGCCGCAACGGCAAACCGTGGAAGAAGAAACGCAGCGCCACGCCACGCAGAGGGAGCGGCGCTCGGACGAGAAAACCGCGCGCGGCCGATTGAGCGGGCCGAGTAGAAACCCACTTGCACCCGTTGGGCGGGCATCAGCCCCTAATAGCCGGCGCTATGCGATCTGCAGCACTTCGTAGCGCTGCAGCTGGCCATGGACGCGCAGTTCCACCTCGTCCCCCACCTCGCGGCCGAGCAGCCCCTGGCCCAGCGGCGAACGCGCCGTGATGACCAGGATCTCCCGCCCGTCATGCTGCAGCTTCAACCCCGCCGCATCCGGACCGAGAAAGAACCAGCGCTCGGCGCCGTCGTGATCCAGGCAGAGCAGCGCACCGACCCGCACCCTGCCATCGGAGCTGACGCCTGCCTGCAGGTTGCGATAGGCGGCGAGCGCTGTCTCGATCTCATGCAGGCGGCGGCGCTGGCCGTCGGCAAGATAGGCCGCCTCCAGACCGCGGGTGTCGTACTTGTTCTCGGCCTTGCTCTCGGCATGGGTGGCAGCCTCGTGGGTCGCGGCCAGTACGGCCTTGGCCACCTCGCGGTCGGCTTCGAGGGTGGCGATGATCTGCTGCTGAAGGGCGCTCTTGTTCATGGGCGAGGCTTATAGCCCGCCGACGCGCCGAAGGGAATGGCACCGTCGCCCTCAGGAACCGCGCCGGGCTCGATCACTTCGTCGGCGAGCCAGGGATTGCGGCCCTCGGCGATCCATTCCAGCGACTCGCGCCAGAAGCCATTGCGATGCCGGTCGTGGAACAGACCGAAATGGCCGATGCGCTCGAAGCCCATCGCGCGAGGATTGAGCTGCACCAGCTGGCGCGGGCTGTTGCGGAAATAGCCGAGCCCGCGGCGCATGGCCGCCGGGGTCGCGAATTCATCGTCGCTGGTGCTTACCGCCAGAATTGGCGCTCGAACCGCACCGAAACGGCTGAACAGCAGCGGATGTTCTTCACGGGGATAGCTGTCTTCCAGTCGCGCACCGCGCTGGGACCACTCCAGCGCGACACCGGCCGGCAGGTCTTCCAGCCAGCCAAGACGGCGACCGGGAAAGTAGCCGACCAGGCGGGTCATCGCCGGCATCAACAGGTGCCACTTGGCGTACATCTGCAGGCGCCGCTCGGCGGCGTAGTCGCGCCAGTAGGCATACTGCCCGGCGACGTTGAGGTAACGGTCCACCTCACCGGCGGCCTCGGCGAAGCCCGGCATGAAGCCGCCGGCGCTGTGCCCCACGGCCACCAGCAGCCCGTGCGGCTCGCGCTCACGCATGAAGCGCACCGCAGCATCGAAGTCGTACTCGCCCCAGTCGCGCCAGCGCATCTTCATGCTGCGCAGGCGCTGCGGCCTCGACCCGCCGATGCCGCGAAAGTCGTAGGTCAGTGCGGCAAAACCGTGCTCGGTAAGAAAGTTCGCGTAGCGTGCGTAATAGCGCGACAGCACACCGGTGGCGCAACTGATGATCACCGCGCCGCGCTCGGCACCGGCAGGCCGCCAGAGCTGTGCCGCGAGGGTGAAACCGTCCGTGCAGTGCAGGGCAACGGATTCAGGCATGGCAAGGACCTTTCGAATTGTTGTGCAGCCACCTTGCCCGGCGCCGCGGATTTTTGCCATAACCTGCCGGCACCTTGCACCGGGCTGGCAGTCTGTTATTACGGCCGCAGCCCCCATGTGACGGCACGGCCGCCCGCCTCGCACGGGCACTCGCGATGACTGTTCCCATGATTTTTGCTGCCCCGACGCCGGCGCCGATGTGCCGTGGCGTCCTGGCGGATCGGAGAAGAAGTACATGACCGGCGAACAGCTGATCGTCTTTGGTGTGCTGGCGGCGACGCTGGTGCTGTTTGTCTGGAATCGCTGGCGCTACGACCTGGTCGCCCTCGCGGCATTGCTGGCCTGCGCGCTGACCGGCGTGGTGCCGGCCGAGGAGGTATTCGCCGGCCTGGGGCATCCGGCGGTGATTTCGGTGGCCGCGGTACTGGTGCTCAGCCGCGGTCTGCTCAATGCCGGCGTGGTGGACAGTGTGGCGCGCCGGCTGATGCAGGTCGGCGAGCGGCCCTGGGCGCAGGTGGCGGCGCTCACCGGGATCGTCGCGCTGAGCTCGGGCTTCATGAACAACGTCGGCGCGCTGGCGCTGTTCATGCCGGTGGCGATCTGGATGTCGCGTCAGAGCGGCCGTTCGCCATCCTACCTGCTGATGCCGCTGGCGTTCGGCTCGCTGCTCGGCGGCACCCTGACGCTGATCGGCACGCCGCCCAACCTGATCATCGCCGGCTATCGCGCCGAAGCCGGCGAGGCGCCGTTCGGCATGTTCGCCTTTTTGCCGGTGGGCGCGGCGGTGACGGTGGCCGGCGTGCTGTTCATCGCCCTGCTCGGCTGGCGACTGGTGCCCCGGCGCCAGGAGCAGGAAGGCAACGGTGATCTGTTCGAGATCAGCGCCTACCTCACCGAAGTTCGCGTGCCGGAAGGCTGCAAGTACGCGGGCCGCACGCTGCACGCGCTGATCGGCGCGGTGGAGGATGAAGCCGATGTGCAGGTCATCGCGCTGATTCGCGGCGACGAGCGCCAGCGCATGCCGTCGACCTACGAGGTGCTGCGCGAAGGCGACATCCTGCTGGTGGAGGCCGACTCCGACAGTCTGAAGGCGCTGCTGGATGTCACCGGCGTCGAGCTGGCGGCCGATGTCGAGGAGCAGGAGAACAAGGCCCGCGACGAGCAGGAGGCCGCCGAGCAGGCCGTCGAGCAAGAGAAGGCCGAGAAGAACCACAAGAGCCGGCACGGCGAACTGACCCTGGCCGAGGCCATCGTCTCGCCGGGTTCCATGCTGGTGGGCACCAGCGCCAGCGGCCTCGACCTGCGCGAGCGCCACGGCGTCAACGTGCTGGCCGTGGCTCGCCAGGGCCAGCGCTTGCGCCAGCGCCTCGGCGAGATTCGCTTCGCCGCCGGCGACATCCTTCTGCTGCAGGCCCGTGAGGATGCCCTGCAGTCGAGCCTGAACAGCCTGGGCTGCCTGCCGCTGGCGTCGCGCGGACTGAGCATCACCACCCCGCGCAACGTGATGCTGGCCAGCGCCATCTTCGCCATCACCCTGGCCAGCATCGCCTTCGGCCTGCTGCCGGCCGCCACCGCACTGGTTACCGGCGCGCTGGTGATGATCCTGGTCGGGCTAATTCCGCTGGGGCGCATCTACGAGAGCATCGACATGCCGGTGATCGTGCTGGTGGCAGCGATGCTGCCGGTGGGCCAGGCGCTGGAAACCACGGGAGGCTCGCAACTGATCGCCGATGCCCTGCTGGAGCTGGGGCAGTCGTTGCCGGCGGCTGCGACCCTGGCGCTGCTGATGGTGGCAGTGATGCTGATCTCCAACGTGGTCAACAATGCCGCTGCTGCGGTGCTCGCGGCGCCGGTGGCGATCAGCCTGGCTCGCGGCATGGACGCCTCGGTCGACCCCTTCCTGATCGCGGTGGCGATCGGTGCCTCCTGCGCCTTCCTGACCCCCATCGGCCACCAGTCCAACACCCTGGTGATGGCGCCCGGCGGCTACCGTTTCGGCGACTACTGGCGGCTGGGACTGCCATTGTCGATTCTGGTGGTGCTTTGCGCGGTGCCGGCGATTCTCTGGATCTGGCCACTCTGAACCGCAATGACGGCACCGGACGGTGCCGTTGCAGCTCGCCGGTCAGCCGGCCTTGAAGCGGCTGACGTTGCCCAGCAGGGTGCCGGCCAGTTCGCTCAGGCGGCTGGCGGTGTGGTGGTTGCTGCCCACCGCCTCGCCGTTTTCCTCGGCCATGCGGGCGATGGTGGTCACCTTCTGGGCGATCTCGGCGGATGCCGCGCTCTGCTCGCGCAACGCGTTGGAAATCTCCGCCACGGTGAACAGCACCTGATTGGCCGCCTCGCGGATGCCGCCCATGGCTTCGCCGGCGCGCTGGGCCCGGGCGACGCCCTCGTTGACCTTGGCCACGCCCTGCTCCATGCCCTGCACCGCCCCTTCGGTGCCTTCCTGGATGGCCGCGACCATCTGTGCGATCTCCTTGGTGGAGTTGGCGGTGCGTTCGGCCAGCTTGCGCACCTCATCGGCCACCACGGCGAAACCTCGGCCCTGGTCGCCGGCACGGGCAGCTTCGATCGCCGCATTGAGCGCCAGCAGGTTGGTCTGCGCGGCGATGTCGCCGATCACCCCGACGATCGCGGAAATCTGCCCGGAGCGCTCGCCCAGCTCGGCGACCGTACGCGCCGAATCACTCACCGAGACGGCGATCTGGCTGATCTCCTCGACCACTGCGGCGACGATCTCGCCGCCCTGGCGCGACAGCTCGCCGGAACGATGGGCCAGCGCGTCGGCCTCGCCGGCATTGCGCGCGATACTCTCGATGCCGACCGTCATCTGCTCCACCGCCGCGGCCATGCTCGATGCCGCATCGCTCTGGCACTGGGATGCCACATGAATCTGCCCCGAGGCGGTCGCCAGGCTACGCGCGGAATCGGCCACATGGTCGGAGTTGCTCTTGATGCTGCCGATCAGCGCGCGCATGGCGCCGGCCATGTCGTTGAAACTGCCGGCCACGTAACGCAGCTCGTCGCGTGCCGCCAGCTCGATTGTGGCGGTGAGATCGCCGGCGGCGAGGCGTTCGCTGCCCTCGCGCAGGCTGCGGATGCTGGTCATTACCGACAGGTAGGCGCCCACCGACAGGTAGCCGATCACCGCCAGCACCACCAGCAGCACGGCGAGGTTGCCGTGCAGCATCTGCCGGGCGTCATCGATGCGCTGTTGCAGCAGCTGATCCAGGTTCGGCAGCAGCACGTCGTACATCTGCGTGTAGGCAATGCCGATCGCCTCGGTGGTCATGTCGAAGAACTGCGCGGATGAGGTGCTGGTGAAATCGCCGCGCAGCACCATGCCCTGCACCACCCGGTCGACCGCCTCGCCACGCTCGCGCAGCGTCGCCATTGCCCGCTGGAGCTGTACTTGCAGCTCCGGACGCTGAGCGATGACCTTCTCCATGCTGCGTTCCATCTCCACCGTGGCCGAGCGGATTTCCTCGGTGATGACGATCAGCGCGGTACGCTGCTCGTCGCTGATCGCGCCCTTGGCCAGCATCGCCGAGGCGCTGCCGCGCAGGCGGCCGAGCCGCTCGATCAGAAACGGCAGGCGGCTGACCGCCGTGGTCATCAGGTAGTAGGTCTGCGGCTCCGGATCGAAGGTCAGGCCGTAGGCGTCCGACAGCAGCGTCTGGAAGTTCAGCAACTGGCCGATCAGCGCGGTGTGCGCCTGGTAGCTCTGTGCCTGCGACCAGCCCTTTACGTCCCGCTTGATCTCGTCCCAGCCGCGACCGATGTCCTGCCATTCGCGCATGCTGCGCTTGTCGTCGGCCAGCACACGGTTCAGCTCCGCCGTCGCGCCATCGACATTGGCCTGCAGCGCGCTTCGGCGATCGGCCATGCCCAGGTTACCGCCCAGCAGCATCGCAGACACGCCGCGGTGCTGCTGGGTCAGTTCCACCAGTTTGGATAACGGTCGCGCCAGAGCGGAAGCCACCAGTTCGTTCTCGGCGCGCTCGATGGTGCGGTTGAGCTGGCTGGCGATGGTCCACATCAGGCTGGCAAAGGCGAGGAACACCAAGAGCCCGATCAGGGCGAACTTGCTCGGATAATTGAGCCGGTTCATCAGCAGTTCGGCGGGGGAAAACACGAGTTTCATGGGGTTGTCCTGGTCGATACGAGATGCCTCTCGAAGCCGGCCGAGTCGCCCGCTCGAGGCAGGGCTAACTGGATGATCGGAACGAGATGAGACTTGGCGCGCAAAATACGGAGGCGACCTCTCGGTCACCCTGACCAAAGTCAAGATCGAGGGTTAAAAAACCGGCGTCAGCCAACCGTCCATCCAATTATCCGATTCCGCGCCTCGGACCCGCACGCCGCCCTCCCCAGGGTCGAACTCCGGCGCGCCGATGCAATCCCACCACCCTGTGATCTCCTTCTTTGGCAGTCGGGCTTTACCTGAGCCCGCAAGCGTGAATAATGCCGCCCCTTTCGACGTGACGAGGTATCCATGACGGCGCCAGCCACCGCAGCGACTCCGCCCCTTTCCGCCCGAGCCGTGCTGCTGATCGAACTGGCCCTGGCCATGGGCGGTTTTGCCATCGGCACCGGCGAGTTCGCCATCATGGGCCTGATGCCCAATGTGGCCGAGGGCCTTGGCATCAGCGAACCCCAGGTGGGCAACGTGATCAGTACCTACGCGCTGGGCGTGGTGGTGGGTGCGCCGCTGCTGGCGATCCTCGGCTCGCGGCTGTACCGCCTGCACCTGCTGCTGTTGCTGATGGGCTTCTTCGCCTTGGGCAACTTCGCCAGTGCCCTGGCGCCCGACTACCCGACCCTGATGATCGCCCGCTTCGTCACCGGCCTGCCCCACGGTGCCTATTTCGGTGTGGCAATGCTGGTGGCCGCCTCCATGGTGCCGCCGGACAAGCGCGCCCAGGCGGTGGCGCGGGTGCTGATGGGCCTGACTGTGGCGATCCTGATCGGCAACCCGCTGGCCACCTGGCTCGGGCAGTGGCTGAGCTGGCGCTACGCGTTCGCCCTGGTCGGTGCCATCGCCCTGCTGACGGTGCTGCTGGTGGCGCTGTTCCTGCCGCTCAACCGCGACGAGCCGCGAAACAGCCCGCTGCACGAGATCCGCGTCTTCAATCGGCCGCAGGTCTGGCTGGCCCTGGCGATCAGCTCCATCGGCTTCGCCGGCATGTTCTGCGTGTTCAGCTACATGGCGCCGACCCTGCTGGAAGTCACCGGCGTCAATGCCGGCTGGATTCCCTTCGCCCTGGCCGCCTTCGGCCTCGGCGGCATCGTCGGCAACGTGTTCGGCGGCTGGCTGTTCGATCGCCTGCGTTTCCAGGCGGTCGCCTGGCTCCTGCTGTGGAGCGCCTTGGTGCTGCTGGTGTTTCCGCTGGCCGCGCACTCGGTGTGGACGATCTTTCCGGCGGTATTCGCCGTGGGCACCATGGTCTCGCTGTCACCGGCCCTGCAGACCCATCTGATGGACGTCGCGGCGGATGCCCAGACCCTGGCGGCAGCCTCCAACCATGCCGCCTTCAACATCGCCAACGCCTTGGGACCCTGGCTCGGCGGTCTGGCGATCACCGCCGGACTCGGCTGGACCTCCACCGGTTATATCGGCGCCGCGACGGCCGTAGGCGGCCTGCTGGTGTTCGCCTGGGCCTGGAAGGTGCAACGCAGCGAGCAGGAGGCCGACGCCCGCAGCGCCGCCTGCTGTTCCTGATGCCGAATTTCGCCTGGCGAGCGGCCTCCAGCCTGGCGCGCAACATGCAGTAATCAGTGCTGCGACGACCCATCTTGCAGATCGTCCGGCAAGCGGGTCCCATCTATGGCTTTCTGATCGTCGAGGTGAACGCCCTTGCAGCGTTTCTTCCTGTTCCGCAGCAAGGCCCGCCGGCTCTGCCTGCTGCTGGTTGCCATGATCGCCGTTGGCCTGCCGGTCGGCTGTTCGGTGCTCGCGCAGAAGGAACGCGAACTGGTATTTCGCATCGAGCCGGGCAACGCGTCCTGGTTCAGCGGCCTGCCCCGCGGCGTCGAAGAACTGCAGTTGACGCACTCGACCTTCGGCAACCAGCAGAACATCCACGCCTGGTGGTGGCCGGCGGCCGATGCCGATGCTCCCGCGCTGCTCTACCTGCACGGTGTGCGCTGGAACCTCACCGGCCATCTGTTCCGTCTCGAGCAGCTGCGCAACCTGGGGTTCTCGGTGCTGGCCATCGACTACCGCGGCTTCGGCCAGAGCCTGGGCGAGCTGCCGTCCGAACGCAGCGTCTACGCCGACGCACGGGTCGGCTGGGAACGTCTGAAGGCGCTGCAACCGGACCCGGACAAACGCTTCATCTACGGCCACTCCCTTGGCGGCGCGGTGGCCGTGGACCTCGCTGCCGAGCTTGGCGAACAGGCCGAGCGCGGCGACAGCCCGCCGCAAGCGCGGGCGCTGATCATCGAATCGACCTTCACCTCGCTGGCCGACGTGGCGACGGTGGTTTCCGACACCACGCTGCCGGTGCGCTGGCTGCTGTCGCAGAAATTCGACTCGATCGACAAGATCGACCGCATCGGCATGCCGCTGCTGGTGGTGCACGGCACCGATGACCGCTACGTGCCGGCACGCTTCAGCGAACAGCTCTACCAAGCCGCACGCCCGCCCAAGGAGCTGCTGCTGGTGGAGGGCGCCACGCACAACAACAGCCTGCGCATGGCACCCAGCGCCTACGCCAGGGCACTGCAGGCGTTACTCAAGTCCGCCAGTCAGCCGTCGGTGGAGATCTCCAGCCGCGATTAGATTCGGCAGCAATACGCTGCTGACTATCGACAAGTGATGTAGAGTTCGCACACATTTACGTGAGATCTCTACAGTGATTCATTGGCTCTGTTTGATATTGGCTTTGCCGACATCGAATGCCGCCGAACGCATGCGCGCCTGGCGAGCACTGAAGGCAGCCGGCGCTGCGGCATTGCGCGACGGCGTCTACCTACTACCGGATCAGCCAGCCTGTCGCGAAAGCATGTCCCGTGTCGAGCGCGACATCCTCGGCGGCGAAGGTTATGCCTGCGTTCTGCCGGTGTGCGATCCCCAGGGCGAGCGCTTCGTCTCGCTGTTTTCCAGAGCGTCGGAGTACGCCAGCCTGCGTGCCGAGGCCGACGCTCAGCTCATCCAGGTCACGCCGGAGACCGCGCTGTCGCTGACGCGCCAGGCGCGCAAGTTGCGCAAGGCCTACGCCCAACTCACGGAGATCGACTTTTTCCCGGATGCGGCGCAGCAGCAGGCCGACGCCAAACTGCGCGAGCTGGAACTGGCCATCAGCCGGGCGCTTTCACGCGACGAGCCGAGCAGCCAGGAACAGGCGCTGGAACGGCTGTCGTTGCACGAGTTCAAGGGACGCACATGGGCCACCCGCTGCCGACCCTGGGTCGACCGCCTGGCCAGCGCCTGGTTGATCAGGCGCTTTATCGACCCCGCGGCGCGCATCCTCTGGTTACCGACGCCCGAAGCCTGCCCGAGCGAGGCACTGGGCTTTGATTTCGATGGCGCGCGCTTCAGCCATGTCGGCGACCGCGTCACGTTCGAAACCATCCAGGCCAGCTTCTCCCTGGCGGCGCCCGGGCTCGACCGAGTGGCCGCTGTTGTGCACTACCTGGACATCGGCGGCACCCAGCCTGCCGAAGCCGCGGGCGTGGAGCGAGTGCTGGCCGGCCTGCGAGCCAGCCTGGAAAGCGACGACGAATTACTGGACGCCGCCTGCGCCATCTTCGATGGATTGCTGGCGGCCTTTGCCGTGGAAACGCAGACCGATGAATGACAACAGCATGCAACCCGACTCGGCAAAACCGCGTAGCGAGCCCGTGAGTTTCAGGCAGGCGCTGCTGTTCTGGCTCAAGCTCGGCTTCATCAGTTTCGGCGGCCCGGCCGGGCAGATCGCGATCATGCATCAGGAGTTGGTGGAGCGGCGTCGCTGGATCTCCGAACGGCGCTTTCTCCACGCACTCAACTACTGCATGCTGCTGCCCGGCCCGGAGGCGCAGCAACTGGCGACCTATATCGGTTGGCTGCTGCACCGCAGCTGGGGCGGAATCGTCGCCGGTGCGCTGTTCGTATTGCCGTCGCTGCTGATCCTCATCCTGCTGTCCTGGATCTACCTTGTCTTCGGTGAGGTGTCGCTGGTCGCCGGGATCTTCTACGGCATCAAACCGGCCGTGACCGCCATCGTGCTGCATGCAGCCCACCGCATCGGCTCGCGCGCACTGAAGAACGGCTGGCTGTGGGCTATCGCCGGCGCCTCGTTCGTGGCGATCTTCGCGCTCAACGTGCCCTTCCCGCTCATCGTGCTGGGGGCTGCCCTGGTCGGCTACCTGGGCGGACGCTTCGCCCCCGGCCAGTTCAACCTTGGCGGTGGCCATGCGGCGGCGGACAAATCCTATGGCCCGGCGGTGATCGATGACGACACCCCACCACCTGCCCATGCGCGCTTTCGTTGGCCTCGCCTGATCGCGCTGCTCGGCATCGGCGCCGTGCTCTGGATACTGCCGATGGCTCTGCTGATGGCGCTGTTCGGCTGGGGCGGCACACTCACCCAGATGAGCTGGTTCTTCACCAAGGCCGCGCTGCTGACCTTCGGTGGCGCCTATGCGGTGCTGCCCTATGTCTACCAGGGTGCAGTCGGGCACTACGCCTGGCTGACCCCGACTCAGATGATCGATGGCTTGGCGCTGGGCGAAACCACGCCCGGCCCGCTGATCATGGTGGTGGCCTTCGTCGGCTTCGTCGGCGCCTACGTGCAGCCGGTCTTCGCTGCCGACCAGGCATTTGCCGCCGGCGCCCTCGCAGCGTGTCTGGTCACCTGGTTCACCTTTCTGCCGTCGTTCCTGTTCATTCTGGCCGGAGGCCCCGTGGTGGAGTCGACTCACGGCCAGCTCAAGTTCACCGCCCCACTCACCGCAATCACGGCCGCGGTGGTCGGCGTGATCGTCAACCTGGCGCTGTTCTTCGGCTACCACGTGCTCTGGCCAGAGGGCTTCGCCGGCAGATTCGACTGGCCCTCGGCGATGATCGCGCTAGGTGCAGCCGTGGCGCTGTTCCGCTACAAGCGTGGCGTGATCCAGGTGTTGCTGGCCTGCGCTGTGGCCGGCCTGGCGGTGCATCTGCTGAGATAAGCCATCCGGCGACTCAGCTGAATCGCTCAACGCTGCAATCCTTCGATCAAGGCACGGTGAAATTCTTCCGGCGCCTCGACTTGGGGTGAATGCCCCAGGTCCGGGAAGGCCACCAGCCTGGCCTGGGGAATCATGGCGGCGGCCTGGCGGCCCAGTTCCGGGTAGTTACCCAGGCGTTTGGCGACCTCGTCCGGCGCCCGGTTGGCGCCAGGCGCGGTGCGGTCCAGGCCGCCGATCAGCAGCAGTGTCGGTGTGCTGATGCGGGGAAACTCGTGGATCACCGGCTGGGTGAAGACCATTTCCGAAGTCTGCGCCTGGTTCCAGGCCACCCGCTCCTTGCCCTCGCCGGCGTACATGCCGGCCAACATGGCGACCCAGCGGTCGTACTCCGGCTTCCAGTTGCCGTTGTAGTAGAACTTCTGCTGGTAGGCCTTGATGCTGTCGAAATCGGTCTTCAGCTCGGCCTGGTAAAGCTGATCGATGGGTGCATAGGGCACGCCTTCGGCCTGCCAGTCCTCCAGTCCGATGGGGTTCACCAGCACCAGCTGCTCGGCCAGCTGCGGATAGCTCAGCGCCAGCCGCGCGGCCAGCATGCCGCCCATGGAATGACCGATGACGCTGACCTGGTCGATGCCCTCCTGCTGCAACAGGGCCTGGGTGTTGTGCGCCAGCTGGGCGAAGCTGAACTGGTAGCCCTCGGGCTTGCTCGAACTGCAGAAACCGACCTGATCAGGGGCGATTACGCGGTAGCCGGCCTCGTTGAGCACCTCGATGGTGCGCTCCCAGGTCGCGCCACAGAAATTCTTGCCATGCAGCAGGAGCGCCGTGCGGCCGTTCGCCTGGCCGGTCGGCGCAACGTCCATGTAGGCCATCTGCATCGGCTTGCCCTGGGACTCGAAACGATAGTGCTTGAGCGGATGCGGATAGCTGAATCCTTCCAGCTGCGGGCCATAGCTGGTCCGGCTTTCGGCCAGTACTGGCAGGCTCAGGGTTAGGCCGGCGGCAAGCGCCAGAGCGGACACGGCAGTTTTCACGGGGCGACTCCTCTGTTCGGTGAGACAGCTCCGTACATAGGAATGCATTCGTGCTGCCGGGTTCGCGACCGGATTGCGACAGCGCATGTCCCGGCCGCGTCCGCGGCGAATTGCTTCAGAGGCGGAAGCGCCCCACCAGCCGGTTGAGCTGCGTGGCCAGCCGCGCCAGCTCGTCGCTTGCCACCGAAGTCTGCTGCGCGCCGGTGGCGCTCTGCTCGGAAATGTCGCGAATGGCTACCAGGTTGCGGTCCACCTCTCGGGCCACCTGTGCCTGTTCCTCGGCGGCACTGGCGATGACCAGGTTCATCTCGTTGATCTGCCCGACCCGCTCTGCGATCAGCCCCAGCGCCTGATCCGCCTCGTCGGCCATGGCCTGGCTGCGCGCGGCGAATTCGCTGCTTTGCTGCATATCGTGCACCGACTGCTCGGTGGCGCTCTGGATCGCGCCGATCATGCGCTCGATTTCCTGGGTTGAACTCTGGGTGCGCTGCGCCAGGTTGCGCACCTCGTCAGCCACCACCGCGAAACCTCGCCCGGCCTCACCGGCGCGCGCCGCCTCGATGGCCGCGTTGAGTGCCAGCAGGTTGGTCTGCTCCGCGATGGAACGGATCACGTCGACGACCTTGCCAATGCTCGCCGCTTCCTCGGCCAGCCGCGTCACGGTGCCGACGCTTTCCTGCAGCCGATCGCTGAGCTGGTGAATGGTCTGGCGCGTCGCCGTGACCTGTCGGCGGCCGGCATCGGCGACCGTCTCGGCATCACGCGAGGCATCGGAGGTGCGGTTGGCGTTGCCGGCCACCTCATCCACCGCCGCCGACATCTCGGTGACCGCAGTCGCGGCCATCTGCACTTCTTCGTTCTGCTGGTGGATGCCCTGGGCAGTGTGCTGGGTGACCGCATGCAGCTCTTCGGCGGCGGACGCCAGTTGCGTGGCCGAGCCCTGGATGTCCTGCAGGGTGTCGCGCAGGGTCTGCTGCATCTGCCGGATCGACTGCTGCACCTGGGTGATCTCGTCACGCCCGCGGCACTCGATGGTACGACTCAGGTCACCTGCGGCGACCGAGGCTGCCGCCTGCTTCAGCGCTTCCAGCGGCCGGCTGATGCTGCGCAGCAGGACCATGGCGAAAATCCCGCCGCCGATCAGCATGACCAGCAGCAAACCGATGTTCAGCACCCGATTGCGCTGGTAGAGCGCCAGAGCGCGCTCGTACTCGCCCTTGGCTTCGCCCAGTTGCAAGCCGATCAGCTCGCTGAAGCCCTCGGAAATCGGGTCGATCAGCGGGTACAGATCGTTGATGACGAACGCGGCCAGGCGCTTTTCGCTGTGGCGGTCGAGAATGCGTTCGAGGTCGTCCAGCGGTGCGTCGGCCTTCTGCATCAGCACTTCGATGCGGGCGGAGGCCTGCCGCTCGGCGTCAATCAGGCTGGTGTTCATGTACTCGCCCCAGAGCCGCCGGATCTCGGCCCGCGCGGTCCGCACGTCATCACGCGCCTGCTGGTAGCTGAGCATCCCGCTGCGCGTCTTGTGCGTGGCGTCGACGATCTTCACCGCATAGAGGTCGGCGATCAGCTTGAGGTCGCGCAACGGCACAACGCGGTCCAGGTAAACGGTGTTGAGGCCGGCGACGCTGCGCTGCTGCGCGTTCAGCCCGCTCAGGCCGATGACCAGACAGGCGCTCAGCATTGCCCCGATCAGGATCAACAGACGGGCTCGGATAGTCAGTTGCTGCATCATTCGTTCTTTTCCATATGGCATGCCGGCGCCGAAGGCGTGGCAAATTGGCAAGTAAGGCAACAGGTTCGACTGGTTCATGCCGACACGAGGCAGTGCCGGCCTGCGGTTCCCTTGCGGAACCCTGCAATCCTGGAGACGGGACGAGGTAGTTGTTGTTGAATCCCCGAGCGCTGGCACCGATAGCGGCGAACGGCCAGCAGCAAACCGCTATCGGCCGATCGCCTCTGCGCTTTAGGGAAAAAATTCTCGCAACGGGCGTGCCAGAGCCGTTGCAGAGACCTGACGGGGACTCGACAGCATCACCCTCCGAACGCTTCGGCATGGTCAGGACGAGCCCGGCGCATCGCCGGCATGCGACTAATGGCGCAGCGCAGACTGTGCGCTGCTGCACGTCGCGCAGATGGCCAAGTGATACCTTCGCGCCCCATCTTTCGACCCATGGGACCTGTCGTGAAAACACTCATCCAGACTGCCGTGCTGGCGCTGTCCAGCCTGATCGCCAGCCACGCCATCGCCGACGCGCAACCGTCACGCAACCTGGCCGAGGCGGTGAAGAACTTCTCCGAGTACAACAGCCGGCTGGAACAGGCCATGGCCCAGGGCCTGACGCCGGAGAGCCTCGCGCAGATCCACGAGCTGACCTACACGCTCAAGGACGCGCTGGAGAAGATCAACGAGGAGGTGGATGGCCTGACCGACACCCTCGAGGAAATCCATATCGCCTCCGAGGCGCAGAACGCCGCCGAAGTTAAGCGCTACGGCAACGAATACCTCGAGACCGCGCGCAAGGTGATCAAGTAACCCTGCGGGCTATGGCGCGACCGGAATGATGTCGAAGCCGATGCGGTTGTCGCTGATGACGCGATACTCCAGTGTCTGGCCCGCCTGCACCTGCGCCAGCTTCTCGCGGCGCAGGCTGAGCTTGCCGCACAGGGTGTCATCCAGCGGATCGGTGCCGATGCTGACGATCCGCGCGCCAGCCGGCACCTGGAAACGCACCACCTCGCCGACATGGATGCGTGCCGCCAGCTGGCGATCGATCAGCACGGCGATGTAGCAGCCGCCGCCGCGCAGGCCGAAATCCCGCGTCACCACCACTTCGCCGCCGTTTTCCAGCGGCTGCTGATAGGCCAGCACCCGCTCGGCCGGCACCGGCTCGATGTCCTCGGCATCGGGCTGCCACGACGAGCAGCCGGCCAGCGAAAGCAGTGCGGTGAAGACAAGCAACGGGCGCATGGGAACTCCTTGTGCGGAAGACGAAGCGGCGAGCCGGACGATCGAGCATGCCAGAGCGGCGGATGATTGCTAGAGTCAGACCCCAGTTTCGTATCGATGACGGCAGGCACAACGTGAACAACCCGGACGACGACCAACCCCGCTTCTGGCGCGACGACGCCCTGCCCTTCCTGGAAGCGCGCGCCGTCGCCGATGGCCGCAAGGTCTGCTATGCCGCGCACTGTCACGAGACCTTTTCCATCGGCGCGATCACTGCCGGCGCCAGCACCTACTTCAACGGTGACGCCCGCGCACGGATCAGCCGCGGCACCCTGGTGCTGATCAATCCGCAGACCGTGCATGCCTGCAACCCCATCGACGGCCAGCCCTGGTCGTACCTGATGTTCTATGTCGATGCGCACTGGCTGGGGGCGCTGCAACACGAGCTGGGGGCCAGCAGCGATGGCCGCTTCGTGCCCTATGCCGCCATTCAAAGCGTCGATCCGCGGCTGTTCGGTGCGCTGACGCAGCTTCATGCCTGCCTGACCGATCCGCAGGGCGAGACGCTGCACAAGCAGAGTCTCGCGGTCGAGTTCTTCACCCAGCTGCAACAGACGCTGGCCCCGGCGCCGCGCGGGGCGACCAGCGAGCCGCTGCGACAGCTGCGGCGCGCCGCCGACTATATCGCCGAGCATTGCACCCAGGCCCTGCGCCTGGAGGACATCTGCCAGGCCGCCGGATTGTCGCCGTCCTACCTGATCCGCGCCTTCAAGCAGCACTACGGCATGACCCCGCACGCCTATCTGCTCAACCGCCGCATCCAGCGCAGCCAGCACTGGCTGCGCCAGGGGCGCGAGCTGGCGGAGGTGGCCCTGGCCGCGGGTTTCGCCGATCAGGCGCACTTCCAGCGCACCTTCAAACGCCAGCTGGCGGCGACTCCCGGGCAGTACCGCGACCGTGTCGCCAGAGCCGCACGGCACTAGCCCAGCAGCAGATAGAGCACGCTGGCGGCCAGCAGCAATGCCATGCTCCGATTCAACCAGCGAACCCGCGCCGGTTCCTGCAGATAGCGACCAAGCAAGGCGCCGGCGCCCGCCCAGCAGGCGATGGAGGCGTAGCAGATCAGGAAGTAGAGGCCGGCGAACAGCCAGATCCGCAGCAGATCACCGTTCGCCGCGAACAGCCCCATGCCAGCCACCGACGCCAGCCAGGCCTTGGGGTTGAGCCATTGCATCAGCGCACCCTGCAAAAGCGAGGGGCCACTTGTGGCACTCTGAGGTTGCAGTCGTCCGTCATCGGCGGCCAGGCGCCAGGCCATGTAGAGCAGGAAGGCCACACCGCCCCACTGAATGCCGCGCAGCAATACCGGGGCGCGTTCCAGCAACTCGTACAGGCCGAGTCCGATCAGCAGCAACAGCAGCGTGAAACCGAGGGTGGCGCCGGCGATGTGTCGGCCGCTGGCACGCAAGCCGAACCGCGCACCGCAGTTCAGCGCTACCAGATTGACTGGCCCGGGCGTGATGGAGGACGCCAGGGCGAAGGCGGCCATCGAGAGATAGAGTTCCATGAGAAGCGGTGCCTGCCTGGATTAGGAAGGCCGCAGGCTACCCGGCGCGGGAGATCGCCTTATTGAAGGAAATTGCCCTGCCGCATTACAGGTGATGACTGCCCGGATAGGGCCGCTCTTCCTCCACCTCACCGTCGCGACCGATGACCTCCACCGACGCTGTGCGGCCATCCATGAAGGCGTCCAGGGCACTGTACATCTCGTCCTTGGTAAGGGTGCGCAGCACGGTTTCATGGGATTGCTGGTCTTCCAGCTCCCAGCCCACCGTGGTGGGTCTGACTTGATAGATGTCCATGCATATGTCCTCGCGTAGGGACGGCCCGCCACAGGCGGGTCGTTGGGGCGTTAGCTCGGCTGGTTGGAGCCGTCGATGCCCTGGATGTCCGGATCGTCCGACAGCACCTCTGGCTCGTCCGGGTTGTCCAGTCGGGTCGGCTTGTCGTCGAAATCCGGATCCTCGCCAGGGTTCTTCTCGCCGGAGTCGGTCATGGTCACATCGGGCTCCTCGCCCGCCTGCAGCTCGTCTGTTTTCACGCCTGCCTCGCTTGTCAGTGGTGGCTCGGTATCGATTGGAGGCGGCAAAAGCCGTGACGTTCGCGGCACGGCCTACCGGTGGTCCGAAGCCGGTGCAGGCCACACAACACGCCCGTCGCAGCGTCTAAAGATCGATGTCGCCAAGCCGATAGCGTCGAATGTATCGAGCATATGCCTTCCATCCTTTCTGCTCGGTCAGGAGATCCCTTGCAGCAGCCTCGTGCTCGAATCGCCTCGCAACTCGGCTTGGCGCTTGCGCTCATTCTTGCCGTGGTCATCACCGGCAGCACCGTCTTCGCGCTTCGCTCGCTGAGCGCATCCAACCTCAACACCCGGGAGCAGCATCTGGCCAGCGAAGCACGGCTGCTGGCCGATCAGTTGGCGACCTTCCACGGCACCCTGCGCGAGAACACCCAGCGCTTGAGCGGACTGTTCGAAAAGCGCTTCAGCGATGGCTTGCAGCTCGCCACCGACCACCGTATCGACGTCGGCGGCGTCATGACGCCAGCGCTCATGCATGAAGGCGCGCCACTGAACAACGATTTCAGCGTGGTCGACGACTTCCGCGAAATGACCGCCGGTGTCGCCACCGTGTTCGCGCGCACGGGCGACGACTTCGTGCGGGTCAGCACCTCGGTCACCAAGCAGGACGGCAGCCGCGCGATCGGCACCCTGTTGGACCGACAGCACCCGGCGTATCCGCTGCTACTCAGTGGAAAGCAGTACATCGGCCGCGCGTTCCTCTTCGACCGGCACTACATGACTCAGTACACGCCGGTGAAGGACCCTGCCGGCCAGGTGATCGCCGTGCTGTTCGTCGGCTTCGACTACACCGACGCACAACGGATCCAGTTCGACAACCTGGCGCGCTTTCGCATCGGCGAAACCGGCTCGCTCGCGCTGCTCGACGAAAAACGCCAATGGCTGGTCGCGCCGGCCAATCTGCGGCAGGCCGACCAGGCCGCTGCAACGGTAGCCGAGCTGATCAGCCAGAACGGCACGGGCGGCTACTGGAGCGATGCCGACCAGGAAATCTACAGCGTCGCGACCCTCTTCGAAGGCGGCCCCTGGACCGTGCTGGCGAGCATGCCGGCGGCCGAGATACAGGACGTGACCTGGAGCATCGGCGCCCGGCTGGCCATTGGCAACCTGCTGGCGATGATCCTCGCGGTTGCCGCGACCATCTGGCTGCTGCGGCACAAGCTCAAGCCGCTGGCTGCCGTGGTGCAGCAGGCGCAGGCATTGGGTGCGGGCGATCTCAGCGTCCGCCTGGACGTGCACAGCCGCGACGAGATCGGCCAGCTGGCGGACAGCTTCAACCGCATGGGTGACGCGCTGTCGGGCATGGTGTCGCGTATCCGCGGCGCCTCGGGTGAGGTCAGCCAGCGTGCGCAACTGCTGGCCGGGCTTTCCGGCGGCGCCAATGAAGGCATGGAGCAGCAGTCCGGCGAGATCACCAGCATGGCCGGTGCGGTGGAGCAATTCAGCGCCACCTCGCTGAACATCGCCGACAACATGCGCGACACCCAGCGCGTGGCGCGCGCCAATGCCGAGCAGACCCGTGTCGGCCGTGCCGCCATGGACGAGGCATCCGAGGCCCTGGCGCAGATCGCCACGGCATTGAGCGGTACCGCCCGCGTGGTGGAGAGCCTCGACAAGCGCTCGCAGGAGATCGGCAGCATCGTCGGGGTGATCACCGCCATCGCCGAACAGACCAACCTGCTCGCCCTGAACGCGGCCATCGAAGCTGCACGGGCGGGCGAACAGGGTCGCGGGTTCGCCGTGGTCGCCGACGAGGTGCGCAGCCTGGCCTCGCGCACCCGCGAAGCCACCGACCGCATCACCGGCATGATCAGCCAGATCCAGGCCGAAACCGGCAACGCCATGAGCACCATGGAGCGGGGCCAGCGGTTGATGGACGACGGCCTGCAGCGCAACGCCAAGGTGGCCGAGGTGCTCGCCCTGATCGACGACCAGAGCCGCAGTGCCGACGAGCAGTTCAGCGCCATCAGCACCGCGACCCAGGAGCAGAGCAGTACCGCCACACTGCTCAGCAGCAACCTGCAGAGCATCGCACTGACCAACCAGGAGCAGCGCGAGGTGGTCGCCAACCTGGCCGGCACCGCCGGCGAGCTGGACAAGCTGGCAGCCGAACTGCGCACCCAGGTCGAGCGCTTTCGCGCCTAGCCCTCGCCAGGCAGCGCCTGTGACGCCGCGCGGGACGGCGTCGCAGGCGGGCGCGACCATCCAACCGATTGCGCTACCCGCTGCGCTCCACCACACTGCCAGCTCACCCAACCGCAGTCGGAGATTCCATGCAGACACTCACCCCACAATCCCGCGCGGCCATTCTCGAAAACCCGGACGCTCTGGAATGCACCCTCTACCGCCCCGACGAATATGACGAGGAAGCGGAAGAGCAGGACCTAGGAGACGCACGCATCGTCATCACCGGCCCCTTCCAGGCGCCGGCCGAATGGGATGCCAAGGATCGCGACGACTACTTCGACGGCACCGCGCCGGAAGCCTTCGTCGTCGCCCGCATCGCCTGTCAGGCGGCACCCGATTCCGGGGTCTATTTCACCGCCGTGCCCGGCGACTATGCCGCGGTCACCGAAAGCCCGGGCAAGATCTCGATGTTCTATGTCTGGGACTGCCTGAACGACGCCGAAGGCCAGTACGTGCTGATCCGCGAGGAAGAAGACGAGGTCTGATCCACGAGGCGACGCCCACCTCACGGCTTCATGCCCCAGAGGTGGGCTCAGCCCACCGAAGCATCGCAGCCAACTGCTGAGCCTATCCTGCAGAGCTGCATCGCGTACCGACCGCCATCCCTGCTTTGCTGTCTACTGCACACACGCTCACCATCGACACGAGGAACCGCATGCGTTCGCTGATCAGCGCCTGGCAGTCACCGGTTTCGCGGATGAAGCTGGTCGCCGGCCTGCTGCTGTTGCTGGCCGCCCTGCTGTACATCGTCGCGACCCGTTTCGAGACCGTCCACCCGGCCTGGGGCTATGTGGCCTCCTTCGCCGAAGCCGCCATGGTCGGCGCCATCGCCGACTGGTTCGCCGTCACCGCGCTGTTCCGTCACCCGCTCGGCCTGCCGATCCCGCACACGGCAATCATCCCGCGCAGCAAGGCGCGCATCGGCCGCAACCTGTCGAGCTTCATCACCACCCATTTCCTCGCCACGCCGCTGGTGCTCGCCAAGTTGCAGGAGCTGGACCTCGCCTCGCGCCTGGCTGGCTGGCTGCGCCATCCACGCAATGCCGAAGCGGTCGGCCGCCGGCTCACCGGGGTCGCGCATTTCGGCATCGCCGCGCTGCATGACGAGCGCGTGCGCGCCTTTGTCGAAGCCAAGGTGATCGGCCGCGTGCGCAAGTTCGACCTCGCCCCGCCGCTGGCCCAGGCACTGCGCGTGCTGACCAGCCAGGGGCGCCATCAGGCGATGCTCGACGAACTGCTGCTGCGCCTCGACTCGATCATGCAGGACGAACAGACCCGCGCGCTGGTCGCCGACGCCATCAGCCGGGAAATCCGCACCCTGCGCTATCTCGGCCTGAGCCGGCCGGTGAGCGGCTGGTCGGCCAACAAGTTCGTCGACGGCCTGTCCGCGCTGATCGCCGAGATCGCTGCCGATCCCGAACACCTGATCCGCCAGCGCTTCGACGAGCACGTCGGCGAATACATCGAGCGCCTGGAACAGGACCCGCACTACGCCCTGGAGGTCGAGCGCATCCTCGCCCAACTGCTGGAACACCCGGCCACCAGCGCCTATTTCGGCAACCTCTGGCAGGAACTCACAGCCTGGCTGGAAAGCGACCTGGCCCGCGACGATTCGCGCATCGGTCGGCGTATCGTCGCGCTCTGCCGCGGCCTCGGCGACGGCCTGGCGGCGGACGAGTCCATGCGCAACTGGATCAACGAGCAACTGCTGGCGGCCACCCCCGGCCTGTTGGAACGCTACCGCGGGCAGATCGGCGCCTATATCGCTCAGCGCGTGGAGAACTGGGAAAGCCGCGAACTGGTCGAGCAGCTGGAACAGAGCGTCGGCAAGGACCTGCAGTACATCCGCATCAACGGCACCCTGGTCGGTGGCCTGGTCGGACTGGTGCTGCATGCGCTGACGCAGCTGGTGGCAGGCTGAAGGGTTCAGGCCCGACGCAGCGGCGCGCCGCTCTGGCTACCAGCCGCCAGCGGCTCATCGCAGCGCAGCGTTGCCGGGCGGCCGACCAGGTACCACAGGCGGTTGGCCAGGTAGTCGGCATCGCGCGGGTCATGGGTCACGCAGATCATCGCCATCCCGGGGTGCCGATCGAGCAGCCGCGCTATCAGGCCGCGCAGCTCGGCGGCGCGCTCGGCATCCAGCGAGGCGAAGGGTTCGTCGAGCAGCAACAGATCCGGCTCGATCGCCAGACAGCGCGCCAGTGCCGCCCTGCGCGCCATGCCCAGCGAGAGCTGATCCGGCAGGCTGTCGGCCGCGCCACCCAGCCCCACCTCGGCCAATAGCCGCTCGATGTCGGCCGGGCTGGCGCCGACCAGTGCCAGGTTCTGCCGCACCGTGCGCCAGGGCAGCAGCCGGTGTTCCTGGAACAGATAGCCGATGCGCAACCCGGCACGCTGCTGCACGCCTGGGCTCAACCGCGGCTCGAGGCCGGCGATGGCGTTGAGCAGCGTAGTCTTGCCGACACCGGAAGGCCCGAGCAGGCAGATGCGATCGCCGGCACACACCCGGCCCTCGATCACACCGAGCACCGGGTGGCCGGCGGCGGGGCCATTCAGGCGCAGCTCAAGCATGGCGCACGCCCGCTTCGCGCCAGGCGGAGGCGCGGCGTTCGAGCGGTTGCAGCAGGGCCAGCTCGATCAGCTGCACCACGGCGATGAACGCCAGGCTGTAGGCGAGGATGCTTGCCACGTCAAACACCTGGAAGGCCATGTGCAGCTGGAAGCCGATGCCGTCGGAGCGACCGAGCAGCTCCACCACCAGCACGATCTTCCAGATCAGCGCCAACCCACCGCGGGTGGCCGCCATCAGGTAGGGGAACAGCTGAGGCAGCCAGACGTGGGCGATGCGCTGCCAGCGGCCGAAGCCGTAGACCCGCGCCATCTGCTCGAGCTTGGGGTCTAGGCTGCGGGCGCCTTCGCGCACAGTCACCGCCACGTTCGGCACCTTGTTGACCACCACCGCCAGCACCGCCGCCGCTTCCACCAGGCCGAACCAGACGTAGAGCAGGATGATGGTGACCAGCGCCGGCAGGTTGAGAAACAGCACCAGCAGCGGATCGAGCAGCGCATTGGCCAGCCGCGAGCGGCCCATCCACACACCAAGCAGCGTGCCCAGCGCCATAGCCAGGGCAAACGCGATCAGCACTCGGCGCAAGGTCACCAGCAGGTGCTCGGGCAGCTCGCCGCTCTGCAGCGCTTGCCAGAAGGTATCGAGCACAGCGGCGGGCGTGGGCAGCAACGGTGTCTGCACCACCAGTGCGATGCCGGCCCAGAGCAGCAGCGCCAACGGCAGCGCCACCCAGCAGGCCCAGCGCGAGCCGCTCATGGTGCGCTCTGGAACAGCGCGGCCGGCATCAGCCGAGCCGGATCGCTGCCGGTCAGCACCAGCAGCCGCTGCAGGTCGGCGATTCGTGCGGCATCCAGCGGCTGCGGAATGCCCGCGACGAAACTGTCGCGCAGCGCGGCGAACACCGCCTCATCCTCGGCGCGCATGAGCGGACGGATCGCCTGCCAGTACGCCGGTTCGCTGGCGAGCTCGTGCTTGCTCTGGCGCAGTGCGCTGGCGAAGCGTTGCAGCAACGCTTCGTTGGCCTGCGCCCAGGGTTCGGGAAACAGATAGCCGAGTACCGGCAACTGCGCATCGAGCTGCAGATCGCCCAGCAGGTCGGCCAGGCCGAAGGCAGTCTGCACCCCGCCCTCGCCACGCAGGCGCGCGGAGAAATGCCAGAACGTCAGCAGCGCATCCAGCTGGCCGCGGCGCAGCGCCTGGCCCAGCAGCGGCGGCGCGGCGTACTGCACGCGGGCCTCCCTGGCGAGATCGATGCCCTGCTCCGCCGCGGCGCGTCGCAGCAGCAGCCAGCCGATGCCGTCCGGCCCGCCGGCGACGCCGATGCGCTTGCCGCGCAGATCGGCCAGCGTGCGGATCGTGCTGCCGGCCGGCACCAGCACTTCACCGAGCTGCGAGGAGAACGGCAGGTAGCGATAGCTGCTGCCCGCCGCATGCCGCGCCTGCGCCCAGGGCAGGTCGCTCACCGCACCATCGACACTGCCGCTGGACAATGCCAGGCGCGACGCCGGCACGTCGGCCGCCAGGCGCACCTTCAGTTCGAAGCCGTTGGCGTGGTCCAGCTGACGTCGTTTGAGGTGTTCCAGCTCCCAGTGTGGCGTGCCGAACTGCAGCACGCTCAGGGTGAGCACCGGCAACGCCTCGGCGCGGGCGCACCAGGGCAGCACGGCGATGCTCAGCAGAACGCCGAACCGCAGCCACCTGCTGCAGGCGCTGAAGGCATGCTGTATACGGCGAACGAGGACGAGCGTGGGAGGCATCATGCCCGCAGGGTACGAAGCCCCCCGGCGGGCACGAATTGTACTTTGGTGCCTGTTTGCTGCTGCGATGGTCGCGAAGCGCGCCGGCCGCCGACATGGCCGGCGCCGCGATCAGGCCTGGGTGGCGATGCGTTGCAGCAGGCGCGCCTGCAGCTTCTCCAGCTCCGCCGGATCGGCCTTGCCCGCCGCGTGGATGCCCAGCCCTTCACCGGCGTAGCGCGGCACGATGTGCATGTGGATATGGAACACCGTCTGCCCGGCCGGCGCGCCATTGAACTGGGCGACCTGCACGCCGTCGGGCTCGAGCTCGGCGACGATGGCCCGGGTCAGCTTCTGCACCACCTTGATCACCTTGGCCAGCGCCTCGCTGTCCACGTCGAGGATGTTGCAGGCCGCCGAGCGCTTGGGGATGACCAGCGTGTGGCCGAAGGACTGCGGGAACAGATCGAGAAAGGCGAGCACGTCGTCGTCCTCGTAGAGCTTGTAGCAGGGGGCGTCGCCGCGAATGATCTGGGCGAAGATGTTCTGCGGATCGTAGGTCGTGGTCAGGGACACCGGGAGTTCTCCGACAAGTGGAAAAAGCAGACCTTAGCACTCTCCAGGCGAGGTGAAACGCTGAACGTTGTGCCAACGGCGAGGCTCTGAGCTTGAACACCCCCCGCGATCCGAGGTCTTCCCGATGCACGTCCGCGCCATCGCCCCGCTTGCCGCCGCAGTCGCACTCTGCCTGTCGTCTGTGACCGCCGTGGCTGCCGAAATCGAACCCGCCGAACTGTTGAAACAGGCGAAAGCCGAACAGCCGGCCTATCTCGAAACCGTCGAGCAGCTGGTAGCCGTGGATACCGGCACCGGCCAGGAAAAGGGTCTGGCCACGGTCAGCCAGATGCTGGTCGAGCGCCTGCAGGCACTGGGGGCCGAGGTGAGCACCCGACCGGCCACGCCCTCGGTAGGGGACAATATCGTCGCCACCTTGCAGGGCAAGGGCAGCAAGAACTTCCTGCTGATGATCCATTACGACACCGTGTTCGCCGAAGGCAGCGCCGCCGAACGCCCGTTCCGCATGGACGGGCAGCGCGCCTACGGGCCGGGTGTCGCCGATGCCAAGGGCGGCGTGGCGATGATCCTGCATGCGCTCAAGCTGCTGCGCGACCAGCAGTTCGACGACTACGGCACGATCACTGTGCTGTTCAATCCGGACGAGGAGATGGGCTCGGCGGGCTCGAAGGCACTGATCGCCGAACTCGCCCGCAAGCATGATTACGTTTTCTCCTACGAACCGCCGGATCGCGACGCGGTAACCACCGCCACCAATGGCATCAACGCCGTGATGCTGGAGGTCAAGGGCAAATCGTCCCACGCAGGCTCCGCACCGGAAGATGGACGCAACGCCATCCTGGAGCTGGCGCACCAGCTGGTGCAGCTCAAGGATCTGGGAGATGCGGACAAGGGCACCACGGTCAGCTGGACCATGATCGACGGCGGCGAGAAGCGCAACATCATTCCCAACAAGGCCAGCGCCGAGGCGGACATGCGTTACTCGGACCTCACTGAGACCGAGCGAGTGCTCGCCGACGGCCAGCGCATCATTCAGAACCGGCTGATCGATGACACCCAGGTCGAACTGCGCATCGACAAGGGTCGCCCGCCGCTGGCGGAAAATTCCGCGTCCAAGCGCCTGGCCGAGACCGCCCAGCGCCTGTACAGCGAGATCGACCAGCGCATCGAACCCATCGCCATGCGATTCGGCACCGATGCCGGCTATGCCTATGTGCCGGGCAGCGACAAGCCGGCCGTGCTGGAAACCATGGGCGTGGTCGGTGCCGGGCTGCATTCGGAGGACGAGTACATCGAACTGGCCAGCATCGCGCCGCGGCTCTACCTGACCACGGCGATGATCCGCGCGCTGTCCACCGACGCGCCCTAGCAGGCGGCGAGCGGCTGGCGGTTCCCCTTGCCGGGATGGCGTCACGAAGCGCGGGCCAGACGGCCTGCGCTACGGCACAATCGGCGCTTCGCCAGCCGCCTTCAGCAAGGAGCCCCGCATGCAACTGGCCAGGATCGAACAGCTGCTCGTCGGCACAGCCGTGCCCTTCACCCGCCCCGGCAGCCACAGCGCCATCGCCAAGCAGCCCACTGCCGGGCCGGTGGCGGTCGGCAGCGAAGGGCTCGCCGGCGACGAACAGGGCGATCGCCGTGTGCATGGCGGGATCTACAAGGCGCTGCATCACTACCCGTTCGAGCACTATCACCACTGGCGTGCTCAGCTCGGCCATTCGCCGCTGCTCGAGCGGCCCGGAGCCTTCGGCGAGAACATCAGCACCACCGGCCTCGGCGAGGCCGACCTCTGTCTGGGCGACGTGCTGCGCTGTGGCAACGTGCTGCTGCAGGTGGCGCAGACCCGCCAGCCCTGCTGGAAGCTCAACGACCGCTTCGGCGTGCAGGACATGTCGCTGCGCGTCCAGCGAAGCGGCCTGTGCGGTTGGTATTACCAGGTGCTCGAGCCCGGCGAGCTGCAAGTCGGCCAGGCACTGCTGCTGGAGCAGCGCGCCTACCCGCGCTGGCCTCTGACGCGGGTGATGGACGTGCTCTACCGCCGACCGCTGGAGCGCGCCGACCTGCTCGAACTGGCCGAACTGCCGCTGGTGCCGAACTGGCGCACGCTCGTCGAACGCAGGCTGCAGAACAACGCGGTGGAAGACTGGAGCAAGCGCCTCGACGGCCTGGCGAACGCCGAGCAGCCGGCCGGCTGAGCAACATGCAAAGGCAGTAGGCGAAAGCCGGCGCGGCAGGTATCTTCGCCACCTCCCACAACAGGACCGCCTGCTCGATGCTCCGCCTTGCCACCCTCTGCGCCCTGGCGCTGTTCGCCTGCACCGCCCACGCCAAGGTCGAGGTGCTGCCGCTGGAGCACGAGGACCAGGGGCTGGTACTGGTGGCTCGGGTTACCGAGCAGATCGCGCCGGGCGACTACGAGGCATTGCTCAAGGGCATCATGGCCCATCCCGGCAAATATGCGCGCAAGCTGCTGATCCTCGACAACATCGGCGGCAGCGCCGCGGAGGCCATGCGCATGGGCTACCTGCTGCGCGAAACCGGCTTCGATGCGCTGGTGCCGGCAAGCGCGGTCTGCCAGGGCAGCTGCATCTACCTGCTGGCGGCCGGTCGACAACGCACGATACGTGGCTATGTCGGCCTGCATCGCCCCTATCTCGCCAACGGCGAGTCGGCGCTGTCCATCGGCCAGCGGCCGCGACGCACGCCGCAGGCCTACCTGCGCGACATGGGCGTGAACCCGCGGCTGGCCGATGACATGCAGCAGATCGATCCCTGGCGCATGCGCCTGCTGACGCCCCGTGAACTGGCGCGCTACCGGCTGCAGTGACGTGCGCGCCGCGCTGCCCTTGGGCCTCCCTCTCGCCACACTGCTGAGCGGTCTGGCACTCGGCCTGATCGAGCCGATCGGGGCGCTGCTCGTGCTGGCGTTCGCCGGCTGGCTGCTGGCCGAGCCGTACCTGCCACGGCTGCCGTGGCTGGCAACCACCTTGATCGGCGCCATTGTGCTGGCCGCGCATCTGCTGCCCGGCTTCAACCCCTTGCCGCTGGGGCCGCCGCAGGACCTGGGCGGTGCGGCGCCCTGGCAACTGCGGCTCAGCCCGGACAAGGCCATGGTCGCCGCGCTGCTGCTCGCCTGGTGGCTGGGCCAGCCGCGCGCAGCCTGGCGCTCGAAGCGATGCACATGGCTGGTCTCGGGCGCGTGCCTGGCATCCGTGCCGCTGCTGGCGGTGGCCGGCGGCGTCCTCGCCTGGCAGCCGAAGTGGCCGGAGCAGTTCCTCGCCTGGCTGGCCGTCAATCTGGCCGTCACCTGTCTCGCCGAGGAGCTGATCTTTCGCGCTCTGCTGCAGCGTGAACTGGTCCGTCGCTTCGGCGCGGCCAGTGGCATCGGCCTCGCAGCGATCCTGTTCGGCGCGGCTCATCTGCCCTTCGGGACCGGTTTCGCCCTGCTCGCCGGCCTGGCCGGTTTGGGCTACGGCCTGGCGTTTCACTGTGCCGGCGACCGGCTATGGGTGGCGGTGTCACTGCATGGCCTCCTCAACTGCCTGCATCTGCTCCTGCTGAGCTATCCGCTGCGCTGATTCGGAAAGTTTCCACCGCCCTGTCGATTTGTCCCGCGCCCGTTCGTCCAATGATCGGAGCCAGCGGAAATCCCGACATCCCCGTCTAGGCTCCTTTCCATCCAACGAAGGAGTCGACCGATGCGTTTCATGGTGATGATAAAGGCCACACCGCAAACCGAAGCCGGCCAGATGCCCGGCGAGGACGTGCTTGCGGCCATGGGCCGCTACAACGAAGAACTGGCCAACGCTGGCGTGCTGCTCGGCGGCGAGGGCCTGCAGCCCAGCAGCAAGGGCGCGCGGGTGCGCTTCGAGGGCGAGCGCTGCAGCGTCATCGACGGCCCGTTCGCCGAGACCCGCGAGCTGATCGCCGGCTTCTGGCTGTTCCAGACCGCTTCGCTGCAGGAGGCGATCGACTGGGTCAGGCGCTGCCCGCCGTCCGCCATCGGCGAGGCGGAGATCGAGATCCGCCAGGTCTTCGAAGCGGAAGACTTCGGCGCCGAGTTCACCCCCGAACTGCGCGAGCAGGAAGAACGCCTGCGTGCGCAACTCAGCCACTGACAGCAAGGAGCACGAAGATGAAGCTTTCCACCTACCTCACCTATGACGGCAATGCCCGCGAGGCCTTCACCTTCTACCAGCAGGTACTGGGCGGCACCCTGGAGCTGATGACCTTCGCACAGGCGCCGGATGCCGAGCAGTTCCCCGCCGAGTACCGCGAGCGGATCATGCATGCCTGCCTCAACCTCGGCGACAGCACGCTGATGGCCTCCGACACGCTGCCCGGAGACACCTGCGGCGGAGGACCGTACGAAGGCATCAAGGGCTGCTCGATTTCCCTGCACCCGACCCGCGTGGCCGAGGCCGAGCAGCTGTTCGCTGCCCTGGGCGAAGGCGGTACGGTGATCATGCCGCTGGAGAAGACCTTCTGGGCCGAGCGTTTCGGCATGCTGACTGACCGCTTCGGTCTGTCTTGGATGGTCAACTGCGAGTGACGCCAGCCTCGCCCCCGCGCCGCTGTCGCCCCCGAAGCAGCACAGCGGCGCGCGGGACGGACAGGCGTTTGGATGCACGGCACTTTTGTTATAACGTATCGCACCTTGCCGGGCGCCGCCGTACCCAGGCCGAGAGGCATTACGTCCTCAAGGCCTCCGCGCCCGTTGTCCGCGAACTTCTGCCATGAGCCGTGCATGCCCGCCCCCGACCTGACCTCGCCCGTTGCGGCGCGCCTTCAATCCATCGACGCGCTGCGCGGCCTGGTGATTCTGTTCATGCTGCTGGACCATGTCCGCGAAACCTTTCTGCTGCACATGCAGGTGCCGGATCCGATGGACGTGGCGGTCACCGAGCCGGCACTGTTCTTCAGCCGCACCCTGGCGCACCTGTGCGCACCGGTATTCATCTTCCTGACCGGGTTATCAGCGTTCCTCTATGGCGAAAAGCATCAGGACCGCCACGCGGTGTCGAGCTTTCTGCTCAAGCGCGGGCTGTTTCTGGTGGCGCTCGAGTTCACCCTGGTCAACTTCGCCTGGACCTTCCAGTTCCCGCCGCAGGTCATCTACCTCCAGGTGATTTGGGCCATCGGCCTGAGCATGCTCGCCCTCTCGGCGCTGCTCTGGCTGCCGCGCCCGTGGCTGGTGCTGCTCGGACTGCTGATCATCGGCGGGCACAACCTGCTCGATCCGCTGCACTTCCCCGTCGGATCACCCATGCACCTGCCGTGGGCCATCCTGCATGATCGCGGCTGGCTCGAGGTCTCGGACAGCCTGCGCCTGCGCACCTCCTACCCGCTGTTGCCCTGGATCGGCGTGATCGCCCTGGGCTACGCCGCCGGCCCCTGGTTCGGACGCAACGCCGATGCCGAACGCCGTCAGCACAACCTCGCCAACTGGGGCAGGGCCGCGCTGCTGCTGTTCGTTCTGCTACGCCTGATCAACGGTTACGGCGAGCAGCCCTGGGTGGTTGGCGAGGATGGACTGCGGACACTGATGAGCCTGCTGAACATCACCAAATATCCGCCGTCGCTGCTGTTCCTCTGCCTGACCCTGGGTACCGGCCTGCTTCTGCTGCGCCACTTCGAGCGCCGCCAGGATCGCGCCTGGCTGCGCCCGCTGACGGTGTTCGGCGCAGCGCCGATGTTCTTCTATCTGCTGCACCTTTACGTGCTGAAGCTGCTCTACCTCGCCGCGGTGGCGATCTGGGGCCTGAACCGTGGCAGCCACTTCGGCTTCGAGGCGGTCTGGCCGCTGTGGTTGTGGACCGTTGTGCTGGCCGTGGCGCTGTACCCGGCCGTGCGCTGGTTTGCCGAGCTCAAGGCCCTGCGCCGGGACATCGCCTGGCTCAAGTACCTGTAAGCTCGGGTCTCATGCGCGCCGCATCGGCAGCCTTCAGACGCAAGTCGACGGCTGCAGTGCGGTGCGCGGCTGGCGAACGGGCTCAGAACATCCCCAGCGCCCAGGCCACGGCGAACAGCACCAGCGAGAAGCCCCACATCCACCACAGCGAGTAGCGGATGTGCCGGCCAAGATCCAGACCGGCCAGGCCAAGCGCAAGCCAGAGCGCGGGCGAGAACGGGCTGATGAAGGTGCCGATGATGTTGCCGATGGTCATCGCGTACACCACGCTGGCAGGCTCCACGCCATGGCTCGCCACCACTTCCAGCGTCACCGGCAGCAGACCGAAGTAATAGGCATCGGTGCTCAGCATCAGCTCCATCGGCAGGCCGAAGACGCCAAGGATGATGTGCAGGCTGGGCACGACCGAGGCGGGCAGGACCTGCACCAGATCCTGGGCGATGGAAGTCAGCATGCCCGTACCGGTGAATATCCCCAGCATGGAGCCCGCTGCCAGAATGATCATGCCCATGCTCAGGGCGGCGGGCGCATGGGCCGCGATGCGTTGCATCTGAGCCTTGCCACCGGGGTAGTTGATCAGCAGCACCAGCGACAGACCGATCATGAAGATGTAGCCGGCCGGCAGCACGCCGGCGAACAGCGAGATCAGCACCAGCAGGAACAACCCGCCGTTGATCCAGAGTCGGCCCGGCCGCTCCAGGGCGCGCTCTTCTTCGGTGGGTTCGTGAAGGCTGTGGTGGCTTTCGACCAGTACGCCGGCATCCGCACCGCCAGCCCCTGAGGCGATACGCCGCTGCTCCCGCCGACCAAGCAGGACGGCGAGCGCCACCAGCAGAACCACGCCGACGCCCTGAATGGCGATCAGCGGCCGCCACAGTTCGGTGACCTCGATACCGGTCACCGCCGCGGCCCGCCCCAGCGGGCCGGCCCAGGGAACCATGTTGAAGATGCCTGCACCGAGCGCCAGCAGCAGCAACATCAGATAAGGGCTCATGCCCAACTTGCGATAGAGCGGCAGCAGTGCCGGAATGGTCAGCAGGAAGGTGGTCGCGCCCGCGCCGTCCAGGTGCGCCAGCATGCCGATCAACGCGGTGGCCACCGTTACGGCGATGACATTACCGCGGGTCAGCCTCACCATGGTTCCGATGATCGGGCGGAACAGTCCGGTGTCCTGCAACACGCCGAAGAAGGTGATGGCGAAGACGAACATCGTGGCAATGGAGATCACCTTGCCGAGGCCGTCGGTGAAGAACCCGGTGATGGCCTCCAGCCCGAAGCCGGCCAGCAAAGCGCCCGCCAGCGGTACCAGAATCAGCGGCAGAATGGGCGCCATCCGTCCTACGAGCAGCAGCACCACCAGGCTGCAGATGGTCAACAGACCAATCAGGGTCAACACAGCTTACCTCCTCTTTATTCTTGTCCGGCCGAAGCAGCGGGGGGGAGCGGGAGGCTACGAAACAAAACTTTCAGCAACCTTTAGCCGTGCCGGGGGTGCCCTCGGCATCTGTGAGCTGATGTGTCGCACGCGTGAATCAGCCGCCGCCGATCCGAAAACTGTGAAGTGGCTAGCAAAATGCCATCATACGAGTCATGATGATTGCAGCGCCCGCTGCGGGCCGGCCGAATTGCCATAAGCCCCCGCACGGCCCGGCTGCCTTGCACGGCACCGTCGGCCACAGCCCTGCTGGCACCCGGAATGTTTATGTCGTCCTTTCGTCTTGCCGTTTGGCCCCTGCTCCTGCTCGCCGCCTGCTACACGCCCCTGGCCAGCGCCATCGGGCTGGGCGAGATCCGTCTGCATTCGGCGCTGGCCGAGCCGCTCACGGCTGACATCGAGCTGATTGACGCGCGCGGACTGGGTGTCGATGACATCAAGGTGCGCCTGGCACCGAGCGACGTGTTTGCCCGCGCCGGAGTCGAGCGGCCCGACTTCCTCGCCAAGCTGAGCTTCGTGCCGGCGCTCGACGGCAACGGCCAGCGGATCCGCGTGAGCTCCGCCGCACCGGTGAACGAGCCGTACCTGAACTTCATCGTCGAGCTCAGCCTGCCGGGCGGCCAGCTGCTGCGCGAGTACACCCTGCTGCTCGACCCGCCACTGTACCAGCCCGACCTGCCGGCGCTGCCGCGTGCCCAGCCGCAAGCACCGGCCATCGTCAGCGCGCCACCCGTGGAACCGCCGCGCGCTCGCGTGCTGCCTGCGGTCGAACAGGGCACGCGGTATCGCATCCAGCCCGGCGACAGCCTCTGGGCCATCACCCAGCGGCTTGAAGGCCGTGCTGTCGGCTCGCACGAAGCGTTGATGGCCGGCCTCTACGCACTCAACCCGGACGCCTTCATCGGCGGTGACCGCAACCGCCTGCGGGTCGGCGCCGATCTGCTGTTGCCGGACGGACTGCAACATGCCACGCCCAGGCCGACGACCCAGGTGGCCGCCGCGCCTCGCGAAGCCGACGCAGCGATACCTCCTCCCGAGCACACCGCGCGGGAGACGCCAGTGACAGCTGATCCCGGGCTGGTGGATGTGCTCAGCCAACTCGAAGCCCAGGTGTTGAGCCTGCAGGCGCAGATGGATGCGCAGAATCGCCTGCTCGCCGAAGCACAGCGGAGCCTGGCGCAACGCGAGACCAGCCCGCTCGCCGCGGAATCTGCCGTCGTCACCGCGCCGGTGCCCCGTGAAGTCAGCGTGGAGCGCCAGGCACCCGCATCCCCGGTTCCCGCGCCTGCCGCGCCCGCTATGACGGCCCAGCCGGACAGCCTCGCCAGCCCCTGGCTGCTCGCCCTTCCCGTGCTGTTCCTGCTGGGCGGCCTGCTGCTACAGCGTCGGCGCGCCAGCGCAGCCGCCACGGCGGCAATCATGGTCGAGGCCCGACCGGCCGGCGTGAAGCGGGCGGAAGCGTCCTTCCCGGACATCAACCCGTTCCAGCGCCAGGTGCCGGTCGTGACGGAAATGACCATGGACGAATACCTCGGCCACGGTCCTGACATGCCGGCCCCCGTTGCGGCACCGGTACAACCAATGCCGTCGCTGGATGACATGATCCTCAGCCTGCCCACGGATCTGGACGAGCTGATCGGCATCGCGCCGGCAACCGACGCCCAATGGCGCGAGCGGCTCAACGAGGCCATCGGCTGCATCGACCGTGGTGAGGTCAACCGCGCCAGCGGCCTGCTGACTGCCCTGCTGGACCGCCCCGACGATGACCGCTTCATCGACGAGCAGCTCGCCCGCAGCGCCTGAGGACGCAACCCCGGGACCGCTCCCCCGGTCGTACGGCATACTAGCCAGCCCCCTTTGGAGAACATGCCCGTGGACCTGCTCTTTCTCGGTACCTCGTCCGGCACCCCGACCCGCGCGCGCAACGTCAGCGCGCTGGCACTGCTGGAAGAGACCGGCAAGGCCTGGTACCTGATCGACTGCGGCGAGGGCACCCAGCATCGTCTGCTGCGCACGCCGCTGTCGCTGCACGACCTGCGCGCGATCTGCATCACCCATGTGCATGGCGACCACTGCTACGGCCTGCCCGGCCTGCTGGCCAGCGCAGGCATGATGGGGCGCAAGGCGCCGCTGACGATCATCGCCCCGCAGGGCATCGAGACCTGGGTACGCGCCACCCTGAGCATGAGTCAGAGCTGGCTGAGCTACGAGCTGGACTTCCATGCGGTCGAGACATTGGGCGAGTGGCGCAGCCCGAACATGCGCATCGAGGCGACCGAGCTGTCCCATCGCGTGCCCTGCTACGGCTACAGCTTCAGCGAGGCGCGCCCCGATCCGCGGCTGGACATCGATCGTCTGGAACATGACGGTGTGCCGCGCGGCCCGCTCTGGGGCCAGCTGGCGCGCGGCTTCGACATCGAGCACGAGGGGCGCGTGCTGCGCAGCCACGACTACCTGAGCTTCAGCCGCAGCCCGCGGCGCATCGTCGTCGGGGGCGACAACGACCGCCCCGACCTGCTGGCCGAAACCTGCCGCGATGCCCAGCTGCTGGTGCACGAGGCGACCTACACCGAGGCCGTGGCCAACGACGCTCGCAACGACTTCGGCCACAGCACGGCCGCCACCGTGGCGCGCTTCGCCCAGGCGGTCGGTTTGCCCAACCTGGTGCTGACCCACTTCAGCGCGCGCTATCAGAAGCACGTCGGCCGCGGCCATTCGATCGAGGACCTGCGCGCCGAAGCCGCTGCGCTCTACGCCGGCCAGCTGCTGCTCGCCGAGGATTACCTGCGCCTGCATCTGGGCAAGGATGGTCTGCTGACGGTCGTCGAACCGCCGTCCACTTCGCGCCCGCCGCGCCGCGACGGCGAATCCAGGGCCTGAACCGGTAAATCGTCAGCAACCGCACCGGTGCTGACATGGCTGTCTACACTGGCTGCTGCCACCCAGCGCAACCGCCTTGCCATCTTTCGCCCCACCGAAGGAGCCGCCGATGGAACGTCTGACTGCCAGAGACTTCGCCCCCGAACTGCTCGAGCTCTACGATTTCTACGTGCACGGCAAACTCAACCGCCGCGAATTCCTCGACCGCGCCGCCGCCTTCACCCTGTGCAGCATGACGGCGGTCGCCGTGCTCGACGCGCTCACGCCCAACTATGCGCTGGCGCAACAGATCGCCTTTACCGACCCCGACATCGTCGCCGAGTATGTCCGCTATTCCTCGCCCAGAGGCCACGGCGAGGTCCGTGCTTATCTGGTGCGCCCGGCCAAGGCCGAGGGCAAGGTGCCGGGCATCATCGTCGTGCACGAGAACCGTGGCCTCAATCCCTATATCGAAGACGTGGCCCGGCGCGTGGCCAAGGCCGGGTTCGTCGCCCTGGCGCCCGACGGCCTGAGTTCGGTCGGCGGCTACCCCGGCAACGACGACAAGGGCCGTGAACTGCAGGCTCAGGTCGATCCGCAGAAGCTGATGAACGACTTCTTCGCCGCCATCGAATGGCTGATGGCCCACGAGACCACCAGCGACAAGGTCGGCATCACCGGCTTCTGCTACGGCGGCGGGGTGGCGAACGCCGCATCGGTGGCTTACCCCGAACTCGGCGCCGCCGTGCCGTTCTATGGCCGCCAGGCGGACCCGGCGGATGTGGAGAATATCCGCGCGCCGCTGCTGTTCCATTTCGCCGAACAGGACGAGCGCGTCAACGAAACCTGGCCCGCCTACGAAGCCGCACTCAAGGCCGCCGGCAAGCCCTACGAGGCCTATATCTACCCCGGCACCCACCACGGCTTTCACAACGACAGCACGCCGCGTTACGACGAGCCGGCAGCCGAGCTGGCGTGGCAACGCACCATTGCCTGGTTCCAGCGCCATCTGAACTGACTGCGACGGCCTTTTCGTCGCCGCTTTCCGGTCTGTGCCACACCCGGTGAGTTCGAGCCGAGGCGTCATGGTCGATACATTCATCCGCGCATGTTGACGTTTACGTAAAAGAACAGTACAGCTATGCCTTCCGCCCCGCTCCAGGAAAGCGCCATGACTATCAGCACCCTGCTCGGCGACGGCCCGACCGATCTGTGGATCGACGGCAGCCACGGCCGGATGTTCGTCCGCAGCTGGTTCCCGGAGCGCGACGCGCTGCGCCCGAACCACGCCCCGATCCTGCTGTTGCACGAGTCGCTCGGCTGTATCGAACAGTGGAAAGACTTCCCATCCGCCCTCGCCCAGGCAACCGGTCGAACAGTGGTCGCCTATGACCGGCTGGGCTTCGGCCGCTCCGACCGCTTGACCACTCCGCCGGCACCCACCTTCGTCGAAGACGAAGCTGCGCAAGGCTTCGCCCGAGTGTTGGCACACCTGGGTATCGACCGCTTCGTGGTGCTCGGACATAGCGTCGGTGGCAGCATGGCCGTGCATTGCGCCGCGCGGTATCCCGAAGCCTGCCAGGCGATGATCACGATGTCGGCGGTCACCTTCGTCGAACAGCGCACGCTCTCAGGCATCCGCCAGGCCAGGGCCTGGTTCGCCGACCCCGCGCAACGCGAACGTCTGCGCCGCTATCACGGCGAGCGCAGTGACTGGGTCCTGAGCGCCTGGATCGATACCTGGCTGGCGCCGGATTTCGCCACATGGACGCTGGCCCACGCGCTGCCTGCGGTCGGCTGTCCGAGCCTTGCCATCCATGGCGATGATGATGAGTTCGGCTCCGAACGCCACCCGCAGCTGATCGCCGACCACGCCGGCGGTCAGGTCGAACAGGCGCTGCTTTCAGGGGTGGGCCATGTTCCGCATCGAGAGCAACCGGGACAGGTGCTGGAGCGGATCGAACGGTTCCTGCAGCGGATCGGCTAGCTCGCTGCGCGCATAGACGCAGCAGAGCGTTTGCGCGCGAGGGTAGGCAGGGTGCCTTCGCCGCTGGCGAAGGCGCTGGAGGTCAGGCCCGCTGGTTGAAACGACCCAGGTCCATGTGTCGGTTCACATCCTTGTACAGCAGATAGCGGAACTTGCCCGGGCCGCCGGAATAGCAGGCCTGCGGACAGAACGCGCGCAGCCACATGTAGTCGCCCGCCTCGACCTCGACCCAATCCTGATTCAAGCGATACACCGCCTTGCCTTCCAAGACGTAGAGGCCGTGCTCCATCACGTGGGTTTCAGCGAAGGGGATAACCGCACCCGGCTCGAACGTGACGATGTTGACGTGCATGTCGTGGCGCATGTCGCTCATGTCGACGAAGCGCGTGGTCACCCATTTGCCATCGGTACCCGGCATGGGGATCGGCTCGATATCGTTCTCGTTGGTCACGAAGGCCTCCGGGTAGGGCAAGCCTTCGACGGCCTGATAGCCCTTGCGGATCCAGTGGAAACGTACCGGCGCCGCTCCGGTGTTGCGCACGCTCCATTTCGCAGCAGGCGGTATGAACGCATAGCTGCCGGGACGCATGTCGTAGAGGGTTCCCTCGATCGTCAGAGAGAACTCTCCGTCCACGACGAACAGCACGCCCTCGGCGTTCGGGTCATGCTCCGGCCGGTCACTGCCGCCGCCGGCGCCAAGCTCCACGATGTACTGCGAAAAGGTTTCGGCGAAGCCGGAAAGCGGACGGGACAGCACCCACATGCGCATGTTGTCCCAGAAGGGCAAGTGGCTGGTGACGATGTCGCGCAGCACGCCCTTGGGAATGACTGCATAGGCTTCGGTGAACATTGCACGATCGGTCAGCAGTTGAGTCTGCTCGGGATGTCCGCCCTTGGGGACGTAGTACGTTGTGCTTGCCATGGTTCTCCAGGTGGATGGAGGGCTTGCCGATACTCAACCGCAAGCCGGGTGGATGGAAAGCCAACTGTATACAAGGAAGATGTGAATGGTCAAAGATTGTATACAATCTTTTCTGCGCCCGATGCCCACGAGTAACGCGGCATGGCATATGGCGCGCTGAACTCGCCGCGGCGCTGGTGGGGAGGTCATCTGCTGGATGGAATGGCCAACCGGGCAGCTTCGAAGTTGCCGCCGATGGCCAGGAAGAATGGCTACGCCGCCTACCTACGCGACTCGACGCCATCGACTATGGCGCGGAGACGCGAGGAACTGAAAAATCATGGATGAGAAGGGATCGACAAGCGCATCCGCATTCCTCGAGACCGTGCACCGCCAGAACGCTCAACAGCGGCAGCCGGCCTTCGGACCCGCCTTTGCGTCACGCCGAACAGTCAGCCCTTGAAGCCTTTGGCCACCAGATAGACCTCCCGCGAACGCGGGCGCGACGCCTCCGGCTTGCGGATCACCACCTTCTCGAACGAGCTGCGCACGTCCTTGAGAAACTCGTCGGAGCCTTCGCCCTGGAACACCTTGACCACGTAATTGCCGCCGGGCTTGAGCACCTGGCGAACCATGTCGAGGGTAAGTTCCACCAGGTACATCGAGGCAGCCTGGTCGGCAGCGGCGACGCCGCTGATGTTCGGCGCGATGTCAGACACGATCAGGTCGGGTTGCCGGCCGTCGAGCATGTCGAGAATCTGCTGGAACACGGCGTCCTCGGTGAAGTCGCCCTGAACGAAATCGACGTTATCCAGCCCGCCCATCGGCAGGATGTCGGTGGCCAGCACCCTGCCCTTCTCGCCGACGATTCCGCCGGCCACCTGCGACCAGCCGCCAGGCGCGGAACCGAGATCCATGACCAGCATGCCGGGGCGTATCAGTTTGTCCTTCTCGTTCAGCTCGATCAGCTTGTAGCTGGAGCGCGAGCGCAAGCCATCCTTCTGCGCGCGTTTGACGAAGGGATCGTTGACGTGTTCATCCAGCCAACGACGGCTGCTTTTGGATCGTTTCATGATAGAGCCAACCACGGAGAATCAAGGTAAGACGCGCGCCAACAGGCAGGACCCTGCGCAACTGTCGGGCAAATTGGCGGCGATTATAAGCCGATAATGCCGGGCCGCGGGCGCCGGGCGCAGCACCTGCCCCGGGGGAACCGCGTAGGCGCCGCCTGACAGGCGTGCTTGCCGCCGGTACAATCCGCGCCTCACGCTCCCTCTCGTTGCTTCCTCTGCCGGAGTCACCGGCCAGGATTACCGCCATGATTCGCATCACCGAACTGTCCCTGCCCCTCGATCATTCCGCCGATGCGTTGCGCCAGGCCATCGTCAAGCGTCTAAACATCAGT
Organism: Stutzerimonas sp. FeSN7; assembly: GCF_030263795.1. NCBI lineage: Bacteria > Pseudomonadati > Pseudomonadota > Gammaproteobacteria > Pseudomonadales > Pseudomonadaceae > Stutzerimonas > Stutzerimonas sp. FeSN7. The sequence goes on along the minus strand of NZ_JARPMN010000001.1, from coordinate 1,132,718 downwards.
GACGCCGACCTGCTGAACTTCAGCGTGTTCAAGCGCAGCTACGATGCGCGCAAGAAGAACAGCGTCATCCTGTTCATCTACATCCTCGACGTCGAGGTTCGTGACGAGGCGGCAGTCCTGGCGCGCTTCGCCGACGACAACCACGTGCGTCCGGCGCCGGATACCCGCTACTACCCGGTCGGCCAGGCACCGGCCAATCTGACCGAGCGACCACTGGTGGTGGGTTTCGGCCCTTGCGGGCTGTTCGCCGCGCTGCTGCTGGCACAGATGGGCTTCAAGCCCGTCGTGCTGGAGCGCGGCAAGGATGTGCGCCGCCGCACCAAGGACACCTGGGCGCTGTGGCGCAAGAAGACCCTGACGCCGGAATCCAACGTGCAATTCGGCGAAGGCGGTGCCGGTCTGTTCTCCGACGGCAAGCTCTACAGCCAGATCAAGGATCCGAAGTTCTACGCGCGCAAGGTGATGCACGAATTCGTCCGCGCCGGCGCGCCGGAAGAGATCATGTACGTCAGCAAGCCGCATATCGGCACCTTCCGCCTCACCGGCGTGGTTGCCGCGATGCGCGAGGAAATCATCGCCCTCGGCGGCGAGGTACGCTTCGAGACCAGGGTCACCGATCTCGTGATCGAGGATGGCCAGCTCGAAGGCGTGGTGCTGGCCAATGGCGAGACACTTCGCAGCCGCCATGTGGTACTGGCGCTGGGCCACAGCTCCCGCGACACCTTCCGTATGCTGCATCGCCAGGGCGTGCATATCGAAGCCAAGCCGTTTGCCATCGGTTTCCGCATCGAGCATCCGCAGGGCATGATCGATCAGGCCCGTCTGGGCAAGTACGCCGGCCATCCGGAGCTGGGCGCCGCGGACTACAAACTGGTGTACCACGCCAAGAACGGCCGCGCGGTCTACAGCTTCTGCATGTGCCCGGGCGGCACCGTGGTGGCCGCCACGTCGGAGCCGGGACGCGTGGTGACCAACGGCATGAGCCAGTACTCGCGCAACGAGCGCAATGCCAACGCCGGCATCGTCGTCGGCATCAGCCCAGAGCAGGATTTCCCCGGCGATGCGCTGGCCGGCGTGGAGCTGCAGGAGCGTCTGGAATCTCGCGCCTACGAGCTGGGCGGCAGCGACTACTGCGCGCCCGGGCAACTGGTAGGCGACTTCATTCGCGGCGTGCCGTCGACCGAGTTCGGCGAGGTCGAGCCGTCCTACAAGCCAGGCGTGCGCCTGGGCGATCTGGCGCCCTCGCTGCCGGAATATGCCATCGAGGCGATCCGCGAAGCGCTGCCGGCCTTCGGCAAGCAGATCCGCGGGTTCGATCGCGCTGACGCGGTGCTCACCGGCATCGAGACCCGCACCTCCTCGCCGGTACGCATCACCCGCGACAGCGAAACACTACAGAGCCTCAACCTGCGCGGCCTGTATCCGGCCGGCGAAGGCGCGGGTTACGCCGGCGGCATCCTCTCGGCGGGCGTGGACGGCATCAAGGTCGCCGAGGCGCTGGCCAAGGCGATGCTGGCGGAAGCGGAGCAGACCGCCGTGCAGAGCCACTGAGCGCCGCCTTGATGAAATTCGACGACATCAAAAAGCTGCACCAGAAAAAGTACCGGGCCGAGTTCGGGCGCTTTCTGGTGGAGGGCGAGCATCTGGTGCTGGAGCTGCAGAAAGCGGCCCTGCTCAACCCGCTGCTGCAGCGCAGCGAGCTGTATGTGACCAATGCCTACGAACAATGGCAGAGCCCGTTCAAGACCCACCTGATCAGTGACCGCCAGATGGCGCAGATCGCCGATACCAAGACCCCGCAAGGCATCGTGGCACTGGTGCCGATGCCGGATGCGCCTGTCTCGGCACCTGTCGCAGGCGAACGCGCCATCTACCTGCATGAAATCCAGGACCCGGGCAACCTCGGCACCATCCTGCGCACGCTGGCCTGGTTCGGCAACTTCCGCTGCCTGCTCAGCCCCGGCAGCGTCGACCCGTACAACCCCAAGGTCGTGCGCTCGAGCATGGGCGCCATCTTCCATGCGCCGATGGAACTGGATGTGGCACTGGATTCGTTGCGCACGCGCTTTGCCCGCATCGCCTGCCTGGATATGCAGGGTGAGCCTGTGCAATCGACGGCTTTCACAACCTTCGAATGCTACCTGTTCGGCAATGAAGCCCGCGGCGTGCCCCGCGACCAGCTGAATGCACTCGACGCCCGGCCATTTACCATCCCCGGTTGCGGCGCAATCGAATCGCTGAATCTGGCCGCCACGGTCAACATGTGTGCGTACGAGCTCAGCCGATAGCGCTTTCGAAACGCCTCCTTCGCGTTCCGTCGATGAGGCAAAGCCGCCCGATCAGCGGGCCGCGAAAGCCGGAACACAGCCAGCGGGACATTGCCCCCCTTTGCGCGAGTTAACAGTTTTGCGCTTGCCCCGCTGCCAGCCGATGACAGCCTCCCGGGCCCAACGCATCATGCTCGCTCGATGTCATGCCGCAGCGGGCCCACGCATGCAACCTACCCTCTCCGACTCCTTGCTGGACTACGCCGGAAACAGTTCGCCCGGGCGCAGGCGCAGCCATAACGAAGACGCGCTGCTCTGCGCGCCGACGCTGGGACTCTGGGCGATCGCCGACGGTATGGGTGGGCACCAGTGCGGCGAGGTGGCCAGCAGCCTGGCCCTGGTGGCCTTGCGTCAGGCCGTGGAGGATGGCGAACCGCTGGAATCGGCGGTCCATCTGGCCAATCAGGCGGTGCTGGAAGCCGCCACCGATGACGGCATGGGCACCACGTTGGTGGCGGCGCATTTCAACGGCAGCGATTTCGAGCTGGCCTGGGTCGGTGACAGCCGCGCCTATCTGGTCAGCGCCGACGGCATCGCACAGCTCACCCGCGACCACAGCTGGGTGCAGATGATGATCGACGCCGGCGAGCTCGAACCCGCCGCTGCCCAGGGCCACGCCTGGCGCAATATCATCCTGCGCTGCCTGGGCCGCGAGACACCGTTGGAGGTGGGCATCGCCGCTGGCAGCCTGAAGCCTGACGAGCTGCTGCTGCTGTGCAGCGACGGTTTGACCAACGAGCTGACCGATGCGCAGATCCAGGCCAGCTGCACCTTTGCCGACACGCTGGAAAACCTGGTGGAACAGTTGATCGAGCAGGCCAATGCGCATGGCGGTCGCGATAACATTTCCTGCATCGTGATCGGCCGTACCGCGCAACCCCAGGCGACCGAATCGCGCGGCCGCCGCTTCATCAACATGCTGTTGAAACCCCTCAAGTCGTAACCAGGCACGAGCTTATCCATGACGCATCGGATGCTAGAAATTCCCGGCTATCGCCTGCACAAACGACTCGGCAAGGGCGGCATGGCGGAGGTCTACCTCGCCACCCAGCTGTCCCTGGATCGCGAGGTGGCAGTCAAGGTGCTGCTGCGCACCGAGGATGCGGCCTTTACCGAACGCTTCATCCAGGAAGGCCACATCGTCGCCTCGCTGCGCCATCCGGCCATCATCACCATCCACGACATCGGCCAGATCGCCGATGGCCGCCATTACCTGGCCATGGAATACCTCGGCGGCGGCGACCTGGCGCAGCATCGCGGCATCGTTTTCTCGCCGTCGCGGGCTCTGGACATCATTCGCCAGCTGGCCGGCGGCCTCGCGGTGGTGCATGACGGCGGGCTGGTCCACCGCGACGTGAAGCCGGCCAACATCCTCTTTCGCGACGATGGCAGCGTGGTGCTCACCGACTTCGGTGTGGCCAAGGCGGTGGAACTGGACAACGAGCTCACGCATTTCGGTATCGCCGTCGGCAGCCCGGCCTACAGCAGCCCGGAACAGGCCCAGTGCCAGCCACTGGACGCCCGCAGCGACATTTACAGCCTCGGCGTGATCCTTGCCGAGATGCTCACCGGGACCAACCCGTTTCGCGCCAGCAGCTATCCGCAAACCGTGCTCAACCACGTGCAGATGCCACTGCCGCAGTTGCCACCGGCGCTGGCGCCCTACCAGCCTCTGCTCGACCGCATGTTGGCCAAGCAACCGGACGAGCGCTTCGCCAGCTGTCGCGAACTGCTGGCCGCTATCGACACCCTCACCGAGCCGGACATGGACCAGACGCGCATCGCGCCGGCGATCACCCTCGAAGCCAAGCCCGGCCGCCGTCGCCGGCGTCGCGGGCGCGGCCTCGGCCGCTGGGCGGCGATCGGCGCCGCGATGGTGGCCACGGTGGCGGTCCTGGGGTTCGGCGGTTACCAGTGGTGGCAGTACAGCCGTATCAGCGACCTGCTCGGCCGCGCCGAGTCGCGGCTGGCCGCCGGTCAGCTGACCACGCCCGCGCTCGATAACGCCGACTTCTATTTCCGTCAGGCCCTGCGCCTGGATGCCGACAACGCCGAAGCGCTCGATGGCCTGCGCCGCGTGCTCGATGCACGCATCGCCGAAGCCCTGGAGCTGGCGGCGCAGCGGCTGGCCAGCGATCAGCTGCTGGAGCCCGCCGAAGACAGCGCCGTGCATTACTACCAGCGCGTGCTGGGCTGGCTGCCGGACAACCAGGCCGCGCTGGACGGGCTGACGCGCGTCAGCGAACGCTATGTCGAGCTTGCCGAAGCGGCCTATGACCGGCGCGAGTACGCCCTGGCACTGGAATACATCCAGCAGGGTCTGGAGGCCGCGCCGCAATACGCGCCGCTGCTCGCGCTGCACGACGCCCATGCGCGCCGGGTCGCCAAGGCCCGCGCACCGCGTCCGGTAGCGCGCACCGCAGCCAGCGCGCCACGCACCACGCCAGCCACCACCCAGACGTCCCAGGCGCCGGCCAACCCGGTCAAGCGCCTGTGGAACCGGATCTTCAACCAATAAACACAGGCGATTGCCCGGTCCGGGCCCGATCGCCACTCTGCTCAGGGTTGTTCAGACATGCTCAGGATTCATTTCGTTGACAATCGCCAGAGCCCCGTCTGGCTGGCCGATGAACGTTTCACCCTCGGCTCCGACCGCAGCAACAAACTGGTCGTGAGCGATGCCGGGATAGAACCGTTCCATGCCGAACTGCTGCTGGAAAACCGCTTCTACTACCTCACCGACCTGGGAACTGCCGGCGGCACCTATGTCAACGACGAGAAGGTCGGCGAGCGCTACCAGATCCGCTCCGGCGACCGCCTGCGGCTGGGCACGCTCGAGCTGCAGATCGTCGATCCGGCCAAGGTCGGCGCCAAGGTGGCCGCGGCACCGCGCTGGCTGTTGCAGGTGGTGAAGGGCGAGAACCAGGGGCACAAGTATCACATCACCGGTTCCATGACCTTCGGCCGCTCGGTGAAGTGCGAGCTCTGCTTCAGCGATGCCGAGCTGTCGCGCCGCCATGCCGAATTCTTTCTCAAGGGCGACGTGCTGGAGGTGAAGGACCTCGCCTCGGCCAACGGCGTGCTGGTCAACCGGCAGAAGGTCAGCACCGCGGTGCTGCAGCCGGGCGATCAGATTCAGCTGGGCAACACCACCCTGCTGGTGATCGGGCCCAAGGTCAGTGCGCCGGAAGTCGTCGACGAGGACGCCACGGTATTCGTTCGCGCCGCCGATCTGCCCGCGCCTCAGCCCAAGCCCGCGCGCCCGCGTCCGGCTACGCCGAACCCGCTGCATGTCGCGGCGGCGACCACGACCACAGCCGCCGAAAGCCCTCGCAGATCGAACCGCCTGATCTGGCTGGTAGGTGCGCTGGCGCTGGCGGTGGTCGCCGGGCTGGCGGTGCAGCAGCTCGTCTAACGACCGCCCGCGAGCCAGGTCCGGTGCAACCCGCTACGCAGCTTTTCCGCCCTGCGCCCGGTCAGCTCGCAGCCACTGCCCCCGGCTCGGCGTAGCGCACCGGCGCTACCTCCGGGCACGCCGCAGTGCCCGCGCGCCCTCCAACACCAGCACGGCGATGGCCGACCAGATTGCGCCGTAGGTCAGCCATTGCGACGCAGCGATGCTTTCTCCGAGCAGCAGGGCCACCACCACCAGCAATACCGGCTCGACGTAGCTGAGCAGGCCGAACAGGGTCAGGTTCAGGTGTTTGCCGGCGACGATCATCAGTGCCAGGGCCAACGCGCTGAGCGCACCGAGGCCGGCGATCAGCACCAGCAGCCGCGGGCTGGCGCTCAGCAGCTGCAAGGTGTCGCGGTCGGAGACGGCAAACATTGCGGCGACGGGCAGGCTGATCACCAGGTCCAGCCAGAGACCGCCAAGATTGGCGGTGCCCATCCTGCGGCGCAGCGCGAAGTAGCACGGATAGCCGAGCGCGACCGCCAGTACCGGCCAGGACAGCGACGCGGCGCCCAGCATTTCGTTGCCGACTCCGATCGCGGCGAGCAGGCAGGCCAGGCCCTGCAGCCGGCTGATGGCCTCGCCGAACAGCAGCCGCCCGGTGAGCACCAGGGTCAGCGGTAGCAGGAAGTAGCCCAGCGAGACATCCAACCCGTGACCGTTGATGGGCGCCCACATGAACAGCCACAGCTGCAGCCCGACCAGCGCGGAAGACAATGGCAGCGCCAGCCACAGCCGCGGCTCGGCGGGCAAGCGCGCAAGAATCTGCCGTACCTCGCCCCAGCGGCCGATGGCGATCAGCAGCAGTGCCAGACAGGGTGCGGTCAGCAGGATCCGCCAACCGTAGACCTGCTGGCCGTCCAGCGGCTCGAGCAGCGTGGTGTAGTAGTACAGCGTGGCGAACAGCGCCGAGGCGCCGAGCGAACTGGCCACGCCCGGCAGGCTGTTGTGGCTGTACATGGCTCGATCCAGATGAAAGGCCACCCTGAACTCAGGGCTCGACCTGGCTCCATTGCTTGTTCAGGCGCTTGTCGGATACCGGCACCTTCGTGCCCAGCTGCTGTGCCCAGAGCGAGACGCGATATTCCTCGAGCATCCAGCGATAGAGCGCCAGCTGCGGATCGCGCTTGCCTTCCTGCTGGTGCTTGTTCAGCCGCGCCTGGTATTGCTCCCAGTAGCCGCCCAGTTCGCCGGACCAGACCCGGTCTCGCTGCAACTGCGCGCCAATCTTGTCGAAGCGCTGCTCGACAGCCTTGAGGTAACGGGGGTACTCCTTCAGCCACTCGGCCGGCGTCTCACGGACGAAGCCCGGATAGACCAGATGGGCGAGCTGCGCCTTGATGTCGTTGAGCGCCACCGCCTGGGCCAGATCGATCTTGCCCTTGAAGCGCTTCTGCAGGCCGTGCCAGTGCTTGAGGATTTCCAGCGTCAGCCGCGCCAGGCGCTCGGCGTGGGCGGTCCAGTCGCCACGCTTGCGCTCGGCCAGTGACGCCAGCGCCGCACCGTCACGCGGCAGCGCGGCCTCGCCATCGAGAATGCAGCTGTCCAGGCTGGCCAGCAGGATGTCCTCGACCAGCGCATCGACCTTGCCCATGTCACGGTAGAGCAGGCCGAGCTCGGTAAGACCCGGCAGCCTGTTGCGCAGGTACTTGGCCGGCTCCGCCAGCTGCTGCAGCAACAGGCGCTGCAGGGCGCGACGGTGCTGCCACTCGGCCTCGGCCTGGGTCGGGAAGCGCCCTTCCTTGACCACCCCAGCCTCTTCCACCAGCGCCGGATAGACCGTCATCGACAAGCCGGCCATCTTTGCCTGAGCCTTTTCTGCGACCTGGGCAAAACCCTTGGCCTCGACCGGCTTCTGCTCGGCCTTCTGCTGGGGCGGCGCCAGGGCCGCCTGGCTGGCCTCGGCGAAGCGTGCCGTGAGTTCAGCCAGGTCACGTCCTTCACCGAGAAACTTGCCGCGCGCATCGACCACCTCGATGTTCATCTTCAGGTGGTTCTCCAGCCCAGCGGCGGCCTCGGCCCATGCTTCATCCGGCACTCGGGCGCCGGTCATGCGGGTGAGTTCACGACCCAGCGCCTCGGATAGCGCCCCCTCGCCGAAGGTGATCTTGGCCAGCGCCGCGCCGACGAAGTCCGGCACCGGCACGAAGTTCTTGCGGATCGCCTTGGGCAGGCCGCGCACCAGCGCGACCGCCTTGGCCTCGATCAGCCCCGGCACCAGCCAGTCGAGCCGTTCGCGCCGCAGTTGCGGCAACAGCGGCGCCGGCACGCGCAGGGTTACGCCGTCGCGCGGGTGGTTGGGTTCGAAGTGGTATTCCAGCGGCAACTGTAGCTCGCCGATGCGCAGGTGGTCCGGATACTGCGCGGCGGTGACCTCGCTGGCCTCGCGGGCGAGCACGTCCTCCTCGCGCATGATCAGGAGCTGCGGGTTCTTCTGGCTCTCGCGCTTGTACCAGGTCTCGAAGCTGGCGGTCTGGTAGATGTCCGCTGGCAGGCGCGCATCGTAGTAACCGAACAGGGTTTCCTCGTCGGCGAGGATGTCGCGGCGCCGCGCCTTGGCCTCCAGCTCGTCCATGCGCTCGAGCAGCTCGCGGTTGGCTGTCAGCGCGCGGGCACGGCTGTTGATCTCGCCACGCACCAGGCCTTCGCGGATGAACAGCTCGCGCGCCGCCGGGGGGTCGATAGGCCCGTAGTGCACCGGGCGGCGGCCGACCACGATCAGCCCGTAGAGCGTCACCTGTTCGTAGGCCACCACCTGGCCGCGCTTCTTCTCCCAGTGCGGCTCGAAGTGGTTCTTCTTGACCAGGTGGCCGGCCAGCGGCTCGATCCAGTCCGGTTCGATCTTGGCGACCATGCGCGCGAACAGCTTGGTGGTTTCTACGAGTTCCGCGGCCATCAGCCAGTTGGGCTTCTTGCGTCCAATGCTGCTTCCGGGATGCACCCAGAAGCGCCGCTGGCGGGCGCCGAGGAAGTCACCCTCCTCGGTCTTGTTGCCGATCTGGCTGAGCAGGCCGGCGAGGATGGCCTTGTGCACCGCCGCATAGCCCTTGGCTTTTTGCGCGGCCTCGCTGGCTTCGACCTGCTGGCGGACGATGGCGTTGACCTTGTTGTCCTTGGTCGGTGCGGGGGCCTCGGCCGATGGCGCTGCTGCGGTCGTTCCGCGGTCGAGAGCGCTGCCACGGGCTTCGCCCTTCTGGGGACGGCCTTGGCCGCGGCTGTCCGCCGGGGCACCGAGCTTGAGTTCGCGGGCGATCAGCGTCAGCTGGCGATGGGCATCGCGCCACTCGCGAAGACGCAGATAGTTGAGGAAATTCTTTCGGCACCAGCTGCGCAGCGCATTGGAGCCCAGCGCCTGGCGTTGCTCCTCGAAGCCGCGCCAGAGGTTGATCAGTGCGGCGAAGTCCGAGTCCGGGTCCTTCCATTGCGCATGGGCCTGGTCGGCGGCCTGCTGGCGGTCGGCCGGGCGCTCGCGCACATCCTGCACCGACAGCGCGCTGGCGACGATCAGCACCTCGGCCAGACTGCCCTGTTGCGCGGCTTCGAGCAGCATGCGACCCAGGCGTGGGTCGATCGGCAGCCGCGCCAGCTGGCGTCCCAGCGGCGTCAGCTGGTTCTCGCGGTTGACCGCCGAGAGCTCCTGCAGGAGGTTGAAGCCGTCGCTGATGGCCTTGCCATCCGGCGGCTCGATAAAGGGGAAATCCTGGATATCACCCAGGCGCAGATGCAGCATCTGCAGGATCACTGCGGCAAGGTTGGTGCGCAGGATCTCCGGGTCGGTGAATGCCGGGCGGCCGAGGAAATCCTCCTCGCTGTACAGGCGAATGCAGATACCCGGCTCGACCCGTCCGCAGCGACCCTTGCGCTGGTTGGCGCTGGCCTGGGACACCGCCTCGATCGGCAGGCGCTGAACCTTGGCGCGGTAGCTGTAGCGGCTGATGCGCGCGGTGCCGGAATCGATCACGTAGCGGATGCCCGGCACGGTCAGCGAAGTCTCGGCGACGTTGGTGGCCAGCACGATCTTGCGCCCCGGACGCGGCTGGAAGATTTTCTGCTGCTCGGCCGGCGTCAGGCGCGCATACAGCGGCAGCACCTCGGTGAACTTCAGATTGGCCTTGCGCAACACCTCGGCGGCGTCGCGAATCTCGCGTTCGCCGGGCAGGAACACCAGCACGTCGCCGGGGCGCTGGCCAACGCTGCGCTCGTGGGCGGCAATCTCGTCCAGTGCAGCGAGGATGCCCTGGTCGACGGTGAGGTCGTCCTCGACGCGGTTGCCGTCCTCGTCGATCTCGGCAGCCAGCGGGCGATACCAGGTTTCCACCGGGTAGGTACGCCCGGACACCTCGACGATGGGTGCACCGTCGAAGTGCTCGGAAAAGCGCTCCAGATCGATGGTCGCCGAGGTGATGATCACCTTCAGATCCGGCCGGCGTGGCAGCAGCGTCTTGAGGAAGCCCAGCAGGAAGTCGATATTCAGCGAACGCTCATGGGCCTCGTCGACGATGATCGTGTCGTACTTCTCCAGAAAGCGATCATGCTGCGTCTCGGCCAGCAGGATGCCGTCGGTCATCAGCTTGATCAGCGTGCGCTCGGTACTCTGGTCCTCGAAGCGCACCTGATAGCCCACCAACTCGCCCAGCGGCGCGCCGAGCTCCTCGGCGACGCGGGTGGCGACGCTGCGCGCGGCCAGGCGCCGCGGTTGGGTATGGCCGATCAGCCCGTGTACGCCCCGGCCGATCTCCAGACAGATCTTCGGCAGCTGGGTGGTCTTCCCCGAGCCGGTCTCACCGGCGATCACCAGCACCTGATGCTTTTCCAGCGCGGCCTTGATCTCGTCGCGCTTGGCGGCGATCGGCAGGCTGTCGTCGTAGCGGATGCGCGGCACGCTTTGCCGGCGCGCCTCGACCTTGGCGGCGGACGCCTGGAAGCGCTCCAGCCACTGGGCGAGCCTGGCTTCGTCCGGTTGCTTTCTCAGCTCGTGCAGCTGACGACGCAGGCGGTGGCGATCCGCGAACAGGGCCTGGTCGAGGTTCTTCAGCAGGGCATCGATAGCGGGCGTTGCGTCGGTCATGGACAGCCGTGGGCAATTTCGTGAAGGGCGCGATTGTCGCAGATTTGCCGGGCCGACCGTAGGAAAAGGGGGACCGCGCCGGCGAACCGGCGCGGTATTCAGGCGATCAACGGATCCAGTGACCCCAGCGCGACTTCTCCTGCACCTGCTGGATGCGCATGGTGCCGATGCTCTGCTCGGCCGCCGCGGCGATCTCGTCATCGATCATCTTGGTGGACAGCGACAGCCAGCTGGTGGCGAAGGCCAGTGCATCGCCGTGCAGCTCCAGCGCCTCGATGGATATGTTGCCGAGGTTGTCGCATGGCGTGTGGTAGCACTGATCGAACGACTGCCCGGCCGTTCCGCCGTAACGCTGCGCCTGCTCCTCGGTCTTGATGTCCTCGGCACCGGTGAACAGCCCGCCGAAGGCGATGCCGTCCTCGAAGAACTGCGCATAGTCGGAGCGGAAGTCGATCTCGGTGCCTTCCGACGGGGCGTTGCGCAGCTTGAAGTAGGTGCGCAGCAGCCGCTCGATGGCAGCCGAGCCGGGCGGACCCTGCAGGCCGAAATCCGAGCCGTCGCCGTCATAGATGAAGTTGGCGTAGTTCGGCGAGCCGATCATGTCGACGTTCAGGTAGGCCTTGATGCGCTGCTTCTGTTCGTCCGGCAGCTGGTTGACGTAGTAGGTCGAGCCCACTAGCCCCGACTCCTCCGCGCCCCACCAGGCGAAGCGAACCTTGTTCTCCGGCCGCGCCTTGCTCATCAGCAGCGCCATCTCCAGCAGCGCCGCACTGCCGGAACCGTTGTCGTTGATGCCCGCGCCTTCGAACACCGAATCCAGGTGCGCGCCGACCATCACCACGTTGCTCGGATCACCCCGCCGCGTTTCGGCCAGCAGGTTGTAGGTCTCGGTCTGCTCGCGCACCACGTCGACGTTCATGCTCAGCTGCAGTCCGGCCGTCTGCGACCAGGCCACGCCGTTGTCGTAGGTCGAGAACAGCACCGGAATGCCGCCCGCATAGTCCTCGCCCAGCGTGGCGACCAGCAGGCCTTTGCGGTCCTCGGTGTCGCCCTGATTGAAGATGATGGCTCCGGCCGCGCCGGCTGCCGCGGCATTCGTCGCCTTCTGCCCGAACGGACAGGTGCCGCGCTGCATCAGCGCGATGGCGCCGGCCGGGAAGCCGGCGAAGTCTTCCGGTTCGCAGCCGCTGGTAGATGTGTTGCCGGCGCCGAGCGCCAGATCCACCGGCACCACCGGTGCGGTGACGTTGCCCGGATCGGTCTGGTCGGCATAGGCGAAATCCTCTTCCCAGACATATTGCACCGTCTGCGGCGCCACGGCGCTCAGCGTGCCGGGATTCACCGGATAGAAGGCGAGGAAGGGAAACGCCTGCACCTCGACGCGATAGCCAGCGCGCTGTAGCCGGCTGCGCACATAGTCGAGAGACGCCTGGTAGCCCGGCTGGCCGGAGGCGCGATTGCCTCCATTGAGCGTGGCGATATCCTGCAGCGCTTCCAGGTGCTTCATGACGTTGCTCGCCTGCATGCAGCGCGGCAGGCCGACAGGCGTGCCGACCAGCAGCGGCGAACGACACAGCGCCGCATTCGGCTTGGCCGGCGTCCAGAAGTCGTTGAATTGAGCGGTATCGGCCTTTGGCGCGGCAAGTGCCGCGCTGCTGGCGATCAATGCGAGAGAAGCAACTACCCGAACAGCATTGTTTTTCTTGTGCATGGGTAACTCATCCTTGCAACGAGATTGATGGGCAGGCCGCCTGGCTTGCGCCATCGTCCCCTACGGCAATCAGCGGACGCGGCCATAGGGAGCTAGACCGAACGGCCACCGTCTCGTTCTGGCGCAACCGCCCACCGGTATTACCGTTGATCGGGATGAGGGAACTTCGCTGAAGATCAAAGGCGTTCGGCAACGAATGCCGCGCCTTGGCGACAGGCATTGCGCCTGCCGCCTGCGGGGGTGATCAGATGCGGAACTGACCCACCAGTTGTTGCAGTCGCTCGGCCAGGCCGTTGAGCTCGCGAGAGGTCTGCGCGCCCTGCGCGGCATCGCTGGCGACGCCGTCCACTGCATCGGCGATATGGTGCACGCTGCGGTTGATCTCCTCGGCCACCGCGGTCTGCTCCTCGGCGGCGGCGGCAATCTGGGCGTTCATCGAGTTGATGGTGCCGATCAGCGCGGAGATCGCATCCAGCGACGCGCCGGCCTGGTTGGCCTGATCACGGGTGCTCTCGCCCTTCTCGCCCGCCCGCAGCATGGTGGCGACGGTGTTGGAGGTGGCGCTCTGCAGGCGGTCGATCATGCCCTGGATCTCGCCGGTGCTTTGCTGGGTGCGGCTGGCCAGCGCGCGAACTTCGTCGGCGACCACGGCGAAGCCGCGCCCGGCCTCGCCTGCACGGGCCGCCTCGATGGCCGCATTGAGCGCCAGCAGGTTGGTCTGCTCGGCAATGGCGCGGATCACGTCGAGCACGCCGACGATGCCTTTCACGTCCTGCTGAAGACCTTCCAGGGACTCGCCGCTGCCGCGCAGCTCGCCCACCAGCTCGTGGATCTGCTGGATGCTCTGGTCCACCACCTGCTTGGCGGCGACGCCCTGCTGATCGGTCTCGCGCGCCGCCTCGGCCGCACGCTGGGCGCTCATCGCCACTTCGTGGGCGGCGGCGGACATCTCGTTGATCGCGGTGGCGACCTGGTCGGTTTCGTGTCGCTGGCTGGCCATGGCCTGCTCGGAACGCTGCGCCTGGCTGGCCACCGCGCTCACCAGCCCGGTCAGCTGCGTGGTGGTACCGGCAACCTGGCGCACCAGCAGATGAATCTTCTCGACGAAGCGATTGAAGGAGGTCGCCAGTTCGCCCAGCTCGTCGCGGCTGGTCACGGGCAGGCGCTGGGTCAGATCGCCGTCACCCTGGGCCATGTCGTCCAGATTCTGCTTGATCTGCAGCAGCGGGCGCAGGATGGCGTTGCTCATCAGTACGGCGAGGCCGGCCATCAGGATCAGCAGCAGCGCCGCTGCGACGAGCATGATCATGGTCAGGCCGTCGATACGCGCCTGAAACACAGCGCGGGCTTCGACCACGTCACGCTCGACGTCATCCAGGTTCAGCGAGGTACCGAACACCAGGTTCCACTTGGGCAGATGCTCCGCATAGCCCACCTTGGGCACCAGCGCATCGCTGCCCGGCACGGCGAAGCTATAGTCGACGAAATGGCTGCCGTCCTGCCCGGCCTTGACCAGCTCGCGAATGGCGTAGACGCCGTTCGGGTCACGGTAATCCGCGAAGCTTTCGCCGATGCGCTCGCGCGTGGCCCCCTGGAACACTCGGCGTGACTGACCATCGTAGCCCCAGAAATAGCCTTCGCTGCCATAGCTCAGCCGCTCGAACACGGCGACCGCCTGGTCGCGCGCCTGCAGGTCGCCCTCGGCAGAGCGTTCGTAGATCGGCCCGATGGCGTTGCGCGCCAGCTCGACGTAGTGCTTGAGCTCGGCACGGCGGTCGCGAATCAGGTTGGCGCGGGTCTGCGCTTCCTGCTGGTCGGCCAGATCCTGCAGCTGTAGCACCGAGACCCCGCTGAGTATCAGGGTCAGCAACAGAATCGGGCCAAGCGCAAGCAGGAGCAGCTTCGCCCGCAGACGTAAGGAGGACAGCATGTCGGCAAACCCCTATAAAAAGCACGGTTAAGTAGTGCCATTGTGCCGCCGACTACATACCTAGAAGAACGCGACTAAATGCCAATTCAAGGGAACGGCCGCTGCTGCCGATGAACGCCGTTCGCATAAACGAAAAAAACCCCGCCGAGGCGGGGTTTCTTGTAGGCGCTGCGCGCTTACTTCTTATGCCCCAGCTTGCGCAGTTCCTCGTCACGCAGCTCACGGCGCAGGATCTTGCCGACGTTGGTGGTCGGCAGGCTTTCGCGGAACTCCACATAGCGCGGCCGCTTGTAGCCGGTCAGGTTGTCGTGCATGTGCTGCATGACCTGTTCCTTGGTCAGGCTCTCGCCCGGCTTGACCACCACGAACAGCTTGATCGCCTCACCGGACTTCTCGTCCGGCACGCCGATGGCGGCGCACTGCAACACGCCCGGCAGGCTGGCCAGCACATCTTCCAGCTCGTTGGGATACACGTTGAAGCCGGACACCAGGATCATGTCCTTCTTGCGGTCGACGATGCGGATGTAGCCGTCTTCCTGAATCACGCCGATATCACCGGTCTTGAAGAAGCCTTCGGCATCCATCACCTCGGCGGTGGCTTCCGGCCGTTGCCAGTAACCCTTCATCACCTGCGGGCCCTTGATGCACAGCTCGCCGATCTCGCCTTGCGCCAGATCCTGGCCATCGTCATTGATGACCTTGAACTGCGTCGAAGGAACCGGAATGCCGATGGTGCCGATCTGGATGTGCTCGATCGGATTGACCGAGGCCACCGGGCTGGTTTCGGTCAGGCCGTAGCCTTCGCAGATGGGGCAACCCGTCACCTGCTTCCAGCGCTCGGCCGTGGCCAGCTGCAGCGCCATGCCGCCCGACAGGGTGACCTTGAGCGCGGAGAAATCCAGCTTGCGGAAGTCTTCGCTGTTGCACAGCGCCACGAACAGCGTGTTGAGGCCGACGAAGCCGCTGAAGCGATACTTCGACAGGTCCTTGATCATCGCCGGCAGGTCGCGCGGATTGGAGATCAGGATGTTGTGGTTGCCGCTGAGCATCATCGCCATGCAGTGAAAGGTGAAGGCGTAGATGTGGTAGAGCGGCAACGGCGCGATCAGCACTTCGCTGCCGTCATTGAGGTTCGAACCCATCAGCGCCTTGCACTGCAACATGTTGGCGACGAGGTTGCGGTGCGTGAGCATGGCGCCCTTGGCCACCCCGGTGGTGCCGCCGGTGTACTGCAGCACGGCCACGTCTTCGCTCATGGGCGACGCTTCGCGCACCGCCTTGCCGCGGCCCAGCGCCAGGGCATCGTTGAGCTTCACCGCTTTCGGCAAGCTGTAGGCCGGCACCATCTTCTTCACGTGCTTGACCACCGCGTTGATCAGCATGCGCTTGAGCGGCGGCAGCATGTCGGCGACTTCGGTGATGACGACGTGCTTGATGCCGGTCTTGGGCAGCACTTCCTCGGCCAGGTGCGCCATGTTGGCGAGGCAGACCAGCGCCTTGGCGCCGGCGTCGTTGAACTGGTGTTCCATCTCCCGCGCGGTGTACAGCGGGTTGGTGTTGACCACGATGAGCCCGGCGCGCATGGCGCCGAACACCACGATGGGATACTGGATGAGGTTCGGCAGCTGCACCGCGATGCGGTCGCCAGGCTGGAGATCGGTGTTCTGCTGCAGGTAGGCGGCGAAATCGCCGGACAGCTTGTACAGCTCACCGTAGGTCAGGGTCTTGCCGAGATTGCTGAACGCCGGCTTGTCCGCGAAGCGCTCGCACGACTGTTTGAGCACAGCCTGGATGTTCTGGTACTCGTCGGGATTGATCTCGCTGGCGACCCCAACAGGATACTTATCCTTCCAGAAGTTATCGGTCATGAACCCCACTCCTAAGCAACCGCTTTATCACTGCGCGATGGCAGCTGTTTTGTTGTGATTTGTTAACTTTTGTACCGCTGATCGGGCAAAAAGCGTTCCCGAGGTTAGCAGCTTTGCCGGGGAGCGAATAGAGTCCGCGAAGGAGGCTTTCGACATAAAGTGACCGGAACAAATATCCCGGTCACTTCATTCCTTGTCTGCGACAGGCGCCCTGCTCGCGCCATCAGGCGCTTTCGCGCAGCTCCCGGCGCAGGATCTTGCCGACCGGTGTCATGGGCAATGCATCGCGGAACACGTAATGGCGCGGCATCTTGTATCCGGTGAAATTCTCCCGGCAGTAGGCGTGCAGTTCTTCCTGGGTCAGCGTCGGGTCGCTCGGCACGACGAACAACTTGACCGCCTCGCCTGATTTCTCGTCCGCCACGCCGATGGCGGCGCAGGCTGCCACCTTGGGATGAGCCATCACCACGTCCTCGATCTCGTTGGGATAGACATTGAAGCCCGAGACGATGATCAGGTCCTTCTTGCGGTCGACGATGCTGACGAAACCGTCCTGGTCGATCACGGCGATGTCACCGGTTCGCAGCCAGCCCTCTTCGTCGAGCACTTCCGCCGTCGCCTCGGGGCGCTGCCAGTAGCCCTTCATCACCTGCGGTCCCTTCACGCACAACTCGCCGCGCTCGCCCAGCGGCAGGGCATTGCCCTCGTCGTCGATGACTTTCAGCGTGGTGCCGGGCACCGGCAGGCCGACGGTACCCAGCCGCGAATGCTCGCCGTGAGGGTTGGCGCAAACCACCGGCGACGTCTCGGTCAGGCCGTAGCCCTCGACGACGGTGCAGCCGGTCATGCTCTTCCAGCGCTCGGCCACCGCCGAAACCAGCGCGGTGCCGCCCGAATTGGTGCCCTTGAGGCGGGAGAAGTCGACCTTCTTGAACTGCGGATGGGCCATCAGCGCGACGAACAAGGTATTGAGGCCGAGGAAGGCGGAGAACTGCCAGCGCTGCAGCTCCTTGACGAAGCCATTGATATCTCGCGGGTTGGTGATCAGCACGCTGTGGTTCCCGGTGACCATCATGCACATGCAGTTAACCGTGAAGGCATAGATGTGATACAGCGGCAGTGGGGCGATCATCACCTCCTGGCCTTCGCGGATCACCGGGTGACCCTGGGCGTCGAGCTGCTGCATGTTCGCCCGCACCTGCTGCATGTTGGCCACCAGGTTGCCGTGGGTCAGCATGGCGCCCTTGGCCACACCCGTGGTGCCGCCGGTGTACTGCAGCACAGCGATGTCATCCAGGCTGAGCGGCGTCGGCTTCAGGCTGTGGCGCGCGCCGTCGCGCAGCAGGTTCTTGAAGGCGACGGCCTGCGGCAGGCTGTAGTCGGGCACCATCTTCTTCAGATGCTTGACCGCCGCATTGACCAGCGCCCCGCGCAACGTCGGCAGCATGTCGCCGATCTGCACCTCGATCAGGTGCTCGATCGCGGTGTCGGCCAGCACCTCCTGCACGTGGTTGCCGAACGTATTGAGGTACACCAGCGCCCGCGCGCCGGAATCCTGAAACTGGTGGCGCATCTCCCGCGCGGTATACAACGGGTTGGTGTTGACCACGATGAGCCCCGCACGCAGCGCGCCGAACACCGCGACCGGGTACTGCAGCAGGTTGGGCATCTGGATGGCGATGCGATCACCAGGCTGCAGATCGGTGTGGTGCTGCAGCCAGGCGGCGAACGCGGCGGAGTAACGTTCCAGATCGGAATAGCTGAGGGTCACGCCCATGTTGCTGAACGCCGGGCGGTCGGCGTGCGCCTTGCAGGCGCGCTCGAACACTTCCACGACCGAGCGATAGGCAGCGAGATCGATGTCGTTGGGCACGCCGGCAGGGCGTTTGTCATTCCAGAATTCAGGCTGCATTGTTATTGGCCTCTTTACCTGAGAGTGTCTGGCCCACGCACAGCGGGCTCTGGCGAACTTAGCAGGTCGGCGTCGCGGCGCAACAGCCCGAGCCGCATTAATCACCGCTGTGAATCTTTCATCACGGCATCACGCGGTCCGGCGCCGGGACAAGCGCAGCCCATGCCTCTAGAATGCAGCCCCAGCGCGCGGCACCGGCCAGCTCGGATCGCGCGAGCCGCTTCGATCCATCGGGCGCAGCATCCGGTGCGCCGACCAGCCTGAGGACAATCCATGAGCACGATCAGCAACACGCCTTACGCCGACCTGGAGGTCGGTCAGCAGGCGAGCTACGAAAAACACGTCGAGGAAAAGGACATCCAGCTGTTCGCCGCGATGTCCGGTGATCGCAACCCGGTGCACCTGGATGCCGAGTTCGCCGCCGGTACCCTGTTCAAGGAGCGCATCGCCCATGGCATGTTCAGCGGCGCGCTGATCAGCGCCGCGGTCGCCTGCACCATGCCTGGCCCAGGCACCATCTACCTGGGCCAGACCATGAAGTTCACCCGTCCGGTGAAGATCAACGACACGCTGACCGTGCGCCTGGAAATTCTCGAGAAGCTGCCAAAGAACCGCGTGCGCATCGCCACCCGGGTGTTCAACCAGAACGACGAACTGGTGGTCGACGGCGAAGCCGAAGTGCTCGCCCCGCGCAAGCAGGAAACCGTCGAACTGAAGGAGCTGCCGCCGATTTCCATCGGCTGAGTATTTCCAGGTTCGCCACCGGTTGGCGACGGCAAATGGAGGGCGCCCGAGCGGCGCCCTCTTCATTTCTACCGCGCCTGTCGGCAGGGAGCCGGCCCCGGACGGGGGACAGGCACAAGGCTATTACGGCCTTTGGCTACGCCCCGTGCACTTCCCGCCGGAAGGATGCCGATCCGATCACGCGCGTCGACCATCCAGCGAGCAGTACAAAAAGAACAACAACGGGACCCTCACCCATGCTCATTCGCTCGATCGCTCACTGGCGCCTGGCGGCGCTGCTCCTCGGTGGCTTGCCGCTGGCCGTGCCATCCGCTTCGGCTGTTCCGCTCGACCCTGGCCCCGACGAGGCCCTGCTCTACTACCAACGCGCCGACGGCGACTACAACGGCTGGGGCCCGCACCTGTGGAACACCGCCGACTGCAACGGCAGTGCGACCGAAACCAGCTGGACGCAACCGCTCGCGGCGGCGGAGACCGACCCGGAGCATGGCGCGCTCTACCGCATCCCACTCAGCGCCGACGCCAGCTGCCTGAACCTGATCATGCACAAGGGCGACGAGAAGGATCTGGGCGGTACCGACCTGGTCTGGCGCTTCGACGAACTCGGCCGTCGCGTCTTCACGGTCAGCGGCAACCCGCAATTGTCCAGCACGCCAATAAGCGGCAGCGCCGTGGCGATCAAGGGCGCCCGTGCGCACTGGCTCGATCCGTTCACGCTTGCGCTGGTGGGCGGCGCTCCGGGCGCCAGCCGCGTCGAGCTGCGCTATGCCCACGATGCCAGCATTCGCATCGACAGCGAGGCGCGTACCGTCAGCGGCGGACAGGCGCTGGCGATGCAACCGGCCAGCCTGCGCAACGGCCTCAAGCGCCAGCACCCGCATCTGGCCGATGCCCCGGCGTACCGGATCAAGGCCAGCGCACATGCCCTGCGTCGCGCCGTGATGAGCCAACTGGTGGTGGTCGCCTATGACGCGGACGACCGGGTTATCGATGCCACCGAAGTGCAGACCGCCGGCATCCTCGACATGCTGTTCGCCTACAACGGTGAGCTGGGTGCAACGCTCGATGGCAGAGGTGTGTCCTTCAAGCTCTGGGCACCGACCGCACAGCGGGTTCGCCTGCATGTTTTCGATGCGTCCAAACGGCTGCTACCGGGATACCCCAAGCCTATGCGGGAGCGGCTCGGCGTCTGGAGCCTGGAAGGTCCGCGTTCGCTGGATCGGCAGTACTACCAGTACGAAGTCACCGCCTACCGACCCAGCACCGGCAGGATCGAGACGACGCTGGTCAGCGACCCCTACGCCCTGAGCCTGTCACGCAACAGCCAGTACGCCCAGGTGGTCGACCTGAATGCCGATGATCTCAAGCCCGCCGGCTGGGATGCGGTGCGTCCGCCACGCCCAGAGCGCCCTGAAGCGAGCGTGATCTACGAAACCCACCTGCGTGATTTCAGCGCCAGCGACGCCAGCCTGCCGGCCGCGCTGCGCGGCACCTACGCCGCGTTTACCCGACCTGACAGCAACGGCATGCGGCACCTGCGCGACCTGCAGAAGGCCGGGCTCACCCACGTCCAGCTGCTGCCGGTGTTCGACATCGCGACCATCGACGAAGACCCCGCCCGGCGGATCAACCTCGACGATCCCTTCGCCAAGCTCTGCGACCTCTCGGACCAGGCCCGCCAGCGCTGGGCGCAATACTGCAGCGCGGCAAGCATCCGCCAG
Organism: Stutzerimonas sp. FeSN7; assembly: GCF_030263795.1. Taxonomy (NCBI): domain Bacteria; kingdom Pseudomonadati; phylum Pseudomonadota; class Gammaproteobacteria; order Pseudomonadales; family Pseudomonadaceae; genus Stutzerimonas; species Stutzerimonas sp. FeSN7. Next base: position 1,111,983 of record NZ_JARPMN010000001.1, on the reverse strand, counting down.
GTGCTGCAGGGCTTCGACCCGGCCAGCGGCCAGGCGCAGTCACTGTACGACGACCTGCGCGGGATGGATGACTTCAACTGGGGCTACGACCCCTTCCACTTCACCGCGCCCGAGGGCAGCTACGCCAGCAATGCCGAAGGCGTGCAGCGCATCATCGAGTTCCGCCAGATGGTGCAGGCCTTGGCCGGCAACGGCCTGGCCACGGTGATGGACGTGGTCTACAACCACACCAACGCCTCCGGCCTGGCTGACAAATCGGTTCTGGACAAGGTCGTGCCCGGTTACTACCACCGCCGCAACCCCACCACCGGCGCGGTCGAAACCTCGACCTGCTGCGAGAACACCGCCAGCGAGCACCGCATGATGGCCAAGCTGATGATCGACTCGCTGAAGGTCTGGGCCCGCGACTACAAGATCGCCGGTTTTCGCTTCGATCTCATGGGTCACCACATGCGCGAGCAGGTCGTCGATGCGTATCGTGCGGTCCGCCGCATCGATCGCGAGACCTATTTCTACGGTGAAGGCTGGGAATTCGGCGAGGTCGCCGGCAATGCGCGCGGCATCAATGCCAACCAGCTGAACATGGCCGGTACCGGTGTCGGCACATTCAACGATCGACAGCGTGATGCGGTACGCGGCGGCAGCCCCTTCGATGGCGGCGACAGCATCCGCCGCAACCAGGGCTTCGCCAACGGGCTCTACCTGCGACCCAACGAGCTGAGCGGCGCCGGGGCTCAGGAAAAAGCGCAACTGCTGCACGCCGCCGACCTGATCCGCGTCGGCATCGCCGGCGGGCTGCGCGATTTCCAGTTCGTCACCGCCGATGGCAGCACGCGCAAGGGCAGCGAGATCGACTACAACGGCCAGCCCGCCGGCTATACGCTGGACCCGCAGGAAACCGTCAACTACGTCTCCAAGCACGACAACCAGACGCTGTGGGACAACAACCAGTACAAGTTCGCCAGCAGCCTGTCGGTTGCCGACCGGGTCCGCCTGCACCTGGTGGCGCTGTCGGTGCCGCTGTTCAGTCAGGGCGTGCCGTTCATTCATCTCGGCTCCGACATCCTGCGTTCAAAGTCCATGCAGCGCGACAGCTACGACTCGGGGGACTGGTTCAACGCGGTGGATTTCAGCTACCAGGACAACAACTGGAACAAGGGCTTGCCACGCGCGGACAAGGACGGCGACAACTGGCCGCTGATTCGCAGGATCATCGTCGATCCACAGGCCAAACCGGGCAGCGCCGACATCGTCGCGGCGAAACGACGTTTTCTCGAGCTGCTGAGCATCCGCAGCGACAGCCCGCTGTTCCAGCTGGAGAGCGCCCGCGAGGTGCAACGGCGCCTGCATTTCCACAATACCGGGCCTGAACAGCTGCCTGGAGTGATCGCCTTCAGCCTGGCGGATAATCCACGCGAGGGGCGCGACCTGGACCGCCGCTACAGCGCTTTGATGGTGGTGATCAATGCATGGGACAAGCGGGTTCGCCTGCCGGCCGCCGATGGCTATCGGTTGCATCCGGTGCTCAAAGCCTCGGTCGACCCGATCAACCGTCAGGCAACGGTAAGCAATGGGATGTTCGAGGTTCCGGCATTCACGACGACGGTGTTCATCCAGCCCCAGACCCGTCGATAAATCGCGCGCAAAAAAAAAGGTTCATCGCGCTTTCCCGGGGAAGGCAGCCTTGATTTTCAGGAAGAAGTATTCCGAGTCCCGAAAACCATAGGCCATACGCTTGATCACCTTGATGCGGTTGTTGACGCCCTCAAGGACGCTGGTATGCATGTGGAAGTTGGCACTGGCGAGGATGCCTCGGGCGTATTTGCGCAGGTTGCGAGCGAATCGCTGTAGCGGCGCGAGGCCGCTGTCCCGGGCGTGCCGCAACCAGGTTCGCCAGCGGCGCCAGCCCTCTCGTACGCTGGGGGCGAACCAGACATCCTTCAGCGCATCCTTGAGGACATAGACCGTAGCCAGCGGCTGGTTGGCCGCGAGTAGTTCTTGAAGCTGCACGGCTTGTCCGTCCTTCAGGTTGTTGCGATTGCGCAGCAGCAGCCAGCGGCTTTGCTTGACCGCCTTTCGTGCCGGCTTGTCTTCGCGCAGGAGGTTGGCCTGGTCAACCCGGATACGGTCGATCACATCCCGACCGTAGCGCGCGACGACGTGAAACAGGTCGTACACCACTTCGGCTTGCGGGCAATGCTTCTTCACCTCCAGGTCGAAAGCCGTGTTCATGTCCATGGCCACCGCCTCAATCTGCTGGCAGTGCTCGCCGAGCAATTCAAAGAACGGGCGGATCGCCTCACGGCTGTTGCCGTGGCCGACCCACAACACCCGCGTTCGCTCGGCGTCCATGATGACCGTGGCATAGCGATGCCCCTTGTGCAGGGCGAACTCGTCCATCACCAACCGGCGGACACCGCTTGAATCGAAGGTGCCTACCTCGGCTTGAAGGCGTCGTTTATCGAGCGTTTTGAGGGTGTGCCAGTGCAGGCCGGTGAGCTGGCTGACGTGGCTGATCGGCAGCAGCCGCAGCAGGCTTTCGAGCCAGACCCGTAACCGCCGGGTCAGGCGAGATGCAGGCTCCAGCCAGTCGATCCGCTCGGTCACCCGCCCACAACTCAGGCAATCGACTCGGCGCACGGGTAGTTGAAGCAAGACGCGCTGATCGAACAGATCACGATCGCGCACCAGACGAATCCGGCGCTCGTGAATCAACGGGCTGAGCTGACCACAACGCCCGCACCTGGGCACTGAACCGGCTTGAGGCTCAAGCTCAATCAGAAGGGAGTTGTTGGCGGATGAACGGCAGGCAACGGCGTCATAGCCTGGCCAGAACGAGGCAAGATCAATAGGATGCACGGCGACAGCAGGGACAGGTGGATGGTTGGTTTGGCGACTACCAATTTACCTGCTTCCCTGACTGTCAACTCGCTCTTCCCCCAGAGTCCGCGAAGAACCAAAAAAAAGGTTCATCGCGCTTTCCCGGGGAAGGCGGCCTTGATTTTCAGAAAGAAGTATTCCGAGTCCCGAAATCCATAGGCCATGCGCTTGATCACCTTGATGCGGTTGTTAACACCCTCAAGGACGCTGGTATGCATGTGGAAGTGAGCACTGGCAAGGATGCCTCGGGCGTATTTGCGCAGGTTGCGAGCGAAGCGTTGCAGCGGCGCGAGGCCGCTCTCGCGAGCATGTCGCAGCCAGGTTCGCCAGCGTCGCCAACCCTCTCGTACGCTGGGGGCGTACCAGACATCCTTCAAGGCATCCTTGAGTACATAGACCGTAGCCAGCGGCTGGTTCGCTGCGAGCAGTTCCTGTAGCTGCACGGCCTGTCCGTCCTTCAGGTTGTCGCGATTTCGCAGCAGCAGCCAACGACTCTGCTTGACCGCCTTTCGTGCCGGCTTGTCTTCGCGCAGGAGGTTGGCCTGGTCGACCCGGATACGGTCGATCACATCCCGGCCGTAGCGCGCGACGACGTGAAACAGGTCGTACACCACTTCGGCCTGCGGGCAATGTTGCTTTACCTCCAGGCCGAAAGCCGTGTTCATGTCCATGGCCACCGCCTCAATCTGCTGGCAGTGCTCGCCGAGCAATTCAAAGAACGGGCGGATCGCCTCACGGCTGTTGCCGTGGCCGACCCACAGCACCCGTGTTCGCTCGGCATCCATGATGACCGTGGCATAGCGATGCCCCTTGTGCAGGGCGAACTCGTCCATCACCAACCGGCGGACACCGCTTGAATCGAAGGTGCCTACCTCGGCTTCCAGGCGTCGTTTATCGAGCGTCTTGAGGGTGTGCCAGTGCAGGCCGGTGAGCCGGCTGACGTGGCTGATCGGCAGCAGCCGCAGCAGGCTTTCGAGCCAGACCCGTAACCGCCGGGTCAGGCGAGATGCAGGCTCCAGCCAGTCGATCCGCTCGGTCACCCGACCACAGTTCAGGCAATCGACTCGGCGCACGGGTAGTTGAAGCAGGACGCGCTGATCGAACAGATCGCGATCACGCACCAGACGAATCCGGCGCTCGTGAATCAACGGGCTGAGCTGACCACAACGCCCGCACCTGGGCACTGAACCGGCTTGAGGCTCAAGCTCAATCAGAAGGGAGTTGTTGGCAGATGAACGGCAGGCAACGACGTCATAGCCTGGCCAGAACGAGGCAAGATCAATAGGATGCACGGCGACAGCAGGGACAGGTGAAGGGTGTGTTTGGCGACTGCCAATTTACCTGCTTCCCTGACTGTCAACTCGCTCTTCCCCCAGAGTCCGCGAAGAACCAAAAAAAAGGCGACCATAGGTCGCCTAAATGCCTTGCGTGCTCTTTGAATCTGGAAGAACTCAGCGCTTCTTGTGCGCGTCCTTCCAGATGAAATATCCGAAGCCTCCGAGGAAGGCGACCATCAGGCCGACCGTGACCACCCCTGCGAGCACCACATTATCGACAAACATGAGACCTACCTCCGAAACCTGATTCGCTGTTCGATGGGTTCAAGGTAAACCCGGGCGACCGGGAAAAAATTGACCCGCGTCAATGGCCGCAAGATGCCGATCCCAGGCGCGCGCAACGACTGATCCAGGTCAAGAAAACGGGGGTATCAGGAAGGAAACGGGGGCGATTCCGCCGCCGAGCGCATGAAGCGCGAATAGCGGCATTGGGTACTAATAACGAAACGGTATGAAACGGAGATAGGCGGGAGTGGGTGCCGTTCAGCGTTTCTTCGAGGGCTTCTTGCCCTTCTTCTTCTTCGGCTTGCCAAGCGGCAGGACCTGCTCGAAGGTCTTGCGCATCTCCTCGAGTCGCTTGTCGTTCAGGTCGTGAATGCGGCGGGCACGTTCGGCGCTGAAATCGATCAGGTTCTCGTCACTGCTCATGTGGTTGGTCTCGGTGGATCAGGCGAAATGTCAGGTTGAGACGCGGCTGCGATACCTTGCTGGTCCGCGCGATCTGATGTTGCCAATGATGCTGCGTGGCGCCACTCATGACCAGCAACGAACCATGTCCCAGAAGCAGCGAATGCTGAATCCGTCCACTGCCCTTGCGCCGCAGGTCGAAGCGCCGCTCGGCTCCCAGGCTCAACGATGCCACGACAGGATTGCGGCCCAGCTCGCCTTCGTCGTCACTGTGCCAGCCCATGGCATCGCCGCCGTCGCGATACAGGTTGAGCAACACGCCATTGAAGCGATGCCCCGTTTCGCGCTCCAGACGCTGACGGACCTCCTGCAACAGCGGTGTCCAGGCCAGCGGCTCATGCTGCAGGCCGGAATAGCGATACGCTGCCTGCGAATCACCGTACCAGGCCACCAGGCGCGGCACCGCGACCTGGCGGCCGTAGAGGCGTATCTCCGGCTGCGTCCAGGGCGTGGCGAGGATCAGCTCCTGCAGCCAGGCATCGGCGGTATCGCTGTCAACCCAGTCCGCTCGGTAGTCCAGCGCTGCATCGGGCAGCTCGATCGATGGAACATGGCGCGGGCCGCTCGCAGGCACATCAGACCTCGACATCGACCCAGAGCCCTTGGCGCGGCAGTTCTTCGAGCGCGGCCTGATCCTGCTCGTCGGTCTCGCCCTTGGCCAGCTCCTCCGGGGTATAGCCGCGACGCTGCCGCCGCCGTTGCTCGTCGCGCAGCATTTCCGCGCTCTCCTGCGGATGCCGGCGGTCGAGCGTGACGGCGCTTTCGTCGGAGCTCGCCTGTACGGGTGTTACCGGCGCCACCTCGGGGCGTGGCTTGACCACGTCCTGCTGGGCGGCAACCGGAATCACGCCGGTTGGAATGGGTGGCAGCATGCTGATGGCCCTCCTTACCTGTGAGTCGGCGCGGCACCGGTCAACTTTAACAGGACCGCTACACTTCATGCGTCGAGCAGTCGCCATCGGCGTCGCTCTCCCGGCGACGTTCCGTTACCATAGCCGGCTTTTTCACAGCGGGAGGCAGCATGGCGCAGCAGTATCTACCGGGGCAACGCTGGATCAGCGACAGCGAGGCGGAACTCGGCCTCGGAACCATCCTCACTCAGGATGGACGGATGCTCACCGTGCTTTACCCGGCGACCGGCGAAACCCGCCAGTATGCGACGCGCAGTGCGCCACTGACCCGCGTACGCTTCGTCCCGGGAGACGAGATCACCCACTTCGAAGGTTGGAAGATGACCGTGCGCGAGGTCGATGACGTCGATGGCCTGCTGGTCTATCACGGTCTGACCGCGCAGAACGAAGCCCGCACCCTGCCGGAAACCCAGCTGTCGAACTTCATCCAGTTCCGCCTGGCCAGCGACCGCCTCTTCGCCGGCCAGATCGACCCGCTGGCCTGGTTCAGCCTGCGCTACCACACCCTGCAGCACCAGAGTGCCCAGCTGCAGTCCTCGCTGTGGGGCCTGGGTGGCGTGCGTGCACAGCCCATCGCGCACCAACTGCACATTGCCAAGGAGGTCGCCGACCGCATCGCCCCCCGCGTGCTGCTGGCAGACGAGGTGGGCCTGGGCAAGACCATCGAAGCCGGCCTGATCATCCATCGCCAGCTGCTCTCCGGCCGCGCCAGCCGGGTGCTGATCCTGGTTCCGGAAAACCTCCAGCACCAATGGCTGGTGGAAATGCGCCGCCGCTTCAATCTGGAAGTTGCGCTGTTCGATGCCGAGCGCTTCATTGAGAGCGATGCCAGCAACCCGTTCGAAGACACCCAACTGGCGCTGGTGTCGCTGGAGTGGCTGAAGGAAGACGAGCGCGCCCAGGATGCCGCCTTCGCCGCCGGCTGGGACCTGCTGGTGGTGGACGAGGCGCACCATCTGGTCTGGCACCCGGAAAGTGCCAGCGCCGAATACCGGCTGGTCGAACAGCTGGCGGAAGTGATCCCCGGCGTGCTGCTGCTGACCGCGACCCCGGAACAGCTGGGCCTGGACAGCCACTTCGCCCGTCTGCGCCTGCTCGACCCGAATCGCTTTCACGACCTCGACGCCTTCCGCGCCGAGAGCTCCAGCTACCAGCCAGTGGCCGAAGCCGTGCAGGAACTGCTCGACGAGGGTCGTCTCTCGCAGCAGGCTCATCAGACCATCCATGATTTCCTCGGCGCCGAAGGCGAAGCCCTGCTCGCCGCCGCCACCGATGGCGATATCGAGGCCAGCAGTCGGCTGATCCGCGAGCTGCTCGACCGTCACGGCACCGGCCGCCTGCTGTTTCGCAATACGCGCGCCGCCGTGCAGGGCTTTCCCGAGCGCCAGCTACACCCCTACCCGCTGCCCTGCCCCGCCGAATACATGGAGCTGCCGCTGGGCGAGCACGCCGAGCTGTATCCGGAAGTCGCCTTCCAGAGTCAGCAGGAACCGGCCGACGAGCAGAATCGCTGGTGGCAGTTCGACCCGCGTGTCGAGTGGCTGATCGACACCCTGAAGATGCTGAAGAAGTACAAGGTGCTGGTCATCTGCGCCCACGCCGAGACCGCGCTGGATCTGGAGGACGCGCTGCGCGTGCGCTCCGGCATCCCGGCCACGGTATTCCACGAAGGCATGAGCATCCTCGAACGTGACCGCGCCGCGGCCTACTTCGCCGACGAGGAGTTCGGCGCGCAGGTGCTGATCTGCTCGGAAATCGGCAGCGAAGGCCGCAACTTCCAGTTCAGCCACCATTTGGTGCTGTTCGATCTGCCGGCTCATCCTGACCTGCTCGAGCAGCGCATCGGCCGCCTCGACCGTATCGGCCAGCAGCACACTATCCAGCTGCACGTGCCCTATCTGGAAACCAGCCCGCAGGAGCGCCTGTTCAAGTGGTACCACGAAGCGCTGAACGCCTTCCTGGCCACCTGCCCGACCGGCAATGCCCTGCAACATCAGTTCGGCCCGCGCCTGCTGCCGCTGCTGGAAGATGGCGATGACGACACCTTCCAGGGCCTGATCGACGAAGCCCGCGCCGAGCGTGAGCGCCTGGAAGCCGAGCTGCATGCCGGCCGCGACCGTTTGCTGGAACTCAACTCCGGCGGTGGCGAGCAGGGCAAGGCGCTGGTGGACGCCATCGAGGAGCAGGACGATCAGTTCGCGCTGCCGATCTACATGGAGCAGCTGTTCGATGCGTTCGGCATCGACAGTGAAGACCACTCGGAAAATGCCCTGGTGCTGCGCCCCAGCGAAAAGATGCTGGACGCCAGTTTCCCGCTGGGCGACGACGAGGCCGTGACCATCACCTACGACCGCGAGCAGGCGCTGGCCCGCGAGGACATGCAATTCCTCACCTGGGAGCATCCCATGGTGCAGGGCGGCATGGACCTGGTGCTGTCCGGCTCCATGGGCAACACCGCGGTGGCGCTGATCAAGAACAAGGCGCTCAAGCCGGGCACCGTGCTGCTAGAACTGTTGTTCGTCAGCGAGGTGGTGGCGCCGCGCGCCCTGCAGCTGAGCCGCTTCCTGCCGCCGCTGGCGCTGCGCTGCCTACTCGACGGCAACGGCAACGACCTGGCGGCCAAGGTGGCCTTCGACACGCTCAACGATCAGCTGGAAAGCGTGCCACGCGCCAGCGCCAACAAGTTCGTCCAGGCCCAGCGCGACGTGCTGGCCACACAGATCGCCGCCGCCGAGGCCAAGATCAAGCCGCGCCATGTCGAACGCGTCGCCGAAGCCCAGCGCAAGCTCAAGGCAGGGCTGGACGAAGAGCTTGCCCGACTGGTGGCCCTGCAGGCCGTCAACCCGAGCGTGCGTGACAGCGAAATCGAAGCGCTGCGCCAGCAACGCGAGGACGGTCTGGCGGCACTGGAAAAGGCCGCCCTGCGCCTGGAAGCGATACGCGTACTGGTTGCCGGATAAGCTGGCGCGTTCCGGCCCTGACCGGCGGGCTGAGGCCCGCCCCAGAGCCACGTGCGAAGCTAACCGCGCTCCGCCCGGGCGATACACCAGTAGGCCGCCATTCGGGTGACCAGCGCCTTCGGCCCCTCGGCGTAGAGCCGCCGGCCAAGGCGCAGCGCTCGTTGCTGCAGCTGCTCGCGGCGCTGCTGGATACAACGCTGCAACTGTTCTCGAGTCTCCGGCGCGCCGAACAGATCGGGCTCGCGCTCCATCAGCTGGGCCATCATCGCCAGGTCATGGTCATCGCCCAAGGCATCGGCGACCTGCTTGAGCTGATCGGCGCGGCTTTCCAGCGCGTCCGGCCAGCACGGCGAAAGCAGCTGGCAGTGATACCAATGATCCTTCACCCGCTTGCGCCACTCGTGCAGCAGCTCGTCCGAAGCATCCCGTTCCGCCCGCGCCAGATCCCGCACGCCGTCGCTGTAGGTGCGGCGCAACCCGTTGGCGAGCAGCCCGAAGCCCTTGCCGGACAGCTTCCAGTGCTGCATTTCCTGGGTCAGCGCACGTAGCTCACCCAGCACTTCGGCCAGCTCCGCGTCGAAATCCGCGTGCACCTCGCCATCCGGCGCGGCGCGCTGCTGCAGTTGCAGGCGAATCTGGCGGAACGCGTCGCTGACGAACAGTGGCTGGTTGGCCCGTGCCAGGGCGTCCCAGCTTTCCAGCATCGCCGCGGCATCGCGGGACTCGGCCAGGCGCCGCCCCACGTCGCGCAGCCGCCGGTTGTCGAGCTTGAAACGTGCACCGAGCGGCTCGCGTACCAGCCGCAACAAGGCTCGCAGTTCCTTGAAGCGCTTACGCGCCTGATGCACCCCTTCCGCGCGCTCATCCGCCTCGACCGTAAGCGCCTGGATCGCCTTGTCGATGCGCTGCAGGGCGGCCTTGCGCACTTCCTTGGCGGCATTGCGAGTAGGTCGGATGCGATAGGCCATCGAATTGCTCTCCATGAAGACGCTCCGCTTGAGCACCGTTAATGGGACCCGCAGCCTGCACCCGACGTTGACCCGTCAGTGTGAAGTTTTTGTGTCAGCGAATGACGTTGCGGCCCGGCTCAACCGTAGCGCTTGCGCGCCTCGATGGCCAACCCGCTGCCGATGCTGCCGAAGCGGTTGCCCTCGACATGGCGCGCCCGCGGCAGCAACCCGGCGACGCTGTCACGCAATGCGGGAATGGCACTGGAACCGCCGGTGAAGAACACCGTGTCGACCTCCTCGGCACGCACCCCGGCATCGGCCAGCAGCTGCTTGATGCTGGCACCGATGCGTTCGAGCAGCGCGGCGATGGCGCTCTCGAAGCCCTGCCGGCTCAGCTCGACCCGCAGATCCGGCTCGATGCGCTGAAAATCGATGGCGAAGCGCTGCTGCTCGGTGAGCTCGATCTTGCCCTGCTCCACCTGCATCGCCAGCCAGTGGCCGGCGCGCTGCTCGATCAGGCGGAACAGCCGATCGATGCCGGTGGGATCGACGATGTCGTAGCGCATGCTCTGCAGCGCGCGCTGCGACGCCGGCGCGTAGACCGCGTTGATGGTGTGCCAGGTGGCGAGGTTGAGGTGGGTGCTGGTAGGCATCGGTGCATCGCTTTTCATCCGGCTGCCATAGCCGAACAGCGGCATCACCCCGTGCAGGCTGAGCTGCTTGTCGAAGTCGGTGCCGCCGATATGCACGCCGCCTGTCGCGAGGATGTCCGCCTGCCGGTCGTCCACCGCACGGCGCTCGGGCGACAGGCGCACCAGCGAGAAGTCGGAGGTACCGCCGCCGATATCCACGATCAGCACGCGCTCCTCGCGCTCGATACGCGACTCGTAGTCGAAGGCCGCGGCGATCGGCTCGTACTGGAAGGACACCTCGCCGAAGCCGATCTTGCGCGCAGCCCCCGCCAGGGTCTCGGACGCCTCGCGGTCGGCCTGCGGATCATCGTCGACGAAGAACACCGGCCGGCCCAGCACGACCTCCTCGAAAGGCCGGCCCGCCGCGGCTTCTGCCCGCTGTTTGAGGGTGCCGAGAAACAGCCCGAGGATATCCTTGAACGGCATGGCGCTGCCCAGCACGGTGGTTTCGCTCTTCAGCAGCTTGGAGCCGAGCAGGCTCTTGAGCGAGCGCATCAGTCGCCCCTCGTAGCCTTCGAGGTACTCGTCCAGCGCCTGGCGACCGTAGACCGGGCGACGCTCTTCGAGATTGAAGAACACCACCGAGGGCAGCGTCGGCTGGTCACCTTCCAGTGCGATAAGCGGATCGACATCCGGCCGCCACCAGCCGACCGTGGAATTGGAGGTGCCGAAATCGATGCCGCAGGCGCAGGCAGGTGAAGCGTTGAACATGGTGTGGTCCGCGGGTACAGAAAAAACGGCCGCGCAGTGTAATGGAGGTAGCACCCGCTTGCAGGCCTATCGTCGGCTGCCGCAGCCAAGGGTTCTACCCGCAAAAAAAAAAGTGCCCGGCCATCACTGGTCCGGGCACAAACCCCATGACGCAACGCCCTGTCAGGCAGGCACCGCCTCCGCACCAGGCGCCCCGGCAGTCATTCCGGCCGTCATGCGCTTGGCATCGGCACAGAAGGTCCGTGAAGCCTGGAACAGGAACACCATGGTCAGCAGCAGCGACGCCGGAATCAGGTACATCGCGCCGTGCAGCCCTTCGGCGCGGAACGCCTCGGCCATTTCGCCAGCCCCTGCCGCCAGCATCGCCGCTTCGGCGAAATGGTCCGAGAGCAGCCCCACCACCACCGTGCCCATGCCACCACCGAGCAGGTACAAGCCGGCAAAGAACAGCGCCATGGCCGTGGCCCGCAGGCGCGGCTCGACCACGTCCTGGATCGCGGTGTAGACGCAGGTATAGAAGTTGTAGGAGAACAGCCAGCCGATGCTGAAGACCGCAACGAACAGGCCCACGTCGATCCGCCCGGCGAGCAGCGCGTAACCGGTCGCGAGCGTGGCGATCAGCATGCTCACCGCGGCGAACATCAGCCGGCCGCGGGCGAAGCGCTGATGGATGCGATCGGCGACCCAGCCGCCTAGGGTGAGGCCGATCAGGCCGGTCAGGCCGACGATCACACCGGTGGCGACCGAGGCATTGACCAGCGAAACCCCGTGATAGCGCATCAGCAATGGCACCATGAAAGCGTTGCAGGCGTAGGTGGCGAAGTTGAATGCCAGCCCGGCCATTACCAGCCACCAGAAGGTCCGGATCGACAGCACCTTGCGGATCGGCTGCTGCACGGGTTCCTGCGAGACCTTGACGGTCTCGGCCGCGCCGCGCGTGGGCTCGCGGATCAGGAAGATGAACACCGCCAGCACCAGCCCGGGCACCGCGGCGATGAAGAAGGGCGCACGCCAGCTGCCGAAGAACTCGACCATGGAACCGATGGTGAAGAAGGCCAGCAGCAGCCCCAGCGGCAGGCCCAGCATGAAGATGCCCATGGCCCGGGCCCGCTTGTGCGCCGGAAACAGGTCGCCGATCAGCGAGTTGGCCGCCGGCGCGTAGCTGGCCTCGCCGATACCGATGCCCATGCGAATCAGCAGGAAGCTCCAGAAGTTCCAGGCCAGCCCGTTGATAGCCGTCAGGCCGCTCCAGGCGGTGAGCCCCCAGCCCATGATCTTGCGCCGCGAGCCGAGGTCGGCCATGCGCCCCAGCGGCAGGCCGGCAATGGCGTAGACGATGGTGAAGGCGGTGCCGATCAGGCCGAGCTGGAAGTCGTTGAGGCTCCACTCCAGCCGGATCGGCTCGGCGATGATGGCCGGGATGGTGCGATCGAAGAAGTTGAACAGATTCGCCAGAAACAGCAGAAACAGCACGCGCCAGGCGTTGGAAGCTTGGGTGGAAGGCTGCATGACGTCGGTCTCGATTGTTCTTATATTCCGGCCGCAGACCAGCCGGGACTCGACCATGACTCTAGAGTCTGTGCCTGCTCCTGTCTCCGAACATCAGCCTCGCTTATGCCGCGCGATGGTTCAGCGGGCGCGCCATTCGGCGAGCCAGCCGAGGCTGGCCTCGCGGCCCTGCTCGCCCGGCTTGTATTCGGCGCCCAGCCAGCCCTGGTAGCCGCCGGCCTGCAGCGCCTGCAGCGCCGCCGGGAAGTCCACCTCGCCGGTACCGGGCACGCCGCGCCCGGGGCAATCGGCAAACTGCACATGACCGATGCGCCCGGCCAGCCGGGCGATGCAGTCCGGCAGGTCCAGCCCCTGACGGGCCATATGGTAGAAGTCCAGCTGCGCCATGCAGTTGGGGTGCTCGACCCGCTCCAGCAGCGCAAGCAGGTCGGCCGCGCTGTTGATCAGAAATCCCGGCATGTCCAGCGGATTGATCGCCTCGCAGAGCACGCGGATGCCGAGCAGCTCGAAGGCATCGGCGGTCTTCCACAGGTTGCGCTCCAGGGTCTCCAGCGCCAGTTCGCGTTCGACACCCTCGGCCAGGCGCCCCGGCAGCACGTTGACGCAGGCCGGGCGCACCATGAGCGCGTAGTTCAGCGCCTCCTGCAGGGCGGCATCAAAGGCGTCCTGCCTCTCCGGTACCGCCGCCAGCCCGGGGCCGCCCTGCATCAGGTCGCCGGCCGGCAGGTTGATCAGCACCAGCGGCAGGCCGGCGCGCTCGAGTTGGTCCTTCAGCCGGATGGCCGGGACTTCGTAGGGGAACTGGATCTCCACACCATCGAAGCCGGCGGCGCGGGCCGCGAGGATGCGCTCGATCAACGGCAGTTCGGTGAACAGCAGCGAAAGATTGGCCGCGATCTTCACTGGTCGCCCTCCCGGTACATCTGCACCAGCGTTGCCGGATCGCGTTCCAGGTTGCCCTGGCTGCCGTGCAGGCGCATCAACTGCGCGGCCAAACCGCTCAAGGGCGTCGCCGAGCCCTGCTCACGAGACAGTTTCACTGCGGTGTCGAGATCCTTGAGCAAGGTGCGCACGTGCCATTTCACCGGCTCGAACTCGCTCGCCGCCATCTGCGGAGCGAGGATCTGCAACGGTCTGGAGTCAGCGAAACCGCCCGCCAGTGCCGGCGCCAGCAGGCTGGCATCGACCCCGGCGCGCTCGGCCAGCGCCACCACCTCGGCGATCACCAGGGCGTTGCAGGCGACGATCATCTGGTTGCAGACCTTGGTCACCTGCCCGGCGCCGACCTCGCCCATGTGGGTCAGACGCTGGCCGAGGTTCATCAGAATCGGCCGCACCCGCTCGACATCCTCGGCACGGCCGCCGGCCATGATCGCCAGCGTGCCCGCCTCGGCACCCGCGGTGCCGCCGGAGACCGGTGCATCGACCCAGCGCATGCCACAGCGAAACTCCAGCTCTGCCGCCATATCCCGGGTCGCGGTGGGTTCCAGGCTGGAATGGTCGACCAGCAGCTTGCCCGCCTTGCCGCCCTCGGCGACCCCCCCCTTGCCGAACAGCACCTCGCGCACGGCGGCGGTGTCGGCCAGGCAAAGCAGCACGACATCGGCCTCGGCGCACAGCTCGGCGGGGGTCGCCACGGCCCTGGCGCCCAGATCGACCAGTGGCTGGCATTTCGCCGATGAGCGATTCCACACCACCAGACGATACCCGGCCGCCAGCAGGCGTCGACACATCGGCAGGCCCATCAGGCCGATCCCGGCGAAGGCAATGGTTGGCAGATCGGACATGAGACGGCTCCTTGGTGAACGAATGGCCGATTCTAGCCCCGCCCCGGCGTATCCGGCCATGGCGCGAGGCGCAGCAGCGCCGCCCCATGCGACCGCGCAATGTCACAATGTCATCAAACGCAATCCAGCATTTTGCCCGACCAACCGGAACGATCCGCCTTCAAGCGCCTCTGAAGGAGGCCCCGAGGCATCGCCTCGCGCAGACCATCCGCTCATCGCACGTGCTCGTCGTGCATCAGAAGACATCGCAGGAAACAGCAATGGATTTAATTCAGATCATCGTCCTGGCCATCGTGCAGGGGCTTACCGAGTTCTTGCCGGTATCGAGCTCCGCTCACCTGATCCTCTTCCCGCACCTGGTGGGCTGGGACGACCAGGGGCTGGCATTCGACGTAGCCGTGCACCTGGGCACGCTCGCCGCCGTGGTCTGGTACTTCCGCCAGGAAGTGTTCGGCATGACCCGCGACTGGTTCGCATCCCTTGCCCGCCGCGAGCGTGTCGGTGACAGCCGGCTGGCCTGGGCCGTCATTCTCGGCACGATCCCGGCGGGCATCGCCGGGCTGCTGTTCAAGGGATTCATCGAGGAGCAAATGCGTTCGCCGCTGGTGATCGCCTGGGCAACCATCGGCTTCGGCCTGCTGCTGTGGTGGTCCGACGTGGTCAGCCGGCGTACCCCGCAACCGCGCGATGAGCACAGCCTGAGCTGGAAAGACATTCTGCTGATCGGCTGTGCACAGGCACTGGCACTGATTCCCGGCACCTCGCGCTCAGGCGTCACCATGACGGCTGGCCTGCTGCTGGGACTGTCGCGCTCCGGCGCGGCGCGCTTCTCGTTTTTGCTGTCGATCCCGATCATCGTGCTTGCCAGCGGCTTGAGCACGCTCGATCTGGTGGAAGGCGAGGTAGCCGTGGACTGGACGGCAATGGGGCTGGGGGTGGTGCTGTCGGCGATCAGCGCCTACCTGTGCATCCACTTTTTCCTCAAACTGCTGGAGCGTGTCGGCATGTTGCCGTTCGTGATCTATCGCCTGATTCTCGGCGCCGTGCTGCTGGTACTGTTCAGCGGCGTCTGAGTGATCACGCCGCGGCTCGCGCTGGGCGCTTGCCGCGGCGTTTGGCCGGTTCGTCTTGCGACGCCCTAGCCTTGTGGCAGATCGATCAGCAGCGGGCCGAGCACGAACGCCGCCAGACGCGCCTGGGTGAACATCTTTTCGCCAAACGCCACGCCAGGATCGTCCTTGGATTCGACCGGCTGCTCCCGAATTCTGGCCACCTCCCTGAAGGAGTGGCCATCCGCCCAAACCATGGTCGACTGACGCTTCTCATCGCACATCACATTCGTTTCCTTCGCCCTGCGGGGTGGCACATTGCTGATATTCGGCCACTACAGAACCCTTAGGTTTGGCGCCTGAAAAAAGTTCGTCGTGTTGCAGGATATTTCGCCAGCGGTCCAGCCAGGGCGATGGCCGGTTTTGAAGTCGTTCAGCTTTTCGCTTGGCTCCCGGTGGCCGCCAGGCTCTATAATCCGCGCGCTTTTTCCGCTATTGAACCGGAGAACCCTCAATGCTGAAGCGCTCCCTGGCAGCCGTCGCCGGCCTTGCCCTGTCCTTGTCCATTGCCACTACCCATGCCGCCGAAACCCTGCGGGTTTCTGCCATTCCTGACGAAGCCCCGACCGAGCTGATCCGCAAGTTCAAGCCGCTGGGCGAATATCTGGAACAGCAGCTGGGCATGCCGGTGAAATTCACCCCGGTGTCGGATTACGCCGCGGTCGTCGAGTCCCTGGCATCCGACCGCCTCGATCTCGCCTGGCTCGGCGGCTTTACCTTCGTGCAGACGCGCCTGAAGACCGGCGATGCGATCCCGCTGGTGCAGCGCGAGCAGGACGAGCAGTTCACCAGCAAGTTCATCACCGCCGACCCTGAGGTCAAGTCGCTGGCCGACCTGAAGGGCAAGACCTTCGCGTTCGGCTCGGTGTCCTCCACCTCCGGCAGCCTGATGCCGCGCTACTTCATGCTCAAGGACGGCATCGAGCCGGAGCAGTACTTCAAGCGCATCGCCTACTCCGGCGCCCATGACGCCACTGCGGCCTGGGTCGAAGCCGGCAAGGCCGACGCCGGCGTGCTCAACGCCTCGGTCTGGGACAAGCTGGTCGCGGCCGGCAAGGTCGATACCGCCAAGGTGCGAGTGATCTCCACCACCCCGCCCTACTACGACTACAACTGGACGGTGCGTGGCAACCTCGATCCGGCGCTGGTCGAGAAGATCAAGGCAGCGTTCCTCGCCCTCGATCCGGCCAACCCGGAGCACAAGGCGATCCTCGATCTGCAGGCCGCCAGCCGCTTCATCGAGACCAAGCCGGAGAACTATGCCGGCATCGAGGAAGCCGCGCGCGCAGCCGGCCTGCTCAAGTGACGCCATCGCTGCGTCGCCCATGAACAGCCTGCAAACCGAGCAGATACCGGGCCACGTCGGCACACAGGGCCCGGCGCTGAAGCTCGCCGGCGTGGACCATACCCACGCCGGCGGCCAGGTGGCGTTGCAGGGCATCGACCTGCAGGTCGCACCCGGCGAGCGCGTTGCCATCATCGGCCCGTCCGGTGCAGGCAAGACCACCCTGCTGCGATTGCTGGCCACGGCGCTCAAGCCTGACGGCGGCGAAGTCGAGCTGCTCGGACAACGTCCCTGGTCGCTCTCCGCCGGAGCTCGCCAACGCCTGCGCACGCGCATCGGCCTGATCCACCAGGCGCCGCCGCTGCCACCTCGGCAACGCGTCATCACCGCGGTGCTGGCCGGTCGTCTCGGCCAGTGGTCGCTGGCGAAAAGCCTGCTCAGCCTGATCTACCCACTGGATCGCCAGGGCGCTGCCGACGCACTCGGTCGCCTGGACCTGGCGGACAAGCTGTACATGCGCTGCGATCAGCTCTCCGGCGGTCAGCTGCAGCGCGTCGGTATCGCCCGCATGCTCTACCAGGGCGCGGACCTGATCCTCGCCGACGAATCCGTTTCGGCAATGGACCCAGTGCTGGCCAGCCACACGCTGGGCCTGCTCAACCGCGAGGCACAGCGGCGCAGCGCCACCCTGTTGGCCAGCCTGCACGCGGTCGAGCTGGCGCTGGAGCACTTCCCGCGCATCCTCGGTGTGCGGGACGGGCGCATCCTGTTCGACAAACCGGCCGCCGAAATCGGCCCGGGCGAGCTGGCTGCGCTGTACGCCAACGAGCAGCTCGAACACACGCCGGCATCGGCGCCAGCGCCGCGCGTGCAGCTGAACATTCCACGATGCTGAACCCCGCGCTCGTTCGCCATGACCCTGCCGCCACCTCCCGCCTGCTGCTGACGCTGCTGGCCGTGGCGCTGCTCTGGCCGGGCCTGCGGTTGAGCGAGCTGGACATTGGCGTGCTGTTCGACGGCAGCAACGCCGACACCATGGGCAGCTTCGTTTCCGCCTTCTGGCCGCCGGAGCATGGCGGAGACTTCCTTGCCCTGCTCTGGCAGGCGACGCTGGAAACCCTGGCCATCGCCACCGCCGGCATGACCCTCGCGCTGGCCATCGCCATTCCCTGCGCCCTTCTCGCCACTCGCGCGCTGTCGCTCTCGGCACTCAGCCGAGGCGGCCGCCCGGCCTGGTGGACCCACGCCCTGCGCTGGCCGGTACGCGGCCTGCTGATCGTGCTGCGCAGCATTCCGGAGATCGTCTGGGCGCTGCTGTTCGTTCGCGCCGTTGGCCTCGGCCCGACCGCGGGCGTGCTGGCCATCGCCATCACTTACGCCGGCATGCTGGGCAAGGTCTATGCGGAGATCTTCGAATCGGTCGACCCGTTGCCGGCCCGCGCCCTGCTCGGCAGCGGGGCCTCACGGTTGCAGGCGTTTTTCTACGGCGTGCTGCCACAGGCCACCGGAGAAATGCTGTCCTACAGCGTATACCGCTGGGAATGCGCGATTCGTGCATCGGTGGTGATGGGCTTCGTCGGCGCTGGCGGGCTGGGTCAGCAGATGGATCTGTCGATGCGCATGTTCGCTGGCGGCGAAGTGGCGAGCATGCTGCTGACCTTCCTGGCGCTGGTGCTGCTGGCGGACCTGCTCAGCCGTCTGCTGCGCTGGAGGTTCGCATGAGGTTGCTGTCGCGCCTGCTCATCCCGCTGGGTCTGCTCGGCGCCGTGATGGCGGCGTTCGCCTTCCTGCAGCTTGACAGCGCCGCGCTGCTCAGCCGCGACGGCCTGACCCAGATGGTTGCCTACGCGTCCGGCTTCATGACCCCGGATCTGTCGGCCAATCATCTGCGGGCGATCGCTCACGGCACGCTGGAAACCCTGGCCATGTCGGCCATTGGCACCCTGCTCGCCGCGCTGCTCGGCCTGCTGCTGGCGCTACCGGCGGCCGGGCGCTTCGGTTTGTTCGCGCAAGCGGCGTCGCGCCTGCTGCTCAATGCACTGCGGGCAATTCCGGAACTGGTGTGGGCGGCACTGATGGTGCTCGCCGCCGGCCTCGGCCCGAATGCCGGGACCCTGGCGCTGGCGCTGCATACTGCCGGTGTGCTGGGCCGCCTGTTCGCCGAGGCGCTGGAGAACACCCCGCCGCAGCCCGCCGACGCCCTGCGCCTGGCCGGCAGCGGCCGGGTCGCCGCGTTCTGCTACGGCACCCTGCCGACTTTGTGGCCGCAGCTGGTGGCCTACACGCTGTATCGCTGGGAGAACAATATCCGCATGGCCAGTGTGCTCGGCTTCGTCGGCGCCGGTGGCCTCGGCCAGATGCTCTACATGAGTCTCAGCCTGTTCCAGGAAGCCCAGGCCTCGACGGTGATCCTCGCCATGCTGGCGATGGTGCTGGCGGTGGACAGCCTGAGCGCCTGGGCGCGGCAGCGGTGGGTGAGAGGCTGAGGGCGGCGTCAGCGTCACGCCCGCCCCGTTTCAGTGCAGCGCCGGCTTCGCTACGCGTTCCTGCACCAGCACCCAGGGCGCCACGACCACGGCCCACAGGTCGGGGTCACGCTCCAGCCAGTCCTGCGCCTGCTCGGCAGGCATCTTTGCCAGTTGCCCGCCGGTCAGCCAGGCCGCCACCTTGGCCTGATCGTCCTCGGCCACCGCCACCGCCACCTCGACCAGATCGGCCTCGCCAGCCACCTGCAGCAGCGCGCCGCGGGCGAAGAAAGGCTGCAGTTCCTGCCAGGTGATCGCTGCGGTTTCGCCCAACAGCTTGGCATAAAGAGTGCTTGCGTCGTCGGCCATGGGACTCGTCCGTAACGAAAAAGGCGCCATGATACCCGCGCCCCGATTCCCATCAAACGGTTGAATCTGCCGGCTGTGCAAACGGAGGAGACACTTCTACACTGTGCCGGTACAGTTGCCGGAGCGTTTCGGGATGTTCGCCTCTTAACGGCACTCCGGCCCGCAGGATTCAAACAATAACGATGCAAGTGGAGCACTTATGAAGACCAACCAGCGTCTTTCGAAAATTTTCCTGGCAATGGCACTGACCGGCGCAGCCAGCTACAGCCTGGCCGCCGACACGATCCGCATCGGATTGGCAGGGCCGGTAACCGGGCCGGTGGCGCAGTACGGGGACATGCAGTTCATCGGGGCCGAAATGGCCATCGAGCAGATCAACAAGGCCGGCGGGGTGAACGGCGCGCAACTGCAAGGCGTACGCTACGACGATGCCTGCGATCCGAAACAGGCCGTGGCGGTGGCCAACAAGATCGTCAATGACAACGTCAAGTTCGTCGTTGGCCACCTCTGCTCCAGCTCCACTCAGCCGGCGTCCGATATCTACGAGGACGAAGGCATCCTGATGATCACCGCGGCGTCCACCAGCCCGGACATCACCTCCCGCGGTTACGAGCTGATCTTCCGCACCATCGGCCTGGACAGCCTGCAGGGTCCGACCGCCGGCAACTTCATTGCCGATCACGTCAAGCCGAAGAACGTCGCCGTCATCCACGACAAGCAGCAGTACGGCGAAGGCATCGCCACGGCCGTCAAGCAGACCCTTGAAAGCAAGAACATCAAGGTCGGCCTGTTCGAAGGCATCAATGCCGGTGACAAGGACTTCTCCTCGCTGATCGCCAAGCTCAAGCGCGAAGGCGTCGACTTCGTCTACTACGGCGGCTACCACCCGGAGCTGGGCCTGCTGCTGCGTCAGTCCAAGGAAAAAGGTCTGAACGTGCGCTTCATGGGTCCGGAAGGCGTCGGCAACTCGGAAATCTCCGCCATCGCCGGCCCGGCCTCCGAAGGCATGTACGTGACGCTGCCGAAGTCCTTCGACCAGGATCCACGCAACAAGGAACTGGTTGATGCCTTCAAGGCCAAGAAGCAGGATCCGAGCGGCCCGTTCGTGTTCCCGGCCTACGCCGCGGTTCAGGTCATCGCAGAAGGCATCGAGAAGGCTGGCAGCACCGACACCGACAAGGTCGCCGAAGCGCTGCGCAGCAACACCTTCGACACTCCCACCGGCAACCTCGCGTTCGATGAAAAGGGCGACCTGAAGGACTTCAACTTCGTCGTCTACGAATGGCACCAGGACGGCACCAAGACCGAAGCCAAGTAACTTTCATCAGCCTGGCAAAGCCCACACTCGCTTGTGGGCTTTGTTTTAGCGGGCGGCCCTGCCACAAGCACCGGGCCGCCTTGCCATACCTGTAATCCAACGAGCGGCCTGAACAGCAGGCCCGCCTCGAACCGACGCCATGCGTGATCCGCAGGGTGCCGTACCGCAGTGGCGCCGCGCCAGGGTGTGCGGTGTGTTCGAAGTGGGCAGCGCAGCCAGACCGGATGGAATTGCAGGGACTTCGGGAGAGCAGTGATGCCTGAGCTTTACCACTACCTACAACAGCTGATCAACGGGCTGACCGTTGGCAGCACCTACGCGCTGATCGCCATCGGTTACACGATGGTGTACGGCATCATCGGCATGATCAACTTCGCCCACGGCGAGGTGTACATGATCGGCTCGTATGTCGCTTTCATCGCCATTGTCGGCCTGTCCATGATGGGCCTGGATGCCTTGCCTATCCTGATGATCGGCGCCTTCGTCACCGCCATGATCGTCACCAGCGCCTACGGCTACAGCATCGAACGGGTGGCCTACCGCCCGCTACGTGGCAGTAACCGCCTGATCCCGCTGATCTCCGCCATCGGCATGTCCATCTTCCTGCAGAACGTCGTGCTGCTGGCCCAGGACTCCAAGGACAAGGCGATCCCCAACCTGATGCCGGGCAACCTGGTCATCGGTGAAAGCACCATGAATGGTGTGGTGATCTCCTACATGCAGATCCTGATCTTCGTGGTCACCTTCGTCGCCATGTACGGTCTCACGCTGTTCATCTCCCGCTCCCGCCTGGGCCGTGCCTGCCGCGCCTGCGCCGAGGACCTGAAGATGGCCAACCTGCTGGGCATCAACACCAACGGCATCATCGCGCTGACCTTCGTCATCGGCGCGGCGCTGGCTGCCATCGCGGCGGTGCTGATCAGCATGCAGTACGGCGTGATCAACCCGCACATCGGCTTCCTCGCCGGCATCAAGGCATTCACTGCCGCAGTGCTCGGCGGCATCGGCAGCATTCCGGGCGCCATGCTCGGCGGCCTGGTGCTGGGCGTCGCCGAAGCCTTCGGTGCCGACATCTTCGGTGATCAGTACAAGGACGTCGTGGCCTTCAGCCTGCTCGTGCTCGTGCTGCTGTTCCGCCCCACCGGCATCCTCGGCCGCCCGGAGGTGGAAAAGGTATGACCGGCAATCTGCGTATCGCTTTCTTCAGCGCCCTGCTGGTCATCGCCGTGGCGGTGCCGGTGTTCGGCCTGAAGCTCACCACCGTCGGTATCCGCGTCGAGGTGCATGGCGCCGAAGCCGGCACCTTCTGGATCATCGCCGCCTGCGCGGTGGCCATGTTCGTCTGGCAACTGTTCCGCACGCATCTGGCCGCCGGCTGGGCCGCCAGCCCGAGCCTGCCGAGCGTGCCAGCCGGTGCTGGCAACTTCCTCACCCTGCCCTCGACCCAACGCTGGATCATCCTGGCGCTGGTGCTGGTTGCGCTGGTCTGGCCGTTCTACGGCTCGCGCGGTGCCGTGGACATCGCCACGCTGATCCTGATCTACGTGATGCTCGGCCTCGGCCTGAACATCGTGGTCGGGCTGGCCGGCCTGCTGGACCTGGGTTACGTCGGCTTCTACGCCGTGGGCGCCTACACCTACGCGTTGCTGTCGCACTACTACGGGGTCGGCTTCTGGACCGCGCTGCCAATCGCCGGAGCGATGGCCGCACTGTTCGGCTTCCTGCTCGGCTTCCCGGTACTGCGTCTACGCGGTGACTACCTGGCCATCGTGACGCTGGGGTTCGGCGAGATCATCCGCATCCTGCTGCGTAACATGACCAGCATCACCGGCGGCCCCAACGGCATCAGCGGCATCGACAAACCGACCTTCTTCGGCCTGTCGTTCGACCGCCGCGCCGCGGAGGGCATGCAGACCTTCCACGAGTACTTCGGCATCGCCTACAACTCGGTGAACAAGGTGATCTTCCTCTACCTGATCGCCCTGCTGCTGGTACTGCTGACCCTGTTCGTGATCAACCGGCTGCTGCGCATGCCGATCGGCCGCGCCTGGGAAGCCCTGCGCGAAGACGAGATCGCCTGCCGCGCACTCGGCATGAACCCCACGGTGATCAAGCTTTCCGCGTTCACCCTCGGCGCCACCTTCGCCGGGTTCGCCGGCAGCTTCTTCGCTGCACGCCAGGGGCTGGTCTCGCCGGAGTCATTCACCTTTATCGAGTCGGCGATCATTCTCGCCATCGTCGTGCTGGGTGGCATGGGCTCGCAGCTCGGCGTGATTCTCGCAGCCATCGTGATGATCCTGCTGCCCGAGCTGATGCGCGAGTTCAGCGAATACCGCATGTTGATGTTCGGCGCCCTGATGGTGCTGATGATGATCTGGCGTCCGCAAGGCCTGCTGCCGATGCAACGCCCGCACCTGGAGCTGAAGCAATGAGCCGCCCGATCCTGGAAGTACGCGGCCTGACCATGCGCTTCGGCGGCCTGCTGGCCGTCAACGAGGTGGCGCTGACCGTACACGACAAGCAGGTGGTTTCGATGATCGGCCCCAACGGCGCCGGCAAGACCACCGTATTCAACTGCCTGACCGGCTTCTACCAGCCGACCGCCGGCGAAATCCTGCTCGACGGCACGCCGATCCACGGCCTGCCCGGCCACAAGATCGCCCGTCAGGGCGTGGTACGCACTTTCCAGAATGTCCGCCTGTTCAAGGACATGACGGCGGTGGAGAACCTGCTGGTAGCGCAACACCGACACCTGAACACCAACTTTCTCGCCGGTCTGCTGAAGACGCCGGCGTTCCGTCAGAGCGAACGCGAGGCCATGGACTTCGCCGCCCACTGGCTGGAACAGGTGAACCTCACCGACATCGCCAACCGCCCGGCGGGCACCCTCGCCTACGGCCAGCAGCGTCGCCTGGAAATCGCCCGCTGCATGATGACGCGTCCGCGCATTCTCATGCTGGACGAGCCGGCGGCCGGCCTGAACCCGAAGGAGACCGAGGACCTCAAGGCGCTGATCGCCCTGCTGCGTGATGAACACGGTGTCACCGTGCTGCTGATCGAGCACGACATGAAGCTGGTCATGAGCATTTCCGACCACATCTACGTGATCAACCAGGGCACCCCACTGGCCAACGGCTCGCCCGAGCAGGTGCGCAACAACCCTGACGTGATCAAAGCCTATCTGGGGGAGGCGTGAGCATGCTGACTTTCGAAAACGTCTCGACCTTCTACGGCAAGATCCAGGCCCTGCACGGCATCAACGTGCAGGTACAACAGGGCGAAATCGTCACCCTGATCGGCGCCAACGGTGCCGGCAAATCGACCCTGCTGATGACCCTCTGCGGCACGCCGCAGGCGGCCAGCGGCAGCATTCGCTTCCAGGGTGAGGAGCTGGTCGGCCAGCAGACCTGCGACATCATGCGCAAGGCCATCGCCGTGGTGCCCGAGGGTCGGCGGATCTTCTCGCGCCTGACGGTGGAGGAGAATCTCTCCATGGGGGGCTTCTTCACCGGCAAGGCGGACTTCCAGGAGCAGCTGGACAAGGTGCTCGGCCTGTTCCCGCGGCTGAAGGAGCGCTATCAGCAGCGCGGCGGCACCATGTCCGGTGGTGAACAGCAGATGCTCGCCATCGCCCGCGCACTGATGAGCAAGCCCAAGCTGCTGCTGCTCGACGAGCCGTCGCTGGGCCTGGCGCCGATCATCATCCAGCAGATCTTCGAGATCATCGAGCAGTTGCGCGAAGACGGCGTGACCGTGTTCCTGGTCGAGCAGAACGCCAACCAGGCGCTCAAGCTGGCCGATCGCGGCTATGTGCTGGAGAACGGCCATATCGTCATGCAGGGAAGTGGTGAGGACCTGCTGACCGACCCGAAGGTACGCGACGCCTACCTGGGCGGCTGACCCCAACCATGGTCGACGAAAAGCCCTGCCGCCCTGGCGGGGCTTTTTCGTTTTCCGGTCCGGCATGCCGCCAGACGAACCCTCACGCTGCGCGTGCGGTCGAACAGCCGCTATGCTTGCTCGAATGCCTCTATCCCACTAATGCCCGTCAAGGAGACCTCACGATGCGCCTTTGCCTGCTCGGCCTGCTCATGGCTGCCAGCGTCACCGCCAATGCCGCGGTACAGACGCAGGAAATCCCCTACACCGCTGCCGACGGCACCAAGATGATCGGTTACTACGCCTACGACGATGCCATCGAGGGCAAGCGCCCCGGCATCGTGGTGGTGCATGAATGGTGGGGCCTTAACGACTACGCCAAGCAACGCGCCCGCGACCTCGCCGAGCTGGGCTACAGCGCCCTGGCCATCGACATGTATGGCGAGGGCAGGAACACCGAGCACCCCAAGGACGCCATGAGCTTCATGCAGGCCGCACTGAAGGACGCCGATGCAGCCAAGGGCCGCTTCAACGCCGGCCTGGATCTGCTCAAGGAGCAGACACAGACGGATACCGACAAGCTGGGTGCGGTCGGCTACTGCTTTGGCGGCAAGGTAGTCCTGGACATGGCGCGCCAGGGCGTGCCGCTGGACGGCGTGGTCAGCTTCCACGGCGCATTGGCCACCGAAACCCGCGCCGCGCCGGGTAGCGTCAAGGCGCGAGTGCTGGTCGAGCACGGCGCCGAAGACAGCATGATCAGCGCAGACGATGTCGCGGCCCTGAACGTCGAGATGGTCAAGGCCGGCGCCGATTACCAGTTCGTCAGCCTGCCGGGGGCCAAGCACGGCTTCACCAATCCGGGCGCCGATGCCCATCAGAAGAACGGCCTCGACGTGGCCTATCAGAAAGCCGCCGACGAGCGCTCCTGGCGTGATATGCAGCGGTTCTTCGAGGACACCTTCGGCCCGTCGACGCCTGCCCGGTCGCAGTGACCGTTCGACGCGCCGCGTTCGATTCGCCCCGGCGGCACGCCTGCCGCCGGGGCTCGTGCTAGCATTGCGCGCACAACTCAGCGTCGAACACGAGTCATGGCCGAACACGATTTCCGCTACACCCTGCTCAACCCCGCCCACACCCTCACCGAATGCCGTGCACTGGCGCCGGGCCGCTACCAGGTCACCGGCAATGGCGGCTCGATTCGCAGCGGCGACGTACTGATCGTCACCCTCAAGGGCAGTCGCGATCTTTCGCAGCGCCTCACCGTCGAGAAAGTGCGCCATCTGATCAACCCGCCCGGACAGTGGATGGCCGTGGCCAGCGGGCCGGTGTTTCATGAACTGGAGATCCTCAACTGGCAGGTTGCCTGTGACAGCTGTGGCAAGCGGCTGGACTTCGAGTTCGCCGTCGACGCCAGGCTCGGCGAGGCCGCACGCAAGCCGGCAGCCCAGGCACGCATCGCCGAGCTGGGCTGGTCCGGCCAGGATGGCCAGCACCGTTGCCCCAGTTGCCGGAAGGAGGAACAGCTATGACATTGCGCGTCTTGCCCCTGGTTGCAGCGCTCGGCCTGGTCGGTTGCGCAACAGAACCGCTGGAACTGCAACGCGACGTAACCTATATCGCCGAGTGGATTGGCGACGAACCGGTGATCGGCCGCACACCGGTCTCGCTGACCTTGAGCGAAAGGCGTGCCTACGGCAATGCCGGCTGCAACCACTGGTTCGGCAGCTACGAGCTCGATGGCCAGCGGCTGCGCTTCAGCAATCTGGGTAGCACACGAAAGATGTGCGCCGAGGAGATCATGGAACAGGAGCACCAGTTCCTCGACCTGCTCAACCGAGTCGAACGCTGGGACGTCTCCAACATCGACCAGCTACGCCTCTGGCCAGGCGAAGGTGCCGCGCTGCGCCTCTGGCCGGAACTCGAATAAGCCGCGCCAAATGTGCGCAGACGAAGGCGTCTGCGCACCGCTTTCAGGCACCGAAAGCCACTCCGCGACGCCAAGCGCCGGCGCTTTTCCCCGCTGAATCCCGGAAAAAGCCTCCCATACGACCGTCAGCTGGCCTCTGACGCCTCTTCTGCACAATGGCGCCCTCCGGTCTGCGAAACTGGCACAGCCCATGCAATTACCCAGGTATCCAGTTTCGGGGACCTTGGTACAGGCAGGCCGAGAATCCCCTCTTTTATGCCTGCGAGGCCGCTCTAAAGAGCGGCCTCGTGCTTTTCGCCCAAGCGGCGCACGAACGAGGCGCTGTCTCAGAACAGGCGCAGCTGTTCGAAACCGCCACGCAGGTCGATCAACCGCACGCCGACGCCAATCAGGCGCACGGGCCGGGCGCGGCGTGAGAAGGCGGTCGCCAGCAGGTCGGCATAGTCGTCCAGCTCCAGGCCGGCGCCAGCCTGTTCCAGGGTGGTCTGGGTGAAGTCATGAAACTTGAGTTTGACGAATGGCTTGCCCGGGCGATAACCGCTGTCCAACCGGGCCATGCGGGTCGACAGCTGCTGCAGCAGTTCCGGAAGCCGCTCGAGGCAGGCCGCCAGATCAGGCAGATCGCGATCGTAGGTCTGTTCGACGCTCACCGACTGGCGCCGGCTTTCCACCTGCACAGGACGTTCGTCGATTCCCCAGGCCAGCCCCCAGAGCCGCTCGCCAAAAGCTCCGAACTCCCGAACGAGAGACAACCTCCCCCAATCGCGCAGATCGCTGCAGGTGCGAATGCCCAGGCGGCCCAGTTTTTCCGCGGTGACCCGGCCAACCCCGTGCAAGCGCTTGACCTCGAGCGCTTTCACGAACTCCTCGACTTGCGCGGGCGTGACGACGAACAGGCCGTCCGGCTTGTTCCACTCGCTGGCGATCTTGGCGAGAAACTTGTTTGGCGCGACGCCGGCCGACACCGTGATACGCAGCTGCTGCCAGACCCGTCGGCGGATGTCCTCGGCGATACGCGTCGCACTGCCGGCGAAGTGCTCACAGGCGGAGACATCCAGATAGGCCTCGTCGAGCGAGAGCGGCTCTATCTGCTCGGTGTAAGTACGGAAAATTTCATGGATTTCCCGCGACGCTTCGCGGTAGGCCTCCATCCGCGGGCGCAGGATCAGCAGGTCGGGGCACAGCTTCAGGGCATGCCCGGATGCCATGGCCGAGCGCACCCCGTAGGCGCGCGCCTCGTAGTTGCAGGTGGCGATGACACCGCGCCGATCCGCCGCGCCGCCGACGGCAATCGGGCGGCGCGCCAGGCTGGGATCGTCGCGCATCTCGATCGCGGCATAGAAGCAGTCGCAATCGATATGGATGATCTTGCGAAGGGCGGTCTGGCTCACGAAACGGGGCACCGGCAAGGAGTGAACGAATCTTCAGCGCAACGGGTCGGTTATTGAGATGGTAAGTCCTTTACCGCCCCGATAGCCGGAGGTTCAGATGAAAATCTTGTACGCGAGCGTGATCGTCCTTGGCGGCCTGTTTTCGGCAGCCGCAATGGCCGATCAGGATCAGATGAATACCCAACCGCAAGGCACCAATGTTCAGCAGGAAAAGCACGGCGACAGCCATGTGCGCGACAACGAGGACGGCGCCAAGCAGCGAATGAAGGAAGAAGTGCAGGACGACTGGCGCGAGGATGCGGAAAAGCGCCGCGAGAGCGACGCGATGAAGCCCGAGCAGCGCGGCTAAGCGTCAGGCTTCACAGCTCCAGCGGGTACGGCTGTACGAGCGCCTTGCCATAGCCGTCGACGAATTCCACAGGCATGCGCTTGGGTTTCCCGCTGGAGAGTTCGATGCAGACAAAAGTGGTCTGCGCGCGCAGCAGCGTCGCACCATCTGCAGGCCTGATCAGCTGGAAGTTTCGCTTCATCTTCAGACGCTGATCGGACTCCGAGATCCAGGTGCCGAGCTGCAGTGCATCACCCTCGTAGGCCGCTGCCAGGTAGTCGATCTCGTGCCGCAGAACGGCCATGGCGCGGTCCAGGCGGTGATAGTCATCGATACCCAGGCCGAGGCTCTGGGAGTGCTGCCAGGCACAGCGTTCGAGCCACGTCACATAGACCGCATTGTTGGCGTGTCCCAGTTCGTCGATATGTTCCGATGCCACGAGCAGGTCGATGATGAACGCCTGCGGCTGATCCCAGCTCATTCGTCAGATGCCTCGATGGCCGATTGCGATGGCCTATGAAAGCGCAGCGTGGCCGGCGAGTCACGCGCCTTGCGGCTCGCTATGACGGAGCATTCAGCAACCCATCATTGACCCGGCACTTTCCAGCGCACAAAACAAAAAGGGCCATCTCATGAAAGATGACCCCTTGATGCCCAAAACGGGCAATAAAAATGGCGTCCCCTAGGGGACTCGAACCCCTGTTACCGCCGTGAAAGGGCGGTGTCCTAGGCCACTAGACGAAGGGGACGAAACCTTCGACGATCCCGAAATTTTGGAATCGCTGGCAATTTGGTGGAGCTAGACGGGATCGAACCGTCGACCTCTTGCATGCCATGCAAGCGCTCTCCCAGCTGAGCTATAGCCCCGGATTTAGCGTCTCTCGACGTGCGATGCGAACATCGCGAATAGTGGCGTCCCCTAGGGGACTCGAACCCCTGTTACCGCCGTGAAAGGGCGGTGTCCTAGGCCACTAGACGAAGGGGACGCAAACCCTTCAAGCGCAACCTGTATCTACAACTACAGGCTGGTGGCAATTCTGCTCTTCGAGATTGGTGGAGCTAGACGGGATCGAACCGTCGACCTCTTGCATGCCATGCAAGCGCTCTCCCAGCTGAGCTATAGCCCCATCTCGAGGACGGGGCGCATATTAGGGGCGCCCCTGGGCAGTGTCAACAACAAATTTCCGCGCGACTAAAGTTTTTTGGCAGCAGGAACAATTACTTACCGCCGACCAACGGTCCTGCCCCGCAACGCGGCGGCGCCGAACGTCGGCACCGCCTTGGCTGCGTTGGCTCAGCCGAGGCTGGCCAGCAACTTCTCCCACTCCTTGGCTTCCTTCTTCGAAGCGCCGCCAAGCAGTTCCAGCGCGTTGCGCAGACGGAAGCGCGTCAGGTCGGGACCGAGGATTTCCATCGCATCGAGCACCGAGACGGAACTGGCCTGTCCGGTGATCGCGGCGAACATCAGCGGCATCACATCCCGCAGCTTGAAGCCGAGGTGTTCGGCCACCTGCGTGATGCAGGCGGTGATGCGCTCCTTCTCCCACTGGCGCAGTGCCTCGAGCTTCCACAGGATCAGTTGCATGACCTGACGGACCTGCGTGGCATCGAGCTTCTTGTGGGCGAACAACGCCTGATCGAGTTGCAACGGCCCGGAGAAGAAGAAACCGGCCAGCGGCGCGATCTGACTGAAGGTCTCCACTCGCTGCTGCACATGCGGAGCGATCTTCATCATGTACTCGGGATTGAACGCCCACTTCCGTACCTCGGCAGCGAACTGCTCGACCGGCAACTCGCGCAGCCACTGGCCATTGAGCCAGGACAGCTTCTCCAGATCGAAGATCGGCCCACCGAGCGACACGCGCCGGATGTCGAAATGCTCGATCATTTCCTCGAGGGTGAACTTCTCGCGCTCATCCGGCATCGACCAGCCCATGCGGCCGAGATAGTTGAGCATCGCCTGCGGCAGGAAGCCCATGCGCTCGTAGAAGGTCACCGAGGTCGGGTTCTTGCGCTTGGACAGCTTGCTCTTGTCCGGATTGCGCAGCAGCGGCATGTAGCACAGCTGCGGCTGCTCCCAGCCGAAGTATTCGTAGAGCTTGATCAGCTTGGGTGCCGACGGCAGCCACTCCTCGCCACGCAGCACATGGGTGATGCCCATCAGGTGGTCGTCGACCACGTTGGCGAGGAAGTAGGTCGGCAGGCCGTCGGCCTTCATCAGCACCTGCATGTCCATGCGATCCCAGCCGATCTCGACGGTGCCGCGCAGCATGTCCTGCACCTGGCACACGCCTTCGCTCGGTACCTTCATACGGATCACGTGGGACTCACCGGCGGCGATGCGGCGCTCGGCCTCGGCTGGGTCGAGGTGCATGCAATGGCCGTCGTAGCGCGGTGTCTCCTTGTTGGCCATCTGCTCGGCGCGGACCTGGTCCAGGCGCTCGGCGCTACAGAAGCAGGGAAAGGCGTGCCCCTTGGCGACCAGCTCGTCCGAATACTTCTTGTAGATCTCGCCGCGCTCGCTCTGCCGGTATGGGCCATGCGGGCCACCGACGTCCGGACCCTCGTCCCACTCGATACCCAGCCAGCGCAACGCATCGTAGATCTGCCGTTCGGACTCACGGGTCGAGCGCAGCTGATCGGTATCCTCGATGCGCAGGATGAACTGGCCGCCGTGCTGACGGGCGAAGCACAGGTTGAACAGCGCGATATAGGCGGTGCCGACGTGAGGATCACCGGTCGGGGAAGGCGCGATGCGGGTGCGAACCGTGGTCATGGAAGCTCTCGGACGAAAATGGAGAAACGAAAATCGAAGGGGCGAATGTTAGCAGGCACGCCGCGTCAGGCTCCAGCCGAACGCCTGCGCAGCGCTCGCCATGGCACGCCTCATACAGGCCGCTCGCAGGAGCGGGCCTGGGGACTCTCGGGAGGAAGCCTCACACCTGCAGCAACAGTTCGCGCAGCTTGTGAATCTCGTCGCGCGCCTCGGCCGCCGCCTCGAACTCCAGGTCGCGCGCCAGCAGCAACATCTTTTCCTCCAGCTGGCGGATGCGCTTGGTGATCTCGCTCGGCGAGCGCAGCTCGCTCTCGTAGCGCGCGCTCTCCTCTGCCGCCTTCGCCTCGCCTCGACGCTTCTTGCTGCGTGAGCCGGGCACCGTGGCACCCTCGAGGATGTCCTGCACATCCTTCTTGACGCCTTTGGGCACGATGCCGTGAGCTTCGTTGAAGGCGATCTGCTTGGCTCGACGACGCTCGGTCTCGTCGATGGCCCGCTGCATAGAGCCGGTGATGTTGTCCGCGTAGAGAATCGCCCGTCCGTTGAGGTTGCGCGCAGCGCGGCCGATGGTCTGGATCAGCGAGCGCTCGGAGCGCAGGAAGCCCTCCTTGTCCGCATCGAGAATTGCCACCAGCGAGACCTCGGGCATGTCCAGCCCCTCGCGCAGCAGGTTGATGCCCACCAGCACGTCGAAGGTGCCCAGGCGCAGATCGCGAATGATTTCCACCCGTTCCACGGTGTCGATGTCCGAGTGCAGGTAGCGCACCTTCACATCGTGATCGCCAAGGTAGTCGGTGAGGTCTTCAGACATGCGCTTGGTCAGCGTGGTGACCAGTACCCGCTCCTCCTTGGCCACGCACTTGCGGATCTCCGACAGCAGGTCGTCCACCTGGGTGAGCGCAGGGCGCACCTCGATCTGCGGATCGACCAGGCCGGTCGGGCGCACGACCTGCTCCACCACGCGGCCAGCATGTTCGGCCTCGTATGGCCCGGGCGTCGCGGAGACGAAGATGGTCTGCGGGCAGATCGCCTCCCATTCGTCGAAGCGCATCGGCCGGTTGTCCAGCGCCGACGGCAGACGGAAGCCGTACTCCACCAGGGTTTCCTTGCGCGAGCGGTCGCCCTTGTACATCGCGCCGACCTGCGGCACCGAAACGTGAGACTCGTCGATCACCAGCAGCGCATCGGCCGGCAGGTAGTCGAACAGCGTCGGTGGCGGCTCGCCGGCATCGCGCCCGGAAAGGTAGCGCGAGTAGTTCTCGATGCCATTGCAGTAGCCCAGCTCCATGATCATTTCCAGATCGAAACGCGTGCGCTGCTCGAGCCGCTGCGCCTCCACCAGCTTGTTCTGACTGCGCAGGTAATCGAGCCGCTCGCGCAGCTCGTCCTTGATCTTCTCGATGGCGTCGAGCAGCGTCTCCCGAGGGGTCACGTAGTGACTCTTGGGGTAGAAGGTGAAGCGCGGGAGCTTGCGGATCACCTCGCCGGTCAGCGGATCGAAGGCTGACAGGCTTTCCACCTCGTCGTCGAACAGTTCGATGCGTACCGCCTCGAGGTCCGATTCCGCGGGGAAGATGTCGATCACGTCGCCGCGCACACGAAAGGTGGCGCGGGCGAAATCCATGTCGTTGCGGGTGTATTGCAGGCCGGTCAGCCGCCGCAGCAGCTCGCGCTGATCGAGACGGTCACCCCGATCGACGTGCAGCACCATCTTCAGGTACGACTGTGGATCGCCCAGGCCGTAGATGCACGAGACCGTGGTGACGATGATCGCATCCGGCCGCTCCAGCAGCGCCTTGGTCGCCGACAGGCGCATCTGCTCGATGTGGTCGTTGATCGAGGCATCCTTCTCGATGAAGGTGTCCGACGACGGTACGTAGGCCTCCGGCTGGTAGTAGTCGTAATAGGAAACGAAGTACTCCACCGCATTGTTCGGGAAGAATGCCTTGAACTCACCGTACAGCTGCGCGGCGAGCGTCTTGTTCGGCGCCAGCACCAGCGTCGGTCGCTGCACGTGAGCGATCACATTGGCGATGCTGAAGGTCTTGCCCGAGCCGGTCACACCAAGCAGCGTCTGGTGCGACAACCCCGCCTCGATTCCCTCGATCATCTGCCGGATGGCCTCCGGCTGGTCGCCGGCCGGTTTGAAACGCGTGACCAGTTCGAACTTGGACATTTCGCCTCTCTAGTAAACGTGCATGGCCTTGATGTCGGAGCTGTGAAAGGTCAGTTCAGCACCTTTGTCTGCCCCATCGGCCTTTGCCAAAACTGGGTTGCCAGTCGATGCCGCCGGAGCAATCAAACCGCCCATCCGCCGGCGGGCAAAACGCACCAAAAGGCCGCAGAAAACCTCGGTAGCATATCGCAGGCGCCAGGCATGACCGCTATACTACCGCCCCGTTTGCGCATCACCCTGCGCGCCGACGCGAGGGTGGTGAAATCTGTCACTCCTTCTCTTTCGAGCCCCCTCACCATGAGTTTGTTCTCTGCTGTCGAAATGGCGCCGCGCGATCCTATCCTCGGCCTCAATGAAGCCTTCAACGCCGACACGCGGCCGAACAAGGTCAACCTCGGTGTCGGTGTCTACTACAACGAAGAAGGTCGCATTCCGCTGCTGCGCGCCGTGGCCGAGGCCGAGCAGGCACGCATCGCTGCCCATGCGCCGCGCGGCTACCTGCCGATCGAAGGGATCGCCGCCTACGACAACGCGGTGCAGAAGCTGCTGTTCGGCAATGACGCGGCCCTGATCGCCGAAGGTCGCGTGGTCACGACCCAGGCACTGGGTGGCACCGGAGCTCTAAAGGTCGGCGCCGACTTCCTCAAGCGTCTGCTGCCCGATGCCATTGTAGCGATCAGCAACCCGAGCTGGGAAAACCACCGCGCGCTGTTCGAATCGGCCGGCTTCCCGGTACAGAACTACCGCTACTACGATGCCACCAGCCACGGCATCGACCGCGCCGGCCTGCTGCAGGACCTCAATGAGCTGCCAGCGCGCTCCATCGTCGTGCTGCATGCCTGCTGCCATAACCCGACCGGCGTCGACCTGAACCTGAACGACTGGAAGCAGATCCTCGAGGTGCTGCGCGCCCGGGATCACGTGCCGTTCATCGACATCGCCTACCAGGGCTTCGGGGACAGCATCGAGGAAGATGCCGCCGCCGTGCGCCTGTTCGCCGAGTCGGGCATGACCTTCTTCGTATCCAGCTCGTTCTCAAAATCCTTCTCTCTGTACGGCGAGCGGGTCGGCGCCCTGTCGATGGTCACCCAGAGCCGCGACGAGTCGGCGCGCGTGCTGTCGCAGGTCAAGCGGGTGATCCGCACCAACTACTCCAACCCGCCGACCCACGGTGCCACCGTGGTCGCCTCCGTGCTCAACAGCCCGGAACTGCGCGCCATGTGGGAAGCCGAGCTGGGCGAGATGCGCAGCCGAATCCGCGAGATGCGCCTGGGTATGGTCGAGCAACTGGCAGCCAAGGGCGCGAAAGTCGACTTCAGCTTCGTCGCGGCGCAACGCGGCATGTTCTCCTATTCGGGCCTCACTGCCGAACAGGTCGAGCGCCTGCGGGTCGAGTTCGGTGTCTATGCCATCAGCACCGGCCGCATCTGCGCCGCAGCGCTGAACCGCAACAACCTGGGCACCGTCACCGACGCCATCGTCCAGGTGCTCTGAGCCGACGCACCGGGGCCACGGCGCACCTCGCGTCCGGCCCCGGCGCACTGCTGGAGGGGTTGACTTCTCCTTTCCAAACAGTAGGATACGCACCGTTGTTCCGCGATAGCTCAGTCGGTAGAGCAAATGACTGTTAATCATTGGGTCCCTGGTTCGAGTCCAGGTCGCGGAGCCAAATTCAAGAACCCAGCCAGCGCGCTGGGTTTTTTATTGCCTGCTGGACTCTCACCAGGGACTGCGTCCCAGGTTATTCGCTTCGCTCACCCCTGCGGGGCCGCGCTGAAGCGCGTTCTGCTGACGCAGTCGAGTCCAGGTCGCGGAGCCAAATTCAAGAACCCAGCCAGCGCGCTGGGTTTTTTATTGCCTGCCGGACTCTCACCAGGGACTACGTCCCAGGTTATTCGCTTCGCTCACCCCTGCGGGGCCGCGCTGAAGCGCGTTCTGCTGACGCAGTCGAGTCCAGGTCGCGGAGCCAAATTCAAGAACCCAGCCAGCGCGCTGGGTTTTTTTATTGCCTGCTGGACTCTCACCAGGGACTACGGCTCCTCTCATACAGACGTGGAGGGCAGCGCTTGCAGCCGACTCACTCGGGCACCGGAGTACCCATCCGCTGGCGCCACCAGCCTTGCGCGAGCATCCAACAGCACCAGCCGGAAATCACGCCAAGCACGTTCGCGACCATATCCCAGCGCGAGGCGGTGCGATGCGGCAGCATGCCCTGTGCCATCTCGATGCCCAAGGCCGCCACGAGCGTGAGGCCGACACCCCAGAAGATCGGCAGCCGAGGAAACGCCAGCCGCAGGGTGAAGACCAGTGCTGCGAACCCCATCATGTGATGCAGCTTGTCCTGCTGGCTGAACAGTTGGGGCACGGGCTCGGGTTTGAGACCTGCAAACAGAACGACCGCCAACACGATCAGAAAAGGCAACACTCGCAAATAGGGCATACGGCGGAATTTCTCACTCGGAAGACTGATTGATGGTGGGCGAGGCCCTTGCCGCGATCTCTGACCGGCAAATGGCAACAAAGGTCAGTGGAGCGGCTCGCTGTCCTTTTACCGGATATCTCTGCCTCCCAAAAAAAAGGTTCATCGCGCTTTCCCGGGGAAGGCGGCCTTGATTTTCAGAAAGAAGTATTCCGAGTCCCGAAATCCATAGGCCATGCGCTTGATCACCTTGATGCGGTTGTTAACACCCTCAAGGACGCTGGTATGCATGTGGAAGTGAGCACTGGCAAGGATGCCTCGGGCGTATTTGCGCAGGTTGCGAGCGAAGCGTTGCAGCGGCGCGAGGCCGCTCTCGCGAGCATGTCGCAGCCAGGTTCGCCAGCGTCGCCAACCCTCTCGTACGCTGGGGGCGTACCAGACATCCTTCAAGGCATCCTTGAGTACATAGACCGTAGCCAGCGGCTGGTTCGCTGCGAGCAGTTCCTGTAGCTGCACGGCCTGTCCGTCCTTCAGGTTGTCGCGATTTCGCAGCAGCAGCCAACGACTCTGCTTGACCGCCTTTCGTGCCGGCTTGTCTTCGCGCAGGAGGTTGGCCTGGTCGACCCGGATACGGTCGATCACATCCCGGCCGTAGCGCGCGACGACGTGAAACAGGTCGTACACCACTTCGGCCTGCGGGCAATGTTGCTTTACCTCCAGGTCGAAAGCCGTGTTCATGTCCATGGCCACCGCCTCAATCTGCTGGCAGTGCTCGCCGAGCAATTCAAAGAACGGGCGGATCGCCTCACGGCTGTTGCCGTGGCCGACCCACAGCACCCGTGTTCGCTCGGCATCCATGATGACCGTGGCATAGCGATGCCCCTTGTGCAGGGCGAACTCGTCCATCACCAACCGGCGGACACCGCTTGAATCGAAGGTGCCTACCTCGGCTTCCAGGCGTCGTTTATCGAGCGTCTTGAGGGTGTGCCAGTGCAGGCCGGTGAGCCGGCTGACGTGGCTGATCGGCAGCAGCCGCAGCAGGCTTTCGAGCCAGACCCGTAACCGCCGGGTCAGGCGAGATGCAGGCTCCAGCCAGTCGATCCGCTCGGTCACCCGACCACAGTTCAGGCAATCGACTCGGCGCACGGGTAGTTGAAGCAGGACGCGCTGATCGAACAGATCGCGATCACGCACCAGACGAATCCGGCGCTCGTGAATCAACGGGCTGAGCTGACCACAACGCCCGCACCTGGGCACTGAACCGGCTTGAGGCTCAAGCTCAATCAGAAGGGAGTTGTTGGCAGATGAACGGCAGGCAACGACGTCATAGCCTGGCCAGAACGAGGCAAGATCAATAGGATGCACGGCGACAGCAGGGACAGGTGAAGGGTGTGTTTGGCGACTGCCAATTTACCTGCTTCCCTGACTGTCAACTCGCTCTTCCCCCAGAGTCCGCGAAGAACCAAAAAAAAGCCCGCATCCATGGATGCGGGCATTCACTGGCGCGCTGTTGCGGCGCCTGAAACTCAAGCCTCGGTCTTGCCTACCGCGGACTTGATCAGGGTCTGCAATTCGCCCTTCTCGAACATCTCGAGGATGATGTCGCTGCCGCCGACCAGCTCACCGTTGACCCACAGCTGGGGGAAGGTCGGCCAGTTGGCATAGATGGGCAGGTTGGCGCGAATTTCGGGGTTCTGCAGGATGTCGACGTAAGCGAACTTCTCGCCACAGCCCATTACCGCCTGGGTCGCGCGGGCGGAGAAGCCACACTGCGGCGCATTGGGCGAGCCCTTCATGTACAGCAGCACCGGGTTGTTGGCGATCTGCTCTTTGATGGTTTCGATGATATCCATGGACTACCTCGGCTAGACACGGTTGCCGGGCATTGTACCGGAAAACCTCTCGGAAAGCCGAGTGCGAGACTCGGCTATGTTGCCGCGCAAAGGCCGTCATTACTGAGATTCAGCCCTGCCAGGCCCCCGGACCGAGGATTTGCGCCTGCGCTTGCTTTCTGGATAAGATCGCGCCTTTCCCGTTTCGTCGCTCCCCGTGCGACTCCCCAGTCGTCGGTCCCCTTTTCTGTCGAAAATCCTCGGATCGCGCGCTGCGGCAATAAAGGTAGTTGATATGAGCGCAAGGCATTTTCTCTCACTGATGGACTGCACGCCCCAGGAGCTGAACAGCCTGGTCCGCCGCGGCATCGAGTTGAAGGATCTGCGCAAGCGCGGCGTCCTGTTCGAGCCCTTGAAGAATCGCGTGCTGGGCATGATCTTCGAGAAGGCCTCGACCCGCACCCGACTGTCCTTCGAAGCCGGCATGATCCAGCTCGGCGGCCAGGCGATCTTCCTCTCCCCGCGCGACACCCAGCTTGGCCGCGGCGAGCCGATCAGCGACTCGGCCATCGTCATGTCGCGCATGCTCGACGCGGTGATGATCCGTACTTTCGCCCATTCGACCCTGACCGACTTCGCCGCCAACTCCAGCGTACCGGTGATCAACGGTCTGTCCGATGACCTGCACCCCTGCCAGCTGATGGCCGACATGCAGACCTACCATGAACACCGCGGCAGCATTGCCGGCAAGACGGTGGCCTGGATCGGCGACGGTAACAACATGTGCAACACCTATATAGAAGCGGCCATCCAGTTCGACTTCCGGCTGAAGGTCGCCTGCCCCGAAGGCTACGAACCCGACGCCGAGCTGCTGGCACGCGCCGGCGAGCGTGTGCAGGTGCTGCGCGACCCACGCGAGGCAGCGGCGGGCGTCAACCTGATCAGCACCGACGTCTGGGCATCCATGGGCCAAGAAGATGAAGTGGCCGCGCGCCTGGCCACCTTCCGCCCCTATCAGGTGAACCGCGCGCTGCTCGACTGCGCCGCCGCGGACGTGCTGTTCATGCACTGCCTGCCGGCCCACCGTGGCGAGGAAATCAGTCACGATCTGCTCGATGATCCCCGCTCGGCCGCTTGGGATCAGGCCGAGAACCGCCTGCACGTGCAGAAGGCACTGCTGGAGTTTCTTGTCGAGCCGGCCTATCACCACGCATGAAACCTGAACTGCCGCTGCTACAACTGCGCGACCTGGCCTGCGGCTATGGTGAGCAGAGCATCGTTCAGCACCTCAACCTGCACCTGAATCGCGGCGACATCGGCTGCCTGTTGGGCCCGTCCGGCTGCGGCAAGACCACCACGCTGCGCGCCATCGCCGGCTTCGAGCCCGTGCACCAGGGCGAGATCCAGCTAGCTGACACCGTCATTTCCCGTGCCGGCTTCACCCTGGCGCCGGAGAAGCGCCGCATCGGCATGGTGTTTCAGGATTACGCCCTGTTTCCGCACCTTACCGTGGGGGAGAACATCGCTTTCGGTATCCGCAAACAGCCCGATTGCGCGCGCATCGTCGACGAAATGCTCGAGCTGGTACACCTGAGCGCGCTCGGCAAGCGCTATCCCCACGAGCTCTCCGGCGGTCAGCAGCAGCGTGTGGCGCTGGCCCGGGCACTGGCGCCGGAACCGGCCTTGCTGCTGCTCGACGAGCCCTTCTCCAACCTTGATGTAGAGCTTCGCCGGCGCCTCAGCCACGAGGTGCGCGAGATCCTCAAGGCGCGCAAGACCAGCGCCATTCTGGTCACCCATGACCAGGAAGAAGCGTTCGCCGTCAGTGATCAGGTCGGCGTGTTCAAGGATGGTCGACTGGAACAGTGGGACACGCCGTTCAACCTCTACCACGAACCGCTGACGCCCTTCGTCGCCAGCTTCATCGGCCAGGGTTATTTCATTCGCGGGCAACTGCTCGACCCGGAAACCGTGCAGACCGAGCTCGGTCCTATTCGCGGCAACCGTGCCTACAACTGGCCAAGCGGAAGCTCGGTGGACGTACTGCTGCGCCCGGATGACATCGTCTACCGCCCGGACAGCCCGTTGCGTGCACTGATCGTCGGCAAGACCTTTCTCGGCGCGTCCACGCTGTACCGACTGCAACTGCCCACCGGCAACCAGCTGGTGGCGATCTTCACCAGCCATGCCGACTACCCCACCGGACAGGAAGTCGGCATCGCCATCGCCGCCGACCATCTCGTCATCTTTCCGGCACAAGGCAGCGTTGCCGCCCACGAAACGCTCCAGCCGGCAACGGCGGCGCGCTAGCCCTTCTGCCGGCGCTGGCGAAAGAACTCGCTGAGCACCGCCCCGCACTCCTCGGCCAGCACGCCACCTTCGACCAGTACCCGGTGGTTGAGAAAGCCCTGATCGAAGAACTGACCACGACTGACAACCACGCCGGCCTTCGGCTCGGTGGCACCATAGACGACTCGCTGAACGCGCGAATGCACGATCAGCCCGGCGCACATGCTGCACGGCTCGAGCGTCACGTAGAGCGTACTACCGGGTAGCCGATAGTTCTGCAGCGCCTGCGCGGCAGCACGTATGGCGACCATCTCTGCATGAGCACTGGGGTCGTGGCGCGAAATCGGGCAATTGAAGCCGCGCCCGACGATCTGCCCCTCCTGCACCAGCACAGCTCCCACCGGCACTTCGCCCAATGCGGCACCCTGCGCTGCCAGCGCCAGTGCTTCGCGCATGAACCGCTCGTCCTGGCTGCGATCGATGATCAGCGGTTTCCTCACGACTGCGCCCTACCCTGTTTCATACCACCTCGATTGCCGCCATCAGTCCGGTTTCCATATGGTCGATGACATGGCAGTGGAACATCCAGGTGCCCGGATTATCGGCGACCAGCGCGATGCGTGCCGTCTCGTTCTTGCCCAGCAGGTAGGTGTCGGTGAACCAGGGGTCGATCTTGCGTCGGTTGGACGAGATCACCTGGAAGGTCATGCCGTGCAGGTGGATCGGATGCTGATACTGACTGAGATTGCGCAGCTCGAAGATGTAATGGCCATTCTTTTTCAGCGTCGCGATCGGCCGTTCGGCGCAGCTCTTGTCGTTGATGTCCCACGCCTGGCCGTTGATCTGCCAGAACGTGTAGGCCGCCCCCTGCTCGACATCTGCCGACAGATGGCCGGCCCACTCGAAATTGAAGCGCAGCGTCTCGGCCCGCTGCAGGTCCGGCACCGCGACCGGGTTGGCCGGCAGCGCCGGCGGCCAGTCGCCAGCGGTTTCGTCATGGGCTACCGCGCGCAGCGTCGCCAGCCGCAACGGGCCGTTGCGCAAGGACAGCTCGGTGCCCGCCTGTGGCACCTTGAGCGCGAGGTCGATGCGCATGCCTGGGCCAAGCCAGTATTCCTTGCCCAGCGGACGCGGCGCGACCGGATGGCCGTCGAGGGCATAGACGCGCGCGTCGCCGTCCGGCAGGTTCAGTCGATAGGTCAGCGTATTGTCGAGATTGAGCACGCGCAGCCGTACGACCTGCCCGGCCGGCAGATCCAGCAACGGGGCATGTCTGCCATTGACCGTCGACAGCACCCCGGGTGTGCCTCCGCGGGCCGCCTCGCGGGGCACGCTGAACTCGGTGAAGGCGCCCTGCTTGTCGATGTGCCAGCTCTTCAGATTGAGCGTGCGCTCGTGACGGAAGCCGCTCGGCTCACGCTCCTCGACGATCAGCGGGCCGACCAGCCCGCGTCCCAACTGCGCGGCGCTGGTGGTGTGCGGGTGATACCAGAAGCTGCCGGCGTCGTGCAGCTGGAAGCGATAATCGAAGAATTCGCCGGGCAGCACCGGCAGCTGCGACACATAGGGCACGCCGTCCATTTCCAGTGGCAGACGGATGCCGTGCCAGTGAATGGTGGTGGGCTCCGGCAGCTGATTGATGAAGCGCACGCGCAACCAGTCGCCCTGGCGGCCGCGCAGCTCCAGGCCGGGCGCCTGCCCGCCATAGGCCCACGCCGGCGTAACGTGACCGGGCACCAGCTCGACATCCAGCGGCGCGGCGATCAGTTCATAGTCGTGGGTGGTGATATCGGCCGGGCGACCGAGCCAGTAGCGCGCACCGCTACCGGCCAGGCCGACCACACCGAGGCCGGCCAGGCCGGCGAGAATCTGTCTACGGGTAAAGGACATGCATGGGCTCCAGCCAGTCCGAATTCATGGGCCCATCAGGCTCGACGCGCCTCTCTGCGGAGGCTGCGCATAGCATGAGGGCAGCCTGGGCTGCCCTCATTGCTTCAGATCATTCCCACTCGATGGTGGCCGGCGGCTTGCTCGACACATCGTAGGTGACGCGGGAAATGCCTTCGATTTCGTTGATGATGCGGTTGGACACCTTCTCCAGCAACTCGTATGGCAGGTGCGCCCAGCGCGCGGTCATGAAGTCGATGGTTTCCACCGCGCGCAGCGCGACGACCCAGGCATAGCGGCGGCCGTCGCCGACCACGCCGACCGACTTCACCGGCTGGAACACCACAAAGGCCTGGCTGACCTTGTGGTACCAGTCGGCGTTGCGCAGTTCGCTGATGAAGATGTCGTCGGCGCGACGCAGCAGATCGGCGTATTCCTTCTTCACCTCGCCGAGGATACGCACGCCCAGGCCCGGGCCCGGGAACGGGTGGCGGTAGACCATGTCGTAGGGCAGGCCGAGTTCGAGGCCGATCTTGCGCACTTCGTCCTTGAACAGCTCACGCAGCGGCTCGACCAGCTTGAGGTTCATCTCTTCCGGCAGGCCACCGACGTTGTGGTGCGACTTGATCACATGAGCCTTGCCGCTCTTGGCGCCTGCCGACTCGATGACGTCGGGGTAGATGGTGCCCTGGGCGAGGAACTGGATGTTGTCCAGCTTGCTGGCCTCGGCATCGAACACGTCGATGAAGGTACGCCCGATGATCTTGCGCTTCTTCTCCGGATCCGCCTCGCCTTCGAGGTTGGCCAGGAACTGCGCCTCGGCGTCGGCACGGATCACCTTGACCCCCATGTTCTCGGCAAACATGGCCATCACCTGGTCGCCCTCGTGCAGGCGCAGCAGGCCGTTGTCGACGAAGACGCAGGTCAGCTGGTCGCCGATCGCCTTGTGCAGCAGCGCCGCGACCACCGACGAATCGACACCACCGGAGAGGCCGAGCAGAACGTTGGCATCACCGACCTGAGCACGCACCTGGGCGATGGCGTCCTCGACGATATTCGACGGCGTCCACAGCGCTTCGCAGCCGCAGATCTCCAGGATAAAGCGCGACAGGATGCGACCGCCCTGGCGGGTGTGGGTCACTTCCGGGTGGAACTGCACGCCGTAATAGCCACGGGCATCGTCGCCCATGGCGGCGATCGGGCAGCTCGGGGTGCTGGCCAGGATGTGGAAGCCGGTAGGAATCTCGGTGACCTTGTCGCCGTGGCTCATCCACACATCGAGGCCGAACACGCCGTCGTCATCCATGTGGTCTTCGATGCCGTCGAACAGCTTCGACTTGCCGACCAGATCGACGCGGGCATAGCCGAACTCGCGAACATCGGAGCCCTGCACCTTGCCGCCGAGCTGCTCGGACATGGTCTGCATGCCATAGCAGATGCCGAACAGCGGCACGCCCAGGTCGAACACCGCCTGCGGTGCACGGGGGCTGCCCGCTTCATGAACGGACTCAGGGCCGCCTGCGAGGATGATGCCGCGTGGCGCGAAGGCACGGATGTCGTCCTCGCTCATGTCCCACGGATGCAGCTCGCAGTACACGCCGATCTCGCGCACGCGGCGGGCGATCAGCTGGGTGTACTGGGAACCGAAGTCGAGAATCAGAATGCGGTGAGCGTGGATGTCAGGATGGGACATGGAGCCTTCCTTCGGAAAGAGCTTGAAGCTGAAAGCCGAAAGCTGG
Organism: Stutzerimonas sp. FeSN7; assembly: GCF_030263795.1. Taxonomy (NCBI): domain Bacteria; kingdom Pseudomonadati; phylum Pseudomonadota; class Gammaproteobacteria; order Pseudomonadales; family Pseudomonadaceae; genus Stutzerimonas; species Stutzerimonas sp. FeSN7. The sequence goes on along the minus strand of NZ_JARPMN010000001.1, from coordinate 1,068,370 downwards.
AAGCGCAGACCGGATCGTGCAATGTCCGGTCTCCACCTTCCAGCTTCCAGCGCCTGTCAATCGAGGCTTATCAACCGACGCGGTAGTTCGGCGCCTCTTTGGTGATCTGCACGTCGTGCACGTGCGATTCGGCCATGCCGGCACCGGTGATGCGCACGAACTGCGGCCGGGTGCGCATCTCGTCGATGGTGGCGCTGCCGGTGTAGCCCATGGAAGCACGCAGGCCACCCATCAGCTGATGGATGATTGCCGACAGCGAACCCTTGTACGGCACACGGCCCTCGATGCCCTCGGGTACCAGTTTCTCGGCACCGGCGGACGAGTCCTGGAAGTAACGGTCCGAGGAGCCCTGGGCCTGGGACATGGCCCCCAGCGAACCCATCCCGCGGTAGGCCTTGTAGGAGCGGCCCTGGAACAGTTCGATCTCGCCCGGCGCTTCCTCGGTACCGGCGAACATCGAACCCATCATCACTGCGTTGGCACCAGCGACGATGGCCTTGGACAGGTCACCGGAGAAGCGGATGCCGCCGTCGGCGATCATCGGCACGCCGGTGCCTTCCAGCGCGGCGGAAACGTTGGCGATGGCGGAGATCTGCGGCACGCCGACGCCGGCGACGATGCGGGTGGTGCAGATCGAGCCCGGACCGATGCCGACCTTGACCGCGTCGACGCCAGCCTTGACCAGGTCCAGCGCGGCTTCGGCGGTGGCGATGTTGCCGCCGATCACCTGCACCTGCGGGAAGTTCTCCTTCACCCAGCGCACGCGATCGATCACGCCACGGGAATGGCCATGGGCGGTATCCACCACCACCACGTCGACGCCGGCCGCAGCCAGCGCCTCGACGCGGTCACCAGTGTCGGCGCCGGTACCGACCGCCGCGCCGACGCGCAGGCGGCCCTGGCTGTCCTTGGAGGCCAGCGGGTAGGTCTTGGCCTTCTCGATATCACGGAAGGTCACAAGGCCGCGCAGGTGGAAGTTGGCGTCGACCACCAGCATCTTTTCGATGCGGTGCTTGTAGAGTTCGGTCTTGATTTCTTCCAGGCCGGTGCCTTCGAGCACGGTGACCAGCTTTTCCTTGGGCGTCATGATCGCCGCGACGGAATCACCGGCGTTCGGCGTGAAGCGCAGGTCACGACCGGTGACGATGCCCACCAGCTCTTTGCCGGATACCACCGGGAAGCCGGAGAAGCCCAGTTCATGGGCCTTGCGCAGCAGCTCGCTGATCTTGGTTTCCGGGGTGACGGTGACCGGGTCGTGGACGATGGCAGTCTCGTGGCGCTTGACCTTGCGCACCTCGGCGGCCTGCTGCTCGATGCTCATGTTCTTGTGGATGATGCCAATGCCACCTTCCTGCGCCATGGCGATGGCCAGGCGGGCTTCGGTGACGGTGTCCATGGCAGCGGAAACCAGCGGAATGTTCAGCTCGATTTCGCGGGTCAGGCGGGTCTTGAGGCTGACATCCTTCGGCAGAACCTCGGAATATCCCGGGATCAGGAGAACATCATCGAAAGTCAGGGCTTCTTGGCTGATACGCAGCATGGCGGGGGCTCCCAGGCGGGAAAAAGGAAGCGCGGCATTATACCCACGCACCCCCTTGCGCTCAATGCGGATGTGAGCGACGGCACGAACGACGACAGGCACAGCCTCGCCGGAGTGACCGACTGGTCACGGTCGATCGATCACCAGCGCCACGGCAAACCCCAGGCGCTCGGCGAACTCGTCGAGAAACACCTGAGTGAAACCGGCCTCACCCCAGCCATTGAAGATGAAGCCCAGGTTGGAGAAGGCACACGCCGGGATGAACAGGAAACCGTTGATGTCGTCCTCGTGGCCGCATTCCGGGCAGGTGAAATTTTCGGTCTGCCGCGGCATCCACTCGTCCAAGCTTTCGAACAGCGCCTCGCCGATTTCACGCCGGCACTCGGGGCAACCGGCTTCCTCGGCGAAGCCCTGCGTCGGGGTGTAAATGCAGCGCTTGGTGACCACCTCAAGGCCGTTGATGGCTTCGCCAAAGGGCAAGCGCTCCGGATGCAGCACGACGCTGCGCGCGCCGGAAGCGATGGCGTAGCCCATGCCGCCAACACCGCGCCCACAGGTGGTCGGCAGCGACTCGACGATGCGCCGCTCGGCCAGCCAGCGAAGAATCATCCGCGCCTTGGCTTCGTGCGCCGGGAACGTCGAAATGCGCGGCACGATGATGGCTTGACTGTGGCTCATGACGGCTCGGAACCGGAGATGGAGAAAGGCCGCGCAGCTTAGCGCCGCCCGTTGGCTGGTCAAGGCCCGCTGGACGGACGCCAAGCAGATTCGGTTTCCGCTTGGCCGCGCGCGGCTTATCATCGCCGCCATGCTCAAAGATCCCTTCCAGCGCCTCAATCTCGATCGCGAAGTGCTGACCGTCAGTCAGCTCAACGGTCGCGCCCGCCTGTTGCTCGAGGACGTGTTCGCCCAGGTCTGGGTCGAAGGCGAGATTTCCAACCTCGCCCGTCCCGCCTCCGGCCACGTCTATTTCACCCTCAAGGACAGGAACGCCCAGGTGCGCTGCGCCCTGTTCCGCCAGAATGCCGCGCGGATACGTCAGGCACTGCGCGACGGCCTGGCGGTGCGGGTGCGTGGCAAGGTCTCGCTGTTCGAAGGCCGTGGCGACTATCAGCTGATCCTCGACATGCTGGAGCCGGCGGGCGACGGCGCACTGCGCCTGGCCTTCGAAGCGCTGAAGGAAAAGCTCGCCGCCGAAGGCCTGTTCTCCGCCGAGCGCAAGGCCGCCCTGCCCGCCCATCCGCGGCGCATCGGCATCGTCAGCTCACCGACCGGCGCAGTGATCCGCGACATCATCTCGGTGTTCCGCCGCCGCGCACCGCAGGTGGAGCTGACGCTGATCCCCACCGCCGTGCAGGGCCGCGAAGCCACTGGGCAGATCGTCCGTGCGCTGCAGCTGGCGGACGCCCAGGGCTTCGACGCCCTGATCCTCGCCCGCGGCGGCGGCTCGCTGGAAGATCTCTGGTGCTTCAACGAGGAAGCCGTGGCGCGTGCGGTGGATGCCTGCGTCACGCCGATCGTCTGCGCGGTTGGCCATGAGACCGATGTGTCCATCGCCGACTTCGTCGCCGATGTGCGCGCCCCGACGCCGTCCGCGGCGGCAGAGCTGCTGGCGCCTAGCAGTGCCGATCTGCAGCAGCGGCTGAACGGCCTGCAGCAACGGCTGGTACTGCGCATGCGTGATCGCCTGCACCGCGACGCCATGCGCCTGGACGGCCTGACCCGCCGCCTGCGCCATCCCGGCGAGCGTCTGCAGCAGCAGGCCCAGCGTATCGATGACCTGGAGCAGCGCCTGCTGCGGGCCCTGGACCGCCGCCTGTGCAGTGGCCAGGAGCGCCTGGCCCGACTGGAAACACGCCTGGCCGCGCAGCATCCGGGGCGCACGCTGAATCTGCTGCGCCAGCGCCTCGACCATCTGTCCTCGCGCCTGCCGCGAGCGATGCAGGCCAATATTAAAGGCCGCCGCCAGCAGCTGCAGGGCCTGGCCCAGACGCTCAACGTGGTCAGCCCGCTGGCCACGCTCAGCCGCGGCTACAGCATCCTGCTCGACGACCGCGGCCAAGCGATCCGCAGCGCCAGCCAGACGCAACCCGGCCAGCGCCTCAAGGCCAGGCTCGGCGACGGCGAGCTCGACGTACGCGTGGAAGACAATCACCTGCAACCGGTCACCCTGCCGCTGCTCTAAGCAAGCCGAGCCGGCAATCTCCTGACATTCTTGGCCCTTTCTCTTGCCGGAGGTTTACGCGAGGATGGGCCGTTTCCTGCAACGGACCCATCCATGTCTCGCGTCTTCGCCCTGCTGTTCGCCCTCTCCCTCGCATTGCCTGCCCACGCCGAGGGCTTCATCACCCGCCTGCTGAACAAACCGGTGCCCGGCGGCGTCGCCGTGATCGAACTCGGCAACGGCCCCAGCGCACCGCAGGCCCGCTATCAGGGCAAGCCGACCCTGGTGGTGCGCGAGGATGGCGAGCGCTGGATCGCCATCGTCGGCATCCCGCTGTCGGCAAAGGCTGGCCCCCAGCAGCTGGAGGTCGATGGCCGCAGCACCAGCTTCCAGGTTGGCAACCGCGACTATCGCGCGCAGCACATCACCCTGAAGAACCAGCGCCAGGTCAACCCGAACCCCGCAGACCTCAAGCGCATCGAGCGTGAACTGGATGAGCAGAACCGCGCCTACCGGCAGTTCAGCACCCGCCAGCCGAGCAATCTGTTGTTCGACCGCCCGGTGGACGGCCCGCTGTCCTCGCCGTTCGGCCTGCGCCGTTTCTTCAACGGCGAGGAGCGCAACCCGCACTCGGGCCTGGATTTCGCCGTCAAGACCGGCACGCCAATCAAGGCGCCGGCGGCCGGCCAGGTCATACTCACCGGCGACTATTTCTTCAACGGCAAGACCGTGTTCGTCGACCACGGTCAGGGGCTGATCAGCATGTTCTGTCACCTGTCCGAAATCGGCGTGAAGGTCGGCGATCAGCTGGCGCGCGGCCAGGTTCTCGGCAAGGTCGGCGCGACCGGCCGTGCCACCGGCCCGCACCTGCACTGGAACGTCAGCCTGAACGACGCCCGTGTCGATCCGGCGATCTTCATCGGTGCCTACAAACCCTGAACCACGAGGAAGCACAGCGATGCGCATCAAGGCAACGGATTCCACCCTGTTGATCGTCGACATCCAGGAGCGCCTGTTTCCGGTGATCCTGGACGCCGCCGCGATGGCCGAACACACCGCCTGGCTGCAACAGGTGGCCAAGCGGGTCGGCGTACCGGTACTGCTGACCGAGCAGTACAGCAAGGGCCTCGGCCAGACCATCGCCGCGCTGCGCGACGGCGTGGAAGACAGTGCGATCCTCGAGAAGCTGGACTTCTCCGCCGCTGGCGACGGTGAGCTGTTCAAGCGCCCCGGTGGTGAACGTCGCCAGTTCGTCGTCTGCGGCTGCGAGACCCACGTCTGCGTGCTGCAGACGGTGCTCGACCTGCGTGCCCGCGGCAACGAGGTGTTCGTCGTCGAAGAAGGCGTCAGCTCACGCCGCGCCAGCGACAAGGCCCTGGCCCTGGAACGCATGCGCCAGGCCGGTGCGCAGATCGTCTCGCGGGAGATGGTCGCCTTCGAGTGGATGGAACGCGCCGGCACCGAGCTGTTCAAGAGCATCAGCCGCGAGTTCATCCGCTGAGCCGGACGCTGCGAACCGACGGGCCGCGACCACCGTGCGTTGCTGAGGTCGCGCCCGACCTTCTGTGATGGAGAACCCCATGTCCGACGACCTGGCCGGCTGGCTGGACTGGCTAAGAGCCCACCCCGAACTGCAGACGCTGCTCGCCAGCGCCACGCTGATCTTCGCCGCCTGGCTGTCCAACTGGATCGTCAAGCGCATCCTCGTCCGCGGCCTGTACCACCTGTTGCAGCACACCCGCGAGAACAAGCTGCAGGACTTCGGCGTCATCAAACGGCTGTCGAACATCGTCCCGGCACTGGTGCTGTCGATCGGCGTCACGACGGTCCCCGGCCTGCCGGAAGGCGCCGTGACCGTGGTGCGCAACGTCTGCGGTGGCTTCATCGTGCTGACCATCGCACTGGCCCTGGGCGCGGTGCTGGACATCATCAACCTGATCTATCAGCGCCGTCCGGATGCGCGCCTGCACCCGATCAAGGGCTACCTGCAGGTGGTAAAGATCGTCGTCTATGCCATCGCGACGATCCTGATCATCGCCACGCTGATCGACCGCTCGCCGCTGATCCTGCTCTCCGGTCTGGGTGCCATGGCCGCGGTGCTGATGCTGATCTTCCAGGACACCCTGCTGTCGCTGGTGGCCAGCGTGCAGATCACGTCCAACGACCTGATCCGCGTCGGCGACTGGGTGGAAATGCCGCAGCTCAATGCCGACGGCGACGTGATCGACATCGCCCTGCACACCGTCAAGGTGCAGAACTGGGACAAGACCATCACCAGTATTCCCACCAAGCGCTTCATTTCCGACTCGTTCAAGAACTGGCGCGGCATGCAGGAATCCGGAGGACGGCGCATCAAGCGCAGCCTCTATCTGGATCAGCAGAGCGTGCATTTTCTCAGCCGCGACGAATGCGAGCGCCTGCATCGCTTCAACCTGCTGGACGAGTACCTGACCGAGAAGACCAAGGAAATCGAGGAGTGGAACGCCAAGCTCGCCGAGCGCGGCAAGGAGCCGGTGAACACGCGCCGCATCACCAATATCGGCAGCTTCCGCGCGTACGTCGAACGCTACCTGCGCAGCCACGGCGGCATCCATCAGAACATGACGCTGATCGTGCGGCAGCTGAGCCCGACCGCGGACGGCCTGCCGCTGGAGGTCTACTGCTTCACCAATACGGTGGCATGGACGCAGTACGAGGCGATCCAGTCGGACATCTTCGATCACCTGCTGGCGATCCTGCCGGAATTCGGCCTGCGCGTGTTCCAACATCCGAGCGGTGCGGACATGCGCAATTGGGGCGAATCGCTGACGCAACGCGGCACGCCGGCATTGCCCGAGGCACAAACGCCTCCGTTCGACGCAGGTGCCGATCGAACCGGCTAATCGGCAGGTGCCGATCGAACCGGCTAATCGTAGGTTGGCGCTGAGGCACGAAGCAGATGGCGCAGCCTTGAGCACTGCCCATTGCGTCCTCCCTGACGCCAGCGCCGCGGGCCACGCCTTCAAACCCCGCGCCTCAGCGCCAACCTACGTCCGGAGCGAGGGAACGCCCCGCTCCTTTACCGTCGTCAGTTCCTTCAGAAGCTCATGTCGACCCGCGCCCAATAGGTGCGGCCCGGCTCGTTGACACGACTGGTGGGTTCGAGTCCGTAATCGGCAAAACCCGCACTACCGGCGAGATTGAGGTGCTCGCTGTAGGCCTTGTCCAGCAGGTTGTCGACGCCGGCGCTGAGCTTGAAGTTCTTGTTCAGCCGGTAGGCGCCATTGACCGCCAGTACACCAAAGCCAGCGCTCTCGTCGAAGTCCTTGCCGACCACGGTGCCCTGGCTCTCGGCAACACGGTTCTGCGCAGCGACGACTCGCCAGAGGCCGCTGGTGCTCCAGTTGTCGCGCTCGTAGGTCAGGCCAAGACGCCCTTCCAATGGCGGAATCTGCGGCATTGCGCGGTCATCGCTGCGGTTCTTGCCCCAGGCGTAGGCCAGGCTCGCGTCTCCCTTCCAGTTGCTGGTGAAACGGTAGCTCGCACCCATCTCGGCACCGGCGATGGTGGCGTCGATATTGCTGACTTCGGCGCGGAGCATGCCGGGCATCACGCCTGGCACATAGCTGAACAGGATGTAGTCTTCAACCACGCCGGCATAGGCGGAAACCCAGGCCTCCAGCGGCCCCCTGGCGTACTGCAGGCCGACATCCAGCTGCGTGGTCTTTTCCGGGCGTACCGAGTCGAACGGCTGCACGGTGCCCACCGGGCCGGGGTTGGAGACGAACAGCTCCCAGTAGTCGGGGAAGCGTTCGGCATGGCCGAGGCCGGCATACCAGGTCGCCGGCACGCTGACCAACTCTTCCTCGTAGCGTACGAACCCGCTGTACAGCGTGTCGCGACGGGTCTCGCCGGCGGTGGGGTTGTCCCAATCCTCCTTCTTCATAGTGGAAGCGTTGTGGCTGTTGAACAAACGGCGCTGATCTTCAGCTTCGTGCAGGTCCAGGCGCAGGCCGCTGATCAGCTTCTCGCGCTCGCTGAGCTGCCAGCTCAGCTCGCCAAACACGCCGTAGCTATGCAACATCGCGTCTGGTATCCAGGGCAGCGCGTCGCTTCCCGCGGCAGCGACCGGTAGATTCACAGCAAGCGATGGATTCATAAGTTTCCGATGCTCGCTGCGCTGCGCGTCGACGCCGGCCTTGAGTTCGACATCGGTCCACTGCCAGGTGCCGACCAGTCGCCCGCCGAGGGTACGCCGATCAACCCGCGACAGCGTTGGGTTCGGCATCATCCCACCCGGGCTGCGCAGGCTGTAGTTGTCCATGATGTGATCGGCGTAGTTGTAGTAGACCTGTGCCTCCAGGCCATAGAAGCTCTCGCCAATGTTGGTCTTCTCGAAACGCAGGCCAAGGCTCTCGCGCTGGAACTGGCTGCCGTCCATGCCGCGCCCGGCATAACGGGCGAAGCCGTCGCCGCGGCCGGCGGTGAACTCGACGAGCGTGTCTTCGTCGGGCGTCCAGCCCAGGGCGACATCGGTGTTCCACTTGTCGTAGCGCGACGGCACGGTGTCACCGTTGCCATCGGCATAATCATCGGCCTGAGAGCTGTTGGCCATCAGCCGCGCGTAGCCCTGACTGTTGCCGGCGGCGGCGTCCAGGTTGCGGTCGAAGCGGCCGTTGGAGGCGGTCAGCAGGCTGCCGTTGATGCGGTAGTCGGGCTTGCTGAACTGCTCCGGCTCGCGCTCGAACAGCACCGTCGCCGCCGAGGCACCAGGGCCCCAGAGTACGGTCTGTGGGCCCTTGATGACGGTCAGCTTGTCGAAGGTATCGGGGCTGATATAGGAACTCGGCGAATCCATGCGGTTGGGGCAGGCGCCGAGCATTTCACCGCCATTGGAGAGCAGTTTCAGACGCGAGCCGAACATGCCGCGGAAAACCGGATCGCCGTTCACCCCGCCGTTACGCACCGCGGAGAAACCGGGAATGGTCTTCAGGTAGTCGGCGCCATCGCTGGCCGGCATCGGCTGGCGGGGGATCTTCGGGTCGGTGACGACCGTCAATGGCGATTGCTGGGCGACTCCGGTGATGACCATGGGCGCCAGTTCAACGCTGTCGCCCGGCTCGCCGTGGGCGGCATGATCATGCTCGGCGGCCAGGGCGCCGCTGGCGAGCATTCCCAGCAAGGCGGCGTGGGCGAACTGCCACCGCCGCCGCGACGGTTGAATCAAAAAACGCTCGGACAGGCGCGCACGCGCCGTACAGCCATGAGTAATCCTGGACATAGAACTTCCACTTCTGCAGGTGATTGAACCGCCAAGGGCGGTCGATGACGTCAGCTGTGCAGAAGCGGGGGTGCGCGTGGATGACCACTGCTGCGTCGCAGCGCTGGTGGCAGCGGTTGTTCGGGAAGGGGCTGGAGATGGTCGGCTTCGTGGCGCGGCAGCACCAACTGCAGGGCCAGACTGAGCGGCGGGTTGACCGTCAGCAGTTCGCAGTAGCCGCACAGTTCCAGCGCGGTCAGCCAAGCCGGCTCACCCGTGCGCGGCTGACCATGATGCCCCTGGGCGTGATGCCGCTGCCCAAGGTCATGGGCGGACGGTTGGTGTTCGGCGTGGTGATGGTGTTGCACGCCCGCCTGGGCGGCCTGGATGGCGGAGAACAGCGGGCCGGCATGAATCATCAGCATGGCGAACAGGCCAAGCCAGATGCTCATTGTCGATAGCCGTTTGCGTGTCACCGCCATGTCCTTAGTCGCCCGAACCGATCCTGCGGGGTTGACCGGATGATCGCACGTCCGCCGCGCCTCGACCGCTGCGACATGAGGCCGCAAGTCAAGCGAGCAATTGAGCGCGAAGATTTCCCCTGCAAGAGAAATAAAACGCTTAACAAGCCAAATAATCGAAATAAATCACCAATTTTCTTAGATGTATTGCAATGCGTGCGTACTAAGCAATAGCTTTGCACCATAAACCGGTGTCCGCACCGGGCAGACAACTTGCTTAGCTCGAGCTTCACCTGGGGAAACGCCATGACCATGCTCAAGAATCCATCGAATAAATACCGTGCCTTCCCGGCCATCGACATTCCCGATCGCACCTGGCCGTCGAAGGCCATCACCCAGGCGCCGATCTGGCTGAGCTCCGATCTGCGCGACGGCAACCAGTCGCTGATCGAACCGATGGATGCCGCGAAGAAGATGCGTTTCTTCAAGACACTGGTGCAGGTCGGCCTCAAGGAAATCGAGGTGGGCTTCCCCTCCGCTTCGCAGACCGATTTCGACTTCGTTCGCGAGCTGATCGAGGGCGGCCATATTCCCGACGACGTCACCATCCAGGTGCTGACCCAGGCGCGAGAGGATCTGATCACCCGCACCTTCGAGTCGCTGAAAGGCGCCAAGCAGGCCATCGTCCATTACTACAACGCCACCGCGCCGAGCTTCCGCCGCATCGTCTTCAATCAGGACAAGGCCGGCGTGATCCAGATCGCCGTGAACGCAGGCAGGATGATCAAGCGCCTGGCCGAGCAGAACCCGGAGACCAACTGGCGCTTCGAGTATTCGCCGGAAATCTTCAGTTCCACCGAGCCGGAGTTCGCCGTCGAGGTGTGCAACGCGGTGATCGAAGTCTTCCAGCCAACGCCGGAACAAAAGCTGATCCTCAACCTGCCGGCCACCGTCGAAGCCGCCACGCCGAATGTCTATGCCGACCAGATCGAGTGGTTCTGCCGGCACATCGACCGTCGCGACAGCGTGCTGGTCAGCCTGCATACCCACAACGACCGCGGCACCGGTGTGGCGGCGACCGAGCTGGGCCTGATGGCCGGCGCCGATCGCGTCGAAGGCTGCCTGTTCGGCAACGGCGAGCGTACCGGCAACGTCGACCTGGTCACCGTGGCGCTGAACATGTACACCCAGGGCGTCGACCCGCAGCTGGACTTCTCGGACATCGATGCCGTGCGCAAGGTGGTGGAAGAATGCAACCAGCTGCCGGTGCATCCGCGCCATCCCTATGTCGGCGACCTGGTGCACACCGCGTTCTCCGGCTCGCACCAGGATGCGATCCGCAAGGGCTTCAGCCAGCAGGACCCGAACGGCCTCTGGGAAGTGCCCTATCTGCCGATCGACCCGGCCGACATCGGTCGCAGTTACGAGGCCGTGATTCGCGTCAACAGCCAGTCCGGCAAAGGTGGCATCACCTTCCTCCTCGAACAGGAATACGGCATCAGCCTGCCGCGGCGCATGCAGATCGAGTTCAGCCAGGTGGTGCAGAAGGAGACCGATCGGCTGGGCCTGGAAATGAACGCCAAGCAGATCTATGCACTGCTGGAAGCCGAGTATCTGCAGGCAACCGCGCCCTATACGCTCAAGGGGCATCGTCTGCAGGAAGAGAACGGCACCAGCGCGGTGGATGTGGAAGTGGCTGCCGATGGCGAGGTCGTCCATTGGCGCGGCATCGGCAAGGGTCCGCTGGAGGCACTGGTGGCCGCGTTGCCGGTCAAGCTGGAGATCATGGACTACCATGAACACGCCATCGGCGCTGGCAGCAACGCCAAGGCCGCTGCCTATATCGAGGTGCGTCTGGATGGTGAGCGGCCATTGCACGGTATCGGCATCGACGAGAACATCACCACCGCCAGCATTCGCGCCCTGTTCAGCGCCATGAACCGCGCGCTGCGTGAAGCGCAGGAGGCAGCCGCCTGAGGCTGATCGCTCAGTTCTGACGTAACGACGGGCGCCATCCTCGATGGCGCCCGTTTTCTTATGGCAGCTCATCACCGCAGCAACATGCGGCTGAACTGTCCCCTCCCGTCGCTCTCCCAGTTCAGTCGGCAGCGCGAGCCTCGGCAATCAGCAGAAACACGTAAGCCATCGGCAGGATTGTGCAAACGGTGCCGATGCGCTCGCCATTAGGCTTGCCCTGTGCAACCCCGATCATCAAAGGAGCCGTCATGAGCCAGACCCTCGGTTACGCCGCCCTCGACCCGAACAGCCCGCTCGCACCCTATTCGTTTTCGCGCCGCGAGGTGGGCCCGAATGACGTGAAGATCGACATCCTCTACTGCGGTGTCTGCCATTCGGACCTGCATACCGCACGCAACGAGTGGAACAACACGCTCTACCCATCCGTGCCCGGCCACGAGATCGTCGGCCGTGTGACGGCAGTCGGTTCAGCCGTGAGCGCATTCAAGGTCGGCGACGTCGCCGGCGTCGGCTGCCTGGTCGACAGCTGCCGCACGTGCTCGTCCTGTGGCGAAGGGCTGGAGCAGTATTGCGAGAACGGTTTCGTCGGCACCTACAACGGTCCGGCGTTCGGCGGCGGCGAAAACACCCTCGGCGGCTACTCGGACAACATCGTGGTGGACGAGAAGTACGTGCTGCGCATCAGCCACACCGACAACCTGGCCGCGGTCGCGCCGCTGCTCTGTGCCGGCATCACTACCTACTCGCCGCTGCGCCAGTGGAAGGTCGGCCCGGGACAGAAGGTCGGCGTGGTCGGCCTTGGCGGACTCGGCCATATGGCGGTGAAGATCGCCAATGCCATGGGCGCGAAGGTCGTGCTGTTCACCACCTCGCCGGACAAGCGGGAAGATGCCCTGCGCCTCGGCGCCGCCGAAGTGGTGGTATCGAAGAACAAGGAGGAGATGGCGGCGCACGTCAACAGTTTCGACTTCATCCTCAACACCGTTGCCGCGCCACACAACCTCGATGCGTTCGTGAACCTGCTCAAGCGCGACGCCACCATGACGCTGGTCGGAGCACCGGCCGCGACGCATCCGTCGCCCAGCGTGTTCGGCCTGATCTTCAAGCGCCGCCGCATCGCCGGCTCGTTGATTGGCGGCATCGCCGAGACCCAGGAGATGCTCGACTTCTGCGCCGAGCACGGCATCGTCTCGGACATCGAGATGATCCGCATGCAGGACATCAACGAAGCCTACGAGCGCATGCTCAAGAGCGACGTGAGGTACCGTTTCGTCATCGACATGGCCACCCTGAAGGCGGCCTGATCGTTCGGCTGGCGAGCCCGCAGGCGCGCCAGCCCTTCCCTCTTTCATGCGCAGCCGCTAAGGTCGCCCGCCTTCGTCGTGGAGGCGGCATGCGCTATCTGATCTTCGTCACCCTGCTCTGGGCCTTTTCCTTCAACCTGATCGGCGTTTACCTGGCCGGCCAGGTGGACAGCTATTTCGCCGTGCTAACGCGGGTAGTTCTCGCCGGGCTGGTGTTCCTGCCATTTACCCGCTGGCGCGGTGTCGCGCCCGGCTTCATCGTCGGCGTGACCCTGGTCGGTGCGCTGCAGTTCGGCGTCACCTACCTGTGCCTGTACCTGAGCTTCAACGTGCTGACGGTGGCCGAGGTGCTGCTCTTCACCGTGCTCACGCCGCTGCACGTGACGCTGATCGATGACGCGCTCAACCGCCGCTTCAACCCCTGGGCACTGGTCGCCGCGGCCGTCGCAGTGTTCGGCGCCGGGCTCATCCGTTACGACGGCGTTTCCGGCGATTTTCTCGGCGGCTTCCTGCTCATGCAGCTGGCCAACTTCACCTTTGCTGCCGGCCAAGTGGCCTACAAGCATCTGGCGCAGCGTTACCCCTCCGACGTACCGCTGCATCGTCGCTTCGGATACTTCTTTCTTGGCGCGCTGGTAATCGTGCTACCCGCGTGGCTGCTGTTCGGCGATGCGCAGAAGCTGCCGACCACGACGACACAATGGTCGGTACTGATCTGGATGGGGGTGCTGGCCACCGCCCTGGGCCAGTTCTGCTGGAACAAGGGCGCCACGCTGGTGGATGCCGGCACGCTGGCGGTGATGAACAACATGTCGGTGCCGGTAGGCCTGCTGCTCAACCTGCTGATCTGGGGCACCAGCACCAACCTCGTGCTGCTCGCGGTGGGCGGGACGATCATCCTCGCCTCGCTGCGGATCAATCGCCTGGGCCAGATGAAGGCCAGGTGACATCACACAAGTTATTGTTTTATATGGCTTTTCATAGCTTTAGCGGTAGAATGCCGGCCCTTCGCATGGATGCGGAACTCGTTCAGTCGTCGAGATTTCCATGCGCCGCTTCAGCTTTCTACTGCTCGTCCTGCTGTTTTCCTCCAGCGCCTGCGCCGATGCGCCTCGCACCTTCCGCGAGGCCAAGAAGGTGGCCTGGACCATCTATGCCGACCGCCCGGTGGATTTCTATTGCGGCTGCCAGTTCAAGGGCAACCGCATCGATCTCGCCAGCTGCGGCTACGTTCCCCGCAAACAGCCCAAGCGGGCCGCGCGGGTCGAATGGGAGCACATCGTGCCGGCCTGGGTGATCGGCCATCAGCGGCAATGCTGGCAACAGGGCGGACGCAAACACTGCACGGCCAACGACCCGGTGTTCAGTCGGGCGGAGGCCGACCTGCACAACCTGGTCCCGGTGGTCGGCGAGGTGAACGGCGACCGCAGCAACTTCGGCTTCGGCATGCTCAGCGAAAAGCCCAGCCAGTACGGCGCCTGCCCCTTCGTGGTCAACTTCAAGCAGCGTACGGCGATGCCGCCCGAATACAGCCGCGGCGCCATTGCCCGCACCTATCTGTACATGAGCGAGCGCTACAAACTGCGTCTGTCGAAGCAGGACCAGCGCCTGTACGACATCTGGAACCGTCAGTACCCGGTCAGCGAGTGGGAGCGCTGGCGCAATCAGCGCATCGCCTGCGAACAGGGCAACGCCAACGACTTCGTCGGTGCAGTCGATCTGCAGCGCTGCAACCGTGCGCTGTCCCATTTAGCGAAACGCACCGACGGCCAGGGTTAACCGGCGTCGGTTGCACGCCGCCCGGCGCCGCTGCATGCTGCCGGCTGGTTGGGCCATGCTGGCAACTTCGATGCAGGACAGAACGCTTCACCTGACGCTCGGCACTCTCGTGCTGCTGGCGCTGATCGCCTCGGCCATCGCGCCATACGACCGCGCCACCTGGCTGCTGGAGGTCGCACCGGTGCTGATCGCCGCGCCCGTGCTGTTGCTCAGTCATCGGTCGTTTCCGCTGACCCGCCTGCTCTACGTCGTGATCGCCATTCACGCACTGATCCTGATTCTCGGCGGCACCTATACCTATGCCAGGGTACCGCCGGGGTTCTGGGTGCAGGAATGGTTCGACCTCAGCCGCAACCCTTACGACAAGCTCGGGCATTTTATCCAGGGCGTGACGCCGGCCCTGCTCGCCCGGGAAATCCTGTTGCGCCTGCGCTTCGTCGTGCCGGGGAAGATGCTGGGCTTTCTCGCGGTCTGCGTCGCGCTGGCATTCAGCGCCTTCTATGAGCTGATCGAGTGGTGGGTGGCGCTGCTGGCGGGACAGGGCGCCGTGGACTTCCTCGGCACCCAGGGCGATCCCTGGGATACCCAGTCCGACATGCTCATGGCGCTGCTCGGTGCGCTACTGTCGGTCAGCCTGCTGGCGGGCACGCAGGACCGGCAGATCGAGCATCTGCAGCGTACTGGCGCGGCGGGCTGACGCCATGCTCTATCGGATCGGTGCCGACGCCGTACTGCTGTTGCACCTGAGCTTCATCCTTTTCGTGCTGTTCGGCGGTCTGCTGGTGGCCTGGAGACGCGGTTTTTTGCTACTACATCTTCCGGCCGTAGCCTGGGGCATCTATATCGAACTGAGCGGCGGCGCCTGCCCGCTGACCTATTGGGAAAACCTGCTGCGGCGGCTGGCCGGCAACGAAGGCTACGAGGCGGGCTTCATCGAGCACTACCTGCTGCCGCTGATCTACCCCGACTGGCTGAGTACGCCGGTGCAATACGTGCTGGCCGCCGTGGTGGTGCTGACCAATCTGCTGGTCTATGGCTGGCTGCTGTGGCGGCTACGCCACAGGTGACCCGGGAGGGAGCCGGAACAGGCAGGCATATCCTTCACATCGCGTTACAAGCCGGTAGTTCGAGGGCAACGCCCGTGCCACGCGGCCTGGGAGGCAGCGAGCGAGCCTCGCCGAGCATTCCATCAACCGGCGACGAGAACCTTGCGAGCAGCCGTGGGTCCGGACATTAACGTCCACCCAAGCCCAACGGGCCGAACCAAGGGGATCACCCATGTCGCTCGCCATCGCCCGCCGTCCGGCGTCGCTTGCAGTCCTGGCCTTGCTGCTGACCGCACTGCTTCCCGCTCACGCGCAGATTGCGCCGGAGCTTGACGTTCCCTACGTGCCGACGCCCGATCGCGTCGTGGCGCGGATGCTGGCGATGGCCGATGTGAAGGCCGGCGATACCGTCATCGACCTCGGCTCCGGTGATGGCCGCATCGCCATCGCCGCGGTCCGCGATCGCGGCGCCGACTCGGCGCTGGGCATCGACCTCGACCCGGAACGCATCCGCGAGGCCAAGGCCAATGCCGAGGCGGCGGGGGTTGCCGACAAGGTCAGCTTCGAGCAGGGCGACCTGTTCAAGAAGGACATTGCCGAGGCTACCGTAGTGACCATGTATCTGCTGCCGCGGATCAACATGCGCTTGCGCCCGGTCATCCTCGATACGCTCAAGCCTGGCACCCGGGTGGTATCGCATGCGTTCGACATGAACGATTGGCCGGCCGATCGCACCGACTATGTCGGCGGCAGCTACGTCTACCTGTGGGTGGTACCGGCCAAGGTCGACGGGCGCTGGGAAGTCGAAACAGCGGACGGCCGCTTCACCCTCGAGCTGCAGCAGCAGTTCCAGCAGGTGCTCGGCGTCGCGCGCTCCGGGGGGCTGCACAACAGCGTGACCGGTAGCCTCGAAGGCGACGTGTTCCACTTCAACGTGGGCGGCATGGACTACGTGGGCAAGGTGGAAGGCGACCGTATCAACCCGCTGCAAGGTGAAGGAGTCGCCTCCGGCTGGAGCGCGCGGCGTAGCTGAACATGAGTAGCCAGATGCGCTCGCGGCACAGCGGCGACCTCTCGGTGATCGATGGCGTAGCCGTGCTGGTCGGCGTCGTGGTGGGCGTCGGCATCTTCGGCTTCCCGCCCCTGGTCGCCCAGCATGCCGACAGCGGGACGCTGTATATCGCCCTCTGGCTGGCCGGAGGCGCGCTGATGCTGGTCGGCGCGCTGTGCTACGCGGAGCTGGGCGCGAGCTTCCCCGACGAGGGCGGCGAGTACCACTACCTGCGGCTGGCCTGGGGTCGCCGTTTCGGCCTGATGTTCGCCTGGGCCCGCGGTACCGTGATCCAGACCGGCGCTATCGCCGCGGTGGCCTTCATCTACGGCGACTACGCGCAACGGCTGATGCCCCTGGGCGACCACGGCGGCACGCTGCACGCCCTGCTCTCAGTGGCATTGCTGACCACGCTCAACGTGTGCGGCACGCGCGAGTCCAAACGCGTCCAGATCGCCCTGAGCAGCCTAACCCTAGTCGCCGTCATCGGCGTGATGCTGGCCGGCCTGCTTTCCAGCGGCCCCGGCTCGCCGGCCGCGATCGAGCCGCGCGACGGAGGCCTCGGCATGCTGGGCATGGGCATGGTCTTCGTGCTGCTGACCTACGGAGGCTGGAACGAAACCGCCTACCTGTCGGGCGAGCTGCGCAACCCGGCGCGCAACATGGGCCGCGTACTGCTGCTCGGCACGCTGCTGGTGACCACCCTCTATTTGCTGACCAACCTTGCACTGCTGCAGATATTCGGTCTGCAGGCGCTCAGCCAGTCGGACGCGATCGGTGCCGATCTGATGGAGATCGTCGCCGGGAGCTGGGCGGCTCAGGGGTTGAGCCTGCTGATCTGCTTTACCGCGCTCAGCACGCTCAACGCGACGATCCTCACCGGAGCACGGGTGTATTACGCGCTGGGCCGGGACGTGCCGCGGCTGCATCGGCTCGCGGCGTGGAACGAGCGTGGCTCGACGCCCGTGAGGGCATTGCTGGTACAGGCGGCGATCACCCTGCTGCTGATCCTGTTCGGCGCGCTGAGCCAGAGCGGCGTGCAGGCGATGGTCGCCTACACCGCGCCGGTATTCTGGTTCTTCATGTGCATGACGGCGCTGTCGCTGCTGCGACTGCGCCGGCTGGAGCCCTCGGCGCCACGGCCATTCCGCGTGCCCTGGTACCCCTGGCTACCGCTGCTGTTCGCCAGCAGCTGCCTGGGCCTGTTCGTCTCCAGCACGCTCTACGCGGGACCGGGCGCGCTGCTGGGGCTGCTGGTCCTTGCCTTCGGCCTGCCGCTTCTGCTGGTGCGCAGCCCGGCTGCAGTGAGCGCAACCTCGGGCGTCGAGCCCTAGAGCTTCAGCTCGAACTCGTCGCCGTCGTGGTACGCCGGGAAGCGCTCGCGGAATGCCGCCAGGTCACGGGCGCGCAGGGAACAGCGGAACACGCCATCGCGATCTCCGGCATCGAGCAGCGTATCGCCCTTGAAATCGAGCACCTGGCTGTCACCGCTATAGGGGTAGCCCTTGCCGTCCTCGCCGACCCGATTGACCGCCGCCACGTAGCAGAGGTTTTCGATGGCACGCGCCGGCAGCAGGCGGTTCCAGGCATCGCGGCGCGCTGCCGGCCAGTTGGCCGTGTAGAGCAGCAGATCGGTGCCGTGCGGGTCGCGACTCCACACCGGGAAGCGCAGGTCGTAGCAGATCAGCGGACGCACCCGCCAGCCGTTCACCTCGAACAAGGCCTGTTGCAGGCCTGGCGTGTAGTGCTTGTGCTCACCGGCCATGCGGAACAGGTGGCGCTTGTCGTAATGCAACACCTCACCATCGGGACGCGCCCAGAGCAGGCGGTTGCGATGGCTGCCGTCGGCGGCCTCGATGATCACGCTGCCGGTGACGACCGCATCCAGCCGGGCCGCCTGGCTGCGCAGCCAGGCGTAGGTCGCGCCCTCTTCCGGCTCGGCCAGGGCTGCCGAGTCCATGGAAAAACCGGTGGTGAACATCTCCGGCAGGACGATCAGATCGGCACCGCGGGCCTGGTCGAGCAGCCCGGCGAAACGCTCGCGGTTGGCATCGGCATCCTGCCAGACCAGCGTGGTCTGGAGCAGGGCCAGTTCGAGATCGGGCAGGTTGTTCAGATCGCGCATAGTCGTTCCGCTGCCTGACGCAGCGTCTCCTCTCGTTTGGCAAAGCAGAAGCGCACCAGCCTGAGATTGGCCGGCGCATCCTGGTAGAACACCGAGATCGGAATGCTCGCCACACCGTGCTCGCGGGTCAGCCATTCGGCCATGGCGACGTCGTCGAGGTCGGGGCGGATCGCCGAGTAATCGGCCAGCTGGAAGTAGGTGCCAGCGGCGCGGGTGAAGCGGAAGCGGGAGCCAGCCAGCAGGTCGCAGAACAGATCGCGCTTGGCCTGATAGAACGCTGGCAGCTCGGAGATGTGTTCCGGATGCGCCGCCATGAAGTCAGCCAGTGCCCATTGCAGTGGCGTGACGCCGGTAAAGCTGACGTACTGATGCACCTTGCGCAGTTCGCTGCTGAGCGACGCCGGCGCCACCACGTAACCGGTCTTCCAGCCGGTGACGTGATAGGTCTTGCCGAACGAGCTGACGACAAAGGCACGCTGATACAGCTCCTCGTGACGCAGCACGCTGGCGTGCTCCCGGCCGTCGAAGACCAGATGCTCGTAAACCTCGTCGCTGAGCAGGTAGATGTCGCGCTCGCGGATCAGTGCTGCCAGTCGATCCAGATCGCCACCATCGATCAACGCGCCGCTGGGATTGTGCGGGGTGTTGAGCACGATCATCCGCGTGCGGGGGGTTATGGCGTCGGCCAGGCGCTGCCAGTCGATCCGGAAGTCCGGAAGGCTCAGCTGCTGGTGGATACAGGTGCCCCCGGCCAGTTGCACGGACGGCTCGTAACTGTCGTAGCAGGGATCGAACACGATCACCTCGTCGCCTGGGCGGACCACCGCCTGGATCGCACAGAAGATCGCCTGGGTGGCGCCAGGGGTGATGGTGACTTCGCTGGCGACGTCCACCTGTCGTCCGTACAGACCGGCCACCTTGGCCGCCACCTGCTCGCGCAGCGCCGGCAGGCCGGCCATCGGAGCGTACTGGTTGTGGCCCGCCATGACGTGGCGCGTAAGGGCTTCGCGCAACGCCTCGGGGCCATCGAAGTCGGGAAAGCCCTGGGAGAGATTCAAGGCACCGGTGTCGGCAGCGAGCTGAGACATGGTGGTGAAGATGGTCGTGCCGACATTGGGCAATTTACTGGTGAGCATGACGATCGTCCGACAGGCCTGCCGTTTGAGAGTCGGCAGCGAAGGCCGACAGGATAGCCGATGAGCGCGACCCGATACGAGACGCGCCGGCCGACGGCCTGTTCAGACTGCTACAGTTCAGGCAATGGCCAACCCGTCATCGACCCTCAAGGAACTGCCATGTCGAACCTTTCCGTCAGCGACCTGTGTAGCGAGCTGCGCGCACAGGCGCAACGTGCCCTGGACACCGAGCCGACCCTGGCCACGATCGTCCGCCAGACCATCCTCGATCAGCCGAACTTCGGTGGCGCGCTCGCCCACCGCATCGGCCATGCCCTGGCCGACAGCATCGAACAGAGCCACACCCTGACCGATCGCTTCGCCGGCCTGCACCACCAGCTGCCGGCGCTCGCCGAGACGGCCTGCTGCGACCTGCAGGCGATCGTCAGCCGCGATCCCGCATTCGACAATGCACTGGAGGTCTTCCTGTTCTCCAAAGGCTTTCTGGCATTGCAGGCGTACCGCATCGGGCATCAGCTGCACGGTCGCGGCGAGCGCTTGCTGGCGATGTACATCCAGGCACGCTGCAACGAACGCCTCGGCATCGACATCAATCCGGCCAGCCGTATCGGCAGCGGCATCATGCTCGACCATGGCACCGGAATCGTCATCGGCGAGACGGCCGTGGTCGGCGACGATGTGTCGATTCTGCAGGGCGTGACCCTGGGCGGGACCGGCAAGGAAGGTGGCGACCGTCATCCGAAGGTTCGCAGCGGCGTGATGATCGGCGCGGGCGCGAAGATTCTCGGCAACATCGAGATTGGCGAGGGGGCCAAGGTGGGTGCCGGCAGCATCGTGCTGCACCCCGTTGCGCCGCATACCACCGTGGTCGGCAACCCAGCCCGCCAGGTCGGCAAACCGCGCCACGCACGACCGGCCCTGGACATGGACCAGTCGTTCGACGGCGACAGCTGAGGCATCACCGAGCCCACACGTGGGGCCGACAGCGGGAACGGGAGGAAACACCCGCCCAGTTCCCAAGCTTGCAGAAATGCGCGATCAGCGCTTTTTGTCGCGGCGCTTCTTCTCGGCCTTCTTGTGGTGGGACATGAGACGCCGCTTCTTGTTGACCTGGCGGTCGGTGAGCGTGTTCTTCTTGCCCTCGTAGGGATTGTCGCCGCCCTTGTACTCGATGCGGATCGGCGTACCGACCAGCTTCAGTACACGCCGATAGGTGTTCTCCAGGTAGCGCGTGTAGGACTTGGGCACCGCATCGACCTGGTTGCCGTGGATGACGATCAGCGGCGGGTTGGCGCCACCCAGGTGCGCATAGCGCAACTTGATGCGCCGGCTGTTGACCATCGGCGGCTGGTGCTCGCGCACGGCGTCCTCGAGGATCTGCGTCAGGCGGCTGGTCGGCCAGCGGGTGATCGCCGACTTGAACGCGGCCTGCACCGACTTGTAGAGGTGCCCGACGCCAGTGCCATGCTTGGCTGAGATGAAATGGATATCGGCGTAGTCGACGAAGAACAGCCGGCGCTCCAGCTCCGTCTTCACGTAGTCCTTCTCGCCCTGCTCCATGCCGTCCCACTTGTTCAGCGCGATGACCAGCGCACGGCCGGTCTCCAGCACGAAGCCCAGCAGGTTGAGATCGTGCTCGACGACACCTTCGCGGGCATCCATGACGAAGATCACCACGTTGGCGTCCTGGATCGCCTGCAGCGTCTTGACCACCGAGAACTTTTCCACCGCCTCGAAGATCTTGCCGCGACGACGTACGCCGGCGGTGTCGATCAGGGTGTACTTTTCCTCGTCGCGCTCGAAGGGGATGTAGATGCTGTCGCGCGTGGTGCCGGCCTGATCGTAGACGATGACCCGCTCTTCACCGAGCATGCGGTTGACCAGAGTCGACTTGCCGACGTTGGGCCGCCCGATGATGGCGATCTTGATGCCTTCCTCCTCGCTCGGGCCCGGAATGCGCTTGGGCTCCTGGCCTTCGGCTACCACTTCCTCGCCTTCCGCGAGCTCCCCGCCCTCCTCGCCTTCCGCGTTCTCGTCGGCGTTGTCCTTGGGGAAAATGCCCAGCGCCTGCTCGAGCATGTGGCTGATGCCACGACCGTGGGCGGCAGCGATCGGCAGCGCATCACCCAGGCCCAGCGGACTGAATTCCGCGCGGGCAATATCCGGATCGACGCTGTCGACCTTGTTGGCCACCAGGAAGCAACGCTTGTTCCGCTTGCGCAGGTGTTCGCCGATCATCTGGTCCGCCGCGGTCAGCCCGGCGCGGGAGTCGACCATGAACAGGACGGCATCGGCTTCCTCGATGGCCTGTAGCGACTGCTCGGCCATCTTCGCATCGATGCCTTCCTCGTCACCGGAAATACCACCGGTGTCGATCACGATGTAGGTGCGCCCCTGCCACTTGGCCTCGCCGTACTGGCGATCGCGGGTCAGCCCGGCGTACTCGGCGACGATGGCATCGCGGCTCTTGGTCAGGCGATTGAACAGGGTGGATTTGCCGACATTCGGGCGACCCACCAGGGCGATTACGGGAACCATGCGGCTCTCCACTGCGATATTTCAGAAAACACGAAGGCCGCTGCAGGGCAGCGGCCGAATATTCATGGCTCCGCCAGGCGGAGCCGCGGGTCCAGCAGGCGGTCAGTCGGCCTGACGAATCGTCAGTGCGACCAGCTTGCCGTCATTGCCGAAAGCATACAGCCAGTCGCCCTCGACCACCGGGCGAGCCCGGACGCCGGAGCTGTCGACCCGCTCACGGGCGACGAAGCGGCCATCTACCTGACTCAGGAAGTGCAGGTAGCCCTCGACATCACCGACCACCACGTAGCTGGACAACACGGCAGGAGCCGACAGCTGACGACGCGCCAGCGACTCGTTGCGCCACAGCGCAGTGGTGGAGCGCTCGTCGATGCCCTCGACAGTACCGTCGGCCAGGCTCAGGTAGACACTGCCGTAGCCCAGCGCCACACCGGAGTAGCTCGACGCGTCACGCTGCCAGAGCACGCGGCCGGTCTCCAGTTCCAGCGCCGCAGCGCGCCCCTGGTAGGTCGCCACGTAGAGGGTGCCACCGGAGAGCAGCAGCCCACCGTCGATGTCCACAACCCGCTCCAGTTCGGACCGGCCCTGCGGGATGGCGACCCGCTGCTCCCATACCGGCAAGCCGCGACGGGTATCCAGCGCGATCACCTTGCCACTGGACAGACCGGCGATGGCCAGCTGATTGGTCAGCAGCGGTGCACCGGTACCCCGCAACGTCAGCACCGCCGGCGAGCTTTCGTAGCTCCAGCGTTGTGCGCCGGTGTCGATCTCCAGAGCGATCAGCCGGTCATCCTGGGTCTGCACCAGCACGATATCGCCGTTCACGGCGGGGGCGGCCAGCACTTCGCTGCTGACCTGGCTGCGCCAGCGCTCTTCACCGGTGCTGACATCCAGCGCCAGCACTTCACCGCGCAGGGTGCCGATCAGCACCAGGCCGTAGCCGGCACCCACCGCACCGGAAACCGGCTTGTCGAGCTTCTTCTTCCAGTTGACCTTGCCAGTCAACCGATCCATGGACACCACCAGACCTTCGACGTCTGCGGCATAGATCTGGTCGCCATAGACCACCGGGGTCAGCAGGTTGTAGGTCTTGCCCTGCCCTTCGCCGATAGAACGACTCCACTCCTTCTTCAGCGAGATCTCCGCATCGAACTTGGTCAGCTCCGCCGGCTCTGGCTCTTTGGAACTATTGCTGCTGCAACCTGCGGCCAGTACGGCCAGGGTCAGCAATGCTGCAGTCTTCCAGCGCATCGGTTACGCCTCCCCTCGGGCCAGATCATCCAGTTTCATTTGCAGACCGCCAATGGCCGCATCCTGGGACAGCGACTCCTTGGCCTTGCTGTAAGCGGCGTGCGCCTCGTCGTTACGGCCGAGCTGCACCAGCAGATCGCCGCGCAGTTCCTCACGGCTGGCTACGAAGGCGGCATCCACCTTGCCATCGAGCAGCTTGATCGCCTCGTCGGCCTTGTCCTGCGCAGCCAGCACACGTGCCAGACGCTGGCGCGCCAGCTCGTCCAGCGTCTTGTCCGCAGGCTTGTCGACGATGGCGCGCAGCTCGCTGGCAGCCTCGTCCAGGCGGCCGGACTCCACCGCCACCTTGGCCACGAACAGGCTGCCGTACTGCGCATAGTGCGTACCGGCAAAGTCCTTCTTCAGCAGATTGCCCAGCCGCGACACTTCGGCGGCATCAGCCTCGCCGGATTCCAGGGCGGCGCCGAGCAGTTGCTGATAAACCACCGAGGCGCTCTGCGCCTGATTGATCTGGTGCTTCTGCCAGAACTGCCAGCCGAACACCAACACCAGGGCGATCACGGCACCCAGCACAAGCGGCTTGCCGTTGCGCTGCCACCAGTCTTTGATCTGCGCCAGTTGTTCTTCTTCAGTACCCGAGGTCACGCTGTCACTCCTTTTATTCGCTAAGTCTCAGACCTGCTCGAGGCAGGCAGCCAGACGCTCGGGCAGAGCATCCCAGGCAATGCTTTGTTGCTCGCTGTCATCGCGCAGCGGCTTGCAACCTACCACGCGCCCTGCCAGTTCGTCGTCACCCAGAATCAGCGCATAGCGCGCTCCGCTCTTGTCGGCCTTCTTGAACTGACTCTTGAAGCTGCCACCGCCAGCGTTGACCAGCAGGCGCAGCCCCGGCAGTTCATCACGCAGACGTTCGGCCAGCGCCAGTGCCGCCAGCTCGGCGGCCTCGCCGAATGCACAGATGTAGGCATGCGGTGTCGGGTTCAACGTCTCCGGCACCAGGCCGAGCGTTTCCAGCAGCAGCACCAGACGCTCGACGCCCATGGCGAAGCCGACTCCCGGCGTCGGCTTGCCGCCGAACTGGCTGACCAGACCGTCATAACGCCCACCGGCACAGACCGTGCCCTGCGCGCCGAGCTTGTCGGTAACCCACTCGAACACGGTGCGGCCGTAGTAATCCAGTCCACGAACCAGTTTGGGATTGATCTCGTAGGCGATGCCGACCGCATCCAGACGGGCCTTGAGCCCTTCGAAATGCGCCCGCGACTCCTCGTCCAGATAGTCGTGCAGGGTCGGTGCATCGGTCAGCAAGGCCTGGGTCTGGGCGTTCTTGCTGTCGAGGATGCGCAGCGGATTGGTGGTCAGGCGACGCTGACTGTCCTCGTCGAGCTGCTCGAAACGCTGCTGCAGGTAGGCCACCAGAGCATCGCGGTAGCGCGCCCGAGCCTCGCTGGAGCCCAGGCTGTTGAGCTGCAGCGTCACCGCATCGGCGAGGCCGAGCTGCTTCCACAGGCGCGCGGTCAGTACGATCAGCTCGGCATCGATATCCGGTCCCGGCTGGTTGAACACTTCCACGCCGATCTGGTGGAACTGCCGGTAGCGACCTTTCTGCGGCTTCTCGTAGCGGAACATCGGCCCGGTGTACCAGAGCTTCTGCACCTGCCCGCCACCCGTCATGCCATGCTCGAGCACGGCGCGCACGCAGCCGGCGGTACCTTCGGGACGCAGGGTCAGCGACTCTTCGTTGCGATCGAGGAAGGTATACATCTCCTTGTCGACCACATCGGTGCCCTCGCCGATACCGCGGGCGAACAGGTCGGTGAACTCCAGGATCGGCAGACGGATCTCGCTGTATCCGTAGCTTTCCAGCAGCTGCGCAAAGGTGCTTTCCAGATAACGCCAGGTCGGCGTCTGCGCAGGCAGGATGTCATTCATGCCACGAATGGCTTGCAGGGACTTGCTCAATGGGATTCCTTAAAGATCAGCTGCGCGCGATGACCGCCGCGTCGGACGCAAGCTTCTCGGCGGCCTTGCGCCGGATGAGCTGCTCCAGCTCATCGACGAGGTTTTCGTTGTTCAGTTTCTGCGCCGGCTTGCCATCGATGTAGACTAGGTTGTTCGGAGTGCCACCGGTCAGGCCGATGTGGGCCTCCTTGGCTTCGCCCGGACCGTTGACCACGCAGCCGATCACCGCGACGTCCATCGGCACCAGCAGGTCCTCGACGCGGGTCTCCAGCTCGTTCATGGTCTTGACCACATCGAAGTTCTGCCGCGAACAGCTCGGGCAGGCGATGAAGTTGATGCCGCGCGAGCGCAGACGCAGAGACTTGAGGATATCGAAGCCGACCTTGATCTCCTCGACGGGATCGGCCGCCAGCGACACACGAATGGTGTCGCCGATGCCTTCGGCGAGCAGCATGCCCAGACCCACTGCGGACTTCACCGTGCCGGAACGCAGCCCGCCCGCCTCGGTAATGCCCAGGTGCAGCGGCTGCTCGATCTGCCCGGCCAGCAGCCGATAGGCCTCCACGGCCATGAACACATCGGACGCCTTGACGCTGACCTTGAAGTCCTGAAAGTCCAGGCGATCGAGATGGTCCACATGACGCAGTGCGGACTCCACCAGCGCCTGTGGCGTCGGCTCGCCGTACTTCTTCTGCAGGTCCTTCTCCAGCGAACCGGCGTTGACACCGATACGGATCGGGATGCCCTTGTCACGCGCAGCGTCAACCACTGCCCGAACGCGATCCTCGCGGCCGATGTTGCCCGGGTTGATGCGCAGGCAGTCGACGCCGAGCTCGGCTACCCGCAGGGCGATCTGGTAATCGAAATGGATATCGGCGACCAACGGCAACTGTACGCGCTGCTTGATCCGGCCGAAGGCCTCCGCAGCCTCCATGGACGGCACCGAGACCCTGACGATGTCAGCGCCGGCATTGGCTAGGCGCTGGATCTGCCCGACCGTTGCCTCGACGTCGCAGGTTTCGGTGTTGGTCATGCTCTGTACGGAAATCGGCGCATCGCCACCGACCGCAACGCCGCCTACCCAGATCTTGCGGGACTGGCGACGTTTGATAGGAGATTCGGAATGCATGGTGAGCTTACTGTCCGAGCTTGAGGCGCGCCGTCTCGCCGCGCATGTGGGTGGCGAGATTCACCGCTTCGCCGTTGTAACTGAGTTGTGCACCGCGAGCGTACCCCAGATGGACGTCCAGCGGCGCCTTGCCTGTGACTGTCCTGCTGGTACCGGCCTTGGCCAGGGCACTGAACAGCACGCGACCATCGGCATCCGTCACACGGGTCCAGCAATCGGCGGTAAAGCGCAACTCCAGTTGAGCCTCACCCGGCGCGGCGACAGGTGCCGGTGTGTCAGTGGCTGCGCTCGGAGCGGTGGCTGCAGGCGCCTGCACGGGCACTGGCGCGCTATCACCGGTCTCTGGAAGCGGCAACGGCTGCGATTGCTGGGGAGGAGCCGCCGTCGCGCTCGAGCCTGTAGTTTCCGGTGTGCTTTCTGGCGTTACGGCCGCCTCGCTCGCATCCGAATCGACGACAGGTGGCTGTCCATCCGCTACGTCGACCGGCGCCTCGGCCACTTCGTCGGCCCGATCGAGCAGATGAATCTCGGTGGTGCCGTCGGCGCTTTCGACTTCGATCCGCTCAAGTGCCGAGACCGGCGTTGTGCTGGCTTCCCGCGCCGTATGTTCCTGCCACCAGAACCAGGCCGCTGCCGCCAGAGCCAGCAGCAAGGCGAAGCCGAAGAAACGCATGAAACTGCGCGACAGACGGCTGGGCTCCTCGATACGACCGAGACTGTTGACGCTGCTGCCGGATGCGTTGGTGCCGGTGTGCTGGTCGAACTCCTGGACCAGGCGGGTCTGATCCAGACCCAACAGCTTGGCATAGGCCCGAACGTAACCGCGGGCAAAGGTATGACCCGGCAGCTGGCTGAAGTCGCCTGCCTCGATGCGGGCGAGCGCCCGCTCGGTGAGATTGAGCTGCTGTGCAACCGCAGACAGCGTCAGGCCCTTGTCTTCACGAGCCTTGCGCAGCGTTTCCCCGGGGTTGTTGCCCATCGGTGCAGCCTGTTCTTGGTGCGGCGCGGTCATCGTTGCTCCGAAAGATATTGCTTGTACTCATCCGTACCGGGATACAACCGCCTCAACTGCAGCGCCAGGCTGGCAGCCGTGTCGCGGTCCTGATGGATGTTGGCCAGGCGAATGCCGAGCAGCAGACTTCGTGCAGTCTGATCGGACATCTGGCTGAAGCTGTCGTAGTAACGCTTGGCTGGGACGTACTGCTTGTCTTCGTAGGCCATCATCGCAAGTTCGAGCAGCGCTCGGGGCTGGCGGCCATCCAGACGCAGCGATCGGCTGAAGTAGCTTTCGGCTTCCTCGCGCTTGCCCAGTTGCAGGGCGGTCATGCCGAGGTTCTGGAAGACACGGGCGCGCTCGGGATACATGTTGTCTTCGGCGGCCTGGCTGAAACGCTCCATCGCTTCCGGATAGCGCTTCTGCTCGAAGAGGAAGCTGCCGTAGTTGTTGAGGATGCGCGCGTCCTTGCGGTTGGACAAGGCTTCACGGTAGTGCTTGTCAGCCAGGTCGTTTTCCATTTCGGTCTGGAATACCAGTGCCAGCGCCGCATGCGCGTCGGCGCTGCGTGGGTCGATTTCGAGCGCCTTGCGCAGCGGCGTCTTCGCACGGGCGGCCGCGCCTTGCTGCAGATAACCGATACCCAACTGAATATAGGCATCCCGTGCCTGCTGCCGACCTTCGTCGGTCTTCAGTGGATCGACGGTGCCAGAAGACACGCAACCGGCCAACAGGCCGGTCAGTACAAGCAGCAGCGCAGCGCGCAGAATCATCAGCATCCCCCTCAGGATCGGTTCGAAGCAGTTTGCGCCGCACCCGGCTCGCTCTGCAGCTCGCGTACAGCGATGTATCGCTCGCTTCGACGCGTCCGGTCCAGAACCTGACCGACAAGCTGACCGCAAGCCGCGTCGATGTCTTCGCCGCGGGTGGTACGCACCGTCACATTGTGCCCGCCTTTATGCAGGATGTCCTGAAAACGGCGGATCGCATTGTTGCTCGGCCGCTCATATCCGGAATGAGGGAACGGATTGAACGGAATCAGATTGATCTTGCATGGAATGTCCGCCAGCAGAGCGATCATCTGCTCGGCATGCTCGGGCTGATCGTTGACACCCTTGAGCAGCGTGTATTCGATGGTCAGCACGCGCTTCTCGCCCAGGCGCGACACATAGCGTTTGCAGGCCGCCAACAGCACGTCCAGGGGGTACTTCTTGTTGATCGGAACCAACTGATCGCGCAGCGCGTCGTTGGGCGCATGCAGTGACAGCGCCAGGGACACGTCGATGACCTTGGCCAGCTCGTCGATCATCGGCACGACGCCGGAGGTCGACAGGGTCACCTTGCGCTTGGAAATGCCATAACCGAGGTCGTCCATCATGATCTGCATGGCAGCGACGACGTTGTCGAAATTCAGCAACGGCTCGCCCATCCCCATCATCACCACATTGGTGATGGCGCGATCGATCTTCGCCGGGACGGTGCCGAAAGACTTGTTGGCAATCCACACCTGACCGATCACCTCGGCCGCCGTGAGATTGCTGTTGAAACCCTGTTTGCCGGTGGAACAGAAGCTGCAATCCAGCGCACAGCCGGCCTGCGAGGAAACGCAAAGCGTTCCACGGCCGCCCTGGGGGATGTACACCGTTTCCACACAGCTGCCCGATGCGACCCGAACCACCCATTTGCGGGTGCCGTCGCTGGAGATGTCTTCACTGACGATCTCCGGGCCGCGAATCTCGGCGCAGGCCTTGAGCTTTTCGCGCAGGGCCTTGCCGAGATTGCTCATGGCATCGAAATCATCGACGCCGAAGTGGTGAATCCATTTCATCACCTGACCGGCGCGAAAACGCTTCTCCCCGATGGACTCGAAGAAGCTTTCCAGTTGCGGCTGGGTCAGACCCAGCAGATTCACCTTACCGGTCGTGGCAATCATTGGACTCACCTTCGCTCACTCAGCGAATGCGTGCGCACACTTCGGTGGCAGCAAAGAAGTAGGCGATTTCACGGGCGGCCGAGGCTTCCGAGTCGGAACCGTGAACGGCGTTCTCGTCGATGGAGACCGCGAAGTCGGCACGGATGGTGCCCGGAGCCGCTTCCTTCGGGTTGGTGGCGCCCATCAGCTCGCGGTTCTTGGCGACGGCGTTCTCGCCTTCCAGAACCTGAACGATGACCGGACCGGAAGTCATGAAGGCAACCAGATCCTTGAAGAAGCCGCGCTCGCTGTGCTCGGCGTAGAAACCGGCAGCTTCGCGCTCGGACAGCTGAACCATCTTGGAAGCGACGACACGCAGGCCGGCCTTCTCGAAACGGGTGGTGATCTCGCCGATCACGTTCTTGGCGACAGCGTCAGGCTTGATGATGGAAAAGGTGCGTTGCAGGGCCATGTAGGACTCCAAAACTGATGGGTTAAAGCGAACGAGTAAACCCGCGGATTATACGCGGGTTGGCGTTAAAAACATAAGGGTAGAGGGCCTTGCCGCGGACGCGTGGCCCGATCGCCGAACGGTAACGGCACGCTGGGTGCGAACGCCCCAGGAGGCGTTACTCTGCCTCTTCGATCCAGGCGGCCTGGATGGCTTCGAGCACCTTTTCGCCGCCACGACTAGGCTCGTCAGCGAAGTCAGGCAGCTCGAGTACCCAGCGATGCAGATCGACGAAATTCACATAGCGCGGATCGACATCGGCCTTGCGCTCGGCGAGCTCAATGGCGATGTCCTGCACATCAGTCCATTTCAGTTGCATGTCCTTGCCCTCAATGCCCTTCCGACACCTGGTTGATGGTGTACTTCGGAATCTCCACGACTAGATCGGTATCGGCCACTACCGCCTGACAGGACAGCCGCGAGTTGGGCTCCAGCCCCCAGGCCTTGTCGAGCATGTCGTCCTCCAGCTCATCGGAGGCCTCGAGCGACTGGAAGCCCTCGCGAACCACCACGTGACAGGTGGTGCATGCGCAGGACTTCTCGCAGGCATGCTCGATATCGATGCCGTTGCGCAGCGCGGCGTCCAGCACCGTCTCGCCGGTTTTCGCCTCGATCACGGCACCTTCGGGGCAATGATCGGCATTGGGCAGGAAAATGATCTGCGGCATCTGGGTCAATCCTCGATATCGTTAAGCCGCCGCCCGGCCAAGGCGGCCTTGACGGTGGAATCCAGACGACGCGCAGCGAAGGCGTCGGTGATCTGGCTCAGGCGTTTGGTCTGGCGCTCGATGGCGGACACGTCCTGACTGTCGAGCAACGCACGCAACTCGGCCATCTGAGCCTCGATGGCAGCACGCTCCTCGGTGGAAAGCAGACGTTCCCCGTCGGCAATCAGCGCTGCTTCGACAGCCTCCAGCAAGCGCTGGGCATCGACCAGCTGCTCGCGCAGAGCGCGGGCGTCGCGATCCTGATCCGCCTTGCGGAACGAGTCCTCGAGCATCCTGGCGATCTCGCCATCGGTCAGGCCATAGGACGGCTTGACCTGAATGCTGGCCTCGACGCCGGAGGCCAGCTCACGCGCCGAAACGCTGAGCAGTCCGTCGGCATCGACTTGGAAGGTCACGCGAATCTTCGCCGCGCCCGCAACCATCGGCGGGATGCCACGCAGTTCGAAGCGCGCCAGCGAACGGCAGTCGGAGATCAGCTCGCGCTCACCTTGCAGCACATGGATCATCATGGCCGACTGGCCATCCTTGTAGGTGGTGAAGTCCTGCGCACGTGCAACCGGAATCGTGGTATTGCGCGGAATGATCTTCTCCATCAGCCCGCCCATGGTCTCCAGACCCAGCGACAGCGGGATCACGTCGAGCAGGAGCAGCTCTTCGCCGTCCCGATTGTTGCCCGCCAGGGTCTCGGCCTGGATCGCGGCACCGATCGCCACCACTTCGTCCGGATCGATATCGGTCAGCGGCTCCCGACCGAACAGCTGGCCCACGGACGAACGCACTTTTGGCACCCGGGTCGAGCCGCCGACCATGACCACTGCCGTGATCTCGTCCAGCTCGACACCGGAATCACGCACCGCGCGCCGGCACGACCTGAGGCTTCGGGCAATCAGCGGCTCGATGAGAGCATCGAACGTCTCACGGTGGAGCTCGCCCGCCCAACCGGCGTAGGCGACCTGAACCGTCTCGTCCACGCTGAGGCGCTCCTTGGCATCGCAGGCAATCTTCAACAGCTCGCGCTGCTCGCCGGGCGCCAGATCCTCGGAAACCCCGGCCTGCCGGAAAATCCAGTCAGCCACAGCGTGATCGAAATCGTCACCGCCCAAGGCGGTATCGCCGCCTGTGGCCAGCACCTCGAACACACCCTTGGTCAGACGCAGAATGGAGATATCGAAGGTTCCGCCGCCGAGATCGTAGATCGCGACGACACCCTCGGCCTGACGGTCCAGACCGTAGGCGACCGCCGCTGCGGTCGGCTCATTGAGCAGGCGCAGCACATTCAGGCCGGCCAGCCGCGCCGCATCCTTGGTCGCCTGACGCTGGGCATCATCGAAGTAGGCCGGCACGGTGATCACCGCCCCGACCAGCTCGCCACCCAGCGTCGCCTCGGCGCGCTCGCGCAGCGCCCGCAGGATCTCCGCCGAGATTTCCACCGGGCTCTTGGCGCCCTGGACCGTCTCGATGAAGGGCATCTGCGATTCGGCCTGACGGAAACGATAGGGCAACTGTTCGCCCAACTGCTTGACGTCCGCAAGCCCTCGCCCCATCAACCGCTTGACCGAGCTGATGGTATTGAACGGATCGGCAGCTGCTGCACGCTTGGCACATGCACCGACCTCCACACGATCGGAGTGATAACGCACAACGGACGGCAGAATCACCTGCCCATCGGCATCAGCCAGCGGGGCGGTGACGCCACTGCGCAACGCGGCAACGAGGGAATTGGTAGTGCCCAGGTCTATTCCGACAGCCAGGCGCCGCTGATGGGGCTGAGGGCTTTGTCCGGGCTCGGCAATCTGAAGTAAGGCCATGTCTGTCTGGTATCGGGCGCAACGCGAGCGTCGCGCGGGTTAATCGTCGAGGCGCTCTTCGAGCTGGCGCACTTCCTGGGTCAACTTGTCGAGAAACTGCATGCGGCGAACCAGTCTTTCGGCATCCACACGGCGCGCGGGGTCTCGCCAGATCTGACCGAAGTCGTCGTTGAGACCTTGCTGAGCCTGTTTGAGCCGCGACTTGAATGCCGCAACACCATCGAGATCGGCCTGCTCGTGAAGCTCTTCGAGCTCTTCGCGCCAATGCATCTGCTGCATCAGGAAGGCAGGATCCTGAACGGTCGCCTCCAACGGCACATCGTGCCCCTCCAACGCCAGCAGATAGCGCGCGCGCCGGCTCGGGCTCTTCAGGGTCTGATAGGCCTCGTTCAGATTGGCCGAACGCTCCAGCGCCTGGCGCTGCTCGCTTTCGCCAGCATCGGCGAAGCGATCCGGATGAACCTGGCGCGCAAGCTCGCGATAGCGATCGGCGAGTTGCGCAAGGTCCAGCTCGAAGTCAGGCTTCAGATCGAACAGTGCAAAGTGACAGGGAGTACCCACGGCGTCCTCAGATATTGAAGCTCTCGCCGCAGCCGCATTCGCCACGAACGTTCGGGTTGTTGAACTTGAAGCCCTCGTTGAGGCCTTCGCGAACGAAGTCGAGCTCGGTGCCATCAAGGTAGACGAGGCTCTTCGGATCGATGATCACCTTCACCCCGTGGCTTTCGAACACCGAATCTTCCGCTGCGGTCTCGTCGACGAACTCGAGGACGTAAGCCAGCCCCGAGCAGCCCGTGGTGCGAACCCCAAGCCGCACACCCACACCCTTGCCGCGCCCTTCCAGCGAGCGACGAACATGCTGAGCTGCAGCGGGCGTCATGGTGATAGCCATCACAATCTCCTGTCAGAGCAGACCTTTCTTTTCCCGGTAATCACGCACCGCGGCCTTGATCGCATCCTCGGCGAGAACGGAGCAGTGAATCTTCACCGGCGGCAACGCGAGCTCTTCAGCCAGCTGGGTGTTCTTGATGGTTTCCGCCTCTTCCAGCGTCTTGCCCTTCATCCATTCGGTGGCAAGGGAGCTGGAGGCAATCGCGGAGCCGCAGCCATAGGTCTTGAACTTGGCGTCTTCGATGACACCCTGCTCGTTGACCTTGATCTGCAGGCGCATGACGTCGCCGCAGGCCGGCGCGCCGACCATGCCGGTGCCGATGTTCGGATCTTCGGCGTCGAACTTGCCGACGTTGCGCGGATTTTCGTAGTGGTCGATGACCTTGTCGCTGTATGCCATGGTGCAATCCTCTTAGATCAGGCTGTGCGGCGCTTGACGCCGGTCAGTGGGCTTGCCACTCGACCTTGGAGATGTCGACGCCGTCTTTGAACATGTCCCACAGGGGCGAAAGCTCGCGCAGCTTGGTGACGGCCTCGCATACCTTCTGCGCTGCGTAATCGATTTCTTCTTCAGTGGTGAAGCGACCGAAGGTGAAACGGATGGAGCTGTGCGCCAGCTCGTCGTTGCGCCCGAGAGCGCGCAATACATACGAAGGCTCCAGCGAAGCAGACGTACAGGCAGAGCCGGACGATACGGCCAGATCCTTGAGCGCCATGATCAGCGACTCGCCCTCGACGTAGTTGAAGCTGAGGTTGAGGTTGTGCGGTACCCGCGCCGTCATGCTGCCGTTCACATACAGCTCCTCGAGATGCTCGACCTGCTTGTAGAAGCGGTCACGCAGTGCACGAATACGCTCGTTCTCCTGCGCCATCTCTTGTTTGGCGATACGGAAGGCCTCGCCCATCCCCACCAGCTGATGCGTAGCCAGGGTGCCGGAGCGCATGCCGCGCTCGTGACCACCACCGTGCATCTGCGCCTCGAGACGAACGCGCGGCTTACGACGGACATAGAGGGCACCGACGCCCTTCGGCCCGTAGGTCTTGTGCGCGGAAAAGGACATCAGGTCGACCTTCATCTTCTCCAGGTCGATCTCCACCTTGCCGGTGGACTGGGCGGCATCGACATGGAACAGGATGCCGCGCGCCCGGGTCAGCTCGCCAATCGCGGTGATGTCGTTGATGGTGCCGATCTCATTGTTCACATGCATCACCGATACGAGGATGGTGTCCTCGCGCAGCGCCGCCTCGACCATCGCCGGGGTGACGATGCCGTCTTCGCCCGGCTCGATGTAGGTCACTTCGAACCCTTCACGCTCGAGCTGGCGAGTGGTATCCAGAACCGCCTTGTGCTCGATCTTGGTGGTGACGATGTGCTTGCCCTTGGACGCGTAGAAGTGGGCGACACCCTTGATCGCCAGGTTGTCCGACTCGGTGGCACCCGAGGTCCAGACGATCTCACGCGGGTCGGCATTGACCAGCTCGGCCACCTGGCGACGCGCATTTTCCACTGCTTCTTCCGCTTTCCAGCCAAAGGCATGCGAGCGCGACGCCGGGTTGCCGAAATTGCCTTCGTTGGTCAGGCATTCGATCATCTTTTCGGCGACACGCGGGTCGACCGGCGTGGTTGCGGAGTAGTCCAGGTAAATCGGCAATTTCATTCAGATATCTCCTATCAGGCGGTCGCCCTGCTCAATCGATGGCGGACGTTTCTATCTTGTCTATCTGCGGCGAAGTGCCGCTGGCCTTGCGCATGTCCTGGCGCAGCGCGACCTGCTGTACGTCCTGACGGTTGACCAGATCGGCCAAACTGATGCCGCTGAGGAATTCATGGATCTGCTGACTGAGGTCGCACCACAGGTGATGGGTCAGGCAGGTATCGCCGGAGTGACAACCCCCGAGCCCCTGGCAACGGGTGGCATCGACCGATTCGTTGACCGCGTCGATAACCTGAGCAACCTGGATACCGGCCATGTCGCGAGACAGCTGATAACCTCCGCCAGGCCCGCGCACACTGGTGACGAGGCTCCCACGGCGAAGCTTGGCAAACAGTTGCTCGAGATAGGAAAGCGAAATTCCCTGGCGCTCGGAAATGTCGGCCAGGGAAACCGGCCCATGCTGCGCATGCAGCGCAAGATCAAGCATGGCGGTAACGGCATAACGGCCTTTGGTGGTCAATCGCATCGGTCTGCACCAAGCATTACGGTTTGGCGCAATTATGCAATTCCCGAGTATTTGAGTCAACTATAAGACCTATTAAATTAGTAGGTCTTTAGCGAGACACCCTGATCGTACAGGCGGATGGCAAAGCTGGACGCATGATACCAGCTACTGCCAAGACCCGCACTTCAGCCGCGCGCTTCTCCGGCATCAGGCTTCACTTCGACGAAATCCTCTTCGCGCAACTCGGGTAGTTCCTTGGCGCAGTAGTCGCTACCGAGCGCCTTGAGCGCGCCACACATTCCCTCCAGTCGTTCCTCGACGGCCTGCACGTGATCGAGCAACTGCCCGATCGCCCGCGCCACCGGGTCCGGCATGTCCTCGCTGACACCGTAGGCGTCGAAACCGATCTTTTCGGCAATCGCCTTGCGCTTCGCCTCCTGCTCATCGCTGGATTTGACGATGACACGCCCAGGAATACCTACGGCCGTCGCACCCGGCGGCACTTCCCGCGTGACCACTGCGTTGGAGCCGATCTTCGCACCTGCACCCACCGTGAACGGGCCGAGAATCTTCGCGCCCGCACCGACGATCACGCCATCCTCGAGCGTCGGATGGCGCTTGCCCTTGTTCCAGCTGGTCCCACCCAATGTCACGCCGTGGTAGAGCGTCACGTCGTCGCCGATCTCGGCGGTCTCACCAATGACGATACCCATCCCGTGGTCGATGAAGAAACGACGCCCGATCCGTGCACCCGGGTGAATCTCCACCCCGGTCAGCCAACGCCCGAGATTCGACGACATGCGCGCCAGCCATTTCCACTCATGGGTCCACAGCCAATGGGAAAGCCGATGGATCCAGATGGCGTGCAGCCCCGGGTAACAGGTCAGCACCTCGAACGCGTTGCGGGCTGCCGGATCGCGATGGAATACGCTTTGGATGTCTTCGCGCATGCGTTCGAACATCAATCACTTCTCCGCTTGTGAGGTTCGCCGCGGGCCGCCTTTTGCGTCTCGGTGAGAATGCCCCGCAGGATGTTCATTTCCAGCTTGCTGATTCCGCTGCGCCCATACAGCCTGCGCAGGCGCGGCATCAGATGGCGCGGCTTGGCCGGGTCGAGAAAACCGATATCCACCAGCGTCTGCTCAAGGTGGCCGAAATAGTTTTCCAGCTCGTCCACCGTGACCGGCTGCGCGTCGAGCATTGCCGTGGTCTCCAGCTTTTCCACCTTGGTCGGCCGCCCCTCGGCCGCCAGCCAGGCCATGCGCACTTCGTATGTGAGCACTTGGACGGCTGCGGCGAGGTTCAGCGAGCTGAACTGGGGATCGGACGGGATATGGACATGGTATTGGCAGCGCTGCAGCTCTTCATTGGTCAGGCCGGCGTATTCACGACCGAACACCAGCGCCACGTCGCTACCGGCGGCAGCCTGCTCCACCGATACCGCGGCGCACTCGCGCGGGTCCAGGAGCGGCCAAGGTATGCGCCGATCCCGGGCACTGGTGCCAAGCACCAGACTGCAGCCGACCAGCGCCTCTTCCAGCGTGGCGACGACCTGGGCCGAATCGAGAATATCGGTCGCGCCGGACGCCCGGGCGACCGCGTCCGGGCTCGGAAAGTCTTCCGGATCAACCAGCACCAGACGCGACAGGCCCATGTTCTTCATGGCCCGCGCCGCGCCGCCGATGTTGCCGGCGTGGCTGGTATTGACCAGCACCACTCGAATGTTCTGCAACGACACGATGAGTCTCAGCAAGAAAACCAGCGGAAAGCTTACAGGAAGCCGCTCGCCGTCCGCCATCGACCAAAGCCTGCAGCGACGCCGGTGACGCTACATGCGCCCGAGCTTTCCTGATAGAATTTCGCGCTTTCTTTAACGACCAGGTAATTGATCCATGCAGCCCATGCTGAATATCGCGCTGCGCGCCGCCCGCAGCGCCGGCGAACTGATTGTCCGTTCCACCGATCGCCTGGATGCAATCTCGGTCAACGAGAAAGAAGCAAAGGATTACGTCACCGAGATCGACAAGGCGGCCGAGCAGAGCATCGTTGCAGCGCTGCGCAAGGCCTATCCGAATCACGGCATCCTTGGCGAGGAAGGTGGACTGCTCGAAGGCAGCGGTGACGGCGCCGATTACCTGTGGATCATCGACCCGCTGGATGGCACGACCAACTTCGTGCGCGGCATTCCGCACTATGCCGTGAGCATCGCCTGCAAATACCGCGGCCGTCTCGAGCATGCCGTC
Source organism: Stutzerimonas sp. FeSN7 (assembly GCF_030263795.1). Taxonomy (NCBI): domain Bacteria; kingdom Pseudomonadati; phylum Pseudomonadota; class Gammaproteobacteria; order Pseudomonadales; family Pseudomonadaceae; genus Stutzerimonas; species Stutzerimonas sp. FeSN7. Next base: position 1,030,421 of record NZ_JARPMN010000001.1, on the reverse strand, counting down.
GTCCTGGACCCGGTCCGCCAGGAAGAATTCACCGCAAGCCGCGGCCGTGGCGCAGCCCTGAATGGCCGGCGCCTGCGCGTCAGCTCGCGCAAGAGCCTGGACGGCGCCCTCCTCGGCACGGGCTTTCCGTTCAAGGACGGCCAACTGGACAACCTGGACAGCTACCTGAACATGTTCCGCAGCCTGGTCGGCCAGACCTCCGGCCTGCGACGCGCCGGAGCGGCGAGCCTCGATCTGGCCTACGTAGCTGCGGGCCGCTTCGATGCGTTCTGGGAGTTCGGCCTTTCCGAGTGGGACATGGCGGCCGGCGCACTTCTGATCCAAGAGGCTGGCGGCCTGGTGAGCGACTTCAGCGGCGGCCATGAATTCCTCGAGAAGGGGCAGATCGTGGCCGGCAATACCAAGTGCTTCAAGGCTGTGCTGACGACCATCCAGCCCCACCTTACGCCATCGCTCAAGCGCTGAGCTTGACGCAAAGAAAAACGCCCCAACAGGGGCGTTTTTTATGCAGCTTGTTCAGTTCACTGCTGAGACACCATCAGCTGCCCATCCTGTACCGGAATCTGGCTGCCCGGATCACGATCCATCCGTACGCGCCCGACCTTGCCAGCCAGATCGTACTTGACGTCATAGCCGACGATCTTGTCGTGCGTGTCGGTGACCGTGCTGCAGCGGGTCTCGGTGGTGGTGTAGGTGCTGTTGGCTTGCATGCGCCCCTGCACCTGATTGCCGGCATAACCACCGCCGACCGCACCGGCGACCGTGGCGATCTTCTTGCCATTGCCGCCACCGACCTGGTTACCCAGCAGACCACCGACGACGGCGCCCACTGCGGTACCTGCGATCCGGTGCTCGTCCTGCACAGGCTTCTGCCGGGTCACTGTGACGTCCTTGCAGACTTCACGCGGCGTTCGGATGGTTTCCTTGATGGGTTCGACCGCCAGCACCTCGGCGAACTTCGGACCGCGATCGACCAGGCTATAAGTAGCGAAAGCTCCACCAGCCGTGGCGACGACCACTCCAAGTGCCGTACCGACCAACATGGACTTGTTCACTGTGACATCCTCTTCCTTCGGGCTGCGCCCGTTCCGCAGCCTTGGACCTCGCAAGGCTGCGGAAGTTCGAAAGAGGATCAGGGGCGCTCGTCGGCCTCTTCTTCCACCACTGGCGGAATCAGATCGTCACGCGTGAGTTTGAGCCAGACCAGCAGCGTGCCGGCAACGTAGACCGACGAGTAGGTACCAACGCCGACGCCGATCAGCAGCGCCAGCGAGAACCCCCACAGATTCTCGCCCCCGAAGACCATCAGCGCCCCAACTGCCAGCAGCGTGGAGACCGAAGTGGCCATGGTGCGCAGCAGCGTCTGGGTGGTGGAGATGTTGATGTTCTCCAGCAGCTCAGCCTTGCGCAGCATGCGGAAGTTCTCGCGGATCCGGTCGAAGATGACAATGGTGTCGTTCAACGAGTAGCCGATCACCGCCAGCACAGCCGCCAGCACCGTCAGGTCGAATGAGATCTGGAAGAAGGAGAACACGCCCAGGACCACGATCACGTCGTGGAACAGCGACAGCACGGCGCCGAAGCCGAACTTCCACTGGAAGCGGAACGCCACGTACACCAGGATGCCGCCCAGCGCCAGCAGCATGCCGAGACCACCCTGGTCGCGCAGCTCTTCACCAACCGCCGGCCCGACGAACTCCACGCGCTTGACGCTGACCGCGTTGCCGCCATCGGCGTTGCGCAAGGCGCTGGCGATGCGCTCACCCAACTGGGGATCGTCGCCCGGCATGCGCACCAGTACGTCGGTAGTCGCACCAAAGCTCTGCACCACGGCATCGGTGAAGCCGGCTTGGACCAGCTGACCACGAACCTGCTCGAGCTCGACTGGACGCTCGTAGCCCAACTCGATCAGCGTGCCGCCGGTGAAATCCAGCCCGAAATTCAGCCCCTTGACAACCAGGCTCCCCAGCGAGGCGACCGTGAGCAGCACGGTAAGGGCGAAGGCCACATGGCGGACGCCCATGAAATTGATAACGCGTTTCATCGTGCTAGCCCCTTAAATCCACAGCTTCTTGAGATCGCGGCCACCGTAGATCAGGTTGACCATGCCGCGCGTCACGATGATTGCGGTGAACATCGACGTCAGGATGCCGATCGACAGGGTCACCGCGAAGCCCTTGATCGGGCCGGTACCCATGGCGAACAGGATGCCGCCCACCAGCAAGGTGGTGAGGTTGCCGTCGAGGATCGCCGAGAAGGCCCTGTCGAAGCCCTCGTGGATGGCCCGCTGGATCGACATGCCATTGGCAATCTCCTCACGAATACGCGAGAAGATGAGCACGTTGGCGTCCACCGCCATACCCATGGTCAGCACGATACCGGCGATACCTGGCAGGGTCAGCGTGGCGTTGAGCATCGACATCAATGCCGTCAGCGCGACCATGTTGAACAGCAGCGCAATGGTGGCAAGCACGCCGAAGAACTTGTAGATCAGCACCATGAAGATGGCGACGAAGAGGAAGCCCCACATCGCGGCCTGCACGCCCAACTTGATGTTCTCGGCGCCCAGGCTCGGACCGATGGTGCGCTCCTCGGCGAAGTACATCGGCGCCGCCAGACCACCAGCGCGCAGCAGCAGGGCAAGTTCCGACGATTCGCCCTGACCATTGAGGCCGGTAATGCGGAACTGACTGCCGAGCGGCGACTGGATGGTCGCCAGACTGATGATCTTCTTTTCTTCCTGGAAGGTTTCGACCCGCACTTCCTGCTCGACGCCATCGACCATCTGCCGCACGTAGCGAGTCAGCGGCCGCTGCTCGATGAAGATCACCGCCATGCTGCGCCCGACATTGCTGCGGGTAGCGCGGTTCATCAGATCGCCGCCATGTCCGTCGAGGCGAATGTTCACCTGCGGACGGCCGTTTTCGTCGTAACTGGCTTGCGCATCGGTCACCTGATCACCGGTGATGATCAGGGTACGCTCGAGCTGCACGGGCGGACGACCTTCCTCGCGGAACTCGAAGGTTTCGGTCGAGGCGCGCGGCGCATCGGACTCGGCCGCAAGGCGGAACTCCAGATTGGCCGTCTTGCCGAGAATGCGCTTGGCTTCGGCAGTGTCCTGTACGCCCGGCAGTTCGACCACGATGCGGTTGGCCCCCTGGCGCTGCACCAGCGGCTCGGCGACGCCCAGCTCGTTGACGCGGTTGCGCACGGTGGTCAGGTTCTGCTTGATCGAATATTCGCGGATCTCAGCCAACTTGGCCTCGGTCAGCGTCAGACGCAGCACGAATTGGCCGTTGCGCTCGCTGGTGGTCAGCTCGAAATCGGTGAAGTTCTTGCGAATCAGCGACTGAGCGGCGCTCAGGGTTTCCTGATCGGCGAAGCCCAGCTGCACGGCATCCTTCAGATTCGGCAGGCTGCGATAGCGCACGCGCTCTTTGCGCAGCAGGCTTTTGACCTCGCCTTCGGAGACATTCAGCCGCGTCTCGATGGCCTTCTCCATATCGACTTCCAGCAGGAAGTGCACGCCGCCGGAGAGGTCGAGACCGAGCTTCATGGGGCTGGCACCGAGACTGCGCAGCCAGTCTGGAGTGGTCGGTGCAAGGTTGAGCGCAACGACATAGGCATCACCCAGCGTGCGCCGAACGATATCTTTGGCCGGCAGTTGATCATCCTGACGCTCCAGACGCACGAGACCACCACGGCCCTGTTCGTCGAGCGAAGCGGACTTCACCGCAATGCCGCCTTCCTCGAGCGCCTGGCTTATGCGCTCGAGATCGGCCATACCGATCTCCTGTGCCGCGCTGGCACCGGTGACCTGGATCGCCGGATCGTCCGGATAGAGGTTGGGCGCCGAATAAACAAAAGCAACCGCGAGCACTGCCAGAATCAGCAGGTATTTCCAGAGAGGGAATCTATTGAGCATGACGCAGCCCGTTTAATGAACGCGGGGCGCCTTGCGCGCCCCGTCGGTGTTGAATGAAGTCAGCTCAGATCGCTTTCAGCGTGCCCTTGGGCAGCGTGGCGGCGATAGCCACTTTCTGGAACTTCAGCTCAACGTTGTCGGAAACCTCGATCACCACGAAATCGTCAGCGACCTTGGTGACCTTGCCGGCGATGCCGCCGGAGGTGACCACTTCGTCGCCCTTCTGCAGGCCGGCGATCAGGTTCTTGTGTTCCTTGGCCCGCTTGGCCTGGGGGCGCCAGATCATCAGATAGAAGATGACCAGAAAACCGACCAGAAACACCCACTCGAAGCCAGTGCCGGCAGGACCAGCGGCAGCCTCCTGGGCATAGGCGGCGGGAATCAGAAAGCTCATGTAGCACTCCTGTTGCAGAAAGGATTGTTTTGCTCTGGCACGTCACGCAAGCGGCGGCGTTGGCAGACCGCGCTTGGCATAAAAGGCGTCGACAAAGGCCGCCAATGTACCCTGTTGAATGGCGTCGCGTAAACCAGCCATCACCCGCTGGTAATGCCGCAGGTTGTGGATGGTATTCAACATGCTACCCAGCATTTCGCCGCATTTATCCAGGTGATGCAGATAGGCGCGGGAGAAGTGTTTGCAGGTGTAACAATCGCAGCTCGGATCGAGTGGCGAATCGTCGTGCTTGTGCACCGCGTTGCGAATCTTGATGACGCCGGTGTCGGTGAACAGATGGCCGTTGCGCGCGTTACGCGTCGGCATCACGCAGTCGAACATGTCCACGCCGCGCCGCACCCCCTCGACCAGATCTTCCGGCTTGCCCACGCCCATCAGATAGCGCGGCTTGTCGGCTGGCATCTGCGGCGGCAGGAAGTCCAGCACGCGAATCATCTCCTCTTTCGGCTCGCCCACGGAAAGCCCGCCAATCGCCAGGCCGTCGAAGCCGATCTCGCACAACCCGTCCAGCGAGCGCATGCGCAGCGATTCGTGCATGCCGCCCTGAACGATGCCGAACAGTGCCGACGGGTTGTCGCCATGAGCGACCTTGGAGCGCTTGGCCCAGCGCAGCGACAATTCCATCGAGCGGCGCGCGACGTCCTCGTCAGCCGGATAGGGCGTGCACTCATCGAAGATCATCACGATATCCGAGCCCAGGTCACGCTGGACCTGCATGGACTCTTCCGGCCCCATGAACACCTTGGCGCCATCGACCGGCGACGCGAAGTAGACGCCCTCCTCCTTGATCTTGCGCATCGCCCCCAGACTGAACACCTGAAAACCACCGGAATCGGTAAGGATCGGCCCCTGCCACTGCATGAAGTCGTGCAGGTCGCCGTGGCGCTTGATCACTTCGGTGCCGGGTCGCAACCAGAGGTGAAAGGTGTTGCCCAGGATGATCTGCGCACCGATCGCTTCGATGTCCCGCGGCAGCATGCCCTTGACGGTACCGTAGGTGCCTACCGGCATGAAGGCCGGCGTTTCCACGGTTCCGCGAGGAAAGGTCAGACGCCCCCGACGTGCCTTGCCATCGGTGGCGAGTAGCTCGAAAGACATGTGGCAGGTACGGCTCATCGGGTTTCCTCGGGACCGCGCGCGGCGGGGTTGCGGGTAATGAACATGGCGTCGCCATAGCTGAAGAATCGGTAGCGCTGAGCCACAGCCTCGGCATACGCCGCCATGGTTTCCGGGTAGCCGGCAAAGGCGGAAACCAGCATCAGCAGCGTCGACTCGGGCAGATGGAAATTGGTCACCAGCGCATCGACCACATGAAAGGTCTTGCCCGGATAGATGAAGATATCGGTGTCGCCACTGAACGGCTTGAGCTCGCCGTCGCGTGCGGCCGTTTCCAGCGAGCGGACACTGGTGGTACCCACCGCGATCACCCGGCCTCCTCGCGCGCGGCAGGCCGCCACCGCATCGACCACCTCCTGCGTCACTTCCAGCCACTCGCGATGCATATGGTGTTCTTCTATGCGCTCCACGCGCACCGGCTGGAAGGTGCCAGCGCCGACATGCAGGGTGACATAGGCGGTCTGGACCCCGGCATCGCGCAGTGCATCCAGCAGGGCCTCATCGAAATGCAACCCGGCGGTCGGAGCCGCCACGGCGCCGGCTCGCTGCGCGTAGACGGTCTGGTAGCGCTCGCGATCTGCCGCATCGTCCGGCCTGTCTATATAAGGAGGCAAAGGCATGTGACCGATGCGCTCGAGCAGCGGCAACACGTCCTCGTCGAAGACGAGCTCGAACAGGGCATCGTGCCGCGCGACCATTTCAGCTGCGCCACCACCGTCGAGCAGGATCTGAGAGCCGGGCTTGGGGGACTTGCTCGAGCGCACATGCGCCAGCACGCTGCGATTGCCGGTCACGCGCTCGACCAGAATCTCCAGCTTGCCGCCGGTAGCCTTCTGGCCAAACAGCCGCGCCGGGATGACCCGCGTATTGTTGAAGACCATCAGATCACCGGGCCGCACGTAGTCCAGCAGATCGGCAAAGTTGCGGTGCGACATCTGCCCCGACTCACCGTCGAGCACCAACAGCCGACTCGCTCTGCGCTCGGCAAGTGGATGACGGGCGATCAGGGCGTCAGGGAGCTCGAAGTAGAAATCGGCGACTTGCATGGGCGGTTTCGGGGCGCGGAAAGGGCGCAAATGTTATCCGAAAGACGTCGAGCTGGCCACGCCAAACGATTGACCACTCAGCCCCGCATCCCTATACTGCGCCGCCACTGTGCCTCGATGGCGGAATCGGTAGACGCAGCGGATTCAAAATCCGCCGTTGGTAACAACGTGAGAGTTCGAGTCTCTCTCGGGGCACCATCACAGTACCAAGCCTGTGCGCAGCGAACTCCGTATCGATATGCGACACAGGCAGAAGCGTCAGCTTTACCGCCTTCTCGCTGACTGAAAAACAACACAGTCAGCCGTGGCTTTGACGATCCGCCGTAGCGGAGATGCATGTCGAACCACCCTTCAAAAGCGCTGAAATGGCGCCGCCTGGACAGGCAAATTCTATGGCTCCGAGGGGTTGGCATTCCCCGGCGAGTTATCGTAGAGTGTGCCCACTGTGTTTGCATGGGTCGCTGTTGAATCGTGACCTGGTGCAGTAGATCTTCAGATCCGCTACTCCGCTCGACTCTCTTACTCCTTGCAACCAGTTCCAGCTTCCTGCTTTGCGGGGGCAATTCTACTTTTGAGTTTCAAGGATACAAAGACATGTCGAATCGTCAGAACGGTACCGTCAAGTGGTTTAACGACGAGAAAGGTTTTGGTTTCATCACTCCTGAGAGCGGTCCGGATCTGTTCGTGCACTTCCGCGCGATCGAAGGCAACGGCTTCAAGAGCCTGAAAGAAGGCCAGAAAGTCAGCTTCATCGCCGTGCAAGGTCAAAAGGGCATGCAGGCCGACCAGGTTCAGATCCTAGGCTAAGCCTTCTCTCCGAAAAGCCCCTGATGGCAACATCAGGGGCTTTTTTATGCGCGCAATTCCGTAGAATGCCCCGCCTTCCCCTTGATCGAGACAAGCAATGCGCCGACATCTGCTGAGCCCGCAGGGCCAATTCCCCGCTGCCGGCCTGATGCGCCGACTGGCAGCAATGTTCTACGACAGCCTGCTCTGCATCGCCCTGATGATGGTGGTGACCCTGTTCTATCAACAGGTGCTGCTGCGCCTGCTATATGGCAGCGACCAACTGAAGGTGCTCGCCGACGCGGGCCGCCTGGATATCGACCCACTGCTCTCGACGCTGCTGCTGTTCAGCCTGTTCGGCTTCTTCGCCAAGTTCTGGACCCACAACGGTCAGACGCTGGGCATGCAGGTCTGGGGCATCCGCATCCAGAACAGCGACGGCCGCGCCATCGATCTGTGGCAGGCGCTGCTGCGCTTTCTGATCGCGATCGTTTCGCTGCTGTGCCTGGGAATGGGCTATTGGTGGATGCTGATCGACAAGCAGAAGCGCACCTGGCACGACATCTATTCCGAGAGCCAGGCGGTGCAACTGCCGAAAAACATCCACAAGAAGTAATCGCAGCGCCCGAGCCATCAGACCTGGCCGGGCACGCGCCTCTCTACCGGTCGCCGTCGCCATGCGCGACGGCGATGCCTCAGCCGGCGCGCCTCAGCAACCAGGTGCCGATCAGCGCACAGACACAGGCCGGCAACACCACCGCCAGCAGCGGCGAGAAACCGAACACCTGACTCGCCGGCCCCAGCAGATCCTGAATGATCCGGAACACGAAGCCGACGACCACGCCGGTGAAGATCCGCTGCCCCAGCGTCACCGAACGCAGCGGCCCGAAGATGAAGGAAATCGCCAGGAGCACCAGCGCCACGGTGACCGCCGGCTGCAGGACCTTGGTCCAGAACGCCAGCCAGTAGCGGCTGTTGTTCAGCCCCTGTTCGCCCAGATAGTGAATGTATCGCCACAAGCCGGTGATCGACAGCGCCTCCGGCTCCATCACCACGGTGCCGAGCAGCTGCGGTGTCAGCTGGACGTCCCAACGCTCCTCGGACGCGCGCGCGACTTCGGTGTGATCACCACGAAAATGGGTGGTGGCAATGTTCTCGAGCCGCCAGTGATCGCCCTGATAGCTGGCGCGACGCGCGAAGCTGGAGGACAGCAGGCGACGCTCCTCGTCGAAGCGGTAACGCGTGACCCCCACCAGCACACCGCCGGGCTGTACCGCGTTGACGTGCACGAACTCGTTTTCCTGACGATGCCACAAGCCGCGCTTGCTGCTCTGCGCCTCACCCGCCCCCTGCGCCAGGGAGCGCCTGGCCTGGGCGATGTCTTCGGTCAGCGGCGCAACATACTCGCCAATCAGAATTCCTGCGACGAGCAGAACGAGCATCGGCTTCATCACTGACAGTACGATGCGCCCCAGGGAAACCCCGGCCGCGCGCATGATGGTCAGCTCGCTGCTGCTGGCCAGCGTGCCGAGACCGATCAGGCAGCCGATCAGAGCCGCCATCGGCAGCATGTCGTACAACCGGCGCGGCGAGGTCAGCAGGACGTATTGCAGGGCGTCGCCCAGACCGTAGTTGCCCTGGACGTCGCCCAGCTCGTCGATGAACGCGAACAGCAGCGCCAGACCGACGATGATGCCGAGCACCGTGAGGATGGCGAGAAAGACGTGGATACCGATGTAGCGATCGAGCTTAACCACGAGCCACCTCCAGCTGCGCGCGACGCTTCTTCATTCGCAGCCTGATGGGCTCCCAGAACAGCATCAGCAGGCCGATCGCCAGAAACAGCCCGTGCACCCACCACAGACCCAGCGCCATGGGCAGGCGCCCCTTGTCCAGCGCACCACGCACGGCGATCAGCAGCGCGAGATAGGTCATGTACAGAAGGATGGCCGGCAGCAGCTTGAGGAAGCGCCCCTGCCGCGGATTGACCTTGGCCAGCGGCACGGCGAGCACGGTGACGACGAATACCAGCAGCGGCAGCGACAGCCGCCAGTGCAGCTCGGTGCGGTGCCGAAGGTTATCGCTACCCAGCAGCTCGCGGGTCGGCATCGCCTCGCGCTCGCTCAGCTCCATGCTCACTTCCGGCTTGGGCAGCAGCACACCGTAGGTGTCGTACTGAATCGCACGGTAATCCGCCTGCCCCGGGTTGCCGTCATAGCGATAACCATTTTCCAGAATCAGGTACCGGCTGCCGTCCGGCTGAATCTCCTGCCGACCGCTCTCGGCGACGAGTACGGACAGCCCGCTCTCCTTGCCGGTCTGACGCGAAACGTTGGTCTCGGAAATGAACACACCGCCAAGCTCGCTGCGGTCGGCCGAGAGCTCACGGGTATAGGTGACGCGCGAACCGCCGCGCAGGGTCTGGAAACGCCCTGGCACCAGGGTGTCGAACTCGGTCAGCGAATCCTGCTGATTGAGTATCCGATCCACCTCGGCGATGCCTTGCGGCGCCAGGCCCAGGCTCAGCCAGCCGACCAGCGCAGCGACCAGGGCTGCCGGTGCCAGGCTGTAGGCCAGCAGGCGTCGCTGACTCATGCCCGTGGCCGAGAGCACGGTCATTTCGCTTTCGAGATAGAGGCGCCCGTAGGCCAGCAGGATGCCGAGGAACAACCCCAGCGGCAGAATCAGTTGCAGGAAGCCCGGCAGGCGGAAGCCCATGATCAGCAGCAGCACGCCCGGATCGAGCACCCCCTGCGCAGCCTGGGCCAGATACTTGATGAAGCGGCCGCTCATGATGATCACCAGCAGCACGGCACTGACCGCGCTCATGGTGATCAGCAGCTCTCGGGACAGGTAACGAAAGACGATCAAACCAGACACTCCAGGGTTGTCAGGCTCTGGCGGCAACGCTCAAACTAGCCGCCAGTTGCCGGCCCGCCGCAGCAGACCGTTGGAAATTGGTAATGGCGCGCAAGTCGCGTCGTCGCGATCACTGACAAGCTCAGGCGATTGCAACGTTTCTAGCCTAGCGCAGTCGTCAAGTAACGACCGAACAGGCGAACCACCGGAAAATAAGCCCGGCATTATCCTGCAAACCCGACTCTTTGTCTTGGGGACACCACGTCATGGAATTTGTTGTCAAAAGCGCCAAAGCCTCCACCCAGAAGACCGCCACCCTGATCCTGCCGCTCGGCGAGAACTGCCAGCTCGGCAGCGTCGCACAGAGCGTGGACAGCGCCAGCGCTGGCGCGCTCAGCACTGCGCTCAAGCGGGGCGACATCCAGGGCAAGCCGGGACAGACGCTGCTGCTGCACGGCCTGCCGGGCCTCAAGGCCGAGCGGGTACTGCTGGTCGGCACCGGCAAGGCGGATGAACTCGACAGCCGCCAATGGCGCAAAGTGGTCAATGCAGCGCTGGCGGTCATCAAGAATCTGGGTGGTGGCGATGCTGCTTTCGCCATGCAGGACGTGCAGGTCAAGGGGCGCGACAGCTATGCCCGCACACGCCTGCTGGTGGAAATCGTTGCCGACGGCCAGTACGTGTTCGACCAATTCAAGAGCAAGAAGGCCGAACCGCGTGCACTGCAGAAGATCATCCTGCTCTGCGACAAGGCCGAACAGGCCGGCGTCGAGCGTGCCGCCCGCGAGGCCTCGGCGATCGCCACCGGCATGGCCTTCACCCGCGACCTGGGCAACCTGCCGCCGAACGTCTGCCACCCGACCTTCCTCGCCGATCAGGCCCGGCAGCTGAGCAAGGCCTACAAGGGCGTCAAGCTCGATGTGCTGGACGAAAAGAAACTGCGCGAGCTCGGCGCCGGCGCGTTCCTCGCGGTATCCCAGGGCAGCGACCAGCCGGGCTGCATCATCGTTCTGCAGTACAACGGCGGCAAGAAGGGCGACAAGCCCTACGCACTGGTCGGCAAGGGCATTACCTTCGATACCGGCGGCATCAGCCTCAAGCCGGGCCTGGGCATGGACGAGATGAAGTACGACATGGGCGGCGCCGCCAGCGTGCTCGGTACGCTCAAGGCCGTGCTCGAACTGCAGTTGCCGATCAACCTGGTCTGCCTGCTGGCCTGCGCCGAGAACATGCCCAGCGGCGGCGCGACTCGCCCGGGTGACATCGTCACCACCATGAGCGGCCAGACCGTTGAGATCCTCAACACCGACGCCGAAGGCCGACTGGTGCTGTGCGACACCCTGACCTACGCCGAGCGCTTCGAGCCGCGAGCCGTGGTCGACGTGGCCACCCTGACCGGCGCCTGCATCGTCGCGCTGGGCAGCAATACCTCGGGCCTGCTCGGCAACAACGACGAGCTCATCCAGCAGCTGCTGCAGGCCGGCGAAAGCGCCGCCGACCGCGCCTGGCAATTGCCGCTGTTCGACGAGTATCAGGAGCAGCTGGACAGCCCCTTCGCCGACATCGCCAATATCGGCGGGCCCAAGGCCGGCACCATCACTGCCGCCTGCTTCCTCTCGCGCTTCACCAAGAAGTACCCCTGGGCCCACCTGGACATCGCCGGCACCGCCTGGACCAGTGGCGGCAAGGAAAAAGGCGCGACTGGCCGTCCCGTGCCCCTGCTGACCCAGTATCTGCTGGACCGGATCAACGGATGAGCCCGATCACCGCGCGTGACAGCGGCCGACACGGCCCCGCGCTCGCCGGGCCGGCGGGCGCACGTCCATGACACGCATCGAGTTCTACGTGCTGCCGGACGACAACCCGCTCGGGCGGCTGCGCGCGGCCTGCCAGCTGGCAGCCAAAGGCTGGCAACATGGCCTGCAGGTATTCGTCCGCTGCAGTGACGAGGACCAGTCGACCCGGCTCGACGAGCTGCTCTGGAGCTTTCGCGCGGAACGTTTCATCCCGCACGAGCAGTACGCCGAGGAGGTGCAGGCGCCAGTGGTCATCGGGCTCGAACAGGAACCACCGACCGCCCAGGGCCTGCTGATCAACCTGGCACCGACACTCTCGGCGCATATCGACCGTTTCAGCCGTGTCATCGAGATCGTCAACCAGGAGCCGCAGCTGCTGACCGCCTGCCGGGAGAATTTTCGCCTGTATCGGCGCCAGGGCTATGATCCACAAAGGGTCGAGCTCTAACCGCTCCAATCTTTAGACAGCAAGGGATACCCCCTGGCAAACAGCCGGGATGCACCAGCCCGGAACCACGCAGATGACACCGAAAGCCCCGAACAAACCCGCCGAACTGCTGAGCGATCTCGAATCCATTCGCGCGCTGCTCGGCGACGATTTCCCCGACACCGCCGCAACAGGCGCCCCCGTGGATCCGGACAGCATCCCGCTGCTGTCCGATATCGTCGAACCCGGGCCGGCCATCGCAGCCGCCACCCCCAGCGACGACGAGCCGCGGGAAACCAGCGTGCGCAGCGCCTTCCGCTCGCTGGCCGAGCGGCATATCGATCACGAGTTGCGCACCGCGGCCAACCTGATCCTGCAGGAAGTGATCGACGACTTCGTGCCGCAGATCGAAGCCGAGCTCAAGCGCCGCCTGGAAAGCCGGATCGACCGGCTGGTGCGCACACCCCCGCCTCGCAGCTGACCCGTGAATGCGTAGTTAATCCGCACGGCCGCTAAATCTCGCGGCCGTTTGCCTTTATACTTGCCCGTTTTTCCGACCAGCCGTTTTAAGGGTCCCGCCGCATGGACAAGACCTACCAGCCGCACGCCATCGAGACTTCCTGGTACCAGACCTGGGAATCGAACAATTACTTCGCCCCACAAGGCTCCGGCGAGCCCTACACCATCATGATTCCGCCGCCGAACGTCACCGGCAGCCTGCACATGGGCCATGGCTTCAACAACGCAATCATGGATGCGCTGATCCGCTGGCGCCGCATGCAAGGCCGCAACACCCTGTGGCAGCCAGGCACCGACCATGCCGGTATCGCCACGCAGATGGTGGTCGAGCGGCAGCTGGCCGCGCAGGGCACCAGCCGTCACGACCTGGGACGCGAGAAGTTTCTCGAGAAGGTCTGGCAATGGAAGGAAGAATCCGGCGGCAACATCACCCGGCAGATCCGTCGCCTGGGCAGCTCGGTGGACTGGTCGCGGGAGCGCTTCACCATGGACGACGGCCTTTCCGAGGCGGTCAAGGAAGCCTTCGTACGCCTGCATGAAGACGGCCTGATCTATCGCGGCAAGCGTCTGGTCAACTGGGATACCAAGCTGCACACCGCCATTTCCGATCTGGAAGTGGAAAACCACGACGAGAAGGGTCACCTCTGGCACCTGCGTTATCCGCTGGCCGATGGTTGCAAGACCGCCGATGGCCTGGATTACCTGGTGGTCGCCACCACCCGCCCGGAAACCATGCTCGGCGACGCCGCCGTGGCAGTGCATCCCGAGGACGAGCGCTACAAGAACCTGATCGGCCGCCACGTCATGCTGCCGCTGGTCAACCGCCTGATCCCCATCGTGGCCGATGACTACGTCGATCTCGAGTTCGGTACCGGCTGCGTGAAAATCACCCCCGCTCACGACTTCAACGACTACGAAGTCGGCAAGCGCCACCAGCTGCCGCTGATCAATATCTTCGACCAGAACGCCTGCGTGCTGGCCCGCGCCCAGGTGTTCAACATCGACGGCACGGTGAACGACAAGATCGACGGCAGCCTGCCGGACGGCTATGCCCACATGGACCGTTTCGATGCGCGCAAGGCCATCGTCGCCGAGTTCGAGGCCATGAGCCTGCTGGAAAAGATCGACGACCACGCGCTGAAGGTCCCGCGCGGTGATCGCTCGGGCACCATCATCGAGCCCTGGCTGACCGACCAGTGGTACGTTTCCACCAAGCCGCTGGCCGAGAAGGCCATCGCAGCCGTGGAAAGCGGCGAGATCCAGTTCGTGCCCAAGCAGTACGAGAACATGTATTTCAGCTGGATGCGCGACATCCAGGACTGGTGCATCAGCCGCCAGCTCTGGTGGGGCCATCGCATCCCGGCCTGGTACGACGAAGCCGGCAACGTCTATGTCGGCCGCGACGAAGTGGAGGTACGCAGCAAGTACAACCTCTGCAACAACGTCGAGCTGCGTCAGGATGAGGATGTGCTGGACACCTGGTTCAGCTCCGGCCTGTGGACCTTCTCCACCCTCGGCTGGCCGCAGCAGACCGAGTTCCTCAAGACCTTCCACCCCACCGACGTGCTGGTCACCGGCTTCGACATCATCTTCTTCTGGGTCGCCCGGATGATCATGCTGTCCACCCACCTGACCGGGCAGATTCCGTTCAAGACCGTTTACGTGCACGGTCTGGTCCGCGATGGCCAGGGGCAGAAAATGTCCAAGTCCAAGGGCAACGTGCTCGATCCGCTGGACATCGTCGATGGCATCACCCTCGATGAACTGCTGACCAAGCGCACCAGCGGGATGATGCAACCCAAGCTGGCCGAGAAGATCGCCAAGCAGACCCGCGCCGAATTCCCCGAAGGCATCGCCAGCTACGGCACCGACGCCCTGCGCTTCACCTTCTGTTCCCTCGCGTCGACGGGCCGCGATATCAAGTTCGACATGGGTCGTGTCGAGGGTTACCGCAACTTCTGCAACAAGATCTGGAACGCCGCCAACTTCGTCTTCGAAAACACCGAGGGCAAGGACACCGGCGTCAATGGTGAGCCGGTCGAGCTTTCCTCGGTAGATCGCTGGATCATCTCCGCGCTCCAGCGCACCGAAGCCGAAGTGACCCGCCAGCTCGAGGCCTTCCGTTTCGACCTGGCCGCCCAGGCGCTCTACGAGTTCATCTGGGACGAGTACTGCGCCTGGTATCTGGAGCTGGTCAAACCGCTGCTGTGGGACGAGACCGCCAGCGTCGAACGCCAGCGCGGCACCCGTCGCACCCTGGTGCGCGTGCTAGAAACCGCACTGCGCCTGGCCCACCCGTTCATGCCGTTCATCACCGAGGAAATCTGGCAGCGCGTCGCGCCGCTGGCCGGCAAGTCCGGGCCGACGCTGATGCTGCAGCCCTGGCCGGAATTCAACCCGGAGCGCATCGATGAAGCCGCCGAAGGCGATATCGAGTGGGTCAAGGCCTTCATGCTCGGCATTCGCCAGATCCGCGGCGAGATGAACATCTCCATGGCCAAGCGTATCGACGTCGTGCTGGGCAACGCCTCGGCCGAGGACCAGCGCCGTCTGGCCGACAACGAGCCGTTGCTGAAGAAACTGGCCAAGCTGGAAAGCGTACGCCTGCTCGGCGACGGCGAAGAAGCGCCGCTCTCGGCGATCGCCCTGGTGGGCGACATGCAGGTGCTGGTGCCGATGGCCGGCCTGATCGACAAGGACGCCGAACTGGCACGCCTGGACAAGGAAATCGCGCGCCTGGACGGCGAGGTCAAGCGCGTCGGCGGCAAGCTGTCCAACGCCGGCTTCGTCGACAAGGCGCCGGCCGAGGTGATCGACAAGGAGCGCGCCAAACTGGCCGAGGCGGAACAGGCCAAGGCCAAGCTGCAGGAACAGCGCGACCGCATCGCCACGCTCTGACGCGAGCCCGGCAAAACAGAAAGGCCAGCCCGAAAGGTGCTGGCCTTTTTGCTTATGGCGGTCATCTTGATTGATGACAAGTTATTACCGGCATCGCTGATACACTATGTCGCACATGAAACACCCCTTTACATACTGGCAGGCCGTTATAGCCAAAACGAACCGCTCGACGATGTGAAATGAGCACCCGCTGCGAAGCGCCGATGCACGGCGCCGAACGCGCACCGTTCCCCTGGGCAGACCACCGCCTCGACTTGTTTCACCTTCGACAGCCAATCGTGCCCCTGCCAGCCGCCGAGGCTGCGTCGCCACGTCCGCATGCCCGGCAAGGTTCCTCAAGATGGAGTCCCTCCGATGTATGCACTCATGGCTGTCGTGTTCGTCATAGGCTATCTATGCATAGCCTTCGAGCATCCCCTGAAGATCGACAAGGCCGCTGCGGCGATTCTCACCGCGGTGCTCACCTGGACCATTCTGGTACTGGGTGCCGACCATATCCTCCCGCTGCTGCAACACGGCAGCCACGATCCGGCAGATTCGTCGGCCGTGGTGGTCGAGGCGCTGCGCCACCACCTCGGTGAAGTGTCGGAGATCCTGTTCTTCCTGCTCGGGGCGATGACCATCGTCGAGCTGATCGACTCCCATGAGGGCTTCAAGGCCATCACCGACCGCATCCAGACCCGCAAGCGCGTGCACCTGCTGTGGATCGTCGGCTTCCTCACCTTCTTCCTCTCCGCGGCACTGGACAACCTGACCACCACCATCGTCATGGTCTCGCTGCTGCGCAAGCTGATCCGCGGTCGCCCGGAGCGCTGGCTGTTCGTCGGCGTCGTGGTGATCGCCGCCAACTCCGGCGGTGCCTGGTCGCCCATCGGTGACGTGACCACCACCATGCTCTGGATCGGCAACCAGATCACCGCCTCGGGCGTGATCGTCAACCTGTTCCTGCCGAGCCTGGTCTGCCTACTGGTGCCGCTGATCATCCTCAGCTTCACCCTGCGCGGCGAAGCTCCGCGGCCGCGGCCGCGTGCCCACCTGGCCGAGAAGCACCCGCCGACCACCACCGTTTTCGAGCGCAACCTGGTGCTGGGTCTCGGCCTCGCCGCCCTGCTGTTCGTGCCAATCTTCAAGACCGTGACCCACCTGCCACCGTACATGGGCATTCTCTTCGGCCTCGGCGTGCTCTGGGTGACCACCGAATTCATCCACCGCAACAAGAATGCCGAGGACAAGCACCCGCTCTCGGTGGTCGGCGTGCTGCGCAAGGTCGACACCCCCAGCGTGCTGTTCTTCCTCGGCATCCTGCTGGCGGTTTCCAGCTTGGCCACCGCGGGCCATCTGACCCAGGTTGCCACCGCGCTGCGCGAGTCGCTGGGCCATATCTATGCGATCAACTACGCCATCGGCCTGCTCTCGGCCGTGGTCGATAACGTGCCGCTGGTGGCCGGTGCGATGAAGATGTACCCGCTGGTGAGCGAGAAGATGTTGGCGGCTACCGCTGCAGAAGAACTCGGCTGGATGTCGCAGTTCGTCGTCGACGGCAACTTCTGGGAAATGCTGGCCTACTGCGCCGGCACCGGCGGCAGCACGCTGATCATCGGCTCGGCCGCAGGTGTCGCCGCGATGGGCATGGAGAAGATCAGCTTCACCTGGTACATCAAGCGCGTCAGCCTGCTGGCCTTCCTCGGTTACACTGCGGGCGCCGCGACCTACATCGGCATGCTCGCCCTGCGCTGAACGTAGCGAGCCCGGCCAGGTCGCTGTCCCCACAGACGACCTGGCCAGGGACCTTCCATGACCGTCAGCAAGACCAAAACCAGCTTCTACCGCCGACTCTACGTCGCCTGGCTGATCGACAGCGGCACCGCCTGCAGCGTCCCGGCGTTGATGGAAGCCACCGGTATGCCGCGCCGTACCGCCCAGGACACCCTGGCCGCCCTCGCCGACCTGGATATCGACTGCGTCTTCGTCCAGGACGACGGCGAACGGCATAACGCCGGGCGCTACCTGATCCGCGACTGGGGCGCCATAGACAGGAGCTGGATCGAACGCCAGCTGCCGCAGATCAAAGCCATCCTCGATTACCCCTGATTGCCATGAACGGCGATCTGCTTCTGGTCCTCGCCCTGCTGGCCGGCTGCGTCGGCCTGTTCGTGCTGAACAGGCCGCGCATGGACGTGGTCGCGCTGCTGGCCATGGTCGCCCTGCCCCTGACCGGCGTGCTCAGCGTGCAGGAGGCATTGGCCGGCTTCAGCGATCCGAGCGTGGTGCTGATCGCCGCACTGTTCGTCATCGGCGACGGCCTGGTACGCACCGGCGTCGCCTACCGCCTGGGCGACTGGCTGATGCGCGCCGCGGGCAGCAGCGAAACGCGCCTGCTGGTGCTGCTGATGCTGGCGGTCGCCGGGCTCGGCTCGGTGATGAGTTCCACCGGTGTGGTGGCCATCTTCATTCCCGTGGTGCTGGGTATCGCCAACCGCATGAAGGTCTCGCCGCGGCGCCTGCTGATGCCGCTGGCCTTTGCCGGCCTCATCAGCGGCATGCTGACCCTGGTGGCGACGCCGCCGAACCTGGTGATCAACAGCGAACTGCGCCGCGCCGGGCTCGAGGGTTTCGCCTTCTTCGACTTCACGCCCATCGGCCTGGCGATCCTGCTGCTCGGGATTGGCTACATGCTGCTGGCACGTCGCTGGCTCGGCTCCGACAAGCACGGCCCGGCCGTGGAACCGCGACACACCCTGGCCGATCTCGCGCGAGATTACCGGCTCGACGAGCGCGAGCGACGCCTGCGCGTGCTGCCCGGCTCGATCCTGGCCAATCAGGCACTGGACGCCCTGCGGCTGCGCAGCGAGTACGGCATCAACGTGATCGCGGTAGAGCGCCACGAACGCTTGCGCAACCTGCTGCTGATCGCCACCGGCAATACCGAACTGTTCGTCGGCGATGTCTTGCTGGTGGACCTGGCCAGCCCGGCCATCGGCCTGCTCGGTGCCTACCGCGAACTCGGTCTCGAGCCGCTGCAGCTGAGCACCTCCTACTATGCCGACCACGCCCGCGAGCTGGGCCTGGCGGAAGTGGCGCTGCCACCGGATTCGCGCCTGCCGGGCAAGACCATCCAGCAGCTGGGTTTTCGCAGCCGGCACAAGCTCAACGTCGTCGGGCTGCGGCGCAATCGAGAGGCGCTGCAGGGTCTGCTGGTGGACGAGAAGCTAAAGCCGGCCGACACCCTGCTGGTTGCCGGCAGCTGGAAGCACATCCACCGCCTGCAGGGTCTGAGCCGCGACTTCCTGGTGCTAAGCCTGCCGGCGGAGGTGGACGACGTGGCGCCCGCGGCCAACCAGGCGCCATTCGCCCTGCTCGGCCTGGCGCTGATGGTCGCACTGATGGTCAGCGGCCTGGTGCCCAACGTGCTGGCGGCGCTGATCGGCTGTCTGGTCATGGGCCTGTTCCGCTGCATCGACATGGACAGCGCCTACAAGGCGATCCACTGGCAGAGCCTGGTGCTGATCGTCGGCATGCTGCCGTTCGCCCTCGCGCTGCAGAAGACCGGCGGCATTGCCCTCGCCACCTCGGGACTGGTCGGCCTGCTCGGCGATGCCGGGCCGCACGCGCTGCTCGCCTGCCTGTTCCTGCTCACCGCACTGATCGGCCTGTTCATCTCCAACACCGCCACCGCCGTGCTGATGGCGCCGGTGGCGCTGGCCACCGCCGAACAGCTGGGTGCCTCGCCGTACCCGTTCGCCATGATCGTCGCGCTCGCCGCCTCGGCCGCCTTCATGACGCCGATCTCCTCGCCGGTGAACACCCTGGTGCTCGGCCCGGGGCAGTACCGTTTCGGCGACTTCGTGCGCATCGGCGTGCCCTTCACCGTGCTGGTGATGATCGTCGCGGTGCTGCTGGTACCGCTGGTGTTTCCGCTCTGAGACGGCATCACGCAGGGCGCCGTGACGCTCAATGTGGCATGGCGGGCAAGCGGCACAGCCGTTAAGCTCGAGGCCTCATTCGAAAAAGAACAACTCCATGCCTCAACGCGTCGCGCTGTTTCCGGTCCTGCTGGCCGGTGCCATTCTTTTGCTGGTCGTCCACGGCCTTGGCCGCTTCGTATACACCCCGCTGCTGCCCTGGCTGGTGGAAGACGGCCTGCTGACCGTGCAGGAAGGCGCCAGCATCGCCAGCTGGAACTACCTCGGTTACCTGATCGGCGCACTGCTCGCGGTGCGCTGGCACCGCGTCGCGCAGATCCGCCGCAGCCTGCCCTGGGCACTGGCGCTGCACGTGCTCAGCAGCCTGCTGCAGACCCAGGCCGAATCCGCCGATGCCCTCGCCGCGCTGCGCCTGGCCAACGGCATCAGCAATGGCCTGGTGTTCGTCCAGGCGCCCTCGCTGATCCTCGAGTGGCTGGCACGACAGCAACGCGTGTCGGCCAGCGGGCTGGTCTACCTCGGGGTTTGCGTCGGCCTGATCCTGTCCAGCCTGCTGGTCAGCCTGAGCGACGGTTACCTGCTGGGCGCCGATCGCTGGTGGCCGGCGGCGCTGCTGTCGATGCCGCTGGCCTGGTGGGGCTGGCGCCAGCTGTCGCGGCTGGACCTGCCAACCGAGCAGGCCCCCGCCCCGTCCGCGACGACACCGAGTGGCAAGCTGCTCGACCGCGCCAGCACGCCACTGTTTCTCTCCTACGCCGGCGCCGGAATGGGCTACATCCTGCCGATGACCTTTCTGCCCATGGTGGCGCGCCTGCAGGTGGAGCCCGGCGACTTTCTCATCGGCGGCAGCTGGCTGGTGGTGGCGCTGGCAACCCTGCCCTCGCCCTGGTTGTGGAACCGTCTGGGTGTGCGCCTGGGCGACGACATCGCCCTGCGCCTGAGCTATCTGACCCAGCTGCTCGGCGTGCTGGCCGCGCTGCTGTTGCCGGGGGCCGTCGGCATCCTGCTGTGTGCGGTGCTGGTCGGCGGCACCTTCCTCGGCACCGTACTGCTGACCCAGCGCCTGGCCCGCGCGCTGCAGCCGCATCAGGGCCCACGCCTGTCGGCGGCACTGATCGCGCTGTACGGCCTGACCCAACTGGCCGCGCCCTGGCTGACCAGCATCTGGATGGGCATGGGCGGCAGCCTGCACAGCGCCTTCTGGCTTGGCGCCGGCGCGCTGCTCTGGGGGCTGCTGTGGATGCTGATGGTGCCGCGCCGGCACTAGCCAGCCGAGGCGGTTGTGGGACAATGCGCGCCCAGCCGCCAACCTCCAGTCGATCCGATGCCACGCAAAACCTCGTCCCAGCCGCGCCCTGCCGAGCCGAAGGCCGTGCTGCATCCACGCAACCGCCACAGCGGCCGCTACGACTTTCCCAAGCTGATCGCCGCCTGCCCGGAGCTGGGCGAGTACGTCATCCTCAATCCCTACGGCAAGCAGAGCATCGACTTCGCCAATCCGGATGCGGTAAGGGTGTTCAACCGCGCACTGCTGCGGCAGTTCTACGGCATCCAGCACTGGGACATTCCTGCCGGCTACCTCTGCCCGCCGGTGCCGGGACGGGCGGATTACCTGCACGGCCTGGCCGACCTGCTGGCCGCCGATAACGCCGGCGTCATCCCGCGTGGCGCCGCGGTCCGGGTGCTCGATATCGGCACCGGCGCCAACTGCATCTACCCGCTGATCGGCCATCGCGAATATGGCTGGCGCTTCACTGGCAGTGACATCGACGCCACGGCGCTGGCCTCGGCGCGCACCATTGCCGCGGCCAACAGGCTAGACAAGGCCATCGAGTTGCGCCGGCAGGACACCTCGACGCAGCTCTTCAAGGGCATCCTGGCGGCGGACGAGCGCTTCGAGTTGACCCTGTGCAATCCGCCATTCCACGCCTCGCAGGCCGAGGCTGCCAGCGGCAGCCAGCGCAAGTGGCGCAATCTCGGCAAGCTGGACCCGAGCCGCAAGCTGCCGAAGCTGAACTTCGGCGGCCAGGCGGCAGAGCTCTGGTGCGAGGGTGGCGAGGCGGCATTCGTCGCGCGCATGGCGGACGAGAGCGTGGCGTTCGCCAAGCAGGTCTACCGGTTCAGTACGCTGGTATCGAAGGGTGGCAACGTGGCACCGTTGATGGCGCGCTTGCAACGCCTGGGTGCGCTGCAGGTTCAGGCGCTGGATATGGCCCAGGGGCAGAAGAAAAGTCGCTTCGTCACCTGGACCTTTCTCGATGCAGCCGAGCAGGCTGCCTGGCGCACCGAGCGCTGGCCGCGGTCCTGACCGCGGCGACGCTCAACGCCGTAGATGCATCAGACGGCAATATCCCAGACCTGGCGGTCTTTGAGCGCCAGCGTACGGATGTAGCGCGGCTCGCCGTTGATCTCTTCCAGTTCGGTCATCCCGGCCAGCTCGCCCACCACGCGGTATCGCTTGCCGACGCGCTTGTCCTTCAGCGGATAGAGCTTGGCGATTTGCTGGGCGAGTTCGGTGAGAGTGGACATCGGTTATTGCTCCATTGACTGCGTGCGGCAGGTATTTACCAACTGTTGATGACGGTTATGCGACAGCCGTGCCTGAAATCAGGGGACGCGGACAGTCACGTGTTAGTGGGCGTGCACGCACAAATGCCGATAGCTTGCTGCTAAAAACCGGCGATTTGTTCTTAACTTCTTCTACGCCGCTTCGTCTTTGAGCAGTGAACGGCCAATTGATTCCCTGCTTGCCGTACCGTTTGGCGGCCGTTGCGGTGCCAGACTGCGGGAGCGGAAGAAGAAAACGGATCGAACGAGGAAACCGGCGGCACGGCCGCCAGGCTCAGCAGGTGCCCAGGCCCAGCTGCAGCAGCGCCAGGCCACCGCGCTGCCAGCCCCACCAAGCGAGCAGCGCCAGCGCGCCCAGTAGCAGGGCACCCGCCGCGCCGAGCCACAGGCGACGCATCAGTTGGCTTGCGCCGCACGCAACCTATCCACCGGCTGCTCGCGAATCGGCCAGTTGAGCACCGCGGCGATCAGGCTGAGGGCGATCGCGATCTGCCAGACCAGGTCATAGCTGCCGGTACGGTCGTACAGCCAACCGCCCAGCCAACCGCCGAAGAACGAGCCCAGCTGATGGAACAGGAAGGCGATGCCACCGAGCATGGACAGGTTGCGCACGCCGAACATGGTAGCCACCGTGCCGTTGGTGAGCGGCACCGTGGACAGCCAGAGCAGCCCCATGACGATGCCAAACGCATAGGCGCTCCACACGCTCAGCGGCATCAGCAGGAAGATGCTGATCACCACCCCGCGGATCAGGTACAGCCCGGCAAGCAGCTTCGGCTTGGAGTAGCAGCTGCCGAGCCAGCCGGCGGTGTAGGTGCCTACCACGTTGAACAGCCCGACCAGCGCCAGCACGGTGGTGCCGACCTGCGCCGGCAGGTGCTGGTCGACCAGATAGGCCGGCAGGTGCAAACCGATGAACACCACCTGAAACCCGCAGACGAAGAAACCCAGCGCCAGCAGGCGGAACCCCGAATGACCGACCGCTTCGCGCAGCGCCTCACCCAGCGACTGCTGCGTTCCGGCCGCCGCCGGCGCCTGAGCGGGGCTGCGCATCATGCCGGCGAGCGGCACGATCAAGGCGACCAGCAAGGCCAGCGCCAGCAATGCCGAGGACCAGCCCAGCCATTCGATCAGCCCCAGGCTACCCGGCAGCATGATGAACTGGCCGAAGGAGCCGGCCGCACTGGCGATACCCATCGCCATGCTGCGCTTCTCTGGCGGCACCGCGCGGCCGACAGCGCCGAGAATCACGGAAAACGAGGTACCCGACAGGCCCAGGCCGATCAGCAGTCCGGCGCTGAGGGTCAGCGTCGCTGGGGAATCGGACATCGCCATCAGCGCCAATCCCACCGCATAGAGAATGCCGCCGATGAGCACGGCACGTGCGACGCCGAAGCGATCGGCCAGCGCACCGGTCACCGGCTGCACCAGCCCCCAGATCAGGTTCTGCACGGCAATGGCGAAGGCGAACACTTCCCGCCCCCAGCCGAACTCAGCACTCATCGGCGGCAGGAACAGGCCGAAGCCGTGCCGCACCCCGAGGGAAATGGCGAGGATCAGCGAACCACCGGCGAGTATCCAGGCAGCATTGCGCCATGCAGCAGTCATAGAAACGTACCCTGTTGAGAGGGCAGCCAGTCTACTCGCGGCGGCTACCCTTCCGGCAAGCCCGATTTGCCTCGGGCCGCCGCATGCCGCCTGGTTTGGCGTTAGAGGATCGTCAGTCCCAGCGCCATCAGCAGCGGTGTCGCGACGCTGATGCCCGCGTTCAGCCCCAGGGCAGGCAACAGTCGCTGCGGCCGGTGCCACAGCAGCCATGTCGCGCGCAAAGCCAGCGGCAGACAGAGCAGCCCCAGACCGGCGCCGGAAATCTCGGCCTGATAGAGCGCCAGCAGCAACGCGCCGTAGGCCAGCAGCCATTGGCCGATGACCACCCACAGCGCACCGTCGCAGCCGAGCTGCATCGGCAACGTACGCCGGCCCACCGCCCGATCCGCCTCGACGTCCGGAAACTGGGCGAGCAGCAGCAGGTTGTTGCACAACAGCAGCGGCGTCAGGGTCAGCCACAGATCGCCTGCGCTCGGCGGGCCGGCCAGGGCGATGCGCGTCCCCAGGACCATCAGGGCGAAGCCCAGCCCAGGGGCGAACAGGCAGAGCCAGGGGTGTCGTGTCAGCCAGGGCGTGTAGCCAACCACCAGCAGCAGGCCGACCACTCCGAGCGGCGCCAGGCTGCTCAGCAGCTGTGGCTTGCGCAAGAGGAAGGACAGCCCGATCAGCACGCAGAACAGCAGACAGCCGAGCCCGAGCAGCAGTGTGCGACGCAGCAGGTGCGGCAGGACCACGAGCGTGCCGCTGCCGCCGCTGAACGCGGTGCGACGGGTTTGCAGATCCAGCCCGCTGCGGTAGTCGCCCCACTCGTTGAGGGCATTGACCGCCACATGCGCCGCCAGGGCGCCGAGCAGCACCAGCACGGCTTCGCCGATCACCAGTTCCCCGCCGGGCGCACTTGCCGCCAGGGCGATGCCGAGCGCCACGCAGCTCAGCGTCAGGAGGAGGAAACGCCCACGCGCGACGCCCAACCAGGCCAGGAATTCATTGTTCACATGCCGTACCTCGCAAAGCCGATGCAGTCAGCAGGCTAGCGCTGCATGCGATCCCCGACATTGATCCGTGTCCGCTACCCTGAGCAGAACCGACAAGCGCTCATGCCCGTGCTCTCGGGTAAACTGCCGCTCCTGTTGCATTCAGCCCGCGAGTTCGCCATGCCCATCCGTCACTGCATCGTCCACCTGATCGAGAAAAAACCGGACGGCACACCTGCCGTTCTCCACGCCCGCGATTCGGAGCTGGGCGAATCGCAGGCCATGGAGAACCTGCTGGCGGACCTCAACGAAAGCTACAACGCCAAGCAGGGCAAGGCCTGGGGCTTCTTTCACGGCGAATCCGGCGCCTATCCGTTCAGCGGCTGGCTGGCGCAATACATGGAAGGCAGCCAGGGCTTCACCGCCTTCAGCCGCCAGGCCGTGGAACACCTGCAGAAGCTGATGGAAGAGTCCAATCTGTCCACCGGTGGTCACGTGCTGTTCGCCCACTACCAGCAGGGCATGACCGACTACCTGGCCATCGCCCTGCTGCATCACAGCGAAGGCGTGACGGTGACCGAGTCGCTGGATGTGGCGCCAGCCAAGCATCTGGATCTGGGCCAGCTGCATCTGGCAGCACGCATCAACATTTCCGAGTGGCAGAACAACAAGCAGTCGAAGCAGTACATCTCCTTCATCAAGGGCAAGAACGGCAAGAAGGTCTCCGAGTACTTCCGCGATTTCATCGGCTGCCAGGAGGGCGTCGATGCCCCCGGCGAGACGCGCACCCTGCTCAAGGCGTTCAGCGACTACGTGGAGAGCGAGGACCTGCCGGAGGAGCAGGCCCGCGAAAAGACCTCGGCATTGGTGGACTACGCCAGCACCCAGGCCAAGCTCGGCGAGCCGATCACCCTCGAGGAACTGTCCGGGGTGATCGACGAGGACCGGCCGCGGGCCTTCTACGAGCACATCCGTAACAAGGATTACGGCCTGTCGCCGGAGATCCCGCCGGACAAGCGCACCCTCAACCAGTTCCGCCGCTTCACCGGCCGCGCCGAAGGGTTGTCGATCAGCTTCGAATCGCACCTGCTGGGCTCGAAGATCGAATACGACGAGGACCGCGACATGCTGATCATTCGCCAGCTGCCCACCCAGCTCAAGGATCAGCTCAAGCGCCGCAAGGACTGAACCCACCATGCGCCTGCCGGACAGCCTGCTCGATGACTGCCTGTGCGACCCCAGCGCCCCGCTGGGGCGTGATCCGGCGCGGGACTACGGGCTGGACAGGCCGCAGGCGCAGACACAGCTGGCCGGGCTGAAGGAGTGGCTGCGCGAGCAGCAGAGCATGCTCATGGCCAATCGTCAGGACGCCGTGCTGCTCGTCCTGCAGGGCCCCGACTGCGCAGGCAAGAACGGCGTGGTGCGCCGCGTGCTCGCCGGCCTCGACCCGCTCGGGATGTCGGCCATCGGTTTCCAGGCACCGACTCCGGACGAGCGCCGCGAGGGGTTTCTCCAGCGTTACCGCGAGCGCCTGCCGGCCCCTGGCACGCTGGGCGTGTTCAACCGCAGCTACTACGAGGCGCTGGTCAGCGATGTACGTGACGGCCTGTGCGCGGTGGCGCACCTGCCGCAACGCTACGGAGCGATCGCCGAATTCGAACAGCGGATGCACGCGCAACGGATTCACCCCCTCAAGTGCTACCTGCAGCTCTCGCTCGGCGAGCAGAAGCGGCGGCTGCATCGCCGTCTGGATCATCCGGAAAAACGCTGGAAACTGACCCTGGGCGATCTGCGCGACCATCGCCACTTCGCCGATCACCAGGCGCAATGGGCCGAGGTGCTGGGGCGCACCCACCGCGACGCGGCGCCCTGGTACGTGATTCCTGCCGATCATCGCTGGCTGCGCGACCTTATCGTCGCCAGCCTGCTGGCCCGTGAGTTCGAACGCCTGGCGCTGAGCTGGCCGAGCCGCCCGGCGCCGTTCAGCCATGCAGATCTGGACGGCACACCATGAAGCGGTTCGCCGGGTTGCTATGGCTGCTGCCGATGCTGGCCCCGGCGCAGGACGGCGGCACCGCGCCCGAGCTGTCGGTGGAAGCGGTGCGCTTTACCGTGGCCAACGCCGAGTTCACCCTGATGCACGAGATGGGGCACCTGCTGATCAGCGAACTGCAGCTGCCTGTGCTTGGCCGCGAGGAGGACGCCGCCGACCAGCTCGGTTTCATGGGCCTTTTCCTGTTGCAGCAGGAACAGCACCGCGACGATTTCTATGCCAAGCTGATGGACGTCGCCGACTACTGGCGTATGGAATGGCAGAACGCGGAACGCGACGGCTCCCCGGTACCGGTCTGGGACAGCCATGCGCTGGACGCCCAGCGCTTCTACAACATCGCCTGCCTGGCCTACGGCAGCGACCCGGATCGGCTCGACTGGGTGCTGGAAGTCAGCGGCCTGCCAGTGGAACGCGCGCTGTACTGCCCCGACGAATACGAGCAGGTCGCCCATGCCGTGCAGTGGTTTCGCGAGCACTTCGGGCGCAGCGCCGCGCAACCGCTGCGACACCGCATCAAGGTGGTCTACGACACCCCTCCCGCGCACCTTGCAGGCGGTGCCGAGCTGCTGGAGAAGATCCGTGCCAGCGGTGAGCTGGAAGCGGTGGCGGCCAAGGCCAGCGAAGCCTTCGCCCTGCCGCGGGACCTGACCCTGCGCATGTCCACCTGCGGCGCCCCGGACGCCTGGTTCAACCGCATCAGCGGCGAACTCACGCTGTGCTACGAGCGCATCGCCTATTTCCGCGATCTGGCCGCCGAGCTGCCCAGCGTGCACCAGGCGGCCCCGGCGGCGCAGTAGGTCTCAGCGCGCCTCGATGCGATAGCCGCTGCGCGGGAAGTGCACATGCACGACGCCGGCGCGATCGTCGCTGCGGCGCAGGATCAGCTCTTCCGCTCCGGCGAACACCAGCTCGCCCTCGACCGGATCGGCCCCATAATCCACCGCGGCGATGGTCACCGGCTGGCCTTCCTGGAAACCGTTGGGATCGGCGAACTCCTCCTCGGGCAGCGCAGCCGGTTCGGCCTCGCGGGCCACGCGCACGGCATCCTCGCCAGACATCTCGCTGCTCGAGCCATGGCCGACGCCCAGCACCTTGCCGAGCCAAGCACGAATCTCCGGATAGTCGTCCACCAGCGGGGCGGTGACCGGCGTCGCGCGCAGGAACCAGAGGCAGTGCGCGACGGCGAAATCCGCCAGCGAAGGCGCAGCGCCCAACAGGAACTCGCCCTCCTCGCGCGCCAGTTGCTGCTGCAGGCGCGACATGAACACCGGCCAGTCGCTCTTGGCCTGCTCCAGCGGCACCCGGCTCACCGAGCCGTTGGCGAACAGCTGCGCGCGGTCCTTGCTGAACACCTGGACGAACTCCTTGGGCACCTGGGCGAAACGCAGCGCCATGGATTCGGGCTGGAAGACCAGGCTCACGGCATTCAGAAACAGTACCGAGTCGGCCCATTGAGCGAGCGTCGCCGCAGTGAACTCCTGACCTTCGGGGAACAGCGCCGGAGTGGCCTTCTCCGCTTCCAGCCGACGAGCGATCAGCGCCGTGTCGCAGTAGATATCGGCGCCGACCTGCAACACCGGCGTACGCCGGTAGCCCCCGGTCAGCGCGGTGAGATCCGGCTTGGGCATGACCGGCGGGATCATCACCGAACGCCAGGACAACTGCTTGAATCCGAGCATCAGGCGCGCCTTCTCGGCGAAGGGCGAGGTGGGATAGTGGTGCAGGATCAGCTCGTGCATGACAGGCTCCGCCAGAGGAAGTGTCGAGATGCCCCGTGAAGCGGAGCATCGTCGTGGAAAGATGCATCAGCTTAGACGCTCCGCTCGGGCGAGCCTACCGGCTGATTAGGGCGTCATTCACGCCACGGGCCCGGCCTGGCTGACCAGGCGTTCCTTGGCACGCTTGTCCAGTCGCTTGATGGCGATTTCCCGGCGCAGCGCGTCGCCCTTGCTGGCACAGGCCTCGACGTAGACCAGTGCCTGCGCCGGACTGGAATGGAAGAAACGCGCCCCGCGCCCGCGCTGGTGCTCGGCGAAACGCCGCTGGGCATCGTCGCTGATCCCGCAGTACAGCGCGCCATTGGCGGCACGCACCAGGTAGACGAACCAGGGTTTGGGCAGGACCTCGGTCATGTTTGGCAACGATCTCGGCGACGACAACGGCAGGGCCGGCATTATGCCCGACTGCCGCGCTGCGGTCGTCCACCCAGGCCCGCTTAGCAGAGAGGCCGAACGCTGTCCAGATATGGTGGCGGTTCGCCTTTGCGTATACTGCGCCGATGTTTGCCCATACCCTGTTCCGCAAGCGCTGCGCCATCTGGCTGTTGGCGATCGGAATCTTCCTGATGCTCGGCAGCTGCGCCGAAAAGCCCAGCGAGCTCGAGCGCATTAAGGAGGAAGGCGTACTGCGCGTGATTACCCGCAACAGCCCTTCCACCTATTTCCAGGATCGCAATGGCGAAGCCGGCTTCGAGTACGAGCTGGTCAAGCGTTTCGCCAGCACCCTGGGCGTCGAACTGCAGATCGAAACCGCCGACAACATCGACGACATCTTCAGCCGTCTCAATCGTCCCGGCGGCCCGGCACTGGCCGCTGCGGGACTGGTCGCCAGCGAAGGCCGCCAGGAACTGGCGCGCTTCACCCGCTCCTACCTCGACGTCACCACCCAGGTCGTCTACCACAGCGGCCAGCGCCGACCGACCAGCCCGAAGGATCTGATCGGCAAGCGCATCCTGGTGCTCAAGGGCAGCAGCCAGGCGGAGAAGCTGGCCTCGCTGCAGGTGGAATTCCCCGAGCTGCGCTACGACGAATCCGATGCGGTGGAAGTCGTCGACCTGCTGCGCATGGTCGATGAAGGCCAGATCGACCTGACCCTGGTGGAGTCCAACGAGATGTCCATGAACCAGGTGTATTTCAGCAACATCCGCGCCGGCTTCGACGTCGGAGAACAGAACAGCCTGGCCTGGGTGGTCGCCAAAGGCGAGGATGACAGCCTGCTCAAGGCGGCCGATGCCTTCCTCGAGCAGGCCCAGCAGAACGGTACATTGCAGCGCCTGCGCGAGCGTTACTACGGCCATGTCGACGTGCTCGGCTACGTCGGTGCCTATGCCTTCGCCAAGCACCTGCAGCAGCGTCTGCCACGTTATGAAAAGGCCTTCCGTGAAACCGCCAAGGAACATGGCATCGACTGGCGCCTGCTGGCTGCGATCGGCTACCAGGAATCCCACTGGCAGCCGGAAGCCACCTCCAAGACCGGCGTGCGCGGGCTGATGATGCTGACCCTGCGCACCGCCAATGCCATGGGCGTGACCAATCGCCTCGATCCGGTACAGAGCATTCAGGGTGGCGGCAAGTACCTGGTGCAGGTGCATGCCAGCCTGCCGGAGAGTATCGAGGAGCCGGACCGCACCTGGTTCGCCCTGGCCGCCTACAACGTCGGTGGCGGCCATCTGGAAGATGCACGCAAGCTGGCCGAGGCTGAAGGGCTGGACCCCAACAAGTGGCTGGACGTGAAGCAGATGCTGCCACGCCTGTCGCAGAAGCAGTGGTACAGCAAGACCCGCTACGGCTATGCCCGCGGCGGTGAGCCGGTGCACTTCGTGGCCAACATCCGCCGCTACTACGACATCCTCACCTGGGTGACCCAGCCGCAGATGGAGGGTCAGCAGCTGGCCAAGAGCGAGCTGCACATCCCGGGCATCAACTCCACCGACCTCATGGAAGAGCTGCCGCCGCTCTGACCCCTACGGCGCCGTTTCACCTCAGGACGGGCCGACGCCCATGCGGCGCAGCAGCGCCTTCTCGATCTCCAGGATCAGCAGCACCGCCACGCCGGCCAGTACCACCAGCATGCCGGTGTCCAGCGGCAAGGCCTCGGAGGCGAACAGCGACTGCATGAACGGCGCGTAGGTGAACAACAGCTGCAGGCCGAACACGCTGAACACCGCCACCAGCACCCGCGGCGTGCCTTTCACGCCCTGCACCGTGAAGGACGGCGCCTTCAGGTAGCGCACGCTGAACAGGTAGAACACCTCCATGCATACCAGCGTGTTCACCGCAACGGTGCGCGCGGCCTCGACCGTCGCGCCCTGCGCCAGCATCCACTGGTACATGCCGAAGATCCCGACCAGGAACAGCGCCGAGACGAAGAAGATCCGCCAGATCACGAAGCGCGACAGCATCGGTTCGTCCGGTCGCCGCGGCGGGCGCTGCATCACGTCCGCCTCGGTCGGTTCGAAGGCCAGCACCATGGCCAGCGCCACGGAGCTGACCATGTTGACCCAGAGCACCTGAACCGGCGTGATCGGCAGCGCCAGGCCGAGCAGCACCGCCAACAGCAGCGACAGCGACTCGCCGCCGTTGATCGGCAGTAGGAAGGTCACGGTCTTGCGCAGGTTGTCGTAGACGGTACGCCCTTCTTCCACGGCATGCGCGATGGAGGCGAAGTTGTCGTCCGCCAGCACGATGGCGCCCGCCTGCTTGGCCGCCTCGGTCCCCTTCATGCCCATGGCCACGCCGACGTCGGCCTGCTTCAGCGCAGGCGCATCGTTGACGCCATCGCCGGTCATGGCGACGACCTCGCCATTGGCCTGCAGCGCACGTACCAGACGCAGCTTGTGTTCCGGGCTGGCACGGGCGAACACCCGTGCCTCGGCGACGGCCTGGCGCATGGCAGTGTCGTCCATCAGCTCCAGCTCCGGGCCGGTGATCGCCTTGATGTCCTCGCCCATGCCCAGCTGCCGGGCGATGGCGCTGGCGGTCACACCGTGGTCACCAGTGATCATCACCACACGAATGCCGGCCGCGCGGCACTGCGCCACCGCCCGGATCGCCTCGTCACGGGGTGGATCGATGATGCCGACCAGGCCGAGCAGGGTCAGCCCGCTGGCGACATCGGCATGCTCGAGGTCCTGCTTGCCTGCGCCCAGCCGACACCGGGCGAAGGCCAGTACCCGACGCCCGGCGCGCGCCTGCGCCTCGATCTGGTTGTGCCAGTGCGCCTCATCCAGCGCGCGCTCGACGCCGTCGGCCTCCAGCTGCTGCGAGCACATGGCCAGAATGCGTTCCGGCGCGCCCTTGACCAATACCTCGCTGCCCGCCTCGCAGGCATGCAGCGTCGCCATGAACCGATGCTCGGATTCGAACGGAATCACGTCCAGCCGCGGCCGGTCGACCTGCACTACCGTCGGCGAAAGCCCGGCCTTCATCGCCAGAGTCAGCAGCGCGCCCTCGGTGGGATCGCCAGCCAGCACCCAGTGCTGTTCCTTTTCGTGCAGGCTGGCGTCATTGCACAGCGCGGCGGCTTCGACCAGCGCGGCCGCCGCCGGCGAGTGGGCAGCCAATGCTGCCGCATCGACCGCCGAACCCTGCAGCAGCAGGCTGCCGGTCGGCGCGTACCCGGCCCCCTCGACGTCCAGCGACTGGCCGGCACAGATCACCTCCTGCACGGTCATCTCGTTGCGCGTCAGGGTGCCGGTCTTGTCCGAGCAGATCACCGTCACCGAACCCAGCGCCTCCACCGCCGGCAGCCGACGGATCACCGCGTTGCGTGCGGCCATACGCTGCACACCGATCGCCAGGGTGATGGTCATGATCGCCGGCAGTCCTTCCGGGATCGCCGCGACCGACAGGCCTACCGCGGCCATGAACATCTCACCGGCCCCCATGCCACGCACCAGCGTGCCGAACAGGAACAGCAATCCGCCGGTGGCGAGAATGAAGAGGGTCAGGATGCGGCCGAAGTCCTGCATCTTTCGCAGCAGCGGCGTGGTGCCCTGCTCCACCGCTTCGAGCATGCGGCCGATACGGCCGATCTCGGTGGCGGCGCCGGTGGCAACCACCACGGCCCGCGCCTGGCCCTGGGTGACCAGGGTGCCCGCATAGCCCATGCAGATCCGGTCGCCGATGGCCGCGTCATCGGCCACGGCATCGACCTGCTTGTCCACCGGCACCGATTCACCGGTCAACGCCGCCTCGTCGATGCGCAGGCTGCGCGCCTGCAGCAGTCGCACATCGGCTGGCAGGCTGTCGCCGGAGGCCAGCAGCACCACATCACCGGGCACCAGATCGGCGGCATCGATGTCCTGCTGCCGGCCGTCGCGCAGCACCACTGCGTGCGGCGCCAGCAGATGGCGGATCGCCTGCAACGCCTTTTCCGCCTTGCCTTCCTGAACGAAACCGATGGCAACGTTGAGCACCACCACCGCAATGATCACGAAGGTGTCGACCCAGTGCCCCATCAATCCGGTGACCAGCGCCGCGGCGATCAGCACATAGAGCAGCACGTTGTTCAGATGCCGCAGCACGCGTTGCCAGACGCTGGCCGGCTTGGCTTCGTCGAGCCGGTTGGGACCGTAGCGGAGCAGACGCTGCGCGGCCTGCTCGTGCGTCAGGCCGGCGGCGGTTGAGTCCAGCTCCAGCAAGGCCTCCTCGGCCTGACGGGCGTGCCAGCGGGTCGATTGGATCTGCTGTTCGGGCATTGGGTCCTCCAGGGCGGATGATTCGTTGCCGGGCGCACTGCAAAACTAGCCCATGAGAGCCGAAACAGAGCGGTTCTGACCATCGCAACGAAACGGCTTGCAACACTCGGGCAGTGGTCGATTGCCGCACGCCGGCCCGCTGCGCGCGAGGCTGGTCCTCGCGCTATTCTTGCCCACGTCATGACCTTCGAGATTGCTCCATGCCAAAGAACATACTGATTGTCGGCGCCTCCCGCGGCCTGGGCCTCGGCCTGGCGAAGCAGTTCTCCAGCGCAGGCTGGCAGGTGATCGCCACCGTCCGCGATCCACAGCGTGCCGAAGCGCTAAACGGGTTGCCGCAGCTGCGCATCGAGACCCTGGACATGGACGACGCGACCAGCGTCGATCAACTGGCCGCACGCCTGGCCGGCACCCCGATCGACGTCCTGTTCGTCAACGCCGGCATCGCCGGGCCGCAGGGCAAACCGGCCACCGAAGCCAGCCAGGCGGAAGTCGGCCAGCTGTTCTTCACCAACGCCGTCGCTCC
Source organism: Stutzerimonas sp. FeSN7 (assembly GCF_030263795.1). Lineage (NCBI taxonomy): Bacteria > Pseudomonadati > Pseudomonadota > Gammaproteobacteria > Pseudomonadales > Pseudomonadaceae > Stutzerimonas > Stutzerimonas sp. FeSN7. Next base: position 996,465 of record NZ_JARPMN010000001.1, on the reverse strand, counting down.
GGTGCGCCTGGCCGAACGACTGTTGCCACTGGTGAACCCGGATCAGGGCGTGGTCGTCTTCATGAGCTCCATTCTCGGCAGCGTCGAAGTCGGCCCAGGCATGGGCATGGACCTCTACGGTGCGAGCAAGGCCGCGCTGAATCACATGACCCGCACCTTCGTTGCCAAGCTCGGCGAGACGAAGCTGACCGTGCTGTCGATGCATCCGGGCTGGGTCAAGACCGACATGGGCGGCGATCAGGCCCCGCTGGATGTCGAGACCAGCGCTCGCGGCATGGCCGAGCAGGTGACGCGCGCCATCGGCCAGGGCGGGCATCGGTACATCGACTATCTGGGGGACGCGCTGCCCTGGTGAGCAGGCAAGACCGTGATCGACCGTGAACGGACTCACCCCGGTGTCCCGGTCGCGGTCGGGACCGCTCCGCAAACCGGCCCTTGGCAGCCCCTGTGGCATCCCTTATCTTTCCGTCCGCGGCACAAGCAACCCCCTCCGCCCCTGGATCAGCAGACAGGGCATAACTGAGCTGGCTACTCTGAACTCAACCCTTCAGGAGGAAGCCGGCCATGCCTGCTGACCGTATCTGGATCAAGAATCCGCTTGCCCTATTCACCGCCAACGACCAGGAAGCCTCGGGTGGGCTGGTGGTCGAGAACGGCGTCATCGTCGAAATGCTCGCCGCCGGGGCCTCGCCCGCGCTGCCGGTGAACGAGACCTTCGACGCCCGCGAGCACGTCGTGCTGCCGGGGCTGGTCAACACCCATCACCACTTCTACCAGACCCTGACCCGCGCCTGGAGGCCGGTGGTCAACGAGCCGCTGTTCAACTGGCTGCTGACCCTCTACCCGGTCTGGGCACGGCTGACGCCGCAGGCGCTGCAGCTGGCGAGCAAGGTGGCGCTGGCCGAGCTGCTGTTGTCGGGCTGCACCACGGCGGCAGATCACCACTACCTGTTTCCGGGCGGGCTCGAGGACGCCATCGACATCCAGGTCGGAGCCGTCCGCGAACTGGGCATGCGTGCCATGCTCACCCGCGGTTCGATGAACCTGTCCAAGGAAAACGGCGGCCTGCCATGCAAGAGCGTGGTGCAGGACGCCGAGGCCATCCTCGCCGACAGCGAGCGGCTGATCGACCGCTACCACGAGCGCGGCGACGGCGCGCAGATCCAGATCGCCCTGGCGCCCTGCTCGCCGTTCTCGGTCACCACCGACATCATGCGGACCTGCGCAGAGCTGGCCGAAGCGCGGGACGTGCGTCTGCATACCCACCTGGCCGAGACCCTGGACGAACAGGAGTTCTGCGCGAAACGCTTCGGCATGCGCACCGTGGACTACCTGCAGAGCGTCGGCTGGCTCGGCCCACGCACCTGGCTGGCCCATGGCATCCATTTCAACCAGGTGGAAATTCACCGCCTGGGTACAGCCGGTGTGGGCATCTGCCATTGCCCGAGTTCCAACATGCGTCTGGCCTCCGGCATCTGCCACACGCTCGAGCTCGAGGACAAGGGCGCCATCATCGGCCTGGGCGTGGACGGTTCGGCCTCCAACGACGCCTCCAACATGATGCTCGAAGCGCGTCAGGCGCTGTTCATCCAGCGCCTGCGCTACGGCGCCGAGAAGATCACCCCGCAGAAGGTGCTCGGCTGGGCGACCCGCGGCTCCGCGCGCCTGCTCGGGCGCAGCGACATCGGCGAGTTGGCGGTCGGCAAGCAGGCCGATCTGGCCCTGTTCAAGCTGGACGAACTGCGCTTCTCCGGCAGCCACGATCCCATCGCCGCGCTGCTGCTTTGCGCCGCCGACCGTGCCGACCGGGTGATGGTCGGCGGCAAATGGCGCGTCGTCGACGGTCAGGTCGAAGGCCTCGACGTGCAGGGACTGATCGCCGATCACCAGCAGGCGGCCCGGCAACTGGTAAACGGCTAAACAACCACGATCGAGGCTTGCACCAAAGCTGGGCGCCGTGGATTACTGGCGCACCAGCGCAAGTCTCGATCTGGCCTCGGCGTCGAGCCGAATCGGCCGCAATCCGGCACAACGAAGGTATCTGTCCAGTTGGTCAGCTTTTTGCTAACCAGCTATCAGCCAACACAGGCTCTGTAGCTAGACAAACAGGAGCGTCACCCGCCATGCAGAACAACTCACGGAAAACCCTGCTGCGCGCCCTTGCCGCAGCGATCGGCTTCAGCGCCGCTCTCACCACGGTCGCCGCTTCGGCCGCCGACCCGCTGAAGGTCGGCTTCGTCTATATCGGCCCGATCGGCGACCATGGCTGGACCTACCAGCATGAGCAGGGTCGCAAGTACATGGAAGAGCAGCTGGGCGACAAGGTGAAGACCAGCTTCGTCGAGAACGTGCCGGAAGGCGCCGATGCCGAGCGGGTTATCCGCAACATGGCCAAGAGCGACTATGACCTGATCTTCACCACCTCCTTCGGCTACATGAACCCCACGCTGAAGGTCGCCAAGCAGTTCCCCAAGGTCACCTTCGAGCACGCCACCGGTTACAAGCAGGCGAAGAACGTCGGCACCTATCTGACCCGCTCCTATGAAGGCCGCTACGTCGGCGGCTTCCTCGCGGCGAAGATGACCAAGACCAAGAAGGTCGGCTACATCGCGTCCTTCCCGATTCCGGAAGTGATCCGCGACATCAACGCCATCCAGCTGGCGCTGGACAAGTACAACCCTGGCACCGAGATCAAGGTGGTGTGGGTCAACACCTGGTTCGATCCGGGCAAGGAAGCCGATGCCGCCAACGCGCTGATCGACCAGGGCGTGGACGTGATCTTCCAGCACACCGACAGCCCGGCACCGATCCAGGCCGCCGAGCGCCGTGGCGTCTATTCCGTCGGTTACGCCTCGGACATGCAGCACTTCGGGCCGAAGGCCGTGCTGACTTCCATCGTCAACGACTGGGGCCCGCACTACACCAAGTCTGCCGAAGCGGTAATGGCCGGCAACTGGAAATCCGAGGACTTCTGGGGCGGGCTGGCACAGGACAGCATCAGCCTGCCGATCAGCGATCTGGTGCCTGCTGACGTCAAGGCCGAGGCCGAGCAGATCATCGCCCGCATCAAGAGCGGTGAATTCCATCCGTTCACCGGTCCGATCAAGGATCAGGCTGGCGAAGTGCGCATCGCCGAGGGCGAGACCGCCAGCATCAAGGACCTCGCCTCGATGAATTACTACGTCCAGGGCGTCAAGGCTGAAATGCCGAAGTAAGCGTCACCTGCGCCGGCCCCACCGGCGCACTGCGGAATCTCGCGTGCCGTCCCGCCTCCGGGCGAACCGCATGCAGGGGGCATTGCCCTCGAAGGCCGCCGGTACGAGAAGACCGGCGGCGCCGTACCCGGAGTCAGCCATGAACTCACTGCCCATCATCGATATTTCCCCGCTCTATAACGCCGACGAAGCCGGTCATCTGGCCGTCGCCGAGGCCATCGACCGCGCCTGCCGCGAGTGGGGCTTCTTCTATATCAAGGGTCATCCGATCAGCGCCGAGCGCATCGCCACCCTCACCGACCATGCCAAGCGTTTCTTTGCCCTGCCCGCCGACGAAAGGCTGAAGATCGATATCACCAAGAGCCAGCATCACCGCGGCTACGGTGCCGTCGCCACCGAGCAGCTGGACCCGAGCCAGCCGCGCGACCTCAAGGAAACCTTCGACATGGGTTTCCATATGCCTGCCGATCATCCCGAGGTACTGGCCGGCAAACCGCTGCGCGGGCCCAACCGTCATCCGCTGCAGATCGAAGGCTGGACCGAGCTGATGGAGGGCCATTACCGCGACATGCAGGATCTCGCCTGCACCCTGCTTCGTGCCATCGCGCTGGCCCTTGGCATCGAGCGCGACTTCTTCGACAAGCGCTTCGTCGAGCCCATCAGCGTATTCCGCATGATCCACTACCCGCCCCGGCAGACGGCCACTAGCGCCGATCAGCAAGGCGCCGGCGCGCACACCGATTACGGCTGCGTCACCCTGCTCTATCAGGACCAGGCCGGCGGCCTGCAGGTGCAGAACGTCAAGGGCGAGTGGATCGACGCACCGCCCATCGAAGGCACCTACGTGGTCAACATCGGCGACATGATGGCGCGCTGGAGCAACGACCGTTACAAGTCGACGCCACATCGCGTGGTCAGCCCGCTGGGCGTGGATCGCTACTCCATGCCGTTCTTCGCCGAGCCGCATCCGGACACCGAGATCGCCTGCCTGCCCGGTTGCTACGACGAAACCAACCCGCCGAAATACCCGAGCACCACCTGCAGCCGGTACATGCTCTCGCGCTTCGCCGAGACCTACGCCTACCGACGGCAGGGCGAGGCCGAACCCGTCTGAACGGGCTTTAATTGCAGTATGCAAACAGGGGCGAGCGCATCGATATGCCTCGCCCGATCTGCGCGCGTCTGCCGCATTGACTTTTGAGTCAGGAATTAGTTGACCGAAAAGTCAGATAGCGATAGTTTGCGTGTCAGAACAACAACAGCGGAGGCTTCGCCTTGATCCAGTTTCTTCTCAATCGAGAACTGCGCAGCGAGCGCGCACTCGATCCCAACACCACGGTGCTGCAGTATCTGCGCGAGTATCGTGGCAAGACCGGAACCAAGGAGGGCTGCGCCTCCGGTGACTGTGGCGCCTGTACCGTGGTGGTCGGCGAACTGGTGGGCGAGCGCCTGCGGTATCGCACCCTCAACTCGTGCCTGACCTTCGTCTCCGCGCTGCACGGCAAGCAGTTGATCAGCGTCGAAGACCTCAAGGACCAGGGCCGACTGCACAGCGTCCAGCAGGCGATGGTCGACTGCCACGGCTCGCAGTGCGGCTTCTGTACCCCCGGATTCGTCATGAGCCTGTTCGCCCTGCAGAAGAACGCCGGCGCGGTCAATGAATACGATCCGCACCAGGCCCACGAAGCCCTGGCCGGCAACCTCTGCCGCTGCACCGGCTACCGGCCGATCCTCGAAGCCGCCGAACAGGCCTGCTGTGCCAAGCAGCCGGACCAGTTCGATGCCCGCGAAGCCGAGACCATCGCCCAGCTCAAGGCCATCGCCCCGCGTGAAATGGCCGAGCTCAGCGACGGCGAAAGGCGTTGCCTGTCGCCGCTGACCGTCGCCGAACTGGCTGAGGTCTACGCCGCCAATCCCGACGCACGGCTGCTTGCCGGTGGCACCGACCTGGCACTGGAGGTCACCCAGTTCCATCGCGAGCTGCCGGTGATGATCCATGTCGGGCAGATCACCGAGATGAAGCAGGTCCAGATCGCGGACCGCCATATCGAGATTGGTGCAGCCGCCCCGCTGACCGACTGTTACGCCGCGCTGGCCGCCGAGTACCCGGATTTCGGCGAGCTGCTGCAGCGCTTCGCCTCGCTGCAGATCCGCAACCAGGGCACGCTCGGTGGCAACATCGGCAACGCCTCGCCGATCGGCGACTCGCCGCCGCTGCTGATCGCCCTGGGTGCCGAAGTTGTCCTGCGCAAGGGCGCCAGCAGCCGCACCCTGCCGCTCGAGGATTACTTCATCGACTACAAGGTCACCGCGCGCCAGCCCGGGGAATTCATCGAGAAGGTACGAGTGCCGCGCGCCACACCGGATCGCCTGTTCCGCGCCTACAAGGTTTCCAAGCGACTGGACGACGATATCTCCGCTGTCTGCGCCGCGTTCGACCTGCAGATCACCGATGGCGTGGTCGCCGATGCCCGGGTCGCCTTTGGCGGCATGGCGGCGATTCCCAAGCGCGCCGCGGCCTGCGAGGCGACCCTGAACGGCGCGCCGTGGAACCAGCAGACCGTGGAGGCGGCCTGCGATGCACTGGCCGAAGACTTCACGCCGCTGACCGACTTCCGCGCCAGCCGCGAGTATCGCCTGCTGGTCGCACAGAACCTGCTGCGCAAGTGCTTCCTCGAACAACATGCACCGAAGACCGAGACGAGGGTGACCGCTTATGTCTAACCACGTAACCACCCGCACTCAGGAAGAAATCGCGGCGCTGTTCACCCAGGACCTGGTCACCGGCGTCGGTCGCAGCGTCAAGCACGACAGCGCGCCCAAGCATGTCTCGGGCGAGGCGGTGTACGTCGACGACCGGCTGGAGTTTCCCAATCAGCTGCACGTCTATGCCCGCATGAGCGAGCGCGCCCACGCCCGCATCGTCAGCATCGATACCAGCCCCTGCTACCAGATTCCGGGCGTGGCCATCGCCATCACGGCGAAGGACGTACCGGGCCAGCTGGACATCGGTGCCGTGATGCCCGGCGACCCGCTGCTGGCCGACGGCAAGGTCGAGTTCATCGGCCAGCCGGTGATTGCCGTGGCTGCCGACAGCCTGGAAACCGCACGCAAGGCGGCGATGGCCGCGATCATCGAATACGAGGATCTGGAGCCGGTGCTCGACGTGGTCGAGGCGCTGCACAAGAAGCACTTCGTGCTCGACAGCCACACCCACAAGCGCGGCGACTCGGCCACCGCCCTGGCCAGCGCGCCGCGTCGGCTGCAGGGTTCGCTGCACATCGGCGGGCAGGAGCACTTCTATCTGGAGACACAGGTGTCCTCGGTCATGCCCACCGAAGATGGCGGCATGATCGTCTACACCTCGACACAGAACCCCACCGAGGTGCAGAAGCTGGTGGCCGAAGTGCTCGGCGTGCCGATGAACAAGATCGTCATCGACATGCGCCGCATGGGCGGCGGCTTCGGCGGCAAGGAAACCCAGGCCGCGGGACCTGCGTGCCTGTGCGCGGTGATCGCGCACCTCACCGGCCGGCCGACCAAGATGCGCCTGCCGCGCATGGAAGACATGACCATGACCGGCAAACGCCACCCCTTCTACGTCGAGTACGACGTCGGCTTCGACGATGACGGTCTGCTGCACGGCATCGAGATCGACCTCGCCGGTAACTGCGGCTACTCGCCGGACCTTTCCGGCTCGATCGTCGACCGCGCCATGTTCCACTCCGACAACGCCTACTACCTGGGCGACGCCACCATCAATGGCCATCGCTGCAAGACCAACCTCGCCTCGAACACCGCCTACCGCGGCTTCGGCGGCCCACAGGGCATGGTCGCCATCGAGGAGATCATGGACGCGGTGGCCCGCGAGCTGGGCAAGGACCCGCTCGAGGTGCGCAAGCGCAACTACTACGGCAAGACCGAACGCAACGTCACCCACTACTACCAGACCGTCGAGCACAACATGCTCGAGGAGATGACCGCCGAGCTGGAAGCCAGCAGCGACTATGCAAAGCGACGCGAAGATATCCGCGCGTTCAATGCCGCAAGCCCGATCCTGAAGAAGGGCCTGGCGCTGACGCCGGTGAAGTTCGGCATCAGCTTCACCGCCAGCTTCCTCAACCAGGCCGGCGCGCTGGTGCACGTCTACACCGACGGCAGCATCCACCTGAACCACGGTGGCACCGAGATGGGCCAGGGCCTGAACACCAAGGTCGCGCAGGTGGTGGCCGAGGTGTTCCAGGTGGATATCGAGCGCATCCAGATCACCGCCACCAACACCGACAAGGTGCCCAACACCTCGCCGACGGCAGCCTCCAGCGGCGCCGACCTGAACGGCAAGGCGGCGCAGAATGCGGCGCAGACCATCAAGCAGCGGCTGGTGGAGTTCGCCGCGCGCAAGTGGCAGATCTTCGAGGAAGACGTCGAGTTCAAGAACGGCCAGGTGCGCCTGCGCGACCACTACATCAGCTTCGAGGAGCTGATCCAGCAGGCCTATTTCGGCCAGGTCTCGCTGTCGTCCACCGGCTTCTACCGCACGCCGAAGATTTACTACGACCGCAGTCAGGCGCGCGGGCGGCCGTTCTACTACTTCGCCTACGGCGCGGCCTGCTCGGAAGTGATCGTCGATACCCTCACCGGCGAATACAGGATGCTGCGCAGCGACATCCTGCATGACGTCGGCGCCTCGCTGAACCCGGCCATCGACATCGGCCAGGTCGAGGGCGGCTTCGTCCAGGGCCTGGGCTGGCTGACCATGGAAGAGCTGGTCTGGAACGACAAGGGCAAGCTGATGACCAACGGCCCGGCCAGCTACAAGATCCCGGCGGTGTCGGACATGCCGCTGGATCTGCGGGTCAAGCTGGTGGAGAACCGCAAGAACCCCGAAGACACCGTGTTCCACTCCAAGGCCGTGGGCGAGCCGCCGTTCATGCTCGGCATTTCGGTCTGGTGCGCGATCAAGGATGCGGTGGCGAGCCTGGCTGACTACCGGGCGCAGCCGCAGATCGATGCTCCGGCGACCCCCGAGCGCGTGCTCTGGGGCGTGGAACAGATGCGCAAGTTGCAGCAGGCGGTGTCCCTACCGGAGCCCGCCGTGGAAACCGCGCACTGACCCGTAGGGTGGACAACGCTCTGCTTGTCCACCACGGTCGCATTACGAATGTTCCGGTGGAAAACGCTTCGCGGTTTTCCACCCTACGAAGGGTCAAGCCATGAGCAACCTGTCCTGGATCGACGCACTTGCCGACCTGCAGCAACAAGGCGAACCCTGCGTGCTGGTGACCATCATCGAGGAGCGCGGCTCCACGCCGCGCAATGCCGGCTCGAAGATGGTGGTCAGCCGTGAGCGCCTGTACGACACCATCGGCGGCGGCCACCTGGAGTACAAGGCCCAGCAGATCGCCCGCGAAATGCTGGAAAAGCGCAGCCGTGACACCCGCCTCGAGCGTTTCTCCCTCGGCGCCAGCCTCGGCCAGTGCTGCGGTGGCGCCACGGTGCTGCTGTTCGAGCCCATGGGCCAGCCGCAGGCGCATATCGCCGTGTTCGGTGCCGGGCATGTCGGGCGCGCGCTGGTGCCGCTGCTGGCCAGCCTGCCGTGCAAGGTGCGCTGGATCGATTCGCGCGATAACGAATTCCCCGCCGAGATTCCGCGCGGCGTGGAAAAGGTGGTCAACGACGATGTGGTCGAGGAAGTGGATAACATGCCCGCCGGCAGCTACTTCATCGTCATGACCCACAACCATCAGCTCGACCTGGAACTGACCGCCGCGATCCTTTCGCGCAACGATTTCACCTACTACGGGCTGATCGGCTCCAAGAGCAAACGCGCCAGGTTCGAACACCGTCTGCGGGACCGCGGCTTCCAGCCGGAGATCGTGCAGCGCATGCGCTGCCCCATGGGCATCGCCGAGGTGAAGGGCAAGCTGCCGGTGGAGATCGCCGTGTCCATCGCCGGCGAGGTGATCGCCACCTACAACGCGCACTTCGGTGAAAAGGGTGGGGAGAAAGCCGAGGACGGTGAAAAGCCGGTACCGATGCTGGTCCCCGCTTCGCGCCGCGCCCAGACCAACTGACCACCCGACCTTGTTGCAGGCACGCCATCGGCGGCGGCCTGCCCATGTCAACGCATCCCCCTCATACAACGATTTTCGAGAGTCACCATGCCAAGCACCAAAGCCTACCGTGCCGCCCTGCTCCACTGCCTCGCCGACCCGCGCGAAGTAGGCATCGAGCAAGCCCATGAATACTTCCAGGACGGCCTGCTGGTCGTCGAGGACGGCAAGGTCGCGCGCATCGGCCACGCCGCCGAACTGCTGCCGACCCTGGCGGCCGGCACCGAAGTTGTCGAATACCCGGACGCGCTGATCACTCCGGGTTTCGTCGACACCCATATCCACTACCCGCAGGTCGGCGTCATCGGCTCCTACGGCGCGCAGCTGCTGGATTGGCTGGAAACCTACACCTTCCCCAACGAGGGCCGCTTCAGCGACATGGCCCACGCCCGCGAGCAGGCCGAGCTGTTTCTCGGCGAGCTGCTGCGCAACGGCACCACCACCGCGCTGGTGTTCGGCACGGTGCACAAGCAGTCGGTGGACGCCTTCTTCGAGGCCTGCGAGAAGCGCAATCTGCGGATGATCGCCGGCAAGGTGCTGATGGACCGCAACGCCCCGGAGTTCCTCACCGACACCGCCGAGTCCGGCTACGCCGACAGCCGCGAGCTGATCGAGCGCTGGCACGGCAAGGGCCGTCTGCATTACGCCGTCACCCCGCGTTTCGCCCCGACCAGCACGCCGGAGCAGCTCACCCTGGCCGGCAAGCTCTTCGCCGAATTCCCCGACCTGTACATGCACACCCACATCTCCGAGAACAAGCAGGAGGTCGAGTGGGTCAAGGAGCTGTTCCCCGAGCGCAAGGGCTACCTGGACGTCTATGACCACCACGGCCTGATCGGCCCGCGCTCGGTGTTCGCCCACGGCATCCACCTGTGCGACGAGGAGTGCAAACGCCTCGGTGAGACCGGCTCGGCGGTGTCGTTCTGTCCGACCTCCAACCTGTTCCTCGGCAGCGGCCTGTTCGACCTGGCCGAGGTGGAAGGCTTCGGTGTGCGCGTCGGCCTGGGCACCGATGTCGGCGGCGGCACCAGCTTCTCGCAGCTCGCCAGCCTCAACGAGGCGTACAAGGTGCTGCAGCTGCAGGGTCAGAAGCTCGACGCGTTCAAGGCACTCTATCTCGCCACCCTTGGCGGCGCGCGGGCGCTCTATCTGGACGACCGGATCGGCAACCTGCAGCCGGGCAAGGAGGCCGACTTCGTGGTGCTCGACTACAAGGCGACGCCGCTGATCGACTATCGCCTGAGCCAGGCGACGACCCTGCAGGAAAAGCTCTTCGCCCTGATGATCCTCGGCGACGACCGCGCGGTGAAGGAGACCTTCGCCGCCGGCGTCTCGGTGCATCGCAAGGCTGGCTAGGGCTGCAACGCCTGCATCAGCGTATCGAGGTTGTGCTCGAACATGCCCAGGTAAGTGCTGGCCGGCCCTGCGCTGGCCAGCGCATCGGAGTACAGGGTGCCGCCGACCGTGGCGCCCGCCTCTTCGGCGATCTGCTCGATGAGCCGCGGATCACGGATGTTCTCCACGAACACGGCCCTCACCCCTTCCTCGCGGAGCTGGCGGATCAACGCGGCCACGTCGGCGGCCGAGGGTTCGTCATGGGTCGACAGCCCCTGCGGCGCGATGAACCGGAGCTGCCAGGCCTGCCCCAGATAGCCGAAGGCGTCATGGCTGGTCACCACCTTGCGCTGGCTGGCCGGCAGGCTGCCGATACGGGTATTGGCCTTCTTCAGCAGCGCGTGTAGCCGGCTCAGATAGGCGTCACGGCGCCGCTCATAGTCGTTGCGATGCGCCGGATCGAGCGCCACGAGCGCCTTGGCGATATTGCGCACGTAGATTTCGGCATTGGTCAGACTCTGCCACGCATGAGGGTCAGGCACCGCCTCGCCCTCCTCTTCCAGCATCAGAGGCACGACGCCCGCACTGGCATCGATCCGCTTGCCCGCAGGCTCGCTGCTGGCCAGCAGGCGCTCCAGCCAGGGTTCGAAGCCCAGCCCGTTGGCGATGATCAGGTCGGCGCGGAGCAAGGCCTGGGCATCATCCGGGCTGGGTTCATAAAGGTGCGCGTCGGCGTCGGGACCGACCAGATTGGTCAGTTCGATATGCTCGCCACCGACCTCCCGCGTCATGTCGGCAAGGATGCTGAAGCTGGTCACGACGCTGATCTTTTCGGCCGCCTGCAGGGAAAGGGGCAGCCAGAGGGCCAACAACAGAAACAGGTAACGCATGGGTTGATACCTCAGACGGTCTGGATTGAAGCGCGCGAACGCAGCAGGCCATATACCGGGCCCGCAACGACTGAAATCAGGTAGAACGCCCCCGCGAGCAGGACGATGCACGGCCCGCTGGGCAGGTTGGCGTAGAACGACAGCAGCAGCCCCAGCCATACGCACAGGGCGCCCAGCAGCGCAGCCAGCGGCAACAGGACGGGCAGGCGTCGGCTCCAGAAACGCGCGGCCGCAGCCGGCAGCATCATCAGCCCCACCACCATCAGCGCACCGATGGCCTGGAAGCCGATCACCAGGTTGAGCACCACCAGTGTCAGAAAGCCCGCATGGGCGAGTGGCCCGATTCGGCTGACGCTGCGCAGGAACAACGGGTCCAGGCTGTCCAGCGCCAGGGCGCGGTAGATCAGTGCCAGCACCAGCAGGCTGAACGCCGCCGTGGCGAGCATGCCGCTGAGGGTGTCGGCGTCCACGGCCAGCGCGGAGCCAAACAGCAAGTGCAAGAGGTCGAGCTTGCGTCCCGCCAGGCCGAGCAGCAGCACGCCGCTGGCCAGCGAAATGGGATAAAGCGCGGCGAGACTGGCGTCTTCGCGCAAGCCGGTACGGCGGCTGACCCAGGCCGCTGCGCCGGCCATGCCGAGCCCGGCGGTCAGCCCACCGAGCGTCAGTGCAGGCAGGCTGAGACCGAACAGCCAGAATGCCAGCGCCGCACCCGGCAGGATGCCGTGGGCGATGGCATCGCCGATCAGACTCATCCGCCGCAGGATCAGGAAGACACCCAGCGGCGCCGCGCTGCAGGCCAGCGCCACGCCGCCGAGCAGTGCGCGGCGCATGAAGGCGAACTCGGCAAACGGGCTCCAGAGCAGATCGGCCGTCACGCCACTCGCCCGAGCGGATCACGATCGAGTAGCTGATCGATCGGCGCTGCGACGCAGCCGCTGCGCGCGATACGCAGTGCGTTGCAGCGCTTCTCCCGAAGGCGGTCGAGGTTGTGGCTGACCAGCACCAGCGTTCTGCCTTGCTGCTGCCAGCATCGGAGGTGCTGCCAGAGCAGATCGAGACCGGTCTCGTCGAGTGCCGCCTCGGGTTCGTCGAGCAGCAGTGCCTGCGCATCGGTCAGGCTCATCCGGGCCAGCAGCGCCCGCTGCAGCTCGCCACCAGACAGCGCGTGCAGGCCCTGGGTCTGCAGATCGAGCAAGCCCCAATCGGCCAGTACCTGACGTAGCCGAGCCTGGCGTTCGCTACGGCCGAGACGACTGCCCCAGAAACCGCCCCTGACCAGCTCCAGCAGACGTATCGGAAACTGCCGGTCGATCTGTTGCTGCTGCGGCAGATAGGCCACACCGCCCGAACGCGCCACGCTCATTCGAATGTGACCGGCCAGGGGGCGATCCAAACCGGCCAATACCCTGAGCAGGCTGCTCTTGCCCGAACCATTGCTGCCGATCACCGCGGTCAGGCTGCCGGCCGCTAGCTTGAGGTTCAACGGCGGCGTGAGGGCCCGCCCGCCAGCGCCCCACTGCAACTCTCGACATTCGATCACGATCAAGAAACTCCATCTCCGCACCGCTCGAAAAGCGGTATCAGCAACCAAAACAATAAAAGTTATAACATAACATTTGCCAGCAGGCACAGCGCGGTAGCAGAGCGGTTCAATAGGCGTGAGACAGATTCAGCCGGCGGCGGCTGGAGGCTGACACTGCCGCCTGCGATGCCGCACCGACACAGGAAAGATGGCGAGGCCAGCGGGATACGCGCGCTGCCGCCTGCAACGGCAGCGCGAACGAGGTCAGCGGGGCGTACGCGCCTTTTTCTTCATCAAGGTCAGATGCGAGAACACCGCGTGCAGGTCGTTCGAGGCACTGTCTTCCTCGAGGTTGAGCTTGCTGTCGATGTGATCCATGTGATGCATCATCAGGTGCACGGCCTTGTCGGCGTCGCGCGCGGCTATGGCATCGATCAGCTCATTGTGTTCGTCGTAGGAGCAATGCGAGCGACTGGCCCCTTCGTACTGCGCGATGATCAGCGAAGTCTGCGACACCAGGCTGCGCTGGAAGCTCACCAGTGGCGCGTTCTTCGCCGCCTCCGCCAGCTTGAGGTGGAACTCGCCTGACAGACGGATGCCGGCGCCGCGATCGCCGCGAGCGAAGCAGTCGCGCTCGTCGATGACCATCTGCCGCAGCTCGGCCAGTTGCGCGTCACTGGCGTGCTGCACGGCCAGTTCGGTAATGGCCTTTTCCACCAACCGACGGGCGAAGAAGATCTGCCGTGCCTCCTCGACGCTCGGGCTCGCCACCACCGCGCCGCGATTGGGGCGCAGCAACACCACGCCCTCATGCGCCAGCCGCGACAATGCGCGGCGGATGATGGTGCGGCTGACACCGAAGATCTCGCCCAGGGCCTCCTCGCTGAGCTTGGTGCCAGGGGCCAGGCGTTGTTCGAGGATGGCATCGAAGATGTGCGCATAAACGATATCGTCCTGCGTCCCGGTGCGAGTCTTGCCGGTCTTGTTCGGCTTCTTCAGGGGCTGCAACTGTTCGTTCATCGATGGCTCGCAAGTGAAGTGTCGGCAAGGCCGAACTTTACTGCGTTCGCGGCTTCACTGGCAGTCGTCGGACGAACAAAACGAGCAAAAACATCGTTGCGCTTGTGCACAATCAATTTCCTACCGTTCTGTCTCCCAATCACCGCCATATCCGCGATGTGCGCCACGCAAGCCAGCTCCCGTGACAAGCGAGGGCGATTTAGTGTTTGCAATTCTTGTATACAAAAGCATAATCCGGACAGCCCTTCCTGACCTTTCGGTCAACTAACAGAACGAAGGGCACACCATCACCCGCCCCTCGGGAGTGTCGTGCTCCGGGTGATCGACAACAAGAACGATGAGGAAAGCCCAGTGGAAAGCATCAAGCGCAAGCCCCAGGCAGCACCCTTGCAACGCACCGCCCCCGGCTGGCTGGACCGGCTGTTCAAGCTCAGCGAACACCGCACCAGCATCCGTACCGAACTGCTCGCCGGCCTGACGACCTTCGTCACCATGGCCTACATCATCTTCGTCAACCCGAACATCATGGCCGACGCCGGCATCGACCACGGCGCCGCCTTCGTCGCGACCTGCATCGGTGCGGCGCTCGGCTGCCTGTTGATGGGCCTGTACGCGAACTGGCCGGTGGGCCTGGCACCAGGCATGGGCCTGAACGCCTTCTTCACCTACACGGTCGTCGGCGAGATGGGCTACAGCTGGCAGATCGCCCTGGGCGCCGTGTTCATCTCCGGCGTGCTGTTCATGATCATGAGCCTGTCGCGCATCCGCGAATGGTTGCTCAACAGCATCCCCATGAGCCTGCGCTTCGCCATGGGCGCGGGGGTCGGCCTGTTCCTCGGGCTGATCGGCCTGAAGACCGCCGGCATCGTCGTCGACAGCCCGGCCACCCTGCTGACCATGGGCTCGTTCGGCGAACCCACCGCCCTGCTCGCCGCGGTGTGCTTCCTGATGATCGCGGTGCTCAGCCACCGCAACGTGTTCGGCGCGATCCTGCTGAGCATGCTGGCCGTCACCGGTATCGGCTGGGCCTTCGGGCTGGTGGAGTACAACGGCCTGGTATCGATGCCGCCGAGCCTGGCGCCGACCTGGCTGGCGATGGACATCGCCGGCGCGCTCAACGTGGCGATGGTCAGCGTGATCCTGGCCTTCCTCTTCGTGAACATGTTCGACACCGCCGGCACCCTGATGGGCGTCGCCCATCGTGCCAACCTGGTGAACGAGGACGGCAAGATCGAGAACCTGTCCCGCGCGCTGAAGGCCGACAGCAGTTCCAGCGTGGTCGGCGCCTTCGTCGGCTGTCCGCCGGTGACCAGCTACGTGGAAAGCGCCTCGGGCGTCGCCGCCGGCGGCCGCACCGGGCTGACCGCCGTGACCGTCGGCGTGCTGTTCCTGATCGCCATGTTCTTCGCCCCGCTGGCCGGCATGATTCCCGCCTACGCCACCGCCGGCGCGCTGATCTACGTGGCGATGCTGATGATGAGCGGCCTGGCCAACATCGACTGGAAGGACCACACCGACACCATCCCGGCCATCGTGACCGTGGTGATGATGCCGCTGACCTTCTCCATCGCCAACGGCATCGCCCTGGGTTTCTTGACCTACGCAACGCTCAAGCTGTTGACTGGCCAGCGCGACAAGGTCTCCATCAGCCTCTACGTGCTGTGCGTGATCTTCATCGCCAAGTTCGCGTTTCTCTGAACGAGGCGCGCCTCACCGCCCCGTCGCATGCGGCGGGGCTTTTTCATTTCTCAGGAGGCTGTGATGAGTCTGGAAACCTGGTTGTTGTATGCGAGTGCGGCGCTGGTGGTGATCCTCATCCCCGGACCGCTGTCGCTGTTGATGATCAGCAACAGCCTGAACTACGGAGTGCGCCGCTCCTGGCCAGCCTTTCTCGGCGGCGTGACCGCTTCCATCGCCCTGCTCAGCGCCTCGGCGCTGGGGCTTGGCGCGCTGTTGATGGCGTCCGAGCGCCTGTTCAGCGCGCTCAAGCTGATCGGTGCGCTGTACCTGTTCTATCTGGCCTGGCAGAGCTGGCAGGAGGCCCGTCTGGCGCCGGCAGCACGCGAGATCACAACCCCGGCCCTCGCCCCGCGTTTCAGTCGGCTGTTCGGCCGGGCGTTCATTCTGGGGGGCAGCAACCCGAAGGACATGCTCTTCTTCGCCGCTTTCCTGCCGCAGTTTCTCAACGCGGGGCAACCGTTGCTGCCGCAGCTGCTGGTGATGACCCTGACCTGGGCGGTACTGGATCTCTGCTGCAAGCTGGCCTATGGGCTGGGAGCGCGGGGCGCGGCGCGCTATCTGCGCACCGGGAAAGGGCATGCGTGGTTCAACCGGACCAGCGCGGCACTGTTTGGATGCGCGGGAGCGGCGTCCTTGATGAGTCGGTGACTCGGCTGGCGTTGGCAGCGCCGGCTCGCGACCTGATGGAGGGCGACACGCCTGCCGCGGTGCAACCTGCAGTCCGTCCCGACAAATGCGCGGCGCATCCGTACCGACTCCTTCGCGGCCCACGCCACCCGACGCAGGTGCCGCAGACGGCTCTTATCACGCACTTCGACTCTCACCAATAAAAAGCCCGCCATTACGGCGGGCAAAAGGGACTCCAGAAGAGTCAGCACTGAACAAGCGCCACCTCAGCTACCCCGGTAGGTCGAATAGCTGTACGGCGAAATCAGCAGCGGCACGTGATAGTGATCCTGCCCGGCGTCGATGCCGAAGCGCAGCACCACCTCGTCGAGGAACGCCGGCGTCCCCAGCGTCACACCGCGACCACGGTAGTAGTCGCCAGCGTGGAAATGCAGCTGATAGACCCCGGACCGGTAGTCCGCGCCATCCAGCAACGGGCTGTCGCAGCGGCCATCGGCGTTGGTCTCACGCGTGGCGACCAGCGTCAGGCCCTGATCTTCTACGCGATACAGCTCCACCTTGATTCCGCTGCCCGGGCAACCGTGGGCGGCATCGAGTACGTGTGTGGTCAAACGGCCCACGGGCACCTCCGCTCTGTTGAATGGAAACTGACCCGGAGCATAGCCAGCGCGAACAACAGACTCAAGACAATTTGTAGATATTTTTGTACACAGTTTCAGAGGCCCGCACTTGGCCCGTTCTCTGCAGATACCGTCTGTCGTGGCGGCCTGCTCGAAAACCGCCGACCGCAGCGCTTCACGGCAGGCGCTACGAAAAAGCTATTTACAAGCCACGCATCGACTTGTATACAATCTGGCCATCCGGTCGTTACATCACGACCCGCCACACAGGAAGCAGCCCAGTGAGCGCCGACTACCCACGCGACTTGATCGGTTACGCCAGCAACCCGCCCCATCCGCAATGGCCGGGCGACGCCCGTATCGCCCTGTCCTTCGTGCTGAACTACGAGGAAGGCGGCGAGCGCAGCGTGCTGCATGGCGACAAGGAATCCGAAGCCTTTCTCTCCGAGATGGTCGCGGCGCAACCCCTGCAGGGCGTACGCAACATGAGCATGGAGTCGCTCTATGAGTACGGCAGCCGCGCCGGCGTCTGGCGTCTGCTCAAGCTGTTCAAGCGCCACGACATTCCGCTGACGATCTTCGCCGTGGCCATGGCCGCGCAGCGCCATCCGGAGGTCATCAAGGCCATGGTCGCCGACGGCCACGAGATCTGCAGCCACGGTTATCGCTGGATCGACTACCAGTACATGGATGAGGCCCAGGAGCGTGAGCACATGCTCGAGGCCATCCGCATCCTCACGGAGCTCACCGGCGAGCGCCCGCTGGGCTGGTACACCGGCCGCAGCAGCCCCAACACCCGGCGTCTGGTGCGCGAGGAAGGCGGCTTCCTCTACGACTCGGACACCTACGATGACGACCTGCCCTACTGGGACCCGGAGTCCACGCCGGTCAAGCCGCACCTGGTGATCCCCTATACGCTGGACACCAACGACATGCGCTTCACCCAGGTGCAGGGCTTCAACAAGGGTGACGACTTCTACCAGTACCTGAAGGACGCCTTCGACGTGCTCTATGCGGAAGGCTGCGAAGGTGCGCCGAAAATGCTGTCCATCGGCATGCACTGCCGCCTGCTGGGTCGCCCCGCTCGTCTGGCCGCGCTGCAGCGCTTCGTCGAATACGCCAAGGGGCATGACAAGGTCTGGTTTGCCCGCCGCGTCGATATCGCCCGCCACTGGCACGCCACCCACCCCATGACCGCGGAGCGCAATTGATGACCCCGTTCAAGACGATCAAGCCCTCGACCCTCGACCGCGATGCCTTCGTCGCCGCCTTCGCCGATGTTTACGAGCATTCGCCCTGGGTCGCCGAGACGGTCTACGGCGCCGGCGTCGACGAGACGCTGGACTACGTCGAGGTGATGCACACCCGCCTGTCCCAGGCGATGCTCGCCGCCGACCACGACACCCAGCTCGCGCTGGTCAATGCGCACCCGGATCTGGCCGGCAAGGCGGCCGTGCGCGGCGAGCTGACTGCCGCCAGCACCTCCGAACAGGCAGGCGCCGGCATCCATGAGTGCACGCCCGACGAGTTCGCCCGTTTCACCGAACTCAACGACGCCTACAAGGCGAAATTCGGCTTCCCCTTCATCATGGCGGTCAAGGGCAGCAACCGGCACCAGATCCTCGCCGCGTTCGAGGAGCGCATCCACAACAGCCCGGAACAGGAATTCGCCCGGGCACTGGCAGAAATCAACAAGATCGCCCTGTTCCGCCTGCAGGCCATGTAGCCGGAAAGGGACCGGCAACACCGCACTACAGGCTGCAAGGGCAGAACGCTCCACTCCATTTCAAGGCAGATCGCGATGAAAGCTTACGCCGTACCCTTCGAGAAATACGTCAACCTGGCCGACGCACGCCTGGGCACCCGCGCCATTTCCGTCACCGACGACTGGTTCGCCGACGTCAACCGGCTGTTCCAGCCTACGCCGGCCGTATGGAAGGAAGGCGTGTTCGATGACAACGGCAAGTGGATGGACGGCTGGGAGTCGCGCCGCAAGCGTTTCGAAGGTTACGACCATGCGGTGATTCGCCTCGGCGTACCGGGCTGGATCAAGGGCGTGGATATCGACACCAGCTTCTTCACCGGCAATTACCCGCCATCGGCCTCGCTGGAAGCCTGCTTCGTCGCCGATGGCGACCCGAGCGACGCGACCGTCTGGACCGAAATCCTTCCGGCCGTGGAGCTCAAGGGCAACAGCCACCACTACCATGAGATCGCCTTCGACAAGCCGGTCAGTCACCTGCGCTTCAACATCTACCCGGACGGCGGCGTCGCCCGCCTGCGCGTGCACGGCATCCCGTACCGCGACTGGAGCAGCGTCGGCGACAACGAGCAGGTCGACCTGGCGGCCGCCCTCAATGGCGGCCGCGCACTGGCCTGCTCGGACGAGCACTTCGGGCGCATGAGCAACATCCTCAACCCGAACCGCGGCGAGAACATGGGTGACGGCTGGGAAACCGCCCGCCGCCGCACCCCTGGCAATGACTGGGTGATCGTCGCCCTCGGCCACCCGGGCGAGATCGAGCGCATCGTCGTCGACACCCTGCACTTCAAGGGTAACTACCCAGACAGCTGCTCGATCCAGGCGGCCTACGTGAAGGGCGGCACCGACAGCCAGATCGAAACGCAGAGCCTGTTCTGGCGCGAACTGCTGCCCAGCCAGAAGCTCTCCATGCACGCCGAACACGAATTCGCCGAGCAGATCGCCAAGCTCGGCCCGGTGACCCACGTACGCCTGAACATCTTTCCGGACGGCGGCGTCAGCCGGCTACGGCTGTTTGGCAAGGTGGTGAAGTAAGGAGCGGGACTCAGCCCTCAGCCGAACCCTCTCCCTTCGGGTGAGGGCGCGGGCTCCAGCGAACAATGAAAAGCATCCACTAATTGAACGAGCAAACCATGCGCACCCTGACCATCGAGCCACTGACCAAGGAAGCCTTCGCCCCCTTCGGCGAAGTCATCGAGACCGAAGGCAGCGACTACTTCATGATCAACAACGGCTCGACCCGCCGCTATCACAAGCTGGCCACGGTCGAGACCGCCGCGCCCGAGGACCAGGCGATCATCAGCATCTTCGCCGCCGAGGCGCTCGAGATGCCGCTGGTCATCCGCATGCTGGAACGTCATCCGCTGGGCAGCCAGGCCTTTATCCCGCTGCTCGGCCATCCCTTTCTGGTCGTGGTCGCGCCACTTGGCGATGCACCTGTACCGGGCCACGTCCGCGCCTTCCGCAGCAACGGCAGGCAGGGCGTCAATTACCACCGCGGCGTCTGGCACCACCCGGTGCTGACGATCGAAAAGCGGGATGAATTCCTGGTGGTCGATCGCAGCGGTTCTGGCAACAACTGCGACGAGTACTTCTTCACGGAGGATCAGCAACTCCTCCTCGACCCCCAACAGGTTTCGCGCTGAGCCCAACCGCGCGCGGTGACTCGGACCGATACCCATAAGAAGAAAGGACGGCGGCGACAGCCGCCGTGCAAGAGGTAATCAACGTGGACGCACATCTGACCGAATGGCTGAACCTGGGAATTCGCTGGATACACATGATCGTCGGCATCGCCTGGATCGGTGCCTCCTTCTATTTCGTCTGGCTGGAAAACAACCTCAACCGCAGCAACCCCCGCGAAGGGCTGTCGGGCGACCTCTGGGCCATCCACGGTGGCGGTATCTACCACCTGGAGAAATACAAGCTCGCCCCGCCGCAGATGCCCGAGAACCTGCACTGGTTCAAGTGGGAGGCCTATACCACCTGGCTGTCGGGCGTGGCCCTGCTGATGGTGGTCTACTACCTAAACCCGGGCCTGTACCTGATCGCCCCCGGTAGCGACCTGTCGCCAGCGGCGGCGGTGCTCATCGGTTTCGGCTCGCTGATCGTCGGCTGGTTCGTCTACGACCTGCTTTGCGACTCGCCGCTGGGCAAGACGCCCGCGCTGCTGGGCCTGGTGCTGTTCGTGCTGGTGATCGCCGCCTGCTGGGGCTATTCGCAGATCTTCAGCGGCCGTGCCGCGTACATCCATACCGGCGCACTGATCGGCACCATCATGGTCGGCAACGTGTTCCGCATCATCATGCCGGCGCAGCGCGCTCTGGTCGCCGCCATCGAGCAGAACCGCACGCCCGATCCGGTGTTGCCGGCCAAGGGTCTGCTGCGCTCGCGGCACAACAACTACTTCACCCTGCCGGTGCTGTTCATCATGATCAGCAACCATTTCCCGAGCACCTACGGCAGCCAGTACAACTGGCTGATCCTCGCCGCCCTGGGTGCGCTGTCTGTACTGGCCCGCCACTATTTCAACACCCGCCACGACAGCAACCGCTTCGCCTGGGCGCTGCCGGCCGCCGCGGTGGGGATGATCTGCCTGGCCTTCGTCACTTCGCCGAACCGCCCGAGCAGCACGCCGAACCTGACTGCCACCACGCCCGAGCAGGCCAGCGCCGCCGCCCAGGCCCATGGCGATGCGCCGCGCTTCAGCGAGATCAATGAAGTGATCGAGCAGCGCTGCACCGTCTGTCATTCGGCCAATCCGAGCAGCCCGATGTTCTCCAGCGCACCGGCCGGGGTGATGTTCGATACGCCCGAGCAGATCCGCCAGCAGGCCGCGAAGATCCACGCGCAAACGGTAGCGAGCCAGATCATGCCGCTCGGCAACATCACCCAGATGACCCAGGAAGAGCGCCAGCTGATCGGCCAGTGGATCGCCCAGGGCGCCCATACCGAATGACCATCGCGCCATAAGCACGGCAGCCGGAGCCCGCTCGATGCGGGCTTCGGTTTTTTCAGGCCTTGAGCTTTCCGGCAGGCCTGCGGCCTGCATCGCCACGGGGGCGCACCTCCTACAGGTTCACGCGGTGCCTGCTGCTTTTGTGATAGGCCCGACCTCGGGGCGATGCTCTTCTTTCCGGCAGGCCTGCGGCCTGGATCGCCGCGGGGGCGCGCCTACAGGTTTACGCGGTGCCTGCCGCTTTTGTGGGAGGCCCGACCTCGGGGCGATACTCTTGAGCTTCAAGCTTCCGGCTTCCGGCTTCCGGCTTCCGGCTTCCGGCTTCCGGCTCGCAGTGTTCGGAAACACAACTCTTGCGTTAAATCATGCCGACCGACGGGTGGTTGGGTAAGCTCGAAGGCGCCAGGCGAATCGGCCTGCCACGAACACACCGCACCCCATGGACCTCCAAGAGGCGCCGGTCATGAACGATCGCTCGACCACCCACCCCAGCGAACATTCGCGCCCGGACTGGCACACCCTGCCGGCCGCCGAAGTCGAAACGCAGTTGCAAAGCGGCCCGGACGGGCTGGCGGACGGCGAAGCGGCGCGGCGCATCGAGCAGTACGGTCCCAACCGCCTCGCCCCGCCCAAGCGTCGTGGCGTGCTGATGCGGCTGCTGATGCAGTTCCACAATATCCTGCTCTACGTGATGCTCGGCGCGGCGGTGATCACCGCCATCCTCGGGCACTGGGTCGATACCGGCGTGCTGCTCGCCGCCGTGGTGATCAACGCCATCATCGGCTTCATCCAGGAAGGCAAGGCCGAAGCCGCGCTGGATGCCATCCGCGCCATGCTGTCCCCGCACGCCACCGTGGTGCGCGGCGGCGACCGCCGGCAGATAGACGCCGCCGAGCTGGTGCCGGGCGACCGCGTGTTGCTGGTCTCCGGCGACCGAGTGCCGGCCGACCTGCGCCTGGTGAAGGTGAAGGAATTGCGCGTCGAGGAAGCCGCGCTCACCGGCGAATCCCTGCCGGTGGAAAAAGGCACCGATGCGGTGGCGGCCGACGCGCCGCTGGGCGATCGCTACGGCATGGCCTATTCCGGCACGCTGGTGGTGTTCGGCCAGGCGACGGGCATCGTCGTCGCCACCGGCGCGGCGACCGAGCTGGGCAAGATCAACCAGATGCTCACCGGCATCCAGAACCTGGCCACGCCGCTGCTGCGCCAGGTGGATCATTTCGGCCGCTGGCTGGCCTTCGCCGTGCTGGCCGCCTCCGCCGCCACCTTCGTCCTCGGCACGCTCTGGCGAGGTTATCCGGCCGCCGACATGTTCATGATGGTGGTGGCCCTGGCCGCTTCGGCGATTCCCGAAGGCCTGCCGGCGATCATGACCGTCACCCTGGCCCTGGGCGTGCAGCGCATGGCCCAGCGCAACGCGATCATCCGGCGCCTGCCGGCGGTGGAAACCCTGGGCTCGGTGACGGTGATCTGTTCCGACAAGACCGGCACCCTCACCCGCAACGAAATGACCGTGCAGCGGGTGGTCTGCGCCGATCACGTATTCGACGTCTCCGGGGTGGGCTACGAACCGCTGGGCGACTGCCGGCTCGACGACAGGATCGTCGACCCCGAGCACTACCCCGCGCTGGCGCTGGCGATCCGCACCGGCGTGCTCTGCAACGACGCCCACCTCCAGCAACAGGCCCACCAGTGGCGCGTCATGGGCGACCCCACCGAGGGCGCGCTGCTGGTCCTGGGCGGCAAGGTCGGCTTCAGCCAGCACGTCGCCGACGGCGCCTGGCCGCGACTGGACTCGATTCCCTTCGAGTCGCAGCACCGCTTCATGGCCTCCTACCACCAGGACAGCGACGGCGCGCCCTGGATCTTCGTCAAGGGCGCGCCCGAGCGCATCCTGGAAATGTGCGGCAGCCAGGCCGGGCACGCCGGCGACCAGCCTATCGACCGCGACTACTGGCGGCGCATGGCGACCGACACTGCGGCCAAGGGGCTGCGCCTGCTGGCGCTGGCCTGCAAGCGCAGCGCGCCGGCGAACGACCAGCTGACCTTCGCCGATGTCGAAGCCGGTTACACCCTGCTGGCGCTGGTCGGCATCATCGACCCGCCGCGCGAGGAAGCCATCGTCGCGGTGGACGAATGCCACCGTGCCGGCATCCGCGTGAAGATGATCACCGGCGACCATGCCGAGACCGCGCGGGCCATCGGCGCCCAGCTCGCCATCGGTGTCGGCAAGCCGGCAGTGACCGGCGCCGAGTTGGCGATGATGGACGATGCCGCCCTGCGCCAGGTCGCCATAGATGTCGACGTATTCGCCCGCGCCAGCCCGGAACACAAGCTGCGCCTGGTGCAGGCCTTGCAGAACGACGGCCAGGTCGTGGCCATGACCGGCGACGGGGTCAACGATGCACCGGCGCTCAAGCGCGCCGACGTCGGCGTGGCCATGGGCATGAAAGGCACCGAGGCGGCCAAGGAGGCCTCGGACATGGTGCTGGCCGACGACAACTTCGCCACCATCGCCTCCGCCGTGCGCGAGGGTCGCGCGGTCTACGACAACCTGAAGAAGTTCATCCTGTTCATGCTGCCCACCAACGGCGGCGAGGCGCTGGTGGTGATCGCTGCGATCCTCTTCGAGCTCACCCTGCCGCTGACGCCGGCGCAGGTGCTGTGGATCAACATGGTCACCTCCAGCACGCTGGGGCTGGCGCTGGCCTTCGAACCGGCCGAGCGCGGCATCATGGC
The DNA here is from genome assembly GCF_030263795.1 of Stutzerimonas sp. FeSN7. Taxonomy (NCBI): domain Bacteria; kingdom Pseudomonadati; phylum Pseudomonadota; class Gammaproteobacteria; order Pseudomonadales; family Pseudomonadaceae; genus Stutzerimonas; species Stutzerimonas sp. FeSN7. Next base: position 971,923 of record NZ_JARPMN010000001.1, on the reverse strand, counting down.
CCGGCGGCCTCGGCCGCCGGGCGAGGCCCTGCTGTCGGGCTTCTTCATCTGGCGGGTGCTGATGGTGTCGGTGCTGATGATGAGCGGCGCCCTCGGCCTGTTCCTCTGGGAAATGAACAGCAGCGGCAACGTCGAAGCGGCGCGCACCATGGCGGTCAATGCCGTGGTGATGGCGGAGATGTTCTACCTGCTCAACAGCCGCTCGATCCTCGCCTCGGTCGCCAATCGCCAGGGCCTGACGGGCAACCCCTACGTGCTGCTGGCCATCGCCGCCTGCATTCCCCTGCAACTGGCGTTCACCCACGCGCCGATCATGCAGTCGATCTTCGGTTCGACCGACCTCTCGCCGCTGCAATGGGCCCAGGTGGTCTGCGCCGGCCTGCTGGTGTTCTGCGTGGCGGAGCTGGAGAAGCTGGTGATCCGCCGTTCCCCGTTGGCCGCACGGATCGCGCCGACCACGGTGTCCTGAGCCCGCGGCGTAACCGAATCCAGGCAGAAGCCTCCTGCCTGGATTCGCGGCCGCTGATGGCGCCGCGACCGGTGAGCAATTGGCACAAGCAAATTGTGCACAATATTAAAATTAATTGTTTATCGCTATGGCTACAGATTGCTATAGTCAGAGCATCCTGAGCGTTCGTCCGTTTTCGTCGCTCAGCGAAGACGAGGCGCCGTGAAGCCTCGCAAGCCCATGACCGAACAACAACAAGATGGCAGGCTTAACCATGACCGCAACCGCCACCAGCAGCGGCATCGCTCCTTCGCGCCCGCACCCCGCTCTTCCAGCCGGACGACCATCCCGCTTCCGCCCTCCCGTTCGCCCCAGCGCCGCCTCGCCTCCGGACGTCGTCACCACTGCCGGCTGAGTCGCCGCGCTCGCACTTCCCGCCGCCAGGCCCTTCGCGGAGAATACGCGCCGGTCGCCGCTCGGCTTCATGAAAGACACCACAGGAAAACCACACCATGCATTCCAAGACAGCCCCGCTCTGCCTCGCCCTCGCCGGCGGCCTGCTCGCCGCCCCGGCCATGGCCGGCGACCTGCTGCACTGGCAGAACAACAGCCTCACCTACCTCTACGGCCAGGACTACAAGGTCGACCCCGACACCCAGCAGACCGTCACCTTCGAGCACGCCAGCGGCTGGGCCTGGGGCGACATGTTCTTTTTCGTCGACAACATCTGGTTCAACGGCGTCAGCGGCAGCGACGGCCACACCTACTACGGCGAATTCAGCCCGCGCCTATCGCTGGGCAAGGTCAGCGGCCGCGACCTGTCGTTCGGCCCGGTCAAGGACGTGCTGATCGGCGCCACCTACGAACGCGGCGAAAGCTCGGCGGACGGCGTGCCGAACCAGAACTACCTGCTCGGCCCGGCGGTGGACCTGGAGCTGCCCGGCTTCGACCGCTTCGCCCTCAACTTCTACTATCGCAAGCCCGACGGCTCCACCGGACGCGCGTCCGGCCAGTGGCAGGTCACCCCGACCTGGGCCATGACCTTCCCGGTCGGCAAGTCCGACATCCTCTTCGACGGCTTCATCGACTGGGTGGTCAACGACGCCGGCTCGAAGTCCCGCGGCGACTTCCTCTCGAAGAACCTGCACATCGTGCCGCAGATCAAGTACGACCTGGGCAAGGCGCTGGACTATGCGCCGGGCAAGCTCTATGTCGGTATCGAGTACGACTACTGGTCGAACAAGTATGGCCTGGAAGACGGCTCGCTGCCGTTCAAGACCGACCAGAACACCTTCAGCGCCATCGTCAAGGCGCACTTCTGATCGCGCCGGCCGGAGCACAGGCCCCGGCCATCCCGCGTCACCTCCCTCCCGACCGTCGACCCGCTACGCCTGGCGCAGCGGGTCGACGCCTCAGAGTCGAAAACTGCCCATCTGCCGGCTCAGGTCGTCGGCCAGCCGCGACAGCGCCTGGCAGTCGGCCCGGCAGTTCTGCACGTCGGTCGCGGTGGCCTGGGCCAGGTCGGCGATGCCCTGGACGTTGTGGGTGATCTCCTCGGTGACGCTGGTCTGTTCCTCGGTGGCCGCCGCGACCTGGGTGTTCATGTCGCTGATGGCCTCGACCTGCTCGGTGATGGCGCCGAGCGACTGACCGGTGCGCTGGCTGGCCTGCACGCCGGTGCCGGTGGCCGCCTGGCCGGCGTGCATCGAGGCGACCGCATTCTCCGCACCGTTCTTGAGGCGCAGGATCATCTGCTGGATCTCGTCGGTCGAGGCCTGGGTGCGGCTGGCCAGGGTGCGCACCTCGTCGGCCACCACAGCGAAGCCACGGCCCATGTCGCCGGCACGGGCCGCCTCGATGGCGGCATTGAGGGCCAGCAGGTTGGTCTGCTCGGAGATGCTGCGAATCACCGCCAGCACCTGATCGATGGAGGCCACCTGCTGCGCCAGTTCGGTCACCGAGCCGGCGGCCTGGCCGATCTCGCCGGACATCCGCCCTCGATATGGGCGATCGATTCGCTGACCACCTGGCGCGCCTGCAGCGCCTCGTTGCGTGCGCCCTGGGAAGCCTGCGCGGCATTGCTGGCATTGCGCGCGATCTCCTGCACGGTGAGCCCCATTTCGTGCACCGCAGTGGCCACCATGTCGGTCATCTCGTGCTGCCGCCCGGCACGCACCGCGGTGTCGTCCACCACCCGTGCCACCTGGCCGACCGCGCTGCGCAGCTGCTCGCTGGTCTTGAGCACATCGCCGATAAGGCTGCGCAGGCTGCCGATGAAACGGTTGAAGCCACGCGCCAGGTCGCCGAGTTCGTCGGCCCGGTTTTCGTCCAGGCGACGGGTGAGATCGCCGCCGCCGCCACCAATCTCCACCAGCGCCGCCGTCACCTGGCGGATCGGCCGAACCAGGCCGCGCGCCAGCAGAACGATAACGCCGAGAAAGAACAGGCCGATGGCCGCGCCGATCAGGCTGGTGGTCCAGAGCGTGCGCCGCGCCTCACCGAAGATCTCCGCCTCGGGCACCTCGGCGATCAGCGCCCAGCCGAGCCCTTCCAGCGGCTGCGCCATGGCCAGGAACGTTTCACCATCACGTTCGAAACGCACCACCTGTCCCGCCTGGGTTTCCAGTTGCCGCGCGGCCTGCGCGCCGGCCAGCTCCGCCAGTGCAGCACGGCCGTTGTGCTCGCTGCGCGGGTGGATCTTCACCTGGCCATCGCTGCCAACCAGATAGACCTCGCCGCGCTCGCCGAAGCGGAAGTCGGCGATCAGTGCGGACATGGCGCTCAGGCTGTAACCCAGCCCGGCCACGCCAAGCACTCGTCCGCCGGCGCTGATGCGCTGGTTGATGAACAGGGTCGGCTGGCCGGTGGCCTTGTCGACGTCCAGCTCCACCCGGCGTTCGAGGGCGCCGTCCACCAGGCTGTAGAACCAGCCATCGGCCGGTGTCGAGCGTGACAGGGTCCGGCTCAGCCCAGCGTCGGAGTAGTAGTGGCCGCTGCCAAGCACCGCGACCGAGGTGGTCAGCGCGTTCTGCTGGGCTTTCACACCATTGAGGTAGCGACCGATGGCCTCGGCCTGCCGCGAATCCTCGCCCTGGATCAGCCAGTCGTGCACCAGCGTGTTGCCGGCGATTCCGGCGGTGGCGGTGATGGGAGCCGCCAGGGCGCGCTCGATATCGTTGCGGATGGCATTGATATTCGCCGGCAACGCCTCGTCGAGCAGGTAGCGCTCGGCGAGGCGCTCGACAGCCGAGGCATACACCAGGATGACGATCAGCAGGCTCGCCAGCAGCGCCGCGCCCATGCTGAGGATCAATTGCCACTGAATGCTGCGCTTGAAGAACTGCATGGAAGGCCCTCGCGTTATTATTGGACACATCAAAGTGCCACTACTGTACACAATTTATGACGCACGCAAGGCCATTTAGCGGCATGGCCGTCGGGAACTTGATGGCGTTTAGCCTTGGCTCGGGCTGAACCGACGGATGGCGGCTCGGTTGAGGCCGCAAAGAAGCGAGTGCTAGCATGCCGAACCGCCGCCAGGCCGGGCGGCGCCAGCCAAACAGGTCCGCATGTCCAGCATTCGAGAGCGCAACCGAGACGTGATCCTGCGAGCCGCCAGCGAGGAATTCGCGGAAAAGGGCTTCGCCGCCACCAAGACCAGCGACATCGCCGCCCGCGCCGGGCTGCCGAAGCCCAACGTCTACTACTACTTCAAGTCCAAGGAAAACCTCTATCGCGAGGTGCTGGAGAGCATCGTCGAACCGCTGCTCGAAGCCTCTGCACCGTTCAATCAGCCAGGCCATCCGGCCGAGGTGCTGCGCGCCTACATCCGCACCAAGATCCGCATCTCCCGCGATCACGCCTATGCCTCCAAGGTGTTCGCCAGCGAGATCATGCATGGCGCCCCGCACCTGTCACCGGAGCGCACCGCCCAGCTCAACGCCCAGGCCGCCCACAACATCGCCTGCATTCAGGGCTGGATCGACCAAGGTCTGATGGCCCCCATCGACCCCAGCCATCTGCTCTTCAGCATCTGGGCCGCGACCCAGACCTATGCCGACTTCGACTGGCAGATCAGCACCGTCACCGGCAAGGCCCGGCTCGACGAGGCGGACTACGATGCCGCTGCCGACACCATCATCCGCCTGGTCCTCAGGGGCTGCGAAATCGCCGAGCCGACGGCGGCCTGAGACTGCGCACGGCAGCGCCCGCTGCTGGCGATGCCGTGATCGGGTGAGCGGAGGGCGAAATTCGTTGCAGCGCTTGTCCTACCTAGGACCGCGCCCGTCGGCGCAACAAGCTGCCGAGTCCAGATGCCCGAATACCTTGCCCCGGTACCACGCTGGGAACCCCACGAACGCCCGTCCATGCCCGGCTCGCCGGCGATCCTGCTGCACAGTCCACCGCGGCGCCTGGCCTACGCCGCGGTTGCCGTACTGGTGGGGTTGACCGGCGGGCTCGGCAACGCGCTATTCATCGCCAACCTGCCGGCGATCCAGGGCGATCTGGGCCTGACGCCCGCGCAGGGCGCCTGGCTGCCGGCCGCCTACTTCATGGTCAACGTCTCGACCAACCTGCTGCTGATCAAGGTGCGCCAGCAATACGGCCTGCGGCATTTCGCCGAGCTGGGGTTGGCGGTCTATGCGCTGCTCAGCATCGCCCATGTGTTCGTCGAAGGCCTGGGCATGGCGATGTTCGTGCGCGCGGCGAGCGGTTTCGCCGCAGCGGCCACCACGTCGCTGGGGCTGTTCTACATGCTCCAGGCCTTTTCCAAGACCCATCTGCCGCGCGGGGTGATCGTCGCCTTCGGCCTGACGCAAGTCGCCACGCCGCTGGCCTGGCTGTTATCGCCACCATTGGTGGATATCGGCCAGTGGCATCGCCTGTACGTGTTCGAAAGCGGCCTGGCGCTCTGCTCGCTGGCCGCCGTGGTGGTGCTCAAGCTGCCGCTGGGCGAACGCATCAAGGTGTTCGAGCCGCTGGATTTCCTTACCTTCGCCCTCTTCGCCCCGGCGCTGGCGCTGGTTGCCGCAGTCTTCGCCCAGGGCCGCGTGCAGTGGTGGACCGAGGCGCCGTGGCTGGGCTACGCACTGATCGCGGCCCTGCTGCTCAGCTGCCTGACCTTCATGATCGAACATCACCGGCGCAACCCCTTGCTGCAGACACGCTGGCTGGGCACCGCCGAGATGCTGCGCTTCGCCTTCGGTGCGCTGGCGCTGCGCTTTCTGCTGTCCGAACAGAGCTATGGCGCGGTCGGCCTGCTGCAAACGCTCGGCATGGGGCCGGATCAGCTGCGCCCGCTGTACGCGGTGATTCTGCTGGGGCTGGTGATGGGCATCGCCGCCAGCGCGCTGAGCTTCAGCCCGCGGACCGCCGCGGCGCAGATACTGCTCTCGATCCTGCTGATCGGCATCGCCAGCTTTCTCGACGTCGATGCTACCAGCCAGACCCGCCCGCACGACCTCTTCCTCAGCCAGGGATTGCTGTCGTTCGCCAGCGGCATGTTCCTCGGCCCGCTGCTGATCACCGGCATTGGAAAGGCGCTGGCCAACGGGCCGAACTACCTGGTCAGCTTCATCGTGCTGTTTTCCATGACCCAAAGCCTGGGCGGGCTTGCCGGTCCCGCCGTGTTCGGCACCTATCAGATCGTCCGCGAGCAGTACCATTCGGCACACCTGACCGAGCAGGTGGTGCCGGACGACCCACGCATCGCCGCCCGTCTCGCCCCACAGAGCCAGGCAGTGGCCGCCACCCAGCTCGACCCGCAGCTGCGCCAGGCACTCGGCGGCGCTCGCCTGTCGCAGACCGTCACGCGTGAAGCCAACGTGCTGGCCTTCAATGACGTGTTCCGCCTGATCGGCCTGCTCGCCATCGCCGTGCTCGGCTGGTCACTGTTCCACACCCTGCGCCTGGCGCGACAGAAGAAGGCTTCCGCCCCATGAGCGATGCGCGCACACCCGACGCCGAGACCACGCCGACCACGGACGCCGGCGGCACACCGCCCGAGCCACCCAAGACGATCCAGCCAAGCCGCCGCTCGATCATCCTGATGACGCTGGTGGCCCTGGTCGGCGTGCTCGCCATCCTCTATGCCTGGCAGCTCTGGCCGTTCACCGGCAGCCTGGTCACCACCGAGAACGCCTATGTGCGCGGCCAGCTCACGGTGCTCGCGCCGCAGGTCGCCGGCTACGTCACCGAGGTGCGGGTGCAGGACTTCGAGCAGGTCCGCCAGGGCCAGGTGCTGGTACGCATCGATGACAGGCAGTACCAGCAACGGGTCGCCCAGCGCCGCGCCGAACGGGACGCCGCACGCTTCGAACTGGAAAACCTCGACCAGCAACTGGCCGCCGACCGCGCCACCCTGGCCGCGCGCCGCGCCGACCTGTTCGCCGCCGAGGCCGAAGAGGCACGGGCACGGGCCGACGAGCGTCGCGTCGACGAACTCGCCGAGCGCGGCTCGGTGTCCATCCGCGAGCGCGACCAGACCCGCGCCAGCGCCCGCGCCGCGTCGGCCAACGTGCGCAAGGCACGCGCCGCCATCGAGATCGCCGAGCAGACGCTCAAGGCCAGCGGCATATCCCGGGGCGGCCTGCAGGCCCGGGTCGAGATCGCCCAGGCAACGCTGCACCAGGCCGAGATCGACCTGGCCAACACCGAGATCGTCGCCCCTGGCGATGGGCGGGTCAGCGAGGTGGGCGTGCGCCTGGGCCAGTACGTTACTGCCGGCACGCAGCTGCTGTTCCTGGTGCCGCCGAAGCTCTGGGTAATCGCCAACTACAAGGAGACCCAGACGGCGAACATGCGCCCCGGCCAGCCGGTGAGTTTCGAGGTCGATGCCCTCAACGGCGCGCGCCTGACCGGCCGCATCGAGCGCATTGCCCCGGCCACGGGCTCCGAGTTCAGCCTGCTGCGCCCGGACAACGCCACCGGCAATTTCACCAAGGTGGTCCAGCGGCTGCCGGTGCGCATCGCCATCGACCCGGACCAGCCGCTGGTCGAGCGCTTGCGGCCGGGGCTGTCGGTGGTCACCCACGTGGACACCGCGGCGCCATGAGGAAAACCGGCCTGCTCGGCACGCTGGCGCTGACGCTGGTGATGGCCGGCTGCGTACCTCCGCGCCAGCCGCTGCCACCCGAAGCCCGGCTGGACGAGGTGCCCTCGCAGTGGCGCCAGCCCAACCATGGCAACGCACCGGTTGCACAGTGGTGGCGCGGCTTCGGCGATCCGGCTCTGCTCGATCTGGTGGATCGTGCGCTGGCGCGCAACACCGATGTGCTGATCGGCGCCGAACGGCTGGCGGCGGCCCGCGAGCAGATACGCCTGTCCCGCGCCGCGCTGCTACCGAGCCTCGACGCGGTGTTCGGGCTGGAGCGCAGCCAGGACCTCGGCCCCCTTGGCCTGACCCGCACCACCGCCGCGCAACCCGGCCTGCAGTTCGCCTATGAGGTCGATCTCTGGGGCCGCCTGGCCAGCCTGCGCGAGGCGGCAGAGTTGCAGTTCCAGGCCAGCGAAGCCGAGCAGCAGACCCTGCGCCTGGCGCTGGCCGCGACCGTCGCGCAGGGCTACGTGGGGCTGCTGTCACTGGATCGTCAGCTGCAGCTGACCCATGAGACGGTGCGGTCCCGTCGCGCCGCCCTGGCGGTTGCCGAGGACCGGTCGCGCATGGGCTACACCTCCGAACTGGAGCAGACCCAGGCGCGTTCGGAGTACGAGGCGGCCGCGCAACTGGTGCCGCAGCTGCAGCAGGCCATCCTCGAGCAGGAACACGCTCTGCGCCGCCTGACCGGTGACCCGCCCGGGCCGGTGCCACGGGGCACGCTTGCCGCACTGCAGGCTCCAGCGGTGCCGGGCAGCCTGCCTTCGGCGCTGCTGCGGCAGCGGCCGGATCTGTACCAGGCCGAGCTGCAGCTGGCCGCCAGTGACCGTTTCCTCGACAGCGAGCGCGACCGCTTTCTGCCACGGGTGCAACTCTCGGCAAGCGTGGGCCGGCTGTACGTCGATGCGCTGGATTACGACCCGGTGAAGGTCTGGAGCCTCGGCGCCAGCGTATTGGCCCCACTGTTCGATGGCGAACGGCTGGAGGCCGGCGTGGCGGTGGCCACGGCCGAGCGCAATCAGGTTGCCTACGCCTATCGCAGGGCGGCGCTCATTGCTTTCAGCGAGGTGGAGAACGCGCTATCCGGGCTGGACAGCCTCGCCCGTCAGAGCCGCCGTCTTGAAGCGCGCCGCGAAGTGCTGGCGCGCTCGCTGGCGATCGCCGAGGACCGCTATCACGGCGGTTATTCCTCTTATCTGGAGGCGCTGGATGCGCAGCGCAATCTGTTCGATACCCAACTGGCCGAGGTGCAGCTGCAGGAGGCGCAGCTGAACAGATTGATCGAACTCTACCGCGCCCTGGGTGGCGGCTGGCGGGCGCCGGAGCATGCTGCTACCGAGCGCACGGAGTGAATGCGGGCATAAAAAAACGCCAGCAAGGGCTGGCGTTTCGTGCAGACGGGTAACGCGCGATCAGCCGCGTGCGCGAGCGGCGTCACGCAGTGCCTTGACCTGATCATGGTTGCGTTGCACGCCCTGGTACTGGCGTTCCACAACGATCCGCACCTCGGCTGGCAGATCTTTTTCCAGCGCCTTGCGGTAGCTCTTCACCGCCACGTCCTCGCCACGTTCGCATTCGTTGAGAATCGCCTCGTCGTCCTTGCCGGTGATCATCGCCTTGAGGTCGACCCAGCGGCGGTGCATGTCGGCCGAGAGGCTGGTGCTGGTCTCCGGATCGCCACCCATCGAGCGCACCAGTTGCTGCAGTTCGGCTGCGGCGGTGGCGCAATCGCGCGAGCGCTGGTTCATGGTGCTCTTGAGCTGCGGGTCGCGCAGATCCTCGGCACATTCGAGAAAGCCCTTTTCCCCATCCTTGCAGGTCTCTATCAGATCGTTGAGCACGGAAATCGTCTCTTTCGTATCCATCTTGTACCTCCTGGCAAGTCGACTCGAAGGGCCAAAAGCAATGGCCCGTGTTAAAAATCGACTGCCCGCGCACCATAAAGGTTCAGCGAAACCGCCCGAAGGCGCAGGCACGCCGAGACAGCTGCGGAACAGCCGCTTAGCCCGTTGCCACGCGAGCGCTGAGTGCGGACGGTCGGCCGAGCAGATAGCCCTGGGCCTTGTTCACTGCCAAACGCCGCAGCATCGCCAGCTCTTCCTGCGTCTCGACACCCTCGGCGACCACCTTGCAGCCAGTCTCCTCGGCGAAGCGGATCAGCGCCGCGGCCAGGGCGCGACAGCCGGTGTCGCTGTCGACGTTGCGGATCAGACTGGCGTCGAGTTTGATGACGTCCGGCTTGAGTTTGAGGATGTGGCGGAAGCTCGCGTAGCCGGCGCCGGCATCGTCCACGGCGAGCCGCAGGCCCTCGCGGCGCAGCGGTTCCAGTGCCTCGGCGAGCCGCTCGTAGTCCTGCACCAGGGCATGTTCGGTGACTTCCAGCATCAGCCGGTCCAGTGGCTGGCGGGCGAGCACCTCGCCGACCGCCCCGGCCAGGATGGTTTCGGGCGAAACATTGAGCGACAGGTAGCTGTCGGCCGGTAAACGGTCGAAGCCCTGCAGCGCTGCCTCGATCAAGGCGATCTCCAGTTCCTTCTGCAGCCCGACCTGACCCGCTTCATCGAACCATTTGTCCGGCGTGCGCTGCGGGTCGGCGCGGAAGCGCGCCAGCGCCTCGTGGCCGACGATGCGGTTCTCCACCAGATGCACGATGGGCTGGTAGACGACCCCATAGCTCCGCTCGGCCAGCACGCTCTCGATCCGGCTGCGCTTGCTGGCGCAGCTCTGCTGGCTTTTCGCCTGAGTCTCCAGTAGCCGCCCGGCGAAGGCGGCGAACAGCCGCAGCGTGTTGAGATCGCGCTCGTTCAGGCTGCCATCCGGCCGCGTGCTGAAGCAGCAGAAGGTGCCGTACACACCACCGTCGCTGAAACGGATCGGCACACTCAGGTGCGCGCCGACCGGCAGTTCGCGGGTTACCGGCAGCTCCAGCGCCGCAGGCAGCTGGGTGGCGTCGTTGATCAATTCCGGCAGGCGGCCATCGACGACGCGTTGGCAGTAGCTCTCTTCCAGCGGATTGGAGTCACCGACACACAGCACCAGATGCTCGGTCCGCCCATCGACATGGCGGAACACCCGGGCCCCCTCGCTGAACTCGGCGATAAACGCGACTTCCATTCCGAGGTGGCTGCGCACCGCATGCAGCGCCTCGCACAGCATGGAGCCGATCGGCACATTGCCGGCTTCGAGCTTCGCCAGCACGGCAACCGGGTCGATCAGGTCCTCAACGGCCGCAACCGGCCTCAAATGTCCGAGCATCCATACCTCCGGGGTCTACGCCTGCAACATAACCCGCCGGCCCTGACGACCGGCCGGCCACAACCGCGGCGCGCCAGCCAGCGGCCACGCAGCCTCACCTCCAGCGGTCACACGCACGTCGCGACCGCCTTGGCCATCAGTCCGCCTCGCGCGCCAGGCTGACCCAGGTCGGCGCATGGTCGCTGGCGTGCTCCTGACCACGCACCCAACGATCGACACCGGCCGTCTGCAGGCACGGCGCAAGATCGGGGCTGAGCAGCAGATGGTCGATGCGCAGCCCGGAATTTTTCTGCCAGTGCTGACGGAAATAGTCCCAGAAGGTATAGACCGGTTCGTCCGGAAACTGGGCGCGCAAGGCATCGGTCCAGCCCTGAGCCAGCAGGCGCTCGTAGCACGCGCGGCTTTCCGGCTGCAGCAGCGCATCCTTGCGCCAGGAGCGCGGGTTGTAGATGTCTTCGTCAGTGGGCACCACGTTGTAGTCGCCGGCCAGCACCACAGGATGCCCGCTGGCGAGCAAGCCTGCGGCGTGCTCGATCAGCCGCTCGAACCAGGCCAGCTTGTAGTCGAACTTCGGCCCGGGCTGCGGGTTGCCGTTGGGCAGGTAGAGGCTGGCGACGATCACCCCGTGCACCGCGGCCTCCAGATAGCGGCTGTGGCTGTCGTCCGGGTCGCCGGGCAGGCCGCGGCGGATCTCCAGCGGCTCGCTGTCACGGGCGAGGATCGCCACGCCGTTCCAGGACTTTTGCCCGTGCCAGATGGCGCCATAGCCGGCGCCGCGGATGTCGTCGATGGGGAAGTCGGCATCCTGCGCCTTGAGTTCCTGCAGGCAGACCACGTCGGGCTGCTCGCGTTCGAGCCATTCGAGCAGGTTGGGCAGGCGCGCCCGGATGCCGTTGATGTTGAAGGTGGCGATTTTCAGACGATCCACAAGCGCCTCTCTGCTCAGCTGGTGATATTCACCTTAGCTGTGACCTCACGGGCCGGCATCCGTCCTTGGGCGCCGTCAGTCGGGATCAGCCGGCAAGCACAGGGTGAAGCGGGTCGCGCTGGCATCGCTGTGCACCTCCACCTCGCCGCCATGCAGCTGCGCGATCGAACGTACGATGGCCAGCCCCAGTCCGCCGGAGTCGCCCGGCTCGGCGCGGGAAGGGTCGCAGCGGTAGAAGCGGTCGAACAGGCGTGGCAGATGCTCCGGGGCAATGGGCGAGCCCTGGTTGATCACGCTGACGCGCCGCCAGCCGTCCCCGGTAGCGCTGACGATGCGCACCGGGCTGTCGGCCGCGCCGTAGCGCAGCGCGTTGGCGACGAGATTGGCCAGCGCCCGGCGGATCAGTTCGGGGTCGCCGCACAGCTCGCCCTCGGTCTCGTCGAGCAGCTGGATGCCGCGCTCCTCGGCGACGCCTTCGAAGTAGTCGCACAGTTGCTCGACCAGTGCCGGCAGTGCAAAGCGCTGCCGCTCGATAGCCGCCGCCGGCTGCTCGGCACGCGCGAGAAACAGCATGTTGTCGATCATCCGCGCCAGGCGCTCGTATTCCTCCTGATTGGAGACCAGCAGCGCCTGGTAATCCTCCACCGAGCGGGCACGGTGCAGCAGTTGCTGGGTCTGGCCCATGAGGTTGCCCAATGGCGTGCGCATCTCGTGGGCCAGGTCCTCGCTGAAGCGCGACAGCCGGGCGAAACCCTGCTCCAGCCGGGCCAGCATCTGGTTCAGCGCCGCACGCAGCGGTTCCAGCTCGCTCGGCACGGTCGAGTCGTCGAGGCGCAGGTGCAGGTGCTGCACGTCGATCGCCAGGGCCTGACGCGTCAGCCGGCGCACCGGGCGCAGCGCACGCCGGCTGATCAACCAGCCGAGCACGGATGCCAGCAGCGCGCCGACACTCAGCGCCCACCACAGCTTGGTGCGATAGGCGCCCAGCATCTGTTCGCGCTCGCTCAGCAGGCGCCCGGCCACCAGCGTCAGCCCCGCCTCGCCGGGCAGCTGTCGCCAGGCCAGACGCGCCTCGCCGATATCCCGCAGCGCCACCGGATCGGCGGCCGGCAGTGGCGGAATCGCCAGACGGGTCGGGTTGATCTCAATCAGCGCGCGCCCCTGGGCATCCAGCAGCCAGAGCAGGCTGTCGCGGTTGCCCAGCATGTTCTCGTACAGCTGCGGCCGCTGGCGCAGCGCGTCGACGCTGGCGCTGTCGTCCAGCAGCGCCTGCATGCGCTCCAGCCGGCCGAGCAGCGCCTGGTCGTCGCGCCAGACGATCTCGCGTTCCAGCGAGCGGTACAGGTAGAGGCCGATGGCGCCGAGCAGCACCATCGCGACGAGGGCGAAGGCCAGTGCCAGGCGCAGGCTGAGCGAGCGTGGCAGCAGGCTCATGCCGAGACGTCCAGCACGTAGCCCATGCCGCGCACGGTGTGGATGAGCTTGAGCGGGTACGGATCGTCGACCTTGGCGCGCAGGCGGCGGATCGCCACGTCGACCACATTGGTATCGCTGTCGAAGTTCATCTGCCAGACCTGCGAAGCGATCTGCGCACGGGACAGCACCTCGCCCTGACGGCTGAGCAGCAGATGCAGCAAGGCGAACTCCTTGTTGGTGAGGTTGATGCGCTCGCCCTGACGGGTGACGCGGCGGCGTAGCAGGTCCAGCTCCAGGTCGGCGACGTGGAAGCTTTCGACCTCGCGCGGCGGCCCACGGCGCAGCAGGGTGCGTACCCGCGCCAGCAGCTCCGCGTAGGAGAACGGCTTGACCAGGTAGTCGTCCGCGCCCAGTTCCAGCCCACGCACACGGTCCTCCACCGCATCGCGAGCGGTGAGGAACAGCACCGGTGTATGCGTCGAACGCTTGCGCACCACCTGCACCAGCTGCCAGCCATCGAGCCCCGGCAGCATGACGTCGAGGATCACCAGGTCGAACGGCTCCTCCTCGATCAGATGTTTGCCGTCGACGCCGTTGCGCGCGACCTCCACACGGTAGCCGGACTCCTCCAAACCACGCTTGAGGTAGTCGGCCGTCTTGGCCTCGTCCTCCACCACCAGAATTCGCATCGGATCACCTCGCTGAATGTGCGCCGCAGGTCGTTGAAGAACGTCAGCGAGGCAGCCAGCGCAAGGCGAAAAGAGGCGAAAAAGCGCAGTTTACAAGTGGTAAATGAGCATTTTGAGCCTGTTTTCAACGCAGCGATGGCAACGCAGGTAGTTCTTCAACTGCCTGCTAGGTTAGGGAGTCGGCGCACTGCGAGCCATTACAAAAGCGTAATGCGCAGGCAACGGTTCTGACGGGCAGGCATCGGCACCATGCGCCCCGAAGCTCAGCCACCCAAGGAAACCGATATGCGTATCGCAGCCACACTGTCATTGCTGACGCTGGCATTACTTACCCCGGCCCTAAGCGCCAACGCCGCCACGCCAGCACCGATCACCCAGCAGAACGTCTCGCTGGCCCTGGCCGACGGCCTGATCCAGGCCACGCTGGACCAGTGCCACGCGGAAAACCGCACGGCGGTGGTCGCGGTGGTGGATCGCGGCGGCAACCTCGTGGCCCTGCGCCGCGACGACAACGTCGGCCCGCACAACACCCTCGCGGCGCAGCGCAAGGCCTACACCGCGCTGTCGAGCAAGACCCCGACCCGCCTGTTCGCCGAACGCGCCGCCGCTACGCCGGATGCCGCCAACCTCAACACGCTGGATGAATTGTTGCTGCTCGGCGGTGGCGTGCCGCTGAAGGTCGGCGACGAGGTGATTGGTGCCATCGGCGTGGCCGGTGCCGGCGGTGCCAAGAACGACGAGGCCTGCGCCATGGCCGCCGTCGAAAAACTGCTGCCCTCCTCCCACTGAAGAAAAGGAAAACCCCATGAAAGCACTACGTTCAATCGCCGCCGGCTTGATGCTCAGCGGCCTGTCCGGTCTCACCCTGGCCGCCGGCAATCCGCTCAGCGTGCATGTGCTCAATCTGGAAAGCGGCCTGCCGTCACCGGATGTGCGCGTCACCCTGGAACAACGTCAGGGTGACGCCTGGAAATCACTCAACAGCGGCGAGACCAACGCGCAGGGCCGGATCACCGCGCTCTACCCGGAAGGCAAGGCGCTGGAGAAAGGCACCTATCGCGTCACCTTCAAGACCGGCGACTGGTTCGCCACGCAAAAGGCCAGCACCTTTTTCCCCGAAGTTCCGGTGATCTTCGAAGCCGATGGCAGCGTCGAGCACTACCACATCCCGCTGCTGCTGAGCCCCTACGGCTTCTCCACCTACCGCGGCAACTGAGCCGCTCAGCGCACTTCCCAGTAGCCCGGTGCGTTGTAGATGTCCTTCAGGTAGTCGATGAAGAAACGCACCTTGGCCGGCAGGTAGCGCTGCTGCGGGTAGACGGCCTGAATGTCGTAGGCCGGCAGCGCGTACTCGTCGAGTACCGTGACCAGCTCGCCGCGCTTGAGCTCGGCCTGGATCTCCCAGGTCGAGCGCCAGCCGATGCCCAGGCCCTGCTTGACCCAGTCGAACAGCAGCTCACCGTCATTGCAGTCCAGATTGCCGGCCACGCGGATGGCCACCTGCCGACCGTCGCGCAGAAAGGTCCAGCCGCGCTGCTGACCGCCCTGCAGGTTGAAAGCCAGGCAGTTGTGCTCGGTCAGTTCCTCCAGCGTCGTCGGCGTACCATGGCGGGCGAAGTACTCGGGCGAGCCGCAGACCACCCGCCTGTTCGGGAACAGCCGCACCGCCACATAGTTGGGGTCGGTCACCTCGCCGATGCGAATGCCCATGTCGTAACCGTGGCGCACCAGGTCGACCACGCTGTCGGTGAAGTTGAACGACAGTTGCAGGTCCGGATAGCGCGCCTGGAACGCCGGTGCGTGCGGGCCGATATGCCGACGCCCGAATGCCGCCGGCGCCGACACCACCAGATGGCCACGTACCGAGGTGCGGTCGTGGCTGATGCTGGCATCCACCTCATCGAAATCCTTCAGCAGCCCGCGGGCGCGCTCCAGATACTGCTCACCCAGATCGGTCAATGACAGCCCGCGCGTCGAGCGGTGCATCAGCTTCACACCCAGATGCCGCTCCAGCGCATCCAGCCGCCGGCCCATCACCACCGGGGTGACGTTCTCCTTGTGCGCAGCCGCGGCGAAGCTGCCGCAGTCGGCCACCAGCACGAAGCTGCGCAGGGTCGTATAGCGATCCATTCGATACTCCTGATATCGACAGAATTGAAGTCTCGACCAATTCCGCCAGCGAATCCAGGGCGGCATGCTTGAGCCACGTAGAAAAACTATCGAATAAGAGGTGTGATCCATGGCCCGCATGAGAGCAATCGACGCCGCCGTCGCGGTATTGCGCAAGGAAGGCATCGACACCGCCTTCGGCATCCCCGGTGCCGCGATCAATCCGCTGTATTCCGCCCTGCGGGCCGATGGCGGCATCCGTCATATCCTCGCCCGCCACGTCGAGGGTGCCTCGCACATGGCCGAGGGCTATACCCGTGCCAAGCCAGGCAACATCGGCGTGTGCATCGGCACCTCCGGCCCGGCCGGCACCGACATGATCACCGGCCTGTACTCGGCTTCCGCCGACTCCATTCCGATCCTCTGCATCACCGGGCAGGCACCGCGTGCCCGCCTGCACAAGGAAGATTTCCAGGCCGTGGACATCGAGTCCATCGCCAAGCCGGTCACCAAGTGGGCGGTCACCGTACTCGAGCCGGCACTGGTCCCGCGCGTGTTCCAGCAGGCCTTCCACGTGATGCGCTCCGGCCGCCCCGGCCCGGTGCTGATCGACCTGCCGTTCGACGTGCAGATGGCCGAGATCGAGTTCGACGTCGACACCTACGAGCCGCTGCCGGTCTATAAGCCGGCGGCAACCCGCAAGCAGATCGAGAAAGCCATCGACATGCTCTGCGCCGCCGAGCGCCCGCTGATCGTCGCCGGTGGCGGCATCTACAACGCCGCGGCCGAGGCCTTGCTGGTGGAATTCGCCGAGACCGTGGACGTGCCGGTGATCCCGACGCTGATGGGCTGGGGCTCGATCCCCGACGACCATCCGCTGATGGCCGGGATGTGCGGGCTGCAGACCAGCCACCGCTACGGCAACGCGACCCTGCTCGAATCCGACTTCGTGCTCGGCATCGGCAACCGCTGGGCCAACCGTCACACCGGCTCCGTGGAGACCTATACCAAGGGCCGCACCTTCGTCCACGTCGACATCGAGCCGACCCAGATCGGTCGGGTGTTCGCGCCGGACTACGGCATCGTCTCCGATGCCCGCGCCGCACTGGAGCTGTTCGTCGACGTGGCCAAGGCGCGCAAGGCCGAAGGGCGTCTGCCGGATCGCCGCGCCTGGGCCGCCGACTGCCTGGAACGCAAGCGCACGATGTTGCGCAAGACCAACTTCGACAGCGTGCCGATGAAGCCGCAGCGCGTGTACCAGTGCATGAACAACGCCTTCGGCAAGGACACCTGCTACGTCAGCACCATCGGCCTGTCGCAGATCGCCGCCGCGCAGTTCCTGCACGTCTACCAGCCGCGCCACTGGATCAACTGCGGCCAGGCCGGTCCGCTCGGCTGGACCATTCCGGCGGCGCTCGGTGTGGTTGCCGCGGACCCGGCGCGCAAGGTGGTGGCGCTGTCCGGCGACTACGACTTCCAGTTCATGATCGAGGAACTGGCCGTCGGTGCGCAGTTCAAGCTGCCCTACCTGCACATCCTGGTGAACAACGCCTACCTCGGGCTGATCCGCCAGGCGCAGCGCGGCTTCGACATGGATTACTGCGTGCAGCTGGGCTTCGAGAACATCAATGCCGACCAGAGCGGCATGGAAGGCTACGGCGTCGATCACGTCGCGGTGGTCGAGGGCCTGGGCTGCAAGGCGCTGCGCGTGTTCAAGCAGGAAGACCTGCGCCCGGCCATCGAGCAGGCCCAGGCCTGGATGGCCGAACACCGCGTGCCGGTGGTGATCGAGGTGATCCTCGAGCGGGTGACCAACATCGCCATGGGCACCGAGATCGACGCGATCAACGAGTTCGAGGCGCTGGCCGCAGGTCGGGAAGATGCCCCGACCGCGGTTGGATTGCTGGACTGATTCAACCGTAACCAGACGCGTGGAAGACGCTTCGCGGCCCTCCATCCTACGAACACTTCGGACCGTAGGGTGGATATCGCGAAGCATATCCACCGCAAACGCAACACCCAGGGTGGCCACCACACCACCGCAATGCGAAACCGAATGTGATCCCTACAGATCAGGAGAAAACCATGCCCCGCTTTGCCGCCAACCTGTCGATGCTGTTCACCGAGCAGGACTTCATGGACCGCTTCGCCGCTGCCGCCCAGGCCGGCTTTTCCGGTGTCGAGTACCTGTTCCCCTATGACTTCCCTGCCGAGCAGATCAAGGCTCAGCTGGATGCCAACAAGCTGACCCAGGTGCTGTTCAACCTGCCGGCCGGTGACTGGGCCGGCGGCGAACGTGGCATCGCCATCCTGCCGGAGCGGGTCGAGGAGTTCCGCGCCGGCGTGGACAAGGCCATCGCCTACGCCAAGGTGCTGGGCAACACCCAGGTCAACTGCCTGGCCGGCATCGCCCCGCGTGGCGCCGATCTCGGCCAGCTGGAAATCACCTTTATCGAAAACCTGCGCTACGCCGCGCAGAAGCTCGAGGAGGCCGGCATCCGCCTGGTGATGGAGATGATCAACACCCGCGACATTCCGCGCTTCTTCCTCAACAACACCTCCCAGGCGCAGGAAATCCGCGGCAAGGTCGGTCACGCCAACCTGTTCCTGCAGTACGACATCTACCACATGCAGATCATGGAGGGAGACCTGGCGCGCACCATCGAGAACAACCTGGCGGCGATCAACCATATCCAGCTGGCGGACAACCCCGGACGCAACGAGCCAGGCACCGGCGAGATCAACTATCGCTTCCTGTTCGAGCATCTGGATCGCATCGGCTACCAGGGCTGGGTCGGCTGCGAGTACAAGCCGGCCACTACCACCGAAGCCGGCCTTGGCTGGCTGAAAAGCCACAACGCCATCTGATCAACAGCGCGCCGCCCAGGCAGCAACGCGGGCCGCACAGCGGCCTGCACCACAGAATCGAGGAGAACACTCATGGCTAAAATCGGATTCATCGGCACCGGCATCATGGGCAAGCCCATGGCAATCAACCTGCAGAAGGCCGGCCACCAGATCTTCCTGTCCCAGCACCACGACCAGGCACCGGCCGAACTGACCGAAGCCGGCGCCATCGGCCTGGCCAATCCGCAGGAGGTCGCCCAGGAAGCCGAGTTCATCATCGTCATGGTGCCCGACACCCCGCAGGTCGAAGACGTGCTGTTCCGTGCCGATGGCGTGGCCGCCGGCGTCGGCGCCGGCAAGGTGGTGATCGACATGAGTTCGATCTCCCCCACCGCCACCAAGCAGTTCGCCGAGAAGATCAAGGCCACCGGCGCTGAATACCTCGACGCCCCGGTATCCGGTGGTGAAGTCGGCGCCAAGGCGGCCTCCTTGTCGATCATGGTCGGCGGTAGCGAAGCGGCCTTCGAACGCGCGCTGCCACTGTTCCAGGCGATGGGCAAGAACATCACCCGTGTCGGCGAGAACGGCGATGGCCAGACTGCCAAGGTGGCCAACCAGATCATCGTCGCGCTGAACATCCAGGCGGTCGCCGAGGCACTGCTGTTCGCCGCACGCAACGGTGCCGACCCGGCCAAGGTGCGCGAGGCGCTCATGGGCGGTTTCGCCGGCTCGAAGATTCTCGAAGTGCACGGCGAGCGCATGATCAAGGGCACCTTCGACCCGGGCTTCCGCATCAGCCTGCACCAGAAGGACCTCAACCTCGCCCTGGCCGGTGCCCGCGAGCTGGGCCTGAATCTGCCCAACACCGCCAATGCCCAGCAGGTGTTCAGCACCTGCGCGGCAATCGGCGGCAGCGGCTGGGACCATTCGGCGCTGATCAAGGGGCTGGAGCACATGGCCAACTTCTCGATCCGCAAGGAGTAAAGCCTTCGAGCACGCTGCAATGGGCCAGCGACCCTACCTTCAGGGACAGACAGACCGGGTGGTGGGTCATCGCAACGCCCGCGCAGCGCCGCTCAAAGGGCCGGGCCAGAGGTGCGTCAGGTCGGAATCATCGCGTCTCCCCACGACCAGCATGACCTGCGCATCTCAGCCCGACCGCCGTCACCAGACGGCACCTTTTCGATTCGCCCGGCACAAGGAGTCACGGCCCGACTGCCGGGCGGGTCGATTTCAATTGCAGACCTTAGCGCTTGCATTGGCGAGCCCTAAGGTCTGGAATCGGTTGCAGACCTCATACAAGGAGCTTCAGATGACCCTCGACCCGCAAGCCCTGCTGCGCCAGTTGTTCGACAGCGCCATCGAGGCCGCCCATCCGCGCCATGTACTCGCCGACCATCTGCCCGAAGACCGCAGCGGCCGTGCCATCGTCATCGGCGCCGGCAAGGCGGCCGCGGCCATGGCCGAAGCCATCGATAAGGTCTGGGAAGGTGAACTGTCCGGACTGGTGGTGACCCGCTACAAACACCACGCCGACTGCCGGCGTATCGAAGTGGTGGAAGCCGCACACCCGGTCCCGGACGACGCCGGCGAGCGGGTCGCCCGCCGTGTGCTGGAGCTGGTCAGCAACCTCGAGGAAAGCGATCGGGTGATCTTCCTGCTCTCCGGCGGCGGCTCGTCATTGCTGGCATTGCCGGCCGAAGGCATCTCGCTGGCGGACAAGCAGGCGATCAACAAGGCGCTGCTGCGCTCCGGCGCGCACATCGGCGAGATGAACTGCGTGCGCAAGCACCTCTCGGCGATCAAGGGCGGCCGCCTGGCCCGAGCCTGCTGGCCGGCCAGCGTGTACACCTACGCGATCTCCGACGTGCCCGGCGACGAAGCCACGGTGATCGCCTCCGGCCCCACCGTCGCCGACCCCACCACGTCGGCCGAGGCGCTGGCGATTCTCGAGCGTTACCACATCGAGGTGCCAGCCAATGTGCGCGCCTGGCTCGAGGATCCGCGCTCGGAAACCCTCAAGCCGGGCGATCCGATGCTCTCGCGCAGCCACTTCCAGCTGATCGCCACGCCGCAGCAGTCCCTCGATGCCGCGGCCCAGGCGGCCCGTGACGCCGGTATCACCCCACTGATCCTCGGTGATCTGGAAGGCGAAGCACGCGAAGTGGCCAAGGTGCATGCCGGCATCGCCCGCCAGGTGGTGCTGCACGGCCAGCCGATCGCCGCGCCCTGCGTGATCCTGTCCGGCGGCGAGACCACCGTCACCGTGCGCGGCAACGGACGCGGCGGGCGCAATGCCGAGTTCCTGCTCGCCCTGACCGAAGCGTTGCAAGGCCTGCCCGGCGTTTACGCCCTGGCCGGCGACACCGATGGCATCGACGGCTCGGAGGACAACGCCGGCGCGCTGATGACCCCGGACAGCTTTGCCCGCGCCGAGGCGCTGGGCCTGCGTGCCGCCGACTCGCTGGCCGACAACGACGGCTATGGCTACTTCGCCGCGCTGGACAGCCTGATCGTCACCGGCCCGACGCGCACCAACGTCAACGACTTTCGCGCGATCCTGATCCTGCCGTCGTCGGATTGACGGCCTCCACCTCGTTCAGGCGCGCATCAGAACAACAACTGCCCCAGAGCACCGCCATGACACACGACAAGAAGGTCAAGATCCTCGCCACCCTCGGCCCGGCCACCCGCAGCGTCGACGACGTGCGCGCACTGGTCGAGGCCGGCGTGAACCTGTTCCGCCTGAACTTCAGCCACGGCGAGCACAGCGACCACGCCGAGCGCTTCGCCTGGATTCGCCAGGTCGAGCAGGAGCTGAACCAGCCGATCGGCATCCTCATGGACCTGCAGGGGCCCAAGCTCAGAGTCGGCCGTTTCGCCGCCGGCAAGGTCCGCCTTGAGCGTGACCAGGCCTTTCGCCTGGACCTGGACCCGACACCGGGCGACAGCCGGCGCGTGAACCTGCCGCACCCGGAAATCATCGCGGCGCTGGAACCGGGCATGCAGCTGCTGATCGACGATGGTCGCCTGCGCCTGACGGTCGTCGAGCGCCATGCCGACGCCATCGAGACCCGCGTGGTGGCCGGCGGCGAGCTGTCCGACCGCAAGGGCGTGAACGTGCCGGAGGCGGTGCTGGAGCTTTCGCCGCTGACGGCGAAGGACCGCCAGGACCTGACCTTCGGCCTCGAGCTGGGCGTGGACTGGGTGGCGCTGTCGTTCGTGCAACGCCCGCAGGACATCCAGGAGGCGCGCAAGCTGATCGGCGAGCGGGCCTTCCTCATGGCCAAGATCGAAAAGCCTTCCGCGGTGCAGCACCTGCGCGAGATCGCCAGGCTGTCCGACGCGATCATGGTGGCGCGTGGCGACCTGGGCGTGGAGGTACCGCCGGAAAACGTGCCGCGCATCCAGAAGAACATCGTGCGCATCTGCCGCCAGCTCGGCCGCCCGGTGGTGGTTGCGACGCAGATGCTCGAATCCATGCGCTTCGCCCCGGCCCCGACCCGTGCCGAAGTCACCGACGTGGCCAACGCCGTGGCCGAGGGTGCGGACGCGGTGATGCTGTCGGCTGAAACCGCCTCCGGCGATTACCCGCTGGAAGCGGTGAGCATGATGAGCAAGATCATCCGCCAGGTGGAAAGCGGCCCGGACTTCCAGGCGCAGCTCGACGTGCACCGGCCCAACGCCGAGGCGACCCTGCCGGATGCCATCAGCTGCGCGATCCGCCGCATCAGCGGCATCCTGCCGGTGGCGGTGCTGGTCAACTACACCGAATCCGGCCGTTCCAGCCTGCGCGCCTCGCGCGAGCGGCCGGCCACGCCGATCCTCAGCCTGACGCCCAGCACCGCCACCGCACGCAAGCTGACGGTGGCCTGGGGCGTGTACTCGGTGGTGGATGCGCCGATGCGCGACATGGAGCAGGTCAGCGGCCACGCCGTCGAGCTGGCACGGGCGCAGGGCATGGCCGAGAGCGGCGATACGGTGCTGATCACCGCCGGTGTGCCACTGGGCCAGCCGGGTACCACCAACTCGCTGCGCATCGAAGTCCTGCCCTGAATGGAGCCGGGCGCAAGCCCGGCCCACCTCCCCACGACAGCGGTCGTCGCCCCCTTGCGGGTCGGCACCCTTGCGCTCGCCTGGATTTCGCCGATGCCCGACTCTTCGCACCTGCGCGCCGTGCTGCATGCCTTCGCCCAGATTTTTTTGCAGCGCCATGCCGGCTGCGGAGCGCTGGTCATGCTCGCGCTGGCCAGTGGCGCCCCGGCACTGCTCGTCGGCGCCTTGAGCGGCGTGCTGGTCGCTCACCTCGGCGCCACCTGGCTCGGCTATCCGCAGGCTGATCGAGACGACGGTCTCTACGGTTACAACGCCGCGCTGCTCGGCGCGCTGCTGGTGACCCAGCTGGGCCTGTCAGGCGCCAGCCTGGTGCTGGTCGGCGTGGCGGCGCTGGCCAGCTGTCCGCTACAGGCCTGGCTGCTCGCTCGGCTGCGCCACAACGGCGGCCTGCCGGGCTTCACCCTGCCCTTCGTGCTGATCGGCCTGCTCGCGCTGTTGTGCATCGCGCCGGTGTCGGTTTCATCGCCCGATGTCCCCGCACCCGACGCAACGACGCTGCGCGACGCCTGGCTGCTGGGTATCGGCCAGGTGGTCTTTCTCCACCAGCCGCTCGCCGCCGTCTGCCTGCTGGCGGCCGTGGCCCTGGCCTCCTTGCGCGATGCCCTGTGGCTGCTGGCGGGCTCGGCGATGGGGTTGTTGGCTGCGGGCCTGTTCGGCGCACCCTGGGCGGACGGCCAGGCCGGTTTCAACCCGGCCCTCGCCGCGCTGGCCCTGGTGCAATGGCGTGGCGGTTGGCGCCTGCCGCTGCTGGGCATGGTTGCCGCAGTGGCGATCTGGCGGGTGTGCATCGAACTGGGGCTGCCGGCCCTGACCCTGCCGTTCCTGCTGGCGACCTGGCTGGGCCTGGCGCTGCGCGCACCCCATCCCAGCCGGGTCGATTAGCCAGCACAAAGCCTCACCCTCCGGTTGCCAGCGGGTCCTGTTCCTGCGGGTAGCGGTGCTCTTCGGTGACGTCGCCGCCCTCGGCGTGCACCTTGACCAGCGCCGTGCGCAACTTCATGTAATCCCGGGTTTCGTCGAGGATGTCCTGCCGGTTCGCCGCTTCGAGCAGGGCGCGCTGGTCGCCCTCTTCGCGCAGCACCCAACGGTCATCTTCATGGGTGATGTGATAGATCTCCATGCCTTTCTCCAGCTGATGAAATGTTCGGGCTCTCCCATAGGAAAGCCGGACGGCGACGAAGGTTCGGCACGCAAGCGGAGTGTACATTCCACCCTCATGGGTTCGGATGACCCGTGCAAATCAGGGTGAATTTCACCAGCAACGCCCCGAAAACCTTGATTCAAGTCAATTTCAGAGCTGGAACGATTGTTGAAAGCCCTCTGCATGACGTTCGCCACGGCGACCGTCGGTTTTTCCCACCAGAGGAATATTCGATGCTTTGCGCTGAACAGATCGCCCTTATCAAAGCCACCGTGCCGTTGCTGGAAAGCGGTGGCGAAGCCCTGACCAACCATTTCTACAAGCTGCTGCTGAGCGAGCATCCCGAGGTTCGCCCGCTGTTCAACCAGGCACACCAGGCCAGCGGCGAGCAACCGCGCGCCCTGGCCAACGGCGTGCTGATGTATGCCCGGCATATCGACCGGCTGGACGCCCTCGGCCCGCTGGTGGCACAGATCATCAACAAGCACGTCGCCCTGCAGGTGCTACCCGAGCATTACCCGCTGGTCGGCAATTGCTTGCTGCGCGCCATCCGCGAGGTGCTTGGCGAGGCCATCGCCACCGATGCGGTGATCGAGGCCTGGGCGGCGGCCTATCAGCAGCTCGCCGACCTGCTCATCGGCCAGGAAGAACGCCTCTACCAGGCCAAGGCCGAAGCGCCGGGAGGCTGGCGTGGCGCGCGCCCGTTCCGCATTGCGCGCAAGGTCAAGGAGAGCGAGGAGATCACCTCGTTTCACCTGCAAGCGGAGGATGGCGGGCTGCTGATGGAGTTCCTGCCCGGCCAGTACATCGGTCTGAGGCTGGAAATCAATGGCAAGGAAGAGCGCCGCAACTACTCGTTGTCCGCTGCCGGCAACGGTCGCGAGTATCGCATCAGCGTCAAGCGCGAGCCTGGCGGCGTGGTCTCCAATGCGCTGCACGACATGCCGGAGGGCGCGATCGTCGAGCTGTTCGCGCCGGCAGGCGAGTTCACCCTTGCGCCCGGGAACAAGCCGTTGGTGCTGATCAGCGGCGGCGTGGGGATCACCCCGACCCTGGCGATGCTGGAGCAGGCGCTGGCGACGTCCCGGCCGGTGCACTTCATCCACTGCGCGCGCAATGCCGGGGTGCACGCCTTCCGCCGCGCCGTGGACGCACTCGCCGAGCGCCACACGCAGCTCCAGCGCTTCTACTGCTACGAGGAGCACGACGGCTCGGCTGACGCACCGGATGCCATCGGCCGGCTGACCGAACAGCAGTTGGCGGACTGGCTACCGCAGAGCCGCGATGTCGACGCCTACTTCCTCGGCCCGAAACCGTTCATGGCAGCCGTGCGCCGGCAACTCAAGGCCATTGGCGTGCCGGAGCAGCAAACGCGCTACGAGTTCTTCGGTCCCGCATCAGCCCTCGATTGACCCATTCGAGGCTCGCGCCACGCGAGCCTCCTTCAGAGGAGATTCAGTCATGCCGTTCCAGCCCGGTTGCTTCCGAAACCTGTGGTTCATGGCCAACAGTTTTATGGTGGGTGGCGTGCTGCTGTTGCTGCTCGGCATCAGCGGTGCCTATCTGTTCGATCATCGGCTGGCGATGGGCAGTGTGGTCGCTGCTCACGCTCTGGTCATACTTGGCCCGACGGCGCTGAAGATCGGCTACGTCATGCGCCTGCTCGCCGAGCGAAACGCGCGCTTCGCCTATCAGGCCAAGCTGACCGGCTGCAATTAACAGAACTCTTTTCTACGCCAATAAGCCCATTTACCGCTTCGCTTGTAATTTCATCACGCCATAGTCCTACTGCATATGAGGAAAACCATTCGTCTGCACTTTGAAACAGGGCGAAACTCCTGTGGCGATACCCCCTCTGAGACAGTGAAGGCTGATTGATCTCTCTCTTTCAGCCGTTTGTGAAAGTGTCTATCCAATCGAGGAGAAAAACACATGGCAAATAACAACCCTGGCAACTTCGCCAACGATCGAGAGAAAGCTTCCGAAGCCGGCCGCAAGGGCGGTCACAACAGTGGCGGCAACTTTGCCAATGACCGCGAGAAGGCCTCCGAGGCCGGCCGCAAGGGTGGCCAGAACAGCCACGGCGGTGGCCGCAGCAGCTAACTAACGCTACGGCAAAACAGAAAAGGCAGGCGCTTCGGCACCTGCCTTTTCTTATTTAACAAAGGCCCCTACCCGTCACCGACAGATATTATTATCTTTTACCGTATGCATTAAAAAAATCTGCGCTAAGTTGCTATCGAATAGATATCAAATCGATACATGAAACTATGGCGCTCGATATATATTTGCCAGCCCGTTAATATCAAAAACCCGCAACGAGCGCTACGTGACAATAATATTCCGACCAACTGCACGGCCGCACATGTTCGCCTTTCGAATTACTTGATCGACAGCGCGAGTCGACCAATGGCAGTACCCGCTCGGCAACACGCCAATGGCCCTCGGGCAGCGCCTTGCTCGCCATTTGCCGCTACCATCACCCGATGTCCAGAACGGAACGACCCGATGAGCAGCGCATTTTCGGACCGCATCATCCAGAGCCTGCTGGATACCGACTTCTACAAGCTCACCATGATGCAGGCGGTCCTGCATCACTACCCCAATGCGGAAGTGGAATGGGCCTTTCGCAGCCGCTCCGGCGAAGACCTGAGCCCTTACCTGAGCGAGATCCGCCACCAGATCGAAGCGCTGGCCGAGCTGCAGATGTCCGCCGAGGAATTGGCCTTCCTCGAGCGAGTCCCCTATATGCAGCCCGACTTCATCCGCTTTCTCGGGCTGTTCCGCTTCGATCTCCGCTACCTGCGGGTGGATGTCGAGGACGGCGAGCTGGTGATGTACCTGCGCGGGCCCTGGCTGCATGTGATCCTGTTCGAAGTACCGCTGCTGGCCATCGTCAGCGAGGTGCGCAACCGCGCGCGCTATGCGCAGGTGACGCTGGAACAGGCGGGCGCCAGGCTGGACGAAAAGTTCGCCTGGCTGCGCAGGCAGGCGACTGCCGAGGAGCTGGCCAGCTTCACCCTGGCTGACTTCGGCACCCGGCGACGATTCTCCTTCGCGGTTCAGGCCATGGTGGTCGAGCGCCTGCGCTGCGACTTTCCCGGCCGTTTCGTCGGCACCAGCAACGTGCATCTGGCCCGCACGCTGGACGTGAAACCCATGGGCACCATGGCCCACGAATGGATCATGGCGCACCAGCAGCTCGGCCCGCGCCTCATCGACAGTCAGGTCGCGGCGCTCGACTGCTGGGTTCGCGAATACCGTGGCGCACTGGGCATCGCGCTGACCGACTGCATCACCATGGATGCCTTCCTGCGCGACTTCGATCTGTACTTCGCCAAGCTGTTCGATGGCCTGCGCCACGACTCGGGCGATCCCCTGGAATGGGCGGAGAAAGCCATCGCACACTACCAGCGCCTCGGCATCGATCCGAAAAGCCGTCAGCTGATCTTTTCCGACGGTCTGGATTTCGCCAAGGCACTGCACATCCACCGCGCCCTGATCGACCGCAGCAGACCCAGCTTCGGCATAGGCACGGGGCTCACCTGCGACATTCCGGGAGTGGAGCCGACCAACATGGTGATCAAGATGACCGCCTGCAACGGCCAGCCGGTGGCAAAGATCTCCGACTCGCCAGGCAAGACCATGTGCCGCGACGAAGCCTTCGTCAGCTACCTGCGCCACGTGTTCGGCGTCGCTGCCGGCTGACCCGGACGCGCCGCACGCTACCCTGCGGCTAGCCGCTCAGCGCGAGCGACCCCTGCTGCAGCACCGCATCCGGCTCCATTGCGCAGAGCCGATTACGCCCGCCGGTCTTGGCGTAGTACATGCGTTTATCCGCCAGCTCCAGCAGATCCCGGTAGTCGCCCACCTGATCGCAGCGCCGCTCCGCCAGGCCGATGCTGGCGGTCAGCGGTGCGCCGTCCGGGCGCAGGCCGAGGCCTTGCCCGACAATACGCTCGAGCGCCAGGTGCGCCTGCTGCATGTCGGTATCCGGCATGATCAACAGGAACTCCTCGCCGCCCCAGCGCAGCAGGCTGTCGGACGCGCGCAGGGTCGTCACCAGACGCCGCGCCGCGCAGCGCAGCACCTGGTCGCCGGCTTCATGCCCGTGGTTGTCGTTGATCGACTTGAAATGATCCAGGTCGATGAAGGCCAGCGCCAGCGCGCCGTCCTTGCGCTGCGCGCTATCCCACTGCAGGCGCAGGATCTCCTCTCCGCTGCCACGGGAAAACACCCCCGTGAGCGGATCACGGATCGCCTGGCGCACCAGCGCGAACATGAATGCCAGCTGACTCATGCTGGCCAGGCTGGTGACACCGGCAATGAGGATCAGCAACCAGAACGCCCCTGCGAACGACGGCCAGTTGAGCGTGGCCCAGCTGAGATAGCCGGCGAACGCCTGGGCCAGCAGCAGCAGGCTGGCCAGCACCAGATTCTCCACCAGGGTCAACGGGAAGATGGTCAGCCCGGCCATCAGCACGAACGGCAGGAAGGCATAGCCCGCACCGACCACGACCGAGAACTGCGCCAGCTGATAGCTGCCGAGCAGGGTATGTGACGCGATGTAGAAGATTGTAGGTATCGCGAAGAGGATCGCGATCGCGCGGTAGGCATCCAGAAGATTGCCACTCGGCCGGTAGAACAAGAGCAGTCCGGTGAAGGCGAGGCAGGCCATCATTCGCAACCCGGCCAACGCCAGCCACAACCGCGGCTCGAACACCATCAGGTCGATCAGACTCCACAGAGGCGTCAGCACCGCGAAGAGAAAAGCGAACAGGCGGACGCGGTTGACGATCAGCGTCGCCCGGCGCTGGCAGAGCAGCAACGGATGGCGACCCGGCGTCAGCAGATGGCGCAGTTCATTGGGCTTGAGTTCGCTGGGCAGCAGCGTTGTCAGGCGGTTGAGCAGCAAATCGAGGGGCGATGGCATCTTATTGTTGTGCTCCCAACTGGGACGGTCTATTCGCAGCAGGCACGCCTCCGGCGACTCCCGAATACCGATGGCGGCTCTTCAATCCATTTCAAAGCGGCGACTACTCGGCAGGGCGAAAGCATTACCCCAGCCGCAAGCGGAGCCGATGGTAGCCAGTTGACCCCAGCATTCCCTTGAGCCAGGACAATGAATTGATTGCAAACAGCCATTACTTCCTTAGAGGTAGCGCCACTGAGGAACAATCGCCCTTTTGAGCGCTTATCGGCACGGACACCAGCCAGTAGCGTGACCGGGTCGCCCGCCCCGTCTGCGAGTCGACGTATCCACAAAAAGAACAATAAGGAGATACCCCCGTGCAAAGCGCTCTCAAGCCGCTTGCGGCAGCCGTTCTGCTCACCTGCGTGTCCAGCGTCGCTACTGCCGATAGCGGGCCGTTCAGCCAGTTCATCGTGTTCGGCGACTCGCTGAGCGATGCGGGCAACTTTCCGGATCTACAAAGCCCGACGCTCGGCGGCAACCCCACCGGGGGGTTGCGCTTCACCAACCGCACCGGTCCCACCTACGGACCGGGCGAGTACATCGGCGAGGTCGGCACCCAACGACTGGCCGGCATGCTGGGTCTGCAGTCCCTGCCATCCACACCGCTGCTACCGGCGCTGCTGACTGGCAACCCCGACGGGACCAACTATGCAGTGGGCGGTTACCGTACCGATCAGATACTCGACTCGATAAACGGCGACTCCATCGTTGAGGTAGGCGGCCTTAGCCGTACCCGACCCGGTTATCTGCGGGAAAATCCGCAAGTCGACAGCAATGCCCTGTACTACCTGAACGGTGGCGGCAACGACATCTTCCAGCTCAACACCAACCCGGTGACCATGGCCCAAGCCGCGAGCAATCTGGTGGCTGGCGTCGGCGCCCTGCAGGCAGCAGGAGCGCGCTACATCATCGTTTCCGATCTGCCCGACGTCGGTACCACGCCGTTGGGCGCCTTCACCGGGCAGGCTGCGACGTTCAACTTCCTGAGCGACCAGTTCAATGCCGAGCTGGCCAGCCAACTGCAAGCCCAGGGCGGCAACTACGTACTGGTGAACAATCGCCTGCTGCTCGCCGAGGTGCGCGCTGATCTGGCGGCGTTCGGCTTCGACCCCAACGTGGCACAGACCGCAGTGTGTTTCGACGCATCGGCCGGCAACTGCCAGGCTGATCCGGTTTACAGCCTCGGCGGCAGCGCGCCGGACCCAAGCCGCCTGCTGTTCAACGACGCCGTGCATCCCACCACCGCGGTTCACCAGATCAGCGCCGACTACCTCTATTCAATCCTGTCCGCGCCCTGGGAAGTCTCGCTGCTGCCGGAGATGGGCCGCTCCGCATTGCGCGCCCACCTGCAGCAGCTGGATACCGAGCTGGCCGCTCTGCGTGGCGATTGGCAACCGGTCGGCGCATGGCGCACCTTCGTTCAGGGCGGTTACAACCGACCTGAGTACGACGGTTACGGTGGTGGAGACGGACATGGTCTGAGCCTGTCGCTGGGTGTTACCCATCGATTGAGCGAAGCCTGGCTGGCCGGCGTCAGCCTCGGGCTGGCGGAAAACTCGCTGGAGCTGGGTCGAAACGACTCCGACTACGACATGCGCAGCTATCTGGCCACGGCGTTCGCCCGTTACGAGTATCAGCGCCTGTTCGCTGACTTCAGCCTCAGCGCAGGCTACCTGGACTACCACGACCTGAAGCGCACCTTCGCCCTCGGCATCACCGAGCGCACGGAAAAGGGCGACACCGAGGGAACCCTCTGGGGCGCCGCGGTGAAGACCGGCTTCAACCTGATGCAGCCGGGCGATCGCCTGCAGTTCGGGCCGTTCATCGGTGCCAGCTACCAGAAAGTGGACGTCGACGGATACAGCGAGAAAGGCGCCCGTTCTACCACCCTGAGCTATGACGATCAGGAACTGGACTCGCTACGCCTGTCGCTCGGCCTGTTCGGCGACTATGCCCTGACCGAACGCACGCGACTGTTCGGCGAGGTGGCACGGGAGGTGGAGCGCGAGGATGAGGACCGCCGCGACTTGCGCATGTCCTTGAACAGCGTGCCGGGCAACAGTTTCGAACTGCCCGGAGCGGTGCCGACCGGCGACCAGACACGTTTCAGCGTCGGCCTGACGCACCGCCTGACGCCCGGCCTGGCGCTGCGTGCCAATTACCATTACCGCGGAAACGACAACCGCGACCACGGGCTCGGACTGTCGCTGGCCTTGGATCTGTAGAGGGAGACGCTCAAAGGCCGCCGCCGCGAATGCGCGCGGCGGCCGAGCGAGGTGAACTCAGCGCCCGTCGATCTGCCCTTGCAGGTTGGCAATCTGCCCCTGCATGGCGTTGATGGTGCGGGTGACCTGGGCGCGGAAGGAATCGAATTCGGCGGTATTGGTATTGTTGGCAGGCGCCGGACGGTTTTCCAGTTCGCTGCGCAGCACCAGGATGTCCTGCTCCAGACGGCTGATCGCCTGACTCTGGTTACCACCCTGCTTGAGCACCGCCACGTCCTTGCTCAGGCTGTCGATCCGTCCGGCCAGCTTGGCCTGCTCGTCCAGCGCAGACTTCAGCGTGGCCTGCTCGCTACCGAGGGTCTTGACCGTCTCGGCCAGCGATGCGGTGGTGCCCTGCTGGCTCTGCACGTCGGACCCCAGCCGCTCCAGGCGCTTGCCCTGCTCTTCCATGCGCTGATCCTGATTGCCTTGCCGGCCGGCCAGGCTCTGCTGCTCGGTGGCAAAGGCCTGCTGTTGGCGAGCGAGGTCGATGGCCTGCTGCTCGAGCTGCTTGATCCGAAGTTTCACCGCCTCGCTCTCGGTGGTGACGTTGGACTCGGTCGCCACCACCTTGCCGGAAATGTCCTGCAGCCTTCCGGCGGCGTCCTCGCTGATCCGCGCGAAGCTTTCCTGCGTGGCGACCAGCTGCATCTCCAGCATCGCGATCTTCTGATAGCTCCACCAGCCCAGGGCGCCGAGGCTGATCAGCAGCGCCAGCACCACGACCCACAGCGGCGCCGTGCTCGCCTTGCCACCGCTGGCCGGGCGGCGCTTCTGCCGCGGACGGGTGTCGTCAGTGTAATCGCCCGAGCCCTTGCGAATCGGCTCCAGATCCGGCGCCGGGTAGGGCTCCACACGGTCACGGCCTGCGGTCAGGCTGGGGATGTTGTCCAGTTCGTCGTGAGCATCGTTGCGCATGGGTTACCTTCGATGGCGCGGTGCGAAAAACAGCGCGCAGTATAAACGGTTCGGGGCGCGGCCATCAGCGACTCGCGTCTGCCGCCCTGGATGCACCGCGGTAGAGCATCGCGACGGCGCTGACGCGCATCACGGTGCAGTGAAAGCCAGCACCGGATCGGTCGCCGACAGCTGCCGGGACTGGTTCGGCAATGGCTCGACAGTCTGCACGCCTCACCAGCCGGGCGTTTCGCTTGCCCGTCACATTCCTGATGAGACACAGCCAGCAAATTGGTACGCCGCTTGCTCCATCACCCGTGCCAGCGGATAGACACTTCTGACAGGGATGTCGGGCCTTAGGGCAATCACGAGGAACACAGCATGGAGCTGAACAAGGCAGTGATCGACTGCATGCGCAGCCTGCGTCGCAGACTTCGCGACGAACAGCAACTGGACATCCACCTCAACCAGCCGGACGCCGTGACCGCCATGCTTGCCGGCTGCATGCGTTCGAACGATGAACTGACGCGCGAACTCGGGCGCCAGCTCGCCGCCTTCAGCGACCAGCTACCGCCCGCTCCGCCGCCGGTATCCCACGCGGCCAGCAGCGGCGGCAGCGTGCGCATCTATCGAGGCCAGCGAGTGCTCGCCTGAGCCAGAACCATCACTCGACCAGCAACCAGTCGCTGGCGCAGCGCACCAGATGCCGAGTCAGCTCGTCGAGCAGCTGTCCGCCGTTACGCCAGTGGTGCCAGTACAGCGGCACGTCGATCGGCGGCCCGGACAGCACATCGACCAGCTCACCACGCGCAAGTTCGCCACGCACCTGAAGCTCCGGTGCCAGGCCCCAGCCGAGCCCGCTTCGTAACAGGCGCACAAAGCCTTCCGACGATGGGCACAGGTGGTGAAGGAGGATCTCCCCGCCGCCGACCGCCGCCATGTAGCGATGCTGCAGCTGGTCGTCCGGGCCGAACACCACGGCAGGAACACGCCCCAGGTCCGCAGCACGCGCACCCCGCTGGAAATGTCGCTCGATGAACGCCGGGCTGGCCAGGGCGCGATAACGCATCGCCCCGAGAAACTGGCTGCGCGCACCCGCCACCGGTCGCTCCGCAGCGCAGACGCAGGCCGCAACCTCCCCTGCGCGCATGCGCTTGAGCCCGACCGCCTGATCTTCCACCACGTGATCGAGCAGCACCCGGTTCTCGGCGCAGAACGGCGCCACTGCACCCGCCCACCAGGTCGCCAGGGTGTCGGCATTGAGGGCGATACGCAGGCGTTCCGGCAGGCGGTTTTCATCCAGCGCCGGGACCTGTCCCTGCAAGTCGCGTTCGAGCAGCCGTACCTGCTGCACATGGTTGAGCAGGCGCTGGCCCAGTTCGGTGGGCCTGGGCGGCGTATCACGCAGCAATACCGGCTGACCGACGCGTGCCTCGAGCAGCTTGATCCGCTGCGATATCGCCGACTGCGACAGCCCCAATGCCTGGGCGGCACGCTCGAAACCCGCCTGTTCCACGACCGCCGCCAGCGCAGCCAGCAATTTGTAATCGAACATCAGTTTCCCTAATGCCACCTGAGCATAATTGGTTTCTCTTATAGCTTGCCGATGCCCAGACTCGCCAGCAGAAAACGAACGAGGCGTGCGGCATGAATGCGATCTGGCAGAGCTATATCAACGGACTTCTGGTGACGGCGGGGCTGATCATGGCGATCGGCGCCCAGAACGCCTTCGTGCTCGCCCAGAGCCTGCGCCGCGAACACCACCTGCCGGTAGCAGCGCTGTGCATCGTCTGCGATGTCCTGTTGGTCAGCCTCGGAGTGTTCGGGCTGGCCGCACTGCTGGCGAGCAGCCCGCTGTTGCTGGAGACCACCCGCTGGGGCGGCGTGGCCTTTCTGCTCTGGTACGGCACGCTGGCCCTGCGTCGCGCGGCCAGGCCACAGAGCCTGCGTAGCGAAGACGCGCAACCGCGCCCGCTACGCGCGGTATTACTGGCCGCGTTGGCGGTGACGCTGCTCAATCCGCATGTCTATCTGGATACCGTGGTACTGATCGGCACCCTTGGCGCGCAGCAGCCAGAACCCGGGGCTTATACCCTGGGGGCCGCCAGCGCTTCGGCTCTGTGGTTTCTCACCCTTACGCTGGGCGGCGCATGGCTCGCCCCCTGGCTGGCCCGTCCGCTGACCTGGCGGCTGATCGATCTCGGCGTGGCCGCCATGATGTTCGCCATCGCCGCCCAGCTGGCATTCGCTGCCTGACCGTCAGCGCGCGGCATTGCACCGCGCACCTTTTCCCACATCGTACGGAACACCACGCCCGACTATGCGGTCCACGCAAGGCACAGCCGATCGTCCGCATCCAAGGCGCCGCGCCGCAACCGCTCTGGAACCAATAGTCCATACAGTTGCCGCGTGGTTTTGCCGCAGGTCGGATGCTATGATCGCTGGCTCGCAGACATGGAGCGGAAGGCTTCAGTCTGTCTGTTCGGCCGACCGTGAACGGCCAGAGATTGCGCAAGCATGTAGCGAGCGAAGGGAACGACAGAGGCAAGAGCAGGACGCGATGCAGCGCCTGCTCGCCGGCTACGCCGGCAAACCACGTACGTCCCTCCGAGCTGGCCGCATCAATCCTCGACACCTGAGTAGGAGATACATCATGGCTTTCGAATTGCCGCCGCTGCCTTACGAAAAGAACGCCCTCGAGCCGCACATGTCCGCCGAGACGCTCGACTACCATCACGACAAGCACCACGCTGCCTACGTGACCAACCTGAACAACCTGATCCCGGGCACCGAGTTCGAAGGCAAGGATCTGGAATCCATCATCAAGACCTCTTCGGGTGGCATCTTCAACAACGCCGCCCAGGTCTGGAACCACACCTTCTTCTGGAACTGCCTGGCGCCGAACGCCGGTGGCCAGCCGACCGGCGCGCTGGCTGATGCCATCAACGCCTCCTTCGGCTCGTTCGACAAGTTCAAGGAAGAGTTCACCAAGACCGCCATCGGCACCTTCGGCTCCGGCTGGGCCTGGCTGGTGAAGAAGTCCGACGGTAGCCTGGGCCTGGCCAGCACCATCGGTGCCGGCAACCCGATGACCGCAGGCGACAAGCCGCTGCTGACCTGCGATGTCTGGGAGCACGCCTACTACATCGACTACCGCAACGCCCGTCCGAAGTTTGTCGAAGCGTTCTGGAACCTGGTGAACTGGGACTTCGTCGCGAAGAACTTCGCAGGCTAAGCCCAAGCCCCAGCAGTGAATCAAAATGCCCGCGCTCATGCGGGCATTTTCATTTAAGGCTCGGGCACGGCCTGCCGCTATAAAGATGCAGGGCAGGACGCCGTAGCGCTACTGCATGCGCGCCCGATGTGCAATGTTCCCTTCGGATGACGGGTCGCGCTTGCATCACGCAAGGCACTGCCTGCACAGTCGCCGCTGCTGACTTACCGGTGTAAATTGCCTCTTTGACGATTGCAGAATGACTATCAATACTTCCGCAACCGCGCGTCGGCACGGAAAAGGACCTTCATTTGAAGCTGGAAATGCGCAATAGCCTGTCACGGAAGCTCCTGCGTGTAGTCCTGCTATCGGCGCTGGCGGTAGGGCTGGTGCTCAGCTGCGCGCAGATCATCTTCGGCGCCTACAAGACGCGCCAGCTGATCGAGGCCGATGCCCAGCGCATCCTGCGCATGACGCGCGATCCTTCCACCCAGGCCATCTACAGCCTGGATCGGGAAATGGGTGCGCAGGTGATGGAAGGCCTGTTCCAGCACGAATCGATTCGCATGGCCTCGATCGGCCACCCGGACGAAGGCATGCTGGCACTGAAGATCCGCCCGCCCATCAGCCTGCCGACCCGCTGGCTGACCGACCCGATCCTTCACGAGGATCGCCAGTTTTCCATTCCTCTGATCGGCAAGCCGCCCTACAACGAGTATTACGGCGAACTGCGGATCACCCTGGACACGGCCCAGTACGGCCAGGAATTCGTCAACGACTCCATCGTCATCTTCATCGTCGGCATTCTGCGCGCCCTCACCCTGGGGTTGGTGCTCTTCCTGATCTACCAGTGGCTGCTGACCCGCCCGCTGACCAAGCTCATCGAGCACCTGGCACAGATCAATCCGGACCGCCCCGGCGAGCACAAACTGCCGATGATCCGAGGACATGAGCGCAACGAGCTGGGCCTCTGGGTGGAAACCGCCAACGGCCTGCTGGCCTCCATCGAACACAACATGCACCTGCGCCAGGAAGCCGAGAGCAGTCTGCATCGCATGACCCAGTACGACTCCCTGACCGGCCTGCCCAACCGGCAGCAGCTGCAAAGCCAGCTGGACCATATCCTCGACGAGGCGCGCCGCCTGCAGCGACGGGTCGCCGTACTCTGCCTGGGGCTCGACGACTTCAAGGGCATCAACGAGCAGTACAGCTACCAGGCAGGCGACTGCCTGCTCAAGGGGTTGGCGGATCGCCTGCGCGAATCGGCGGGTCGCCTGGGCGCACTGGCGCGGCTGGGCGGTGACCAGTTCGTGTTGGTGCTCAGCGGCATCGAACAACCCTATGAGGCTGCCGAACTGGCCCAGGCCGTGCTCGACGACCTGGATAATCCGATCGACCTGGACGGCCACCCGATTCGTCTGCGCGCCACGATCGGCATCACGCTGTACCCCGAGGATGGCGACAATACCGAGAAGCTGCTGCAAAAGGCCGAGCAGACCATGACGCTGGCCAAGAGCCGCTCACGCAACCGCTATCAGTTCTACGTCGCCAGCATCGACAGCCAGATGCGTGCGCGGCGGGAGCTGGAGAAGGATCTCAGCGAAGCCCTCAAGCGCAACGAGTTCCACCTGGTCTATCAGCCGCAGGTCGACTACCGGCAGAACCGCATCACCGGGGTCGAGGCGCTGATTCGCTGGAAACATCCGCAAGGCAAGCTGGTACCGCCGGACCTGTTCATACCTCTGGCCGAGCAGAACGGCAGCATCATCGAAATCGGCAAGTGGGTGCTCGACCAGGCCTGCAGCCAGCTGCGCCAGTGGCACGCGCAGGGCCATACCGGACTGCGTGTGGCGGTGAACCTGTCCACCGTGCAGCTGCGTCATCCGCAGCTGCCAGCCATGATCGGCGAGCTGCTGCAGGCCCATCAGTTGCCCGCCGAGACCCTCGAACTGGAGGTCACCGAGACCGGCCTGATGGAAGATATCGACGCGGCGGCGCACAACCTGCACAGCCTGCGACGCTCCGGCGCGCTGATCGCCATCGACGACTTCGGCACCGGCTATTCCTCGCTGAGCTATCTGAAAAGCCTGCCACTGGACAAGATCAAGATCGACAAGAGCTTCGTGCAGGACATCAGTCAGGACGAGGGCGCAACCATCGTCCGGGCGATCATCCAGCTGGGCAAGAGCCTCGGCATGACCGTGATCGCGGAAGGCGTCGAAACTCCTGAGCAGGAAGCCTACCTGATCGCCGAAGGCTGCCAGGAAGGCCAGGGCTACTATTACAGCAAGCCCCTGCCGGCGCGGGATCTCGACCTGCTGCTGCGCCAGTCGGCGCCCTTCGATCGAGCGGGCAACTCCGAGCTGCGCTAGTCGCGCGGCCACTTTGGCATGCAGCGCCCAAAGCGCTGGCCAGCGCCAGCGACTTGCGCCACACTCGGCGCCCTTCTGGCCCATCGCGGCCGACGACGAGCCGCCCATGAAACGCTTCGTACTGCTGGATACCGCCGCCATTCCCGCCGGGGGCGCCTTGTGTCTGTTCGAATATGGCGACGATTTCGTCATCAAGATCCAGGGTGGCAACGGTAACCAGCTGATGAACACTCGCACGCACGGCTCGGAAGACGCGCTGGCGGAAATCCCCTGCAAACGGATCGCCAGCCGAGCGCAGGTTCGAGTACTGATCGGCGGGCTGGGGATGGGCTTTACCCTCGCCTCGGCCCTGCGCCAGCTGGGCGCGGACGCCGAGGTACTGGTCGCCGAGCTGGTGCCCGGGGTCATCGAATGGAACCGCGGCGCGCTCGGCGAGAAGTCCGGCCATCCGCTGCGCGATGCCCGCACCCGGGTACTGAACCAGGATGTTGCCGAGCTGCTCCGGGCTCAGCCAGAGGGCTTCGATGCGATCATGCTGGATGTCGACAACGGCCCCGAGGGCCTGACGCAGAAGCGCAACAGCTGGCTCTATTCGCTGGATGGCCTCGATGCCTGCGCCCGCGCCTTGCGGCCGGGCGGCGTACTGGCGGTGTGGTCGGCCAGCGCTGACCGGGCCTTTTCCGAGAAGCTCGCCAGGGCCGGCTTCAAGGCGGAGGAGGTGCAGGTGTACGCCCATGGCAACCGCGGCACCCGACACACCATCTGGATTGCCGACAAGCGCAAGCGCTGAGCGGCTCTACCAGGCCGTCACCCCCAGCTGCAACGCCAGCCACAGCGCACCTGCCAGACACATCAGCGCGCCGCCCGCCGCCTGCCAGTGGAAGCGTCGCGCCAGCACGTCCTCGCCATGGCTGGACAGCACGAAAGGCAGTGCCTCCGCCGGCCGCGTCAGGTGATGCAACGCCGGCGCCGTGCTCTGCTGGCGATGCCGGTCTTCGGCCTCGAGCCGCGCCGCCAGGCGCACCCGGCTCCATTCCTGCTCATCCAACTGGCCGTCGGCGTTGCTGTCGAAACGCTGCAGCAGACCGGCGAAATCACCCTTCCACTCGCGAATCACCTCGCGCTTGGCGGCGGGCAGATCCAGCCCGTGCCGACCGCCACCACGGGTGCGGAAATCGCCGATGGCGTAAAGCGGCTCGCCTTCGTGCAGCCGCTCTTCGGTATAGCGGTAGCGTTTGCCACTGCTGAACAGGCCCAGCCAGCCGCTCGGCGCAACGCCACGAGGGTGGCGCAGATCGCCGGTCCAAACCCGGCGAAAGGCTGGATGGACGTCCGCGCCGCGCGGATCGATCAGGCATTCGCCGGTGGCGTCGGCCAGACGCAGCCAGGCTTCACTGGTGCCGCGCTCCACCACGTTCCAGCTGCTGCGCTTGCCATTGGAGCGGTACTCCTCGATACGGTAACGCCACCACAGACAAGGCTCGCCGGTCAGCGGCGCCACCGGCGGTGGCACCGCCAGCTCGCGCAGCACGCCGACCAGCTCGACATAGCCTTGGGCCGCTGACCGAATGCGCGATGTCGGGGTGTCCAGCAGATGGCGCGCACGCGACCAGCGATCGATGCATATCCATGCGCCGCCGATCCAAAGGGCTGCAGCCAGGACGTAAGTGAACAGCTGACCGGGATCCATCTCAGCCAAACAGCGCCTTGAGGTTCACGTCGGCCTTCTCCGCCTCGCTGAACTGCAGCAGCGCCGCCTCCTTGAAACCGAATGCACGAGCAAGGATGACATCGGGAAATTGCTCGATGCGCACGTTGTTCAGGTTCACGGCCTCGTTGTACAGCTCGCGGCGATCGGCGATGCCGCTCTCCAGGCCGCTGATGCGCTGCTGCAGATGCCGAAAGCTGTCGTTGGCCTTGAGCTCGGGATAGTTCTCGGCCAGCGCGAAGAGCCGCCCAAGCCCGGCCCGCAGTCCGGTCTCGGCCTGCCCCAGCGCGCCGACATCGCCCAGCTCGCGCGCACTGGAAACCGCGTTGCGGGCACTGATCACCTGCTCCAGCGTGTTGCGCTCGTGCTGCATGTACTGGCGGCAGGTCTCCACCAGTTTGGGCAGTTCTTCATGGCGCTGGCGCAACAGCACGTCGATGTTCGCCCAGGCCTTGCCGACGCCATGCTTCAGACGCACCAGACCGTTGTAGAGGATCACCCCATAGGCGGCGACGAGGAACAGCACCACCAGCACAACCACCATACTCAAGCTCATCCCTTTCTCCAGGCAATTCCAGAACGCCAGCATTCTATCGGCAGCTGCGTAACGCGATAGAGAGCCGGCGCACGCATTGGCTTTGCACAAAATGAAAATCTTTCGCATTATTGACCGCTTCCGAGCAGTCCTCGGCTTCGTTCACTCGCACGCAAAGGAACCCGCACATGCTACGCACCCCCATCTGGGCAACCGCCAGCCTTCTCGCCGTGGCCATCTCCCTCGCCGGTTGCGGTGAAGACAAGACGCCCACGAACCAGACCGCGGCCCCGCAGAGCACGACCGAAAGCGTGCCGGCCGAGCAAGCGCAGAAGCCTGACGAGAAGGCCGCCAAGGCTGTGGTCAGCCACTATGCCGACCTGGCGCTGGCCGTGTTCAGCGATGCCCATGCCACCGCAGTGCAGCTCCAGCAGGCCATCGACGCCCTGCTCGCCAACCCCAGCGAAGAAACCCTGCAGGCCGCTCGCCAGGCCTGGCTGGCCGCCCGCGTGCCCTACATGCAGACCGAGGTGTTCCGCTTCGGCAACCCGGTGGTGGACGAGTGGGAGGGCCAGCTCAACGCCTGGCCGCTGGATGAAGGCCTGATCGATTACGTCGAAGGCGACTACCAGCATGCGCTGGGCAACCCGGGCGCCAATGCCAACATCATCGCCAACACCGAGCTGCAGGTCGGCGAAGACAAGATCGACACCAGCGAGATCACCGCGGAGCTGCTGACCAGCCTCAACGAGCTGGCCGGATCCGAGGCCAACGTTGCCACCGGCTACCACGCCATCGAGTTCCTTCTCTGGGGCCAGGACCTCAACGGCACCGGTCCCGGTGCGGGCGAGCGGCCGTACACCGACTACGTCGAAGGCGAAGGCTGCACCGGCGGCAACTGTGACCGTCGCCGTACCTATCTGAAGGTGGCCACCGACCTGCTGGTCAGCGATCTGCAGGAGATGGTCGAGCAGTGGCAGCCGGGCGCCGAGAACTATCGCGCCAGCCTGGAAGCCGAATCGGCGGAGAACGGCCTGCGCAAGATGCTGTTCGGCATGGGCAGCCTGTCGCTCGGCGAACTGGCCGGCGAGCGCATGAAGGTCGCCCTGGAGGCCAATTCCACCGAAGACGAGCACGACTGCTTCAGCGACAACACCCACAACTCGCACTTCTACAATGCCCGCGGCATCCGCAACGTTTATCTGGGCGAGTACAAGCGCGTCGACGGCAGCACCCTGACCGGTCCGAGCCTGGCCTCGCTGGTCCAGGGCGTGAGCCCGGAGGTGGACAGCACGCTGAAGACCGACCTGGAAAGCACCGAAGCCAAGCTGCAGGTGCTGGTGGAAAGCGCCAACAACGGCGAAGCCTTCGACCAGCTGATCGCCGCCGACAATGCCGAAGGCCAGGAAAAGGTGCGCAACGCGATCGCCGCGCTGGTCAAGCAGACCGCGTCCATCGAACAGGCTGCTGCTGCCCTCGGCATCAGCGACCTCAACCCGGACACCGCCGATCACGAATTCTGATCGGGAGCGGCACGGGCGCCGCGCGCTGGCGCCCGTGTCTCCGTTCGGCGAACAACCGGCGGCGGAGCCTGCAATCCGCCGCATCCTCAAATGCAAATCCCTCTTATTCCATTTCGATTAGGCTGCTAAGATTGCGCGGCTTAATCCAACGCTCCGCAGGTATCCCCGATGCGCCCGTCGTTTCGCCGCTTCTTCCCGCTGCTGGCCGTGTTTCTGGCTGCCTGCGGCAACGACGAAACCCCGCGCTTCGAGCAGGCCGAGCCCGGCGAAGCCCTCTCGGGCGGTAACGCCACGGTGATGAAGTTCGACCAGAACGCGTTCTCCATGCCATCGGCCAACCTGGCACCGATGCGCCGACTCGACTTCAGCGTCGGCAACAGCTTCTTCCGCAATCCCTGGGTCATCGCCCCTGCGTCCACTACCGCACGCGACGGTCTCGGCCCGCTGTTCAACACCAACGCCTGCCAGAACTGTCACATCAAGGACGGGCGCGGGCATCCGCCGGCAGCCGATGCCGCCAGTGCCGTCTCGATGCTGGTACGTCTGTCCATTCCGGCCGGCCCGGAACACGCCGAAGTCGTCCGCGAGCGCGGCATCGCACCGGAGCCGAGCTATGGCGG
This sequence comes from Stutzerimonas sp. FeSN7, assembly GCF_030263795.1. Lineage (NCBI taxonomy): Bacteria > Pseudomonadati > Pseudomonadota > Gammaproteobacteria > Pseudomonadales > Pseudomonadaceae > Stutzerimonas > Stutzerimonas sp. FeSN7. The sequence goes on along the minus strand of NZ_JARPMN010000001.1, from coordinate 929,770 downwards.
CCAGCTGCAGGACATGGCGATTCCCGGCGTCGCGCCGGAGGGCAAGGTGCGCCTGCGTTACTCCACCGAGCGCGTGCGTTTCGCCGATGGCAGCGAAGTCGAGCTCCGTAGACCGGAGATCGAACTGAGCGAGCTGGGGTACGGCGACATGCATCCCGACACCCTGATGTCGCCGCGCATCGCACCGCCGATGATCGGCCTCGGGCTGCTGGAAGCCATCCCAGAGGAAGCGCTGCTGGCCAATGCCGACCCCGACGATCGCAATGGCGACGGCATTTCCGGCCGACCCAATCGGGTGTTCGACCAGACCAGCCGGCAGACCGTCATCGGCCGTTTCGGCTGGAAGGCCGGCCAGCCGAGCCTCAACCAGCAGAACGCCGACGCCTTCTTCAACGACATGGGACTGTCCACCAGCCTGTTCAGCGGCAGCAGCTGCACCGAGCGGCAGGTCGAATGCCGGGCGATGCCCGACGGCGGCGAGCCTGAGGTAAGCGACAACATCCTCGCCCAGGTGCTGTTCTACACGCGCAACCTCGGCGTACCGGCACGGCGCAACGTTGGTGATCCGCAGGTACTGGCCGGCAAGACACTGTTTCACCGCGCCGGCTGCCACGGCTGCCACGTACCACAATTCACCACCGCCGCCGATGCCGCGGAGCCCGAGCTGGCCAATCAGGTGATCCGCCCCTATACCGACCTGCTGCTGCACGACATGGGCGAAGGCCTGGCCGACCACCGCCCCGAGTTCGAAGCCAGCGGCCGCGAGTGGCGCACCCCACCGCTGTGGGGCATCGGCCTGACCAAGACGGTCAGTGGACATACCCAGTTCCTGCATGACGGGCGCGCCCGCAACCTGCTCGAAGCCATTCTCTGGCACGGCGGCGAAGCGGAGCGATCGCGCCAGATCGTGCTGGGCTTCGATCAGGACGAACGCAACGCACTGCTGAGCTTCCTCGAGTCGCTCTGAGTGAACCCATGTATCCATGCTTTCCCGGCGCGAGAGCGCTGCAAACCGGCAATGCCGACGAGGACACCATGATTCGTTCCAACACCCTGCGCATGGCCAGCGGCGGTCTGTTGACCGCCCTGCTGCTGAGCGCCTGCACGCCTGCCGATCCGCAGGCCGAAACCAGCAAGGCGCTGACCGATGGCGTCCTGCTGCCCGCCTACACCCACTGGGCCGAAACCGACCGTCGCCTGGCGGCCAGCGCCATCGCCTACTGCGCCGACAACCAGACCCTCGAAGAGGCGCGCGAAGCCTTCGTTCATGCGCAGTCGGCCTGGGCCGGCCTGCAACCCTTGCTGATAGGCCCGATGGGCGAAGGCAACCTGGCCTGGCAGGTGCAGTTCTGGCCGGACAAGAAAAACCTGGTCGCGCGTCAGGTCACGGCCCTGCTCGGGGCCAAGCCCAACCTAACGCAGGCCGATCTGGACGGTGCCAGCGTCGTCGTACAGGGTCTCAGCGCCTACGAGTACGTTCTCTTCGACAAGACGATCGATCTCGGCGACAGCGCAACCAAGGCCCGCTACTGCCCGCTGCTGACATCCATCGGTGAACACCAGCAGCAGCTTGCCGCCGGCGTGCTGCAGCAGTGGGAAGACAAGGACGGCATGGCCGACCAGCTGCGCAGCTTCCCCAACGAGCGCTATGCCGAGCCAAGCGAGGCGATCGCCGAGCTGCTGCGAGTCCAGGTCACCGCCCTCGATGGCCTGAAGAAGAAGCTCGGCGCCCCGCTCGGTCGACAGACCAAGGGCCATCCGCAGCCTTACCAGGCCGAGGGCTGGCGCAGCGACACCACGCTGGCCAGCATCGCCGCAGCGGTCAAGGGTGCCGAAAGCCTCTGGCTAGGCGCAGACAACAACGGCCTGCGTTCGCTACTGCCTGCCGAGCAGGCGGACCTGGCGCAGCGCATCGACGCAGCTTACGCCCAGCTGCTGCAGCACCTGGGCCGGCTGACGCAACCTTTCGGCGCGCTGCTGGCGGACGAACAGGGCCGCAGCGAACTGGATGCGCTCTACCAGGGCATCGACCGTCTGCATCGCCTGCACCAGCAGGAGCTGGCCCGCGCCCTCGGCGTGCAGATCGGCTTCAACGCTCACGACGGGGACTGAGATGAAACGTCGAACCCTGCTCGGTCTGGGTGGCGCCGTGCTCGCGGCAAGTGGCATCGCGGGCTGGAGTCTGAGCCGTCATGGCGGGCGGCCGGTGCTGCTCTCCGCACGCAACGATCAGGAGGGGCGACACTATGCCGTCGGCTATCGGCTCGACGGGAGCCAGGTGTTCGCCACCCCGGTCGCCGAGCGCTGCCATGACGTGTATCCGCATCCCTACCTGCCGCTGGCGGTGTTCGTCGGTCGGCGCCCTAGCCGCGAGAGTTACCTGATCGACTCGCGTGACGGACGCCTGCTGCAGGTGCTGGCGCCGCCACCCGACCGGCACTTCTATGGCCACGGCGTGTTCCACCGCGATGGCGAATGGTTCTACACCACCGAGAACGACACCCGCGACGCCGGCCGTGGCGTGCTTGGTGTCTACCGCCTGCAAGGCCGAGAGCTGGTGCGCGTCGGCGAGCACGCGACCCATGGCATCGGCCCCCACCAGCTGCTGTGGATGCCGGATCACGAAACCCTGGTGATCGCCAACGGCGGCATCCGCACCGAGGCCGACAGCCGCGAGATGATGAATCTCGACGCCATGGAGCCGAGCCTGGTGCTGCTGCGTCGCGACGGCAGCCTGGTCAGCAAGGAACAACTGCCGGAGCGCATGAACAGCGTGCGCCACCTCGCCGTCGCCGCCGACGGCACGGTCGTCAGCGGCCAGCAGTACGAAGGCGACCCGATGGACCGCGTGCCGCTGCTGGCGATCAAGCGGCCCGGGCAGCCCTTCCAGCACTTCCCGCTGGGCGAGGCGCAGCGGCAGATCATGAACCAGTACACCGCCAGCCTCGCCATCCACGACGAGCTGCGGCTGCTGGCCGTCACCGCGCCACGCGGCAACAAGGTGTTCATCTGGGACCTGGACAGTGCCGCGCTGCGCCAGGAGGCTCACCTGCCCGATTGCGCTGGCGTCGCGGCAGTCGCCGAGGGCTTCGTGGTCAGCTCCGGACAGGGCCGCTGCCGCCTGTTCGACTGCCGCGGCGAGCGTTTCACCAGTACGCCGCTGCAGATGCCGGCAGGGCTCTGGGACAACCATCTGCGCATCGTCTAGCTCAAGAAACACGTCACCCGGCCGATGTGCTGGGCAACGGCAGGGATGCTCATTGACGTTTTCTCAAACGACGAGACCTTGCCCATGCTCCAGAAGTCCCTGCGCGCGCAGATCCTCGCGCTGATCGGCGGCAGCCTGCTGCTGACGCTCCTCATCGCCCTCGGCTGCATCCGCATGCTCAGCAGCGATATCGACCAATTCCAGACGCTGCTCGACGGGCCCCTGGCCGAGCTGCAACTGATCGACGAGGCCAACCTCGAGTTCAAGGTGCAGGTGCAGGAATGGAAGAACGTGCTGCTGCGCGGCAAGCAGCTCGAAAATCGCAACCGCTACTGGAGCCAGTTCGAGGCACAGGAAGCCAAGGTGCAGAAGGTTCTTGGCGATCTGCTCGTGCTGAGTGCCGACGAACCGGAGCTGGCCGGACAGATCGAGCGCCTGCGCAACGAGCATCGAACGCTGGGCGGCGCCTACCGCAAGGGCCTGGACGCCTTCATCGCTGCCGACAGCGACCCGCTTGCCGGTGATGCTGCAGTAGCCGGGATCGACCGTGCCACAAGCGCCCAGCTCAGCGAACTGGTCAAGCAGCTGCATGCGGCCGCCAGGCAGCGTTCGGAGGCGATACAGGCCGATGCCGAAGCCACCGCGCTGCTCGGCCCGGTCATCATGATCCTGGCCGGCGTGGTGGTGGCGCTACTCAGCCTGTGGCTGGTCAATCGACGCATCATCGAACCGATTCGCAACCTGATCGAGCACATCGCGCGCCTCAGCCAGGGCAAGTTCGCCGACCGCGTGGATGCCAGCCGCAGCGACGAACTGGGCCGCCTCGCCGCCGCCGCCAACGTGCTGCGCGACTTCCTCGCCGATACCTTCACCCGCCTGCAGCAGAGCACCTCCAATCTGGACAGTGCCAGCGGCGAGCTGAACGCCATCGCCAGGCTGATGGCCAACGGCGCCCGCGAGCAGTTCTCGCGTACCGATCAGGTCGCCACGGCGATGCACGAGATGTCCGCGACCGCCCAGGAAGTCTCGCGGCATGCCGCCGAAGCCGCGCAGGCCGCCGACGCCGCCGACCATTCCGCCCAGCAGGGCGAAGCGGTGATGCGCGGCACCATCGCCACTATCACCGACATGAGCAACGAGATCGCCAGCACGGCGGACGTCATCCGTCGCCTGGAGGGTGATAGCGGGCGCATCGGCAAGGTCTTAGAGGTGATCCGCGGGATCGCCGACCAGACCAACCTGCTCGCGCTCAATGCCGCCATCGAGGCGGCCCGAGCGGGTGACGCCGGCCGCGGCTTTGCCGTGGTCGCCGACGAGGTACGCACGCTGGCCCAGCGCACCGCGGAATCCACCGCCGAAATCCACCAGATCATCGACACCGTGCAGACCGGCGCGAGCAACGCCGTGCGCGCCATCGAGAGCGGCCAGGCGCGCAGCGAACAGGGCGTCGGCCAGGTGACCGAAGCAGGCCAGATGCTGCAACGCATCACTGAAGCGGTCGAAGCGATCCGTGACATGAACCGTCAGATCGCCACCGCAGCCGAGGAGCAGACCGCCGTGGCCGAGGATATCTCGCGCAACCTCACCGAGATCACGTCCATCGCCACCACCAACCAGCAGAACGTCGAACGCACCGAAGCCGCCAGCCAGAACCTGCACGGATTGTCGGCGCAGCTCACAGAGGTTACCCGCCGCCTCGCAGGCTGACGATCAGCGGGGCGGCTCGACAGTCTGCCGCCCGCCCCGCATTTCAGCAGTCCTGCGCCCTCTCTCCCCCTTTACTTGCCTCCGATTCGGGGCTAAGTTCCTCCCTCCCCGGTCCGGCTGCGCCAGTGCAGCCATCGTCCAAGCGACGATGACCGGACGTTCGAACGGCTGCCTCGATCACGGCAGTAGACAGCCGGCTCACATCTCCAAGGAAATCGGAAAATGTTGCGCCGCATGCTGTTCATGCTGGGCGCGGTGGTCGTCGTCGTTGCGATCCTCGCCGCCTTCAAGTTCAACTCGATCTACCAACAGATTCAGCAGTTCCAGGCGCCCAAGCCGGCGATCAACGTCGAGGCGGAAGTAGCCCGACGCATGGACTGGCAGAGCCGCCTGCCGGCGATCGGTACGCTCAAGGCATCGCAGGGCATCGACCTCAGCGTCGAGATTGCCGGCACCATCAGCGACGTGCAGTTCCAGTCCGGCGAGAAAGTCAGCAAGGGCCAGGCCATCGTGCTGCTGGACAGTGAAGTGGAGCAGGCCAGCCTGGCCAGCGCCGAGGCCGACCTGAACCTGTCCCGCCTGGAATTCCAGCGCGCCCGCAGCCTGCTGGATCGCCAGGCCATTTCCCGCAGCGAGTACGACCGCCTCAACGCCCAGTCGCAGAAGGCCGAGGCCAGCGTCGCCCAGTTGCGCGCCAGCCTGGCGAAGAAGCGTGTGCTGGCGCCCTTCTCCGGCACCATCGGCATCCGCCAGGTGGATGTCGGCGACTACCTCGCCGCCGGTACGCCGATCGCCACGCTTCAGGACCTGTCCACGCTGTACGTCGACTTCTTCCTGGCCGAACAGCATGTGCCGCTGCTGAAGCTCGGCCAGCGAGTGCAGCTGCGCGTGGCCGCCTACCCGGACGAGCGTTTCGAAGGCGTGATCACCGCGCTGAACCCGAAGGTGGAAACCACAACCCGCAACGTGCAGGTCCGCGCCGAACTGGCCAACCCCGACGGCCGCCTGCTGCCCGGCATGTTCGCCGACCTGCAGGTGCTGCTACCGACCGAAACCGCGCAAGTGGTGGTGCCGGAAACCGCCATCACCTACACCCTGTACGGCAACTCGGTACTGCTGGTCACCGAAGGCACGCCGCCGGAGGGGGTCAGCAGCGACGAGCCCTACCTGGTGGTCGAGCGCCGTTTCGTCACCACTGGCGAGCGTCGCGACGGCCTGGTGGTCATTCTCGACGGCCTGGAAGGCGGCGAACAGGTGATCACTGCCGGCCAGCTCAAGCTCGACAGCGGCACCCATGTCGCCATCGCCGAGAGCCGCACGCTCAAGCTGGACGGCGCCGAGCCGGCGTCCGAATAAGCGGCCTGCCGCTCCGGCGGTAGCGCCACATCGAACAGTTCCAGGGACTTGCCCATGGCCTTCACCGATCCCTTCATCCGCCGCCCGGTACTGGCGAGCGTCATCAGCCTGCTGATCGTGCTGCTCGGCATTCAGGCCTTCAACAGCCTGACCATTCGCCAGTACCCGCAGATGGAAAGCGCGCTGATCACGGTGACCACCGCCTACCCCGGCGCCAACGCCGAAACCATTCAGGGCTATATCACCCAGCCGCTGCAGCAGAGTCTGGCCAGCGCCGAAGGGGTGGACTACATGACCTCGGTCAGCCAGCAGAACGCCTCGGTGATCTCGGTCTACGCGCGCATCGGCGCCGACACCGATCGCCTTTACACCGAGCTGCTCAGCCAGGCCAACTCGGTCAAGAACCAGCTGCCGCAGGACGCCGAGGACCCGGTGCTGAACAAGCAGGCGGCCGATTCCACTGCGCTGATGTACATCAGCTTCTACAGCGACCAGCTGTCCAACCCGCAGATCACCGACTACCTGTCGCGAGTCATCCAGCCCAAGCTGGCGACGCTGCCGGGCATGGCCGAGGCGGAGATCCTTGGCAACCAAGTGTTCGCCATGCGCCTGTGGCTGGACCCGGTGAAGCTGGCAGCCTACGGCGTCTCCGCGGGCGACGTGAACGAGGCGGTGCGCAAGTACAACTTCCTCTCGGCAGCCGGCGAAGTGAAAGGCCAGTACGTGGTCACCAGCATCAACGCCGACACCGAGCTGAAGACGCCGGAAGCGTTCGCCGCCATCCCGCTCAAGACCCAGGGCGACAGCCGCGTCCTGCTGGGTGACGTGGCACGGGTGGAGATGGGCGCCGAAAGCTACAACTCGATCAGCTCGTTCGACGGTATTCCCTCGGTCTATATCGGTATCAAGGGCACGCCCAGCGCCAACCCGCTGGACGTGATCAAGGAAGTGCGCGCGATCATGCCGCAGATCGAGGCACAACTGCCGCCGGGCCTGAAGGCGACCATCGCCTACGACGCCACCGAATTCATCCAGGCGTCCATCGACGAGGTGGTGAAGACCCTGGCCGAGGCCGCGGTGATCGTCATCGTCGTGGTCTTCCTGTTCCTCGGCTCGCTGCGCACGGTGCTGATTCCGGTGGTGACCATCCCGTTGTCGATGATCGGCGTGCTGTTCTTCATGCAGGCGATGGGTTACTCGATCAATCTGCTGACGCTGCTGGCCATGGTGTTGGCGATCGGCCTGGTGGTGGACGATGCCATCGTCGTGGTGGAGAACATCCACCGGCACATCGAGCAGGGCAAATCGCCGTTCCAGGCGGCGCTCGACGGCGCCCGGGAGATCGCCATGCCGGTGGTCTCGATGACCATCACCCTGGCCGCGGTCTATGCTCCCATCGGCTTCCTGCAGGGGCTGACCGGTGCGCTGTTCCAGGAGTTCGCCCTGACCCTGGCCGGCGCCGTGCTGATTTCCGGTGTGGTGGCGCTGACGCTATCGCCGATGATGTGTTCGAAGCTGCTGCGCCACGAAGAGAACCCCAGCGGCTTCGCCCATCGCCTGGATGAGCTGTTCGAACGCCTCAAGCAGCGTTACCAGCACGCGCTGCACGGCACCCTCAATACACGCCCGGTGGTACTGGTGTTCGCCGTGCTCGTGCTGGCGCTGATTCCGGTGCTGCTGATGTTCACCGAGAGCGAACTGGCGCCCGAGGAGGACCAGGGTATCGTCTTCATGATGGCCAGCGCACCGAAGACCGCCAACCTGGACTACCTGAACGCCTACACCGACCAGTTCCTGGAGATATTCAAGAGCTTCCCGGAGTACTACTCCTGGTTCCAGATCAACGGCTTCGATGGCGTGCAGAGCGGCATTGGCGGCTTCCTGCTCAAACCCTGGGACGAGCGCGAACGCTCGCAGATGGAAATCCTGCCCGAGGTACAGGCCAAGCTCGATCGCCTGCCCGGCCTGCAGATCTTCGGTTTCAACCTGCCTTCGCTGCCCGGCACCGGCGAAGGCCTGCCGTTCCAGTTCGTGATCAATACCGCCAACGACTACGAAACGCTGCTGCAGGTGACCGAGCGCATCCGCAAGCGCGCCGAGGAGTCCGGCAAGTTCGCCTTCCTCGATGTGGACCTGGCGTTCGACAAGCCGGAGATCGTGGTCGAGATCGACCGCGAGAAGGCCGCGCAGATGGGCGTCTCCATGGAAGACCTCGGCCTGACCCTGAGCACCCTGCTCGGCGAGGGCGAGATCAACCGCTTCACCATCGAGGGCCGCAGCTACAAGGTCATCGCCCAGGTCGAACGCGCCTACCGCGACAACCCCGACTGGCTGAGCAACTACTACGTGCGCAACCAGCAGGGCCAGATGCTGCCGCTCTCGACCTTGATCAAGGTACGCGACCGCGCCCGGCCGACTCAGCTCAAGCAGTTCCAGCAGCTCAACGCCGCGATGATCCAGGGCTTTCCCATCGTCAGCATGGGCGAGGCGATCGAAACGCTGCAGACCATCGCCCGCGAGGAAGCGCCGGAGGGCTTCAGCTTCGATTACGCCGGCGCGTCGCGGCAGTACGTGCAGGAAGGCAATGCGCTGTACCTGACCTTCGCCCTGGCGCTGGCGGTGATCTTCCTGGTCCTGGCCGCACAGTTCGAGAGCTTCCGCGATCCGCTGGTGATCCTGGTCACCGTACCGTTGTCCGTGTGCGGGGCGCTGGTGCCGCTGTTCCTCGGCCTGTCGAGCATGAACATCTATACCCAGGTGGGCCTGGTGACGCTGATCGGTCTGATCAGCAAGCACGGCATCATGATCGTCGAGTTCGCCAACCAGCTGCGTCGTGAGCGCGGCCTGAGCCGCCGCGAAGCGGTGGAAGAAGCGGCGGCGATTCGCCTGCGGCCGGTGCTGATGACCACCGCAGCGACAGTGTTCGGCATGGTGCCGCTGATCATCGCCAGTGGGGCCGGCGCCGTCAGCCGGTTCGACATCGGCCTGGTGATCGCCACCGGGATGTCGGTGGGCACGCTGTTCACGCTGTTCGTGCTGCCTGCCGTCTATGAACTGCTGGCCAGGCCGGACAAGGCACCGCAGCAGGCCGCCGAGCCCGGCATCGCCTGACGCCAGAGGCGTTAGCGCATGCCTTGTGACAGGCCGTAGAGAAGCAGGAGCAGATCCTGATCGGGGCGCGCCGCCTCGAAGCGGGATTTGCTGCCTGGCGGCAACGGGCAATAGCTGCGGCTTTCGCTGCTCTGCACCAGTGTCGCTCCGGGCTCATTCCATGCCGCTACGCAAAGCGTGGTCACTCCGAGCGCGCCGATGAGGAACAATCCTCGAGCGATTTCCAGCTTCATGGCGTAAACCCTTGATTAGGCGGTGGTTAACTGACCGTAGCTCAGCTAGTTAATTCCTGCGTTCTTTTTGACGAACGGTCGAGGATGCACTGAACGGCACGCAAAAAAACCCCGCACGAGGCGGGGTTCTTTTTATGGAGCCAAGGGGCCGGTCGGCTTACATCATGCCGCCCATGCCACCCATGCCGCCCATGTCCGGCATGGCCGGGGCCGGCTTGTCTTCTACCACTTCGGCAACCATGGCTTCGGTAGTCACCATCAGACCGCCGATGGAAGCAGCAGCCTGCAGCGCGGAACGAGTGACCTTGGCCGGATCGAGGATACCCATCTCGATCATGTCGCCGTAGGTGTCGGACGCAGCGTTGAAGCCGTAGTTGCCCGAACCCTGCTTGACCTTGTCGACCACCACGCTCGGCTCGCCGCCGGCGTTGGCAACGATCTGACGCAGCGGAGCTTCGACGGCACGACGCAGCAGCGCGATACCGACGTTCTGGTCTTCGTTGTCACCCTTGAGCTCGGAGATGGCCTGCAGAGCACGTACCAGAGCCACGCCACCGCCAGGCACCACGCCTTCTTCAACGGCCGCACGGGTCGCATGCAGGGCGTCTTCGACGCGGGCTTTCTTCTCTTTCATCTCGACTTCGGTACCGGCACCGACCTTGATCACGGCAACACCGCCAGCCAGCTTGGCCAGACGCTCTTGCAGCTTTTCCTTGTCGTAGTCGGAGGTGGTGTCTTCGATCTGCTTGCGGATCTGCGCCACACGAGCTTCGATGTCGGCCTGGGCACCAGCGCCGTCGATGATGGTGGTGTTTTCCTTGTTCAGCACGACGCGCTTGGCGTTACCCAGGTGCTCCAGGGTAGCGGTTTCCAGGCTCAGGCCGACTTCTTCGGAAATCACGGTACCGCCGGTCAGGATGGCGATGTCCTGCAGCATGGCCTTGCGGCGATCGCCGAAGCCCGGTGCCTTGACCGCAGCGACCTTGACGATGCCGCGCATGTTGTTGACCACCAGGGTGGCCAGGGCTTCGCCTTCCACGTCTTCGGCAACGATCAGCAGCGGACGACCGGCCTTGGCGACGCCTTCCAGCACCGGCAGCAGTTCGCGGATGTTGGAGATCTTCTTGTCGACCAGCAGCAGCAGCGGGTTGTCCAGCTCGGCAACCATGGTGTCCGGCTTGTTGATGAAGTACGGCGACAGGTAGCCGCGGTCGAACTGCATGCCCTCGACGACGGACAGCTCGTTCTCGAAGCCCGAACCTTCCTCAACGGTGATCACGCCTTCCTTGCCCACGCGCTCCATGGCCTCGGCGATGATCTGGCCGATGGACTCGTCGGAGTTGGCGGAGATGGTGCCGACCTGGGCGATGGCCTTGGAGTCGGTGCACGGCTTGGCCAGCTGCTTCAGCTCGGCGACGATGGCGATGGTCGCCTTGTCGATGCCGCGCTTCAGGTCCATCGGGTTCATGCCGGCAGCGACGGCCTTCAGGCCCTCGTTGACGATGGCCTGGGCCAGGACGGTGGCGGTGGTGGTGCCGTCACCGGCCTCGTCGTTGGCCTTGGAGGCAACGTCCTTGACCAGCTGGGCGCCCATGTTCTCGAAGCGGTCCTTCAGCTCGATTTCCTTGGCAACGGAAACGCCGTCCTTGGTGATGGTCGGAGCACCGAAGCTCTTCTCCAGCACCACGTTGCGGCCTTTCGGGCCGAGGGTCGCTTTTACCGCATCAGCCAGGACGTTCACACCGACCAGCATCTTCTTGCGTGCGGAGTCGCCGAATTTGACTTCTTTAGCAGCCATGTTGATTGATCCTCAATTCGTGAATTATGTACGGAGATTCGCGGTAATCAGGCTTCGATGACGGCGAGGATTTCGTTCTCGCTCATCACCAGCAGGTCTTCGCCGTCGACCTTGACGGTGTTGCTGCCGGAGTACGGGCCGAACACCACCTTGTCGCCGACCTTAACGGCCGGAGCGCGCACTTCGCCGTTGTCCAGCACACGTCCGGTACCGACAGCAACGACTTCGCCACGGTTCGGTTTCTCGGCAGCGGAGCCCGGCAGGACGATGCCGCCTGCGGTCTTGGTTTCTTCTTCGCTGCGACGAATCACGACGCGGTCATGCAGAGGACGAAGCTTCATTGTCGATCTCTCCTAGTAGAGTGGTTCCATGCCGATGACCCTTCATCGGCGGGTTGGGCAAATCCGGCTGTGCCGGTTGCGGCCCGCAGTGCGAGCCGCAGAAGACGGACTGTCGAACACGACAGCGACCTTGCGGTGTCCGCTACATGCGGGCGTTCAAGAGCATTTCAAGGGGCGCGGATGAAATTTTCATGGCCGCAAATGAAAAACGGCATGCCTGCTGGCATGCCGGTTATCGCGCGAGCGGATCATTTGTCCTGATCGCGTCGCTCCCATTCGCCCTCGATCACATTGGGCCGTTGCGGGTTGGCGCGGGCCTGCAAGTCGTCAGCGAAGGCGCGCTGACGGCGCATCTGCGCCTCCATGCGACGGTTGATCTGGCGGAACAGGAAGTTGCGTGTCGGCGGGAAGAGTACGATCAGCGCCAGCACGTCACTGATGAAGCCGGGCAGGAACAGCAAGCCACCGCCGATTGCCATCATCAGCCCCTGCAGCATTTCACGCTCGGGCAACTCGCCGCGCGCCAGGCGCTCGCGGGCACGCCAGGCGGTGGCGAAACCGGCCAGACGCAGCAGCAGAACACCGGCAATGCCGCTGAGCACCAGCAGCAGGATGGTGGCCAGCGCGCCGATGGAGCTGCCGACCTTGATCAGCACATACAGCTCGGCCAGCGGAAACAACAGAAACAGCACAAAAAAGATTCGCATCGATGGTCCTTGGCGGAAGATCAGCTTCCAGTCCTCTGTAGATGGCGGCATCGCGGGTCTAATTCAACCCGGGTGAAAAAAGCCCTGTAACCGGATTATGCGCAGCGCCGCTGAAGCCAAGCTGAACCGCGTCAGCGCCGCGCCATCGCCACCAGCGCCTGGCGCACCGCCCCCGGCGTCGAGCAGGGCTCGGGAAAGGCTATCCAGTGCAGTGCCTGGCCGACACGCAGGTGGAAGCCTTCACTGTCGATACCGGCCATTTGCGCTAGCGCACCCTGCGACAGCCCGGCCTGCTCGACATAGTGGGCGATGGCCGCTGCATGATCATCGTTCATGTGCTCGACCATGCCCCGCTCCACCTCGCCATTCTCGGCAGCGAAGGGATTGGCCAAGGCGACGTCGTCCAGCCAGTGAATTGCACCGAAACCGCCGATGTAGCGCCAGCGCACCGGTTCCAGCACCCAGAAGTCGAAGTCATGGACGCGGTGGTAGTCCTGCGACTCGGGGAAGTAGCGGTAGTAGCGTTGCGCAGCCGCCTCGATCGCCGCCCCATCGTCGAGCTGGCGGGCCTCGGCCAACAGCGTGAGCCGGCCCGCTGCCTGGACGTCCTCGGCGGCGCGCTCACCGACCAGCAGCGAACAGCGCGCATCGGCCTTGAGATTGCGGGTGTGCTGGGCGATCCGACTGATCAGCAGCAGCGGCCAGCCACGCGCGTCCAGGCAATAGGGCACGACCGAGCCGAACGGAAAGCCGGGCATGGCCTGGGAATGGGTGGAGAGCACGCCGCGGTATTCCTTGAGCAGAAGTTGTCGGGCATGCTTGCGGGCTTCGGCGCTCACCTGTGGCTCCTCGATACGGTCCGGGACGACGGAGCGCCCAGCATAACGATTTCCCTGGCGGGCGTCGTTCCCGCTTAACAAGGACAACTAGGAGACGCGCATGCAACTGCAAGACAAGGTCATCATCGTCACTGGCGGCGGCCAGGGCCTCGGCCGCGCCATGGCCGAGCACCTGGCAGGCAGGGGCGCACGCCTGGCTCTGGTGGACCTCAACCAGGACCGTCTGGACGAAGCCGTGGCCGCCTGCAAGGCCGCCGGTGGCGAGGCCCGCGCCTACCTGTGCAACGTCGCCAGCGAGGAGCAGGTCTGCGAGACGGTCGCGCGCGTCGCCGAGGACTTCGGTGGCCTGCATGGGCTGGTCAACAATGCCGGCATCCTGCGCGACGGCCTGCTGCTCAAGGTCAAGGATGGCGAAATCAGCAAGATGAGCCTGGCCCAGTGGCAGGCGGTGATCGACGTCAACCTCACCGGCGTATTCCTCTGCACCCGGGAAGTCGCAGCGAAGATGGTCGAGCTCAAGAGCGAAGGCGCGATCATCAACATCTCGTCGATCTCCCGCGCCGGCAACATGGGCCAGACCAACTACTCCGCGGCCAAGGCCGGTGTCGCCTCGGCTACCGTGGTCTGGGCCAAGGAACTGGCGCGCTATGGCATTCGCGTGGCAGGGGTGGCGCCCGGCTTCATCGAGACCGAGATGGTCGCCAGCATGAAGCCCGAAGCGCTGGAGAAGATGACCGCTGGCATTCCCCTCAAGCGCATGGGCAAGCCGGCGGAAATCGCCCACTCGGTCGCCTACATATTCGAGAACGACTATTACACCGGCCGCATCCTCGAACTGGACGGCGGGCTGCGTCTCTGATCGGGGCGTCAGGGCCAAAGAAGAAAGGCAGCCAGATGGCTGCCTTTCTTATATATGCACACCGGATCGATAAGGCTTACCAGCCCACGCCGAAACCGATGCTGTAGCGGGTCAAGTCGAGATCGTTGTCGGCACCGCTGATGATGTCCTTCTCTGCCTTCATGTTCAGCGAAGCCCAGTCGGTCACCTTGTAACGCAGGCCGACCTCGGCATCGAGCGCGTAGTCGGCAACGTTCTCCAGCGGCTTGCCGAGTTCGCCGGTACTGAACAGCTCGAAGGTCTTGCCCACCAGGTAGCGGTTGTAGTCCCACTTCATCGCCGCCAGGTAGAAGTTCTCCTTTTCGCCGTCGGCAAACTCGTAGTCGCTACGGTTGATCAGCCCTGCCAGGGAGAAGGCGCCCAGCTCGTTGTCCCAGAACTGGTAACCGGGACCGGTACCGATGGTGCGCTGACGGCGCACGTCCTCGATCTGGTCGCGCTTGTAGCTCAACCGCCCCTGCCAGAACCAGTGCTGATCGAGGATGCGGTCCAGCGCGTACTCGGCATCCCAGTTGTCGGTGACCGTCACGCCGTCGCGGTACTCGCGGTTGTAGTTGCCGGTGCCGTTGTGGCGCCACAGGCCGTGACGCGCCTTGGTGTCAAAGGAGACGTCGTAGTCGTCGGTATCGGTCTCGGCACGCTTGTAGTCCATCGCCACGTCGACATTGCCCTTCCAGGTGAAATCCTGGATCAGCGGCTTGGGATGGATGATCTGGGTGATGCTCGCCAGCTCCACGGTGCGCGGCGCGGCACCGTTGGCGATGACGACCTTGCCCTCGTCGGCTGCCTGCAGGGACTGAGCGACCTCGCCGGTCACATCGTCCTGCTTGATCAGCAGCTTCTGGTCGCTTTCCAGCGTGGCGATCTTGCTCCACTTCAGCGGAATCGAACCGCCATACTCGGTTTCGATGAGCAGCTTGCCGCCGTCGAGCACACTGATCTTGCCGGTCAGGCGATCGCCATTCTTCAGCCACACGGTGTCGGCGAGCGAAGGCAGGGCAACGGCGGAAAGGGTCGCGCAAAGCAGGGTTCTGGTGAGCATAAATGTGCTGGGATTATGGTCGAAGTGGGTTGAAAGGCTGGCATTATCCCTATGCATTCAGCTACAGCAAGCACAGACCGCCGAATGGATCACGAGTTCGGCGAGCCGACCTCCACCACCGACCGGAAGCTCTGCATGAATGACCACGCACCGCTGTCACCCCCCGGTGCCGATGCCGAAACGCGGCGCACCGCCGTTTACCTGGTGATGTCACAGATCCCGCCGGGCAAGGTGGTGAGCTACGGCGAGCTGGCCGCCATGGCCGGCCTCGGCCGCGCCGCGCGCTGGGTTGGCCGCCTGATGTCGCAGCTGCCGGATGACACCAGCCTGCCCTGGCACAGGGTGATCGCCGCCGGCGGCCGCCTCAGCCTGCCAGCCGGCACAGCGGCCGGGCACGAGCAACGCATGCGGCTGCGCGCCGAGGGGCTGACCATCGTCAACGACCGCGTGGACATGCGTCGGCACGGCTGGCATTCGACGGAGCTCAACGGTTAGAGTGCGCCCTTCGTCCCATCAGCACAGAACCTTGATGTATGTCCCGTGATACCTGGCGCGATGCGCTAGCCGCCTACGCCAGTCCTGCCACGCTCGCCCTGTTGTTGCTGGGGTTCGCAGCCGGTCTGCCGGCGGTCCTGGTGTTCTCCACCCTTTCGGTGTGGTTGCGCGAGGCGGGTGTTTCCCGGGAGACCATCGGCTTTGCCAGCTGGATCAGCCTGGCCTACGCCTTCAAATGGGTGTGGTCGCCGATGCTCGACCAGTGGCGATTGCCCTGGATCGGCTCGCTGGGCCGGAGACGTTCCTGGCTGGTGCTGTCCCAGGCGCTGATCGCCGTCGGCCTGATCGGCATGGCGCTGTGCAACCCGCAGCACAATCTCACCATGCTCATCGCCCTCGCCGTGGTGGTGGCGTTCTCATCGGCCACTCAGGACATCGCCATCGATGCCTACCGCCTGGAGATCGCCGAGGACAAGTTGCAGGCGACCCTTGCCGCCAGCTACATGACCGGTTACCGCATCGCCATGCTGCTGGCCAGCGCCGGTGCCCTGTTCCTCGCCGAATGGCTGGGCTCCAGCAACCTGAATTACGACCAGGCGGCATGGACCACCACCTACCTCGTCTTTGCCCTGCTCATCGTGCCAGGCCTGGTGACCAGCCTGGTGATCCGCGAGCCGGACGTCGCCGCGCCGCTACCCAACGAACCCTCGCGCTACACCTTCAATCATCAGCTGGCCGCGGTCGGGCTGCTGCTGGTGCTGCTGATCTCGGTGCCGGCGATGATCAACGCGCTGATCGCCCAGGCCTGGCCGCGCGCCACACTGTACGCACTGTTCATTCTCGGCAGCGTATCGCCGGTGGGCCGCGCGCTGTTCGTCCCGGTGCGCCACATTCTCGGTCAGGCCAAGGCGCGCCAGCGGCCGACACGCTTCGACTTCGCCCACCAGGCGGTATCGGTGATCGTGCTGATCATCCTGATGGTTTCCACCACCGGCATGTTCCAGTCCTACTGGGGCGGCTACTGGCCGCGCGGCACCATGTACCTGCTGATCTGCTGGGGCTGCCTGTCGGCGCCCGGGCGCATCCTGATGGGGCCGGTACTGACGCCGATCACCGACTTCATCGTGCGCTACCGCTGGCAGGCGCTGCTACTGCTCGGGCTGATTGCCACCTACCGGATGTCGGACACGGTGATGGGCGTGATGGCCAACGTCTTCTATATCGATCAGGGCTTCTCCAAGGACGAGATCGCCAGCGTCAGCAAGCTGTTCGGGCTGGTGATGACGCTGCTCGGCGCGGCCTTTGGCGGCCTGTTGATCGTGCGCTTCAGCATCCTGCCGATCCTGTTCATCGGCGGTGCGGCATCGGCCGCCACCAACCTGATGTTCATGCTGCTGGTGGAGATGGGCGCCAACCTGCAGATGCTGATCGTCACCATCTCCTGCGACAACTTCAGTGGCGGTCTGGCCTCCACCGCGTTCGTCGCCTACCTGTCGAGCCTGACCAACCTGAAGTTCTCGGCGACCCAGTACGCGCTGCTCAGCTCGCTGATGCTGCTGCTTCCGCGCCTGCTCGGTGGGTATTCCGGCGTCATGGTGGAGCACCTGGGTTACAGCAACTTCTTCCTGGTCACCGCCCTGCTCGGCATACCGACGCTGGTATTGATCGCCTGGCAATGGACCCGAACTCGCCAGCAGCCGCTTGACGGCGAGGGCGAAGGCGCCTCGGAGCGCAGCTGAAAACGACGAAGCCGGCAGATGCCGGCTTCGCTTCGTTTGCAAAGGGTGATCAATGCTGCACGATGTGCACCACGCGCTGCGGGAATGGAATCCCGACGCCCGCGGCGGTCAGGCGCTCCTTGGCCTGCTCGGTAAAGCTGAAGGTCACCGGCCAGAAGTCAGCGGTCGCCACCCAGACGCGCAACGACAGGTTCACCGAACTGTCACCGAGCCCCGTCACGAATACCACCGGCTCGGGCTCGCGCAACACTCGCGGGTCCTCGGCGATTTCCAGCAGGATCTGGCGGGCCAGCTTGATGTCGCTGCTGTAATCGATGCCGATGTTGATATCGGCACGGCGGCGCGGCTCACGGGAAAAGTTGGTGATATGGCCATTGGAGAGCGCGCCGTTGGGCACCACCACGGTCTTGTTGTCTCCGGTCTTGAGCACCGTATGAAAGATCTGGATGGAGTTGACGGTGCCCGCGATACCTTGCGCCTCGATCCACTCGCCAACGCGAAACGGACGGAACAGCAGGATCAGCACGCCACCCGCGAAGTTCGCCAGGCTGCCCTGCAATGCCAGGCCAATGGCCAGACCCGCGGCGCCGATCACGGCGATGAACGAGGTGGTTTCGACGCCGATCATCGATGCCACGCTGACCAGCAGCAGCACCTTGAGCACCACGCTGGCCAGGCTGCCAATGAAGCCATGCAGGGTCGGGTCCACCTGACGGCGCTGCAGCAGACTGCTGACTTTGGCGGTGAGGGTGTTGATCAGCCACCAGCCGAACAGGAAGGTCAGCAGTGCCAGCGTGACCTGGGCGCCGTACTGCAGTGCGACCGGCAGCCAGGCTTCGGAAAGATCGACCAGATAGTCGACGGAGAGGTCCATGGAGATACTCCTTCGAAGGATCGGTGTCCGCGCAGCCGGGACACCGAGGAAAGCGGGGGGTTGATGCGTGCGCCGAAGCGCGGCGGGAATCAGTCGCGGAAGTTGTTGAACTGCAGCGGCATGCCGAACTCGTGGCCACGCAGCAGAGCGATGGCCTCCTGCAGATCGTCGCGCTTCTTGCCGGTCACGCGGACCTGTTCACCCTGAATCGCTGCCTGCACCTTGAGCTTGGCATCCTTGATATGGGCGACGATCTTTTTCGCCAGCTCCTTGTCGATCCCCTCGCGCAGCACCGCTTCCTGTTTCATGGTCTTGCCGGAAGCGTAGGCATCCTTGACTTCGAGGCACTGGATATCGATCTTGCGTTTGACCAGGCTCAACTTGAGGATCTCGAGCATCTGCTCCAATTGGAACTCGGCTTCTGCCGTCAGCTGCACGGTCAGGTCCTTCTGCTCGAAGCTGCCTTTGCCGCGCAGGTCGTAACGTCGATCCAGTTCCTTGATCGCGTTGTCGATCGCGTTGGTGACTTCGTGCTTGTCCAGTTCGGACACCACGTCGAACGAGGGCATGGGATTCCTCCACTATGTTGCGCGACGGGCCGCATGAGCCGAGCGCGCGTGTCTTGACGGTTAAGAAAGCGCGGTCATTATAGCGATTCGACGTGTCAGCGCCCGCCCCCGGAGTGACAGGACGTCCCCCTCCAACTCATTGAGCTCGCCATGCCCAACCCCCAGCTGAGCATCCTCGTCGTCGACGATGCCAAATTCTCCAGCGTCATGATCGGTCGCGCGCTGAGCAAAGCCGGCTATCAGGACGTACGCTTCGCCAGCAGCGCTGCCGATGCCCTCGCGCAGCACGCCCAGCGTCCCGCCCACGTTCTGCTGGCGGACTGGCTGATGCCGGAAATGGACGGCCTGGAGCTCACCGGCCAGATTCGTCAGCGCGACGCCAGCAGCGGTCACTACAGCTACATCATCCTGCTCACCGGACGCGAGAGCGAAAATGCCCTCGGCGAGGCCTTCGATCACGACGTCGACGACTTCATCAGCAAGTCGACAATGAACGAGCAGCTGCTGCCGCGCATCTACGCAGCCGACCGCCTGTGCGCCTCCCTGCAGCGCCTGAAGCAGGAAAATCACCAACTGGCGGAAAACGTCGCCAGCCTTGAACAGCAGAGCCTGTTGGACCCGCTGACCGGACTGGGCAATGCCCGCTATCTGCACCAGCAGTTGGCCGCCAGCCTGCGTCAGGTGGAAAGCCGCGGCACGGCACTGTGCTACCTGCAGATCGGCCTGCCCGACGCCGGAGTGCTGAACGAACGTTACGGCGAAGCCGGTTATGCCGAGATCCTGCGTGCCATCGCCGGGCGTTTGCAGCAGCTGGTCCGGCCGCTGGATGTGGTGTGCCGGATCGACGAAAAGCAGTTCGGGCTGCTGGCGCTGATCGACGATCTTAAAGGCTGCTCGCCGAGCAGCTTCAAGCGCCTGCACGAAGGGCTAAACCTGCGGGCGCTGAAGACCAGCGAAGGCTTCGTCTCGATCAAGGCCGGCATCAGCCTGGTCAGCCTCGACGCCGAAGCGCTGCCGGTGACGCCCCAGGCCATCATCGAACGTGCGGCAACCCTGCTGCCCAGCGCTTACAGCACCGGGCGTATCGTTCCGCTGCGCCTGAAGCAGCCGGCCTGAGGCGATGACCTGGCACGTTCTCGGCGCAGGCGCGCTCGGCAGCCTCTGGGCTACCCGCCTGGCCAGAGCGGGGCTGCCGGTACGTATCATCCTGCGTTCGGCCGAACGCCTCGCCGATTACCGGCAGGCCGGCGGCCTCACCCTCGAGGAGGCAGGCCAGACCAGCCAGCAGGCGATCACGGCGGAACTGCCGGACGCCCCCATGCCTATCCAACGCCTGCTGGTCGCCTGCAAGGCTTACGATGCGGAGCCCGCCATCGCGCAGCTGGAAGCCCGCCTGGCGCCCGGTTGCGAGATCCTCCTGCTGCAGAACGGCCTGGGCAGCCAGCAGGCCATCGCCGAGCGGTGGCCGTTGGTACGCTGCATCTTCGTCTCCAGCACCGAAGGCGCCTACCGGGACGGACCGACGCGCGTCGTGTTCGCCGGCCGCGGACAGAACTGGCTGGGCGACCCCGATGGCGGCTGCGCCCCCGGATGTTTGGGTGAACTCGACAAGGCCGGCATCCCCAATGCCTGGAGCGACGACATCCTCGGCCGACTGTGGCGCAAGCTCGCGCTGAACTGCGCGATCAATCCCCTCACCGTCCTCCACGACTGCCGCAATGGCGAGTTGCGCCAGCACCGCGCTCAGCTCGCCGCGCTCTGCAACGAACTCTCGCGGCTGCTCGCTGCCTGCGGCCAGCACGCGGCAGCCGAGGAGCTGGAAAGCGACGTGTGGCGAGTAGTCGAAGCGACCGCCGCCAACTACTCATCGATGCACCAGGATGTCCGGCTCGGCCGCCGCACCGAAATCGCCTACCTGCTTGGCCATGCCTGCACAACCGCCGATGCGCTGGGCGTCGCCGTTCCGAGGCTGCACGATCTGCATGACCGTCTGCGGGAGTACCTCGGCCTGCGCGGATTGCCCACGGACTGAGCGACGGCTACCCTGCTGAAACCCTCCGCCAAGCCGTGCCCGTTCCATGAAGCTGCGTCAGCGCCTCGAAAATCTCCCGGTCGGCCGCAAGCTGCTGCTCGCCCTGCTCGTCCTGCTCGCCGCCGTGCTGCTGGTATCCAACCTCACCTTCATCAGTGCCGCCTACTGGATCTCGCGGCAGAGCGTCGCTCCGCAAGCCATGCACACGCTTGGCGAACTTTTCACCACCGAGGAGCTGAGCAGCCGCGCCCTGTCCTCGCCCGAGGCAGCCAGCGAGTTGCTCAGGCGCCTGGACGGCTATGCTCCGCTGCGCGCAGCAGTGATCTACGACCGCGACGGCAACAGCCTTGCGCAGCTGCAGCAGGGTGAGCGGCTGCGGCTGCCGGAGCGGATCGACAAGGTCGCCGACTGGCGTGCTGGCGAAATCCGCGCCAACCTGCTGGTCAGGCTACCGCAAGCGGACGGCAGCGCCGGGCATCTGCTGATGGTGGCCAGCAGCGAACTGCCAGGCGCGTTCTACACCGGCACGCTGACGGCGAGCCTGGCCATCCTGGTAGCCAGTCTGCTGCTCTGGATTCTGGTGGCGCGTCAGATCCGCCAGCTCATTACCCGGCCGATTCGCGATCTGGAGGCGCTGTCGCGCCAGGTCACCCGCGAGGAGGACTATTCCCTGCGCGCCAAGCCCGGCAACCAGGACGAGATCGGTCGCCTCGCCGATGCCTTCAACACCATGCTGTCGCGCATGGAAGCCCGTGAGCAGCAGCTCAAGCGCGCCCGTGACGACGCCCAGGAAGCCTTCGACCATGCCCAGGGTCTGGCCGAGGAAACGCGCCACTCCAACCGTAAACTGGAGCTGGAAGTGCAGGTGCGCAGCAAGATCGAACAGAAGCTCACCGGCTTCCAGAAATACCTCAATAGCATCATCGACTCGATGCCCTCGGCGCTGATCGCCCTCGACGAGCAGCTCTACGTCACCCAATGGAATCAGGAAGCCAGCGCCCTTTCCGGCACGCCGCTGGACGATGCGCTGAATCAGCCGGTATTCGTCGCCTTCGAGCCGCTCAAGCCCTTCCTCACGCAGATCCGCCGCAGCTCCGAGCAGCATGTGGTGGAAAAGATCGAAAAAGTGACCTGGCTGCGCAACGACGAGCCACACCACTACGCGCTCACCTGCTATCCACTGACCGGCGGCGGCGGTCGTGGCGTGGTGATCCGCATCGACGACATCACCCAGCGCATCAACATGGAAGAAATGATGGTGCAGTCGGAGAAGATGCTTTCGGTGGGCAGCCTGGCGGCCGGCATGGCTCACGAGATCAACAACCCCCTCGGCGCCATCCTGCACAACGCCCAGAACATACGTCGCCGGCTCTCCGCCGAGCTCGAGCGCAATCGCGAGGCGGCCGAGGAAACCGGGGTGCGCCTGGAGGCAGTCAACCAGTACCTGCAGCGCCGCGAGGTGCCGCAGCTGCTCGATGGTATCCAGCAGGCCGGCTCGAGGGCCGCGAAGATCGTCAGCCACATGCTCAGTTTCAGTCGCATGAGCAACCGCCAACTGGCCGACTGCCATTTGCCGGTGCTGATCGACCAGGCCCTGGAGATCGCCGGAAACGACTTCGCCCTGATGGAAGGCTTCGATTTCAAGGCCATCGATATCGTCCGTGACTTCGACCCGCGCGTGGATCGGGTGCCCTGCATCGGCAACGAGCTGGAGCAGGTGCTGCTCAATCTGCTGAAGAACGCGGCCCAGGCCATCCATGCGCACCACAGCGGTGAGCCCGGGCAGATCATTCTGCGTACCCGGCTGAACCCGCCCTGGGCGGAAATTCAGGTGGAGGACAACGGCGGCGGCATCCCCGAGAACGTGCGCAAGCGCATCTTCGAACCTTTCTTCACCACCAAGGAAGTCGGCCAGGGAACCGGACTGGGCCTTTCCGTTTCGTATTTCATCATCACCAACAATCACCAGGGTCAGATGGAGGTGCAGTGCCAACCCGGCCACGGCACCACCTTCACCCTGCGACTGCCGCTAAGCTCGCCAGTCGAGCCGACTGCGACCTGAACAAGGAAAAACCATGGGCAATCGACTATCCAAGATCTACACCCGCACCGGCGACAGCGGCGAAACCGGCCTGGGCGACGGCCGTCGGGTCGCCAAGGATCACCCCCGCATCGAGGCCATGGGCGAGGTCGATACGCTCAACAGCCAGCTCGGCCTGCTGCTTGCCGAGCTGGCCGATGCGCAGGTGCAGTGGCCGGCGCTCGATGAGCTGATCAGCGTGTTCGGCCCGTGCCAACACCGCCTATTCGATCTTGGCGGCGAGCTGGCGATGCCCGACTACCAGGCGCTGCAGGAAAGCGAGATCGAGCGCCTGGAGCAGGCCATCGACCGTTGGAACCAGGAGCTGGGCCCGCTCAAGGAGTTCATCCTGCCGGGCGGTTCGCGACTCATCGCCCTCGCCCACCTGTGCCGCAGCGTGACGCGCACTGCCGAGCGCCGCTGCCAGCAGCTCAATGCCAGCGAAACCGTGCGCCCGGTGCTGCTGGCCTATCTGAACCGGCTGTCCGATGCGCTGTTCGTCGCCGCCCGCCTGATTGCGCGGCGCCAGGGGTGTGGCGAGATCCTCTGGCAACCCGCCGCCGCGGCAGCCGGCGCGGATGACTGAGCACCGCGTGGATCAACAGGCGCGACGGCGCGACGGGCTGCATGCCGCCTGGGAAGCCTTCATCGTCCTGCTGGTCTGCGTGAACCTGGCGCTGATCCTGTTCGATAGCCTGTTCGCGCTGCAGCCGGTCAACACGGCGCTTGCCAGCCTGGTGCCGCAGCTCCACGAGCGTTATCAGCAAAGCATCCATGCCAACTTCCAGTACATCGATCTGGCCTTCGTCGCGGTCTTCCTTCTCGACGTGCTGCTCGGCTGGACGGTCGCGCTGTTCGAGCGCCGTTATGCGCGCTGGTACTACTACCCGTTCGCTCACTGGTATGACGTGCTCGGCTGCATTCCGCTGGTGGGGTTCCGCTGGCTGCGGGTACTGCGGGTTGGCAGCCTGCTCATTCGCCTGCAGCGCCTCGGCCTGATCGACATGCGCCGGTGGGCCGTCTATGGGCTGTTCAGCCGTTATTACTACCTGCTGATCGAAGAGCTTTCCGACCGGGTGATGGTGCGCCTGTTCGGCCGTCTGCAGCAGGAGATCGGCGCCAGTGATGACCTCTCGCGGCGTCTTCTGCAGGAGGTGGTCCGACCGCGCAAGCAGCGCGTGCTCAACGACCTGTCGCGGCGCCTGCGGGACATGCTGGAGACCGGTTACCGGGACAATCGCGGCGCCATCGAAGGCTATGTCAGCCAGCTGATCCACCAGGCGCTGCAGGACAACCCGGAGATGCACAGCCTCAGAAGGCTGCCGCTCGGCAATCGACTGGCCGCGACGCTCGACGACGCGCTCAGCGATATCGCCGCACGCCTCCTGCAGGGCGCCGTCGAAGGCATGCGCGGGCCGCAGTTCCAGGCCCTGGCGGCCAATCTCGCCGACGAGTTCTTCGATGCCTGGGTCTATCAGGACGAACACACCGACCTGGCCCTGGAAGAACTGTTGGTCGATGTCATCGAAGTACTCAAGCAGCAGGTGCTCGACCGACGCTGGAGTCGTTTCGTCGGACCGACGCCACCCGCTACGCCGCCCGATTGATCGGATCAGCTCGACTGCGCTGCGCCGCGCCCGGGCTCCTCGCCCTCATCCACGCCCCGAAAGCCGGCTGCCGACTTTTCGTCGAGACGCGCACCGATGACCATTTCCGTCGCCCAGTTGACCAGGATCGATGTGTAGGCCTCCTGGCAGCGCTCGTTGCTCAGCGCATGGTCGGCGCCATCGATGATCCGATGGGTCAGTGAATGAGTGGAATGAAAGGCGGCGCGATAGCTCATGATGGTTTCGTGAGGCACGAAGGTATCGTGCTCGGACTCGACGATCAGCACGTCGCCGCGGAATGCCGCGCAGGCCGCCAGTGCACGGTTTTCCTCGGGCCGCACGCGGCGGCTGCGCAGCTGGTTGAGTACCTCGCGGTCCAGCTGGCGCTTGGGCACCTGCCATTCCTCGTCGCGGTACAGCGCAGGCACGCGCAGCGCCAGCCACTTCACTGGGCGCAAGGAGGTGAGGATTGCTGCCAGGTAACCGCCATAGCTGGTACCCACCACAGCGATCGCCGAAGGGTCGATATGCGGGTGCTGGGCGAGCAGGTCGTAAGCGGCCAGCAGATCGTCGAGGTTCTGCTCGCGGGTCACGGTTTCCTGCTGTGCCCGGGTCTGCGCATGGCCTCGCAGGTCGAACGACAGGCAGACGCAACCGAGCCCGGCGATGCCCCGCGCGCGCGTCAGATCGCGCTGCTGACTACCGCCCCAGCCATGCACGAACAGTACGCCGGGCATCTTTTCCGGCGGTGACAGAAAGGTCCCGGCGATGTGCTCGTCGCCCACCAGGATGTTCACCATCTCGCTATGCGTCGCCATAGTCCTCCACCATTACGCATTTGGTGATGAAGCCCACTTCGGCGTCCTCGTCCCGATACAGCACCTGGGCACCGGCCGGCACCTGCTGTTGTTCACCATAGAGTTCGATCGAAGACGCCTTTACCGCACGCACCGCACTGCCCCGCCTGAATGCTTCGAGCGCGGCGATCTCGGCGCTGCTGGCACCGCCGATGCGCCAGGATTGCTCGAGTACGCCGGAACGTGGTTGGCCACGCCCGTCGATGCCCTGGGCGATGTCGTAATTGCGCCGCGAGGCGAAAAAGTGCCGGTAGCAGCTCGAAGCTGCCTCGTCGTAGACCTGTGCCTGGCTGACTGCCAGGCGCGTGGTTTCCGGAAGGTCCAGTGCCAGCAGCGCCTCGAAATCACCATCGACGACCACGAGATCCGAGCCGCCATAGACCTCGTTGCCGGCATTGTCGCGGGTCAGTCGCTGGGTACCGTAGTAACTGGCCAGACGCCCGCCGACACGTACCTGACCAACGCTGAAGCGTGGTGACGCGCTCCAGATGAGCTTCGAGCACGACGCCGTACTGACCCAGCTCCTTCTCGTCGAGGGCGAACAACGCCTGGTCGAGGGCATCGCTGTCGTCAACGCGCAGCTGGCCGCGCCCGCCCGTCGCGCGGACCGGTTTGATCCGCACCGCCCCCTCATGCAACAGCCGTCGCCCCGCGTCCCTGGCATCCTCCAGGCTGAACGCGCTGTAGCCGGCCAGCACGCTGCCTTTGACCTGGGTACCGAAATCGCGCGACCAGCCGACCGGCGCCACGGCGTCCGGACGCACCAGCGGATGGGTGATGGCCTTGGTCTCGACGAAGGGCTGTGGCACGACGCCGCCGAACAGGTCGCCCTCTTCGTTCAGCCCCAGCTCGTGGGCCTCATGCAGACCGACAACGGTTCCCGACGGCACCAGGTAAGGATGGGCGTCGTAGCGGCGAGTCGGATCGTATTCGCCGCCGTAACTCAGGCCCAGCAACACGGCCAGGCGTTCGGCCAATGCGGCGTGGACAATCTTCTCGTGCTGGGGCTCGCGCGGGCGATTGGGATAGGTCAGCACGACCCTGCGAGCCCCCTGCAGCGTTTGCGCATTCATCATCTTCGTGGACAGCTCCATGGACTGCTCGACATGCACGCCAGTGGCAAAGCCGTGGCGTTCGCTTCCACCTGAGCGGTAGCACGGTGTACCGGAGTAGACCGCAGCCAGCACGCAATGATCCTCAGCCGGGACGGGCACTCGCCCTGTCCCCTGTCACCCACGAAGAATCGCCCACGAAAAAGGGGAGCAACCTCTCGGTTGCTCCCCTTTTGTTCGCCGATCCCGATCAGGCCGGCGCGGAGCTGCGGATCAGGTGATCGAAGGCGCTCAGCGAGGCCTTGGCGCCCTCGCCGACGGCGATCACGATCTGCTTGTACGGTACTGTGGTCACGTCACCGGCGGCGAACACGCCGGGGATGCTGGTCTGGCCCTTGGCATCGACGATGATTTCGCCGAAGCGCGACAGTTCCAGGGTGCCCTTGAGCCATTCGCTGTTGGGCAGCAGGCCGATCTGCACGAAGATGCCTTCCAGCTCGACTTCGTGCATCTCGTCGTTGTTGCGGTCCTTGTAGACCAGGCCGGTGACCTTCTGGCCGTCGCCCTTGACCTCGGTGGTCTGTGCCATCTTCAGCACGCGGACGTTGGGCAGGCTGTTGAGCTTGCGCTGCAGCACGGCGTCGGCACGCAGCTCCTCGCCGAACTCGAGCAGGGTCACATGAGCGACGATGCCGGCCAGGTCGATGGCCGCTTCCACGCCGGAGTTGCCGCCGCCGATCACCGCCACGCGCTTGCCCTTGAACAGCGGGCCGTCGCAGTGCGGGCAGTAGGCGACGCCACGGCCGCGGTATTCCTGCTCGCCCGGCACGTTCATTTCGCGCCAGCGCGCGCCGGTGGCGAGGATCAGGGTCTTGGCCTTGAGCTCGCCGCCATTCTCGAACTGCACGCGGTGCAGGCCTTCGTCGCCGGCCGGGATCAACTGACTGGCGCGCTGCAGGTTCATGATGTCGACCTCGTACTCGCGCACGTGCTCTTCCAGCGCGCGGGCCAGTTTCGGGCCTTCGGTTTCCTTCACCGAGATGAAGTTTTCGATGGCCATGGTGTCGAGCACCTGCCCGCCGAAGCGCTCGGCTGCGACACCGGTGCGGATGCCCTTGCGCGCGGCGTAGATCGCCGCTGCGGCGCCGGCCGGGCCGCCGCCGACCACCAGCACGTCGAAGGTGTCCTTGGCCTTGAGCTTCTCGGCATCACGGGCGCTGGAACCGGTGTCGAGCTTGGCGAGGATCTCTTCTTCGCTCATGCGGCCCTGGGTGAACAACTCGCCGTTGAGGTAGATGCTCGGCACCGACATGATCTGGCGCGCTTCGACCTCGTCCTGGAACAGCGCGCCGTCGATGGCCACGTGCTGGATGTTCGGGTTGAGCACGGCCATCAGGTTCAACGCCTGGACCACGTCCGGGCAGTTCTGGCAGGACAGCGAAAAGTAGGTTTCGAAGCGGTAGTCGCCGTCGAGGGCCTTGATCTGCTCAATGACTTCCGGTGCGGTCTTCGACGGGTGGCCGCCGACCTGCAGCAGAGCCAGCACCAGCGAGGTGAACTCGTGGCCCATGGGGATGCCGGCGAAACGCAGGCTGATGTTGCCGCCGATGCGGTTGAGCGAGAACGACGGCTTGCGCGCATCGTCGCCGTCGGTCTTCAAGGTGATCTTGTCGCTGAGGCCGGCGATGTCCTGCAGCAGGCTCAGCAGCTCCTGGGATTTCTCGCCGTCATCGAGGGACGCGACGATCTCGAAGGGCTGGGTGACCTTCTCCAGGTAGGCTTTCAACTGGGTCTTGAGATTGGTGTCCAACATGAGCAGCGGTACCCCGTACGGAATTCAGGAAATAAAACGCCCGGACGGTTCGCGTCCAGGCGTTGGGTTGCCAGAGGGCTTTGACCAGCCCCCCAGCACGCAGGGCAGATAGGCGAAGCCTTAGATCTTGCCGACCAGGTCCAGCGACGGAGCCAGGGTCTTCTCGCCTTCTTTCCACTTGGCCGGGCAGACTTCGCCCGGGTGAGCGGCGGTGTACTGAGCGGCTTTCAGCTTGCGCAGGGTCTCGGACACGTCACGAGCGATCTCGTTGGAGTGGATCTCGACGGTCTTGATCACGCCTTCCGGGTTGATCAGGAAGGTGCCGCGCAGCGCCAGACCTTCTTCTTCGATGTGCACACCGAAAGCGCGGGTCAGCTGGTGAGTCGGGTCACCGATCAGCGGGAACTGCGCCTTGCCAACGGCAGGGGAAGTTTCGTGCCAGACCTTGTGCGAGAAGTGGGTATCGGTGGTGACGATGTACACCTCGGTACCGGCCTTCTGGAACTCGGCGTAGCTGTTGGCAGCGTCTTCGATCTCGGTCGGGCAGTTGAAGGTGAAGGCAGCCGGCATGAAGATCAGCACGGACCACTTGCCCTTCAGGGACTCTTCGGTGACTTCGATGAACTTGCCATTGTGGAAGGCATTGACTTTAAACGGCTGAACCTGAGTGTTGATCAACGACATGCTAACTCCTCGGGGTTTTGGAAAAGGAATTCAAAAACTTTGACGGCGCCTACGATAGCGCACCCGACAGCATACTGTTAATTGATTAAGGTAATAGCCTTCATTGCTTTTCACTATCAATGAAACATTTCAGTTGCAGTCTTTCAGGCGGCATCGGCAGTGACCCGCGATTGGCTCCGCGGTTCAATCCGGCCAGAACGCGCGGATGGCCGCAATGCCTTGCGCGCCTATCTGCCGAGCCCGTCCCATATCGCCTACCTGTAGCCCACCGAGCAGGAAAACCGGCCGGTCGAAGCCTGACAGCAAGTCCGCTGCCCGCTGCCCGCTGCCAGCCCAGAGTAGGCGCGCCGGGATGAGTCGCCGTGCTCTGCACGGGCGACAAGGTGACGAAATCTACCTCCAATGCCGCTGCCAGTGCCAGCTCTTCTGCCCCATGACAGGACGCTGCCAGCCATCGCTGCGCTTGCACTGGCCGCCCGCTTCCGGCCCGCCGCAGCTGTTCGGCAGTGAGGTGCCAACCCGCGCCGGGAAAGTCCTCGACCCACTCCAGTGGGCCCTTGAGCATCAGTTGGGCACGTCCCGCGCACAGGGCCAGCACACGCTCGGCAAGCGCCCGATAGTCCGCAGGCGGGAGGGACGGCGCACGCAACTGGATGAGCCGAATGCCTGCATCCAGCGCCCGCGCAATTCCTTCGAGCAAACGCGGCATGGCAAGGCCGTCTGGGGTGATCAGATAATGCTGCGGGAGACGGGCTGCGGTCACGATCGGCTGATTGGCGGCGGGAAAACTGTAGTCGACAAGCTCCTCCGGGGCGACCCAGGCCAGCGGCTGACCCTCGGCACCGTGCGGCTCGCCGGCGAACGCCAGCACTTCCCAGACATCCAGCAGGACCTGCTTGTCCGGATAGTCGTGGCGTACCTGTATCAACGGTTGGGCCTGGGTCACCTCGATGCCCAACTCCTCCTGCAGCTCACGGGCCAGCGCCGATTCCACGCCTTCACCGTCCTCGACCTTGCCGCCCGGAAATTCCCACAGACCGCCCTGATGCTTGTCGAGTGGGCGTTTGGCGATCAACACGCTCGATTCCGGCCCGCGGATGACGGCCGCAGCAACATGGATACGCTTCACTTCATCACTTCCTGCACGGCTCGTTCGCGCCAGCGCTGAAAGGCTGGCCATTGGTGGATCGTCTCGACATAAGCCGTCGCGATGGGTGGCAGCTCAACCCGATAGCTACGCAGGCGCGACGCCACCGGCGCGTAGAAGGCATCGGCGACGCCTGGCTGACCGAACAGGTAGGCTCCGCCCTGGCCAAAGCGCCCGCGGCAGTCGGCCCAGATCGCACAGATCCGATCGATGTCCTCCTGCACCGCTTCAGGCAACTGCGCCAGCGCCTGATCACGCGCCATATCCATCGGCAGGTGGCTGCGCAGCGCCTGAAAGCCGCTGTGCATCTCGGCACAGATGCTGCGCGCCAGCGCTCGCGCATAACGCTCTTGTGGCCAAAGCTGCGCCTTGGGCGCAACCTCGGCAAGGTACTCGGCAATGGCCAGCGAGTCCCATACCGGGCCCTCATCGGTCAGCAGCACCGGCACCTTGCCGGTTGGCGAGTAGCTGAGCAGGCGCGCCCGACTCTCGGGTCGATAGAGCGCTACGGGGATATCCGAAAACGGCTGGCCGGACAGATCCAGCACCAGGGCAGCCCGCAGCGACCAGGACGAGTAGTTGCGGTCGCCAATAACCAGTTGCAAAGCCATGATCGATGCGCCTCACGTCGACAGAGGAAGTCAGCGGACGTTAAAGCTCAACGCGTGGAGAAGGCAATTCCCGCTGCACATGGGCCCATGCGCAACGGGAATAGCGAGGGGCGAGACGATCAGGTCCGGTATTCGGCGTTGATCTTCACGTACTCGTGGGACAGGTCGGTGGTCCAGATGGTCTCGCTGCAGCTGCCGCGGCCCAACTCGATGCGAATGCTGATCTCCTCACGGGCCATCACCGCGGCGCCCTGCTCTTCGGTATAGCTGGGCGAGCGGCCACCCTGGCTGGCGATGCAGACCTCGCCGAGGAACACATCGATCTTGCTCACATCCAGATCCGGCACACCGGCATACCCCACGGCGGCGAGGATGCGCCCCCAGTTCGGGTCGGACGCGAACAGTGCAGTCTTGATCAGCGGCGAATGGGCCACGGCGTAGGCGACGTCCAGGCATTCCTGATGATTGCCGCCCCCGTTGACCTGCACGGTGACGAACTTGGTCGCTCCCTCGCCATCGCGGACGATGGCCTGGGCCACTTCCATGAACACCTCGAGAACCGCCTGCTTGAGCTTGCCGAACAGCTCGCCGGCGGCGGATGTGATCTCCGGCAATGCAGCCTGGCCGGTGGCGATCAGCATGCAGCAGTCGTTGGTCGAGGTATCGCCATCGATAGTGATGCGATTGAAAGACTTGTTCGCCGCATCGCGCACCAGATCCTGCAGCACGTTGCCGGCCACCTTGGCGTCGGTGGCGATGTAGCCGAGCATGGTGGCCATGTTCGGCCGGATCATCCCGGCGCCCTTGCTGATACCGGTAACGGTGACAGTGACGCCGTCGTGCTGGAACTGTCGGCTGGCGCCCTTGGGCTGGGTGTCGGTGGTCATGATGCCGGTCGCGGCCTCGGCCCAATGATCGGGCGAGAGGTCGTCGAGCGCGGCCTGCAATGCCGACTCGATCTTCTGCACCGGCAGCGGTTCGCCGATCACACCGGTGGAAAACGGCAGCACGGCAGTCTCGTCAACGCCGGTCAGCGCTGCCAGCGCGGCGCAGGTGCGACGGGCGTCGGCCAGCCCCTGAGGCCCGGTGCCGGCGTTGGCGTTACCGGTGTTAGTCAGCAGGTAGCGCACCGGACCGTGCATGCGTTCGCGGGTGATCAGTACCGGCGCGGCACAGAACGCGTTGGTGGTGGTCACTCCAGCCACTCGCGAACCTTCGGCGCAGCGCATCACCACCACGTCCTTGCGGCCCGGGCGCTTGATGCCGGCGGAGGCGATGCCCAGCTCGAAGCCGGGAACCGGATGCAGTGTAGGTAAAGGACCAAGACCGACAGCCATGGAGCGCTCCTTCAAGACAGTGGTGGCCAACAGGCCAGGTGACGGGGAGAAAAACGCCGCGAGCGGCACAGGCCGGTCGCGGCGTGGATCAACGGGACAAGGTCGGGCTTACTGGACCTGTCCGTGGCAATGCTTGTACTTCTTGCCCGAGCCACATGGGCAGGGCTCGTTGCGACCGATCTTCGGCTCGGTGCGCACCGGCGCCACCGCGACGTCCGGCTGGCCGGCCACCTCGGGCTGTTCTTCCGGCTGATCCAGCGCGGACACCTCGGCGTGCTGGAACTGCATGCGCTTGGCCAGCTCCTCGGCCTCGCGGCGCAGACGGGCCTCTTCTTCGGCCGGGTCTTCGCGGCGAACCTGCACGTGGGAAAGCACGCGGATGCTGTCGCGCTTGATGGATTCCAGCAGGTCCTGGAACAGTGCGAAGGACTCGC
This sequence comes from Stutzerimonas sp. FeSN7, assembly GCF_030263795.1. Classification (NCBI taxonomy): domain Bacteria; kingdom Pseudomonadati; phylum Pseudomonadota; class Gammaproteobacteria; order Pseudomonadales; family Pseudomonadaceae; genus Stutzerimonas; species Stutzerimonas sp. FeSN7. Next base: position 897,199 of record NZ_JARPMN010000001.1, on the reverse strand, counting down.
GCTTGTATTCCTGCTTCGGGTTCTTCTGCGCATAACCGCGCAGGTGAATGCCGTGGCGCAGATGGTCCATGGTCGACAGATGTTCTTTCCACAGGTCGTCCAGCACGCGCAGCACGATCTGCTTCTCGAAGGTGCGCAGCGCCTCGGGGCCGGCCAGCTCTTCCTTCTCCTGGTAGTCCGCCAGCAGCGCCTGCATGATTTTCTCGCGCAGGGTCTCTTCGTAGAGCTTCTCGTCCTCGTCGAGCCACTGCTGAATCGGCAGGCGCGCGCCGAAATCGCTGTACAGCACCGCCTCCAGACCGGGGATGTCCCACTGCTCGGGCAGCGACTGCGGCGGGATATGCGCGCTGATGGAGGCGTCCAGCACCTCCTGGCGGAACTCGGCAATGGTCTGGCCGATTTCGTCTGCCGCCAGCAGGCTGTTGCGCATGTGGTAGATCACCTTGCGCTGCTCGTTGGCCACGTCGTCGTATTCGAGCAGCTGCTTGCGCATGTCGAAGTTGCGGCCTTCGACCTTGCGCTGCGCCTTCTCGATGGCATTGGTGACCATGCGGTGCTCGATGGCCTCGCCGGACTCCATACCCAGCGCCTTCATGAAGTTCTTCACCCGGTCGGAGGCGAAGATGCGCATCAGGCTGTCTTCCAGCGACAGGTAGAAACGGCTGGAGCCTGGGTCCCCCTGGCGTCCGGCCCGGCCACGCAGCTGGTTGTCGATACGACGCGACTCGTGACGCTCGGATGCGATCACGTGCAGACCGCCCGCCTCCAGCACCTGTTGGTGGCGCTTCTGCCAGTCGGCCTTGATCTGCGCAACCTGTTCTTCGCTCGGGTTCTCGAGGGCCGCGACTTCCACTTCCCAGTTGCCACCGAGCAGGATGTCGGTACCGCGACCCGCCATGTTGGTGGCGATGGTCACCGCACCCGGGCGACCGGCCTGGGCGATGATCTCGGCTTCCTTGTCATGGTGCTTGGCGTTGAGCACCTTGTGTTCGATACCTTCCTTCTCCAGCAGACGCGATACGTACTCGGACGTCTCGATGGTCGCGGTGCCGACCAGCACGGGGCGGCCCTGTTCGCGGCATTCCTTGATATCGGCGATGATCGCGGCGAACTTCTCTTCCTGGGTCAGGTAGACCAGGTCATTGAAGTCCTTGCGCGCCAGCGGCTTGTTGGTCGGGATGACCACCACGGGCAGGTTGTAGATCTGCTGGAATTCGAAGGCTTCGGTATCGGCCGTGCCGGTCATGCCGGCGAGTTTCTTGTAAAGGCGGAAGTAGTTCTGGAAGGTGGTGGAAGCGAGGGTCTGGCTTTCCGGCTGGATCTGCAGCCCTTCCTTGGCCTCGATGGCCTGGTGCAGCCCTTCCGAGAGCCGGCGCCCGGGCATGGTCCGGCCGGTGTGCTCGTCGATCAGCAGCACCTGGTTGTTCTGCACGATGTATTCGACGTTGCGGTGGAACAGCTTGTGGGCACGCAGCCCGGCGTACACGTGTGTCAGCAGGCCGAGATTGTGCGCCGAGTAGAGGCTCTCGCCTTCGGCCAGCAGGCCGGCTGCGGTGAGCAGCTCTTCGATGTACTGATGGCCTTGCTCGTTCAGTTCGACCTGACGGGTCTTCTCGTCGATGCTGAAGTGCCCTTCCTGGGTAACGACGCCTTCTTCTTCCTCGATGTGCTGCTTGAGGCGAGGAATCAGCTGGTTGATCTGCTGATAGAGCTTGGAGCTGTCTTCGGCCTGACCGGAGATGATTAGCGGGGTACGTGCTTCGTCGATCAGGATGGAGTCGACTTCGTCGATGACCGCGAAGTTGAGTTCGCGCTGGTTCTTTTCCTGGAGGCTGAACGCCATGTTGTCGCGCAGGTAGTCGAAGCCGAACTCGTTGTTGGTGCCGTAAGTGATATCGGCGGCATAGGCGGCGCGCTTTTCTTCCGGCGGCTGGAACGGCGTGACGATACCGACGGTGAGGCCGAGGAATTCATACAGCGGGCGCATCCAGTTGGCGTCGCGGCGGGCCAGGTAGTCGTTGACGGTGACCACGTGTACACCCTTGCCGGCCAGTGCGTTGAGGTACACCGCCAGGGTTGCCACCAGCGTCTTGCCTTCGCCGGTGCGCATCTCGGCGATACGCCCTTCGTGCAGGGTCATGCCGCCGATCAGCTGCACGTCGAAGTGGCGCATGCCCATGACGCGCTTGCCGGCTTCACGGCAGACGGCGAATGCTTCGGGGAGGATCTGGTCGAGGGTTTCGCCTTTCTCGAGACGGGCCTTGAACTCTTCGGTCTTGCTGCGCAGTTGCTCGTCGGAGAGCGACAGCATCTGCTCTTCGAGTGCATTGACGGCTTGCACCGCCTTGAGCATGCGTTTGACTTCACGCTCATTCTTGCTTCCAAAGAGTTTCTTCAATAAAGGCGCAAACATATCGACAAAGACTTCCATGCTGGGGATGGAGGCACGTCCGTGGGGTCACGGCAACGTGCAAAGGGGCCATTCTACTCGGAAACGGCACTGAGGAAAGGTGCCTGACTGCGCAGCACGGCGACCCGCCAATGGCGCTGGCAGGCGACCGTTCGCCGCTCAACATGGGGCTCGTGACGCCTCATTTCAATCACACGCCTCCCGTACTGGCCGGCTTCGGCCGTGCGGCCTTCTGTTACCATGAATGCCGTCATCACGGATCTTCCGACCATCATGGCCTTCCGCCCATCACCGGCCCGCGCACCGGCCTCACTGTTGCGCGAAGCAAAGCCGCTCCGAGCCTTGTTCGGGGAGGCGCTGCGACTCGAGCATCTGCAGCGGTTGCTGGAGAGCCAGCTGCAGCCTGCTGCGCGTGAGCATTGCCGCGTGGCCTCCTGGCGTGAGGGTTGTCTGTTACTGATCGTCACCGATGGCCATTGGGCCACACGCTTGCGTTACCAGCAGCGCCGCCTGCAACGCCAGCTGGAAGCCATGGAAGAGTTCGCCGGACTGCTTCGTATCCAGTTCAAGGTACAGCCACCGCCGCCACCGAGGCACCAGCCTGCCGCTACACCGCCGCTGTCGAGCAACGCCGCTGACAGCATTCAGGCGGCCGCCCAAGGCATTCGTGATCCGGCGCTACGAGCCGCACTCGAGCGCCTGGCCAGCCGAGGCAAAACCAGCGACTGACATCCTGCTACAAATGCGCGCCCCATCCTTGCGCAGCCTCGCCCGGCACGGGTTAGCATGAGCCGGTCAATGCGGAGGTCTTCCATGTCGCTTAGCCGTTTGTCCGCAGGGGCGCGCTCATGCTGATCGGCGCCCTGCTCATCCTCACCTGGCTGGTACTGCTGGTCCGCTACCCGCTGAGAGCGGTGCCGATCTCGCTGGGGGCCGTGCTCGGTCTGGCACTTGTCGCCGGCTGGGTGCTCTGGCAGGAACATCGTGAGGAGCGGCTGCTGTCGCGCCTCGAGATCCGGCTAACCCACGACCCGCAGCGCTGCCCGGGCGCTCAGCCGCTGCATGTGCAACTGGTCAACCACACGGACAGGAAGCTGCAGAGTCTGCAATGGGAGGTGGCCGCCTATTCCCCGGGCTCACGCACCAACCTTGCGCGCCGTGCCTATGACGCTCCCGCCTACCAAGGGCCCGGCGATCTGCAACCGGGCGCGCGCTGGGAGTCCTGCCTGCCGCTGCCGCTGCTGCGTAGCGGATATCGCGCCGCGACTCTGGAGTTTCACGCCGAGCGGCTGCAAGGGCATTTCGCTCACTGACGCAACGGCACGCTACCAATCTTCGCCGCGCCCGCTTATCCTGTACAAATAAACAGTATCAATCTGCCAATGACCGAGGTGGTAAATGGCCGTCGAAGTGGTGTACCGCAGCAGTCGGGACCTGGAGCGTTTGTTCATGGATAAAGCCGAAGCCGATCGTCACGACAAAATGCTTGAGCTGGCCGAGGCGCTAGCGGCCGTACTGCAACAGGCATCGCCCTCGTTGAGTGAGCAGCAGGCCGAAGATATCGGGATCTTCATGGCGCGGCACCGTGAGTTGTTCGCCAAGGCCTTCAAGAGCAGCCCGGAAGCGCTGGCCGAGCTGAGCAGCCAGGCGTAACGCCAAGGAGCATTGCGGCGTTTTGCAGCAGTCAGGACACGCTGCGCCCGGGAAACTTGTCATCGCCTTACCGGGTCCATTGCTGGCAACCCCCTATACAGGTATTTAGGCATGACGAGTCCATTCCAGAAGATCAGTGATGTGTTTCGTCCCCGCTACAACGTCAACTTCAGCATCGAGAAGCCGGACGGCAGCATCCTGCTGACCCTGACCGGCGCCGAAGGCGTCGCGGTGAAGCGCTTCATCAGTGCGGAGCAGTGGCGCGATCAGCAACAGCTGCAACGCCTGATCACCAGCCTGCAGGTCAGCCTCGCCATCGAACGCGGCGAGCAGATGCCGCCACGCGCACTTCACGGAGATTTGCAGCCCGCCCTGCTGTAGCGGCTTCAGCCTGACTGCCTGCAGGTTGCCGCGTTTCCCCCGATCGTCCTCAAAACAACAACAAGAACTCTCTTCCCGCTGCCGATCAACGTATCCGCAGCGTACCGTTGCGCCTGGCGTCTGACCCAGGCGCAACGGTGTTCCCCGGCATCAGAGCCAGGCAAGCGCCTTGGCCTTGGCCACCGCCTGAGTCCTGCGCGCGACCCCCAGCTTGGTGTTGATCCGCCGCGCATGGGTCTTGACCGTATGCAGCGAGATGAATAACTGCTCGGCTATCTCCTGATTCGAACAGCCCTGAGCGATCAGGCGCAAGACAGTGAGCTCGCGATTGCTGAGAACGGTTTCCTCCGTCGCGGCCTGAGTAGTCTCCGGTTCGCGCTCGTATCTCAACAGACGCTGCCGCAGCGATTCCCCCTTCACCGCAGGCAGCACCCGCGCCAGCCACTGAGGTTGGCGGTGCGCCAGTTCGTACAGCGGCTTGACTAGATGCTGCCGAGCCGCCTCTCCCAGCGCCAGACGCACCTCGGCCTCCGCTTCTACCGCCTGGCCATCGACGTGCAAGGCCTCAGCCAGGCTGAAACGGCACTCGCACGCAAGTCCAAGGCGCTGCGCAGCGAGGTTCTGCTCGATCTGTTCACGTAACGCGGCAATCGCTTTCGCCGGCTGCCCGTCCAGGATGTCGATCACAGCCAGATAGCGGCGCACCCTCGGCAGCAATTCGTAGAAGCCGGACGGCGACAGATAACCGCGCCCTTCGTAGAGTTCCAACACCTGGCAGAGTGCACTGCGAGCCTTGCGCAATTCCCCCTGATGTAGCCAGGCCACTCCGTTTATCAGCGGCAGGATGCCGCGGAAACGTGCCTCAGGGACATGGCGCCACTGTGACAGCCGCTCGGCGTCGCGCAGCCAGTGATAAGCGCAGGCGAACTCCTGATTGCGCGCCGCCAGCTCGGCAAGCCCGACGTAACCGAAGAAGCAGTAGGAGTCGCCGCAGGTTTCGGTCTCGGCCTTGCCCAGCTGGTAGGCCTCCTGCGCAGGGTCGTCGAGCCCCTGATAGGCCAATAGGTGGCCCTGCAACAGCTGCAGCCGTCCGATCAACGGGCTGTGTCGAACCGACTCGCGCAGAGCCTGCAGTGCCTCGTTCAGCACCCCGACTGCCCGCTCGAACTCGCCGGTCAGCTCCAGCAACTGGATTCGGTCGACGCTGAGCATTACCTCATAGAGCACACTGCCCTTGAGCCGTGCGAGCTTCATGCCCTCGCTGTTGTAGTGCTGGGCAAGCTCCAGCTCGCCTTCGGCCATGGCTTGCTGCGTCAGAACCTGCAAACAGAGGACGCGTTGCGCCCAGGCGTGGTCGGAGAGCACTTCCAGCGCCTGCAGGCAGTGCTGTCGCGCCTCGGGCTCGCCGCGCAGACGCGCCAGAAAGCCCCGCAGCGCCTGCCACTGCGCCAGCAGCTGCGCCTGCCGGCGCGCGTCGGGCTGAGGGAAGAACTTGGCGAGCTCGGCCAGGCAGTCATCCACCTCGTCGAGTCGCGCCGAAATGATCAACGCCCAGCCCTGTAACACGATCAATCGCGTAGTACTGGCGAACAGATCCTGGGGCAGCTCGCTTCGCCATTTGAGGAAGCGCGACACGTTGTCGCCGATCAGCAACTGTTCCTGGCCGTACCGCTGCAGGTAATTGGCCGCCACTTCCGGCTGCCCGGCCCACAAGGCATGTTCCACTGCTTCGCGCATCTCGCCGCGACTGGCGAACCACTGACAGGCACGCAGATGCGCCTGAGTCGGCGCCGCATTTTCCGCGGAGCGCTGCAGCATCAGGGCCAGGGGCTTCCACAACCTGAACCACTCTCCACAGTTGTCGATCTGCCTGATGAAGAGCTGGCGTGTCTTGAGAACATCGAGGATCTCGCGACCCACACCGTCGAGGACGTGATCGCACAGTTCTGCGGAGAAACGCGGCATGCGCGCCAGGGCCAACAGCGCGCGCCGCACCTCGTCGCTCAACCCCGCCATCACTTCCCGCTGCACGTAATCCCTGAGCAGCGGTGTGCCGGCCAGCAGCCGCTCGCGCAGGGCGTGTTCGTCGGCGTTCAGCAGCATCAGGCAGACGCCGGCTGGCCAGCCCTCCAGGACGCGCTGCAGCTGCTGGAAGCTCTCTGGGGAAAGGGCCATACGATGGACCTTGAGCACCTGTTCAAGCTCATCGGCCGTGAATGCCAGCGCTTCGGCCTCAAGTTCGAACAGGTGCCCCTGCAAGAGCAACCGGGGCAGTTTCCACGCCGGCTGACGCCGACTGGTGACCCACCAGCTGACCGTGGACGGCCCCATGTCCAGTAGAAGATCGAGGCAATCATCGAGTTCGGGACTGGAGTCCCGCGGGTAGTCGTCGAGCATGATCCAGACGGGCTGGCGGATACGACGCAGCAAAGCCAGCAAGTCGTTTTCAGAACCGCCGCCTGCGGGCTCCGCCAAGGCAGCACCGAGCTGCTCATGCAGCGCTTCCACCGTGCAGGCTCGTCCACCAAGGTCCAGCCAGACCAACCGCGTGTCCGCCGGCACCTGCCGAGCGCACTCGCTCATCAGCACGGTCTTGCCGAATCCTGCCGGAGCGCAGATCAAGCGCAGCCGGCAGTCGCTGTCGAGCAGCGCCTGCGTCAATCGAGGCCGCCGGACGTGCAGCGGAGGCAGACGGGGAATGGACGGGAATTGCCCTGCGGGACTTGCCTCTGCACTGAGCGCATCAGGAATGAAGCGTACGGACATGGCAACGGTTCTCTTGTTCTGATCAATCCATTGAAACACAGCGCAGTGCGTGCCAGGCGTTACGCTCGGTTATCACGGCCGTCAGTCGAAACGCCATCCCTGTCATTGCATGCGGCCGCAACGTTGGTTAGCAGGTCCAGCCGGCGCGATAGCGTTCTGACACTGGAACTCTTAATCGGAAATTATCATCCGCTGGATGGAAGCAAAAAAAAAGGCGGCCAATCCGGCCGCCTTATTCACAAGCCAAATATCAGACGATCAACGTACCCCGGCATTACGCAGGGCGGCCGGCGTGAAGTCACGGGCAGAGGCACGATAGCCATACTCATGAGGCTTCTCCTCGTTGCTCATGCCGATCGCGATATAGCGGCCGGAAATGATGTCGTACAGCGCCTCGAATGCGTAGGCCGGAACCTTGTGCTGGTAGTACTGCAGCGAATGGGCTTCACCTACGCGCCAGAGCTGTCCACGGCCGTCGTAGAGCTCAGACTGAACGATGGTCCAGCTGTCCTCGTCGACGAAGAAGCGACGCTTGGCATAGATGTTCCGCTCGCCGCTCTTGAGCGTGGCCTCGATCTCCCAGACGCGGTGCAGCTCATAGCGTGCCAGATCCTGATTGACGTGACCAGCCTTGATAATCTGGTCGTACTTCAGGTCACTGGAGGCGATCTCGTAACTGTTGTAGGGGATGTACAGCTCCTTCTTGCCGATCAGCTTCCAGTCGTAGCGATCCGGTGCGCCACTGAACATGTCGAAGTTGTCGGTGGTGCGCATACCGTCGGATGCGGTACCCGGGCCGTCATACGCGACCTGCGGAGCGCGGCGAACCCGACGCTGCCCGGCGTTGTAGATCCAGGCCTGACGCGGCTCCTTCACCTGATCCAGCGAGTCGTGCACCAGCAGCACGTTACCAGCCAGTCGAGAAGGCGCTGTCACACGCTGCTTGAAGAACAGCAAGGCGTTCTTGGCGCGCTCCGGGTCCAGATCCGTCATGCCCAGTGGGAAAGCCACCTCGTCCTCGAAGTGAACCATTGTGTAGCTGCCGTTGGTTTGCGGAGTCGCCTGAACGATGTTGCGTCGCACATTGCCGCCGTGATAGCGGGTGATGTGGTTCCAAATCACCTCCAAGCCGTTCTTCGGAATCGGGAAGGCGTAATAGCGGCTGTCGGTGAAGTTGGCGAGGCCGTTGCCACCCTCGACGAGCTCGGTATTGACTGCGCTTTTCTTCGCGGCCTCGTAGATCTCATCCGGCACAGCGACGGTACGGTGCGTGGGGAACACGCGAATCTTGTAGGTTTCCGGGTAACGCTTGAACATGGCCAACTGACCTGCGGTCAGCTTGTCCTTGTACTGCTCGGCGTTCTGCGCGGTGATGACGAACTTCGGTTGCTCGTCCTTGAACGGATTGGTCAGGTGACCGTTCTTGAGCGGCGCGGCGTCGGTCTTCAGGCCGCCGGTCCACTCGGGGATGCTGCCATCGGAATTACCGGCCTTTTCAGCCCCCAATGGCGTCAGGGATGTGCCGAGCTTGGCGGCTTCTTCGGGGGAGACGGCAGCCATCACACTGCTTGCCAGCAGGGAGAAGGCCAAGACACTGAATAGTTTTCTTGTTGTTTTCATACGATTCCAGTTCCTCTTGATCTTGTTATAGGCCGGAGGCCCATGCCTGTCGCTGATGTCCGACCGATCATCCTCATCGGCCGGACACTTGGCTGGTCTCCTTAGAAGTTCACGCCCACGCTGAACGCGAGGAAGTCGCGGTCAACCAGCGTGTTGTAGTCGCCGCCGAAGAAATCGGTGTAGGACAGGCTGGCGGTGTACATATTCTGGTACTCGGCATCCAGACCAATGCTGACCGCCTTGGAGCCTTCGTTGAACAGACCGTTGGGGCCGTAGCCGTCGACGTCGTGGGAGAAGGACAGGTTGGGCTTGAGGTTGATGCCGGCGAAGACGTTGTCGTAGTCCGCGATGCCACGCAGGCGGTAGCCCCAGGAGTTGGCGGTGACGAAACCGTGGCGGCCGTAGCGGGCCAAAGCGGCTGGATCATCCGGGGTGCCGTAGATAGGATCACGCCCATAGCGCAGTTCGCTGGTGCTCTCGAGACCGCCGACATGCGTGTAGCCGACCTCGCCCACCACGGTCACCCTACCAGCGCCCAGTACTTGATCGAAGAAGTGAGTGAATGTGGTCTGCAACTGGGTGATTTCCTTGCGGTTGTAGCCGCGATTTTCTGCACCGAAAGTACTTTCAATGGGAGAGGTTCCCGGCGCAAGGGGATTAAGCAAAGCCCGAGTGAGGTCTTGAGTATTCAGCTGAACCGGTGCATTGGGTCGATAGCTGATCTCACCAGACCACGCGGTGCCAGTGGGCAATGTCGTAGAGAAGCTAAGGCCGTAAAGCTGGATATCTTCGGGGTACTCAAGGTAATAGCGGCCGTTGCCAAGCATGACGCTCTGCGCCAAACCAGAGCCAGCACCAGGCACGAGCCCATTAGCTGTACCGATAATGCCAGGCAGCTGCGCTGCGGTAGCCAAGCCAGCAGATCGCGTACTGACGTTTGGCGTCCGACTGTGGTAATTCATGAAATACGCACCATACTCGGTGGCATCACCCAACCAGCGCAATGCAAGACCGAACTGCCCCGAATCACGTGCATCCCGGTCGCCAGCTCGCGGCAAAACCACACCCTCAGGAGTGACTTCGAACCCCTGCCCGAACGCAGCAGCGACGGGTTGAAGAGGAGCGATTGCCGGGCTGCCCACGTGGTAGTTGGCATCACAACCATCCTGAACGACATCTACAGCGAAGAAAGTACCGCAATTATCGGCAACGGTCTGATCCCACTCGAGTTGATAGAACGCCTCCATGCTCAACCGGTCGGTCAGGCTCTGCGAGATGTAGAACATATTGACCGGAATCAGCCCCTCTTTGATCTCAGCACCCGGCCGGCGGAATGCTGCAGCGTCCAAGGGATTGATGGAGTTTATGCTGTTACCGATAAAGGTACTTTCGCCCCAGCTCACTACCTGCTTCCCAAGACGGACGGTCCCGGGCAGATCACCAACGGAATAATTGTGATAGACGAACGCGTCCAGAATTTGCGCGCCGGATGATTGAGCGGCTTCTTTCCGGTTGCTGTCGCTGATGTCCTTGAAAAGACGACTCTCATCCTTCAGCTCGAAGTCATACCAATACTTGCCGCGAACGAAGGCACCGCTATCGCGATAACGAAGCTCGAGATCGTGCACACCCTTGAAAATCTTGGAGAAGGTCTCGCCCTTCTTGAAGTTCAGACGACCATCGTCGCCGGTCTGGGTAAAGCCGGTACCGCCGTTGTTGATGCCGACCAGATCCCTGTCCCTGTCCGCCATGGACCAGCTGGCACCGATGGACATCGCCGAGTCGAATTGCCCTTCGATCTCGCCGATATTGAAGCTCACGGCGTAAGCCGGGGCGGCAGTGCCCAGCGCTACGGCGAGAGCTAGGGACTTCGGCTGGAAGATTCCTTGCCTTGTTGTTTTTGTCATGAGGCGCTCCTGATTGGTTCGAAGTGCGTAAACCCTACCCAGACGTAGAAGGAGGGTTAAGCGCACTAAGGTTTGATTTAGCTTGTAATCCTTTAGTATGAATAGCCTTTCCAGCATTGGCTTTCAGCGTGATTTCGTTCAGCCATGCGTATTTAAGGATGTTCTGAGCTTAGCCGTGAACGCTAGAAGCGCAAAGCCCGCCGCAGAGCCTTTCGTGCGGTTGAAATGAAGAAATGTCGGCTGGCTATCCGAAAGTAGTATTCACCATGCCGATAAGCAGCCCAATCCATCTGGATCAAGGCAGCCGGCATTGTGAAACACCAAACGCAGCCAGCGCGAGAACGAGCGGATCAGGCGCGGACACGCCACCGCTGCGTTACTTTAGGAAGCGCATATGGGGCCAATCGAAACGTAACTGCCGCAGCTCCCAGATCGCAGCGCGCATGACTGCCGCCAGGTCGGCGAATCGTCGCGGCCGTGTGGCTGCGCACTCATTGCGGGCGCGCATGACAATGAGCTCCGCCGAGACGCTTACATGCCCTTTACGGCGTAGATACCAGGGGCGTTGCGCCAGTAGCCCTTGTAGTCCATCCCGCAACCAAAGATATAGCGGTCGATGCAGCCGAGCCCAACGTAGTCCGCTTTCAGATCCGGGCGCGCCTTGCGCTGGTGGTCCTTGTTGATCAGTACCGCGGTATGCACGGCGGCAGCCCCGGCATGACGGCAGAAATCGATGATTGCGCCCAGCGTGTGCCCCTCATCCAGGATGTCATCGATGATCAGCACGTCGCGATCGATGAAGGAAATCTCCGGTTTGGCCTTCCAGAACAGCTCGCCGCCGCTGGTCTCGTTGCGGTAACGGGTCGCATGCAGGTAGGACAGCTCGAGGGGGAAGTTCAGCTTCGGCACCAATTTGCCGGAGAAGATCAGCCCTCCATTCATGACGCAGAACACCACCGGGTTGCGCTCGGCCAGTTCAGCGTTGATGGTTTCGGCAACCTTGGCGATCGCCGCTTCGACTTGTTCCTCGGTGTACAGGCAGTCTGCCTCGGCCATGACTTGGCGGATATGTGCGAGATCGACGGACATGAAGCGATTCCCCAGAGAATTTAGTTGGGAGCACCAGCCGGGGCTGGCAGCTCGTGCGGTTGAATCGCCGTGATGCCAGGCGAATCCGGACAGCGAAAACCTGACCGAACAGCCGGTTTTCGGCCGTTCGCGAAAGGGCGGGGAAGATACCCACCCTCGCCGCGCGCAGCAAGTCTGCCGGCCGGATGACACGCGAATAGCCGCTGCCCCGGCGATGCTTTAATCTAAGCCGGTTTATTTGCCCGCCGGAGGCCATAATGCCCATTCGAGAGATCCGCCACCCGCTGATCCGCCACAAGCTCGGCCTGATGCGCCGTGCAGACATCAGCACCAAGAATTTCCGCGAACTGGCGCAGGAAGTGGGATCGATCCTCACTTATGAAGCGACCTCGGACCTGCCGCTGGAACACTACAGCATCGATGGCTGGTGCGGCCCCGTTCAGGTGGAAAAGATCTCCGGCAAGAAGATTACCGTAGTACCGATTCTGCGTGCCGGCATCGGCATGCTCGATGGCGTGCTCAGCCTGATTCCCGGCGCCAAGGTCAGCGCGGTCGGCATTGCCCGCAACGAAGACACGCTGCAGGCGCAGACCTATCTGGAAAGGTTGGTCCCGGAAATCGAACAGCGCCTGGCGATCATCATCGATCCAATGCTTGCCACCGGCGGCTCGATGGTCGCCACCATCGACATGCTGAAAAAGGCCGGCTGCAAGGAGATTCGCGCGCTGGTCCTGGTTGCCGCACCGGAAGGCATCGCCGCCGTGGAGAGCGCGCACCCTGATGTGCTGATCTTCACCGCCTCCATCGATCAGCGCCTGGATGAGCATGGCTACATCGTTCCGGGCCTGGGCGATGCCGGTGACAAGATTTTCGGCACCAAGCAGAAGGACATCTGAGCATGTCGCATCCCGAGGAGCCGGTAGGCCGGCAGGTACTGGCCGGCGCGCAGATGCTGTTCGTCGCCTTCGGCGCACTGGTGCTGATGCCGCTGATCACCGGCATGGACCCCAACGTGGCGCTGTTCACTGCCGGTCTCGGCACGCTTCTGTTCCAGCTGGTCACCAAGCGTCAAGTGCCAGTATTCCTTGCATCGAGCTTCGCCTTCATCGCCCCGATCATCGCCGCCAAGGGTGAGTTCGGGCTGCCGGCCGTAATGGGTGGCGTGGTGGCGGCCGGGCTGGTGTACATGGTGCTGGGCTTCGCCGTGCGCCTGAAAGGACCGGGCTTCATCGACCGCTTGCTGCCGCCGGTGGTCATCGCTCCGGTGATCATTTCCATCGGCCTGGCGCTGTCGCCGGTGGCTGTGAACATGGCCATGGGCAAGGCCGGCGACGGCAGCGCTCAACTCATCACGTACCACACGGCGATGTTCATCTCCATGCCGGCGCTGATCACCACGCTGCTGGTAGCGGTATTGGGCAAGGGGCTGTTCCGTCTGGTGCCGATTCTCGCCGGCGTCGCGGTGGGCTACGGCCTGTCCTTTGCCTTCGGCGTGGTCGACACCAGCGGCATCGCCGCGGCGCCCTGGCTGGCGATGCCCAACTTCATCACACCGGAGTTCAACATCGGCGCCATTCTGTTCATGGTCCCCGTAGCCCTGGCTCCGGCGATCGAGCATATCGGCGGCGTGGTCGCCATCGGCAGCGTGACCGGCAACAACTATGTGAGGAAGCCGGGCCTGCATCGCACGCTCCTGGGTGACGGCGTGGCGACGTCCGCGGCCGGCCTGTTCGGTGGGCCGCCGAACACGACCTACGCCGAAGTGACGGGCGCGGTGATGCTGACCAGGAACTACAACCCGAAGATCATGACCTGGGCGGCGATATTCGCCATCGCGCTGGCCTTCATCGGCAAGTTCGGCGCCGGCTTGCTGAGCATTCCGGTACCGGTCATGGGCGGCATTCTCTGCCTGCTGTTCGGCTCGATCGCGGTGGTCGGCCTGAGCACGCTGATCCGCCATCAGGTCGACCTGTCCGAAGCACGCAACCTCATCATCGTCTCGGTGACGCTGGTGTTCGGCATCGGCGGCATGGCGATCGGCTACGGCGAGTTCACCCTGTCCGGCATCTCGCTGTGCGCGATCATCGCGCTTCTGCTCAACCTGGTGCTGCCCGGCGGCAAGGGGTGGCGCAACAAGCAGCTGAGCGAAGAATCCTGAAATTAGCGCCCCCACGCCCGCTGGGGCCGTCCGCCTCTCTGCCCGAGCCGATCACATTGGCTAGACTGCCGTCATGACTGACTCGACCATCCCGCTCAAGCAACTCGAAGACCCCATCGTCAGCTGCTCCACCTGCGCGGCGTGCTGCTGCCGTCTCGAAGTCATGCTGTTCGGCGATACCGGTGTACCGCAGCGGTTCATCGACAGGGACAGCTGGGGCGGCGAAGTGATGCGTAGGCTGGATGACGGCTGGTGCGCGGCGCTCGACCGGGACAGCATGCGCTGCACCATCTACGCGCAGCGGCCGCTGATCTGCCGGGAGTTCGAACTGGGCTCGCAGGATTGCCGCGAAGAGCGCAAGGGCAGCGCCACGGCGTATGGCTGAGGCCGCCTGAGAGCACTGCAGGGCCGGCGACAGCCCTGCAGCCTGGACGCTATCGCTTAGAACGCCATCCGGTAGTGCAGAGCGTAGCTCTCGACGCCGTCGTTCGGCTTCTTGATACCCGCGTTGGAGTAATGGATCGCACGTACGCCGACCTCATGGCCGCCGGCAAAGCGCAGACCCGCACCGATACGGTCCTCGAACTGGAACGACGACCCCAGACGGTTGCCTTCCACCTCGGTGTTTTCGAACGCCGCCACACCGATACCCGCCTCGACGTAAGGCTTGACCGACTGGCCGGCGAACTCGTAGACGAAGACCGGTGCCAGTGAAATGCTGTGATTGCTGGTGGACTCGTCGCCCTCCCAGTAGGTGTAACCTGCATCCCAATAGCCGGTCAGTCGCCCGACGCTGGTCTGGAACCAGCTCCTGTTGAAGTCGAATTGCGCACCCAGGCGATAGGTCATGGTCGACTCATCGGTCTGACCGACCGCAACGGTGAGATCCACGGCGTGAGCAGCCGCCATCTGCCCCAGGGAAATCGCCGCTACCGCAGCCAGGGAGGACAGTTTTTTCATGGGAACTTCCTTATAAAAAACACTGCGTTTGTGTTTGGTTATTTGTCGCCAGCATCAGTTGAGAAACTCCATTGCTTTGGGAGTTCCTATCGGGAGAACAACTCGACCTCTGCATGTTCACCCCAAAGTATAGGCAGCACCTCGGCCATTCGCTGCGGATCGCCGCTGCAATAGAATCGGCAACTGCTTTCCCCGTCGGCGAGCCGGCCGCGCTCCGTCAACACCTCAGCCAGGTGGCGCGCAACCGCTGCTCCAGTATCAATCAACCGGATGTCGCGAGGCACGAGGCGGCTCAGCAGCGGACGAATGAAGGGGTAATGAGTGCAGCCCAGGATCAGCGTGTCGCAGCCCTGCGCCAGCAGTGGCTCGACCCAGCCCTGGAGCATCACGCGCAGCTCGACGCTATTCAGATCGCCGGCCTCGATGCGCTCGACCAGCCCCGGGCAAGGCTGAGTGATCACCCGCACGTCCGCAGCGAAACGATCGAGCAATGCGGCGAACCTGGCGCTTTTCAGCGTACCGGTGGTGGCGAGCACGCCTACCACGCCACTGCGGGTGGCCGCGGCGGCGGGCTTTACCGCCGGCTCCATGCCAATGATGGGCCAATCCGGATACAGCTCGCGCAGCTCGGTCACGCCGGCCGCCGTCGCGGTGTTGCAGGCCACCACCAGGGCCTTGGCACCCTGCTCGACGAAAAACGCCGCGATGATGCGGCAGCGCTCGCGGATGTACTCGGGGCTCTTCTCGCCGTAAGGCACGTGGACGCTGTCCGCCAGATAGAGCAGCGATTCGTGCGGCAGGCGCTGGCGAATCTCGCGCAGCACCGAGAGCCCGCCAACGCCGGAATCGAATACGCCCACGGGCGCCGTACAGTCAGGCATCGCCTGAACCACACACCGCGCAGTGCGGATCGCGCTTGACCCGCAACTCGCGAAAACGACTGGACAGCGCGTCGATCAGCAGCAGACGACCGATCAATGGCTCACCGAAACCGGCTAGCAGCTTGAGCGCCTCCAACGCCTGCAGGCTGCCGACCATGCCTACCAGTGGACCGAGGACCCCTGCCTCGCTACAGGTCAGTTCTGTCTCGCTACCGTGCCCGTAAAGGCAGTGGTAACAGGGGCTCGTTTCGACTCGGGGATCGAACACGGAGAGCTGTCCCTCGAGACGAATCGCCGCACCGCTGACCAGGGGCTTTCGGGCCTTCACGCAGGCTGCATTGACCGCCTCGCGGATGGCGAAATTGTCCGTGCAGTCGAGCACCAGATCGACCTGGGCAACCACTGCATCCAGCGAGTCGGCATCCAGCCCGCTGCGATAAGGAATCAGGCGCACATGCGGGTTCAATGCTTCCAGCCGGGCCATGGCCGAATCCACCTTGTGCAGCCCCAGCGAGCGGCTGTCATGCGCAATCTGGCGCTGCAAGTTGGTCAGGTCCAGCGTGTCGAAGTCAGCCAGATGCAGCTCGCCAACCCCTGCAGCCGCGAGATACAGCGCCACCGGCGAGCCGAGCCCGCCGAGGCCGACGATCAGCGCCCGGCTCTGCTTGAGACGCAGCTGCCCCTCGATATCGACCTGCTTGAGCAGGATCTGCCGGCTGTAACGCAGCAGTTCTTCGTCACTCAGCATCGAGCACCTCGCGTAACAGAAAGGTCATGGCAGCCGCCCGAGACTGACGCGCTCGTGGCCGCCCAGGTCGCAGCGGCTTTCGCACGCCTCGAAGCCGTGCGCCGCCATCAGTGAACGCACCGCCGGCGCCTGATCGAAGCCATGCTCCAGCAGCAACCAGCCGCCCGCGGTCAGATGGGCGGGAGCCTGGGCGACGATCGTACGGATGTCGTCCAGCCCGTCCACCCCGGCCACCAGCGCACTCTGCGGCTCGAAGCGCACGTCGCCCTGTTGCAGATGCGGATCGCTGGCAGGGATGTACGGCGGGTTGCTGACGATCAACTGGAAGCGCTCCCCCGTCACCTCGGCGAACCAGTCGCTGCGTGCGAAGTGGGCATTGCCCAGCCCGAGGCGCAGGCGATTGCGTTCGGCGAGCGCGACCGCGGCCTCGATGCGGTCGACACCGCTGACCTGCCACTGCGGCCGTTCAGCCGCCAGCGCCAGCGCGATCGCACCGGTTCCGGTGCCCAGGTCGAGTACCCGGGCCGGCGTTGCCGGAAGCAGCTGCAGAGCGGTTTCCACCAGCAGCTCGGTGTCCGGACGAGGAATCAGGGTATCCGGCGCGACCTCCAGCTCCAGGCTCCAGAAGCCCTGGCGGCCGAGGATATAGGCAACCGGCTCGCCGCGCCGACGGCGGGCCAGATCAGCCGCGAAGCGCTCGGCAAGGTCGCCCGGCACCTCACGCTCGGGCCAGGTGCGCAGGTAGCTGGTGGACTTGCCAAGGGCGGCAGCGAGCAACCACTCGGCATCCAGCCTGGCGCTCGGCGAATCCGGCAGATCGGCACTGTGCAGCAGGGACTCGATGGTAGGCATGGGATGCTCGTGGAAACGCCGCAAGGCGGCAAGGATCAGTCGCCCAGCGCGGCCAGCTGGTCGGCCTGGTATTCCTGCAGCAGCGGCTCGATGACCTGCTCCACGGCGCCGCCGATCACTTCGTTGAGCGAATACAGTGTCAGGTTGACCCGATGGTCGGTGACGCGGCCCTGAGGAAAATTGTAGGTACGGATGCGCTCGGAACGATCACCGGACCCGACCAGCAGCTTGCGCGTCTCGGATATTTCCTTGTGCGCCGCGGCATCCTGGCGGTCCTGCAACTTTGCCGCCAGCCAGGCCAAGGCCTTGGCGCGGTTCTTGTGCTGGGAACGCTCTTCCTGACACTCGACGACGATCCCGGTCGGCAGGTGGGTGATGCGAATCGCCGAATCGGTCTTGTTGACGTGCTGGCCGCCGGCGCCCGAGGAGCGGTAGGTGTCGATGCGCAGGTCGGCCGGATTGATTTCCACGGCCGCCTGCTCGTCCGGCTCCGGCAGGACCGCCACGGTGCACGCCGAGGTGTGGATACGCCCTTGCGACTCAGTTTCCGGCACACGCTGCACGCGGTGCGCGCCGGACTCGAACTTGAGCTTGGCGTAGACGTTGTCGCCCTCGACGCGGGAAATCACTTCCTTGTAACCGCCGTGCTCGCCCTCGCTCTCGGAAAGGATCTCCACGCGCCAGCCCTGTTTCTCGGCGTAGCGCGAATACATGCGGAACAGGTCGCCGGCGAAGATCGCCGCCTCGTCGCCGCCGGTACCGGCGCGGATTTCCAGGAACACGTTGCGCCCGTCGTTCGGGTCTTTGGGCAGCAACATGCGTTGCAGATTGGCTTCCAGGGTTTCGAGCTGCGCCTTGGCCTCGGCCACTTCCTCCTCGGCCATCTCGCGCATGTCGGGATCGCTGTCCTTGAGCAGCGCCTGGGCGCCTTCGAGGTCCTGCTGGACCTTGCACAGCTGGCGATAGGCGACGATCACCGGCTCGACCTCGGCGTATTCGCGCGAATAGGCGCGGAAGCGGTTCTGGTCACTGATGACCTCGGCATCGCCGAGCAGCGCGGTGAGCTCTTCGAAACGGTCCTGCAGGATGTCCAGCTTGTTCAGCAGCGAAGCTTTCATGTCTTTTCCGTGCCCTCGTGCAGGGCGAAGAGTTCCTGGGCCATGCTAAGCGCCTCGACGCGGCCCTCGGCGGAGAGTTTTTTCAGCTGCACGCTGGGGGCATGCAGCAGCTTGTTGGTCAGCCCCCGGGCGAGCTGGGCGAGGACGTCCTCGGCGCTGGCGCCATTGGCCAGCAGACGCTGGGCCTTGCTCAGTTCGTCGTCGCGAATCCGCTCGGCATGCTGCCGATAGGCCTTGAGCACATCCACTGCGGCCAGCTCGCGCAGGCGCTGCATGAAATCCTCGGTACCGGCGGCGACCAGCTCCTCGGCGGCCTGGGCAGCACCCTGACGGCTCTTGAGGTTTTCCGCGACCACCTCGTGCAGGTCGTCGACGGTGTAGAGATAGACATCATCCAGCTCGCCGACCTGTGGCTCGATGTCCCGCGGCACGGCGATATCGACCATGAACATCGGCTTGTGCTTGCGCCGCTTCAGCGCCTGCTCCACCGCACCCTTGCCGAGGATCGGCAGCTGGCTGGCGGTGGAGCTGATGACGATGTCGCTGTTGTGCAGCTCTTCCGGGATGTCGGCGAGCAGGATCGCCTGCGCTCCCAGCTCCGCCGCCAGGGCGCTGGCGCGCTCGAGGGTACGGTTGGCGACGACGATCTTCTTCACGCCCTGCTCGTGCAGGTGACGCGCCACCAGGGTGATGGTTTCGCCGGCGCCGATCAGCAGCGCCTGGCTGCGCTGCAGGTTGCTGAAGATTTGCCGCGCCAGACTGACCGCAGCGAAGGCCACGGACACCGGGTTCTCGCCGATGGCCGTGTCGGTCCGCACGGTCTTGGCCGTGCTGAAGGTGGCCTGGAACAGTCGTCCGAGCAGCGGGCCGATACTGCCGGCCTCGCGGGCGACTGCGTAGGCAGACTTCATCTGCCCGAGAATCTGCGGCTCGCCCAGCACCAGCGAGTCGAGCCCGGAGGCGACGCGCATCATGTGACGCACAGCCTGGTCGTCGACGTGCACATAGGCGCAGGCCTTGAGTTCGTCGAGGCTGAGGCGGTGATAGTTGGCCAGCCAGGCCAATACCGCGTCGGCTTCCAGCTGATCCTGCTGCAGATAGAGCTCGCTGCGATTGCAGGTCGAAAGAATCGCGGCCTCGCGAGTTGGCGTGACGCGACACAGCTGGCGCAAGGCCTCGACCATCTGATCCGGCGTGAAGGCTACGCGCTCGCGGACGTCCACCGAAGCGGTCTTGTGATTGATGCCAAGCGCGAGGAAAGCCATGCAGAATCGCTGATTCGATAACGGAGCGCGCAATTCTCCTACTTCGCCAGATGGAGAACAACCATTGCCCTCGATTGTCGGATTCGATTGGTACGGCCGAATGCCGGCCAAACCGGCCTGCGCGCCCCATGGGGCCATGGGCTTGCCCTGCGGCTTGTGTCATCATGCCGCGACCGCACACCAGCCGTACATTTCCCTCTATGAATAGACTCGCCGCACTTGCCGCCCTGCTGATTCTCGGCGGCTGCCAGACCTTCACCCAGCAAGCGCCGGAAAGCGGCCCGCCGGTCGAGGACGCTGCGCCGGAGGCCGCCGCCAGCGAGGTCACCGAGTACGGCTCGTTCACCCGTCAGTCCCTCTATGCACTGCTGGTCGCGGAACTCGCCGGGCAGCGCAACCGCTTCGATATCGCTCTGGGCAACTATGTGCAGCAGGCACATGCGACGCAGGATGCCGGTGTCGCCGAGCGCGGCTTTCGCATCGCCGAATACCTCGGCGCCGACCAGGCTGCGCTGGACACCTCGCTGATCTGGGCACGCAATGCACCGGAGAACCTCGACGCCCAGCGCGCCGCCGCCGTGCAGTTGGCGCGCGCCGGGCGCTACGAGGAATCCATGGAGTTCATGGAAAAGGTCCTGCAGGGCCAGGGCGACACGCACTTCGACTTCCTCGCCCTGTCGGCCTCGGAAACCGATCCGGAAACCCGCGCCGGCCTACTGCAGAGCTTCGACAAGCTGCTGGCCAGGCACCCGGACAATCCGCAGCTGTCCTTTGGCAAGGCCGTACTTCTGCAACAGGACGATCGCAGCGAGGAAGCGCTCGCCCTGCTGCAGAAGCAGCCGGCCAAGCAGCGGCAGATCCCCTCCATCCTGCTCGAGGCGCGCCTGCTGCATAGCCTGCAACGCAGCGACGAGGCCCTCACACTGCTGGAGAAAAGCCTGCGGCAGCATCCCGAGGACAAGCGCCTGCGCCTGACCTATGCGCGCCTGCTGGTCGAACAGGAACGCCTGGAAGACGCCATGGGCGAGTTCGCCACCCTGGTTCAGCAGTACCCCGCCGACGATGACCTGCGCTTCTCCATGGCCCTGGTCTGCATGGAGGCCGAAGCCTGGCGCGAAGCCACCGTCTACCTCGAGGAGCTGGTCGAGCGCGGCAGCCATGTCGATGCTGCCCACTTCAACCTTGGCCGCGCCTATCAGGCCATGGGGCGGAATGCCAAGGCACTGTCCGCACTGGCGCAGGTTGGCCCAGGCAACGAGTTTCTCCCGGCGAAGCTGCTGCAGAGCCAACTGCTGTATTCCGCCAACCGCGACGAGGAAGCCTCCGCGGTGCTGGCCGACGCCCGTCAGCAGCAACCCGACTATGCCATCCAGCTGTATCTCATCGAGATCGAAGCCCTCTCCGAGCACAACCGCACCGAGCAGGCCTGGAGCTTGGTCGAGCAGGCGCTCGACGAATTCCCCGACGACCTCAACCTGCTGTATACCCGCGCCATGCTTGCCGAGAAGCGCGGCGACCTGGGCCAACTGGAACGTGACCTGCGCTTCATCATCGAGCGTGAGCCGGACAATGCCATGGCGCTCAATGCCCTCGGCTACACCCTCGCCGACCGCACCGATCGCCATCAGGAAGCACTGCAGCTGATCGAACAGGCCTACCAGCTCAACCCCGATGACCCGGCAATTCTCGACAGCCTCGGCTGGGTCAATTTCCGTCTGGGCAACCTCAGCGAAGCCGAGGCCCTGCTGCGCAAGGCCCTGCAGCGCTTCCCCGACCACGAAGTGGCGGCGCACCTGGGCGAGGTACTCTGGACCAAGGGTGAACGCAGCGAGGCCCGCGCGGTCTGGTCGAAGGCACTCAAACTACAACCCGACAGCCAGATCCTGCGCGAAACGCTCAAGCGGCTGACCGGATCGGAGAAGCCTTGAGCCATGACCCTTCTGAAAAAACTCGTCGCCCCCTGCCTGGCCCTGCTGCTCGCCGGCTGTGCCGGCATGGGCCCGCGCGAATCGGTCGAAGGCCCCGGCAACGCGGCGGCCTGGAAGGTGCACCGCAGCCAGGTCGAGACCCTCGACGGCTGGCAGATCAGCGGCAAGATCGGCATCCGAGCGCCGCAGGAATCCGGCAGCGGCACGCTGTTCTGGCTGCAGCGCCAGGAGTATTTCGACATACGCCTTTCCGGCCCGCTTGGCCGCGGCGCCACCCGACTGACCGGCCGACCGGACGCCGTTTCACTGGAAGTGGCCGGCCAAGGCCGCTTCGAAGCGGATTCGCCGGAAGCGCTGGTAGAGGCTCAGCTCGGCTGGCAATTACCGGTATCGCACCTGCTGTGGTGGGTTCGCGGCCTGCCCGCACCGGACAGCCGCAGCCGCCTGAGCCTGGACAGCGACAGCCGCCTGGCGCGCCTGGAGCAGGACGGCTGGCAGGTGAACTACCTGGCCTACGCCGAGCACAACGGCTTCACCCTGCCCGAGCGCATCCGTCTGGAAGGTCATGACCTGCAGATCACCCTGGTGGTCAAAGACTGGCAACCGCGCCAGCTGGGCCGCTGAATGCATATGCTGACCCTGCCGGCGCCGGCCAAGCTCAATCTGATGCTGCACATCACCGGGCGTCGTGCCGATGGCTATCACGAGCTGCAGACCCTGTTCCAGTTCCTCGATTACGGTGACGAACTGGTCTTGCGTCCGCGAGAGGACGGGCAGATCCGCCTGCTCACCGAATTGCCAGGCGTCGACCACGACAGCAACCTGATCGTCCGTGCCGCACGCCTGCTGCAGCGCGAAAGCGGCTGTGCGCTGGGCGCCGACATCCAGCTGACCAAGCGCCTGCCCATGGGCGGCGGAATCGGCGGCGGCAGCTCGGATGCCGCCACCACCCTGGTCGGCCTCGACCATCTGTGGAATACCAGACTTGGCGAAGATCGCCTGGCCGAACTGGGCCTGAACCTCGGGGCCGATGTACCGGTGTTCGTTCGCGGTCGCGCGGCCTTCGCCGAAGGGGTCGGAGAGCGCCTGCAACCGGTCGATCTCCCCGAGTCCTGGTTCCTCGTCATAGCGCCGCAAGTCTCTGTTAGTACAGCGGAAATATTTGCCGACCCGGAGTTGACACGTAATACCCCGGCCATTACAGTTCGCAGCCTTCTTGCAGGGGGCGGTCATAACGACTGTCAGCCGGTGGTCGAGAAGCGTTATCCCGAAGTTCGTAACGCTTTGAGCTTGTTGAACAAATTCGTTCAGGCAAGGATGACCGGCACTGGAGCTTGTGTGTTTGGGAGCTTCCCAAACGAGGGCGAGGCTGATAAAGTCCGCCGCCAACTTCCAGCCACTTTGCCGAGTTTCGTGGCCCGCGGCCGCAACGTCTCGATGTTGCACCGAAGCCTGGAACGGATGGCACAGGAAGCGAGTGCGTAGCACAAGGGTTGTACGATACAGGGGCGTCGCCAAGCGGTAAGGCACCAGGTTTTGATCCTGGCATGCGTTGGTTCGAATCCAGCCGCCCCTGCCATAACCTTCCAAGGTTCGTACGACCAGCGCACTAGAAGTTGACCCTACAGGGGCGTCGCCAAGCGGTAAGGCACCAGGTTTTGATCCTGGCATGCGTTGGTTCGAATCCAGCCGCCCCTGCCATACACTTGAAGCTGTTCAAGAGCTCGCCTTTTGAACAGCTTTTTATTCATCGGACCCACCCTCAGGCAGGTACTGCGCGTGTCCAAGATGATGGTCTTCACGGGGAACGCCAACCCCGATCTGGCCCGGCGTGTCGTACGTCAGCTGCATATCCCCCTCGGTGATGCCTACGTCGGAAAGTTTTCCGACGGTGAAATCAGTGTCGAGATCAACGAGAACGTTCGCGGCAAGGACGTCTTTCTGATTCAGCCGACCTGCGCGCCGACCAACGACAACCTGATGGAACTGGTGGTGCTGGCCGATGCCTTCCGCCGCTCCTCGGCTTCGCGCATCACCGCGGTGATCCCCTACTTCGGCTATGCCCGTCAGGATCGCCGTCCGCGTTCGGCCCGTGTGCCGATCAGCGCCAAGGTCGTGGCCGACATGCTCGACGTCGTCGGCGTCAACCGCGTCCTGACGGTCGACCTGCACGCCGACCAGATCCAGGGTTTCTTCGACATGCCGGTGGACAACATCTACGGCTCGCCGGTCCTGGTCGACGACATCCAGGCCCAGCGCTTCGAGAACCTGATGATCGTCTCCCCCGACATCGGTGGCGTGGTGCGTGCCCGTGCCGTGGCCAAGTCCCTCGGCGTCGACCTGGCGATCATCGACAAGCGTCGCCCGAAGGCCAACCAGTCCGAAGTGATGCACATCATCGGTGACATCGAAGGCCGTACCTGCATCCTGGTCGACGACATGGTCGACACCGCCGGTACCCTCTGCCATGCCGCCAAGGCGCTGAAAGACCATGGCGCTGCCAAGGTCTACGCCTACTGCACGCACCCGATCCTGTCCGGTCGCGCCATCGAGAACATCGAAGGCTCCGTGCTCGACGAGCTGGTGGTGACCAACACCATTCCGCTGTCGGCCGCCGCCCAGTCTTGCACCCGAATTCGCCAGCTGGACATCGCGCCAGTGGTGGCTGAAGCGGTACGCCGCATCAGCAATGCCGAATCGATCAGCGCGATGTTCCGCTAAGCGAACGCTTGGCACACCGCACTGAACGTAATGTGCCCCGCCTCGCGCGGGGCTTTTTGCCCAACAGCCCGAGCGCTGGTCGCAAGCGCGACGGGTAATGTTGTTACTGGAGAAACGAAATGACCGATTTCACCCTGAATGCCCAAGTGCGTTCCGACCTGGGGAAAGGTGCGAGCCGCCGCCTGCGTCGTAACGCCGCCCTGGTTCCGGCCGTCATCTATGGTGGCGACAAGGCCCCGCAGTCCATCAGCATCCTGGCCAAAGATCTGGCCAAGCTGCTGGAAAACGAAGCCTCCTTCAGCCACGTGCTGAGCATGAACGTCGACGGCCAGACCGAATCCGTTCTGATCAAGGCCCTGCAGCGCCATCCGGCCAAGAGCTTTGTCCTGCACGCCGACTTCGTTCGCGTCGTTGCCGGCCACAAGCTGACCGCTACCGTACCCCTGCACTTCATCAACCAGGAAACTTCGGTTGGCGTGAAGCAGCAAGGCGGCGAAATCCTGCACAACCTCAACGAAGTCGAAGTTTCCTGCCTGCCGCAAGACCTGCCGGAATTCATCGAAGTCGACATGGCCAACGTCGAAGTTGGTCAGGTTCTGCACATGACCGACATCAAACTGCCGAAAGGCGTTGAGCTGGTCGCCCTGGCCCACGGCAGCGACCTGCCGGTTGCCAACGTTCACGCTCCGCGCGTGAGCAAGGAAGACGCTCCGAAAGAAGAAGGCGCTGCCGAGTAATCCACTCGCATAGTCAAAGAAGAGGCCCCCGTCGTGACTGCCGTAAAACTGATCGTCGGCCTGGGAAATCCAGGCCCTGAATACGACCAGACCCGGCATAACGCGGGGGCTCTTTTCGTTGAGCGTCTGGCTGCCCGCGAGGGCGTCTCGCTCAGCAACGATCGCAAGTACTTCGGTCTGGTCGGCAAGTTCAGCCATCAGGGCGAAGACATCCGCCTGCTCATCCCCACCACCTACATGAACCGCAGCGGTCAGGCGGTGGCGGCACTGGCCGGCTTTTTCCGAATTCCTCCCGAGTCCATCCTGGTCGCCCACGATGAACTCGACATGCCCCCCGGCGTCGCCAAGCTCAAGCAGGGCGGCGGTCATGGCGGGCACAACGGGCTGCGCGACATCATCGCCAAGCTCGGCAACCAGAACAGCTTTCATCGCCTGCGCCTGGGTATCGGCCATCCGGGCCACGCCAGCCTGGTCAGCGGCTACGTGCTGGGGCGGGCGCCGCAGGCCGAGCGCGAGAAGCTCGACGCCAGCATCGACTTCGCACTGGATGTCGTGCCGGAAATCCTGGCCGGCGACTGGACGCGCGCCATGCAGCGCCTGCACAGCCAGAAGGCCTGAACCTAACTCCGAGGCAAGATCACCATGGGATTCAACTGCGGCATCGTCGGTCTGCCCAATGTCGGCAAGTCCACCCTGTTCAACGCCCTGACCAAGTCCGGCATCGCGGCGGAGAACTTCCCCTTCTGCACCATCGAGCCGAACAGCGGCATCGTGCCGATGCCCGATCCGCGTCTCGACGCGCTGGCGGCCATCGTCAAGCCGGAGCGGGTGATCCCGACCACCATGGAGTTCGTCGACATCGCCGGCCTCGTCGCCGGCGCGTCCAAGGGTGAAGGCCTGGGCAACAAGTTCCTCGCCAATATCCGCGAGACGGATGCGATTGCACATGTGGTGCGCTGCTTCGAAGACGAGAACGTCATCCACGTCGCCAACAGCGTCGATCCCAAGCGTGACATCGAGATCATCGACCTCGAGCTGATCATGGCCGACCTCGACAGCTGCGAGAAGCAGCTGCAGCGCGTCGCCCGGACCGCCAAGGGCGGTGACAAGGAAGCGGTGGCGCAGAAAGCGCTGCTGGAGAAGCTGATCCCGCATCTCACCGAAGGCAAGCCGGCCCGCTCCCTGCTGAAGAATTTCAGCGACGAGGAAAAGCGTCTGGCCAAGACCTTCCACCTGCTGACCACCAAGCCGGTGATGTACATCGCCAACGTCGCCGAGGATGGCTTCGAGAACAATCCGCACCTGGACGTGGTCAATGCCATCGCCGAGGAAGAAGGCGCCATCGTCGTGCCGGTCTGCAACAAGATCGAGGCCGAGATCGCCGAGCTGGACGATCTGGAAGAGATGCAGATGTTCCTCGAGACCATGGGCATGGACGAGCCGGGCCTGAACCGCGTGATCCGCGCCGGCTACGAACTGCTCAATCTGCAGACCTACTTCACCGCCGGGGTGAAGGAAGTTCGCGCCTGGACCGTCAAGGTCGGCGCCACGGCCCCGCAGGCCGCCGCCGTGATCCATACCGACTTCGAGAAGGGCTTCATCCGCGCCGAAGTCATCGCCTACGACGACTTCATCCAGTACAAGGGCGAAGCCGGCGCCAAGGAAGCCGGCAAGTGGCGCCTGGAAGGCAAGGAATACATCGTCAAGGACGGCGACGTGATGCACTTCCGCTTCAACGTCTGAGCACGCTCGACGCTCGCCTGAAGGCCCCGACTCGTCGGGGCCTTTTCGTTTCCGCCTGAGCCGGTTACAGCGGCCCCGGGTCGGGAACTGGCTCTGGTGGTGGCGCGACTTTCTCCAGCTGTTCGAGGACTTCTTCCGGCAGCTCGTCCGGGCCGTCCAGCTCGGTGTCGCTTTCGGCATCGTCCAGATCGTTGAGCGGCGATTCGTCGGCGCGCCAGGGCCAGGCGCGATGGGGATGGGTCAAGTGTTCGCGGGCAAGCATGGTCGTGTCTCCCGGTGAGGCCTGGAAGATTAGGCAGGCATCCACGCGCAGGGTTCGCGGCAGCTGCATCGCCAGGCGGCGCGCCGCTGCCGCGTGCGTCTCTCGCTACTTGAAGTTGCGCTTCACCAGCCGCTCCAGCCAGCCGACGATGCCGGAGCGGAACAGCAGCACGCAGAGCACGAAGATCACGCCGAGAATCACGTGCACCCATTCGCCCAGCGGTCCGTTGGA
This sequence comes from Stutzerimonas sp. FeSN7, assembly GCF_030263795.1. Classification (NCBI taxonomy): domain Bacteria; kingdom Pseudomonadati; phylum Pseudomonadota; class Gammaproteobacteria; order Pseudomonadales; family Pseudomonadaceae; genus Stutzerimonas; species Stutzerimonas sp. FeSN7. Next base: position 869,769 of record NZ_JARPMN010000001.1, on the reverse strand, counting down.
CAGGTAGCTCTGCAGCGTCACCACCACCGTGGCGCCCACCAGCGGGCCGAGGATGGTGCCGACCCCGCCGAGCAGGGTCATCAGGATCACCTCGCCCGACATGTGCCAGTGGGCGTCGGTCAGCGAGGCCAGCTGGAACACCACGGTCTTGGTCGAGCCGGCCAGCCCCGCCAGCGCCGCCGAGATGACGAAGGCCAGCAGCTTGTGCCGATCGACGTTGTAGCCCAGCGACACGGCGCGCGGTTCGTTCTCGCGGATCGCCTTGAGCACCTGGCCGTACGGGGAGTGGATGGTGCGCTGGATGATGGCGAAGCCGAGGACGAACACCGCCAGCACGAAGTAGTACATCGCCATGTTGTTCTTCATGTCGACAAGGCCGAACAGGTGCCCGCGCGGCACACCCTGCAGGCCGTTCTCGCCGCCGGTGAACGGCGCCTGGACGAAGACGAAGAACACCAGCTGCGCCAGAGCCAGCGTGATCATGGCGAAGTAGATGCCCTGCCTGCGGATCGCCAGCATGCCGAACAGCGCGCCGAGCACCGTCGAAGCCAGCGTGCCGGCGAGGATACCCAGCTCGGTGCTGAGCCCGCTGTAGCTGCTCAGCATGTAGCCGGTGATGTAGCCGCCGGTGGCGAAGAAGGCCGCATGGCCGAAGGACAGCAGCCCCGCGTAGCCGAGCAGCAGGTTGAAGGCGCAGGCGAACAAGGCGAAGCACAGCAGCTTCATCAGGAACACCGGATACACCGCCAACGGTGCCAACAGCGCAATCACCAAAAGCACCGCGTAGAAGACCTTCTGCCGCCGCGCGGCTGCATGCCTGCGCTCGCGTACCACACTGGCATGCCGCAGCGATGCGGCCTGCACGTTTGCCGGATTCGTCATGCTCATGCCTCCTTCCCGAAGAGTCCCGCAGGACGAATCAACAACACCGCCACCATGACCAGAAACACCACGGTGTTGGCCGCTTCCGGATAGAACACCTTGGTCAGCCCCTCGATCAGGCCCATGGCGATGCCGGTCACGATGGCGCCAAGAATCGAGCCCATACCGCCGATCACCACCACGGCGAACACCACGATCAGCAGATTCGAGCCCATGCCCGGGGTCACCGCGTAGATTGGCGCAGCCAGTACGCCGGCAAACGCTGCCAGCGCCACGCCATAGCCATAGGTCAGGGTCACCAGCAGCGGCACGTTGATGCCGAAGCCCTGCATCAGTTTCGGATTCTCGGTGCCGGCGCGCAGGTAGGAACCCAGCCGGGTGCGCTCGATGACGTACCAGGTCGCCAGGCACACCACCAGCGCGGCGACGATCACCCAGGCGCGGTAGGTCGGCAGGAACATGAAGCCGAGATTGAAGCCGCCACGCAGCAACTCCGGCATTGGATAGGACGAGCCGGACACGCCGAACAGCTTGACGAAGCTGCCCTCGACGATCAGCGCCAGGCCGAAGGTCAGCAGCAATCCGTAAAGGTGATCCTCACCGGCAATGCGCCGCAGCAGGCCGCGCTCGATGGCCATGCCCAGGCAACCCACCAGCAACGGCGCCAGCACCAGCGCGAACCAGTAGCTCACACCCAGATAGTTCAGCCCGAGGAAGGCCACGAAGGCGCCCAGCATGTACTGCGCACCATGGGCGAAGTTGATGATGCGCAGCAGGCCGAAGATGATCGCCAGGCCCAGGCTCAGCAGTGCGTAGAACGCCCCGTTGATAAGACCGAGCAGCAACTGCCCGAGCAGTACGCTCAGGGGTACGCCGAATAGGAGAGTCATGGTTCACCACCCAAAGGAAGTCCGTGGCACCCGGCCGCCGCCGGCCGGGTGATGACGCGGATCAGCCGGTCAGTCCTTGGCGACCAGCTTGCTGCACTGGGTTTCGGCGATCGGCCGGTAGGCCTGGTCGCCGGGGATGGTGCGAACGATCTTGTACAGGTCCCACTCGCCCTTGGACTCGGCCGGTGTCTTGACCTGCACCAGGTACATGTCGTGCACCATGCGGCCGTCCTCGCGAATGCGGCCATCCTTGGCGAACATGTCGTTGACCGGCGTCTTGGCCATCTGCGCACGCACCGCCACGGTGTCGTCGGTACCGGCGGCCTTCACCGCGTTCAGGTAGTGGGTGGTCGCCGAGTAGATGCCGGCGTGCACCATGCCCGGCATGCGCTTGGTGCGCTCGTAATAGCGCTGGGCCCAGGCACGGGTTTGCTCGTTCATGTCCCAGTACCAGCCGGTGGTCAGCATCAGGCCCTGGGTCACGTCCAGGCCCATGGCGTGGATGTCGTTGAGGAACACCACCATGCCGGCGAGCTTCTGCCCGGACTGGGTGACGCCGAATTCGCTGGCGGTCTTCAGCGAGTTGACGGTGTCGGCGCCGGCGTTGGCCAGGGCGATGACCTCGGCGCCGGAACCCTGCGCCTGCAGCATGTAGGAGGAGAAATCGTTGCTCGGGAACGGATGGCGGACCTTGCCGACGATGCTGCCACCGTCGCCTTCCACCACCTTGGTGATGTCGGCTTCCATGGCGTGGCCGAAGGCGTAGTCGGCGGTGAGGATGTACCAGCTCTTGCCGCCGTCGGCGAGCACCGCCTTGGCCGTGCCGTTGGCCAGCGCGTAGGTGTCGTAGGTCCAGTGGATGTGGTTCGGCGAGCAGAACTCGTTGGTGATGCTGGAGGCTGCCGCGCCGGAGATCAGCGCCAGCTTGCCGCCCTGCTCCACCACCTTGCTCGCCGCCAGCACCACGGAACTGGCGACCATGCCGGTCACCATGTCGACGTTGCGCTCGTCGATCCACTGACGCACGGTGTTGGCGCCGACGTCCGGCTTGTTCAGGTCATCGGCGTGGAAGACCACGACCTTCTTGCCGTCGACCGTGCCGCCGAAATCCTCGACCGCCATTTTCAGCGCTTCCAGGCCGCCCGGGCCGGAGAGGTCGCGGTAGGTGCCGGACATGTCGGCCAGATAGCCGATGCGGATTTCGTCGTTGCTGATCTCGGCCTGGGCGGCCGAAGCGATCAGGGAAGAAGCCAGGATGGCGCTCGCGCTCTTGCGGAAAAAGCTCATGTATTCACCACTCTCGATTGTTTTTGTTGTGGTTCGGGCCGGCATCCACTGCGGCCGTTTTACAGCTTCCTGAGGTTCACACCCCGAGACAGGAATTGAGAAAGTCCTTCTTCGAATCCAGCTCCGCCGCCTCGATCTCTTCGATGATGCGACCGTGTTCCATGACGTAATGGCGGTCGGCCAATGGCGCGGCGAAGCGGAAGTTCTGCTCCACCAGGACGATGGTCAGACCACGCTGCTTGAGCTTGATCAGTACCTCGCCGAGCTTCTGCACGATGACCGGCGCCAGGCCTTCGGTGATCTCGTCGAGCAGCAGCAGGTTGGCGCCGGTGCGCAGAATGCGCGCCATGGCCAGCATCTGCTGCTCGCCGCCGGACAGCCGCGTACCCTGGCTGAAACGGCGTTCGTAGAGGTTGGGGAACATTTCGTAGAGTTCGTCCAGGCTCATCCCGCCGCTGCGCACCGTGGGCGGCAGCAGCAGGTTTTCCTCGACGCTCAGACTGGAGAAGATGCCGCGCTCTTCCGGGCAGTAGCCGACGCCCAGCCGCGGAATCTGGTGGGCCGGCATGCCAATGGTCTCGTTGCCGTTGACCACGATGGAGCCGGTGCGGCGCCCGACCATGTTCATGATCGCCCGCAGCGTGGTGGAGCGCCCGGCGCCGTTGCGTCCGAGCAGGGTCACCAGCTCGCCGCGGCCGACCACCAGATCGACACCGTGCAGAATGTGCGATTCGCCGTAAAAGGCATGCAGATCACTGACGCGCAGCTGATCGCGGTCCATGGGTGGATTCATGCGTGCGCCTCCTCGAGTGTCGCGGCTTCGCTGCCGAGGTAGGCCTCGCGCACCTGCGGGTTGGCCGAAACGCTTTCGTAGTCGCCCTCGGCGAGTACCGAACCACGCGCCAGCACAGTGATGCGATCGCACAGGCGGCTGACCACGCTGAGGTTGTGCTCGACCATCAGCACCGTACGGTTGGCCGCGGCCTTGCGCACCAGCTCGACGACCATGTCGACGTCTTCGCTGCCCATGCCCTGGGTCGGTTCGTCGAGCAACAGCACGAAGGGGTCGAGCGCCAGGGTGGTGGCCAGCTCCAGCGCGCGCTTGCGGCCGTAGGGCAGCTCGACTGCCAGGGTCTGGGCGAAGGATTGCAGGTCGACTTCAGCGAGCAGCTGCATCACCTGGTCGTCCAGCTCGCGCAGGCTGCGTTCGGATTTCCAGAAATGGAAGGAGTTGCCCATCTTCTGCTGCAGCGCTACACGCACGTTTTCCAGCACGCTCATGTGGCCAAATACTGCGGAAATCTGGAACGAGCGCACCAGGCCGAGCCGGGCGATCTCGTTGGCCTTCATCGAGGTGATGTTCTTGCCGCGATAGAGGATTTCGCCACGGGTGGGCGTGAGGAATTTGGTGAGCAGATTGAATACGGTGGTCTTGCCGGCGCCGTTGGGGCCGATAAGCGCATGGATGTGACCCTGACGGACCTTCAGATCGACGGAATCCACTGCGGTGAAGCCGCGGAATTCCTTGGTCAGGCCGCGCGTTTCCAGCACGAACTCTGGTTCCTTTGGGTGCCCTCTAACCTTGTTTGTTGTTGTTGGTTATGGCGCAGGTCGCTGCATGACCTTTACGTAAACGATAACAACCAGTTTCCGTATACGGCAAGTGGCTTTTTCAAACGGGTGATTGAGCGGTAAAGCGGGCAAATGAAAGGCAAAAGGCCAGTATTTTTCGCGCCATTGAGGTAGTTGGTTTGCATCGGCGATGCAAACCGCGAGCGCCGAAAGAAGGCCCGGCCGACGCAGAAAAAGCCGGGCCTATGCGGCCCGGAAATTTCCAACGAGGAGGTTCACAGCGGTTTCGCGGTTACCACAACGGCAGGCTGTAGCTGACGATAAAGCGATTCTCGTCCAGGTCGCTCTGGAAGTTGCTTCGCGTGGTGGCGTTGCGCAGCTTGAAGCCGAGGTTCTTCAGTGGGCCGCTCTGGATGACGTAGGCGATGTCGGTGTTGCGCTCCCAGGTCTTGCCTTCGCTGGCGCCGGCGCCACGGTCGACGTTGTCACCGGAGACGTAGCGGGTCATCAGGCTCAGCCCGGGAATGCCCATGGCGGCGAAGTCGTAGTCGTAGCGGACCTGCCAGGAGCGTTCGTCCTGGTTACCGAAATCGTTGATCTGCAGCAGGTTGATCAACGCGTTATCGCCACCGGCGACGTAGGCGAAACCGGTATCGCCGCTCATGTGCTGGTAACCGCCGGTGAAGGCGTGACCGCCATGCTTGTAGGTGAACAGCGCGCCGAAGGCGTCGTTGTCGACATTGCTGCCGCCATCGTCGGTGGAGCGCACATAGCGCAGGTCGGTCTTGAAGCTCTGCGACTCGCCGATCGGCAGCACATGGACCAGGCTGAGGTTGTGCTGGTCGTAGATGCCGTCCAGCCCACCGTAGTAGTAGCTGGTGGCCAATTGTGGCGACCAGTCGTAGCGCCCGCCGGCGAAGCGGAACTCGTCGCTCGTCGTATTGCTGCCAAAGGTAATGTTGCGCAGCCCGCCATTGAACACCGTCATCTCTTCGTAGTTGGAAGAGTCGCGGTAGCTCGTGCGATCCAGCATGCCGAGATCCAGCGTGAGGCCTGCGACGTCTTGCTCTGCAGCCAGGCGCCGCGATAGATGTTCGGCAACAGGCGGCTGTCGTTGCGCATCAGCACCGGGATAACCGGTTGCAGCGTGCCCACGTGCAGCGTGGTGGCGGACAGCTTGGCCTTGGCGGTCAGGCCTGCCGTGCCGTAGTCGTCCGCCGGCTCGCCGGAAGCCGAGCGTGGCAGGAGGCCGGTGCCGCCACGGCCGGAGCCGGAGTCAAGCTTGACGCCGAGCAGGCCGATGGCATCCAGGCCGAAGCCGACCGGCCCTTCGGTGTAGCCGGTCTCCATTTTCAGCATGAAGCCCTGAGCCCACTCCTCGGCCTTGGACTGAGCAGCGCCAGACTGCCGGAAGTCGCGGTTCATATAGAAGTTGCGCAGGTCGATGCTGGCCTTGCTGTCTTCGATGAAGGCGGCCGAAGCCGTGTTGGACATGCCCAGGATGGCTGCAGCCAGGCTGGAAAGCAGGAAGGTCCGGCTTGCTGGTTTCAGTTGCATAGCTATCTCTCTTGTTGTTGTGATCGTTGATGCAGCTGTTGAGCCCGACTGCCAACTGCCCGGGCTCGGATTACCACTTCATGCGGTAAAGCGGTGTCGCGCTCAGCGCGCGGTGCTTCTGGGCACGCGGCCCAGCAGATAGAACTCGTCGTTGGGCGGGGTGCGCGCCATGGACACCAGGCGGTTGGAGAGGCCGAACAGCCCGGCGATGGCGCCGATGTCCCAGATGTCGTCGAGGCTGAAACCCTGGGCCTCCAGCCGCGCTTGCCAGGCGTCGTCCAGCACGCCGCGCCCGGCGGCCAGGTGCAGGGCGAAGTCGAGCATCGTGCGCTGGCGTTCGGAGATCGGCGCGGTGCGGTAGTTGACGGCGATCTGGTCGGCCAGCTGCGCGTCCTTGGCGAGGATCCGCAGGATCGCGCCATGGGCGACCACGCAATACAGGCAGCCGTGGTCGGCGCTGACCGCCACCACGATCATCTCCTTCTCGGCCTGGGTCAGGCTGTCGGCTTCGCGCTCCATCAGCGCATCGTGATAGGCGAAGAAGGCGCGAAACTCCGCCGGCCGATGAGCCAGCATGAGAAACACGTTGGGAATGAAACCGGCCTTTTCCTGCACGGCGAGAATCCGCTCGCGCAGGTCGGAGGGCAGTGTGTCGAGGCTGTCGGGCAGCGGAAAACGGCTGATCGACTGAGTAGTAGGCAGCGCCACGGAAAGCTCCATTTCGGATGAGCGAATGGCCGGCCGGGCGAACCCGGCCGGTGCCAGTCAGTGCTGTTCGCTGATGCCCAGCTCGACCACGCTGATCTCGCGCATGCGGAACTTCTGGACCTTGCCGCTGATGGTCATCGGGAAATCGTCGACGAACTTGATGTGCCGCGGCGTCTTGAAGTGGGCAATGCGGCCCTTGCAGAACTCGCGCAGCGCCTCGGCCTCGACCTGATGGCCCGGGTGCAGCTTGACCCAGGCGACGATCTCCTCGCCGAACTTGCTGTCCGGCACGCCGATCACCTGCACGTCGGCCACCGCCGGATGGGTGAAGAGGAATTCCTCGATCTCGCGCGGGTACACGTTTTCGCCGCCGCGGATGATCATGTCCTTGTTGCGGCCGACGATCTTGATGTAACCCTCGTCGTCCATCACCGCGAGGTCACCGGTGTGCATCCAGCGCGCGCCGTCGATGGCCTCGCGGGTGGCGTCCGGGTTGTTCCAGTAGCCGAGCATCACGCTGTAGCCGCGGGTGCACAGTTCGCCGATCTGCCCGCGCGGCACAACCGCGCCGTGCTCGTCGACGATCTTGCTTTCCAGGTGCGGCTGGGTGCGGCCGACGCTGGTGACGCGGCGTTCCAGGTCGTCATCGGCACTGGTCTGGGTGGAGACCGGGCTGGTTTCGGTCATGCCGTAGGCGATCTGCATTTCGGCCAGGTGCATGTCGTCAATGACGCGCTTCATCACCTCGATCGGGCAGGTGGAGCCGGCCATGATGCCGGTGCGCAGCCTGCTGAGGTCCAGCGACTGGCGCTCCGGATGGTCGAGCATGGCGATGAACATGGTCGGCACGCCGTACATGCCGGTGGCCTTTTCCTCGGCCGCGGCCTGCAACGCGGCCAGCGGCTCGAAGGCGGCGCTCGGGTAGATCATCGTGGTGCCGTGGGTGACGCAGCCGAGGTTGCCCATGACCATGCCGAAGCAGTGGTACAGCGGCACCGGGATCACCAGGCGGTCGTGCTCGGTCAGCCTGAGGCTCTCACCGACCATGTAGCCGTTGTTGAGAATGTTGTAGTGGCTGAGCGTGGCGCCCTTGGGGAAGCCCGTGGTGCCGGAGGTGTACTGGATGTTGATGGGGTCGTCGAACTGCAGGCGCTCGCCGCACTGGCGCAACTGCTCGGGGCCGACCTGCTCGGCCATCTCCATCAGCGCCTGCCACTGCAGCATGCCGTCCACCGGCTTGTCGCACAGGCTGATCACACCGCGCAGCTCGGGCAGCATATGGCTCTGCAGGGCCCCGACGGCGGCGCTTTCCAGCTCCGGCAGCAGCTCGTGGAGCATGGCGTGGTAATCGGACGTCTTGAAGGCATCGGCGCAGATCAGCCAGCGGCAGCCGGACTGCTTCAAGGCGTACTCGAGTTCGCTGAGGCGGTAGGCGGGATTGATGTTGACCAGCACCACGCCGATCTTCGCGGTGGCGAACTGGGTGATGCACCACTGGGCATTGTTCGGTGACCAGATGCCCACTCGTTCGCCAGCTTGCAGTCCGAGGGCCAGCAGGCCACGCGCGCAACGGTCCACCGCCTCCGCCAGTTCCGCCCAGGTGTAACGCAGCTGCTGATGGCGCACCACCAGGGCCTCACGCTGGGGGAAGCGCTCCACGGTACGGTCGAACGCCGCGCCGATGGTCATGGGCAACAGGGGTTTGCTCTGCGGTCCGCAGGTATAGCTCGGAAGACTCATGACGATTTCCTCAGTCTTATGTTTGTTATGAGGCGTACTCGCAAGGGCTCTGGCGCTGCTGACAGTCACCCTAGGCCACGATTACGTTAACGTAAAGGTAACCAAGTGACAACATGTCGCGGAGTAGGCGAAATTCGAGGGCGCAAGGAGGCAAATAGCCAGTATCCAGCGGTGCGGCGCGGGGGCGTTGCGGGTCAGATCAGACTGCCATGGCAGGCCTGCATGCTGGCAATCGCGGCACGGATTCAGGTGCTTCGCAATGATGCCGCGCGCCCCCCATCAGGCGCATTCGCGCTGGTACTCGCGATGGAAGTCCAGCGCAGCGAGGTTCTTGTCCTTGGCTTCGAGCATGATGTCGAAGCGGTCCAGAAACTGAAACGCATAGCGATTCGTCCAGCGGTTCCACATGCGCTTGCTGTGCGCATAGAGGTCGCGCTTGCTGACCTGCTCCAGCAACTCGGGGATTTCCAGCTTCCGCTCCGGGGCGAAGCCCAGCTCCATCAGGCGCTCCGGCGGCTGCGAGTAATGCATGGTCGGCCGCACACCGCGCCAGCTTTGCAGAATGCGCTCAATGCGCGGGTCGTCCGGCTCGATGTAGCGGTCCTCGTGAATCCAGCAGTGATGGATGTCCAGCACCACCGGCGCGAGGTCCGCGAGACCCAGACAGTCGTCCAGGCCATAGGTCTTTTCGTCGTTCTCGAAGGTGATGCACTGGCGCGCCTCGGCCGACAGCCGCGGCCAAACGGCACGCACGCCCTCGGCGCCGAGCCGCCCGGCGATATGCAGGTTGCACTTGAAGTCCTGGAAGCGCCGGCCATAACCCATCATGCGGATCATGTCGGCGTGGTACTCGAATTCCGCCAGGCTGTTCTCCACCACCTGCGGCTTGTCCGACCCCAGCACGCAGTACTGGCCGGGATGCATCGACAGGCGGATGTCGTGGGCCCGCGCCAGTTCGCCGATCGCGGCGAAACCCGCCTCGAGGCGGCTCTGCACTTCGGCGCGGCGGTAGAAAGGCGCGATCTCGGCATGGCTGTAGAACGGCAGCAGGTCGCTGGACAGACGCAACATCCGCAGCATCGGTGGCAGCGTAGCGACGTATTCGAGCAACACCCGCTGGGCGTTCAGGTTGTGCTCGACGATCTCCTCGAGCCTCGCCTCGGCCGCCTCGCGTCCCACCGAGGCCATCCAGCGCAGCGTGGTGCTGCGCGGGTTGAAGGTGCGCTCGATGCGCTCCAGCTCCTTCAGCGAGAGGCTCTGTTGCGGATGGCGATACATGCAGGCGAAGCCGATACGGGGCATGGATTCCTCGTCGATGACAGGCCGGCGCTCCGACCACTGCCTGTTTAGTCCCGCCCGCGTCGAGCCGAGTGCCCGACCGCCGACGAAACACCACCCGCGGCATCCATGGCCGGCGGCACCGCCCTTGCCATGCACCTATGCTTGCAGAACGCCGCCCGCTGGCATGTTGACAGACCGCTGGCGGACCTTTACGTTAACGTAAAGCAGCGAGCAGCCGCTTCCCGAAGGCGCTCAGGCTGCGACCGGAGCGCCGGCCGGAACCCGCCGGATGCACGAATTCTCTGAACACAGAACAATTACAAGACAAGCAGGTGGCCCCATGAACTACTCCAGCCTCAATTTCGCCCTCGGTGAAACCATCGACATGCTGCGCGAGCAGGTCCAGGCCTTCGTCGCCGCCGAGCTGGCGCCGCGCGCCGAGGCCATCGACCAGGACAACCTGTTCCCGGCCGACATGTGGAAGAAATTCGGCGAGATGGGTCTGCTCGGCGTGACCGTCTCCGAAGAATACGGTGGCGCCGGCCTCGGCTACCTGGCCCATGTGGTCGCGATGGAAGAGATCAGCCGCGGCTCGGCCTCGGTGGCCCTGTCCTACGGCGCGCATTCGAACCTGTGCGTCAACCAGATCAACCGCAACGGCAACGCCGAGCAGAAGGCCCGCTACCTGCCCAAGCTGATCAGTGGCGAGCACGTCGGCGCGCTGGCCATGAGCGAACCCAATGCCGGCTCCGACGTGGTCTCTATGAAGCTGCGCGCCGAGAAGCGCGGCGACCGCTACGTGCTCAACGGCAGCAAGACCTGGATCACCAACGGCCCGGACGCCAACACCTACGTGATCTACGCCAAGACCGACCTGGACAAGGGCCCGCACGGCATCACCGCCTTCATCGTCGAGCGCGACTGGAAAGGTTTCTCCCGCGGCAACAAGTTCGACAAGCTGGGCATGCGCGGGTCCAACACCTGCGAGCTGTTCTTCGATGACGTCGAGGTGCCGGAAGAGAACGTGCTGGGCGTCGAGAACGGCGGCGTCAAGGTGCTGATGAGCGGCCTGGATTACGAGCGCGTGGTACTGGCCGGCGGCCCGACCGGGATCATGCAGGCCTGCCTCGACGTGGTGGTGCCCTACATCCACGACCGCAAGCAGTTCGGCCAGAGCATCGGCGAGTTCCAGTTCATCCAGGGCAAGGTGGCCGACATGTACACCCAGCTCAACGCCAGCCGCGCCTACCTCTATGCCGTGGCCCAGGCCTGCGACCGTGGCGAGACCACCCGCAAGGACGCCGCCGGGGTGATCCTCTACACCGCCGAGAACGCCACGCAGATGGCCCTGCAGGCGATCCAGATCCTCGGCGGCAATGGCTACATCAACGAATTCCCCACCGGCCGCCTGCTGCGCGACGCCAAGCTCTACGAGATCGGCGCCGGCACCAGCGAAATCCGCCGCATGCTGATCGGACGCGAGCTGTTCAACGAAACGAAATAAGCCGCAAGCGGCAAGCCTCAAGCGGCAAGTAGAAGCGCTCCGGTGCTCTTTCTTGCAGCTTGTAGCTTGAAGCTTGCAGCTCATGGAGAAGCCATGATCCTGCATACCCAGATCAATACCCGTTCGCCCGAGTTCGCCGCCAACAGCGCCGCGATGCTCGAACAGGTGAACAACCTGCGCGCACTGCTCGGTCGCGTCAGCGAAGGCGGCGGCGCGACCGCCCAGCAGCGCCACGTCTCGCGCGGCAAGCTGCTGGTGCGTGAACGCATCGACACCCTGCTCGATGCCGGCTCGGCCTTTCTCGAACTCGCGCCGCTGGCCGCCCACGAGGTCTATGGCGAAGACGTTGCCGCAGCCGGCGTGGTCGCCGGTATCGGCCGCGTCGAAGGCGTCGAATGCATGATCATCGCCAACGACGCCACCGTGAAGGGCGGCAGCTATTACCCGCTGACAGTGAAGAAGCACCTGCGCGCGCAGACCGTCGCCCGCGAGAACCGCCTGCCCTGCATCTACCTGGTGGATTCCGGCGGCGCCAACCTGCCGCGTCAGGACGAGGTGTTCCCGGACCGCGAACACTTCGGCCGCATCTTCTTCAACCAGGCCAACATGAGTGCCATGGGCATCCCGCAGATCGCCGTGGTGATGGGCTCCTGCACCGCCGGCGGCGCCTATGTGCCGGCGATGGCCGACGAGACCATCATGGTGCGCAACCAGGCGACCATCTTTCTCGCCGGCCCGCCGCTGGTGAAGGCCGCCACCGGCGAAGTGGTGACCGCCGAGGAACTGGGCGGCGCCGACGTGCACTGCAAGACCAGCGGCGTCGCCGACCACTACGCCGAGAACGACGAGCACGCCCTTTCCATCGCCCGTCGCTGCGTGGCCAACCTGAACTGGCGCAAGCTCGGCCAGTTGCAGACCCGTGAGCCACGCGCGCCGCTGTATGCCGCCGACGAGCTGTACGGCGTGATTCCGGCCCAGGCCAAGCAGCCCTATGACGTGCGCGAAGTGATAGCGCGGCTGGTGGACGGCAGTGAGTTCGACGAGTTCAAGGCGCTGTTCGGCACCACCCTGGTCTGCGGTTTCGCCCACCTGCACGGCTACCCGATCGCCATCCTCGCCAACAACGGCATCCTCTTCGCCGAGGCGGCGCAGAAAGGCGCGCACTTCATCGAACTGGCCTGCCAGCGCGGCATCCCGCTGCTGTTCCTGCAGAACATCACCGGCTTCATGGTCGGGCAGAAATACGAGGCCGGCGGCATCGCCAAGCACGGCGCCAAGCTGGTCACCGCGGTGGCCTGTGCCCAGGTGCCGAAGCTCACCGTGCTCATCGGCGGCAGCTTCGGTGCCGGCAACTACGGCATGTGCGGCCGCGCCTACGACCCGCGCTTCCTGTGGATGTGGCCCAACGCGCGCATCGCCGTGATGGGCGGCGAGCAAGCCGCCGGGGTGCTCGCCCAGGTCAAGCAGGAGCAGAGCGAACGCGCCGGCAAGAGCCTCGGCGACGACGAGGTGGCGGCGATCAAGCAGCCGATCCTCGAGCAGTACGAACGCCAGGGCCATCCGTATTACTCAAGTGCGCGGCTGTGGGACGACGGCGTGATCGACCCGGCGCAAACCCGCGAGGTGCTGGGGCTGGCGCTGTCCGCCGCGCTCAACGCGCCGATCGAGCCGACCCGCTTCGGCGTGTTCCGCATGTAAAGCGGCAAGCCGCAAGCCACAAGCGGTTCTGCGTTTTCTTGCCGCTTGCAGCTTAGGGCTTGCAGCTCAAAGGAGTTCTTAATGACCGATTTCCAGACCATCGAACTGAACAAAGACGCGCGCGGCGTGGCCACGCTCTGGCTCAACCGCGCGGACAAGAACAATGCCTTCGACGCCCAGGTGATCGGCGAACTGAACGCAGCGCTGGCCCAGGTGCAGGACGATGCGGGTATCCGCTTCCTCATCCTGCGCGGGCGCGGCAAGCATTTCTCTGCTGGCGCGGATCTGGGCTGGATGCGCGAGTCGGCCAAACTCGACTACCAGGCGAACCTGGCTGACGCCCACGAACTCGGCGAGCTGATGCAGCGCCTTTACCAGCTGCCGCAGCCGACCCTGGCCGTGGTACAGGGCGCGGCCTTTGGCGGCGCGCTGGGGCTGATCGCCTGCTGCGACATGGCCATCGGCGCCCGCGACGCACTGTTCTGCCTGTCGGAAGTTCGCATCGGCCTGGCGCCGGCGGTGATCAGCCCGTACGTGGTCAAGGCCATCGGCGAGCGCGCCACCCGCCGCTACGCGCTGACCGCCGAACGTTTCGACGGCACACGTGCCCGCGAACTGGGCCTGCTCGCAGAAACCTACCCGGCCAGTGAGCTGGACGCCGCGCTGGAGCAATGGGTCGACAACCTGCTGCTCAACAGCCCGCAGGCGCTCAAGGCCTGCAAGGACCTGCTGCTGGATGTGGGCGATGGCGATTTCAGCGCCGACCTGCGCCAGACCACCGAACAGGCCATCGCGCGCCTGCGCACCAGCCCGGAAGGTCAGGAAGGCCTGAGCGCCTTTCTGGAAAAACGCACGCCCGCCTGGCAGGAGAAGAAGTGATGAATCGCCATATCGATACCCTGCTGGTCGCCAACCGCGGCGAGATCGCCTGCCGCGTGATGCGCACCGCCAAGGCCATGGGCCTGACCACCGTTGCGGTGCACAGCGCCATCGATGCCAGCGCGCGCCATGCCCGCGAGGCCGATATCCGCATCGACCTGGGCGGCGCCAAGCCGGCCGAGAGCTACCTGCGCATCGACAAGCTGATCGAGGCGGCCAAGGCCAGCGGCGCCCAGGCGATCCACCCGGGCTACGGCTTCCTCTCGGAGAACGCCGAGTTCGCCCGCGCCATCGAACAGGCCGGGCTGATCTTCCTCGGCCCGCCCGCCTCCGCCATCGACGCCATGGGCAGCAAGTCCGCCGCCAAGGCGCTGATGGAAGAAGCCGGCGTGCCGCTGGTGCCCGGCTACCACGGCGAAGCGCAGGACGTGGAAACCTTCCGTGCTGCGGCGGAAAGGATCGGCTACCCGGTGCTGCTCAAGGCCACCGCCGGTGGCGGCGGCAAGGGCATGAAGGTGGTCGAGCGCGAGGCGGACCTGGCCGAGGCGCTGGCGTCCGCCCAGCGCGAGGCGCAGTCGTCGTTCGGCGATTCGCGCATGCTGGTCGAGAAATACGTGCTCAAGCCGCGCCATGTGGAAATCCAGGTCTTCGCCGACCAGCACGGCAACTGCCTGTACCTGAACGAGCGCGACTGCTCGATCCAGCGCCGCCATCAGAAGGTTGTCGAAGAGGCCCCTGCCCCCGGCCTGTCCCCCGAGCTGCGCCGTGCCATGGGCGAAGCCGCGGTGAAGGCGGCCAAGGCCATCGGCTACGTCGGCGCCGGCACCGTGGAATTCCTGCTGGATGCCCGTGGCGAATTCTTCTTCATGGAAATGAACACCCGTCTGCAGGTCGAGCACCCGGTCACGGAGGCCATCACCGGCCTCGACCTGGTCGCCTGGCAGATTCGCGTCGCCCGCGGCGAGCCGCTGCCGATCAGCCAGGAGCAGGTGCCGCTGATCGGCCATGCCATCGAGGTACGGCTGTACGCCGAGGACCCGGACAACGATTTCCTTCCCGCCACCGGCACCCTCGAGCTCTACCGTGAAGCCGCGGATGGTCCGGGCCGTCGCGTCGACAGCGGCGTCGCCGAGGGCGATACGGTGTCGCCGTTCTACGATCCGATGCTCGGCAAGCTGATCGCCTGGGGGGAGAACCGCGAGGAAGCGCGCCTGCGCCTGTTGGCCATGCTCGACGAGACCGCCGTCGGCGGCGTGCGCACCAACCTCGCGTTCCTGCGCCGCGTCGTCGGCCATCGCGCCTTTGCCGAGGCCGAGCTGGATACCGGCTTTATCCCGCGCCACGAAAGCGAACTGCTGCGTCCGGCCGGCGAGCTGTCCGATGCCTTCTGGCAGCAGGCTGCCGAGTGCTTCGTACAGAGCGAGCCGACCTCGGTTCGCGACGACGATGCCCATTCGCCGTGGTCCAAGCGCAACGGGCTGCGTTTCGGCATGCCGGCGCAGGTCAGCCTGCATCTGCAGTGCAATGGCGAGAGCCGCCGGCTGAAGGTCGACCCGGCAGCGCCGCGGCAGAGCGTCCGCACGCCCAGGGCGATCCGCCAGGGCGATGCACTGTACCTGCAGTGGAACGGCGAATGGCTGGCCGTGCGCGCGTTCGACCCCATCGCCGAAGCCGAGGCCAGCCACCAGCATCACGGCGGCCTGACCGCGCCAATGAACGGCAGTATCGTGCGTGTACTGGTGGAGGCCGGTCAGCATGTCGAAGCCGGCACCGCGCTGATCGTGCTGGAAGCGATGAAGATGGAACACAGCATCCGCAGCGCCCAGGCTGGCGTAGTCAAGAGCCTGTTCTGCAACGAAGGCGAAATGGTCAGCGAAGGCGCGGTGCTGCTGGAGATGGAAGAGGCCTGAAGGATGCACAAGGCTGGAGATGGAAGAGGCCTGAAGGATGCACAAGGTGGACAAGGCTTCGCCGTTGCCCACCCTACGCACGAACGCAAGGCCTTAGGGTGGAAAACGCCGCAGGCTTTTCTACCGGTAGCCGGACGCCTCGGCTGACACACATGAACCGGCGAGCCCGCCAATCGCGCTCGCCCCTGGAGGACATATGAGCCTGCCCAAACAGGTCCGGCTGGTGGAAGTCGGCCCGCGTGACGGTCTGCAGAACGAGCAGCAGCCGATCAGCGTGGCGGACAAGGTGCGTCTGGTCGACGACCTGAGCGCCGCCGGGCTGTCCTATATCGAAGTCGGCAGCTTCGTCTCGCCCAAGTGGGTGCCGCAGATGGCGGGCTCCGCCGAAGTCTTCGCGCAGATCCAGCGCAAGGCCGGGGTCACTTACGCGGCGCTGACGCCGAACATGAAGGGCCTGGAGGCGGCCATCGAGGCCGGCGTGAAGGAAGTCGCGGTGTTCGGTGCGGCCTCCGAAGCTTTCTCGCAGAAGAACATCAACTGCTCCATCGCCGAGAGCCTGGCACGCTTCGCGCCTTTGATGGAGGCTGCCCGCGAGCACGACATTCGCGTGCGTGGCTACGTTTCCTGCGTGCTCGGTTGCCCTTATGAGGGTGAGGTCTCGCCAGCCAAGGTCGCCGAAGTGGCCCGCGAGCTGTATGCCATGGGCTGCTACGAGGTTTCCCTGGGCGACACCATCGGCACCGGCACACCGGGCAAGACCCGCACCCTGTTCGATACCGTAGCCCGCGAAGTGCCGCGCGAACGGTTGGCCGGGCATTTCCACGACACCTACGGCCAGGCGCTGGCGAATATCTATGCGAGCCTCTTGGAAGGCATCGCCGTGTTCGACAGCTCGGTCGCCGGCCTCGGCGGTTGCCCTTACGCCAAAGGCGCCAGCGGCAATGTCGCCAGCGAAGACGTGCTGTACATGTTCAACGGGCTGGACATAGCCACCGGCATCGACCTCGACGCACTGATCGCCGCCGGCCAGCGCATCAGCCAGCTGCTGGGGCGCGCCAACGGTTCGCGGGTCGCCCGCGCCAGACTGGCCGGTTAGCGGCACCGTTCTTGCTAAACCCTATTCGTCGGGCGCCCATTCAGGTAGCGCCCGGCACGGACAGAACAACAAGTAGAGGTAATTCATGAAC
Source organism: Stutzerimonas sp. FeSN7 (assembly GCF_030263795.1). Lineage (NCBI taxonomy): Bacteria > Pseudomonadati > Pseudomonadota > Gammaproteobacteria > Pseudomonadales > Pseudomonadaceae > Stutzerimonas > Stutzerimonas sp. FeSN7. The sequence goes on along the minus strand of NZ_JARPMN010000001.1, from coordinate 852,674 downwards.
AAGATTTACCCCAACGCCGCCCACGCCCTGGAAGGGTTGGTTCAGGACGGCATGACCATCGCCGTCGGCGGCTTCGGCCTGTGCGGCATCCCCGAGCAGCTGATCGGCGCGCTGCGCGACAGCGGCAAGAAGGACCTGACTGCCATCAGCAACAACGCCGGTGTCGACGGTTTCGGCCTCGGCCTGCTGCTGGAGACGCGGCAGATCAGCAAGATGATTTCCTCCTACGTGGGTGAGAACAAGGAGTTCGAGCGCCAGTACCTGGCCGGCGAGCTGGCCCTGGAGTTCACCCCGCAGGGCACCCTGGCGGAGAAGCTGCGTGCCGGCGGCGCGGGCATCCCGGCGTTCTACACCAGGACCGGCTACGGCACGCTGGTGGCCGAAGGCAAGGAAACCCGCCAGTTCAACGGCGAGTGGTACGTGATGGAAGAATCGCTGACCGCGGACCTGGCCCTGGTCAAGGCATGGAAGGCCGACAAGGCCGGCAACCTGCTGTTTCGCAAGACCGCGCGCAACTTCAACCCGCTGGCAGCGATGGCCGGCGAGGTCTGCGTCGTCGAGGTGGAGGAGATCGTCGAGACCGGCGAGCTGGACCCGGACCAGATTCACCTGCCGGGTATCTACGTGCATCGCATCGTGCACAACCCGAACCCGGAAAAACGCATCGAAAAACGCACGGTGAGGAGCTGAGACCATGGCCTGGACACGTGAACAGATGGCGCAACGCGCCGCCCAGGAGCTGCAGGACGGCTTCTACGTCAACCTCGGCATCGGCCTGCCGACCCTGGTCGCCAACTACATCCCGGAAGGCATGGACGTCTGGCTGCAGAGCGAGAACGGCCTGCTCGGCATCGGCCCCTTCCCCAGCGAGGAAGAGATCGATCCGGACCTGATCAACGCCGGCAAGCAGACCGTCACCGCGCTGCCCGGCTCGAGCTTCTTCGACAACGCGCAGAGCTTCGCCATGATCCGCGGCGGTCACATCAACCTGGCCATCCTCGGCGCCATGCAGGTGTCGGAAAAGGGCGACCTGGCCAACTGGATGATCCCCGGCAAGATGGTCAAGGGCATGGGCGGCGCGATGGACCTGGTGGCCGGCGTCAAGCGCGTCGTGGTGCTGATGGAGCACACCGCCAAGGGCGGCGCGCACAAGATCCTGCCGGCCTGCGACCTGCCGCTCACCGGCCTCGGCGTGGTCGACCGGATCATCACTGACCTCGGCGTGCTGGACGTCACCGAGCAAGGCCTGAAGCTGGTGGAGCTGGCCGAAGGCGTCAGCTTCGAGGAGCTGCAAGAGGCCACCGGCTGCCCGATCCAGCGCTGAAGCCTGGGTGCGGGAAGCACGCCGGAGCACCCCTTGCCCGCTGCGTCTTCCCGCCTGCCCCGAACGCCCCGAGCCGGCGGCGCGCCAGCACTGGCCAGTCACCCAGGCGCCCGTATACTGCGGCATCGACCGGTCTGCCAGCGCGCTGACCAACGGCTTGCCCCCTGTCGTTCGAGGGCACCCTTTCCCGGAGCCAGGCCGCGTGCCTGGTCCTCGCGTTACGCCCCGGCGTAGCGCTTTTTTATTCGGAGTCCGTCATGCAAGACGTCGTCATCGTAGCTGCAACCCGCACCGCCATCGGCAGTTTCCAGGGCTCGCTGGCCAATGTGCCGGCAGTCGAACTGGGCGCCACCGTGATCCGCGCCCTGCTGGAAAAGACCGGTATCGACCCGGCCCAGGTCGATGAAGTCATCCTCGGCCATGTGCTCACCGCCGGCGCCGGGCAGAACACCGCGCGCCAGGCCTCGATCAAGGCCGGCCTGCCCCACGCCGTTCCGTCCATGACGCTGAACAAGGTCTGCGGCTCGGGCCTCAAGGCCGTGCATCTGGCCGTGCAGGCGATCCGCTGCGGCGATGCCGAAGTGGTCATCGCCGGCGGCATGGAGAACATGAGCCTGGCGCCCTACGTTCTGCCCGGCGCACGCACCGGCCTGCGCATGGGCCACGCGCAGATCGTCGATACCATGATCACCGACGGCCTGTGGGACGCCTTCAACGACTACCACATGGGCATCACCGCGGAGAACCTGGCCGACAAGTACGGCATCGACCGCGCCCAGCAGGACGCCTTCGCCGCACAGTCGCAGCAGCGTGCCGCGGCGGCCATCGAAAGCGGCCGCTTCGATGCCGAGATCACCCCGGTCATGATTCCCCAGCGCAAGGGCGACCCGGTCGCCTTCGCCCGTGACGAGCAGCCGCGCGCCGGCACCACGGCCGAATCCCTCGGCGGCCTGCGTGCAGCCTTCAAGAAGGACGGCTGCGTCACCGCCGGCAACGCCTCGACCCTCAACGACGGCGCCGCCGCGGTGGTGCTGATGAGCGCCAGCAAGGCCGAGGCCCTGGGCCTGCCGGTGCTGGCCAAGATCGCCGGCTACGCCAACGCCGGCGTCGACCCGGCGATCATGGGCATCGGCCCGGTCACCGCCACCCGACGCTGCCTGGACAAGGCCGGCTGGACGCTGGCCGAGCTGGACCTGATCGAAGCCAACGAAGCCTTCGCCGTGCAGGCGTTGTCGGTCGGTAAGGAATTGGGCTGGGATGCCGATAAGGTCAACGTGAACGGCGGGGCCATCGCCCTCGGTCACCCGATCGGCGCCTCGGGCTGCCGCATCCTGGTGACCCTGCTGCACGAGATGCAGCGCCGCGACGCGCGCAAGGGCCTGGCGACACTGTGCATCGGTGGTGGTCAGGGAGTAGCCTTGGCAGTCGAACGCCCCTGAGCGAATCACACGGCGCGGGGCAGACATACGCGCCCGGATCACCGGGCGTGACAGAGGATGATCGGAAGGAATCATGGCTAAACAGACCTACAGCATTTCCGACCTGGCCAACGAGCTGGACATCACCACCCGCGCCATCCGTTTCTATGAAGAACAGGGCATGCTCACGCCAACCCGCCGCGGCCAGGAGCGCATCTATTCGCCCAAGGATCGCGTCGCGCTGAAGCTGATCCTGCGCGGCAAGCGCATCGGCTTCTCGCTGGCCGAATGCAAGACCCTGATCGAGCTCTACGATCCCAAGGCCGGCAACCAGAAGCAGCTGAACATCATGCTGCAGATGATCGCCGAGCGGCGCCAGCAGCTGGAGCAGCAGCTACTCGACATCCAGCAGATGCAGCTGGAGCTGGACACCGCCGAGGAGCGCTGCCGCACCGCACTGGAAAGCACGCTGGCCAAGCAAGCCGCCAGCTGATCCGACGCCCTTCTCGCCTGCCTCTCATCCGGCGTTGCGCCCTGCGCACGCCGGATTCGTTTGTCCGCCAGTTCGTTATCGCGCCGTCCAAATAAATGGACATGTTCCAGAATTTCGGACACTGCCGCATATCCATCCGGGCAGTGTCTGCCGCAGCGGACACCGCCATCGTCCTGCAATCACTCCAATAGCGCTGCAGCGCGCGCCTTTCCTCGTTCGCGGGCGATAGGCACAGAACCTGCAATCCACCCCGCGACGCCAGAACAAACCAAAGAACAAGACTGGCGCCGGATCGGCAGCATCGGCTCGGCCTCTGTTCTTGTTCTGGCCTGTTAACGCCCTCGACGCACGGGCGGTTACGCGTCCGCCCTCGGGCACAGAACAACAACAAGAAGGAAATCTGCATGTCGACCAAGAACAAGCTTTCCCGTATCGCCTGCGCCATCGGTGCCACCACCCTGCTCGGCGCCAGCCTGCTCAGTGGCGTCGCCAGTGCCGCGGAGAAGATCCGCTGGCAGGTGCCGCTGGCCTTCCCCTCCCACCTGATCGGCCTGACCACGCCGGTCAAGCACCTTTCCGAATCGCTCAAGGCCGTCTCGGGCGGCGACATCCAGCTGCGCTACTACGAGCCGGGCGAACTGGTGCCGCCGTTCGAGATTATGGATGCGGTGAGCAGCGGCAAGTACCCGGCCGGCTACACCTGGATCGGCTACGACCAGGGCACCATTCCGGCCCTGCCGCTGTACTCCGGCGCGCCGTTCAACATGGAGCCGCCGGCGCACCTGGCCTGGTACTACCAGGGTGACGGCAAGAAGCTGCTCGAGGAAATCTACGCCCAGCGCAACATCCATCCGATGCTGTGCAGCATCATCGGCCCGGAAGGCGCCGGCTGGTTCGCCAAGCCCATCGAGAAGCTGGAAGACTTCGATGGCCTGCGTATCCGCTTCGCCGGCATCGGCGGCAAGGTGCTGGAAAAGCTCGGCGCCTCGGTGACCATGGTGCCGGGCGGCGAGATCTACCAGGCGCTGGAGCGCAAGACCATCGACGCCACCGAGTTCTCGCAGCCGGCGGTGGACAAGATGCTGGGCCTGGACCAGATCATCAAGAACTACATCATGCCCGGCTGGCACCAGACGCTGACCACCTCGCACCTGCTGGTGAACAAGGACGTCTGGGACAAGCTGAAGCCGGAGAGCCGTGCGCTCATCGAGATGGGCTGCGAGTCGGCCACGCTCAAGGGCTTCGCCGAAAGCGAGTGGGCTCAGCCGACCGCGCTGCGTGACTACCAGAAGCAGGGCGTGAAGGCCCAGGTGCTGCCCGAGCCGGTACTGCGCGAGCTGCAGAAGGTCACCGATGAGGTGCTCGACGAGATGGCCGCCAAGGACGAGATGTTCAAGCGCGTACTGACCAGCCAGCGCGAGTTCATGAAGCACCACTCGATCTGGCACGGCATGGGCTACCTGCCGCGCGACTTCTACAAGTACGACTGACGGCTGCGCTGCAGCCCGCGGGCACGGCGACGTGCCCGCCTTCTATCCCTGTGTGCCGAGATTCCGAGGTCCGCCGTGTCCTTCAAGCCCGTCTCTCCCGATGCGCCAGCGCCCGACGCGCTGCCGTACAACCGTATTTCGCGGCCGCTGGACCGCCTGCTGGTCGCCATCGGCCAGGCCAGCGCCTGGCTCTGGCTGGCGGTTCTGCTGGTCGTGCTGGCCAACGTGTTCAGCCGCTTCGCCCTCTCGCGCGGTTCCATTGCGCTGGAAGAACTGTCCTGGCACCTGTTCGGCGCCGCCCTGATGCTCGCCCTCGCCTACGCCGTGGTGCGCGACGACCATGTGCGCGTCGACGTGCTACGCGAACGCTTCAGCCTGCGCAGCCAGGCCTGGATCGAGCTGCTGGCCATCGCCCTGCTGGCGCTGCCGGTGATCGTGCTGATGATCGATGCACTGATCCCCTACGCCTACAAGGCCTACCTCTACAACGAACGCTCCCAGGCGCCCAGTGGGCTGCCCTACCGCTTCATCTTCAAGAGCGTGCTGCCCATCGGCCTCGTGCTGGTGGCGCTGGCGCTGCTGTCCCGCGCGCTGCGCTGCAGCACCCTGCTGCTCAATTTCCCGCGGGCCCTGACGGCCCCCTCGGACGAGCGCGACCGCACTCGTTCGCAGCCCTGATGGAGTAGTCGCAATCATGGGTCTGGAAGAAATCCTCGTCATCGCCATGTTCGCCAGCTTCATGGGCCTGCTGCTGCTCGGCTTCCCGGTCGCCTGGTCGCTGGCCGGCATCGGCCTGCTGTTCGCCGTGCTCGGCTATGTGCTGGTCGAACACTTCGACGCCAATCTCTGGTTCACCTGGGATGGCACCATCGGCGTGCTCGACGCGCGCATCTACGGCATCGTCGCCAATGAGCTGATGGTGGCCCTGCCGCTGTTCATCTTCATGGGCATCATGCTCGACCGCTCCGGCATCGCCGAACGCCTGATGCACAGCCTGGTGCGCGTGCTCGGTCCGCTGCGCGGCGGCTATGCGGTGACGGTGGTGGTGGTCGGCATCCTGCTCGCCGCCTCCACCGGCATCGTCGGCGCCTCGGTGGCGCTGCTCGGCATGCTCTCCATCGGGCCGATGCTGCAGGCCAACTACAACAAGAGCCTGGCGGTGGGCACTGCCTGCTCGGTGGGTACGCTGGGCATTCTGATTCCGCCGAGCATCATGCTGGTGCTGATGGCCGACCGCCTCGGCACCTCGGAGGCTTCGGTGGGCAAGCTGTTCATGGGCGCGCTGATTCCGGGAATGATGCTGGCGCTGATGTACGTGCTGTACATCGTCATCACCGCCTGGCTGAAAAAAGACTTCGCTCCGGCCCCGGCCAACCGGCCGAAGCTCGACGGCCGTGCCCTGCTCGACGTGTTCTGGGCCGTGGTGCCGCCGCTGGCGCTGATCTTCGCCGTGCTCGGCTCGATCTTCTTCGGCATCGCCACCACCACCGAGGCTTCGGCGGTGGGCGCCTTCGGTGCGTTGCTGATGGCCGCCGGTAGCCGCCGGCTGAGCCTGCCGGTGCTCAAGGATGCGCTGTACCAGACCAGCCGCACCGCCGCGTTCATCTTCGGCATCTTCATCGGAGCCACGGTATTCGCCGCCGTGCTGCGCGGCCTGGGTGGCGACGACGTGATCCGCGCGGCGCTCACCGGCCTGCCGTTCGGCCAGACCGGCGTGCTGCTCACCGTGCTGGCAATCACCTTCCTGCTGGGGTTCTTCCTCGACTGGGTGGAGATCACCCTGATCATCCTGCCGCTGGTGGCGCCGGTGCTGTTCTCCATGGGCGTCGATCCGCTGTGGTTCGCGATTCTCTTCGCGCTCTGCCTGCAAACCTCGTTCCTCACGCCGCCGGTGGGCTTCGCGCTGTTCTACATCAAGGGCGTCTGCCCACCGGGCATCACTACCCGCGATGTCTACCTCGGCGTGCTGCCCTATATCCTCATCCAACTGCTCGGCCTGGCCCTGGTGTTCTATTTCGCACCGCTAGCCACCTGGTTGCCGAACGAAGTGTATTCCCAGCCCTGAGCATGTCCCGGTTGCCTTGCCCGTGGCAGCCGGGGCCAACCATAATCGGCCGCTCCAGAACGGACCCTGACTGCCCATGAGCATTGCCCGCGACGCACTCGACAACCACGGCCTGATCGTCGGCGTATCCCCGGAACGTTTCCGTGCCGTGGCCATGCCTCTGTTGTTCGATCACCTCAACGCGCAGTGTGAGGGCACCATCGCGGTCAACCGTCAGGCGCGCATCGTCTGGATCAACGACAAGTACGCCGAGAAAGTCGGCATTCGCGATCCGTCCAGCGTGCTCGGCAAGGAGATCGAGGAAGTGCTGCCGGCCAGCTGCCTGCGCGAGGTGGTGGAAAGCGGCCAGCCGAGCATGCTCGACCTGATGGCCTTCGGCGACGAGCACTTCGTGGTCACCCGCATTCCACTGCGCGACGAGGACGGCACCCTGGTCGGCGCGCTGGGCTTCGTGCTGTTCGACCGCGCTCGCCACCTCAAGCCGCTGATGTCCAAGTACACCAGCCTGCAGACCCAGCTGGTCGCCACCCAGAACGAACTGGCCAAGGCACGCCGGGCGCGTTACACCATCGCCGGTTTCATCGGCAACAGCCCGGCCGCCAGCGAGATCAAGCGCCAGGCCCGGCGCGCCGCGCAGCTCGATGCTACGGTGCTGCTGCGTGGCGAGACCGGCACCGGCAAGGAGCTGCTGGCCCAGGGCATCCATAACCTCTCGCCACGGGCACGCGGGCCCTTCGTCGCGGTCAACGTCGCGGCGATTCCGGAAAGCCTGGTGGAGGCCGAACTGTTCGGCACCGCTCCCGGCGCCTTTACCGGTGCCGACCGCAAGGCGCGCATCGGCAAGTTCGAGGTGGCCAACGGCGGCACGCTGTTCCTCGACGAGATCGGCGACCTGCCGCTGCCGCTGCAGGCCAAGCTGCTGCGCGTGCTGCAGGAGCAGGAGGTCGAGCCGCTGGGCTCCAACCAGGTCAAGGCGCTCAACGTGCGGGTGATCGCCGCGACCCATATCGACCTGGAAGCCAAGGTCGCCGCCGGCCAGTTCCGCGACGACCTCTACTACCGCCTCAACGTCCTCGCCCTGCGCGTGCCGCCGTTGCGCGAGCGCGCCAGCGATATCCCGGCAGTGGTCGAACACCTGCTGGACGACATCGCCAACCGCTCCGGCCAGCCGCCGATGGAGTTGAGCCCGGAAGCGCTGGCACTGCTCTGCGCGCAACCCTGGCGCGGCAACGTGCGCGAGCTGGGCAACCTGCTGGAGCGCGCGCAGCTGTCCGCCGATGGCCCGCAGCTGCAGGCTGCGCACCTGCTGCCGCTCCTGGGCGAGCAGGCGCGCTCGGCCGACGCGCCGGCCTATGCGTCAAGCGCGCCAAGCGCTGTCCTGCCGACCGAGGCGGCGCCGAGCGAAGAACTGCCGCTGCAACCGCTGGCGCAGACCCTCGCCCAGGCCGAGCGGCGCGCCCTGCAGAGCGCACTGGCCGCCTGCAAGGGCAACCGTCGGCGCGCCGCCATGGAGCTCGGCATCTCCCGCGCCAGCCTCTACAGCAAGCTGCAGCAGCATGGCCTGAGCCAGCGCTGAGCGGCCTAACGCGCGGGTTGGCGCCAACCGCGACGCGGCAATGTCACAGCGGCTGATCTACATTGGAGTCAGGGCCGCCGACTCCTGGCGCCGCAACTGGGATGCGCGAAGATGACAGACGATGCAGGCAAACTCGTTCTCAGGCTCTCGGTCGGCGTACTGATGCTGCTGCATGGCATCCACAAGCTGCTGCATGGCGTCGACGGTATCGGCGGCATGCTGGCCGGCATGGGGCTGCCGAGCGTTCTCGCCTATGGCGTGTTCCTGGGCGAAGTGGTCGGCCCGCTGCTGGTGATCGTCGGCCTGTATACCCGCCTCGGAGCCCTGCTGATGCTGGGCAACATGGTCGTCGCCCTCGCCCTGGCGCACCGGGCCGAGCTGTTCGACATCGGGCCGATGGGCGGCTGGGCCATCGAACTGCAGGGCCTGTTCCTGTTCGGCTCGCTGGCCATCCTGCTGCTCGGCGCCGGGCGCTACAGCGTCGGGGGGCTGAACGGCCGCTACAACTAGCCACCTGAGTGTCCGGCGCGGCGGACGGTCGTCCAGCGCGCCGGACACCCTGCCTCGCCCGCCTGAGCCCCAGGCGCCTCGCGCAACCTTCCCCGTTATCGACCCGATCCCTGCGCCAGAGCCTTCGCCGCAAGCGCGGCGACCGGCCATCGCCTGCTCTCCCTTCCTTCCGTCCGCTGGCATGTCATTGGCTTGAGCGCTTATGCGCCTACCCGGCGCACGGCCCGAAAACAAGAAGAAGGAAAGCCTCAATGATGCATCCATCCTGCAACTCGCTTGCGCGCTGTTCCCTGCCCCTGGCCTCCCTCGCCCTGGCGCTGCTGGCCAGTCAGTCCGCCCAGGCGGCGACCTGCACCGAACTGCTCGGCCGCGAGATCCCGGCCCAGGCCATCGGCCTGCCTACCAGCGGCGCCCGCGTCACGGCGGCGACCCCGGTGGCCGCCGGCGGCAGCGCCCCGCAGACTTTCGGCGCCTATTGCGATGTCAGCGCCGAGATTCGCCCGGTCGATCCCGCCGCACCGGCAATCCGCATGCGCCTGGTGCTGCCGGAACAATGGAACCGCAAGGCGATGATGTTCGGCGGCGGCGGTTACAACGGCACGGTGCCGAACGTCGCCGGCAACGTCCCCGCCGGCCCGCTGGATCGACCCACGCCGCTCGGCCGTGGCTACGCGGTGTTCGGCAGCGACTCCGGGCACGTCGCCGACCCGGCGAGCCCCGGCTCCTTTGCCTGGAACGACGAAGCCCTGGCCAACTACGCCCACGATGCGCTGAAGAAAACCCGCGATACCGCCGTCTACCTGATCGAACAACGCTACGGCGCCACGCCCGAGCGCAGCTATTTCGCCGGTGGCTCCACCGGTGGCCGCGAGGCGCTGGCCGTGGTGCAGCAATGGCCGACCGACTTCCACGGCGCCATCGTCCTTTACCCCGCCTACAACGCCCTGGCGCTGGACCTGCAGTTCGGCCGCATCACCCGCGCCCTCGCCCAGCCCGGCGCCTTTCCCAGCCTGGAAAAACGCGCCGCACTGCTGGAAGCCTCGATGCAGGCCTGTGACGGGCTGGACGGCGTGCGCGACGGCGTGATCAGCCATCAGGCCGCGTGCAATGCCAAGTTCGACCCGGCCCGCGCCAAGCTCAACGGCAAACCGCTGCGTTGCCCGGGCGGTGCCGACACCTCGCAGCGTTGCCTGTCGGATGCGCAGATCCAGGCGCTGCGGGTGTTCAACAGCCCGATCCGCTTCAACTTCCCGCTGGCCAGCGGCGAGACGCACTACCCTGGCTTCAACACCTGGGGCACCGACCTCGGCCGGCCGGGTGAAGGCGTGCAGCTGGTGGTCAACCGCCTCGGCCTCAACACCCTGCAGCCGAGCTACCCGATGCCCGTGCACGGCACCGGTTTCGCCGAGGGCGCGCCCTACCATTCCGGCTTCTGGGACGAATGGGTGCGCTTCTTCGTGACGCGCAATCCCACCTTCAACTCGCTGACCCTCGACCCGCAGAACCCCGGCCCGTGGCAGGCGCGCATCAGCGAGCTGTCGCTGCGCCAGGACGTCAACCGGACCGACCTGTCCGCATTCGCCCGCAACGGCGGCAAGATCCTCATGGCCCACGGTACCTCCGACCAACTGGTGAGCACCCGCGCCACCGCCGAGTACTACGAGCGTGTGCGCCGCGACATGGGCCCGGGCAAGACGCAGCGCTTCCTGCGCTACTACGAGATCCCCGGCTACGGCCACGCCGCCAGCACCGTGTTCAACGCCGCCTGGGATTCGCTGAGCGCACTGGAAGACTGGGTCGAACAGGGCCGTGCGCCGCGGCGGCAGGTCGTTGCCGACAGCGTCGGCGTGCCCGGCCGCACCCGCCCGCTGTGCGAATACCCCGGCTGGCCGAAGTACGTCGGCAAGGGCGACGTCAATGCCGCCACGAGCTTCGTCTGCGTGCAGAGCCGCAAGGGCACCCGCTAGCATCTGAACCGGCGCCGGCTCCCCGGCCGGTGCCCTCCTCCAACCGTCCGCCGCGCTGGACACCGCCTCGCCAAAGCTGGCCGCGCGCCATACATGTCCAGCCAGCCGGACGCTTGCCGTGCCGCTCCCGCGCCAAGGCAATGCGACGCGCAAGCGCTCTGGCACGCCCGATCCAGCCGAACAGGCCGGCTATTTGCGCCACTGGCACGCCTTTCGCTCTATGCCCAGTAGCCGCCCGAGAGCGGCCCAAAACAACAACAAGAGGAAATACCATGCGACTGCACCACAAATCCCTCTGCCACATTCTCTGCGGCGGCGCCGTAGTGATCGCCACCCACCCCGCCAGCGCCGCCTTCGTTGAAGACAGCAAGGCCAGCATCGATTTGCGCAACTTCTCATGAACCGTGATTTCCGTTCCGGCACCGGCCAGTCCAAGGCCGAGGAATGGGCCCAGGGCTTCATGCTGAAAATGGAATCCGGCTACACCGAAGGCCCGATCGGCTTCGGCCTGGATGCCATCGGCCTGCTCGGCGTGAAGCTCGACTCCAGCCCCGACCGCGTCGGCACCGGCATCCTGCAGAGCGACCGCGACGCCCCCAACCGTGCCCAGGACGACTACGGCTCCGCCGGTGTGACGGCCAAGGCCAAACTGTCCGCCACCACCCTGCACGTCGGCACCCTGCAACCCATCCTGCCGGTGGTGATGCGCAACGACAGCCGCCTGCTGCCGCAGACCTATCGCGGCGCCTGGCTGCAGAGCAAGGAGATCGACGGCCTGACCCTGGACCTCGGCAAGCTCGACCGCGTCAACCAGCGCAACTCCTCCGATAACGAGGAAATGACCGCCTTCAACGGCGGCCGCCGCAACATCCAGTTCGGCAGCCAGACCAGCAGCGACGAATTCCTCTTCGCCGGCGCACGCTACGCCTGGTCGCCCGAGCTCAGCACCAGCTACTTCTACGGCGGGCTGGACGGCATCTACAAGGAACACAACTTCGGCCTGGTCCACGTGCTGCCGCTCGGCGACAAGCAGAGCTTCAAGACCGACCTGCGCTACGTGCACCAGACCGACGACGGCGGCAGCAACGTCGACGCCGATGCCTTCGGCGCCATGTTCACCTACAAGCTCGGCGGCCACGCCTTCGGCGCCGGCTACCAGCAGCTCAATGGCGATACCGGCTTCGCCTACATCGCCGGCAGCGACAACTCGCTGGTCAACCTGGTGCAGATCAACGACTTCGGCAACGAGGACGAACGCTCCTGGCAGGTCCGCTACGACTACGACTTCGCCGCCATGGGCATTCCCGGCCTGAGCCTGATGACCCGCTACCTCTCCGGCGACAACGTCGACCGCGGCCCCGGCGCCAGCGAAGGCAAGACCTGGGAACGCAATACCGACCTCGCTTACGTGTTCCAGAGCGGCCCGCTGAAGAACCTCGGCCTGCGCCTGCGCAACGCCACCACCCGCAGCAACTTCGGCAGCGATCTGGACGAGAACCGCTTTATCGTCAGCTACAGCCTGCCACTCTGGTAAGCACCACGCCGCAGCCCCCCTCCTCGTTGGACTTCGCCGGGCCCCGCGCCCGGCTTTTTTCCGGGCATGAAAAAGGCGACCCTCGGGCCGCCTGTTTTCACGCTTCAGCCTCGCCTGCGGCTCAGCTGTGCTTCGTATTACGCCGCAGAATCTCGTTCACCCGCTCGGCGGTATACACCCGCTTCGCCTCGTCGCTCGGCTTGTGCCGAACATCGAGCATCACACCCGCACTGATCGCCAACACACAAACGACCACCGAGACCGCCGTCAGAAAGGTATTCATCGCACGCCCTTACTACACAAAAGAAAACCTGCAGGCTGGGTCGCCCCGCCAAATGGCGCGATTCTGCGCCGCCCGCACGGCACGGTCAACGGCCCGCCATGCACCGGAATCCCTACCGTTGCGGCCTGTGCGCCGGGCAAACGCCCGACCTCAAGGCACCGCTATCTGCAGCCCGCCCAAGGCGAACCGTGCAAACACCGCCCAACCCACGGCGCTGATCAGACCCAACGCCAGATAACCCACCACGATCCCCAGTGCGATCTGCTTCCACAGCCCGGCATGGGGGTCACGGTTGTAAACAACCGGCTCCACGGAATGAACATCCCGCTCGGCACGAATCTCATCGAAACGCTCACGCATGGTTTACCTCGGTAAACGGAACAGCAAACAGAAGGAACGAAAAAAGGCGGCTAGCTTTGGCTAGGCGCCTTTGGATGTCTAGTGGGTGCCGCTAGACGGGTGAGCGGAGCATTATGATTCGCTTGGACCTCGCCCTGGTGACCCAGAGAAGCCCATAAACCGGGGTTCTGATGCCTTCGGCAGCCCCACAAAACCATAGCCTACCCGCGCGACCGAGTTAAGTGGTCACCGTCAGCTTTGACCACTCCCTCGTGCTGATGCACGCTTTCCGCTAGGCTACAATCCCTTCCCACTAACGCATTCGTATAAGCTATGAGACCATTCCTAATACTTAAACAATGCGCCGTTATTCAAACACGCCGCGACTTACCAAGTGTTTTATTTTTTTAAGAAATAATGTAGTAATTTCGTTTTAGTACGGCCGAATATCAAACAACTCTGGATAGCTAGCATGGATAATCCCTTCTCTTTTCTCTCAGGCTCCCTTGCATTAGAAAATCGGCCATTTCATTTTCAAGTCTCCGACGTTGTACTGACTCTATTTAATCAATGCCATGGGTATCTCGCCTACAAGCTAACCACGCTTGGACGAGCGTCCGACGACGATGTCCCGTCCTTTATAATAGTTTCCAAAGAACATGGCATAATATTATTAGATGTTCTTGAGGAGAGAGTTGTAGACGTCATCGAGAGTGGTGGCGTTGAGTTCTGGCGACTAGATAATGGGGAGCTAATAACCTCACGATCTTGGGTGGTTGACATTTACGAAGAAGAAGTGCGAAGCCGTTTAAAAAATGATCTATCCCTTTATGACCGAAAAACAAGGAACATTCGGGTCCCGATTACAAGTGCGGTTTTATTTTGCTCCAACCAAGCGAGCGAAGCTGGACTAATCAATCAAGAAGAAAGCGCCAGTGAGGTTGTTTTCTTTGAAGACCTTCAACCTTGGCTTTCTTCAATAGAGCACGACTTCCAATGCTCTGATGAACAATTAGGTCGCATATTCTCGTTGCTAGAAGGAACCTTCGTATACGAGGAAAAGAAATCCGCAGTAGAAGAACCCCTTAATACTATTAATGATTACATCCAAAAATCACTAAGAACCACTTTTAAACAGGACGACGCTCAGCGACTTGCCGCTATGCAATTGCCTCCAGGGCCTCAGCGTATCCGAGGGCTTGCTGGCACTGGAAAAACAATTGTCCTTTGTTTGAAAGCAGCCATTACGCACAAAAAGTTTTCCGACTACAAGATCCTTTATCTATTCAACACTCAGAGCCTGTACTCTCACGTTCAGAATCTCATATCTCGCTACTACACTTTAGAAGCAAAAAAAGCACCCGACTTTGACGAGAAGCTACATGTTTTTCACGCATGGGGAGGCAAGCAACGCCCGGGCCTGTATTCGACGCTTTGCCAGAAACTAGGTATTACCCCCCTTACATGGTCGGACACTCGCGGCCACAGAGATCAACTTGGCTACATTTATAAAGATTTACTTTCCCGAATGGGAGATAAAATAAAGCCTGAGTACGACCTTATCCTAATCGATGAGGCACAAGACTTCTCAAGCGAAATATTTCAAGTTGCTTATAAATTAGCAAAAGGGGAAGGCGCGAATAAGCGCATCATTTGGGCATATGATGAGTTTCAATCACTCAAAGACACGCTCATAAAAGGACCCGCGGAGCTTTTCGGAGAGACTGATGGCGAGCCGAATTTGCCAAACAGCGTATTACATGGAAAGTACCCAGGCGAAATCCCTAAAGATTTTGTATTACCAAATTGCTATCGCACGCCGCGACCTGTATTGATGACAGCACACGGCGTCGCTATGGGCCTATATTCGAATCGACAGAGCGAGATGTTTTATCTCCCAGGGGATTGGAAAGCTATTGGATATCAGGTCATAGAGCCCAGATCTCTTATGATATCAGAAGGTGAGAACGTCGTTATCGAGAGGCCTGACGCCAACAGCCGAAATCTTCTTGAGGGAATACTACTAGACAACAGCAAGCGCCCGCTGAATTTGGTTCGCACCGAAGTATGCTTCAACGACGAGGCGCAGCTTAGCTTTGTGGCTAGCAAGGTAAAACAGGGCGGCGGCAAAAACTGAGTGCAACACCTGACCTTTCCGGTACGGTGCTGCCCCTATGTCTTATACCGAACTCAGCGTTGAAGAGCGCGCCACCATTCAAATCGGTCGTATCCAAGGCTTCAGCCTGCGCAGGATTGCCTGCTTGATCAACCGATCCCCTTCGACCATCAGCCGTGAGCTGCGCCGTAACCGAGGTGCTTGCGGTGGCTACTCGGCCCGCCTGGCCCAGCAGCAAATGCAGGCCCGCCGCCAAGTTTGTCGACCGATGCGAAAACTGTTGCCGGGTAGCGAGCGCTTCGAACTGGTGACCCATATGCTGCGTGAGCGTTTGTCTCCCGAGCAGATTGCCGGCAAGCTGCGCAGCATGAACATACCCAACCTGCGAGATGCCTACGTCTGTCGCGAGACGATCTACAACGCGATCTATGCCCTGCCAGTGGGTGAGCTGCGTAAGGAGCTGATCATCTGTCTGCGCCAAGGCAAGACGACGCGCCGGCCGCGCTCTGGTGGCGTGGATAGGCGCGGCCAGATCCCCGAGATGGTCAGTATTCATGTGCGCCCGCCGGAGATTGAAGACAGGCTGATGCCGGGGCATTGGGAAGGCGACCTCATCAAGGGTAAGGCCAACGCCTCGTCCGTCGGTACGCTGGTGGAACGCACCAGTGGCTACCTGATGTTGGTGAAGATGAACGACGCGACGGCGACTTCGGCGCTGGAAGGCTTCAGCGCCGCGCTCAATAGCATGCCGCTGGAGATGCGCAAGAGCATGACTTACGACCAGGGCCGGGAGATGGCGCGACACGCCGAGATCACCCAAAGAACCGGCGTGGCGATCTACTTCTGCGACCCGCACAGCCCCTGGCAGCGCGGCAGCAACGAAAACATCAATGGCCTGATCCGCCAGTACCTGCCCAAAGGCACAGACCTGTCGGTACACAGCCAGGAGGAGCTGGACGCCATTGCGCTGCAACTGAACATGCGACCGCGCAAGCGCTTCGACTTCAAATGCCCCATCGAGGTGATGGGAGAGGTCATGCAAAATGCCATGGCAATGCGGCATGATGCTCCGGCTTCAATTCAATAACCGTGTTGCACTCAGCTCCTGCAACCGCCCAGCTAGTTTTTGATGAGGGGGTCTCGCCAGAAGAGATCGTCATCATCAATCTTATTTCTAGCAATAATAAGAACCAGATGCTGGCTATTCAACGCGCACTAATGCAAATCGGTGTCAGATCAGTCATTCCTGGGTACGTTGAAAGTTCCGATGTATTCAAACCCAAAGGCTTTGTAACAATCTCGACCCCTTTTCGAGCAAAGGGAAATGAGGCAAACATTGTCTTCGTTATCAACGCTCACAGACTGAGCAACGATTTCACACTTCGAATGCGAAATGCGTTCTTTGTTGCCGTAACCCGTTCACGAGGCTGGTGTTACATAAGCGGCGTAGGCGCTGGAATGGAGCCGTTAGTTTCAGAAATTGAAGCAATTAAACGGGACTTCCCAAGATTCTGTTTTATATGCCCGAGCCGTGAGCAAGTAGACAGCAGCAAGACATTTCTCGGAAAATCCGATAAAGAGCTGGATGAAATTCAGCGCCTAGTTGATCTGGTAGATCAAAACCCGGAGTTGCGGGCGTTGCTCCTCCGCCAGCCGGATGAAAAGTAATGCGCTTTGCGAACGCCTGTCAGGGCCTGATCAATGCCTTGGAAAGATTGAGACCTATAGTTCAGTCAGACAACACCTTAGTGATGCAGGGAGAGCGAACTATTAGCTGGAGAGGTAGAAGGCCTGGCATTCTAACGGGGCTTTATTATCCCTTTGAGTACCAAGCTCTTATCGATAGCCAGCAGTACTCAATACTTCTTCAAGACGGCTCTTTCTTTCAGTTCTATTATAGCTTCTCCAATGACGAATCTTTGATTGGGGCTCGATTGGCTTTTTACCCAAGACCCCTACCGGTTAAAGATGGGATAGAGGAGTTTTTTGAAGGAGCACAGCGAGCTATCGACAGAGAAGACAATGAAATATACGAACATCTTTATAATTGGACAGAAATAATCGAACAGCTTGACATTCTGCCAGCCAACACTTCGCACCTGCGATTCGACTATGATCCTAGTGCGAAATCTCACTGCAAGGCACACATTCAGTTTAGTGGAATTAACGACCTACGAATTCCCGCCGATTTTGTGCCGCTACCGCTGGGGTTTATTAACTTTTGTGAGGATATTTTTTGGCCGGGAGACAAGCTAAACCTTGAGGCACTTATGTTTGAAGCCCGGAACCGACTGACCTTGGATCACCCAGGCGATCTAATATCTCTTTCGTCACTCACGCCCAAATAGCGCAGTAGAGAATTACTCTTCTGCTGCATACCCACTTAGTGGCTGGTAGAGCTATTGGCGCCGGATCGGCGCCGTTCAGTTTCCTGTGATCGAAGGGCCTCAATGTAGTCGTCAGCCGCTCTAGCGGTTCAGATTGCTGCATTTTGGCCTTCTGATTCGCATCCGCTGAGCGTTGCTTCGCGAACACCTGCATTCCCTGCGACCCTTGGTAGATGGCAAACATCGCAGCCACGGTCACGCCTGCTTTCAGCAGCGCACGTGCAATATCCATATCCGTCCTCTCCTCCGATCCTTCGGGCGTACCAGCGCCTAGCTACTTCCTGTGTGATCGCTATCCCGCGTTTGGATTGGTCAAGTCTCGGTTGGCCTCATCGTACTCGGGGCTTGTCTGGCCGCACTCAGGCGCAGTGGTGCCAGTAACAAGCCATAAAGCGTACTGAGGAAATACCTTCACGACAGCTTCGATCTCTGCATCAGAAAGACGCGCTTTACCGTTGCGAATGTTGCCCCACCGATACCGGTCGATGCCGGTTTCTTTCTCGAACCAGACACTTGTTCGCTTGCTATAAGGGAAAGGGGATAGATTTATTTTTTGCGTAGGTGCCAGATATCGAGATGGCTGAATGTCGTACCGGCTAGCAGCATCAACAGAAGGGGTACTGCTAGGCGATCCTGAGGGCGGTAGTCACAGCTGAAAAACAAAAAAGGCGGTTAGCTTTCGCTAACCGCCTTTCTGTGTCTGGTGGCTACACCGGGACTTGAACCTGGGACATCAGCATTATGAATGCTGCGCTCTAACCAACTGAGCTATGTAGCCAAGTGGCGCGCATTATTCTCTGGTCGGTTTGGGCTGTCAACCCTGGGTCCGCAGATTTTTTATCCTTTTCAAACGGTTAGTTACGAACGGTCGGGCCGCGTAGGTGGGGGCGCCTAGCCCGGGCCGCGCTGGTCGGCAGCCCAGATCGGGATCCTACGGCCCTAGCGGAACGACGGCCGCGTGGCCAGCAGCAGGCCGGCGAAGATCAGGGCGCCGCCGATCCAGTGGAAGGTGCGCAGGGCCTCGCCCAGCAGCACCCAGCCGAGCAGTGCGGTGAAGACGGGCATCAGGTAGCTGGCCATGGCGGCCTTGGCGGCGCCGACGACTTTTACGCCGTGGTTCCAGGCGAGGTAGGCGATCAGCGAGGCGAACACAGCGGTGTAGCCAATAGCGCCGAGGTTGGCCGGTGTGGCGGCGAAGCCCCCCACCCGGCTCAGTTCGTACAGGTAGAACGGCAGGATCAGCGGCACGCCCAGCAGCATCAGCACGCCGAGCAGCACCAGCGGTGGCACGGTGAGGAAACTCGACCAGCGCCGCAGCAGCAGCGTGTACAGGGCCCAGACCAGCACGGCGAGCAGCATGATGAGGTCGCCGGCCTTGAACGACAGGCTGGCAAAGGTCTGCCAGCTGCCACGGCTGATCAGGTAGAGCAGCCCCGCCGCCGCCACGGCCATGCCGAACCAGGCGCGCCGCAATGGCCATTCACCGAGCAGGAAGCCCGCACCGATAAAGGTCGCCAGTGGCAGGCAGGTGTTCACCAGCGTGAGGTTGATCGCTTCGGTGCTTTGCGCGGCGGTATAGAGCAGCGAGTTGTAGCTGGCGATGCCCATGGCGGCGAGCACCGGCAGGCGCCAGCCGGCGGCACGCAGGGTGGAGCGGTGCGTCCAGATGCCCTTGGCGACGAAAGGCAGCAGCAAACTGGTAGCCAGCACCCAGCGCCAGAACGACAGGCTGAGCGGCGGGATGCTGTCATGGAAGGCGCGGCCGACCAGGGCGTTGCCGCTCCAGCAGAGCACGGCGATAAGCAGACCGGCGAAGGCCGGACCCTGACGCGCACTCATCAGGCTTGGCGCGGCGGGCGCAGACGGTATTGCGAGGGCAACTGATCGAGCCCGCTCACCGTGACGTTGAGATTCTTCCACAGGCCATCCTTGATGCCGTAGATGCAGCCGTGCACGGCGAGCGGCTGCCCGCGGTGCCAGGCGTTCTGGACGATGGTGGTGTGGCTGACGTTGGCGACCTGCTGGATGACGTTGAGCTCGCAGAGACGGTCGACCTGCTCCTCTTCGCTGTCTAGCTTGGACAGGTGCACGCGGTGCTCGTAGTAGAGGTCGCGGATGCTGCGCAGCCAGCCGTCGATCAGGCCCAGCTGGTCGTCACGCATGGAGGCGCGCACGCCACCGCAGCCGTAGTGGCCGGTGACGAGGATGTGTTTGACCTTGAGCACGTCGACCGCGTACTGGATGACCGACAGGCAGTTGAGGTCGGTGTGCAGCACGACATTGGCGACGTTGCGATGCACGAACAGATCGCCCGGCAGCAGGCCGACGATCTCGTTGGCGGGCACACGGGCATCGGAGCAGCCGATCCACAGGTATTCCGGCGCCTGCTGCTTGGACAGTTTCTCGAAGAAGGTGGGGTCTTCTTCCTTGATGGCCTCGGCCCAGCGGGCGTTGTTCTCGAACAGCGGTTCCAGCTCGCTCATCTACGTTGTCCCTATGGTTCGGCCCCGCACCTTACGAGCCGGTCCAGCCTTTGACAAGCAAGGCCGGCTCGCGCGGGCGGTCAGTCTGGCTCGACGAGTTCTTCCGTTTCGATGACCGTGGTGCTGGGCTGGGAGACGAACGAACGCAGGTCACGCATGAAGTTGTCGCGCCAGGCATCCAGATCGGCGGCACGTATGGCGCGCATCAGGTGCTCGTAGCGATCCTTGCGTTCGGCGAGCGGCATGCTCAGCGCGCGGTCAAGGGCTTCGGCCATGCCGACGCAATCGTACGGATTGACGATCAGCGCCGAGGTCAGCTCGCGCGCCGCACCGGCGAAGCGCGACAGCACCAGCACGCCTGGGTTTTCCGGGTCCTGCGCGGCGACGTATTCCTTGGCGACCAGGTTCATGCCATCGCGCAGCGGGGTGACGAAGCCGACGTCGGCGGTGCGGAACAGGCCCATAAGCACCCGGCGGTCGTAACTCTTGTTGAGGTAGTGCAGCGGCGTCCAGTCGAGGTCGGAGAGACGCCCGTTGAGGTGCCCGGCCTGGCTTTCGAGCTGTTCGCGGATGTGCTGATAGGTGCGCACGTCGGAACGCGAGGTCGGCGCGATCTGCAGGAATTCGACGTTGTTGCGGTGCTTGGGATAACGGTCGAGGAACTCTTCGTAGGCGCGGAAGCGCTCGACCAGGCCCTTGGAGTAGTCCAGGCGGTCGACCGAGATGATGGTCTGGCGGCGTGTGTCGGTGGCGCGGCGCATGGGATGCGCGCGGCCCTTGTAGCCTTCGGCGAGCTGCTGGATTTCGTCCGGCACCACACCGATGGGGTAGACGCCGGCGCGGAAGTTCTGCCCATAGGCGGTCAGGCTGCCATCCGGCTCGATGACGCCACGCACCTCGCGGGTGATGTAGTCCTGAAAGGCCAGGCGGTCGGTGTCGGTCTGGAAGCCGATCAGGTCGTAGTAGCAGAGCGTCTTGAGCAGGTCGTTGTGCGGCGGGATGGCGGTGAGGATTTCCGGCGCCGGAAACGGGATGTGCAGGAAGAAGCCGATGCGGTTGCGCACGCCCAGCTGGCGGCAGGCTTCGGCGAAGGGGATCAGGTGGTAGTCGTGGATCCAGATGATGTCGTCGGGCCTGAGCAGCGGCATGAGCTTCTCGGCCAGCATGGCGTTGACCCGCCGGTAGCCGTCGTATTCCTCGCGGCTGTAGCGGGCCAGGTCGATGCGGTAGTGAAAGATCGGCCACAGCGTGGCGTTGGAGAAGCCGCGGTAATACTGGTCGTAGTCACGCTTGTTCAGCGGCAGCGTGACATAGGTGATGTTGCCGACTTCCTCGGTGTTGATGGTCGGGGTCGCGCTGACCTCGCCGCTCCAGCCGAACCAGATGCCTCCGGCCTGGCGCAGGGCATCGTAGACACCGACGGCCAACCCTCCGGCAGCCACCTTGCCCGCCTTGATCGGCGCGACGCGGTTGGAAACCACTACTAAACGGCTCATGGCAAAAATCTCGCTCTAGTCTGGTTTTGTTATGGGCTCGGCCGGTTCGCCGAGCTCGCTCAGCAGCTGTTCCAGCCAGCCGCCGACCGCATGTACCGATGACAATCGCTCGCGAGCCTCGCTGGGCCCCTCGCCGACCTTGATGGAACGCCCGCCCAGCTCGTTGACGACGGCGAAACCGGCTTCGTCGGTGAGGTCGTCGCCGACGAATACCGGGGTGCGGCCGGCGAACGGCATCTCCTCCATGAAGGCACGAATGACTTCGCCCTTGCTCGCCCCGCGCGGCTTGAGTTCGAACACGCACTTGCCGGGCTGCAGGCTCAGCACCTCGGCGTAGCGCTCGGCGAAATGCTCGGCGAGCTCGCGGGCGATCTGTTCCAGCTGCGGCGCCAGGCGAAAGTGCAGCGCGAAGGCGACGCCCTTGTTCTCCAGATGCAAGCCGGGGTGCTCGCTGCAGGCTTCGGCCAGCTCGCGCTGGATGCGCTCCAGCTGCGGTGCATCCAGCGCCAGGTTGCGCAACTCGCCTTCGGCATCCCGGCGCTCGGCGCCATGCACGCCGGCGGCGGGCAGTTGCAGCGGCGCCAGCAACGCATCGAGCTGTGCCAGGGGGCGCCCGGAGATCACGGCGACGGGAATCCCGTCGGCATGCAGTCGTTCCAGGGCCGCAAGGGTGGGCGGTGGAATGAAGACGAGCTCCGGGCGGGGCTGAATTTCAGCCAGCGTGCCGTCGACGTCGAAGAAGAAAGCGCAGCGCCGAGCCTCAGGCGCAGGTTGGTCGTTTTGATCGTTCATGCAGGTAGGACTCCGGATCACGCGCGGTGGTTCGTCCCATTTCGCTCGCCTGCCGGTCAGGTACTGCAGCCCGAATTCGCAGCCCATCAAGGATGGCCCCGGATGCCGGTTCCGGCCAGCGGCGCACCTGAATCTTCATCGAGCGGCCGGGTCACAACCTGCAAGACCGATGGCCTGACAGGAGACGATCATGAGCGATCAGAAACCCTATACCCCGACGGAAATCGACGACACCGAGGACCGCATGGGCTCGATGGAGCCGCTCGACTTCGACCAGCGCCGGGACGAGCGCAAGGGCCGCATCGGCGACCAGGTGCCGGCCGAGGAAATCGCCGATCAGTTCCCGCCGGAGCGCGAGGCCGAGGCCGGCATGACGGTCGGCGAAGTGCCCGGCGGCGAGACCACCATGGATGACCTGGCGCCAGAGACGCAGATTCCGGACGATGGCTCGCGCTCACCCCGCGAACGAGGCCACGGCGGCCCGGCGGATCAGGATCTGAGCGTGGTGTCCGAACACGAGATCGGCGCAGACGTGGACCTCGACGAAGCCGAGCTGGGCCGCTACGACCCGCTGGACGGCAAACCCTGGGACGGCCCCGCCAAGGGCGACGAGGACACCGGCCTCAGCGGTGGCGACGCGGTGCTGCGCGAGGACGACAGTGTGCTGTCGGACGATGAACTGGAGGGCGACGCCCCGCTGGATTCAGGCCGGGACAAGCGGCCGGGGGAGTGATCGGGCCGCTTGCCGCGCCTGAACGTCGGGTGGAGTCTAGTCGTAGGGTGGATGTCGATTTTTACATCCACCTTGACCTGAGCATGGTGGATCGGTGAAGCGTGATCCACCCTACGAGGACAGCAACAGTTTGAGATCGGGAACCGCGAGTCGTGGAGTCCGCTAGCTCCCAGCCCAAGCGCCGCAGCCTCGGGCCGCGCAGCAACCAGTCCAGGGGTCGTACGATTTTTACATCCACCTTCCCCGAAGCACGGTGGATCGGTGAAGCGTGATCCACCCTACAGCTGCCAGATCGTAGGGTGGGCTTTAGCCCCTCCGGGAAACGCCGCCTCATGGGCCAGCGGACTGAGCTACCGTCCGCCGGGCTGAACGCGCCATCAATCCAGCAACGTGCAGGCCATCACCAGCGCATCTTCGCGGCCATCGGCCGACGGATAGTAGGCCCGGCGGCGGCCCACTTCGTTGAAGCCGTATCGCTCGTAGAGACGGTAGGCCGGCGCATTGCTGGCGCGTACCTCGAGGAAGCATTCGCGGCCGCCGCGCTCGCGGGCGCGCTGCATCAGGTGCTCCAGCAGGCGCAGGCCGAGGCCGCGGCCCTGGCTCTGCGGCTTGACGGTGATATTGAGCAGGTGCGCCTCGTCGAGGATCACGTTGATCACGCCGTGCCCGACCTGCTGCTCGCCCTCGAACATCACCCAGCACTCGTAGGCCGTCAGGGCATCGTTGAAGATGCCGCGGGTCCAGGGGTGGCTGAAGGCGGCGTATTCGATCTTCAGCACGGTTTCGATATCCGCCGCTGTCATCGGGCGAAAGCTGACTGCATCACTCATCACGCGTACTCACGAACCTATGTGCCAGCGCGGCATGCTGCGGCGCATGGCCTTCCACAGCTCGGCCTTGGCGGCCGGCTGTTCCATCAAGGCTTCCAGCCCCGGCATCGCCAGGGCGCGACCCAGCCCTTCCACGGCCACCTCGCGATAGCAGTTGTCGACGTCCACTTCGCCCGCGAAGCGCAGGGCCGGGCGACCGATCAGCCAGATGCAGTCGCAGCCCATCTGCTCCAGCTCGGCAGCCATCACGCCCTGCACGTAATCGCGCGCAGCCTCGGCACCCTGGTCAAGGCTGCCCTTGTGCAGCAGAGGCCAGCGGATCGGTTCGCCGTCACCGACCTGCTGCGGCTTGTCCGGCAGCCGGGCGGCGCGCAGCAGGTCCTTGAGCAGGATGTAGGCCGGGTCACGACTCTGGAAGGATTCGCCGGTGGGCAGTTCCACCACCAGCAACACGTTGCCGGCGCGCAGCAGCTGCAGGGAGAAGCGCGGCGGCGGCTCGATGGCCTTGGCGGGCTCGGCGGCGGCCTCCTCGCCAGGGCTGTCGGTCGCGGCCACGGGCTTCGGCTCCGGCATGGCGATACGTGGGCGCGGTGCCGGGGTCGGTTCGACGGTCGGCGCCACGGCTGGCCGCTCGACGACCGGTGCAGCCTCGACCTCGGCCACGGGCGCGACGGCTGCCGCGGGCTCCGGCTCGGCAACCGGCGGCTGCAGCAGCTCGAGCCGCGACGGGGCAGCGAACGGCAGCTCGGTACGTGGCAGCCAGCTGGCTACCTGCATGGCGTCGAGGTAGGCCCGACGCCGGGTTTCACTGATCAAACGCCTTCCACCTGTGGATGAGCCTTGGCGCCGACCTGCATCAGGTTCAGCGCGTTGAGATAAGCCTTGGCCGAGGCGACGACGATATCGGTATCGGCGCCGTTACCGTTGACGATGCGCCCGCCCTTCTCCAGCCGCACGGTCACCTCGCCCTGAGAATCGGTGCCCTGGGTGATGGCGTTGACCGAGTAAAGCTGCAGCGTGGCACCGGAGCCGGCGACCGCCTCGATGGCCTTGAAGGTGGCGTCCACCGGGCCGGAGCCTTCGGCCTGGGCGCTGCGCTCTGCTCCATCGACGCTGAGCACCAGCTTGGCTTCGGGCGTGGTGCCGGTCTTGCTCGCCACCTCCAGGCTGGCCAGCTTGAAGTGTTCGGGCGCCTCGTCGGCCAGGGTGTCGGAGACCAGCGCCTGCAAGTCTTCGTCGAAGATTTCATGCTTCTTGTCCGCCAGCTCCTTGAAGCGGGCAAAGGCAGCGTTCAGCTCGTCGCCTTCCAGTGCGATGCCCAGCTCCTCCAGGCGCGAACGGAACGCGGCGCGACCAGAGTGCTTGCCCATGACCATCTTGTTGGCGTTCCAGCCCACCGACTGGGCGGACATGATCTCGTAGGTCTCGCGATGCTTGAGCACGCCGTCCTGGTGGATGCCCGACTCGTGGGCGAAGGCGTTGGCGCCGACGATGGCCTTGTTCGGCTGCACCGGAAAGCCGGTGATGCCCGAGACCAGGCGCGAGGCGGCGAGGATGTGCTCGGTCTCGATGCGGGTGTGCACGTTGAGCAGGTCCTGGCGGGTCTTGATTGCCATGACGATCTCCTCCAGCGCGGCGTTGCCGGCACGCTCGCCGAGGCCGTTGATGGTGCATTCCACCTGGCGCGCACCGGCCACCACCGCGGCCAGGGAGTTGGCCACGGCCAGACCGAGGTCGTTATGGCAATGCACGGAGAACACCGCCTTGTCGGCATTGGGGATGCGCTCGAGCAGCTGGCGGATGGTGTCGGCGTACTGGTGCGGAATGGCGTAGCCGACCGTGTCCGGAATGTTGATGGTGCGTGCGCCGGCGTCGATGGCAGCCTCGATGATGCGGCAGAGGAAATCGATCTCCGAGCGGCCGGCGTCCTCGCAGGAAAACTCCACGTCGGCGCACAGGCTGCGCGCCTTCTTCACCGCGCGCACTGCCTGCTCCACCACCTGGTCCGGCTGCATGCGCAGCTTGTACTGCATGTGGATCGGGCTGGTGGCGATAAAGGTGTGGATGCGCCCGGAGTTGGCGCCGGCCAGCGCTTCGGCAGCGCGTTCGATGTCGGCATCGACGGCGCGCGCCAGGCTGCACACGGTGCTGTCCTTGATATTGTCGGCGACCAGCTTCACCGCGGCGAAATCGCCGGGGCTGGCGATGGCGAAGCCCGCCTCGATCACGTCTACCTTCAGCCGCTCCAGCGCCCGGGCGATGCGCAGCTTTTCCTCACCGGTCATGGACGCGCCGGGGCTCTGCTCGCCGTCGCGCAGGGTGGTGTCGAAGATGATGACGCGATCGTTGCTGCTCATAGGAAATCCTCACGGCTGCCGAGCGCCTCTGACAGGGCGCCTGTGTGGGCGGATTGTCGCGTGAAATGGACGGGGCGGGAAGGAGCAGCTGCAGGCTGCCCGGCGGATGCCCGCGCAAGCCCATCAGGGTGGGCGCCGGCAAACCGTTCACCGAGGTATCGCCCGCCTCGCGCAAGAGCGGCTCCTCAGCCCGACGGCGCGGCGAGGCCGACCCGGAGCGTGACGGCGCGGGCGCCGCCGGCATGGCGCCAGGCGCACATTGGCGCTCTACCCGAGCGATCCAGCACGATCGATTCAGGAGGCGAAATCGCCGCGTGACTCGGTAGTCGTGCCGAGAGCCCCACCGACCTGCTGTTGCAACAGCGCGACGAAGACCTGCGCCGGCGGGCTCAGGTAGCACGGCTTGCGCTGCAGCAGGCCGATGCTGCGCGCCGGCGCCTCGTCGAGCTGGTGCACGGCGAGGCTGCCGTCGCTGTTGAAGGTGTCGGCCACGCTGGCCGGCAGCAGGGCGAAGCCCAAGCCCGCACGCGCCAGCGCGGCGGCGCTGCTCATGTACGCCACTTCCCACGCTGGTTCACGCAACAGCCCCATGCGCTGCAGTGTTTCATCGGCCATGCTGCGCAGGCTGGTATCGCGGGTGGTGGCGATGTAGTCCTGTTCACGTAGCGCAGCGAGCAAAGCCTTGCCGCGCAGGCGTTCGTGGCCGCGTACCAGCAATACCAGGCTGTCGTCGTACAGCGGCTGGAAATCCAGCGCGCCGAGGTCATCGACCGCCGAGGTGATGGCGAAATCCACCTCGGCCGCACTCACCCACTGGCGGATTTCCCCGGCGCGGCCGTCATGCAGGCTGATGTCGATACCGGGATAGCGCCGCCGGTATTCCTGCAACACCCTTGGCAGGGGCTCGATGGCCACCGACGGCAACACGGCGATGCGCAGCGAACCACTCTCCAGATGCAGTTGCTCATGCGCGTCGTGCACGGCGTTGTCCATGTCACGCAGCAGGCGGCGAGCCTGCTCGAGAAAACGCAGGCCGGCGGCGGTCAACTCCACGCTGCGCGTGTTGCGCGCCAGCAGCGACAAGCCGAGGGCGTCTTCGAGTTTGCGCAGGCTGTAGCTGAGTGCCGGCTGCGACAGGTGAACCTGCTCGGCGGCGCGACTGAAACTGCGGTGTTCGGCAATCAGGACGAAGGCCTGAAGCTGGCGAAAGCTGATGTCCATGGCTCGGCAACTTATAAAATCCCCTTATCAATTCATATCACATTTCGAATTCACAACTAAATCCACAGGCATCACCCTGGCTGCATACCTGACCGTGTAATGGATCGACAATGACCACAACAGTCCATATCGGGTGCGGCGCGGGCTTCGCCAATGATCGCCCCGATGCCGCGCTGGCGCTGGCCAACGACCTCGCCGGTCGCGACGGCCGGCGCTTCCTGTTCTTCGAACTGCTGGCCGAGCGCACCCTGGCCGAAGCCCAGCTACGCCGCCTCAACGATGCCCAGAGCGGCTACGCCCTGCGCCTGTTCGACTTTCTCGAACCGGTGCTGGAGACCTGCCTGGACGCCGGCATCGCCATCGTCACCAACGGCGGCGCCGCCAACCCCACCGCAGCCGCTACGCGCCTGCGCCAGCAACTGCAGGGCACACGCCACGAAGCGGCACGCATCGCCTGCGTACTGGGCGACGACCTGCTCGGCAGCGGCATCGATCTGCCGCAATGGCTGCCCGCGCAACTCGACGGCGAAGTGGTCTCGGTCAATGTCTACAGCGGTGCCGACGGCATCGTCCAGGCGCTGGATCAGGGCGCCGACATCGTCCTCTGCGGCCGAGTCGCCGACCCCAGCCTGGCGGTGGGACCGCTGCGCCATGCCTTCGGCTGGAAGGCCGATGACTGGGACCGCATCGCCCAGGCCACGGCAGTCGGTCACCTGCTCGAATGCTGTACCCAGGTCAGCGGTGGCTACTTCGCTCATCCCGGTCTGAAGGACGTACCGGACCTGGCCAATGTCGGCTGCCCCATCGCCAGCGTCACGGCCGATGGGCAGATCGTCATCGGCAAGGCGGCTGGCACCGGAGGTTGCGTCACCGAACGCACGGTCAAGGAACAACTGCTCTACGAGGTGCACGACCCGGCCAGCTACCTGACGCCGGATGTGATCATGGACCTGAGCCAGGTGCGCGTCCGGCAGGTCGCAAGCGATCAGGTGGCGGTAGAGGGCGTGCGCGGCAAACCGCAGCCCAAGCACCTCAAGGGCCTGGTCGGCCTGCGCGGCAAGTGGTTCGCCGAAGCGGAGATTTCCTACGCGGGCCCGGGCGCCGTGGCTCGCGCCGCGCTGGCGCGCGACATCCTGCTGCAACGCTGCGCCAAGCTGGCGCCGCAGCTCACGCCGTGGATCGATGTGATCGGCGTCGCCAGCCTGTTCAACGACGCTGGCGGGCAATGGCTGCAGCAGCGCCTGGCACAGGCGGCCGACTGCCAGGACGTGCGCCTGCGCATCAGCTTCCTGGATCGCGACAAGACCCTGCTGGAACGCCTGCTGCTCGATGCCGAATCGCTCTACACCAACGGCCCAGCCGGCGGTGGCGGCGTACGCCGGCATATCGGCGAATCGCTCGGCACCGCCAGTTTCCTTATCGAGCGCACCGCGGTGCGGCAACGGCTGGAGTGGTTCTGATGATCGATGTACTGCTGTGCGATTACGCCCACGCCCGTGCCGGTGACAAGGGCAACACCCTGAGTGTGGCGGTGTTCGCCTTCGCCGCTGAGCACTATGCCTGGCTGGCCCGTGAGCTGACCTGCGAACGAGTCGCCGGCTGCCTGAGCCACCGCGCCATCGGCACGGTGAAACGCTACGAGCTGCCGAACCTGGGCGGCCTCAACTTCGTGGTGGAGCACGCCCTGGAAGGTGGCGTCAACGCCAGCCCCGGGCTGGACCGCCACGGCAAGAGCCTGAGTTACGCGCTGCTCGGCCTGAGGTTGCCGCCTCCCGACTGAGCCCCCTTCCCTGTCTCCAACAATAACAACACCGGAGAGATCGACATGATCACCGCCCTGGGCTTCGGCCTGATGTTTCTCATCGTCACCCTGATCCTGCTGCGCCGGATCAGCCCGCTGGTCGCCTTCGTCACCCTGCCGGTGATCGCCAGCGCCCTCGCCGGTTTCGGCCTGGGGGAAATCGGCAAGTTCATCACCGAGGGGCTGAAAGCCGTGGCTCCGACAGCCACGCTGTTCATCTTTGCCATCCTCTACTTCGGCGTCATGCGTGAGCGTGGTCTGTTCGCGCCGCTGGTCAACTTCCTGCTGCGCAGCACCGGCGGCAAGCCGCTGGCGGTAGCGGTGGTCACTGTCGCGGTGACGGCAGTGACCCATCTGGACGGCATCGGTGCCGCCACCTTCCTGCTGGTGATTCCGGCCCTGCTGCCGCTGTACCTGCGCCTGGGCATGAAGCGCGAAATGCTGCTGTGCCTGGTGGTGCTCAGCGCCGGGGTGATGAACATGGTGCCCTGGGGCGGCACCACGGCGCGCGCCTCGGCGGTGACCGGCATCGACGCCTCGCAGCTGTGGATCTCGCTGATTCCCGTGCAGGCGGTCGGCCTGGCACTGGTGATGGCCCTGGCGGTATTCCTTGGCCTGCGCGCCCAGCGCAGCCCCCTTGGCCATGGCATGCTCGCCGGCCATGAAGCTGCGCAGACGGCAGAACCCGGCGACGACGGCCGTCAGTTGAGCCCGCTTAGCTGGCGCTATTGGGCCAACCTGGTGCTGACCCTGATCATCCTTGTCTGTCTGTTCACCGGCGCCTTCCCGTTGTTCGCCTGCTTCATGGTGGGCCTCGGCGTCGCCCTGGTGCTGAACTACCCGAGCCTGGCGGAGCAGAACCAGGCCGTATTGCGCCATGCCAGCGATGCCATGCAGATGGCTCTGGTGATGCTGGCGGCCGGCATCCTGCTCGGCGTACTGGCAGGAGCCGGAATGTCCGACGGCATGGCGCACTGGATGATCAACGTACTGCCCGAAGGCTCGGCCAACTGGCTGCACGTGATCATCGGCGCCTTCGGTGTACCACTGGGCATGCTGTTCTCGCCGGACGCCTACTACTTCGCCCTGCTGCCGGTGATCCGCGATGTAGCGGTAGCCGCGGGTGTCGACGCGCAGGCCGTGGCCAGCGCCATGTTGATCGGCGAGAACACCGGCTTCGGTATCAGCCCGGTAGTGCCGAGCGTTTACCTGGCCATCGGCCTGGCCGGTGTCGAGCTGTACAAGCACATCCGCTACACCGTGTTGTGGGCTTGGGGCATCAGCCTGGTGATGCTGGCGGCAGCCGTGCTGTTTGGCGTGGTCACGGTCTGAGGTTAGCCCTGAAACGAAAAAAGGATCGCCGAGGCGATCCTTTTTTCATTCAGCAGACAGGAATCAGATGGCCTGATCCCAGGGACGATCACCATGCTCGTCCTTG
Source organism: Stutzerimonas sp. FeSN7 (assembly GCF_030263795.1). NCBI lineage: Bacteria > Pseudomonadati > Pseudomonadota > Gammaproteobacteria > Pseudomonadales > Pseudomonadaceae > Stutzerimonas > Stutzerimonas sp. FeSN7. The sequence continues at coordinate 822,021 of NZ_JARPMN010000001.1, read as the reverse complement.
ATGCGAGTGGGCAGGCCCATCACATCGAGCAGCTTGAGGAACGGCTGTGCCGGCAGTTCTTCGACGTTGACCATGCGCTTGGCATCCCACTCGCCACGGGCGACCAGCAGCGCCGCGGCCACCGGTGGCACGCCGGCGGTGTAGGAGATGCCCTGGCTGTCCGTCTCGGCGTAGGCCTCTTCATGGTCGGCCACGTTGTAGATGAACAGCTCGCGCGGCTGCCCATCCTTGGTGCCCTTGACCAGATCACCAATGCAGGTCTTGCCGGTGTAGCCCGGCGCCAGCGAGGCGGGATCGGGCAGCACGGCCTTGACCACCTTGAGCGGAACGACTTCCAGGCCTTCGGCGGTGCGCACTGGCTGCTCGGAGAGCAGGCCGAGGTTCTTCAGTACGGTGAAGACGTTGATGTAATGCTCGCCGAAGCTCATCCAGAAACGGATGTTCGGCACGTCGAGGTGCTTGGAGAGCGAGTGCACCTCATCATGACCGGTCAGGTAGAGGCTCTGTTCGCCCACGACCGGCAGGTCGTCGGTGCGCTTGACCTCGAACATGCGGTTGGTCGTCCACTGGCCGTTCTGCCAGCTGTAAACCTGCCCGGTGAATTCGCGGAAATTGATTTCCGGGTCGAAATTGGTGGCGAAATACTTGCCGTGGGAACCGGCGTTGACGTCGAGGATGTCGATCGACTCGATCTTGTCGAAGTATTCCTGTTGGGCCAGAGCGGCGTAGGCGTTGACCACGCCCGGGTCGAAGCCGGCACCGAGGATGGCGGTGATGCCCTTTTCCTGGCATTCGGCCAGGTGCTTCCACTCGTAGTTGCCGTACCACGGCGGCGTTTCGCAGATCTTGCCCGGCTCTTCATGGATCGCGGTATCGAGATACGCGACGCCGGTGTCGATGCAGGCGCGCAGCACGGACATGTTGAGGAAGGCAGAACCGACATTGATGACGATCTGCGATTCGGTTTCACGAATCAGCGCCTTGGTCGCTTCCACGTCCATGGCGTCCAGCGCATAGGCCTTGATCTCGCCGGGCTGCTTCAGCCCGCCCTTGGCCTGGACGCTGTCGATGATGGCCTGGCATTTGGAGATGCTGCGCGACGCGATAGCAATACGACCGAGTTCGTCGTTGTGCTGCGCGCACTTGTGGGCCACCACCTTGGCAACACCTCCTGCGCCAATGATAAGAACGTTTTTCTTCAATTGTTTCACCCCCTTTTACTGCGGCCTCAGGAAAGGCTTGACAGGTAATCGTTAAAGTCGAACTCACGAACCACCTCGACGCTGCCGTCGAGCTGCTTTACCACGATGGACGGCATTTTCAGACCGTTGAACCAGTTTTTCTTGACCATGGTGTAGCCTGCCGCGTCGATGAACGACAGCCGATCGCCGATGGCCAGCGGACGATCGAATTGGTACTCACCGAAGATATCGCCGGCCAGACAGCTCTTTCCGCACACCATGTAGCTGTGCTCGCCGTCGTTGGGCGCCATCTTGGCGTTGAGGCGGTAGATCAGCAGGTCGAGCATGTGCGCTTCGATGGAGCTGTCGACCACCGCGAGGTTCTTGCCGTTGTACAGGGTGTCGAGCACCGTCACTTCCAGCGAGGCGCTCATGGTGATCGCCGCCTCGCCGGGCTCCAGGTAAACCTGCACGCCGAATTTTTCCGAGAACGCCTTCAGTCGCGCGCAGAAGGCATCGAGCGGATAGCCTTCGCCGGTGAAGTGGATGCCACCGCCGAGGCTGACCCACCGGACCTGTTCCAGCAGATGGCCAAAGCGCTCCTCGATGGTGCTCAGCATCTTGTCGAACAGCTCGAAGCTCGAGTTCTCGCAGTTGTTGTGGAACATGAAGCCGCTGATCTTGCCGATCACCGCCTCGATCTTCGCCGGATCATGCTCGCCCAGGCGACTGAACGGCCGCGCCGGGTCGGCCAGCAGGTAGTCCGAACTGCTCACCTGCGGATTGACGCGCAGGCCGCGGATGGTTCCCTCGGTCGCCTCGGCGAAGCGCTCCAGCTGACCGATGGAGTTGAAGATGATCTTGTCGCAGTTGGCGACCATCTCTTCGATCTCGTCGTCGGCCCAGGCCACGCTGTAGGCGTGGGTCTCGCCGGCGAACTTCTGCCGGCCGAGCTTGAGCTCGTACAGCGATGACGACGTGGTGCCGTCCATGTACTGCTGCATGAGGTCGAACACCGACCAGGTGGCGAAGCACTTGAGTGCCAGCAGCGCCTTGGCGCCGGACTGCTCACGCACGTAGGCGATCTTCTCGAGATTGCCCAGAAGCTTCTGTTTGTCGATGAGGTAATACGGCGTCTTGATCATCTGTTCGTGCCCCGAGGGAGTCGCCGGCGGAACCGACAGCTCGCTTTTTGCAAAAAAGTGCGAATTGTGCCGGGAACCGACAGAGATCGAAATAGCACATCGACACTTCGTCACGTTTAGTGACGTTCGGGCTTGCCCGACCGGTCGCCGAATGGCGCCAGGCTAACCTTCAAGCGATGACGTTCAGGTGACTTCTCCATGCGTGCCGCGACGGCGTGGCCGATTGTCTGCGCGTCCATCATGCAGGCCCCAATGCAGTACAATCGGCGCTTTTTCATTGGCTGGACTGGCGCCACGATGATCGAACCCAAGCGCGTACTGCGTGCCCTCGCCGAACACTGGACGTTGCTCGAGCCGCTGTGCGAGCGTTTCGACGCCGGCACCCTGAGCCTGGTGGAGTTGCGCCATCAGCTCGCCGCACAGCTACCCGAAGGCACGCCCACCGACATCACCGCCCTGCTCGACCAGTGGATCCGCCTGGACATCCTGGTGCCGGTGGCCAAGAGCCCCAACCGCTTCGAGCTGAACGCGCAGATCCACGACTTCCTCGCCTACCTGCGCCGCGAGCACCGCCTCGGCCTGTGCCTGGAGATCGAAGCCTACCTGCGCCACCTGGAGCGTCTGGCCGGGCATATCCTCGATGCCTTCGAGATTCGCGACGGCAACGACCTGGCCCGCCAGCTGCGCCTGCTCGACATGCGCGTACGCGATGTACTGAAGAAACTCGACAATGACGAGCAGGCGCTGGTCGCCGTGGCCGACCGGGCCAAGACCAGCGACCGCCAGATCCCGCTGCGCCAGCGCTATGCCGAGGTGCTGGCGACCTGGGACGAGTACGTCGAGCCGATGATCCAGCTGGTGTCCGCCGACGGCGCCTTCGAGCAGGGCGTTCATCGCGTCGAGCAGGTGCTGATGAAGCTGCTCGGCGAACAGCAGCGCCTCGGCCAGCTGGTGGACGACGACCTCCTGCTGCGCACTCATGCGCGCATCCTGGAAATGCAGACCACCGCCCAGCTGACCCTGCGCAAGGCCCGCGAGCTGTTGCTGCCGCTACGCGAGGAAGCGCGTCGGCACAACGCCGTGACCCGCGGCGCGGCACTGGCACTGTCGGCGATCCGCAAGAAGGGCCTGGACGCCGTACCACAGGCCTCGCTGCCGCTGTTCACCCGTCCTCAGAGCACCTTTCTCGGCACTGCCAGCCAGGTCGAAGCCTACGTCTACGCCCTGGCCCGCTTCAAGCCGAAGCCGGCGCAGTTCCCGCGGGCCAGCGGCAAGCGCAAGGGCGAGCAGCCGCGCGCACCGCGCACCGCGCGGGAGATGATCGAGCGTTGCCAGCAGGCACTGCCGCTGCCGGACCTGATGGCCTGGCTGCTGGAACAGGAACCCGAGGGCGCCACCGACGAGCTGCTCTACTGGTTCTCGCGCCTGTCCCGCGACAGCCGCTTCCAGCGTGATCGCCTGGAACGTCGCGAGTACCTGACCCGCGAACACCGCGTCAGCCTCAGCTCCTTTGCGCTGGTGGCCAATTCCAATGGCTGACTCCTACGTAGGGTGGACGACGTGCAGCTTGTCCACCATCACCCCGACGATATCCGAGCGACCTGAATGAACATCGACCTCAAGGAAATGACCCAGCTGGCGCCGATCTTCCGCGAGCTGTTCAAGGGCTATCACCTGTCGCGCAGCGAGCCGGAGCCCTACGCGCAGCTGTCGAACATGCAGGACCAGTACCGCGCACTGTTCAAGGCGCTCGGCTTCGAGCTGGTCTGCGATCCGCGCGGCTTCTACTACTTCGTCCCGGAGCAGATGGGCGCGCAGGTGAACAAGACCGCCCAGCGCCTGGCGCTGTTCACCTTCATCCTCGTCGAGCACCTGGCCGACCAGGGCCGCGACCCGCTGGCCGTGCTCGACGGTGGCAGCCTCGGTCGCGATGAACTGCCGGCGCTGCTGGACAAGTACCGCGACCTGTTCCTGCAGGCCGAAGTCACCACCCAGGAAGAATTGGAAGAGAAGGTCATCCGCCGCCTGACGCAGCTGGGCTTCGCCGAGGACAGCAACGGCGTCTACCGCTTCCTGCCGCCGATGCACCGTTTCCTCGACGTCTGCCTGTCGGTGCAGCAGGACCGCGATCTGGCCGCCAGCCTGCACAGCAGCGACCTGCCGCTGCCCGCCCCGGAGCTGATCGCCGAGGACGAGGGCGAAGACGACATCATCCTCATCGAGGAAGCAGCCGAAGAATCGGAAGAAGACGCCTTGGCGCGCGCCATCGCCGAAGAAAAGGAGCTTGAAGCATGAGCCAGGAACGCTACGGCATCCGCCGCTTCGCCCTGCTGAACACCGCCGGCTACAGCCTCGGCATCTTTCCGCTGGAAAACCCGCTGTCGGTCTACGGCGCCAACAACCTCGGCAAGTCCGCGTCGATCAACGCGCTGCAGTTCCCGATCCTGGCGCGCATGTCGGACATGAGCTTCGGCAAGTACAGCCTCGAGCAGTCGCGCAAGTTCTACTTCGCCTCGGACACCAGCTACATCCTTGTCGAAGTCATGCTGCCCCACGGCCCGCATGTGATCGGCGTGGCCGGCCGCGGGCCGGGCGGCGGCTTCGGCCACCAGTTCTTCGTCTACCAAGGCTCGCTGGACCTCGACCATTACCAGCAGAACGGCACCTGCCTACGCCAGCGCGAGCTGTTCGCCAACCTCGAACGCGCCGGCATCAAGGCCTACGAGGCCAAGCCGGACGAGCTGCGCCGGCTGCTGGTCGGCGGGCATACCTCGATCCCGCTGGACATGACACTGATCCCGCTGCGCTCGACCAGCGAGCAGAGCCTGAAGACCTTCCGCGCGCTGTTCATCAACCTGCTGCATATGCGCGAGATCACGGCTGCCAAACTGAAGCAGCTGTTCCTCGATGCCTTCGAGCACAGCCTGCGCTCGGGCAGCGTCGACTATATCGCCGCGACCGAAGAAGCCTTCCGCGACGTGCGCCGCATGGAGCAGGACTACCAGGCACTGGTCGCCGCCGGCCCGCTGGTCGAGGCGCTGGCGGCCGGTGTCGCCCAGCGCGAGCTGCTGCGCGGCAAGCTGCATCGCCTGTCACCGCTGCTCGACAACCTGCTGGGCACCTGGCACGACTACGCCGATGCGCGCAAGGAAGAGCTGGTGATCCAGGCCGAGCACTATCGCCGCGAGCAGGACGGCCTGCAGAACGAACAGCGCGGTTCGACTGGCGAACTGATGCGCCTGGAACGCGAGATCAGCGAAATCCAGCGCTGGCTGGGCGAGCTGGCGGTGCTGAAGAACCGCTTCGCCCTGGTCGAGGACGCCCATGTGCTGGAGCAGCAGCTGCTCGCCGCCAAGGACGCCCACGACGAGCTGGCCGGTGCGCTGGCGCAGTCCCGTCAGTTCTCCAGCGAGGACCTGGACGAGCGCCTGCGTGATCTGGAAAAACGCCTGAAGTCGGTCCGGCAACAGCTCGACCATGCCGACAACAACAGCTACTCGCGTTTGCGCGAGGAGTTCTCCCAGGCCGATGTGGATCGCCTGATGCGCCTGTTCAATGGCCAGCTGTTCAGCCTGCCGCTGGGTGAAAAAGGCATCAGCGCCGAGGGCGACGACTGGGTCAAGGCCGTGGAAGCGGTGCTGGATCGTTTCAAGGGCGACACCTTCTCGGTGCCGGGCCTGTCCATCGACCTCTCGCATATCGAGCCACCGGCGCTGCAGGCCCTGGCCGACCGTGCCGCCCTGCGCGACCAGAAGGATCGCCTGGAGCGCGAACTCAAGCAGCTCAAGACCCAGCATGCTGTGGCCGTCGACCGCGCGGCGAGCAAGGCCCAGGCCGAGGCGCTGTATCAGGCCGTGCTGGATGCGCAGAAAGCGCTGGAAGACTTCCGCCGCAGCCAGACCCTGGCCGCCGAGGAGCCGGCGAAGCTGGAACAGCTGGCCCAGGCCGAGGCCGCCCAGGAAGAACTCAAGCGCACCAGTGACGCCTTCGCCGAGCGCGTACAGCACCTGTCCGCCAAGCTGCAGCTGGTCGGCCGTCAGCTGGCCGATCTGGAAGCCAAGGAGCGCACGCTGGAAGACGCCCTGCGACGTCGCCAGCTGCTACCGGCAGATCTGCCGTTTGGTACGCCTTACATGGATCCGGTGGACGACTCGCTGGACAACCTGCTGCCGCTGCTCAACGACTACCAGGACAGCTGGCAGGCGCTGCAGCGCGTCGACGGTCAGATCGAGGCGCTGTATGCCCAGGTGCGCCTGAAGGGCGTGGCCAAGTTCGACAGCGAGGAAGATCCCGAGCGCCGCCTGCAGCTGCTGGTCAACGCCTACGCCCACCGTCAGGACGAGGCGCTGACCCTGGCCAAGGCCCGCCGTGCTGCGGTCACCGACATCGCCCGAACGCTGCGCAACATCCGCAGCGACTACGAGAGCCTGGAACACCAGCTGGCGCTGTTCAACCGCGAGATCAACAAGCGCCAGGTTTCCAACCTGGCGAGCTTCCGGATCGTGCTGGCGCCGAACAAGGATGCGCTCAAGCACATCGACCAGATCATCCACAGCGCCGGGCAGTACGAGGAAGGCGAGACGCTGTCGGTATTCGATCTGTCCCAGTCCGCCGAGCAGGACGCGAAGAACGAGGAAGCCAAGGAGTATCTGGCTCGGCTGGTGGCGGCGAACAACAACCAGCTGGGCCTGAAGGACCTGTTCGAGCTGGCGTTCGAGATCACCAAGGTCGGCGGCCAGCCGGTGATTCATACCGACATCGACGGTGCGGCGTCCAACGGCACCACCATGACCATCAAGGCGCTGACCAACATGTACCTGTTGCTGCACCTGATGGATCGCGAGCAGGCCGGGCGCATCCGCCTGCCCTACTACCTCGACGAGGCGGCAGACATCGACGAGCGCAACCAGCAGGCGCTGATCGAAACCAGCCTGCAGCTGGGCTTCGTGCCGATCCTCGCATCGGTGAAGCCTCAGGTCTCGGCCCATGTCGCGATCGACCTTGAGGGCGGCAGCGGGCCGGCCGGCATCTACATCGACGAGACGGACTGGAAATACATCAGCCGCCGCGAACCGATCGCCGGCGAGCACATTGCTTCAGCCCAACGGACCGAAGAGCCGGCCTGATCACCTGCAACGAACAAGGGCCCCGCGGGGCCCTTTTTCATACACTTCGGCTATCGCCGTAGGGTGGGCCTCAGCCCACCAATAACGTACCGGATCGATCGTCACTTGCCACTGGCCGCTCGCCCCAGTTCGATCTTCGGCGCCCAGTCAAACCACTCATCCTGCGGCTCCTTGAACAAGGCAAAGGTCTGTCCCGGCCGAGCGCGCTGCCCCATGCGTTCGCCATCAGGCGTGGCAAAGGCGACGCCGCCCTCGAGCAGCGACTCCAGCGAATCGGTGCGCAGGCTGGCACCTTTGAACAGACTGAAATCCACACCGAAGCCACTGGTCTCCCAGAAGCGGGTGCCGGTGTGCACCAGGGGCGCGTAGCGCGGCTCGATGACGACGCGGATCAGTACGCGATCGGCGTTCTGTCCCAGCTCATAACCGGTGACCTCACCGACTTTCACCTCGCGGTAGGTCACCGCGTTACCTGGCTTGATCGAACCCAGCCGGGCCGCGCTGAGCACGAGGCTCAACCCTTCACCAGCCTTCTGTGGCTCCCGCTCCTGGCCGGTGAAACGCGTTTGCACGCTCGCATCCGCCTTGCCCGGTGCCACCTCCAGGTACGGGCCGCTGACCAGCGTATCCAGATTCGCCGTACGCATGATGCCGAGCTCCGGCCGAACGACCCAGAACTGGGTGCCGGCGCGGGTGATGCGCGACTCCGCTGCGGTGACGCGCGCACGCAGCACGACACTCTGCAGGTCATCGCTCAGCGTGACAGTGTCCACCTGGCCCACGGCCAGCCCCTTGTAGCGAATGGGCGTACCGGCACTCAGTCCATCGCCACGCGCCAGGCGGATCTCGATCGGCGTCCCGCGCTGGATTGCACTGTCTCTGTCCCTGTGCAATACGAAGCGCGGCACCTTCCTCGTCCCGGCAGCCTGCGGATCGGGCGTCTCGAAGGCGATACCGCCGGCAAGCAGGCTCTGCAGCGACTCGCTGCGCACCTCGATTCCGGACAAACCGCCGCTCAGCGAGATGCCGCTGGCATTCCAGAACCGGCTCGAGCTGTTCACCAGGTTGACGTACGGCTGTTCGATATGCACTCCCACCACTACCTTCTGCTGGTCGCGAGAGAACTGGTAGCTCTGTACCGACCCCACCCGGACCTGCCGGTAGAGCACGGGACTGCCGACGTCCAGCGACCCCAGACTGTCAGTCGTGAGCACCAGATGCAGCCCCGGGGCGCGAATATCGAGCGGCGGCGCCTTGGGACGGGCGACGAACTCGCGCTTGGGCGAGCCACCTTTCTCGCCGGGCCGAACGGCGATGAAGTTGCCTTTCACCAACGCTTCGAGGCCGGTGATGCCGCCCAGCGAGATGGACGGCTTGACCACCCAGAAATCGGTGTCCTCGACCAGGTAGTCCTCGAACAGCGGGTCGACCGAAAGCTCGGCGCGCGCCCCCTTGAGGTCCGAGTCGATATCCAGCTTTTTCAGCAGACCAACCTGCATGCCGTTGTACATCACCGGCGTGCGTCCGGCCTGCAGCCCATCGAAATCCTGCAGCGCGACCACGGCCTTGATCCCCGCCTGGGCTGCGTCGAAATCCTCGTAGAGACGGAACGGGATGTTCGGGTCGGTGGCCGGGCTGTCCTTGCGGTGCGCGGGCGTGGCGAAGGCGATACCCCCGGCGACGATACTGGCCAGGGACTCGGTACGGAACTTCACGCCGGTCAGCCCTGCGTCGACGGTGACGCCGCTGGCGTTCCAGAAACGGGTGTGCTTGCGCACCAGGTGCGCATACTCCGGCTGGATATAGAGCTGCACCTCCACGGTGCTGTCATCCTCGGCGAGCACATAGTTCTTCACCTGCCCCACCTGGATCTGCCGGTAGAACACCGGGCTGCCACGATTCAGCGAGCCGAGGCGCTCGGCCTTGAGTGTCAGGTGCAGGCCGATGCGACTGTCGGACATCGGCGGTTCCTCCGCCAGCGCGACGAAACGCTTGGTCGGCTCGCCATCGGCTGGGCTCATACCGATGTAGTTGCCCGACACCAGCGTCTCCAGACCAGTGATCCCGGCCAGTGTGACGCTGGGCTTGACCAGCCAGAAGCGCGTGCCGCTTCGCAGATAGCCGTCGACATCCTTATTCATTTCGATATCGGCGACCACCACCTGCCGACGGTCGTCATCTTCCAGCCGCAAGTCGCGTACGACACCGATCGTCATGCCCTTGTAGAGCACGGACGTCTTGTTGATTTCGATGCCTTCGGCGCTGTCGAACACCACCTCGATATGGATGCCGCGTTCGCTATACGCCTGCCAGGCCAGCCAGGCGCCGATGGCCAGCGCGATCAGCGGCAGAATCCAGATGGCCGACCAGCTGGAGGCCGGACGTGTATTGGCTTGTGGCAGGTCAGTCATGCTTGTTCCCGGCTTCCGTGTTATCCCAGATCAGACGTGGGTCGAATGTGATGGCTGCGAGCATGGTCAGGATGACCACGCTGGCGAAGGCGACGGCGCCGAATCCCGCTTCGACGCTGGCGAGACTGCCAAAATTGACGATCGCCACCAGAATGGCGATGACGAAGATGTCGAGCATGGACCAGCGCCCGATCCATTCGATGAATCGGAACACCAGAATGCGCTGTCGCGGCGACATCGGGTGATGCCTTTGTACCGAAATCAGCAACATGGCGATCCCGACCAGCTTGAACGTCGGCACCAGAATGCTGGCGATGAACACCACCGCCGCAATAGGAAACATGCCGTGCTTGGCCAGCGTGACCACGCCGGACATGATGGTATCCGGCGTCCCGCTACCGAGCATGCGCACCGTCATGATGGGCAGGAAATTCGCCGGCAGGTAGAGCAATGCTGCGGTGATCAGCAAGGCCCAGGTGCGCGCGATGCTGTTGGGCCTGCGCATGTGCACACGCGCCCCGCAGCGGCTGCAATGCTGATGTTCGATACCTGGTGTGGCGCGATTCAACTGGTGGCATTCGTGGCAGACCATCAGCCCGGCGTCAGCGGCGCGCATCGTCAGGCTCCGATAACGCTTCCCATACCTGATGCGGTGACATCACCAACTCCAGCCACACCTGCACCACCAGGAGCCCGGCAAAGCAGGCCAGGCCGACGCCAAGGCTCAGCTCCGCCATGTCACGCAGCTTGATGATGGAAACCAGGATTCCGAGCAGATAGACCTCGAGCATCCCCCACTCGCGCAGATGGTGATAGAACCGGTAGAGCAACAGCCCCAAGGGCTTGGCCCGATCGATGGCGATGCAGAGCAACACTGCGAGCTGGCACAGCAGCTTCATCAACGGCACCGCCATACTGCAGAGGAACACCACCACGGCGATGCCCTGCATGCCGCTGTTGTACAGGCTCAACACCCCACTCCAGACGGTATCGTGGGTGACTCTGCCGAGCAGGTTCAACTGCATGATCGGCAGGAAGTTCGCAGGAAAGTAGAGCAGCAGAGCCGCCAGCACCAATGCCAATCCCGGTCCGACGATACGATGGCGCAGACGAAACAGCTCACAACCACAGCGGGGGCATTCGGCCACCTCGCCAAGGTTGAGCGTCGGCTTTGCCATCAACAGATCACATTCCGGACAGCCTACGAGCTGCTCAATCGGAAGCTCTTCAAGTCTTGGGCTAGCAGCCGATTCCGGCATGAGGGATATCCGAGTAAAGCGCTTATCTTAAACGAGCGATACGCACTGCGGTGAGCCGTCAGGCGAGAGGGAAGATGCTCTTGAAGGCAGTTCGATCCAGTGCAGCGGGCAGCCGTACTTTTACCTCACTCGCCGCAGCGCCTTTACAGCCACCGGCTGCATCGGAGCAGCCGGCCTGAACGGGTCAGGCTCAGTTCTGCGCGGCCGCTTTTCCAGGGCCAAAAGCAAACCCCCGACCCGCTTACGCGGATCGGGGGTTTGGTGTAGGAGCTTGACGATGACCTACTCTCACATGGGGAAACCCCACACTACCATCGGCGATGCATCGTTTCACTTCTGAGTTCGGAATGGGATCAGGTGGTTCCAACGCTCTATGGTCGTCAAGCAATTCGGTTGCTGCCTCGGGGTTTAGCCGCTGCAGCGAATTGGGTATGTGATTGAATCGGTATTGCGTGTTCGTGCAGATTTTCGGTCTGTTTGTCGACTTACCGTCTAACAGCCAAATTGTTTGGGTGTTATATGGTCAAGCCTCACGGGCAATTAGTATTGGTTAGCTCAACGCCTCACAGCGCTTACACACCCAACCTATCAACGTCGTAGTCTTCGACGGCCCTTTAGGGAGCTCAAGGCTCCAGTGAGATCTCATCTTGAGGCAAGTTTCCCGCTTAGATGCTTTCAGCGGTTATCTCTTCCGAACGTAGCTACCCGGCAATGCCACTGGCGTGACAACCGGAACACCAGAGGTTCGTCCACTCCGGTCCTCTCGTACTAGGAGCAGCCCCTCTCAAATCTCAAACGTCCACGGCAGATAGGGACCGAACTGTCTCACGACGTTCTAAACCCAGCTCGCGTACCACTTTAAATGGCGAACAGCCATACCCTTGGGACCGGCTTCAGCCCCAGGATGTGATGAGCCGACATCGAGGTGCCAAACACCGCCGTCGATATGAACTCTTGGGCGGTATCAGCCTGTTATCCCCGGAGTACCTTTTATCCGTTGAGCGATGGCCCTTCCATACAGAACCACCGGATCACTAAGACCTACTTTCGTACCTGCTCGACGTGTCTGTCTCGCAGTCAAGCGCGCTTTTGCCTTTATACTCTGCGACCGATTTCCGACCGGTCTGAGCGCACCTTCGTACTCCTCCGTTACTCTTTAGGAGGAGACCGCCCAGTCAAACTACCCACCATACACTGTCCTCGATCCGGATAACGGACCAGAGTTAGAACCTCAAGGTTGCCAGGGTGGTATTTCAAGGATGGCTCCACGTGAACTGGCGTCCACGCTTCAAAGCCTCCCACCTATCCTACACAAGCAAGCTCAAAGTCCAGTGCAAAGCTATAGTAAAGGTTCACGGGGTCTTTCCGTCTAGCCGCGGATACACTGCATCTTCACAGCGATTTCAATTTCACTGAGTCTCGGGTGGAGACAGCGCCGCCATCGTTACGCCATTCGTGCAGGTCGGAACTTACCCGACAAGGAATTTCGCTACCTTAGGACCGTTATAGTTACGGCCGCCGTTTACCGGGGCTTCGATCAAGAGCTTCGCTTGCGCTAACCCCATCAATTAACCTTCCGGCACCGGGCAGGCGTCACACCCTATACGTCCACTTTCGTGTTTGCAGAGTGCTGTGTTTTTAATAAACAGTCGCAGCGGCCTGGTATCTTCGACCGGCATGGGCTTACGTAGTAAATACTTCACCCTCACCGGCGCACCTTCTCCCGAAGTTACGGTGCCATTTTGCCTAGTTCCTTCACCCGAGTTCTCTCAAGCGCCTTGGTATTCTCTACCCAACCACCTGTGTCGGTTTGGGGTACGGTTCCTAGTTACCTGAAGCTTAGAGGCTTTTCCTGGAAGCATGGCATCAACCACTTCGCTTTCTAAAAGAAAGCTCGTCATCAGCTCTCGGCATTAAGATCCCGGATTTACCTAAGATCTCTGCCTACCACCTTAAACAAGGACAACCAACGCCTTGCTGGCCTAGCCTTCTCCGTCCCCCCATCGCAGTAACTAGAAGTACGGGAATATTAACCCGTTTCCCATCGACTACGCTCTTCAGCCTCGCCTTAGGGACCGACTCACCCTGCGTCGATTAACGTTGCGCAGGAACCCTTGGTCTTTCGGCGTGCGAGTTTTTCACTCGCATTGTCGTTACTCATGTCAGCATTCGCACTTCTGATACCTCCAGCGAGCTTCTCAACTCACCTTCACAGGCTTACAGAACGCTCCTCTACCGCTCAACTTGCGTTGAACCCGTAGCTTCGGTGCATGGTTTGAGCCCCGTTACATCTTCCGCGCAGGCCGACTCGACTAGTGAGCTATTACGCTTTCTTTAAAGGATGGCTGCTTCTAAGCCAACCTCCTAGCTGTCTAAGCCTTCCCACATCGTTTCCCACTTAACCATGACTTTGGGACCTTAGCTGACGGTCTGGGTTGTTTCCCTTTTCACGACGGACGTTAGCACCCGCCGTGTGTCTCCCGTGCTGACACTTGCTGGTATTCGGAGTTTGCATCGGTTTGGTAAGTCGGGATGACCCCCTAGCCGAAACAGTGCTCTACCCCCAGCAGTGATACACGAGGCGCTACCTAAATAGCTTTCGAGGAGAACCAGCTATCTCCGAGCTTGATTAGCCTTTCACTCCGATCCACAGGTCATCCGCTAACTTTTCAACGGTAGTCGGTTCGGTCCTCCAGTCAGTGTTACCTAACCTTCAACCTGCCCATGGATAGATCGCCCGGTTTCGGGTCTATTCCCAGCGACTAGACGCCCTATTAAGACTCGCTTTCGCTACGCCTCCCCTATTCGGTTAAGCTCGCCACTGAAAATAAGTCGCTGACCCATTATACAAAAGGTACGCAGTCACCTAACAAAGTAGGCTCCCACTGCTTGTACGCATACGGTTTCAGGTTCTATTTCACTCCCCTCTCCGGGGTTCTTTTCGCCTTTCCCTCACGGTACTGGTTCACTATCGGTCAGTCAGTAGTATTTAGCCTTGGAGGATGGTCCCCCATGTTCAGACAAAGTTTCTCGTGCTCCGTCCTACTCGATTTCACTTCTAAGATCCTTTCGCGTACAGGGCTATCACCCACTATGGCCGCACTTTCCAGAGCGTTCCGCTAAAATCAAAGAAGCTTAAGGGCTAGTCCCCGTTCGCTCGCCACTACTAAGGGAATCTCGGTTGATTTCTTTTCCTCAGGGTACTTAGATGTTTCAGTTCCCCTGGTTCGCCTCACACACCTATGTATTCAGTGTGTGATAACCATCTTATGATGGCTGGGTTCCCCCATTCAGACATCTCCGGATCAAAGTCTGTTTGCCGACTCCCCGAAGCTTTTCGCAGGCTACCACGTCTTTCATCGCCTCTGACTGCCAAGGCATCCACCGTATGCGCTTCTTCACTTGACCATATAACCCCAAGCAATCTGGTTACTGTCTATAACGTGAAGACGACATTCGCCGAAAATTTGCATAGAGAACACGCAAATTTTACCTTGACGCGACATGCTGCCAGTGAAAGCAACACATCGGTCTACTTCTATCACATACCCAAATTTTTAAAGAACAGTTCCGGCGCAAAGTCCAGAAATCAATGTTCAACCCAGGCGATCAATCTCATCCTGGTAAACACTCATTTCTGAGCTTTCGGCGACTAGAGTTAATGGTGGAGCCAAGCGGGATCGAACCGCTGACCTCCTGCGTGCAAAGCAGGCGCTCTCCCAGCTGAGCTATGGCCCCTTCGATTGGTGGGTCTGGGCAGATTCGAACTGCCGACCTCACCCTTATCAGGGGTGCGCTCTAACCAACTGAGCTACAGACCCAATCGTTACTCTCGGGTCTAAACCCAATCGCCTTTCGCAAGTGAATCAAGCAATTCGTGTGGGAGCTTATGACGAAGCCGGTGTCTTCGATTAAGGAGGTGATCCAGCCGCAGGTTCCCCTACGGCTACCTTGTTACGACTTCACCCCAGTCATGAATCACTCCGTGGTAACCGTCCCCCGAAGGTTAGACTAGCTACTTCTGGAGCAACCCACTCCCATGGTGTGACGGGCGGTGTGTACAAGGCCCGGGAACGTATTCACCGTGACATTCTGATTCACGATTACTAGCGATTCCGACTTCACGCAGTCGAGTTGCAGACTGCGATCCGGACTACGATCGGTTTTATGGGATTAGCTCCACCTCGCGGCTTGGCAACCCTTTGTACCGACCATTGTAGCACGTGTGTAGCCCAGGCCGTAAGGGCCATGATGACTTGACGTCATCCCCACCTTCCTCCGGTTTGTCACCGGCAGTCTCCTTAGAGTGCCCACCTTAACGTGCTGGCAACTAAGGACAAGGGTTGCGCTCGTTACGGGACTTAACCCAACATCTCACGACACGAGCTGACGACAGCCATGCAGCACCTGTGTCAGAGTTCCCGAAGGCACCAATCCATCTCTGGAAAGTTCTCTGCATGTCAAGGCCTGGTAAGGTTCTTCGCGTTGCTTCGAATTAAACCACATGCTCCACCGCTTGTGCGGGCCCCCGTCAATTCATTTGAGTTTTAACCTTGCGGCCGTACTCCCCAGGCGGTCGACTTAATGCGTTAGCTGCGCCACTAAGATCTCAAGGATCCCAACGGCTAGTCGACATCGTTTACGGCGTGGACTACCAGGGTATCTAATCCTGTTTGCTCCCCACGCTTTCGCACCTCAGTGTCAGTATTAGCCCAGGTGGTCGCCTTCGCCACTGGTGTTCCTTCCTATATCTACGCATTTCACCGCTACACAGGAAATTCCACCACCCTCTGCCATACTCTAGCTCGCCAGTTTTGGATGCAGTTCCCAGGTTGAGCCCGGGGCTTTCACATCCAACTTAACGAACCACCTACGCGCGCTTTACGCCCAGTAATTCCGATTAACGCTTGCACCCTTCGTATTACCGCGGCTGCTGGCACGAAGTTAGCCGGTGCTTATTCTGTTGGTAACGTCAAAACAGCAAGGTATTAACTTACTGCCCTTCCTCCCAACTTAAAGTGCTTTACAATCCGAAGACCTTCTTCACACACGCGGCATGGCTGGATCAGGCTTTCGCCCATTGTCCAATATTCCCCACTGCTGCCTCCCGTAGGAGTCTGGACCGTGTCTCAGTTCCAGTGTGACTGATCATCCTCTCAGACCAGTTACGGATCGTCGCCTTGGTGAGCCTTTACCTCACCAACTAGCTAATCCGACCTAGGCTCATCTGATAGCGTGAGGTCCGAAGATCCCCCACTTTCTCCCGTAGGACGTATGCGGTATTAGCGTTCCTTTCGAAACGTTGTCCCCCACTACCAGGCAGATTCCTAGGCATTACTCACCCGTCCGCCGCTGAATCATGGAGCAAGCTCCACTCATCCGCTCGACTTGCATGTGTTAGGCCTGCCGCCAGCGTTCAATCTGAGCCATGATCAAACTCTTCAGTTCAATACTGCTTGGGTTTTGAGAAAACCCTAAACCTGGCTCAGCAATCGCAAATCTCTTTACTAGAAAGAGTAACTCTCGAATAAACGAGTGTTGCTTTGTGATGCTGATAATCTTGCGACTACCAGTCTTACATTCACAAGCACCCACACGAATTGCTTGATTCAGTTGTTAAAGAGCGTTTCGATCAAGCCTTTCGTCTCAACCGAGGCCGCGCATTCTACAGCAGCCTTTCTTACTGTCAAGCTGTTTTTTCGAAAATTTCTTTTCTACTCAACCGCTTGCCGCCTCGATCAATCTGCATCTCTCGTCAGCGGGAGGCGAATCATACAGCGATCAGAACCGCTGTCAACCACCTCTTTCAACCGCTTTCGATCAATCCGACCGAAGCCACCAACAGGACTCAACCACCACCCTGTCAGCGCAGCGCATTCTACCCGAATCCGCCACCAGTGCAACCCTTTTATTTAGCTAACCTTTTGATCTACAAGAGGTTTTGCTTGAGGACTGCGCCGGAAGTGGTGCGCATTATAGGCACCTGAAAACAGCCGTCAACCGTTTATTTCGGTTTTGTTGCGAACTTTGTTCTTTCGCGTACGGACTCGCCCCAAAGCAGAAGCCGCGGCTGGAAATCGTAGAGCAAGCAGGATCGCGGCCACGCCAGCATAAAGCGCCCACCTGCCAGCATCGGCACGTACAACCCAGAGCATATGCAGCAACACCACAATGACGATGACGTAGATCAGCTGGTGTAAGGTTTTCCAGCGCTTACCGAGACGGCGCATGCTCCATCGAGAGGAGGTAGCGGCCAAAACTGTCAGCCCCAGCAACCCGAGCATCCCGACGAGAATATAGGGGCGCTCGCTCAACTCTTCGGGCAAACGTGAGAATTCAGCACCCAACAGAAAGAAAAGGTAGCTAGCGAGATGCAGCAATGCATAGCTGAAGCACCAAAGTCCAAGCTGTCTCCGCACAGCGAGCCAGCCGCCCCACCCCGTGACCCGCTGCAGGGGCGTCATGGCAAGCGTCAGAAGCAAGAGAACCAACGCGCCCTGCCCGAGGTTATCCACCAGCACCTTTCCCGGATCGGGACCCAGCGCAAGCGTCCAGGCGAGATACAGCCAGTACACAGGCACGCTCGCGGCGCATAGAAATACGCACAGCCGCCACCACGGGTAGCGCATCAGTAGTCCTTGGTGAGATCCATCGAGGCGTACAAATCCGCCACCTGATCGGCATAGCCATTGAACAGCAGCGTATCCCGCACGTTGGGGCTGAAAAGGCTGCCTGGAAGGCGCCGCTCACGAGCCTGCGACCAACGTGGATGGGAAACTTGCGGATTTACGTTGGCGTAGAACCCATACTCTTCAGGAGCCATCGACTGCCACGTCGTACGCGGCTGCTCGCGTACAAAGCTGATCCGCACGATCGATTTGATGCTTTTGAAGCCATACTTCCAAGGTACGACCAGCCGCAGTGGTGCGCCATTCTGATTAGGCAGTACCCGCCCATACATTCCAACCGCCAGCAGGCTGAGGGGGTGCATCGCCTCGTCCATGCGCAATCCTTCTACGTACGGCCAATCGATCAACGCAAAGCTGGAGCGAGTCCCACGCATCTCGTCGGGGCGGTAGGCCGTTTCGAAGCGGACGAACTTCGCAGCTGAAAGGGGGCGGACCATCTGAACGAGGTCGGCAAGCGGAAATCCCAGCCAGGGGATCACCATGGACCAGGCCTCCACGCATCGCAGCCGATATATCCGTTCCTCCAGCTGGCCTTCAGCAAAAAGGTCATCGAGCGAATAGCGCCCCGGCTTTTCGACTTCGCCATCAACCAACACTGTCCACGGCTCGACTTTCAACTCCGCGGCGTAACGGGCTGGATCGCCTTTGTTGGGACCGAACTCATAGAAGTTGTTGTACTGGGTGGCATCGGCATACGGCGTGATGGCTTCGCCTTGCGCGACGACAGCGCGCCAGCGGGCGTCGCCCA
The DNA here is from genome assembly GCF_030263795.1 of Stutzerimonas sp. FeSN7. Lineage (NCBI taxonomy): Bacteria > Pseudomonadati > Pseudomonadota > Gammaproteobacteria > Pseudomonadales > Pseudomonadaceae > Stutzerimonas > Stutzerimonas sp. FeSN7. Next base: position 803,462 of record NZ_JARPMN010000001.1, on the reverse strand, counting down.
GCTTGCCAACGAACCAAGGCGGGGCTGGAGACGCCGGGACGCCGGGATATTGCTCGGCCGCCCTAGCCAGCAAGGGCACCCCCACGGCCGCCCCAGCAAGCGCCGCCCCCTGAATGAAGCGACGCCGGCTTCGATAGATCGCCTCCGGCGTCACCTCGGATTCATGACAATCACCGCCTGCGGGGATTCTGATGAGCATGGCCAGCTCCGCGTATCGACTACAGACGAGCAATACGCGCAGCCAGGGGGAAAATCAACCCTCGACGCGCTTGCGCCGACGCAGTTGCATCAGGTACTGAACGGGACCCGAAACTGCATAGGCGAGGAAAATCAGCAGGAGAATACGAGGCGGGTCGCTGAATACCACCGCAAACACCAGCACCACGACCAGAATCGCAACGAAAGGAACGCGCCCCTTCAGATCGAGATCCTTGAAGCTGTAGTACTTGATGTTGCTGACCATCAGCAGACCGGCAGCGGCTACCATCAGCGCAAAGAGCATGACCAGCACCAGCGGCAGGTCGACGCCGCGAATACCCGTCTCGTCGAGCGCCCACACCGCCCAGACCCAACCGGCCACCACACCTGCTGCAGCCGGACTGGCCAGCCCGATGAACCAGCGCTTGTCCACCTTGCCGATCTGCGTATTGAAGCGCGCCAGGCGCAGCGCGGCGCAGGCAACGTAGATAAAGGCGACCGTGAGCCCGACATTACCCAACCCCGACAACGCCCATTCATACGCCAGCACAGCGGGCGCCAGACCGAACGCCACCATATCCGACAGCGAGTCGTACTCGGCACCAAAGGCACTCTGAGTATTGGTCAGGCGCGCAACGCGTCCGTCCAGACTATCAAGCACCATCGCGACAAAGACCGTCGCCGCGGCCACATAAAAATTGCCGTTGATCGCCGTGATGATCGAGAAGAACCCTGCGAAAAGGTTGGCAGTGGTGAACAGGTTCGGCAGCAGGTAGATGCCCCGGTGGCGGACCTTGCGGCCGTCGGCCTCCTGGGTTTCCTCCACATGCTCGTCGATCGGCAGAATGCTCTCTGGCTCGACTGGCTTGTTCGGCTCTTCGGATTGTCCACTCATGCGCATTCACCTTCTACAACAGGTACGGATAGATTTCGACCAGATCGGCACACCCACGGTTCAGCCTGGCCAAACCCGCGATTTATACCAGAAGCCTGGGGTGCAGAACGAAAAAACGCGGCCGAAGCCGCGTTTTCTTGAGCAGAAAACCGATCAGTTCTTGCTCTTGTCGACGATCTTGTTCGCCGCGATCCAGGGCATCATCGCGCGCAGCTTCTCGCCGACCACTTCGATGCCATGGGCCGCGTTGTTGCGACGGTAGGCAGTCATGGACGGATAGTTGGCAGCACCTTCGGTGATGAACATCTTGGCGTACTCACCGTTCTGGATGCGCTTCAGAGCGTTGCGCATGGCAGCACGGGATTCGGCGTTGATGACTTCCGGACCGGTGACATACTCGCCGTACTCGGCGTTGTTGGAGATCGAGTAGTTCATGTTGGCGATACCGCCTTCGAACATCAGGTCGACGATCAGCTTCAGCTCGTGCAGACACTCGAAGTAGGCCATTTCCGGAGCGTAGCCCGCTTCGACCAGGGTTTCGAAACCGGCTTTGACCAGCTCGACGCAACCGCCGCAGAGAACGGCCTGCTCGCCGAACAGGTCGGTTTCGGTTTCGTCCTTGAAGGTGGTTTCGATGATGCCGGTACGACCGCCGCCGACGCCACAGGCGTAGGACAGCGCGACGTTACGGGCATTGCCGGACGCGTCCTGGTAGATCGCGATCAGGTCAGGGATACCGCCGCCACGGACGAACTCGGAGCGCACGGTGTGACCCGGAGCCTTCGGAGCGATCATGATCACGTCGAGATCGGCACGCGGCACGACCTGGTTGTAGTGGATCGAGAAACCGTGGGCGAACGCCAGGGTGGCGCCCTGCTTCAGGTTCGGCTCGATCTCTTCCTTGTACAGGCGACCCTGGAATTCGTCCGGGGTGAGGATCATTACCAGGTCGGCGGCGGCAACGGCTGCCGGCACGTCGCTGACCTTCAGGCCATGCGCTTCGGCCTTGGCGATGGAGGACGAGCCCGGCCGCAGGCCAACGGTGACGTCGACGCCGGAGTCCTTCAGGTTGCACGCATGCGCGTGGCCCTGGGAGCCGTAACCGATGATGGCGACCTTCTTGCCCTGGATGATGGAGAGGTCGCAGTCTTTATCGTAAGAAACCTTCATGAATTACCCCTGTTGCCGGCCTCGTGGGCCATTCGATAAAACGTTGCTGACTGACGAGACGAGGTGTCCGCCAGCCGTTAGATACTCAGCACTTTGTCGCCGCGAGAGATTCCGGTGACACCGCTGCGCACCACCTCGAGGATCGAAGCGGTACCAATGGCCTGGATGAAGCTGTCCAATTTGTCACTGGTTCCGGCCAGCTGAATGGTATAGACGCTGGTGGTCACATCGACGATCTGTCCACGGAAGATGTCGGTGGTGCGCTTGACCTCGGCGCGCTGGGCGCCGGTGGCCTTGACCTTGATCAGCATCAGTTCACGCTCGATATGGGCGCTCTCCGACAGGTCGACCAGCTTAACCACTTCCACCAGCTTATTGAGGTTCTTGGTGATCTGTTCGATCACCTCCTCATGGCCCACGGTAGTCAAGGTCAGACGCGACAGGGTCGGGTCTTCGGTCGGCGCCACGGTGAGGCTTTCGATGTTGTAGTTGCGCTGCGAAAACAGGCCGACCACACGAGACAGCGCACCCGGTTCGTTTTCCATCAGCAGGGAAATGATATGTCTCATGATCAGGTCCGCTCCGTCTTGCTCAGCCACATGTCACGCATTGCGCCATCCTTGATCTGCATCGGATAGACGTGCTCGGCGGTGTCGACGGCGATATCGAGGAAGACCAGGCGATTCTTCATGGCGAATGCCTCTTCCATCATCGGCTTGAGGTCCTTGAGATCAGTGATGCGCATGCCGACGTGCCCGTAGGCTTCGGCCAGCTTGACGAAGTCCGGCAGAGACTCCATGTACGAGTGCGAGTAGCGACTGTTGTACACCATGTCCTGCCACTGCCGGACCATGCCCAGCGCACCGTTGTTGAGGTTGATGATCTTCACCGGCAAGTCGTACTGCAGGCAGGTGGACAGCTCCTGGATGTTCATCTGGATGCTGCCTTCACCCGTCACCACCGCGACATCGGCTTCGGGGAAGTTCAGCTTCACCCCCATGGCTGCCGGCAGGCCGAAGCCCATGGTGCCGAGGCCGCCCGAGTTGAGCCAGCGGTTGGGCTTGTCGAACTTGTAGTACTGGCAGGCGAACATCTGATGCTGACCAACGTCCGATGCCACATAGGCCTCGCCCTTGGTCACCTCGCAGAGCACCTCGATTGCGGCCTGCGGCTTGATGATCGAACCATCGCCCTCGTTGTAGGGGAACAGCCGGCCATTGCCGCGCCACTCGTCGATCTGCTTCCACCAGCTAGCCACGGTCTCGGCATTCGGCGCCTGGCCGATCTCCTTGACGATGGCGACCATCTCGGTCAGCACGCTGTCGACTGGGCCAACGATCGGGATATCTGCCTTGATGGTCTTGGAGATGGATGCCGGATCAATGTCGATGTGGATGATCTTCGCATTCGGGCAGAACTTGGTCGCGCCGTTGATGACGCGGTCATCGAAACGCGCGCCGACCGCCAGAATCACATCGGAGTGATGCATCGCCAGGTTGGCGGTGTAGCTGCCGTGCATACCGAGCATGCCGACGAACTGGCGGTCGCTGCCCGGATAGCAGCCCAAGCCCATCAGCGTATTGGTCACCGGCAGGTTGAGCATCTTCGCCAGCTCGGTCAGTTGTGCCGAGGCCTTGCCCAGGATCACGCCGCCACCGGCGTAGATGATCGGACGCTTGGCGCCCAGCAGCAACTCCGCCGCCTTGCGAATCTGCCCCGAATGCCCACGTACGGCCGGGCTGTACGAACGCAGCTTGGCCTTCTTCGGATAAACGTATTCGAATTTTTCGGCCGGGTTGGTCATGTCTTTCGGAATATCGATGACAACCGGCCCTGGACGCCCGGACTCTGCGAGGTAGAACGCCTTCTTCATCACTTCGGGAATTTCCGAAGGATGCTTGATCATGAAGCTGTGCTTAACGATCGGCCGGGAGATACCGATCATGTCGGTTTCCTGGAAGGCGTCGGTGCCGACCATGGTGCTCGGCACCTGACCGGAAATGACCACCATCGGGATCGAGTCCATGAAGGCAGTGGCGATGCCGGTGATGGCATTTGTCGCGCCAGGGCCGGAGGTCACCAACACCACGCCGGCCTTGCCAGTCGCGCGCGCATAGCCATCAGCCATGTGGGTGGCAGCCTGCTCATGACGAACCAGGATATGTTCGATGGCCTTTTCCTTGAAAAGCGCATCGTAGATATGCAGAACGGCACCGCCCGGGTACCCGTAGATGTACTTAACGCCTTCGTCACGCAGGGAGCGGACGACCATTTCAGCGCCGGATAAGAGTTCCACGTTGTTCACCTCTGAAACGCCAGATAGCGGTCCAAGCCGGAGCCGCCAGAAATAGGTTTACTGCCAACAGGGCATGAGCGACGGTGGTCGCCGACTACGTCAGCCACTGATTGAGCCAGTATTGGAAGAGTCCCTGGTGTCGCGGGCTCTCCACCCAGCGCGAGGTAACGCGTTGCGGGTGATGCAGGTCGGCGCGGGTAGCACCTCATGTCTGTCTAGACTGAGCCGGTATCGCTTGCGGCGAGGCGACTCAGGACAGCAAGCCTCGGATTGTTCGGATTCGGCACCCGCAAGTCAAGCCTGCCGTTGCGTTTGGCCAACCTCGAGCTGTGACGGGGCGCAGAAGCGCGGCTCTGTCTTTTGGGTATAGTGGAGGCCGTTTTCCGACCCGATGAAGGTAACAGCATGCGATTGATGTTTCTTGCGAGCGGCCTGATGCTGGCCCTTTGTGGCAACGCCATGGCGGCCCAGGTGTACAAATGGGTAGACGCCCAGGGCGTCACGCATTTTGGCGCTCAGCCGCCGCAGGGGCAGCAGGTGGAAACCGTGAACACGGTCGTCGCGCCAGGCAAATCGGCAACGCCGCCGGCACCGGCGGTACAGGAAAACGACGCCGAACCCGACCAGCGCACCATTGACCGCAAGGTCAAGCAGCAAGTGGCCGCGCAGGAGGCCGAGCGCAAGCGTTATTGCGAAACCCTGCGTACCAACCTGGCCCAGTTGCAGAACAATCCGCGCGTGCGGGTCGAAGAGAATGGTGAAACGCGGCGGGTCACCGAGGAAGAGCGACAGGCGCGAATCTCGGAAACCCGCGACAAGATTGCGGAAAACTGCAACTGAGCGCCATCTGAGCGACTGGCGCCGCCAAACGCGGCGCTAGCGCGAAGAGCTGTCGATCAGCGCATCGAAGCCGCGCAGGGCCTCAAGCAGCGTCACCACCTGGGACTCCCGATAGACCACCTCGGCCATGGCGCAGATGCCGGAGGCGGCAGGCAAAGGCTGATCTGCCTCGACGATGGCCTTCATCCGCGGCAGGAAAATCCACTGCAACCATTGCTCGAAGCGCAGCGTGTCAACGCAGAACGGCTCCACGCTGGCCAGAGCCTCTGGCGCCGGCGAATCCACACTCCACAGCCCCAGCACCCGCAGCTCGCGCTCGATCAGCAGCAGCTGCTGGGCAATCTCCGGCAGCCGGCGATCCATCACAGACTGACCTTGGCCCGCTCACGGGCCTGGGCCGCACCCGCACTGTCGCCCTGCCGCTCACGCGCCTGGGCGATCAGCTCCCAGAGACTGGCCTGCAAGGCTGGCCGACCACTGGCGTAACTCAACGCTCGACGTGACAACTGTTCGGCCTGGGTCGCGTCGCCCTGAGCCAGACGGACCTGGGCGAGACGGTAAAGCACCTGCGGCTCGCGTGGCGCAATGCGCTGAGCGCGCTCGAGGCTCGAGGCGGCACCGTTCAGGTCGCCGCCGCCCTGCTGCTGCTGCGCGGTGGTGAGCAACGCCAGGACCGGGCCATCAAGCTGCTCGTCAGCCGCCAGACCGCTACCTGAGGATGGAATGCCGCTGGGCATGCTTGGCTGTGGCGTGCTGGGCGGTGCGGAGATCGATGGCGCGGGCTGCCAGGCTGGCTGCGAACCGCTGGCGGTGCCACTGGAAGAAGAAAAAGGCACGTCCGGCGCTGCGAAGGTTTCAAGGGGCGCCGATGATCCCTGCGGCACCATTACCACGACACCGGAATCTTCCTGCTGCTGCCGTGGCACCTGGGCCGCGGCCGTGGCAGCGGGCACGCGATAGGCCTGCCGCGCGGCCATTTCCTCGGAAACAGGCGCGCCGGCGTCGACGACGGGTATCGAACGACGGTCCACCGTCGCGCAACCCTGGATCAGAACCACTGCTGCTACAACAGCTATCCACTGCTTATTCACTTTCTGACCTCTTCACAAAAAAGCACGGAATGCACGTCGGCTGCACCATCACTGCAACCAGCCACGCACCCAATCCATGACCGACTCTGCAGGGGCCTGTATGCCGCAGCCCGGCCCCGGCGCCGGTTCGCTGCCGCGAATATAGGGCATCTGCACAGCATCCGGGCAGCGTTCGTCGGTACCCAGTCCGCTACGGGCATCGACCCAGGCGTAGGTGACATTGTCCGGAACCGGCATCTGCAACGGCAGCGGGTCGGCCCGTCGCATGAAGTCGGTCCATACCTGCAGCGCCCCGGTGGCACCGGTCAGAGACGTCTTGCCGTTGTCGTCGCGCCCCAGCCAGACCACTGCCAGAAGATCCTGGCTGAAGCCGGCGAACCAGCTGTCACGCGAATCGTTGGTGGTGCCGGTCTTGCCGGCCAGATTGAGCGACTGCGGCAGTCGGTTGTACGCCGAGCGCCCAGTGCCCTCGCGCATGGCGCGCTGCATGGCGTACTGGGTGAGGTAGATGGCACCCGGATCGAAGCGCTGCTGAATCTGGAACGGATAACGCTTGAGCGGCTCGCCGTCGGCGGTCAGCACGCTGCGAATGCCCCGCAGCGGGGTGTTGAAGCCACCGTTGGCAAGCGTCTGATACATGTCGGCCACTTCGATCGGACGCAGGCCGCCGGCCCCCAGCAGCATCGACGGGTAAGCCGGCCATTTGGGTGATGCACCCAGGCGCTCAAGCGTCTTAAGCACGTTCGGCACGCCCAGATCGAGCCCGAGCCGCGCGGTCGACAGGTTGTAGGAATTGGCGAGCGCCTGATACAGATACACCGTTCCATAGGCCTGACGCCCATAATTCTGCGGCTTCCAGACCTGCCCATCGGCACCTTTCACGGAGAAGGGCTCATCCTCGAGCAGACTGGTCAGCGTGTACTGGCTGGGCTTCTCCAGTGCGGCCAGGTAGATGGCCGGCTTGATCAGCGAACCGATCGGTCGTGAGGCATCCAGTGCCCGGTTGAAGCCGGCAAAGCCTGGTTGGCGGCTGCCCAGCATGGCCTGGATCTCACCGGTTTCCGGATTGGTGACGATCATCGCGCCCTCGACGCCCTCGGTGGCCTTGCCGAGTCGCTTGAGGGTTTCGCTCATGGCCTGCTCGGCCTTCAGCTGAAGCACCGGATCGAAGCTGGTGAAGACGCGCAGGCCTTCTTCGGTAAGGTCCTCGTCCCGATAGTCCTCTCGCAGCTGCCGCTTGACCAGGTCGAGGAAGGCCGGATAGGAGCTGTCCGCCATGCTGCCGCGCTGGGTTACCCCCAATGGCGCCTGTTTGGCCTTGGCCGCCTCATCGGCGCTGATGACCTGCTGCTCGGCCAAAAGATCGAGCACCAGATTGCGCCTTTCCAAGGCACGCTCGGGATTGCGCCGCGGGTTGTAGTAGGTTGGCCCCTTGACCATGCCGACCAGCAACGCCACCTGCGGCAGCTTCAGCTCGGCCAGCGGCTGACCGAAGAAGTACTGACTGGCCAGGCCGAACCCGTGCACCGCGCGACGACCATCCTGACCGAGAAACACCTCGTTCAGATAAGCCTCGAGAATTTCCTGTTTGTCGTAATGCAGCTCAAGCAGCACCGCCATCATCGCTTCGGTGATCTTGCGGGTCATGCTGCGCTCGTTGGTCAGGTAGAAGTTCTTGACCAACTGCTGGGTCAGGGTACTGCCACCCTGGCGAACCTGGCCGGCAGTCAGGTTGACCCAGACCGCGCGGGCGATGGATTTGGGCGACACACCGAAGTGATTGAAGAATTCCCGATCCTCGACCGCAACCAGCGTTTCCACCAGATACGGCGGCACCTGATCCAGCTTGATCAGGATGCGATCCTCGTTGTGCGCCGGATACAACCCGCCAATCAGCACGGGCTCCAGACGCGCCACAGGCAGAGCGCTCCCGTTGGCGCTGCTGAGGCCAGCAACGAAATCGCCGGAGAAGCGGACCCGCAACCGTTGCGACTGCTCGGCGCCTTCGTAGAACTGGAAGCCGCGGGTGTGCAGTTCGATGTCGTTGCCGGCAACCGAAGCGCCGCCCGGGCCGCTGACCGAGCGCTCGCGCCGATAGCCAAGAGCGTCCAGCTCGGCAAGGAAGTCGTTCTTGTCCAGCTTCTGACCGACGAACAGTTCCAGCGGCCGCGCATAGACCTTTGCCGGAATCGTCCAGCGCTTGCCGGAGAATTTCTCCTGCACGACAGCATCGAGATAGATGGCGAAACCGGCCAGGATCACCAGGCCGACAATAGAGAGCTTGACCGCCCAGCCCAACCAGGGGCGAGCACCACTGGAGCGGCGCTTGGAGCGATTTCGAGGGGAGCGAGGTTTAGTCATGGCGGCGCATTATACGCACTTTGCCGCAGCGGATTGACGGCCTCTCAGCGGTTTGCAGCGCAACGCTCAGCGGCCATAATGCCGGCGACTTTACGACTGTGTGGACTGCTTCGCAGTGGACTCGCACGCCCCGTTCAAGAACTTCGACAAGGAATGACCGTGAGCCAAGCACTGATCGCCGCCCTGCAGGATCCTGCCCTGTATCCGCACCCCACCGAAGGCTTTCGGGTCATCGAAACCCATATTTCCTGGGTGATCCTCACCGGCCAGTACGCCTATAAGATCAAGAAGCCGGTGGACTTCGGCTTCCTCAACTTCACCGATCTGGCCTCGCGCAAGCATTTCTGCGAAGAGGAGCTGCGCCTCAACCAGCGCATGGCACCTGACCTCTACCTGGAAGTGTTGCCTGTCACCGGCTCGCCTGATGCTCCGGTGATCGGCGGCGACGGCAATCCCTTCGAGTACGTGCTGAAGATGCGCGAGTTCCCGCAGTCCCAACTGCTGGCCGAGGTCCAGGCCCGCGGCGAGCTGACCGATGCGCATATCGACGCTCTGGCCGAGCAGATCGCAAGCTTCCACCTCAGCACCCCGCAGGTACAGCCGGACCACGCGCTGAACAGCGCCGATGCGATCGTCGCACCGATGCGGCAGAACTTCGAGCAGATACGCCCGCTGCTCAGCGAGCCGGAAGACCTGCGCCAGCTGGACGCTCTCGAAGACTGGACCGAAACCAGCATCACGCGCCTGCGCCCACTGCTCGAACAGCGCTGCCAGCAAGGCTTCGTTCGCGAATGCCATGGCGACCTTCACCTGGGCAATGCCACGCTGATCGATGGCAAGGTCGTGCTGTTCGACTGCATCGAATTCAACGAGCCGTTCCGCCTGATCGATGTCGCCTCGGATGCCGCCTTCCTGGCCATGGACCTTGAGGATCGCGGACTGAAATGCCAGGCCCGGCGCTTCATCAATGGCTGGCTGGAGCACACCGGAGACTATGCCGCGCTGGCGCTGCTCAACCTCTATAAGGCCTATCGTGCGTTGGTTCGCGGCAAGGTCAGCCTGTTCCGCCTGTATCAGGAGCAGGACGCCGTGCAGCGCAAGGTTATCCTGCGCCAGTACCGCAGTTACGCCAATCTCGCCGAAAGCTACAGCGCGATTCCGTCCCGCTTCCTCGCCATCACTCACGGTGTATCGGCCGTCGGCAAGAGTCACGTCGCGCTACGCCTGGTCGAAGCGCTGGGCGCGGTGCGTCTGCGCTCGGATGTCGAGCGCAAGCGTCTGCACGGCGAGCAGGCCGAGGCGCAGGCGGGCCAGCTCGATAGCGGCATCTACAGCCAACAAGCCAGCGAAGCGACCTATCGCCACCTGCACCAGCTGGCGACTGCCGCACTGCAGGCCGGGTTCGCCGTGGTCATCGACGCAGCCTACCTGAAGCAGTCGCAACGCCAGACGGCATGGCAGGCGGCCGAAGCGACCGGCGTACCGTTCCTCATCCTCGATTGCGAGGCTCCGGAAGCGGTGATCGCCCAGTGGCTCGCTCAGCGTCAGGCCGAAGGCACCGATCCGTCCGACGCGACAATGGAGGTGGTCTGCGCGCAGCAGGCCAGCCGCGAGCCGCTGAGCGACAGCGAGCGCCTGCACAGCTGCCGGGTCCAGACACAGGATGCCGGCAGCCTCGACGAGCTGGTCGCCAACATCCGCCAGCGCCTGCCGGGGCTTTGACCGTTAGGCACCGTCGCGGGCAGGCCGCGGCGGTGCCTCTATACTCCCGGTATAACAACCGTGGGAATGCCTATGCCTGCCAGCGAACCCCGCCTCTCCCGAGCCGGAGACAGCGTTCAGCTGTTTTCCAGCCGCTCCGATGACTACGCCCGTTACCGCCCGACCTACCCGGAGGCGCTTTTTGCCTGGCTCGCCAGTCAATGCGAGGCGACCGACAATGCGCTGGATCTGGCCGCCGGGAACGGTCAGGCCAGCCTTCCGCTGAGGAGTCACTTCCGCCAGGTGCTGGCCTGCGATGCCAGCGTCGAGCAACTTGCCGCGGGCAACGGTTGGGCGGACGTACAGCGTTTCGTCGCCCAGGCGGAGCGCCTGCCCCTTCGCAGCGGCCAGCTCGACCTGCTGGTCGTCGCGCAGGCACTGCACTGGTTTGCCACGCCGGCGTTTTTCGATCAGGTGCGACAAGCGCTGAAACCGGGTGGGCTGTTCTGCGCCTGGTGCTACAGCCTGCTGGAGGTATCGCCGACGCTGGACCCGCTCATTCGACGGCTTTACGGGACGACACTCGACGGTTACTGGCCCGCCGGTCGCGCCAGCGTCGATGCCGGCTACAGCGACATCCCACTCCCGTTCGCCCGCACTGATACGCCGGACTTCGCCATCGAAGCGCACTGGAACCTTGCCGAGCTGCTTGGCTACCTGCGCACCTGGTCAGCGGTCAAACAATGGCAACGCCAACATGGCCGCGACCCCATCGCGCTGCTGGAGCCGGAACTGGCGACCGCCTGGGGGCCACCCCAGCAGCGGCGACCCATCCGCTGGCCGCTGCACCTGCTTGCAGGCTTCCCCAACCGCTAGCACCGCAAGGACGCCGCCATGCACGACGAACTGCTTTCGCTCCGCAATCTCGGCAAGACCTCGGTGCAGTGGCTGCACGCATCGGGCATCCACACTGCTGCGGATCTGCGCCGACTGGGTGCGGTGAGCTCCTATCGCGCGGTGAAGGCACGTGGGTTTGGCGCGTCGAAGGTGCTGCTGTATGCCATCGAAGGCGCCCTGCGCGACGTGCCCTGGCAGCAACTGCCGGCCCCGCTGAAGGAAGAACTGAATCGGAACCTGGGCAGCGAACTCGACAACTAGAGCTAGCTCACAACCTCTGCGCGGCGTGATTTACTCGCTCGCCCGACCAGGCCTATTGTGCGCCGACGTGACCCTGCCAATCGTCTGTCCGTTTCGTTCAAGGATTACCGACATGTATTTACTCGGGGAGCAACCGGCGTACGCCGATCGCCTGATCACTCGCCTGCAAACCATTCCCACCCAGCTGCTGGAAGGTCTGCAGCCATCGGGCCCCAACCTTGAACTCAAACACACCGACGACCTGTGCGCGGAGCTGCCTGCGCAGCAGCTGTTGATTATCGAGACCGGGCTGCTGCATGCGCTGATCGATGGCAAACCACTGTTCTACCTCCAGGAAGGCGATCTGGTCGGCCTGCGCCAGTCGAGCGATCTGCCCGAGTGCCGCTATTGCAGCGACGAGCCCATCAGCCTGGTGCCCTACTCGCGCAACGCCGTGTTCCAGCACATCCATGCCGACGAGCACCGCCAGGAGTTGTTCACTCAGTACCTGATCGGTCACACCGCATTGCTGGGCGACGCCCTGGCGCGCCTCAAGCAGCCGGAAATCCGCCCCGCTACCGGCTTCAAGCATTTCGCCGTAGGCGAGGAGCTCATTCGCCAGGGCGACGAAGCGGACAATGTATTCATCATCATCGAAGGCCACGCCGAAGCCATCGTCGACGGACAGAAGGTTGGCGACGTACAGAAGGACGAGATTTTCGGGGCCATGGCGGTGTTCACCCGCGAGCGGCGCAGCGCAACCGTGGTCGCCAGCGAGCCATGCACTGTCATGGTCATTCCCAAGGAACAGTTCCTCGGCCTGACGCAAAGCAACCCGCGCATCGCGCACAGCCTGATCGAGAGCATGGCCCGACGCATCGACCTGCTGAACAAGGAAGTCACTCACCTGCGGGTCAATGTCGCCGTCTAGCGATCCGCTCTCGCGGCCGCACATATATTTTTACGAATGCCTGTTGACGCAGAAATGAGAATTGTTATTATTATCGCAACTGATCGCGAGGTCAGCCGATAGCTGAAGGCTCAGGCAGTCGATCCTTCAGGTTATCTCCTCATCAGGCTAATCACGGTTTTGACCCGGCTCTGCCGGGTCTTTTTTTGCCTGTCTTCTGCTCGCGGCAGATAAAGCTGCGCTATTTGCCGCGCTGCCGCAGTTGCTCGCAATGATCCTGCTCTGGTTGTGCCGGTGTATACCAGACGAAGTCTGCCTGCTCGGCGGATACCCTCTCGCCGACCTCGGCAAGCATCAGCACCGTGACAGGCATGTTTGCCAGATCCTCGATATGCAGCGGCACTCCCAGGTCACGCCGCACATGGAACGCCCCCGCCAGCAGCATCGCGGGCTTTGGCGCCGCGAGCAGACGTTCGGCCATGCGTCGATCACGCTGCTGTTGCACCGCCAGCATCGCCGGCAGCTGGCTTGCCGGCAGCATGCCGCAATGCGAGGTTTCGATCTGCGCGAGCAGAGCATCCCTCACCGTGGTCGTTGCCGAAGCGCGCCCCTGCAACCGGGGAGCGGCCCGGTAGATGGACATGATCTCGTCGCGTCCAAGATTTGCCTGCAACAGCGGATAGGACTGCATCAGCGCATGGCTGACCAAAGGCCCGTAGAGGTTCCAGTCCCAACCCTTCTGCCAGTCCAGCGCCTGGGCAAGATCGCCCTGTGCATGGCCCGCGCGAAGGTCTCGACGCACACTGTCGACACGCGCCTGCTGGCCGGGCTCGAGCATTTCCAGCAGCAGGCTGCCCTGCGGGCGTTGCTGCTCCAGCGCCTGCAGCAGCCAGAGCTGCAGCGCATGGTGATCGGGATTGTCGTGGCGCTCGCCGACCAGCAGGGCCTCGCTGTCCTGCAACCTGGCGACGAGCTGAGCCGGGGTCAGCACAGCGTCATTGCGCAGATCGACGATAAGGCCGAGATCGGCGTGGTCCCGCCCTTCCGGACCCTGCCATTCGGGCAGCGGTGGCAGTACGCTACAAGCGCTCAGCAAGACCACTGTCACTAAAACGATGATGCGCACCACAGACCTCCTCAACGGGCGATGACCAGGGGGTGACCTCGTTCCGGATGCCGCTGGACCAGCACATCCAGGCCGAAGACGGCTTGCAGCGGCGTCTCGCGCAACACCTCGTCCGGCGCGCCGGCGATCTGAGCGCGACCGTTCTTGAGCAGCAACAGGCGATCACAGTAACGGGCAGCCAGATTCAGGTCATGCAGGATCACCAGCGCGGCGCCGCCCTGCTCGGCGAAACGCCGAACCGCCTGGAGGATGCTGTGCTGATGTGCCGGGTCGAGCATCGAGGTGGGCTCGTCGAGCAGCAGCACGCTGCCCTCGTCCCCCGGCCAGAGCTGCGCCAGCACTCGGGCCAGGTGCACCCGCTGGCGCTCGCCACCGGACAGCCGCAGATAGCTGCGCCCGGCCAGATGCTGCGCATCCGCGGCCTGGAGTGCAGCGGCCACGATGCGAGCATCAGCCTGACGGCCGCTGCAATGCGGCAGGCGCCCCATCGCGACCACATCCTCGACCTGGAAGGCAAAGCTCAGCGTCGAACTCTGCGGCAATACCGCCAGGCAACGCGCCCGCTCGCGATCCGACCAGCCTCCAAGCGCTCGTCCATGCAGCATGACCTGCCCTCTGGCGGTTTTCAGCTCGCCGGACAGAGCCTCCAGCAAGGTGCTCTTGCCCGCTCCGTTCGGGCCGAGCACACCCGACACCTGTCCCGCCTGCAAGCGCAGAGAAACCCCATCCAGCGCCGTGATGGCGCCACGCCTTACCGTCAGATCGCTGCCGACCAGCATCAAACACGCTCCCGGAGCAGCAGGAACAGAAAGAACGGCGCGCCTAGCAGCGCCGTGACGATGCCGATCGGCAACTCGGCAGGTGCGATCACCAGCCGCGCGGCGACATCCGCCAGCAACAACAGGGTGGCGCCGGCGAGCGCCGAGGCCGGCAAGAGCAGCCGATGATCCGGCCCCACCAGCAGACGCATCAGATGCGGGACGACCAGGCCGACGAAGCCGATCAGGCCCGCGGCAGCAACGGCCGCGCCGACACCCAGCGCGGTACAGACCACCAGCTCGCGCTTGATGCGCTCGACGTCGAAACCCAAATGGCGCGCCTCGGATTCGCCTAGCAAGAGTGCATTCAAAGCCGTTGCGCGGCGTGGCAGCCAACCGCCGACGGCAAGCGTGATCAGCAACAGCGGCCATAGCCCCGCGTAGCTGGCGCCGTTCAGGCTGCCGAGATTCCAGAAGGTCAGTGAGCGCAACGTGGTGTCGTCGGCAAGATAGGTGAACAGGCCGACAATGGCACCGGCCAGTGCAGTCAGGGCGATACCCGCCAGCAGCATGGTGGCGACGCGGGTCTGCCCGTCGCGCCGCCCCAGCCGATACACCAGCAAGGTCACCGCGAGGCCGCCGAGGAAGGCGAACATGGACAGCACATAGGGCTGCCAGACCTGCGGCAGCGCGGGTACGAAGGTGCTGCCGACGATCGCGGCAGCCGCACCGAGCGCGGCGCCGCTGGACACCCCGACGAGCCCGGGATCGGCCAAGGAGTTGCGAAAGAGTCCCTGCATCGCCACGCCGCACAGGGCCAGCACGGCACCCGCGGCGCAGCCGAGCAGCGTACGCGGCAGTCGGATCTGGCCCAGGATCAACTCTGCCTGCTGCAGACCATCATGTCCGATCGACAGTCCCAGCAGCCGCAGCGCCGCCAGCGCGGTGTCGTCCAGCGCCAGGCTCAACGGGCCCAGCGCCAACGACAGCCAGACGGCTGCCAACAACAGCACGCTGAGTACGACAAACAGAATACGTACGGGAACCCGAGTGCCCATCAGGGATGCTTCGCCAGGCGGATGAGGGGCGAAGGATAAGAGCGTGTCGGCGGCGCCGCCACCCCGCGATTAGCATCGGGCTGCGCACGAGCAGTGCTTGCGGGATAATCGCCGTTCCTGCGAGAGGTCAAGATGATTCGATTGTGCGCAACATCCGAACTGCCGGAAGGGCAGAGCCGCGGTTTCACCGCAGGCGAACTGCAGATCATCGCGGTTCGCCGGGATGGCCGGGCCTACCTGTACGAGAACCGCTGCCCGCACCGGGGCGTGCCGCTGGAATGGCTGCCCGACCGGTTCCTCGACGACAGCGGCAGCCTGCTCCAATGCGCCACCCATGGCGCACTGTTCCTCATCGAATCGGGCGAATGCGTGGCGGGCCCCTGCGCCGGGCAATCGCTACGGCCACTGGATGCGATCGAGCGGGACGACAGCATCTGGTTGCAAACTGTCAGGCAGAGCGACAGTTGAGCACGGGCGCCGAGCTCCGGGCTTGGGTATCATGCCGCCACAGCTTTACCGTGAGATCGCCATGCTTCGCCTGTTGAGTCTGCTGCTTCTGCTCTTCGTGTTACCCGCCAACGCCGGCCTGTTCGACAACAAGCCCAGCGCGAGCTTCGGCGGGCTGAACAACAGCAGCGACTTTCTGCCGGTACGCGAGGCGTTCAAGCTGAGCCTGGTCGAGGCGTCCCCCGAGCGGATCACCCTGCGCTTCGTCGCCGCCGAAGGCTACTACCTCTACCGCCACCGCTTCGCCTTCCAGAGCAGCGACGCGGACGTCACCCTCGGCGAACCGCGCATGCCCGATGGCGTCGCCAAGGTGGATGACTATTTCGGCGAGATCGAAGCCTATTACGGCATTCTCGATATCGAGCTGCCGGTAACCAACACCGAAAACCGCCCCTTTACCCTGCAGGTCACCTATCAGGGCTGCGCCGACAAGGGGCTGTGCTACCCACCGGAAACCGAATCGATCACGATCGGCGATGGCGCGGCACCAGGCTCCGCGGCCGCGGGCAGCGAGGCCAACCAGCGCGATGTGTCCTGGCGCTCGATCGCGCTGTTCTTCCTCGCCGGGCTAGGCCTGACCTTCACCCCATGCGTGCTGCCGATGCTGCCGATCCTCACCGGGGTGGTCTTGCGCGGCCAGCCCGGCGGCATGCGCAGCTTCCTGCTGTCGGTGACCTATGTACTGCCGATGGCCGGCGGTTTCGCCGTACTCGGCGCACTGATGGGCGTGTTCGGTGCCGAGCTGAATCTGCAGGCACGCCTGCAGTCGGCGTGGATTCTCGTGCCGTTCGCACTGTTCTTCGTGGTCTTCGCGCTGGCCATGTTCGGCATGTTCGAGCTGCGCCTGCCGCAGGCCTTGAGCGGCCGCCTCGACCGTCTGGCCGGCAGCGCCCGCGGCGGTTCGTTCACCGGCGCCGCGATGCTGGGCGCGGTGTCCAGCCTGCTGGTATCGCCGTGCGTCTCCGCTCCGCTGGCCGGTGCACTGCTCTACATCAGCGCCAGCGGCGACGCCGTGGGCGGCGGGCTGAAGCTGTTCGCCCTGGGCCTGGGCATGGGCGCGCCGCTGGTGTTGTTCGCCACCGGTGGTGGAGCCCTTTTGCCCAAGAGTGGGCCCTGGATGGTTGGCGTGCGCAACCTCTTCGGCGTGCTGCTGCTGGCCGTCGCGATCTGGATGCTCGAGCGCGTCCTGCCAGGCCCCATCGCCCTGGCACTCTGGGGGTTGTTGGCGGCGGGCAGCGCGCTGTTCCTCGGCACCCTGGAGCTCACCAGCAAGACGCCTCGTCAGAAGCTCGCCCAGCTGCTCGGCCTGGCCCTGCTGGTCTACGCTCTTGCCGCCTGGGTCGGCGCTTTGCAAGGCGGCTCCGATCCGCTGCGGCCGCTGCCGATGGCCAGCGGCAGCGCGCCGGGCAGCCAGGCCGGCGAAGGTTGGCATACCGTTTCCACGCCTGCGGAACTGGACGCGCAACTGGCCGCTGCCCGTGCCGCCGGCCAGCCGCTGATGCTGGACTGGTATGCCGATTGGTGCATCAGCTGCAAGGTCATCGAACGCGAGGTCTTCGCCAATCCGCAGGTGGCTCCGCGCCTGACCGACTATCGTCTAATCCGCTTCGATATCACCGAGAGCAATGCCGCCCAGCGCAGTCTGCTGGACCGCTACAAGCTGTTCGGCCCGCCCGCCATCCTGTTCTTCGGTGGCGACGGAAAAGAGCTGAACGAGGTCCGCGTAGTCGGCGAGATAGACGCCTCCGGCTTCGCCGAGCGATTGGATCGAGCAGCAGCTCTGCTCTAGGTGCGGAGCGCAATCCCGCGCTTTGTCGCAGATACTCGAGACATCCCTGCGGCCGACGAATGATTGCCGGAATCTTCAGACATAATGCGGGCATTTCCTTCGATCGCGACATGACTGGACAGTCAGCCCTCGCCTGGGGCATAGTTTTTCCCCTCTCGCGACCCGGCCTGCCCCGCCGCGTCGGCGTACCCAGAAAAACAAGGAACACCCATGGCCACCCTACTGGTCCTGCACGGCCCCAATCTCAATCTGCTTGGCACCCGCGAGCCCGGTGTCTATGGCGCGGTGACGCTGGCGCAGATCAATCAGGATCTGGAGCAGCGCGCCCGTGCCGCGGGCCATCATCTGCTGCATCTGCAATCGAATGCCGAGTACGAGCTGATCGAGCGCATCCATGCCGCGCGCAGCGAAGGCGTGGACTTCATCCTGATCAATCCTGCGGCATTCACTCACACCAGCGTCGCATTACGTGACGCATTGCTGGCCGTGAGCATCCCATTCATCGAAGTGCACCTGTCCAACGTGCACAAACGCGAACCTTTCCGCCATCACTCCTATTTCTCCGACGTAGCGGTAGGGGTGATCTGCGGCCTTGGCGCCAGCGGTTACCGACTGGCCCTGGAGGCCGCCCTGGAACAACTCGCTGCTTCCTGATGGGCTCGACGCAGGTGTCGAGTCTTGAAGAAGCGAGCAGCAATGCCCTTTGAACTTACCTGGGAGTCAACGCTTCATGGATATTCGCAAAGTCAAGAAACTGATCGAACTGCTGGAAGAGTCCGGTATCGACGAACTGGAAATCCACGAGGGTGAAGAGTCGGTACGCATCAGCCGTCACAGCAAGCAGGTCGCGATGCAGCAGCCGATCTACGCACAGGCTCCGGCCGCACCGGCGCCTGCTCCGGCCGCCGCTGCCGCCCCGGCTGCTGACGCTGCTCCTGCCGCACCCAAGCTGAACGGCAACGTGGTCCGCTCGCCGATGGTCGGCACCTTCTACCGCGCCTCCTCGCCGGAATCCAAGCCGTTCGTCGAAGTCGGTCAGAGCGTGAAGAAGGGCGACATCCTCTGCATCGTCGAAGCCATGAAGATGATGAACCACATCGAGGCCGAGATCAGCGGCACCATCGAATCCATCCTGGTGGAGAATGGTCAGCCGGTCGAATACGACCAGCCGCTGTTCACCATCGTTTGAACCGCGGAGAGCCAGCGATGTTGGAAAAAGTACTGATCGCCAACCGCGGCGAGATCGCCCTTCGTGTCCTGCGCGCCTGCAAGGAACTGGGCATCAAGACCGTGGCGGTGCACTCCACTGCCGACCGTGACCTGATGCATGTGTCGCTGGCCGACGAGTCCGTGTGCATCGGCCCGGCCTCCTCCGCCCAGTCCTACCTGAGCATTCCGGCCATCATCGCCGCTGCCGAGGTCACTGGTGCCGACGGCATCCATCCCGGTTACGGGTTCCTCGCCGAGAACGCCGACTTCGCCGAGCAGGTGGAAAAGTCTGGTTTCACCTTCATCGGCCCGACTGCCGATGTTATCCGCCTGATGGGCGACAAGGTGTCGGCCAAGGACGCCATGAAGCAGGCCGGCGTGCCGACCGTTCCGGGTTCTGACGGCCCGCTGCCGGAAGACGAGAAGGAAGCGCTGCGCATCGCCCGCGAAGTGGGCTACCCGGTGATCATCAAGGCCGCCGGTGGCGGTGGTGGTCGCGGCATGCGTGTGGTGCACAAGGAAGAGGACCTGATCGCCTCGGCCAAGCTGACCCGCAACGAAGCCGGCGCCGCCTTCGGCAACCCGATGGTTTACCTCGAGAAGTTCCTCACCAATCCACGCCACGTGGAAATCCAGGTGCTGGCCGACGGCCAGGGCAATGCGATTCACCTGGGCGACCGCGACTGCTCGCTGCAGCGCCGCCACCAGAAGGTGATCGAGGAAGCCCCAGCCCCGCTGATCGATGAAGAAGCCCGCCGCAAGGTCCAGGCCCGCTGCGTCAAGGCGTGCATTGACATCGGCTACCGCGGCGCGGGTACCTTCGAGTTCCTCTATGAAGATGGCAACTTCTACTTCATCGAGATGAACACCCGTGTACAGGTGGAGCACCCGGTCACCGAGATGGTCACCGGCATCGACATCGTCAAGGAAATGCTGCTGATCGGTGGCGGCCAGAAGCTGTCGATCAAGCAGGAAGACGTGGTC
Source organism: Stutzerimonas sp. FeSN7 (assembly GCF_030263795.1). Taxonomy (NCBI): domain Bacteria; kingdom Pseudomonadati; phylum Pseudomonadota; class Gammaproteobacteria; order Pseudomonadales; family Pseudomonadaceae; genus Stutzerimonas; species Stutzerimonas sp. FeSN7. The sequence goes on along the minus strand of NZ_JARPMN010000001.1, from coordinate 783,432 downwards.
ATCCGCGGCCATGCCGTCGAATGCCGCATCAACGCCGAAGACCCGCGTACCTTCATGCCCAGCCCGGGCAAGGTGAAGCATTTCCATGCGCCCGGTGGCAACGGCGTGCGCGTCGACTCGCACCTGTACGACGGCTACTCGGTACCGCCGCACTACGACTCGCTGATCGGCAAGCTGATCACCTTCGGCGCGTACCGTGACGAGGCCATGGGCCGGATGCGCAACGCGCTGGACGAACTGATCGTCGACGGCATCAAGACCAACGCCCCGCTGCATCGCGATCTCGTACGCGATCCAGGCTTCTGCAAGGGCGGCGTGAACATCCATTACCTGGAGAAGAAACTGGGTATGGACAAGCACTGAGCCTCGGCTCGGCATGACAGGGGCTGCCTTCGGGCGGCCCTTGTCGTTTCTGCGCCCCGCCCGACCGTTTGGGGCAAGCCGCGCTGGCCGCCGCCCCTGCTGCTCCAGTAAGCTTGCCCGCTTTCCGCGACCCAACTCGAGAGGCCTTCATGTCCTGGCTGCAGATCCGACTCGCCATCACCCCCGATCAGGCCGAAGCGCTGGAAGACCAGCTGCTGCAGCTGGGCGCGGTCTCGGTCACCTTCATGGATGCCGAAGACCAGCCGATCTTCGAGCCGGACCTCAATACCACGCCGCTCTGGTCGCATACGCACCTGCTGGCACTGTTCGAGGCCGATACCGATCCCGACGCGCTGCTCGCCCATCTGCAGCTTCTGCGCGGCGGTGACCTGCCCGAGCATCAGACCGAGGTGATCGAGGACCAGGATTGGGAACGCAGCTGGATGGACAACTTCCAGCCAATGCGCTTCGGGCATCGCCTGTGGATCGTGCCCAGCTGGCACGCCGCACCGGAGCCGGACGCGGTCAACCTGCTGCTCGATCCCGGCCTGGCCTTCGGCACCGGCACCCACCCCACCACCGCGCTGTGCCTGGAATGGCTTGACGCACAAACACTGGACGACCGGTCACTGCTCGATTTCGGCTGCGGTTCGGGAATCCTCGCGATCGCTGGCCTGCTGCTGGGTGCTCGCCAGGCCGTGGGCACCGATATCGATCCGCAGGCGCTGGAGGCTTCGCGCGACAATGCCGAGCGCAATGGCATCGCCCCGGAGCGCTTCACCCTCTACCTGCCCGAACAGCTGCCGCAGGAACCGGCCGACGTGGTGGTTGCCAACATCCTTGCCGGGCCGCTCGTCTCACTGGCGCCGCAGATCACCGCTCTGGTCAAGCCGGGCGGCAGGCTGGCGCTGTCCGGCATCCTCGCCGAACAGGCCGACGAGGTTCGCGCGGCTTACAGCGGCACCTTCGACCTCGACCCGACCGCCGACAAGGACGGCTGGGTACGCATCAGCGGCGTTCGTCGCAGCTGATGTGCAGCGGCATGCGATCGTCCCCGCACACTTGGACAGCAGGCGCGGCGGCCACTGCCGCTGCGCCGCCGGCTTGCGCTAGACTAGCCGGCACCTCCGCGCGGAAACACGCATGACCAGCTTCATCACCCAGTGCCCCAACTGCAGCACCCGCTTTCGCATCAGCCGCAGCCAGCTCCGCGCGGCCCATGGAGCAGTGCGCTGCGGCGCCTGCCTGGAAGTCTTCAATGCAGTCCATCATCTGCTGCGTGACGAGCTGAGCCCGGCCCCGGGGCAGGTCGCGGCGACCACCGCCGCGCAGGCGGAGACTCCGCGCCCGGTCGCAGCCACGCCCGGCGCCGCGCCGACCAGCAAGGCCGATGAAACCCTGTGGATTCACGATGACCTGGATCTGGACAGCCTCGATCTGGACGAGGAACTGGCCAAACTGGAGCAGCAGGAGCGCGAACTGTCGCAGGACCTGCTCAGCTTCGAAACCCGCAGCGGCTCGACGAAGACCGCGCGGGCGTCGGATGCCGCCACCAGCGAGCACGACGAAAGCTGGGCGGAAATCCTGCTGAATGCCGAGCAGACCGCCACGTCCGCCGTACCTGGGAGTGATGGGCCAGTCAGCTTCACCCCGGTCACCGCCGATACCCCGCAGCCACCGAGCCCGCTTGCGGTCAGTGCCCGGCCGCTGTCGGCCGCCAAGGCGCAACAGGCACGCAGCGAACGTGTCGAGCCAGCCCTGAGCCTTCCGGACACCGAGCCGCTCGATCAGCCCGATGATCCTGTCATCCCCCAGCGTAAACCCGAACTGCGCGGCGAGCCGCTGTTCGAACTCGACGACGAGCCGCTGCAACTGGACTGGCAGGAACGCAAGAAGCCCTGGGGACGCTGGCTCGGCTGGGGCACGCTGAACCTGCTCGCGGTGCTCGCGCTGGGTGCACAATACGTCGTCTACAACTACGACGAGCTGTCGCGCCAGCATCAGTACCGCCCCTGGTTCGAGCGTATCTGCCCGACCCTCGGCTGCGAACTGCCAGCCCTGGTCGATATCGGCCAGATCAAGAGCAGCAACCTGGTCGTACGCAGCCACCCCGAGTTCACCGGAGCACTGGTGGTCGATGCGATCCTCTACAACCGCGCCCCCTTTGCACAGCCCTTTCCGCTGCTGGAAATCCGCTTCGCCGACCTGAACGGCAAACTGCTGGCCAGCCGCAGCTTCAAACCCAGCGAGTACCTGTCCGGCGAGCTAGCCGGCCAGACGATCATGCCGCCGCAGGTCCCGATCCACATTGCCCTGGACATCCTCGACCCCGGCGCGAAGGCGGTGAACTACAGCCTGGGATTCCATTCTCCGGACTAGCTGAACCCCTCGATCCCGGCCGGTGGCCGGACTCCCTCGACATGGGTCAGCCGTTATCCAAACTCTCGGCGATAAGGCGGCCGCTGTTCAGAATTTGTTCAAAACAGCCTTTAACCCGTCATGCGTAGCGGGTATTATGCCCACCCTTTTTTGCAGTCCCGATCGACCTAACAAGCAGGCCCCAAGCAGGGAATCTTCATGTCAGCGGTACGCATCGGCCCCTACACCTTGACGAATCGGTTGATTCTCGCGCCCATGGCGGGCGTGACCGATCAGCCGTTCCGCCAGTTGTGCCGCCGCTTCGGCGCGGCCATGGTGGTCTCGGAAATGCTCACCAGCGATGTGCGCCTGTGGAACAGCCGCAAGTCGCGGTTACGCATGCCCCATGCCGACGAACCCGAGCCACGCTCGGTGCAGATCGCCGGCGGCGACCCGCAGATGCTCGCCGAAGCGGCGCAGCGCAACGTCGAGCTGGGCGCACAGATCATCGACATCAACATGGGTTGCCCGGCAAAGAAGGTCTGCAACAAGGCCGCCGGTTCGGCGCTGATGCGCGATGAGCGGCTGGTCGCGGACATTCTCGAGGCCGTGGTCGCCGCGGTGGATGTGCCGGTGACGCTGAAGATCCGCACCGGCTGGGACCGCCAGAACAAGAATGGCGCGACCATCGCCCGCATCGCCGAACAGTCCGGCATCGCGGCGCTGGCAGTGCACGGGCGCACCCGCGCCGACCTGTATACCGGCGAGGCCGAATACGACACCATCGCCGCCATCAAGCAGGCGGTGTCGATTCCGGTGTTTGCCAACGGCGACATCGATTCGCCGCATAAGGCGGCCAGGGTGCTCCAGGTCACTGGGGCCGATGGCCTGCTGATTGGACGTGCGGCGCAGGGTCGCCCATGGATCTTTCGCGAAGTGGAGCATTATCTGCGCACCGGCGAGTTGCTCGCGGCGCCGACGCTGGGCGAGGTCGAAAGCACCCTGCTGGAACATGTTCAGGCGCTGCACGAATTCTATGGCGAGGTGATGGGAGTTCGTATCGCCCGCAAGCACGTGGGTTGGTATCTCGCAACACTGCCGGGCGCGCGGGACTTCCGCGCCCGTTTCAATCATCTGGAAGACAGGGATGCGCAAGGCTCCAGCATCCGGCAATTCTTTGCCGAACAACGCTCTGGGCCTGGCTCGGTGGATGGAACAGAGGTGGCCGCATGACGCTGTTGAATGAAACATTGGTAAGTGGAACAACATCCGTGAGTGACAACGTGAACCTCAAGCAGCACCTGAACACGCCGAGCGAAGCAGGGCAGACGTTGCGTGGCAGCGTCGAGAAGGCGCTGCACAACTATTTCGCCCGTCTTGAAGGTGCCGACGTCACGGACGTTTACAACCTCGTGCTCTCCGAAGTGGAGGCGCCGCTGCTGGAAACCGTGATGCATTACGTGAAGGGCAACCAGACCAAGGCATCCGAGCTGCTCGGCCTGAATCGCGGCACCCTGCGCAAGAAACTCAAACAGTACGACCTGCTCTGAAGCGACAGCTGGCAGACACGGTCGCCCGGTCCTGCCAGCTTCGCGGCCTCAAGCCTGTAGCCTCTAGGAACCGTCAATGACCGACCAAACCACCCGCCTTCCCGTGCGCCGCGCGCTGATCAGCGTGTCCGACAAGACCGGCGTCGTCGACTTCGCCCGTGAACTCGAAGCCCTTGGCGTCGAGATCCTGTCCACCGGTGGCACCTTCAAGCTGCTGCGCGAGAATGGCATCGCCGCCATCGAGGTCGCCGACTACACCGGCTTCCCGGAAATGATGGATGGCCGGGTGAAGACCCTGCATCCGAAGATCCACGGCGGCATCCTCGGCCGTCGTGATCTGGACGGTGCGGTCATGGCCGAGCACGGCATCGCGCCGATCGATCTGGTGGCGGTCAACCTCTACCCGTTCGCCGCCACCGTGGCCAAGCCCGGTTGCACCCTGCCGGACGCCATCGAGAATATCGATATCGGCGGCCCGACCATGGTCCGCAGCGCGGCGAAGAACCACAAGGATGTCGCCATCGTGGTCAACGCCGAGGACTACGCGGCAGTGGTCGACAACCTGAAGAACGGCGGGCTGACCTACGCCCAGCGCTTCGACCTGGCGCTCAAGGCGTTCGAACACACCGCCGGCTATGACGGCATGATCGCCAACTACCTCGGCGGCATCGACCAGAGCACCGAGCAGCTCAGCACCGACAACCGCAGCCTGTTCCCGCGCACCTACAACATGCAGTTCATCAAGGCGCAGGACATGCGCTACGGTGAGAACCCGCACCAGCAGGCCGCCTTCTACGTCGAAAAGCCGGACGAAGCCTGCGTCGCCACCGCCAGGCAGCTGCAGGGCAAGGAGCTGTCGTTCAACAACGTGGCCGACACCGACGCCGCGCTGGAATGCGTGAAGAGCTTCACCAAGCCGGCCTGCGTGATCGTCAAGCATGCCAACCCCTGTGGCGTCGCCGTCGTACCGGAAAACGAAGGCGGCATCCGCAAGGCCTATGACCTGGCCTACGCCACCGACAGCGAGTCGGCCTTCGGCGGCATCATCGCCTTCAACCGCGAGCTGGACGGCGAAACCGCCCAGGCCATCGTCGAGCGTCAATTCGTCGAGGTGATCATCGCGCCCAAGGTTTCCCAGGCAGCCCGCGATGTGGTCGCCAGCAAGGCCAACGTCCGACTGCTCGAATGCGGCGAGTGGCCGGCCGAGCGCAGTCCGGGCTGGGACTACAAGCGCGTCAACGGCGGCCTGCTGATCCAGAGCCGTGACATCGGCATGATCACCGAGGCGGACCTCAAGATCGTCACCCAGCGCGCACCGACCGAGCAGGAGATCCACGACCTGATCTTCGCCTGGAAAGTGGCCAAGTTCGTCAAGTCCAACGCCATCGTCTACGCCAAGAACCGCCAGACCGTCGGTGTCGGCGCCGGCCAGATGAGCCGCGTCAACTCCGCGCGCATCGCCGCGATCAAGGCCGAACACGCCGGTCTGCAGGTGCAGGGCGCGGTCATGGCTTCCGATGCCTTCTTCCCGTTCCGCGACGGCATCGACAACGCAGCCAAGGCCGGCATCACCGCAGTGATCCAGCCGGGTGGCTCGATGCGCGACAACGAAGTGATCGCCGCGGCCGACGAAGCCGGTATTGCCATGGTGTTCACCGGCATGCGCCACTTCCGCCACTAAAATCGGCCGCACTCGGACAGGGATCTGCGGTGTTGCCCGACTCTTCCCCCATGCTCATTGCCAGAAGGCAACTCCGCTGGGTGAAGAGTCGGGCGCCTTGCATCTACCAGCCCGATCGCGACCTCGGTATTCGTAGGGTGGATAACGCTTTGCTTATCCACCAAGCGGGCTACCGGCCCGCCTCCATTGGGAGAGAGAAATGAACGTACTGATCATCGGTAGCGGCGGCCGCGAGCATGCCCTGGCCTGGAAGGTCGCGCAGGACCCACGCGTTGCCAAAGTATACGTAGCCCCCGGCAACGCAGGCACCGCCACTGAAGCCAAGTGCGAGAACGTCGCCATCGACGTGCTGGCCATCGAGCAACTGGCGGACTTTGCCGCGGCCAACGTGCAGCTGACCATCGTCGGACCGGAAGCGCCGCTGGTCAAAGGCGTGGTCGATCTGTTCCGCTCGCGCGGGCTGGACATCTTCGGCCCCACCGCTGCCGCCGCGCAGCTGGAAGGCTCCAAGGCCTTCACCAAGGATTTCCTGGCGCGTCACGCCATCCCGACCGCCGACTATCAGAACTTCACCGAAGTCGAACCGGCGCTGGCCTATCTGCGCGAAAAGGGCGCACCGATCGTTATCAAGGCCGACGGCCTGGCGGCCGGCAAGGGCGTGATCGTCGCCATGACCCTGGCCGAAGCCGAGGACGCCGTGCGTGACATGCTCTCCGGCAATGCCTTCGGCGACGCCGGGGCGCGGGTGGTGATCGAGGAGTTCCTCGATGGCGAAGAGGCCAGCTTCATCGTCATGGTCGACGGCGAGCACGTGCTGCCGATGGCCACCAGCCAGGACCACAAGCGCGTCGGCGACGGCGACAGCGGACCGAATACCGGCGGCATGGGCGCCTATTCGCCGGCTCCGGTGGTCACTGCCGAGGTGCACCAGCGCGTGATGGACGAGGTGATCTACCCGACCGTGCGCGGCATGGCCGCCGAAGGCAACGTCTACACCGGCTTCCTTTATGCCGGGCTGATGATCGACAAGGCCGGCAAGCCTAAGGTCATCGAGTTCAACTGCCGTTTCGGCGACCCGGAAACCCAGCCGATCATGTGCCGCCTGGAGTCCAGCCTGGTGCTGCTGGTCGAGGCCGCGCTGGCCAAGGCGCTGAACAAGGTCGAAGCGACCTGGGACCCGCGACCGACCGTCGGTGTGGTGCTGGCTGCCGGCGGCTACCCGGGCGACTATGCCAAGGGCGACGTGATCGAGGGACTGGACGAAGCAGCCAAGCTGGATGGCAAGGTGTTCCACGCGGGCACCGCTTTGAATGCCGAGGGTCAGGTAGTCACTGCCGGCGGCCGCGTACTCTGTGCCACCGCTATCGGCCGTAGCGTGTCCGAGGCACAGCAGCAGGCCTACCGCCTGGCGGAAAAGATCCGCTGGAATGGCTGTTTCTACCGCAAGGACATCGGCTACCGCGCCATCACCCGCGAGCGCGGCGAGGGTTAAGCTCAGCCTGTCATCAGGAATGCGTGCGGCGCCAGGTTTTATCGCCGTCGCACGCATTACAGGCCGGCTGCGGCATGGCTATAATCCGCCGTCACACTCATGAACGGACTTCTCTAGTGGGTCGGCTCCGGATTGCCATAGCTGTCATCTTCGGCCTGCTGCTGATCAACCTGATCCCGCTGTCGGCCCAGGCTTCCATTGTCCCTTCGCCGGCCTCCGCCACGCTTTCCGCTGATTCCGTACCACAGAACTGGCGCCTGCTGATCGACCAGTCCGGCGGCCTCACGCTGGATGAAGTGGTTTCCCAGCGCGCGCTGTTCCAGCGCCTGGACAAACTTTCCTACAGCGCACCGGCCAGCGATCGGGCGGTCTGGCTGCAGGTCAGCCTGCCGCCACTGACCAAGCCCAAGTGGCTCTGGATGTTCGCACCACGCGCGCAGTATCTGGACTTCTATCTGCTGCGCGAAGGCCGGCTGGAGCGCCACACAGCGACCGGCGACATGCGCCCGATCAGCGAGCGTCCTCTGCCCAGCCGTGCCTACCTGTTCAGCCTGCCCAACGATGGCCAGCCACGTGAGGCCTACATCCGCCTGCAGTCCAGTCACCCACTGATGACCTGGTTCAAGACCATCGACGAAGCGGGACTGGTGAACCAGAACAAGCCGGCCTATCTGTTCGGTGCGCTGTTCGGCGCGCTCGCGCTGCTGGCGCTCTACAACCTGCTGCGCTTCGCCTACACCCTCAGCTACACCCATATCTGGCTCAGCCTGCTGCACGGTGCGCTGCTGAGCTGCGCCACGGCCAACCTCGGCGTGCTGGCCATATGGCTGCCTTGGCTGACCTACAGCCAGCCGCTGATCGCCGACTTCTCGGCCCTGGCCGCGAGCTGCGCCCTGCTCGGCTACACGCTGGGCTTCTTCAATCAGCGCGGGCGCACCTGGATCACCTGGCTGCTGGGCATCGAACTCAACCTGGTGCTGGCGCTGGCGGCCAGCATCCTGCTTGCTCAATGGCCCTGGTACAGCTGGCTGATCTACTCGCTGGTGCTGGCGGCGGCGTGCAGCGTGCTGGCCGTGGCGAGTTATCATTGGCGGCAAGGCTACAAACCGGCCCGTCTGGTGGTGGCCGGGACGACGCTGTTCGCGCTCGGGATGGTGTTCTTCATGCCAATGCTGCTGGGCTTCGACCAGCTCGATCCGGGCTGGCTCACCGGCGGGCTCTTCAGTCTCGCGACGCTGGCGGGGCTGCTGCTCAGCTTCGCCCTGCTCGAACGGCAGCGGCAACGGCAGTCGGACAGCCGCAGCCAGTACACCGCTGCGGCGGTCAGCACTGCCGAGCTGAAGACCAAGGCCGACTTCCTGTCGAAGATCAGCCATGAGCTGCGTACACCCATGAACGGCGTGCTGGGCATGAGCGAATTGCTGCTGGGCACCTCGCTGTCGGCCAAGCAACGCGACTACGTCCAGACGATTCACAGCTCCGGCAACGAGTTGCTCAACCTGATCAACGAGATTCTCGATATCTCCAAGCTGGAGTCCGGCCAGATCGAACTGGACGAGGTGCAGTTCGACTTCAATGCCTTGATCGAGGACTGCCTGAGCATCTTCCGCGCCAAGGCCGAGCAGCAGAAGGTCGAGCTGATCAGCTTTATCCAGCCGCAGTTGCCGCAAGTGGTCACCGGTGACCCGACCCGCCTGCGGCAGACCCTGCTGAACCTGCTGGAGAATGCCTTCAAGCAGACCGACGAAGGCGAGGTGCTGCTGATCGCGGCGGTCGACGGGCCGACGGAGAGTCCGCGACTGCGCATCACCGTACAGGACAGCGGCCGTCCGCTGGAGGCCTACGAGCGCGACGCGCTGCTCAACGCCGCGGTAGACAGCCATGACTTCCTCGCGGCGACGCGGCATGGCGGGCGGCTCGGCCTGATCATCGCGCGCCAGCTGGTCCAGCTGATGGATGGCGACTTCGGCATCCAGACCGGGGCCAGCCAAGGCAATACGCTGTGGATCAGCCTGCCACTGGCCGGCGAGGGTCTGGCGCAGAACAACGCGGACCTGGACGGCCCGCTGCAGGGCACGCGCCTGCTGATCGTCGACGACAACGACACGTGCCGCAAGGTACTGGTGCAGCAGTGCAGCGGCTGGGGCCTGGATGTGAGCGCGGTCGCCTCGGGCAAGGAAGCGCTGGCCCTGCTACGGACCAAAGCCCACCTGAAGGAGTACTTCGACGTGGTCCTGCTCGACCAGGACATGCCGGGAATGACCGGCATGCAGCTGGCGAGCAAGATCAAGGAGGACTCCAGCCTCAACCACGACATTCTGCTGATCATGCTCACCGGCATGAGTAGCGCGCCGAGCAAGATCATCGCCCGCAATGCCGGGATCAAGCGCATCCTGGCCAAACCGGTGGCCGGCTACACCCTCAAGACCACTCTGGCCGACGAACTCGCGCAACGCCAGGCAGGCAGCCAGCACCGGCCGAGCCCCACAGCGCAGCCCTTGCCTCCGCTGGAGGTCCCCAGTGACTTCCGCATCCTGGTTGCCGAGGACAACAGCATTTCCACCAAGGTCATCCGCGGCATGCTGAACAAGCTCAACCTGCAACCGGATACTGCCTGCAACGGCGAGGAAGCGCTGGAGGCGATCAAGGCTCAGCCGTACGACCTGGTGCTGATGGATTGTGAGATGCCGGTGCTCGACGGTTTCCAGGCCACGCACCAGTTGCGCGAGTGGGAAGCGCACAATGCCCGGCCGCGTACCCCGGTGGTCGCGCTCACCGCGCATATCCTCAGCGAGCACCGCGAACGTGCCCGAGAGGCCGGCATGGACGGTCACATGGCCAAGCCGGTGGAGCTGTCCCATCTGCGCGAGCTGATCGACCACTGGGTTCGCGTCAAGCAGGCCGAGCACGCCGAATGATGACGTGCCGGCGGCTCAGGATCAGGACGCCCGCGGCCTCACATCGCTGATCAGCAGCCCGCTTTCCGGTTTCGCCGGCATCCGCGACAGGTCGATCCGCAGGTCCTGTGCCGGCACTGCATAGTCCATCTCCCGAGTCAGCATACGTAGCGCGAGCTTGAGCAGTTCGATCGCCAGCCGCTCGCCCGGGCAGCGATGCCCCTGCGCGGGATCGCCACCACCCTGAGTCACGAAACTGAAGGCATCGCCCGCCCAGTCAACGAAGCGTTCCGGCTGAAAGGCCTCGGGGTCAGTCCAGCGACTCGCCTCGCGATTGGTGCCCCAGAGGTCCAGCATCACGCGCGTGCCGGCCGGGAAGTGATGGCCCTGCCAATCGAAGCCTTCCCGCACCCGCGCGGCCGTGAACGGGAAGAACGCGTGCAGCCGGCGCACCTCCTGGGCGAAAGGCTCGAGCAGTTCGTCCTCGGCGCGCAACCGTTCGCACCAGTGCGGATGCGCCAGCAACTCAAGGGCGGCGTAAGTGATGAAGTAGGCCACCGCAACCGTCGGGCGCAACAGATTGAGCAGCTCGACCGCCGCGATACGGCTGTCCAGCGGTTTGCCGTCCAGGTCCCGGTGATGCGCCACGACCATGAGTGCCCGGGTCGGGTCGCCCTGCAGCTCACCGGCACGCACCTGCTCGATCAGGTGCTGCGTCCAGGCCTCGGCCTCGCGACGAGCCTTGCGCGCCGCCAGGTGCCGGGGTCCGATGCCGCCCGCGCCGTCGATCATCTGCGCCAGCTGGTCACGGCGCAGCTCACGCTCGGCGGATGGCAACGGCACTCCGGCCCAGCGGCAGACACTGTCGGTGAGCAGCATCTGCACTTCACCGAGCAGCTGGACTTCGCCCTGTGCCTGCCATTGGCCGATCGCCTGACGCCAGCTCCGCTCGGTCAGGCCGACCAGCTCGTCGACAGCCGCGGCGTCCAGCAGCTGCAGGAACATGCGTTTGCGATGGCGATGCGCCTCGCCATCGAGCCCCTGGACGCCACCCTGTCCGAGCAGCGTCTTCTTCAGCATCCGCGGCATCGCCTGCGCGCGCTGAAAGTGGCGCTCGTCATAGAACAGGCGCGCCGCCTGCTCCCCGCTCAGGCAGATGGTGTTCTGCATCAGCAGACGCGCCTGAAAAACATTGCTGTGCAGGCGCTGGCAGCGATCGCGGATGAAGGGATAACCTTCGCCCAGCAGCGCCAGCGAACTTTCCAGATGATCATCGCGAGGAATGTCAGTCATGCCGTTCTCCAGTAGCCAGGTCTGCAATCGACAAGCTGGGGCGGGGGACGTTGCCGGAAACAAGGCCCAGTGGTCGGAAACTGAACAAAACTGGCCGGCCGCTGCCGATTACTGGACGAGTCGAAGAAACGGCCAAGGCCTCGATACGCCCATCCGAGCGCGCGCCGTTTCGTCCGAAGGAGCCATGGGATGATGACCCGCCGATGATGAAGAAGAGCGATGTCGCCTGGACCCTCGTTGGGGTCTCGGCTGTGCTGCTGTCCGGCTACTTGCTGTACCACGAGGTTCGCAATATCTCGCTGACCGAGCTGGCCGACAGCCTGCGAGCCATCGGCGCCCGGGGCTGGCTGCTCGCGGCACTGTCGACGCTGGGCGCTTATGTCGCGCTGGCCTGGTATGACCGCATTGCCATGGCCCATCTGGGCAAGACGATTTCTTGGTGGTTCATCGCGCTCTGCTCGTTCACCACCTATGCGCTGGCGCACAACATTGGCGCGTCGGTGTTCTCCGGCGCGCTGGTGCGCTATCGGGCGTATCGCAGCAAGGGCCTGACGCCGCAGGAAATCGGCATTCTGATCGTCTTCTGTTCGCTGACCTTCACCCTCGGCACGCTGCTGGCAGCCGGCGTCGTGCTGATCCTCAAGCCTCAGCTGCTCGATCGCCTGGTCCACAGCGCCGGTTGGGTGTCCCTGGCCATCGGCTGCGGGCTGCTGGCGCTGATCGCACTCTACGTTTTCGGTGCGTGGCGCCAGTTGCCGCCCTGGCGGCTGGGCAAATGGCACATTCAGTATCCGCGCCTGCCGATCGTCGGTCGGCAGCTGCTGGCCGGCCCGCTGGAACTGCTCTGTGCGGCGGCGATCATCTATTTCGCGCTACCGGCCGAACACAATCCGGGTTATCTCACGGTGCTCGGGGTGTTTCTCGCGTCCTTCTCGCTCGCGCTGCTGTCCCACGCACCCGGAGGGCTTGGCGTGCTGGAGCTGACGTTCCTTTCGGCATTGCCGGAGGTGCCCAAGGTCGACGTGCTGGCGGCACTGATCGTCTTTCGCGGCTTCTATCTGCTGCTGCCGTTCGCCCTGGCCATGGTGGTCGTGCTGGTCTTCGAATTCGACCAGTGGCGCAATCGACGCCGCGAAGCGCCGATCCGTTGAGCCGACGGCGGATCGGGAAACACTACGACACCCCATATCGACCAAGATGGTCTGGCGAAGACGCGCCACACAGGCGATCATGCAGCCCTCTTCCGACCTATCCGATGTCATGACCGAAACTGCCCATACCCGCGCCGAACATAAACCGCGCCCGCTGATCGACCTGGCCGTCAGTATCCTGATCCCCTCGCTGATCCTGATGAAACTCAGCGGCGAAGACCGCCTCGGCGCCGACGGTGCCCTGCTGCTCGCCCTGGCCTTCCCGCTGGGCTGGGGGCTCTGGGAGCTGGCCAGATATCGCAAGTTCAACTGGATCGCACTGCTCGGCCTGATCAGCGTGCTACTGACCGGCGGCATCGGCCTGCTGCAGCTGGACACCCAGTGGCTGGCGATCAAGGAAGCGGCGGTGCCGGGCATCATCGGGATCGCGGTACTGGCCTCCACGCGCACCCGCTACCCGCTCATCCGCACGCTGCTGTACAACCCCAAGGTACTCAACGTGGACAAGATCCACGAACAGCTCGAGCGCAACGGCCAGACCGAACACTTCGAGACACGCCTGTTGCGGGCTACCTACCTGCTCAGCGGCACCTTCTTCTTCTCGTCCTTCATGAACTACGTGCTGGCCAAGTGGATCGTCAACAGCCCGGCAGGCAGCGAGGCGTTCAATGCCGAACTGGGCCGCATGACGCTGCTCAGCTATCCGATGATCGCCATTCCCAGCATGCTGATGATGATGGCGATCTTCTTCTATCTCTGGCGCACCATCCACGGCCTGACTGGCCTGCGCCTTGAGGACATCATGGCTAGCGGAAGCCAGGAACAGGGCGGTAGCAAGTAAACGAAAAAAAGGGCCGCCCGGCACGCGCCGAGCAGCCCTTTTAAAGCCCCGTCCCGTCAGAACAGCAGCTTGAAGATCCCGATCACCACGATCAGGCCGATGATGAAGATGATGCCCGCGGTTCCGCCAATGAATTTCAGCATGCCGTTCTCTCCCGTTTTTCCAAGTCTGTGATTTTGTGACAGCCCTGGCTCCAGGCCGTTCGACGAAATCCGACCGGGGTAGACGGGGACGGCGCCGTCAGCCTGCGGCCAGCAGCATCCAGAGCGGCAGGCTGACCGCCGCCGCCACGGTGGAAAGGAAGACCGTCGAGCTGACCGCGCGGGTGTCGTCGGAATGTTTCACGAAGGCCAGCACATTGACCCCGCTGGGGCAGGCGGCAAGCAGCACCAGCACGTTTCGCGCATCCTGATTCAGCCCCGGCAGCATACCGCTCAGCCACCAGACAAGGGCCGGGAACAGCGCCAGCTTGATTAGGGTCAGCAGCAGTACCGAAGCGCTTGGCCGCAGCCGATAACGCGACAGACTGATGCCCAGCACCATCAGCGCGCAGGGCAGCGCCGCCTGCGCCAGCCAACCGGCGATTCGCCAGAGCGGCTCGGGCAGTTCCAGGCCGGAGAGATTCAGCAGAGCCCCCAGCAGCAGGCCGACGATCAGCGGGTTGGCCAGGTTCTTCAACAACGCTGGAACACTGACCTTGTCGCCATCACCGAGCGCCGCATAGAAGCTCTGCAGCGAAAACAGCACCAGGCTGTGGAACACCAGGATGGCGAACACGTATACCAGGCTCTCGGCGCCGAGCAGCGTCGTCACCAGCGGGATGCCGACCAGCACATTGTTCGAGTAGGCGGCCGTGAGACCAAGCGGCGTGGCCCGCCCGGCGCGGCGGTGAGCGACCAGGTTGACCAACAGGAAAACCAGCAGCACCGGCACGAAGTAGCCCAGCAGGAGCATCGGCGACATGCCATCGCTCAGCTCGGCGCGCGCGATACCGGTGAACAACACCGCTGGCATGAACAGCTTGAAGGTGACGCTGGCCAGCCCGGCAGCACCTTCATTGGTTAGCCACTGACGCCAACCGAACAGATATCCAAGCGTGATCAGACCGAAGATCGGCAGGATCGCCAATACCACTACCATGTGCCCTCCGAGAGCCGAACGTCAGGCCACGCCTTGGCGCGGGGGGCGCAAGAATACACGCTGGGCAGGAAGATCGCACCGGCGGTCCGAGTACCGCCACCGGGTCAGGCGCGGAAGGTCCGCTCCCGCTTGACCGCATTTGCCTCCTGCTGGCGCAGAATTGCCAGCACATCGGCCAGGTCTTCCTGCCAGCGGTGCGGGGCAAGACCGAACGCTGCCTCGAATCGACTGCAATCGAGCACGGACCAGGCCGGTCGCCTGGCCGGCGTCGGATATTGCGCCGTCATGATCGGCGATACCTCGGGCTGCCTGGCGATCAGCCCGGCCGCTTCACCTTGACGGAAGATTTCCACGGCGAAGTCGTACCAGGAGCAGGCAGGCGCGCCGCTGTAGTGGTAGACGCCCCAGGCGAGTTCCGCACCGTCCGCATAGCGCCGGGCCAGCTCGAGCAGCACCGAGGCGATGCTGCCGGCCTGAGTCGGACAGCCGATCTGGTCGCTCACCACACCCAGCGCATCACGCTGGCGCGCCAGGCGCAGCATGGTCTTGACGAAGTTATGCCCATGTACGCCATACACCCAGCTGGTGCGCAGGATCAGATGAGCCGGCAGACAGCTGCGGATCGCCTCTTCACCGGCCAGTTTACTCGCGCCGTAGACGCCGGTCGGACCGGTCTCGTCGCTTTCGGTATAAGGCCGGGTGGCTTTGCCCGAGAACACGTAGTCGGTGGAAATGTGAAACAGCGGAACACCCGCGTGCTTGGCAGCCTCGGCCAGGTGACGCGGACCGTCGCGATTGACCGCATACGCCTGCTCGCCATGGGACTCGGCATTATCCACATGGGTATAGGCGGCCGCGTTGATGATCAGCTCGGGACGCTGACGCATCGCGTCGGCCACTTGCTCAGGCTTGGCGATGTCCAGCTGTGCCCGCGCCGGGGCCAGCACATCCAGTCCGAAACGTGACGCCCGCTCCACCAGCTCACGACCAACTTGGCCACCAGCACCGCAAACGAGGATTCGCATTCTTTGTCGCCTCATCGACGACGTTCGCGGCCAGCGCGAACGTCCGAAAATGGTTCTAGCCACGGCATCACGCACGCGTGCGCGGTGTCGCCGCAGGTTCCATCGAAACAGGCAGGAGCGCATCTTGACGCCGGCTCAAGCGGCGGAGCAGAGCCTGCCCGTGCATGATGGATGTGGTTTCCAGCCACGTTGAGGCCAGACGAAAGGCACTTTGTTCCCGGCCGGATAGAATTTTTTTCCACGTCCCGGCTGCCGACCTTCAGAGCAACACCGGCAAACGTGCGCCGACCCGAAGCTCCACGGGGGACAGCTCGACCCCATAGGCAAGCACCTCGACACCTGCCGCCACCGCGTCGCGCAGCGCCGCGGCGTAACCCGGATCGATCTCCTCGGCCGGACGGACCGCGTCCACGCCGCTCAGATTGACGCAGTACAGTTGCACCGCGCGCACCCCCGCGCGCGCCAGCGCCGCCAGTTCGCGCAGATGCCGTGCACCGCGCAGCGTCACGGCATCAGGGAACGCCGCCACTGCTGTGTCGGCGAACCCCAGGGTGACGCTCTTGACCTCAACGTAGGCCGGCCCGCCGTCGAACTCGAGGCGAAAGTCCACGCGACTGTTCTCCACGCCATAGGCCACTTCGCGCTTGAGCGCCGAGAAGCCGGCCAGCTCGGCGATCTGTCCGCCCAGCAATGCTTCCTCGACCAGAGGATTGGCGCGCGCGGTGTTCACGCAGGCCAATCGTCCCTGCGGCGTCTCCACCAGCTCCCAGGTGCCGGGCAGCTTGCGTCGAGGATCGCTGCTGCGCTGGAACCACACCCGCGCGCCCTCGCTCATGCAGTTGAGCATCGAGCCGGTGTTGGGACAGTGGATGCACATCGCCTCGCCCTCGTCGGTGACGATATCGGCGAGAAAGCGCTTGTAGCGCCTGACCAGACGGCCCCGCTCCAGCGGTTGCGCGAAGCGCATCAGGGCCGCCAGCTACGCAGGCCGCAGGCGATGCGCTCGACGGCCTGTTCCAGGCGCGGCAGATCCTGCGTGTAGGCGAAGCGCACATGATGGCCGGCCTGGTGACGGCCAAAGTCCAGTCCCGGCGTGATGGCGACGTACTCCGTTTCCAGCATGTGCTGGCAGAACCCATAGGCGTCGCCACCGAAGGCGCTGATGTCTGCATACAGATAGAAGGCTCCCTGCGGCTCGACCGCGATGCCGAAGCCCAGCTCGCGCAGGGCTGGCAGCAGGAAGTCCCGACGCCGGGCAAACTCGCCGCGACGCGCCTCGAGGATCTCCAGCGTCGCCGGCTCGAAACAGGCCAGCGCCGCATGCTGGGCCATGCTTGGCGCGCTGATGTATAGGTTCTGTGCCAGCTTTTCCAGCTCGGGCACGGCCGCTGGCGGTGCCACCAGCCAGCCCAGGCGCCAGCCGGTCATGCCGAAGTACTTGGAAAAGCTGTTGAGCACGAAGGCCTCGTCATCGACTTCCAGCACGCTGGCCGCATCCGTGCCGTAGGTCAGCCCGTGATAGATCTCGTCGACCACCAGGTGGCCGCCGCGCTCCTTCAGCGCCGCCGAAAGAGCGGCCAGTTCGGGCCGCTCGAGCAGCGTCCCGGTGGGGTTGGCCGGCGATGCCACCAACGCGCCAACGCTGTCGCGATCCCAATAGCGCTCGACCAGTTCAGGGGTCAGCTGATAGCGCATCTCAGGGCCGACCGGCACGAGCTGCGCGGCGCCTTCCACCAGTCGCAGGAAGTGCCGGTTGCACGGATAACCCGGATCGGCCAGCAGCCAGTGCTTGCCCGGATCCACCAGCAGGCTGGAGGCCAGCAGCAGGGCACCGGAGCCGCCGGGAGTAATCAGGATCCGTTCGGGGTCAATGCTTAATCGATAGCGTTGGGCATAGAAGCCGGCAATCGCCTCGCGCAGCTGTGGCAGGCCACGGGCGGAAGTGTAGCGGGTGTGCCCGGCCGCTAGCGCGGCCTGTCCCGCGGCGACGATGGGCGCGGCGGTGGTGAAGTCCGGTTCGCCGATTTCCAGGTGAATGACGTCGTGGCCTTGAACTTGGAGCTGATTGGCCCGCTCCAACAGCGCCATGACGTGGAAAGGTTCGATTGCGCGACTGCGTGCGCTGTACGACGAGGTCATCTGACCTTCCTGTTGAGAACAAAACGTGAATTCTACCCAAGGTCCCGAAGCCGCTGCAGCCACTGTTGGAAAGGGGAGTAGCGCACCCCGAGCCGATCTGGTAAGTTCGCCCGCTTGCAGCCGCAGGGCCGGCACGGGCCGGCAAGGGACAAATCATCCTGCGCAATGGACATAGCGAGAGGCGTTCATCCATGCCCATTACCAAAGAAACACCGTCGAGCAAGCAACTGATTCGCGCCTTCGAGCCCTACAAGGAAAGCCAGGGCGAGGAATACATGAGCGACAAGATGCGCGCCCACTTCACCGGCATCCTGAACAAGTGGAAGCAGGAGCTGATGGAAGAGGTCGATCGCACCGTGCACCACATGCAGGACGAAGCTGCCAACTTCCCGGATCCGGCCGACCGCGCCAGTCAGGAAGAAGAGTTCAGCCTGGAACTGCGCGCCCGCGACCGCGAGCGCAAGCTGATCAAGAAGATCGACGAGACGCTGCAGCTGATCGAAGACAACGAATACGGCTGGTGCGATTCCTGCGGTGTCGAAATCGGCATCCGTCGCCTGGAAGCGCGCCCCACCGCCACCCTCTGCATCGATTGCAAGACGCTGGCGGAGATCAAGGAAAAGCAGATCGGTTCCTGATCCCGAACGGGGCGCTACGGCGCCCCGCTTCATTTCCAGGCCCTGCACCGTTTCATCCGCCTCGCCATCACCGATCGCGCCGGCCCGCCATGTCCTCCTCCGCTCCGCCCCAGCCCGCACGCTACATCGGTCGCTTTGCACCGACCCCCAGCGGCTACCTGCACTTCGGCTCGCTGATCGCGGCCCTCGCTTCCTATCTCGACGCCCGTTCGGTCGGCGGCCTTTGGTTGCTGCGCATGGAAGACATCGATCCGCCACGGGAGATGCCCGGCGCCCAGCGGACCATCGTCGAGACGCTGCAGAGCTACGGCTTCGAATGGGACGGCGACATGCTGCGCCAGAGCGAACGTCACGCTGCGTATCGGGACGCCATCGAACGGCTGCTGGATGAAGGCCTGGCGTATGCGTGCACCTGCTCGCGCAAGCAGCTCGAAGGCTACCCGGGCCCCTACCCCGGTTTCTGCCGCGCCGCCGGCCGCAGCCTTGAGGATGCTGCCATCCGCCTGCGCGTACCCGATCGTGAATACGTCTTCATCGATCGTGTGCAAGGCGAGTTCCGCCAGCATCTGGGCCGCGAGGTCGGCGATTTTGTCATTCGCCGCCGCGACGGCCTGATTGCCTATCAGCTGGCCGTGGTGCTGGATGACGCCTGGCAGGGCGTCACCGATGTGGTGCGCGGCGCCGACCTGCTCGATTCGACGCCGCGCCAGCTTTATCTGCAGGAAGTCCTCGGCCTGCCACAACCACGCTACCTGCACCTGCCGCTGATCATCCAGCCGGACGGACACAAGCTCGGCAAGAGCTATCGCTCGCCACCGCTCCAAGCCCAGGAGGCCAGCCCGCTGCTGCTTCGCGCGCTGCGTGCCCTTGGCCAGCAACCGCCAGCGGAACTGGACGGCGCGCTGCCAGCGGACATTCTCGGCTGGGCCGTTGCCCACTGGAATGCAGCACGCATCCCGCGGGTCCGCACCCTCGCCGAAGCCCAGCTGCGCTGAGCCACGCATGGATCGAACCACCCGAGGCGAGCTTTTGCCTGCCGCTGGTGGCTTGCCGCGTGCCGCTGCTCTACCATCGCCCTCACTTCCGACACGAGACCCGGCATGTATATCTACCGACTGGTGCTGCTCCTGGTGGTGGGGATCTACCTGTTCTCCCCCGCCATCATGGACTGGTGGATCGACCCCAACGGTGCCTGGTATCGGCCCTATCTGCTGTGGCTGATCCTGATCGTGGTGACCTTCATTCTCCAGAGCCAGCGTGATGCAGACGAGCTTTAGCCTGAGCCACCTGATCCTGATCAGCGCCGCCTACCTGTTCATGCTGTTCGGCGTGGCCTGGGTCAGCGATCGCGGGCTGATCCCGCGCTGGATCATCCGCCACCCGCTGACCTACACCCTCTCGCTCGGCGTCTACGCCAGCGCCTGGGCCTTCTATGGCACCGTGGGCCTGGCCTACCAGTATGGCTATGGGTTTCTCGCCACCTATCT
The DNA here is from genome assembly GCF_030263795.1 of Stutzerimonas sp. FeSN7. Taxonomy (NCBI): domain Bacteria; kingdom Pseudomonadati; phylum Pseudomonadota; class Gammaproteobacteria; order Pseudomonadales; family Pseudomonadaceae; genus Stutzerimonas; species Stutzerimonas sp. FeSN7. The sequence goes on along the minus strand of NZ_JARPMN010000001.1, from coordinate 763,377 downwards.
CGGCGTGTGCGGCGCCTTTCTGCTGGCGCCGGTGCTGCTCTACCCGATCCTGCGCATCACTCGTACCTATCAGCTGTCGTCGCTGGCCGACCTGGTGGCCTTCCGCTTCCGCAGCACCTGGAGCGGCGCGCTGACCACCATCGTCATGCTGATCGGCATGCTGCCGCTGCTGGCCCTGCAGATCCAGGCGGTCGCCGACGCCATCGGCATCCTGACTCTCGAACCGCTGCAGGAGCGCGTGGCGCTGGGCTACTGCCTGATGATCATGCTGTTCACCATCCTCTTCGGTGCCCGCCACATCGCCACGCGGGAGAAGCACGAAGGGCTGGTGTTCGCCATCGCCTTCGAATCGATCGTCAAGCTGGTGACCTTTGGTGCCATCGGCCTGTACGCCCTTTACGTGGTCTTCGGCGGCCCGCACCAGCTGGAGATCTGGCTGCTGCAGAATCAGTCGGCGCTGCAGGCGTTGCACACGCCGCTGCAGGAAGGCCCGTGGCGCACCCTGCTGCTGGTGTTCTTCGCCTCGGCCATCGTCATGCCACACATGTATCACATGACGTTCACCGAGAACCTCAACCCGCGCGGGCTGGTCAGCGCCAGCTGGGGATTGCCGCTGTACCTGCTGCTGATGAGTTTGGCCGTGCCGCTGATCCTCTGGGCCGGCCTTAAGCTGGGCGTCAGCACCAACCCCGAATACTTCACCCTCGGCCTCGGCCTCACCGCACAGAGCGAAACCCTGGCGCTGCTGGCCTTCGTCGGCGGGCTGTCGGCCTCCAGCGGGCTGATCATCGTCAGCACCCTGGCGCTGTCCGGCATGGCGCTCAACCATCTGGTGCTGCCGCTCTATCAACCCTCCAGCGAGGGCAACATCTACCGCTGGCTGAAATGGACCAGACGCAGCCTGATCTTCGCCATCATCCTGGCCGGTTACGGGTTCTACCTGCTGCTCGGCGCCGAGCAGGACCTGTCCAACCTGGGCATCGTCGCCTTCGTTGCCACCCTGCAGTTCCTGCCGGGCGTGCTCTCGGTGCTCTACTGGCCGACCGCCAACCGCCGCGGCTACATAGCCGGCCTGCTGGCCGGCATCGGCGTCTGGATGGTGACCATGCTGCTGCCCCTGGTGGGCAATCTGGATGGTTTCTACATCCCGCTGTTCAACGTGGTCTACGTACTCGACGACACCAGCTGGCACTTGGCGGCAATCGCTTCGCTGGCGGTCAACGTGCTGGCCTTCTCGCTGTTCTCGATCTTCAGCGTGACCAGCCCTGAGGAGCAGAGCGCCGCCGAGGCCTGCGCGGTGGAAAACGTGCGCCGGCCGCAGCGGCGTGAACTGATGGCCGCCTCGCCACAGGAGTTCGCCACCCAGCTGGCCAAGCCCCTGGGCGCCAAGACCGCGCAGCGCGAAGTGGAGCAGGCACTGCGCGATCTGCAGCTGCCGTTCGACGAGCACCGCCCCTATGCCCTGCGCCGCCTGCGTGATCGCATCGAAGCCAACCTGTCCGGGCTGATGGGGCCCAGCGTGGCCCAGGATATCGTCGAGAACTTCCTGCCGTACAAGAACGGCGCCGAGGGCTACATCACCGAAGACATCCACTTCATCGAGAACCGCCTGGAGGAGTATCACTCGCGCCTGACCGGCCTGGCCGCCGAACTCGACGCGCTGCGCCGCTATCACCGGCAGACGCTGCAGGAGCTGCCCATGGGGGTCTGCTCGCTGGCCAAGGATCAGGAAATTCTCATGTGGAATCGCGCCCTCGAAGAGCTGACCGAAATTCCCGCGCTGCAGGTCGTCGGCTCGCGCCTGTCGACCATCGCCGAACCCTGGCGCAGCCTGCTGGGCGACTTCATCGAGCAGCCCGACGAACACCTGCACAAGCAGCGCCTGGCGCACAACGGCCATCGCCGCTGCCTCAATCTGCACAAGGCAGCCATCGCCGAGCCGCTGGCGCCCGGTAACAGCGGCCTGGTCCTGTTGGTCGAGGACCTGACCGAGACCCAGCAGCTGGAAGACCGCCTGGTGCATTCCGAGCGTCTGGCCAGCATCGGCCGCCTGGCCGCCGGCGTGGCGCACGAAATCGGCAACCCGATCACCGGCATCGCCTGTCTGGCGCAGAACCTGCGGGACGAGCGCGAAGGCGACGGCGAGATCGTCGAAATCAGCGCGCAGATCATCGAGCAGACCAAGCGCGTGTCGCACATCGTGCAGTCGCTGATGAGCTTCGCCCATGCCGGCGAACGCCAGCACCAGCTCTATCCGGTGAGCCTGGCACAGGTCACCCAGGACGCCATCGGCCTGCTCTCGCTCAACCGCAACCGCACCGAGGTGCAGTTCCTCAACCTGTGCCATCCCGATCATGTGGCCGAGGGGGACCCGCAACGCCTGGCGCAGGTGCTGATCAACCTGCTGTCCAACGCCCGCGACGCATCGCCGCCCGGTGGCGTGATCCGGGTGACCAGCGAAGTGGCCGAGCAGACGGTCTATCTGACCGTGGAGGACGAAGGCAGCGGCATTCCGAAAGAGATCCAGGACCGCCTGTTCGAGCCGTTCTTCACCACCAAGGACCCGGGCGAAGGCACGGGCCTGGGCCTCGCGCTGGTCTATTCGATCATTGAAGAGCATTATGGCCAGATCGATATCGACAGCCCGGCTGACCCGGAAACGCAACGCGGCACCCGTTTTCGCATCACCCTGCCGCGGCATGTCGAAGCGTCACACGCCGTAAGTTGAAGAGGCGACTGCCGTACCGGCCCGGCGCCGGTTCTGCCTCCAGACCGTCGAGAGAGTACTGATGTCACACATACTGATCGTCGAAGACGAAACCATCATCCGCTCAGCCCTGCGGCGCCTCCTCGAACGCAACCAGTACGAGGTCAGCGAAGCCGGCTCGGTGCAGGAAGCACAGGAGCGCTACAGCATCCCGGGTTTCGACCTCATCGTCAGCGACCTGCGACTGCCCGGCGCACCCGGCACCGAACTGATCAAACTGGCCGAAGGCACACCGGTGCTGATCATGACCAGCTACGCCAGCCTGCGCTCGGCGGTGGACTCCATGAAGATGGGCGCGGTGGACTACATCGCCAAGCCCTTCGATCACGACGAAATGCTGCAGACCGTGGCGCGCATCCTTCAGGATCATCAGCAGAGCGCCGCAGCCCTCGCTCAGCCGAGCCGTGGCAATGGCAGCGCCCCAAGCGACGCGGCACAGGGCGACATCGGCATCATCGGCCACTGCGCACCGATGCAGGACCTGTTCAGCAAGATCCGCAAGGTCGCCCCCACCGATTCCAACGTGCTGATCCAGGGCGAGTCGGGCACCGGCAAGGAACTGGTGGCGCGGGCACTGCACAATCTCTCGCGACGGGCCAAGGCGCCGATGATCTCGGTGAACTGCGCGGCCATTCCGGAAACCCTGATCGAATCCGAGCTGTTCGGCCACGAGAAGGGGGCCTTCACCGGGGCCAGCGCCGGTCGCGCCGGCCTGGTCGAGGCAGCCGATGGCGGCACCCTGTTTCTCGACGAGATCGGCGAACTGCCACTGGAAGCCCAGGCGCGCCTGCTGCGCGTACTGCAGGAAGGTGAGATCCGCCGCGTCGGCTCGGTGCAGTCGCAGAAGGTCGATGTGCGTCTGATCGCCGCCACCCACCGCGACCTGAAAACCCTTGCCAAGACCGGCCAGTTCCGCGAAGACCTTTATTACCGCCTGCACGTGATCGCGCTCAAGCTGCCGCCGCTGCGCGAGCGCGGCAACGACGTGCTCGAAATCGCCAAGGCGTTCCTGGCGCGCCAGGGCGAACGCATGAGCAGCGACGAGATGCGCTTCTCGCGCGACGCCGAACAGGCGATTCGTCACTACTCCTGGCCCGGCAACGTGCGCGAACTGGAAAACGCCATCGAGCGCGCGGCGATCCTCAGCGAGAGCCCGGAGATCGACGCCGAGCTGCTGGGCATCGATATCGAACTCGACGAGCTGGACGATGAGTTCGAAGAAGATTCACTCGGCGGCATCCGCGGTATCGCCGGTGGCAACGAGCCGACCGAGGATCTCTCGCTGGAGGACTACTTCCAGCATTTCGTGCTCGAGCATCAGGACCACATGACCGAGACCGAACTGGCGCGCAAGCTCGGCATCAGCCGCAAATGTCTGTGGGAACGCCGCCAGCGCCTGGGCATTCCACGGCGCAAGTCCAGTAGCGCCGCCGGGTAATTTGTTACCGCCGGCGCATCGTTCGTAACAAAAACCGGGAGCATCGGTAACGACGCCCCGGTTTTTTCTTGCCTTTCGCCAAGCCTGGAAATCACAACTCATTGAAATATAACGATTTCCTAAAACTGGCACGGCAACTGCTTACCTAATGGCACAACAACAATAACAAGCAGATCCCACAATAAGAACAAGACGTAACGGCTCCAGCAAAACAACGACAAGAAGGCGGAGGCGCAGCTAACTGATTCTTTTGGAGAGGACATGCCACGGGGTTCGCCCCACGACCAGGCCGAGAACAACAAAAACTGCATCGAGCAGGCCCTGTACTGGTTGGATCGAAGATCAAGGCAACGTCAGCGACCAAAGAAATCCGTTTGCTATTGGCTCCCACTGTGGGAGCGTTCCCGACGGCCACGGCCCGAAGGACAGGCGAACAACAAGAACAGCAACGCCTGAGAAGACCAATAACAATAAATAAGCACGCGACATTATTCAGAGGGGAGCTTCGGCTCCCCTCAGTGCTATCTGGCTCCGCGGTTTCCTTCCGCACGCCCCGTCCAGACATTTCCTTCCGCGTTGCACCAGGCAGAACCCTCGTCACGCTACACGCGAAGCTTTTTGACACTACCCTGCGCTTCGTTCACCATCCGACAGTCCCGGTGCTAGAATCCGCGCAGGTTTCGCGGCTTTCGCGACGCCGGCCCGTCATTCCGCCACACAGTTGCCCCTCATGCTGAAAAAGCTGTTCCAGTCTTTTCGTCTTCCGCTGCGCCGCATCCCGCATCCCCGTCGCACACCTGAAATTCTGTCCAGCCGGCAGCATTCCCTGCATCGCAACGAGATCAGCCGTCATGCGGTGAGCGTGGTCGAGCGCCTGCAGCAGGCCGGCTACGAGGCCTATGTCGTGGGTGGCTGTGTGCGCGATCTGTTGCTGCAGCTCAATCCCAAGGATTACGACGTCGCCACCAGTGCGACCCCGGAACAGGTCCGCGCCGAGTTTCGCAACGCACGCGTGATCGGCCGGCGCTTCAAGCTCGTCCACGTGCACTTCGGCCGCGAGATCATCGAAGTCGCCACCTTCCGCGCCAACCACCCGGAAGAAGACGACGAGGATGCCAGCCAGTTGGCCTTGCGCAACGAGAGCGGGCGCATTCTGCGCGACAATGTCTATGGCACGCTCGAGGACGACGCCCAGCGCCGGGACTTCACCATCAATGCGCTGTACTACGACCCGACCAGCGAGCGCATCCTCGACCACACCCGCGGCGTGCACGACATCCGCAATCGCCTGATCCGCCTGATCGGCGATCCCGAGCAGCGCTACCAGGAAGACCCGGTACGCATGCTCCGCGCGGTGCGCTTCGCCGCCAAGCTCGACTTCGAAATCGAACGCCACAGTGCCGAGCCCATCGCCGACCTGGCCGAGCTGCTTGACGGCATCCCCTCGGCCCGCCTGTTCGACGAGACGCTCAAGCTGTTCCTCGGCGGCAAGGCCGAGCGGACCTTCGAGCTGCTGCTCGAATACGACCTGTTTGCGCCGCTGTTCCCCGCCAGCGCCGCCGCGCTGGAGCGCAACCCCGAGTATGCCGGCACGCTGATCCGCAACGCGCTGGCCAATACCGACCTGCGCATCCAGCAGGGCAAGCCGGTGACGCCCGCGTTCCTTTTCGCCGCCCTGCTCTGGCCTGCCCTGCCGGCCCGCGTACTGGAGCTGCAGGACCGCGGCATGCCGCCGATTCCGGCGATGCAGGAAGCCGCCCACGACATCATCTGGGAGCAGTGCCAGCGCACCGCGATTCCCAAGCGCTTCACCATCCCCATGCGCGAGATCTGGGACATGCAGGAACGCCTGCCGCGCCGGCAGGGCCGCCGTGCCGACCAGCTTCTGGAGAATCCGCGCTTCCGCGCTGGCTACGACTTTCTCCTGCTGCGCGAAAGCGCGGGCGAGAAGACCGGCGGCCTTGGCGACTGGTGGACCGACTATCAGGAAGCCAACGACAGCGAGCGGCGCAACATGATCCGCGGCCTCAGCGGCAAGGATGACGCCGGCGCGGCCAAGAAACGCCGCCGTGGCGGTCGCCGTCGCCGCACGCCGGGCGATGCCGCCAACCCGGCCGACTGAGATGGAGCGCGTATACATCGGCCTGGGCAGCAACCTGGCCGATCCCCAGCAGCAGCTGCGTGGTGCTCTGCAGGCGCTGGCCGAGCTGCCAGGTAGCAGGCTGGCTGCAGTCTCCTCCCTCTATGCCAGCGACCCGCTCGGGCCCGCCGACCAGCCACGCTACGTCAACGCGGTTGTGGCACTGGAGACCGACCTCGAGCCGCTGGCGCTGCTCGATGCCCTGCAGCGCATCGAACTGGCGCAGGGCCGTGAACGCAAGGCCGAACGCTGGGGCCCGCGCACCCTGGACCTGGATATCCTGCTGTTCGGCGAGCGACTGATCGACCAGCCGCGCCTCCAGGTTCCGCACTATCACATGCAGGCTCGGGCGTTCGTGCTCTACCCGCTGGCCGAGATCGCTCCGCCGGAGCTGGTGCTGGCCGATGGGCGACGGCTCGTCGACCTGCTCGCGGCCTGCCCGTTCCGCGGGCTGGAGCGGCTCGTCAATACGAGTGTCACCGACGCGGTAACGAACGTAACGCGCAGGTAACACTCGCGATTGACTTACTCTGCCGCCGCCGGGACTATAAGCGCCCTCTGCCACCTGCGGCCGTAGCACCCTTCCGGTGCACCGCCCGGCAATCCTGACCTCCGAGGCTCGAAGAGGACGGCATTCATGCCAGACGTAACCCTGACCACGCTGCAAGGGCTCAAGCAGAAGGGCGAGAAGATCGTCATGCTCACCTGCTATGACGCCACCTTCGCCAAGACGGCCTGCGATGCAGGCGTCGAGATGCTGCTGATCGGCGACTCGCTCGGCATGGTCCTGCAAGGTCACGACAGCACCCTGCCGGTCACCGTCGCCGATATGGCCTACCACACTGCCAGCGTCAAGCGTGGCAACCGCGGCGCGATGATCGTCGCCGACCTGCCGTTCATGGCCAACGCGACCACCGAGCAGACCCTGAACAATTCGGCGCTGCTGATGCAGGCCGGCGCCCACATGATCAAGCTCGAGGGCACCGCCTGGCTGGCCGAGTCGATCCGCCTGCTGGCCGACCGCGGCATCCCGGTGTGCGCGCATATGGGGCTGACCCCGCAGGCGGTCAATCTGTTCGGCGGCTACAAGGTGCAGGGGCGCGAAGAAGCCCAGGCACAGCAGATGCTGGAGGACGCCAAGTCGCTGGAAGCAGCCGGCGCCGCCATGCTGCTGCTCGAATGCGTCCCCAGCGAACTGGCCGCACGCATTACCCGTGCCGTGCAGATCCCGGTGATCGGCATCGGCGCCGGCAGCGATACCGACGGCCAGGTGCTGGTCCTGCATGACATGCTGGGACTGTCGCTCAGCGGCCGCGTGCCGAAGTTCGTGAAGAACTTCATGCGCGAGCACGGCGACATCCCCGCGGCCATCGCCGGCTACGTCAAGGCGGTCAAGGCCGTCGAATTCCCCGCAGCCGAACACGGTTTCTCCGCATGAACGTCGTCAAGACCATCGCCGACCTGCGCGCCGCGGTCGCCCGCGCGCGCGGCGAAGGCAAACGCATCGGTTTCGTGCCGACCATGGGCAACCTCCACGCCGGTCATATCGCGCTGGTTAAGAAAGCCGGCCAGCGCGCCGACTTCGTGGTCGCCAGCATCTTCGTCAATCCGCTGCAGTTCGGTCCCAACGAGGACCTGGACAACTACCCGCGTACGCTCGCGGCGGACCAGGAAAAGCTGTTCGACGCCGGCTGCCACCTGCTCTTCGCGCCCAGCGTGGAGGAGATGTACCCCCACGGCCAGGCCAACCAGACCATCGTGCGCGTACCCGGCGTATCCGAAGGCCTCTGCGGCGGCAGTCGCCCCGGTCATTTCGACGGCGTCTCCACGGTGGTGAGCAAGCTGTTCAACATGGTCCTGCCGGACCTCGCCGTGTTCGGCCAGAAGGATTTCCAGCAGCTGGCGGTGATCCGCACCATGGTGCGCGACCTGAACATGCCGGTGCAGATCCTCTCCGAACCGACCGTGCGGGCCGACGACGGCCTGGCACTGTCCTCGCGCAACGGTTACCTGAGCGCCGACGAGCGTGCCACGGCGCCTGTCCTCTATCGCACGCTGAACCAGCTCAGGGATGCGCTCCAGGGCGGTCGTCGGGACCTTCCCGCGCTGATCGACGAAGGTCTGGATGCGCTGCGCAACGCCGGCCTGCGTCCAGACTACCTGGACATCCGCAATGCCATCGATCTGCAGCCTGTCACCGACGCCTCCAGCGAGTTGGTCATTCTCGCGGCGGCCTATCTGGGCAAGACGCGGCTGATCGACAACCTGCTGGTCGACCTCCGCACATCGGCCTGATCGCTGCCAATTGCCTGCAGCCTTGATCGCGTTCGAGGCTTCGGGCACACTCTGCGCCGCTTGCGCACCCGGAGGACCCCGCCATGCACGCCATCATGCTCAAGGCCAAACTGCACCGCGCCCAGGTAACCCACTCGGTGCTCGACTATGAAGGATCCTGCGCCATCGACGGCGAGTGGCTGGACCTGGCCGGTATCCGTGAATACGAACAGATCCAGATCTACAACGTCGACAACGGCGAACGCTTCACCACCTACGCCATCCGCGGCGAGGAAGGCTCCAAGATCATCTCGGTCAATGGCGCCGCCGCCCACAAGGCCGGCGTCGGTCATCGCCTTATCATCTGTGCCTATGCGCACTACAGCGAAGCCGAGCTGGCCAACTTCAAACCCCATGTGCTCTACATGGGCGCCGACGGCGAACTGAGCCATACCAGCAATGCCATTCCGGTGCAGGTGGCCTGAGCCCGGCACCACGCCTGCATTGAATCCAAGCCCGAAGTGTTCCGCACTTCGGGCTTTTTCGTTGGGGCTGGGCGACAGCGGTTGGGATGCGGCATGAGCGCGGGCAGAATAGACGGCGAAAGCCCGGAACGCAGCAGGGGTTTTCCCTGTCTGAGCTGTCTCTGATGGCATAGGATGTGCCTCACCGGCTCGGTGAAAGCCGGGTTCGGCCAGCATCCGCAGCATTCAGGAACGAGTGCCGGCGTGCCCGCACGGTCATACACATCACTGAATCCCGAGGCAATCATGGCGCGCTCGCTGCGCGAATTCCCGGGGTTCAGCGGTCTGTCAAAGCAAAGGAAGCCGCATCACCATGAGCTATTACCAGCATCCGCTCGATGTCACCGGCCTGCCGTCCTGGAAGGCCCTGGAAGAACACCGCCTGGCCATGCAGCACTTCAGCATGCGCGAGGCCTTCAAGGCCGACCCGACGCGCTTCGATGACCTGTCGGTTTCCTGCAGCGGCCTGTTCCTCGACTATTCGAAGAACCTCATCACCCCGCAGACCCGCACCCTGCTGGTCAACCTGGCCCGCGAGGCCGGCGTCGAGCAGGCCGCCCGCGCCATGTTCGAGGGCGAACGGATCAATGCATCGGAGAATCGCCCGGTGCTGCACACGGCCCTGCGCCGTCCCATGGGCGACTCGGTGATGGTCGACGGCAAGAACATCATGCGCGACGTGCACACCGCCCTGGCGCAGATGACCGACATCGTCACCCGCATCCACAACAACCTGTGGCGCGGCTTCAGCGACAAGACCATCACCGACGTCGTGAACATCGGCATCGGTGGCTCGTTCCTCGGCCCACAGCTGGTCTCCGAGGCGCTGCTGCCGTTCACCCAGCACGGCGTGCGGACGCACTACCTGGCCAACATCGACGGCAGCGAATTCCGCGAGGTGACCGCCAAGCTGAATGTCGAGACCACGCTGTTCATCATCTCCAGCAAGACCTTCGGCACCCTCGAGACGCTGAAGAACGCCCAGGCGGCCCGCAACTGGTACCTGGGCAAGGGCGGCACTGAGGAAAAGCTCTACCGCCACTTCATCGCCGTAACCAGCAACAAGCAGGCGGCCGTCGACTTCGGCATTCGCGAGAAGAACATCTTCCCCATGTGGGACTGGGTCGGCGGGCGTTACTCGCTGTGGTCGGCGATCGGCCTGCCCATCGCCCTGGCCATCGGCATGTCCAACTTCAAGGACCTGCTCTCCGGCGCCTACAGCATGGACCAGCATTTCCTCAGCGAGCCGTTCGAAAGCAACATGCCGGTGCTGCTGGCGATGCTCGGCATCTGGTACCACAACTTCTGGGGCGCGCAGAGCTACGCCTTCCTGCCCTACGACCACTACCTGCGCAACTTCGTCAAACACCTGCAGCAGATGGACATGGAATCCAACGGCAAGAGCGTGCGCCAGGATGGCACGCCAGTGTCCTGCAGCACCGGGCCGGTGATCTGGGGCGGTGTCGGTGCCAATGGCCAGCACGCCTACCATCAGCTGTTGCACCAGGGCACGCCGCTGATTCCAGCCGACTTCATCGTGCCGGTTGTCAGTCACAATCCGGTAGCCGATCACCACGAATGGCTCTATGCCAACTGCCTGTCGCAGAGCCAGGCGCTGATGCTCGGCAAGACCCGCGAAGAAGCCGAAGCCGAACTGCGTGCCAAGGGCCTGAGCGAGGCCGAAGTCCAGCGCCTGGCGCCGCACAAGGTGATTCCGGGCAACCGACCGAGCAACACCCTGGTGATGGAAACCATCAGCCCCGGCCGTCTCGGCGCACTCATCGCGCTGTACGAGCACAAGGTCTTCGTCCAGGGCGTGATCTGGGGCATCAACTCCTTCGACCAGTGGGGTGTCGAGCTGGGCAAGGAGCTGGGCAAGGCCGTTTACAACCAGATGACCCGCTTCGATGCGGCGCCGGCAGAAGACGCCTCGACTCAGGGCCTGATCGACTTCTTCCGCGGCCGTCATCGCGGTTGAACGCACCTGCTGACCGGACGCTGCTGCAGCGTCCGGTCCCCTTCCGTCGCGTGCACCCTGCCCTGCCCGCGGCCGTCGGCGCCTGATCGGGTAACATCGCCAGCTCCCAAGCCTGCAGCGCCGTCACCATGGAATTCATCCGTCGCCCTATCGAAGCACGCGTGCTCAGCCTCACCGGCCTGGCCATCGGCGGGGTGGACTACGAGAACCCGCCGGGCGACCCCGGGCTCTTCGGTCCCGATTCGATCTGCTGGCGCGTGCATGGTGATTTCACCTCGATGATGGTTGGCGGAATCTCCGCGTTGCTGCTGCAGGCCCTGCACCCGCTGGCCCTGGCCGGGGTATGGGATCATTCGAACTTCCGCGAGGACCTGCTCGGCCGACTGCGGCGCACCGGGCAGTTCATTTCCGCCACCACCATCGGCAGCCATGCTGATGCCGAGCGCCTGATCGAACGGGTACGACGCATCCACCTGAGCGTGACCGGCACGGCGCCGGATGGCCGAGCCTATGCCGCTTACGACCCCGAGCTGCTGACCTGGGTGCACGTCGCCGAGGTCAGCAGTTTCCTCAAGTCGCACCTGCGTTACCGCGACCCTGACCTCAGCACAGCCGACCAGGATCGTTACTACGCCGAAGTCGCGCTGATCGCCGAGCGCCTCGGCGCAGAAGGTGTGCCACGTTCGCGCACCGAGGTCGAGACGTACCTCGAACGCCTCCGTCCGCAGCTGCAGATCGACGCGCGCGCGCTGGAGATTCTGCAGATACTGCGCACCGCTCCGGCGCCGAGCCCACTGCTGCGGCCGTTCGGCACGCTGATGCTACATGCCGGTATCGAACTGCTGCCGGAATGGGCCTCAGCAATGTTCGGCCCACCGCTGAGCGACACCCGTCGCCAGCTGATTCGCAGCGGGGTACGCCGTACGGCGCCGGTGCTGCGCTGGGCGGTGCGCAGTGCCTCGGTGCACCGCGCGCGCCGTCGCATGGGCCTGCCACCACGCTAGCAGCGATTATCGCGCCGTATTTCTTGCTAGACTGCGCGCCCTCCTTTTTCGAGCCGCGCGCATGCCCTCTCCAGACCAGGCGCTGCGCGCCGCCTTCGATCGCCGCCGCCCACTGCTCGACCAGCTGCACCAGCAGGGCACCGATTGCTACCGCCTGTTCCATGGCAGCCAGGAAGGCGCTGCCGGCCTGACGGTGGATCGCTACGGGCCGCAGCTAATGGTGCAGAGCTTTCACCAGACGCTTGCAGCGGATGCGTTGCTGCGCATCCATGAGCTGGCCATGGACTCGCTCGAACTGCCGCTGCAGCTCGTCTACAACGACCGCTCGCAGGGCAACTCGCGCATCGACCGCAGCCACGCGGCGTACCAGCCGGACGCCGCCGCGCTGGCCGATCAGGTCGGTCATGAATGGGGGCTCGCCTACCGCGTACGCGGGCGCCACGACGGCCAGGACCCGCTGCTGTTCCTCGACCTGCGCAACGCTCGCGGCTGGGTCAAGCAACACAGTGCCGGAAAGTCGGTGCTCAACCTGTTTTCCTATACCTGCGGCGTCGGGCTCTGCGCTGCGGCGGGTGGCGCCCGGGATGTCTGGAACCTCGACTTCGCCGAGCGCAACCTCGCCGTGGGCAGGGAGAATGCAGCACTGAACCCGGCGCTGGCACCGATGCGCTTCGTCCGCTCCGACTATTTCCCCGCGATCCGCCAACTCGCCGGACTGCCGGTGGCTTCCAGGCGCGGCCGCGCCCTGCCCGACTACCCTCGCCTCGAGCAACGCCAGTTCGATCTGGTACTGCTCGACCCTCCGGCCTGGGCACGCAGCGCCTTCGGCACGGTGGACCTGCTGCGCGACTACCAGAGCCTGCTGAAACCGGCATTGCTGACCACCGCCGAAGGCGGCGTGCTGATCTGTTGCAACAACCTGGCGAAGGTGCCGATGGACGAATGGCGGACGCAGGTGCTGCGTTGCGCCGACAAGGCGGGCCGGCCGGTACGTGAATGGCAAGTGCTAGCTCCGGCGGCGGACTTCCCTTCCCATGACGGGCTGCCCCCACTCAAGACCTTGATTCTGCGGCTTTGAGCGCATTGCCGGTATCGCTCGATTCGGGGAACCGCCTGGCCATGCCATACTCCAAGGCATCCATCCGCCAGGAATACTTCCGGTCATGCCCAATGGAATGAAGCGAGCGTTCACCGGCGTGGCGCTCGTGCTGATCTGCTACAGCCTGCTTGGCTTCCTGATCCTGCCGGGTATCGCCCAGCGCATCGCCAATCAGCAATTGGCCAACTACGCCACCGTACCGGCCAGCCTGCAGCGCATCGAATTCAATCCCTTCAGCCTCGAACTCACCCTGTTCGACCTGCGCATCGGCGCGCAGGACGATCGCCAGCTGGCCTTCGAGCGACTCTACCTCGACCTGCAGTGGAACAGCCTCTGGCAACGCACGCTGCACCTGGCCGCCGTACAGCTGGTAGCGCCGCACGCCGAGGTACGCTTCGCCGAGGACGGCACCCTGAACCTCGGCCAGCTGTTCGATGTCCCCGAAACGCCGCCATCTGCCGACGACGAGCGCGAACTCTTCCCGCTGCGTATCGACCAGTTGCAACTGGCGCGCGGACACCTCGCCTTCCGTGATCGGCGCCCAAGTGAGCCCATCGAGCTGGTCTACGACTCGCTGGATCTCGAGCTGCACAACCTTGCCACCCGCACGGACGGCAGCGCCGACGCCCGCCTCACCGCCACAGGTGCAAGCGGCGGACGCATCGACTGGCAAGGCGACCTCAACGTGCAACCGCTGGCCTCGCGCGGCCAACTGCAGGTCAGCAAACTGCCGCTGAAGGACTTCTGGCCGTATGTGCGCGACGCGGCGCCACTGGTTCTTCGAGAGGGCAGTATCGACCTGAGTACCCGCTACCACCTCGACCTCAGCGACGGCCTGGCCCTGACACTGGACAGCGCCCAGGCCGCCGTGGCCCCGCTGGCCCTCGACAGCCCGGACGGGCGCAAGCTGGTTCGCCTGGAGCGGCTCGAGCTGAGCGAAACCACGCTGGACCTGGCCAGGCGTCAGGTCAGTATCGGCAAACTGCGCAGCCGCCATCTGGAAACCTGGGCCGCCCGCGCGGCCGATGGCGAGCTGGACTGGCAGAAACTGTTCGCCGCGGGCCCGAGCCCGTCGAATGCTGACGAGCAGATCGCGGACAGCGAAACCCAGACAGCCGGCGAACCGTGGCAGGTCTTGCTGCAGGATGCCCAGCTGCGCGATTACCGCGTGCACCTGGCCGATCGCGTGCCGGACGACGAGGTCCAGCTCGAGCTCGGCCCGCTGAACCTGGACATCAGCGATTTCGACAGCCTCGCAACTCGCCCCTTTTCGCTGAAGCTGGACACCGGGGTCGGCAGGCAGGGAGCGTTCCAGGCCCAGGGGCAGCTACAACTCAACCCGATCAGCGGTCAGCTGGCGGTAACTACCCGCGATATCGACCTGCGCATCGCCCAGGCCTACCTGAGCCCGCTGGTGAGCCTGGAGCTGCGCAGCGGCATGCTCAGCAGCGAACTACAGGTCGACCGGCAGGGTACCGAGCCGTTGGCCTTCAGCGTACGCGGCAGCGTCGATGCGACCCAGCTGCATACGCTCGACACCATCAACAACCGCGACTTCGTGAAGTGGCAGCGATTGCAGCTCAGCGGCCTGGACTACCAGCATCCGCGCAGCCTGGACATCGAGCGGATCGATCTGCGCCAGCCGTACGCGCGCTTCGTCGTCAACCCGGATCTGAGTACCAACCTCAACGACCTGCTGGTCAAGCGTGACGAACCGGCTGCCCAGGACGCATCCGAGCAGCAGGCCGCGGAACCGCTGGCCATCCGCATCGGCGGGATCAACATCGCCGACGGTTCGGCCAACTTCGCCGACTTCAGCCTGCGCCCGCCGTTCGTAACCGCCATCCAGTCACTCAATGGTGACATCGGTGTCCTGAGCAATCGCGAGCAAAAAGCCGCCTCGGTGAACATCGCCGGCAAGGTGGACCAGTACGCGCCGGTGAGCATCAAGGGCAGTCTGACGCCATTCGATCCGCTGCAGAGCCTGGACATCGCCACCAGCTTCCGCCAGGTCGAGCTGACCACGCTCACGCCGTATTCCGGCAAGTTCGCCGGCTACCGCATCCGCAAGGGCCGCCTCAATCTGGATCTGCATTACCGGATCGAGCAGGGACGGCTGAACGCCGAGAACAAGGTGGTGCTGGAGCAGCTGCAGCTCGGCGAAAAGGTCGACAGTCCCGATGCCGTGGACCTGCCCGTTCGCCTGGCGGTGGCCTTGCTCAAGGACAGCAAGGGCACCATTTCCATCGAGCTGCCGGTTCAGGGCAACCTGAACGATCCCGAGTTCAGCGTCATGCCGATCGTCTGGCAGACGCTGCGCAACCTGGTGGTGCGGGCGGCCCAGGCGCCGTTCAAGTTCATCGCCGGCCTGGCCGGGGGTGGCGATGCCGACCTCAGCCACGTCGCCTTTGCAGGCGCCAGCAGCGAGCTGGACGGCAACGCGCGCAAGACACTGGATACGCTGGCCGCGGCACTGGTGGAGCGCCCGGCCCTGCGGCTTGAGGTTGAAGGCATGGCTAACGCCGCCATCGATGGCCCGATGCTGGCCGAGCAGCGGTTGCAGCAGGAGTTTCGGGAAACCCAGTACCGCATCCTGCAGCGTCGTGGCGACAAGGTTCCGCCAGACCCGTCGGAGATTCGCATCGAAACGAGCGATGAAGCGCCGTTGCTGGAAGGCATCTATCGCAGCCGGCTCAATCAGCAGCCGCCAGCCGAGTGGAAGGAGTTGGACGATGAACAACGCGCCGAGCGGATGCGCCAGGCGGTGATCGACTCCTGGTCTGACAATGCCGCCCTGCTACGCCGTCTGAGCCGCGAGCGGGCCGCCGCGATCAAGGGCTACCTGGTCGACGCGGGCCTGGAGTCCGAGCGCGTGTACCTGCTGGACACCGGAACGACTGAAGAGGCGGATAATGGCCAGGTAGCGACCGTACTGCATCTGGGGAGCGACTGATGAACCTGTACTACCGCCTCGGTGCTGCTGTCCTGCTGATCGCTGCCGCCAATGCCCAGGCCGACACACTGCGCTGCGGCAGCCAGTTGGTCACCACCGGCGACCGCGCGTTCGAGGTCGAACGCAAGTGCGGCGTGCCGCAACACCGCGATCTGGTCGGCTACAGCCTCAGCCGGAACGACCGGCAGGAATTCAGATTGGAAGAATGGGTCTATGGACCACGCAACGGTATGCTCAGCATCCTGACATTCGAAGGGAACCGCCTGGTTCGCATCGAAACCCGCCGTGCCAATTGAAGCACCTGGAGGCACCGATGCATCGTCGCGCATTGCCCCTGCTGCTCTGCCTGTTGCTGGGCAGCCTGCATGCCCAGGCATCCTCTACCTATCGCTGCAACAGCCGCCTGGTGAGCCTCGATGCGACCACGGCGGAAGTGCTCGCCAAATGCGGCGAGCCAGCCAGCAGCGCCCAGCTGGGCTACAAGGAAGTGCTTGACGAATACGGCTATCGACAGGAGGTGGCCGTCGAGGAATGGGTCTACGGGCCGAACAATGGGATGCTGCATTTTCTGCGCTTCGAGGGTAACCGACTGCGGCAGATCGGCAGCCGCCGGGGAGGCTAACGTAAAAAACCCCGCCAATAGCGGGGTTCTTCGATTCGCGGCGCCCGCCAGTGGCGGGCAGCGACGTCACTCGGCGGTCTTCAGACCGTCTGCAGCGACATCACGGACGCCTTTGATGCCCTTGGCTTTGGCAATGGCGGCTTCTTTTTCGGCTTCAGTGGCTACGGTCCCGGACAGCGAAACCACGCCATCCTTGGTCTCTACTTCGATATCCATGCCGGGGGTGGCGTCTTCAGCCAGCAGCGTGGACTTCACCTTGGTGGTGATCCAGGTATCGGAGGCAGCGTCCCCTGCGTCGTCCATGGTATTGGCAGCGAGCATGACGGTGTCGGTCTTGTCGATTGCAGGCGTGTCGGCCAGCGCAGCACCTGCGAAAGGCAGGCTGAGTGCGGCGGCAATGGCGGCGGCGGTAAGGGTCTGAGTAGTCTTCATAGATGTCACTCCTGTTCTCGTGATTTCTGGGGCATGACTCCGGCCTCAGATGCACAGATAACAGCGCAAGCGGTGTGCCAACTCTGTCACATATTTTTTTCTTTTAAAAATCAATTACTTATAGATAAGCGAAAACCCCGACGACTTGCACAATGCAAGTTTGCGCGTGGCGCTGCTTGCAACTTGCAATATCGGGCGGAGCTGCGGACACGCGGCGAACAGGCAAACAAAAAGGGCCCAGAGGGCCCTTTCTGTTGACTGCCAGCTTGCCTCAGACGCCCGAGGCTTCCGCTGCAGCCACGTCCTTGATGGACAGTTTGATGCGGCCGCGGTTATCCACGTCCAGCACCAGCACCTTCACTTCCTGACCTTCTTTCAGCACATCGGTGACTTTCTCGATGCGCTGATCGCTGATCTGCGAGATGTGCACCAGGCCATCCTTGCCCGGCAGGATGTTGACGAAGGCACCGAAGTCGACGATGCGCTCAACCTTGCCGACGTAAATCTTGCCGATCTCGGCTTCGGCCGTGATGCTCAGCACGCGCTGCTTGGCCGCCTCGGCCGCTTCCTTGGTTTCGCCGAAGATCTTGATCGAGCCGTCGTCTTCGATATCGATCGAAGCCTTGGTCTCTTCACAGATCGCACGAATGGTGGCGCCACCCTTGCCGATCACGTCGCGGATCTTGTCCTGATCGATCTTCATCGCCAGCATGGTCGGTGCGTTGGCCGACAGCTCGCTGCGCGACTGGGCAATGACCTGGTTCATCTGGCCAAGGATGTTCAGACGCGCTTCCAGGGCCTGGCCCAGGGCGATCTCCATGATCTCTTCGGTGATGCCCTGGATCTTGATGTCCATCTGCAGAGCGGTCACGCCCTTGGCAGTACCGGCCACCTTGAAGTCCATGTCGCCCAGATGATCTTCGTCACCCAGGATGTCGGTCAGGACTGCGAACTTCTCACCTTCCTTGACCAGACCCATGGCGATACCGGCAACCGGCGCCTTCATCGGTACACCGGCATCCATCAGCGCCAGCGAGGCACCGCAGACCGACGCCATGGAGCTGGAGCCGTTGGATTCGGTGATCTCCGACACCACGCGAATGGTGTACGGGAACTCGTCGGCACTCGGCAGCATGGCGGCGACGCCACGACGGGCCAGACGGCCATGGCCGATCTCGCGGCGCCCGGTAGCGCCCATGCGACCGCACTCGCCGACCGAATAGGGCGGGAAGTTGTAGTGCAGCATGAAGGCATCTTTCTTCTCGCCTTCCAGGGTATCCAGCAGCTGAGCGTCGCGTGCGGTACCGAGGGTGGCGACGACCAGCGCCTGGGTTTCGCCACGGGTGAACAGTGCCGAGCCGTGGGTCTTGTCCAGCACGCCGACTTCGATGGCCAGCGGACGCACGGTACGGGTGTCGCGACCGTCGATACGCGGTTTGCCGTTGACGATGTTCTCGCGCACGGTGCGGTATTCGATCTCGCCGAAGGCATCCTTCACTTCGCCGGCGGAAGGCTGACCTTCCTCACCGGAGAACTTGGCCACGACCTGCTCGCGCAGCTCGTCCAGACGGGCATAGCGCTGCTGCTTGATGGTGATGGTATAGGCTTCGGAGATGGCGGCACCGAACTCGCTGCGGATGGCATCCAGCAGCGCGGTGTTGGCCTGCGGAGCAGTCCAGTCCCAGCGCGGCTTGCCGGCTTCGGCGGCGAGTTCTTCCACGGCCTTGATCACGGCCTGGAACTCGTCATGGGCGAACAGCACAGCGCCCAGCATCTGGTCTTCGGTCAGCTCCTTGGCTTCCGACTCGACCATCAGCACGGCGTCCTTGGTGCCGGCCACGACCATGTCCAGGCTGGAGGCCTTGAGCTGCTCGTAGTTCGGGTTCAGCAGGTAGCCGGTTTCCGGATGGAAGGCCACGCGCGCGGCGCCGATGGGGCCGTCGAACGGAATACCGGAAACGGCCAGCGCAGCCGAAGTACCGATCATCGCGGCGATGTCCGGATCGGTCTTCTTGCTGGTGGAGACCACGGTGCAGATGACCTGCACTTCGTTCTGGAAGCCTTCCGGGAACAGCGGACGGATCGGGCGATCGATCAGACGCGAGGTCAGGGTTTCCTTCTCGGAAGGACGTGCCTCACGCTTGAAGAAGCCGCCGGGGATCTTGCCCGCAGCGTACGTCTTCTCCTGGTAATGCACGGAGAGCGGGAAGAACCCCTTGCTCGGATCGGCGGTCTTGGCACCGACCACGGTGACCAGCACGCTGACGTCGTCATCGACGGTGACCAGCACGGCGCCAGAGGCCTGGCGGGCGATGCGACCCGTCTCGAGGGTTACGGTCGACTGACCGAACTGAAACTTCTTGATTACCGGATTCACGGTTTTTCCTTCTCTTTGTTGCCTTGGGGAAATCGGCAGAACGCACGGGAGTCGGCCCGAAGCGACCTGCAAGAAAGCCGAAAGCTGGAAGACCGAAGCTGATTGCGCGGGTTGTCCCGCCTTTCAACTTCAGGCTTCCAGCTTCCGGCTTCCAGCTCGGGTGCGTCTTAGCGACGCAGACCCAGACGACCGATCAGGGCGCTGTAACGAGTGGTGTCCTTACCCTTCAGGTAATCCAGCAGCTTGCGACGCTGGTTGACCATGCGGATCAGACCACGACGGGAGTGGTGATCTTTGCCGTTGGCCTTGAAGTGGTCCTGCAGCTTGTTGATGTTGGCGGTCAGCAGGGCTACCTGCACTTCCGGAGAACCGGTATCGCCTTCAGCTTGCTTGTACTCGTTAACGATCTGGGCTTTTTCTTCAACGCTCAGTGCCATGGTAGGGCTCCTTGAGTGAACAGGCCGGGGATTGACCCCGTGTTTAATAAAGAGGCATGACCGTGCCTGCTGACAGCCACCCTCTGACGCAACGCGCGAACGCGCTGCGTACCGGTCATTCCGACCGAATCAGTCGACGCGGCGCAATACGCCCGTCTTCGCTCACCTCACCGATACCGATGAAGCGGCCGTTGTTATCCTGTACGCGCACCATGCCGTACTTCGGTGCCTCCGGTGCCCGCACCGGTTGCCCGTGCAGCCAGTAGTAGGCGCTGTGCTCGGAAAGCTGCAGCAGCGGCCAATGCTCCAATCCGCTGTCCACCGGTTGCAGAAGGGCATCCAGCGCCTCGGCACCACCTTCGCCATGCAAACGCTCAAGCGTTTCGAGCGTCACCGTCTGCGACAGGTCGAACGGACCGGCCTGGGTGCGCCGCAGTTCAGCGACATGCGCGCCGCAGCCAAGCTGCTGGCCTAGATCCTCGACCAGCGTGCGGATATAGGTGCCCTTGCTACAGGCGACGGCCAGGCGAGCCTTGTCGCCTTCGAGCGCGAGCAACTCCAAGCGCGCAATATTAACAGAACGCGGCTCGCGCTCCACCACCTCTCCGGCACGCGCCAGTTTGTACAGCGGCTGGCCGTCGCGCTTGAGCGCCGAATACATCGGCGGCACCTGCAGGATGTCGCCACGGAACTGCGGCAACAGCGCCTCCAGCTGCTCGCGCGTCACCGCGACCGGCTTGCGTTCCAGCAGCTCGCCTTCGGCATCGGCGGTGGTAGTGGTCACGCCGAGCTGCATGACCGTTTCGTAGGCCTTGTCCGCATCCAGGAGATACTGCGAGAACTTGGTGGCCTCGCCGAAACACAACGGCAACACTCCTGTCGCCAATGGATCGAGGCTGCCGGTATGGCCGGCCTTTTCAGCATTGAGCAGCCAGCGAACCTTCTGCAGCGCAGCGTTGGAAGTGAACCCGCGCGGCTTGTCGAGCAGGATGATGCCGCTGACGTCGCGACGTACACGCTTGACCTGGGCCACGCTTATTCTCCGCGCTCGTCGCTGTGCTTGCGATCTTCGGCAACCGCCCGTTCGATCAGCGAGCTCAGCTCGACACCGCGACGGATGCTGGCGTCGTAGTTGAAATGCAGCTGCGGAACAGTGCGCAACTTCATGCTCTTGCCCAGCTGCATCCGCAGGAATCCGGCAGCATCGTTGAGGATGCGCAGGTTGCCCTTGATTGCTTCCTGATCGTCGTCTTGCCCCATGATGGTGATGAAGATCTTTGCATGGGACAGATCGCGACTGACGTCGACCGCGGTGATGGTAATCAGGCCCAGACGCGGATCCTTGATCTCACGCTGGATAAGCAGCGCCAATTCGCGCTGCATCTGATCGCCGATACGCTGGGTACGACTGAATTCTTTGGCCATAAATTTCTACCCGATTAAAAGCCGAAAGCTGGAAGCTCGAAGCAGTAACCGCACCCAGGCGACCACCGACTCCTTGCTCCCAGCTTTCAGATTGACGCTTGCTTACAGCGAACGCGCCACTTCGACCTTCTCGAACACTTCGATCTTGTCGCCGACCTTGACGTCGTTGTAGCTCTTCACGCCGATACCGCATTCCATGCCGGCGCGGACTTCCGCGACGTCATCCTTGAAGCGGCGCAGCGATTCCAGTTCGCCTTCGAAGATCACGACGTCGTCGCGCAGCACCCGGATCGGACGATTGCGGTGCACCATGCCCTCGGTGACCATGCAACCGGCGATTGCGCCGAACTTCGGCGAACGGAACACGTCACGCACTTCGGCGATGCCGAGGATGTTCTCGCGAACGTCACTGCCGAGCATACCGGTGAGCGCCTTCTTGACGTCCTCGATGATGTCGTAGATGACGTTGTAGTAGCGCATGTCCAGGCCTTCGGCCTCGACGATCTTGCGCGCGCCGGCATCGGCACGAACGTTGAAGCCGAACAGCACCGCATTGGACGCCAGTGCCAGGTTGGCATCGGATTCGGTGATACCACCGACACCGCCACCGACCACGCGCACCTGCACCTCGTCGTTGCCCAGGCCGTTGAGCGACCCTTGCAGCGCTTCGAGCGAACCACGCACGTCGGCCTTGAGCACGATGTTGAGCGTCTTCTTCTCGTCCTGACCCATGGTCTCGAAGATGTTCTCGAGCTTGCCGGCGTGAGCACGGGCCAGCTTCACTTCGCGGAACTTGCCCTGACGGAACAAGGCGACTTCGCGGGCCTTCTTCTCGTCGGCGACCACGGTGAGGTCGTCACCGGCTTCCGGCGTACCGTCCAGACCGAGAATCTCCACCGGAATGGCCGGACCGGCTTCCTTCACCGGCTTGCCATTCTCGTCGAGCATGGCCCGCACGCGGCCGAAGTTCACACCACACAGGACCATATCACCCTGGCGCAGCGTACCGTCCTGAACCAGGACGGTGGCGACCGGGCCACGCCCCTTGTCCAGGCGCGATTCGACCACCACACCGCGACCCGGAGCCGAAGGCGTTGCCTTCAGTTCAAGAATCTCGGCCTGCAGCAGCACCGCTTCGAGCAGCTCGTCGACACCGGTACCGACCTTGGCGGAAACCGGGATGAACGGTGTATCGCCGCCCCACTCTTCCGGAATCACATCCAGTGCGGCCAGGCCGTTCTTGATGTTGTCCGGGTTGGCTTCCGGCTTGTCGATCTTGTTCACCGCGACCACGATCGGAACACCCGCCGCCTTGGCGTGCTGCACCGCTTCCTGGGTCTGCGGCATGACGCCGTCGTCGGCGGCCACGACCAGAATCACGATATCGGTGGCCTTGGCGCCGCGTGCACGCATGGCGGTAAACGCCGCGTGGCCCGGGGTATCAAGGAAAGTGACCATGCCACGCTCGGTCTCGACGTGATAGGCACCGATGTGCTGGGTGATACCACCGGCTTCGCCGACCGCCACCTTGGCACGACGAATGTAGTCGAGCAGCGAGGTCTTGCCATGGTCGACGTGACCCATGACGGTCACGACCGGCGCACGGGCGACCGACTCGCCTTCGAACTTCAGCAGCTCGGCCAGCTGTTCTTCCAGCGCGTTGTCGCTGACCAGCTTGACCTTGTGGCCCAGTTCTTCGGCGACCAGTTGAGCGGTCTCCTGATCCAGCACCTGGTTGATGGTGACCGGCGAACCCATCTTGAACATGAACTTGATGACTTCGGCCGCTTTCACCGACATCTGCTGGGCCAGTTCGGCCACAGTGATGGTCTCGCCGATCGACACTTCACGCACGACTGGTCCTGTTGGGCTCTGGAACCCATGCTGGTTACGCTTCTTGAGCTTGCTCTTGCCACCACGGCCCCCGCGACGGAAGCCATCGGCTTCGTCTTCACCGCTACGTACGGTACGCGCCAACGGCGCCTTGGTCTTGAGCGAGGGACGATGCTGCGCATGCTTGCGATCACGACGCTCGTCGTCATCGCTGCGAGGTTTCTCGACGCGCCGCGGCTCTTCCTTCTTGCGCTCCGGGGCAGGTGCAGCAGCTTCTACCGCCGCCACTACCTGCGCCGGCTCGGCGCTCGACGCCGACTCGGCAGCGGCCGGAGCAGCCGTTTCGGCAGTCTGGGCCTTGGCCGCTTCGGCCTGGCGACGCGCCTCTTCTTCGGCACGCTCGCGAGCCTCTTGCTCGGCCTTCAGACGGGCAGCCTCTTCGGCAGCACGCTGCTCCTCGAGTTCGCGGCGCTGTTCGGCCTCGATCTCCTCGGCGCTACGCTTGACGAAGGTCTTCTTCTTGCGAACTTCGACGCTGATGGTCTTGCTGCCGCCCACTTTCAACTTGGTGGTGGTCTTGCGCTGCAATGTGATCTTGCGCGGCTCGTCCACCTTTGCCCCATGGCTGCTTTTCAGATGCGCCAACAGGGCCTGCTTCTCGTTATCGGTCACTACTTGCTCGGCGCTGGTGTGCGACAGTCCTGCCTCACGCATCTGCTGAAGCAGTCGCTCGACCGGTGTGTCGACCACCTGGGCCAGTTCTTTCACCGTGACTTGCGTCATGCATTTCTCTCCTCAGGCCGCTAAATACTTACTCGAACCAATGGGCTCGGGCGGCCATGATCAGCTTGCCGGCACGTTCTTCATCGATGCCGTCTATGTCGAGCAGGTCGTCGATCGACTGCTCGGCCAGGTCTTCGCGGGTGATGACGCCCCGCACGGCCAACTCGACCGCCAGTTCTTTATCCATGCCATCGAGTGCCAGCAGATCTTCAGCCGGCTGAGCATCCGCCAGCTTCTCTTCGTTGGCGATGGCCTTGGTCAGCAGGCGATCTTTGGCCCGCGTACGCAGCTCATTGACGATGTCCTCGTCGAAGCCTTCGATGCCAAGCATTTCCTCCATGGGGACGTAGGCAATCTCTTCGAGGGAGGTGAAGCCCTCTTCCACCAGGACCTGCGCCAGCTCTTCATCCACGTCCAGCTCTTCGATGAAGTTGCGCAAAATGTCGCCGGTCTCTTCCTGCTGCTTGGCCTGGATATCCGCTTCGGTCATGACATTGAGTGTCCAGCCGGTCAGCTGACTGGCCAGGCGCACGTTCTGACCGCCGCGCCCGATGGCTTGGGCCAGGTTGTCCTCAGCGACTGCGATATCCATGGCATGCGCGTCTTCGTCGACGATGATCGCCGCGACTTCCGCCGGCGCCATGGCATTGATAACGAACTGTGCCGGGTTCTCGTCCCACAGCACGATATCGACGCGCTCGCCACCGATCTCTCCCGATACCGCCTGCACGCGCGAACCACGCATGCCGATGCAAGCGCCCTGGGGATCGATTCGCTTGTCCTTGGAGCGCACGGCAATCTTGGCGCGCGAGCCCGGATCCCGCGAGGCGCCCATCACTTCGATCAGGCCTTCGGCGATCTCCGGCACCTCGATGCGGAACAGCTCGATCAGCATCTGCGGCGCAGTACGCGACAGGATCAGCTGCGGGCCGCGGTTCTCGGTGCGGATTTCCTTGAGCAGCGCACGAACGCGGGCGCCAACCCGGAAAGTCTCGCGGGCAATGATGTCTTCACGGGCCAGCAGGGCCTCGGCGTTGTTACCGAGGTCGACGATGACGCTGTCACGGGTGACCTTCTTCACCGTACCGGAAATGATCTCGCCGACGCGGTCGCGATAGGCCTCAACGACCTGAGCGCGCTCGGCCTCACGCACCTTCTGCACGATGACCTGCTTGGCGGTCTGCGCCGCGATCCGGCCGAACTCGATGGACTCGATCTTTTCTTCGAACACGTCACCGAGCTTGGCGTCCGGATTGCGTTCCTGAGCCTGATCGAGCGCCAGCTGGTGAGCCGGGTCCTCGAAGTGCTCATCGTCGACGACCGTCCAACGACGGAAGGTTTCGTAGCTGCCGTTGTGGCGATTGATTTCCACACGCAGATCAACATCGTCCTCGTAGCGCTTCTTGGTAGCCGTGGCCAACGCCAGCTCCAGCGCCTCGAAAATCACACTTGCCGGTACGCCCTTTTCATTGGACACCGACTCCACAACCAGCAGTACTTCTTTGCTCATCGTACGCCTCGCCTTTCGCAATCCATTGGGGTCCGCGGGATCCGCTCTCAGTCAAAACGGGGAATTATGTTGGCCTTATCGATCATGTCGATCGGCAGCAGGTATTCATGGTCATCCACCAGCACCACGACATCCTGCTCTTCCACCCCACGGAGAAGACCCTGGAAATTGCGCCTGCCCTCGAAGGGCGAGCGCAGCTTAATTTTTACCTGATCACCGACATGGGCCACGTACTGTTCAATGGTGAACAGGGGCCTATCCATACCGGGAGAAGAAACCTCAAGGGTGTAGTCCACGCTGATCGGATCTTCCACATCGAGCACGCCACTCAGCTGACGACTCACCTTCTCGCAATCGTCGATGAGAATGCCGTTGGCATGATCGATATAGACTCGCAGCAGTGAATGCCGCCCCTGGGAAATGAACTCAATGCCCCAGCACTGATAGCCAAGCGCCTCAACCACCGGGGCCAACAAGGCCTGCAACTGTTCTAGCTTGCTCGACATCGAAGTCCCTCGCGCATGCTGTACAAATGAAAAATGGGCGAAACGCCCATCCCTTTTGACCGCCTGTAAATGCCGGCGACCTGGCCTCAAGCTAATAAAAAGCCCCTGTACAGGGGCTCTTTATCGACTGGTTGCGGGGGCTGGATTTGAACCAACGACCTTCGGGTTATGAGCCCGACGAGCTACCAGACTGCTCCACCCCGCGTCAAACTGGGCACGAATTATACGACCCGCGACCAACACCGGTCAACCGAAACCCTTAAACACAAGAAAGCCCGCACTAGGCGGGCCTGCTTGTTTGGTACCGAGGAGGGGACTCGAACCCCTACAGCCTATGGCCACTACCACCTCAAGGTAGCGTGTCTACCAATTCCACCACCTCGGCAAAAACCTTATTGCCCTTCTTCCACCTCAGGCAGATCACCCGCAGTATCCGCCGGCTTGCGCTGCTCGAGCACAGGCACATCCTCAACCGCTGGCTTGCTGACCGGCACTTCCAGCACAGCTGGATCCGGCAGCCCCGCCTGGGACAACTGATCAGCTTGCTGCTTGGCGAAAAACGCCAGACCCAGGCTGGTCAGAAAAAAAACGCCGGCAAGTATAGCAGTAAACCGACTCAGAAAGGTAGCAGAACCTTGGCTTCCGAAAACAGTTGCCGAAGCACCCGAACCGAAAGACGCACCAGCGTCCGCACCCTTGCCCTGCTGCAGCAGCACCAGCGCAACCACACCAAGAGCAACCAGCAGATGCACCACAATCACAACAGTCTGCAACATCTGTTCAGTTCCCCGCGGCGCGACAGATCGCACCGAATTCATCCGCTTTCAGAGAGGCTCCACCAACCAGCCCCCCATCAATATCCGCCATGGCGAACAGCTCAGCGGCATTGTCCGCCTTCACGCTGCCACCATATAGCAGCCTTACACCTTCGGCGATGCGACGATCGCTGCGCGCCAGTTGATCGCGAATGGCGGCGTGCACCTCTTGCGCTTGCTCAGGCGTAGCCGTCAAGCCAGACCCGATGGCCCAGACGGGCTCATACGCAATCACTGCAGACTGGAACGCCTCGACACCTTGATCATCGAGAACCCGTCCCAACTGCCGCGCCACCACTTCCAGCGTTCTTCCAGCCTCGCGCTCCTCGAGCGTCTCACCGAGGCACAGCACAGGCTTCAAACCGCCTGCCTGAGCTGCCGCAAATTTCTGGCTGACCACCTCGTCCGTCTCACCCAATACCAAGCGGCGCTCGGAGTGCCCAACCAATACCCACTCACAACCGAGATCAACCAACTGGTCGGCCGAAACCTCGCCAGTCAGCGCCCCGAAACCCGACTGCAAGGCACAATCCTGAGCACCGACGGAAACTTGCGCCCCATCGACAACATCCAGGACCTGACTGACATGCACAAAGGAGGGAAACACCGCAATCTCAACCGCTGCAGACAGTGCCTGACGCTGAAAAGACTCGATCAGCTCTGCGACGCTAGCGCGGGTACCGTTCATTTTCCAGTTACCAGCTACCATGGGGCGACGCATGCTTTACCTCATCGGTCAAAGTGGGCGCAGATGTTACTCAACGACTGCGCCCCTGGCAAGCGCGTTCACGCACAAACTTCGGTAACGACCTTGGCCAGCTCTTCCGCCATGCCGCGCACCTGTATTTCGTCGTCACCCTCAACCATTACCCGCACCAGCGGCTCGGTGCCGGACTTGCGCAGCAACACGCGCCCGCGCCCACCCATGCGCTCTGTAACGCTGTCGCAGGCAGCCTTGACGCTGGGATGCGCGATCGGATCTCTATCGCCGGAGAAGCGCACATTGATCAGCACCTGCGGACACTTGTGCCACGCCAGACGCTCCTGAGCGAGGGTCTGGCCACGCCGGCGCAGCGCCAGGACTACCTGCAAGGCCGCGATGATCGCGTCGCCAGTAGTGGTGTGCTGGGCGCAGACGATGTGTCCCGAATTCTCGCCACCGAGAACCCACCCCTTATCCAGCATCTCGGCAATCACGTAACGATCACCCACCTTGGCCCGGCAGAACGGAATCTCGCGCGCCTTGAGGGCGAGCTCGAGCCCGAGGTTGCTCATCAGGGTACCGACGACTCCGCCGGTCAAGCGTTCGCGTTCCTGCAGATCGGTCGCGATGATGTAGAGCAACTCGTCACCATCAACGACCGCACCGGTATGGTCGACCATCATCACCCGATCGCCATCTCCGTCAAAGGCGATCCCGAGATCAGCCCCATGCTCCACCACCGCCTTTTGCAACTGGCCAACATGGGTGGAGCCGACATCGGCATTGATGTTCAGCCCATCCGGCTGCGCGCCGATCACTACAACCTCGGCTCCCAGCTCGCGAAATACGCTGGGCGCTACCTTGTATGTAGCACCATGGGCGCAATCGATGACCAGCTTGAGCCCGGAGAAGTCGGTACTGGTCGGCACGCTGCTCTTGCAGAACTCGATGTAGCGACCGGCCGCATCGTTGATCCGCGATGCCTTTCCCAGCTGTGCCGACTCGACCACAGTCATCGGCGTATCGATCAGCTCCTCGATCATCAGCTCGACCTCGTCGGGAAGCTTGGTTCCGCGACCGGAAAAGAACTTGATGCCGTTGTCGTGATGGGGATTATGCGAGGCGCTGATGACGATGCCGGCCTCGGCATGGAAGGTACGCGTCAGGTAAGCAACCGCTGGCGTCGGCATCGGCCCCAGCAGCAACACATCGGCGCCCGCAGCCGACAGCCCCGCCTGCAGCGCCGACTCGAACATGTAGCCCGAAATACGGGTGTCCTTGCCGATCAGGATGCGGCACTTGCCCTGCTTGCGGAAGGCCATGCCTGCCGCCCAGCCCAGCTTGAGCATGAAATCCGGGGTAATAGGCGCTTGCCCAACATGTCCGCGAATGCCGTCGGTGCCGAAATACTTTCTAGTCATGGTGTCTTCCCTACTCTGCCGCCTGCACTGCAGCGATCATTCGAATTACGTCAACCGTCTCGGCCACATCGTGCACCCGCACGATCTGCGCCCCCTTGCTGACGGCCAGGGCCGCCAGCGCAAGGCTGCCATACAGCCGCTCACCCACCGGACGCCCCAGCACGCCACCGATCATGCTCTTGCGCGACACGCCCACCAGCAGCGGACGCCCCAGTCGGTGAAGCTTTTCCATATGCTTGAACAGCACGAGGTTGTGATTCAGCGTCTTGGCAAAGCCGAACCCCGGATCGAGCACGATGCGCTCTGCCGGAATGCCTGCCGCTGCGCACGCCGCCATTCGCTCACCTAGGAACGACGCAACTTCCGCAGTGATATCGTCATAGCGCGGATCGTCCTGCATATCCCCGGGCTCGCCGCGCATGTGCATGAGACAGACCGGCAAACCGGTGTCGGCCGCTGCATCCAGCGCACCATCGCGTCGTAGCGAGCGCACGTCGTTGATCAGACCGGCGCCCAGCCGCGCGCACTCGCGGATCACCGCAGGCGTTGAGGTGTCCACCGAGATCACGACATCCAGCTCGCCGGCAATGGCCTCGACAATGGGGGCGACCCGCTCCAGCTCCTCGGTCGGCGAAACTGAACGCGCGCCCGGACGGGTCGACTCCCCCCCCACATCGATCAGCGTAGCCCCTGCTGCAACCATCGCCTGGGCGTGCCGCAATGCCGCATCGCGCTCGGCGAAGCGACCACCATCGGAAAAGGAATCGGGGGTGACATTGAGAATCCCCATGACATGGGGACGGGAAAGATCGAGGGCTCGACTGCCGCAGACCAGTCGAGCAGGTGAAGACGAGTTGTTCATTCACAAGCCTTGTACGTTCAGGCCGGACGCCCTGGGCAGGCGATCCACGCCAGCTGCACCACCATGGCACAACGGGGTGGACAATTTACACCAGAAGGGGCGCCTATGCGCCCCTTCTGGATACAGCCTTTTGACAGCCGACCGATGAATGTTCGGTCGACGCTACCCTCAATGCTCCCCGGCGGGACCACCAATCGGCGTCTGCGGACGATTGTCATCCGGCACGGCCGGCGTCCCGGACGTGCCGGTACCGCCACCTTCCCAGTCACGCGGTTCGCGCGGTGGACGGCCCGCCATGATGTCGTCGATCTGCGGTGCATCGATGGTTTCGTACTTCATGAGTGCTTCGGCCATCATGTCCAGCTTGTCGCGGTTCTCGGTGAGTATCTGCTTGGCGGTGCCATAGCAGTGATCGATGATGCTGCGCACCTCTTCATCGATCAGCTTGGCGGTCTCGCCGGAAACGTTGGCGTGCTGACTGCCAGCGCTGCGACCGAGGAAGACCTCACCCTCCTCTTCGGCATACATCAGCGGGCCAAGCTTCTCCGACAAGCCCCACTTGGTCACCATGTTCCGCGCCAACTGAGTCGCGCGCATGATGTCGTTGGAAGCGCCAGTGGTGACGCCTTCGAAACCCAAGGTCATTTCCTCCGCGATTCGACCACCAAACAGCGAGCAGATCTGACTGATCAGTGCGCGTTTCGACAGGCTGTAGCGATCCTCTTCCGGCAGGAACATGGTGACACCCAGCGCCCGCCCGCGAGGAATGATGGAAACCTTGTAGACCGGGTCATGCTCCGGCACCACGCGCCCGACGATGGCGTGCCCAGCCTCGTGATACGCGGTATTGAGTTTCTCTTTCTCAGACATGACCATGGACTTGCGCTCGGCGCCCATCATGATCTTGTCCTTGGCCAGTTCGAACTCGCGCATTTCGACGATGCGCTTGTTGGCCCGCGCAGCGAACAGGGACGCCTCGTTGACCAGGTTGGCCAGGTCCGCACCGGAGAAACCCGGCGTACCGCGGGCGATGACCGCCGGCTCGACGTTCTCGCTGACCGGCACCTTGCGCATGTGCACCTTGAGAATCTGCTCGCGACCGCGGATGTCCGGCAAGCCTACGACCACCTGCCGATCGAAGCGACCCGGACGCAGCAGCGCCGGATCGAGCACGTCGGGACGGTTGGTAGCCGCGATGACGATGATGCCATCGTTCATCTCGAAGCCATCCATCTCCACCAGCAACTGGTTGAGGGTCTGCTCGCGCTCGTCGTGCCCGCCGCCGAGGCCGGCACCACGATGACGACCGACCGCGTCGATCTCGTCGATGAAGATGATGCAAGGCGCGTGCTTCTTGGCCTGCTCGAACATGTCGCGGACCCGGCTGGCGCCGACACCGACGAACATCTCGACGAAATCCGAACCCGAGATGGTGAAGAACGGCACCTTCGCCTCACCGGCAATCGCCTTGGCCAGCAGCGTCTTACCAGTACCGGGCGGACCGACCATCAGCACGCCACGCGGAATACGGCCGCCGAGACGCTGGAATTTACCCGGGTCGCGGAGAAACTCCACCAGCTCATGCACTTCTTCCTTGGCCTCGTCGCAACCGGCGACGTCAGCGAAGGTGGTCTTGACCTGATCCTCGGAGAGCAGGCGAGCCTTGCTCTTGCCGAAGCTCATAGGCCCGCCCTTGCCGCCAGCACCGCCCTGCATCTGCCGCATGAAGAACATGAACACGGCGATGATCACCAGGATCGGGAAGCTGGCCACCAGCAGCTGTGTCCAGATGCTCTGCTGCTCAGGCTGCTTGCCCTCGATCAGCACATTGTTGTCGAGCAGATCGCCGATCAGGCCGTTGTCCTGGATCGCAGGGCGAATGGTCTTGAAGGTGTCGCCGTCGCTACGCTTGCCGATGATGACAAAACCATCGACGGTCACGCGCTCCACGCGCCCCTCCTTGACCTGCTCAAGGAAGTCCGAGTAGTTCAGCGTCTGCGGCTCGCTCGGGCTGGAGAAGTTGTTCATCACCGTGACCAGGACGGCGGCGATGATCAGCCACAGGATCAGGTTTTTTGCCATGTCGTTCAAATTAACTACCCTCTGGAGCAAACCCGTGTCCGCGGGCCCGCATGACGGCCGGTTGGTTGCTCGGCCTAACTTACTACACAACGCACTGGAACAGGCAGTCGGTCTGTAACCCCATGAAACAGCCTAGTCCTTGCCGTACGGGGCCGTCCATTGGCCGACGCCCGCATGAATAGACCGCGAAACCGGCCTTTTCGCACAAACGGGTCTGTTCGTTCGGCACACCCGTAAAGCCATGGACAAGCAGATATTGCGCACTGGAGCGGTCGCGAGGCCACCGCGGCTTTGCTTGTCTGCATGCTCTCGAACGCCTGCCGCAACGCTTTCAGGTACGCGTAGAGCGCGCATCCTGAAATATCTTGATCAAAAAAACCGAGCCAAATGCAGTATCCGGAGACCGACTCGCGCGCCGTTTCGCAGAAAGCACTGCGTCACGATGGCTGGCAGTCCACACAGCTCTCATATTGGGGCTGCGTTCGCGATCACAAGGTTCCACCAATGACAGACTGGCTACACAGCCTGCCAAACCGATCGCTCACCTGTGCGGCCTTGCACCTCTCGGTTACACTAGCCGCCGTTTTTCAAGGGTTCTGACGCAAGGGTCGAAATATGCCGCTCACCAACGAGCAGAAGAAACAGTACAAGTCCATCGGCCATCATCTGAAACCGGTGCTGATCGTTGCCGAAAACGGGCTGACCGAAGGCGTTCAAGCCGAACTGGAGCGAGCCCTGAACGATCACGAACTGATCAAGATCCAGTTCCGCCTTACCGAGCGCGAAGATCGCCGCGCCCTGATGGAAGAGCTGTGCGCAATCGGAAAATGCGAACTGGTGCAGACCATCGGCAAAATGGCGCTGGTCTATCGCAGGAATCCGAAGCCGAACAAACAGCTGTCGAACATCCATCGCTTCCAGGCGTGAAACCGCTGCGGCAGCAGTCTGCCGCCGTCAGTCATTGCTCTCGCCCGGGAACGGGCTGCAATACCAGCATCAAACCGCCCAGCGCCATCGCCAGAACACTGAAACTGGCCCAGTAGATGGACTCGAACCAGCCGGCATTCATCAAAAGATGAGTGCCGGCCAGGGCCATCACCGCCAGCAGCAGCTGCCCCCGCACATCGCGCCACAAACCGCGAAGACCAACAGACTGGACCAATACCAGCGCCTGCAGCGCCACGCAGAACGCGGCGAAGCCGACCATCAGAGGACGCAGACTCCCGGCGACTTCCTCGACCAGTAGCGGTGCCAGGCCGATCCGTCCAAGCGCAGGCAGCACCAGAAACTGCAGCAACCATAGGCCGCCGACCCAGAAGGTCTGGGTCAGCTGCCAGGTGATGAAGCCGGCGCGCGCGGGTTGCCGATCAGATATGGCGGACTTCGACAATCTCGTACTCGATCAGTCCGCTGGGCGTCTTGACCGCCACCACATCGCCCTCTTCCTTGCCGATCAGCGCACGCGCGATCGGTGAACTCACCGACAGCTTGCCCTGTTTGATATCGGCTTCGTCGTCACCGACGATCTGATAGGTCACCTGCTCGTCCGTCTCGACGTTGGCGATGTCCACGGTGGTACCGAAGATCACCTTGCCGGTCGGTGCGATGCTGGCGATGTCGATGACCTGGGCATTCTGCAGGCGACCTTCGATGTCGCGGATGCGTGCCTCGACCATCCCCTGCTGCTCGCGCGCCGCGTGGTACTCGGCGTTCTCCTTAAGGTCACCCAGCTCACGCGCCTCGGCGATGGCCTGGGTGATCTGCGGGCGCAGCACGGTTTTCAGATGTTTGAGCTCTTCTTCCAGGGCGCGAGCGCCCTGGATGGTCATGGGGAATTTTGTCATGCCTTGATTCCTGCATGGAGATCCTGCAAGCGGCGCACGGTCTTCTCGGGACCGAACTTGAGCGCCTCACAGATCGCCTGACCACCCGCGATGGTGGTGGTGATGCAGATCTTGTGTTGCAGGGCGTTGCGACGAATGGAATACGAATCGGCGATGGACTGACGCCCTTCGGTGGTGTTGATGATCAGCGTGACCTCGTCATTCTTGATCATGTCGACCACGTGCGGACGGCCTTCGGTCACCTTGTTCACGCGACGCACCGGCAGCCCGGCCGCCTCGATGATACGCGCCGTGCCAGCGGTGGCAACGACCTCGAAGCCGAGGCCAACCAGATCACGTGCGACCTGTTCGACGTAGGGCTTGTCGTCTTCGCGCACGCTGAGGAAGGCGCAGCCGGAGGTCGGCAGGATTTCACTGGCACCCAGCTGGGCCTTGGCGAAGGCTTCGGCGAAGCTGTCGCCGACACCCATCACCTCGCCGGTGGACTTCATTTCCGGGCCGAGAATGGTATCGACACCCGGGAATTTGGCGAACGGGAACACCGCTTCCTTGACGCTGAAATAGGTCGGGATGATCTCGCGGGTGAAACCGACCTCGGCCAGGCTCTTGCCCGCCATGACGCGCGCAGCGACCTTGGCCAGCGACTCGCCGATGCACTTGGAGACGAACGGCACGGTACGCGAGGCGCGCGGGTTGACCTCGAGCACGTAGATGTCCTCGCCCTGCACGGCCATTTGCACGTTCATCAGACCAACCACGTCGAGCTCCAGGGCCATCTTGCGCACCTGCTCGCGAATCTCGTCCTGGATGTGCTGCGGCAGCGAGTAGGCCGGCAGTGAGCAGGCCGAATCGCCGGAGTGCACGCCGGCCTGTTCGATGTGCTGCATGATGCCGCCAATCACTACCGTCTCGCCGTCGCAGACGGCGTCGACGTCCACTTCGATGGCGCAGTTGAGGAAGTGGTCCAGCAGCACCGGGCTGTCGTTCGACACCTGCACCGCCTCGCGCATGTAGCGCTTGAGCTCTTCTTCCTCGTAGACGATTTCCATCGCGCGACCGCCCAGCACGTAGGACGGACGCACCACCAGCGGATACCCGATGGCCTTGGAGGCAGCGATGGCTTCTTCTTCGCTGCGTGCAGTGGCGTTCTGCGGCTGGCGCAGGTTCAGGCGCTGCACCATCTGCTGGAAACGCTCACGGTCTTCGGCGCGGTCGATGGCATCCGGGCTGGTGCCGATGATCGGCACGCCGGCTTCTTCCAGGGCGCGGCAGATCTTCAGCGGCGTCTGACCGCCGTACTGCACGATCACACCCTTGGGCTGCTC
The DNA here is from genome assembly GCF_030263795.1 of Stutzerimonas sp. FeSN7. NCBI lineage: Bacteria > Pseudomonadati > Pseudomonadota > Gammaproteobacteria > Pseudomonadales > Pseudomonadaceae > Stutzerimonas > Stutzerimonas sp. FeSN7. The sequence continues at coordinate 728,223 of NZ_JARPMN010000001.1, read as the reverse complement.
GACGCGAACGATCTCCAGCACGTCTTCCAGGGTCACCGGCTCGAAGTACAGGCGGTCGGACGTGTCGTAATCGGTGGAGACGGTCTCCGGGTTGCAGTTGACCATGATGGTCTCGTATCCGTCTTCACGCATGGCCAACGCGGCATGCACACAGCAGTAGTCGAACTCGATACCCTGACCGATACGGTTGGGGCCACCGCCGAGGATCATGATCTTCTCGCGGCCACTCGGGTTGGCCTCGCACTCTTCCTCATAGGTCGAGTACATGTAGGCGGTGTCGGTGGCGAACTCGGCGGCGCAGGTGTCGACGCGCTTGTAGACCGGCAGCACCTTGAGCTTGTGGCGATGGCTACGCAGGTTCTTTTCGGTGACGCCGAGCAGCTTGGCCAGACGGGCATCGGAGAAACCCTTGCGCTTGAGCTTGTACATCAGGTCACGGTCGATGCTGGACAGGCCGAGCGTCTTGACCTGCTCCTCATCCTTGACCAGGTCTTCGATCTGCACCAGGAACCACGGATCGATGTTGGTCAGGGCGAACACGTCTTCGACGCTCTTGCCGGCGCGGAAGGCATCGGCCACGAACCAGATGCGGTCGGCGCCCGGCACGGTCAGCTCGCGCTTGAGGGTGCTCTCGGCCTCGGCATCGGCCAGGTTCAGCTTCGGATCGAAACCGGTGGCGCCGACTTCCAGACCGCGCAGGGCTTTCTGCATGGACTCCTGGAAGGTGCGACCGATGGCCATGACCTCACCGACCGATTTCATCTGGGTGGTCAGGCGGGCATCGGCCTTTGGGAATTTCTCGAAGGCGAAGCGCGGCACCTTGGTCACGACATAGTCGATCGCCGGCTCGAACGAGGCAGGCGTGCGACCGCCAGTGATGTCGTTCTGCAATTCGTCGAGGGTGTAACCGACAGCCAGCTTGGCGGCGATCTTGGCGATCGGGAAGCCGGTGGCCTTGGAGGCCAGCGCCGAGGAACGCGACACGCGCGGGTTCATCTCGATCACGACCATGCGGCCGGTGTTCGGGCAGATGCCGAACTGCACGTTGGAGCCGCCGGTTTCCACACCGATCTCACGCAGCACCGCCAGCGAGGCGTTGCGCATGATCTGGTATTCCTTGTCGGTCAGGGTCTGCGCCGGGGCTACGGTGATGGAGTCGCCGGTGTGCACGCCCATCGGATCGAAGTTCTCGATGGAGCAGACGATGATGCAGTTGTCCTTCTTGTCGCGGACCACCTCCATCTCGTATTCCTTCCAGCCGATCAGCGACTCGTCGATCAGCAGCTCGCTGGTCGGCGACAGATCCAGACCACGGGCACAGATCTCTTCGAACTCTTCACGGTTGTAGGCGATGCCGCCACCGGTACCGCCCATGGTGAACGATGGACGGATGATGCAGGGGAAGCCTACCTTGTCGAGAACCGCGTAGGCCTCTTCCATGTTGTGCGCAATGCCGGATTCCGGGCAGGCCAGGCCGATGTTCTTCATCGCCTTGTCGAAGCGCGAACGGTCTTCGGCCTTGTCGATGGTGTCGGCGTTGGCACCGATCATCTCGACACCGAACTTCTCCAGCACACCGTGCTTTTCCAGGTCCAGCGCGCAGTTCAGCGCCGTCTGGCCGCCCATGGTCGGCAGCAGCGCGTCGGGGCGCTCCTTCTCGATGATCTTGGCCACGGTGGCCCACTTGATGGGCTCGATGTAGGTGGCGTCGGCCATGGCCGGGTCGGTCATGATGGTGGCCGGGTTGGAGTTCACCAGGATGACGCGGAAGCCTTCTTCCTTCAGCGCCTTGCACGCCTGCGCACCGGAATAGTCGAACTCGCAGGCCTGGCCGATGACGATGGGGCCAGCGCCGAGGATGAGGATGCTTTTGATATCTGTACGTTTTGGCATATTCGTTACTCGAATCCTTGGGTCAGTCGGCGAGTCATCTTGAGAGTTACTGCGCGCCTCCTGGGCTGCGTTGCGCGGTACTCACTTCCTCGCCGTACTACCTGTACTGTCTCGTCGTTGCGTTCCGGGCGCCTTGCCCAGACCGCGCTCGCTACACTCTCAAGGCGACTCGTTTACTGTCGCTTGGCCATGGCTTCGATGAAACGGTCGAACAGCGGCGCGACGTCGTGCGGGCCGGGGCTCGCCTCGGGGTGGCCCTGGAAGCTGAAGGCCGATTTGTCGGTACGCTCGATGCCCTGCAGGGTGCCGTCGAACAGCGACTTGTGCGTCGCACGCACATTGGCCGGCAGGCTGGCTTCGTCCACGGCGAAACCGTGGTTCTGACTGGTGATCATCACCACGCCAGTCTTCAGATCCTGCACCGGATGGTTCGCACCGTGGTGACCGTTGGGCATCTTCACGGTCTTGGCGCCGGAGGCCAGCGCCAGCAGCTGATGGCCGAGGCAGATGCCGAACACCGGGATGTCGGTTTCGAGCACCTGCTGGATCGCCTTGATCGCGTAGTCGCACGGCTCGGGGTCACCCGGGCCGTTGGCCAGGAAGATGCCGTCCGGATTCAGCGCCAGGGCTTCGCTGGCAGGCGTCTGCGCCGGCAGCACGGTGACGCGGCAACCGCGGGCGACCAGCATGCGCAGGATGTTGTACTTCACGCCATAGTCGAAGGCGACGACGTGATAGGGCAGCTCGCTGGCCGGGATCTCGGCATGCGCGTCGTCCTTCAGGCACCAGACAGTGGAACGCCACTCGTAACGCTCCTTCACGCTGACTTCCTTGGCCAGGTCCATGCCCTTCAGCCCGGGGAAGCTGCGCGCCAGCTCCAGCGCCTTCTCTTCGGTCGCGTCGGCGCCAGCCAGGATGCAGCCGTTCTGCGCACCTTTCTCGCGCAGGATACGGGTCAGGCGACGGGTATCGATGCCGGCGATGGCAACGGTGCCGTTGGCCTTGAGGTAATCGGGCAGTGATTGCTTGTTGCGCCAGTTGCTGGAAATCAACGGCAGGTCGCGAATCACCAGACCAGCGGCCCAGACTTTCCAGGACTCGGCGTCTTCCGGCGTGGTGCCGGTGTTACCGACATGGGGATAGGTGAGGGTAACGATCTGCTTGGCGTAGGAGGGATCGGTGAGGATTTCCTGATAGCCGGTCATGGCGGTGTTGAACACCACCTCACCAATGGTTTGCCCATCGGCGCCGATGGATTCGCCGCGAAAAATGCTGCCATCGGCAAGGGCCAGAATGGCTGGCGTAAGGGCTGGCTTAGTCAAGAGACCTCCCGTAGATCAAGGCTGGAGCAGACGCAGATTGTAAAAAAGCGGGATGACGTGTGAAGGTCATCCCGCTTTTTGTTTGATTCATTTCTGCGCAACTTTTAGTGGACACACTAAAGCGGGAAGCTTACACAAAACCGCCTTTCCGGTCCAGCCGAAATAGCCGGCCAGCGCACCCGAACGGGGCACAGGGCAACCGGTGCGCGCAGCGAATCATTTCAGGCCGAGCACGTCCTGCATGTCGTAGAGCCCTGCCGGCTTCTCATCCAACCACAGCGCGGCGCGCACCGCCCCCTTGGCGAAGGTCATGCGACTGGAGGCCTTGTGGGTGATCTCGACGCGCTCGCCATCGGCGGCGAACAGCACGGTATGGTCGCCCACGACGTCCCCGGCACGCACAGTCGCAAAGCCGATGGTCTCGCGCGCCCGCGCACCGGTCTGACCTTCGCGACCATAGACGGCAACCTTCTGCAGATCGCGCCCGAGCGCCTCGGCCGCCACCTCCCCCATGCGCAGCGCGGTGCCGGACGGCGCATCGACCTTGTGCCGGTGATGCGCCTCGATGATCTCGATATCCACATCGTCACCCAGCACACGCGCCGCGGTATCCAGCAGCTTGAGGCACAGATTGACGCCAACGCTGAAGTTGGCGGCGAAGACGATCGGGATCTCTCTGGCCGCCGCGACCAGGCGCTCCTTCTCTTCCGGCGAAAAGCCGGTGGTACCGATCACCATGGCCTTGCCGGCGCGCCGGCAGACCTCCAGGTTCTTCAGCGTCACCGAAGGGTGGGTGAAGTCGATCAGCACGTCGAACTCGTCGACGGCCTTGCCGACATCTCCCGTCAGCGGCACGCCCAGCCGCCCGATGGCGGCCAGTTCGCCGGCATCAGCACCCACCAGGGTACTGTCCGGCCGATCGATGGCAGCGGTCAGACCGGCGACGCCGCCAGTCTGCTGCACCGCCTCGATCAGGGTCTTGCCCATGCGCCCGGCGGCGCCCGTCACTGCAATACGTCGCATAGCATCAGCTCCAAGCTGCAAGCCGGAAACCGAGCGCGAGGCCGATGCACCAGGCACCGGACCTCAAGCCCTCAGTTCGACTCAAACATCACCGAAAAAGCGCTTCACACCCTCGAACCAGCCGCTGGCCTTGGGTGAATGGGAGGTGTCGCCCTGTAGCGTGCCGCGGAACTCCTCGAGCATCTCGCGCTGGCGCTTGCTCAGGTTGACCGGCGTTTCAACCACGACGCGACACATCAGATCGCCCGCTGCGCCACCGCGCACCGGCGCCACACCCTTACCGCGCAGGCGGAACTGCTTGCCGGTCTGGGTGCCTTCCGGGATCTTCAGCTTGACCCGACCATCCAGCGTCGGCACCTCGAGCTCACCACCCAGCGCCGCATCGGCGAAGCTGATCGGCACCTCGCAGTACAGGTGCTTGCCGTCACGCTGGAAGATCGCGTGCTCGCGCACGTTGACCACTACATACAGATCACCAGCCGGACCGCCCTGAGTGCCCGCCTCGCCCTCACCAGACAGGCGAATGCGGTCGCCGGTATCGACGCCCGGCGGCACCTTGACCGAGAGCGTCTTCTGCTCTTCGACGCGACCCTGGCCGTGGCAGCTGCCGCAAGGGTCGGAAATCATCTTGCCGCTGCCATGACAGCGCGGGCAGGTCTGCTGTACCGAGAAGAAACCCTGCTGCATGCGCACCTGGCCGATGCCGCCACAGGTGGTACAGGTCACCGGACTGGTACCCTTCTTCGCCCCGGAGCCGTCACAGGTCTTGCATTCGACCAGGGTCGGCACGCGAATGGTCACGGTGGTACCGCGCACAGCCTCTTCCAGATCGAGCTCCAGCGTGTAGCGCAGGTCGCTGCCGCGCTGAGCGCCACCGCGGGAGCCGCCACGACCGCCACTGAAGAAATCGCTGAATACATCGCCGAAGATGTCGGAGAAGTTGGCGCCGCCGTAACCGGCTCCACCTGCCCCGGCGCCCATCTGCGGATCGACGCCGGCGTGCCCGTACTGATCGTAGGCAGCCCGCTTGCTCGGGTCGGAAAGCACCTCGTAGGCCTCATTGGCCTCCTTGAAGGCTTCCTCCGCCGCCTTGTCACCCGGATTGCGGTCGGGGTGATGCTTCATGGCGAGGCGGCGGTAAGCCTTTTTCAGCTCCGCCTCGCTGGCACCGCGCTCAACGCCCAGCACCTCGTAAAAATCGCGTTTGGCCATAACTATCCTGAACCCTCAATTTCATGCCTTCCAGACACGCCGACGCGGGAGCAAGCCCCCGCGTGGCGGTCTTGCCCGCCCCGACGACGTCGAGGGCGGGCTGGAGCGGAAGCAAGCCGGGGCTTACTTGTTGTCCTTGACCTCTTCGAACTCGGCGTCGACCACGTCGTCGCCCGGCTTCGCCTGCTCACCTGCGGGCTGACCTTCACCGGCCTGAGCCTGCTCGGCGTACATCTTCTGCGCAACCGGAGTGGAGGCCTGGGACACCGCAGCGATCTTCGCTTCGATCGCAGCCTTGTCGTCGCCCTTGATGGCCAGCTCCAGCTCGCTGAGCGCCTTCTCGATCGCAGCCTTGTCATCGTCGCTGGCCTTGTCGCCGGCCTCGGTGAGCATCTTGCGGGTGGCGTGCACCAGCTGATCGCCCTGGTTGCGTGCGGTAGCCAGCTCCTCGAACTTGCGGTCTTCCTCGGCATTGGCCTCGGCGTCGCGCACCATCTGCTCGATTTCCTCCTCCGACAGACCGGAGTTGGCCTTGATCACGATGGACTGCTGCTTGCCAGTGGCCTTGTCCTTGGCGGACACGTGCAGAATGCCGTTGGCGTCGATATCGAAGGTGACTTCGATCTGCGGCATGCCGCGCGGGGCCGGCGGAATCTCGGCCAGATCGAAGCGACCCAGCGACTTGTTCTGCGCAGCCTGCTTACGCTCACCCTGCAGCACGTGAATGGTCACGGCGCTCTGGTTGTCGTCGGCAGTGGAGAACACCTGCGACTTCTTGGTCGGGATGGTGGTGTTCTTCTCGATCAGCGGAGTCATCACGCCGCCCAGCGTCTCGATACCCAGGGTCAGCGGGGAAACGTCGAGCAGCAGCACGTCCTTGACGTCGCCCGCCAGCACGGCGCCCTGGATGGCAGCACCCATGGCCACGGCTTCGTCCGGGTTGACGTCCTTGCGCGCTTCCTTGCCGAAGAACTCGGCGACTTTCTGCTGCACCAGCGGCATGCGGGTCTGGCCACCGACCAGGATCACGTCATTGATCTTCGACACATCGATGCCGGCATCCTTCAGCGCGATGCGGCACGGCTCGATGGTGCGCTCGACCAGATCCTCGACCAACGACTCCAGCTTGGCGCGGGAGATCTTCACGTTCAGGTGCTTCGGACCGGACGCGTCAGCCGTGATGTACGGCAGGTTGACGTCGGTCTGCTGGCTCGAGGACAGCTCGATCTTCGCCTTCTCGGCAGCTTCCTTCAGGCGCTGCATGGCCAGCGGGTCGCCCTTGAGGTTCATGCCGGTTTCTTTCTTGAATTCGTCGACGAGGTAGTCGATCAGGCGGATGTCGAAGTCTTCGCCACCGAGGAAGGTGTCACCATTGGTAGCCAGCACCTCGAACTGGTGCTCGCCGTCTACCTCGGCGATCTCGATCACCGACACGTCGAAGGTACCGCCACCCAGGTCATAGACGATCACGGTGTGGTCGCCCTTGGCCTTGTCCATGCCATAGGCCAGCGCGGCCGCGGTCGGCTCGTTGATGATGCGCTTGACGTCCAGACCGGCGATGCGACCGGCGTCCTTGGTAGCCTGACGCTGGCTGTCGTTGAAGTAGGCCGGCACGGTGATGACCGCTTCGGTGACCGACTCGCCCAGGTAATCCTCGGCGGTCTTCTTCATCTTCTTCAACACTTCGGCAGAAATCTGCGGAGGCGCCATCTTCTGGCCCTTCACTTCCACCCAGGCATCACCGTTATCGGCCTTGACGATGGTGTAGGGCACCATCTTGATGTCCTTCTGCACGACATCTTCTTCGAAACGGCGGCCGATCAAGCGCTTGACCGCGTACAGAGTGTTCTGCGGGTTGGTGACTGCCTGGCGCTTGGCCGACTGACCGACCAGCGTCTCGCCATCGTTGGTGTAGGCGATGATGGACGGCGTGGTGCGTCCGCCTTCGGCGTTCTCGATGACCTTGACGTTGCCGTTTTCCATGATGGAGACACAGGAGTTGGTGGTCCCCAGGTCGATACCGATGATCTTGCCCATTTAATTCGCTCTCCAAATTTCGATTGATCCGCGCCTGTCTACCGGCTGCGGGTAACACAAAAACGCTTGGCTACCAGATGGGGATGGGTATGCCGATTTCAAGCCTTCTCATCGATAGAAGGCGGCGCGTCGGCGGGCGCCTTGCTGACCACCACCATCGCCGGACGCAACAGGCGCCCGTTGAGCAGATAACCTTTCTGGAACACCTTGAGCACGCTGCCCGGCTCGACGTGAGTGCTCTCCTCCATCGCCATGGCCTGGTGATGCTCGGGATTGAACGGCTCGCCGTGCGGATCCAGCTGCTCCAGCTGATGACGGGCAAGGGTGTCGAGCAGCAGCTTGAGGGTAAGCTCGACGCCTTCGCGCATCGGCTTGACCGCCTCGTCATCCGGGTTCGACAGCTCGAGACCGCGCTCCAGGCTGTCGGCGACGGCTAGCAGGTCACCGGCGAACTTTTCCAGCGCGAACTTGTGCGCCTTCTCGACATCCTGCTCGGCACGCCGACGGATGTTCTGCAGCTCTGCCGCCACGCGCAGCGACTGATCCTGCGCGGCCGCCAGCTGCTCCTCCAGCGATTGCACGCGGGCTGCCAGATCCTCGGCTACGTCTGCTTGCGATTGCTCTGGCGTTTCCGGGTTCTGGTTATCCAGGTTCTGCTCGTCGGCCATGGGTCCTCCTCTCAGTACGATCAGCGGGCAGCAAGCCCGCGCTTGTGCCGCTATATGGGGGCGCGAAAACCGGCTTCAAGGGTATGCGGCGATGTGCAGCGGGCGAAATGACGAGCGACCGCACATTCATCCGTCTGCGCTTGTGGGCAGCAGGAAAACCACTGTATAAATAGCCAGCCACGCAAAATCGGGAGCCTTGCCATGCTGGTTCATCTGTCGGTTCACAACTACGCCATCGTCGAACACCTGGACCTCGAGCTGAAACGCGGCATGAGCGTGATCAGCGGTGAAACCGGCGCGGGCAAATCGATCATGCTCGATGCCCTCGGCCTGACCCTCGGCGACCGGGCCGACAGCAGCGTGGTGCGCATCGGTGCGGACAAGGCCGACATCCTCGCCAGCTTCGACCTGGACGACATCCCCGACGCCCGCGCCTGGCTGGCCGAACGCGACATGGACAGCGAAGGCCCCTGCATCCTGCGCCGAGTGATCACCGCCGAGGGCCGCTCGCGCGGCTACATCAATGGCACGCCCTGCCCGCAGGGTGACCTCAAGGCGCTGGGCGAACTGCTGATCGATATTCACAGCCAGCACGAGCACCAGTCGCTGCTCAAGACCGACACCCACCGGCGCCTGCTCGACGAGTACAGCGGCAGCCAGGACCTGGCGCGCCAGGTGCAACTGGCCGCGCAGCGCTGGCGGCAGACGCGCCAGACCCTGGAACGGCTGAGCAACAGCAGCGACGAGCAGCGCGCACGCCACCAGCTGCTCAGCTATCAGCTGGAAGAGCTGGAGAATCTCGCGCTCGGCGAGCACGAACTGGAGCAGCTCGAACAGGAACACAAGAACCTGGCCAACGCCGAGCAGCTGCTCGGCGCCTGCCGCCAGGTCATGGAGCTGTGCAGCGAGAGTGATGCCGGCAACGTGCTTTCCGCCCTGACCAGCAGCCTGCAGCGGCTGACCGCCTTCCAGAATCAGCCGCAGGCGCTGAGCGAAGCGGTCAACCTGCTCGCCAGCGCGCAAATCCAGGTCGAAGAGGCGATCGGTGAGCTCAATCGCTTCGTCGACCATTTCGACGCCGATCCGGAACGCCAGCAGATGCTGGAGGAGCGCCTGGACACCATCTACACCCTGGCGCGCAAGCACCGCGTACAGCCGAGCGAACTGCCCAACCTGCACCAGCAGCTGCTGGAAGAACTGGAAGGCCTCAATGCCGATGACGAAGCGGTCGAGCGCCTCGGCGAAGAGCTGGCCGCCTACGCTCGCCACTACGAGGAGAAAGCCGGCGAACTGAGCCGCAACCGTCAGGCTGCCGCCGAAGAACTGGCGAGCGCGGTCGAGGCAGAAATCCAGCGCCTGGGCATGCCCGGCGGGCGCTTCAGCGTACAGCTCAAGCCGGCAGCAGAAGGCGAGTACACGCCCTACGGCCTGGAACAGGTGGAGTTCCTGGTCAGCGCCAACCCTGGCCAGCCACTGCGCCCGCTGGCCAAGGTCGCGTCGGGCGGCGAGCTGTCACGGATCAGCTTGGCGATCCAGGTGATCACGGCACAAACCTCGCGCGTGCCGACGCTAGTGTTCGACGAAGTTGATGTCGGCATCGGCGGCCCCACTGCGGAAATCGTCGGGCAGCTACTGCGCCGCCTCGGCGAGCGCGGCCAGGTCCTGACCGTCACACACCTGCCGCAGGTGGCTGCGCAAGGACACCACCACCTGTTCGTGCACAAGGCCCGCGGTACCGACGAAACCCGCACGGCGGTTACCGAACTGGACCAGGCGGGGCGCGTCGAGGAGATCGCCCGGATGCTCGGCGGCGTCGACCTGACCGAACAATCCCTGGCTCATGCCCGGCAGATGGTCACCTCCGCACAGGCCTGAACGCCAGGCAGAGCGGCAAAAAAAAAGGCGGCCCATGGCCGCCTTTTCAACATCTATTGAGGATCAGTCCTTCTTGCGCACGTAGAGCACCAGGTTGTGATCCACCAGCTCATAGCCGTGACGCTTGACGATTTCTTTCTGCAGTTTTTCGATTTCCTGGTCGAAGAACTCGATGACATCGCCCGTATCGACGCAGACCATGTGGTCGTGATGCCCGCTATCGGCCAGCTCGAAGACGGCATGACCACCATCGAAGTTGTGCCGAACTACCAGGCCGGCCGCCTCGAACTGGGTCAGCACACGATAGACAGTCGCCAGACCGACATCCTCGCCCGCCTCCATCAACGCCTTGTAGACGTCCTCGGCGCTCATGTGTCGACGGTCGGTCGTATCCAGCATCTGCAGGATCTTGACCCGCGGCAGCGTTACCTTGAGACCTGCTTTACGTAGTTCGCTATTTTCAACCATGGTTGGCTTTCTCGCTGCTGCTGTTTCGCAGCCTCCTTCAATACGGGTATGATCCGGGTTCTTTGCCCAGCCAAGATAGTGGAAGTCACCCACCGATGCAAAACACCAAGCTCATGCTGGCCAGCCTCACCCTCGTGGGTCTGTTCGCACTCGCCGGTTGTTCATTTCCCGGGGTTTACAAGGTCGACATTCAACAGGGCAATGTCGTCACGCAGGACATGATAGACCAGTTGCGGCCTGGAATGACCCGCCAGCAGGTGCGGTTTATCATGGGCAACCCGCTGATCACCGACACTTTCCATCCCAACCGCTGGGATTATCTGTACAGCATTCAGCCCGGCGGCAGTCAGCGCCAGCAGGAGCGCGTGAGCCTGGTGTTCAATGCCAACGACCAGCTGGCCGGCCTGGCAGGCGATTTCATGCCTGGCGTCAGCCGTGACGAACAGATCCTCGGTCGCCAACCCCATGCGCCGAGCGCGCCCGCAGCCACGCCCCGCCAACCGGAAGAGCGCCCGGCGCCGGGATCGCTGCTGGAGCAGATTCAGCGCGAAGTGGACGAAGCGGAAGCCGTTCCGGTACCGATTCCAGAACCACTGGAAACCGAATGAAAAAACGCCCGGCGAGTCCGGGCGTTTTGCTATCTAGCGTTCAAGCATCCTCTGCCTTGTTCTTCGCCGCTTTCGCCGCACGCTGCTTGCGGACTTCCTTCGGATCGGCGATCAGCGGCCGGTAGATCTCGACGCGCTCGCCCTCTTCCAGCACGCGCTCTTCAGGCTTGGGCACGGCCTTGCCGAAGATTCCCAACGGCGCGCTGGCGAGATCGAGACCGGGGAAATGCGCATCCAGCCCGGAACGCAGTGCGGCCTCGCGGACGGTAGTGCCGGCTGGCACGGTCATCTGCAGCAGCTTCTGCTTGTCGGCCAGCGCATACACCACTTCGACGGCAATCGATGACTTATCCATAGAGCTGTTTCGCTCGCTCGCAAAAGGCGTCCACCAGGGTATTGGCGGCCTGATTGAACAGCGGACCAAGCGTCGCCTTGACCAGCGGCCCGGCGTAATCGAAGGTCAGATCGAGGCTGATCTTGCAGGCCTTCTCGCCCAGCGCCTTGAACTCCCAGATGCCGTGCAGGTGACTGAACGGCCCTTCTTCCAATGTCATTTCGATGCGCTTGCCAACTTCCAACGCATTGCGCGTCATGAACCGCTGGCTAAGCCCGGCCTTGGCCACCGTCATGCTGGCGTGCATCTCGGTCTCGCTGCTGGAGAGCACCTCGGTCGCAGAGCACCAGGGCAGGAACTGCGGATAGCTGGCTACGTCGTTGACCATGTCGAACAGCGCGTGCGCGGGGTAAGGCAGCAGCGCGGAACGTTGAATGTGCGTCGTCATGCGGACCTTCTACGTCGTCGTTTCATTGCGCGCCATCCGAACGTCGGCGCAGCCAGCCCGCGACCACGACTTCGACCTTTGCCGAAGCCGCTCAGCGCAAAGCGGGGCACATTGTCGGGGATTAACGGCTGCCCCTCAAGTTTCTGCCGCCAACGCTCCTGCAGGTTGTCGCCAGCCGCAACGGGACTCCCTATAATGCCGCCCCTATGGCCAAACAGAAGAAGCAGTCCCCCGGGACCATCGCGCTGAACAAGAAAGCGCTACACGATTACTTCATCGAGCAGAAGTTCGAGGCCGGCCTCGTCCTTGCCGGCTGGGAAGTGAAAAGCCTGCGCGCCGGCAAGGCGCAGCTGGTGGACAGCTACGTGCTGCTCAAGGATGGCGAAGCCTGGCTGATGGGCGCGCACATCACCCCGCTGACGAGCGCCAGCACCCATGTCATCGCCGACCCGACCCGTACCCGCAAGCTGCTGCTGAACAAGCGCGAGCTGGGCAAGCTGTTCGGCGCCGTGCAGCAGAAGGGCTATGCCTGCGTAGCGCTGTCGCTGTACTGGAAGAAGCACATGATCAAGTGCGAGATCGCCCTGGCCAAGGGCAAGAAGGAATTCGACAAGCGCCACACCGAGAAAGAACGCGATTCCGATCGGGAAATCCAGCGCGCCATGCGCACCAAGGGCAAGGACGACTGATCAGCTCCGGGCGGAGCGCTCACCGCCTCGCCCGCCAACCCCCGCAGCACCCATCACCCCGCCTTTTGCGATGCCCCCACTCTCTCCTGCCGGCGTTGCGCGCGCGCCAGCCGCTGGGCTTCCTGCTGGCCTTCGGCAAGCACCTCCTGCACATAGTTGATGTGTCGATGGATGACGTCGCGCGCCTCCACCGCACGCCGCGCCATGATCGCCTCGTACAGCTCGCGATGCTGGCTCATCAGCATGTCGCGGGTCTCGTCGCGCAGGGCGTACATGCCGCCGATATTGGTCACCACGTTGCGCTTGAGCAGATCGAATAGGCCGCGAATGGTGTGCAGCAAAACCGCGTTGTGACTGGCCTCGGCAATCGCCAGGTGGAACTGCGCGTCAGCCGCGCCCTCTTCCGCGCGAGTCACCTTGCCCTCACGGGCGTAGCAATCCTGCAGTGCCGAGAAGGCCTCCGTGAGTCGCTTCTGATCCACCTCGGTTGCACGCAGCGCCGCATAGTACGCACAGCTGCCCTCCAGGGTATGCCGGAACTCCAGCAGGTCACGCTGGGCGTCGCTGTTGTTTTCCAGCAGGTGCAGCAACGGGTCGCTGAAGGTGGAGCCCAGCGACTCGGCGACGAAGGTGCCGCCACCGTGCCGGCTGATCAGCAGGCCCTTGGCCGCAAGCTTCTGGATCGCCTCGCGCAGAGAGGGCCGCGACACCCCGAAGCGCTCGGCCAGCACCCGTTCGGCCGGCAGTCGCTCACCGGCCTTGAGGGTGCCCTCCAGAATCATGGTTTCCAACTGCGCGACGATGTCGTCGGCCAGCCGCCGCTGACGCACCATGCCCACGTCCATACCCACCTCAGAAATGGTCTTACCAGTCGGAGAATGCTAGCCGTCGGCCCAAAGCCACACAAGGCCGTCGGCTGCGACCAAAGTCTATGCCCTCCTGATTGACGCTCCCAGACGCAGCTCTTACGCTGGCCATTCGCTTCTGTTAATTGGTCTTACCACTTTACAGAAGCAACTAACAATAAGAGGACTCAGCATGAGATCTGTGCACAACAACTATTCCACGGTCCGCTCAGGGCCCCATCTGAATCGAACCGTAGGGGACGCCTGACATGTCCAACGGACTGCTCGCACTTTTCGCTTTCACTCCCATTCTGCTCGCGGCCGTGATGCTGATCGGCCTGCGCTGGCCCGCCAGCCGCGCCATGCCGCTGGTCTACCTGTTCACCGCGGCCATCGGCCTGTTCGTCTGGGACATGAGCTTCAACCGGATCATCGCATCCACGCTGCAGGGCCTGGTGATCACGCTCGGTCTGTTGTGGATCATCTTCGGCGCGATCCTGCTGCTGAACACGCTGAAGCACTCCGGCGGCATCACCGCCATCCGCGCCGGCTTCACAACCATCAGCCCCGACCGCCGCATCCAGGCCATCATCATCGCCTGGCTGTTCGGTTGCTTCATCGAAGGTGCCTCCGGCTTCGGCACCCCGGCGGCAATCGCTGCACCGCTGCTGGTCGCGGTCGGCTTTCCGGCAATGGCCGCGGTGCTGCTCGGCATGCTGGTACAGAGTACGCCGGTTTCCTTCGGCGCCGTCGGCACCCCGATCGTGGTGGGCATCAACAGCGGCCTGGACACCGCCACCATCGGCGCGCAACTGACCGCCCAGGGTTCCAGCTGGAGCATCTTCCTGCAGCAGATCACCAGCAGCGTAGCGATCACCCATGCCATCGTCGGCACCGTCATGCCGCTGGTCATGGTGCTGATGCTGACGCGCTTCTTCGGCAAGGAGAAAAGCTGGAAAGCCGGCTTCGAAGTGCTGCCGTTCGCGATCTTCGCCGGTCTGGCCTTCACCCTGCCCTATGCCGCCACCGGCATCTTCCTCGGCCCGGAATTCCCGTCGCTGCTCGGCGGCCTGGTAGGCCTGGCGATCGTCACTACCGCGGCACGCTTCAAGTTCCTGACGCCGAAGACCACCTGGGACTTCGCCGACGCCAAGGAATGGCCGGCCGAATGGCTGGGCACCATCGAGATGAAGCTGGACGACATCGCCGCTCGCCCGATGAGCGCATTCCGTGCCTGGCTGCCCTACGTACTGGTCGGCGCGCTGCTGGTGATCAGCCGCGTGTTCCCGCAGGTGGGCGCCGCGCTGAAATCGGTCTCCGTTGCCTTCGCCAACATCCTCGGCGAGGCCGGCATCAACGCGGGCATCGAGCCGCTGTACCTGCCCGGCGGCATTCTCGTCGCGGTGGTGCTGATCACCTTCTTCCTGCACGGCATGCGTGCCGCCGAACTCAAGGCAGCGGTGAAGGAGTCCAGCAGCGTACTGCTGAGCGCCGGATTCGTTCTGCTGTTCACCGTGCCGATGGTGCGCATCCTGATCAACTCCGGCGTCAACGGCGCCGAGCTGGCCAGCATGCCGATCGTCATGGCGCGCTATGTCGCGGACAGCGTAGGCGGTATCTACCCGCTGCTGGCGCCATCGGTCGGCGCACTGGGCGCCTTCCTGGCAGGCTCCAACACCGTCAGCAACATGATGTTCAGCCAGTTCCAGTTCGGTGTCGCACAGTCCCTGGGGATTTCCGGCGCGATGGTCGTCGCCACCCAGGCGGTCGGTGCCGCGGCGGGCAACATGGTCGCGATCCACAACGTGGTCGCCGCCTCCGCTACCGTCGGCCTGCTCGGCCGCGAAGGCTCCACGTTGCGCAAGACCGTTTGGCCTACGCTGTACTATGTGCTCTTCACCGGGGTGATCGGCCTGATCGCCATCTACGTGCTGGGCGTCACCGACCCGCTGGTCGGGGTGTAAACGACAGAAACAGACCGTGCCCCCGCTGGGGGCACGGTTGCATTCCAGAAACCGCACTTGACAGTGCTATTGGAAAACGTAGGCGGGGCAGGCAAGACGAGGCAAACGCAGCCAAAGAAAAAGGACTGGGCTCGCATGGGAGTTTGGATTTCCTGAATGAGCGTTCTGAGGCTGCTTTAACGACGTATTGCCAACGCAGTTAGTTTTTCAAAAGCCTGTTAGCGGATAACCGGGCCGACCCGGAGACCAAGCCGATGAGCGAACTCTTCTACAATGCCGCGCCGAACGCCACCCGCGTCGCGCCGCCGCTGCCCAAGCCACGCGAGTATCCAGCCAAGCCGAGCCAGGTCTACCTGTTCGGTACCTGCGTGGTGGATCTGTTCTATCCCGAGGCTGGCCTGGATGCCATTCGCCTGCTCGAACGCGAAGGATTGACCGTGCACTACCCGCAGGGCCAGACCTGCTGCGGCCAGCCGGCCTACACCACCGGCTATACCGACGAGGCGCGAAAGGTCGCCCGTGCGCAGCTGGGGCTGTTCGCCAACGACTGGCCGGTGGTCGTGCCCTCCGGTTCCTGCGCCGGCATGCTGCGTCACCATTATCTGGAGCTGTTCAAGGACGAGCCGGCCACGTTGAAGAAGGCCCAGGCGCTGGCCGAGCGCACCTTCGAGCTGGCCGAGTTCCTGCTCAATGTCTGCAAGGTCGAGTTCAAGGACGCCGGCACGCCGACCAAGGTCGCCCTGCACACCTCCTGCTCGGCTCGTCGCGAAATGAATACCCATCTGCACGGCCGCGCCCTGCTCGCCCAGCTGGGCCAGGTCGAGCGCGTCGAGCATGACCACGAGAGCGAATGCTGCGGCTTCGGCGGCACCTTCAGCGTGCGCATGCCCGATATCTCCGGCGCCATGGTGCTGGACAAGACCCGTGCGCTGAAGGAGTCCGGCGCGCACCAGGTGGTCAGCGCCGACTGCGGCTGCCTGATGAACATCAACGGCTCGCTGGAAAAGCAGCGTGAAGCCCTGCGCGGCCAGCACCTGGCGAGCTTCCTCTGGCAACGCACCGGAGGTGCCCGATGAACGCCGAGCAGCGTATTCCCGCGATTCAGATCGAAAACGCCGGCGCCCCGGATTTCCGCGCCCGTGCCCGCAAGTCGCTGAAGGACGAGCAGCTGCGGCGCAACTTCCGCACCGCCATGGATTCGCTGATGACCAAGCGCGCCGCGGCGTTCAGCGATGCCGACGAACGCGAGCGGCTGCGCGAGATGGGCAACCATATCCGCGCCCGCGCACTGTCCAAGCTGCCCGAACTGCTGGAGCGACTGGAAGCCAACCTGACCCGCAACGGTGTGAAAGTGCACTGGGCGGAGACGGTCGAGGAGGCCAACAACATCGTCCTCGCGATCGCCCAGGCACGACAGGCGAAACAGGTGATCAAGGGCAAATCGATGGTCAGCGAAGAAATGGAGATGAACCATTTCCTCGAAGGCCACGGGATCGAGAGCCTGGAATCGGACATGGGCGAGTACATCGTCCAGCTCGACCACGAAAAGCCGTCCCACATCATCATGCCGGCCATTCACAAGAATGCCGGACAGGTCGCCTCGCTGTTCCATGACAAGCTCGGCGTGGAATACACCAAGGATGTCGACCAGCTCATCCAGATCGGCCGCCGTACGCTGCGGCAGAAATTCTTCGAGGCCGATATCGGCGTCTCCGGTGTGAACTTCGCGGTAGCCGAAACCGGCACCCTGCTGCTGGTGGAAAACGAAGGCAACGGCCGCATGAGCACCACAGTGCCACCGGTGCACATCGCCGTCACCGGTATCGAGAAGGTGGTGGAGAACCTGCGCGACGTGGTCCCGCTGCTCTCTTTGCTGACCCGCTCCGCGCTGGGCCAGCCCATCACTACCTACGTCAACATGATCTCCGGCCCGCGCAAGGCGCATGAGCTGGACGGTCCGCAGGAAGTGCACCTGATCCTGCTGGACAACGGCCGCAGCCAGGCCTTCGCCGACAGCGAACTGCGCCAGACGCTCAACTGCATTCGCTGCGGCGCCTGCATGAACCATTGCCCGGTGTACACCCGCGTCGGCGGCCACACCTACGGCGAGGTCTATCCCGGACCGATCGGCAAGATCATCACCCCGCACATGGTCGGCCTGGACAAGGTGCCGGATCACCCCAGCGCCTCGTCGCTGTGCGGCGCCTGCGGCGAAGTCTGCCCGGTGAAGATTCCGATTCCGACCCTCCTGCGCCGCCTGCGCGAGGAAAACATCAAGGCGCCGGACGACCCGCACAAGGTCATGCGCGGCCAGGGCAGCAAGTACTCGCGCAAGGAGCGGCTGATCTGGGCCGGCTGGCGCCTGCTCAACACCAGCCCGACGCTGTACCGCCTGTTCGGCTTCTTCGCCACACGCCTGCGCGCCCTGACGCCATCGAACATCGGCCCCTGGACGCAGAACCACAGCGCACCGAAACCGGCTGCCCGCTCGCTGCACGAGCTGGCCAAGGAACACCTGGAGAGCAAGCGATGAGCGCCAAGGCCAATATCCTCGCCAAGCTGAAGAAAAGCCTGGAAGGCACCACGCCGGTGGTCGATGACTACAACGCGTCGCTGGTGACCCAGCCCTGGAGCTACGCGCCGGAGCAGCGCATCGCCCGCCTGCGTCAGCTGATGGAAGCGGTGCACACCGAGATTCACCTGACCACGGACGCCGGCTGGCCCGCCCTGCTCGAGCAGCTGCTGCACGACCGCCAGCTGCCGAGCCTGCTGATCGCCCCGACCACACCGTACGGCCAGCGCTTCACCGCCCATTGCGCCGGTCGTGAAGGCCTGCCGACGCTGAAGGCCTACGACCGCCCGGTCGAGGACTGGAAGGACGAGCTGTTCAACGACACCCCGGCGAGCCTCACCGGCACCCTCGGCGCCATCGCCTCCACCGGCAGCCTGATCATGTGGCCCACCCGCGAGGAGCCGCGCCTGATGAGCCTGGTGCCGCCGGTGCATTTCGCCATCCTCAAGGCCAGCGAAATCCACGACAACTTCTACGAGATCCAGCAGAAGTTCCAGTGGGCCGCCGGCATGCCGACCAATGCCCTGCTGGTTTCCGGCCCGTCAAAAACCGCTGACATCGAACAGGTGCTGGCTTATGGCGCCCACGGGCCGAAGGATCTGGTCCTGCTGATCCTGGAGGACGCATGAACGCGGCCGCCCAGCTCGAACGTGCGCCCTTGCCGGCGGCGTTCCTCCGCGAAGTCGAGCGCCTGATCCCGGTCGAGCGCCGCTTCGACGACCCGCTTTCCACCCTCGCCTTCGGCACCGACGCCAGCTTCTACCGGCTGATTCCCAAGCTGGTGGTGCGCGTCGAATCCGAAGCCGAAGTGGTCAGGCTGCTCAAGCTGGCGCATGCCGAGAACGTGCCGGTGACCTTCCGCGCCGCCGGTACCAGCCTGTCCGGCCAGGCGATCAGCGATTCGATGCTGATCGTGCTCGGCGACAACTGGAACGGCCGCGAGATTCGCAACGGCGGCAAGCAGATCCGCCTGCAACCGGGCGTGATCGGCGCCAACGCCAACGCCGTGCTCGCACCCTTCCAGCGCAAGATCGGCCCCGACCCGGCCTCGATCAACGCGGCGAAGATCGGCGGCATCGTCGCCAACAACTCCAGCGGCATGTGCTGCGGCACCGCGCAGAACAGCTACAAGACCCTCGCCGGCCTGCGCGTCGTGCTGGCCGACGGCACCGTGGTCGACAGCGAGGATGCCGCCAGCGTTGCCGCCTTCCGCCAGAGCCATGCCGCCCTGCTCGAGCAACTGGCCGAACTCGGCCGCGAAACCCGCGCCAACGCCGAACTGACGGCAAAGATCCGCCACAAGTACCGGCTGAAGAACACCACCGGCTTCTCGCTCAATGCGCTGGTCGACTACGACGAGCCGCTGGACATCCTCAACCACCTGATGGTCGGTTCCGAAGGCACCCTGGGCTTTATCAGCGCGGTGACCTACGACACCGTGCCGGACCATCCGCACAAGGCCAGCGCGCTGGTGGTGTTCCCCGACGTGGAGAACTGCTGCCTGGCCGTACCGGTGCTCAAGCAGCAGCCGGTGTCTGCCGTAGAGCTGCTCGACCGGCGCAGCCTGCGCTCGGTCGAGCACAAGGCCGGCATGCCCGAGTGGGTGAAGGAACTGTCACCGACGGCCTGCGCGCTCCTGATCGAATCACGCGCCGCAACGCAATCGCTGCTGCACGAGCAGATCAATCTGATCATGACTTCCATCGCGCATTTCCCGGTGGAAAAGCAGGTCGACTTCAGCGAAGACCCGGTGGTTTACAACCAGCTGTGGAAGATCCGCAAGGACACCTTCCCGGCGGTCGGCGCCGTGCGCCAGACCGGCACCACGGTGATCATCGAGGACGTGACCTTCCCGGTCGAGCGCTTGGCCGAAGGCGTCAATCGGCTCATCGAGTTGCTCGACAAGCACCGCTACGACGAGGCGATCCTCTTCGGCCACGCGCTGGAGGGCAACCTGCACTTCGTCTTCACCCAGGGCTTCGATGATCCGGCGCAGGTCGCCCGTTACGAAGCCTTCATGGGCGAAGTGGCGCAGCTGGTGGCTGTCGAGTTCGGCGGCGCACTCAAGGCCGAGCACGGCACCGGGCGCAACATGGCGCCCTTCGTCGAGCTGGAATGGGGCAGCGAAGCCTACGCGCTGATGTGGAAGATCAAGCGCCTGCTCGACCCCAGCGGCATCCTCAACCCGGACGTGGTGCTCTCCGAAGACCCGGACATCCACCTGAAGAACCTCAAGCCGATGCCGGCCGCCGACGAGATCGTCGACAAGTGTATCGAGTGCGGTTTCTGCGAGCCGGTCTGCCCATCCAACGGGCTGACCCTGACGCCGCGCCAGCGCATCGTCATCTGGCGCGATATCCAGGCCCGTAAGCGCGCCGGTGTCGATACCACGGAAATAGAGCGGCTCTACCACTACCACGGCGTGGAAACCTGCGCCGCCACCGGCCTCTGTGCCCAGCGCTGCCCGGTCGGCATCAACACCGGCGACCTGGTGCGCAAGCTGCGCGGACGTGAAGCGAGCAAAACCGGCGCCGCCAACTGGCTGGCCGATCATTTCTCCACGGCCGTGCAGGGCACCCGTTTCATGCTGCATGCCGCCAATGGCGCGCACATCATTCTTGGCACCAAGCGCCTGGCCAAGCTGTCTGCGACCATGACCAACGCCAGCAAGGGCCGCGTGCCGCAGTGGACCCCTGCGACACCGCAGCCGCTGCAACGCCTGCATCTGCCCAAACCAGCCGTGCAGGACGAGCGTCCGCGCGTGGTCTATCTGGCCGCCTGCGTTTCCCGCGCCATGGGCCCGGCGGCGCGTGATCAGGAACAGGAGCCGCTGCTCGACAAGACCCGCAGCCTGCTGGAAAAGGCCGGTTACCAAGTGATCTTCCCCGAACAGTTGAACGACCTGTGCTGCGGCCAGCCGTTCGCTTCCAAGGGCTATGCCGAACAGGGCGAACGCAAGCGCCAGGAGATGCTCGATGCGCTGCTCAAGGCCAGTCGGGGCGGGCTCGACCCGATCTACTGCGACACCAGCCCCTGCACGCTGCGCCTGGTCCAGGGCCTGACTGATCAGCGCCTCGACATGTACGACCCGGTGCGCTTCATCCGCACGCATCTGCTCGACAAACTGGACTTCGTCCCGCAGGACAAGCCGATCGCCGTGCACGTCACCTGCAGCACCCAGCATCTTGGGGAAGCACAGGCACTGATCGATATCGCCCGCCGCTGCGCAAACGAGGTGGTCATTCCGGAAGGCATCCACTGCTGCGGCTTCGCTGGCGACAAGGGCTTCACCACGCCGGAACTGAACGAGCACGCACTGCGCAGCCTGAAGAACGCCGTGCAGATCTGCGAGGAAGGCATCTCCACCAGCCGCACCTGCGAGATCGGCCTGTCACGTCATGGCGAGATCGACTATCACGGCCTGGTCTATCTGGTTGACCGTGTAACGCGTCGTAAAACTGCCGACCAACCGCTCTAGCACCAGCGTTACGGCCCCGCTCAGCGGAGCGGGGCCGTTTCGTTTGTGTCGCTTCGATGAACGCTCTTGCGCAATCGCAGTCGGATTTTTAGAGCCCCTGACGGGTTCGATTCGACTCGGCGCCGCCGTTTCAGCAGTTCTCAGGCAGGCCCGGGAAGTCCACAAGACTGGAGGACCCACAATGAAAGTTCATGCACTGCTCGCATCCGCGGTACTGCTAGCCAGCCCCGCCGTCTTCGCACAACAGGATCTGTGCCAGACCAACCTGCAGGAAATCGACGACAACATGGCCACCAACACCGCGACCCTGGGTGAGCCGGCCAAGAGCAAAGTCGAGGAGTATGTCCAACAGGCCCGCCAGGCACAGCAGTCCGGCGACACCGAAGCCTGCATCGCCCATTCCACCAAGGCCCTGCAAGAACTCAAGGGCCCAGGCAGCTCCGGCAGCGGCGGCACCGCCGGCTCCGGCTCGGGCGGCGGCAACTGAGCCAAGGCGGCGGGATCGTACCTGCGATCCTGCCGCTGCAGCTGATCATTTTCTAACCAGCATGATTAAAAAGTGATCGACACGCCGTAAAGATCTCCGTACACTTGCGCCCAGCACCACAAGCTGCACCAGGGGCCGATTAGGATTCGACGCCGGTAACGAAACTTGAGGGGCATGCCGAGTTGGTAACAGAACTCGTAAATAAACTGTTGCAAACCTATAGTTGCCAACGACGACAACTACGAAGGGTACGCGCTAGCCGCCTAACCTTCATCTGGTAGCTTCGGCTCCAGCGGTCACTAGGGGATGCCTGTAAACCCGAAATGACCGTCAGATAGAACAGGATCGCCGCCAAGTTCGCTGTAGACGTAACGGCTAAAACTCATACAGCTCGCTCCAAGCACCCTGCCAATCGGGCGGCGCGGAGTTAACTCAGTAGATCTGGCTAAGCATGTAGAACCAATAGCGGAGAGCTGGCGGACGGGGGTTCAAATCCCCCCGGCTCCACCAATTCAACACTGAAACCCGTCTAGAACGCGGGTTTCAGCCCAGATTTGATGGCATTGGATTACTCACAGTCCGTCTGTGAATCCAAAAGGTATGCCATCATGTCCAAGCGCCAAAGCAAAACGGGTGTCCCCCACCTGGTCTATCAAGCCAACACTGGCTTCCAGTACTACCTCACATTCCCTAAGCATTTCGCGGCCAACCCGAAACTGCCTGCGCAAATCCGGTGGTCGCTCAGCCACGACGAAGCCCTGGCCCGCGATCTCGCTAAGTACCTGAATGCTTCTTTCGAGCAGTTCCTTGCCAAGGCAACCGAGCACTATGTCGAGCTCTTTTCTGACCGCCTGCTGGTTGACCTCCAAAGGTTTCACTTAGCGGTAGCGGAAGCACTCAAATTCGCCGACCGGGTTTGGAAAGTCCGTCCGTCGCCCATGAAGCTCGCGAACCAAGACCTTTCGGTCGCCCACGCTCGCATGATGAAAGAGAGTGCCGAGCGTGTAGTGCTCTATAGCCACGAGCCAGGGGGCGAAATTTTCTTCGCACTGACACCAACGCCCGCACTGGTAAAAGCGCTTGGGGTCGGGTTCGTACGCTTTGACTGGCCGCTCGGAACCAACAACCAGAACGTGGCGAGCGACGCTGCCCGGTACATTTACGCCGCCCTTGATGTACTCGAGACCGTCCCACCCTCCCCAGGGCGCTATTCGAAAGAATCTCCTGCATTTGCAGCGATGACGCTTTATGAATACCTGTGCCATGCCCGCCCAGACCAGGGTCGGAATCTCATGCACATCCCCCCAGCACTACCGCAATCTCGGCAAGCTTTGCATTTTCATCTTCAGCAAGCCAACGCGATGCATCTGAAGCTCCGCATCATTGATCGAGCGCTCTTGGTGCAGGAGGGATCGGGGCTTTATGTGATGCTTATCGAACTCGATCCGCTGTGCATGAAAGCGCATCTGAGAGAAAAGAAAAGCTTTCGGGTTGAGCTGCTCACTAGCTCCATCATCATTGCGGTCCTCATGCTGACGTATACGCTGCAGAAGGTTGATAAGGTGCTGTTGCGTTACTTTCAGGAAGACGATCACCAAGATCCTTACGCCCAAGCCATGCAGGAAATCGGTGACCTGGTTCGGCGGATGTTGGGTTCTGCTGCAACCGCCGAGCCTATGCAGACGATTCCGGAGCTGAACTCGCCGACAGATGCTGTGGCACCGCCACAGGATCCAGGCTGTTGCCGCTGACCGAAAACTGACCCAGTAGAGGCTGTTCTGCCGACTGAAAACTGACCCAGGTGTTCAACTGCTTCTGCTCAATTTTTGAGCAGGAGAACACAGGGTGATCAGTATGGAAATGATGGGCAAAATCCGCCGGATGTATTTCCGCGACAAGCTGTCGCTGCATGAGATAGCCAAGCGCACCGGGTTGGCGCGCAACACGATTCGCAAGTGGGTCAGAGCACCTGAGGCCAAGCCGCCGGTCTACCAACGCCGCGCGATCTTCAACAAACTCAGCCCTTTTCACACCACGCTGGAGCAGGCGCTAAAGGCCGATTCGCTGCGGCCCAAGCAACAGCGGCGCAGTGCCAAGGCGCTGTTGGCGCAAATCAAAGCCGAAGGTTATGACGGTGGCTACAGCCAGCTCACCGCGTTTATCCGTGCCTGGCGAGGGGGACAGGGCAAGGCGTCGCAGGCCTTTGTGCCGCTGACCTTTGCTCTTGGCGAGGCGTTTCAGTTTGACTGGAGCGAGGAAGGCTTGCTGGTCGGCGGCATTTACCGGCGTATGCAGGTGGCACATCTGAAGCTGTGTGCCAGCCGTGCGTTCTGGCTTGTGGCGTATCCGAGCCAGGGCCATGAGATGTTATTTGACGCCCATACACGCTCGTTCGGCGCCTTGGGCGGCGTGCCGCGCCGGGGCATGCTACGACAACATGAAGACCGCCGTCGACAAGGTCAATAAGGGCAAAGGCCGGGCGGTGAATGCACGCTTTGCGGTGATGTGCGCGCATTACCTGTTCGATCCGGACTTCTGCAACGTCGCCGCTGGTTGGGAAAAGGGCATCGTTGAAAAGAACGTGCAAGACAGCCGCAGGCGTATCTGGCTAGACGCCCAGGACTGCCAGTTTCACTCCTTCGAGGAACTCAATGCCTGGCTGGGCCAGCGCTGCCGCGCGCTTTGGAACGAGCTGACGCACCCTCAATACAGCGGTCTGAGTGTGGCCGAAGTGCTGGAGTTGGAGCGCGCTGAACTGATGCCTGTGCCAGCGCCATTCGACGGTTACGTCGAGCGGCCTGCGCGGGTCTCCAGCACCTGCTTGGTCAGCGTCGGGCGCAACCGCTACTCGGTGCCGTGTGAGTACGCGGGTAAGTGGGTCAGCAGCCGTTTGTATCCGACGCGAATCGAGGTGGTGGCTGACGACGCGCTGATCGCCAGCCATGTCCGCTTGCTGGATCGCGACCAGGTCAGCTATGACTGGCAGCACTACCTCCCGCTGATCGAACGCAAGCCCGGTGCGCTGCGCAACGGCGCGCCCTTTGCTGATCTGCCGGCGCCGCTGCGTCAGCTTAAGCACGGTCTGGGGCGTCATGCCGGCGGTGACCGGATCATGGCGCAAGTTCTGGCTGCCGTACCGGTCGCCGGGCTCGATGCCGTGCTGGTAGCCGTTGAGCTGGTACTGGAGAGCGGCAGCCTGAGCGCCGAACACATCCTCAATGTCGTGGCACGGCTGACAGCATCCGAACCACCACCCAGCGTCGAAACCCACTTGTCGCTCAAGGAAGCCCCCGTCGCTAACACGGCGCGCTACGACCGCCTGCGTGGCCAGGCCGAGGAGGTCGGTCATGCGTGATTTGATGGCGGAACTCAAGGAGCTGCGCCTGCACGGCATGGCCACGGCCTGGGCGGAGTTAACTGCTCAGGGTGAGTCGAACACAGCCTCGTCCAAGTGGCTGCTCGAACACCTGCTGGAACAAGAGCACACAGATCGCGCCATGCGCTCGGTGAGCCACCAGATGAACATGGCCAAGCTGCCGATGCACCGCGATCTGGCCGGCTTCGACTTCAGCGCCTCCAGCGCCGACGCTCGCTTGATCAGCGAGCTGGCCAATCTGAGCTTTACCGACACCGCGCAGAACGTGGTGCTGATCGGTGGGCCAGGCACCGGTAAAACCCACCTAGCCACCGCGCTGGCCGTGTCCGGCATCACCCGGCACGGTAAGCGCGTGCGCTTCTACTCCACGGTCGATCTGGTCAATCTGCTGGAGCGCGAAAAACACGACGGCAAAGCCGGCGGATCGCCCAGGCACTGCTGCGCATGGATCTGGTCATCCTCGACGAACTGGGTTATCTGCCGTTCAGCCAGGCTGGCGGTGCGTTGCTGTTTCACCTGCTGTCCAAGCTGTACGAACACACTAGCGTGGTGATCACCACCAACCTGAGCTTCGCCGAATGGTCGAGCGTGTTCGGCGACGCCAAGATGACCACCGCCCTGCTGGATCGGCTGACCCACCACTGCCACATCGTCGAAACCGGTAACGAGTCCTATCGCCTGCAACACAGTAGCTTGGCGGCCCAGGCCAAGATCAAATCACGGGAGCGAAAGCGTAAGGGCGGCCAGGAACCGGAGGACGATGAGTCGTTCTGATTTCATGGTGACGACGGCCTGCTGCATGGCTGCATGTGGCAGGTCTTCAACAGCTGAACTGGGACAGCGAGGGAGTGGGTTCAAAAGCAGCTGCGCTGGTAGACTTATCCACAGTTGCTGGTAACAAAATCAGCAATCCGCCCTGGGTCAAATTTCAATCGGCAGGGTGGGTCAATTTTCCATCAGCGCCAACACCAGGCACGCTCGCGTTGCTGAATGCGCTCGGGAGCGTTCTGCCCGACGCGCAGAAAGCCAAGCTTGAAACCCTCTTTACGCAACCCTCCGTCAACGATCGCATTGTCTCGCCGGCGCGTGGTTCAAACGCAGGGTTGAGCCTCGCAGCTTTGGTAAAGGAATACGAAGAACGGCAAATTCGTGAAGGCGCCTGGGCTAACCCGCGGACTCGCATTACCGCAAAGGCCCGCCTGGAAGGCCTGTGCGAGCTGCTTGGCGGGCACCGGCAAGTCGAGACGCTGACTCGCGCTGAATTCAACACGCTACGCGATCATCTGCGTAGCTATCCGAAGAACCGGCATCGCCTCCGTGCCACGCGTAACCAGCCGCTAAGTAAGATCATTAGCGACGGTAAGTTCGAGCCAATCAACCCTCGCACTGCGAAAAAGTTTTTTGAGCTGGCAAGGGCCCTTGTCACCTACGCTCATGATCAGGGTTACATCACCGAAAATATCGCGGCCGGATTGGCATTCAGCACCAAAGGAGCCGAGGCGCCGAGGAAGCGCACGTATAGCCCAAGCCAGATCGAGAAACTTCTTCACGGTCCGGCCTACACACTGACCACGCCGCCGCGCTGGCGCTTGGATGACTACAAGTTTTGGCTGCCGCTGCTTGGCCTTTTTACAGGCGCAAGGCTAAGTGAGCTGTGCCAGCTACGGCTCGAAGACATTCGGCAAGAACTCGGCGTCTGGCTCATCAGCATCAATCGAAGCGGGTCGAAACAGCTGAAGACGTCCGATTCGGAAAGGTTGGTGCCGATTCACCGGCAGCTTATCGAGTCGGGCTTCCTGGAGTTTCATCAAGCACGCCTGGAAGCTGTCGAGCGAGACGGCAAGGCTCCGCTTTTCGACAATATTCGGGTATACGGCGACCTTTCTCCCGGGCATGTTGCGAGCCGTTGGTTTCTCGGCTCAAGCCAGATTAGCCGGGGTTACCTTGGGCTTTGCGGCCTGGGAGATGACGGCCTGACGTACCACGGTCTGCGCCACACCTTTATCAATCAATTTCGCAGACAGAACCTTGACCTGGCGAAAGCCAAAGCGCTTGTAGGCCACTCGGATAAAAGTACCACCGGTGGGTACGGCGACTGCTATCCGTCTGACGTGCTCAAAGACGAGCTCGACAAGCTCGATTTCGGGCTAGGGCTGGGACACATCCATTACCGGCACTATCAAGAGTTACGAGAACGCCAGGGCGTTTTCAATGTCGGTCGCCCGGTTGGCACCCCCTTCCCCAGCGTGCGGGTTGCTAAGCGACACTGGAAAACGTACGCATAATATTCAGCTAATAAAAGGTAGGGGCTCGCTCTTACCTTTTGCTCATCTTGCGATTATTGACAAGTTGTCAATAAAAACTATCGCATGGTAAATCCTAATAGATTATCTTGACTGTTTATCCATCCAGTAATAATCTCAAGCCTCACCCACTGTGAGGTATATATGAATGTAACTGCCCCCCTCTCCATTCCTTTTTACAAAGGCCTGAGTCTTATCGTCGAACCCGGCCATGAAGAACACTTGCGAATCGCGTTGGCAAACATTTCAGCGATTACGGATGCGATAAACCGCTTTCAGTCTTCTCCTTTGCTTACCGAGTTCATGGACATAACGCTGTCCCGCTTTCTGCGAGAAAACAATTACGCAGGGAAATCCGAGCACATGCTTCGAGCGCGGATGGAGAAACTAAAAATCGCTCTGACGCAAGATAATCCTACCCGCCGAGTTGCTGAGCTTGATCGGGCCGACGTACAGCGTCTGAAGGATCAGCTACCGTCGTTACTCAAGCAGAACGCTGCGTCGGGTAGCAAAGGCGCAAACCTCACGACCTACTATCAGTTGTTCAATCGAATGCTAGACGAAGCACTTGAGAGCAAGCTGATTACCGAGGCGATCAAAGTCGCGACCTGCAATACAAAACACGCCGAAATCACCAAGCCATTTCTGGATAGCAATCTGAATCAGATGTTCTCAGGCTGGCCCTACAGAAAGTATCTCGCAGGCGACCTGCCGAAAATCAACCAGGACGCCAAGCCCTATCGGTTTTGGTTGCTCCCGCTTGGGCTCTATACCGGCGCGCGGCTTAACGAGCTCTGCCAGCTACGTGTGCATGATGTGATCCAGGATGTCCACGGCGTAGACCTTATCGATATCAACGATAATGGCTACAACAAGTCGTTGAAGACGGGGCCGTCGGCTCGGCAGATTCCAATCTGCTCGAAGCTAGTGGAGATGGGCTTTCTAAATTTCGTAGAAGAACGGCGCCAGGCCGATGGCAATGACGCTCTGCTTTTCAACGAGCTGAGCTTCGATCCAAAGCACCTATACTCCCGCGACCCAAGTCGGTTTTTCTGCGGGCCGTGCACGGGTACAGGATACATCGGTCAGCACTGTCCGCCGGCGGTTAATGGCGGGCTCAATTTTAAAAGTCTCCGTCGCTCGTTTGCCGTTCGGCTGGAACGGTCAGGCATATCTCCATCCACGATCGCCTATCTGCTCGGCCATGAGGGTGGTGCACCAGAAGTCACAGCAGACCATTACCTGGAGCAGCCACTGAGTCTGAGATTACTGGAGCAGATGGAACGGGGACTGACATACAACGCACAGACCGAGCAGATCCGCTGGGAGCATTTTAAAAAGCTGCTCGCAAACCAAGCCGGACGCGGAAAGCGAGGAAGGAGAACTAAGCAAAAGCCTTGCTAGCGCGTAGCGTTCAAAACAATCATCGCCTGGAGATGATTATGAGACAGGATGAATAAAAGGCCGCAGCCAATCTGCGGCCTTTTTCGTTCTGAACACAACAGGAAAGAAACCGAATTTTCACGCAACTCCGGGCATCGCTTGCGGCGACGGTTGGCACGCCCTATCGCTGAGCACAGTCCACCATCGAAGAACTTGCATCCGCTGCGACGAGAATTCCGTGACAGTCGGCTGCTGCCACACAAATTTCAGTTGAAGCGTGGGCGCTTTGGCATCAGACCGGACACCGCTTCATAACGCCACTGTGACAGACACACGGCACGGTCACCCGGCGCATCGACACTCACTAACTGCCGCAAGCCCTACGAGTGACACGGCGAGACTGCAGCACTCGAGTCATGTGACATGGCGGTCGTAAGACAAGTGTGCCGCAGTGATCGGGCTTATGATTGAGGCCGGGGCGGCAGCGCCCGCGAATGGCGCAGCTCACGTCTGTGCACAATCGCCATTTCGGCCAGGCAACGCCTGGCGGCTATGATTTGACAACAAAATTGCGGGGGCATACTTGAAGCAGCGAAGCGTTCCTTCAAGTATGCCCCCGCGCCCCATACTTGAAACCTTCAAGTATGGGGCAGTTGAGCATTTTGGGCGTTTGCAGGTAAGCGAAACGAATGTGGAGCGAGACCGAGCAATAAGACCAAAATGATCAACTGCCTTCGCGAAGCGGCTGCCATTGTTGTCAAAAAAGGCAGCTTTCTTCATTTGCCGCAGGTAAATGGCTAGCTCCAATTTCGATGCTATGCATGGCTACCTCTGCTAAAGCAGAAGAAGCCTGCTCACGTCCGCTTCCTCTACGGGATGCGCGACGTTTCTATGCAACGGCCGCCGCTTGGTCACCTCCCATTTTGCTAACCCACCACTTCATATGTCAGGAAGTACGCACCTCTCTGGCTGACAAACACTCCGCAGCGCCATCCCTGTACCAGCCTTCTCGATGACTGAATTACTCACGAAATCGGTCGGTCCTTAGTTTTCTCCCTCCGTGCCCAAGCGGTAGACTGAGACACACAAAGCAGTTTCGTTCTCCGAAGGTTACCCATGTCCAAACTCGCCGAATTCAAAGCTCTAGAAGCCCAGCTCGCAGCCCAGCTCAAGCAGCTTGATGCTCTTAAGAATGACGACAAACTCAAGCGCGAAATCGAGTTCGAGGAAAAACTCCGCAATTTGATGGGGCAATATGACGTAGGCCTGCGCGAAATTATTTCAATATTGGATCCGCAGCCCAGCCGCACCAGCATCAGCGCCACCCCGACGTCTCAAGCGCCTCGTCGGCAGCGCCAAGTTAAGGTTTACAAAAACCCAGAAACTGGAGAGGTGGTAGAGACGAAGGGTGGCAATCATAAGATTTTGAAAGCTTGGAAAGAAAAGCACGGCGCCGAAAAGGTAGAGGGTTGGCTTCAGTAAGCTATCCGACCAACACAAGAGCCAGGCACTGCCTGGCTTTTTCTTTACGCTTTCAGCGGTCAACGGATGCAAGCGATCGCACTACAACCAGTACCTGGAATTCATCGGTCCTCGCATGCACTCGCCTAGTTGCACCGCACCACCCACAACTGATCCAGCCTGGTCGTGAAACTTTGGCTCATCATCTCCCGTCGCATGCCCCAGTCCGGCGCGGTGGTTACGCGGCCGGGCCGGAGGGTATTGCGGCCCCACTTGGCGTTGATTGCATCGAGCACGCCCATAACGCGCTCCGACGCGGCGGGCTGGGTTTGGGCGAATAGATCGTCGGTGTACTCGCCGCGCTGGCAGAGGTCCATCAGCAGGACCTCTGCCTTGCTGAACGAAAAGCCATCGCGATAGATGTGTTCCAACCCAGCGATCGCCGCCCGGATGATGTAGCGGGTGTCGTTGGTGGGATACGGCAGCTCACACACGACGCCTTTCGCGAACTTGGGCTCGTCGGGATTAAACATGCCGGTACGGATGCTGATTCGGACGCGCTTGCACATGGACTGCTGTGCCCTCAGCTTCTCGCTGGCCCGAGCGGCATATGCCGCCACTGCGTCCTTGATTGGCTCAAGCTCGCGCAGGCGCTTGCCGAACATCCGCGAGCAGCAGATCTCCTGTTTGGGTGACGCGACCTCCTCCAGATCGAGGCACGGCGTCCCGCGCAGTTCGCGTGCGGTTTTCTCGATGACCACGCTGAATTTTTTGCGCAGGGTCCAGGCATCCGCGCTAGCTAGATCCCAAGCAGTACGTATGCCCAACCTGTTCAGGTGCTCGGTCATCCGGCGACCGACACCCCATACATCGCCGACGTCAGTCACGCGCAGCACCTTGTCGCGCCGCACCGGGTCGAGAAGGTCCACTACCCCACCCGTCTGCTTCTGCCAGCGCTTCGCTGAATGGTTCGCCAACTTGGCGAGCGTCTTGGTCCCCCCAATGCCCACCCCGACCGGGATACCTGTGCTGCGCAGTACCTCAGCGCGGATCCGCCTGCCGAGCACTTCGACGTCTGGCACACCGGTAAGGTCGGCAAACGACTCGTCGATTGAGTACACCTCAACCGCAGGCACCAGGCTCTCGATGACCGTCATGACGCGCTCGCTCATGTCGCCGTTTATGTGTAATAGAAAGTCAATAAGAACCGGGCCATGCTCGCCCTTGGAGCTTCTCATACCCAACCGGTATGGCTGTAGCTTCTGAGGAGATCGCCGTCGCTCACCGGATCATCCGGTCATCCTGTTAGTAACCGGTCAAAGCTGATCTGTTACATCGAAGGCGGACACCTGTCCATCGACAACACCCCTGCCGAGCGGTGAACCGCCCTCCCATGTACATATGACCAAAACGTCGCCGTTATCCTACCGTTCTGTCATGCCTACCCACGACGGAGTATTGACGGTCTCCGTCCTATAACATAGCTTTTCCGAAAGGCGCTCAAGTACATATCGTCATGTGCATACGAGCCTCGTGTCGTTAAAAGAAATGGTTGGTGCCGCATGAAAGTGCTCTTCATGATGCCGTTCGGCGTGTCGAGCTTCTCCGCCCCCATCAAGATCAAGGCTTCGTCTTGGTGTTAGTGCCAGATGCACGTCACCTTGCGGTGCAGGAATGGAGTGTGAACATGAAAGCAGAAACGGAATCGCGGATTTTTTCGGTGGACGAATATGTCCGTCCGTCTAACGGCGAACCGATCCGTTCAGTTGTTCTGGAGACCAACGATTCTGTCGTTGTAGTTTGGCACGCCTACCCTAGGCAGGAAATAGCTGCCCATGTCCATCCTCACGGCCAAGATACTTGGACGGTTATCTCAGGTGAGGCCAAGTATTATCAAGGCAACGGCGTAGAAATTCATCTTAAAGCTGGAGATATTGCCATTGCAAAACCTGGGCAAGTACATGGTGCCGTGAACTCTGGTCCAGGACCTTTCATATTTGTCTCCGTGGTTGCGCCGGGCAGTGCAGGTTTTGCGTTATCTGAGAAATAGGCGAAAGGCCTGAGAGGAACCTGATGAATACACGAGTATTTACGTTCGCTGGTGGAGAAACGGGGGTTTGGCGCGTTGTTGCGATGAATGCCGTGGCAGGAGCCCCTCTCCCTGGAATCCCACGGCTCAACGTAGCCGCTGGCTCTGTTTCGCCGCAGCCTCCGGGCACCAAATGGCTCCTTCGCGGGATAACGAGTAACGAGCGCTATGTCGTGCGTGAAGAGAAGGATCGTCTCGTGGCGAAGCAGCCAAGCTTGGGTCGAGCAGAGGCTACCTGCGCCGCCCTGATCCCTATCCGGAAAAACCCCTCATGGTGGGGACTGTCTCAAGACGAACGCCGGAAGATTTTTGAGGAACAGTCCCGTCACATTCACATCGGGCTCCAATATCTCCCTGCTGTGGCCCGCCGCCTCCACCATTGTCGGGACCTGGGCGAGAACGAACCCTTCGACTTCTTGACTTGGTTCGAATATTCCCCGTCTGATGAGACGGCCTTTAACAGGCTTCTGGCCGAACTCCGAGCCTCGGTGGAGTGGCAGTATGTCGACAGAGAAATCGACATCCGGCTAGTGCATGAGCCGGCCTAGCATCAGGTTTAACTTCGATCTACGTGCGGCACACTCCTGCGACACCCGCAGCCCAGCAAAACCCCGAAAAATCTAGTGTGTCGCATAACTTAGGAGTAACGCGACAGGTATGTCTAGCGAGCCACTAGTCGCTTAAGAACTTTTCTACTTATAGCCTCCTCTTTCTCTCATCGATCTCCTCGGCATCCTGCCGTCTAGAGCCGGCACATTGTCCAGCTTTCGAATGAGGCTCTCCAGCTTTTCCAAGTCGCCCTCGGCAATGGCTCGCTCGTCGGGAGTTAAAGGCACGGCCTCCAAGTACCGTCCGATAGACGATTTGCTTTCCAATGCTTGGGCCCTTGCGCTGGCTTTCGGCAAGTTGAAGTCACACCCCGCACAGGCCATGCGATGTGGGCAGCTGCTCCAGAAGGGATTTGAACAATACGAGTCGCCCAAGTCATAGAAGGTGTAGGGGGCATCTGAATGGCGAACAATTACGTCATGATCGATCAAAACGGAGACCATATGGGCCATTTGATCGGCTTTAACGAAGGATGCTGCCAGCTTGGTAGGCCGAATTCGAATGTAATGCAAAGTCGAATTCGGCGAGCTATGTCCCGACCACTGCATTAGCTCGATCAGCGACATGCCCTGAGGGACGCTGGCGAGCGCCGTCACTGCGGAGG
This sequence comes from Stutzerimonas sp. FeSN7, assembly GCF_030263795.1. NCBI lineage: Bacteria > Pseudomonadati > Pseudomonadota > Gammaproteobacteria > Pseudomonadales > Pseudomonadaceae > Stutzerimonas > Stutzerimonas sp. FeSN7. The sequence continues at coordinate 694,475 of NZ_JARPMN010000001.1, read as the reverse complement.
CACGTCCCCGGTGGCTGGTGATTCGCCCGCGACTGTCCTCCAGTGGCACACCCGCCTTGGCGCATAGCATTGGAATGATGGTGCCATTAATGACACTGGAGCCTATGCGCTTGCCTCGAAACTGAAATAGGTAGCTAACTTTTTCCCCGGTTCGCTCATCCAGCAAAGCGGCCTGGTTAGCAGGCCTGTCCTCCAGCCAGGCGTCAATGCGCTCCTTCACGACCACCGCTACAGGTTTGACGAAAGCTTTGAACGTCTTGCTGGCAGGAATATCGAGATAGCATAAAGTTTTTGCTGGAACGATGGTCCCATCCTCGTGTACCACATCATTGGTCTGAGGATGCGCGCATCTTTTATCCAAGCGCATGATTTCATTGCTGCGCAAACCAGCGTGCGTCCACACTACAGCAATGGCTTGAACCATCGACAGCGGATAGTGAATCTCCGAAAGCAGATCACTACGCTCAAGATTTAGACTCGCCCAAATCAGCTTGAGCCAGGTCGAGTCATCAATTACCCGCGGGTTGATACCCGAGTTGAATGTCACGGATCGCGGGGTGGCGAGGTGATGCCGGGGGCTGAACTTCAAACGACCCCATCCCCAGAGTTCAAAGTCTGTAAAAAATCGTCGCAAGGCATGTAGAAAGCCGCGCTTCGAGTTGGCAGCGATAGGCTGACCAAGCCCCTTTAGCTGTGTTCCCTTCGCTGACTCCAAAGCCCACTCACCGACCGTCATCCGGTCGACGGCAGCAATAAATGCAGCGCAAGTGGACATGCTCCAATCGGTAGGCGCCGCCATTCCTGATTGCTCGCGCGCTAGCCAGACACCGGTCCTCAAGATAAAACTGTAATTGCTTTCACGTGTGCGTGGACGCAAGGTGGAAGTGTCTCGCCATCGACGGCACCACATTGCCCAAGTCGGATCGATGCCTTCGATGCTTTTCGCCCGCCAACAGGTATAGCCTCGCATGCGTAAAGGTTTCGCCAAAATCCCCATGGCAGCGAGGCCGTGAGATACCTTTCCGACCGATCTCGCGACACCTTCGCTTCGATGCTGTTGGCCCTTCAGTAGCAGTTCCTCGGTGAATGTCTCCAACCGCGGATCGCCGTTTTCCAGCATCAAGGCACCCAGCACGTTGGAAAGGAACTGCTCAAGATGGCGAGCAGCGTAGCCCAGCGATCTCAACGCTTGGCTCAAGCGAACGTGCTCATGTCTGAACACGGCATGGCCGAAGATAAAAGAAGCATATATCGCCGGCTGCCGGAATTTGGCGATACGCTGCGGGGTTCGAAAATCGCCGAGATGGTAAGCAACGGAAGCGAGATATGGTCGTGATCCTGCTCGATTACTGAGCAAGGTCAACCACTGCGACTCAGACCAACACCAGTAGGGTTTACCGGTTTTGCTGACATTCCAGAGAATGACTGCCACTGATGAAATGGCTAATCGCTGAGAAACGCCGCTGTGCGCCGCTATATCAGCTAGCGGCCTCATGAGCTCAGGTATCTCTGATTGGAGGTAGCCCCAGTCTGAACGGTGAGAGCGATTCGAAAGTATGCTCAGCTCGATTTTCGATAGATCGCTCTGACGTACGTACTTGCTCGCGTCGAACGGAACATAAGGGGTGACTGAGGGGGTGCTCATAGCAATGCCTCAGACCCAAAGAGTTCACAGAACATCCGAGCATCGAGACTGCCGACGGAGTGCGCCATCTTTGCGGTTAAATCCGCGCCAGATAGGTGCAGGTAAATCAAAGTGGTTTTGGGGTCTCGATGTCCAGCATACGTGGTCAGTTCATGGAGCTTCCAGCCCGCACGGGCCAGATGGGTAAGCCGAAGGTGGCGAAAGGTATGAGTGCTCAGGTGCGATAGTTTCGCTTCCTTGGCCCACCCTTCAACCGTTTTACTCCACGCCCAACGGGACAGTGGCGAGCCTCGATTACGATCTGATGCTGATCGAAACAACGAACCTCGCATCCAGCCAGCGCCGCGAAGAGCATGTAGATGCTCTATCAAGACAGGTGCAATGTCTGGGCTGTAGCACACGACGCGGCTGCGTTTGCCTTTGGTCGTTTCCGCTCGCACCGAGATCAGTCGGTGTGCAACGTCTAAATCCTCAATACGCAAGGCCACCAACTCGGCACGGCGAAGAGCCCCGAAATACGCCAACGACAGCATTAGTCGATCACGGATAGACGACCTGGCCGCAATACTGAGAAAGTGTCGCCACTGCTCATCGGTGGGAATGTCTGGCAACTTAATCAGCCGTGGGAGCAAGCCCCTGACAAACCCTCCATGTCCAGGCACTTGGGCCAGCCGACCATGCTGTCCGCGGGGCACGGGGTTGTGCTCGCAAAGACCCTGAAAAACGAGGTGGTCGTACCACAACCGGATAGCAGTAAGCCGCTGGTGCAAGGTTGAATTCGCCACCGCGCTCTTTGCGCCAGGTAGCAGCTCACGGATGTAGAGCGTGACTTGTTCGAATGTCGCGGATTCGGGTTTCAGCCCACTCCCTTCGCAATGCAATAAGTAATGCGCAAGGGCACGGCCATAGGCGTCAAGGGTGGCCGGCGCACGCCCCAGATTACCCAAGAGCTCCAGCCAAGCTTGTACACTGGAATAACGACTTAACACTTGCTTGTGCAATGGGGTGGTGGTCATGGGCGCCCCCTGAGCGTCAACGGATTCAGCCTAGCTCAAAAGCATTCCACCTAACTTAATACAGCGCGTAATTGCTGGAAAACACCACAACGCCCCAACGCTCCAGGTCGCGCCGGATCTGAAAATACGGCACGCCCATTTTGATACCGAGCTGCTTTGCCTCGGCCGAGCGCGCGATCACGCAGCCGTCATTGTTCGAAAGCACGACGATAGGCGTACGGCGCAAGTCTGGTCGAAAGACACGCTCGCAGCTGGCGTAGAACGAGTTGCAATCAATGAGGGCGATGGCCCGCTCAGTACTTGCCATGGATTCGGATGCTGTATGACACCACGCCCCATACGTAGAGTTCTTCGCTTTCGAGGAGGTACCGCGGCGGGAACTTCGGATTAGCCGAGCGCAGAATGACCTGGCTGCCGGCTCGGTCGAAAATCTTGACCAGAGGCTCGTTATTCAGCGCTGCGATGATCACCTCCCCTTTTTCTGCCTCCCGTCCCCGGTCGATGATCAGAATGTCTCGGTCGAAAATGCCGACCTGGATCATGCTCTCCCCGTCTGCGCGCGCCAGGTAGGTATGCGGAGCTCGGATGTTCATCAGCTCGTCGAGCGAGATGCTCCCCTCCATGTGGTCCTGCGCTGGGCTCGGGAATCCGGCGGGCACGCAGAAACTGAAAAACGGCAGTGCAATTGTGGCGGGAGCAGCAGGTCCCAACATATGGACGGGCATGGCACAGACCTCATAACTGTATGCATATACAGTATTCTGAAGCTAGAGTCCGGTCAATTGAACCAGATGTGCGGGGGCACCCATGTGTGGACGTTTCGCTCAGTACCGAATCGCCTATGAGTACCTGGACAAGATCGCGATGCAGCTGCCCTTGCCATTGCGTGGCAGCGTGAATCCTGAGCCAATCGGACGCTACAACGTGTGTCCGCAATCACTGGTTCAGCTCCTGCACCAGGACGATGATGGCCTGCGCATGGAGCCGGTCAAGTGGGGTTACGCCCCATTGTGGGCACAGGGGAAGCGACCACCAGCGATAAATGCCAGGGTGGAAACGGCCGCGACTAGCAAGTTCTTTCGCGATATCTGGCAAACCGGCCGCGCAATAGTGCCCGCTGATGGTTGGTACGAGTGGAAGAAGGACGCGGCCAACCCGAAGATCAAGCAGCCCTACTACATCACGCTCCGTAGCGGCGAGCCGATGTTTTTCGCTGCGCTCGGGCGGTTTCAGCGAGGCGCCTCGCTGGAACCCCGAGACGGCGACGGCTTTGTTGTCATTACGTCATCTAGCGCTGCCGGCATGCTCGATATTCACGATCGGCGTCCTCTGGTTCTATCGCCAGAGTACGCTGCGCTCTGGATGCAGCAGGAGCTTTTGCCGCTCAAGGCTGAGGAGCTAGCACTGGCGCATGGTTTATGCGTCGAGGAATTCGAGTGGCATCCGGTGGGTAAGGACGTCGGGAACGTGCGGAATGATGGGCCGGAACTTATCAATAGGATCGCCCAGCCGCTGGTATAAAGGCATTTCGCTTCAATGACCGTTGGTGACAACCTAAATCAAGTGCGAGCTTTGCTTTCAGGCCCGCCACTGTATGGGCTCGCGCGACGGTGAGTCGTCAGTTTAGAAAAGTGAGCCAGGGAAATTCGCTAAAGCTCAAACGACGAGCTTGAACACACCTCTTAGGGGCAGATAGCACCGCTTCCGCTTACGGCCAGAAGCGGCCTATCGTTACCAGCTGAAATCGACCCTAAGCTGCCGCGTGTGTTCTGGCACCACACATTACGGAATTCCCCCACACTCACAGAAACCGTCGTCTATTGGGGCAATGTGGAACCAAGCAGCTGTAGCTTGCCTGGTGGCATAATCGCAGTTGGTTCATAACAGGTGTGCATTAATGGCCACTGAAAGCTACGACCAGCTCGCGATCTTTGCAGCCGTGGCGCAGGAGCGTAGTTTCACGCGCGCCGCTGCCAAGCTAGGTATGTCGCAGCCGGCCTTGAGTCGCGCCATGCGCCAGCTGGAAGAGCGCCTCGGCGTTAGGCTACTCGCGCGCACCACTCGCAGCGTTGCCCCCACGGAGGCAGGAGAACATCTGCTGCGGGTGGTCGCGCCCAGATTCGAAGAAATCGACAGCGAGCTGGGATTGCTCAGCGAGTTTCGTGACAAGCCGGCGGGCAAGCTGCGCCTCACCGCTGGCGAGCATGCGGCGATCACTATCCTGCAACCCGTACTGGCAACGCTGCTACCGGATAATCCGGATCTGAGCATCGAGGTCATCGTCGACTACGGTCTGACCGATATCGTGGCGGAAGGCTACGACGCCGGCGTACGGCTAGGTCAACAAGTGGCCAAGGACATGATTGCGATGCGCATCGGCCCAGATATGCGCATGGCTGTCGTCGGCTCCCCGGCGTATTTCGCTAGGCATCCGCAACCAGTAATTCCGCGTGACCTGATGCAGCACAATTGCATCAACATCCGCATGCCCACCTACGGCGGCATCTTCCCTTGGGAATTCGAGAAGAACGGAGAGGAACTCAAGGTACGAGTTGAGGGCCAACTGGTGTTCAACAACATCGCCATGCGCCTGGGGGCAGCCCTCCAGGGGTTAGGTTTGGCCTACATGGCCGAAGACCTAGTGCAGGCGCATGTAGCTGAAGGCCGGCTGATTCGCGTGCTTGAAGACTGGTGCGAGCCCTTCTCGGGCTACCACCTCTATTACCCGAGCCGGCGACAGAGTTCACCGGCTTTTACCTTGCTGCGCGATGCCCTGCGTTATCCGGGCTAAACCGAAAACATCACTGCGCTGGGGCTTCGACCCCGCTATAGGCGAGCACAGCCGGTGGTAGCCGTTCACCTTGGATGCTGATTTCAGCCAAGGCCGCATTGAGTTCCGCAAGCTCCTGATTGTTGAAGGTCACTTGTGCCGCTGCGTTGTTTTCGAGCATATGCGCCATCTGTGTCGTACCTGGAATGGGCACAATCCAGTTCTTTTGCACCATCAGCCAGGCCAATGCGAGCTGGGAGGGTGTCACGCTCTTGCGTTCGGCCCAGGCTTTCACCAGGCGCACAAGCTTCAGGTTATTAGTCCGACTCTCCGGCGCAAATCGGGCTTCGATCCCGCGAATATCACCCTCGGCAAAGCGCGTCTTTTCGTCGATTGCCCCGCTGAGAAAGCCGACCCCGAGCGGGCTCCAGGGGACGAAGCCGATACCCAGTTCCTCACATAGCGGAATCAGCTCCTGCTCGGGGCCTCGCCATAGCAGCGAATATTCGTTCTGCACCGCGCTAACGGGCAGCTCGGCATGCGCTCGGCGCAATGTCTTCAGCCCCATTTCGGACAAGCCCCAATGCAGCACCTTGCCTTCGGCCATCAAGTCTTTGACCGCCCCCGCCACGTCCTCAATTGGTATCTGCGGGTCGACGCGGTGCTGGTAAAGAAGATCGATGCGATCCGTACGCAGGCGTTTGAGCATGCCCTCAACGACTAACTTGATGTGCTCCGGGCGGCTATTGAGCCCTGGGCGGCGCTCACCGGTTTGCTGATCGATGTTCCAGCCGAACTTGGTAGCGATCACCACCTCATTGCGGAACGGGGCCACGCCTTCACCGAGAATTCGCTCCACCTCATGGGGGCCATACGCCTCGGCCGCATCATAGAAGGTGACGCCGTGCTCGAACGCGGTGCGAATGATGTTGTGCATCTCCACCCGATTAGGGATTGTCGTCTGGTAGGTGCGACTCATGATCTGCACGCCCAGGCCTACACTCGATACTTCCAGAGCGCCGAGTTTGCGCCGGCCGACCAGGGTAGTGGTTTTCGTTGGCTTTGCAGAGACTACTGAGTCACTGGCGTTCGCCGTCATTCCCGGGATCAGAGGGGCTTGGTATCACCTTACGTTCCCTACATTGACACTGCCAAATCGCCCGTCACCCCTACCTCTTGCGGCTATTTCGGTAATTGGCAATTGACCGTCAAACTCAAGTCCATTGATTGACACAAACTCGCGCCAATCAAGAGCAGGTTTGACGGGGGTATCAGAGCAAGCCAGCTCTAACAACGCCAATGTTTGACACCCACATTCGACGCATTAAGCCCGGAAGCAGCGTTAACGTGCGGTTTGTGAATCATTACGCAGGCGTACCAAAGCAGAAATCCTCTCGACATCGGGCTCACCTTGGACCGGTCAGAGCTTAGATCTTGGCATGTGAAAGGTGCCTGAAAATTAAATCGGATTCCTTGCTCGAAGGTCGTTGCTGGATCGATGGACACTCTGAGGGCAACAACAACCCACACTAACCCCGAGGTAAATCCATGATTGGATGCCCAGAATATAGTTTGACATAGAGGGCTGCAAAATCCGCAAGCTTCAGCGCTATGGCATGCCGCAACAACGGAAATATAGTTCGACACAGCCTAACGCGTCCGCCGGAAAAGCCCCACCGCAGCCAGGAATAAAGTCTGACACCGCCGCCCTGGCTCGGCTTATTTTGCCTACTCCGCCAACTTCCTGAGCGACACCGAGCATGGCGTGATCATGTAAGTGGAAACGACTCCGGTGCATCGTACTGCCGCAGTCGACTCGACCAGAACGATGGTCGAGTGTTTCGAAGCGCAGTTCGATCTAACGCCGGAACGCCTCATTGGCTATGCCGCCTATGCGGTGCAATCCGCCTAAAGAGGTGCGTTCACGGGCCGCGGTTTGAGCTTTAGGGAAAATCCCTCCTCGCTTTTCTCCACTATCAGCTCATCTCCCAGCGTCCAACCGAGTTTCGCAAGTAACTCAGATGGAAGCTCAACGATTACGTCTCCGCTGCCGTCTCCCGGATCTTGGCAGACAACTCGCCAGCTGTTAGGTGTGTCCATGACGCCACCCTCCTTACAGAAGCTAAAGTCAGAAGCATGGCGGAGACGCCTTACCATAGCGCACACCCATGTCGTAGATTCCCCCTATTTGGAGGCTAAACCATGACAGAGCCCAGCGACCACGAAATTGGCCATCCCGAGGGATTGATTCCTGCGCTCGCAGCCAGCGCCACGCATGCTGCTTACCTGCGTGCAGTTCAGGCAGGCCGTACGCTGATAATGGCGAGGGATGGATGGCTCGTTCGAATTGATCCGGACGGCTCAGAGACGCGGCTTCGCGCCTTACCCATGAAGCATAAGGTAACGGCGGGGAGCGTCTTTCATTTTAGCGCGCAATTGCGGAGCTAGGGCTGCCCAACGCGGATACGACTGCCTCACGAAAGTGGCGGGCGCAGGCAGTACCGCCAAGATCTTGAGGCGGTGAGTGCGGCAAGCTTAATCCGTACAATGCCGCTTCGTTTGCTCTGTGTAGCCCGATGAAGCACCCGATGGTGGCAATCACCGAGGCCACGCCAGGTCGCCTGGATCGAAGTAGCTGCTACAGGTAGCAGACGTGATCGACACGAAGCCTGATTTGCGTGGCTGTCCATTCGCATCGCTTGGCCTGCCGTCCGAGAATGGATTCCCGCGGCAGTTATTTGGAATCTGCGGTGCTGCTCGACCTGGCTTGTTAGCTGGCGTAAACCAAGATCCATCACGGCGACCAGATGAAGACCGGTGGAATTAGGAGGCGATGCGAATGCCGCACGCCGAGTACTTCTGGTTAAGCGCCAGATCGATTTCGGCAACGTACTTCACGTGCGCCATGCTGCACGGCACATCTATCAGGCGATGCAACGTCTTCTCTATTTTAGCCTGGGGCCTTTTGGTTGTTGACGATACCGTCGATGGGAATCGCGCCTGCACAGTCAGCAGCGACACCGTTTCGCCTCCAAGATCTATGGCTCCATTAGCGTCGCGAATGACTGATGGAGGATGCGAATCGGTGTCGGAGTCGATGCGATTACCCACCGGCCGGACGATCAGGGCGGATTCGAACAAATCGATGCTCGAATCCGCATCATTTAGCAAGCCGAACGGGCCAGGCCACGCTGTTTCACGAGCGTATAGATCGCCGGAATAACAACCAGCGTAAGAATCGTCGAAGAAACCATGCCGCCCACCATCGGCGCGGCGATGCGCCTCATCACCTCCGATCCGGTACCGGTGCCCCACATGATTGGCAACAGACCGGCCATGATGGCAACCACAGTCATTATCTTCGGCCGCACTCGATCCACCGCGCCAATTATCACTGCCTGGTAAAGGTCATCCACCGTCAGCTTTTCACCGGCAGCCTCCCGCTCTGCTCGACGCTCATCGAGCGCGTGGTCAAGGTAGATCAGCATGATCACGCCTGTCTCCGCGGCAACGCCAGCCAGAGCAATGAAACCCACCGCTACTGCAACGGAGAAGTTGTAGCCCAACGCCCACATCAGCCAAACGCCACCTACCAGCGAGAATGGCACTGAGAGCATGACGATCAGCGTCTCGGTAAGCCGCCGGAAGTTCAGATACAGCAGGAGGAAGATCACCACCAGCGTCAACGGCACTACGATTTTCAGCCGCTCGGCCGCTCTCTCCATGTACTCAAACTGGCCGCTCCAGGTGACATAATACCCAGGCGGGAAACTCACTTGCTCCTGTACAGCTTGCTGCGCCTCGCGCACGTAGCTACCGATATCCCTATCACGAATATCCACGTAGATATAGGCCGATAGCAATGCGTTCTCAGTGCGGATGCTCGGCGCGCCCTTAGTGATGCTGATGTCCGTAAGCTGGCCGAGTGGTATCTGTGCACCGCTCGGCGTCGGCACTAGCACTTCAGTGCCGATCCGTTGGGGATCGGAACGCAGCTCTCGCGGATAGCGCACATTGACGCCGAATCGCTCCCGCCCTTCGACAGTGGTGGTCACAAGCTCGCCGCCAAGGGCGGTGCTAATCACCGTTTGCACTTCCCCTACCGTCAAGCCGTAGCGGGCCAAGGCGTCATAGTCGGGCGAAATGTCGAGGTAGAAGCCGCCTGTAATACGTTCGGCAAACGCGCTGGTGGTGCCGGGCACTGCCTGCACAACCGCTTCAATCTGAGTTGCTAGCCGCTCGATCCCGGCGAGGTCCATGCCAAATACCTTGATGCCAATGGGCGTTCGAATGCCGGTGGAGAGCATGTCCAAGCGCCCTTGGATGGGCATAGTCCAGCTATTTGCCACGCCCGGAAATTTCAGCGCGTCGTTCATCTCGGCGATGAGCTTGTCCACCGTCATTCCTGGCCGCCACTCTTTCTCCGGTTTGAGGTTAACCACCGTCTCGAACATTTCCACCGGCGCCGGGTCGGTGGCCGTGGCCGCGCGGCCCGCCTTGCCAAACACCGAGGCCACCTCTGGGAAGCTCTTGATGATCCGGTCCTGCGTTTGCATGAGCTCAGCGGCCTTGGTAATAGACATACCAGGAAGCGAGGCTGGCATATACAGCAGCGTGCCCTCGTTGAGTCGCGGCATGAACTCGCTACCGAGCTGCCGCGCCGGCAAAATGCTAACGACCAAAACCACCAGCGCTACAACGATTGTCATCACCTTCCAACGCAGCACACCTTGGATGATCGGGCGGTAGACCCATATCAGAAAGCGGTTCACCGGGTTCTTGTGCTCGGGGATTATCCGCCCTCGCACGAACAGCAGCATCAGCACCGGCACCAGGGTCACTGATAGCAGCGCCGCAGCGCCCATAGCGAAGGTCTTGGTGAGCGCCAGCGGCGAGAACATCCTCCCCTCCTGCGACTCCAGCGTGAACACCGGTAGGAAGGAGACTGTGATGATCAGCAGCGAGAAGAACAGCGCAGGGCCTACCTCCCGACAGGCCTCGATTATAATATGTACACGCGGCTTCTCCGGCGGCGCTCGCTCCAGGTGCTTGTGGGCGTTCTCGATCATCACAATAGCTGCGTCCACCATCGCACCGATGGCGATCGCGATGCCGCCCAAACTCATGATGTTGGAGTTGAGCCCTAGCCAGCGCATGGCGATGAAGGACATTAGGATGCCAATCGGCAGCATGAGGATGGCCACCAGCGCACTGCGCACGTGCAGAAGAAACACAACGCACACCAGCGCAACGATGATCGACTCTTCAAGAAGCGTGAACTTGAGATTGTCGACAGCGCGCTGGATAAGATCCGAGCGGTCGTACACCGTCTCGATATTCACTCCTTCCGGCAGGCCGGGACGGATCTCCTCTATTTTGGCCTCAAGATTGTCGATCACGGACATAGCATTCTCGCCGTAGCGGGCAACGGCGATGCCGCCGACCACCTCACCCTCTCCATCGAGCTCAACGACGCCGCGACGCTCGTCCGGGCCGAGTTCGACGCGAGCTACATCACGCAGCAGAACCGGAATTCCGCGTGAAGCTTTCAGCACCAGTTTCTCGATGTCCTCTGCACCGCGCAGGTAGCCACGACCGCGCACCATGTACTCGGTCTCGCTCATCTCTACGATGCGGCCACCGACGTCGGCATTGCTGGTACGGATGACTTCAGATATCCGGCTCAACGGGATGTCATAGGCCTGAAGCTTCTGCGGGTCAACGGTGACCTGGTACTGCTGGACAAAGCCTCCGATGCTCGCAATCTCGGATATGCCTTCGGCCTTGGTGAGCTGATAGCGCACGAACCAGTCTTGCAGGGTGCGTAGCTCAGCAAGGGTATGACGTGTGCTGGTCAAGGCGTATTGGTAGACCCAGCCCACACCTGTGGCATCTGGCCCTAACGCGGGTGTCACCCCCGCTGGCAGGTTCTTCGAAGCGAAGTTGAGGTACTCCAGCACCCGCGAGCGGGCCCAATAGATGTCGGTACCGTCCTCGAAGATGACATAGACGAAGGAGGCACCGAAAAACGAGAAGCCTCGCACCACCTTGGAGTTGGGCACCGATAGCAGCGCCGTGGTAAGCGGATAGGTGACCTGATCCTCTACCACCTGCGGGGCCTGCCCAGGATATTCGGTGTACACAATCACCTGCACGTCGGATAGGTCCGGCAGTGCGTCCAGTGGGGTTTTCATTACCGCGTAGATGCCGGCGCCGATGATAATCAGCGTGGCGAGCAACACAAGGAAGACGTTGCGCACCGACCATTCAATGATTTTGGCAAGCATGCTTAATGCCCTCCATGGGAATGGCCGCCGTCCGGCATCACATGATCTGGGTGACTCCCAGACTCAGCGTCGCTACCGTGGCCCGCATCCACCTCACCCGCCGGCTTATGAAGCTCGTTGCTCTCGTAACTGCCGCTATCACTGTGATCGTCGTGTCCAGCATGACGATGAAGTGCATCGGCATTGCCTGGCGCGGCGGGACCGTCAGGCCCGACGGCGGCTCCATGGGCATGGGGATCCGCTTCTGCAGTCGAAGCCGACTTCCCACTCATGCCGCTTAGCGCTGCCTTTAGGTTGCTCTCGGCGTCTATCAGGAAGTTGGCGCGCGTGACTACTGACTCGCCCTCCCCCAGCCCTTCCAACACCTCAATGTAGCCGTCGGCACGCCTGCCTGTGCGCAGTTCGCGCGGCTCAAAGCGACCTTCGCCCAGGGCAACCAGCGCAATCCGGCGAGTACCGCTGTCGATTACCGCCGAGTCAGGCACTGCGAGCACCGGCGCCTGCTCACCTGCTGCGAGCTGAGCGGTGCCGAACATAGCCGGCTTAAGCAGGCCGTCGGGATTGGTTAGCTCGATGCGAACCCTGGCGGTGCGAGTCTCCGGCGACAGATCGGGATAAACGAAGGTTACCTCGCCCCTAAAGCGCCGGTCGGGATAGGCGCTTACCGTAAGCTGCGCCTTCTGCCCAAGCTGAACTAACGCCAGATCCTGCTCGAAAACCTCAGCGATAAGCCAGACGGTATCGAGATCCGCGATTCGGTAGAGGGCATCCCCTGGCTGAAAGCGCATACCTTCAACCGATGGCTTATCCAATACCACGCCATCCACGGGCGCGGCGATCGTCAAAGTGCGAGTTACCTTGCCAGTACGACGCAACCGTTCAAGCTGTGCTTCCCCGATATCCCAATTGCGTAGCCGCTCAAGGGCAGAATAGGAGAGGGAGGCGAGCCCCTTTTGCGCGGCCGCGCTGCCGCCGGCAAGACTTTGCTGCCCGGCATTGGCGATCAGGAACTCCTGCTGCGCCGACACCAGCTCGGGGCTGTAGACCTCCATAAGTGGCTGGCCTTTGCGAACCGGCTCACCGGTCGTGTTGACGTAGAGCTTTTCGATCCAACCCTCAAACTTGGGCGCCAAGGTGTATTGGCCGCGCTCGTCGACCTGCACCGTACCGACTGCACGCACTGTACGGGTGAGCACGCGGCGCTCAACTGGCGAAGACAGTACACCCAGCAACTGCACCTTCTCAGGGCTGATTACAACGGTGTTTCCCGATTCATCACCCTCATAAACGGGGATGTACTCCATACCCATGGAGTCCTTCTTCGGCACCGGGGAGGTGTCCGGCAGTCCCATGGGATTGCGGTAGTACAGGATCTTGCGCTCGCCCTGCGCGGCAGCAGGCCCCTTGTCGGCGTAGACCGGGATGTAGTCCATCCCCATCGGATCCTTCTTGGGCACTGGCGACGTGTCGGGCAGCCCCATGGGGTTGCGGTAGTACAGAACCTTGCGCTCTTGTGGGGCGGTGCTTCCAGCTACCTCCGAGGAGCCTGTCCTTTGCGCCACCATGTAGCCACCACCGAAGCCGGCGATTGCCGTCGCAAGGGCGAGCGCACCTGCGCCGAAAATCATGCTGCGATTCATAGTTCTGCTCCGACAAGACGTTCCAATTCCACCACTTGGACTCGTTGCTCCAGCGCCAGCGAGAGCAGCGACAGCCTCAGCTGGCGAATCTGTCGCTGGGCATCAAGCAAGGTCGCGAAATCGACGTTGCCGGTCTGATAGCTGGCGAGCGCCGATTGATAGGTGAGCTCCGCCTGCGGCAGGAGCGTTCTGTCAATCAGTTCGTGCTGTCGAAAGGCTGTCTCCAACGCCGACCACGCTTCACCTACGCTGCCCGCGAGACGGCTGTTGACCGCCTCGCGACGAGCCTCGGCGGCGTAGCGCAAGGAAACGGCCTCGCGCTGCTCTGCGCTGCGGCGTTTGCCCCACAGCGGGATATTCATCTCCAGCATCAACTCGAACTCTTCGGCCCGGTTACCCATCTGGACGACGGCAGTGCCGACGGTGATATCCGGAATCCAGTTTCGGCTGGCAAGCGCCTCAGCACGCTGGGCCTCTTGAATTCGTGCATTGAGCTCAGCCAGTTGAGGATTGCCACCGAAGATACGAGCCTGCAGCTCAGCCAAGGTCGGCACTGATGCAGGCAGAGCAGGCCAACCGGCGGGCTCCGCCAGCGGCGAGTTCGCAGGGCGCGCCAAGATGCCGTTCAACCGCGCCGCCGCGCCGCGTCGGTCGCGTTCCAGCGTCAGCAGCTCGCTCTGCAGACTGGTGTGCTCGGTCTGAGCCTTGATCACGTCCTGTTGCGGCGCAAGCCCCACTCTGTAGCGAGCTTGGGCAATACTCTCAAGCTCATCCACCAGCGCCCGCAGCTCCTCGGTGACCTGGATGGCTGCGTGGGCATACTGGTATTCGTTGAAGGCAAGCTTGACGAGACTCCTGAGCTCGACTCGGCTCAGGCGCTCGCGGGCCGCTGCCTGCTCGGCGCCCGCCTCTGCGATCTCGCGAGCAAGCCCCCGCTTGCCGCCAATAGGAAAAGTCTGACGGAACGCGTAACGTGTGCTGCCAACGCCGCTGGGCGATAGGCTCGGGTCGTCGCGGGCGATGCCCATTTCCTCAAAAGTGAGCATCGGGTCCGGGAGCGCACCGGCTACATCGGGACGCTCCCAGGCGGCCTGCCTCTCATGCCCGACAGCCCGGAGCTCTGGGCTCTGCCGTTCAAGCAGGTCTAGCAGCGGAGGCAACGTGGCGCCAAGCTCGGCTGACCCTGGCGAAGCCTGCGCGCCGCTGCTCAGAGCAAGGCCTAGGATGACGGGTGCTAGCAGCCCCCAACTGCGGACGGGCAGCGGCTGAACGATCCAGTTCATAGAATCTCCTTACTGCAGTGCCGGTCCCGTTGATTGCAGCAACGACAACTAGAATATTCGAGGACTTCGGCTTGCGCACCACGCCAGTCATGAGCGGAGAGCGGAAACGGGTGTGCCGACCAGGCGCGATATTTGATCAAGTCATTCATCATGTTTAACTCCGAAGCACGCAAATTTCGGCACAAGGGAAAGCTTGGACCCGTTTATGAGCGAGCCTCGAATAGTTCGTAAATATTGTTTGGCTTTATTGCAGATCAGACCTGTCGTTTATATAACCTAAACTTTACATTTATGTCAGTTACCTAAACTAAGGAAACGCTGATTTAACCCCGTCCCCGTAGAATGCCCCGGTCATCCCGATAGGCGCAACCATCCAGATGAAACAGCAAGCCAGCTTCGCCGATCTCGAGTACTCGGCGCGTCGCAAGCCGACGCGGCGGGAGAAGTTTCTGACCGACCTGGATCGTCTGGTGCCGTGGTCGCAGCTGGCGGCATTGATCGAGCCGCACTACTACCGCGGTGAGCGCGGTCGTCCGCCGGTCGGTCTGGAAACGATGCTGCGCATGTATCTGTGCCAGAACTGCCTGGGCCTGTCGGACGAAGGAATTGAAGATGCCATCGTCGACAGCATCGCGGTGCGTCGCTTCGTGGGCATCGACCTGATCGAGCGTCAGGCGCCCGATGCCACCACGCTGCTGAAGTTTCGCCGTCTGCTTGAACGTCACGAGATGCCGGTGCGCATCTTCGCGCTGATTCGCGAACAGCTCGGTCAGCAAGGGCTGATCCTGCGCGAAGGCACGATCGTCGACGCCACCTTGATCGCTGCGCCCCCCTCGACGAAGAACAAGGAGGGCGAGCGCGACCCCGACATGCACCAGACGAAGAAGGGCAAGCAGTGGTATTTCGGCATGAAAGCGCATATCGGTACGGATGCGCACACCGGCATCGTTCATTCGCTTGCCGCCACGGCGGCGAACGCCTCCGACGTGAGCCAGACGCACAAGCTGCTGCATGGTGAGGAGAAGCACGTGCATGCCGACGCCGGCTACCAAGGCGCAGACAAGCGTCCCGAACTGAAGGAGTGCGAGGCTGAGTTTGTCATTGCACGTCGCCGCTCAACCTACAAGAAGCTGGACAAGACGGACCCGAGACGCCAACTCATCGAGCAGGCGGAGCACGCCAAGGCGAGCATCCGCTCGAAGGTCGAGCACGCGTTCCATGTGGTGAAGAACCTGTTCCGGCATCGCAAGTGCCGCTACAAGGGTCTGGCGAAGAACACGGCGCAGTTGCATGTGCTGTTCGCGATGGCGAATCTGGTGCTGTCGCAGAGAAGTCTGTGCGCGCCCTACAGGACAGGTGCGTCCTGAGGGCGAGAAATCGGGGTGATGAACCCCGAAAGGGCCTCGGGTTGATGATTCGGGGCTGAAAAAGAGCCGAAATTCGATGTCATGACGATGCGAATTTCGGAGTTGCTGCCTCATGGACGAAAAATCCCGGACGGGTGGCTTTGATCAGCGTTTCCCTAACATATTTTCAGCGTACTACTCGCAAAACACCTGCTATCTCCGCCGCCGCAAACCACAAATAACCTGCTACCTCCTCTTCAAAATCAATGCAACTATTTCACCAACAAACGTGAAAATGTAATGCACAAGTAAGGTTTACGACAGCTTCTTTTCCGTAGGCTATTAGTAATAGCCTGATCTGTAAGGTAGTTTTTCCTACGCCCACAGCCAAAGTCAGAAAAACAACCATTAGGAGGTTGTCATGAGACCGCACCGACGCACACCCCTCGCTCCAATTTGCTTCGTGGGAATACTCCTCGCTGGGACGACGCTCGCTGATGACGACATGCACAACAAGAACGCCATGCCTAGCCCAATTGGACAGCAGCCCACCAGCACGCCATCGGCGCACGCTACCGATCCGAAGTCCTCTGCTCCTCAGAATACGCTTGCAACGCCCGATGCCATGGCCACGCACATGGAGGAGATGGCAGCCATGATGCGCCAAAAGGGGCAAGCCATGGAGGCCATGGGCCGACAGATGCAGGAAGGCAGCATGCAGATGCATCAACAGGCCATGGCGATGAAGACTGGCGACGCCTCTGCGCATCAGGGCATGGACATGTCTGCCACGATGCAGCACATGCAGCAGATGAATGAGGACATGAAGCACTGCGAGATGCAGATGCAGAGGGTTGACGCCACCATGCAGAAGATGGATTCGAGCATGGGTGGCGGTATGGCTAAGAAGAAGATGGGCCACATGTAGCGGAGGCCGGCGCGGTGCTAACGGAAGACTTCGTACGGTGGAAGCGAGTCGCCGCTGCAGCCACGCTGGCGATGCTGCTAGCTCCCGGAACTGCTGGCGCTCAGTCGGCTGCTGATCTACACGCAGCTTATTTGCAAGGCAAGGTCGGCTACACCACGGCTGCGCAGCTGGTCGCTGCCGGCACGGCATCTGCCCAGGGCGGCGGCTCGATGGGTGGTGTGCCGATGGGCACCACGCCGCCGGCTGGCGCGCCGATGGGCGATGACGATCACGCCGCGCATCATCCGGACAAGGCCGGAAGCATGGCGGTACCGCAGCCGGCGCCAGCCGATGGCATGCCGGCGCAAAGCAGCAGCTCGATGAACGGCATGCCGATGAGCGCCACACCGCCGGCTGACGCATCGGCGGGCGATGACGATCACGCCGCGCATCACCCGGACGCGACTGCCAGCATGCCGGCTTCGAGTGGTGCATCGATGGCCGGTTCCATGGGCGGCATGATGGCCGGTTCCATGGGCGGCATGATGGACGACATGATGCGCGGCTGCCGCGGAGACGAGTGCGGTCGGGATCGGCGCCTCAACAAGCTGCTGTATCCGCAGCTGATGGCGCTACCGGATCTACCGCCGGAGCGGCGCGCGAGCGTTGAGCAGCTCGCCCACCACCGGATGCACGAAGGGATCCAGCTATTGGCGTCCCTGTCGTCGGAGGCGTCGCACGCGGTCCAGCGCAACGACTACGGCGGCCTGCAGGAAGCATCCGACCGCATGCGCGTGGCCTGGGGCGAATTCGACAGCGGCTTGTCGGCCTACCGCGCACTGGCCGAAGGACAGGCGCCGCGGGGGATCGCGCTGGCGTGGTTCCGGCGCGAGATGAACCTGACCGATCCCCTGACCACGGCCCCGGCGCACGGCGTCTTCGGCCTGTCGGGCTTCCACTACTTCACGATGGCGTTGCTGCTGGCCTTTGCGCTGCTGGCCGCCTGGATGTACGTGGCGCGAACCCGACGCACGAATGCGGTCCTCGCCACGTTGCGCACCGGGGCACCGGTGCCTCCGGCCCCCGCCGCTGCGCCTCGTTCCGGTGTGGCGCCGGTCCCCGCGGCGTCCGTGTCTCCGGGCGTGCCGGCCGAGGGCGAGCCGCAGGCACGCGCACCCGTGTCCACCATGGGCGGCTGGGTGGGCAAGTTGCGGGTCGCACGCGTCTTCCAGGAGACGCCCAAGGTCAAGACGTTTCGGCTGGCGCCAGTGGAGGGCGTGGGTGCGCTGCCGTTCGAGTTCGAGCCCGGCCAGTTCCTCACGCTTTCGGTGCATTCAGGCGGGAACCAGGTCAAGCGCTCGTATTCGATCGCTTCATCGCCATGCTGCCACGGCTGGTGCGACCTGACGGTCAAGCACGAAAGCGGCGGCATCGTCTCGGGTTACCTGCACGAGCAGGTGAAGGAAGGCGATCTCCTCGATGCGTCCGGCCCCTACGGCCGCTTCACCTTCCGCGGCGTCGAGTCCGACAGTGTCGTGTTCCTGGGCGGCGGCGTCGGCATCACGCCGCTGATGAGTTCCATCCGCTACCTGACCGACCAGAGCTGGAACGGCCGGATCGACCTGGTCTACGCCTGCAAGGACCTGGAAAGCGTGATCTTCCGCGACGAGCTGAACCAACTCGCCCGCCGGCATCCGAACCTGCATGTGTCCATCGTGCTGAGCGACGAGTCATCGGCGGCATGGACCGGCCCGCGTGGGTTCATCACCGCCGAACTGCTGGGGCAGATTCCGCAGATCCGTTCGCGCCGCATCCACTTGTGCGGTCCGTCGGTGATGATGGACGCGGTCCGCAACGAACTGGGCAAGCTGGGCATCGACCTGGCGTCGGTTCATTCCGAGCTGTTCCTGAGCCCCTCCAGGACAGTGCCTCCCGGCCTGGAGGTGTCGGCGGGCGACACGGCGACGGCCGTCACCTGCAGCTTCGAGCGGTCCGGAAAAAAGGCGCCGCTGGCGGCCGGCCAGACCGTTCTCGAGGCCGCCGAAGAGGTCGGCGTTCCGATCGAATATGCCTGCCGGCAGGGTTACTGCGGCCTCTGCAAGATCAAGCTGCTGTCGGGCGAGGTCACCATGGACGTGGACGACGGTCTGACGCCACTCGATCGTTCCTCGGGCGTGATCCTGGCCTGCCAGGCGAAAGCGTCGGCCGATATCTCGGTGGATGCGTAGATGCGCAACCAGGATCGCATCATCGCGACGATCATCTTCTTGATGCTGGTGGTCCTGTGGCTGGGTTTCCTGGTGCACCGCTCTTCCTTCTTCGCCGGAAGCCTCCTGGGTGGCGTGTTCGGCGTCGTAGGCGCGGCGTTCATGCTCGTCCCGCTCACCTACACCGTAATCAAGCGCAGCGCTACGCTGCGCCGCGCATTCACCAGGAAGCATGGCTTCGGCGCATTGCTGCAGGCGCACGTCTATTTCGGCTTGGTAGGCGCGCTGTTGGCCATCCTCCATAGCGGGCACAAGTTCCAGAGTGCGCTCGGCGTCGCGCTGACGGCATCGATGCTGCTGAGCGTGCTCACTGGGTTCATCGGCCAGCATTACCTGCGCTACGTCGCGGAGAACATCCGCGAGAAGAAGGCGCAGATCGACGGGCTGTGGCGCCTTCTGGATGGGCAGTACTGGGCCTACGCGCAAGGACCAACAGCGGGCGTTGCCGGTACGCCCAAGGCCAGCGCCGAACTGCTGCCACTGGCATCCGCCGCCGCCGATCTGCAGTACTCGATCCAGTTCCAGGAGCGGGTGCGCAGGCTGTTCAACGCCTGGCTGTCGGCACACATCGCGTTCTCGATCATCTTCTATCTTCTGCTGGCGTTGCATATCTGGGCTGGCATCTACTTCGGGTTGCGGTGGTTCAGATGAGTCGAAAGGGAAAGATCCTCGCCGCGCTGCTCGCGGTCCTGGCGCCGGTGTCGGCAGTCGCACTGTGGACATACCTTCCGCAAATGCAGCGCGCCGCGACGTGGCAGAACATGGCCTCTCCGGGCCCCCTGTCCAGCGCACATGCGTTTCTCAAAGAGGACTGTGCGGCGTGCCACACGCCGGTGAAGGGCGTGGAGGACGCGACTTGCGTGGCCTGCCATGCAAACGAGACCGTCCTGGTCCAGCGACAACCGACGGCATTCCATGCCGACATCGCCGGCTCGAACAACTGCGTGGCCTGCCACAAGGAACACGACGCCGGCCGCAGCCTGCGTGGTATGGACCATGCGGCTTTGACCGACATCATCGTGCGATGGCTCGATCGGGCCCCGGAGGGTCATGAGGGGGCGGTGCTGCTCGCGCACCTCAAGGCACACCGGCCCGAGGCGCTGCCGGGCAACCTCTCGCTTGCCAACGGCATGACTTACAAGGAGACGCTGCTGGACTGTGCGAGCTGCCACAAGACCACCGACCCGCACGTCCAGGTCTTCGGAAACGACTGCGCGACATGCCACGGCACGACCACATGGTCGATTGCCGAGTACCGGCATCCACCGCCGAGTTCCACCGAGTGCGGCCAGTGCCACCTCGCGCCGCTCAGCCACTACAAGGAGCACTTCGGAATGATGTCCAAGCCGATAGCGGGTGTCAGGAATGCGGAACCTGAGCAGTGCTATCTCTGCCACCAGACCACCTCATGGAACGATATTCGGGGAATAGGCATCTATGACCACCATTGACGGGTGTTTCTATGAACCTTGAGGCACCTCATGCAGCGATTGAGATCGCGGTGATCGGGTTCGAGATTGCAGGGGTGCTCGCTATAACTTTCGGAAGTTTCATAGCGCTCTATCGCTTTTTTTTCAATTACAAAGGGGCCGCATTGACGGATCGCTCCCGGTCATTACGGCAAGATATTGGCGGCGCGATTGTGCTAGGACTAGAATTCCTCGTTGCTGCCGATGTCATACGAACGGTTGTAATTGAGCCCTCGCTACGAAACGTTGCAGTACTTGGTTTGATAGTACTTGTCCGAACATTTCTCAGCTACACGCTCCATATGGAAAATAAAAGCCGCGAGTCGTAGGCACCCCTCGCGGCTATGTATGTACTACTAAGGATGGTCTGAAGTAGCCATGTATTTCCCCGGCATACCACCTGGCGCAACTTTTAAACTCGCCAAATGACCAAAAAACAATCAATTCGACGAGTATTTCTTACGTTTTCGCCACCCGGACCCCACTCCGGTGGCCATTTCCCGCATTACAGGCGCACCTCTCCTGCATTCGTCAGTAAATGTCGGCGCGCCATCCACAGGTTCGACAGAGCGAACAGTGTCACCAGTTGCGCCGTGTTTTTGGCCAAGCCGCGAAAGCGCACCTTGGTGTAACCGAACTGGCGCTTGATTACCCGGAACGGATGCTCGACCTTGGCGCGCACCTGAGCCTTGGCCTTTTCAATCTTGCGCTTGGCTTTGTACAGCACGCTGCGCTTATCGAGTTTTTTGTAGGTGCTGCGGCGTGCCGCCACCTGCCAGATAACTTCACGTCCTTCATGCTCGGGCCGCTTTTCGACACCGGTGTAGCCTGCATCGGCGCAGACCACGTTTTCGTCGCCATGCAGCAATTTGTCCACCTGGGTGACATCCGCCACATTGGCCGCCGTGCCCACTACGCTGTGCACCAGACCCGATTCGTCATCGGCGCCGATGTGGGCCTTCATGCCGAAATAATACTGGTTTCCCTTCTTGGTCTGGTGCATTTCCGGGTCGCGCTTGCCGTCCTTGTTCTTGGTCGAACTGGGCGCATTGATCAGCGTTGCATCGACGATGGTGCCCTGGCGCAGCGACAGGCCGCGGTCGCCCAGATAGCCATTGATGACAGCGAGGATGCCGGCCGCCAGCTCGTGTTTCTCCAGCAAGCGGCGGAAGTTGAGAATGGTGGTTTCGTCGGGGATGCGCTCCAGGTTCAGCCCGGCAAACTGGCGCAGGATCGTGGTTTCGTACAGCGCTTCCTCCATCGCTGGATCGCTGTAGCCGAACCAGTTCTGCAGCAGATGCACACGCAGCATCGCCATCAACGGGTAGGCCGGACGGCCACCTTCACCCTTCGGATAATGTGGCTCGATCAAAGCAATCAAGCCCTTCCACGGCACCACCCGATCCATCTCGATCAGGAACAACTCCTTGCGGGTTTGCTTGCGCTTGCCAGCGTACTCGGCGTCGGCGAAGGTCATCTGCTTCATCGGGAAACTCGGTGGGTGGGGTCGCGGTATTTTGCCAAATCAGAAAGTCTTTTTCAGAGTTTCCCTAAGCACATCGCTCAGCTGGGCAGTTTCCCCAGACGGCCCCATGCCAGTACCCGCACCGATTCGCCATAAAAACGGCAAGGCTAGTAACGATTGTATTGCTGAAATGCTTATGACCACCGCCGCACCAGGAGCATGTCTCGGGCTGCGACTACCGCCTCGGACTCTTACGTTTATGCAGGCTTCGATGGGTCGATAGGTGGTGTCTTATCTCCGACAGTTCGTTCCGGCGACCCGATACTCAACAATCGCCAAATCACCCTTAGAGTCCTCATAGGTAATTTGGGCCGGCATCACATCGTTGCAGGTCATATCGGTTCGCGTGGTACGAATTACCTTGGCGATGTCCAACTTCATCCCATAACGATAATGGACAACTTCGGGAGGCTTCTTTCCGACAGAAGTAGCGTACTCCCGCATAGTATTTTCGTTCGCACGTATCATTTCGCCATACTCGCGATCTGAGCTACCCTCTGCCAAGGATAATGAGCTCACGCTCATAAAAAACACTGCTGCCGTAATCTTGAAAGCTTTCATAACCAGCTCCTAACTTAACGTGTGTGATGAAATTATAAGAGCGGCAAGCTGTTACTCATATGACGCGGTAATTACACTGGTGTTATGAATCAAATTACCCAAGGATTAAGTGGGGCCGGTAGCATTCGAGCAAGCATAGCCATCCCGATTAATTGGCTCAGTTACCTAGCGGCCACACCATATGAAAATCATTCAGCCGTTGAGCTGGGGGTCGCAGGCGCTCAAGTTTTAAATTTGAGAGGCCCATCCACGCAGCGCTTCTGGCTAGGACGGGCCGACGGGTGACAGGCGCCCCTCGGCTCTTGATGAAGGGGCATAGAACTGGCACTGCCGGAGCAGAGAACAGCATCGGCATCGACCAGGGGCGTATTCTCGATATGCGCCGCATCAGACTTTCCCGGCTCAAAGCTGGGATACTGACCGCTGCGATCTCAGACCAAAAGATGGGTCTCGTCGATCACATGCATCGCTTTGCGTGACGTCCGCGTTTGCAAGCTACCCGCGGCAATTATCGGTGCCTTTTGGAAGACATCACGAGGAAGACCACATACTGCTCGACAATGACAGACTCAACTTGGTAATAGCCTATGTAGGAGGCGATAGCGGCGCGGCCATAAGGGGCGGCATTCAGAATGGCAATGGAGCTTCAAAACGCTGCGTATCGTCACACTTTTGGTCAGGGCCTCATATTCGCGGCAGAGAACGCGATCGCGATCGGCGGCATATCAGAGCGGACTGGTGGTTTTCCACAGCGACTGTAGTGATTTCGTAGCAGCACCACTGGGTCCCCCACAGACATTCGCTCAACTGGTGAAGTAGACGCCAACTGAATGTAAAAATTGTATGTGCTGTGGAAAAATTAAATCACTCGCTCATGTTGCTTTGAGCTGAGCCGAGAAGGCCGACTCAGCCCATTGTTGCATGACACGCTGTCAGGATCCTCCTCCCGTGTAAGGAGACGTTATGATCCGGCTTACCCCTGTGGCAGCTACTCAGAAATAACTTTCTTGTCATTTATTACCATGTGAGCGGTTGTTTATTTTGGCTGGCATTCCGCGGAACTCTACCGCGTGAAGTCGCCCGTCTGGAGTACGAATTTTTATTTCATATGGCCTAACATTTCCCTTAAGTGTGTTATTTATAGCTTTATTATCCGAACGCTCTTTATTCATAGGGGCCACACTCACCACCTCGCCGCGCTTCAGCAGATCCAGCATTACTTGGTGACCATCCCCAACAGTGTGATCGTGCCGCATAGCACTTTCTTGTTCCGTGCCGGCGACGGCTGCGAAAGCTGCCGAAATTAGCGAAATCGTCACCAGTGCTTTACTAATTTGGTTCATCATTTATCCCTCTTCCCCGATTTGCGTTTAAAAAACTATTGCTCGCTTTCTGTCTCAAACATCCCAAGTATAAACTGCACGTCTAGGGTTCCCTTAGCAAAGGGAAGCCTAAGCATCGATGATTGTTGCAGGGTAAGTGCTGATACCTGCAACAACCATAATCGTATTAATATCGCGGAGGTGTCCGTTAAAGTGGTATCAGCCGTTTTTAACGCCTACTGGGGCACCGAGAAATTCGACCGAATGGACGACTCCGTCAGGGGTTTTAATTTTAATCTCATACGTTCTTACATCACTTCCGGACACTGGTGAATTACCCATTGGGGTCACGCTTAGCACTTGCCCGGTTTTTAGCAGATTGACCATCACTTCATGACCATCGCCAACAGTATGGTCGTGTCTCATGGGTTGATCGCCTTTATTTGCAGCGATGAGAAAAGGAGATGTAGCGGTTAGAACAAGGGCGATAACGAGCTTTTGCATGCTTTTCATTGTGCTTTCCTCAGTGTTGGGGCCTGATTTGAGTGTGGCGGGTGAATACTTACGGGATGCTGTCCCTAAAATTACATTGGCGTAACCTCAGTGACAGCCAACAAACGTTCAGCTCCTGCGCTTTGGAAACTGGAAACAGGTCTGAACGACCTGATCTTCCACAAATCGCAATTACTGGTTACCGCAAGGATCTCGATGTCGCTCCTTACCCCTTAAAGGCTTACCTCTTCTACATTCGACAGCGAATATCGAGGAGACATCCACAGTTCGACAGGTCGTACAGCGTCACCAGGCGCGCCGTGTTCCTCACCAAATCACGGAAGCGCGTCACGCAGCCAGACTGGCGCATGGTCACTTCTACTTGGAGCAGCGCTGCGCAAACCCGAGAGCGAGTAAACTCGGTGCAGATTACATTTTTGTAAGCTTTTTAAAAAAATCGAAACCTCACAGCCTCCCGGCTTGTCCGTTCTTAGGTAACACCGAGGGCTGATTATCAAATCTGAGCTCTCACAGTATTAGTAACGCAACTGCCCGGCATGATCGAAAAATACGCAGACTTTAGTCAATGCAATACTGTGGCAGCACATCACCATGAGGAGTTGATATGAAAATGTCTTATTGGCGTTTCGCTGCGATGGTGGCCACATCAACCGTCATCATGTACGGCGTTATGTATTTGAATACTTACGCTTTTGAGCATGTTCTATGGAGTGAGACCCGTGCTTGGATGGCGTTAGTAATGGGAGCTGTCATGGCGATAGTCATGCTCGCCTTCATGCTCAATATGTACAAGAAAAAGCCCATGAACATAGCGATATTCGCCGGCGGAGCAGCTTCCTTTGCTATTGCCCTGTGGCTTGTTCGTAGCCAGGCAACTGTCGACGATACGGACTATATGAAGGCCATGATTCCTCACCATTCCATAGCCATCATGACAAGTGAGCGCGCTCAGATTTCAGACCCGCGCGTTCGCAAGCTGGCAGATCAAATCATTGAGGCTCAGCGCCGAGAGATCTCTGAGATGAAGTTCCTGATCAATGATCTAGAGAGGGCTAACTGAAAAAACGTATCGAGCAACTTTCTCGCCCCGGCCCGTTTTTCCTTCAAGCGTCACGCGATCCCGACGAGGTCATTGCGCTTATTGAGTTCGCTGACCTGAGCGGCCAGCACACGAACTAACCCGCGATGACGGCGGTGTAGCAAGACGCTCGTCGCGGTAAAAGCTCAACTACTGCTTGACCACCAAACGTGCCCCGTTGCTTTTAGCTGTCATGTACGTGCTCTTTGCCATCCGCATGAGTGTGAGCGTTGGACGCCGGCTCGCCATGATGGTCGCTGGCGCTACTGCCTTTCGTGCTGGAGTTACTTCCACCATGGTGATCATCGCCGTTACTGCTCGAAGAATGGTGATCGGCCTCTGGAGCTGAGCCGCCGTGGTGGTCTGCAGCCGCTATACCGCGACGTCCAGACTCTCCTCCAGCGGCAGCATTGCCATGATGGTCAGAATTGCTGCCATCCAAGCTTTCATGATTGTGCGTCTGGCTCTCACCGCCACCATGCTGGTGACCGCCACTCGCAGCGACGAGCGCTTGGTATTGCGTAGCGTCGATCTTGGGCAACTGGCTGATGAAGGCAACCATGCCCCAGATATATTCGTCGCCCATACTCTTACCCCAGGCCGGCATGCCTGTTGCTTTGATTCCATGCTTAATGACCCAGAAGGCGGATGCAGGGCCTGCGTCAATGCCGATCTTGGCCAGGTTAGGCGGGGCTGGATACAGCGCCTGACTCAGCTCTGTTTGTTCGACACCGGGCGCCAGATGGCACCCAACGCACATGGCGTTGTAGTTCCCGGCCCCGCCACGAATGAGAGCCTCGTCATCTAGATTGGGAATCTCAATGTCCTTGGACCGCGCTTCGATAGAGCGATCACGCGCCATTGAAAGGAACGCATGCACGGCTGGGTAATGAGGATCGTCAGCACCAACGTTGATCAAGCCGGAATAGGCTCCGGCTAATATTGCTGCACTACCGACAGCGCCTGCTACCACCAGGGTTGTAATTGTTTTTTTCATATCAGGCTCTAAAACCACATTCGAATGCCGGCGACAAAGCGCGCCTCTTCAACATCTTCTCCTTCGTCGCGCAGCATGTCTGCGGTATTACCGTATGAGCGACTCCAAGAAATCCCGATGTAGGGCGCAAACTCGCGAACGATTTCGTAGCGCAGGCGCAAACCCAGTTCGGTATTCGCCAGGCCCGAGCCCACTCCTCTTTCAGAATCATTCTTACCGTAGAAATTGGCTTCCGCAGTTGGCTGGAGGATCAGCCGATTGGTAAGCAAGATGTCATAGTCGCCCTCAAGACGCGCCGCAGTCTGGCCGTTTTCGCCGACGAAGGCTGTGGCCTCGGCTTCAAAAGCGTAAAGCGCCATGCCTTGCACACCAAAGGCAGCCCAGGTCTGTGGAGACTCGGGTTTGAAGTCTTGGCGAACGCCAGCAACGACGTCCCACCAGGGGCCGACCGAGCGCCCATACAACAGCTGCAGCTCGGCATCCTCGGTTACGCCGTTAGTACGCTCTCCCTCGGAACGAAACCAGACCCGATTGATATCGCCTCCCACCCAGCCTGAGGCATCCCAGGCCAGGGTGCTGCCCTCATCAGCGTCCTGATATTCAAGCTGATCGAGCAGAAAGAAGCTGTTGATGCCGCTATCGTGCACTGTGTGTCCAGGCAGAGGCGCGAAGGCCGCTTGGCGATCAGCATCCGTGAGGACGGGGATCGGTGTACGACTGGTGGTTCTCGGGGTATCAGCGGAGCTATGGTTCATTTGGGAGTGATCCATGTTGCTGTGATCCATCCCTTTCATTTGCTCTTGCATGGCGCCGTGGCCCATCTTGCTATGGTCCATAGCCGCAGCTTTACTCTGATTTTGG
Source organism: Stutzerimonas sp. FeSN7 (assembly GCF_030263795.1). Lineage (NCBI taxonomy): Bacteria > Pseudomonadati > Pseudomonadota > Gammaproteobacteria > Pseudomonadales > Pseudomonadaceae > Stutzerimonas > Stutzerimonas sp. FeSN7. The sequence continues at coordinate 666,988 of NZ_JARPMN010000001.1, read as the reverse complement.
CCATGGTTCATCTGGGAGTGATCCATACTGCCCATCTGGCCTTGCATGGCCTCATGATTCATCTTGCTGTGGTCCATAGCAGGAGTCCCATCCTGCGAATTCTGGCCCTCGGGCATCTGGCTATGATCCATGCCCCCCATCTGCACCTGAGCAGCCCCGTGGTTCATCTTGCTATGGTCCATCGGCATGGAGCCGTGGTCCATAGTCGAGTGATCCATCTCTTCTGCGGCAAAGGTAAAGCCGCTACTCAGTGCGCTCATTGACACCGCCAGCGCAATGAGCGATGGACGTGAAAGCTTAATGGTCATGGTTCGAATCTGCCTCGGCATGGTCGCTGCCATGCTCACCGGTCATTTTTTGGTGGTCCATGCCGTCATGGTCCATCGAGCCGTGATTCATCGAGCCGTGATCCATTTGCTGATTGGCGGGGCCCTGGCCTCGCACCTGAGGAGGCTGCTTCTCACTTGCAGCTTTGGAAGAGTCAACGGCGTGCCGTCCGTGATCGCTGTGATTTTCTTCGGCCAGCGACACTGGGATATACAGGGCAGCCAAAAGGCTCAACATTGCGGCACTGCAGAACAGGTGGTTTCGTTTCGGGGAATTGCTCATTAGATATCTCCTTTACTCATCCACACGAACTTCACGGAACATGCCCATTTCCATGTGGAGCAGCAGGTGGCAGTGATAGGCCCAGCGCCCTAGCGCATCTGCGGTTACGCGATAGCTGCGCTTCGAGCCTGGTGGTACATCAATGGTGTGTTTGCGAACTAGGAAGTTGCCGTTCTCATCCTCCAGATCGCTCCACATGCCATGAAGGTGGATGGGGTGGGTCATCATGGTGTCGTTGACTAAGGTGATACGAACACGCTCGCCATACTTCAATCGCAACGGTTCCGCATCAGAGAACTCAATGCCATCGAATGACCAAGAGAATTTCTCCATGTGACCTGTGAGGTGCAACTCGATGGTACGGCTCGGCTCGCGCCCATCCGGATCGAGGAAGGTGCTGTGCAGATCTGAGTAAGTCAGCACACGGCGACCGTTGTTGCGAAGCCCGATTCCCGGGTCATTCAGCTTGGGAGTTGGCGTCATGGTCTGCATGTCGACCAGAGGGTTATTGGTTTCGGAGGCCGGATGGGGCTGCATCGCTCCACCCATGCCTGCCATCGCTGAATGATCCATGCCAGCCATGCTGTCGTGGTCCATACCTGCCATCTTGCTATGATCCATGCCTGCCATGCCGCCCTGCATGGAGCCATGATCCATTCCCTCCATGCTGCCGTGATCCATTCCCATATCGCTCATGGAGATCAACGGGCGAGGATCAACTTCAGGAACAGGCGCGCTCAGCCCTTCGCGAACGGCCAGGGTGCCGCGTGAATAGCCAGTGCGGTCCATGGACTGCGCGAAGATGGTGTAGGCCTGCTCGCTATCGGGCTCGACTATTACATCGAAGGTTTCGGCCGCAGTAATACGGAACTCATCGACGCTAACAGGTTTGACGTACTGCCCATCGGCCGCCACCACCGTCATCTTTAGACCGGGGATGCGGACATCGAAATAGGTCATGGCCGATGCATTGATGAAGCGCAGACGGATTTTCTCACCCGGCTTGAAAATACCAGTCCAGTTGTTATCCGGCGCCTGGCCATTCATCAAGTAGGTGTAGGTATAGCCACTGACATCGGCAAGATCAGTCGGGCTCATTTTCATCTCGGCCCACATCTTCCGATCAGCGATCGCTGCGGACCACCCCATCTCGCTCACGTCATCGACGAAGTCGCCGACAGTACGTTTGTGGAAGTTGTAGTAATCCGATTGCTTTTTGAGCTTGGCCAGAACCCGTTCCGGATCTTCGTCAGTCCAGTCACTTAGTAGCACGACGTAGTCACGGTCGTAGCTGAACGGCTCCGGCTCTTTGGCATCGATCACCAGAGCACCATAGACGCCAGCCTGCTCCTGCAGTCCCGAGTGACTGTGGTACCAATAGGTGCCGTTCTGGTTAACCTTGAATTTGTACTCATACATGCCATCGGGGGCGATGCCGTGGAAACTCAGGCCAGGTACGCCATCCATGTTCGCCGGCAGGATGATGCCGTGCCAGTGAATCGAGGTATCTTCCTGCAGACGATTACGAACGCGCAGAGTCACGGTATCGCCTTCCCGCCACCGCAGGGTCGGCCCCGGAAGTGAGCCATTGATGGTCATCGCGGTACGAGCCGCGCCAGTAATATTTACCGGGGTTTCACCGATGAACAGATCAAAATCGGTACCGGCCAGCACGTTGGCCTGACCGGGACTGGTCACGGCCCAGACCGGCATACGCCACATGCCTAAGCCGCCGAGAATACTGGTGGCGGCTAGCCCCTTGATGAAAGTGCGCCTTGTGGTTTTGCTTTGCATCCCGTTATGTCCATTAATCAGATGAGCCGGTGGTGAGCAATCCGGTCTCGGGTTCGTTGACTGCCCCACTATCGAGATTCCACCTTCAACCTTTCCCACTGTTGTGTGAACTCGTTCCAGCGAGCAGCGCCTCTTCAGCAGTTGGTAAGCTCAGCTTATTTGGCGTCGCAATTTGCAACAGGCGCCTCGGCTTATGCTGCTTGGAGGCGACAGATTCTCAAACCGCCACTCAGGTGCCCCATATGCCAACTGACACATTCGCCCCTGCCAAGTCGGAGTACTCGGCAACGCATGAAAACAGGGGCATTGTTCGATCCCCCTCGAAATACCCGTTAATTCGGTTTCCGTTTGAACGGAGTGCTTTGTTCTTCAGGCACGACGCCAACTTAACCGCGGCATCCTGTCACAGGCCTTAGCGAAACATTACAGTTCTGTCAGGTTCTAGTTTTTCTGACTGTTAAGTTCCGGTGTGGCTGTTCAACAAATGGCTGACTTCAGCCGTCACGGATTTTGAAAGTGGAGCATCGGTAAAAACGATCAAGTCATCTGCCCACGTCTTAGCTTTCAGCCGCCGCAAGTACATGCTGCGGCGGGCTGCGATCTGCCAGCTGACGTCGACTTCCGGGAGCGACCAGGTTGCATGCTTTACATTCGGTCGTCGGCTTGACGCAGTCGTTCCAGAAAACTCTCGGCGTCGGTTTCACCAACCGTGCGAAGGTCCTGCCACTCATCACCACTGGGGGCAAACAATTGCAGTGCCGGCGGGCCAAACAGCTGGTAGCGATCAAGCAGCGCGCGTTGCTCGGCATCGCTACGCGTCATATCGAAGCGCACCAGCCGGTAATCAGCCAGCTGCTCGCGCACAGAGGACACTTCGAGTACTTCTCGTTCGATTACTTTACAACTGATGCACCAGTCGGCGTACCAGTCCAGCAGCAAAGGTTGGCCGGCAGTTTTCGCTGACAACAGTGCCGCATCCAGGGCTGCTGGGGTGTCCAGGGTCTGCCAGCCGACGGTTGCGCCGATTTGAGGCAAGCCTTGGGCGTCCAGGCGACCCAGTGGGCGCAGCGGGTCGGTTTGACCTTGCAAAGCGCCCACCCAACTGCTGATGCCGTAAACCAGCAAGGCCACACCAAGCAACTGGGCAAGCTTCTGCTTGCCGGGCTTAGGAATAAATTCCAGGGCGCCCAGCCACAACGCAGTGCCAACCGCCAACAGGCCCCACAAGGCCAGCGTCACGGGAGCGGGTAACACACGCTCCAGCAGCCATACAGAGACACCCAGCAACATCAGACCGAAAACCTTGCGTACGCCGACCATCCAGGTCCCGGACTTGGGCAACAAGGCGGCGCCACCAGTGGCGAGCAACACCAACGGCGCCCCCATGCCCAGACCCAGCGAAAACAGCTTCAGCCCGCCGCCCAGGGCATCGCCGGTGGCGCTGATGTACAGCAGCGCACCGACCAGTGGTGCTGTCACGCAGGGTGATACAAGCAGGCTTGACAGCACGCCTAGCGTTGCGGCCCCTATCATTGAACCCCCGCGGGTTCGGCTGGCCAGGCGATCCATTCGTTCGGTAATAAAGCGCGGCATACGCAACTCGAACACCCCGAACATGGCCAGGGCAAATACCGAAAAGAACAGCGCAAAGGGCACCAGTAGCCACGGTGACTGCAGGCGCGCCTGCAGGTTGAGGCCAGCTCCGAACATGCCCATCAGCGCTCCGAGCAGTGCGAAGCAGGCAGCCATGGGAAGTACGTAGGCAAGCGACAGGCGAAAACCTCGTAGCCCACCGAGTTGTCCACGCAGCACTACGCCGGAAAGGATGGGCAGCATCGGCAGCACGCAGGGAGTGAAAGTCAGCCCCAAACCGGCCAGAAAGAACAGTGCCAGACTTCCCCAGTCCAAGGTCGTTTCCGGTTGCGCAGGCGATACCGGGGGCGAGTTACCGATCTGAAAAGTGCGCATTTCAGGTGGGTAGCACAGTCCCAGATCGGCGCAGCCCTGGTAGCTCACCTGCAGGGTGAACGGCCTGTTCTGAGGGTTATCAATCGGTAGTTCTAAGTCCGTAATGCCGTAGAACACCTCGACATCGCCGAAATACTCATCGGTTTTCGGTTCGGCTGCAGGCCATTGCGGGGTGCCGATTGTTACTTGCGGATGGTCGCTGTTGAAGGCGAAACGATGTTTGTAGAGGTAATAGCCATCGGCATTTATGAACCGCAGGCGAATACTGTCGGTGTCGGCTTCTATCAGATCAAGGCCAAAGGCCAGATCCACCGGCAGGAAGTCCTGGCTGTTATTCAGGGGGGCGTTGAACAGGGCCGGCTGTGAGCGAGGCAGATCAAAAATCCCAGCACTGACCGGCAGTGGGATCAGTAAAAGCAGGCACAGCAAAAGGCGGAACATGGGTATCTCGCGGAACAAGAGTTAACGAAAGGCTCCGGACATAATTCCGCCTCGCAAGTCAGGAAACTGTCCTGAGCAAGCGAGCCGGACGGGGTGATCGCTGCGATCATCCAGTGATCACCCCCGCGTTCTCTTTGCTGCCACCCGCCTGGGAAAGCCGGTCAGCGGCACGGAGCCTGAATTTACGGGTACTTGGCGAGGACCTCATCCTGCCCTGAACGGGTAAGCCCGATTACCTCGTAGGCATGTTTGGCATCACCGTGCTCCATACCGGGCGATCCAGCCGGCATGCCGGGCACGGCAATACCTAGCAGGTCGGAACGCTTGCGCAATTCGAGTATCTGCGCCACCGGCACGTGGCCTTCAACGAACTTGCCGTTGATCACACCGGTGTGACAGGACGCCAGACGCGGCTCCACTCCTAGGTCTTGCTTCACCGAACGCATGTTGCGTTCAACATGGTCGCGGACCGCAAAGCCGTTGTCCTCCAGATAGGAGATCCAGTCCTTGCAGCAACCACAGTTGGCGTCTCGGTGTACATCGATGATCAAGGGTTCAGCGGCATGGATCGCCCCACTTACCAGCAGCGCCGCAAGGGCTGATATACGCAGTTTTCTAGACATATAAGAACCTTGTTTGCCTCTCGTTTTCAGTTGCAGCCGCAGCCACCGCTGCCACCGCAACCCGTCTTTTTCATGTTGTTCGTCCCGGCTGCCGGACTGGCCAGCTGCGCGGGATATCCCGCATCAGTCAGGGAAGCAATCAGCACTTGGCTGTCGCTCTGGCCGCTAACCCGCACCCTGGCGGCTTGCAAATCGACATCCACCTTGGTGACGCCCTCGACAGTGTTGAGCGCCTCGGTGACATGCTTGACGCACGAGCCGCAGCTCATGCCTTCGACGTTCAGTTCAATGGTGCTCATGAGAATCTCCTGGGAAGTCACCGTAATGGTTGAGCAGATGTTCAACCTTGCCAGAGCGGCAAGGTCAAGCGTTTCAATCGATCGATACCTTGCGCAGCCTCAACGCGTTAAACACCACTGAGGCCGAACTCAGGCTCATCGCCAGCGCGGCGATAATCGGCGACAGCAGCAGGCCGGTCAGCGGGTAGAGCAGGCCTGCGGCCAGCGGGATGCCCAGAGCGTTATAGAGAAAAGCAAAGGTCAGGTTCTGGTGCATATTGCGCACGGTGGCCACTGACAGGCTCCTTGCGCGCAAGATGCCCAGCAGGTCGCCCTTGACCAGCGTGACTTGAGCGCTGTTCATCGCCACGTCGGTGCCGGTGCCCATGGCAATGCCGATATCGGCGCGCGCCAGGGCTGGGGCGTCGTTGACGCCGTCGCCGGCCATGGCCACGCGGTGCCCTTCTTGTTGCAGGGCGGCGGCCAAGCGTTCCTTGTCCTGTGGTTTGACCTCGCCGTGCACCTCTTCGATGCCTAGCTCGCGGGCCACTGCGCGAGCAGTAGTCAGGCCATCACCGGTGGCCATGATCACCCGCACGCCGTCTGCCTGCAGGCGCTCTACCGCCAGTTTCGACGTCGGTTTGATCGGATCAGCCACTGCCAGCAGACCAGCCAGGACGCCGTCCACCGCCAGGAACATGATGCTCACGCCTTCGCCGCGCAACTGTTCGGCCCGCGCACTGAGGGAGCTGGCATCCACGCCGGCATCATTCATCAGCGCGGTGTTGCCCAGTTGCAGGTGGTGGTCATCAACCTGGCCACGTACGCCGATGCCGGAGGCTGATTCGAATGTCTCGGCCGTGCTCAGTGCCAGGCCGTGCGCGCGGGCATGGTCGACGATGGCGTGGGCCAGGGGATGTTCGCTGCCCTGATCGAGGCTCGCTGCCAGGCGCAGCACCTCATCCGGAGTGAAACCAGGCGCCGCCTCTACACTGTGAAAGGCCGGGCGACCTTCAGTCAGGGTGCCCGTCTTGTCGACGATCAGCGTGTCAATCTTGCGCAAATTTTCGATGGCGCCCGCATCGCGGAACAGTACGCCGCTGCCGGCCGCCTTGCCGGTTGCGACCATTACCGACATTGGCGTGGCCAGGCCCAGGGCGCACGGGCAGGCAATGATCAGCACCGCCACCGCGTTGATCAAACCGAAGACCCAGCTCGGCTCCGGACCCCAAAGCCCCCAGACAAGGAAGGTTAGTATGGCGATAGCGATCACCACCATCACAAAGTAACCAGCAATAACATCAGCCAGTCGCTGCATCGGTGCTTTGGAGCGCTGCGCCTGGGCAACCATCTGCACGATCTGCGCAAGCATGGTCGAGCTGCCGACCTTCTGCGCCTGCATCACCAGACTGCCGTGGGCGTTAAGGGTGGCACCGATGAGACTGTCACCGACGTGCTTCATGATCGGCACCGGCTCGCCTGTCAGCATTGACTCGTCCACCGCGCTTTCGCCTTCCAGCACCAGACCGTCGACTGGCACCTTCTCTCCAGGGCGTACGCGTAGCCTATCGCCCGCATGAACATGGGTGAGCGGAATGTCGTCCTCTGTACCGTCGGGATTGATGCGTCGCGCGGTCTTCGGCGCCAGGCCGAGTAGTGACTTGATCGCCGCCGAGGTCTGCGAGCGTGCCTTCAGCTCGAGGAGCTGGCCGAGCAGAGTCAGTGAGATGATCACCGCCGCCGCCTCGAAGTACACGCCGATGCGCCCGTCTTGTACAAAGTCGGCAGGAAACACGCCTGGCGCCAGAGTGGCAACGACGCTGTACAGGTAGGCGGCGGCGGTGCCGAGGCCGATCAGCGTCCACATGTTCGGACTGCGCAGCACGAACGAGCGTACGCAGCGCTCGAAGAATGGCCAGCCAGCCCAAAGCACTACCGGAGTGGTCAGTACGAGCTCGACCCAGTTCTGCGTGGTGCCGTGGAACAGGTTCAGGGAATGCCCACCCATGGCCAGCACGGTGACGATCACCGTCAACGGCAGGGTCCACCAGAAGCGCCGAGAGAAGTCCTTAAGCTCCGGGTTCTCTTCTTCGTCTAGTTCCGGAATGACAGGCTCCAATGCCATACCGCAGATTGGGCAGCTTCCTGGTCCTGCCTGGCGAATCTCCGGATGCATCGGACAGATGTATTCGGTGCTAGGTCCGGACGGCGCTTGAGCTACATCTTGATGCTGCTCATGCGGCCGGCCGCTTGCGAACCGCTGAGGGGCAGCCTGGAATTTCTCCTGACACCTTGCGCTGCAAAAGCGATAAGTCTTTCCTTCGAAGGTCTCGTGATGAGGACTATCTGGCTTGACCGCCATTCCACACACCGGGTCGTACTGTTTACCGTTTTGATCGTGCGAATGGTTAGCCTGATGCCGGTCGTGGTTGCTGGAAGAATTGTGCATGCCATTTACTTCCTATCTTTGTCCTTGGAGACACGGGTGGGATTGGAATGGCCACCATGGTTGTGACCAAACAAATGGAGCAACGGGCAAAGCAGCAAGATTATGTATGGCAGTCCCTGCAAGAGATGACCGTAATGCTCGCGTGCCAAGTAGAAAAAACCGATTATTGCCAGCATTAAGAGCGCTACGCCGGGTCTAGTCTTCCAAAAAGATATTTCATTATTCCGATGAAGATGGCGGTGATACACGGCAGTGACCTCCAGTGCTGGTATTTTTAGTACGTTGCGTCAGCATGAGCCGCTCGTCCCGATAGATATAGCATGCCAACTAAGGAGATTAACGGATCCTCACCTTGCCGACCCTCCTTGCTTGATAGCCGACTGATGGATGTCGCGCCCAATCTAAGCATTGAAAGAAACTCCGTGCAGAGGAATGAATTAATTCACTTCAAGTTCAGAGGTGCGCACACTTAAATTACTATCTGTAAGGCTCGCCCGCCTGATCAGATCACCAAAAAAAAAAGGCGCCGTTGAGGCGCCATTAGGCCAAGGGAGCAATGTGGAAGGCCTGGAAAAACCAGCTGCTAGCATTCTTAGAGTCACTGCTCATATTTTGCTCGAACATAGATTCCGACTTATGTGAAACACTATCACCTCCGCCTGTCAGCGAGCTGATTTGTACGTTACATTTTTGTAAGCTTCTAGATGGCGGCCTCGTTAACCTGCACACTGAGTCGAAACAAACTTTCGGAATCTGCCTGCATGAAATTACTGGTCGCTGAAGACGAACCCAAAACTGGTTCTTACCTGCAACAAGGACTTACCGAAGCTGGATTTACCGTCGACCGGGTCACGACTGGCACAGATGCGCTCCAATATGCGCTGAGTGAGGTTTATGACCTTTTAATCCTTGACGTGATGATGCCAGGGTTAGATGGATGGGAGGTGCTACGCATGGTCAGATCAGCAGGGCACGAAATACCCGTACTGTTCTTGACCGCACGTGATGGCGTGGAAGACCGCGTCAAAGGCCTGGAGCTGGGCGCGGACGACTACCTGATTAAGCCGTTCGCGTTCTCCGAACTTCTGGCAAGGGTCCGGACATTGCTTCGCAGGGGCAGCGGCTCCCCCACCCAAACCACCGTGAAAATTTCAGATCTCGAAGTGGACCTGCTAAAGCGCCGCGCCGTTCGTGCTGGGAAGCGAATTGATCTGACGGCGAAGGAATTTTCACTGCTGGAATTGTTGATGCGCCGACGCGGCGAGGTGCTTCCGAAGTCTCTGATTGCATCTCAGGTATGGGATATGAACTTCGACAGCGACACCAACGTTATCGAGGTCGCGGTACGCCGTCTGCGCGCAAAAGTCGACGACGACTTCGAGCACAAACTGATCCATACCGTGCGTGGCATGGGCTATATGATGGATGCACCGGAGTGAGACTGCGTCACCTTTCGCTGACCGCCCGAATGAGTGTCATGTTCATGTCTGTGGTGGTTGTAGTTCTCACCATAGCTGGGCTGAGCTTCAATTTGCTTAGCCAGCATCACTTCGAAGTGTTGGATCGGCAGGCCTTGGTGGAGAAGCTCGAATCGACCAAGAAAATTTTCAATAACGTACGCAGCAGCGCAAACCTTGCTGAGGAGCTACCGCAGTTGCGAGCTCTGCTAGGTGCCCATCATGATTTAGCGGCGACCATCTTGAGCGAAGATGGCAGAGTGCTCTTTTCTGATCCCAAGACAGTCGACGTCCCGGAAAGCTATAGGGACGCAGAACAGCAGAATATGTGGGAATGGAAATATGCCGGCCGCCTGTATAGAGGATTGACTGCCCGAATCTCGGTAGCAGACCAGCCCGAACCACTTACAGCACTGTTGATTCTTGATGTCACTAACCACGCGCATTTCTTTCAGACTTTGCAGCGTTGGTTCGGCGTTGGATTAAGCGTCAGCGCTCTAATTAGTGCTGCGCTTGGCTGGATGGTAGTTAGAAGCGGTCTCAGGCCTCTGAGGCAAGTTACCCATCTCGCCGCATCGATGTCAGCAAGGTCGTTGCAGGAACGAATGCCGCTTGAACCGATACCGCTTGAGTTACAGCAATTGGTTCTGTCCTTCAATGCGATGTTAGATCGCTTGGAAGATGCCTTTGTTCGGCTTTCCAATTTCTCGGCGGACATTGCTCATGAACTGCGAACCCCTGTTAGCAACCTCATGACCCACACCGAGGTGGTGCTGACCAAAAAGCGGAATATTGATGCTTATGAGGAGAATCTTTACTCCAATCTAGAGGAGTTGAAGCGTATGTCACGCATTATTGACGACATGCTCTTTTTGGCCAAATCCGACAACGGCTTGATTATTCCCGAACAAGCGTCTATCGAACTAGCTGATGTCGTTGCTAAACTGCTTGCGTATTACCACTTAGTGGCTGACGAACGCGATATCCGTCTCTCAGTCTCAGGCGCAGGAAATGTGCTGGGAGATAAATTAATGATTGATAGAGCGGTCTCCAATTTGTTATCCAACGCGCTGCGTTACACCCCGGTAGGGGAAACTATTTCTGTAACGATTCACGAGGCGGAAAGAACGGTAACCCTCAGCGTCGAGAATCCCGGAGGGACGATCGAGCCCGAGCACCTGGACAAGCTCTTTTATCGCTTCTATCGGGTCGATCCTGCCCGGCGCGAGGGTAGTCCAAGCAACGCTGGCCTCGGCTTGGCTATTACCAGATCTATTGTTGAGGCCCATAAAGGCAGAATCTGGTGCACCTCATTAGACGGCGTGACGGGCTTTCACATGGAATTTCCCCGCCAATAATAAAATATCGAATAAAGGTAAATATTTTAAAATCAGCCGCATAGCGATCATAAGGGACCTTACACGATTGTAATGTTAACCATTGGAACGGACGAACTCTGAATATGTCGGATTTATGAGCTGCTAGAGGATCACCTCAGGCCAGCTCAAGACTATACGCTAAAATACGAACTTTGGAGGAAGTCATGACTGAAACAATGTTCAATAGCTGCATTCAAGCTTGTTCTAACTGCGCTCTAGTTTGCGAAGCATGCGCATCTGCCTGTTTACTTGAAGACGACGTACAAACGATGGCCCGTTGCATTGAGCTCGACAGAGATTGTGCTGACATATGTGCTCTGGCAGCCAGACTCATGAGTCGCCAGAGCGAGTTGGCTAAAGAGTTCTGTGCATTGTGTGCAAAAATTTGCCGAGCCTGCGGTGAAGAGTGTGCCAAGCATCAGATGGATCACTGCCAAGAGTGCGCGAAAGCCTGTATGATGTGCGCTGAGGAATGTGAACGTATGGCTGTATAACCAGCAAGCCGCTTTCCTGCCAAGATGGTATCTTATGGACTTGGTAGGAAAGCGCTTTTATTCAGTGGCAGGACACCTACGCTCTACCCACTGAAATGACGCCTTGGCTTCTATTGTTACTCTTGTGCAAAAAAAAGAATGCCATTTGAAAAATCAGTCATAAGCCAATCGTAACGATCATACAATTGGCTTATATCGTATTAATTCCCTTATAAATAATTAACCGTTATTGATGCCAACTGGCGCGCTACGGAACTCCACTGAGTGGACAACTCCATCAGGAGTACGAATTTTGATTTCGTATGGCTGCGCACGATAGCTTGGCCAGCCTAGAATACTATCTTCGCCCATTGGCGTCACACTTAGTACATCACCGCTTTCAAGAAGAACCTTTAAAGCCTGTCTACCCTCGACTGCAGCATAGTCATGCTGCATCGTTGAGTTTCTATCAACCTCAGCCATTGCGAAGGAGGAACTTACGGCTATGCCAACAGCAAGAACTGCCGCAAATTTTTTCATCGTTAACACCTCTTGGTCATTGATGTTGGATAGTTTAAAGGTGTCAACCTTACACAAAGCTGAGTCTTATATTACATTAATGCTAAGCGGAGCTTACGTGTGATGTGCTCTTAACCTCATCACTTGCACTGAAAAACAGCAGAAATTTTTGTTCGATGGCTGCTGCTCGTGGTCTTCAAATTCCGGCAGCAAGAAGCGGATACTCGAACAAGGCGTAGTTCCCCCAAGCGCAACAGAATCTCAAGACAACACTAGCATTTATGCCGTGAGCCAATTTATTCTAGGGATGGTCTGAAGTAGCCCTGTGTTTCCGGCCGACTTCTGCCCTTGCCAATTTTAGAAGCGGCGATTCGACCAAAATCGATCAAGTCATCCGCTCATTTCTGAGTTTTGAATCGCCCCTGGTTTCGTAGACACCTCCAAGCCTCATAATGAGGCCCATCAGGAGGTGCCATGAGCAACCAGCGTTACCCCGAAGAATTCAAGATCGAAGCGGTCAAGCAAGTCACCGAGCGCGGTTTGCGCGTTGCCGATGTGGCGGAGCGTCTAGGCGTGTCCGCGCACAGCCTGTACGCCTGGGTAAAGCGCTACAGCAAGCCCCAAGCACAGCGGCAGCAGGTAGATGATCAACAGGCCGAGCTGCGTCGCTTGCGCGCGGAACTCAAGCGGGTGACCGAAGAGCGAGACATCCTAAAAAAGGCCGCCGCGTACTTTGCCAAGGAGTCCGGCTGAAGTACGCCGTCATCAGCAAGCTGTCGGTGGAGTACCCGGTACGGCGTCTCTGCCAGACCCTCCAGGTACATCCCAGCGGTTACTACGCCTGGCTGGCCGAGCCGAAATCCGCACGCGAGAAGGAAGATCAGCGCCTGCTCGGATTGATCAAGCATGCCTGGCTGGAAAGCGGCGGGGTCTACGGCTACCGCAAGATCCACGACGACCTGCGTGAGCTGGGCGAGTCCTGTGGCCGGCACCGCGTGGCTCGCCTAATGCGGGTGGAGGGGCTGCGTTCGCAGACCGGTTATCGTCGGCGCCCCGGCTATTACGGCGGTAAGCCGACGGTGGCTTCGCCCAACGTAAGCGCTCCATAAACCCCGTCCTGGCGGACGGGTTTGTTTTCAGGAAGCAGAGGCAGAAGCTGGCGAGCAGTTCCACGGCAGCAGCGCTTCGTAGTCTTCGACGCTCTGTGCCGCAGGCAGGTGTTCAAGGATGTGGCGCAGCCAGGCGTAGGGCTCCTGCCCGTTGGCTTTCGCGGTTTCGATCAGGCTGTAGATCTGCGCGCTGGCCGTGGCACCCTTGGGCGTGTCGCTGAACAGCCAATTCTTGCGGCCGATGACGAACGGTCGGATGGCGTTCTCGGCGCGGTTGTTGTCGATCGGTAGATGCCCACCTTCGATGTAGCGCACCAGCCTGCTCCAGTTGCTGGCCAGGTAGTTCACCGCCTTGCCCAAGGCCGTCTGCCCAGCGACCTGCGGCTGGGTTTTGTCCAGCCAGGCCTTGAGTTGGTCGAGCAGCGGCTGGCTGCGTTGCTGGCGGACGGCCAGGCGTTCGCTGTCGTCGACCTCTTTAAGATCGCGCTCGATGCCGTAAAGCTTGTTGATCAGGTTCAGCGCCATGTCGGCACGGCCGGTCTTGCCCTTGGGCTGCACTTTCTGCGCCTCGACGAACTTGCGCCGCGCATGCGCCCAGCAGGCCAACCGCTCGATGCCCTCTTGCACGGCCACGGCGTTGTAGCCGGCGTAGTCGTCGGTCATCAGGTAGCCGCGGTAGCCATCGAGCAGGCGTAGCGGCACCTCCTGCGCACGGCTGGCTGTGTAGTCGAAAAGGATCACCGGCTTGTCCGGCGGCCCACCGCTTTGCACCCACATCCAGGATTGTGCCGAGGGGTCGCGTCCCGGTTCATGCAGCACCTGCAGACGCGTTTCGTCGCAGTGCAACACGGGGTATTCGAACAGTTTGTCGCGCATCAGGTTGAGCAGCGGTTGCAGTTGCTCGCCACTTTGGATCACCCAACGCGCCAGCGTCTGCCGTGGGATGTCGACGCCGTGGCGGCTGAGCATCCTCTCGAAGCGGTACAGCGGGATGCCGTCGGCGTACTTGGTGGTCAGCAGCATCGCCAATACGCTGGGGCTGGCCAGGCTCTTCTCGATCAGTTGGGCCGGCTTGTCGGCGATGACCGGCGCAGCTTCGCAGGCCTTGCAGGCATAGGTCTTGCGGATGTGGCGGATGACCCGCACCTGCATCGGGATGATCTCCAGCTGCTCGCTGGTCTCCTCGCCGATCACCTGCTTGCAGGCACCGCAGACGCAGGTGCGCTCATGCTCGGGCAGCTCATGGATGACCTCCACACGCGGCAGGTTGGCCGGCAGCGGCTTGCGTTTGCCACGGCGCTTGACCGGCGCAACGACTTCTTCGGCTTCGGCTTCGGCTGGCTCGGCGGCCAGCGCTTCGATCAGCTCTTCGGCCTCGTTGAACATGGCCAACTGCGGTGAGTCGGCATCTTCAGGGCTGCGCTCGGACTTGGGCGAGAACAGCTTGTGGCGCAGCAGGGCGACCTGTTCTTGAAGTTGTTCTATGCGAGCATCTTTCGCAGCCGCCTGTTCACTGGCCAGCAGCAGTAAATGCTCGAGCAGGATTGGGTCGTCAGGAAGGGATTCGGGCACGGCGATCATGGCCGTGGATTATACCAGGCGGCCGCGAAAACTGAGTGCAACACCTGACCTTTCCGGTACGGTGCTGCCCCTATGTCCTATTCCGAACTCAGCGTCGAAGAGCGCGCCATCATTCAACTCAGTCAAGCTCAAGGCTTCAGCCTGCGCGGCATTGCTCGCCTGATTGACAGGTCGCCCTCGACCATCAGCCGAGAGCTGAAGCGCAATCGAGGCAGTAGTGGTGCTTACTCGGCCCGCTGCGCCCAGCAACAGATGAACATTCGGCGCCAGGTTTGTCGCCCCAAGCGCAAGCTTGTGCCGGGCAGCGAGCGCTTCGAACTGGTGGCCCACATGCTGCGTAAGCGTTTGTCTCCCGAGCAGATTGCCGGCAAGCTGCGCAGCATGACCATACCCAACCTCAGAGATGCCTACGTCTGTCGTGAGACGATCTATAACGCGATCTATGCCTTGCCGGTCGGCGAGTTGCGCAAGGAGCTGATCGTCTGCCTGCGCCAAGGCAAGACGACGCGCCGGCCGCGCTCTGGTGGCGTGGATCGGCGCGGCCAGATCCCTGAGATGGTCAGCATTCATGTTCGCCCGCCAGAGATCGAAGACCGGCTGATGCCGGGGCATTGGGAGGGCGACCTGATCAAGGGTAAGGCCAACGCCTCGTCGGTAGGCACGTTGGTGGAGCGCACCAGTGGCTACCTGATGCTGATGAAGATGAACGACGCAACGGCGACCTCGGCGATGGAGGGCTTCAGTGCAGCGCTCAACAGCATGCCGCTGGCGATGCGCAAGAGCATGACCTACGACCAGGGCCGGGAGATGGCGCGGCATGCTGAAATCACCCAGCAGACAGGGGTCGCTATTTACTTCTGCGACCCGCACAGCCCCTGGCAGCGCGGTAGCAACGAAAACATCAACGGCCTGATCCGCCAGTACCTGCCCAAGGGGACTGACTTGTCGGTACACAGTCAAGAGCAATTGAATGCCATCGCCTTGGAGCTGAATATGCGCCCCCGTAAACGCTTCGATTTCAAGTGCCCGATCGAAGTCATGGGCGAGGTGATGCAGGAAGCCATGGCTATGCGGCATCATGCTCCAGCTTCAAATCAATAACCGTGTTGCACTCAGCTTCTGCAACCGCCCCAGCTCAGGTCACGAAGCGCGGCGTCAGTATCTGGTGCGGGCGGTTACGCCACAGGTCGATGCCGTCGAGCAGCCAGTTCAGTTCGTCGACCGTCAGCTCAATGGCCTCGTCACCGCCATCGGGTTTGGTCTTGAAGCGCTCGGCTTCCAGACGCTTGAGCCACAGGCAGAAGCCATTGCGCTCCCAGTAGAGAATCTTGACCTGGCTGCGGGTGCGATTGAGGAACACGAACAGCACCGGGTTGAACACTTCCACCTTGATGTCCAGCTCGACCAGCGCAGCCAGTCCGTTGATGGATTTGCGGAAGTCGACAGGCTTGGGATACAGATAAACCTTTTGGACCTTGGCGTCGGGACGCATCATGGGATGAACTCCAGAGAAAACAGGAGTTCAGCATCCGCTGATCTGCGGGCTATAGGCAGGTGGGGTTTATGGAGCGCTTACCGCCCAACCGCCTGGAGCGGCAGTTCAAGGTCAGCGAGCCGAACAAGGTCTGGGTCACCGACATCACCTACATCCGCACCTATGAGGGCTGGTTGTACTTGGCGGTGGTGCTGGATCTGTTTTCGCGCCAGGTGATCGGCTGGTCGATGAAACCACGGATGTGCAGCGACCTGGCCATCGATGCGTTGTTGATGGCGGTCTGGCGGCGCAAGCCCAGGCAGGAGGTGATGATCCACTCCGACCAGGGCAGCCAGTTCAGCAGCTCGGACTGGCAGAGCTTCCTAAAGGCCGACAACCTAATCAGCAGCATGAGTCGACGCGGTAACTGTCACGACAACGCGGTCGCGGAAAGCTTTTTCCAGTTGCTGAAGCAGGAGCGCATCCGACGGAAAACCTACGGCACTCGCGAAGAAGCCCGCAGTGATGTGTTCGATTACATCGAGATGTTCTATAACCCCAAGCGCCGCACCGCCTCGATTCCAACCGTCGTGATGCGCCCTTGCAGTTGCTCGCGAACGATTAGCCGCACTGATCCGGCCATCAATTCGTCCCCCTGACGAGCGCTGCCATCGAGTGCCTCCTTTATCAACTGATCCAGGGGTTGCCCCTTTTCCGCTGCCAGGTCGATACCGTAGGAATTCCACACATCTTCAACCTTGGTGCTGCCCTTGAGCCGGAGTTCAAGGTTTGGCAGATCGGTTCTTGACGCTTCTACCGCCTGGGAAAAAACGCAGTCAACGAAAGGCTGATTGTTTGGCTTGAGGACGACAAACAGATGATCACCGGCTTCAAGCCTGGTCGACCCTCGAGGCGGTATGACGGCCGACCCTCGCGTGATCATCGCCACGACTACGCCTTCGGGCAACGCCATCTGCGAGAGCAAACGGCCGGCGGCTCTCGCATCGTTACCGAGCGTGTATTCGACGATTTCCGCGTCGACATCGTGCAGTGACGAGATTTCGAGAGTCGCGGCGGGCGTCGCTGGTGGCTTCTCCGTCAGCCCCAGCTTGCGCGCGACGAGCGGGAGCGTAGAGCCCTGCACCGTCGCCGATAGCAGAACTACGAAGAACACAACATTGAAGATCAGGGGCGCATTAGGCAGTCCGAAAAGCAACGGGAAGATTGCCAGGATGATCGGCACCGAACCACGTAGGCCTACCCAGGAAACGAGTGCCGTCTCCCTGAGATTGAAGCCAAAAAGCGCAAGCATTGGTGCGACGGCCAGCGGCCTGGCCAGCAACACCAGGACCAGTGCAATCACCAACCCCTCGACCCACACATCGAGCAGCGAAACCGGATCGACGAGCAGGCCGAGGACTACGAACATGGTGATCTGGCTAAGCCATGCCAGGCCATCCATGAACAGGAAGGTGCTGCGCTGGAAAACGAATTTCTGGTTTCCGATCATCACGCCAGCGACGAAGATCGCCAGAAATCCGCTGCCGCCCAGATTCGCGGATACTCCATAGGCGAGCAATCCGCCGGCCGCAACAAGCACCGGATACAAGCCGGTCGCGACCAGTTTTATCCTGCTCAGCAACCTGAGTATCGACCATCCGACACCAAGCCCGACCAGCGCACCTATCCCCATCTGCATCAAAAACATCTGAAGCAGACCCCAGCCAAGCGGCATGCTGTTAACCAGCACCTCCAACAAGCCCACCGTCAGAAAGATGGCCATGGGGTCGTTGGACGCGCTTTCAATCTCCAGCACCGACTTGAGCCGCTGATTGATGTGAATTCCGGCGTTTCGCAAGAGAGAAAATACGGCTGCAGCATCGGTCGAGCCGATGATCGCACCCAGCAACATGCCTTCCAGAACTGGAAGCTCAAGCATCCAGGCAGCTGCGAGCCCCGCGATTGCGGCCGTTGCGAGTACCCCAACTGTTGCCAGCAGAGACGCTGGCTTCCAAACCTTCCTTATGGACGAAACGGGCGTTTGCAGGCCGCCGTCAAAAAGGATAAGCGCCAAAGCCAGGGTGCCGAGGGCATGCGCGGCAACGGCATTATCAAAAACGATCCCGCCGATACCGTTCTCACCTGCAAGCATGCCGGTGATCAGGAACAACACGAGCACCGGCAGCCCCAGACGGGCCGACAGTTTGCTGGAGAGCACACCGAACAGGATCAGTACTGCTGCCAGCAGCAATAGCTTGTCAATTGCAAACACCGAAGGTCCTTAATTATCTATGCACCGCATTTCTCGCGAGCAGACGCAACGTCGTGATAAGCCGGCGAGCCGACCACACCGCCGGATCAGGTCAGTTGTAGCTCAGGAGTAAAAAGCGCTCATTTTGAGCGATGTTCGATACCTAGCGGTCGAATCGATTTCATGCCAGATGTTGCGAGGCCTTTCTCGCGCAATGCCAAATGGTCACCCTAGAGGTTCGACAATTGATCTTTGAGCAAGTCGTTTTATTGATTGCCACTGGTTTCGGGCTGGGGTCTTTACCCTGGGTGCCTGGAACCTTCGGATCACTGCTGGGGATACCACTGGCGTGGTGGCTCTGGGGGCAGGCGCTGACAAGGCAACTGCTGGTCATCACCGCGCTGCTGGCGGTCGGCGTTCCGCTGTGTCACTGGGCCTCGCGTTGGCTTGGAGGCGGTGATGCCGCGCAGATCGTTGCCGACGAGTACTTCGCCTTTCCACTGGTTTTTTTGGGAGTGGCCACAACCCATCGATGGTGGCTACTAGGTGCGGGATTCGCACTGTATAGGCTTTTCGATATCACCAAACCGCCCCCCATTGATTTCGTCGAAACCATTGGTGGTGGCTTGGGTATCGTTTTTTAAGACGTGCTGGCCGCGCTATTGGCTTGGCTCGTTCTGCGTGGGACACAAGCAGTTTGGAGACGCCCGTAGCTCCAGCTCAAAGTCACCCCTACCGACAGTGATTCTAGGCCCAGTCACTCCGCTGCTGTCTGAAACGTTGCATAGGCCAAGATGCTCTCGGCTACAGGTCGACACCTCGTGTGCTGCTTTCTAGGACGACCCACTGGTCGGCTGTCATGAAACAGGTCCAACCTGCATCAGGTCAGTGTATACCGGTAGCGGCCGGTCGGGCCGCAGGCTCTCTGGAGATTTCGATGTCGAAAAAGGCACTGACCCCGCCCTCTGCGGCCTTGCATTTCAATCCATTACGCGTGCAACTCGAACGGCTACGTAACGAGATGACGAGCGACGCCTGCCTGGCATCGCTGAAAAATATCCAGGTTCATGAGTGCTACAGGCAAAGCGCCGAGAACCTGCTGCAGTACCTATGTCTTCGTCGCCATGACCTGCGCGAGTTACAAGCGCAGCTTGCCGAGATCGGTTTGTCGTCCTTGGGCCGCGCCGAGGCGGCAATACTCGCAGCTGTGACATCGGTGATGGGCGTGTTGCAGCGGCTCGAAGAGCCGAATACCCAAGAGCCCAAGGCCCCTGAGCGTGGTCTCCACGAGGGTGAGCGTCTATTGGCGGCTCACGCCGACGCGCTGTTTGGAAAGGCCCGTGGCACGCGCTCGATTCGAATCATGGTCACCCTCCCCTCTGAAGCGGCGCACAACCGCGACCTCATCGAAGCGTTGATCAAGGAAGGCATGGATTGCGCGCGCATCAACTGCGCACACGATGACCCAGACAGCTGGCGTGCGATGATCGAGCATGTTCGTGCAGCGGAGAAAGCGCTTGGGCGCGAATGCAAGGTAGCGCTCGATCTCGCTGGGCCCAAGTTACGCACAGGCCCTATCGCAACGGCGCCAGGTGTAAAAAAGGTACGGCCCACGCGTGATTGCTATGGGCAAGTCATCAGCCCCGCCCACGTTCGTATTACCTGGGCGACGGCAGCCATAAACGAGTCCGATACCGACCCATGCTTGATGGTTACAAGCGATAAAGCGCTGGCAGTCCGTGCTGGCGATACGCTTAGGTTACGCGATGCGCGCGGCTCGAAACGAAAGATGAAGGTCATCGCGTCTGATGAGGAGGGGTGCCTGGCGGAGCTGAAGAAAACGGCCTACTTCACAGACGGCAGGCAGATCAAACAGCGTCGGGCAGGCAAGACACTGGGACGAATGCGCGTTACTGGCTTGCCGCCGCGCGAGCAGCATTTGACCCTGCGGGTTGGCGACCTGTTGGCGCTGACCGCTGACGACCAACCTATCGATCCACCGAGCAACGACAATGCCGAGACCGCAAGGATAGGCTGCACACTACCGCACGTATTGGCGGCGGTCGCAGCGGGCGACCCTGTTTGGTTCGACGATGGCAAAATTGGGGCGCGGGTGGAGAAAGCGTCTGCCGATGC
The DNA here is from genome assembly GCF_030263795.1 of Stutzerimonas sp. FeSN7. Lineage (NCBI taxonomy): Bacteria > Pseudomonadati > Pseudomonadota > Gammaproteobacteria > Pseudomonadales > Pseudomonadaceae > Stutzerimonas > Stutzerimonas sp. FeSN7. Next base: position 646,447 of record NZ_JARPMN010000001.1, on the reverse strand, counting down.
GCTGATCTTGCGCATTACCCAAATCGCACATGCAAGCGGCCGCGCCAAGCTGGCAAGTGACAAGGGCATCAACTTCCCAGACAACGCCCTCCCAGTCCGAGCACCGACCGAGGACGATATTGAAACACTGGCGTTTGCGGCGAAACACGCCGATATCGTTCAGATGTCGTTCGCAAACAGCGCCGAAGACGTGATTGAATTGATTGATCATTTGGAACGACTGGACGCGACGCACCTTGGAGTAGTGTTGAAAATCGAGACCCGTGCCGGATTCGAAAACCTGCCCAAGATGCTGCTCGCCGGCATGCGATTGCCACGATTTGGCGTCATGATCGCCCGGGGCGACCTGGCCGTAGAGACCGGTTTCGAACGTTTGGCCGAAATTCAGGAAGAGATGCTGTGCCTGTGTGAGGCAGCCCATGTACCAGTGATATGGGCAACCCAGGTTCTTGAAAGCCTGGCTAAGAAGGGAGCGCCGGCGCGCTCAGAAATTACCGATGCAGCCATGAGCGTTCGTGCTGAGTGCGTAATGCTCAACAAGGGGCCATACATTCTTAAGGCGGTGACAACCCTCAATGACGTGCTGCGCCGCATGCGGGAGCATCGCGCGAAGAAACGGGACTTACTTCGCTCGTTGCAAGTGGCTGGGCGGCAGGATGCAACCGGGGCGCTAAGCTGAAGGCTGCTGAAGGAAGGTGTCGCGGTCACTGGCAATGGTGTTCAGCAGTGCTTTTCTTCGAGTTATCACCCGTCTGCCACTCGTATCTGCAGGCCCCATCCCACCCATATGGACGGGATTTGACAGCACTTGGCTCGCCGATACTCGACAGCAACCTGCGGGCTCGTCCGGCTTTTTGGTTACGCCGCATGCGCGACCGGACCCGGTTCTCCCACCTGCGTTTTGGACTTCGCAGAGCGTGGAGACGCATCGAGCAAAAGTTGGAAGAGCGGCGTTCGAGGGTAGCCGACTGAGAGGTATGAGCGTGGCTGTGGAAGGAGCACCAGCCGGGCGAGCCGATTGACGCTGGCTTGCTTCGCTTCGAGCGTGCGGGCCCCGTCGCGACCCAGGAGACACTTATCTTTGACGCACTAAACCACAGCGCATCGCGACACTCGCTGGTTGTCGCCCCCCTGCTTTGTAGGCGCCCCCAAATCTCAAAGTAAAACCTTGTTGAATGTCCGGTTCTGGCCGGTTAGCGACCACTTCTCAGGCTAGCCATGCTTGTCCTCCCACATGTGGAGGACTTGCCATGAACATCACTGCTACCTGCACCCGCCGGCCCTGGAACAAAGGAAAGTTGGTCGGACAGAAAACCCCGCTCCGGCTGAGAGATATCTGGGCCATCCGAGTAAGGCTTCAGCTTGCAGAACGAACCCGGGATCTGGCTTTGTTCGATCTGGCCATCGACAGCAAGCTTCGAGCCTGCGACTTAACCAAGCTCCGTGTATGCGACGTTGCTCATGGCGAGCATGTGTCATCACGAGCAATGGTTATGCAGCAGAAAACGAAGCGACCAGTGCAGTTCGAAATTACTGAGCAAACACGGTCTGCTCTCGCGGCCTGGATACACCAAGCCCAGCTCCGTAGCCAGGACTGCCTTTTCCCGAGCAGGCTGCACACCTCAGACCATCTATCCACTCGTCAATACGCTCGTATCGTCAAAGGCTGGGTGCAAGCCATTGGCCTTGATCCGGCCATGTATGGCACTCACACAATGAGACGTACAAAGGCATCACTGATCTATCGCAGGACAAAGAACTTGCGGGCCGTTCAACTTCTGCTTGGCCATACGAAGCTGGAGAGCACCGTTCGATATCTTGGGATTGAGGTCGACGACGCCTTGGAAATGGCAGAGCAGACCGAGGTTTGACCATGTATAGCGACGGTCGAAGTCAGGCCGTCGCTAACCGGCCAGAAGCGGAAGCTGGCGACAGTGCATCGGGTGCCATGTTGTAGCCATCTGTCGATGGCAGCTTGCTGCAGACTGGTTTGTAGCACCTGTTGACAGCCTGCTGCCCCAGATTGATTAATAGCGGCAGATGAAAGCGCTTTACCGACTTGCCTTAACGTTAGAGAAGAGATTGAAGGCAAACTCGGGCTTTCTTGCGGCCTCTCCGCATGCTCTAACCACTCCAATTTGAATGGATGGTTTTCGCATGCCTGTTCGTCAGACATATCTATGCCTGTTAATCCTCGGAACCGCGTTCTGGGGGATTTCGTTTGCCTTCACCAAAGTGGGTGTTGCGGACGGGCCACCCTTCGTATTCCTGGGGTACAAGTTCGCACTCGCTACGCTAGTGCTTTGCGTGATCTTTTTCAGACGGCTGAAACTGATCAACAAAAAAACGCTCCTGGCCGGCGTGGCCATAGGTCTACCCTTGTGTTTGGGTAACATTTTCCAGACTGTCGGGCTTCAGCACACCAGCATCACCAACACCGCCTTCATCACTGGCCTGGATGTATTGCTCATCCCGGTCTTCAAGTGGGCTCTCTTTCGGAAGCGCGTCGAGCCTCGAATCTGGCTCTGCTGCGCCGTCGCGCTGACAGGGCTCTATCTGATCGTTACGAGGGCCGGGCTTACTCTGAATCCAGGTGACATCTGGATCATGTGCTGTGCAGTCTTTTTTGCCGCATATGTGCTCACGGTTGGCTTCTTCTCGCATAAGTACGACTCGATGCTTATGAATCACCCCGGGTTTCGTGGAGGCCTCAACTCTTGAGAAGATGAGGCCATGAGAAAGACTACTACCTACTCCCCTGAAGTCCGTGAGCGTGCTGTGCGCATGGTTCTGGAACACCTGAACGACTATCCGTCCGAGTGGGCAGCCATTGAGGCCATCGCTCCGAAGATTGGCTGTGCCGCGCAAACCCTGCATGGCTGGATTCGTCGCCAGCAGACCGATGCGGGGCAGCGCCCCGGTCAGACCAGTGAAGAGCGCGAGCGCATCAGAGCCCTAGAGCGCGAAAACCGCGAACTGCGTAAGGCAAACGAGATATTGCGCCTGGCCAGTGCGTATTTTGCCCAGGCGGAGCTCGACCGCCGCACCAAGTCCTGAGGGCGTTTGTCGATCAGCATCGTGACCGTCTCGGGGTCGAGTCGATCTGCCGCGTGTTGCAGATCGCCCCGTCCGGTTACCGCAGGCACGTGGCTCAACAGCGCAACCCGGCACTGCGCTGTTGTCGTGCTCAGCGCGATGACGCATTGACCCTGGAAATCCAGCGAGTGTGGGATGCCAATATGCAGTGCTATGGCGCGGTGAAGGTCTGGAAGCAGCTGCGGCGAGAAGGCATCGAGGTCGCCAGATGCACGGTGGAGCGGTTAATGCGTCGGGCCGGATTGCAGGGCATTAGACGTGGCCAGATCGTGCAGACAACGGTGGCCGGCGACAAGGCCCTTTGCCCGCTGGATCGTGTCCAACGCCAGTTCCATGCCGACCGCCCGAACCAGTTGTGGGTGTCGGACTTCACCTATGTATCGACCTGGCAGGGCTGGCTGTACGTGGCGTTCGTGATCGACGTCTTTGCACGGCGGATCGTCGGCTGGCGAGTCAGTACCAGCATGAAGACAGACTTCGTACTGGATGCCCTGGAGCAGGCCCTGTACGCCCGCCAGCCACACCGTACCGGTGGTCTGATCCATCACAGCGACCGTGGAAGCCAGTACGTCTCGATCCGCTATACCGAACGGCTGGCAGAGGCCGGCATTGAGCCTTCGGTTGGCAGCAAGGGAGACAGCTACGACAACGCCTTGGCCGAAACCATCAACGGGTTGTACAAGGCCGAGCTGATTTACCGTCAGTCATGGAAGAGCCGCGAAGCCGTCGAAATGGCGACTTTGAAATGGGTGCACTGGTACAACCACCAACGCCTGCTGAGCTCAATCGGATATATCCCGCCTGCGGAGGCTGAGGCAAACTTCCACCAGCAACAAGCAGGTCAGGCCATGGCGGCCTGACTTAAACGAAACGGCCTCCACAAAACCCGGGGCGATTCAGAATCTAATGTGTGGAGGCACTGAAGCCGGTCAAATAGTCACTTGTTAGCACTCGGTCTTAAGTTGTGCTCCATATGCACTGGATTTTGGTTCATATTGACCAGATGAACCAAAGTCGGCTTTCAACAAAGCAGGCACCACACGAATAAGCTAGATATCAGGCCGTCTCCGCAGGCTGGCTCACTAGAGCCAATGCCAAGGCCTTTGCTCCACCCAAGTCCAAATGCATCGTGGCGTAAGACTGCATGAGTAATGCTGGCGGAAGCACCCAATCCCATTTTTCTTGAGCCATGTTCTGTACGTCCGCTAGAACAGCGGATTCATCAATACCGTCCCACTCGGCGATCTCACGCAGCTTGCGTTCAAGCGACGTCCGATCTCCCTCAACCTCGATGACCAACCCGCTGTTCTCACTGGCTAGTCCGGTGTGCGTCAACAAGATGGCTAGGGCATCGTTTGTCCAATCGCCTCGCCAGCTGAAAAGGTAAGTCTTACCTCCGCTTTCGGTCATGCTCGAATGTACCAATCCAAGGTCCGAGAAAGCGCTACGTGCCTGAGCTAGTAGCTCTTGTGCCGTAGTATCAAGATAGGGGTAGACGTCCGCCTCCAACAAGACGCTCCTCATCTCTTGCCGAACCCGATCATGTACACGGGCTCCAAGCCCGTCAAAGGACGGGGGAGCACCACCGGGATCGGATCTCACGACAACGACCCTGGCCTCAGTGTCCACGCTCGTTACCCGCCAGCGGCGCCCAGCAAAGATAATTCGCTGATCGACGGTCAATGGCCTGGAGACGGGCAATGCGCCAAGTAGTTTGCCATCGCATACCAGGCGGAACTCTTCATTACTGACAAATGCACTGTAGAAGTCGTAGTGGTTGATCAGGCGTTCCCCCACTACGCCGGGCAGCAGGAGCCCCGATGTTTCCTGGGTTATCAAATCGCGCTCACCGAGGGCACGAAGCAAACTGAGGAAGCTGCCCTGCTCCACCCCAGTGAACGGACCACTGCGTATCAAGGTGCTCCACAGCTCTGCAGCTGTAGCTCCTCCCCGCTGGGCTATCACCGAGAGGCACTGCTGTACCAGCGTCGATAAATGAAGGCCATGAACACGAGGAGGCTCGAACCAGCCCTGCATCAACAACCGGATCATCGCGATGCTTTGCAGCAAACCCTGGCGAAGTCGATCTGACAGGGGCGAGCCATCGTCTAGCTGACGCTCCTTGCAGTAACTTCGGAGAATGGCTGCCTCTCCCGGACGGCGTCCGGATCGCCCCAAGCGTTGACGCAAGCTAGCTACCGATGGCGGAGCCCCGATCTGCACTACCGTCTTGATGCTGCCGATATCGACCCCAAGCTCCAGCGTGGTAGTGCAGACTGCGGTGGCAGGCCGGTCACCGTCTTTCAGCGCTTTCTCAGTTTCCTCTCGAATGTCCTTCGCCAAACTGCCGTGATGCGGCCAGAACTCGTTCGGTACACCATCCTGCTCGCAACGGCGCCGCAGATTGTCAGCGAACCACTCAACCTGAGTTCGACTGTTGGGGAAGATCAGGTTATTGCTGCCGCGTAGCACCTGAAAGAGATGCTCTGCGATGGCATGGTCCGGAGAAAAAACATCGTCACCTTCAGGCTGTACCGGGAGCGCCTTCTTGGACTCCACATACCCTCTGATCTGAACCTTAAGTATCTGGCCACTACCCTTGGATTCGATCACCGACACATGATGAGGGGCATTGGGACGCAAGAAGGCAGCAGCCAACGTCATGTCGCCCAACGTGGCGGAAAGACCAACCCTGGGCAGGGGGCGATCAATGATTGTTTCAACACGATGCATGAGTGACTGCAGCTGCTTGCCTCGCTCACTGCCGATAAAGGCATGGAGCTCATCCACCACCAGGTACCGCAGGTTGGCAAACAATCCCGCCAGGCTGGTTCCCTTGTTCACGAACAGAGCTTCGAGCGACTCCGGCGTGATCAGCAGAATGCCTTCCGGGGACTTGAGGAAGCGATGCTTGCGGCTCGCTGAGATATCCCCATGCCAAGCAATGACAGGAAGCTCAAGCTCATCGCAAAGCCTCGCCAAACGATCCCACTGGTCATTGATGAGAGCCTTCAGCGGGCTGATGTAAAGCACCGCCCCAGGCTTTTCCGTGTCCTGCAGGAGATTGGTAAGGATGGGCAGAAACGCGGCTTCGGTTTTGCCTGCAGCTGTAGCCGCCGCGATGATGACATCCTGGTCGGCCCCCAAGAGCGCAGGGATAGCACGCTCCTGGGCATCGCGTAGGGAGGTCCAGCCCTCGGCCCATATCCAGCGCTGGATTCGCGGTTCAAGGAGATCGAAGCCAACCGATTCAGAGCTGGAAGGTGGCAAGCTCATCGTCCGCATCCACTTGGGTATCGGCCTCACCGCCTCGATCCGGTGCAATCTCCACGGCACCCAACAGCGTCCGCCAATCAGCGTCAGGATTCTGCTCCAACACCGCTAGCAGGCTGATGAATGCGGTAATGGTCGTCCGCGGGGTACGGAAGTAGGCCTCACCCATCCGCTGGTTGCAGTGGGCCATAAACAGCGGCAATGCTTCGTCGGGTAGCAGATAGCGCTCGCTCACGCCTGCCGCGTATACATGACGCAGTTTCTGCAGCAGCACGTAGAAATCCTCAGGCGTCAGACTAGTGAGGCGTATGACAGGGCCGGACAGATCTACCAGCCCGGACTTGGCGAAGTTATTTTCAGCCAGACGCGACTGCAGCGCCGGATAGCTGTAGAGGCCGCGGCGAGTATCCATGAGAAATTCGGGTGTACCGCCCAACACAAAACCAAGCCCCTCAGCAGAGCCCTGCAGGGAGTCATTGAGGATACGAAGAATCTGCTCGTAGTTAGCGTTACGAGCTTGGGTGTTGGAAAGTTTGTACAGGTTCACCAGCTCATCGAGACATACCATCAACCCGCTAAAGCCGGCCAACCGAACGAATCGCGCAAGCAGCTTGAGCTGATCGTAGACCGAAGCATCGTCGACGATGGTTCGCACCCCCAGTGCGGTGCGGGCATCTGTCTTGGTAGTGAACTCGCCACGCAACCAGCGGATAGCATCAGCCTTGAGCTGCTCGTTACCCTCTTCGAAGCCTTTGCAATAGGCCGCGATTACATCAGCAAAGTCATAGCCGTTGACCATCTCTGCCAGTTGGTCGAGATGCTCGCGAATCACGGCCTCACTGTCTTTGCCGGACGCTTTGGCTTCCGTTTTGGCCTGCGCCACGAATTTCTCGACTATTCCTTGCAGAGCGCCGCCATCAGGCTTAGTCCGGGTGGACATATTCTTGGCCAATTCGGCATACAGCGAGCGAGCCTGGCCACCAGTAGCATGGAGACGACGATCCGGGTTCAGATCGGCATGCATGGTGACGAGCTTGCGCTCCATCGCGATAGAGCGAACCAGGTTGAGGAAGAATGTCTTGCCTGCACCATACTCACCGATCACTACGCGGAACGCGGAACCGCTTTCCGCGAGGCGCTCCACATCACGGATGAGTGCTTCCAGCTCCCCGACACGCCCCACTTGAATCAGGTGCTGGCCTGCACGGGGGACGACGCCGGCGCGCAGGGACTGGATGACCGCATCGCGGTCCTTGGCTCTGATGCTGCTCATAGCGGTAGTTTGTCCATAATGTCAGGGTTAACTTCGAAGGGGTCTTCCCCTTCGGTGACTGGCATATCGAAATGCTCAAATGCCATGTCGTTGATCTGCTCCAATGCTCCGTCGAGCATGAGTTCCATATCGCTTGCTACGGCCCCCAACTCGTCACGAGACCACTCGGTACGGGATACGAGTACACGCAGGAAGGCTGAGTGATCGGCGTCTAAGCCACAAACGGAGGAAGTATCCTCAACAGTCTCTTCCACAACTACGTCATCTGGCTCAGCAGTCTTGTCGTCAACGAAAACCTGAGCCAGCAGCGCAGATACCTGTTCCGTTTCACGCTGCAACTGAGTGATGCGCTCTTTGTCCAGAGCAAATTCGCCAACAGGCTTGGACGGAGTTGCTCCGGGAATGGAAGGCGTTGTCTGCGATGAGCCTACGGCGCTGCCACTGGCGGCCACATGAAGGTCGCTGTAGAGCGATTGCGGATCCAGCTGCAGGGTCTTGTAGACGCGCTCCAGCAACTTCACCTCTGCGGGGCTAACCTCGCCGTCGACCTGCGCCAAGTGAGCGAGAAAAGCCGCCACAACCCTCTTCGCCGGCTCGGCCAGGGGTTCCAGTTTCTTCTTCAGGCTTTGCAGGGTTGGTGGCTGGTTAAGCTGCAGACGCAGGTGGGCCTTCAGGCGTTTCCGATGAGCACCGCTCAGGTGACACCAGGAGTCGATATGCTGGGATAGCAGCATAATTTCCTGCGGCGACGTGTCACCATCGGCCGCCGCCACAGCACAAGCAAGGTCCAACGTAACAGAGGCGGCGCTATACGCCGGCGAAGAACGCAGATCACCATCTTCAGCCTGGGTCGCAAAGAGCGCCACATTGTCCTCTGCCTTGGGTGTTCGGCTGCCTGTCAGCACATCCGGCTCGATACCGATGTGTAAAGACTCCAGAGCGCGGGCGAGCGTCAGAACCTTGTCTCGCGACAGGCTACCTGCACTCTGCAGTCGCCCTGCCAGCTCACCGAAGCTCATGACCACCATGCCATCGCCGATGCGTTGCTTTAGCTCGGCGAGCGCTGTTCGAGCTGCTGGCGGCCACAGGTTTACGGGCAGCTGTAACAGCGCTTCTAGTGCATCAGGAGTGCCGGGGTTGCGGCCGAGATAACGACTGTAGGGCTCCAACTGCACTGTGCATTCGTCAACCAACTGCTGCAGCTTCTTCCGAGCTGCGCTAGTCGCAGTGACATCAGGGATACCGGATAGGCCATCCAGCTCTTGGGGTGGTAGACCCGCAGAAGCGGTGTTGTATTGGAGTCTCAGACGGGTCTTGTTCTGAGGGAGCACCATACCGGCGCCATAACGTTCCTCGTAGCGCATGCAGAACAACTGGGCGAACGCTTCTTTACAGCGGGTTACGGGTGTCCGCTTCCCGATGCTGTGATCAGACAGCACCCAGGCCAACGCCCAGTCAGCCGGCATTGGTTGCTTGTCAGCCGCCAACTGACCCAGGCCAATACGCAGCTCTACAGGCATTTCGTAGCCGTAAGGTAACGGTGCCGGCGGCGCCTTTTGATAGCGCCTGGCGAGTATTTGGCCTTGGCGGAGGAAGTCTACGAAGCGACTGGCGTAGTTATTGAAGGAGTTATTCTTGCCATAGATCGAGAGCAACCGCTCCACCTCGGCAATTATGATAGGTATGTCGGCCGCCGCAGCCTGATCCGTCTTGGCGTCGACAAAAACCCTACGCTCAAGACCGTAGAAGAATAAGAACACGTAGCCGATGTTGGCATGCGGAGCCTTTCGACCACTGGATAGCCATTGCAAATATGCGCGGCGGGCCTCAGGAGAGATGCTGTCGTAACTGGGCCAGTAAGGGGTGAGACGCTCAGATATATCGACGATGCCCCGTGCGACCTTCAGTTTCGGGTTGATCAGTGACGGTTCCGAAGGTCCATTGCGCCTGTTTTTATCTTCGCCGACGTAGATCAGACCAATAGTGATATTTTCGCCCGCCACTTCGATGGTTTCGCCAGCAGAAAGCCACCGCACGTTGGCACTATTCAGGTTCGCCGGCGCGCTCGGAATTCGGTGGGAAGGCCGCTCAGTGGCCTCTAAAGTTACGGTAAAAAAGCCAGAGTCGTCTCGCTTTGCCGAAACCTGCCGGGGCGACGCCGAGACTTGCGCAGGAGCAGAGGGCTCACTTAGTGGCGAGACCTCATCCAATGAAAACGTCAGGCCGGTGCTTATGCCGAGGTCCGAGGAACTTGAACGAGCTCCCCCTTGGGGTGGCCGCATAGTTGTTGCCGAAGACATGACTGACGGTTTGCTGAAGGCCTTTATTACTAGCCACCCGCCTATGCCGACAATAAGTGCTCCGCCCAAGAAAACCCATACACCCTTGGGAACGGAAGCAAGCCCCCCAATCACTAGGGCACACAGAACCATCGCTCCAGATACACCAGACTTGCTGCTGCGCTTACGCTTCCCTGCCATCGCTTCGACTCCCTATACAAGCATGCTGGCCATTTAGCAGTATCGGCAATTCGGGTGCATCAGCCAATACCTCGCGCCAAGCTATGTGTTGAATCTCTTTATGATGTTATCCAGATGTGTTCCGTATGCACTGGTGAGATGGCGGCCAGATGCGAGCCGGGCGGTCACGGGGTTGAATTGATGAGCAGGCACAGCGCCGTCCGCCCCTACTACGTCGGTTGCCTCGCGCTGAGCAGTAACTGCGCTAACCGTGCCAGATTACGCGCATCGTCGATGGCCCTGTGATGCGCACCCTCCCACAAAAGGCCCATGCTTTCCACTGCACACTTCAGCCCTAGCGCACGGCAAGCGAAAATCTTCCAAAAGCACTTCTTTAGATTGATATGACGGGCCGGATCCAGCAATACATCTACCCCTGCTCTGAAAGCGTCCTCCTTCAGCTGGTTTCGGTCGTAATCGCCCCAAGAGCACCAGCGCCAGCCTTCTGTATTTCGCGGCCTCAGCCATTCACCAAGCTGATCTTGTACCTCCGCGAAACGCTTTGCAGTATCGACGTCAGATTGAGATATGCCGGTCAGCCCCGTGCAAAACTCAGTTAGCGTGGGGCGAAGTAGCGGCCGGACAAACTGTCCGAAATGATCGACAATCCTGTACTCCAACTGAACATCCAACAGCCCGATGCCAATTTCGATCGTCTCCATCTCGTCGCGCTGGACCTCCAATACGTGAGCGTTCCGGGCCGCCTCGTTTAGGTCGGCAGGGTAGTCATCGCAAGTCGCTTCCAGATCCACGCAAAGTAACCAGCGACTTTCGCCAAGTTGTTGACGAAGCGCATCAAGTTGTCCCCAACGCTTTACCTGCATGACACCCCGCCCTTCTTTTCCTCAGAGGATATAAACCTACGAGCATCAGCACGGACCGTGGGCTCCGTTTTATAATAGTGACACGAGAAACGGATCACTGAATCGTTACCGGGGTTGCGTGTAAGCCTTTTGCCCTCTGTGCCAACAGCCAATCCAGTGACAGACGCCCGCCGTCTTCTTTGAAAGTCACAATAACGTACAAGCTGCCCGTGGCGGTAAACAGCGCCCAAAACCCGCCTTGCTCATGAGCTTTCAGTACATCGGAGGTCCGAACCCGGTGACCGTCCTGAAACCTTCCATACACATCCGCCCGCACGTGACGATGAACCACGCCGATACAACAGCCTGCGATTAAATAAGCGTCCGTGAGATACGCCGTAACTTCCCTACCAAAAGACATATCCATTGCTCGCGACAACGCGCCAGATACATCACGTGCTTGGTTGATACTTCGTTTAGTTGAACCCATCACGTCAGCACCCAAATTCGGATCAAAACTCGTTGCCTCCCCCCCACTAACGGCTAGCTGTCCAACCAATAATCGTCTCGAGCAATACGCCCAAACTTGTAGTCTTCATGCTGCGGGGCGTCGCCAAACAAATGATGTATGCGTCGCTCCTGTCGCAAATACGCCAAGGTCATGAAGAAGCAGGTTTCACACATCCGTACGCGATAACGCTCACCGTCATGTCGCGCGCCGTATCCCCAGTGCGCTTGCAGCACACCGAACTGTTCGCCGTACCCAGGCACTCGCATGGAGGTACCACAGACGTCGCAAGGCACATCGGGGTGTCGGTTGTCTGGTACGTCCATGCCCGCCAATATCTGTCTACGCATCAAAAAATCTTCAACACAGTAGTGAGCTCGGCGCTTTTGCGAGCCCCTGGGCCAGCAAGCACATATCGCGTATTGCGCGTTCTGAAAATGCACCCATCGGCAAACTCAATCAGTTGTGTTGTACGCACCCAGTCCCCCTCTTGGAAACGGTTGGCACTGTCGTACAACACGCGGCCGGCATACACCATCGCGGGCTGTTGCCCGGACGCCTGTAACGTTTCTCGTATCGCGTCAGGCACGATGAGATCGATCCAGATCCAGTCACGCACAACACAGAAAGGCACCTCGTCATGCAACGCAGCCGCTGAACCACGCGCGCACGCTTCTGCTAACGACATCTCGATACCAGGCATTACCTCACCCGGGGCGTATAACAAATGAGATATTTTCTTTAAATCGTCCATACCGTCTCTCTATCTGAACCATAGATGTCTAGAGGCAGAATCTGGGCAAAACTTCCCTACCTTGACAAAATTACCAAGTATGAAAAGCTTGCTTCCCAATGAGCGTCAGTTCTGACTTTTGATATATGGCCTGAGTCTAAAAGGCGAACAGCGCAACCCCATCAACCTCCATTATTAAACTAAGTACTTTATTCATCAATGCAAGCCTATGGCGTCGCCCCACTACGCTCAGTATTGGACAAAAAACAGCAACCTGAAACCAATGCAATAAAATAATCCAGCTCCAACGACCGCCCGTCAAGCACTTTTAGAAAAGAAAAAGCCAACCACTGACCATCGGTATTTGTAATACGTATATATTGACAAGGATTGCCAGAACTCATGCACCAGAAGAGCAAGAAGATAATCCTTATCGGACTTACCCTGGGCGCGGTCAATGACTATTTGAGATCAAGACATATCTCCACGGACGATGCGAGGCTGATCCAACCGGCTCGGAGTCTTCTTTTCGAATTTTGAAATTTCGCACCGTTGGTAATCACCACAAGCGAGGCGCGTCGGTGACGCGGAAGGGTACCGCGACTCCTCGCGACTGCTTAAATTGCAAACGAAAGCGGATGATCTGAGTAATTTGTAGCGAGGGGCAGGTTCGAGAAAGTCTGCGTACGCTGAGATCTGCTCACTAACACCTAGCTACCCATCTAGTGCACGCACGAAGCGCGCCACGCGTCGAGCTGTACGGCGAGGCCACAAAATGATGAAAATTATGGCTCAGCAATAATTATGGCTGAGCCATAATTTCATATAACCGCAGCGTCACGGAAAAACCGCAATTATTTACAGCCTGCAATTGACCATGACAGCTGCCCCTCCAACGAGGGGATAGACTAAGTAGGTTAGCTAACTCGGGGCTGTGGAGATGATCGAGGATCGCGCCAATGAGCTGTTCATCAGCGCCGCTAGCAGCTGGAAAATCGGCCAAAAACGCGATGAGCAAAGCCAGCTTTCAGTTCGATTCAGGAGTACTAAGAAGGTCTCTTCTGGACGGCGACTACAAGGAGCTGTCCATGACCAGCCGACACGCCATTAAGGCTGCGGCCTCGCCTCTCCTTCACAGCGCCCATTTGATCGGATGCTCATTGGACAAGCAGCTTCGGAAGGCTTCATCCTAGTAACCAATAATCATGCTATAGCGAAGTATTCGGGGCCAATCAAGCACGTCGGTTGAATGCGCCAGCCTTCGATACCCTGTCGTGACGGGATGTCTAATGACCATACAAGCCGTCATTTTTGATGCTTTCGGGACACTGATAAAGATTCAAGATGGGTCGCATCCGTACCGACAGTTGATGAAGATCGGAAAGGCGCATGGGCGGCGCCCCCGCCCGGACGACGCGTCTTTCCTGATGAAATCTGCGATAACGTTGACGCAAGCCGCAGCGCATTTGGGGATCACTGCAAGCCCTGAACAATTGAGCACTCTGGAAACTGTCCTGGCAGAAGAGATCGCAGCCGTTGAGGCATATCCTGACGGGCTCGAAGCGGTGAAACTGCTCCAAGAGCAAGGCATTCGAATCGGTGTTTGCTCGAATTTGGCTTTCCCGTACCGGCAAGCCGTCCTGCGTTGCTACCCCATGCTAGACGCATATGCATTTAGCTGTGATTTAGGCGTAATGAAGCCCGAACCCACCATCTACAGTTGGATTTGCGATCAGCTTGGGGCGTCCCCGACCGCATCGTGGATGATCGGTGACTCCCAACGTTGCGACCGAGATGGGCCAACGGCAGTAGGCATCCGAGGCTTTTTTGTTGACCGAAACAGCACCAACGGTGACTGCCCTGAATTGGTTACGTTCGCTCGTAAGGTATTGGCAACCGCGCCTTGAGCGAGCGATGTCAGCCCCATCCATTTTCGCACTTCGCGATTGAAACCTGGAATCACACCAAGCAATCCTGCTCCATGAACCTCGAACCGCAGTCAAGATAAGACCGTAAATTGAGTTGAGGTGATTATGATCGGGGGCCAACGGGAACACCTTAGAAACCCAAGACGCCTCCCTAGATCATTGGTAACTTCAAACTCAGGAGCGTTTGGCTTCAACGCAGCCTAAACCCAACCGACTGCGGGCAGCTCTACTCGCCAACGCACGCAAAGCCACTCTCACAGATAGGTGAATGCGATGCTTGACAAGGCTCGAAAGGTTCATATACTCGCGCTCACTGTGAGCAATCCAACAAATCAAGGTTTCCTGCATAATGCGCTGAAGCCTTGATTTGGCCGGGATATTGAAGTTTGGGATTCAAATCCCCCCGGCTCCACCAAACAAACAAGCCCCGAGAATCTCAAGACTCTCGGGGCTTTTTCTTTGTGGTGCCGGAAGATGGCCGCGGGCCTGGCAAGCATCTCTTGCCCGTTTCCTGGGCAACGGTATTTCGGTGGCGCCGCCGAATTGCCCATTGCCGGCAGTCGGAAGAACACAGCCCGGTCAGCTGTTGCGTTGACGCTCCCGCAGAATGGCACCGAGAAGTTCAGGCAGCCACTCAGGCTTGAACGAAGATGGCGCCTCATCTTGCATCTCGCGCAGGCTCCACCACTTCCATCTCTGGATCGTGCTCTGCTCTTCTTCGGTCCATTTTGCAGCGAACACGCGAGTGTTCGCCGGGCACTCTACGAGGAAGTACTTTTCCAACCAACGCGCCGGCGTCGAGCGTGCCACGGCATAGACCTCGTCTCGTTCCTTTAGCAGCTTGCCGATTGGACGCGTAAGGCCAGTCTCTTCATACAGCTCTCGTGCAGCTGCGTCGGTGTAGCTTTCGCCCGGTTTCAGTTCGCCGCCAGCGGTCGCCCAGAACGGCGGCTGGTGTTCGTCCTTGTAGAAAAAAAGCAGCAGCCGCCCATCGGCATCCGCTATGACCAGTCGAGAGCACCTTCTGACTTCCATTGTTTCCTCGCAGCAAATTGGCACGTTGTGGCGTAGGTTACCCAGAGGTCCGGATCAGCGCGCGAGCGCGTCGCGGAACGCGCAGAATGGCGCTCGGACTGGCCCGCCCCAACCCGTAGACACGCGACCGCAGCCAGCCTCTCGGGGCGTGCTATTTCAACCCGCCCATGCGCAGTTCGATCGGCGCCCGGCCCGGATAGTCTCGATGGATGCTCTATGCTGGTTCACTCCAGCCGTCCCATAGCAAGGAGTCCCCATGCCCAGCCTCGAATATCTGATTACCTGCCTGGTCGTCGTGCTGATACCTGGCGCGGGAGTGATCTACACGGTATCGACGGCGCTGGTGCATGGGCGTCGCGCCGGCATCCTGGCCGCGCTGGCCTGTACGCTCGGGATCCTGCCGCATCTGTTGGCGACCATTCTTGGCGTCGCTGCCATCCTGCATTCCAGTGCGCTGGTTTTCGAGACGCTGCGCTATGTCGGTGCCGCGTACCTGCTCTATCTCGCCTACGCAACCTGGCGCGATCGTTCCGCGCTGGCGGTGGGCGGCGATGGTGCGACACTCGACATTCGATCGCTGGTTGCCAAGGCGCTGCTGGTCAATCTGCTGAACCCGAAGCTGACCATCTTCTTCCTGGCCTTCCTGCCGCAGTTCGTCCGGCCCGGCGCCGGTGACGAGCTTGCGCAACTGCTCGGGCTCAGCGCGACCTTCATGCTGATGACCTTTGTCATCTTTGCCATCTACGGGTTGCTGGCCCATGCTTTTCGCAAGGCGGTCGTCGAGTCGCAGCAGGTTCAGGCCTGGCTCCGTCGCGGGTTTGCGGCGTCCTTTGCCGGACTCGGTGCAAACCTCGCGCTGGCCGACCGATGAACGCCCGGGGCGGCTGAAGCCGACCGAGTACAGCAGTCCGAAACCCTGGGCCAGCGCCTCGATCGTCGGCGATGAGGCCGGCCCGCGCTTCTTCTGCGTGACCTGAGTTATGCTGCGGCACGCCCAGCGCTCCAAGCGTTGCGCTTCCATCAGGAACCCTTGCGCCGTGTCGATTCGCTCCCGTCTGGTTTGGCTGGTCATTGCCGTTATAGCCCCGGCATTCGCGTTTGCGCTGTATGGCACCTATGCGGTCTATCGTGCGCAATCGGCGCAAGTCGATCAGGGCATGAAGGAAGTTTCGCGAGCCGTCGCGCTGGCCGTCGATCGCGAGCTGAGTCGGTATGCCACCATCGTCTCGACGCTCGCGGCGTCCCCAACGATCGTCAAAGGTGACGTGCGGACCTTCCACGAGCGCCTTCAGCAGACCGAACATGCGGTGGGCGCCAGCGTGGTGATCTACGATCCGCAAGGCACCCCCTTGGCTGACACGGATCATCCGTTTGGCGCACCCCTGCCAAGCCTGCCGGACTTTCGAACCTTCATAACCACCACCCAGGCCGACGTCAGCCCGGCGTTCCGCGATCCGGTGACGGGGGCGCAGAGCATCGCCATCCGCCACCCGGTGATCCGCGGCGGCGAGGTCGTTTACTACCTGACCATGGACTTTCCGGTTGCAGGCATCGGTGCGCTGCTGGAGCAACAGGCGCTGCCGCAGAAGTGGCTCGGGGTGATCCTGGATCAGAACCAAACCGTCGTCGCGCGCACCCGCGATCCGGACAAGCACATCGGCAAGCGCGCCAGCCCCGATTTCGTCAGCCAACTGCAGGCCGCTGCAGGCGTCGACGGCAAGGTGCAGTCCATCACTCGGGACGACGTGCCGGTAACGACGTTCTTCAGCCATGCACCGGCCTCCGGCTGGACGGCGCTGATCGCCATCCCCCGCAACGACCTGCTGGCCAGCGTGCTTGCGCCGCTGGGGACCGTGGTGCTGGGTATTCTGGTCGTGCTGGCGTTGGCGGTCGTGCTGGCGATCGCAGTCGGTCGAACCATCACCCGACCGCTTGCGCAGCTCGATGATGCGGCCAGCGCGCTGGCGCGAGGCGAGGTATTCGACCCGCCCAGCACGGGAATGGATGAAACCGACCGTACCGCGCAGGTGATGGCCCAGGCCAGCGTGACGATCCATCGCTCCAGCCGGGAGATGGCTCACAGGGTCAAGGAGGCGGTCGCCCAGGCCGAGCGCTCCCATCAGGCCCTGCTCCAGGGGCAGAAGCTCGAAGCGCTGGGCAACCTGACGGCGGGGATTTCCCACGAGTTCAACAACCTGCTGCAAAGCATGACCATGGGCCTGCAGCTGGCCGAAATGCTGACCTCGCATCCGCGCGCCAGGCGTGCCATCGAGGGCTGCCAGCGGTCCGCCCGGCGGGCCACTCGCCTCACACGGCATCTGATGACCTTCAGCAGAAGCCGCACTGCCGACGCCGAACAGGTCGACCTGCGCGTGTTGATCATCGGCATGCACGAGCTGCTGACCGGCGCCCTTCCCAACCGCGTGACGCTGACGCTGGAGCTGCCAGAAGGGGCCTGGCCGACGGTCCTCGATCCGGTGCAGTGCGAGCTGGCCGTCCTCAACCTTGCGATCAACGCCCGTGATGCGATGCCGGAAGGCGGCCCGCTGGTCATCGCCCTGCATCAGCTCACTCTGGTGCAGGACAATCCGTTCGGTCTGGCAGCTGGTCCCTACCTGTGCGTGGATGTGGAGGATTCCGGCTGCGGCATGAGCCCGGAAGTCCAGGCTCACGTGTTCGAGCCGTTCTTCACCACCAAGCCGGTCGGCGAAGGGACTGGCCTGGGCCTGGCCCAGGTCTATGGTTTCGCCCGCCAATCCGGCGGGACGGTATCGATCCAGAGCGAGCTCGGCAAGGGAACCCGCGTGTCCTTGCTGCTGCCGCGCATGGAACAGGCTGTCTGCGCCATACCGGAGGATCAGGATGCGTCCGTGCGGGCCGGCCGCCCGGCACGGGTGCTGGTGGTCGATGATGACGCCGAAGTGCGCGAAGCGATGGTCGCGATGCTCGATGAGCTGGGTTATCAGGTCGACGAAGCACCTTCGGCGGATGACGCGCTGGCGAGGCTGGCCGACCGGCGTCAGCCGGCCATCGACATCCTCCTGTCGGATGTAGTCATGCCTGGGCGGCTGGATGGTGTCGGCCTCGCCGAAGAAGTGCAGCGGCTCTATCCAACGATCCCGATCATCCTCGCATCCGGGTACACCACGCGGATTGCCACCGAGCCGGCGGTCAGGGTGCTGGCGAAACCGTTCAGCCATCAGGCCCTGGCCGAGACCCTGTCGGAAATCCTCGACTCGAATACGCCCGCGCCTCCCGCCGCCCCGTGAGCGCCCGGGCAGGCGCCACGCGTGCGAGGGTCGGTTCGCTCCCCTCCTTCCGTCGCTCCGCCCTGCCGCAGCCCCTTACCCGTAGATGGCCGGCTCCCGATAGTGCCGGGTGCACGCCTCGCCGTTCTCGCGGAACAGGTGGCACTTGTCGGCCTTGAGGCCGGCGGCGAAGGTCTCGCCCTCGGTGACGCGCAGGTTGCCGTCGACGCAGAGGGTGATCACATCCTGCAGACGTTCAAGGGTGAGGTGCAGCAGGTTGTACTGGCCCAGGCGCTCGGCCACGGTGATCTGGCCATGGAACGTGAAATCGGCCTGATCCGGCATGACGAAGTGCTCCGGGCGAATGCCCAGAGTGAGCGGGTCGCCGGGGCTCACCGCGCTGCCGTCCACCGGCAGGGTCAGCGGGAAGCCGCTGGGCAGTTCGATGGTGACAGCCTCGGGGCTGGCGGAAATGGCCCTCACGTCGACGAAGTTCATCTGCGGCGAGCCGAGGAAGCCGGCGACGAAGCGGTTCTGCGGGTAGTGATAAAGGTGCAGCGGCTGACCGACCTGGGCAATCTCGCCGGCGTTGAGCACGACGATCTTGTCGGCCAGGGTCATGGCTTCGACCTGATCGTGGGTCACGTAGATCATGGTGGAGCGGATGCGCTGGTGCAGGCGGGCGATCTCGATGCGCATCTGCACGCGGAGGAAGGCATCGAGGTTCGACAACGGTTCGTCGAACAGGAAAACCTTCGGCTCGCGGACCATGGTGCGGCCGATGGCGACACGCTGGCGCTGACCGCCGGAGAGGTCCTTGGGCTTGCGCTCGAGCAGCTTGTCCAACTGCAGGATCGCCGCGGCCGCCTCGACGCGACGCGCGATCTCGCGTTTCTCGACACTGGCAAGCTTGAGGCCGAAGGCCATGTTCTCGGCCACTGTCATGTGCGGATAGAGGGCGTAGGACTGGAACACCATGCCCACCGAACGGTCCTTGGGGGGCAGGTCGTTGACGCGCTGGTTGTCGATGAACAGGTCACCGGAGGTGATGTCCTCGAGCCCCGCGATCAGCCGCAGCAGGGTGGACTTGCCGCAGCCGGAGGGGCCGACGAAGACGACGAACTCACCGTCTTCGATATCCAGGTCGATATGCCGGGTAATGGGCGTACCGTCGTAACTCTTGCAGATGTCGCGCAGCGTGACACTGGCCATCGTTGTTGTTCTCCGTAGATGTCGCCATGCACTTCGTTCGTTCGCAGCGGCGGGCCGCCCCGCCGCTGCCGGCTCCCTACCGCGCCAGCCGCGCGTAGCCGAAGCCGTGCGCCGGCAACCGCGCCCAGTGGTCATCGTACTCGGCGAAACTCGCCGGCACGTCCACCAGCGGCACCGCCTGTGCCGGCAGCTCGTAGCTGCGTGGCAGGTCGCCGAGGTTGAACAGGCACAACCAGGCTTCCTCGCCCAGCCGGCGCTCGAATACCAGCAGGGCGTCGTCATGGTAGACCATGCGGATGTCGCCCTCGATCAGCAGCCGCTGCTCGCGCCGCCAGCCGAGGAAGCGCCGGTAGCAGTTGAGCATCGAATGCGGGTCGGCATCCTGCGCGGCCACCGACAGCGAGCGGTGCGAGTCGTCCACCGGCAGCCACGGCTGGCTGCCAGTGAAGCCGGCGTGATGCGCCTCGCTCTCCCAGGGCATCGGCGTGCGGCAACCGTCGCGGCCCTTGAATTCCGGCCAGAAGGTGATGCCGTACGGATCGACCAGATCTTCATAGCGCAGTTCCGCCTCCGGCAGACCCAGCTCCTCGCCCTGATAGAGGCAGACGCTGCCGCGCAGGGACAGCAGCAACGCCATCAGCACGCGGCCGCGCTCCGGATCGGGCCGGCCGTCGAGCGCCCAGCGGGTCATCACCCGCACCACATCGTGGTTGCCCATGGACCAGCACGACCAGCCATCGGCCAGCTCGCGCTCGATGCCCTCCACCGTGCGGCGGATATAGGCCGGGCTGCACTGTTCGGTCAGCAGGTCGAAGGAATAGGCCATGTGCAGGGTGTCGCCGCCACTGGTGTAGGCGGCCATGGTGCGCAGGGATTCGTCGCAGCCGATCTCGGCCACCGACGAAGCGCCGGGGTAACGCTGCAGCAGGGCGCGCAGGCGGCGCAGGAAGGCCAGATTTTCCGGACGGGTCTTGTCGTAGATGTGCCGCTGGTAAGCGTAGGGGTTGTCCACGCGCACGCCGATACTGCCCTCGCGGATCTCCAGGTTCGGCGGGTTGTCGCGCAACTCGAGGTCGTGGAAGTAGAAGTTGGCGGCGTCCAGGCGGAAGCCGTCCACACCGAGCTTGAGCCAGAACTCCATGTCATCGAGCAACTGATCCTGCACGGCCGGGCAGTGGAAATTCAGGTCCGGCTGGCTGGACAGGAAATTGTGCAGGTAGTACTGCCGGCGCCGGCTGTCCCAGCTCCACGCGGGGCCGCCGAAAACCGAGAGCCAGTTGTTCGGCACGGTGCCGTCCGGCTTGGGGTCGGCCCAGACGTACCAGTCGGCCTTGTCGTTGTCGCGGCTGGAGCGGCTCTCCACGAACCAGGGGTGCTGATCCGAGGAATGGTTGAGCACCTGGTCGATCAGCACGCGCATGCCGCGCTCGTGGCAGGCCTCGACCAGGCGGACGAAATCATCCAGCGTGCCGAACAGCGGGTCGACGCCGCGGTAGTCGGCCACGTCGTAGCCGAAATCCTTCATCGGCGAGGTGAAGAAGGGCGACAGCCAGATGGCGTCGACGTTGAGGCTGGCGATGTAGTCCAGCTTGTGCAGCACGCCGGGCAGGTCGCCCACGCCATCGCCGTTGCTGTCGAAGAAGCTGCGCGGGTAGACCTGATAGATCACCCCGCCGCGCCACCAGTTCTGAAGTTGCTCGGACATACCACGTACCTTGAGTGAGCGTGAAGACGGGGCCACTCTAGGTGCGGCAAGCGGTCGCAACATCCTCCGGCGGCAGGCGGGCGCAGGCGTAACAGGCGGGCGTAGCTGGCCTGCCGAGCGAGGGCGTAGAGCGGCCCAGCGAGCCGGTCAGCGCACCCGCGCCGGGTTGCCGACCACGGTGGCGCCGGCCGGCACGTCGCGGGTGACCACGCTGCCGGCACCGATCACCGCATCGTCGCCCACCGTCACACCCGGGAGGATGATCGCCCCGCCACCGACCCAGACATTGCGACCGATATGGATCGGCCGACCGAACTCCACGCCCGAACGACGCGCCTCGGGGTCACGCGGATGGTCGGCGGTGTAGAGCTGCACCGCCGGCCCGATCTGCGCACCGGCGCCGATGTGCACCTCGACCACATCGAGAATCACACAGTTGAAATTGAGAAAGGCGCCTTCGCCCAGGTGGATGTTGTAGCCGTAGTCGCAGTGGAACGGCGGACGGATCACCGCGCCGGCACCGACCGAGGCCAGCCGCTCGGCCAGCAGCGCCCGGCGCTCGTCCGGCGAGGCTGCCAGCGCTGCGTTGTAGCGCACCATCCAGGCCTTGGCCGCCGCCTGGTCGGCGAGGATTTCCGGGTCGCCTGGGTGGTACAGCTCGCCCGCCAGCATCTTCTGTTTCTCACTCATTGCCATGGCAACGCCTCCTTCGCTGAAAGCCCGAGGGTGCCACAGCGCCCGCCGCGCCTTCCTCCTCCCTGACGGTCGCGAGCGGATGAGACGATCGACGGTCGCGCCTTCGCATTAACCGCCGGGCTCGACTAGGGTTGTTGCACCTCTCCCCCGTCCGGAGCACTGCCCGTGAAACTGATCGGTCGCTACATGTCGCCATTCGTCCGCCGCGTCGGCGTCAGCCTGCATCTGCTGGATATACCGTTCTCCAACGAGCCCCTCAGCGTTCTGACGGATAGCCTGAAGATCCGCGAATACTCGCCGCTGGGTCGAGTGCCCGCCTTGGTGCTGGACGATGGCCGGGTGCTGATCGACAGCAACGCCATCCTCGACCATTTCGATCAGCAGGCGGGCGCCGAGCGAGCGCTGCTGCCGCTGTCCGGCGCCGAGCGCAGCGAGGCGATGAACCTGCTGGCCTTCGCCGTCGGTGCCTGCGAGAAAACCGTGGCGGCGTACTACGAACGCGATCGTCGGCCGGAAGGACTGGTGTGGGACGATTGGTACCGCCATTGCGAAGACCAGGCGCGTGGCGCGCTGGCCTTGCTGGACACACGCCAGGCCGAGCGCGGCGAGCGGCCCTTGCTGGGCGAACGCATGAGCCAGGTGGATATCAGCGCGGTGGTCGCCTATGACTTCGCCCACCTCACCCTGCCCGACACGCTGGCGCCGGACGGCGCATTTCCCCACTTGGCCTCAGCGTCTCGGCGCGCCAACGCCCTGCCCGCCTTCGCCCAGACGCAGTGGAAGGGCTGAGCGGCGCACCGCAGGCCGCGCGCTAACAGTGCGCAGCCCCGACGTACTCAGCGCGGCGCGCGAACCTGCGCCACCACCTCGTCCAGGGTCGGGTTGGCCTTGCCCATCCCGTTGAAGAACACCGCCGGGATGCCACCGTTGAGCACCGCGACGGTACGCTGCAGCTGCGCCTGCTGTTCGGCGCTGGGGTTGGTCGTCTCGGTACTGAAGTGACTGGAACGCTGCACGGCGATGCCCATGCGGGTCAGCCCGGCCGCCAGCTCGTCGGCCCGCCGTGCGGCGTCGGAGGGGCAGTTGACCGGTGCGAAGACCATCACCACGCCCGAGCGCGCGCCACCGGGCATCGCCACCGGGACGAACCCCGAGGGGCTGCTTGCCGTGCCTGCCTGGAGCAGCGCCTCCTGCGGATGCCCGCTCCACAGCTTGTAGCCGAGCCCCAGGACGGCGGCGATAAACAGGACGCGGGTCAGGCTCATGGGCGACCTCCGTCGTGCAATGCGGCGCCGGGCGCACGCCGGCCGGTTCGCTGAGCTGCCTTCATCATCCGCCACGTCCCTGTTGTGCTGTACGGGCAGCGAGCATAGCCGGTCGCCCGGGTGGCGGCGAGCGCCCTACTCGCCCTGAATCTTGCTCAGCAGGTCGCGCGCCAGCTGCACCGCTTCGCTGCGGTGGGTGATGTTGAGCTTCTGGTAGAGGCTGCGGATGTGCGTCTTGATGGTGGTCGGCGCGACGTTGAGGTGATCGGCGATCTGCTCGTTGGACTGCCCGGCGTGGATCAGGCTCAGCACCTGCCATTCGCGCCGGGTCAGCGGCGAACGGCGGATCAGCTCGGGCACGTCGGGGCGGTTGATGATGTCCTGGATCACCGCCTCGTCCAGCGTGATGCGAATGGCGCGGCTGAAATCGCGCTGCTGCTGCGCCAGCTGGATCAAGCGCGCGGCGCGCTGGGCCTCGGCTTCATCGAGGGTGCGCTCGTGCAGCAGGCACTTGAGCATGCCGATGATCGGCTTGCCGACGCGCAGGAAGCTGCCGATCGCGCCACTGCCGCTGGCCAGGGTCATGGCCCGCTGCAGGTGGTCCAGTGCCTGCTGGCGCTCCTCGCGCAACCAGTGCAGCTGCGCCAGGAGGATATGGTTGCGGTTGCGGTCCATGATCAGGCCGTGGCGCTCGGCATCGGTCAGCAGCTGGCGCAGGATCGGTAGGGCGCGCTCCAGCTGCCCCAGCGCCAGGTGGGCACGGGCGTGATTGCGTGCATTGAGCTGGGCGAAATGGTTGGCGCCGCCGCACACCGGCGGGGCACTGAGCAGCCACTGGCGGATCGCCTCGCGATCCTGGCTGGAGTCCCAGTAGGCGAGCATGATCGCGTGGGCATTGGCCAGCCAGTCGATGTGGTAACGGTCGTCGGCGAGCATCGTCTGCAACTGCGCGATGTAGTCGGCACAGGCGTGCTGCTGGCCGCGGGCGTAGGCGACGCCGGCCAGCAGCGCGTAGCTCTGCAGGCGCCAGCGTGGGTCGTCCAGTTCGTCGAGGATCTGGATACCCTGCAGCGCGCACTGCTCGGCAGCGTCCAGCTGGTGCCACTCCAACAGCACCTGGCCGCGCACCCGGTAGATGAACTCGACGATGGGCGTGGCCTGCAGGTTCTGCTGCTCGATGTACTGGATGGCGCGCTCCTGCAGGGTATAGGCCTTCTGCAGATGCCCCTGGGCGATGGCGATTTCCGACAGCTGGCCGAGACTCCAGACCACCAGGTGCGAGGCATTGATCTCCCGCGCGCGGCGCTCGGCTTCCTCGTACTGCTTCTGCGCCTGCGGCAGTTCGCCCTGGACGAAATGCGCCTCGGCCAGGCCCGACATCGCCGCCACCCGCGAGGTGCGCATGATCAGCGGCTCGCGGGTCAGCGCCTCCTGCGCCAGGGCGACGGCGCGCTGCTCGTCGCCCTGGTTCATCGCCACCTGCGCGCGGACGGCATTGAATTCGCAGACGATGCGCGCCCAGTCCTGCTCGGAGCAGCTGCGCTGCAGCGCCAGCTCGCCGGCCTTGAACCAGCGCTCGACATGATCGAATTGATAGGAGTTCTGCGACACCCACGCCTGCAGCAGGGTGAGCAGTGGCGAGCCGGCGATCACCGCTTCCGGCAGGGTTTCCAGGCACTGTTGCAGCAACCCGAGACGACCCTGGCGATAGAACGCCCGGCCGTGGCGCTGCAGGATCTCGTCGACCTGCTGCGGGTCGCCGGCCTGTACGGCATGGCGCGCAGCTTCCTCGGGCATGTTCTCGGCCAGCAGCGCGGAGGCTGCACGCAGGTGCAGCTGGTTGACCCGCTGCGGCTGGTGGGTGCGCAGCTCGCCCTGCAGGAACACGGCGAACAACGGGTGATAGCTGTACCAACGGCGCAGGCTGTCCAGCGGCTGGATGAACAGGCCGCCACGCTCGAGCCGTTCGAGCATCTCGCGGCCGTGACAGGCCTCGGTCAGACGATCGGCCAGGGCGGCGTCGAAGCGGTCGAGCAGGCAGGTCGCCTCGAGAAAACCGCGCAGGTCATCGGGCAGCCCCTCGATCACCTGTTCGCGCATGTAGTCGCGGATGTCCGGGTGGCCGAGCTGCAGGTTTTCCAGGAACAGGTCCATGCCGCGGCTGGTCTGCACTTCCTGCAAGGCCAGCTGCAGCGCGCAGGGCCAGCCACCGATGCGGCGGTTGAGACGCTCGACCTGCTCGCGATTGATGCTGACCGGCACGCCCAGCTCCAGCAGCGCCTGCACTTCGTCATCCTCGAAAGCCAGCTGGCGCGCGTCGAGCAGCAGCAGCTGATGCTTGACCCGCAGCTCGGCGACACCCAGTTCGGGCAGGCGCCGGCTGCACACCAGCAGGGTCATCCAGCTCGGCATATGGCGCAGGAAGAAGCGCAGGCCGGCGATCAACTCGGCGTCGTGCAGCACCTCGAACTCGTCGAGCACGATCAGGATGGCCTCGTGCTCGTCCGGCAGCTCGGCCAGCAACTGGGTGAACAACGCGTCCAGCGATACCCGGCCCTGCTCGGCCAGCGCCACGGACAGAGGACAGCCGGCGTCCAGCTGGCGGTCCAGCGCCTGGGACAGGTAGCGACCGAACTGCAGCCCCAGGTTGTCGCTGGCATGCAGCTGGAACCAGGCGATGCGGCCGTCGAAGGCCCGCGCCCACTGCGCCGCCAGGGTGGTCTTGCCGAAGCCGCTGGCGGCGTGCAGCACCGCCAGGCGCACCTGCGGCAGGCGCTGCTGCCACTCGTCCAAGCGCGGCCGCTCGAGCAGGCCCGGCGGCAGCATGGGGATCGCCAGCTTGGTGGGGATCAATGGCAGTAAAGGTGGCATCGCGGCATTCATGGACGGTTCCCTGTTCTTGTTCTTGTCATGACCTGGCGCACCGGTTCGCACCGCTCCCGCTCCCCGGTTCCGCGCCTCGTTTAACTCAGGTGGTCAGCCCTTCACCCCGCCGGCGGTCAGGCCACCGACGATCCACTTCTGGCAGTAGAGGAACACGGCGGTGATGGGCAGACCGGAGAGTACCGCGGCGGCGGCGAAGTCGCCCCACAGGTAGTTCTGCGGGTAGAGGTACTGCTGCGCGCCGACCGAGAGGGTGAGCTTGTCCACGTCCATCAGCAGCACCGAGGCGATGGGGTATTCGGTGACGCTGGTGATGAAGGCGAGGATGAACACCACCGCCAGGATCGGCACGCTCATCGGCAGCAGGATATGGAAGAACGCCTGCCAGGTGGTCGCCCCATCGACGATGGCAGCCTCCTCCAGCGAGGCGTCGATGCTCTCGAAGTAGCCCTTGATGGTCCAGATGTGCAGCGCCATGCCGCCCAGCGAGGCGACGATCACCGCGCCGTGGCTGTTCACCCCGAGCCAGCTGACGTGCTGGCCGAGCTGGTCGAACAGGGCATAGATCGCCACCAGCGAGAGCACCGGCGGGAACATCTGGAAGATCAGCATGCCTTTGAGAATCGGCGCCTTGCCGCCGAAGCGCATGCGCGCGAAGGCGTAGGCGCTGGTGGTCGACAGGAGCAGGATCAGCGCCGAACTGACCAGGGCGATCTTCACCGAGTTCCACAGCCACAGCAGCACCGGAAACGGCGGGTTCGTCACGCTGCCGTCCTCGTGGGTGTAGGGGATGCCGAGGGCCAGCGACCAGTGCTCCAGCGTCGGGTTCTCGGGGAACAGGCTGCCGGTGGCGAAGTTGCCCTCGCGAAAGGAGATCGACACCACCATCAGCAGCGGGAAGAGGATTGCCGCGACGAAGGCCAGCAGCGCCGCGTGGGTCGCCCAGAGCCGGTAACGCGCGGATTTCGGTTGCACCATGGCCATGACCGTCTCCTTATACCTTCACTTTCGAGAGTTTGAGATTCAGCAGCGCCATGGCACCGACGAGGATGAAGATCATCGTGGCGATGGCCGCGGCCAAGGCGAAGTCCTGCCCGGAATCCTGGAAGGCGATGCGGTAGGTGTAGCTGACCAGCAGGTCCGTGGTGCCGGCCGGTGTGGTCGCGCCGATGATGTCGGGGCCGCCACGGGTCAGCAGGGTGATCAGCACGAAGTTGTTGAAGTTGAAGGCGAAGCAGGCGATCAACAGCGGCATCAGCGGCTTGATCAGCTGCGGCAAGGTAATGCGCAGCAGGTTGTCCAGCGGACTGGCGCCATCGATCGCCGAGGCCTCGTACTGATCCCGCGGGATGGCCTGCAGCAGGCCCATGCACAGCAGCAGCATGTAGGGGTAGCCGAGCCAGGTGTTGACGATGAGGATCATCGTGCGTGCCAGGGTCGGGTCGCTGAACCAGTCCGGACGGATGCCGAACAACCCCTCGAGCAGCAGGTTGATCTCGCCGAAGTTCTGGTTGAACAGCCCGCGGAACACCAGGATGGAAATGAACCCCGGGACCGCATACGGCAGGATCAGCATCAGCCGGTAGAAGGCCTTGCCGCGCACCAGTTCCCATTGCAGCAGGCTGGCCAGCACCAGCCCCACGGCGAGGGTGAAGACCACGGTGAGCCCGGCGAAGGCGAAGGTCCAGGCGAAGATCTGCACGAAGGGTTCACGGATGCTCGGCTCGCTCAGCACCCGGGTGAAGTTGGCGAAGCCGGCGAACACGGTGAAGCCCGGCGGCACCGCCTTGCCCGTCTCGTCCACATAGAAGCCGCGCTCCATGTCGGCGGTCAGGCGTGCACCGCTGCGGGTGTCGACCAGCACACCGGGGCCGTCCTGCCGGTAGACCGGTTCCACCGCGGCGACCTCACGCAGGCCGTACAAGCGCAGCAGGCTGCCGTCCGGTGCCTGTAGTACCCATTGCTCCAGCGCCTTGCGCCGCTGGATCACGTCGCGCACCGGCAGCGCCTCGCCCAGCCCCTCGACGCCCTCGGCCGGCTGCAGCGGCAGCGGCGCCTGCGGGTCCGGCTCGCCGGTCAGCGGCGGGCTGACGAACACACCCAGTTCGCCCTTGTCGATGCGCAGACGCTCGCCATCAGGGCTTGGATGCAGGGTGAAACGGAAGCGCTCGCCGGCCAGGTAGGTCTGGCTCAGGTGGTAGCGCTCCACCTGGGTCTGGCTGAGCAGGTTGCTGCCGCTGTAGTTGGTGAAGCCGATGCCCACCGTGTATAGCAGCGGGAAGATGACGAACACCAGCATCCCGGCCACCGACGGGAAGATGTAGCGCTGCGCGTACATCCGCCGGTTGATGAACAGGTAGCTGGCGATCCCGGTCACCACCAGCCCGAGCAGGGCGAAGGCCATCTGCCCCTGCACGTAGAGCGCGACCACCAGGTACAGCGCGAAGGCGTTGAAGGTCAGCCACGCCAGCCAGCGCAGGCCGTTGGTCAGGGAGCGGGGCAGGCCCCGGGAGGTCGTACGGGTCATGGCTGGGCTGGGCAACTCGGCACGGGCATTCACGGGAGCGGAACCTTTGAGAACGGAGCATAGTCCGCCGGCGCGCCCGAGGCGGCGGCCGGCGACGGGTTCAACGGGTGATGCGCTTGGCGGCATCGTCCAGGGCGGCGTCGACGTCCTGTCGCCCGGAGGTGATGTTGGTCAGCGCGGCGGCCATGGATGACCAGAATGCCCCCATCTCCGGCACGTTGGGCATCGGCTCGCCCATCTGCGCGTTCTCGAAGGTCGCCTTGATGTGCGGATTGCTCGACAGCTCTTCCATGTAGGCGGTGTTGGCCACCGCACCCAGCGGCACGTCGGCGTTCACAGTCTTCAGGCCGTCGACCTCGAGCAGGTAGTTCTCGAGAAACTCCACGGCCAGGTCCTTGTTCGGGCTGGCGGCGTTGAGCAGCGCGGCGGCGACGCCGACGAATGGCTTGCCCGCCTCGCCATCGATGGCGGGGATCGGCGCGACCCCGAAATCGATGCCGCTCTTCTCGATGTTCGACCAGGCCCATGGGCCGCTGATCATCATCGCCGAGTCACCCTTGTTGAAGGCTGCCTCGGCCACGCTGTAATCGGCACCCTTGGGCATCACGCCCTTGTCGATCAAGTCGCGCAGCACCTGTGCACCGGCCTTGGCGCCGGCGTTGTTGACCCCGGTGGATTTGACGTTGTAGCCGCCGTCGGTCTGCTCGAACACATAGCCGCCCTTGGCCGACAGCAGCGGCCAGGTGAAGTAGGTGTTGTTGTAGTCCCAGAGGATGGCGCGCTTGCCCTGGGCGGCGAGCTTCTCGTTCAGCGCCAGGACGTCGTCGAAGCTCTTGGGCGGAGTATCGACCAGGGCCTTGTTGTAGATCAGGCCGATGGTTTCCACCGAGATCGGGTAGCCCCACAGCTTGTTGTCGTAGGTCACCGCCTGCCAGGAGAAGTCGGCGATACCGGACTTGGTCTCGGCGCTGGGGGTGACGGGGGTGAGCAGACCGCTCTTGGCCCACTCGCCGATACGGTCGTGGGCCCAGATGAAGATGTCCGGGCCGTTGCCGGTGGCCGCCGCCTGCTGGAACTTGTCGGTGGCGCTGTCCGGGTGGGCCACCTCGACCGGGATGCCGGTCTCGGCGGTGAACCGCTTACCGACCTCGGCCAGGCCCTTGTAACCCTTGTCGCCGTTGATCCAGACGACCAGCTTGCCTTCCTCGATCGCTGCCAGGGCCGGCAGCGGCAGGCTGAAGGTGGCCGCCAGGCCAATGGTGGCGAGACACCAGAATTTAGTGTTCATGCTTCGCGTTCCTCGTGGCTTCTTGTTTTTTGTTCCACCCGCTGCCGGCCTTTGGCTCTGGCAGTCGTTCCATCCTCGGCACCTGACGCGCCATCTGCATCCTCCCCTTCGGGGGCACCGAGGGCGTAGAAGCGGGGCGTAGATCGTTCGGCTCAGCTGCGCGAAATACGCCAGGTGATTCAGGCTTACGCCTATACCTGGCTGGCAACGCGCGGTCAAATGTGGCGAAAAAGCACAATGGAGCTTCTCGATGCGTGCTAACCGCCTGCCTGCCCTGCTGCCGCTGCTCTGCTTCGCCCTGCCGCTCTCCGCCCTGGCTGACCCCGAACTGGCCGCCCGACTGGACGACCAGCCGCTGGCGCTGAGCTGGAATGCGCTGGCCAGCGACCGTTACGACATCGAGCTCAGTCTCGCGCCCGGCCAGTTGCAGTTGCGCATGCCTCAGGCCGGCGACGAGGCCGTGCCGCTCGCGCCCTTTCGCCGCCAGCCGCTTGGCAGAGACAGCGCCTACCGCTACGAAGTGCCCGAGGCCGGTCGCTATCGGCTGATCGTCGAGACCGGCGCCGCGCCGGCCCTGCGTCTGCTGCCGATCAAACCCGCCGCTCCGGTGGCAGCCGCCGCGACCTGCAAGCCCTGGGATGGCCGCGAGGTGGAGCTGGCGGTCAGCGAGGTCTTCGGCGAAGGCGAGACCCTGCGTGACGCCTTGTCCGGCGCCACCGCGGTGGTCCGCGACGGCCGGGTCAGGCTGCAACCCGCCGCCGGCAGTGACGGTCTGCTGCTGCTCGAACGCGCCGAATCGCCCGAGCAGCCGATCACACGCGACTGGCGCAACGCGATCGTCTACTTCGTGCTCACCGACCGCTTCGCCAACGGTGATCCAGGCAACGACCGCAGCTATGGCCGCGAGCCGGATGGCGCCGAGGAGATCGGCACCTTCCACGGTGGCGACCTCAAGGGGCTGACCAAGCGCCTCGACCATATCGCCAGCCTGGGCGTCGATGCGCTATGGATCAGCGCGCCCTACGAGCAGATCCACGGCTGGGTCGGCGGCGGCGATCGCGGCGACTTCCGCCACTACGGTTACCACGGCTACTACGCGCTGGACTTCACCCAGCTCGACGCCAACATGGGCAGCGAGAACGACCTGCGTGCCCTTATCAGCGAGGCCCATGCCCGCGGCATCCGCGTGCTGTTCGACGTGGTGCTCAACCATCCGGGCTATTCCACCCTGCAGGACATGCAGCAGCTCGGCTTCGGCGCCCTGCGCGACGGCATGGCCGAGTATCTGCCCGAGCAGTGGAGCGCCTGGCAGCCGGAAGCCCACGAGAACCTGCACGCCTACCACAACCTGGTGGATTACGAGCACCCGAGCTGGGCCGCCTGGTGGGGCCGTGACTGGGTCCGTGCCGGCATCGCCGACTACGACACGCCGCCCAGCAGCACCGTCGATCCACTCAAGGGTTCGCTGGCCTTTCTGCCGGATTTCCGTACCGAGTCCGAGGCGGTCGTCGCGCTGCCGGAGTTTCTCGCGCACAAGGCGCAAACCCGTGCCGAGCCACGCGAAGGCTACCGGGTGCGCGACTACCTGATCGAATGGCTGACCGGCTGGGTCCGCGAGTTCGGCGTCGACGGCTTTCGTGCCGACACCGTCAAGCACGTCGAGCCGTCGACCTGGGCCGAACTGCGCGTGGCGGCCGAGCGCGCCCGCGCCGACTGGGCCCGCGCCAACCCGGACGACCCCATGGCCGGCGAGCCTTTCTGGATGGTCGGCGAAGTGTTCGGCCACGGCCCAGAGGCCAGCGACTATCTCGACCAGGGTTTCGATGCGTTGATCAACTTCGCCTTCCAGGATCAGGCGCTGGCCGCCAGCGACTGCCTGGCCGCCGCCGAGACCAGTTACGCCGACTACGCCAGGCGCCTGGCCGAGACGCCCGGGCACAACCTGCTGAGCTACGCCTCGTCCCATGACACGGCGCTGTTCAACCAGCTGGCCAAGGGCGACCTGGCGCACCAGCGCGGTCTCGCCGCCGCCCTGCTGCTGGCGCCCGGCGCGGTGCAGATCTACTACGGCGACGAAAGCGCCCGCAGCTTCGGCCCCAGCGGTTCGGACCCGTATCAGGGCACGCGCAGTCCGATGAACTGGGCCGAGCACCAGCGACCCGAGATCGCTGGATTGATCGAGCACTGGCAGCGGATTGGTCAGTTCCGTACGCGCCATCCAGCCATCGGCGCGGGTGAACACAAACTGCTTTCTTCCGGCCAGCCCTATGCCTTCGCCCGCGAGCTGGGCGAGGACAAGGTCATCGTGGTGCAGGCCCGATGAGTACCGCATCCCTGACCGCAGCGGCACGGCGCCAGGCCCAGCTGGCCTTTCTCGCCAGCGGCACCGAGTTTCGCCTGGGCCGCCCGGAGGATTGCCCGCTGCCACCGGAACAACTGGCGGCGGTGCGTGGCGACGAGCCCTGGGTACGCGCCTGCCTCGACGACGGGCTGACCGCTCGGGTCTACCGCGTGCAGCTGGCCGGGCGCGACTGGGCGCTGAAGGTCGCCCGGCGGCCCTGTCGTGTGCAGAACCCGGACGGCCAGGCGAGTTTCCTCAACGAGCTGCAGCGCCGCCGCGACCTGGCCCGGCTGATGCGCACACCGGAGCAGGCCGAACGCCTGGCCGGCGTCGTGCCGACGCAGTACGCCTCGCTGCAGCAGGGCATCGTGCTGTCGCCCTGGGTCGAAGGCCGGCGCATCGAGCGCTGGGACGAGCGACAGCTGGTCGAGCTGTTCGACCTGCTGATCGCGCTGGTACTGGCCGGCCTGTTCGAATGGGATCTGGCGCCAGGCAACACCCTGGACGATGGCCGCATCCGCCTGTTCGATTTCGGCTACCTCTACCCCTTCGACCCGCTGCGTCAGTACAACAGCGACGGCCTCGCCTCGCCGGGGTTTCATCCGGCCGAACGCTTCGAGACGCGCCAGCTGTTTGCCTGCCTGTTGCGGCTGGAACAGCAAAGCGAGGCCTGGGCACTGGCCGATTTCGAGCTGGAGAAACGCATCGCGCTGGATGCCTACCAGCGTCTGCATCGAGAGCTGACCGCCCGCGGCGCAAGCGAGACGGTATCGGGCTGGCTGAGCGACCTGATGCGTGGCTGGCGCAACGCACTGGCCGGCGATCCGGGCGGGCTGTACCTGCAGGAGGCCTGGCGCTCGCACTGGCTGGACGTGAAGGACGACCTCAGCGGGCAGAGCTGCACGCCACTGACCCTGCAGCGCCTGGCCTGGCTCCGGGATAAAGCCACTACCCTGCATGCCGACCTGCTCGCCAGCGGCGCACTGGCCAACGCGCGCAACCCTGGCCGCGATGCCTTGCTCGATGAGTTGCGCCAGGCCGAAGCCCAGGCGATTCGCTGGCAGCTGGGCGATACGCAGAATGCCGGATAGCCGTGAGTGACGCGCCGCGGACCCGACGGAAGCTGACTGACCGCAGAGCTGCGTTGGTGGGTTGATGCCCACCGAGCCTGGAGCGGCGCGGCTGCGCACATAGATCTGGACCGAGACCGGTCAACAAAAAGCCCGCCTCACATCGGCGAGGCGGGCCGTCGCTACCGCTTGCGGCTAGAACCGCCCCGCCGTGGTGGCACCCTCGGTGGGCTTCACGCTGTTGTTGGCCCCGCCCTGCCATTGCCGCACCTGCGTTGCATTGGCCTCGTTGCGGATCAGGCACTTCCATTCCACGTTCTGGCCGGCCGGCAGCGAGATGCGGCCTTTCCAGGTCGGGTAGCCGCTGGTATCGGTCAGCCGCACCGCAGAGGCCGGACTCCAGTTGCCGAGCTGGCTGACGTTGCCCACCGCGTAGACGCTGTCGCCGGGTTGCGTCACACCGTTGTCGCAGCGGAAGTTCACGCTGACCAGGGCACCGGGCTCACCGCCGCCATTGTCACCGCCACCACTGCCGGCGCCGGTCCGCCAGACCCGCACCTGGCCATTACTGGTATTGACTGCTTCGCTGAAGCTGCCGCTGGCGACCTGGCCGGGATTGCTCAGGTTGGAATTGAGCGCCACCACCAGGGTCTGCTGACTGCCGGTGACGGTGGCGACGAGGCCGCTGTAGCCGCTGTGGAAGCTGATCGCTGAATCGGCACGCACGCCAGCGGCGCGACGCACCTGGATCAGCTGGCGGATGAAGTCGCGGTAGCCCCAGTCGTACATGTGCGACCAGTACACCACCGGCGTGCCGGGGCTGGTCAGAATGTACGCGTAGGCCTGACGGATCAGCCCGTCCTGCAGCGGCCAGTGATGCTGCCCACCGTTCTGCCCGGGCGAGTAGCCGGTGTCGTGGTTGTCGACAAAGGTCACTGCCACCTCGCGCCAGCGCGGATCGGGGTTGCCGTTAAGGCCGTTCTTCCAGTCGGCGATCGAGCCGTTCTGCATGCGCTCCTTGAGGGCGAAGTCGAACACCGGGCACTTGGCCCGATCGGACCAGTCCTTGATGATCTGCTGCCAGCTCGCCGTGTTGCGCCAGTCCCAGCTGGGATATTCAGAAGGGCCTTTCCACAGCTCGCCGACGCAGAAGCTGTTGTCGGCACTGTCGGTCATCCAGCTGTTGACCCGCTCCGGGGCGAAGCCGCGGACGAAATCGAAGCGGAAGCCGCCGGCGCCGTACTGGCTGCGCAGGTTGGCGAACTCGTCGCGGAACATGCCGTAGACCTGCGGATGACCGGTATTGAGGTCGGCATCGCCGCCGACGAAACGATCGCCGTCGTCGCAGTCGTTGGGGTAGTTGCCCGGGTCGGCGCAGTCGTTGCGCCAGAAGCCCTGGCCAGCCGGCAGGTTGATTTCCTTGTTCGGGTAGCCGCGGTTCATGTGGTTGGGCACCACGTCGTAGAGCACCTTCACCCCGGCACCGCCGAGCGCACCGGCCGCCTGACGCAGCTGGGCATCGCTGCCGTAGCGGCCGTTCTTGTTGAAGTCGTGCCAGAAGTAGCCTTCGCCGCCGCCGGACTTGCCGCCTTCGCTCCAGCTGGAGAAGTCACGCCAGGGCACCGGCATCCAGATTGCCGAGAAGCCGTCGGCCGCGATCGTCGAGGCCTGTTGGCGGAGGATGTTGTACCAGTCGTTGGGCGCTTCGCGGACGACGTTCCAGTGGAAGCCCTGGAGGATGATTTCGTCGCCGCCGTGGTAGCGCACCCCGGCCGGGCTCTTGCCGGCCTGATCGGCCAGTGCGGGAAACGGCAGCAGGACCGCCGCCAATACGGCGGCACGCAGGATGTGGCTCATCGCAATACTCCGGTTCTTGTGCTTGTTCGGGTATCCGACGGCAAGGCCGCCGGACGAGGATGAACGCCGGCCGGGTCTTCGACCGGCACCCGCAGGCTGCCCCTGCACGCCCCCGCCACCAACCTCCCCCGCCCAGTTGCAGGCGGCGTAGTGGCCAGGCCGAAGGCCCCTGGCAATCATCTGCGCCCTGCCGGGCGTAGCCCCGCCCCGGGGATTACGCCGCACTCATCCTGATTACGCCCTCGAGCTGCGCCAGCGAAATCTCTGGGCGGGAGGATGCCGCCAACGGAGCCATCCCCGAGGCTTTCGCCACCGAGCTGCGCCCTGCGACACGCAGCGAAGGCGTGATCGATTCGGCATTAACAAGAAAAACAAGGACCTCGTCATGAAGCACACCGCGCCCCCCCTGTTCGTCCTCAAACCCGCCTGCCTGCTTGCCGCCCTGCTGGTCGGCGGCCCGGCCCTGGCGGTCGATTTCCACGGCTATCTGCGTTCGGGCGTCGGCGCCACGGCCGGCGGCGGCGACCAGGCCTGCTTCCAGGCTGCTGGTGCACCGGCGAAATATCGCCTGGGCAACGAATGCGAAACCTACGCCGAGATCGGCCTCGGCCAGGAGGTGTGGAGCGAAGGCAACCGCAGCTTCTACGTCGACAGCATGATCGCCTACCGCTCCGACCAGGGTAACGACTGGGAAGCCACCGGCACCGACACCAACGGCGGCGAGAACAACCCCTTCGACGAGGCCGGCACCACCTCCATCCGCCAGTTCAACGTGGTCGGCAAGAACCTGATCCCGAGCCTGCCGGGCGCGGCGATCTGGGCCGGCAAGCGCTACTACAAGCGCCACGACGTGCACATCAATGACTACTACTACTGGGACGTCTCCGGCCCCGGCGCCGGTATCGAAGACATCGACCTGGGCTTCGCCAAGGCCAGCGTCGCGTGGATTCGCAACACCGACGGCGACTGGGTCTACCAGGGCTCGGGCACCGGCACCAACCTGGCCAACGACACCCTCGACTTCCGCCTCGCCGAGATCGACGTCAACCCGGGCGGCAAGCTGGAGATCGGCTACGACTACGGCAAGGCCAACCTCACCGACGAGCAGGAACGCGACCCCGGCTACCAGGACCAGAAGGGTCATCTGGTCACCCTCGAGCACACCCAGAGCAACTGGTTCGGCGGCTACAACAAGCTCGCCCTGCAGTACGGCACCGACGGCATCATCGGTAGCAGCGGGCGCAACAGCACCGGCAACAGCGACGGCAAGATGTTCCGTCTGGTCAACCAGGGCGTGGTCGGCCTGACCGACAACATCGAGATGATGTACGTGCAGATCTACGAGGACCGCGACTTCGACAACGACTCCGGGCAAACCTGGGCCAGCTTCGGTGTGCGCCCGGTGTACAAGTGGAGCGACGTGATGAGCACCGCGCTGGAGTTCGGCTACGACCGGGTCGATCCGCAGGCCGACGGCGAGCGCACCCGCGACCTGAAGAAGCTCACCCTGGCCCAGCAGTGGTCGGCCGGCAACAGCTTCTGGGCGCGCCCGCAGATCCGCGTGTTCGCCACCTACGCCCAGTGGGACGGCGGCCGCTATCAGGCCGCCAGCGAATCGATCGATGCCGGTGACGATGACGGCATCACCTTCGGGATCCAGGCCGAGGCCTGGTGGTAACCCGCACTGGCTGAACGCCGTTGCGCGCAACGGCAGGCTTTCCGCTCCCACCGTCCAGACGGTGCCTTTTGCCCCGACTCTGGCAGGTCGGGGCATTTTTTATCCGGAGAAGCACCATGCATCCTCTCTCTCTTTTCGCCGCCGGGCTGATCGCCCTGGCACTCGCCGGCTGCAGCAGCGAGCCGCTGCGCCGGGTCGACGCCCTGGCCGCCAGCCCGGCCCCGCTGCAAGGCTCGGTCGAACAGGCCCGTGCCGCGCTGGCGGCCGCGCCGTCCTGCTGCAACGGCCTCGACCAGCTGCCGTACGAGCCCCTGGAGGCAGGCTTCAGCGGCAACGTCGTGATCGACAGCCAGGCACCGGCCTATGCCTTCGAGACCGGCAAGAGCTTCTTGCGCGCCTTCAAGCTGCCGGCCGGCGGCCCGTCGTTCGAGCTGCGCCTGTACAGCCAGGCCGGCAGCAGCGTGCTGGCACCCAATGCCATGCTGCTGGACAGCCGCATGCGCCCGACCCGCCTGCTGGATGCCGACGACTTCGTCTACGTTCCGCCAACCGGGCTCAAGGGCGACAGCCTGGACGCGCGCCTGCGCATCGATCGCTCGCAGCCCGAGCATCCAGGCAACGAGCGCTACCTGATCCTCTACACCAGCGAGGCGCAGATGGCCGGGCAGACCGTCCTGCAACATCCGGCCAAGGCCTACGCCAAGGCGCTGGGCAACGAACCGCCGAGCATCCCCGATCCGGTGGCGCAGCACTCCCCGGTGGGCGTGATCAAGCTGGTGATGATCCCCGACAGTGCCGCCGGATCGAACGCCAAGGGCTACGTACCGGGCTACAGCATCGGCCAGGAGATGGGCAACGAACTGCCCACCGCGCCGGCACCGACGGTGCTGCCGGAAACCTCGGCCTACTATCGCCAGGCGATCGATGCGGCGCTGGCGCAGAAGGACCTGGAGCGCGCCCTGCGCCTGGCCGACGAGGCCGCGCGCGTCGGCGACACCCAGGCGAAGCAGCATCTGCTGCAGCGAATCGAGATTCGCTGACACGGTCGGCAGCAACGGGTGGATGGGTGAAGTGCCATCCACCCTGCGACGGCTCCCTTGGGCTGGGCTTCAGCGCCGCAGAGTGGAACCCTCAGGACGACCGGCCCTGCCTCAGGCGGTCAATTTCAGCCCCACCAGCCCCGCCAGCAGCAGCACCGCGCTCAGCAACCGCGCGGCCGAGGCGCTTTCGCCGAAGATGACGATGCCCAGGGCCACGGTGCCCAGCGCACCGATGCCGACCCATATCGCATAGGCGGTACCCACCGGCAGAACCTGCATGGCGCGGGCGAGGAGGAAGAAGCTGGCGGCCATGGCCACCAGGGTGAGCACGCTCGGCAGCGGGCGGGTGAAACCTTCGGAAGCCTTGAGGCCAATGGCCCAGCCCACTTCGAGCAGGCCGGCGATGATCAGCATGATCCAAGCCGAATGCATGACGATGACTCCAGCAACGGCAGGGCCGTCCCCGCATGATTCGACACGCCCCGGGTCGTCCCGCGGCGGATGCGACCCTAGCACAGTCGCGCACCGTTTTGGACCACTCACAGCGCCCGTTGATCAGTAGCGTTCCTAAGCGAGGATATGCCGAACCATCGGAGATGCCTGCGGTGGATGGGTGAAGCGTCATCCGCCCTACGAGTCCCGCGTAGGGTGGAAAACTGCAAAGCATTTTCCACCTCGGATAGCGGACAGATGTCCCTGCTCAGGCCACCTCATGCCCGCGGGCCGCTTCGCTCAGGTAGAACCAGGCGGGACGGTCCAGCTCCAGTTCGGCGCCCAGCAGCGCCTCCTCGATCCGCTCCCAGCGCAGGCTGCCGAGGATCGGCAACGGCCGGCCGGGCAGCTGCCGCAGCCAGGCCAGCGCCACCTGATTGGCCGTGGCGCCCACATCGGCGGCGACCTCACTGAGTGCGCTGCACAAGCGCTCACCGAAGCGTCCACCGCCCATGGGCGACCAGGCCAGCGCCTGCAGGCCGGCTGTCTGCAACGCATGCAGGCTGCCATCCCACACCCAGTGCTGGGCCTGCAGTGACAGCTCGATCTGGTTGCAGCGCAGCGGCACGCACTGCGCCAGTGCCTGGCAATGCAGGATGCCGGCGTTGGACAGCCCCACCCAGCCGACCTTGCCGCTGGCGACCAGTCCGTTCAGCGTCTCGGCCACCTCGTCGACCTGCAGCAGCGGGTCCGGGCGATGCAACAGGAAACCATCGAGTCGTTCCACGCCCAGCCGCGCCAGGCTGTCGTCCACCGCCCGGCGCAGGTAA
This sequence comes from Stutzerimonas sp. FeSN7, assembly GCF_030263795.1. Taxonomy (NCBI): domain Bacteria; kingdom Pseudomonadati; phylum Pseudomonadota; class Gammaproteobacteria; order Pseudomonadales; family Pseudomonadaceae; genus Stutzerimonas; species Stutzerimonas sp. FeSN7. The sequence continues at coordinate 607,207 of NZ_JARPMN010000001.1, read as the reverse complement.
CCGGCACTCGAGTCGTAGTGCTTGACCCGCCAGCGCGAGCAGTCCTGTCCCGCCGGCACGATATCGGCCTTGCCGATGATCTGCAGGCGCTGGCGCAGTCCCGGTGCCTGGCGCAGGGCCGCACCGAAGTGCGCCTCGCATTGCCCGCCGGCATAGATGTCGGCATGGTCGAAGCCGTTCAGCCCGCGCTCCACACAGCGCTCGATAAAGCCCAGCAACGCCTGGGGCTCACCCAGCTCGGGGTATTCCAGCAGGCGCATCATGCCCAGCAACAGCGGCTGGGCGAGCACGGGTGCGGCCATCGTGGCGCTCCGTCAGAAGATGTAGTCGGTGGTCAGGAAGCTCGACTGGCGGTCACGAATGATCCGGTCGACCAGCTCCTTGTTGGCCTCGTTGAAGCGCGTCGCCACCAGGGTACGGATGGAGAACACGCGCAGGGCGTCATGTACCGACAGCGTGCCCTCGGCGGAATTCTTGCGACCGTTGAACGGATAGCTGTCCGGTCCGCGCTGGCACTGGGCGTTGATGTTGATGCGCCCGACCTGGTTGACGAAAGCATCCACCAGCCGGCCTACCTGCGCCGGGTCGTTGCCGAAGATCGACAGCTGCTGGCCGTAGTCGGAGGCGGTGACGTAGTCGATCACCTCCTGCAGGTCGCGGTAGGGCACCACCGGCACCAGCGGGCCGAACTGCTCTTCGTGATAGACACGCATGGACGAATCCACCGGGCTCAGCACTGCCGGCTGGAAAAAGGTCTGGTGCGACTCGCCGCCGCCGGCGTTGATCACCCGCGCGCCCTTGCCCACGGCGTCTTCCAGCACCGCATGCAGGTAATCGGTCTTGCCCGGCTCCGGCAGCGGCGTCAGCGCCACGCCCGGCTCCCAGGGCATGCCCGCCTTGAGCGCGTTGACCCGCGCAGCGAAGCGTTCGAGGAAGCCATCGAGCACCGCCTCATGCACGAAGAGGATCTTCAGTGCGGTGCAGCGCTGGCCGTTGAACGACAGCGCGCCGGTCACCGCCTCCTCCACGGCATTGTCGAGATCGACCTGCGGCAGGACGATGCCCGGGTTCTTCGCATCCAGCCCCAGCGCGGCGCGCAGGCGGTGCGGACGCGGGTGCAGTTTCTTCAGGTCGGCCGCGCCCTTGTGCGTGCCGATAAAGGCGAACACGTCGACCTTGCCGCTGGCCATCAGCGCGCTGACCGTCTCGCGACCGCGGCCGTAGATGACGTTGATGACCCCGGCCGGGAAGCTGTCGCGGAAGGCCTCGAGCAGCGGGCGGATCAGCAGTACGCCGAACTTGGCCGGTTTGAACACTACGGTGTTGCCCATGATCAGCGCCGGGATCAGCGTGGTGAAGGTTTCGTTCAGCGGGTAGTTGTACGGCCCCATGCACAGCGCCACGCCCATGGGCACGCGGCGGATCTGCCCGAGGGTGCCCTGCTCCAGCTCGAAGCGGCTGGAGCTGCGGTCCAGTTCCTTCAGCGCATGGATGGTGTCGACGATGTAGTCGCAGGTGCGGTCGAATTCCTTCTCCGAATCCTTGAGGTTCTTGCCGATCTCCCACATCAGCAATTTGACCACCGCCTCGCGCTGCTCGCGCATACGCGCCAGGAAGGCCTCGACATGGGCGATACGCTCGGCCACGCGCATGGTCGGCCAGGCGCCGCGGCCGTTGTCGTACGCCGCGACCGCCGCATCCAGCGCCTCGAGCGCAGCGTCGGCATCCAGCAGCGGCGTGCTGCCTAGTACGACCTGGCGCTCGCTGCCGTCCGCCTCGCGCAGGAACACCGGGCTGCGCACTTCGGCCAGCGGGCCGTGCCACTGCCGCAGCTCGCCATCGAGCAGATAGTCGCGCTGCTCGACCGGTGCATCCGGTTGGTAGGCAGCGGGAATCTCATCGAGACGGGGAAACAGCTCGGCAAGCGGGCGCGCGGTAGTCATGGAACCTCCAGGTAGCGAATCGGGATGATCGCGGCAGGCCCCACGCCCACCGCGACGGGGTCGGACGGATTACAGCTCGCGCTGTTCGGCGCGCTCGGCACGCAGATCGAAGTCGCGCGGCAGTTCGGCAGGCGCTGCGCTGTCCAGCGCCTGCAGGGCCTGGCGCGTGGCGCTTTCGATGGCGTCCCAGTCGCCGGCACGCACGGCCTTGGCATCGACCATCCAGGTGCCGCCGACACACATCACGTTGGACTGCGCCAGGTAGTCCCTGGCGTTGCGCGCGTTGACGCCACCGGTCGGACAGAAACGGATATTGCCGAACGGCCCTCCCAAGGCCTTGAGCGCGGCGACGCCGCCACAGACCTCGGCCGGGAACAGCTTGAAGCGGCGGTAACCCAGGGTGTAGCCGAGCATGATTTCCGAAGCGCTGGCCACGCCCGGCAGCAGTGGCAATGGACTTTGTAGAGCGGCATCCAGCAGCTCGGCGGTGCTGCCCGGAGAGACGATGAATTGCGCACCAGCGGCCTCGGCCTCGGCCAGCATGGCGGCATCCAGCACGGTGCCGGCACCGACGATCAGCTCGGGGCGCTGCTCGCGCAGCAGGCGGATGGCACTCAGGCCCAGCGCCGAGCGCAGGGTGATTTCCAGCACCTTGAGGCCACCGGCGGCCAGGGCGTCGGCCAGCGGCAGGATGTCCGCCTCTCGCCCGATGGTGATCACCGGGAGGATGCGCGCGGCACTGCACCACTGGTCGATCAGGGCGATCTTGTCGGTCATGCTGACGGCGCGGGTTTGGGTAGATGTCATGGAAGATTCCTTGCGGCCTCAGGGGCACCAGTAGATTTCGAGGGGACGGGCGAGGAAGGCGCGGATCGGCATCGCTTCGTAGGATTCGCCGGCCAGGGCCTGGTTGAGCGTGGCCAGCTTGCCCGGGCCGTGCAGGGCGAGCAGGGTCAGCCGCGCGCTGGCCAGCAGCGCCAGGGACATGCTCAGGCGCTGGCGCGGTACGCTCGTCGCCTGCATCGGCAGGCAGCGCCGCGCACCACGCGGGTCGAGCGCTGCTTCCAGGTTCGGGCTGTCAGGGAACAGCGAGGCGGTGTGGCCGTCCTCGCCCATGCCCAGCACCAGCACGTCGATCGGCGGCAGTTCGGCCAATACGGCGTCGGCGCGTTCGGCGGCCTGCTCCAGGCTTGCCGCGCTCTGGTACAAGCCAACCAGGCGCGCCGCAGCGGCCGGGCCCTGCAACAGATGGCGGCGCAACAGGCCTTCGTTGCTGTCGGAATGGCTGACCGGCACCCAACGCTCGTCGGCGAGGCTGATGGTGACCTTGGCCCAATCCAGCTCCTGCTGCGCCAGGCGCTCGAAGAAGGCGATCGGGCTGCGGCCGCCGGACACTACCAGGGTCGCCGCACCGCGCTCGGCGATCGCACTGCGCAGGGCGTTGCTCACCGTCAGCGCCAGTTCGCCCGCCAGCTGGTCGGCGTTGCCGAGGCTGAAACCGAGGGTCTGCACAGGCAGATCGAGATTAGAGATCGTCATACCAACTCCTGCCGTCACGGCTGATCAGGGCAATCGAGGCAGCCGGTCCCCAGCTGCCTGCTGCGTAGGGTTTGGGAGGCGCGCCGACGCGTTGCCAGCCGTCGATCAGCTGGTCGCACCACTTCCAGGCGTATTCGATTTCGTCCTTGCGCACGAAGAGGTTCTGGTTGCCCTTCATCACTTCCAGCAGCAGACGCTCGTAGGCGTCGGGGATGCGCGGGCTCTTGTAGGTTTCCGAGAAGTTCAGCTGCAGCGGGCCGCTGCGCAGCTGCATGCCCTTGTCCAGGCCCTGGTCCTTGGTCATCACCAGCAGCGAGATGCCCTCCTGCGGCTGCAGGCGGATGATCAGCTTGTTGCCGATCAGCTGGCGCTGCTCGGGGGCGAAGATGTAATGCGGCGGCGCCTTGAAGTGGATGACGATCTGCGACAGCTTCTGCGGCATGCGCTTGCCGGTCCGCAGATAGAAGGGCACACCCGCCCAGCGCCAGTTGCAGATCTCGGCCCGCAGGGCGACGAAGGTCTCGGTGTCGCTCTGGGTGTTGGAGTTTTCCTCCTCCAGATAGCCCGGCACCTGGCGCCCGAGGATGCTGCCAGCCACGTACTGGCCGCGCACCAATTGCTGACCGAGGTGCTCCGGCGCAATCGGCGCCAGCGCCTTGAGCACCTTGACCTTCTCGTCGCGGATGCTGTCGGCCGAGAGGTCGCTGGGCGGGTCCATGGCGATCAGGCAGAGCAGCTGCAGCAGGTGGTTCTGGATCATGTCGCGCAGCTGGCCGGCTTGGTCGAAGTAGCCCCAGCGGCCCTCGATGCCGACGGTTTCGGCGACGGTGATCTCCACATGGGAAATGTGGTTCTGGTTCCACTGCGTCTCGAACAGGCTGTTGGCAAAGCGCAGGGCGATGAGGTTCTGCACCGTGTCCTTGCCCAGGTAATGATCGATGCGATAGGTCCGGTCTTCCGGGAAGAAACGCGCCACCGCGTCATTCACCTCGCGGGACGACCCCAGGTCATGGCCGATGGGCTTTTCCAGCACGACGCGGGTGCGCTCGGCCAACCCCGACTCCGCCAGCCCGGCGCAGATCGCACCGTAGACGGAAGCCGGCGTGGCGAAGAAGGCGACGATACGTTCGGCCTGGCCGGCCTTGTCCGCCAGCGCGGCGTAATCCTCGCGGCGGCCGAACTCCATGCTCAGGTAGTCCAGACGGGCCAGGAAACGCTGCAGAACGCTTTCCTCGAGTTCGCGCTCGGCCACATGGCGACGCAGGTGCTCGGCGATCAGCGCCAGATGCGAAGCCGGCTCGCCGCCGTCGCGGGCGAGGCCGAGAATGCGGGTGTCCGCCGGCAGCAGGCCGGCACGGTCGAGCTGATAGAGCGCGGGAAACAGCTTGCGCAAGGCCAGATCACCGAGGGCGCCGAACAGCGCCAGGGTGCAGGGTTCGACAGATAATGGCGTCATGATGTTTGTTCTTCTACTAACACTGCACTATGAATACACGCGAAGCCGCGTTTATTCAAGGATGATGTAGTAATAAAAACAACATTTAGCCAGAAAAGGAGATTCCGGTAGTCGCTCCGCAGCCCGCTCAGTAGCATAGGGCACCTCTGACCCGCCGCATCAGGATCGTCATGGACCGCGTACACAACCTGCTCGAGCAGATCCAGCGTCGCATCGAAGACCTCAACAAGGCCGAGCGCAAGGTGGCCGAAGTCATCCTGCGCAACCCTCAGCAGGCCACCCGCTTCAGCATCGCCGCCCTGGCGCAGACCGCACAGGTCAGCGAGCCGACGGTGAATCGCTTCTGCCGCTCGTTCGGCGTTAGCGGCTACCCGGAACTGAAGATGCAGCTGGCGCAGAGCCTGGCCAGCGGCGCCGCCTATGTCAGCCAGGCGGTAGAGCCCGACGACGGCCCGGCGGAATACACGCGCAAGATCTTCGGCTCGGCCATCGCCTCGCTGGACAGCGCCTGCCAGAGCCTCGACCCGCAACTGGTCAGCCGCGCCGTGGACCTGATGATCCAGGCCCGCCAGATCCACTTTTTCGGCCTCGGCGCCTCGGCCTCGGTGGCGCTGGATGCACAGCACAAGTTCTTCCGCTTCAACCTGGCGGTGACCGCCCATTCGGACGTGCTGATGCAGCGCATGCTGGCGTCGGTAGCGCACACGGGCGAGCTGTTCGTGATCATTTCCTACACCGGGCGTACCCGCGAGCTGGTGGAAGTGGCGCGCATCGCGCGCCAGAACGGCGCCTCGGTACTCGGCCTGACCGCCGCCGGCTCGCCGCTGGCCCAGGCCAGCACGCTGAGCCTGAACATTCCACTGCCCGAGGACACCGACATCTACATGCCGATGACCTCGCGCATCATCCAGCTGACGGTGCTCGACGTGCTCGCCACTGGCATGACCCTGCGCCGCGGCGTGGATTTCCAGCCGCACCTGCGCAAGGTGAAGGAAAGTCTCAACGCCAGCCGTTATCCGGCGGACGAGGAGCCGAGCTGACGCCGCCAGCCCGACCGCTCGGGCATCGGCAATCCCGCCATGATGCGGAGCACGCAGCCCCGGAAGGAACCACGCACCGCTCCATGATGTTGCTCCAACAACATCATGGATATCGGCCGCGCTAGCCAGGCACGCACGCCAGGGCCTGCTCCAGCGCCACTCCGGCACCTTCGAGCCCCGGATATTCCGCGGTCACCAGCCACACCGGCACGTCGGCGAGATAAGCGCTCATGCAGCCCTTGCTGGCAAAGCCACGGGCGAAGCCGCTGGCGGCGAAGAAATCGGCAAAGCGCGGCACCACACCACCGACGATATACACGCCCGCGCGCGCGCCCAGGGTCAGCACGTTGTTGCCAGCCACGCGACCGAGCCACACGCAGAACTGTTCCAGGGTCGCCGCTGCCAGCGTATCGCCGGCCAGCGCTGCCGCCGTGACCTCGGCCGGCGATGCCAGCCGCGGCGCCTGGTCGTGCAGCAGGCAGAGCGCGCGGTACAGCAGCAGCAGGCCGCCGCCACTGAGCACATCCTCGGCGCGCACATGGCCGAGTCCGGCGAACAGCTGCTGCCACAGCGCCGCCTCGTAGACATCCGCCAACGGCAGGTCGACATGCCCACCCTCTCCCGGCAGCGCCTGCCAGCCGCCGCCTGCCAGCGGCAGCAGCGTGGCCACGCCAAGCCCGGTGCCGGGCCCGATCACCAGCGCCGGCGCGCCCGTCTCCGCGACCCCATTGCAGATGATGCGCCGCTGCGCTTCGGCGACCCGGGTCATACCCAGCGCCATGGCCGCGAAGTCGTTGATCAGCAGCAGCTCGTCCAGCTGCAGGGCACCACAGAAATCCCTGCGCCCCAACCGCCAGTGGTTGTTGGTGAACACGAACTGCTCGCCCTTGACCGGCCCGGCACATGCCAGGCAGGCCGCACCGACGCTGCCCGGCGCAAGACCGAGCGACGCCAGGTAGTACTCGACCGCCAGCTCGGGCGTGGCGAAATCCGCCGTCGCCAGCACGCGCACCGCTTCCAGCCGGGCGTTACGCCAGAGCGCGAAGCGCGCGTTGGTCCCTCCGATGTCACCGACCAGCGCCAGCCTCATCGCAGCACCTCCAGCCCGGCGGTGAACACACTGGCACCCTGTTCCGCCGAACTGAACGCCGCCCGCATGAAGCCGAACAGCTCGCGGCCGCAACCCTGCACGCCCGTTGCCGGCGCCGCTGCCGGCAAGCGATCGGCCAGCTCGGCGGCATCCACCAGCACCTCGAGCACGCCGCCCTGGCCGTCTACGCGCAACAGATCGCCATCGCGCAGCCGCGCCAGCGGCCCGCCATCGATCGCCTCCGGGCATACATGGATCGCCGCCGGCACCTTGCCCGACGCGCCGGACATGCGCCCGTCGGTGACCAGCGCGACCTTGAAGCCGCGGTCCTGCAGCACGCCGAGATAAGGCGTCAGCTTGTGCAGCTCGGGCATGCCATTGGCGCGCGGTCCCTGGAATCGCACCACGGCGACGAAATCACGCTCCAGCTCGCCGGCCTTGAACGCCTCCACCAGCTCCAGCTGATCGGAGAAGATCCGCGCCGGCGCCTCGACCACGCGATGTTCCGGCGCCACGGCGGACACCTTCATCACCCCGCGCCCGAGGTTGCCGCTCATCAGCCGCAATCCGCCCTCGGCGGAGAACGGCCGCGCCACGGGGCGCAGGATGCTGTCGTCAAGGCTTTGCGCAGCCCCTTCACGCCAGGTCAGCCTGCCATCTTCGAGGAAGGGCTCCTGGGTATAGCGATGCAGGCCTCGCCCCATCACGGTATGCACATCGTCGTGCAGCAGGCCGGCGTCGAGCAGCTCGCGCACCAGCAACGCGACACCGCCAGCGGCATGGAAGTGATTGATGTCCGCCGAGCCGTTGGGATAGACGCGGGCCAGCGTCGGCACCACTTCGGAGAGGTCGGCCATGTCCTGCCAGGTCAGCTGAATGCCCGCCGCCTGGGCGATGGCCGGCATGTGCAGGGTGTGGTTGGTAGAGCCGCCGGTGGCATGCAGCGCAACCACGGCGTTGACCAGCACGCGCTCGTCGACCAGCTCGCCGAGGGGCGTGTGGCAGCCCCCCTGAGGCGTGAGCCGCGTGACCTGGCGCGCCGCCTCGATGGTCAGCGCATCGCGCAATGGCGTCCCGGGATTGACGAAGGACGAGCCCGGCAGGTGCAGGCCCATCACTTCCATCAGCATCTGATTGGTGTTGGCGGTGCCATAGAAGGTACAGGTGCCAGGGCTGTGATAGGCCTGCATCTCGGCAGCGAGCAGCTCGTCGCGGCCAGCCTTGCCTTCGGCGTAACGCTGGCGCACCGCGGCCTTGTCCTTGTTGGCCAGGCCGGAGGGCATCGGCCCGGCCGGCACGAACAGCGCCGGCAGATGACCGAAGCGCAGCGCACCGATCAGCAGGCCAGGCACGATCTTGTCGCAGATGCCGAGCAGCAGCGCGGCGTCGAACAGGTTGTGCGACAGCGCCACCGCCGTGCTCATGGCGATCACCTCGCGGCTGGCAATGGCCAGCTCCATGCCCGGCTCGCCCTGGGTAACGCCATCACACATCGCCGGCACGCCGCCGGCCACCTGACCCACCGAGCCGATCTCGCGCAGCGCCTGGCGCAGGCGCTCCGGGTAGTCCTCGTAGGGCTGGTGCGCCGAAAGCATGTCGTTGTAGGCGGTGACGATGGCCACGTTGGCCGCATCAGGCAGCCGCAGGCGCTGCTTGTCCTTCGCGCCACAGCCGGCGACACCATGGGCGAAGTTGGCGCACTGCGCCGCGTTGCGGGCCGGCCCGGCGCTCGCGGCGGCGCGAATCATGGCGAGATAGGCCTCGCGCGTCGGACGGCTGCGCTCGATCAGGCGCTCGGTGACTTCGACGACCCGGGGATGCATGAAACCTCCAAGATTGTAGTTTTTATAACAAACAGGAGCGCATCATAGCCGTACACATCAAGCTTTCGAAGCAATATGTTCGTACTAACAACAAATTTCAGTGCCGCAGCAGCTCGATTTGCCGACGCAACTGGGCGACGTGGGCTTTTTCCGCGCGCAACCCCGATGTCAGCTCGGCCTTGTCCTTCTCCAGCCGCACGATCACCTGCCCGAGGCCGTCGAGCAGTTCACGCAACACCGTGAGCTCGCAGCGCTGGCTCCTGCGTTCCAGCCACAGCAGCCATAGCAAAACCAGCAGCACCATCACGCTGCACAGCGACCCTCCGATCAGCAGCCAGGCCAGGCTCAACCCATTCATTCCTTCGCTCCTTCCATAACGGCAGAATGCCAGTCCAGAGCCGCGACGATATGTAGCCTTATACGACAGGTCGATAATGTTTACTTGAACAGGTAAACAAATGCAGCGGGTTCGCGGTGGCGCAATAGCCATCGCGATCAAGTCTGCGGGGAGCGCTACGCAGGGCGGCTGAGCGACCTGTCGACAAAGCTTACAGGTCGCAAGCAGCCGCCCTATTCGGCCACGTCAACCGCGCGCCGGGAGTCATCGCCGTGACCAGGGTCGCGGGGCTCCAGCTGCAGAAACAGCGCGGCCGCGAGCATGGCCATGGCACCCACGCAGAGGAAGGTCAGCTGGAAAGCGTGCAGCACCTCGCTGCCCGCCGCACCCTCCACGGTGAAGCCACCGAGCAGCGCGCCGGCGGTGGCGACACCAAGGCTCATCGACAGCTGCACCACCACCGACAGCAGGCTGTTGCCGCTGCTGGCATCGGCATGGCTGAGGCCGATCAGGGTGACCGTGTTCATCGCGGTGAACTGCATGGAGTTGACCATGCCGATCAGCCCGAGATGCACCAGCAGCAGCCAGGTCGGCGTCTGCGTGCCGATGGTCGCCAGGCTGGCGATCAGGCCGCCGAGCAGCAAGGTGTTGCCGATCAGCAGGCGGCGATAGCCGAGGCGGTCGATGATCGGCTTGGCCAGGGATTTCACCGCCATCGCGCCGAGCGCAAGCGGGATCATGCTCATGCCCGCCTGCGCCGGCGAATAGCCCAACGCCACCTGCAGCAGCAGCGGCACCAGGAACGGCAGAGCGCCGCCGCCCAGGCGCGCGAACAGGTTGCCGAAGATGCCGACCGCGAAGCTGCGGGTATGGAACAGCTTGGGGCTGAACAGTGGCGCCTCGATGCGCCCGGCACGCAGCCAGTAGGCAGCCATGCAGGCGGCACCGCCGAACAGCAGTAACGTCACCCGCGCATGCGGCATGTGCATCTCACCGAGCCCTTCCAGGGCAATGGTGATCAGCACCATCGCGACACCGAACAGCACGAAACCCAGGGTATCGAAACGCACCCGCTCCGGCCCCTTGAGGTCCGGCATGAAGCGCAACGCGGCAATACAACCGATCACACCCACCGGAAGATTGATCAGGAAGATCCAGTGCCAGGAGGCGTACTCCACCAGCCAGCCGCCCAGGGTCGGACCGAGCAACGGCCCGACCAGCCCCGGCAACGCGATGAAGGCCATGATCCGTACGAAGTCGCTGCGCGGAAAGGCGCGCAGCACAACCAGCCGCCCCACCGGCAGCATCAGCGCGCCGCCCAGCGCCTGCAGCACGCGGGATGCGACGAGCTGGTTGAAGCTGGTGGACAGCGCGCAGAGCAGCGAACCCAGGGAGAACAGCACGATGGCTGCGACAAAGATCCGCCGACTGCCGAAGCGATCGGCAATCCAGCCCGATGCCGGAATCAACAACGCCACCGTAAGCATGTAGGCGATCACCACACCCTGCATGCGCAGCGGGTTCTCGGCCAGGTCGCGGGCCATGGCCGGCAGCGCGGTATTGAGAATGGTGCCGTCCAGCGTCTGCATGAAGAAGGCGATGGCCACCAGCCACGGCAGGATTCGCGCGGTGCGGGCATCGAGAGCTACGGGCGGTTGCATGAAGTCCCCGGAAACGAAAGGTGCCCCATCTTAGAGGATTCCCCCGGCGACGGTTCGCGCCGCCAGGGCTTCGACACGGCAGGGACCAGTGCTACGACGCCCCTGTGACGACCGGTCGCAGCAGTCCGCCGACGCCCACGGAGAGCGGTCTGCAACTGCATACGGGCTTGCATACGACCACCGGCAACAAAATATTTCTTGGGAAATTGACGCGAATCATTATCATTCGGAAGCGCAGATGCAATCTTCACTCCGTCCTATTCTGCTTTTCCGGAGGCTTCCCCAATGCGCATCCCCGCCACACTCGCCATCACGTCCCTGCTGCTCACCCCGCTCGCCCAGGCGAAGGAATACCCCATCGGCGAACCGCAGCACTGCGGTGGCATGGAGGTCGGCGCGGTGTACCTGCAGCCGGTCGATATGGACCCGCCGGGCATGATGCGCGCCGCCGCCGAGTCCGACGTGCATCTCGAGGCCGACATCAGCGCCACCGAGGACAACCGCAACGGCTGGCAGGAAGGCAGCTTCGTGCCCTACCTGAGCATCCACTACACGCTGCGCAAGAAGGGTTCCGACGAGGTCGTCGAAGGCGACTTCCACCCGATGGTCGCCAACGACGGGCCGCACTACGGTGACAACGTCAAGCTGCTCGGCCCCGGCAAGTACCAGCTGACCTACAAGATCCTGCCGCCAGGCTCGGGGCACAACATGTTCGGTCGCCACACCGACAAGGAAACCGGCGTCGCCCCCTGGTTCGAAGGCTGCGAGCTGAACTACGAGTTCACCTACGCCGGCATCGGCAAGAAAGGGGGCTACTGATGGGCCGCGCCGGGCGTTCGCTGCTCGGCGTGCTGCCCCTGCTGGCCGGGCTTGCGGGCCCGGTGCACGCCGCGCTGCCGACCTACGAGCTGACCATCCGTGACGGCCACTTCGAGCCGGCAACCATCGAAGTCCCGGCCCGTCAGCGCTTCAAGATCATCGTGCACAACGCCGGCAGCGGACCGACCGAGTTCGAGAGCACACCGTTGCGCGTCGAGAAGGTGCTGTCACCGGGTGTGACCTCCTTCGTCGTGATCCATCCGTTGAAGCCGGGCCGCTACCCGTTCTTCGACGAATTCCATATGGATCTTCCCGAAGGCGAGATCATCGCCAAGTAGTTTTTCCGAGGAGAACCCCATGGGCCAATCCATGTTCATCGTCTGGCGCGAAAGCGTCGAGGCCCTGCTGGTCATCGGCATCCTGCATGCCTGGCTGCGTCAGCAACCGGGTGCCGGCAACGCCCTGCGCATGCTCTGGGCCGGCGTCGCCGCCGGGCTCGGCCTGGCCGGCGCGCTGGGCTGGGGCGTGCTGCAGGCCGGAGACTGGCTGGCCGGCAGCGGTGGCGAATGGTTCCAGTGCGCGATGCTGCTGGTAGCCAGCCTGCTGATCCTGCACATGGTCGGCTGGATGCACCAGCACGGCCGGACCCTGAAGACCAGCCTGCAGAACAGCGCGGCGGACAAGCTCAGCCAGGGCAGCGGCTTCGGCCTGCTGGTGCTGGCCATGCTCGCCGTCGGGCGCGAAGGCAGCGAGACGGTGGTGTTCCTCTACGGCATCGGCAACCAGCAGCAGGGCCAGGAACTCACCGGCTTCGTCATCGGCGGAGTTCTGGGCTTTGTCCTCGCCCTGCTCAGCTATGCCGCGCTGCAGGCTGGCAGCCGTTACTTCAGCTGGCGGCGTTTCTTCCAGGTCAGCGAGGTGATGTTGCTGCTGCTCGGTGGCGCCCTGCTGATGGCCGCGCTGGATCGCTTCAGCGGCCAGCTGATGGGCATGGATGTACCGGAAGTGTTCTATACGGTGTTCGGCGATCCGCTCTGGGACACCTCCGCCCTGCTGGATGACGGCAGCGCCCTCGGTGGCACCCTGGCCGGCCTCACCGGGTACCGCGCCATGCCGTCACTGGCCGCGGTGGTGACACTCGCCTTGTACTGGCTCGCCGCATGGGCCTGGCTCAAACCCCGGGCCCAGGTGCAGCTCGCTGCGAGGCCGGCGTGATCATCCAGGCGCCGTGGCTGGCGCGACTCGGTGATCTGCTGCGCCAGCATGCGAAGGCCATCCGCACGCTGCAGTGGCTGGTGGTGGGCTTCTACCTGACGCTGCTGGTGATTCCCGCCTTTCTCGACCTGCCGCCGGCCCAGGCCGGCATGCTCGACAACCTGACGGTGCTGGCGCAGTTCATCTTCTGGGGGCTGTGGTGGCCCTTCGTGCTGCTGTCGATGATCTTCTTCGGCCGCCTGTGGTGCGGCGTACTCTGCCCCGAGGGCTCACTCAGCGAGTGGATCAGCTGGCGTGGGCTGAACAAGCGCACGCCGCGCTGGGTGCGCTGGAGCGGCTGGCCGACCATTGCCTTCATCCTCACCACCGTCTATGGCCAGCTGATCAGCGTCTACGACTACGCTCAGGCGGCGCTGCTGATTCTCGGCGGCTCCACCGTCGCGGCGATGCTGGTGGGCTTTCTCTACGGCCGCGGCAAGCGCGTCTGGTGCCGCCATCTGTGCCCGGTCAGCGGCGTGTTCGCCCTGCTCGCCCGGCTGGCGCCGGTGCACTACAAGGTCGATGAGCAGCGCTGGCTGGAAAACCGCGAACCGCACCTGCCGACGCCCAACTGTGCGCCGTTGATCGACATTCGCCGCATGCAGGGCAACGCCGACTGCCATGCCTGCGGCCGCTGCAGCGGACAGCGCGGCGCAGTACAGCTGAGCGCCCGCTCGCCGAACGCGGAAATCCTCATCGTCGGCGGCCAGCGGCAAGGCGAGCATTGGGACAGCACCCTGCTGCTGTTCGGCATGATCGGCCTGGCCATGGGCGCGTTCCAGTGGACGGTCAGCCCCTGGTTCATCGCCCTCAAGCAGGCCGCGGCGGAATGGCTGGTGGATCGCGATATCTTCTGGCCGCTGGAAGCCAACGCGCCCTGGTGGCTGCTGACCCACTATCCGCAGGCCAACGATGCTTTCACCTGGCTCGATGGTGCGGCGATCCTGACCTATATCTTTGGCGCCTCATTGCTCGTCGGTGGCGCGCTGTGGCTACTGCTACGCGCCGCCGTGCGGGTGATGCGCCGTGGCGACAATGTGTTCCAGCACCTGGCGCTGGCGCTGGTGCCGCTGGGCGGTGCCGGCTTGTTCCTCGGCCTTTCCGCCACCACGGTGAAGCTGCTGCGCTACGAGGGCTTTCTGCTGGCCTGGGCACAACCGGCTCGGGCCGCGCTGCTGATCGGCGCCATCGCGTGGAGTCTGTATCTGGCCTGGAACGTCATCAGCCGCCACGGCGGCAACGGCCTGCGCCGGTTGCTGGCGTTCGCCTGCGTCAACGCCGGCTGCGCGCTGGTGGGCTATGGCTGGTGGTTGCAGTTCTGGGGTTGGTGAGCCGCCTGCTCATTGTGGGCTCAAGCCCACCCGCGCTCCCCTTCTTCACATCAGCAAGCCCGGCCCCGGGGCCGGGGACTGCAGGGAGCGCCTGCGACTAACCGCGCAACACGAAGGACGGGAACAGCCGATCCAGGCGTTCCCACAGCCGCTGCTGGTCGTAAGGTGCGCGGCTCTCGGCAAGGTTGTCGTCGAGCATGCGCGCGGTGCGCACGCATTGCACGGCGAAGCGTTCGACACCCAGACGGCGCAGGCGCTGGGCCATGTCCCACAGGCTGTCGGCATCGAACAGCTGCCAGTGCACGGTGGTCCTGCATTCATGCTCGACACCGCTTTCCAGCAGGTGTTCGAGGCTCCTCCAGTTGGCCTTGCCGCTGCCGTCCACGCCGGTGATCGCCGTGCTCTGCTCGGGCAGCGCCTTGACGTCGAAACCGACCCAGTCCACCAGCGGCAGGATACCGGCGAACAGCTTCGGCTTGATGCCGGCGCTGTGCAGGCCGACCTTGTAGCCCAGCGCCCGCACTTGGGCGATGGCCTCCGGCAGCGCGGTCTGCAGGGTTGGCTCGCCGCCGCTGAACACCACCGCCTCGAGCAGGCCGACGCGTTGCTCGAGGAACGCCAGAATCTCCGACCAGGGCCTTTCTTCGTTGCCACAGGCGGGAATCAGCTGCGGGTTGTGGCAATAGCGACAGCGCCAGCCGCAGCCTTGGCAAAAAAGCACGCAGGCCAGATGGTCGGGAAAATCCAGTGTGGTCAGGGGGACCAGCCCCCCGACGCGAAGTGCTGCGGTCACCGCGCCGCCGCTTCAGTGAAGTGCAAGCGCTCGCGATGCTCGGACTGCTTGCCCGGATTGAACGCGGCGACCGGGCGGTGATAGCCCATCACGCGGGTCCAGACTTCGCAACGCTGGCGCTGGTCCCGGGGCAGTTGGTTGGCTTGGGTCATGCTGATGCTCCTTTGCGGGGGGTGAGTATGCGGCGCCGCACCTCATGGCGCGGCGTGACATGGGATCGCAGATCAGACGGCCAGGGCCGCTTCGGCCTGCTGCTTGTGCAGCAGCGCCTCGTCGCATTTCGGGCAGAACTCGTGCTCGCCGGCGAGATAGCCGTGCACCGGACAGATCGAGAAGGTCGGCGTCACCGTCAGGTAGGGCAGGCGGAAGCGCGACAGCGCATTGCGTACCAGCTTCTTGCAGGCCTCGGCCGAGGAAATCTGCTCAGCCATGTACAGGTGCAGCACGGTGCCGCCGGTGTACTTGCACTGCAGTTCGTCCTGCAATGCCAGCGCCTCGAAGGGATCGTCAGTGAAACCCACCGGCAGCTGCGACGAGTTGGTGTAGTACGGCGCCTCGGCCGTACCCGCCTGGAGGATGTCCGGGAAACGCTTGCGGTCTTCTTTGGCGAAGCGATAGGTGGTGCCCTCCGCCGGCGTCGCCTCTAGGTTGTAGAGGTGCCCGGTGTCTTCCTGAAACTGCACCAGCCGCGCCCGCACGTGGTCGAGCACCTCAAGCGCCAGGGCGCGACCGGCTTCGCTGTGCAGCCCCTCGGCGTCATCGGTGAAGTTGCGCAGCATCTCGTGCAGGCCGTTCACGCCGATGGTGGAGAAGTGATTGCGCAGGGTGCCGAGGTAACGCTTGGTGTAGGGGTAGAGCCCGGCATCCATATGCTGCTGGATGACCTTGCGCTTGACCTCCAGGCTCTGCCGCGCCATCTCCAGCAGGCGATCCAGCTGCGCCAGCAGGGCCGCCTTGTCGCCTCGGTAGAGGTAACCCAGCCGCGCACAGTTGATCGTCACCACGCCCAGCGAACCGGTTTGCTCGGCCGAGCCGAACAATCCGCCGCCACGCTTGAGCAGCTCGCGCACGTCCAGCTGCAGGCGGCAGCACATGGAACGCACCTGGTTGGGCTGCATGTCCGAGTTGAGGAAGTTCTGGAAGTACGGCAGCCCGTAGCGCGCGGTCATCTCGAACAGGCGCTCGGCGTTGTCGCTGTCCCAGGGGAAGTCGTGGGTGATGTTGTAGGTCGGGATCGGGAAGGTGAACACCCGGCCGAGGCCGTCGCCGGCCTGCATGACTTCGATGTAGGCGCGGTTGATCAGCTCCATCTCGGCCTGCAGCTCGCCGTAGGCGAAGGGCATTTCCTCGCCGCCGATGTAGGGGATCTGCTCGCGCAGGTCTTCCGGGCAAACCCAGTCGAAGGTCAGGTTGGTGAACGGCGTTTGCGTGCCCCAGCGCGACGGCACGTTGAGGTTGTAGATGAACTCCTGGATCGCCTGGCGCACCTCGTCGTAACCGAGCCGGTCCTTGCGCACGAAGGGCGCGAGGTAAGTATCGAAGCTGCTGAACGCCTGGGCGCCGGCCCACTCGTTCTGCAGCGTGCCGAGGAAGTTGACCATCTGCCCCAGGGCGCTGGACAGGTGCTTCGGCGGGCCCGCCTCGACTCGCCCGGGAATGCCGTTGAAACCCTCGTTCAACAGCGTGCGCAGCGACCAGCCGGCGCAGTAGCCGGCGAGCATGTCCAGGTCGTGGATATGCAGATCGCCTTCGCGGTGCGCCGTACCGATCTCCGGGCTGTAGACCTCGTCCAGCCAGTAGTTGGCGGTGACCTTGCCCGACACGTTGAGGATCAACCCACCCAGTGAATAGCCCTGGTTGGCGTTGGCCCGTACGCGCCAATCCTCACGCGAGAGGTATTCGTTCATCGAGGCCGCGACATCCACCACTGCCTTGCGATCACGCCGCAGGCGGGCGTGCCGCTCGCGGTAGACGATGTAGGCACGCGCCGTGTCGAAGTGGCCGGCGGCCATCAGCGCACGCTCGACAGCATCCTGCACCTGCTCGACTTCCACTGCCGTGCGGCGGGCCAGTTGCAGCCGCACCGCCTCGGCCAGGGCCTGTGCGACCGCTGCATCGAATTCACCCGTGGCCGCCCCGGCCGCCGCAATGGCGCGCTCGATCTTGGCCAACTCGAACGCCGCCAAGCGGCCATCGCGCTTGCGCAGCGAGACCGGTTGGTTCACCTCTGCCTGTCTGGGCATTCCCGCCTCCATAACCATATGTAGTGTTCTTTTTTCAGCAAACCACAATATGGTGTGACTTTAGCGGTGGAAATCCATTGTCGAATTGACCATCGTCAAGCCCGAGCGGCTGGCTGGCGAACGGCATCGACCCTGCGTGACGCGCAGACTTGTCCCTGATCAAGGAACCTCCCGCGGCGGCGCTCCTAGGATGCAGCCAGATAAGACCCGGCCCAGCCCGGGGGAGGAACCATGCTCACCGAAAAGACCCTGGTAGCGGAGCTACGCCGCCATCATCTGTTCAGCCGGCTGCCGGACGCCGCGCTGCAGGAGGTATGCGCTTCGGCCAACCTCAAGCGCCTGCCGGCCGGAGCCTCGCTGTTTCACCAGGGCGACAAGGCCGACCGTTTCTATTTCCTCTTCAGTGGCCAGATCAAGCTGCATCGGGTGGTCTGCGACGGTCAGGAGAAGCTGGTGGAAGTGATGCGCGCCGGTGAGTCGTTCGCCGAGGCACTGCTGTTCAAGGGCACGCCCTGCTATCCGGTCAGCGCCACCGCCCTCAAGGCCAGCCTGGTGGCAAGCCTGAACGGGCCCCACTACCGACGCATCCTCGAACAGCAGCCGGACATCTGCCTGGACATCCTCGCCACCCTCAGCATCCGTCTGCACCAGCGCATGACCGAGATCGACACCCTGACCCTGGCCAACGCCAGCCATCGGGTGGTGCGCTTTCTCGCGCAGTCGCAGCAGGACGACAGCGGCGTGGTGGTGCTCGATGTGCCGAAACGGCTGATCGCTTCGAAGCTGGGCATCCAGCCGGAAACCTTCTCGCGCATCCTGCATCGACTGATCGACGCCGGAACCATTTCCGTACAGCGTCGGCGCATCGAGATCCTCGACAACCGCAAGCTGGCCGCCTATGACGAATGACCCGCGGCATGTCCGCCCGCCAACCCACCCCACTGCCGGGAGCGCGCGATGACCGTCACCCCCATCCCCCTGGTCTATTCCTGTTCCGGCTGCTCGAACGTCGCCCAGCTGGCCAACACCCTGGCCGTGCGCCTCGACCGCGCCGGGCTCGCGGAAATGTCCTGCATCGCCGGCGTCGGCGGCCGCGTCGCGGCGCTGGTGAAGAAGGCCAACTCCGGGCGACCGATCCTGGCCATCGACGGCTGCCCGATGCACTGCGCCCGCGCCTGCCTGGCACAGCACGGCGTGATGCCCGACGTGCACATCACCCTCAGCAGCTACGGCCTGCGCAAGCGGTATCGGGAGGACTGCAGCGAGGAAGAGATCGCGGCGCTGTTCGAGGACATGAAACAGATCATCGCCAGCGACCGCATGCAGATGCGCGCCGTGTGACATCTGCCGAAGCTGACGCTGGCCCGATCAATCCGGGCCGCGCAACGAGATCACGGTTTGCAGGTGGGCCGACGCCACCGTTCGTGCCAACGAGCAGAAGCGCCTGTGATTCGCAGCGCTCCGGCTTGGGTGCCTCGATCAGGCGTTTGCCGCCTGCGCCCGATTGGCCGCGGCCACCTCCTCTCCCGCGCCCTGCAGCAGCTTCCACAGCCAGCTCGGCAGGGTGTCCGGGTCGAGGCTGTCGATCAGGTTCTTGATCGCCAGGCCCAGCTCGGTATCCCCTTCGATGACCAACCGGCGGCGGAAGAACAGGGTGTCCGGGTCTTCCTGACGGCTGGCCAGCAAGAGGAACTCGCGCCAGTTGCCGCGGATGGTCACCTCGACCGGCGCCTGCGCCGCGATGCGCAGCTTGCCGCGCTCGCAGGTCAGGCACCAGGCGAGCCCCAGATCGGCAACCTCGAGCTTCATCCAATGGCCATCAAGCACATCGAAGGCCCCGTCGTTCAAAGCCTCGGCGAATACCTGATTCAGGCTGCGCTCCAGCGCCAGGCGCTGGAGCAGGAATGGCGTTTTCGCCGCCAGTGGCAACAGACGGCCGCCGAGATTCACCAGATGGGCACGCGGATTCAGCATAAACCGGCCTCCTCGGCACGCAGCATGCCCGGCTGGCCATGCCAATAACCATTGCAACCATCCACCGCCAGGGGCGGCAGCGCGCCCTTGCGCACCGCGTCGAAGGCGCCGATCACCTCCTCCATGCCGGCGGCCCGCGGGCTCAGGCGCAGCAGGTCGGCGCCGCTGTCCACCAGCCCCTGATAGTCGGCGAGCAGGTTGCTGACCGAAGCGGACATGGTCTGGATGCCATTGATGGTGAACAGCGCCTCGCCTTCCTGGCTGAGCAGCGGGATGCCCTCGGGGTAGTTCTGGCAGCAGAACTGGCAATCGTCCTTGGGCCGGTTCTCGGCTCGCGCGGTGAAGCAGCGCGCCGAATAGGCCAGTGGCAAGTGCCCGTAGGCGAAGATTTCGATTTCCGGCAGCGCCACGCCCAGTTCCTGCAGTTGCGCGCGGGCGCTCTTGATCAGCTTGCCGGAGGCTTCCACCGGCGGCACCCAGCGGCTCATGCCGCTGGCCACCAGCTCGGCCAGGGCGTGGCCGTTGTAGAGGTTGAGCGCCGGGCCGCCGACGAAGGGCAGCTTGCGCTCGGACATCAGCTGCACTGCGCCCATGTCGTTGGCCTCCACCAGCAGCTCGCCGTTGTCGCACAGGCGGCGCAGGCTGGACAGCTCGGAGGCGGCCTCGACCAGCGTCAGACCGGACAGGACCAGTTGCGCCGACGAGGCTTCGGCCAGGTCGCGGGCCAGCCCCAGCCAGTCGTCGAGCATCATGGCGCGGCGCTTGGAGCACACCGTTTCGCCGAGGTAGATCACGTCCAGTGGCTGTTCCGCCATGTTCGCGTAGAAATCCAGTGTCTGCTGGCGATCCCAGTAGAACAGCACCGGGCCGAGAGAGAGTTTCATGCGTGGCTCCTCGTTCATTGCCAGGCTCGGTGGTAGGCACCCAGGGTGGTCTGCGAGCCTTCGGAAAGGCCATCCAGTACCTGCCGCCAGCCGGGTTCGACCGCATAGCGCTGCGGTGCCTTGAGGTAGCTGTCCAGCGCCGCGCGCCAGACCCGGGTGACCTGCTCGACGTAGGCCGGGCTGCGTTGGCGCCCCTCGATCTTCATCGCGGTGACGCCGATGGCGGAAAGCTCCGGGATCAGGTCCAGGGTATTCAGGCTGGTCGGTTCCTCCAGCGCATGGAAGCGTTGGCCGTTGACCATGAAGCGACCCTTGCACAGCGTCGGGTAACCGGCCGATTCGCCTGCGGCGTAGCGGTCGATGAGCACGTTGTTCAGGCGCGAGGTCAGCCCCTCAGGCTCCTCGCTCCAGCGCACCGCCTTGGCCGGCGAGCAGACGCCGCAGAGGTTGGGCGACTCGCCGGTGAGATATGAAGACAGATGGCAACGCCCCTCGGCCATGATGCACAGGCTGCCAAAGGCGAACACCTCGATCGGCACCGGACTGCTCGCGGCGACCTGCTTGACCTGCTTGAGCGAGAGCACCCGCGGCAGCACCGCGCGGCTGATGCCGTAGCGCTGCTGATAGAAACCCAGCGCCGCGGCATTGGTGGCCGAGCCCTGTACCGACAGGTGCAGCTTCAGCTTGGGGTGGCGCTTGCTGGCATAGCCCAGCACGCCGGGATCGGCGGCGATCAGCGCATCGACGCCCATGTCGGCGGCCTGATCGACGGCGCGCTGCCAGCGATTCCAACCTTCCGGCTGGGCATAGGTATTGACGGCGATGTACAGCTGCCGCCCCTTTTCACGGATCAGCTGCAGGCCCTTGTCCAGCTGCTTTTCGTCAAGATTGAGGCCGGCGAAATGGCGGGCGTTGGTGTCGTCGCGAAATCCGACGTAGATGGCATCGGCGCCCTGCTGGACGGCGGCCTTGAGCGCGGGCAGGCTTCCTGCCGGGCAGACCAGGTGCATGACAACTCCTAGACATTCGGGTACATGCGCGCCGCGCAAACAGCGCAGCGGTCGTTCGGCTGAACGGAAAACAGCCGGCAGTCTAGGCAGCTGACCAGTGGCCAGCATTGATAGGGGTCAAGATTGACCGGACGTCGCGACTGCGACGAAATGCAGCGGAAAATCCGCGCCGACCGCACGGCCGCCGGCGCAGAGCGGGGCTCTCAGATGCCCTCGTCACCCTCGAATTCCTCGGTGGCGCGGGCGACCATCTGCCGCCAGGCACCGGACTCTTCGCCGAGCAGGCGCATGGCCTTGAGGCTGGCGGCGAAGGCATCACGGTAATGCAGCGGGTTGTTCTCGCTGGCGGCGCGCTCGGCGAAGGCTTGCGCCTCGTTCAGCAGGGCGTTGAATTCATTGTTGTCCAGGGCCATTGGGCGTTCCTCGAGTGATGACCTGAGGTTAGACCATAGCCGGCCACAGGCGTCCTCGACCGGCCGACAGGCGCTACTTGAGCTTCAGCCGCCGCGCCAGCTTGTGCAGGTTGCTCGGGTCGACATCCAGCAGCCGCGCGGCCTGCGCCCAGTTCTCGCCGGAAGCCTCCAGGGCGTAGACGATGGCCCGGCGCTGCGCCGCGTCCACCGTCTGGCGCAACGGCAGTATCTCGTCGACTGCCACAGGCTGCTCGGTCGGCGCTGGCGCTTCCGTGCCCGCGACATGGCTGTCCAGATCCAGCAGCTCGGGCTCCAGGGTGAGAATCTCGCTGCGCGAGGCGCCCCGGCTGAGCAGGCGCAGGGCCGCGCGGCTGACCACGTGTTCCAGTTCGCGCACGTTGCCCGGCCAGGAGTAGGCCAGCAGCGCGCGCTCGGCCGCCGGCGACAGGCGCATGCTGCGCAGCCCCAGGCGCGCGCGGTTGAGTTCGAGAAAATGCCCGGCGAGGATCAGTACGTCATTGCCACGCTCGCGCAGCGGCGGGATCGGCGCCGGGTAGACCGACAGCCGGTGATAGAGGTCGGCGCGGAAATGCCCGTCGCGCACACTGTCGCGCAGGTTTCGGTTGGTCGCCGCGATGATGCGCACATCCACCTGCCGCGGCTTGTCCGCGCCCAGGCGCTGGATCTCGCCGTTCTGCAGGGTGCGCAGCAGCTTGGCCTGCACCGTCAGCGGCAGTTCGCCGACCTCGTCGAGCAGCAGCGTGCCGCCGTTGGCGGCATCGAACCGCCCCGGACGGTCGGTGGTGGCGCCGGAGAAGGCGCCCTTGACGTGCCCGAACAGCTCGCTCTCGGCCAGCGACTCCGGCAGCGCCGCGCAATTGACGTGCACCAGCGGCTTGTTGCGCCGGCGGGAATGCCGATGCAGCCAGCGCGCGAACAGCTCCTTGCCGACCCCGGTTTCGCCCAGCAGCAGCACCGGCAGCTCGGAGTCGGCCACCACCTGCAGCTCGCGCAGCAGCTCGCGGATCGCCTCGCTCTGGCCGAGAATCTCACCCTCGCCGTGCTCCACCGAGGACTCCAGCACATCGCTGCGCGCCAGGCGCAGGCCGCGGTTCTCATGTTCCAGACGGGTCACCCGCACGGCGGCCTCGATCACCAGGGTGAAACGCCGCAGGTCGCAGCGGGCCGCATCGTCGAAGGTGCCGGCATGCAAGGCATCGAGGGTCAGCGCGCCCCACAGCTTGCCCTCGACGTAGAGGCTGACGCCCATGCAGTCGTGCACCGGCAGGGGTTCGCCGACATGCGCGTCGAGCAGGCCGTCGTAGGGGTCGGGCAGGCGACTGTCAGGCTCGAACCAGGTCGGCTCGCGTTGCGAGAGGATCGCCGCCAGCCGCGGGTGCTGGGCAACGACGAAGCGCCGGCCGAGCGCCTCCTGTACCAGACCGACCGCCGCCAGCGGACGCAGGCTGTCCTCGTCCAGCCGCAGCAGCACCACTGCGCCGCAGCGAAAATGCTGGTGCAAGGTGTGCACGAGGCGCTGCAGGCGCACGGCGTTGGGCAGTTCGGTGGTCAGGTCGGCGAGCAGGGCATCAGCCATCATGGTTCTAGTTACCCTCAAGGTTTTCCGAACCATAACCTGCACGGGTAATTTTCACCAGCGGCGTGCTGCAGTTGGCGATTTTCGGTGCCTCCAGCGATGGCACGCCTGTTGCGATGGCTCGGTCATCGTCCATCAGGAACGTTGTCATGAGCACAGACCTTATCGACCAGACCCTCGGCAACCTCGCCTGCTCGCTGCCGGGAGCCACCCGCGTCTTCCGCCACTATCGCCTGGACTTCTGCTGCGGCGGCGATCTCTCGCTGGGCGAGGCCGCACGGCGTATCGGCGTCGAGCCCCAGATCATCGCCGAGGCGCTGCTCGCCCTCGAGCCTGAGGAAGCGCAACGGGACTGGCGCAACGTGCCCGCGGGCGAGCTGATCGACTACCTGGTGGCGCGCTTCCACGAACGTCACCGTGACCAGTTCCCCGAGCTGATCCGCCTGGCCAGCCGGGTCGAGCAGGTTCATGGCAGCCGCCCCGAATGTCCCAACGGACTCGCCCAGCACCTGTGGCACATGCAGCAGGAGCTTGAAAGCCACATGCTCAAGGAGGAGCAGGTTCTGTTCCCCATGCTGCAGCGCGGCATGCGTTTCCCGCAGGCCCAGGGGCCGATCTCGGTGATGCGCTACGAGCATCAGGAGCACGGCAACGCGCTGGAACGACTGGCCGCACTGACCAACGACATCACGCCGCCGGCCAACGCCTGCAATACCTGGCGCGCGCTGTACCGCGGGTTGGAGGAAATGCGCAGCGACCTGATGCAGCACATCCACCTGGAGAACAACGTGCTGTTCCGCAACGCCGAAGCGCCGCTCGCGGCCAGCGCAGACGACGCTCAAACCATCGAGGTGCGGCAGCCATGAAACAGTACCTGCAACCGCTCGCCTGGGGCATGGCCATGGCCTCCATCGTCGCCGCGGCCAGCGGCTTCGCGCTCAGCATGGTGGCCAGTACCGCGCAGGCGGCGATGGCCCACGATCATGGCCCGCACGGCCAGGCAATGATCAGCGAGCCCCCGCCGGGTGCGCGCTGGAGCACCGACGAGGCCCTGCGCGAGGGCATGACCCGCATCCACGAAGCGGTCCAGCGCAGCCTGCCGGACGCCCCGGGCCAGCCGATCGGTGACGAAGCCGCCGCCGATCTGCAGCGCGACATCGAGGCAGCGACCAGCTACCTCATTGCCGACTGCAAACTGCCGGAAGCCGCCGATGCCGCGCTGCACGGTCTGCTCATCGACCTGCTCAGGGGCGCCGAGGCGTTATCCGAAGCCGACCAGCGCGAGCAGGGCCTGCAACGCCTCGTCGAGGCGCTGGAGCGCTACCCGCAGCTGTTCGCCGAGCCGCTCTGGCGTGACGGTTTCGTCGCCCGTCTGCACTGATCCCACGCCGCGGCGACACGACCTATTGGCCAGACCTTGACCGTCATCAAGGTCTGGCCTGCGCCATCGCCCAGCACTTGCGCTAGGCTGAAGCCCGACGTTTGTTGTTGTTCAATTGAAACAGGACGCCTTGCATGGTGCTTCACCGCGTACACCACCAGATCCTCCGCAGCCATCACCTGTTCGAACCGCTCAACGAAGAGCAGATGGAAGAACTGCTCAATGCCAGCCAGCTGCTCAACCTGGACAAGGGCGACAACCTGTTCCATCAGGGCGAGCCGGCACACAACTTCTACTTCGTCATCTCCGGTGCGGTGAAGGTCTACCGCCTGACACCGGACGGCCAGGAAAAGGTCTTCGAGGTGATCGGCAACCGCCAGACCTTCGCCGAAGCCATGATGCTGATGGACACGCCCAACTACGTCGCCTCGGCCCAGGCGGTCTGCCCGTCGCAGGTCTACCGCTTCTCGAACGCTGCCTACATGCGTCTGCTGGAGGCCAACCAGCGACTGACGTTCGCCCTGCTCGGCAAGCTCTGCGTGCGCCTGCACCAGCGCATCAACGAGATCGAGACGCTGTCGCTGAAGAACGCCACTCACCGCGTGGTGCGCTATCTGCTGACGCAACTGGCGCGGGTGAAGGACGACAGCAACAGCTTCGAACTGCCGATGGCCAAGCAGCTGGTGGCCGGGCACCTGTCGATCCAGCCGGAGACGTTCTCACGGATCATCCGCCGACTGATCGACGAGGGCATCATCACCCAGGAAGGTCGGCAGATCGCCATCCTCGATCGCCAGCGGCTCGAGCAGTTCGAGTGAGTTGATCGCCATCAAAGTCGACGGCGCGAGCAGCGTGTCAGGCTTTGCTGGCGAGGAGGAGCACCACATGCCCAAGTGCCTGTACTGCCAGCAAGACAATCCGCCGGGGGACGCCGAATGCAGCAACTGCGGCATGCCCCTGCCGGAACACGCCGATGGCGCCCCGGAACGCCGCCAACGGCGTTTCCTCTGGTTCTGCATCGCCCTCAGCATCTTCTGCGCGGTGATGATCGTCTGGCTGCCGCGTTATCTGTTCTGATCGCCAGGGCGAATCACGCTTAACCGCTCCCCACGAACGGTGCGCCGCGGGCGTGAACAGCGCCATCCACCCTACATGCCACGCGCGCCGCCCGGCCAACGAACCCCGTCGGTCGCAGGATGGACCGCGCCACCAATTCACGGAATGGCCATCCACCGAGCGGCTGCTCGGTGGACGTGAAAAGCTACATCCACCCTACCGTCCTGCAATACAGAACCGCGGCGGCTGCGCAACACGATATCCGCCATTGCCCGCCTACGGCTGGGTCAGCTGCTTGTACAACTGCGGCAGGCGGAACGGCAGCTGCTGTGGCTCCTTGATCAGGGTGTAGCCGTTGGCGCCGAACATGTACGGCAGGTAGTCGCCGGCTTCGCGGTCGATGGTGATGCAGAACGGCAGCAGCCCCTGCTTGCGCGCTTCCATGACGGCCTGACGGGTATCCTCGACGCCGTAGCGACCTTCATAGAGGTCCAGGTCATTCGGCTTGCCGTCGGTGACCAGCAGCAACAGCTTGCGCCGCTGCTTGCAGGCACCAAGCAGCTCGGTGGCCTGGCGGATGGCCGCGCCCATGCGGGTGTAGTAACCGGGCTTGAGCGCCTGGATGCGCCCGCGGGTCTCGTCGCCGTAGGGCTGGCGGAAGCTCTTCAGCTCCTGCATGCGCACCTGCTGGCGGCGCAGCGAGGAGAAGCCGTACAGCGCAAAGGGATCGCCCACCGCCGACAGCGCCTCGCCGAACAGCAGCAGGCTGTCGGTCACCACGTCGATCACCCGGTGCTCGTTGTCCAGGTGCGCATCGGTGGACATCGACAGGTCGGCCAGCAGCAGACAGGCCAGGTCGCGGCGATTCTGCCGCTGTTCCATGAACAGGCCGCGCTCGGCGCACTGGCCGTTCTGCCGCTCGACGTGAAAATCGAGCCAGGCCTGCATGTCCAGCTCGGAACCCTGGGGTTGCTGGCGCAGCCACTGGCGGTCGTTGCGCAGATGTTCGAACTGCCGGCGCAGGCGCCGCGCCAGGGGCGACAGGTGCAGCGGCAGCGGCTTCGCCTCGGCGCCACGGGGCAGCATCAGCTGCAGGTTGACGAAGTCCTTCTGCAGGCATTGCTTGCGATAATCCCATTCGGGCAGCTTGATGCCCTCACCCAGCGGCACATCGTCGAAGTCCGCGGCCGGCAGGTCCAGGTCCAGCTTCAGGCCGCCGCCCTGACGCATGCGCTGACGCGACAGAGCCAGTTCGTCGAGATCCTCGGCGACACGGGCCGCGTCCAGATCCTCGGTATCGTCGCCGCAGCGATCCAGCTCGATATGCTCGGACCAGCTGAACAGGTTTTCCAGACGGAACAGCAGCAGGCCGCCCTTGCTCGAGCTTTCCTCGACCCGCCGAGCCCGCTTGCGCTGGCGCGACTCGCCACCGGGCGGGGTTTCCAGATTGCCCTCGCCTTCCTCGGCGCGCTGCGCGGCCTGGGGTTCACCGAGGTTGTCCGCCGGATACAGCCACAGCGGCAATGGCCAGGGCGCGCGCTCGCTACGCGGGAACTGGCTGACGCTGCCCGGTTCACGCAGCGCCTGGCACAGCGCGCGTTCCAGTGCGGCCTCGGCCTTGGGCAGCTGGCTCGGGTCCGGGCGCAACTGCAGATGAGCCTCGACCAGGCGCCGGTAACGCGCACGCATGGCCGGGAACTGCTCGAGGATGGCCTGGGTCCAGCGCTGGTTGTCCCGCGCCCAATGGCGCATCTGCCCCGCCTGCGCGGCGAGCAGCGCCAGCCAGCGATACAGGTCCTGGTTCAGCGAGACTTCCGGGTACACCGCCAGGCTCTGTGGCAGCCGCAGGTTGCTGGCGTCGCACCAGGCCACCGGCAGTTGCTTGCAGGTGCCGGCGACCTGCTGCAGCAGGTTGCGCCGCACGAGCATGTCACGCGCGCTGGCGGCCTCGACACCCACGCCGCTGGCGCCGCCCATGGCGCGGAACAGCAGCGACAGCGGCCGCTGCATGCTCTCAAGTTCCACTCGTGCCTCGGGAAAGTCCGGGCTGGCGCGACGGGTGATGAAGCGGTGCCAGACACTGCCGACCCACTCTTCCACTTCGATGGTAAAGGCCATGGCGGGTTACTCCGTGCTGGCAGTTGGAACGCAAAACGGCCCGCTATTACCAGCCGGGCCGTCGATGCTCATTGCGAACCGTCTCAGGCCGCGGCGGCTGCCGCTGCTGCGACCGGTACTCGACCGCGCTGGCGGAAGCTGTACAGGTAGCAGACCAGACCGATCAGGAAGAACACCCCGGCGACCAGGCGCAGCCAGAAGAAGATGGCCAGCTGGTCGGCAGTCGCCATGAAGGACATGGCGGCGCCATCGGCAGGGATGCGTTGCAGCCAGACCTGCACCACGCCGGCAGCAGTCAGGAACAGGGTGATGGCGACCATGGACAGGGTCATCAGCCAGAAGCCCCAGACCTCGACGCGCTGTGCCCGTGCATCCGGTGCTTCGCCCAGGCCACGCAGACGCGGCATGGCATAGCTGATCATGGTCATCACGATCATCGCGTAGGCGCCGTAGAAGGCCAGGTGACCATGCGCAGCGGTCAGCTGCGAACCGTGGGTGTAGTAGTTCACCGGGGCCAGGGTGTGCAGGAAGCCCCATACACCGGCGCCGAGGAAGGCGGTCACGGTGGTGCCGATGGCCCACAGCGAGGCGGCCTTGTTCGGGTGTTCGCGGCGACGACGGTTCACCATGTTCAGGGCGAACAGCACCATGGCGAAGAACGGCAGCGGCTCAAGGGCGGAGAAGATCGAGCCCAGCCACAGCCACACGGTCGGTGCGCCGATCCAGAAGAAGTGGTGGCCGGTGCCGATGATGCCGGTGATCAGCGCCATGGCGATGATCACGTAGAGCCACTTCTCGACCACTTCGCGATCCACGCCGGTGATCTTGATCAGGACGAAGGCCAGCATCGAACCCATGATCAGTTCCCACACGCCTTCCACCCACAGGTGCACGACGAACCACCAGTAGTACTTGTCGCGCGCCAGGTTCTCCGGGTTGTAGAAGGAGAACAGGAAGAACACCGCGAGGCCGATCAGACCGGTCATCATCACCGTGCTGACCACGGTCTTGCGACCCTTGAGCATGGTCATGCCGATGTTGTAGAGGAAGCCCAGCGCCACGATCACGATGCCGATCTTGGTGATCGTCGGCTGCTCCAGGAACTCGCGCCCCATGGTCGGCAGCAGCTCGTTCTTGGTCATTTCCGCCAGGCCCGCATAGGGCACGAACAGGTAACCGAGAATGGTCAGCACGCCGGCGGCGGCGAACACCCAGAACAGGATGATGGCCAGTTTCGGGCTGTGCAGTTCACGGTCCGCTTCCTCGGGGATGAGGTAGTAGGCCGCGCCCATGAAGCCGAACAGCAACCAGACGATCAGCAGGTTGGTGTGCACCATCCGCGCCACGTTGAACGGCAGCAGCGGGAACAGGAAGTCGCCCACCACGTACTGCAGCCCCATGATCAGACCGAACAGGATCTGACCGACGAACAGGATCAGTGCAAACACGAAGTAGGGTTTGGCGACCGCCTGCGATTGGAATTTGAGATGCGGGTTAATGATGCCCATCTCGTGGCCCTCCTTTGAATTCGGAAACAAAGACGTTCATCACTCAACCTTCCTTGTTTGGCGGCCAGTTGTTGGTGTCGATCTTCGAAGTCCACTTGAGGAACTCCGCCATATCGTCAACTTGCTGCTCGGTCAGATTGAATTGCGGCATCGCGCGGCGTCCGGGGGCGCCGAGTGGCTGAGCCTTCATCCAGGCGTGCAGGAAGGGCTTGAAGGCCTCCTCACCACCCCGG
Organism: Stutzerimonas sp. FeSN7; assembly: GCF_030263795.1. Lineage (NCBI taxonomy): Bacteria > Pseudomonadati > Pseudomonadota > Gammaproteobacteria > Pseudomonadales > Pseudomonadaceae > Stutzerimonas > Stutzerimonas sp. FeSN7. The sequence continues at coordinate 577,704 of NZ_JARPMN010000001.1, read as the reverse complement.
CGGACGAACACGTTGCCCAGCTCCGGCGCGAAGTAGGCGCCTTCACCCAGCAGGCTGTGGCAGCCGATGCAGTTGTTGTTTTCCCAGACCGCCTTGCCGCGAACCACCGCCTCGGTCATCTCCGATGCATTGGTTCGTTCGGGGAAAGTCTGCTCTGTGTGGTAAGTGAGGCCGAGGAATACCAGGAAGAAGAACACGCTTCCTCCGAAGTAAATATTCCTGGCCATCCCTTTGGTGAAGGTCTCGGACATGGTCGCCTCCTCATGGCTTGGCGTGGCCAGTTTAAGAAGGGGGCTATCGAAACCTGCTTGATGGCAATCAAGAAAAACCCGAACGCAACAGTCAGGCTTTCCAGGGGGATCGAAGGGAGGTCGCAAGCCCTTGCGGGGCAAGGGTTCCAGCGGTTTTCAGGCGCGCCCGCCGGGCATCGTGCCGCTGTGCAACGGGCCTGTGCACCCGCTGGCCGGCGCTGCCGGCGAGGGCGAACGGCAGCGCCGACGGGGGCTCAGGCGCGGCGCTGAGCGGCCAGGCGCAGGCCGGTCTTCTTCAGGATGCGACTGGACACCAGCATCTCGTTCGCGCGACAGGCACTGCCGAGCAGCGCGCGGATCTGGTTGCGGTAGGCCTCGATGTCGCTGGCATCGCGCCCGTGCACCATGGCGAACAGGTTGTAAGGCCAGCCCTCGCGGCGTGGCCGTCGATAGCAGTGGCTGACGAAGGGCTGGGCACCGATCCGCGCGCCCAGACGGTCGATCTCGGCATCGTCGACATCCCACACGGTCATGCCGTTGTGCCGGTAACCCAGGCGGTAGTGGTTGGGCACCGCGGCGATCCGCCGAATCGCCCCTTCGGCCTGCAGGCGCTGCAGCAGCGCCAGCGTGTCGTCCACCTCGAGCCCCAGCTCGTCGGCGAGCCAGGCCCAGGGATCGGCCACCAGCGGCAGTCCGGCCTCGGTCAGCTCGACCAAGCGACGCACCAGGACTTCATCAGACAGGGAAGTGCAAACCGACATGAAAGGTTTCCTCCTTCGGCAGGTTGAGCACCGTCAGGCCGGTCTGCGCCTCGATGCGCGCGATGGCTTCGGCAATGCCCGCAGGGGTCTCGCAGCCGAGCACGAACCACATGTTCCACGGGTGCTCGCGGCGGTAGTTGTGGGCGACCTCGGGCATCGCCTCGAGCAGCGCGGCGACCTCGTCGAAACGCGCCTCCGGCACCGCCAGCGCGGCCAGGGTGAAGGCGCCACCGAGGCGGTCGACATCGAACATCGGCCCGAATCGGGTCAGCGTGCCATCGTCGAGCAGCGCCCGGACCCGCTGACGCAGCGTTTCAGCCGAGCTGCCCAGCTCTTCGGCCAACGCCTCCCAGGGATGCCGCACCAGCGGCAGACCGTGCTGCAGGCGGTTGACCAGCAGGCGATCGAGCTCATCCATGGGCAAACTCCCGCGCCGGCGGGGCGAAACGCCCACCGCACTGCTTGAAGGCGCGGGTGCTGAACAGCAGCTGGTGTGGCACGCCGCTCAGGCCGTGCTCGGCCAGCAGCTGCTCGATCAGCTGGCAGACCTGTTCGCGCTCGCGCCCATGCACCATGCAGAACAGGTTGTAGGGCCACTGGGGCAGGCGACGCGGTCGCTGGTAACAGAGATTGACGCCGGCGGCCTGGCCGAGGCGACGGCCGACTTCGTCCACCTGCTCATCGGGGATGTCCATCACCAGCATGGCGTTGGCACGGAAACCCAGGGCGCGGTGCTTGAGCACCAGGCCGACGCGGCGGAACAGTCCGACCTGTTGCCACTGTTCCACCTGCTCGAGTACCTGCTGCTCGCTGCAGCCGATCTGCTCGGCCAGCTGACGGTACGGTCGGGCCGCCAGCGGCAACCCGGTTTCCAGCAGGCGCCGCAGCTGCAATGCCCGTGGTTCGTCGAGACAAGCGTTCATCGGATGTCTCCCAGCGGGAAGCCCAGGTCGATACGGAAGGCCTGCTGCATCGGCAGATCGAGCGGAACGAGGCCGGTGTCCGCCTCGATCTCGGCGAGCAAGCGGTCGATATGCGCGCGGTCCGGCCCGGTCAGGACGAACCAAAGGTTGTAGCGATGCTCGCGCAGGTAGTTGTGATTGACCTCGGGAAAGGCGTTGATGCGTGCCGCGACCTGCTCCAGGCGCGCCTCGGGCACGGCCAGCGCTACCAGCGTGCTGGCCCCGGCGCGGCTGTGCTCGAACACCGGGCCGATACGCGACAGCCCGCCCGCCGCCTGCAAGCGCTCCAGGCAGGCGAGCACCTCGCCTTCGCTGCAGCCGAGTTCTTCGGCCATGGCGCGGTAGGGTTCGGCGCACAGCGGCATGCCGTGCTGGTAGCGGTCGATCAGGCGGCGGCTGAGCGTGTCGATCTGCATGTCACAGCCCCGTCTCGTGGGCACGGCTGCTGAAGAAGATACCGCTCGGGCTGTGCGCCGGCAGTCGCTTGAGCAGCTTCAGGGTGTAGGGGTCCCAGACCTGGACCTCCTCGCCATCGCGCACCGACAGCCAGAGCTGGTCGCCACGGGCGGTGAACTCCATGTGCAGCACCGCCGGACCGGGCTCCAGGGTGGCGACGATCTCGTGGGTCTCGCTGTCGATGACCTGCACCCTGCCGTTGTCCGGATGAGCGAAGTTGACCCAGATCTGCCGTGCGTCCGGCCGAGCCATGACGAAGATCGGCTGGCCGGCGACGTCGATGGCCGCGGTCTGCTGCCACTTCTGCGAATCCATCACCAGCACCCGGTGCTGGCCGACCGCAGGCACGAAGGTCTGGTTGCCGGCCACGGTCCAGCCCTCCAGGTGCGGCATCTTGTATACCGGCAGCTTCTGCTGACCGCGCCCGTAGCCGTCGAGGATGCGCTCCACGCCACGCTCGGGATGCCAGAGATCGATCTTGGCCATGCCGTCCTCGCCGAATAGGCCAGCGATGTAGTAGCGGCCTTCCGGGGTCAGCAGCGCGTCGTAGGGCTGGCGGCCGATGCCTTCGAAACGGGTGATCCGTGGCCGATTGCCCTGGCTGAAATCCAGCAGCCAGGTTTCATCGGTATCGAACAGGCTGTAGATGAAGCGCCGCCCGGGTACGTCGATGACGCCGACCACCCGCGAGTTGCGGCTGCCATCGGCCAGCGGCGTGGCGGGAATGTCGGCGACCAGCTCCAGGGTCTGGGCATCGAACACCTTGACCCCACCCGGCTCGTAGTTGCCGACGGCGATCAGGCTGCCGTCCTGGCTGATGGCGCCCCCGATGCTGTTGCCGCCCTGGATCACCCGACGCTCGATGCGCTGGCGCAGCAGGTCGACCTTGCTCAGCCCGCCATCGCGGCCGAAGACGTAGGCGTAGCGCTGATCGCGGGAAAAAACCACCGAGGCGTGGGACAGGTCGCCCAGCCCTTCCACGCGCGCCAGCTGGCTCTGGGTGCTGCTTTCGATGATCTGCAGGCTGCCGGTGGCGCGTTCCACCACCACGCCCAGGTCGCCGGTGCCGCGCAGGGGTTGCTGGGCACAGGCCGCGAGCAGGCCGGCCGCAGCCAGCAGCAGAAAGGGGCGCATCATGGCTTGGGATATCCTTCGAGGAGCCGGTCGACCAGCCAGGCGATGTCCTGCTCGTCGAGCAGGGCGTTCCAGCCGGGCATGGCGGTGCCGGGGCGGCCGTGGGTCACGGTGGCAATGAGACTGTCGCGGGGTTTGCCGGCCAGGGCATCGCGCGTCAGCGCCGGGCCGAGTCCGCCGGTCATGCGCAGGCCATGGCAGGAGCCACAGTCCTGAAGCAAGAGATGGTCGAGCTTCGCCTGGCGCTCGGCAGAGGGCGCTGCGGCCAGGGCGAGAGGAATCAGGAGAAAGGACGCCAGGGCCAGCCCCAGACGTGAAACGGCGTGTCGGGCAACTGTCATGGCGTCCTCCGGGAGAGCTTACTTGTGGCTCAGAACCCACTCGGCCAGGATCTTGGCCTCTTCTTCGGTGACCGGGTTTGGCGGCATCGGGATCGGACCCCAGACGCCCTGGCTGCCGTTCTTGATGTGGCCGGCCAGCAGGTCGGCGGCGCCGTCCTGACCGTCGTACTTGGCGGCGACTTCCTTGAACGCCGGACCGACCAGCTTGGCATCGATGCTGTGGCAGGCCGCACAGGGCTTGCTCTTGAACAGCGCTTCACCGTCCTGGGCCAGAGCCGGCTGCAGGGCCAGCGCGCCACCCAGGGCGAGCATCGGGATAAGGATTTTCTTCATTAGAACTATTCCTCAAGGCTAAAGGGGTGAACGTTGCCGCCCACCCAAAGGGTGCTCAGCCAAAGACGCACTGAGCAAGTGCACGGTAAATTTACCGCTTGTGCTAGGCAACCTTTTGTCCTTGGTCATTGTTTGTGGGTTCCGGACCTCAAACGGCTGCGTCGCGACCGGTGCGGGCGAGTTCAGAATGAAGGAGCGGCCTCCCGCCTTCCTTGACTGCAATCAACTCGTTCCGCCGGGCTGCCGCCGGCCGTGTCGGCATTGCCAAAGGCGCATGAAAAAGGGGCCGGCGCGGGGCCGGCCCCTGTGCCCTGACGGCTTACTGCTTGGCGGCGGTGATGTCGCCCTGGGCGTCGATGCCCAGCGTGTAGCCCAGCGAGACATGGTGGAAACGACCGGTGGCGCTGTCGTCGTGGATGGCGAAGCCGAAGTTGTAGAGGTTGCCGGGTGCCAGTGTGACGTCACCCTCGCCGCCGGCGAACTTGCGGGTGAAGACCACCGACCAGGTGTCGCCGTCGAGCTGGCCCTGAGCACCGACCAGCGCCTGCCCGCCCTCCATCACCCGCTCGCCGGCGACGTAGCCGTCGAAGGCCTTGTTCTCGCCACTGCGCCACTGGTTCAGGTCGTAGAACACGCCGTCGGCCAGCGAGCCGCCCTTGACGTACTTGGTCTTGGTCTCGGCGGCGCCGGGCATGGTCCGCGCATCGCCGTGGCAACTGCCCCAGCAGCCGCCCTGCTCGGCCAGCTCCACCTTGGAGCCGCCTTCGAGCATGTAGGCGATCTTCACCGGGTTGGCGGCATCCATCGGTGCCGCGCCGGAGGCGGCCGGCTGCTTCCAGGTGAAGCGCAGGTAGAGGTTCTCGCCGTCATTGGCGGCCTGGACCTTGGCATTGATGAAGGGCGCCTTGCCGGCGATCGGGCTGGGCTCGAGCTTCTGTCCGCTGGCCATCTTGGCGCCCATGTCGCCGGCTTCCTCGGAGTGGCAGCCGGCGCAGGTTTCGCCTTTTTTCAGGGCGCGCGCGCCGCCGTGCTCGGTGCCCTTGGTGATCCACTCCACCGGCGACACACCGGGGTAGAACAGGGTGACGTCGGTCGCGGCCACCGAGCTCCAGTCGGCAGGCGCGGCGGCCATGGCGCTCTGTGCGCCGAAAGCGATCACCGCCCCCACCGCACTGGCCATCAGAGTCTTTTTCATAGTCGGTTCCTCATCATCGATGGTTGGCTGGCCCGCCAGAACCTGGGTCAGTCTTCGTCTTCTTCGGTCATGCCTTCGGGCAGGTGATGCGCGATGCCCTTGTGGCAGGCGATGCAGGTCAGGTTGTCTTCGCGCGCCATCTCGTGCTGCTTGCGCGCGCGCTGCTTCTGCTTGTCGGAGCTCATGCTCTCGAGGCTGTGGCAATTGCGGCATTCACGGGAATCGGATGCCCGCATCCGCGCCCATTCGCGTCGGGCCAGCGTCAGCCGCTTGGCTTCGAACTTCTCCTGGGTGTCGATGGTGCCGACGATCTTGCCCCACAGCTCCTTGGAGGCCTCGACCTTGCGCACCATCTTGTGCGTCCAGTCGCGCGGGACGTGGCAGTCCGGGCAGGTGGCACGCACGCCGGTGCGGTTGCTGTAGTGGATGGTTTCCTTGTATTCGGGGTAGACGTTGTTGCCCATCTCGTGACAGGAAATGCAGAAGGTTTCGGTGTTGGTCGCTTCCAGCGCGGTGTTGAACCCGCCCCAGAAGATGATGCCGGCAACGATGCCCACTACCAGAATGCCGCCGAGCGAATAGCGCGTGCTCGGCCGCCGCAGCAGTGCCAGGATGCCGCCGCCCTTTTGTTGCTTGTTGCCGTCTTGATCGGTCATGGAATCGGTTCCCTTGCCAGACCCACCACGCCGGGCGTGGTGGGTGTTAACAGGCAATCCTCGGGCGGATTAGTACACGTCGTGCATGGTGTTGAAGACGTTGAACTTGCCGGTCGGCGTGACGATCGCCGGATCGGTGATCACCTTCTTCAGCTTCAGCGTCTTGTCGTCGTAGATCACGATCGCGGACTGGTCGGTCTTGCCGCCCCAGAGGGAGATCCACACCTCGTCACCCGCCTCGTTGTACTCGGGGTGAGTGGCGCGACGGATCGCCTTGCTTTCCGGCAGGCCGGAGTCCTTGGCGACGTCCAGCCGCTTGGGCGCCTTGCTGAGATCGGCCAGGTCGTAGACGTAGACGGATTCGGCGACTTCCCGCTCGGGGTTCATCGGCGCGTCGGCCCAGAGGTTCTTCGACTTCGGATGGGTCTTGACGAACAGGTTGCCGGCGCCCGGCATCTTCAGCTCCTGCACCACCTTCCAGTTGTGCTCCTTGTACTTGGCGTACTTCGGATCGTCCGATGCGGTGGAGATCAGCGAGACCACGTCGTCACCCAGGTGGCCGGTGGTCCAGACCGGGCCGAACTGCGGATGGATGAAGTTGGCGCCGCGACCCGGGTGCGGGATCTTCGCGGTGTCGACCAGCGCGGCCAGCTTGCCGGTCTTGGTATCGACTGCCGCGACCTTGTTGGAGGCGTTGGCGGCGACCATGAAGTAGCGCTTGGAGTAGTCCCAGCCGCCGTCGTGAAGGAACTTGGCCGACTCGATGGTGGTGGTCTTGAGGTTCTTCAGGTCGGTGTAGTCGACCAGGATGATCTGCCCGGTCTCCTTCACGTTGACCACCCACTCCGGCTTGATGTGCGAGGCGACGATGGACGCCACGCGCGGTTCGGGGTGGTATTCGCCGTCGACCGTCTGGCCACGGGTGGAGACGACCTTGATCGGCTCCAGGGTCTCGCCGTCCATGATCGAGTACTGCGGCGGCCAGTAGGTGCCACCGATCAGGTACTTGTCCTCGTAGCCCTTGAACTTGGAGGTGTCCACGGAGCGGGCATCGGAACCCAGGCGCACGGTGGCGACGGTGGTCGGCTCCTCGTACCACATGTCGATGATGGTGGTCAGGCCGTCGCGGCCCACGGTGTAGACATAGCGACCGGAGGCGGACAGGCGCGAGATGTGCACGGCGTAGCCGGTATCCAGCACCTTCCAGATGGTGTGGGTGTCGCCGTCCACCAGCGCCAGCTTGCCGGCATCGCGCAGGGTGATGGCGAAGACGTTCTTCAGGTTGATCTTGTTCATCTGCTTCTTCGGACGCTGATCAACCGGAACGATGAGTTTCCAGCTGTCCTTCATGTCCTGCAGGGAGAACTCCGGCGGCACATCCGGGGTGTTCTGGATGTAGCGCGCCATCATGTTGATCTCTTCCTTGGTGAGGATGTCGTCGTAGTTGACCATCCCGCCCTCGGTGCCATAGGCAATGATGTTCTCCAGGCGCTTGGTGCCCAGATTGAGGGTGCCGCCCTCGGTCTTCTTGCCGTCCGCATCGGTCTTGGTCCAGTGCGGTTCGAGGTTCTTGCCCGTTGCGCCCTTGCGCAGAACGCCATGGCAACCGGCGCAGCGTTCGAAATAGATCTGCTTGGCCGCCTCTTTCTCTTCGGCGGTCATCTCTGGGGCGGCAGCCTGGGCGACTGCCAGACCTAGCAGCGAAAGGCCGGCGATCACGCCAGCCAGAATAGGTTTACCGACATTGCTCATCCTTCTCTCCTATGGGAGCGCTCAGGCGCGACTCCTGCTAGTTACGGCGGTGTGGCAGTTCCCGGGGACTTCTTCTTTTTGCGATTCGGATGCTATGAGAGCGCGGAAGCGAAGGCGCTTGACGGTAATCAAGAGGCCCCCCGAGATGCCCCAGACGTGACGCCTTGTCGCGGAGATCGCCGCTACAGCTGCGACAAAGCGCCTCGTTTCGCCGCCTGTTCGTCGCAGATCTCGACGCAGACTTGACCGCAATCAAGCTTTGCCGGCGCACGGCTTGAGGGGGTCGCACGGGGCCGGTAGCGTGGCGATGGAAATAACCAACCGCTGTCGTGAGGTACTGCCTGTGAACGCGCCTGAAATCCGAATCGCCGCTGGCACGCCGGACGCGCCCTTCTATCAACCGCTGGGCAACGAGGAGCAGTTGTTCGAGCAGGCCTGGCAGCACGGCATGCCGGTGCTGATCAAGGGCCCGACCGGCTGTGGCAAGACGCGCTTCGTGCAGCACATGGCGCACCGGCTGAATCTGCCGCTGTACACCGTGGCCTGCCATGACGACCTCTCCGCCGCCGACCTGGTCGGCCGCCACCTGATCGGCGCCCAGGGCACCTGGTGGCAGGACGGCCCGCTGACCCGCGCGGTGCGCGAAGGTGGTATCTGCTACCTGGACGAGGTGGTGGAAGCGCGCCAGGACACCGCCGTGGTGCTGCACCCGTTGGCGGACGACCGCCGCGAACTGTTCATCGAGCGCACCGGCGAGGCGCTCAAGGCGCCGCCGGGCTTCATGCTGGTGGTGTCCTACAACCCCGGTTACCAGAACCTGCTCAAGGGCATGAAGCCCAGCACCCGCCAGCGCTTCGTGGCGATGCGCTTCGACTATCCGCCAGCCGCCGAGGAAGAGCGCATCGTCGCCAACGAAGCGCAGGTGGATGCTGCGCTCGCCGCCCAGGTGGTCAAGCTCGGCCAGGCGCTGCGCCGGCTGGAGCAGCACGATCTGGAGGAAGTCGCGTCGACCCGCCTGCTGATCTTCACCGCGCGCATGATCCGCTCCGGCATGACGCCGCGGCAGGCCTGCCTGGCCTGCCTCGCCGAGCCGCTGTCGGATGACCCGCAAACCGTCGCCGCGCTGATGGATGTGGTCGATGTCCACTTCGGCTGACGTGCTCGCCAGCCCCGCCCGGCGCCTACCGGGTGATCTGGCGATGTGGTTCTTCATCCTCGCCGAGCTGACCGTGTTCGCCATTCTGATCCTGGCGTTCGCGGTCACGCAGATGTTCAACCCGCAGCAGTTCGGCGAAAGCCGCGCGGCGCTGGACAGCTCCATCGGCCTGGCACTGACCCTGAGCCTGCTGACCTCGGGCCTGTTCGCCGCACTGGCCGTCGAGCAGGTTCGCCAGGCTCGGCAGGGACGCGCCGCCTTGCTTCTGCTCGCCGCACTGGGCACCTCATGCGTCTACATGGTGCTCAAGCTCAACGAGTATGGTCATCTGGCAGGGCTCGGCCTGGGGATGGAGCACAACACCTTCTTCACCCTGTACTGGATTCTCACCGGCTTTCATTTCCTCCACGTGCTGCTGGGCATGGTCATCCTCGCCTGGCTGGCCGAACGCTGCCGGCGCCGTGCCTACCGGCCGGACGACCACGGCGGCCTGGAATCCGGGGTGCTCTACTGGCACATGGTGGATCTGGTCTGGGTGCTGCTGTTCCCGCTGGTCTACGTGCTGAACTGACGAGGCAAACATGTCCGCTACCAAGGTCTTGGTCGCCTGCTGGCTCGGTCTGGCGGTGCTGTCGATATCCACCGTCGTGCTGGGCAATGCCGGTGCCACCCTCGCGCTGGCAGGCGGCGTGCTGCTCGCTGCGTTCGGCAAGGCCTGGCTGATCACCGATGGCTTCATGGAGCTGCGCCACGCACCCTGGCCGTGGCGCCTGCTGCTGCTCGGCTGGCCGCTGGTCATCGCAGTCGGCGTGCTGCTGACTCTGCTCTGACCGGCGGCCCGGGCCGGCCGTGCTGGGCACCAAGGCCGCGCGACTTTTATTGTTTCCGATCAAGGCCAGGCCTATCCCACTCGGTGATCCTGCTGCTCAACCAAGGGGCGGCCAGCACGGCGCGCCCGCTGTGACACGCTGCCGAAGCGGAGCCGCCCATGTTGAGAATCAGCCATTACCTGCGCGCCCTGGCCCAGCCGACCACGCCGGTGCTCGGCGCCCGCAGTGTCAGCGGCAAGCGCCCACCCGTGGTGATATGGAACCTGCTCAGGCGCTGCAACCTGACCTGCAGGCACTGCTATGCAACCTCCGCCGACAGCGAATTCCGCGACGAGCTGGACACCGCCGAGGCGCTCCGAGTGATCGACGATCTGCACGAAGCCGGCGTGCGCGTGCTGATCCTCTCCGGCGGCGAACCGCTGCTGCGCGGCGACATCTTCCAGCTGGCCGATTACGCTCGCGACAAGGGCTTCTTCGTCGCCCTGTCGACCAACGGCACGCTGATCGACGAAGGCAACATCGCGCGCATCGCCGCGGCCCGGTTCGATTACGTCGGCATCAGCATCGATGGCCTGGAAGCGGTGCATGACGACTGGCGCCAGCTCAAGGGCAGCTTCGCCGCCTCCATGCATGCCATCGACCTGTGTCGCCAGCACGACATCCGCGTCGGCCTGCGCACCACCCTGACACAGAACAACTACCCGCAGCTGCCCGCCCTGCTGGCACTGATGCGTGAGCACGACGTACAGAAGTTCTACCTCTCGCACCTCAACTACAGCGGCCGTGGCAAGCGCAGCCGCAAGGCCGACGCCCATCACCAGATGACCCGCGATGCCATGCGCCAGCTCTTCGAGCAGGCCTGGGACGACGTGCAGCACGGCCGCGAGACCGACTTCGTCAGCGGCAACAACGACGCCGACGCCATCCTCCTGCTGCAGTGGGTCGAGCAGCACCTGCCCGAGCATCGCGAGCGCCTGGAAGGCATGTTGCGGGCCTGGGGCGGCAACGCCTCGGGCAGCGGCATCGCCAACATCGACAACATCGGCGACGTGCACCCGGACACCTACTGGTGGCAGCACACCGTGGGCAACGTGCGCCGCCAGCGTTTCAGCGACATCTGGCTGCACGAGCCGGCCCCACTGCTGCAGGAGCTGCGCCAGCATCCGCGAGCGGTGAATGGCCGCTGTGCCGAATGCCGCTGGCTGTCGATCTGCAACGGCAACACCCGTACCCGCGCCTGGGCGCAGGGCGACCTCTGGGCCGAGGACCCGGGTTGCTACCTCTCCGACGAGGAGATCGGCCTGCCGACGCCCGAGCGCATTCCCAGCATCGCCATTTGATCGAAGCGGCCGCCAAGCGCCGCCCGCACACCGTAGTCCGATGAGCATTCAGGAGCACCGCATGGACCAGCCACTCACACTTCCCGCTTCGCTGAGCGCCGCGTTCGCCCCCGGCGAAGTCGCTCTGGTCGGCGCCGGCCCGGGTGATCCCGGCCTGCTCACCCTGCGTGCCTGGAGCCTGCTGCAACAGGCCGATGCGGTGGTCTACGACCGGCTGGTCAGCGATGCCCTGATGGACCTGCTGCCCGCCGCCTGCAGCCGCCACTATGTCGGCAAGACCAGCGGTTATCACAGCCTGCCGCAACCGGAAATCAATCAGTTGCTCGCCGACCTGGCAAAGCAGAACAAGCGCGTGGTGCGGCTCAAGGGCGGCGACCCGTTCATCTTCGGTCGCGGCGCCGAAGAGCTGGAGTTCCTTCTGCAGCGCGGCATCGACTGCCAGGTGGTGCCGGGCATCACCGCCGCAGCCGGTTGCAGCGCCTATGCTGGCATCCCGCTGACCCATCGCGACCTGGCGCATTCCTGTCAGTTCATCACCGGCCACCTGCAGACCAACGGCGAACTGCACCTGCCGTGGGACTCACTGGCCCAGGGCGGCCAGACCCTGGTGTTCTACATGGGGCTGGCCAGCCTCGGCGAGATCTCGCGCAACCTGATCGCCGCCGGCCTGCCGGTGGATACCCCGGCCGCACTGATCGGCAACGGCACCCGGCCGGACCAGCAGGTGGTGCGCTGCACGCTACGGCAACTGCCGAACATGGCCGACGAGCAGCACCTCACCCCACCGACTCTCACCGTAATCGGCAAGGTGGTGGGCCTGTTCGCCGAGCGCCAGGTCCGCCACCCGGCGCGCCTGCACGGCGACCCGCTCGCCACCGCGGAGGCCTTATGCAACTGATACCCGCCCTGCTGCTGGCCGCCGCGCTGCCGGCCGCCACCTTCGTCGCCCTCGACATGGCCAGTGCCGCCACGCCGGACGACAGCCAGGCCCTCTACGAACTGCACTGCCAGGCCTGCCACGGCGTCAACCGCCTCGGTGGCGCCGGGCCGGCGCTGCTGCCGGAAAGCCTCAGCCGCATCAAACCGGCCGAGGCCCAGGCGGTGATCCGCGACGGCCGCCCGGCGAGCCAGATGGCCGCCTATTCACACGTGCTGAATGACGCGCAGATCACCGGCCTGGTCGATTACCTGTATCAGCCCTCGGCCGTGCCGCCGACCTGGAGCGATGCCGATATCCGGGCCAGCCACCGCATCCTCACCGACGTCGCCACCCTGCCGACGACTCCGCAGCACGGCGCCGATCCACGCAACCTGTTCGTCGTGGTCGAGGCTGGCAATCATCACGTGCGGGTGCTGGATGGTGATCGTTTCGAGGAACTGGCCAACTTCCAGTCGCACTTCGCCCTGCACGGCGGGCCGAAGTTCTCGCCCGATGGCCGCTTCGTCTATTTCGCCTCCCGCGATGGCTGGGTCAGCGTTTACGACCTGCACAACCTGACCATGCTCGCCGAGGTCCGCGCCGGGCTGAACACCCGCAACCTGGCGGTCAGCAACGACGGCCGCTGGGTGCTGGTGGGCAACTACCTGCCGGGCAACCTGGTGCTGCTCGATGCCCGCGACCTGTCGCTGGTCAAGCACATCCCCGCCGTCGGCCAGGACGGCACGCCGTCACGGGTCAGCGCCGTGTACACCGCGCCGCCGCGCGACAGCTTCGTGGTCGCGCTGAAGGACGTGAAAGAGGCCTGGGAGCTCTCCTATGCCGGCGAGCCGACCTTCGAACCGCGGCGCATCGAGGCCGCCGACTTCCTCGATGACTTCTCCTTCACGCCGGACTACCGCTACCTGCTGGCTACCTCGCGCAAGGCCCACGGTGGCCAGGTGATCGATCTCGACAACGGCCAGGCAGTCACCGACATTCCGCTGCCGGGCATGCCGCACCTGGGCTCGGGCATCTACTGGAAGCGCGACGGCAAATGGGTGTTCGCCACCCCCAACGTCAGCAAGGGACTGATCTCGGTGCTGGATCTGGACACCTGGAAGCTGATCAAGGAGATCCCCACCGAAGGCCCGGGCTTCTTCATGCGCAGCCAGGCCAACTCGTCCTACGCCTGGACCGACGTGTTCTTCGGCCCGAACAACGACGCCGTGCACCTGATCGACAAGCAGACCCTGGAAGTCGCCCACACGCTGCGGCCGATGCCGGGCAAGAACGCCGCCCACGTCGAATTCACCAACGACGGCCGCTACGCCCTGCTCAGCGTCTGGGACACCGACGGCGCACTGATCGTCTACGACGCCAAGACGCTGGAGGAGGTCAAGCGCATCCCGATGAACAAGCCATCGGGCAAGTACAACGTCGGCAACAAGATCGAGTTCGCCGAAGGCACCTCGCATTAGCACCTTCCAGCCCGCGTTAACGCTGCTTTGACAGCAGCGTTAACGGCCGTAAAAGCCGCCTCCAACACCAGCCATATTTGAACTACGACACAAAATATCGGCATTTGTGACCGACCAGTCTATCTTTGACTTTGATGTCACCATAATATTTGTGTGCCATCACTGATTCGGCGTATTCCGCCGACTCGTGATGATGGGGAGTTCGCGCTCCCGCTGTGATCGGCCTCACTTGGAGAAGTAATGTGGCTCGGTATAAAGCGCGTGGTTTCACCCTGATCGAAGCCATGATCGTCGTGGTCATCATCGGCATCCTCGCCGCCATTGCGCTGCCGAACTATCGCCAGTACGTCATCCGCAGCAACCGTACCGCCGCCCAGGCGCAGATGCTGGAGATCGCCAACCGCCAGCAGCAGTTCTTACTCGCCAACCGCAGCTACGCCGATACCGCGGCTCTCTCAGCCAGCGGGTTTACGCTCTCTGGCGAAGTGAGCCCGCACTACAGCTTCGCCGTGACGGTTGGCAGCGGGACGGCCCCCTCGTTCCTCATCACGTTTACCGCTCTCGGCAGCCAGGCCGTCGACGGTGACCTCACCCTCAACCACGAAGGCGTCAAGACGCCTCCGGACAAGTGGTGAACACGGTGTCTTCCGTAAACCACCGCCAGGTCGGTGTGAGTTTGATAGAGGTGCTGGTCACCCTGGTGATCCTTGCCGTCGGCCTCCTCGGCGTGATGGCACTGCAGGCGCGCTTGCAGCAATCGGAGATGGAAACCTACCAGCGCTCACAGGCATTGCTGCTGCTCGATGACCTCGCCGCACGCATGACAGCCAATCGCACCGCAGCGGCCAGTTATGTGACCGGTACGTCGAGCCCACTAGGTGCAGGCATGGCCTGCCCTACCTCCAGTACGACTCAGCAACAGCGCGATGCCGCGGCCTGGTGTGCCGCGCTGCAAGGTACTCGCGAAAGCACAAGCGGCGTTCTTGCCGGCGGGCTGATCGGTGGGCGCGGTTGCGTCGAAGCATTGGGTAACAATCAGTATCTGCTGACGGTCGCCTGGCAGGGTCTGCTGCCCCTTACGGCGCCACCGGCCAGCGTCGCTTGTGGCAAGGACGCCTTCGACGGAGACACCGGCAGTCAGTGCAGCGGCGACCGCTGCCGCCGAGTTGTCACCACGCTGGTGCGGGTGGCACCGCTATGAGACGAGTATTTGCAATGCGTGGCTATAGCGCCAGCGCTGGCTTCGGTCTGATCGAACTGATGGTGGCGATGACTCTCGCCCTGATTCTCAGCGCCGCCACCCTGACCCTGTACCTCAACATGAGCCGCAGCAACAGCGAATTGGCCAAGACCAACAGTCAGATGGAACACGGCCGGCTGGCGATTCGACTGCTGCGCGACGACCTCATGCATGCCGGCTTTCTCGATGGTTACCTGCCCGAATTCGACGATCTCACCGCCACCGCGGCACCCGCCGACTATCCCCTCGCTGTCCCGACACCCTGTGCGCCCTATTCGGCTTGGGACGCGCCGTACAAGACCAACCTGCTCGGCGTCCCGGTGCAGCTCTATGCCACCGTACCGACCGACTGCGCCAGCGTGATGCCTTCGCCCCGCCTGGGCAGCGATGTACTACTGGTGCGCCATGTGGCCAGCTGCGTGGCCGGGGCAGCCAACTGCGAGACCGACACCAACGGCAAGCTCTATTGGCAAACCTCCTACTGCGAAAGCGAGCCGCGCTACGTTTTCGATACCAGCGGTTTCTCTCTTCACAAGCGCAACTGCACGACCTCCGCCGACAAGCGTCGCTTCCTCAACACGGCCTACTACATCCGCGACTACGCAGTGAGTGCTGGCGACGGCATCCCCACATTGATGCAGTCCAGCTTCGATCTCACCGGTGGAGCACTGATTCAGCAGGATGCGCTAGCGATGGTCGAAGGTATCGAAGCGATGCGCTTCGTCTTCGGCGTCGACAACCTCAGCGACACCGGCGCGGCGGTCGATTACAGCCAGCCGGTGCAATGGGCCAGCGCGCTGAACCGCAACTCGCCAACCAACCGCGGCGATGGCGCACCGGACACCACCTGCACCTCCAGTACGCCCTGCAGCCTGGCGGACCTGACCAATACCGTGGTGGTCGAGATTCATCTTCTGGTTCGCAACCTTGAGCCCACCCCGGGCTACCAGTCAAACAAGACCTACGTCGTCGGCGGTGAAACTTTCGGCCCCTTCAGCGACGCCTTCCAACGCCACGTCTATTCCACCACCGTGCGCCTGACCAACGTTTCGGCCCGCCGGGAGACGCCATGAATCGCCGCCGCCAACGGGGCTTCGCCCTGATCACCGCGTTGATCATGCTGCTTCTGCTGACCGTCCTAGTGACGTCGTCCTTCACCATGAGCCGGGTGAACCTGGACGTGGTCGGCAACCAGCAATGGCGCAACGAAGCGCTGGCCGCGGCGGACAACGCCCTTGAACAGGTTATCCAGTCCATGGCGAGCACCACGCCAACGGCCCAGTCAATCGGCGTCGACATCAACCGGGACGGCAGCGATGACTACGAGGTGGCCGTGGCTCAACCGCAATGCATCAGGGTCAGCCTCGCTACTGCCGTCGCGCCCAGCAGCCTGACCTTGGAAGGCATGTCCAGCTCGACCTGGAACACCGAATGGGAACTGCTCGCCAGCGTGCTGGATCCCGCAACAGGCGCCTCGGTAAGGGTGCGCTCGGGCATCCGCCTACTGCTGGCCGATGCTCGCAAGAACCAGCTGTGCCCCTGAAGTCGGCCCCACGAGGTAAGCGCATGAAAACGTATCTGAGCCGGATGTTGCTGGTGCTGAGCGCGAGTCTGGCGCACAAGGTGTTCGCCGAAGATATCGACCTGTTCGTTGGTGTGCCGAGCAGTTCGACCGGCGCGCCGAACGTGCTGATCATCCTCGACAACACCGCGAACTGGAACGACGCTTTCGCCAACGAGATGGCCGCTCTGCGCTCGGTGGTCAACGCCCTGCCGGAGGACAAGTTCCGTTTGGGCATCATGATGTTCACCGAGACCGGGGGTGGAAATTCGGGGCCGGACGGTGCGTACGTGCGCGCCGCCCTGCGGCCGATGGATGCCGCCAACAAGACGGCCATGGCGAATCTGGTGACCAGCTTCGACAAGGTCGGCGACAAGTCCAATGGAGGCAAGATCAGCAAGGCCATGCAGGAGGCCTACCTGTACTTCGCCGGTGCTACCCCCCACGCTGGCAACAACAAGGCCAAGGCCGACTTCGCCGGCAACCGCGGCGTATCGACTGCTTCCGATGCTGTCTACGCCTTGCCGAACAATGCGCTGGAGAGCAAAAGCGCCACCAGCTACCGCTCACCTATCGTCTCCGGCTGCGGCAAGAACTACATCATTTACATCAGCAATGGCCCGGCGCAGGACAACAGCTCGGATATCACCCAGGCCACCACCGCCCTCGCTGGCCTTGGCGGCTCCACCACCACGATTCCGATCACCCCCAGCGACTCGCAGGACAACGTCGCTGACGAATGGGCGCGCTTCATGAAAAAGAGCGCCCAGCAGATCACCACCTACACCATCGATATCAACCGTGGCACCAACCGCCAGGGGCTTGGCTGGACGGCGCTGCTGCAGAGTATGGCGCGCACTAGCGACGGCAAGTACTTCGACGTTACCAGCAGCGGCAGCCAGATCGTCGATGCGCTGAATGCGATCTTCTCCGAGGTGCAGGCGACCAACAGCGTGTTCGCCTCGGTTAGTCTGCCGGTCAGCGTGAATGCCCAGGGCACTTACCTGAACCAGGTGTTCATCGGCATGTTCCGTCCAGACGCGGATGGATTTCCGCGCTGGCACGGTAATCTCAAGCAGTACAAGCTGGGCTACATCGGCGCCGACCTGCGCCTGCTCGACGCCGACGGTGTCAGCGCCATCAACAGCAATACTGGCTTCATCACCGAATGCGCGCGCAGCTTCTGGACGCCGACCGCGGCGGACAACTACTGGAGCTTCAGCGCCCGCGGCAGTTGTCTGACCGGCGCAGATTCGTCCGGCTCCAACACGCCGGATGGCAACATCGTCGAAAAGGGTGGTCAGGGCTACCTGCTGCGGGCTTCCAGCACACGCAACATGCTCACCTGTGCGGCCGGTGCCTGCACCTCGCTCACCAACTTCTCCACCGCCAATACGGCGATCACCGCAACGCAGCTGGGCGCAGTCGATGATGCCGAGCGCACCACGTTGATCGACTGGGCGCGCGGCAAGGACCTGCAGGACGAGGATGGCGACGGCAACCTCAACGAAATGCGCCCCTCGGTACATGGTGACGTAGTGCATTCGCGCCCAGTCGCAATCAACTACGGCAGCACCGGCAATCCCGCTATCGTCACCTTCTACGGCGGCAACGATGGCGCGCTGCGTGCGGTGGTCGGCAACCGCACCAGCGCTTATGGCACCCACGCGGCCGGTAGCGAGCTATGGTCGTTCATGCCCCCGGAGTTCTACAGCAAGATCAAGCGGCTCTACAGCAACAGCGTTCCGATCAGCTTCCCCGGCTTTAGCGGAGCCACTACGCCCAAGCCCAAGGATTACGGCATGGATGGCCCTGTAGTGGCCCACCAGGACGACACCGCCGCCTGGATCTACGCCACCATGCGCCGCGGCGGACGGGCCCTGTACGCCTTCAACGTGACTGACCCGACCGCACCGGCACTGAAGTGGAAACGCGGCTGCCCGAGCAACTTCACCACCAGCGGCACGGTCAGCGACAGCAACTGCGGCGAGGGCTTCGCCGGTATCGGCCAAACCTGGGCGCCACCGAAGCTGCTCAAGGCGAGCGGCTACGGAGCAGGTACCGCGCCCATGTTGATCATGGGTGGCGGCTACGACACCTGCGAGGACGCAGACCCACATGTCTGCAGTAGTACGACCAAGGGCAACAAGGTTTACGTACTGGACGCCGACAGCGGCGCATTGCTCAAGACCTTCGATACCCAGCGCAGCGTCGTTTCCGACGTGACGTTGGTGCGGAACAGCGCCGGACAGGCCCAGTATGGCTACCTGGCCGATCTGGGCGGCAACGTCTACCGCATCACCATGGGTGCAGCTGCACCGGTGAACTGGACCATTACCCGCATCGCAGCCCTGGGCTGCAGCACGGCGGGAAACTGCGCCGCCAATCGCAAGTTCATGTTCGCTCCAGACGTGGTCGCCGATGGCGCCGACTTCGTCCTGCTGCTCGGCTCCGGCGACCGGGAAAAGCCCCTGCTCGATTACGACGATGCCGCGGCCACCACCAACTATTTCTTCATGCTGCGTGACCGCCCCAACGACACCGGCTGGCTTGCCAGTGAAGGCCTGAACTGCGGTGGGAGTCTGATCTGTCTGAACTCGCTGCTGGGCATCACCACCCAGAGCGCACCAACCACCACCAGCCTCGGCCAGAAGAAGGGGTGGTACCTGCAGCTCGACAGCACCGAGCAGGTGGTCACCTCGGCGATCACGGTATTCGGCGATGTGACTTTCAGCACCCATCAACCGAGGGTGCCGTCGGCCAATGTCTGCTCCGGGCTCGGCGAGACCCGCGTCTATACCGTCAATTACCTGACCGGCCAGGGCGTCTATCACGACGTGGTCGGCGACGGCCTACCCCCTTCGCCGGTTGCCGGCATGGTGACCCTGGACGACGGTGTCACCACCGTGCCGTTCGTCATCGGCGCCGACCCGTCCTCGCCGCTGCAAGGTAGCCCGCCGATCAATCCCGCTTCGGTCATGCAGCCGACTTCGCGGGTGTTCTGGAATATCGAGCAGTAGGAGCGCTAATGCCGTACCGCATTCGGCCACAGGCCACCCCGAGTGTTCGCCAGGCCGCGTTCACCCTTATCGAGCTGACGGTGACACTCGGCGTACTGGCCGTACTGGCGGCTATAGCAGTACCGGGCTATGACAGCATGGTGCTCAACAGCAGATTGCGTACCTACACCACCGATTTCGCGGCGAGCGCCCAGTTCGCCCGGAGCGAGGCTATGAAACGCAGCGCACCGATCACCCTGTGCAGCTCCAGCGACGGCATCAATTGCGACGCCGCCGCAGGCTGGGAACAAGGCTGGGTAATGCGCACGGGCAGCACGGTGATCCGCAGCTACCCATCGACAAAGGATGGCTACCGGCTCTCCTCGACGGTACGCGAACTGACCTTTCTTCCCAGCGGCTTCGGTACCACGCCACTCTCGCTGACCATCTGCCGCGCCTCGCCGCTGGGCAACCAGGAGCGTTCGCTGACGCTGTCAGTCACTGGCCGCATCACCATAGAGCGCACGCGCACCGGCAGCTGCTCCTGAGCCCGGCTGGCGCCGCGCGCCACCGGATGCCGGCACGGTTGCTACAATCGCCAGCCAACCCGGCTTTCAAGGCTCGTACATGGACATCGATCTCGCCCGCACCTTTCTCGAGATCATTCGCAGCGGCAGCTTCATCGCCACCGCCGAACGCCTGCACATCACCCAGACGGCGGTGACCGCACGGGTGCACAATCTCGAGGAGCAGCTGGGTTGCCGGCTGTTCGTGCGCAATCGGGCCGGGGCGCGGCTGACCGATGACGGTCAGCGCTTCGTCGCCTATGCCACTCAGCTGGTGCAGACCTGGGAAGCCGCGCGGCGCGACCTGCCGTTGTCGCAGAGCGGTGACAAGCTGCTGACCCTCGGCTCCGAGGTGAGCCTGTGCAACCCGCTGATGCTGGCCTGGGCCCAGCGCCTGCGACAGGGGTTGGCCAGCCATGCGATACGGCTGGAAGTGGCCAGTGGCGAAGAGCTGCAGAAGAAGCTCGACCTGGGCGTGCTGGACGCCGCGCTGGTGCACCAGCCGGAGTACTGGCCGGGACTGCAGGTCGAGCAGCTGCTGGAAGAAAAGCTGATCCAGGTGGTGCAGACGCAGAACCCGGCGCCCTACCTGTACGTGGACTGGGGGCCGGCGTTTCGCAAGCAGCACAACCAGGCGCTGCCCGAATGCAGTCGCGCGGCGCTGTCGTTCAGTCTCGGGCCGCTGGCCCTGCAATACCTGGTGCAGTGCGGCGGGCGTGGCTATTTCCGCACCCGCGTCGTGCAGCGCTATCTGGACGAGGGAATTCTCAAGCGGGTGGAACAGGCGCCGGAGTTTTCCTACCCGATCTATCTGGTCCATGCCCGAGCCAGCGAGTCGCCGGCCCTGACCAAGGCCATCGAGCTGCTGCGCGAGATCGCCCTGGACGACTACGACTGGTCGCGCTGGTACTACGCGGAGCTATGAGGCGGGACGCGCGCTGGCGTGGATCGAGCGTTCCGGCAGCGCTCAGTCCGGCAACTGTTTGAGCCAGTTGCGGTACAGCGCGGCGATCAGGTCGGTCTGGGTGATCATGCCCACCAGGCGCTGCTGCGCGTCGACCACCGGCAGGCAATGCAGGCCGCGATCGGAGAGCAGGTAGACCAGCTCGACCATGTGCGTATCCGGCGTCACCGAAACCACCGGCGAACTCATGATGGCGCGCAGCTTGGTGCCGCGCAGGAAATTCAGCTGACCGAAGCTGAGCCGCCCCGGGCGCGGGTGGAAGTGCTTGAGCAGGTCGACCTGGGTGACGATGCCCACCAGCCGGAGGTCGTCGCCCTGCACCACCGGCAGCGAGCGCAGCCGATGCGCCTGCAGGGTCTGCCAGGCCTGTTCGATGAAGGTGTCCGGCGTGTGCCAATAGAGGTCGCGCGACATCACGTGCGCCGCGGTGACCTCGCCCATGCTGCGACGCAGGGCATGCTTCTCGGTCTGCTTGATCAGCCGTTCCAGGTCATCACGGGTGACGTCGACATACTCGCCGAACTCCAGCAGTGCACGATCCACGTCGTCATGGGTGAAGCTCATGCGCTCGCCCGGCGGCAGGTCGCGGGTGTGATGACTGTTCTCGCGGCTCAGCCGCGGCTTCGGATAGGGATGCCCGGTCAGGTTGTTGTAGACCAGCGCCACCGCCACCAGGAGCGCCGAATAGAACAGCACGGGCCCGACCAGCATGAAACCGAGGTGATGCAGCTCCGGACTGCCGACCGCCGCCACCAGCGCCAGCGCGATGCTCGGCGGGTGCAGGCAGCGCAGGTAGAACAGGCACAGCAGCGACAGGCACGCCGCCAGCGCCAGCGAAGCCACGCTCGGCAGTCCGCTCATACCCAGACTGATGCCGATCAGCGCGGCCAGCAGATTGCCGGCGAGCACCGCCCAGGGCTGGGCGAACGGGCTGGACGAGGCGACAAATATCAGCACCGCCGAGGCGCCGGCCGGGCCCATGATCTGCAGGGTCAGCGAACTGCCGACCAGCAGATAGCCGCTGCAGAACACCAGCGGCATGACGATGGCGACGCCGAGGGCGGCGCGCAGCCACTCCTTCGGCGAGGCATTCAACGGGGCGGGGATGAACGAGCGAATCCAGAGGGCAAAAGAGTCGTGCATTGGTCCTGCTTGTGTCGAAATCGGAAGAGGCCGCCAGCGGGCGGTGGAGCGGTCCGTCCCTGGACCGGTTTTGAGCGAGATCGCTGTTCGGGCGTTCAGCCGGCCAGCAGCGGCGAAGCCTGCGGCGCGCGCTCGTCACGACGACGGCGCACGGTCAGCCAGGTGTTCAACGCCATCAGCAGCATGCCGCTGGCGAAGATGGCGCCGCCGGCCATGCGCACGACGTAGCCGGGGTGGCTGGCCTGCAGCGCCTCGACGAAGGAATAGGTCAGCGTTCCGCCTTCGTTGATTGCGCGCCACATAAGCCCCGGGGTGATGCCGTTGACCCACATCGAGGCGATGTAGAGCACGGTACCGATGGTGGCCAGCCAGAAGGGCGCGTTGATCAGGCCGATGCTGTGCATCTGCTCGCGCCCCCGCAGCCGCCGAGTCAGGGTGAACTGACGCACCACGCGGTAGTTGTAGGCAGTGGGTTCGGGGCTGTTGTGCAGTTCGCTCATGCTCGCTGGGCGGGCGACGCGGGCACCAGTGAGCGACCGCGAGATTCACCAGCGCTGCGCTGGCGAGAGTCGACGGACCGGCACGCCGCATCCACTCGCCGCTCCTCCTGATTCGTTGAGTCAGGCGCGGCAGATTGCCGCGCGGACGGGATGCGGGCGGCATTGTCGACAGTAACTTCAATAATCTCTAACGAATGTTATTGCTGGTTTGATGCAATTATTTTGAACCAAGCGCATCGATGCCGCTCGGCTGGCCATCAGGCTGGATGCCTAGCCCCCGGCGCCGCAGTGCTGGATCACCTCTCCGACAATGCGCATCACCTCGAGATTCGCCTCCTCCATCTGCCCGAGATGCTCCAACGCCCGTTCCAGTGCGTCCTTGCCGAATGCCTCCAGTGCGGCCTGGCCCTGATCGTGGACCTGGGTGTGCGGGCGTTCGATCCGGCGGAAATGCTCCAGGCCCTGCAGCTCACGGTTGCCCTGGCCGTAGTACCAGCGCCCGAAGCGGCAGTCACGCTCGCCGGGAAGCTGCGGCGGGTTGTGCCGCTCGTTGCCCAGCAGGTGGTTGTAGACGACGAACTTGAGCGAAAGCTCATCGAGGTTGGCCAGTTCCACCCCGGCGCGCAACGCCGAGGCCGCGGTGCTCTCGCGCATCACCCCGGCCAGCTGGTGCAGTGTGCCCATGGCCTGTACGGCCTGCTGGGTGGTCTGACTGAAGCCGCGGGCCTGGCTGCCCTGCTGGCGGATGTAGTCGTGCACGTTGGCAATCTCGGCCTGCACCTCGTCGATCTTGCGCACGATATCGCCGGTGGCCAGGGCGGTCTTTTCCGCCAGGCTGCGAATCTCCCCGGCAACCACGGCGAAGCCGCGGCCCGCCTCGCCGGCGCGTGCCGCCTCGATCGCCGCATTGAGCGCCAGCAGATTCGTCTGGCTGGCGATACCGCTGATGAGATCGACGATGCCGTTGATCTCCCGCGAACGCTCGGCGAGGGTGTCGACCTTGTGCGAGGCCTGCTCCAGGCCGCTTTCCATCTCAGCGGAACGGCCCTGCAGTTCACCGAAGTGACGCTGGTTGTCCAGCGCCGCCGTCGCGACCCGCTCGGCGCGGGCGCGGTTTTCCTCCAGCTGTCCGCTGAGGTGCTCGAAGGAGTCCCCGAGATGGGCCACCGAGTGGCTGAAGCGAATCAGGTTGGCCGATACGCCGCGGTAATAATCCAGCTGGCGCTGACCGCAGCGATTGGCCTCCTCGGCCGCGGCCAGCGACAGCTCCAGTGCGGCGATGCGCGCCGCCTGGGCGTCGCACCGGGCATGCAGCGCAGCGAGTTCGTCACGCTGGCGTAGCGCGCGCTTGCTTTCGAACCACATCGGTCACCTCCGTCAGCTGATGGTGTAACCGTTGTCCACCACCCAGTCCTGGCCGAACACACCGCGCGCACCCTGGGACAGCTGGAACAGGATCACATTGGCCACCGCCGCCGATTCGAGAAAATGCCCCGGCAGCAAGCGCTTGGTGACGCCATCGGCGACCGCTTCGAGCTGGTCGTCGCTGAGCCCCAGCGTGCCCCAGATCGCCGTGGCGGTCGGCCCCGGCGACACCATGTTCAGGCGCACGTCCAGTGGTGCGAATTCCGCCGCCAGGGTGCGCATCTGCGCGGCCAGCGCCGCCTTGCTGGCGATATAGGCGCCGAGGCCGGGGAATGCCGAGCGGATCAGGAAGGTGCCGATGAACACCACCGAGGCGGGCTTGGCCAGCTCGTTGCGCAACGCGGCGAAGGTGTTCAGCGCGCCGGCGCCGTTGACCGCCCACTGCCGGTCGAAGGCGGCCATGTCCAGCCCGTCGGCGAGTTCGGCAATGCCGGCGTTGGGTACCAGGTAATGCACCATTCCCAGCTGCGCAGCACGGCGGGCCAGCCGGGCCAGGTCGTCGGCCGACGTCACGTCGCCTTGCAGCCACTGCAGCTGTTCGGCATGGGTTTCCAGCATGGTCTCGAGCCCGCCGAGGCTGCGCGACATCGCCAGCACCCGCGCGCCCCGCTGCAGCAAGGCTGCGCACAGGGCCAGACCGATTCCGGAACTGGCACCGGTGACCACGGCCAGGCGATCCTGAAACTCGCTTTTCATCATCATCTCCGAGCTCGACGCACGCCGAGTCACAGGCTGCCTCGCGGAGGCAGCGGGTTTTGGGTTGGCTGTTGGACGGGCAGATGCGCAGCACCTGCTCCGGTTTCAGGTGCCGCCGTTCAGCCCGGGTGGCCATCCACGCGCGGGGCCAGCAGCATCGGCGCGTAGCGCCAGACATAGAGGGCAAAGGCCAGCGCCCAGCAGATCGCCGCCAGCCACAGACCGGTCACCGGCCAGGCGACCGAGAGAAACACCCGCGACGCAGTGCCCAGGTTGAACAGGACGAAGGCCCCGACGATCCCCGCCGGCAGCTGCAAAGGCCGGCCGGTATGGCCGAGGGTCACCCGGGCGATCATCGCCAGGATCAGTCCGCTCATGGAGCCGACCGTCAGTGCGTGCAGCGCCGGGCTGGACTGCGCCAGCAGGCCGAAATGCCAGAGCGCCAGGCCGAAGGTCGCGACCACCATCCAGAGCATCGCCACGTGCAACGACCAGAGCAGGCCGACCTTCCAGATGCCCTTGTCGTACCAGCGCGCCAGGCGCAGCAGGTGGCCGACACCGATCGCGGCAAACAGCAGCCCCAGCAAGGGTTGCGGGCGCATGGCCACGCCGAAGGCGTGCAGCAGGGCGATCACACCGGTGCCAACCAGCAGGGCGACGTCCAGCCAGACCCAGGGTTTGACCGCCTCGAGCTTGCCCAGCGCACGCTGGGTGAAGAACGGGATCACCCGGCCGCCGATCAGTGCCATCAGCGCCGCGACCAGCCACAGACCGGCCAGCACACCCTGGCGCTGCAAGGCATCGCTGCCTTGCAGCAGGCCGGTGAGCACCAGCAGATCGGCACCGAACATCAGCGCCAGCACCACCACGATCGGGTAGTTGCGCTTCTGCCGCACGGCCCAGAGCATGCGCGCCATCATCCAGGCCAGGGCCAGCAGGAACAGCAGGTCCAGCGGGGCCAGCCACTCGGCCGGCAGGCCGAACAACCAGCCCAGGCGTGCCGCCAGCCAGAGCAGCGCCAACCCCATCAGGCGATTGCCGGACGGCGCGATCTGCCCGGTCCACGTCTGCACGGCGGTGAGCAGAAAACCGGCGACGATGGCCATGGCGAAGCCGAACAGCATCTCGTGGCGGTGCCAGGCCAGCCAGCCGCCGGTGGGCTGGAAGCCAGGCCAATGGCCAGTCCAGGTCGCCACCCAGAGCGGGATCGCCAGCAACGCGTAAACGCTGCCGGCGAGAAAGAACGGGCGAAATGCGAGCCGCCAGATGGGCGCGATACTCAGGGCTTTTCGCCGATCGATAACTTGCACGGAAGGGCCTCCAGACGTTCTGCGCCCGGCTGCGACAACCGCGACGCGCCGGACTCGATGACCGCTCCCGAATCCGGGAGCCAGGATTACTTTCTACAGGGTAGGTGCCCTCGGCAGACTTGATTGCAATCAGCTTTTTTCCGAGGGGGTGGGAAAGTGACGATCGGCGGGCAAGGGCCGCAGTCAGGCGCACCATGGCGGTGCGAAGCGACGCAGCTGATCGTGCAGAGGTAGGTCGCGGCGGGCACGAGGTGCCCGAGGCAGCCCGTCCAGATGCCGAGGCGCGGCCGGACGGGCTGCTTCGGAGATGACGGTTACTTGAGTTCCTGCTTCACCGTTTCGGTATGGGCGGCGGTCTCGCCTTCGCTCACCGATTTGCGGAACCCGCTGATCGCGCTGCCCAGATCGGAGCCCAGGCCACGCAGGCGCTTGGTGCCGAACAGCATGACCACGATCAGAAGAATGATCAGAAGTTGCCAGACGCTGATACCCATCATTGTGTTACCTCGCAAGTGTCGGAAGACTGGTCGTCACTGTCCGGGGCTCAGTGCCCCGCATGCGCGCCGTGTGCATCGTCGGACAGGTGCCCGTGCATGCCGCCATGTTGCATGCTGGCCGCTTCCTGCAGCAGCGCCTGATCGATCTCGTCGAAGCGCAGCACACGGCCGCCGTGCATGCTCGCCAGGGCCTGGGCGTCCTGCTCCTGGGCGAAGCTGGCGAGCGACGCACCCATGGCGCCCTTGAGCGTCGTGCCGACCACATAGTAGGCGCTGGTTGCGTCGATCAGATGACCGTCGTCCGGATGTTCCCAGACGCTGCGGCCCATATCGTGCACGTACAACCGGGCCTCGAGCAGGCGGTTCTCCGGCTGCAGCCACCAGCCCAGCATCTCGGCGGTGGAGCAGAACTTCTTCACCCCGCCCTTCTCCACCGCCTGGCCCTTGGGCCCGGGGAAGTCGCTGATGATCATGCCGCAGACATGGCACTCGTCGCTGGCATGGAAGGCCACCGGCTCGAGCGATTGCCGGACCTCCTCCTGCTCGCCGCAGCCGGCCAGGCCGAGGCCCAGCAGCAGGGCGAAGACGGCGCCGGCGCCGATGCGATGCAAAGTGTTCATGGCGTTCTCCTCGATTCGTGAAAGGTCAGGCCAGGCGCCGGCGGAAGATGCCGTAGGCCAGCAGCAGCGAGACACCGACCCAGGCCAGCAGGCACAGCCAGAGCATGGCCGCCGGCACCGGCAGGTCCGCCCCAAGCGACAGCACGCCCATGGCGCTGCCGCTGCCCTCGAAGCCGGACAGGTTGATCAGCCGGTAGATGTCGGTGGGGTTGAGCAGGAGCAGCCAGGGCAGCAGCTCCGGATTGAACTTGCCTTCGCTGAGCACCAGCAGCGCCAGCAGCACCAGGTCGAAGACCAGCACGAAGAGGAACCAGACGCCCAGCGCAAGGCCCGCGGCGCTGGACTTTTCGTTGACCTTGCCGCTGAGCACGTAGGCAAAGGCGAGAAACACCCAGCCGAGCAGCGTAGAGGAGATCATGAAGCGACCGAACGCCCAGAGCAGCAGGCCCAGCTCGACGCCGTCCACCAGCAGGGCGATGGCCAGCGCGGCACAGCCGAAGCCGATCAGCACCGCCAGGGCCAGGATCAGCCCGTGGCCGACGAACTTGCCCAGCAGGATCTGCCCGCGGCCCAGCGGGTAGGTCAGCAGCAGCATCAGGGTGCCGCCTTCGTCCTCGCCGACGATGGCGTCATAGGCCAGCAGCAGCGCGATCAGCGGCATCAGAAAGGTGGCCAGGCTGGCCAGGCTGGCGATGGTCGCCGGGATCGAGGTGAAGCCCAGCTGCCCGGAGGCCGCGGCGCCGAGCCAGGCGATGCCCACTGCGAGCACGGCGAACAGCAGGCTGATGGCGAGCAGCCAGCGATTGCGCAGGCCGTCGCTGAGTTCCTTGCGCGCGATGTTCCAGACCTGGTTCATGGCCGACCCTCCTGGGCGCGCACGTCGCCGGCACGCTCCATGTAGTAACGATAGAGATCCTCCAGCGACGGCTGGTGGATCTCGATGTCCTCCGGCTCCCCCTCGCCCAGCAGCTGACGCAGCAGCACCAGTTTGTGGCCGTTGACCGCCACCACCTCCAGGCTCGATTCGCTGAGGCCGCGGGCGCTGTGCCCGGCAGCGGCCCAGCGCTGCAGCCAGCTGTCACGCTCGCTGATGCCGCTGGCACGGATGCGCACCGGCAGACCGGCCTCGGCACGCAGGTGCGCCAGGCTGCCTGCGGCCTGCAGGCGACCCTTGGCCAGGATCGCCGCACGATTGATGTGGGCCTCGACACCCGGCAGCACATGAGAGCAGAGGATGATGCTGGTGCCGCGCTGGCGCAGGCGGTCGATCAGCAGGTAGAGGTCCTGGGTGGCGATCGGGTCGAGGCCGACGGTGGGCTCGTCGAGCAGCAACAGCTTCGGTTCGCCGAGCAGCGCCTGGGCCAGGCCGAGACGCTGGCGCATGCCCTTGGAATAGGTCTTCACCCGACGGTCGGCAGCATGGGCCAGGCCGACCTGCTCGAGCAGCTCATCCACCTGGCTTAGCGCCGCGCCCTTGAGGCGAGCAAAGTGGCGCAGGGTTTCGCGGCCGCTGAGCTGCGGATAGAAGGTGACGTTCTCCGGCAGATAGCCGAGCTGGCGGCGCACCTGCGGATCGTTCGGCGCGCGGCCAAGCACCTTAACCTGCCCTTCGCTGGGCGCGAGCAGGCCGAGGATCAGTTTCATGCTGGTGGTCTTGCCGGCGCCGTTGTGGCCGAACAGCCCCAGCACCTCGCCTTCGGCAAGGGTCAGGTTCAGATCGTGCAGCACGGTCATGCTGCCGTAACGCTGGCTTACGCCCTGGATCTCGACGGCGTTCATGACGTTGGTTCCTGCTTGGCGGATAGGAGTTTTTCGGTGGGCAGGCGCATCAGTGGATGGCTGTCCTGGACACCCGGCGACTTGATCACCGGGAAGGCGCGCTGCACCCAGCGCAGCACCTCGATGCTCGGGCTGTTCATCAGCAGACGTACCTGCGGATACAGCCAGAGCAGACGGTCCACGTTGTCGTTGGGCTCGTAGGCGACGTCGCCCAGGCCATCGTCGTTGCGATCCCAGCCCAGGTAGTCGCTCCAGTAGTTGCCGCGGCCGTCCACCGACCATTCCTGGGTGCGGCTGGCGACGTACTTGACCTGCTGGCGGTTGTCGACGAAGGCGTTGCCGCTGATGCGGTTGTCCTCGGAGCCGGCGGTGAGGTGGATGCCCAGCGCGCTCTTCTCGAAATGGTTGTTCTCGATGCTGTTGAACAGCGAGTTGTAGATGAACAGCGCCTTGCCCTCGCCACCGCTGATCATGCTGTCGCCGGTCGACCCGCTGCGCACGTCGCTGACGAAGTTGTCGCGAATGGTCGAGTAGGTGATGTAGTTGAGCAGCATGCCGTAGTTCTGGTCCTGCTCGGAGCGGTTGCCGGTGACGATCAGCTTGCGGCTCTGCATCAGCGCATAGCCGGTACGGGTGCGACGGGTGATGTTGTCGATGAGGCTGTTTTCGTTGGCGAACATGTAGTGCACGCCGTAGCGGACATCCTCGATGACGTTGCCCTCCATGTGGTTGCCATGGGAGGTATCGATGTAGATGCCGTCGCGCACGTCGCGGACCTGGTTGCCGAGGATGCGTGCGCCCTTCACCGCGAACAGGTGAATGCCGTTGCCGCGATCCTGCGAGCGCACGCTGGCGTCGCCGTCAATGCGGTTGCCGCTCACCTCGGCCTGCACGGCGCGATCGAGAAACACGCCGAAGCCCGGACCCTGCATGCGGTTGTTGCGGATGGCCGCACGCTCGGCCTCCGGCAGGATGAACACGGCCGAGTCCATGGCGGTGAGATCGCGTCCCCAGTTGCGCAGCGTGCAGCCTTCGACCTGCACATCACTGGCGGCGATGGTCAGCACGTTGCCCTGGCCCTGGGCATCGAGCACCGCGCCTGGCTCGCAGATGAGCTGCAGCGACTCGTCGATGCGGAACTGTCCGGCATATTCACCGGCAGGCAAACGCCAGCGCTGTTCGCCCATGGCCTGCAGCGGCAGGTCGCGGATCGGCTGCGGTGCCGCCTGGGCGAGCCCGGCCAGCAGGGCCAGCGCGCATCCGGCGATCAGCTGAAACGAATGAGGCGCCTGATTTCTGAGCACGACGTTTACCTTCTTCAGCGTTCAGGCAGAAATTCTGGACGGGCCCTACCGCAAGGCCGGGCCCGTGACCGTTACAGCGAACCGGCCCCTGGTCAGCGGGGCCGGCCCCGGCATCAGGCCGGTTCGACCAGCATGCGGCCGACCATCTCCATGTGCAGCGCGTGGCAGAACCAGCTGCAGTAGTACCAGTGCAGGCCCGGCTTATCCGCGACGAAGGTGATCGAGGAGGTCTGCTGCGGACTGATCTCCATGCTCACGCCGTGGTTGACCATGACGAAGCCGTGGGACACGTCCTCGATCTGGTCGAGGTTGGTGATGGTCACGGTGACCTCGTCGCCCTGCTTGACGGTGAACTCCTGAACACCATAGCTCGGCGCCATGGAGGTCATGTAGACGCGGACCTTGTTGCCGTCGCGGATGACCTTGTTGTCGGTTTCCAGGTTGATGCCGTCCTTCTTCGCCATTTCCACGGTGGGGGCGAAGAACGGGTCG
Organism: Stutzerimonas sp. FeSN7; assembly: GCF_030263795.1. NCBI lineage: Bacteria > Pseudomonadati > Pseudomonadota > Gammaproteobacteria > Pseudomonadales > Pseudomonadaceae > Stutzerimonas > Stutzerimonas sp. FeSN7. Next base: position 547,044 of record NZ_JARPMN010000001.1, on the reverse strand, counting down.
TTGCGGTCCCAGATCTTCTTGGTCTTGATCTGGTCGCGACGGGCCATGATGCAGTCGTGCGGCTCGGCGTAGGTCGGGCCGTCGTGCACCAGCTTCATCACGTCACCGGAGATGTCGATCAGCTGGTCGTTCTCGGGGTGCAGCGGCCCGGTGGGCAGGAAGCGGTCCTTGGAGAACTTGCACAGCGCCACCAGCCACTTGCCGTCGGCTTCGCTGGTTTCGCAGAGCGAGGCATGAATGTGGCCCGGCTGGTAGTGCACATCGAGCTTCTGCTTGATGTACTCGACCTTCTCGCCCTTGTAGGCGCGTACCGCGTCGGCCATGTTCCACTTCACCACCTGGCTGTCGATGAACAGCGTGGTGTAGGCGTTGCCGCGACCGTCGAAGGTGGTGTGCAGCGGGCCGAGGCCCAGTTCCACTTCCGCCGCCACGGTGTCGCGCGGGTCCTTCAGCTTGCCGGCGAACAGGTCGGGCAGCTTGGCGATCTCGATCATGGTCACGGTCGGCGACAGCTTGCCGTTGGCGATGAAGTACTTGCCATCGGACGAGGTGTTGCAGCCGTGCGGGTTCTTCGGCACCGGGATGTAGCGGGTGAACTCGCTGTCCTTGTCGCCCTTCTTGCGGCCGTCGAGCACCGGCACCTTGGAGTCGCCCAGGGTGATGAACTTGCCGGCCTTGACCGCCTTCTCCGCCGCCTCGATGTCGAACACCACGACCCAGTCGCGCTCGTTGCGCATCATGCCGCCCAGGTCGTAGGCCTTTTCCGAGTTGTAGCAGGTGGACGCGGTGAAGCGGCCGGTGTAGTCCATGTCGGTGTTGTCGAGGTTGCCGTCGACGATGATCTGGAACGCCATCTCCATCCTCTCGGCATCGATGACGTTGTACATGGTGTAGCTGTTCTCATCCTGCAGGTCGAAGACCTTGCCGTCGTTCGGGTGCGGGATGACGAATTCGGCGTTGGCGAACACGTACTTGGTGTATGGCACCTTCTGCAGGCGCAGACCGTGGATGGCCTGGCAGTTGGGCACGGTCAGCATCTTGTCGCACTTCATGATGTCCAGGCGGATACGCGCGACGCGGGTGTTGGCCTTGTCGTTGATGAACACGTACTTGCCGTCGTACTTGCCGTCGGTCATGGAGATGTGCGGGTGGTGGCAGTCGCCGTTGAGGAACTTGGCGCTGTCGCCCATGATCGCGCGGCTTTCGTTGGTCAGGCCCCAACCGCTGGCGGAGTCGACGTTGAACACCGGGATGCGCATCAGCTCGCGCATGGACGGAATGCCCAGTACGCGCACTTCACCCTGGTGGCCACCCGACCAGAAGCCGTAGTAGTCGTCCAGCTCGCCTGGGCCGACCTGGATCTTCTGCTGCGCGTCCTTGACGGCTGCCGCGAAGGACTCGCGGGTCATGACGGAGGTGCCCAGGGCGGTGGCGGCAACGGCCGCGCCGGTCATGGCGGTTGCACCGAGGAAGCCGCGGCGACTGAGGCCACCCTTCTCCAGCGTTTCGGGATAGTTCTTGCTCTTGTCACTCATGGGGGTCTTGCTCCTTATCGCTTTCACACTCAGGTCAGACGACCAGTTTTGAGCGGCGCGCCCGCGGGCGGTCACTCAGGGTTCCACCACTTGCACTACGGGAATCAACGACGGGTTGGCCGGTGCCTTCTTGCCACGCTTGGCTCGCTTGTTCTTCAGAATCAGCGGCGGGCACTTGTTCTCATTGTGATAAGTCATTTGGCAGTCCAGGCAGTAGTGGCACTCGTTGTGGTTGATGTGCCCATCCGGATGGATGGCCTGGATCTCGCATTCCTTAGCGCACAGCTGGCAGGGGCTGCCGCATTCCGGGCGGCGCTTGAGCCAGTCGAACAGGCGGACCTTGCTGGTGATCGACAGCGCAGCGCCCAGCGGGCAGACGTAGCGGCAGTACACCTTGCGGGTGAAGATGTTGATCACCAGCAGGAACACCGCGTAGGCGACGAACCACCACTGGCGGTCGAACTTGAGGGTGATGGCGGTCTTGAACGGCTCAACCTCGGCGGCCTTCTCGGCCATCATCATCGACTCGAGCGAGAGCCCGAACAGCACCAGCAGGACGATGTACTTGATCGCCCAGAGCCGCTCGTGCACCGCGAAGGGCAGCTCGTACTGCGGAACCTTCAGCTTGCGTGCCGCCTCGTTGATCAGCTCCTGCAGCGCACCGAACGGGCACAGCCAGCCGCAGAACACGCCACGGCCCCAGAGCAGAATGCTGGCGGCGGTGAAGGTCCAGATGATGAAGATCACCGGGTCGGAGAGGAACAGTTCCCAGCGGAATTCCTGAAACAGCGCATGGGTGAAGGTCAGCACGTTGACCACCGACAGCTGACCGAGGGCGTACCAGCCGATGAACACCACGGTGAACACCAGGTAGCCGCGACGCAGCCAGTGCAGGAACCGCGGCCGCTGAGTGAACTTGTCCTGCAGGAACAGGATGACCGTCAGCAGGCCCAGCGCCGCGAGGATCACTCCAATCTGGAATGACTTCTGGTACCAGATGTTGACCCACATCGGCCGGTTGGCCTCTTCGATGGCGGCCAGCTCCTCGGCGGTCGGCTGCGGACGCTCGATGTACTGCTCGGGCATCTGGTAAGGCAGCTCGAAGCTGGTGAACATGCCGCTGATCGGGCCGGTCTGGCGGCGCACCAGCAGCTCCAGCGTCCAGGGTGAACCGGGATCGAACGCCGCATGCTCGCGGACGATGAAGATCGCCATTTCCCTGAAGTCGGGCATGCCTTCGGCATAGACGTCGTCCAGGCGCTGGAAGTCCATGTCGCGGAAGCTGATGACATTGCCGAACTGGCGCAACTGGACCCGATCGAAAATGCCGCCGCGCACATAGCCCGAGCCCTTGAACGAGTACTCACCGCTGCCCATCACCGCGATGGCGTGCTCGCCTGGCTTGAGCTCGTCCATCAGCGTGCGGTAGTGCGCATCGCCGAGCAGCGCGCGGCCGATGGTCGGTGGGTTCAGATGCGTGGCGTAGAGGTCGATGAAGGTGTCCTGCACCTCATCTGCCGCCGCCTCGTCGATGCCTTCGCCCTCGGTGCCCTTGAACGCCTCGTCGATCTCGCCCTTGGTCAGGTGCAGCCGGCGGATCGCGCCGTTGCCGGTCAGGTCGTTCCAGGTCGCCTGTTCGTAGTAATCCGCGCGGACGGTGGCCGGCTTCTGCGCGACGCCGGCCTTGCTCTCCACCAGCCCCAGCGACACCGCGACGTCATGCGCCGCGCGCATGACGATCTCGTTGACCACCATCACCGTGACGGTGGCACCGGTGACCGCATCGATGGTGACAGCATTCTCGTCCCGCGAACGGCCGACGACGACGCGCTGGTCAACGTGGATGCCCTGGTACTTGGCATTGAAGGCGTGCAGCTCTTCTTCGGGAATCCCGATCAGCAGGATCGGTTCATGGTGCTCGAGCACGTAGGCATCGACGATCACGCCCTGAGGGTCGAGCAGCACCTGCATGTTGATGGGTTTGCCGGAATAGGCGGGGATGTCCACCACGTTGATGGACTGGAAGGCATAGCCAAGGATCTCGTCGCCCTTGGTGATCGTGCGGACCTGGTAGTCGCCCTCGGCTGCAGAGACGCTTGAGCCGGGGAAGAACTTGTCGAGACGCTGCTGCTCGGCTTCATATTCCCTGGCCTGCAGCGACGATGCGCAGACGCTCAGGATCAGCAGAATGACAAACCCCTTGACCCAGGTACTGAACGTACCGGCCAGCGACCAGATTTCACGGGAAGCCATCGAGTTACCTGATTGTACGGTTGGCGTAAGCGGATGGTAGGTGAGTCTCTACATGCCTCCCCTTGATTGCAATCAAGGACTCCCCCGGCGACTGGTTTCGTTGTCCCATGTCAAAAGAACACCATGACCGTGAACAAAGACGTTGTAATGACTAGCCTAGGCCAGTAGGAGAGAGACGCAAGCTAGCGCACCAGGACGGAGCATGCGCGCGAACGGAGATAGGCCGCGCGCCTTGGCGTCGCGCGGCCAGCAGCAGTCACGATCAGTGGCGGCCGGGCGGGGTCAGATAGGCCGCCGTCGCGCCGCGACTGGCTTCACTGGCCTTGATTTCCATTTTCGCGATGCTGCGCAGATGCACCTGATCCGGGCCATCGGCGAAGCGCAGCGCGCGGCCGCCGGTCCACATATCGGCCAGCGGCGTGTCCGGCGTCAGGCCCATCGCGCCGTAGACCTGGATGGCGCGATCGACGACATTGGTGTGCATACGTGGCACCAGCGCCTTGATCATGGAGATCTCCTTGCGTGCGGCCTTTGCCCCGACCTCGTCGATCATCCAGGCGGTCTTGAGTACCAGCAGCCGCGCCTGCTCGATCTCGATGCGCGACTCGGCGATCCAGTCGGCGACGTTGGAATACTGCTGCAGGTACTTGCCGAACGTCTTGCGTTCCTGGCAACGCTCGACCATCAGCTCCAGGGCCAGCTCGGCCATGCCGATCGAGCGCATGCAGTGGTGGATGCGCCCCGGCCCGAGGCGTGCCTGGGCCATCATGAAGCCGTCGCCTTCCTTGCCGAGCAGATTGCTCGCCGGCACCCGCACGTTGCGCAGCAGCAGTTCGCTATGGCCTTCCGGCGCGATGTGGTTCATCACCGGAATGTTGCGCAGCAGCTCGACGCCGGGCGTGTCGAACGGCACCAGAATCATGCTTTGCTGCTGATGGGTCTCGGCGTCCGGATCGGTCTTGCCCATGACGATCAGGAGCCTGCAGTTGGGATGCGATGCGTTGGTGATGAACCACTTGCGTCCGTTGATCACGTAGTCGTCGCCGTCGCGGCGGATCAGCGTCTGGATGTTGGTGGCGTCGGAAGACGGCACGTCCGGCTCGGTCATGGCGAAGGCCGAGCGGATCTCGCCGTTCAGCAGCGGCTCGAGCCAGCGCTGGCGCTGCTCGGGCGTGGCGAACAGGTGCAGCAGCTCCATGTTGCCGGTGTCCGGCGCGTTGCAGTTGAACACTTCGGAAGCCCAGTGGACGCGCCCCATGATCTCCGCCAGCGGCGCGTACTCCAGGTTGCTCAGCCCGTTACCCGGCTCGTCTTCGCCAAGCGATGGCAGGAACAGGTTCCACAGTCCCTCCTCCCGCGCCAGCGCCTTCAGGTCCTCCATGAACGACACGGGGTACTGGCCGGCAGCGACTTCCGCGTGCCAGGCGCCGATGCGCGGCACGATGTGGTCGTCCATGAAGGCCTGCAGCTGCTGCCGCAGGGCCTCCACACGCGGGCTGTAGGCGAAGTTCATGGCAGACCTCTGCTGACTGGAATGGATGCAGCCACCTTAGTCGCCGATACGGCGAACGCAACGAGACTGCAGCCACTGAATCGGCCCCGATAAGCACCACGAAAAAGCGCCGGCAAACTTGACCGGAATCATCACTCCGCGCGGCGGACCTGCTAAGGCGCCGGACAGATGAAGGCGGCGGCGACTACCAGTGCAGGTAGAACATGCCCTTGGCCAGCAGCACGATGCCGATCATCTGCAGGAAGATGGCCCAGTGCAGCGTCCGGTAGCGCGCCGGCGTCATCCTCCCCTTGCGCAGCAGCACGGCCACCAGGCCGAACGTGAGGAACACGCCGACCGCCAGCACGATCTTCAGCGTCAGTTGTGTGGCGAAGCTGCTGGCGAACGGATTGGCCAGTGCCTGGCGGTGATACCAGGCCAGGCCGATACCGGCGCCGTAGACGAACAGGACCACCCAGTGCAGCACCACCCGCGAGCGCGCACCTACGGCACGCTCCACCAGCGGCATGGTCTGCTCGCCGATCTGCTGACGGATACGGCCGAGGATCATCACCTCGAAGAACAGCGTGCCGATGAAAAAGATCGCGGCCAGCAGATGCACCACATGCAGAACGGAATAACTCATCAGTGCCTCCTCGATGACGGTCAGCCGCGATCATCCCCCATCCGACGGCCGGCGGACCAGCCGCCGTGCATCAGCGGGTCGACGCGGTGACCCGCGCGCCATCGCGCTCGATGTGCTGGCCCTGCAGAAAGCGGTCATCCGAAGTGCGGATGCGGGCGATGCTGCCATCCTCGCGCTTGACCACATACAGCGTCTGCTCCAGCCCGGCGGCCTGCTGCGTGCCCTGCCCCATCAGATACCCGAACCCACCACCGATCAGCGCCCCGATCGGGCCGCCCGCTGCGGCCCCGATCATGAAGCCGCTGAGCCCACCGAAGCCGCCACCGACGGCGCGGTCCTTGTGCACTTCCAGAATCTCGTCCGCACTGGCCAGTCCGCTTGCCAGGATTGCCGCTGCCGCCACCAGAACCTTTGCGCTTTTCATGTAATGCTCCTGTCGTGATTGATTTGCCGCCAAGGCTTCACTTCAGGAAGCGTGCCGCTTTTTAGTCCTTTTAAATCATAACGATACGCATTAAATGGTCATAAAAACCCAATCGCACAGGGTTTGATTTACCATTTCTCCAGTAAAATAAACCACACCTCAGCGAACGAACGGTCTAGGCTGGATCACCGATAACGAGGAGGTCTGGTGATGATTCAGTGCAAACGCGCCTATGCACCCGCCGAGGCCACAGACGGCCGCCGGATACTGGTCGACCGGCTATGGCCGCGGGGCTGCGATCGTCAAGGGCTGGCGCTGGAGGCCTGGCTGGCGGATCTGGCGCCATCGACCGAGCTGCGCAGGGCGTTCAAGAACGGCACGCTGAACTTCGCCGAGTTCCGCCGGCGCTACCGCAGCGAACTGGCGGCGCATCCGGAGCACTGGTGGCCACTGCTGGAGATGACCGAAGGGGGTACCCTGACGCTGGTCTACGCGGCTCGGGATGAGCACGAGAACAACGCACGGGTACTGGCCGAATGGCTAGAGCAGGAGGGTGAGCGGTTGAACCGCCCGAGCTCGCCGGCCTGCATGGCCGGCGAGCTCGATCGCGGCCTCAGCGGCGACGATTGACCGTCATCGCAGCGCGAATCAGGTCCGCACCGATTTCGGCCTCGTAGGTTTTCCATACCGGCAGCATCTGCTCGCGCCAGGCCTGGCGTTCTTCCGGCGTGAGGGTGATCAGCTGGCTGCTGCCGCTGGCCAGGATGCGATCGCGGTCGCGCCGATTGACCGCCGCGGCCTCGCGATTCACCGCCTGGGTGACCTCGAGAATGATGCCCTCCAGCTCCGAACGCACGGCGAACGGCATGCTCAGCCAGAATTCGTTGTTGGTGATCAGCATGTAGTCGAGCACACCGTGGTTGGTTTCGGTGATGTACGGCTGAACGCTGTGCATGTTCTGGCTGAGGATGTTCGACCAGGGGTTCTCGGCCCCCTGCACCACGCCGCCCTTGAGCGACTCGTAGACCTTGGCGAACGGCAGCACCACCGACTTGGCACCGACCGCCGCGAACTGCGCCTCAAGCACCGGCGAGGGCTGGATACGGAAGGCCAGACCCGCCGCATCGCTCGGCTTGCGCAGCGGCGCCGTGGCCGAGAGCTGCTTCAGGCCGTTGTTCCAGTAGGCCAGGCCGTAGACGCCGTGATCGGCCATGGAGCGCAGCAGCTGGCGCGCGGCCTCGCGCTTCTGGAAACGCTGCAGCGCCTCGGCGTCATCGAACAGGAACGGCAGATCGAACACTTGCAGTTTCTTGGTGTAGGGCGCGAACTTCGACATCGACGGCGCCAGCAGCTGCACCTTGTTGTCGAACAGCGCCTGCATCTCGTCGGCGTCGCCCACCAGCGTCGAGTTCGGATAGACCTCGACCTTCACCTTGCCGGCCATACGCTCCTCGACCAGCTGCTTGAGCAACAACGCCCCCTTGCCCTTGGGGGTGTCGTCCGCCACCACGTGGGCGAACTTGATGACGATCGGCCCGCCTTCGGCAGCCATCACGGGAGCACTCAACCAATACAGGGCTGCGACCAGCGCAGCGACACAAGACTTGTACATCCAACCCCCAATGGGAAAAGCCCGAAGGCGCCTCGTGAGCACCGTCCGAGTGGTTAGTCGATATGGATTGAAAAGGCCCGCTGACGCGCAACGCCAAGGGTCTTTTGCTGAGGTGGCCCGATCGACACGCGTGCCGCGGTCGTCGCTGGCCTTTCTTGGAATGCCGCTGCGGTGAATGCGGCGCGAGAGCCATCCGCAGCTATACGAAAGTCTTAGGGAACGCCGCAGATGGCACAAGGCCAGAAAGTGCGACCAGCTCTCAAAATGGCGTTTTGCTGGCGCATGAAAGCCCGGCGACGAGCCCGATCAGGCTCATCGCAGCGCTCTGGGGTGGGCGGCTCCGGCCGGTGAACCGGAGCCGTGGAACTCAACGGCGGTTGACGGTCAGCGCGGCACGCATGATGTCTGCGCCGATCTGGCTTTCGAACGACTTCCACACCGGCTGCATCTTAGTGCGCCAGGCCTGGCGCTGTTCCGGCGTCAGGGTGACCAGTGTGGCACTGCCGCTGGCGATCAGCTGTTCGCGTTCGCGCTGGTTGATCGCCGCCGCTTCGGCGTTCACCGTCTGGGTGACTTCAAGGACGATGTTCTCCAGCTCCGAGCGCAGCGCGAAGGGAATGCTGGTCCAGAACTCGGAGTTGGCCACCAGCATGTAGTTGAGCACTCCGTGATTGGTCTCGGTAACGTAGCTCGGCTTGCCGGCGGCGCTCTGCCCGCGCAGGTTCGACCAGGGCCCTTCGGTTCCCTGCACCGTGCCGCTCTGCATGGCCTTGGACACCTCGGAGAACGGCAGGCGCACGGCCTTGGCGTCGACCGCGGCGAACTGCGCCTCGAGCACCGGCGAGGGCTGGATACGGAAGGCCAGACCCGCGGCATCGGCCGGGTTGCGCAGCGGCTGGTTGGCGGTCATCTGCTTCAGGCCGTTGTTCCAGTAGGCCAGGCCGTAGATGCCGCGCCCGGCCATCGAACGGAGCAGTTCACGGCTGGCCTCGCGCTTCTGGAAGCGCGCAACCGCGGCGTCGTCATCGAACAGGAAGGGCAGGTCGAATACCTCCAGCTTCGGCGAATACTCGATGAGTTTGGAGAGCGATGGCGCCAGCATCTGCACCTTGTTGTCCAGCAGCGCCTGCATTTCGTCGGCATCGCCGACCAGCGTCGAGTTCGGGTACACCTCGACATCCACCTGGCCGGCCAGGCGCTGGCGCACCAGCTTCTGGAAAAGCAGCGCGCCCTTGCCCTTGGGCGTGTCGTCCGCCACCACATGGGCGAACTTGATGACGATGGGCTCGGCGGCTTTCGCGGCCATTGGCGAAAGCATGAGCAACAGCGCCGCACAGGGCGCAACAACCAGAGACTTGAACACGATCTACCCCCACGGGAAATAAGCCCGACACGGCGCCTCGTGAGCACCGTTCGAGTGGTGTTTGCAATTCGATATGGTTCAGCCGGCGCCGGGTGTGGCGAGGCTGGGGTACAGCGAGGGGACCAGTGCACCGCGAGCGGAGCCGCAGGCTGGTCTTTATTGGAATGGCGGTGACCGATCGGTACGGGTTGGACCCGACGGTCACCGAGCCGCGCAGTTTTGGCCATCGACGGCTCTGGCACAAGGGTTGAAGCTCCAACCAGCTCTCAAAACCGCACATTGCATCCATCGGCCGGACCGAACTTTCTCGTCACCCCCCCTTCTACTGGCAACCACCCGCCACCGGCCAACGCCATGCCCCCCGAGCAAGCGAACCCGCAAACCGCCGTGACCGACTGCCTGATCGTCGGCGGCGGTCCCGCCGGCCTCACCGCCGCGCTGTACCTGGCGCGCTTCCGACGCAGCTGTCTGGTGGTCGATGCTGGCAGCAGCCGCGCCGCGTGGATACCGCGGTCGCGCAACTACCCGGGCTTTCCACCGGGCATCAGCGGCAACGACCTGCTGGCCAGGCTGCGCGAACAGGCCGCTGGCTACGGCGCACGCCTGGAGCACGGCCAGGTCGAGCACATCGAGCCGCATGTCGAGGGCTTCAGCGTGCGCTACGGCGAGCGCAGCTGCATCACCCGGCGGATCATCCTCGCCACCGGTATTGAGGACCGGCTGCCGGACATGCCCGACATCGAGCCGGCCATTCACGCCGGCAAGGTGCGGCTGTGCGCGATCTGCGATGGCTATGAGGTCGACGGCGACAACGTTGCGGTCTACGGCGAAGCGGAAAGCGCCATCACCCACGCGGTGTTCCTGCGCACCTTCACCGACCGGGTCACCGTCGTGGTGCACGGCGACCAGGCGGCATGCGAACAGGCCATCGCCCTGGCCGAGCACTACGCCATCCGCGTGATCGGCGACCGGGTCGAGTCCATGCAGCCCTGCGAGAACGGCATCGACCTGCTGACCTGCCGCGGCGAGCGGCACAATTTCGACATCATCTACCCCAGCCTGGGCGCACGCTTTCGCTCGGAGCTGGCGCTGCAGCTGGGTCTGGACTGCGACGAATGCGGCGGTGTGAAGGTGGACCAGCACCTGCAGACCTCGCTGCGCGGCCTCTATGCCATCGGTGACGTGACCCTGGGCCTGAAGCAGATCAGCGTCGCCATCGGCCAGGCCGCGCAGGCCGCGACCGCAGTGCACAACAGCCTGGAGGCCAACCCCTGGGGCGGCTCGCGCCAGGCCGCGGACCAGCCCGGCGCCGCGACCGCCCGGAACGACAACGAAAGCCTTCCCGATCAACCTTGACGGGCGGCCGAGGGTCTAGGCTTATACAAGCCTCGCCTGGAGCCTCCCAATGTCCCTCAGTGTCTTCGACCTGTTCAAGATCGGTATCGGCCCGTCCAGTTCGCACACGGTGGGCCCGATGCGCGCCGCCCTGCGCTTTGCCGAAGGCCTGCGCCGTGACGGGCAGCTGACAGCGACCCGCGCCATCAAGGTCGAGCTGTACGGCTCGCTCGGCGCTACCGGCAAGGGCCACGGCAGCGACAAGGCCGTGCTGCTCGGGCTGGAGGGCGAACATCCCGAATCGGTGGATACCGACAGCATCCCGGCGCGCCTGGCGACGATCCGCGAGCGTGGCGAACTGCGCCTGCTCGGCGAGCACCCGATCCCGTTCGACAGCCGGGCGCAGCTGGCCTTCATCCGCCGGCCGCTGCCCTTCCACCCCAACGGTCTGATCTTCCGCGCCTTCGACGCCGCCGGCCTGCAGCTCTGTAGCCGCGAGTACTACTCGGTGGGAGGCGGATTCGTGGTCGACGAGCAGGCCGCCGGTAGCGATCGCATCGTCGAGGACGCCACCGCACTGGCCTACCCCTTTCGCAGCGCTGCCGAGCTGCTTGATCACTGCGCTGCCCATGGGCTGTCCATCAGCCAGCTGATGCTCGCCAACGAGGCCGCCTGGCGGCCGGAAGCAGTGACCCGCAGTGGCCTGCTGCGCATCTGGCAGGTCATGCAGGACTGCGTCGATGCCGGCTGCCGTACCGAAGGCGTGATGCCCGGCGGCCTCAAGGTGCGTCGCCGCGCGGCGGGCCTGTATCGCCAGCTCAGCGAACACCCCGAGGCCAACCTGCGCGATGCGCTCAACGTGCTCGACTGGGTCGATCTCTATGCGCTGGCGGTCAACGAGGAAAACGCCAGCGGCGGGCGCGTGGTCACGGCGCCCACCAATGGCGCGGCGGGCATCATTCCGGCGCTGCTGCATTACTACATGCGCTTCGTCCCGGGTGCGGACGAGGACGGCGTGGTGCGCTTCCTGCTCACCGCCGCCGCCATCGGCATCCTCTACAAGGAGAACGCTTCGATTTCCGGCGCCGAGGTGGGCTGCCAGGGCGAGGTAGGCGTGGCCTGTTCGATGGCTGCCGGCGCGCTGTGCGAAGTGCTCGGCGGCACCCCACAGCAGGTCGAGAACGCCGCCGAGATCGGCATGGAACACAACCTCGGGCTGACCTGCGACCCGGTCGGCGGGCTGGTGCAGGTGCCCTGCATCGAGCGCAACGCCATGGGCGCGGTGAAGGCGATCAACGCCGCGCGCATGGCCTTGCGCGGCGATGGCCGGCACTTCATCTCGCTGGACAAGGTGATCCGCACCATGCGCCAGACCGGCGCCGACATGAAGAGCAAGTACAAGGAAACCGCCCGCGGCGGTCTGGCGGTGAACATCATCGAGTGCTGAGGACACGGGCCGCGCCACGCGAGCCGGCCGCACAGTAATCGCGTGCGCAAAGCCGTATCATCCGTTCGGCAGCACTGCTCGGCAGCGATGGACTCCCTGCTTCGTTCTGCTGTCTGCCCTTTAATGCCCGGAAGTCCCAATGCACCCGAGGATTCGATGAGTACCAGCCCTGAGCCGTCCGTGCCGAAGAACAGCAACCTGACCCGCAGCACGCTGCAGTTTCCCGTGGTCGGTATCGGCGCCTCGGCAGGCGGCCTCAAGGCGCTTATCACGCTGTTCGAAAGCATGCCGGCCGATTGCGGCATGGCCTTCGTGGTGATCATGCACCTCTCGCCCAAACACGAGAGCAAGGCCGACCAGATCCTGCAGAAGGCGACCCGCATGCCGGTGCTGCAGGTCACCCAGCCGACGCCCATCGAGCGCAACCACATCTACGTGATTCCCCCGGCGCTGGACCTGTCGATGAACGACGGCTACCTGCGCCTGACCGAGCCGCAGCGCGAGCGTGGCGTGCAGGTGGCCATCGACCTGTTCTTCCGCACGCTGGCCGACACCCACCACACCCACGCCATCGGCATCGTGCTTTCCGGCAGCGGTGCCGACGGTTCGGTGGGGCTGTCGCGCATCAAGGAACAGGGCGGCATCACCCTGGCGCAGGAACCCGGCGATGCGGAGTTCGAGTCGATGCCGCGCAGCGCCATCGAAACCGGCATGGTCGACATCGTTCTGCCGGTGGCCGACATCGCGCAGAAGCTGGTCGAACTGCACCGCAACATGCAGACGCTGCTCGAGCAGTTCCGCCCGGTGCCGGCGCCCGAGGACGGCGAGCACCCCGCGGTCGAGCCGGGCGAGATGGACTACATCCAGGCGCAACCCCAGACCAAGCCCAACGAGCTGGCGCTGCGCGAGATCCTCGCCGCGCTGCGCACCCGCACCGGCCACGATTTCCGCCATTACAAGCTGGCCACGGTACTGCGCCGCATCGAACGGCGCATGCAGGTCAATGCCCTGCCCGACATGCCCAGTTACGCCCGGTACCTGCAGGGCAACCCGGAGGAAACCCCGGCACTGCTGGCCGACATGCTGATCGGCGTGACCAACTTCTTCCGCGACCGCGAGGCCTTCGAGGCGCTGGAACGCGACATCATCCCCGTGCTGTTCGAGCAGAAGCTCGCCACCGATGACCGCGCTCTGCGGGTCTGGGCCGCGGCCTGCTCCACCGGCGAGGAAGCCTATTCGCTGGCCATGCTGCTCACCGACCAGGCCGCCCACAGCGGGGTCGACATCCAGACCCAGCTGTTCGCCACCGACATCGACGATCGCGCCCTGGAAACCGCGCGCGCCGGCGTCTACCCCGAGGCCATCGTCACCGACGTCACCCCGGCCCGACTGCGCCAGTACTTCGTCAAGGATCAGAACCAGCTGCGCCTGCAGAAGGAGCTGCGCGAGCGAATCCTCTTCGCCCGTCACAACATCCTGCGCGACCCGCCATTCTCGCGGCTCGACCTGATCTCCTGCCGCAACCTGATGATCTACCTGGACCGCGACATCCAGATCGAAGTGCTGCGCATGTTCCACTTCGCCCTCAACCCCGGTGGCTACCTGTTTCTCGGCAGCTCCGAAACCGCCGACGTCTGCAGCCAGCTGTTCACCGCGGTGGACAAGAAGAACCGCATCTACCGCGCCAAGGAAGTGGGCTCCTCGCTGCGCCGCGCGCCCCTCGGCCCGGTGCACGGCTTCACCCTCAGCACGCCGCCGCGCCCGCCGTTCAGCGAGCCGCACCGGCGCCACCGCAAGTTCTCCTTCGCCGACGTGCACCAGCGCGCGCTCGAGCAGTACGCGCCGCCCAGCGTCATCGTCAACCAGGAGGCGGAGATCGTGCACATGTCCGACCGCGCCGGGAACTTCCTGCGCTATGTCGGCGGCGAGCCCTCACTGAACCTGACCACCCTGGTGCATCCCCAGTTGCGCCTCGAACTGCGCACCGCGCTGTACCAGGCCGCCCACACCGGCAAGAGCGTGGAGGCACGGCGCGTGCGTCTGGAACGCGACGGCCGCAGCTACTATGTGAACATGGTGGTGCGCCCGTTCCGCGACAACGAGGCAGGCAGCGACTACATGCTGGTGCTGTTCGACGAAGTGGAAGCCTGCATGGACAGCAGCACACTGGAGGATCCGGACACCAAGGACAGCGTGCTGACCCAGCTCGAGGCGGAACTGCAGCACACCAAGGAGCGCCTGCAGATCACCATGGAGCACTCGGAAACCTCCACCGAGGAACTGCGCGCCTCCAACGAGGAGCTGCAGGCGATCAACGAGGAATTGCGCTCGGCCACCGAGGAGCTGGAAACCAGCAAGGAAGAGCTGCAGTCGATCAACGAAGAACTCACCACCGTCAACTACGAGCTCAAGAGCAAGGTCGACGAGACCAGCAAGATCAACGACGACCTGCAGAACCTGATCTCCTCCACCGACATCGCCACGGTCTTCGTCGACCGCAAGATGCGCATCAAGTGGTTCACCCCGCGTGCCAGGGACATCTTCAACGTGATCGGCAACGATGCCGGCCGTTCGCTGTTCGACATCACCCATCGGCTGGACTACCCGCTGCTGGCCAAGGACGCCGCCGAAGCCTTCGAAGAGCTGCACCTGGTCGAGCGCGAGGTGCGCGACCGCGAGGGCCAGCACTGGTACCTGGCGCGCTTCCTGCCCTATCGCACGCTGGACGACCGCATCGAAGGCGCCGTGCTGACCTTCATCGACATCAGCGACCGCCGCCGGGCCGAGGAAGAGCTACGCGCCGGCGAAGCCCACCTCAAGCTGCTGGCGCAGAGCACCAAGGGCTACGCCATCATCACCCTGGACTGTGACGGCCTGATCACCACCTGGAACTGCGGTGCCGAGCTGATCCTGGGTTACCGCGAAACCGAAGTGCTCGGCCAGACGGTGGACATCATCTACACCGAGCAGGATCGCCAGGCCGGTGTTCCGGAAGCCGAACGCCAGCGCGCACTGCAACATGGCCAGGCCACGGACGAGCGCTGGCACGCCCGCCGCGATGGCAGTCGGTGCTTCCTCAGCGGCCTGCTCAATCCACTGGTGGATGGTACGGGCAAGGTCATCGGCTTCGCCAAGATCGCCCGCGACCTCACCGAGGAACGCCAGCGCAGCTCCGAACAGCAGAACGAACTGGAGAGTGTGCAAGCGGCCAACCTGCAGAAGGACCAGTTCTTCGCCGTACTCTCCCACGAGCTGAAGCACCCGTTGAACCTCATCCAGCTCAACACCGACCTGGTCGCCCGCTCTCAGGCGGTGAAGAACAACCCGAGCCTGCACAAGGCGACGCAGTCGATCCAGAACGCGGTGCGCAGCCAGTCGAGGATCATCGACGACCTGATGGATGTCTCGCGCATCCGCACCGGCAAGCTCAAGCTGCACTTCGCCACGCTGCGCTATCAGGACGTGCTGCGCGGCATCGAAGCGGTGTTCGCGCCGCTGGCACAGAGCGAGAACATCAGCTTCGAGAGCTTCAAGCCGGACGCCCCCATCTACATCCAGGCCGACCCGACACGCCTGGACCAGATCATCTGGAACCTGCTGAACAACGCCTGGAAGTTCTCCAAGGGTGGCGAACGCATCTGCATGCAACTCGAGCGCGAGGGCGACCAGGCCCGGCTCGACGTCATCGACACCGGCGAAGGCATCAGCGCCGACTTTCTGCCCAAGGTCTTCGATATGTTTGGCCAGGCCGAGATGCAGCATGCGCAGCGTGCCAAGCACGGGCTGGGCATTGGCCTGGCGCTGGTCAAGCAGCTGGTCGAGGCGCACAACGGGCGCATCGAGGCCTATTCGGAAGGCATCGGCCGCGGCGCGCGCTTCAGCGTCTGGCTGCCGGTGCATCTGCAGACCGAACTCGAACTCAGCGACCTGGCCAATGCCGATGACGCCGGTGGGCTCAGGGGCATCCGCATCCTGCTGGTGGACGACTCGCCGGACATCCTCGAAACCATGTGCGAGCTGCTGCAAAGCGAGGGCGCCGAGGTCACCACTGCCGACGGCGGTGCGCGGGCCATCGAGCTGGCCGAGCAGACGCCGTTCGATGTGATCGTCTCCGACATCGGCATGCCGGAGATCGACGGCCACAAGATGATGGCCATCATCCGCCAGCAGGGCGCCAATCGGGACACCCCGAGCATCGCCCTGACCGGCTACGGCACCTTGCGCGACGTGGAAAAGGCCATGGCCGCGGGCTTCACCCTGCACCTGCGCAAACCCATCGACCTGCAGGCGCTGATCGACGCGGTGAGCCAGGCGGTGCACTGACTGCCACGCTCGGTAGCAGGTTGATGGCTCGCGGACGTTCATGCTCCCGCCGAGCATGAAGCGCTCTGCGCGGCCGCCAGCAGGCCTCAGCCGTCGGCCCTGCCCACGCCATGCTCGCGCAGCTTGTTGGCGATGGTGGTATGCGACACGCCAAGGCGCTTGCCCAGCTGACGGCTGCTCGGAAACTGCTTGTACAGCCCCTCCAGCACGGCCTTCTCGAAGCGCCCGACGATGCTGGCCAGGTCGCCCTCCAGCGAAAAATCACCCAGTGGCTGCGCCGCGCCGTAGCCCGGCAGACGGATGTGCTCGGACTTGATGATGCCGCCCTCGCACAGAGAAACCGCCTGGAACAGGGTGTTCTCCAGCTGCCGCACGTTGCCCGGCCAGTGATAGCCGGCCAGGCGCTCCAGCGCCTGCGGCGAGAGCGTCGGCAGCGCACAGCCGATCTGCCGGCTGGCCTGATCGATGAAGTGCAGCGCCAGCGGCTGCAGTCCGTCCAGACAATCGCGCAGCGGCGGAATGTGCAGCGACAACACGTTGAGCCGGTGATACAGGTCCTGGCGAAATTCACCCTTGGCGCAGAGCTCGGACAGGTCCACCTGGGTCGCGCAGATCACCCGCACATCCAGATAGACCTCTTCGTCGCTGCCGACCCGGCGGAAGCCGCCGTCCTGCAGGAAGCGCAGCAGCTTGGCCTGCAGCCGCGGGCTCATCTCGCCGACGCCATCGAGAAACAGCGTACCGCCTGCGGTCAGCTCCAGCAGGCCGAGCTTGCCTTCCGGCCGCGCGCCCTCGAAGGCGCCGGGGCCGTAGCCGAACAGCTCGGTCTCGGCCATCGACTCCGGCAGGCCGGCGCAGTTGAGCGCCATGAAGGGTGACTGCCCACGCGGGCTCGACAGGTGACAGGCGCGCGCCAGCAGTTCCTTGCCGGTGCCGGTCTCGCCCTCGATCAGCAGCGGCGCATCCAGCGGTGCCATGCGCCGCGCCTCGCGCACCACCGCGGCCATCACTTTCGAGCTCTGGAAGATGCTGTCGAAGCCGCGCAGCTCCTGCTTGCGCACCTGGTAGATGCGTTCACCGACCCGGTCGGCGCGATGCAGGGTCAGCACCGCGCCGGCCAGCGCCTCGCTGTCGTCGTGTTCGGATTGCAGCGGGGCGATGTCGGCGAGGAACACATCGCCCTTGATTTTCACCCGCAGCCCGTTGATCCGCGCCTTGTTGGCGCGCACCAGTTCCGGCAGGTCGAAGTCCTCGGCGTAGCGCGACAGGCTCATGCCCGGGACCTCGTCGACGCGCACGCCGAGCAGCTGCGCAGCGGCACGGTTGGCGGCAACGATGGCACCGCTCATGTCGATGGAGAGGACGGGGAATTCCAGCGCGCCGAGCAGTGCATTGAGTTCCAGGGAATGCCGCTCGCTGGGCATCAGGCTGACCTTGCGCAGCTCGAACACGCCGGGCAGCGCCTCGATCTTCGGCCGTAGCGCCTGCAACTGCAGGTTCATCAGGTTGGGGCAGTGCAGGTAGACGGCATTGCCCTGCTCGCCGCCCACCTCGCCGCGGGCCACGTTGATGCCGTAATCCACCAGCAGGTTGAGCATGTCGCGCAGAATGCCGACGCGGTTCTGGCAGAGAATTTTGATACGCATGGCGGAGCCCTGTTGTCTTGTTGTGGGGCCGGCGCTGCAGTGCAGCGCAAATTATCGTCAAGATTATTTGACAGTTTGCTCGATTGGCAACGCCGCCGATCCAGCTGCCGACCTCTCTGTCATGGATTTCTTACAGCGCAACACCACGCACATGCGACATTGCGCCACAGCGCCTCTCCCCTGCGGCACGCCTTCGCGTTCGAATGAGGGCAACAACAAGATGCCCAAGCGGCCCAGGAGAAGCGATGAAGACCACCCACTACGTAGCCCGCGAACCGGACGCGCAGGGGCATATTCATTACCCCGACGCCGAGCACGCGGTGTGGCAGACGCTGGTCGAGCGTCAGCTGAAACTGCTCGACGGGCGCGCCTGCCAGGAATACCTCGACGGCCTCGACCAGCTCGCCCTGCCCCACGAGCGCATCCCGCAGCTCGGCGAGATCAACCGCGTGCTGGCCGCCACCACGGGATGGCAAGTGGAGCGCGTACCGGCGCTGATCCCCTTCCAACGCTTTTTCGAACTGCTGGCGAGCAAGCGTTTCCCCGTCGCGACCTTTATCCGCACCCCGGAAGAGCTGGACTACCTGCAGGAGCCGGACATCTTCCACGAGATCTTCGGTCACTGCCCGCTGCTGACCAACCCCTGGTTCGCCGAATTCACCCACACCTACGGCCAGCTCGGCCTCGAGGCCAGCAAGGAGGAGCGGGTGTTCCTCGCCCGCCTGTACTGGATGACCGTCGAGTTCGGCCTGGTGGATACGCCCGCCGGCCGGCGCATCTATGGCGGCGGCATCCTTTCCTCGCCGAAGGAAACGCTCTACAGCCTGTCCGCCGAACCCGAGCACCAGCCGTTCGACCCGCTGGAGGCGATGCGCACGCCCTATCGCATCGACATCCTGCAGCCGCTGTACTTCGTCCTGCCGGACCTCAAGCAGCTGTTCGACCTCGCCCAGCAGGACATCATGGCGATGGTGCGCGAGGCCATGCGCATGGGCCTGCACCAGCCGAAGTTTCCGCCGAAGGCGGCATGATTCGGCCCTGTGCGGCGCTCGTGGTGGGCTGAGGCTCACCACGGCCGTCATCCGTTCGACAGGGTGGGCGTCAGCCCGCCCTCTTGCCTAAGCTTCAACCTTCAAAAACGACTTCGATCATCAAGAAAGGGACCTACACCATGACCGCCCTCGCCCAAGCCCAATGCGAAGCCTGCCGCGCCGATGCACCCAAGGTGTCCGATGAAGAACTGGCCGAGCTGATCCGCGAAATCCCCGACTGGAACATTGAAGTGCGCGGCGACCACATGGAGCTGGAGCGTGTCTTCCTGTTCCGCAACTTCCGCCACGCCCTGGCCTTTACCAACGCAGTCGGCGCCATTGCCGAGGAAGTCGGCCACCATCCCGCCCTGCTCACCGAGTGGGGCAAGGTCACCGTCACTTGGTGGAGCCACGAGATGCGCGGCCTGCACCGCAACGACTTCATCATGGCCGCCCGCACCGACCAGCTCGCCGCCAGCGCGGAGGGCCGCAAGTAATGCACTTCGGCCAGATTCCCCGCGTGCCCGGCGACCCGATCCTCGGCCTGATGGACCTGTATCGCGCCGACACCAACCCGGCCAAGCTCGACCTCGGCGTCGGCGTCTATAAGGACGCCCAGGGCCTGACGCCGATCCCGCGCGCGGTGAAGCTGGCCGAGCAGCGCCTGGTGGACAGTGAGCAGACCAAGAGCTACATCGGCGGCCACGGCGACGCCCAGTTCGGCGCCCTCTTGCTGCGTCAGGTGCTCGGCAGCCGCGCAATTGCCCTCGGCGAGCAGCGTGCCGGCTGCACCCAGGCGCCGGGCGGCACCGGCGCGCTGCGCCTGGCCGGCGAGTTCATCGCCAAATGTCTGCCAGGGCGCAGCATCTGGCTGAGCGATCCCACCTGGCCGATCCACGAAACCCTGTTCGCCGCCGCCGGCCTGCGCGTGCAGCACTACCCCTACGTCGGTGCCGACAACCGCCTCGATGTCGACGGCATGCTCGCCACGCTGCAACAGGTGCCGCCTGGCGACGTGGTGCTGCTGCACGCCTGCTGCCACAACCCCACCGGCTTCGACCTGAATCACGACGACTGGCTGCGGGTGCTGGACGTGGTGCGCGCGCGCGAATTGCTGCCGCTGTTCGACTTCGCCTACCAGGGCTTCGGCGACGGACTGGAAGAGGACGCCTGGGCGGTACGGCTGTTCGCCGAAACGCTGCCGGAGATGCTCATCACCAGTTCCTGCTCGAAGAACTTCGGCCTCTACCGCGAACGCACCGGCGCGCTGATCGCAGTCACCAGCGATGCCGAGCGCCTGCTCGACGTGCGCAGCCAGCTCGCGTCGCTGGCCCGCAACCTCTGGTCGACGCCACCGGCCCACGGCGCCGCGGTGGTGGCGACGATCCTGGCCGATGAGCCGCTGCGGCAGATCTGGCAGGACGAGGTGGAGCGCATGCGCCGGCGCATCGCCAGCCTGCGTCAGGGGCTGGTCGAGGCGCTGACACCCTATGGGCTGGCCGAGCGCTTCGCGCACATCGCCCGGCAGCGGGGGATGTTCTCCTATACCGGCCTGACCGCCGAGCAGGTACGCCGGCTGCGCGCCGAAGATTCGGTGTATCTGGTGGAAAGCGGTCGCGCCAACGTCGCCGGGCTGGATGCCGAGCGCCTGGACGATCTGGCCAGGGCCATTGCACGGGTGGTGCAGGCCTGAACGATGTGAAGGTGCGCGCCGGTGACGCCGCTTCTGGCGACGCCGCCGGGTGCGCTGGAGCGAGAGAGCAGAGGCGCGGCTCGTGACCACGCGACTGGCTGCCGCAGCAGCGCCGGCACAGTAGCGCCGCAAGCTTTCAACCGGCTTTCAACGCGCAGCCGAGCTGCCTATGCTGGAGTCTGGCGCTCTACCCGGCCGATGCCATGACCGACTCCGTCACCATTCGGCAACAGCTCGCCGCCCTGCACCAGCAGGGCTTCGTGCTGCTGCCTGCCGTACTCGATCCCGCGGGCATCGCGGCGCTGCGCGAAGCCATCGATGGCCTCGAACCCATCCACTGGGATTACCAGGGCCTGGTCGACGACCACTACAAGTGCGTCTTCAATCGCTCGCCGTTCTGGCTGCGCTTTCTCGATCTGCCCGGGGTGATCGAACTGGCCGAGGCGGCACTCGGGACGGACTGCCATATCATCGGCCAGACCGCCTGGCGCAGCCGCCCGGGCTTTATCGGCGGCGAGCTGCATGCCGACTACCTGGCCATGGAGCTGCCGGAAAGCCTGCTGGCCGATCCCGCGTTCGAACTGCCGATGCAGATCTGCACCGCACACCTGTATCTGGATGACATCGACGCCGACCTCTGCCCGACGCTGGTGATCCCCGGCAGCCACCGCGCCGGGCGCAAACCGCAGCCGGGCGAAACCCAGTGGCACGGCCGCTCGGCCGAGCCCGTGCTGTGCAAGGCCGGCGACATGCTGCTGTTTCGCAGCGACCTCTGGCACGCGGGCAGCCGCAACCGCAGCGCCGAGCGCAGCCGCTACCTGCTGCAGATCCACTATGGCCGGCGCATGGTGGCGCAGAAGTTCTCGCCCTACCTGCACTTCCGTTTCAATCCCGAGGTGCTGGCCGCCGCCACACCGCGCCAGCGCCGCCTGCTCGGTGAGCACGAGGCGGCCGAATACGACTGAACCCCCTGGCACCGAACCTGCATCGACCGAGGCCCGCCGCGCCCGCGCGGCCATTGACTCGCATTCGCCAGATGAGGATTCGCCATGATCAGCAGTCGTGAACAGGTCACCCAGATGATCGTCGCCGCCAAGGTGCGCAAGGGCCTGAAGTGGGCGCATGTCGCCGAAAACATCGGTATGTCCAAGGAGTGGACCACCGCCGGTTGCCTTGGCCAGATGGCCTTCGACAAGGCCCAGGCCGAGACCCTGGGGCAGCTCTTCGAACTCTCCGACGAAGCCGTCGCCTGGCTGCAGATCGCCCCCTACAAGGGCTCGCTGCCCACCGCGGTGCCGACCGATCCGCTGATCTACCGCTGGTACGAGCTGGTCAACGTCTACGGCACCACCATCAAGGAACTGATCCACGAGGAGTTCGGCGACGGCATCATGAGCGCCATCGACTTCTCCATGGATATCCAGCGCCAGAGCGACCCCAAGGGCGATCGCGTCAACGTGGTGCTGTCCGGCAAGTTCCTGCCCTACAAGAGCTACTGAGGGATCAGCGGGTGCGGATCTCCCCGCGCGCCAGGCTTTCCACGCTGTTGCCCAACGGGTCCGCCGCATTGAGGTCCGCACCACGCTCGCGCAGCGCCTGGAGCAATGCCTCGCGCTGGAACAGCGCGGCGTACATCGCCGGCGTCTGCCCGGCGTTGTTGCGCTGGTTGGGATCGCACTCGGTGGCCAGCAGACGCTTGGCGATGCCGAGCTCACCCTTGAAGATGGCCCCGAGCAGGGCGGTATTGCCGCGCTTGTCCTCGGCGCAAGCATCGGCCCCGGCGGCGAGCAGGCGCTCCACGGTCTCGCCATGGCCGTTGTAGGCCGCCAGGATCAGGGCGGTATAGCCCTTGTCGTCGGCGCTGTTCAGGTCGTAACCGGCCCGGATGAATTCGTCGAGGACCTCGTTATCGCCGAAGCGCGCGGCACTGAAGAAGTAGTCGCGCAACTGCTGCCGGACCGCCTCGGGCGTGTCCACAGCATCCGTCAGCGGGCCATCGGCGGCCAGGGCGGCCCCGCTGCCCAACAGCAGCGCTGCCATCAGCAAAAGACCTTGCATATAGCCTCCACAAAAAAAGACCCGGGCCATCGCCCGACCCGGGTCGAAACAACCGGCACCCATGCAGCGCAAAGGAGCCTCCACTGCATGCCGGGCGCCGGTCCGGGGACCTTAGTCCTTGAGCTCGGCGGCCAGCGCCTTGACCCGCTTGAGGTCGGCCTTGGCGACCTTGGTCAGGCCCTCGCCGTAGTTGGCATCGGCCTTGTAGAAGAACGACAGCAGGATGTGCCTGGCCTCGTCGTCCGCCTTGGCCAGCTCGCCGCCCAGGGTGTTGATCAGGTCGGTCTGCTCCTTCTTGCTGAACGAGCGATACAGATCGCCGGCCTGCTTGAAGTTCTGCTGACGCTGGATCGGTGCCTGCTGGGTGGTGCCGCTCAGCTCCAGTTTGCTGAGCACGGCGCGTGGCGTTTCCTCACGGTTCTCGCGGCGGCTCGGCTGGTAGTTGACGCTGCTGGTGGTGTGGCCGGCGTTCAGCTGGCCGTCCTGGTTACCGTTGTTGACCGGCACCTTCGGGCGGTTGATCGGCAGGCTCATGCCGTTGGCACCGACGCGGTACATCTGGGTATCGGCGTAGGAGAACAGACGGCCCTGCAGCAGGCGGTCCTCGGACGGCTCGATGCCCGGCACCAGGTTGGCCGGCGCCATGGCGACCTGCTCGGTTTCCTGGAAGATGTTGTCCGGATTCTTGTTCAGCACCATCTGGCCGATCTTGCGCTCGGGCACGTCAGGCCAGATCTTGGTGGCGTCCAGCGGATCGAAGTCGAACCTGGCCAAGTCCTCCGGCTTGAGCACCTGGATCATCAGGTCCCACTTGGGATAGTCGCCGTTGTCGATGGCGGTGATCAGGTCACGGGACAGGTGGCTGTAGTCCTTGCCCTGCATCGCCTCGTTCTCTTTCGGGTCGAGGTTCTTCAGGCCCTGCAGGCTCTTCCAGCGGAACTTCACATAGTGGGTTTCACCCTGCTCGTTGACGAACTTGTAGGCGTGCACGCCGTTGCCATCCATCATCCGGTAGCTGGCCGGAGTGCCCTGGTTGGAGTACAGCAGGGTCAGGGTGCGGGTGGCTTCCGGGTGGTGCGAGAGGAAGTCGAAGCGGCGGCTGTCGTCATCCAGGTTGGTGCGCGGGTCCGGCTTGAAGGAGTGGACCATGTCCGGGAACTTGACCGCGTCGCGGATGAAGAAGGTCGGGAAGTTGTTGCCGACCAGGTCCCAGTTACCATCGGCGGTGTAGAACTTGGTGGCGAAGCCGCGCGGGTCGCGCAGGGTTTCCGGCGAGTGCAGGCCGTGCACCACGGTGGAGAAGCGCACGAACACCGGCGTGGTGCTGCCCTTCTCGAAGACCTTGGCCAGGGTCAGGTCGGAGATGTCTTCGGTCGCGGTGAACTCGCCATGAGCACCGGTACCACGGGCGTGCACGACGCGCTCGGGGACGCGCTCGCGACCGAAACGCTGCAGCTTCTGCAGCAGCTGCACGTCCTGCAGCAGGGTCGGGCCGTTGGGTCCGGCGGTCTGGGAATTCTGGTTGTTGCCGACCGGCGCGCCATTGTCGCGGGTCAGCGGAGCAGCGTGGGCAGGCAACGCAAGGAGGCTCGCGGAAAGGACGCCCAGCGCAAGGCGCGCTGGCGTGGAGCCAAAGGTCATACGGGACATGGGTGATTCCTCTTCGATTTTCTGATGCGCTTATGGCGCGTCGGAAAGCCTAAGAGGGGGGCCGAAGATGCCCCAATTGAATAAGCCGAACAGCGCGATAGAGAAAATGTCGCGCCGCCTGGAGGAACTTCGCGCCAGGCGCCATGGCGGTGCGAGGCGACAGCCCGCTGCACCGCGATGAGACATCCGCCGCCGCCATCCGACGCGACAGCCCCGCTTGGCCGATCGGTCAGCTATGGCATGGCATCTGCACTCCCAGCGCATTCAACCGGCGCTTGCGGAGCAACCACCATGAAACAGCCCGTCGATACCGACTACCCCCTGAGCGAAGTGCCTGCCGGCGCGCGCAAAGGGCTGTGGTCCACCTCCATCCTGCTGTTCGGCTTCACCTTCTTCACCGCCACCATGTTCGCCGGCGGCAAGATCGGCCTCGCCTTCGACTTCAAGACCATGCTCTGGGCAGCGGTGATCGGCAATCTGCTGCTCGGCGCCTATGCCGCCGCGCTCGGGCTGATCGCCTGCCGCAGCGGGTTGAACTCGGTGCTGATGGGGCGCTTCTGCTTCGGCGAGGTCGGCAGCCGGCTCTCCGACTTCCTGCTCGGCTTCACCCAGATCGGCTGGTACGCCTGGGGCACGGCGACCATCGCCATCGTCCTGGTGCGCCTGCTGGCGTTGCCGGAAAGCTGGACGATGCCGTTGATGGTGCTGTTCGGCTTCAGCTTCTGCCTGACCGCCTTCGTCGGCTACAAGGGCCTCGACCTGCTCTCGCGCATCGCGGTGCCGGCGATGCTGATCCTGTTGATCGCTTCGCTGTGGACCGCGACCCGTGACATTGGCGGGCTGGACGGCCTGCTCACCGTGCAACCGGGCGACACCCTGACCCTCGGCATGGCCATCACCATGATCTTCGGCACCTTCGTCAGCGGCGCGACCCAGGCCACCAACTGGACGCGTTTCGCCCGCAGCAGCAAGGTCGCGGTATGGGCCAGTTTGATCGGCTTCTTCATCGGCAACGGCCTGATGATCGTCGCTGGCGCCTACGGGGCCATCGTCTACCAGCAGCCGGACATCGTCGAAGTGCTGGTGCTGCAGGGCCTGTCGATGGCCGCGGTGGTGATGCTCTTTCTCAACCTCTGGACGACCCAGGACAACACCATCTACAACTTCGCCGCGGCCGGCTGCAACCTGCTGCGCACCGAGCGCCGCCGCCTGGTAACCCTGGGCGGCGCCTTCGTCGGCACGCTGCTGGCGCTCGGCGGCATGTACGAGTTGCTGATCCCCTTTCTGATCCTGCTCGGCTCGATCATCCCGCCCATCGGCGGCGTGATCATGGCCGACTACTTCTACCGCCATCGCGGACAGTACCCGAAGCTGGCCGAAGCGCACCTGCCCAGGTACAACAGCCTGGGCCTGGCGGCCTATGTGCTGGGTGCCGCCTGCGCCTACTTCTCGCCCTGGGTGGCGCCCATCGTCGGCATACTGGTGGCCGCCGCAGCCTATATTGTGCTGTACGAGGGCCAGCGCCTGGCCCTGTCGCGCACGGTGCTGACGCAAACCGACGCACGCTGATCAAGGAGCCACCATGAACATCCTCAACGCCCGCTTGCGCGGCCGCAGCGGCCTGTACCGCATCGAACTGGACGGCGCGCGCATCGCCGCCATCAGCGCGCAGCAGGCGCCGGCCGAAGCCAGCGAGGGCGATATCGACGCCGCCAGCAATCTGGTGGTGCCGCCCTTCATCGAACCGCACATCCACCTGGACGCCACCCTGACCGCCGGCGAGCCGGCCTGGAACATGAGCGGCACGCTGTTCGAAGGCATCGAACGCTGGGGCGAGCGCAAGGCGCTGGTGACCCACGAAGACACCAAGGCGCGGGCGAAAAAGACCATCGACATGCTGGTCGACCACGGCATCCAGCATGTGCGCACCCATGTCGACGTCACCGATCCGACGCTGTCGGCGCTCAAATCCATGCTCGAAGTGCGCGAGGAAACCCGCCACCTGATCGACCTGCAGATCGTCGCCTTTCCGCAGGAGGGCATCGAGTCGTTCAAGGGCGGTCGCGAGCTGATGACCGAGGCGATCGCCATGGGCGCCGATGTGGTCGGCGGCATTCCACACTTCGAGAACACCCGCGACCAGGGCGTCAGCTCGATCAAGTTCCTCATGGACCTCGCCGAGCGCAGCGGCTGCCTGGTGGACGTGCATTGCGACGAAACAGACGACCCACAGTCACGCTTTCTCGAAGTGCTCGCCGAAGAGGCGCGGGTGCGCGAGATGGGCGAGCGGGTCACCGCCAGCCACACCACGGCGATGGGCTCCTACGACAACGCCTACTGCTCCAAGCTGTTCCGCCTGCTGAAGCTGTCGCAGATCAACTTCGTCTCCTGCCCGACCGAGAGCATCCACCTGCAAGGCCGCTTCGACACCTACCCCAAGCGCCGCGGCCTGACCCGCGTGGCCGAGATCGACCGCGCCGGGATGAACGTATGCTTCGGCCAGGATTCCATCGTCGACCCCTGGTACCCGCTGGGCAACGGCAACATCCTGCGCATCCTCGAAGCTGGGCTGCACATCTGCCACATGCTCGGCTACGAGGACCTGCAGCGCGGCCTGGACCTGATCACCGACAACAGCGCACGCACCCTGAACCTGGGCGAGCGCTACGGACTGGAAGTGGGGCGTCCGGCGAACCTGCTGGTGCTGTCGGCAGCGGACGACTACGAGATGCTGCGCACCCAGGGCCATGCCCTGCTCTCGGTGCGCAACGGTGAGGTGCTGATGCGCCGCACGCCGGCGCAGATCAAGCGTTACTGAGCGGCGGCGGTGGTCTTGCGCAGACGGTTGATGTTGGCCATTTCCTCGGCCGGCGTCAGCTTCAGCTGCGACAGATAGGCCGCCAGCGCCTCCACGTCCGCTGCGGAAAGCTGCGCGGCGACGCCGATCATTACCGAGCCGGCGCGGCTCGGGTCGTTCTCGCGGAAACGCGTCAGCGCCTTGCGGATGTACTCGTCGGGCTGCCCGGCCAGGCGCGGCATGGTCTCCATGCCTTCGGCATGAGCACCGTGGCAACCGGTGCAGGTGGTCTGGAAGATCTTCTCACCGCTTCCGCGCAACGCAGCATTCGCCGGGCCCTCGGGCGGATTGACCTTCTGCTGGCTGAAGAACACTGCGATGTTCACCCGCTCCTCCATGCTCAGGTTTTGCGCCAGCTTGGACATGACGAAGTCGGTCCGCTCGCCGCTGGCGAACTTCTCGAAGGCATAAAACAGGTACTGCGGATTCTGCCCAGCCAGATTGGGGATGTGCTTGCGCTTGCTGTTGCCGGTCTCACCGTGGCAGTAGGCACAGAACACCGCGCGCTCCTGGCCGGCCAGGCTGGCCTGCTCGCGCCGCTGCTCGTCGGCCATGATTTGGTTGAAGCGCTCGATGGCCTCCTCGCTGGCATGGGAGAGCGGAACGAAGCAGGCAAGCAGAGCGAGAACAAGCTTACGCATGGGAGGCATCCGTTACTGAAGTAGCCGGTGGGTGTTTTTTAGGCGCCCGACTATAGGAAGCCTGTGCCCGGCGAAACCCGGCACAGGTCAACAAAAGTGCCCGAGAGCGACGCATCGCCCGCCTTTCGTGACCCAGATCACACTCGAACGATTACCCCCACGAAATTACAGGCGTTCACGCCTTAGCTGATCGTATTTCCGCCAAAACCGACATGTGCGCGCCTTTGCCGCATTGACGATAGAAAAAATCGATGAAGCGTTTCGCCAGATAGGCCAGACAGACGGGAGGTATTCGACTAAAGTAGCAACCCTTCACCACCGAGGAGCCGTAACCCCCATGCTAGATGGACATGCAGAGCTGACCATGACCGTGCTGATGACGCCGGACAAAGCCAATTTTTCCGGCAACGTACATGGCGGCACGCTGCTCAAGTATCTCGACGAAGTCGCCTATGCCTGCGCCAGCCGTTACGCCGGGCAGTACGTCGTCACCCTCTCGGTGGACCAGGTAGTGTTCCGTCAGCCAGTGCACGTGGGCGAGCTGGTCACATTCCTCGCCTCGGTCAACTACACCGGCACCACGTCGATGGAGATCGGCATCAAGGTCGTCACCGAAGACATTCGCGAGAAAACCGTACGCCACACCAACAGCTGCTTCTTCACCATGGTCGCCCTCGGCGAAGACGGCAAACCGGTACCGGTACCGCCGCTCAACCCGAAGACGCCTGAACAGCAGCGTCGTTTCGCCCAGGCCTACCAGCGCCGCGAAATCCGCCGCGAACTGGAACATCGCTACAGCGAGCTACGCGCTGGCAACGAGCGCCTCACCGCCGTGAAGTAAGCGCTACCCCGTGAAACCACGTGGAATCCGGCCAGCCTGGATTCCACGGCGGCCCCAAATTTGTAACAAAACCTTATACAATGCACGGCTTTCCGCATCCCGCCCCCTGAGGATCTGCCGTGAGCTCGCTGCCACCCTGCCCCAAATGCAACTCCGAATACACCTACGAAGACGGCCAAATGCTGGTCTGCCCCGAGTGCGCCCATGAGTGGTCCGCCACTGACGGCGCGGCTGCCGCGAGCGAAAGCGACAAGGTGATCAAGGACTCGGTAGGCAACACGCTGCAGGATGGCGACACCATCACGGTAATCAAGGACCTCAAGGTCAAGGGCTCGTCGCTGGTGGTCAAGGTCGGGACCAAGGTGAAGAACATCCGCCTGGTCGACGGCGATCACGACATCGATTGCAAGATCGACGGCATCGGCGCGATGAAGCTGAAGTCCGAGTTCGTCAAGAAGGTCTGAGCCGCGATGCTCGCCCGAAAACCCGGCATTCGCCGGGCTTTTGCGTTTCAGAGCAGCCGCAGCAGCCAGTCCAGGCGCTCGCGGGTGAAGCCGCTGCCGATGAACAGCAGGTCGATCCAGAACGCCTGGTGCAGCACCACGATCAGCCAGAACAGCAGCTGGTAGCCGAGCTTGCGCGTCTTGTGACGAAAAACCTGCTGCGCCAGCAACGCACCCGGCCAGCCACCTGCCAGCTCGAAGAGATGCAGCGTGGTTTCCGGCGTGCGCCAGCGGTCCTTCAACGCGCTGTGCTTGTCGCGCCAGTAGAGAAAGAAGGTCAGCAGGCTGGCAACGGCATAGAGCGCCAGCGGCAACGCCGAGCCCAGCCGATGCAGGCTGCCCAGCAGCGGTAGCAGACAGAGCAGGGCGAACAGCGCCAGCTTGAGCGGGAGCTGCTGGACATTGCCCACAATCAGCCGCCGCGCAGGCCTGCCCCGCCCCGACTCGCGCTTGCCAGTCGAGTGCGAGCGGGCCGGCCGCTGACGAATCGCCGGCTGATCCAGCGTCAGCGGAGCATCCAGCCGCACATGCTCGGCTCGCAGACGGCCCTGCGCATCGCGCCCCGCCACGAAGAGCACCCGGTCGCCCACCAGCGGCCGGCGCTCACCATGCACTGCCGAGATATGCACGAACAGCTCTTCGCCGCCCTGCTCCGGACGAATGAAGCCGAAGCCCTTGTCGTCGTTCCAGCTTTTCAGCGTACCCCGTCGTTCCATGCCCGAGCCCGAGAGTGCAAAGCGCGCATGCTAACCGAGCAGGCGACGCTCGGCATCCGCGCGGCAGGTCGCTATGGCCACGGCATGGCGGTCGGCGTTATGGTCGGGTGATCATCAGCCCAGGGATGAACCATGGCCAGCAAGCCCAGCAGTGCGAACAAGCAGAAACACCTCGCGGTTCTGATCGACGCCGACAACGCGCCGGCGGCCATCGTCGAAGGCCTGTTCGAGGAGATTGCCAAGTACGGCGTCGCCAGCGTCAAGCGCATCTATGGCGACTGGACCAAACCCAACCTCGGCAGCTGGAAGAAGGTGCTGCTCGACCACTCGATCCAGCCGATCCAGCAGTTCGCCTACACCTCCGGCAAGAACGCCACTGACAGTTCGCTGATCATCGACGCCATGGACCTGCTCTACACCCGGCGCTTCGACGGCTTCTGCCTGGTTTCCAGCGACAGCGACTTCACCCGCCTGGCCGCACGCATCCGCGAGGAAGGCCTGACGGTGTATGGCTTCGGCGAACAGAAGACGCCCTCGCCGTTCGTCTCGGCGTGCGACAAGTTCATCTATACCGAGATCCTGCGCGCCGACGCGGCCAAGGCCAGCGTCGAGCCGCCGACGCCGGAGAAACTCGCCGCAGCCGCCGCGCAGGTCGAGGAAGGCGCAGCCAGGCCGGCACGCACCAGCGACAAGGGCGAGGCGATCAAGTGCCAGCAGGTGCCGGTGGACTTCATCGCCAAGATTCTCGACGACCTGACCGAGGAGGACGACTGGATCCAGCTCGGCACGCTCGGGCAGAACATCAGCAAGCTGCGCCCGGCCTTCGATCCTCGCCTGTACGGCTGCAGGAAGCTCAGCGACCTGATCGCCGGCCAGCCCAAGCGCTTCGACCTGGAGTCCCGCGGCAGTAGTGCCACCGGCGGCAAGGACCTCTACGTGCGCTTGCGCAAGCCCGCCAAGCACTAGCGCGCTTCAACTCGGCTGCGCGTCGGCCGCCAGCCAGCAGACACGGTCGCGGCCTTCATGCTTGGCCCGGTACAGCGCGGCGTCGGCGCGGCGCAGCAGGCTGTCCGGCGTGTCGCTCGGGCTCAGCTCGGCGACACCGGCGCTGAGGGTCTGACTGACGCCGGTGGCGAAGGGAAATGCCCGCGCCTGCTCACACAGACGTTCGGCGAACTGCACCGCCTGCGGGCCGCTGGTTTCCGGGCAGAGAACCAGAAACTCCTCACCGCCCCAGCGCCCCACCGCATCGCTGCCGCGCAGGCAGTCGTCCAGCAGCGCGGCGAAGTCCCGAAGCACGCGGTCACCCATCTGGTGGCCGAAGTCGTCATTGATGCGCTTGAAGTGATCGATATCCAGCATGACGATCGACAACGGTCGGCGATAGCGCCGCGCCTGCTCCAGCGCCGTGGCGAAGCGCCGATCCAGCGCCGCGCGGTTGGCCAGCCCGGTAAGCGAGTCGGTCTGCGACTTGATGCGCAGCTGATCGTTGAGCCGGCGCAAGCGCCTGATCCAGAACAGACTCGTCAGCAGCATCGCCGAGAAAACCACCACCACCTGCATGAGCAACCGGTAGTCGGTGCCGGACTCGACGAGGATGGGCGCATGGCGGTTGGCGATCTGATGCAGCTCTACCGGTGTGATGGTGGCAATCGCCTTGTTCAGGATATCGCGCAGCACCGGCTCGCTCTTCAGCACTCCGATCCGAAACTGGTTGTCGAGGCTGGCCACTTGCCCGGCGATCTTCAGGTTGAACCAGCCTTCGCGGCGAATGGTGTAGGCGGCCACGGTCAGCGAGCGCACCGTCAGGTCGGCCTTGCGCTCGTTCACCAGCGCCAGTGCCTGGGCATCCGTCTCGGTGCTGATGACGTGCAACCGGGGGAAGTCGCGCCGCACGCTTTCCTCGATGAACGTGCCGGACGGCAGCGCCACCGTTGCGTTTTCCAGGGCGGACAGATCGGCCACGTACGGGTGGTCTTCCCGTGCGATCACCACGTTGGCGTCGGTAAACAGCGGCTGGGTGAAGATCAGCCAGGCATCACGCACGGGCGTCTGGTTGAGAAAGCTGAGCAGCTGGCATCGACCAGCCTGGGAAAAGGCGACCGACTGGCCCCAGTCACTGGTCGGCACGATATCCAGCTGCAGGCCTGACCGCTGCGCAACGAGCCGCAGCAGATCGGCTGCGATTCCCTCGTGCTCGCCGCGCGCATTGAGCATTTCGAACGGCAGCCAGTCGGGGTCGACACAGATGCTGACCGAACGATTGGCAGCCAGCCATTCGCGTTCGGCCGCGTTGAGATCGAGCGCCACATCAGCCGTTGCTGCTGCACCACCTGCAAACGCCAGCAACGCCAGAAGCAGATACCTAGTCACTTCAGCCACCCTCGGAGGAGCGCACGTAACATTGGCGACGGATACAGTTCAACACGACGCTAATGGCACGGCAAGGAAAGTCATGGCAATGAGCTATCACATATCGTGCCAAACGGTTTTTTGACGCTAGAAAATCATTTGCAATCATTCCTTGGCGCAACGATCGAACCGAGGGCGGATGCGCTCTTCTAAAGGGGACCGATTAATGGAGGTTTCCATGAGCAAGCAGCTACTACTCGCCTGCGGCCTGGCGATTTGCGTGCCGGCAGCGCTGGCGCAGACGCCGCAGCCAGAGATCATCACCCACCTCAACGGCCTGGACGTCGAGATCAGCCCAATGGGTGTGCCAGCCAAGTCCGAGGGTGTGGAGGGCGAACTGCTCGGCGTACGCGCGGTGAAGGTGATGAACCGTACCGGCGGCCAGATTTCCTGCGAATTCCACGTTCCAGCCGAAGCGCGCTCGGATACCTCGGCCTCGCCGGTGTTCACCGTCGCGCCAAATACCCAGCGTACCGAACGCGTGCCAGGCGACTATTCGCCCGACCAGCCCTACGCGGAGATCACCTGCCGTTCCAGCGACCAGAGCCAGAACCAGGCGCAATAATCCGTATGGCTTTCAGCGGCGCTCCTCGCGGATAAAGGGAATGCCCAGCGCGCCCGGCTGGTTGCCGGTGGCGTGCTTGCCGCTGGCAACCCAGATCATCACCGCCAGGGTCACCGCGTAGGGCGTCATCAGCACGAAGTACTGCGGCAGGCGCACGCCAGCGGCGGCCAGCTGCGGGATCAGCGCCTCGATGCAGCCGAACAGCAGCGCTCCGGCCAGCGCCTTCCAGGGTGACCAGCGGGCGAAGATCACCAGCGCCACGGCGATCCAGCCGCGGCCGCCGGTCATGTCGGCGATCCACAGTTTGGTGCTGAGCAGCGAGATATAGCCTCCTGCCAGACCGATCAGCGCCGCACCGGCGAGGACCGCTGCCAGCCGGTATCCGAGCACGGAAATGCCCGCGGCATCCGCCGCCTGCGGGTTCTCCCCCACCGCGCGCAGGCGCAGGCCCGTGGTGCTGCGGGTGAGAAACCAGACCACGGCGAGCACGATCAGCGGCGTCATGAACACCAGCGGGTTCTGCACGAAGAGCTTGCCCAGCAGCGGCAGCTCCGACAGCGGCCACAGCTCGACCGCGCCCAGCCCCTTGACCGGCTTGTTGGTCCAGTCCAGCAGGGTGCCGAGCAAGCCGGTCAGGCCCTGGCAGAAAAACACCAGCGCCAGGCCGGCTATCACCTGATTGATGCGCAGCACCAGCACCATCAGCGCGAACAGCAGCGACACCACCGCCGCCGCGCCCATCGCCATCAGCAGCGAAGTGCCGTGGCTGCCGAGCGCCAGTTGCGCGCCAATCCCGGCCAACGCGCCGACCAGCATCAGCCCTTCGGCGCCCAGCGCCAGGACGCCAGCGCGCTCGGTAAGGATCAGCCCCAGCGCCGCGAGAGCGAAAGGTACGGCGAAGTCCGGCGTGTTGCCGAGCCAGTTGGCGATCATGTCCATCAGCTTTCGCCTCCCTGAACGCGGCGGATACGGTGGCGGATAAAGAAATCCGAGGAGGCGACGCAGATGACCAGGATCGCCTGGATCAACTGCACCATGGAAAACGGAATTTGATAGAACACCTGCAGGCTGCGCCCGGCGACGAAGAGCATCGCCATCAACAGCGCCACCACCAGCGCCGCTACCGGGTTGTTGCGCGCAAGGAAGGCGATGAGGATGCCGGAGAAGCCGTAGCCCTGATAGAACGACTGGGTCAGCCGCCCCTCCTGCCCCGCCGTAACGAGAAACCCGGCAATCCCGGCCATGGCGCCGGAAATCAAAACCGTGCCGATGATCATCTTCTGCACCGGCACGCCCACCGCGCCGGCCACTCGCGGGTTGGCATCGACAAAGCGCAGGTACAGCCCGGCGCGGGAGATGCCGAGGAACCACAGCGCCAGCAGCGCGACGACCACCGCCAGCGGCACCGCCGCGCTGATGCCATCGAACAGTTCGGGCAAGCGCTCGAACGGCTGGAACTGCGGCGAATAGGGGAACGAGCTCCTCGGGTCTTTCCAGCTGCCGTACAGCAGGTGCAGCAGGAAATTGATCGCCAGGTAG
Source organism: Stutzerimonas sp. FeSN7 (assembly GCF_030263795.1). NCBI lineage: Bacteria > Pseudomonadati > Pseudomonadota > Gammaproteobacteria > Pseudomonadales > Pseudomonadaceae > Stutzerimonas > Stutzerimonas sp. FeSN7. The sequence goes on along the minus strand of NZ_JARPMN010000001.1, from coordinate 512,462 downwards.
TTGAGCATCAACGTCGAGATGATCTCGTTGACCTTAAGCCGCAGCTTGAGCACCACCGGCGCCAGCGCCCAGGCGAGGCCACAGCCAATTGCCGCGGCGAGCATCAGCGGCAGGCGCAGCGCCGGCGGGCCGATCTCGAACAGCGAAATCGCCGTGGCACCGATGGCGCCCCAGATCATCTGGCCTTCCAGACCCAGATTCCAGAACTTGGCGCGAAAGGCCATGCAACCGGCCAGGCCGACGAGAATCATTGGCGAGGCCTGAAACAGCACGGCCTTCAGGCTCTGCGCATCGAATACCGTGAGGATGACAAACTCGTTGAGCAGCTCGCCGGCCGGTACGCCAGCGGCGACCAGTATTGCCGCGGAAATGCCCAGCCCCAGCAACAGGGCAAGGCCGATGATCAAAGCCTGCCAGTGCCAGGCCAGTTGCTGGCGGATCTCCAGCGCATAACGCCGCGACAGCAGCGGCGGCTTGGGCTGCTTCGCGGCCTGCCTGGCCTGCTCGAGCATCATTGGGCGTACCTGTTCATTCATGGTCTGCCCCTTCAGCTGTTGGATTTGCGAGGCCCTGCTCGTCGTGACTGACCATCGCCCTACCGATGGCCTGACGATCCGCCGGCCGGTCGAACTCGGCAACGATCCGGCCGGCGTTCATCACACCGATGCGATCGGCCAGGGCCAGCACCTCATCGAGGTCTTCACTGATCACCAGCACCGCGGCACCGGCATCCCGGGCAGCGCGCAGGCGGGCATGTACCGCGGCGGTGGCGCGCACGTCGAGGCCGCGGCTGGGGCTGTGTACCAGCACCAGTTGCGGGTCACGGGAGAACTCTCGGGCGATGACCAGCTTCTGTGCGTTGCCGCCGGAGAGCAGCGCGGCCTTCTGTTTCAGCGAGCGCACGCCCTGCACATCGAAACCTGCCACCGCCTCGGCGGCCTCCGCCTCCAGACGCTTGCGCCGCAGGTTGAAGAACGAGCCGTAGCGTCCGCTGTGGATCTGCCCGACGCCGAAGTTCTCGGCCACCGACAGCTCGCCGGCCAGGGCCGTGCCGTAGCGGTCTGCGGGGATCGCAGCGATGCGAAGCTCGCGGCGCTGCTCCGGGCTGGCCCGACGCAGGTCGCCGAAGCCGGCCAGCTCGATCTCGCCCTCGCACTGCTCAGGCAGGCCCATCAGCGCGTTGGCCAGCTCGCTCTGGCCGTTGCCGCCCACACCGGCGATGCCGTAGATCTCGCCGGCACGCAGGCTCAGCGTCACGCCATTGAGCGCGCCACGGCTGCCCGCGCCTGACGATCTGAGACCACGTACCTGCAGCCGCACCTCACCCGGCGCCGCCGGCTGGTACTCGCTGGCCGGCGCGGATTCGCCCACAGTCAGGCGCACCAGTTCGGGTACCGAGACCGTTCGCGGATCCAGGGTCTGGATGGTGCGCCCGCCACGCATCACGGTGACACGGTCGGCGAAGCGCTTCACATCACTCATCTTGTGAGTGACCAGGATCACCGCGGCACCCTGGCGGGCAAAGGCGCGCACCGTCTCCAGCAGGCGTTCGGCTTCCTGATCGGTGAGTACCGCCGTTGGCTCGTCGAGGATCAGGATCCGCGCGCCCGCCAGCAGCACCTTGAGAATTTCCACCCGCTGCTGCTCGGCCACGGAAAGCGACTCGGTGACCTTGCGCGGGTCTATGCTGAAACCCAGCTCCGCCGCCTTGTCAGCGATCCGCTGCTCCAGGGCGGCAAGACGTTGGCGATGGCTGCCGGCAAAGGCGTGATTACCCGGCCCCTCCGGCAGCGCCAACTGGATGTTCTCGGCCACGGTGAAGGGTTTCACCAGCTTGAAGTGCTGGTGAACCATGCCGATGTGGTAGCGGCTCGCATCCCGCGGTCCGCTCAAGCGCACCGGGTTGTCGTCGATCAGCAGCGATCCGCTTTCCGGTGCGTAGAGGCCGGCAGCGATGTTCATCAGCGAGGATTTGCCCGCGCCGTTCTCGCCGAGCAGCGCATGCACCTCGCCCCACCTGGCGGTGAAGTCCGCCTGGGACAGGGCCATGAAGCCGTCGAACGACTTGCTGACTCCGGAGAGCTGGATCGCGTTGAGGTTGCTCATTGCTGGGTGATCACTCCCTTGACGAACCAGTCCATCTGCCACAGCTCGGGGTCGGCCATCACCTCGCCAGCGGCGATGCGCTCGGTTCCGTCACGATCCAGCATCGGCCCGGCGTAGATCTGCTTCTCGCCTTTCAGCAACGCTTCGCGGGCGGCCATGATCTTCGCCTTGTCCGCTTCGGAGACCGCCGGGCCACAGCAGGCTGCATCGGTACCGCCTTCGGCCATGGACAGCAGCGCGCCGTTCTCCGGCGGCGTCCAGTTGCCGGCGCTGATCTTCTTCAGCTCCGGCGCGAGGAACTTGTCCCAGACCCAAACCGAGGAACATACGGTGGCGTCCGGGGCAAACTCGCGCATGTCGCGATGGTGCCCGGTGCCGTGTACGCCACGCTCCTGAGCCACGATCTGCGGCGTCGGGCTGTCGACGTGCTGGCCGAGAACGTCGGCGCCGGCATCGATCAGCGCCATGGCGGCTGCGCGCTCCTTGACCGGGTCGTTCCAGGCGCCGGTGTAGACCACTGTGACGGTGGCGTCCGGGTTGATCTGCTGGGCGCCCAGGGCGAAGGCGTTGACCGTCCAGTTCACCTGACCAAAGGGATTGGCCGCGACAAAGCCGAGCTTGCCGGTCTTCGACGCCGCGCCGGCGGCCATGCCGCACAGGTACTGGCTTTCGTAGGTGCGCCCGTAGAAGGATTCGAGGTTGGCGCTGTTGGTGGTGCCCGAGCCGTTGAGGAAGGCCACGTCCGGATACTTGTCGGCCAGCTCCTTGAAGGTGTCGGAATAGCCGAAGGCGGTGCCGATGATGACGTTGGCGCCGCGCTGGATCAGCCGGTCCACTGCCGGGCGGATCGATGAAGCGTTCTCCGGCACGCTTTCGACGTACTGGATCTTGGTATCCAGCTCGGCTTCGAGCTTCTGCCGCGCCTCGTCGAAGGCCTGGGTCCAGCCACCGTCATTGCGCGGGCTGATGTAGAGCATGGCGATCTTCGCCGGTTTATCGAGGGTCAGCCCTTCCTGCGCCGAGGCGACGCCAAGAGTGGTCGCCAGGCCGAAAGCCACCGCCGCACACAAGGTCCGTTTCATCTGTTTGAGCATTTTGGGTCTTCCTGAGGGTTGGCACGTCAAAGCATGTGGTTGATGCGAAACACGTTGTCTTCCGGGTCCAGCAGCACCGCCTGATACCAGTGGTAATAGGTCTCGTAGGGCGCCTTGATCAGCCGCGCGCCCATGGCGACGGCGATGGGTACCAGCCGCTCGACCTGGTCTTTCGAATCGACGTCGATGTTCAGCAGGAACTTGCAGCCGCGGGCGTCGGCGAATGCGTCCAGCTGCAGCAGCTCGTAGGCTTCCGGCGCGTTGAAGCCGATGCAGCTCTTGCCGGTATCCAGCCCGCGAAAGATCGGCGAGGCGATCTCGGGGATGTTCCTGAAGCCGAACAGCTCGCGGTAGAAGCCGCTCAGCGCCTCGATGTCCCGGGCGAAGACGTTGACGTAGGACAGCGTGCTCATGCGACCTCCAGGCCTTTGCCGAAGGTGGTCTGCTTGACGAACTTGGAGAGCAGGTTGCCGCCGGAGGTGACCGGCGCATGACGTGGCGGATTGGTCGCGCTGCAGCAGCCCGGCAGGCATTCGATCAAGGCGTCGTAGTTGGGTTGGTGGAAGAACACCAGCGACTGGCGGCCGTTGTCCGCGGGGCTGTCGGCCGGCGGGTTGACCACCCGGTGCAGCGTGGAAATCCACTGATCATTGGTCCACTGCATCATCAGGTCGCCGATGTTCACGGCGAAGCCGCCCTCCACGTAGGGCACGTCCACCCACTCGCCCTGGCGGTTGCGCGCCTGCAGGCCGCCGAGAGCGTTGTCCGGCTTGACGATGGTCAGGCTGCCGTAATCGGTGTGGGCGCCGGCGCGCATCTGCCCCGGCTCCACCGCGCCCTTCAGGTCCGGGTAGCTGAGGCTGCGGAACATGCTGATGTGCTTGTCGATCTTGTCGTCGAAGAAGGTCTCCGGCAGGTCCAGCGCCAGGGCGAAGATGCGCATCAGCGACTGCGCCAGCGTGCTCATGGCGGCGAAGTACTCGCGATAGGCCTGCTCGAAGCCCGCGATGCCGCTGGGCCAGACGTTCGGTGCGAAATGCGGGCCGGCGGCGGCGCAGCGGAAATAGGGCTCGTCCGGTACGTCGCTGGGGCCGATGGAAAAGGACTCCTTCAGGTCACCCGGGGCCGCCTCTTCGAGCGAATAGGACAGGCTCTCCTCGGCCACTGCGCTGTAGCCGCGCACCATGTCCGGGCTGGGCCGGTCGACCTTGCGCTTCTCGGCCAGCGGCAAGGCGAAGAACTGCCGTGTCAGCCGCGACACCCGCTCGATCAATTCGGTAGGAATCTGATGGTTGGTGATGACCAGAAAGCCAATGTCGCGACAGGCCTGGTCCACGGCGCGGGCGACTTGCAGCTTGCCCTCCGGCGTGCCGGCGAAATACGGCGCCAGGTCGATGATGGGAACGTATTGCAGAGTCATGGGTGACGCACTCCTCTGACGCAAGGCGGGTAACGAGCGCGTCGCCGATGGCGCGGGCGCTTCTCTGTATGCGTGACGCCGCCGCCCGCGTGCACGCCGGGCGACGGGGGAGGAGAGAGCAGAAAGCGTGCCACTGGATCGAAGCGCTTATGGATCAGGGACTTGGCGTCGCGCCAGAGAAAAACCGGATCAAATGGTCCGCTTCGGAGCACTTGGTTTGTGCGTCAGGCACGAAAAGCGGGCGGCCGAGGTGCGCCGGACTGAAGGTCGCAGCGAGGCGAATCGGCAGCCAGGCGGGCGACGGCGCGAGGCAAGCTGCAACATTTCATTTCGTCGCCAGCACCGCAGCACACGGATGCTCGAACGACCGAATCGGGGGGCATCCCTGCGCTCCTTGCCGTTCCGCGGCGCCGCAGCCTCCACGCCGCGCCATGCCCCGCCGCCTACACGCGCACTTGAATGCCCGTCGGCAGTGAACTAACGACGCAGCGTCGCGATCCCCTTTTAAGCACAGTCAGAGCGATCCGGGCCGGCAGCGCGCCGCGCAGGTCCGGTCTCAAGCGATGAGGAGCCCCTTCCGTGACCGTTATCACCCACCGCACGCAAACCACCCAGACCACCCACAGCGTCTCCCGCCACGTACCGAACCCCGTGCACGCGACCCTGCTCGCCGGCTCGGTCCCGCTGTTTCTCGGGGCCATGCTGAGCGATATCGCCTACTTCAAGACCTACGAGATCCAATGGAGCAACTTCTCCGCCTGGCTGATCGCCGGCGGGCTGGTGTTCTGTGGCCTGGCGCTGCTGTTCGCGCTGGCGAACCTGATCGGCGCGCGGCACAAGCAGGGGCGACCGCTGATCTATTTCGCACTACTGCTGGCCACCTGGGTGCTGGGCTTTTTCAACGCCCTGGAACACGCCAAGGATGCCTGGGCGACCATGCCCCAAGGGCTGGTGCTTTCGGTGATCGTCACCCTGCTGGCCTGCGCGGCCAGCTGGATCGGCCTGAGCAACCTGCGCTCGGGAGGTGAAGCATGAAGCACTCGAGCGCATTGACCACCCTGGCCATGGCTGCCCTGCTCAGCGGCTGCGGCGGTGAAGAGCAGAACGCTGCCCAGCATTACGGACCCGATCCCAAGCTGCCCGAACCGGAGCGTGGGCTGCTGCCGAGCATGAAGATCGCCGAGCCAACCCCCTGGGGCGATCAGCTACCCACCGTGCCGGACGGTTTCAGCGTGACGGCAATTGCCACCGATCTGAAGATCCCCCGCCAGACGCTGGTGCTGCCCAACGGCGACATCCTGGTGGCCGAAGGCCGCGGCGGCAATGCACCCAAGCTCAAGCCCAAGGACGTGATCGCCGACGTGATCAAGGCACGCGGCACCACCTCGGTGGAGAGCGGCGACCGCGTCACTCTGCTGCGCGACGCCGATGGCGACGGCGAGTACGAGCTGCAGACGGTGTTCGCCGAGGATCTCAACGCCCCCTACGGGCTGGCGTTCCACGACGGTAACCTCTACGTTGCCAATCAGGACGCGCTGGTGCGCTTCGACTATCAGGACGGCCAGACCGAGGCCAGCGGCCCGCCGACCCAGGTGGCCGAACTGCCCTCCGAGATCAATCACCACTGGACCAAGGCGCTGACCATCAGCCCCGATGGTCAGTACCTCTATGTCGGCATCGGCTCCAACAGCAACATCACCGAGCGCGGCATGGAAGCCGAGATCGACCGCGCCATGGTCTGGCAGATCAACGCGGAAACCGGCGCCTACAAGCCCTACGCCACCGGCCTGCGCAACCCGACCGCGCTGGCGATCCAGCCAGGCTCGGGGCAGCTCTGGGCGGTGGTCAACGAGCGCGACGAACTGGGAGAAGACCTGGTGCCGGATTATCTGACGTCGGTCAAGGAAGGCGGCTTCTACGGCTGGCCTTACGCCTACTGGGGCCAGAACGTCGATGACCGCGTGCGCCCGCAGGACCCGGACAAGGTCGCCGCCAGCATCACGCCGGACTACGCCCTGGGCTCGCACGTCGCCGCACTGGGCCTGGATTTTTCGTCCGACGTGATGGGCGAGCGCTTCGCCGAGGGTGTGTTCATCGGCGAGCACGGCAGCTGGAACCGCAAGGAACCGGTCGGCTACAAGGTGATCTTCGTCCCCTTCCAGAATGGCCGCCCCGCCGGCCAGCCGATCGACTTCGTCACCGGCTTTCGTACCGACGACGGCAAGACCCGCGGCCGCCCCGTCGGCGTGACGGTAGACCCGCGCGGCGCGCTGATCGTCGCCGATGACCTGGCCAACGTGGTGTGGCGAGTGACGCGGGAGCAGTGATGGACAGCCGGCCGGTGGCCAGGGTCACCGGCCGGTCTCATGCACCCTGAGCTCAGCCTGTCGCTGTGCCAAGCAGGCTCTTCAGCCGCTGCGGGTCGGCTTCGACCGCGAGCGCATCCGCCTCGAATTGCTCGTCGGTCATCCCCGGCTGGCGGAACAGACTGAAGACGAACTCACTGCCTTCGCCATACGGCATGACCCGCATGGGGTTGTGTACGGTCAGGCCCGACGCCAGCTCCACCTCGTGGTCCAGCACGCCCAGCGCATTGCGAGCGGCGAAGCGGATCGTCACCTGGCCGAACGGCGCATCCGCGATCCAGGCACCGCCCTGCTGCCTGACCTCGGAACGCGCCAGCCCCGCCGCCCACAAGGGAAGATTGCGCGGATCGGCGGCGAACTCATACACATCGTCCGAAGCTCGGGCGATAAACACACTGATATGGCGAACATGCTCCATGGTTCCTCCCGGCAGCTGCGCCCGAATGAACACAGCATCATAGAACCGCCTGTAGTATCAGGCGCAACAAACCCGATGATCGCCTTCATCGGCCTCGCCCGGCGACGCCCGAACCAGAACATCGCCCTGCCCTATCGGTCTGTACCGAACAACCGCCACTGGACAGCCCCATGCTCCGCTCCATCCACCATGCCGCGATCATCTGCTCCGACTATGCCGTGTCGAAGCGCTTCTACAGCGAGACCCTCGGCCTTGCAGTGCTCGCCGAGCATTACCGGGAATCACGGCAGTCCTACAAGCTCGACCTGGCGTTGCCGGACGGCGGGCAGATCGAACTGTTCTCCTTTCCCGATGCGCCGCCGCGTCCTTCGCGGCCGGAAGCGCAGGGGTTGCGGCATCTGGCGTTTGCGGTGGACGACGTCGCCGCCTGCAAGGCTCAACTGGAGGCGAAGGGCGTGGCCGTGGAGCCGATCCGGGTCGACGAGTACACGGGCCGCCGCTTTACCTTCTTTGCCGATCCGGACGGCCTGCCGCTGGAGCTGTACGAAAAGGCGTCGCGCTAGTTCGGCAGCCGACCCATCCTGGCGGAGCTGGAAGCGAGATCACCTTGTTTCCTCGGGCCGTCCTCGGCTAGGGTGCCGCCTCGAAGAAATCGCGGTCATCAGGAGCGTGCGGATTGAGCAGAACAGGGATGTTGGCGCTGGGGTTATCCCTGGCGCTATCGGCACAGGCGGCCGAGCGACAGGTCTATCTGGTGGCCACGGTGCAGCTGGACGGCTCCAGCCTGGCGCAGAGCATCTTCCTTCACGAGCCGCAGATCACCGAGCTGCAGGGCTGCCTCGACGCCGTGCGCGACGGGCAGAGCAAGCGTGACTGGCTCCTGTACCGGCACATCTTCCGCCGCGACCGCTTCAAGGGATTCTCCGGGCATATCCGCTACCAATGCGGCTACAGCGAGCAGCGCTTCAGCAGCTGGCACGACGGCCCGCGCTACAACAAGCCGTACCTGATTGGCGTGAACGACAACGCCGAGCTCAGGGTGGTGCGTACGCCCAGCCAGGCGCAGTGCATGACCCAGCTGCGCGCGCTGCCGGCGGCGCGGCAGGCTCAGAGCTTCTGTGCGATGGGCAACCAGGAACTGCAGCCGTGAACCGGAGCCGCCCGGCCAGCAGACCAGGCGGCACGCCATGCATCAGTCCGGCTGGTAACTGCCCGGCACCGGCGCGAAGGAGACGCCGAAGCGGTTCCAGGCGTTGATGGTGGCGATGGCCAGCGTCAGGTTGGCGAGCTGGGCTTCGGAAAACTGCTCGCGCACCTCCTCGAACAGCTGCTGCGACACACCCTGGGGCAACAGGGTGTTGGCCTCGGCCCAGGCCAGCGCGGCACGCTCGCGGTCGCTGAAGAACGGGGTTTCGCGCCAGGCACTCAGGGCATAGATGCGCTGCTCGGTTTCGCCCAGGACACGGGCGTCCTTGGTGTGCATGTCGAGGCAATAGGCGCACCCGTTGATCTGCGAGACGCGGATCTTGACCAGCTCCATCAGCGGCTTGTCGACGCCATCCTCGCGGCGGCTCTGCCGTGCCAGGTAGGTTTCCAGCCCGATCATTGCCGTCATCACGTCGGGGGCGGCGGCCTGGTAATTCATACGCATGGTGGTCACTCCTTGGTTTGAATGTGCAACCCAGGCTACGCAGCCGCCGCGCTGCGCTATTGTAGATTTTCGACATCCTCCTACGGCGCTTGCCATGACCCAGTCCCTGCACGAACGTCTGCCCTGCCTGCAGGGCTTCGTTGCCCGCCCGCCGAGCCCGGCGTTGGCGGCGTACGTGCAGCGTTTCTGGTGGATGGAAGGTGACGGTTCGCAGGTCTACGACGAACAGCTGCTGCACCCGGACGGCGGCAGTGGCGTGATCTTCAACTTCGCCGATCCGCTGAGTTTCGATGGCACGCTACGCGGGCCGCGGGCGCTGATCGCGGGTCCGCAGCTGGCCAGCACCCGCCTGCAGCTGGCCGGCCAGGTCAGGCTGATGGGGGTGCGTTTTCGCCCCGGCATGGGCGCTGCGGTATTCGGCATCGGCCTCGATGAGCTTCACGGGTTTCAGGAGGCCGACTGGCCCCGGCTGGGCCTGGCGCATCTGGTCGATCGGCTGGCCGAGCTGGAGCGGGACGCGCAGCAGGCGGTGGTCGAACGCGAATTGCTCCGCCGGCTCGAGGAGATCCAGGCACGCCGCAACCCGGTGCAGCAGCTGCTCAACCGGATCGCGGCCAGCGAAGGCCGGGCGCGGCTGGCCGATCTGCTGCAGAGCGTACCGCTCGGCCAGCGCCAGCTGGAACGCCTGTTCCGCCATCAGGTGGGGCTGACACCCAAACAGTTCAGCCGCATCCAGCGCGTGGCCCTGGTGCGCAGGGAACTGCGCGCCGGAGAGGCACTGCTGGACACCGCCCTGGCCTGCGGCTACAGCGACCAGGCGCACTTCATCCACGACTTCAAGACCGTGGTCGGCATGACGCCGGGGCAGTATCGCTTGCGGATCAAGCGCAGCGGCGCCTGAAGCGCAGGCCGCCATCCACAAAAGTCGACTTTCGCGTTGCTGATCGCGCATGACCGCAGGTTCGCATGGCGCGATGTTGGCAAGATTCGCGGGAACCTTGTCATTGCGACAGCGGCGTCTCGGCAGCAGACTGCAGCCATCCACTCCGAGAGCTGCACCATGGACGCCACCCGCACCGTCGCCTGCCTGATCTACCCGGATGTGATGAGCCTGGACGTCACCGGCCCGATGCAGGTGTTCGCCTCGGCCAACGTCGAGCGACAGCGCCAGGGGCTGCCTCGTCATTACGAGCTGGTGCTGCTGGGCACCACGGCCGGCCCGGTCGTCACCTCGGCCGGGCTGAAGCTGGTGGCGGATGCCAGCTGGGCCGACTGCGATCCCGCCACGCTGGACACCCTGCTGATCCCCGGTGGCGTCGGCGTGGATGCGCAGTGGCGCGACCAAGCGCTGCTCGCCTGGCTGCGGGCCGCCGAACCCAGCGTGCGGCGCCTCGGCTCGGTCTGTTCCGGCGCGCTGATCCTGGCCGAGGCCGGGCTGTTCGACGGGCGCAAGGCGACCACGCACTGGGCGGACCTCGCGGCGCTGGGCGAGTACGCATCCATCGAGGTGCAGGGCGACCGGTTGCACACCTACGACCCGACCGATCCACAGGCGTCGCACCTGTTCAGCTCCGCGGGCGTCACCGCCGGCATCGACCTGGCGCTGGCCCTGGTGGAAGCCGATCTCGGCCGCGCACTGGCGCTGGCAGTCGCCCAGCGGCTGGTGATGTTCCTGCGCCGGCCCGGCGGGCAGACTCAGTTCAGCCCGATGCTGGCGGCGCCGAGCGGCAACGTGGCGCGCCTCGCCGCGCTGCTGGAATGGATTCCAGGGCATCTGGGCGACGACCTGTCCATCGAGGCGCTGGCCGCCCAGGCGCATATGACCCCACGCACGCTGTGCCGCCTGTTCAGCCAGGAAACCGGCATGGGCCCGGGCCAGTACATCGAACGGGTGCGCCTGGAAGCCGCGCGCAATCTGCTGCTCGACGCCCAGGCCTCGATCGCGACGGTGGCGCGGCTGACCGGCTTCGGCCATCCGGAAAACCTCCGGCGCAGCTTCCAGAAGCACCTGTCGGTCAGCCCGCGGGACTTTTACCAGCGCTTCGGCTGACCAACCGACCTCATTCACCGTTCCCAGCCCGCTCGGCATCTGGCCAGGCAGCACTGTGCCCGCTCGCCCCCCTAAAGGAGCCGCTCATGCATCTTTTGCTCAGCAATCCCCAGGTCCTGCGCCTGTTCATCGCCCAGGCGCTGTTCTGGTCCTGTTCGATGACCGGGATCATCTTCACCGCCATCGTCGGCCTGCGCCTGGCGCCAGCGGCCGGTCTCGCCACCCTGCCGCTGGCCCTGCTGATGCTCGGCGGCCTGCTCGCCCTGCAACCACTGGCGGGCCTGATGCAACGCCGCGGTCGCCGCGCCGGCTTTCTCATCGGTGCGTTGGCCGGCGTACTGGGCGGGCTGATCAGCGCGCTGTCGCTCTGGCTCGACAGCTTCACCCTGCTCTGTGTCGGCGCTCTGCCCATTGGCGCCTATCAGGCCTCGGCGATGTATTACCGCTTCGCCGCGCTGGAAGCGGTGAGCGATGCCTTCAAGGGTCGCGCCACGGCCTGCGTGATCGGCGGTGGTGTGCTGGCGGCGCTGATCGCGCCCACCCTCGGCCATATGGCGCGCGATCTCGCTGACGTGCCCTTCGCCGGCACCTATCTGTTGATCGCCAGTCTGGCGGCACTGGGGTTCATGGTCTTGGCCGGGCTGCCGGCGACCTCGGGAAAGCCGGCGACCCCGGCCGATACGGCAGCGGTCAGCTGGCAGGCGCTGCTAGCACGGCCGACCATTCGCGCCGCGGTGCTGACCACCGCTGCTGGACACGGCCTGATGATCCTGGTGATGAACGCCACGCCCCTGGCGATGCATGGCGAAGGTCTGGATCTGCACGACAGCGGCCAGGTCATCCAGTGGCACATGCTCGGCATGTTCCTCCCGGCGTTCGTCGCCGGGCCGCTGGTGGATCGCTTCGGCTGCCGGCTGGTCGCCTGCCTTGGCGGAGGACTGCTGATCGTCAGCGCGGTGGTCGCCCTGCTCGGCGTCAGCCACTGGCACTTCCTGCTCAGCAGCTGCCTGCTCGGCATCGGCTGGAACCTCATGCTCGTCGCCGGCACCACTCAGCTGGGCCAGGGCCACGCCGCGAGCGAACGCGCGCGGGCACAGGGCCTGATGGAGCTGAGCAACGGCAGCGTCGCCGCAGCCATGTCGTTCGCCTCCGGCGCGCTGATCGCCCAGGCGGGCTGGGCGGCGGTGAACATCGGGCTGCTGCCCATCGTGACGCTGGTGGTACTGCTGCAGGTTGCGCAGGGCTATCGGCAAAGGCAGGCGGCGTAACGCTGCGCCGCCGGAGGCGCGTTCAGGACAGTTTCTGCTCGGAAATCAGGTGGATGATATTCGCCGGGCTCGATATCCAGAACGCGCGGAAGCCGTCAGGCAGGGGTTCGATTTCATCGCGACGGGCGCAATGGCGCTGTTGCAGAAGGGCCGATGCAGCGTCCAGATCGTCTGTCACCACCTCCAGCCAGATCTCTGCCTGGCTGATGCCCGCCACGCAATCGAGCCAGAGCACCTTGTCGCCGAATTCGAAGCGCGGCGTCTGCTCGCCATCCGCGTCGGTCGGTGTCAGCTCCCTCAGCCCCAGGGTTTCACGGTAGAAGGCGACGGTGCTCGTGTACTCGTGGGTGGGCACCTTCATTGCCATGTTTCGGCCGGGCAGAAATCTCGGATTCATCGGGTCGCTCCACTGGCGCGCCGACCAACCCGGCCGGCGCCGCTAGCAAGCCAGTACAGACGCCATCGGCCGTGCACGCAAGGCGCCAGGTAGGCGCTGCGGCTGCTCAGCGCGGCCTGACGCCGTCCAGGATCAGCGCCTGCAGACTCCTGAGCGTCTCCTCGAAGAACGCCGGATCATCCAGCGTCCTGCCCGCCACCGCCTCGACCTGCACGCGAAAATCGGCGTAGTGCTGGGTGGTCGCCCACAGCGAGAAGATCAGGTGATGCGGCGCGACGGGCGCGAGCTTGCCGGCGTCGATCCATGCCTGGATCACTGCGACCTTGTTTTCCACCAGGTCGTGCAGCGGCTGCTGCAGCTCACCCAGCAGCTGCGGTGCGCCCTGCATGATCTCCATGCAGAACAGCCGCGATTCGGCGGGATGGTCACGGGAGAGTTCGAGCTTGACCCGCAGGTAGTCGCGGATCGCCTCGACCGGGTCCTGTTCGACGGAGAACGCCTGCAGCGGCTGCAACCAGACCTCCAGCAGCTGACGCAGGACGTTCACGTACAGCTCTTCCTTGCTGCCGAAGTAGTACAGCAGGTTGGTCTTGGAAACGTCGGCCTGCGTGGCCACCTGATCGAGGCTGGTGCCGTGCAGACCGAAGCGGGAGAACAGCTCCAGCGCGGCCTGGAGGATGCTCGTGCGCTTGCCTTCGATCATGCGCAGGCGCCGGTTCTGCGCGCTGACGCTCGGCTCGCGGACGGCGCCTTTCGGACGGGGAGTCTTGCTGGCGGTGAGACGCTTGCGTGGTGGTACGGAGGGCTGATCGGTCACGGGATTACCGGCTGGGCTCAAACGAGCCGCTACTGTAGCGCGGCGACGGCGGCCGGGACGAGCGGCAATGCGTGCTCATCACCCGTACGGGCGCCTGCACCGGGTTCGTGCGTCGCGCACAAACCAGGTGCTCCGATTCGGACCAAATGGTCCACAACGCATCGGAAAAAATCGCCATCTTGTTGATTAAACAGCCGAATCCGTTTCTGGCCTACATCCTGCTAAAGCCCCTGCGACCCTGCCCGTCACGTTCGGGCAGCGCTTTCTAGCCATTGCGTACAGAGGTGCTACCCATGGATGTTGGTGTTTTCATTCCGATCGGCAACAACGGCTGGCTCATCTCCGAGAATGCGCCGCAGTACATGCCGAGCTTCGAGCTGAACAAGGCCATCGTGCAGAAGGCCGAGGGCTACGGCTTCGACTTCGCGCTGTCGATGATCAAGCTGCGCGGCTTCGGCGGCAAAACCGAGTTCTGGGAACACAACCTGGAGTCCTTCACGCTGATGGCGGGCCTGGCTGCCGTCACGAGCAAGATCCAGCTGTTCGCCACCGCCGCCACCCTGACCCTGCCGCCGGCCATCGTCGCGCGCATGGCTTCGACCATCGACTCGATCTCCGGCGGCCGCTTCGGCGTGAACCTCGTCACCGGCTGGCAAAAGCCGGAGTACAGCCAGATGGGCCTGTGGCCGGGGGATGAATTCTTCGGCACCCGTTATCAGTATCTCGGCGAGTACGCCCAGGTGCTGCGCGACCTCTGGGCCACCGGCCGCAGCGATTTCAAGGGCGAGCACTTTCAGATGGAGGACTGCCGCGTCAGCCCGAAACCCCAGGCGGACATGAAGATCATCTGCGCCGGCTCGTCCGATGCCGGCATGGCCTTCTCGGCGCAGTACGCCGATTACAACTTCTGCTTCGGCAAGGGCGTGAACACCCCGACCGCCTTCGCCCCGGCCGCCGAACGGCTGCAGGCGGCCTGCGCCAAGACCGGCCGTCATGTCACCTCCTGCGTGCTGTTCATGGTGATCGCCGACGAGACCGACGAAGCGGCCCGGGCCAAGTGGGAGCACTACAAGGCCGGCGCCGACCAGGAGGCCATCGCCTGGCTGGGCGAACAGGGCGCGGCAGACAAGACCTCCGGTAGCGACACCAACATTCGCCAGATGGCTGACCCGACCTCGGCGGTGAACATCAACATGGGCACGCTGGTGGGCTCCTACGCCAATGTCGCCCGGATGCTCGATGAGATCGCCACGGTGCCCGGCATGCAGGGCGTGATGCTGACCTTCGACGACTTCATCGAAGGCATCGAAGCCTTCGGCCAGAAGATCCAGCCGCTGATGCAGAGCCGCCGGCACGTCAGTGCTCTGAAGGAGTCCGCCTGATGAGCGCCATCGAACAGGTCTCCGGCTACGGCCTGAGCGCAACGGACGAGCCCGTGCAGCTGCCGGCGCGGCCCGAGCCGTTGGCGATGAAAGCCAGTGAAACCGCGCTGATCGTCGTGGACATGCAGAACGCCTACGCCAGCCGCGGCGGCTACCTGGATCTGGCCGGCTTCGATGTGTCGGCGACCCAGCCGGTGATCGCGAAAATCGGCCAGGCACTATGCGCGGCTCGCGCCACCGGCATGCAGGTGATCTTTCTGCAGAACGGCTGGGACAACGGGTACGTCGAGGCGGGCGGGCCGGGCTCGCCGAACTGGCACAAGTCCAATGCGCTGAAGACCATGCGCAAGCGCCCGGAACTGGCCGGCACCCTGCTCGCCAAGGGTGGCTGGGATTACGCGCTGGTGGACGAACTGGCGCCGCAGCCCGGCGACATCCTGGTACCCAAGCCGCGCTACAGCGGTTTCTTCAATTCGCAGCTGGACAGCACCCTGCGCGCCCGGGGCATCCGCAACCTGGTGTTCACCGGCATCGCCACCAATGTGTGCGTGGAGTCGACCCTGCGCGACGGCTTTCACCTGGAGTACTTCGGTGTGGTACTGGCCGATGCCACGCACCAGGCCGGGCCGGAATTCGCCCAGCAGGCGGCGCTGTACAACATCGAGACGTTCTTCGGCTGGGTCTCCAGCGTCGACGCCTTCTGCCGGAGCTTCGCGACCGCGCCAGAGGTGGCGGTCGCCAGCTGATTACACCCGAGTGCCCGACCGCGGCGCCCGCAGAGGCGTCCGCCGGGTTCGCCTGAATGCCTTGCAAGGAATCAACCACATGCCCAAGCAATCGATCATCCCCGCCGGAACCGGCAAACCGCTCGCCCCCTACGTGCCCGGGTCCATGGCCGATGGCGTGCTTTACGTCGCCGGCACCCTGCCCTTCGACAAGGACAACAACGTGGTCCACGTCGGCGATGCCGCCGCCCAGACCCGCCATGTACTGGAGACCATCAGGGGCGTCGTCGAGGCTGCCGGCGGCAGCATGGACGACGTCACCTTCAACATGATCATGCTCACCGACTGGGCCAACTACGCCAAGGTCAACGAGGTGTACGCCGAGTTCTTCCCCGGCGAGAAGCCGGCGCGCTACTGCATCCAGTGCGGACTGGTGAAACCCGATGCGCTGATCGAGATCGCCAGCATCGCCCACATCGGCCAATAGCGCCGGCCGGAGCGGGCCCGCCGGCGCGCCGGCGGCCCGCTGATACTGCACGGAGGGAGTGACATGCATTACGAACTTCATGGCCGCATGGAGCCCGATGCACCGACCCTGGTGCTCAGTTCCGGCCTCGGCGGCGCCGCTGCCTTCTGGACGCCGCAAC
This sequence comes from Stutzerimonas sp. FeSN7, assembly GCF_030263795.1. Taxonomy (NCBI): domain Bacteria; kingdom Pseudomonadati; phylum Pseudomonadota; class Gammaproteobacteria; order Pseudomonadales; family Pseudomonadaceae; genus Stutzerimonas; species Stutzerimonas sp. FeSN7. The sequence goes on along the minus strand of NZ_JARPMN010000001.1, from coordinate 496,121 downwards.
TGCCGGCGCTGACCCAGGACTATCGGGTGCTGGTCTACGACCAGTTGGGGACCAACAGGAGCCCGGCGAACCTGCCGGCGGGCTATTCCATCGAATCCATGGCAGTGGAATTGCTGGAGCTGCTGGATACCCTGGGCATCCGCCGCTGTCATTTCATCGGCCATGCACTCGGCGGGCTGATCGGCTTGCAGATCGCCCTGCTGCGGCCGCAGCTCTTGCAGAGCCTGGTGCCGATCAACGCCTGGAGCAGCCCCAACCCGCACAGTGCACGCTGTTTCGCGGTGCGCCTGAAACTGCTGCACGACAGCGGCCCGGCAGCCTATGTACAGGCCCAGTCGCTGTTCCTCTACCCGGCCGACTGGATCGCAGCCAACAGCGAGCGACTGGCACGCGACGATGCCCACGCACTGGCGCATTTCCCGCCGACGATGAATCTGGTGCGGCGCATCGAGGCGCTGCTTGCCTTCGATATCGAGGCCGAGCTGCCGCGCATCACCACCCCGACCCTGCTGATCGCCAACCGCGACGACATGCTGGTGCCCTGGCAACGTTCGCAGCACTTGGCCGACGTCATGCCCAATGCCCAGCTGGCGCTGCTGAACTACGGCGGCCACGCGTCCAGCGTCAGCGACAGCGAACCCTTCAACCAGATCCTGCTGGACCATCTTGCCGAGCAGTGCGGCCAGGTTGCAGCAGCCTGAGGACCCGAACATGCACGCCCCCATCGACTCGAATGCCCTCGCCACGCTGTTCAGCGAGGCCCGCACCCACAGCGCCTGGCTGGACAAGCCGGTGCCCGACGCCCTGCTCGAGCAGCTCTACGAGCACGTCCGTCTCGGCCCGACCGCGGTCAACAGCTGCCCGGCGCGCTTCGTCTTCGTGCGCAGCGCCGAGGGCAAGCAAAAGCTGGCGCCCTGCCTGTCCAAGGGCAACCTGGACAAGACCCTGGCCGCGCCGGTGACGGTGATCGTCGCCTATGACGAGGACTTCCCGGAGACCCTGCCGGAGCTGTTTCCCCACGCCGATGCGCGCAGCTGGTACGCCGGCCGCCCGGCACTGATCACCGAGAACGCGCTGCGCAACAGCTCGCTGCAGGCCGGTTACCTGATCCTCGCTGCCCGCGCCCTGGGGCTCGATTGCGGACCGATGTCCGGCTTCGACGGCAAGACGCTGGACGAGGCCTTCTTCGCTGGCACGAGCTGGAAATCCAACCTGCTGATCAACCTCGGCTACGGCGACGCCAGCAAGCTGCGCGACCGCCTGCCGCGCCTGCCCTTCGACCGGGCCTGCGTCCTCGCCTGATGGAGAACCGACCATGCAACTGGCTCAATGCGAAACCGCAGGGGCACCCGGCGCCCCGCTGATCCGCCAGGACTACCGCGATGCCATGGCGCGCCTGGCCGCGGCGGTCAACATCATCACCACCGATGGCCCCAGCGGCCGTGCCGGCTTCACCGCCACCGCGGTGTGCAGCGTCACCGACGAACCGCCGACGCTGCTGGTGTGCCTGAATCGCAGCGCCTCGGCGCATCCCATCGTCACCGCCAATGGGCAGCTCTGCGTAAACACCCTGGCCGGTGCGCAGCGGGACCTGTCCAACCTGTTCGGCGGCAAGACGCCCATGGCCGAGCGCTTCGCCGCAGCGCAATGGAGCACCGGCGTGACCGGTTCGCCGCTGCTCGACGGCGCCACGGTGTCGTTCGACTGCCGCATCAGCCACAGCGCCAGTGTCGGCACCCACGACATCCTCTACTGCGAGGTGCTCGCCGTGTACCGCCGCGACAGCAGCGATGCGCTGGTGTACTTCGGCCGCAACTACCACGGGCTGCCCGGCGCCGGCTGAACGCTCGGCTCCCATCACCACCCGAGCCCGCCGCGCGATCCGCGCCGCGGGCTTTTTCTTGCCTGCGGAATAACGCACCTACCGCTGCGCCACGCGACACGCAAACAGCGCTTGCATCACGAACACAATTGTTATGTTATAACTATTACATTATTTCCGACATGTGCCTCCCGATGACCGAAGCCGAACTACTCGCCCAACCCGCCGAGGCGTACATGAACGCCGAACAACAGGCCTTCTTCCGCGACTTGCTACTGCAACAGCGCCAAGAATTGCAGAGCCGCATCGCCGAGGAATTCGACGCCTTGCGCGAAGTTGAACCCAGCAGCGATCCAGCCGACATCGGCAGCGCCGAAGAACAGCGCCAGTGGCAGCTGCGTGTGCTTGAACGTGAGAAGAAGCTGCTGGACAAGATCGACGATGCACTCGACAGCATCGCCCGCGGCGAATACGGCTGGTGCGCCGAGACTGGCGAACCCATCGGTCTGCAGCGCCTGTTGCTACGCCCCACCACGACGCTGTCCATCGAGGCGAAACAACGCCAGGAACAGCGCGAAAAACACCAACGATCCGCCTGAGAGACCGCCATGAACCGCCTCCCTGTAACCGTCCTGTCCGGCTTCCTCGGTGCCGGCAAGAGCACCCTGCTCAACCACATCCTGAAGAATCGCGAAGGCCGCCGCGTCGCGGTGATCGTCAACGACATGAGCGAGATCAACATCGACGGCAACGAGGTGCAGCGCGGCGTCAGCCTCAATCGTGCCGAAGAAAAGCTGGTGGAGATGAGCAACGGCTGCATCTGCTGCACCCTGCGCGAAGACCTGCTTGAGGAAGTCGGCAAGCTCGCCCGCGAAGGCCGTTTCGACTACCTGTTGATCGAGTCCACCGGCATTTCCGAACCGCTGCCGGTGGCCGAAACCTTCACTTTCCGCGACGAGCAGGGCCAGAGCCTGGCCGATCTGGCTCGCCTGGATACCATGGTCACGGTGGTCGACGGGGTTAATTTCCTGCGTGACTTCCAAGAGGCAGAAAGCCTCGCCAACCGCGGCGAAACCCTTGGCGAGGACGACGAGCGCTCGGTCACCGAGCTTCTGATCGAACAGGTGGAGTTTGCCGACGTCATCCTGATCAGCAAGATCGACCTGATTTCCGCCGTCGAGCGCGAAGAGCTGACCGCCATCCTCGGTCGGCTCAACACCCATGCCGAGATTCTGCCGATGAGCATGGGCCAGGTGCCGCTCGACCGAATCCTCGACACCGGCCGTTTCGACTTCGAACGCGCCGCCCAAGCGCCGGGCTGGCTCAAGGAAATGCGCGGTGAGCATGTGCCGGAAACCGAGGAGTACGGCATCGCCTCCACCGCCTACCTGGCGCGCCGGCCGTTCCATCCACAGCGTTTCTACAACTTCCTCAACCGCGAGTGTAGCAACGGCCGCCTGCTGCGCTCCAAGGGTTTCTTCTGGCTCGCTACCCGCCCCGAGGAAGCCGGCAGCTGGTCGCAGGCCGGTGGGCTGATGCGCTACGACTACGCCGGGCGCTGGTGGCACTTCACGCCGGAGTCGGCCTGGCCGAGCGACCGCGAAAGCCGCACGGCGATCCTCGGCAAATCCCGCGGCGAGTTCGGCGATTGCCGCCAGGAACTGGTCTTCATCGGGCAGAACATCGACTTCGACCAGCTGCGCCGCGAGCTGGACGCCTGCCTGCTGAACGACAGCGAGTGGGCCTTGGGCATCGACGGCTGGCTGCGCCTGCCGGACCCGTTCGGCCCCTGGCACGAGCAGGTCGCCTGATGCTGGCACTTGCGGCGACTCGCCCGCAGCCGCGGCAGCTGTTCGGCGATACCCCGGCGGTGCTCGCCGAAGCCCTGCAAGATGGGGTCAACCTCGCGGTGTGGCAGCGCCGACTACCCCTGCACATCACCGGCTTCGCCGAGACGCTGCTGGCGCTGGGCGAACCGCTGGCTGAGTCCCTAACGCTGGAACCGGGCGCCGTAGGTGAATTGCAGCTGCCGACCCTGGCCGCGAGCCATCGGGACCTCGCCGGACATGCCGGCTTCGTCGCGGATGTCGCCTGGCTGGCCCGCGCCTTCGCCTGCCTGGTCGACGCGCGACGCATCGGCCTGCGCCTGCGGCTGCTGAACAAGGCCATGTGCCCGCGCTTCCACGTCGATCATGTGCCGCTGCGGCTGATTACCACCTATGCCGGCGCGGGCAGCGAATGGCTGCGTGAGGGGGTCATGGCCCGTCGGCGTCTCGGCGAGCCATCAGCCGAGCCCACCGATGCGGCCGCTGTCGAGCGGCTGCAGGTCGGCGAGGTCGCACTGTTCAAGGGAGAGAAATGGCAGGGCAACGAGGGCGCAGGGATCATTCATCGCTCGCCCCTTGCCGCACCGGATGCGCCTCACCTGATCCTGACGCTGGACTGGCTGGCCTGAAGCAAAAAGGGCCGCAACTGCGGCCCTTCGGATCGACGAGACTGATCACGCGGCCATCTTTTCGCACTCCTCCGCACACTTGCGACAGGCTTCGGCGCAGGCCTGGCAATGGTCGTGCTGGTGCTTGCCGCATTCCTCGGCACAGTCGCGGCAGACCTGCGCACAGAGCTTGCAGAAGGCTTTGGCATAGGCGCTGTCGCGGGTCATCAGCACCGCCGCGATGGCGCACATGTCGGCGCAGTCACGATCGAGTTCGATGCAGCGCGCCATCATCTTCACGTCGTCCTCGCGCAGGCAGGAGGCCGCGCAGGTCTCGCAGACCAGGGCGCAATTGGAACAGGCCTGGATGCATGACTGGTAACTGGAATTGAGCATGGGATGTCCTCCATTTGGTGTGCCAGCGGAATGCGGTACGGCGGGGCCCTCTCCGGGCCACGCGAACCGCCCCTTACTAGGTAGGAGTTGGACGGTCCGGCGAAGTTCAATCCGTTCGCCGGATGGCCTCTTGCAGCATGGCGCAGCGCAGCCACGGCAGCGCCGCTACAATGGCTGCCCCGCAAACCTTCACCGACGCCGTAACTGCCATGCCCTTTACCCTGTCCGCGCCCTGCGAGTTGCTGGAAGTCATCAGCAAAAGCCGCTTCCTGGTCAAGGCCGCACCGGTGCAAAGCCCGGAAGAGGCGCAGGCGTTCGTCCAGGCGGTCAGCGATCCCACGGCGACCCACAGCTGCTGGGCGTGGAAGATCGGTAACCAGTACCGCTTCAGCGATGACGGCGAGCCCGGCGGCACGGCGGGCCGGCCGATGCTCACCGCCATCGAAGGGCAGGATTTCGACCGGGTCGCGGTGGTGGTGATCCGCTGGTTCGGTGGCATCAAGCTAGGCACCGGCGGCCTCGCCCGTGCCTACGGCGGCACCACCGCCAAATGTCTGCAGGCCGGCGAGCGCAGCGAGCTGGTCTCGCGCTCGCGCTGCCGCTGTCATTGCCGCTTCGCCGAACTGGCGCTGCTCAAGGCGCGCCTGGGCGATTTCGAAGCGCTGCTGGAAGCCGAGCACTTCGACGCCGAAGGCGCGACGCTGGAGATAGCCCTTCCCGCCGACCAGCTGCAGCCACTCGACAGATTGCTCGCTGATATCACCCGCGGGCGAAGCCGGCTGCAGGCCTTGGACTAGACGCGCCTTTGCCCACAATAACTGTGGAAGCAATTGTGGATAACAATTGTATGGTGCGCTGCGAAGCGCCTGCCGCGGGGCTTGCAGAAATCTGTACACTTTTTGACCAGAACGTATTCCGCGCCCGGTAAGGCCGCGTTAAACGCTTGAATTTCGGTGTTTTTTGACTGGCCGGTCGAGCGATGACGTTATGCCATCAATTGCGTTCTGCCAGCTGCCAGTTATGCCCGATTGACGTGGAGAACCTTGTGGATAACGTTGGGAACAACCTTGCCAGCCCGCGCCATTCTTGGCCCGCAGACCACTGGTCAAATTTTCGCCAAATGCAACTGGAGCTTCATCGCGTTGTCATCGGTGCCTGATAGCCGCTTCAAACGGCCGATGGCCATATCGGTCATGCAGCCCCGTCGCTAGAATGCCCTCATACCCGCAAGACGAGAATTTCGCGATGCAAGACTGGCTCAACAACCTGCCCAAGGCCGAACTCCACCTGCACCTGGAGGGCTCGCTGGAGCCGGAACTGATGTTCCGTCTGGCCGAGCGCAACAAGATCGCCCTGCCCTGGAATGACGTCGAAGCACTGCGCAGCGCCTACAACTTCGGCAACCTGCAGGAGTTCCTCGATCTCTACTACGCTGGCGCTGACGTGCTGCGTACCGAGCAGGACTTCTATGACCTGACCTGGGCCTACCTGCAGAAGTGCGAAGAGCAGAACGTGGTGCACACCGAGCCCTTCTTCGACCCGCAAACCCACACCGACCGCGGCGTACCGTTCGAGGCCGCGCTCAACGGCATCAGCGCCGCGCTGGCCGATGGCCGTGAGCTGCTGGGCATCAGCAGCGGGCTGATCCTCAGTTTCCTGCGCCACCTGCCGGAAGAGGAAGCCTTCAAGACCCTGGAACAGGCATTGCCCTATCGCAACGCCTTCTTCGCCGTCGGCCTGGACAGCTCCGAGGTCGGCCATCCGCCGAGCAAGTTCCAGCGCGTGTTCGACAAGGCGCGTGGCGAAGGCTTGCTGACCGTTGCCCATGCCGGCGAGGAAGGTCCGCCCGAGTACATCTGGCAGGCACTCGACCTGCTCAAGGTCAGCCGGATCGACCACGGCGTACGTGCCGCGGAAGATCCGAAGCTGATCGCCCGGCTGATCGAGGAGCAGATCCCGCTCACGGTCTGCCCGCTGTCCAACACCAAGCTCAAGGTGTTCGCCGACATGCGTCAGCACAACATCCTCGACCTGCTGGAGCAGGGTGTGAAGGTCACGGTGAACTCCGACGACCCGGCCTACTTCGGCGGCTACGTGACGGAGAATTTCGTCGCGCTGCACGAGAGCCTGGGGATGACCGAAGCGCAGGCTCGCCGCCTGGCGCAGAACAGCCTGGACGCGCGCCTGGCCTACTGAGCCATTCGTCGGCGCAAGGCCGACCTGCGACACCATGGCTCGCCACGCGAGCCATGGCTGCGCCTAGACTGAGCGGCGCCAACTTGCGAGGAGATCGCCATGAACATTCTCGTCCGCCGCCTGACGCCCTATCCCGACACCGCCTGGCAGGTCTGCCTGGACCGCCAGCGCGTCACCTTCCGCAGCGAGGCCGAGGCACGCGCCTTCGTCGAAACCCTGCAGCGACGCCTGCAGGCGCCGCATCGCCTGCCACTGAGCGCCTGATAATTCACTCCGTGCTGGCGCGCGCCGTGCCATAGGCGACGAGCGTCGCCAGCAGCCCGCACAGGCTCATGATGGCCGCCAGCGGCACCGCTGTGCCGTTGTGCAAAGCGCCTATCGCCGAAGCGGCAATCGCCGCGATGGCAAACTGCAGGCTGCCGAGCAGAGCCGAAGCACTGCCGGCATTTGCACGCTGGTCGGCCATGGCGCAGGCCGTGGCGTTCGGCAACAGACAGCCCAGGCAGGACACGCAGCAGAACAGCGGGATCAGCAACGGCCAGAGCGATTCGGGCTGCGCGGCGGCGACCGCCAGCAGCGCCAGCGCACTGGCGAAGAAGAACCACACCCAGCGCCGCACCCAGAATTCCGGCCCGCGCCAGCGCACCAGCCGCACGTTCACCTGCGCCATCAGGATGAAGCCCGCCGCATTGATGCCGAACAGCCAGCCGAAATGCTCGGGCTTGACGCCATACAGCTCGATGAAGACGAACGGCGAACCGGTGATGTAGGCGAACATCCCGGCCATGCACAGCGCGCCGGTGAGCACGTGGCCCATGAAGAAACGATCGCGGAACAACCGCAAGTACTGACCCAGGGCCCCGGCCATCGGCTGGCGCGGCAAGCCCGGCGGGTAGGTTTCCGGCAGCCAGAGCGCCACCGCCACCAGGCACAGCGCGCTGAACAACGTCAGCAGGATGAAGATCGACGGCCAACCGAACGTCGCCAGCAACGCACCGCCGGCCACCGGCGCGAGGATCGGCGCCAGGCCCATGACCAGCATCAGCTGTGAGAACACCTTGGCGCTGGTCATCGGATCGCAGAGGTCGCGCACCACGGCCCGCGCCACCACCATGCCGGCGCAGCCACCCAGCGCCTGCACGAAGCGCACGCCGATCAGCCAGTCCATCGACGGTGCGAAGGCGCTGGCCAGTGATGCCAGGGTAAACAGGGTCACGCCCACCAGCAGCGGCCCCCGCCGCCCGTAGCGATCGGCCAGCGGACCGTAGACCAGCTGACCGATGGCCAGACCGATGAAATATGCCGCCAACGACAGCTGGACGTGATCGACACTGGTACCAAAGGCCTGCGCGATCAGCGGAAATGCAGGCAGGTACATGTCGATGGCCAGGGGACCGAACGCGCTGAGCGCGCCCAGGATGAGCAGAATCCGCAAAGACATCAGAGGCTCGCAAAGCAGGAAAAGGGACGTGCCGAGGCCAATGCTTGGACCGCGGCCTCGGTGGGGCAATTGCACCGGCGTGCAAGATGCTGTTACATACACCGCCGATTGTAAACATGCATCGCGACGAGATGCCTCGTTACACTGGTCGCCTCCACCGCTGCTGGATGCCTGAAGCAGCCGCTACCGCCGAACCTGCCCATGCGCCGAACCAAAGAAGAAGCCGAGAAGACCCGCATCGCCATCCTCGCCTCCGCCGAGCGGCTGTTTCTGGACAAGGGAGTAGCCCACACCAGTCTCGATCAGATCGCGCGCGACGCTGGCGTGACGCGCGGCGCCGTGTACTGGCACTTCCAGAACAAGGCGCACCTGTTCCACGAGATGCTCAATCAGATCCGCCTGCCGCCTGAGCAGATGACCGAGCGGCTGTGCAGCTGCAATCAGCAGCAGCCGCTGCAGGCCCTGATCTCCCTGCGCAACCTGACGGTCGAGGCCATCAGCACGCTGGCCAGCAACGAGCAGAAGCGTCGGATCTTCACCATCCTGCTGCACAAGTGCGAATTCACCGACGAGCTGCGCGAGGCCGAAGAGCGACATCACGCCTTCATCAACCAGTTCATCGATCTGTGCGAGAACCTGCTGCGCAACGCCTCGGCCTGCCTGCGGCCCGGCGTCTCGCCGCGCCTGGCAGCATTGTCGCTGCATGCCCTGGTGGTCGGGCTGTTCACCGACTGGACCCGCGACACCGGGCTGTTCGCGCCGCTGGTCGACACCAAGGCGCTGATCGACCCGCTGTTCCGCGGCCTGGTCCGCGACTGGCCGGACGACCCCGACCAGCTCGGTGCCTGAGTGCCGGCATGATCACGCCACCTGATAGCCCTCCTCGCTGATCGCCTGGCGAATCGCCTGCTCGCTGGCGCTGCTCTGCACCTCGACCGTCCCGCTCGCCAGATCCACCTTCACCTGGGCCTGCGCGTCCAGCGCCTTGACGGCCTGGGTGACCGCGCGCTCGCAGTGGCTGCAGGTCATTCCGCTCACGTTGAATACAGGCATCGTCGTTCTCCTCGATCGTTGGATGGATCGATTCTCGAGCTTGCCACCCTGGCAAGGTCAAGGCCCTGGCTGTCGCAGATCATGGTGTTGACCTTGCCATAGGGTTAAGGTCGATCCTGAGCGCATCGCCATCCGAGGAGACACAGCCATGTCCAGCGCCACCCATACGCTGCCGGTCAGCGGTATGACCTGCGCCAGCTGCGCCGGCCGCGTCGAACGCGCCCTGCTCAAGGTGCCGGGCGTGGCCAGCGCCAGCGTCAACCTGGCCAACGAGCAGGTGCGCGTCGAAAGCAGCGAGGCGGACCTCGCGGCCCTGATCGAAGCCGTGCAGAAGGCCGGCTATGGCGTGCCGGTGCAGAGTCTGGAGCTGGCCATCGACGGCATGACCTGCGCCAGCTGCGTTGGCCGCGTCGAGCGTGCCCTGCTCAAGGTGCCCGGGGTGCGCAGCGCGGCGGTGAATCTGGCCAGCGAGCGCGCCCACGTCGAAGTACTCGGCACGCCGGACCCGGCCGCGCTGATCCAGGCCGTCGGGGCAGCCGGTTATCACGCCACGGCGAGCAGCGAGCGCCGCCCGGCGGCCGATGCCGAACGACGCCTGCAGCGCGAACGCTGGGCGGTGATCGCCGGCCTGCTGCTGGCCGCACCGCTGGTGCTGCCGATGTTCGGCGAGCTGTTCGGGCAGCACTGGATGCTGCCGGCATGGATCCAGTTCCTGCTCGCCACGCCGGTGCAGTTCGTCCTCGGTGCGCGCTTCTACGTCGCCGGCTGGAAGGCGGTGCGCGCCGGTGCCGGCAACATGGACCTGCTGGTCGCCATCGGCACCAGCGCCGGTTACGGCCTGAGCCTCTATCAATGGTGGGCGACGCCGGCCGGGCAGATGCCGCACCTGTATTTCGAGGCCTCGGCGGTGGTCATCGCCCTGGTGCTGCTGGGCAAATACCTGGAAAGCCGCGCCAAGCGCCAGACCAGCGCGGCGATCCGGGCACTGGAAGCCTTGCGTCCGGACCGCGCGACACGGGTGATCGACGGCCGCGAGGAAGACGTCGCCATCGCCGCGCTGCGCCTGGACGACCTGGTGCTGGTCAAGCCTGGCGAGCGTTTCCCGGTGGACGGCGAAGTGGTCGAGGGCGAAAGCCAGGCCGACGAAGCGCTGATCAGCGGCGAGAGCCTGCCGGTGAACAAGGCGCCAGGCGACCGCATCACCGGTGGCGCGATCAACGGCGAGGGTCGGCTGCTGGTGCGCACCACCGCGCTCGGTGGCGAGACTGTGCTGGCGCGGATCATCCGCCTGGTGGAAGACGCCCAGGCGGCCAAGGCACCGATCCAGAAGCTGGTGGACAAGGTCAGCCAGGTGTTCGTCCCGGCGGTGCTGGTGATCGCCGTGTTCACCCTGATCGGCTGGTTGCTCACTGGCGCGCCGGCCGAGGTCGCGCTGATCAATGCGGTGGCGGTGCTGGTGATCGCCTGCCCCTGCGCGCTCGGCCTGGCGACACCGGCGGCGATCATGGCCGGCACCGGCGTGGCGGCACGCCACGGCATCCTGATCAAGGACGCCGAGGCCCTGGAAGTCGCCCATGCGGTGAATGCGGTGGCCTTCGACAAGACCGGCACGCTGACCTCCGGCAAGCCGCAGATCATCCACCTGCATGCGCTGGAAGGTGACGAGGCGAGCCTGTTGCGCCTGGCCGGCGCTCTGCAACGTGGCAGTGAACACCCGCTGGCACGTGCCGTGCTGGAGCGCTGCGAAGCCGATGGCGTCGCGGTGCCGGATGTGCAGAAGAGCCAGGCCCTGAGCGGCCGCGGCATCGCCGGGACGCTGGACGGTCGGCAGCTGGCGCTGGGCAATCGGCGCATGCTGGACGAATTCGGCCTGCAACCGGGCGAGCTGCTGGATACCGCCCAGCGTTGGGAAGCCGAAGGCCGCACGCTCTCCTGGCTGGTGGAGAGCGCACCGCAACCGCGCGTGCTCGGCCTGTTCGCCTTCGGCGACAGCCTCAAGGAGGGAGCTGCGGCGGCGATCGCCGCACTCGATGCCCGGCATATCCGCAGCCACTTGATCACCGGCGACAACCGAGGCAGCGCGCGGGTGGTGGCAGAAGCACTGCACATCGACGACGTGCATGCCGAAGTGCTGCCGGCGGACAAGGCCGCCACCGTGGCAGAGCTGAAAAAGGGCGGCGCCGTGGTGGCGATGGTCGGCGACGGCATAAACGATGCGCCGGCTCTGGCTGCGGCGGATGTTGGCATCGCCATGGGCGGTGGTACCGACGTAGCCATGCATGCGGCCGGCATTACCCTGATGCGTGGCGACCCACGCCTGGTACCGGCGGCGCTGGAGATCAGCCGGCGCACCTACCGCAAGATCCAGCAGAACCTGTTCTGGGCCTTTATCTACAACCTGGTGGGCATTCCGCTCGCCGCCTTCGGCTTCCTCAGCCCGGTGGTGGCCGGTGCGGCAATGGCCCTGTCGAGCGTCAGCGTGGTGAGCAACGCCCTGCTGCTGCGCTCCTGGAAACCGGAAGAATGATCGGGAGCACGCCATGAACATCGGTCAGGCAGCCAAGCACAGCGGCCTTACGGCGAAGATGATCCGCTACTACGAATCCATCGGTCTGCTCACGCCCGCCGGGCGTGGCGCCAATGGCTACCGCCACTACAACGAGCGCGACCTGCACCAGCTGGCCTTCATCCGCCGCGCTCGTGATCTGGGCTTCTCCCTCGAGGAGGTCGGCAAGCTGCTGGCGCTGTGGCAGGACCGCCAGCGCGCCAGCGCCGACGTGAAAGCCCTGGCCGGCGCGCATATCGACGAGCTGAACCGCAAGATTGCCGAGCTGGTCGGCCTGCGCGACACGCTGCAGGAGCTGGTCGACCACTGCCAGGGTGATGATCGGCCGGACTGCCCGATCCTCAGGGACCTGGAGTCCGGCGGGTGTTGCCAGACGGCACAGGACAGGCAAGGAACTTGACCGAGGCGTCGAGAGGTCGTTGCCAAATACTTAGCTCCCTAATAAGCTCCGCGCCCCTCGCAACGGCGGGCGCGGCGAACTCCGCCCCGTTCGGTCACCGGATTTAAGTCCGGGGGCCGGTCCCGCCGCCTTGCTTCCGGGCCCACAGGCCTTTCCGAACGCGCCGCTTACCGACCTTGAGGGCCAAGCCCTCGGCGGTCCGCTGAGCGATTGCCGTTCATTCGCATACATCAACAGGCAAACAGAACCACCGATGAAGAAACTGATTCTGGCGTTCATGTGCACAACACTGATCGCCTGCTCCAAGCCCAACGAACCGGAAAAGACCGTCGACGTCCTGCTGATCGGCGGCGGCATCATGAGCGCCACCCTGGCGACCTACCTGCACGAACTGGAGCCGGACTGGACCCTCGAAGTCCATGAGCGCCTGCCCAGCGTCGCCGACGAAAGCTCGAACGCGTGGAACAACGCCGGTACCGGGCACTCGGCCTTCTGCGAGCTCAACTACACGCCGCAGAAAGCGGACGGCAGCATCGACATCAGCAAGGCCGTGAGCATTGCCGAGTCGTTCGAACTCTCCAAGCAGTTCTGGGCCCACCAGGTGGAGCGCGGCGTGCTGCAGGAGCCGCGCCGCTTCATCAATGCCGTCCCGCACATGAGCTTCGTCTGGGGGGAGGCCAACATCGAGTTCCTGCGCAAGCGCCACGCTGCGCTGCAGCAGAGCCCATTGTTCCGTGGGATGGAGTATTCCGAGCAGCCGCAGCAGATCGGCGAATGGGTGCCCCTGATCATGAACGGCCGCGACGCCGATCAACCGGTCGCTGCGACACGGATGCCGCTTGGCACCGACGTCAATTTTGGTGAAATCACCCGTCAACTGTTCGAAGCCCTCGGCAAGAGCGAACAGGTCAAGATGCAACTGCAACACGAAGTCCGCGACATCACGCGTAACGCGGACGGCACCTGGACCGTGGTCTCGGCTGACCTCGCCAACGACGAAGCGCAGACCAGCGTCAAGGCGCGCTTCGTGTTCATCGGTGCCGGCGGCGGCGCCCTGAAACTGCTGCAGATGGCCGACATCCCGGAAGCCAAGGGCTACGCCGGTTTCCCGGTGGGCGGCCAGTTCCTGATGACACGCAACCCTGACGTCGTCGCCCAGCACCAGGCCAAGGTCTACGGCCTGGCCTCGGTCGGCTCGCCGCCCATGTCCGTACCGCACCTGGACACGCGCGTGATCGAGGGTGAGAAGGTCCTGTTGTTCGGACCCTTCGCGACCTTCTCCAGCAAGTTCCTGAAAAACGGCTCGCTGACGGATCTGCCCGGTTCGATGAGCACCGACAATGCGCTGCCCATGCTCCACGCCGGCCTGGATAACCTCGACCTGAGCCAATACCTGATCGGCCAGCTGATGCTGAGCCAGGAGGACCGCATCGCCGAACTGAAGGCGTACTTCCCACAGGCCGAGGCTGACGACTGGGAATTGATCACCGCGGGGCAGCGCGTCCAGATCATCAAGAGCGACCCGGAGAAAGGTGGCGTGCTGCAGTTCGGCACCGAGATCGTCAGCGCGGCGGACGGCTCCATTGCTGCCCTGCTCGGCGCCTCGCCGGGTGCGTCAACAGCCGCACCGATCATGCTCAAGCTGCTGCAGACGACCTTCAAGCAACAGGTCGAAACCCAGGAGTGGCAAGAGAAGCTGAAGGCGATCTTCCCTGCCTATGGCCGCTCGCTGAACGAGGACGCAGCCTTGACCGAAGAGATCCGCGCCATGACCAGCGACCGTTTGCAGCTTTCCGCTCCGGCGACGGCCGTGGCCAATATCGCCCGCGACTGATGCGTAGCAGCCTGGCCTCGCTGCGTTGGCGCAGATGCCCGGCCACCGCTCGTCGCCTTGCTGACGACGTGCAGCATTACACCTAAAGCACTGAGGCGCCTTTGCCGATAGCGGGTGCTTCTGATCGGCGACGGACCGCCGCCCCCTGAATCGTCTCCTCACGTGGTACCTGAATGAACAACTGGTTTGGCAACATTAGCGTCAGCCGAAAGCTGTCACTGGGCTTTGGCGCGGTATTGGTTCTTACGCTGATCCTGGCCTGGAACGGCTGGGGCAGCCTTGGCAGCGTGATCCAGCGCAGTGGCTGGATGACCGAGATCTCCCAACTCAACAACACCCTGACGAACCTGCGCATCGCACGCCTGCAATTCATGCTGGCCAACGGCGATGCCGAATCCACCGAGCGGCTGGACAAGAACCTGGGCATCTACCTGACTCAGCAGACCAAGCTGCTCAACGCCTTCAAGAATCCCATCAACGTCGCGATGCTCAAGGAGCAGGCCGGCTACAACGAGCAGTACCAGCAGTCGTTGAATGTCATGCGACAGGCCTATGTCGCCGCCAACGGCTCACAGCGGACCATGGACGCCGCAGCCGTCAAGCTGGACAGCCTGACCGGTGCGCTCAACGAGCGCGCCCTGCAGCTGCCCGACTACGAGCCGCAGCGCTTCGAGCAATACCGCGTCGTCACGCAGATGCGTGACGACATCAAGCACGCGCGCTACCTGCTGCGCGTCTACCTGGCCGCCACCACCGCGGACAACATCCAGGCCGTCTACGCACAGCTCGACACCGCGGTAGCGGCACTGCAGCAGCATCGCGGCCAGTTCGATCAGACCGGCCGCGACGCCGTTGAGCAGATCCGCACGGTGCTGGGTGACTACCGAAGCGCCATTGAAACCTTCGTCGGCGCGACCCAGGCCATCGCCAAGGCACGCCAGGAGATGACCGACCAGCAGAAAGAAATCGTCCGGTTGAGCGATGCCCTGTATCAATTCCAGCTTGAACGTCTGGACATCGAAAGCGGCGAAGCCCGCACCCGCCTGATCATCAGCACGCTGCTGGCACTGGCGCTCGGCGCCCTGGCCGCCTGGCTGATCACCCGCCAGATCGTCCTGCCGCTGCGTGCCACCCTGGCCGACGTCGAGCGCATCGCCTCCGGCGACCTCAGCCCGACGGCGCAGGTCCATCGCCGCGACGAACTGGGCGCGCTGCAACGCGGCATCCAGCAGATGGGCTCGACCCTGCGCGAGCTGATCGGCGGCATCCGCGATGGCGTCAGCCAGATCAGCGCCGCCGCCGAGGAGCTGTCAGCGGTCACCCAGCAGACCAGCGCCGGGGTGAACAGCCAGAAGGAAGAGACCGACCAGGTTGCCACCGCCATGCACGAGATGTCGGCCACCGTCCAGGAGGTCGCGCGCAATGCCGAGCAGGCCGCCCTGGCCGCCACCGAAGCGGATAGTGAAGCCCGTGAAGGCGACCGCGTGGTGCTGGAGGTGGTCAACCAGATCGAACGCATGGCCGATGCCGTGGTGCGCTCCACCGAGGCGATGAGCGCGCTGCAGAGTGAAAGCGACAAGATCGGCAGCGTGATGACAGTGATCCGCGCCGTGGCCGAGCAGACCAACCTGCTGGCGCTCAACGCCGCCATCGAAGCCGCCCGCGCTGGCGAGGCCGGCCGCGGATTCGCCGTGGTCGCCGATGAGGTGCGCGGGCTGGCGCAGCGCACGCAGAAGTCCACCGAGGAAATCGAAGGGCTGGTCGCCGCGCTACAGAACGGCACCCAGCAGGTCGCCGCGATCATGCATACCAGCCGCGACCTGACCGACAGCGGCGTCGAGCTGGCGCGCCGGGCCGGTGCATCACTGGGCAGCATCACCCGTACCGTGTCGAACATCCAGGCGATGAACCAGCAGATCGCCGCAGCCGCCGAGGAGCAGAGCGCGGTGGCCGAGGAGATCAGCCGCAGTGTGGTGAACGTGCGTGACGTGTCGGAACAGACCGCCGCTGCCAGCGAGGAAACCGCAGCGTCGAGCACCGAGCTGGCCCGTCTGGGTGGCCAGTTGCAGTCGATGGTGAGCCGCTTCCGGCTCTGACGGAACGTCGAAGCGCCCCGCGAGGCAGGCCCTGCCTCGCGGGGTGGAAGGCTCAGCTGGCCTGGGATTGCAGGTAGTTCTGCAGACCGATGCGGTCGATCAGGCCGAGCTGCTGCTCGAGCCAGTAGGCGTGGTCTTCCTCGGTGTCGTGCAGCTGCAGCGCCAGCATGTCACGGGTCGGGTAGTCGCCGTGCTGTTCGGCCAGCTCGATGCCCTGGGCCAGCGCGGCGCGCACCTTGTACTCCAGCGCCAGGTCGTTGCGCAGCATGTCCGGCACGCTGTGGCCCGGGTTGATCGGTTCCGGCGTCATGTCCGGGGTGCCTTCGAGAAAGAGGATGCGCTTGAGCAGGGCATCGGCATGCTGCGTCTCCTCCTCCATCTCATGGTTGATGCGCTCGTAGAGCTTGCTGAAGCCCCAGTCGGCGTACATCCGCGAATGCAGGAAATACTGATCGCGCGCCGCCAGTTCGCCGCGCAACAGCTCCTTCAGATAGTCGATTACCGGTGCCTGGCCTTGCATTGCGTATTCCCCAGAGTGATGCGCCTTCAACAGCGGGCAAGCTTCCCCGCTGAGTTCACGACGGTCAAGCGCAGCAAAGACGCAGCCGCTCATGCGTCAAGTGTGGCAGAGCATTGGCGAAAATCGACCACCCGGTCACCCCGTTGGCAACAATTTGCCGCCGAACTTCTGCGCCGACGCAGGGCTCTACTGTCAGTCCCAACGGGCGTCAGCGCGCCCGCAACGCGAGCAGCCAGGAGCCCCGATGACGTCAACACGAGCATTTCCAGTGACCCTGGCCTGGTTGACGATCATCGCCTGCGCGCTGCCACTGCTTGGCGGCTGTTCCTCGGAAGCCGAGCCGGCACCCCAGCCGCCACGGGTGGCGCTGGTCGAGCCGCTGCAGGCGGCCGAGCCGAAAGCCGAGGCACTGCGCTTCTCCGGCGTGGTGCAGAGCGTGACGTCCACACAGCTGTCGTTCGAGGTGGCCGGGCGTATCGAGCGCATCCTCGTCGATGAAGGTACCCGCGTGATCCGAGGACAGCCGCTGGCGCAGCTGGATCGTACCGACTACCGCCTGCAGCTGCGCGAGGCCGAGGCGCGCCTGCGTCAACTGGAGGCGGATCTGGCGCGCAAGCGCACCCTGCTCGCCGAAGGCATCCTCGCTCCCGCCGCCATCGAAGCGCTGCAAGCCAACACGGTGGCGGCACGGGTGGCACGCGACAGCGCCCAGCGCGATCTCGATCAAAGCACGCTGAATGCACCGTTCGACGGCGTGGTGGCGCGCCGTCTGGCCGAACCGGACATGGTGGTCGCGGTGGGCACGCCGGTCTTCGAGATGCAGGACAACGGCCATATCGAAGTCAGCGTCGACCTGCCGGAAACCGCCGCCTTGAGCATTCCGCTCGGCCCCGGTCTGCAGGCCGAAGGCGAGCTGGTGATCGCCGATGTGCGCCTGCCGCTGCGCTACAAGGAGCACAGCACGCAACCGCGTGAAGGCGCGCGGACCTATCGCCTGGTGCTGCAGGGCGAGCCGCCGGAGGAGTACAACCTGCTGCCGGGCATGGCCATGCGCGTGCGCATCGAACGCCCGCCGCAGCCGCAGAGAACCCACGACGCCTTCCGCCTGCCGTTGTCGGCGCTGCAGACCGGCAGCGACGGCCAGCATTTCATCTGGCAGGCGGACGATGGCCGCGCGCGGCGGCTGGCCGTGGACCTGCAGCAGGTTGAAGGCGATCAGGCACTGATCCGTGGCGAGGGCCTGCAGGCGCAGATGCCGATCATCGTCGCTGGCGGCAGCAAGCTGCACGAGGACCAGCCGATCGAAGCGCAGGAGCGGAACTGAGCCGATGGATTTCGCCCGCTACGCCATCACCCGGCCGGTCAACATCTGGATTCTGGTACTGATCTGCCTGCTCGGCGGCACCCTCGCCTTCTTCGAGATCGGCCGCCTGGAAGACCCGGAATTCACCATCAAGCAGGCCATCGTCAACGTGCAGTACCCCGGCGCCACAGCGCTGGAGGTCGAGCAACAGGTGACCGAACCGCTGGAGAGCGCGATCCAGCAGATGTCGCAGATCAAGGAGATCCGCTCGCGCTCGATGCCGGGCATCGCCGAGATTCGCGTGGAGATACAGGACCGCTACGACGGCGATGCGCTGCCGCAGATCTGGGACGAGCTGCGCAACAAGATCAACGATGCCCAGGGCGACCTGCCGCCGGGGATCGAACCGCCGCAGGTCAACGATGATTTCGGCGACGTCTACGGCATCTTCTACGCGCTGACCGGCGACGGCCTGACGCTCAAGGAGCTGCACGAGACGGCCAAGGATCTGCGCCGCGCGCTGGTGGCCGCCGACGGCGTCGGCAAGGTCGAGATCGCCGGCGTGCAGGAAGAGCGCATCCTGGTGGAGGTCGATCAGGCGCAGCTGGCGGCAATGAACATCGCCCCGGACGAGATCGCTGCAGCGCTGGGCGATACCGACGCCGCGGTGGAGGCCGGCGGCGTCAATGCCGGCGACTTCTTCGTGCGCCTGCGCCCCAGCGGGGCGTTCGACTCCCTGGAGGAGCTGCGCGCACTGTCGGTCGGCCAGGGTCCGCAACGGGTCGAGCTGGGCGCCATCGCCAAGCTTTCGCGCGACTATGCCGAGCGGCCGCAGCAGATCATCCGCCACAACGGCCAGCCGGCGCTGACGCTGGGTATCAGCGGGGTGTCCGGAGCGAACATCGTCGAGGTCGGGCACAGCGTCGAGGCAGTGCTGCAGGCCAACGAGCACCGCATGCCGCTGGGCGCCGAGCTGCACGCGCTGTACGAGCAGCACCGCATCGTCGACGAGTCGGTGAACAGCTTCGCCCTCAACGTGTTTCTCTCGGTGGCCATCGTGGTCGGCGTGCTGTGCATCGCCATGGGCCTGCGCGCCGGGGTGATCATCGGCGCGGTGCTGTTTCTCACCGTGCTCGGCACGCTGCTGGTGATGTGGCTGGCCGGCATCGAGCTGGAGCGGATTTCCCTCGGCGCGCTGATCATCGCCATGGGCATGCTGGTGGACAACGCGGTGGTGGTCTGCGACGGCATGCTGGTGCGTCAGCGCCAGGGCAAGAGCATCCTCGAGGCGTCGCAGCAGACGCTGCAACAGACGCAGTGGCCGCTGCTGGGGGCGACCATCATCGGCATCCTGGCCTTTGCCGGCATCGGCCTGTCCCAGGACACCACCGGCGAATTCCTCTTCTCGCTGTTCTTCGTCATCGCCGTGTCGCTGCTGCTCAGCTGGTTGCTGGCCCTGCTGCTGGTACCGCTGTTCGGCCATTACCTGCTGCGCAACGCCGGCGCCGACGAGGATGCCGATGCCGCATACGACGGCCCCTGGTACGCGCGCTATCGCCGGCTGGCTACAGGCGTGCTGCGCCGGCCGAAGCTGACCATCGGCGCGCTGCTGGTGCTGACGGTGATCAGCGCGGTGATCTTCACCCGTCTGCCGCAGAGCTTCTTCCCGCCGTCGAGCACGCCGTTGTTCTACGTCAACCTGTTCCTGCCGCAGGGCACGCATATCCGCGATACCGCGCGCGCCGCCAGCGAGGTCGAGCAGTACCTGGCCGAGCAGGACGGCGTGAGCGATCTGTCGAGCTTCATCGGCGCCGGGGCCTCGCGCTTCATGCTCACCTACATGCCGGAGCAGCCGAATGCCTCGCTGATGCACTTTCTCGTGCGCACCGAGGATGCCGAGCGGATCGACGGCCTGGTCCGGCAGATCAACCAGGAGCTGCCGCAGCGCTATCCATCGGCGGACGTCAGCGCTGCCCAGTTCATGTTCGGCCCCAATGCCGAGGCCAAGCTGGAGGCGCGCATCAGCGGCCCGGACATCCAGGTGCTGCGCGAGATATCCGCCGAGGGGCGCAAGCGCCTGCAGGAGCAGGGCCAGGTGCTCAACGTGCGCGACGACTGGCGTCAGCCGGTGCTGGTGCTGCGCCCGCAGCTGGCGCTGGATCGCCTCGCCGATGCCGGGCTGACCCGCCAGGCGGTGGCGCGCGCACTGGCTGCCGGCAGCGAGGGCCAGCGCGTCAGCCTGTTGCGCGAGCGCGACGAGCTGATCCCGGTGCTGCTGCGCGCCGCGCCGGATGACCGCATCGACGCCGACAACCTGCTGCAACGGCTGATCTGGAGCCCGGCCGGCAACGGTTACGTGCCGCTGGCGCAGGTCGCCGACCGCATCGAACCGAGCAGCGAGGACGGCATCATCGTGCGCTACGACCGCGAGCGCACCATCTCCATCCGCGCCGAACCGCGCGACGGCGAGAACACCAACGAGGCGCATGAGCGCATCCGTCCGCTGATCGAGGGCATCGAGCTGCCGGTGAACTACAGCCTGAAGTGGGGCGGCGACTACGAACAGTCCTCCGATGCCCAGCAGGCGCTGGCCAGCACGCTGGCGGTGCCCTACCTGGCGATGGTGCTGGTCACCGTACTGCTGTTCGCCAGGGTGCGCCAGCCGCTGATGATCTGGGCGGTGGTGCCCATGGCCATCTGCGGCGTGAGTTTCGGCCTGCTGCTCACCGGCCAGGCCTTCGGCTTCATGGCGCTGCTCGGCCTGCTCAGCCTGACCGGCATGCTGATCAAGAACGCCGTGGTGCTGGTGGATGAAATCGACCGGCAGATCGCCGCCGAGGTGCCGCGCCTGACCGCCATCATCGAGGCCTCGGCCTCGCGTCTGCGCCCGGTGACGATGGCCGCCGGCACCACGGTGCTGGGCATGGTGCCGCTGCTGTTCGACCCGTTCTTCGCCAACATGGCGGTGACCATCATGGGCGGCCTGGGCTTCGCCACGCTGCTGACGCTGCTGGCCGTGCCCTGCCTGTACCTGCTGCTGATGAAAGTGCGCCCGGAGGAAACCGCATGACTGCCAAGGCCCTGGCCGCTCCGCTGCTGCTCGCTCTGGCCCTGAGCGCCTGCTCCAGCGCACCACAGCATCCGGCGCCACAACTGCCGGATACCTGGTTCAGCGCCGCCGGCGCCCACCCGCCCGATGCCGAGTCGCTGGCCAGCTGGTGGCGTCAGTTCGACGACCCGCAGCTCACCGCGCTGGTCCATCGCGCCATGCAGCAGAACCACGATGTACGCCTGGCCATGGCGCGGGTCGACAGCGCCCGCGCGCAGCTGCGCCAGTCGCGCGCCGGCCTGCTGCCGAGCTTCGACCTGCCGGGCTCGGCCAGCCGCCAGTGGATCGAGAACGACCAGGACGCCGAACCCGGTAGCCCGCTGGCCGAGTTCATCCCGGATGACGACCCGATCGCCTTCGACAGCTGGGAACTGGCGCTGCAGGCGACCTGGGAACTGGACCTGTTCGGCGCCACCCGCGCCCGGCGCGACAGCGCCGCCCAGCAACTGCGCTCGGCCGAGGCGCAGACGGTGGCCGCGCGCCTGGCCGTGGCCGCCAACACCGCGCAGGGCTATCTGCAACTGCGCGCGCTGCAGGGACAGCGCGCCCTGCTGGTGGAAGGCATCGAGGTGGCCCGCGAACTGGAGCGCATCGCCGGGCTGCTGTTTCACGCCGGCGAGGTGACCCGGCTGGACGTCGAGGCCACCTCCGCCGAACGCGCATCGCTGGAGGCCGATCTGGACGAGCTGGACATCCACCTGGCCGAAGCGCAGCTGGCGCTGGATACCCTGCTCGCCGAGCCGCCAGGCAGTAGCGCCGCCCGGCTCGCCGCCAGTACGGCGGTGCCGTTGGCCGAATCGCGCATCGCCGCCGGTCAGCCCATCGACCTGCTGCGCCGCCGCCCGGACCTGATCGCCGAAGCGGCGCGGCTGGATGCGGCCGAACTGCAGGCACTGGCCGCCCGCCGCGACCTGTTCCCGAAACTGGCGGTACAGGCTGCCGTGGGGCGCTCCGGCTTCGCGTTGGGCGACACCATTTCCAGCGCTTCGAACTTCGCCCGGGTCGGCGCCACCTTCGGTCTGCCGCTGGACTATGCAAACCGTGGCGCTGCCATCGAACTGGCCGATGCCGAAGGTGAGGGCGCCTACATCGCCTTCGAGCAGGCCTTGGCCCGCGCGCTGGAGGAGGTCGAACGCGGCCTGACGCGCATTGCCGGACAACAGCGTCGGCACGCCGCCCTCAGCCGCACCCGCGAGCACCGCGAGCGCGCGCACCGGCTGGCGCAGCGCAGCTACGAGCTGGGCGAGGCGAACCTGAGCGAGGTGCTGGACGCT
Organism: Stutzerimonas sp. FeSN7; assembly: GCF_030263795.1. Taxonomy (NCBI): domain Bacteria; kingdom Pseudomonadati; phylum Pseudomonadota; class Gammaproteobacteria; order Pseudomonadales; family Pseudomonadaceae; genus Stutzerimonas; species Stutzerimonas sp. FeSN7. The sequence continues at coordinate 473,677 of NZ_JARPMN010000001.1, read as the reverse complement.
CAGCGCAGCGCACTGCAGGCGCGCCAGCGGGCACTGGAAGGCCGCACCGCACTGGCGACCGCGCAGGTGGCGTTGTACGTGGCACTGGGTGGTGGCTGGAACGCCGCGGATGGTGCGGCGGTCTCTAAGGATCAGTCAGCGCCCTGAGGGGTCGGTTGGTGACAATGCAAGCCGGCTGGCGCATGGGCTACTCGGCAGCGGGCGGGCCGAGTAGCCAAAACCATCACCCCTTCATCCAGGGCGGCTCGGGCGCCTCGTCCGGCTCGCCGTCTTCTGCGCCCCGCATGGCCTCCCGCCGTGCCTGTTCGGCCAGCGTTGCCTTGATCTCCCGCATCACCGCATCGATATCCGCCGCATCCTCCGGCTCGGCGAACTCGCCGGTCAGCTCGGTCTCAGGGGTCAGCTTGCCCTGCTGATAGAGCGCCCACATCTCCTTGGCATAGCGGGTGAACCTGAGCTCCGGGGCGAAGCGGCCGAAATAGGCCGACATGTTGCCGACATCCCGCTCAAGCATCTCGAATGCATGGTTGTTGCCCGCCGCGTCCACGGCCTGCGGCAGGTCGATGATGACCGGGCCGTGCTCGTCGAGCAGCACGTTGAACTCCGACAGGTCGCCGTGCACCAGCCCGGCGCAGAGCATCTTCACCACTTCATGGATCATGAAGGCGTGGAATTCGCGGGCATCGTCCGGATGCAGGTCGACATCATTGAGGCGCGGCGCGGCATCGCCATCCTCGCCGGCGATCATTTCCATCAGCAGCACGCCGTCGAGAAAGTCGTAGGGCTTGGGCACCCGCACGCCGGCGTCAGCCAGGCGGAACAGGGCCGCCACCTCGGCGTTCTGCCAGTTCTCTTCCTTCTCCTTGCGCCCGTGCTTGGAGCCCTTGGCCATGGCGCGCGCGTCGCGACTGCTGCGCACCTTGCGCCCCTCCTGGTATTTCACGGCCTGGCGGAAACTGCGCTTGTTGGCTTCCTTGTAGACCTTGGCGCAACGCAGCTCATCGCCGCAGCGCACCACATACACCGCTGCTTCCTTGCCGCTCATCAGCGGCCGCAGCACCTCGTCGATCAGGCCATCCTCGATCAGCGGTTCGAGTCGTTTAGGCGTTTTCATCAGCGGCTTGCAGGTCCTTCGGTCAGGGGCGGTGTTGCAGGTTACGGCAATCACAAACCGGCTTCCATGCCTGCCATCGAGTTTGAAAGCGCGCTTTGGATTGGCGCACAGCACGTTCAGCGCCGACAATCGAGCCATCATTCCCTGGAGCACCGTCATGCTCGATGAAGACCGTTGCTGGCAGGCGCTGTGCGAGCGCGATGCCGCCTTCGATGGGCGTTTCGTCTTCGCCGTGCGCTCGACCGGCATCTTCTGCCGGCCCAGCTGCCCGGCCCGCCGACCCGCCCGCGAGCGGGTGGCCTTTTTTGGCGATGGCGAAGCGGCCTGCGCCGCCGGCTTTCGTCCCTGCCGACGCTGCTCACCGATGGGGCCAAGCCCGAGCGAGCAATTGGACGCGCTGGTCGTCGCCGCCTGTCGCCTGCTCGACGAAGCCACCGCGCCCATGACACTGCCACAGCTGGCTGCACGGATCGGCCTGTCGCCGACGCATCTGGCCCGCGCCTTCAAGGCGCGCACCGGTCTGACGCCCCATGCCTGGGCGGCCGCGCGCCGGCGTGAACGCCTCGATGCCCAACTGCCCGAGGCCGGTTCGGTACTGGATGCCGCCCTTGCCGTCGGTTACTCCGGCACCCGTGCGCCCTATGCCGAGGCACGGGCGCTGACCCCGGCGCAACGGCGTCGCAAGGGCGCCGGCGAAACCCTGCGCTATGCCCTGGCGCCCTGCCCGCTCGGCCTGCTGCTGCTTGCCGCCAGCGACAAGGGCATCTGTGCCCTGCTGTTCGGCGATGACGAAGCCGCGCTGGAACAGGAGCTGCGCTCGCGCTTCGCCGCCGCCGACCTGCACCGCGATCAGGCCGGGCTGGGCGACTGGCTGCAGGCGATCGTCAGCCAGCTGGAAGAACCGCAGCGCGCCACCCAGCTGCCGCTCGACCTGCGCGGCACAGCCTTTCAGCAGCGCGTCTGGCAGGCGCTGCAGCAGATTCCCGCCGGCGAGACACGCCGCTACAGCGAGCTGGCGGCAACCCTCGGCAGCCACGCGCGGGCGGTGGCGCGTGCCTGCGCCAGCAACCCGATCGGCCTGCTGGTACCCTGCCACCGCGTGGTCGGCAGCCAGAACGCGCTGACCGGCTACCGCTGGGGCCTGGCGCGCAAGGCCAGGCTGCTCGATCGGGAAGGGCAAGGCGAGCCGGGAGCCTGAGCGAGTTTCAGCGGTCGGATATTGCAGTGCCGCCCACCGCAGGAAGCCGTCATGACCGAACTGAAGCGTTACCGCATCCACTACCGCATCAATGGCGAGCCCGCTTCGCTGCTGATCAGCTCGTTCGAGATGCCCGGTCTCGAACAGGCCGAGCTGGAGATCCTGCTGCATCATGTCCGCGAGCCGCGTGCCGCGGTCGACGCACCCTGGGTGAACCCGGTGCACCCCAGCGAAGCCAGCCGCTTGAGCGAACTGGGCGTGAGCGATATCCAGATCGAAGAGGAAAGCCGCTGAAGTCCCGGTAGCATTGCCCACCCGCCCTCGCAGACCGCATGGAGCCCTCGTGCAGCTGATCGACACTCATACCCACCTCGACTTCGAGATGTTCGACGATGACCGGGCGCAGGTAATCGCCCGCGCCCGGAACGCCGGTGTCGAACGCATCGTGGTGCTCGGGGTGCATGCCGCCAACTGGCAGCGGGTCTGGCAGCTGGCCTGTGACGAACCTTCGGTGCATGCGGCGCTGGGCCTGCATCCGGTGTTTCTCGAGGAGCACCAGGACGCCCACGTGCAGCAGCTGCGCGACTGGCTGGAGCGTCTGCGCGGCGAGCCTAAGCTCTGCGCCGTCGGCGAGATCGGCCTGGATTACTACATCGACAACCCGGACATCGAGCGCCAGCAACGGTTGCTCGAGGCGCAGCTGGCGCTGGCGGCCGATTTCTCCCTGCCGGTGCTGCTGCACGTGCGCCGCGCCCATGCGCCGATGATCGCCACGCTCAAGCGTTACAAGCTCGAGCGTAGCGGCGTCATCCACGCCTTCAGCGGCAGCTGGGAGGAAGCGCGCGAGTATCTGCGCCTCGGATTCAGGCTCGGTCTCGGCGGCGCCGGCACCTGGCCCCAGGCGCAGCGGATGCATCGAGTACTGCGGCAATTGCCGTTGGAGGCCATCGTGCTGGAAACCGACGCGCCGGACATTCCACCCGCCGGCCATGCCGGCGAACGCAACAGCCCCGAGCTGCTGCCGGAAATCTGCCGACGCCTGGCCGACCTCAAGGGCATCGACGCGCACGCGCTGGCGGCGGCCAGCTATCGCAACAGCTGCGAACTGTTCGGCTGGCGCTGAGCCGCCCCGTCAGACGCGGAAGGCGGCGATCAGCTGCTGCAGGTGCCCGACCAGCTGGGTCAGCTCCCGACTCGCCTGCTCGGTGTGGCCGGCGCCCTCGGCGGTGCGCTGGCCGGCCTCGTTGATGGCGACGATGTTGCGATCGATATCGTGAGCCACCGCCGTCTGCTGCTCCGCGGCTGCGGCGATCTGCTGGTTCTGATCGACGATCAGGCCGACCGCATCGAGGATGTGCTCCAGCGCCTGCTCCACCTGCGCCGACTGGCCGACGGTGTCTTCGGCCAGCGCATGGCTGGCATGCATGGTCTTGACCGCCGCGCCGACGCCGTTCTGCAGGCGCGCGATCATCTGCTCGATTTCCGCCGTGGATTTCTGCGTGCGCTGTGCCAGTCCGCGCACCTCGTCGGCCACGACCGCGAAACCGCGTCCCTGCTCGCCGGCGCGGGCCGCCTCGATGGCCGCGTTGAGGGCCAGCAGGTTGGTCTGTTCGGCGATGGTCTTGATCACGTCCAGCACCTGGCTGATCGCCTGGCTGTCACCGGCGAGCTGGTTGATCACGGTGACCGACTGCTCGATCTCGCTGGCCAGGCGCTGAATCCCGCCCACCTGCGCGACCACCAGGGCACGGCCGTTGACGGTTTCTTCGTTGACGCTCTGAGCGCTGCCCACCGCGGCTTCGGCGCTGGTGGCGACCGCCTGGGCGGTGGCCGACATCTCGTTCATGGCAGTGGCCACCTGCTCGATCTGGCCGCGTTGCTCGGACACCGTCTGGTTGCTTTCGCCGGAAACGCTCTCCACCCGTCCGGCCTGGCGCTCCACCTCGGCGACGGTCTGGCCGACCCGCTCGATCAGTTCGCGAACCTGCGCCACGGTGGTGTTGAACACCTGGCCCAGCTCGCCCAGCTCGTCGCGGCTGCGGACCTGGAAACGCACGGTCAGATCGCCATCGGCAACCTTGCCCATGATTTCCCCCAGGCTACGCAGCGATGCCCGCGTCGAGGCGTAGAACCCCGCATAGAGATAGGCCACCAGGCAGAGCACCACGGCCAGCGCGGAAAGCAGCAGGGTCATCAGCAGGCGCTTCTGCTCCAGCCGCTCGCCGAGTTCCACGGCAAGAAAGTCGAGGACGCCATCGTTCAGCTCGTAGGTCTTGGCCATCTGCGCGCTGATGCGCTCGTAGAACTGTTCCCAGGGACGATCCAGCGCATCGGCCATGATCACCTCGTCCTGCAGGATGTCGCTGCTCACCTGCAGCGACTCGCGGCTGGCGCTCGCCAGCGCATCCAGACGCCGCCGCGCGGCCTCGCTGGCCGCCAGCGCGTCCTGCAACTGCGCGGCGTACTGCACCTGCAGCTTCTCCAGCTCCAGCACGAGGTTGTCCAGCGTGTTGCTGGCATCAGAGTTCAGGTACCCCTGGCCAAAGGTGTAGGAGCCTACCGCGCGTCCCTGGCCGAGCGAGGCGCTGATGGCCGGCGTGACGGACGTCAGCAGTTCGGCCAGCAGCCGAACCTCGCGCTCGAGGTCTTGGCTGAGCCCGGATTGCCCGGCCACGAGTTTGATCATCACCTGCGACTGACCCAGCAGCGTCTCGGCCATCGCCGCCTTGGACTGCAGCGACTGCTCGGCCTGAGCCGCCCGCAGGCCGGCCACCAGCTCGTCGCGCCGGGCATTGAATTCCGCCACCTGCTCGGGCGCATCGCTGACCGGGGCGAGGGCCTGCAATTGCGCCGACAGCTCGGCCTCGATACGGCTCAGGCGGGTGCCCAGAGCCTCGACGTTGCCGGTCTGGCCGATGATCGACTCGATGCGCACCAGGTCCTTCCAGTCCTCCATGCTGCGCCGTACCTGCAGGGTCGAACCGAGCAGTTCCAGACTCTGCAGCTCCGTTCGCGTGCCGACGAAGGCCCGGTACGACTCGCGCACCAGGTAGTAATTGCTCAGCAGCATGGGAACGAAGAACAGGACGCTGACCAGACTGAACTTCATGCCGAAGCTCAGGCGGTTCATGAACGCGATCGCGGGATACAACAGGCTATTCACACGACGTCTCCCAAATCTTATTGGTATGGGCTTGCACGCAATTGCAGCGCGCAGCAGGGCTCGTCAGAGAGTGGCATCTGCCCGGGTTATACGGGATATCGGTAGCGGAATTTGTAACTTAAGGTAATGGCTAACTGATGGCTCGCCAACGACCAGCGGTCGCCCGAGCTGCGAAGCGTCTAGCCTGAGCTCTGCAGCGTTGCGAGCCGGTTTGCGCCATACAGCGGCCGTATGGCGGCGTATTCAGAAATGCGTCAGTCAACGCCAAGCGAGGGGCCTGTGCCCGCTGTGCGGGCCAGGTTTACGCAAACTAGGCCAGCAGCGTCAGCACCGCGATCACCGCGTACCACAGCACGCGGGTGCGTACCAGCAACGCCGCCAGGCCGTCGAGGCGAGCGATGCCGGCTTCGCCGTCGATCGCAGCGGGCAGGTCGGCGGCAAGGGGCCCGGCGTCGGCCAGCAGGCGCCGGGCCGACACGTCCCAGCTCAGCAGCTCGTGCAGCAGCGCGCGGTTGACCGCGACGAAATTGCCGACCAGGGCGAAGCTCCCCAGCAGCAGACGCACCGGCAGCCAGTCGAACGCATGTCGCAACTGCTCGGCGCGTTCGCGCAGCCCGTCTTGCTGGGCGTGCTCGACGCACAACGCCAGCAGCCGATAAGCCAGAGCCGCCATCGGTCCGAGCAGCAGATACCAGAAGATCACGGCAAAGAAGCCTTCGTAGCTCTTCCACAACAGTCGCGTCTGCACCGCGTGCATCAGGCTGGCCGGGTCATTCTCGCGCAGGCCGGCATCGCGCTCGGCAGCCAGTGCCGCGGCTTCTTCGTCGCCGCGCCGCCAGGCATCACGGAAGGCGCCGAGCTCGGCCTTGGCGTGACCGCGCCCGAGGCTGTAGAGCAGTACCAGCAAGTGCACCGGCAGGGCCAGCCAGCCATAGGCCAGCGGCTCCAGGACCTCTAGCAGCAAACCGAGCAGCACCACCGGCAACACGACCAACAGCAGCAGCGTCAGCCAGGGCGCATCCCGCAGGCGCGGATTGGCTTCGGCCTGACGCAGCCTGGTCAGCCAGGGGCCGTCGTGCTGCAGGCGTGGTCGCCAGTCGGAGAACTTGTCCACCAGCAGCACGAGCAGGATCACCAGAAAACTCATCGTCCCTTCCTTTCGTCAGCAGGTAATGGAGGCCGCCCGCAGGCGCAGCCAGTCGAAGGCCGGCCCCGGATCGGTCTTGCGTCCCGGCGCGATGTCGCTGTGGCCGCATACACGCTCGGGCGTGATCGCCGGATATGCACACTGCAGCAGCCGGCAAAGCTCGATCAGCGCCTGGTACTGCGCCTCGCTGAACGGCTCGTGGTCGGTGCCTTCCAGCTCGATACCGATGGAAAAGTCGTTGCAGCCCTCGCGGCCGTCGAAGCAGGACACACCGGCATGCCAGGCCCGATCCAGACAGGAGACGAACTGGGTGATGGCGCCATCACGCTCGATGAGAAAATGTGCGGAGACCTGCAGCCCGGCGATCTCTTCGAAGAAAGGATGCTCGTCGCACTGCAGGCAGTTCTGAAAGAACTGCTGAACCCTGCCGGTACCGAACTGGCCTGGCGGCAGGCTGATGTTGTGGATCACCAGCAAGGAAATCTCGCCGGCCGGGCGCTGATTGAAGTTCGGCGAGGGGCAGTGGCGCACGCCATGGCACCAGCCGGTGGCGGAATCCAGGTGCATCGTGGGAAGGCCCATGCTGAAGGCAGGCGAGCAGGCTAGCGCCTGCATGATACCCGCTGCAAGCGCAGCGTCCGGCGCCAGTATGGCCTGATGTGTCCCGCTCTTACCTGAGCGCGGCCAGCCGCCGACTGGCTGCCTTCTCCTCGCGCCGCGAGGCGAGCCGGTCGGCCAGGCGCGTCGGTTCCGGCAGGCGGTAGCGGGTCACGTAGCGCATGACCAGCTCCAGCGCCGTGGCGATGCTGACCCGGTTGCCCGGCGAGATGATCAACGGCCGCACCTTGTCCTTGCTACGCAGCACACAGCCGATCACCTCGCCGGTCTTCTTGTCGCGCAGCGCCACCCGGGCACCGCGCTGCAGGTCAAGTTCGTCATGCTCGCCGGTGAGTAGCTTCTTCGCCACGCCAATGGTGGGCAGGCCGGTCACCACGCCCAGATGCGCAGCGATGCCCAGGCGCCGCGGGTGGGCGATGCCGTGGCCGTCGGAGAATATCAGGTCAGGAATTGCCGGCAGTTCCGCCAGCGCCTGCAGCACGGCCGGCAGCTCGCGAAACGATAACAGGCCGGGCACGTACGGCATGTTGGTGGGGATTCGCGCCAGGCTGCTGCCCACCAGTTCCAGGGTATCGGCATCCAGCAGCACCGCTGCCGCCCGGGTGACGGTGCCGCCGTCCTCGAAGCCGACATCCACCCCGGCGATCAGGCGCAGCGCTGGGAAATCGTCCTGCAGCCGCACCTGCGCAGCCAGCGTCAGCTGCATCGCTCGTGCCGCGGCAGGACTGCCATCCCAGTCGCCGAACGGGGCAGCGGGATAGTGACTGATCTGGCTCATGTTTCGCTCCTCTGCATCAACGATTCGACGCCGCACCGCCCACGCCGTTCAACGCGACGCGCTGAGTTCGTACTGGACTTTGCCCTGGAAAAATAGGACGCTCCAGCCGCCGCACGGCTGATTTACCCTGAAATCCCACAATAATTAGAATCGTATGACCCATCTCGCCTCGATCCAGCGCGTCAGCATATTGGCCACCGAAGGGGTTTTCGCCTCGACGCTCATGCAGGCCAAGGACTTTTTCCATATGGCTAGCCTGCGCTACGGCCGCCAGCTCGGCCTTGACCTCAAACCGGCATTCGAAACCCGCCTGGTCAGCCCGGACGGCGGTGCGGTGAGCACCTTCAGCGGAACCAGCATTGCCGTGGATGGCGCGCTGGACAATGCCGACATGCTGATCCTGCCGGCGTTCTGGGGCGATTTCGACGCGCTCTGCGCGCGCTACCCGCAAGTCGCCCCCTGGCTACGCGAACGCCATGCCGCCGGCAGCGTCATCTGCGGCGAAGCCACCGGAGCTTTCTGGATGGCCCAGGCCGGGTTGCTGGAAGGCCGCGAGGCGACCACCCACTGGCGCTTCGCCGGGGAGTTCGCCGAGCGCTTTCCCGGGGTCCAATTCAGCGCCGACAAGCACCTCACCGACAGCGACAACCTCTACTGCGCCGGCGGCACGACCTCGGCCTGCGACCTGTACATGTACCTGATCGAGCGCTTCTGCGGCGCCCATGTCGCCCAAGGCATGGCGCGCGATGTGCTGTTCGAACTGCAGCGCAGCTATAGCCCGGGCCGACTGGGCTTCGGCGGGCAGAAGCTGCATCTGGATACCCGCATCCTGCAGATCCAGGAATGGCTTGAGGCCAACTACGCAGAGAAATTCCGCTTCGAGGACGTCGCTCGCCAGCACGGCATGAGCATCCGCAACTTCATGCGGCGCTTTCAGGCCGCCACCGGCGACAAGCCGCTGCACTATCTGCAACGCCTGCGCATCGAGACGGCCAAGAGCCTGCTCGCCACTACCGGCAAGAGCATCAAGACGATCAGCTACGAAGTGGGCTACGACGATGCCAGCTTCTTTGCCCGCCTGTTCCGCCAGCACACGGAGCTATCGCCGAACCACTATCGGCAGAAGTATCGGCCGGCATCCTAGGGCAAACACGGAAAAGCCATGCGTGCTGAAGCGGGCTGCCGATTGCAGCGCGCGGCCTGGCAGGGAGACCGCTCCGAAATCAGCGCAGTAATCGTGCGGGCGACCCCGGCCGCGAAGAACAGGTCTTCGCGACCGGCTCACGGTCAGGGCTTGTGCGGACGCGCCAGGTACTCGTGGGACTGCATCTCCAGCAGCCGGCTCAGGGTCCGCTGGAATTCGAACTCCAGACGACCTCCGGTGTAGAGGTCCTTCAGTTCCACTTCGGCGGAAATGATGAGCTTGACGTTGCGGTCGTAGAACTCGTCCACCAGGTTGATGAAACGGCGCGCCATGTCGTCCTTGGTGACGTTCATCTGCTCGACGTTGGCCAGCAGGATGGCACCGAATATCTTGCCCAGCTCGATGTAGTCATTCTGGCTGCGCGGCCCGTCGCAGAGCTCGCGGAACTCGAACCAGGCCACGTCGTTGCCGGTCTTCACCGCGCGGATTTCACGGTTCTCGATCATCAGTGCGTCGTTGTTAACGACCCGGCAGTTCTCCGGCAGCAGGCTCTTGAAGCTGCGCTCCAGGCTCTGTTCGGCCTCGGCATCGAGGGGGAAGTGGAACAGTTCGGCCTGCTCCAGCGCACGCAGGCGATAGTCGATGCCACTGTCGACGTTGACGATCTCGGTGTGCTTCTTCAACAGGTCGATCGCCGGCAGGAAGCGCGCACGCTGCAGACCGTCCTTGTACAGGCCGTCCGGCACGATGTTGGACGTCGCCACCAGGCTCACGCCGTTCTTGAACAGCTCGTCGAGCAGCGTGGCGAGAATCATCGCATCGGTGATGTCGGAGACGAAGAATTCGTCGAAGCAGATGACCCGGGCTTCGTCGGCGAAACGCTTGCCGATGATGGTCAGCGGGTTCTTCTCACCCTTGAGGGTTTTCATTTCCTCATGCACGCGCTTCATGAAGCGGTGGAAGTGCGTGCGCATCTTCTGCTCGAAGGGCAGCGCGTCGAAGAAGGTATCCACCAGGTAGGTCTTGCCGCGGCCGACGCCGCCCCAGAAGTAGATGCCCTTGATCGGACCCTGCTGCTTCTTGCCGAACAGCTTGCCGAGCAGGCCGCTCTTGCTGCGATCGTCGGCGACCAGGTCGTCGTACAGACGCTGCAGGTGACGCACCGCGTTTTCCTGGGCGGCATCGTGGAAGAAGTCAGGACGTTTCAGGTCGGCCTGATAGCGCTCAAGAGGAGTCATGGCGGAGTCTGGGTAGTGAAACGGGGCCGCCACTTTAGCGGCGCCCTCGGTGGTTGGCAATTTACTCAGGTCGTTCAAGCGTCAGCCCTCCTGGGACACCCGTACTTGGAAATCACCGCGTCGCCGAGCGCACCCATCGGCCGCGCCCGGCCTGCCAGCAGCGTTACTCGACAAGCGTGGCCAGCGCCTCGCGCACCCGCAACATGGCGGCGTCGAGCGCTTCGGCGCTCTCGTAGTGCGGGCTGTCGGCGATGCATTCGTCGTCCAGCCACAGGGTGAATTGATCACCTTCGTCCTCGCGAAGTTCCAAGGCATCCGGGCCGCCGGCGATCAGGCGCTGGGTCAGGCTGCCGATGGCCTTCGGATTGCTCAGCGGACGGGACAGCAGCAGTTCCTCGCCGTCGGCGGCGAAGAAGCGGAAACGGAAGGCGCCATCGGCCTCGCGGAAGCTGGCAAAACGAGCGGTCTTGCTGGACTTCTTCTTGGTCGGCGCCGCGCTTTTCACTTCGCTGCTGAAGTTGCGCAGCCCCACCGCCTCGCGCAACTCGCCGAGGAATGGTGTGGCAATCCGGCGTGCCTTGGCCGCTCCCGCCTGCAGAATGTCTTCCAGCTCGGCCGGCTTGGCGATGAGCTGGTGATACAGCTCGCGCGCCTGGCCCAGTTCGTTGTCGAGCAGCTCGAACAGACGTTGCTTGGCATCGCCCCAGGCCAGGCCATCGAGCAGCTCCTGGCGGAAGTCAGCCTGCTGCTGCGCGGTGGCAAAGGCCTGGTAAAGCGTGAACAGGTGGGAGTTGTCCGGATCCTTCGGTTCGCCCGGCAGGCGCGAGTCGGTGACGATGCGTGCGATCGCTGCCTTCAGCTCCTTGGCACTGCCAAACAGCGGGATGGTGTTGTCGTAACTCTTGGACATCTTGCGCCCATCGAGCCCGGGCAGCGTGGCGACGCTCTCCTCGATCACCGCTTCGGGCAGGGTGAAGAACTCGCGGCCGTTGCCGAACAGATGATTGAAGCGCTGGGCAATGTCACGGGCCATTTCCACATGCTGGATCTGGTCGCGCCCCACCGGCACCTTGTGCGCGTTGAACATCAGGATGTCCGCCGCCATCAGCACCGGATAGCTGTACAGGCCCATGGTGACTCCGGCATCCGGGTCTTCGCCGTTCTCCACGTTCTTGTCCACCGACGCCTTGTAGGCATGGGCGCGGTTGAGCAGGCCCTTGGCGGTGACGCAGGTCAGCAGCCAGGTCAGTTCGGGAATCTCAGGCACATCCGACTGGCGGTAGAAGGTCACGCGCTCGGCATCAAGGCCGCAGGCCAGCCAGGTCGCGGCGATTTCCAGACGCGAGCGCTGGATGCGTAGCGGATCGTCGCACTTGATCAGCGCATGGTAGTCCGCGAGGAAGTAGAACGAATCGGCGGCCGCGTCGCGGCTGGCGAGGATGGCCGGGCGGATCGCTCCGGCGTAGTTGCCCAGATGCGGCGTACCGGTAGTGGTGATACCGGTCAGGATGCGGGTAGTCATGCAGTCATTCTCGAATCGTTGCAGCGCGACGGAGGGGATTGGCACGCAGCATCAAAGCCGCGGGACGACCAGTTCCTTCAGCTCCACCAGCTTGCCGTGAAAAAAGTGGCCGCATTCTGCCACTTTCAGCAGCTCGTGGGGGTGCTGCAGCTGCGCAGAAAAGGCATACACGGACTCGGCATCGATCACCTCGTCCTGCTCCGGCTGGATGATCGTCAGCTGACAATCTTCAGCCAACGACAGCGCCGCAAGACGCGACACCGCCGGAGCCACCATCATCAACCGCTGCACCGTCACGCCCTCGGCGTTCAATCGGCCGGCCAGATTGCCGGCAACGAACCCACCGAAGGAGAACCCCAGCAGCGTCAGCGGCAGCTCGGGGTTCTGCTGGCGCAGCCAGCGCAGCGCGGCCTCGGCGTCATCCACCTCACCCTCGACCATGTCATGCGCGCCGGCACTGCCGCCGACACCCCGGTAATTGAAGCGCAGCGTGCTGTAGCCGGCATCCCGCGCGGTGCGCTGCAGGGTCGAGACCACCTTGTTCAGCATGGTGCCGCCCTTGACCGGGTTCGGATGGCAGATCAGCGCCAGGCCGCGGGCCTGCGGCTGATCGAAATACAGCGCTTCCAGTACCCCGCAGGGGCCATCGATAGAGAGGGGCTCTTCGCGTTTCAACAAAACAGGAACTCCGTGACCTTGGGACGAGTCGACTCGTCTTGCTAACTAGCTGCCGATAACCGCCGCCTCGCGTTGCGGTATACAGAGCAGGTACGAGACGTTAACGTAAGCACAGCCGTTTATATAGAGGAAGGACTCGTGGAACAGACCCTCGCGACCTGGTTGCTCCCGATCGTCGGCCTGATCGCCGGCATCGCCATCGGTTATCTGGTGGCGCGCAGCAGCGCACCCAACCGCACACAGCGTCAGGTCGACGACCTGCAAGAGCGCTTCGACACCTATCAGAGCGAAGTGGTCACCCACTTCAACACCACTGCCAGCCTGCTGCGCAAGCTCACCCAGAACTACCAGGACATCCAGGAACACCTGTCCGATGGTGCCAGCCGCCTGGCGCTCGACGAGCAGACCCGCCAGCGCCTGATGGCCGCCCTGCACGAGGAAAACCATGGCTCGCGCGAGCGGCTCTCCTCGCCGGCCTTCACCGAACCGCCCAAGGACTACGCTCCCAAAGGCGACGATACCCCCGGCACCCTGCACGAAAACTTCGGCCTCAAGAGCCGTCACTGATCCATCGCCTGGCGCAGACACTGCGCCAGGCGCCCCTCTCCTACTGACGCAAGCGCATCGACAGGTCCACCGCCTGTACATGCTTGGTCAGCGCCCCGATCGAAATGTAATCCACGCCGGTTTGCGCAACGCTGCGTAGCGTGTCGTCGCTGATTCCACCTGATGCTTCGAGCTTGGCCCGGCCCGCCGTGATCGCCACGGCCGTGCGCATGTCGTCGAGCGTCAATTCGTCGAGCATGACGATATCCGCCCCTGCCCCCAGCGCCTGCTCGAGCTCGTCGAGGCTCTCCACCTCGATTTCCACCGGCTTGCCCGGCGCGATGCGATGCGCAGCCGCCACCGCCTCGGCGATCCCGCCACAGGCGGCGATGTGGTTCTCCTTGATCAGAAAAGCGTCATAGAGGCCGATCCGGTGGTTATGGCAGCCCCCGCAGGTCACGGCGTACTTCTGTGCCAGGCGCAGGCCTGGAATGGTCTTGCGAGTGTCCAGCAGGCGCACGCCCGTGCCCTCGACCATGTCGGCGTAGTGTCGGCAACGAGTGGCCACCCCCGACAGCATCTGCAGGAAATTCAGCGCGCTGCGCTCGCCGGTCAGCAACGCCCGAGCCGGCCCTTCCAGGTGGAACAGCACTTTGTCCGCCTCCACCCGGTCCCCGTCGGCGACCTGCCAGTGGACTGCGACCCGAGAGTCCACCTGCCGGAACACCGCGTCGACCCATGCGGTTCCACTGATCACCGCCGCCTCGCGCGTGATGACCGAGGCATGTGCCAACCGCTCGGCAGGGATCAGCTGCGCGGTGATATCTCCGCTGCCGACATCTTCGGCTAAGGCGCGGCGTGCATTGGCATCAATTTCTGCGGATAGATCGGCAAGGCTGAGATTCGGCATGTCGGGCTCCTCGAGTTTGCGCGGAGTATAAAGGCTCGCACCGACCGCGGCAGCGTCAAGCTGCCGACAGCCTACGGATCGCTCGACCGGCTTTTTTTACCTCCTGGCGGAAAACCTGCGAGCATCTGTGAGCCAGGTCATGTCCAATGAAAAACTGACCTTGGCAGGGGAGCACAATGCTTATAATCCCCTCCAAGAATATTGACGCCACCTAACTGACGATACTTGCTGACGAGGCGTCGTTGTAAAATCAAAGCGCTCGGCTATGCTGCGTCTGGATCCGGTTCGACAGAAGAAACCCGCACAAGATTGCGGGCTCGCCCGGTACCTTCCGCCTTGCCCTGCCGACTTGGTTACCTATATAAGACGCTGCCGAATTCAAGCGTTGTGACCGCCGCAAAGCAGGCGACCGCAGGAGAGTCTCGATGCGAACCGATGCGAAAGTGGTGCACCTGAACAAGGTTGCCCCTGAGCACAAGCCGTCTTCACCGGCAGGCCGCCTTCCGGTGGCGCTCATCAGCGTGCGCGACAAGGCCGCCCAGCAACTGCGTCAGGCGCTGCAATCGCTGTTCGACAACGCCGATGACTCGCTCTTCGAGATCGCCGATCGCGCGACCAGCAACGCCGAACAGAACGCTTTTTTCGAGGCTATGCGCGACCTGCGCATGAAGCGCCGCAACATCGAACGCGGCTTCCTGCAGCAGCTGTTCGAAGCATTCGCCAAGCTCAACCAGTATGAAATCGGCAAGCCGCCCGCGCTGGATGCCGTCTCCTTCGACAGCCTTTCCCTGGTGCAGAACGACGAGCTGGAAGAATCCGTAGCCGTCGACACCATGGTCGCCAAGGTCATGAGTCGTGCCGCCCAGCCGCTGGGCCACCTGACCACGCGCATGAACGCGCTGATCAGCAAGAAGCTCGACGACAAGAGCAACCCCCTCGGCCCTCATGCGCTCTGTGATTATTTCATCGAAGCCAGCAGCAGCCTGGGCGTGCAGATCAAGGTCAAGCTGATCATCTTCAAGCTGTTCGAGAAGCATGTTCTTGGCGATATCGACCAGCTATATGCCGAAGCCAATCAGACCCTGGTGGCTGCCGGCATCCTGCCCGAACTCCAGTCTGCACCGCCGCGCCGGCAGCAGCGCCCGGGCGGTCCGGCTGCCAGCCACACCTCGCCAGCGACGCATAGCCAGCCGGTCCATGTCGACGAGGGGCTACAGGAAGCCGCTTTCAGCGCCTTGCACAACCTGCTGTCCGACCTGCGCGGCAGTAGTGTTCTGCCTGCCCGCAACGTGCCCAGCGACGCCATTCCGATCTCCAGCGGAGACCTGCTCCGCCTGCTGTCGCACATGCAGACCCGCGCGCCACAGACGGTCGACGATTTCGATCTGCAAGAGCAGCTCGGTAGCCTGCTGAGCCGGGTAAGTGCCAAGACCGGAAAATCGCGGGTGGTTGGCGAGATCGATGACGACGTCATCAACCTCGTCTCCATGCTGTTCGAGTTCATTCTAGACGACCGTACCCTGCCGGATTCTCTCAAGGCCCTGATCGGGCGCCTGCAGATCCCGTTGCTCAAGGTCGCGGTAATCGACAAGACCTTCTTCAGCCGCGGCAGTCACCCTGCGCGCCGCCTGCTGAACGAAATCGCGTCGGCAGCGATGGGCTGGGGCGATCAGGACGAGGCGCAACGCGACAGCCTCTATCAGAAAATCGAGCAGATTGTGGCCCGCCTGCTCAACGACTTCGTCGATGATCCGGCGATCTTCTCCGAGCTGCTGGCCGATTTCCTCGCCTTCATTGGTGACGAGCGACGCCGCAGCGAACTGCTCGAGCAGCGCACCCGTGACGCCGAAGAGGGTCGCGCCAAGGCTGAAATCGCTCGCCAGGAAGTCGAGCACGCGCTGAACCAGCGCCTGCTGGGCAAGACCCTGCCGGAAGTGGTGGTGCGCCTGCTGCAGGAGGCCTGGAGCAAGGTTTTGCTGCTTACCTGTCTGAAGCACGGCACCCAGTCCGAGGAATGGCAGGCAGCCCTGGACACCATGGATGATCTTGTGTGGAGCGTGACTCCCCACGAGGACGACGAATCCCGCGCGCGCCTGCTGGAGCTGGTCCCGAGCCTGCTCAAGGCATTGCGTGAGGGCCTGGTCAGCGCCGCATTCGACCCTTTCTCCACCGGCGACTTCTTCACCCAGCTCGAAGCACTGCATGTACAGACCCTGCAGCGCATTCAGCAACCGCAAGCCACTCCAGGCGCATCCGGACCGGCCGCTGACGCGTCAGGCGAGTCGATCGCCGCCGCAGCGGTCGAGGCTGCGCCGGCCATGGTCGAGGTGGTGGACGAGATCGTGCTGCTGGCACCCGGCGAGAGCCGCGAGCCCGAGCCGGAAATCAGCCTGCCGGACAACGACGAAGCGCTGATCCAGGTGGACAATCTGCGAGTCGGCAGCTGGGTGGAATTCCAGGAGGATGAAGAGCACAAGCTGCGCTGCAAGTTGGCCGCGGTGATCAAGCCCACCGGCAAGTACATCTTCGTCAACCGCACCGGCATGAAGGTCCTGGAGAAGACCCGCATGGGCCTGGCCAGCGAGTTCCAGCGCGGCGCCATTCGCCTGCTCAACGATACCCTGCTGTTCGACCGCGCCCTGGAATCAGTGATCGGCAACCTGCGAAAGCTGAAGAACACCTGATCCGCGCCGAGCATGCCTGCCGGCATGCTCCTTCCCCTGCGCGGCAAAGCGCCGCACTTCGCGCTTGGCTTTTGACCCCGCGCAGCTAGAATGCCTGCATTCTACTCGAGGTGCCTATGCCCAGCCGCCTGAACCCCGAAGACCAGCAGCGCGTCGATGAATACCTCCGCGCCCCGCAGCATCAGGTCGAACGCCAGCCGTTTCGCCCCTGGATCCTGCTGCTCGTCGTGCTGGCGGTGGTAGTCGGCCTCGGGCTTCTGAGCCGCCTCCTGAGCCGCCTGGTGCTTTGAGCCTCGCTCGCCCCGTCGCGCCGCCGTTTCTCTTGCAGCTATGAGTCATTCCCATGTCACATCGAATCGTAATCGTCGGCGGCGGCGCTGGCGGCCTGGAGCTTGCTACCCGCCTGGGTAGAACCCTGGGCAAGCGCGGCAAAGCCAGGGTCACCCTGGTCGACGCGAATCTCACCCACATCTGGAAGCCGCTTCTGCATGAAGTGGCAGCCGGCTCGCTGAACTCGTCAGCCGACGAGCTCAACTATGTGGCGCAAGCCAAGTGGAATCACTTCGAGTTCCAGATGGGCCGCATGGCCGGCCTGGACCGTGCGAACAAGTGCATCCGCCTGGAAGCCACACGCGACGAGTTCGGCGTGGAGCTCGTGCCCTCGCGTGCGTTGAATTACGACACCCTGGTGATAGCGGTCGGCAGCACGACCAACGATTTCGGAACCCCCGGGGCCGCCGAGCACTGCATTTTCCTGGATACCCGCGAGCAGGCCGAACGCTTCCATCGCCAGCTGCTGAGCCGTTACATGAAGGCACATGCCGGTGAAACCGGGCCGAGCGGCATCAGCATGGCCATCGTCGGCGCTGGCGCCACTGGCGTCGAACTGGCCGCCGAACTGCTGCATGCAGCCAAGGAGCTGGCCGCCTATGGCCTCGATGGTATCAAGCCGGAAGATGTGAAGATCACGCTCATCGAGGCCGGCCCGAAGGTTCTGCCGGCACTGCCCGAGCGCATCAGCCAACCGGTACACCAGACACTGCTCGACCTGGGTGTGAAAGTGCTGACCGGCGCAGCGGTCAGCGAAGTCACCGCCGACGGCCTGCACACCAAGCAGGGTGAATTCGTGCCGGCCAGTCTCAAGGTCTGGGCGGCCGGTATCAAGGCACCCGCCTTCCTGCATGAAATCGATGGGCTGGAGACCAACCGGATCAATCAACTGGTCGTCCACCCCACCCTGCAGAGCACCCGCGACGAGAACATATTCGCCTTCGGCGACTGCGCCGCCTGCCCGCAGCCGGACAGCGACCGCAACGTGCCGCCTCGCGCCCAGGCAGCCCACCAGCAGGCGTCAATGCTGGCCCGGTCGATCCGCAACCGACTGGAAGGCAAACCCCTACCGATCTACCGCTACAAGGATTACGGCTCGCTGATATCGCTCTCGACCTTCTCGGCCGTGGGCAATCTGATGGGCAATTTGACGGGCAACGTCATGCTCGAGGGCTGGCTGGCGAGGATGTTCTATATCTCGCTGTACCGCATGCACCAGATTGCACTGTACGGCATGCCGCGCACGCTGCTGATGATGCTGGGCGACAAGCTCAGCCGTAGTACCGAACCACGCCTGAAACTCCATTGACGCATTGATGGCGCACCCGAGCGGTGCGCCATCTGGCAAGCACTAAACGGCAGGCAATAAAAAAGCTGGATGCCCGTATGGACATCCAGCTTTTCATGCTTGCCGAGCAAGCCTGTATGGTGGGTCGTGTAGGATTCGAACCTACGACCAATTGGTTAAAAGCCAACTGCTCTACCAACTGAGCTAACGACCCAAAAATGGTCGGGGTAGGGGGATTCGAACTCCCGACATCCTGCTCCCAAAGCAGGCGCGCTACCGGACTGCGCTATACCCCGATTGGAATTTGGCTCCGCGACCTGGACTCGAACCAGGGACCCAATGATTAACAGTCATTTGCTCTACCGACTGAGCTATCGCGGAACAACTAGCATTCCAGCTCCTTGGCGTTACGTTCCCGCCTCAGAGGCGCGCCATTTTACGGTTCCAAACCCTGCTGTCAACCCTAAAAATGCGATTAGCGACAACAGTTTGCGTCCGGCGCGCGACCGCGACCCGTTGATCGGACGACCGCATGGCATTCGTCATGCCATGCGGATTGCCCTGGGCCTCAATCGAAGACGATCTGCTCGCCCTCCACCCGAGCCTTGACGCTGCTGCCCGGGGCGAACTGACCCGCGAGGATCTGCTGCGCCAGCGGGTTCTCGATCCAGCGCTGGATCGCGCGCTTGAGCGGCCGCGCACCGTAAACCGGGTCGTAGCCGACGGCGATCAGCTTGTCCATCGCCTCCTGGCTCAGCTCCAGGCTCAGCTCGCGCTCGGCCAGGCGCTTGCGCAGCCGGCCCAACTGGATCTCCGCGATGCCGGCGATCTGCTCGCGGCCGAGCGGATCGAACACAACCACCTCGTCGATACGGTTGATGAACTCCGGACGGAAGTGGTGCGCCACCGCATCCATCACCGCAGCGCGCTGCGCATCGGGGTCGCCGACCAGCTCCTGGATCTGCGCCGAGCCCAGGTTCGAGGTCATGACGATCACGGTGTTCTTGAAGTCTACGGTCCGGCCATGGCTGTCGGTCAGACGACCATCCTCGAGCACCTGCAGCAGCACGTTGAACACGTCCGGATGAGCCTTCTCCACCTCGTCCATCAACACGACCGAGTAGGGTTTGCGACGCACTGCCTCGGTCAGGTAGCCGCCCTCCTCGTAGCCGACGTAGCCCGGCGGTGCGCCGATCAGACGTGCGACCGAATGTTTCTCCATAAACTCGGACATGTCGATGCGGATCATCGCCTCTTCGGTATCGAAGAGGAATTCGGCCAGTGCCTTGCACAGCTCGGTCTTACCCACACCGGTCGGACCGAGGAAGAGGAAGGAACCGCTCGGCCGGTTCGGGTCGGCCAGCCCGGCGCGCGACCGACGCACGGCATTGGCCACTGCCACTACCGCCTCATGCTGGCCGATGACACGTGTGTGCAGCATGTCTTCCATGCGCAGCAGTTTGTCCCGCTCGCCTTCGAGCATCTTCGACACAGGAATGCCGGTCCACTTGGAGACCACCTCGGCGATCTCCTCGTCGGTCACCTTGTTGCGCAGCAGCTGGTTTTCCTTCTTGCCGTGCTGGTCGACCATTTCCAGGCTGCGCTCGAGGTCTGGGATGATGCCGTACTGCAGCTCGGCCATGCGCGCCAGGTCGCCCTTGCGCCGCGCCGCCTCGAGATCGGCCTTGGCCTGCTCGATCTTCTGCTGGATCTGCGCGGAGCCCTGCACCTCGGCCTTTTCCGACTTCCAGATCTCCTCCAGATCCGAATATTCCTTCTCCAGCTTGGCGATATCGTCCTCAAGCTTGGCCAGGCGCTTCTTGGTGGCCTCGTCGTCCTCCTTCTTCAGCGCCTCGCGCTCGATCTTCAGCTGGATCAGCCGGCGGTCGAGACGATCCAGCTCTTCCGGCTTGGAATCGATCTCCATGCGGATGCGGCTGGCGGCCTCGTCGATCAGGTCGATGGCCTTGTCCGGCAGCTGACGATCCGTGATGTAGCGATGGCTGAGCTTGGCCGCGGCGATGATGGCGCCATCGGTGATGGTCACGCCGTGGTGCACCTCGTAGCGCTCCTTGAGGCCGCGCAGGATGGCAATGGTGTCCTCCTCGCTCGGCTCGTCCACCAGAACCTTCTGGAAGCGGCGCTCCAGCGCGGCATCCTTCTCGATGTACTGACGGTACTCGTCAAGGGTGGTGGCGCCGACACAGTGCAACTCACCCCGGGCAAGAGCGGGCTTGAGCATGTTGCCGGCATCCATGGCGCCCTCGGCCTTGCCGGCACCGACCATCGTGTGCAGCTCGTCGATGAACAGGATGACTCGGCCTTCCTGCTTGGACAGCTCGTTGAGCACGGCCTTGAGACGCTCCTCGAACTCGCCGCGGAATTTGGCTCCGGCGATCAGCGAGCCCATGTCCAGCGCCAGCAGACGCTTGTCCTTCAGGCCATCCGGCACCTCGCCATTGACGATGCGCTGGGCCAGCCCTTCGACGATGGCGGTCTTGCCGACACCGGGCTCGCCGATCAGCACCGGGTTGTTCTTGGTGCGCCGTTGCAGGACCTGAATGGTGCGGCGGATTTCGTCGTCACGGCCGATCACCGGATCGAGCTTGCCCTCCTCGGCGCGCTTGGTCATGTCGACGGTGTACTTGTCCAGCGCCTGACGCGACTCCTCGGCATTGGGGTCATTGACCGCCGCGCCACCGCGCAGGTTGCTGATGGCGTTCTCCAGGGCCTTCTTGCTCACGCCCTGGGCCAGCAGGAGCTTGCCCAAGCGGGTGTTGTTGTCCAGCGCGGCAAGCAGTACCAGTTCGCTGGAGATGTACTGGTCGCCCTTCTGCTGGGCGAGGCGATCGGCCTGGTTGAGCAGACGCGCCAGATCCTGCGACAGGTTCATGTCACCGGTGGGGTTCTGCAGCTTGGGAAGCTGGTCCAGCTCCTTGGTCAGGGCCTGGCGCAGCGCGTTGATGTCGAAGCCGACCTGCATCAACAAGGGCTTGATCGAACCGCCCTGCTGCTCCAGCAGAGCCTGCATCAGGTGCAACGGCTCGATGGAAGGGTGATCCAGGCCAACGGCAATGGATTGGGCATCGGAGAGCGCAAGCTGAAGCTTGCTGGTCAATCGATCGATACGCATGGATGTTCATCCTCAGGTAAAGCGGGCCGGCACCATGAATCGCGCCTTACAAATAACCCGCGAGATGGAGCATAGATGAGGATGATTGTTGGAGATTCAAGGCGGATGACATTGATGCAGGTCATGCCGGGACCGCGGAGTCACGGCGCTATCGAACCGCTAGGTAGGGCTAAGGCTGCAGCCAGATCAGACTGGCGAAGCGCCCCGTGCGTGAGGCACGGCGATAGGAATAGAAACGCGGATCGCTGAAGGTGCACAGCCCGCCGCCGTAGACGGCTTCGACTCCGACCGCGGCCAGGCGAATACGCGCAAGCTGATACAGATCGGCCATGAAGCGCCCCTCGTTGCGGCTCGGCACGAATGCCGCCGCAGCCGCCGGGTGCTGCGCGACGAATGCCTCGCGCACCTCGCCCCCCACTTCGAAGGCAGCGGGCCCGATCGCCGGCCCCAGCCAGACCAGCACGTCTTCGGCACGAATCGCCAGCGCCTCGAGCGTTGTTTCCAGCACGCCGCCAGCCAGCCCGCGCCAGCCGGCGTGCGCCGCCGCGACACGACTGGCGGCGCGGTCACAGAACAGCACCGGCAGGCAGTCGGCGGTGAGCACCGCACAGGCTTCGCCCGGCGTCTCGCTCCAGCTGGCATCGGCAGTGGCGCAGACACCGGGAAGTGCCTTCACGGCCACACAGGAATGCACCTGTTCCAGCCAGATCGGCTGGCAACCCAACACATCGCGCAGATGCTGGCGATTGCAGGCCACCGCAGCCGGATCATCGCCGACATGATCGCCGAGATTGAAACTGTCGAACGGAGCCGCGCTGACACCCCCCTGGCGGGTCGTCACGCAGGCACGAACGCGTGCCGGCGCCGGCCAGTCGGGCAACAGCCAATTCTCGTTGCCGACAGTCACCCGACGAAGGCCTCGCGATCCTGTTGCAGGAGCGTCAGCAGCCAGACGAAGTCGTCCGGCAATGGCGACTCCCACTTCATGCGCTGCCCGGTCACCGGATGATCCAGCTCGAGGAAGCGGGCATGCAGCGCCTGCCGTGGGAACTCGCGCAGCGTCTGCACCAGTGTCGGATTGGCAGCGGGCGGAATACGGAAACGCCCGGCATACAGCGGATCGCCCACCAGCGGGTAGCCGAGGTGGGTCATGTGCACACGAATCTGGTGGGTACGCCCGGTTTCCAGCTTGACCCGCACATGGGTGTGCGAGCGGAAGCGCTCGAGCACACGATAGTGACTGACCGCGGGCTTGCCCCCCTCCACCACCGCCATGCGCTGGCGCTGCTGGCCGTGACGGCCGATCGGCGCATCCACGGTGCCGCCGGTGATGATTACGCCGATGACGATGGCTTCGTAGATACGGCTGACACTGCGCGCCTGCAGCTGCTCCACCAGGCGGGTCTGTGCCTGCAGCGTCTTGGCCACCACCATCAGCCCGGTAGTGTCCTTGTCCAGACGATGAACGATGCCGGCGCGCGGCACGTTGATCAGGTCAGGTACGTGATGCAGCAACGCGTTGAGCAGCGTGCCGTCGGCATGCCCGGCCGCCGGATGCACCACCAGCCCGGCCGGCTTGTCGATCACCAGAATCTGGTCGTCTTCATAGACGATGTCGAGCGGAATGTCCTGCGCCACCCATTCGCCCTGCGCCTGCTGTTCGGCGCTCAGCTCGAGCACCGCACCGGCATGCACGGTGTCGCGGGGGCGCAGGACGGCGCCATCCACCGTCAGCAGACCATCCTTGATCCAGGCCGCGAGGCGCGAACGCGAGTGTTCGGAGAAGAGCTGCGCCGCGACCTGATCGAGACGTTGCCCGCCTAGGTCAAACGGCACCTCGGCACGGAGTTGAATGGCCTGTTTGGAGATCGTGGACA
Source organism: Stutzerimonas sp. FeSN7 (assembly GCF_030263795.1). Classification (NCBI taxonomy): domain Bacteria; kingdom Pseudomonadati; phylum Pseudomonadota; class Gammaproteobacteria; order Pseudomonadales; family Pseudomonadaceae; genus Stutzerimonas; species Stutzerimonas sp. FeSN7. The sequence continues at coordinate 450,309 of NZ_JARPMN010000001.1, read as the reverse complement.
TACGGCGAGATAGATTCGTCAGAGAGAGGCGAGCGGCATCCGTTGCTGATGGATGCCCGGAGGACCGCAGATGGCGGAGCGGCCTTTGGTTTCGGCTACACGCTTGTGTTTAAATACGGCGTCTTTGTCCCGGCGCACCGGGGCGCCCATCATAACAGGACGGCTCCGCGCGAGACAGCCAGCCGTCACAGGGACGCAAGCCGCCATGCAAGTGAAACACCTGCTGCTGATCGCCATTTTCGCCCTTACCGCCGCCTGTTCATCCAACGAAACCGTCGACGAAAACCTGGGCGAGGTCGAGCTGTACCAGCAAGCACAGGCCGACCTGGACAACAAGAGCTATACCAGCGCCATCAGCAAGCTCAAGGCGCTGGAGTCGCGTTACCCGTTCGGTCGTTTCGCCGAGCAGGCGCAGCTCGAGCTGATCTACGCCTATTACCGCAACGCCGAGCCGGAAGCTGCACGCTCGGCTGCCGAGCGCTTCATCCGCCTGCATCCGCAGCACCCGAACGTCGACTACGCCTACTACCTCAAGGGCCTGGCCTCGTTCGATCAGGACCGCGGCCTGCTCGCTCGCTTCTTGCCGCTGGACATGACCAAGCGCGACCCGGGCGCTGCCCGCGACTCGTTCAACGAGTTCGCCCAGCTCACCAGCCGCTATCCGAACAGCCGTTATTCGCCGGATGCCAAGGCGCGCATGATCTATCTGCGCAACCTCCTGGCAGCCAACGAGATTCACGTCGCCCACTACTACCTCAAGCGCCAGGCCTACGTGGCCGCCGCCAACCGCGGGCGCTATGTGGTGGAAAACTTCCAGGGCACACCGGCCGTGGCGGACGGTCTGGCTGTGATGACCGAGGCCTACCAGCGCCTCGGCCTCGATGACCTCGCCGATGCCAGCCTCAAGACCCTTCAGCTCAACTACCCGGATCATGCCACCCTCGAGGACGGCAAGTTCACCCCCATCGAGCGCGAAGAAGACACCCGCAGCTGGTTGAGCAAGGCCACGCTCGGCCTGATCGAAGGCGAAGCGCCGCGTCCCGACACCTCCCGCGCCAACCGTGACGTTTTGCGCCAGTACGAGAACGCTGCGCGTGACCTGCCGGAAGAACTGCGCCCCGTACTCAAGGAAGTGGAACAGCAGGAGCCGAAGCGCTCCTGGTGGAGCCGCCTGACCTTCGGCCTGTTCGACTGAAATGGGCTGACCATGCGCCGCTGCGTCGAGCCCTGTGCTCGTCACCGTCGGCGCACCGGGCCAGGACCGGCCCTGGCTCGACCAGTGGCCGGTCGCCACGCATAAACAGGAAGGAATCGATATGGGGCTGTTTCGACTGCTGTTCTGGATCGCACTGATCGCCGCCGCCTTCTGGCTGTGGCGCCGCCTGACCCGGAAGAAGACGCCTACCGCGCAACAGCAGGGCAGCCTGCCGATGGTCCGCTGCGCTCAATGCGGCGTGCACGTGCCGCAGAACCAGGCCCTGCAGGCCCATGACCGCTGGTACTGCAGCCAGGCTCACCTCGAGCAGGACAGCACCTCTGGTGGGCACTGAGAACCTCACCTTCCTCGGCGATCAGGGGCGGCGCATCCTTCGCCTGTATCACCTCTACCGCCTGACCATTGGCCTCGCGCTGGTGCTGCTGATCAGCAGCGACCTGCACAACGATCTGCTGCAGATGAGCAATCCGCAACTGTTTCAGTACGGCGCCTGGCTCTATCTGATCCTCAACATCATCGTCGCGGTGCTGGTGCAGAGCCCCGAGCGCGACCTGCCAGTGCTCAGCCTGGCGCTGATGGACGTGATCCTGCTGTCGGGATTGTTCTATTTTGGCGGAGGAACGCCGAGCGGCATCGGCAACCTGCTGATCGTCGCCGTCGCCATCGCCAATATTCTCCTGCGGGGGCGGGTCGGTTTCTTCATCGCCGCGGTCGCTGCCACCGGCCTGATCTACCTGACCTTCTACCTGAGCATCAGCCGTTCCGAAGCCAGCAGCCAATACGTCCAGGCCGGTGCGCTCGGAACGCTGTGCTTCGCCGCAGCCTTTCTCGTCCAGGGACTGACTCGGCGCCTGCAGGTCAGCGAGACTCTGGCCCGCCAGCGCGCCGAGGAGGTCGCCAACCTCGAGGCCCTCAACGCCCTGATCCTGCAGCGCATGCGCACCGGCATCATGGTGTTGGACCCGCAGGAGCGCGTGCTCCTGGCCAACCAGGGGGCGCTGCAGTTGCTCGGCCAGGAATCGCTGGCCGGCGAGCGCCTCGCGCCGCGCTGCCCGGAGCTGCTCAAGGCACTGCAGCACTGGCGTGGCAATCCTACACTGCGCCCGCCGAACCTCAAGGCCACCCCCGGCGGACCGACGCTGCAGCCGAGTTTCGCCGCCCTGCAGCACGGCAACAAGCTCGACACTCTGGTGTTCCTCGAGGACATCTCGCAGATCGCCCAGAAGGCCCAGCAACTCAAGCTCGCCTCCCTCGGACGACTCACAGCCAGCATTGCCCATGAAATCCGCAATCCGCTGGGCGCCATCAGCCATGCTGCTCAACTGCTACAGGAATCCGAAGAGCTGGACGGCCCGGATCGGCGGCTGGCGCAGATCATCCAGGACCACTCGCGGCGGATGAATCTGGTCATCGAGAACGTGCTGCAGCTTTCCCGGCGCCGCCAGGCGGAGCCCCAGCTGCTGGATCTCAAATACTGGCTGCATCGCTTCGTCAGCGAGTTCCGCCAGGGGCTCAGCCCGCAGCAGACGGTTCACCTGGAAACCATCGGCAGCTCGCTGCAGACGCGCATGGATCCCAACCAGCTGACCCAGGTGCTCACCAACCTGGTGCAGAACGGCCTGCGCTACAGCGGCAAGGAGCACGATCGCGCTCAGGTCTGGCTCCGCCTGTTTCGCGACGAAGCCAGCGATCTGCCGGTCGTTGAGGTCCTCGACGATGGGCCCGGCATCGCCGCCGAGCAGTTGCACAACGTTTTCGAACCCTTCTTCACCACCGAGAGCAAAGGCACCGGGCTCGGGCTGTACATCTCCCGCGAGCTGTGCGAGAGCAACCAGGCACGCCTGGACTACCGCGAGCGCGCCGAAGGCGGCAGCTGCTTCCGCATCGTCTTCGCGCACCCGCGCAAGCTGAGCTAGGCGCGGCAGAACAGTTGCCGGCAACGCATCACACATCGACCAAAGCGGCAGCCACGGCGGCGCCGGGAGAGTTAACATGCTCGCCAGCCGCCCGGAAGGCGACACCCGCTTCAGGAACCAGAGCAAGACCATGACCGCGCGCCAGAAAGCCCTGATCATCGACGACGAGCCGGACATCCGCGAGCTGCTGGAGATCACCCTCGGCCGCATGAAGCTCGATACCCGCAGCGCACGCAACCTAAAGGAGGCGCGCGAGCTGCTGGCACGCGAGCACTACGACCTGTGCCTGACCGATATGCGCCTGCCCGACGGCAGTGGCCTCGAGCTGGTCCAGCACATCCAGCAACAGTACCCGCAACTGCCCGTGGCGATGATCACCGCCTATGGCAGTCTGGATACCGCCATCGGCGCACTCAAGGCCGGTGCGTTCGACTTTCTCACCAAACCGGTGGATCTGAACCGCCTGCGCGAGCTGGTCAGCACCGCCCTGCGCCTGCGCGCGCCCGCAGCCGAGGCGCCGGTGGACAGTCGCCTGCTGGGCAGCTCGCCGCCGATGAAAACCTTGCGCAAGCAGATCGGCAAGCTCGCCCGCAGCCAGGCACCCGTCTACATCAGCGGCGAGTCGGGCAGCGGCAAGGAACTGGTGGCACGCCTGATTCACGAGCAGGGCCCGCGCAGCGAAAAGCCATTCGTGCCGGTCAACTGCGGTGCCATTCCGTCGGAGCTGATGGAAAGCGAGTTCTTCGGCCACAAGAAGGGCAGCTTCAGCGGCGCCATCGAGGACAAGCCCGGCCTGTTCCAGGCCGCGAACGGTGGCACGCTGTTTCTCGACGAGGTGGCGGACCTGCCGCTGCCGATGCAGGTCAAGCTGCTGCGCGCCATCCAGGAAAAGGCCGTGCGTGCCGTTGGCGGTGCGCAGGAAGTGATGGTCGATGTACGCATCCTCTGTGCCACCCACAAGGATCTCGCCAGCGAGGTCGCCGCAGGCCGTTTTCGCCAGGATCTCTACTACCGCCTGAATGTCATCGAACTGCGTGTACCGCCACTACGCGAACGCCGGGAAGACATCGGCCTGCTCGCCGATGTCATGCTGCGCCGTCTGGCGCAGGAATGCGGCGAGGCCACGGCCCGCCTGCATCCCGATGCCCTGGCCAAGCTGGAGAACTATCGCTTTCCGGGCAACGTCCGCGAGCTGGAGAACATGCTCGAACGCGCCTACACCCTGTGCGAAGGCGACGAGATCAAGGCTGGCGACCTGCGCCTGGCGGATAGCCCAGGCCTGCCGGAAAACGGCGAAGCCAGCCTGGCGCAGATCGACAACCTGGAGGACCACCTGGAGGAGATCGAGCGCAAGCTGATCATGCAGGCCCTCGAAGAAACACGCTGGAACCGCACCGCGGCCGCCCAGCGACTGGGGCTGACCTTCCGCTCGATGCGTTACCGTCTGAAGAAACTCGGACTGGACTGAGTGGCAGGCGTAGACGCCTGCCACCGGACACGAACGCTGCGTCCTACCCCTGCGACAGCAGGTTGCGCAGATCGATGATCGCCGCGTTGGCGCGGGAGATGTAGTTGGCCATCACCAGCGAGTGATTGGCCAGCACGCCGTAGCCGCTGCCGTTGAGCACCATCGGGCTCCACAGCGGCTCCTGCGCCGCCTCCAGCTCACGAATGATCTGCCTGACGCTGATCGTGGCGTTCTTCTTGGCCAGCACGTCGGCGAAGTCCACCTCGATCGCCCGCAGCAGATGTGACAGCGCCCAGGCCTGACCACGCGCCTCGAAGAATACATTGTCGATCTGCATCCAGGGCGTCTCGACCACCTGCTCCTTGACCTGCGGCACGATGCCGGCCCGCTCCTGCTCCGGTGCGATATCGGCATCCAGGCGCACCCGACCGACACTTGCCGACAGGCGCTGGGACAACGATCCGAGGCGGGTCGCCGCATCACCCAACCAGTTGTTCAGGTTGTCGGCGCGGGTATAGAACAACGCCTTGGGCTCCGGCTCGCTGAGGCGGGCCAGATAGCGATCCAGACTGCGGATGCCGTTGCGGTATTCACTTTCCGAGGCAGGCAGGGTCCAGCTGCGGTTGTCGAAGTTGAACAGCGGCTCGGCCTTGGCCAGATCCGGGTCCTCGGTGGACTGTGACTGCGAACGGGCGAAATCCTTGCGCAGCGCCCGCGCCAGATCACGAACCTGCACCAGCACGCCGTATTCCCAGCTCGGCATGTTGTCCAGCCACAGCCCCGGCGGGGCGATGTCATTGCTCAGATAGCCGCCGGGCTTGTCCAGCAGGGTACTGGCCACGCGCTTGAGGGTTTCCACCGTCGTATAGCCGCTGACCAGCTGGCGCTGCGAAGCCTCCGCCGCCTGGCGCGTATGCTGCTGTACCGGAAACAGGTCCGGCTCGCGACTCCAGTACCATCCCAGCAGCAGCGTCACCAGCAGGTAGATGCCCAGCAGAGCGGCAAGAATCAGCAGAAGCGGGTTGCCTGCGCGTTGGCCAGCCGCTCCGGCCGAGCCGTTGGAGCGGCCGAGGCGAGCGAAGCGATTCTTCCAATCCGACATGGGCTGTGTGTCCTTCTGGCGAGTTCAGGGGTTCGACCGCCCGGCACCGGAGACGTTGCGCAGGCATGCTTTTTTACTATAACGCAGGGCCCAGGCGTGCTCAGCGCCAAATTGAGAACCACTACCGCGCAATGCCCTTCCAAAGCGCACCGACGGTGATAGCATACAGCTATTACAACGCACCAGGGCAGCGCACCAGGGCAGCGCACCTGGCGCGCCAGGAATAGTCGCGATGTCGGATCAGGAAGAGCTTAAACAGCATTTCGCCCAGCGGGTCATCCACCAGGCACGGGAAGTGCTGGAGGTCTGGCAGCAACTGCAACGCAGCGAATGGAACGAGGACTACCATGCCGCGTTGACCGAAGCGACGACTCGTCTTCGGCGCTTTGCCGATCGCTTCGAGCAGACCGAGCACAGCGAGCTGGCGTTGAACATCGAGGATTGCCTGAGCGACATCCGCGACAACCGCGGACGCCTGTCCAGCAGCACCATCTCCACATTGAGTCAGCTGATCTATCGCCTTGCCCGCACCGGACTGCGCCACAGCGATCCGCACAACCAGGCGTTCCTGCCGCCGCTGAGCAAGCCGGTGTACATCGCCCTGCAAGACAAGGAGCGCGCCGAGCATCTGGTACGCCAGCTGGGCTTCTTCAGCATGTCCGCACAGGCCTTCAGCAATGTCGCCGCGTTCCGCACGGCGATGCATCGCCGGCACCCGGCCGCCATCGTGATGGAGGTGGACTTCAACGGACCGGGCGAAGGGCTGCGCCTCGCCGAACAGGTGCAACTCGGTCTGGAGCCGAAGCTGCCCATGCTGTTCTTCAGCCACGCCGAAACCGACACGCCGACTCGCCTGGCCGCCGTCCGCGCCGGCGGTCTGGAGTTCTTCACCGGTACCCTGGACGCCAGCAGCCTGCTGGAGAAGATCGAGATATTCACCCGCACCGCGCATTACGAGCCGATTCGCGTGCTGATCATCGATGACTCGCGTGCCCAGGCGACGCATACCGAACGGGTGCTGAACAACGCCGGCATCGTCACCCAGACCCTGACCGAGCCGATCCAGGCCATCGGCGCACTCGCCGAGTTCCAGCCGGACCTGATCATCCTCGACATGTACATGCCAGACTGCCAGGGCACCGAGCTGGCCAAGGTAATCCGCCAGCATGAGCGCTACGTCAGCGTGCCGATCATCTACCTGTCCGCCGAGGACGATCTGGACAAGCAGCTCGACGCCATGGGCGAAGGCGGCGACGACTTTCTCACCAAGCCGATCAAGCCGAGCCACCTGATCGCCACGGTACGCACCCGCGCCACCCGCGCGCGCAGCCTGAAGGCACGCATCGTGCGCGACAGCCTCACCGGTCTGTACAACCACACCCACAGCCTGCAGCTGCTCGAGGATGCTCACTTGCGCGCCCGTCGCGACAATCGACCGCTGAGCTTCGCCATGCTCGACATCGATCATTTCAAGCAGGTCAACGACACCTTCGGCCACCCCATGGGTGACCGGGTCATCAAGAGCCTGGCGCTGTTTCTCAAGCAGCGCCTGCGCAAGACCGATCACATCGGCCGCTATGGTGGCGAGGAGTTCGCCGTGGTGCTGCCAGACACCCCGGCGGAGGCCGCCTGCACGGTACTGAACGAGATCCGCCAGCGTTTCGCCGAGATCCGTTTCCCGGCACAGCCGCGCGATCTGAGCTGCACCTTCAGCTGCGGCATCACCGAGCTGACCGCCGATGCCGAGGTCAAGACGCTTACCCAGCAGGCCGACGAGGCGCTCTATCGTGCCAAGCACGCAGGCCGTAACCGCGTCGAGCGTTACTAGCCGCCAATACAGGCGCGGCCGCCAACGTCGCGGGTCGTGTAGCGATCGTCGGAGCGGCCGGCTGTCACGCAAACGACATCAAACTGCCATACCTTGCAAGGTCTCCGAATTGCTTTGCGAGGCGAGCATGCGCCTGAAGTCGCTCACCACTCTCAATACCCTGCTGCTGATCGCAGTGTGTCTGGCACTGGGCGCGACGCTCTGGTGGTCCGAGCGCGCCATGGAGCGCCCCTACCTGCTGATGGTGCGCTATCTGGCACTGTCCCAGCAGTTTCAGCAGCAGGCGGTGGACAACATTCACGGCTACCTCGCCAGCGGTGACGCGCTGCGCCACAGCCAGGCGCAGCAGGCACTCAGCGAATTCGCCGATGACAGCAGCGCGCTACCGCAGGACCTGGCCGCGCGGCTGCGTCCCAGCCTCGCCGAACTGGCGCGCTTCACCGCCAACGAGCTGCTGGCCGCGGGCAAGCTGGCCGGCGACCCGCAAGGGCTGCTGCTGCAGGCCGAGCGCGAAATGGCCGGCGTGCTCTCGCAGCTCGACGACTACCGCGCGCACGCCGATCATCCACGCGCCGCAGACTATCAGCGCCCCCTGTTCGCCGCCGGGCAGCAGCTGTTTCGTCTGAGCCACGCCCGCGCCAAGCTGGTGAGCAGCGGCCATGACGAGCTGGCCTCCGAGGTGGAGCAGGTGCTGCGCAGCCTGGAGCAGGAGGCGGCACGACTCGACACGCTGCCGCTGCTCGGCGTGCTCACCCAGAACCAGTCGGCCACCAGCACCTTTGCCGCGCTGCTCGACCTGGGGGCGGCAGCGGATCAGCACAGCGAAGACCGTGGCATCGCCCTCAAGCGCGAGTTCGCCAGCCTGATCAAGCGCTACCCGGCCGAGCTGCAGCGCACCCGCGAGCTGATCCGCCAGCGCAGCGCGCTGCTCGACAGCAGCGCGCAGAAGATTGCCAGCGTCGAGCAGGCGCTGGCCGAACTGGAGCCCGCCGTGCGCGCCGAGCACAGCCGCATCCAGAGCGAAGTGCGCCTGATCCAGATCGGCATCATCGCGCTGATCCTGCTCATCGCCCTGGCGATCGACCGCCTGCAGCGTCAGCTGACTCGAGCCCTCGGCCAACTGGTGCCGGCCCTCTCCAGCTGGGCGAAGGGCGATTTCGCCAGCGCGGTGCGCATCGAGACGAAAATAACTGAAATCACCGATATCGAGACCTCGCTCAACCGCCTGCGCAGCTACCTGCTGGAGCTGGTTGGGACGCTGCGCCAGCAGGCAACCCAGGTTGCAGCCAGCAGCCGCAACCTCGATGAAATGAGCAGCGATCTGCATGACGCGGCCCAGCGCCAGACCGGCGAAACCGCGCAGATTCGCGATTCGCTGGGCGAGCTGGAAGCGACCATCCAGCAGGTGGCCGATGGCGCTGGAGAAGCGGCTGAAGCGAGTCGCGCCGCCGCCCGAGCGGTGCAGCACGGCCAGCAGGTGATCGGCCAGAGCCTGACCGGCCTGCATGGGCTGGTCAGCGAGGTACAGGGCAACGCTGTGGCAATCGAACGACTGGCCGACGAAACCGTCACCATTGGCAAGGTCCTGACGGTCATTCGCGCGATTGCCGAGCAAACCAATCTGCTGGCGCTCAATGCGGCGATCGAAGCGGCCCGCGCCGGCGGGCATGGCCGAGGCTTCGCCGTGGTCGCGGACGAAGTGCGCTCACTGGCACAGCGCACCAGCGGGGCCACCGAGGAAATCCAGCAGCTGATCGGCCGTCTGCAGCAGGCCGCACGGCAGTCCGTAGAGGCGATGCGCAGTCAGGTCGAGCATGCCGAAAGCACCGCGAGTCTCGCCCAGAGTGCCGATCAGGCGCTGGACGAGATCGTCTCGACCATCGCCACCATCAGTCGCATGGCCGAACGGATCGCCCAGGCCACGGCCCAGCAGGGCGAAGCGGTGGGCGAAATCCGTGGCCACAGCGAACGCATCCACCAACTGGGCGACGCCAACCTGAACCACATCAGCCGGGGCCGTGAGCAGAGTGCGCAGATGCTACAGCTGGGCAGCGAACTGGATCGTGCGACCCAGGCGTTCAGGTTCTAAAAAAGAAAACGGAGCCTGGCGCTCCGTTTTCCTATGCCGAAGAACCGCTACCGCTAACGGGGTGCAACCGGGCGCTGCGGCTTGCGGCCCTTGCCGGCGGGCTTGCCACCGTTGGCCGCCTTGCGCCGCGCCTCGGCGGCGGCCTTGGCCTGCTCGCGCTTGTCCCAGACGTTGCCGTCGTGGCTGCGTGGCGGCAGGCCGTTGTGCTGGGTGAGGATCTTGCCACCCTGCCCGGCCTTCTTGCTGCCGACCGGCGTGGAGTTCTTGCGTCGCGCGCTCTGGTAGCCGTCCACCGCCGGCTGGTGCGCGGGGATCAGCTGATGCTTGCCGCTGCCGATCAGGTCGGCGCGACCCATGCGGATCAGCGCCTCGCGCAAGAGCGGCCAGCCCTTGGGGTCGTGATAGCGCAGGAAGGCCTTGTGCAGGCGACGCTGCTCCTCGCTCTTGACGATGGTCACACCCTCGCTCTTGTAGGTCACCTTGCGCAGCGGGTTCTTGCCGCTGTGGTACATCGCGGTGGCGGTGGCCATTGGCGAGGGATAGAAGGCCTGCACCTGGTCGGCGCGGAAGCCGTTGGCCTTGAGCCACAGGGCGAGGTTGAGCATGTCCTCGTCGGTGGTGCCCGGATGCGCGGCAATGAAGTACGGAATCAGGTACTGCTCCTTGCCCGCCTCTTTCGAGTACTTCTCGAACATGCGCTTGAAGCGGTCATAGGTGCCGATGCCCGGCTTCATCATCTTGTCCAGCGGACCACGCTCGGTATGCTCCGGCGCAATCTTCAGGTAACCGCCGACATGGTGGGTGACCAGCTCCTTGACGTACTCCGGCGACTCGACGGCGAGGTCGTAGCGCAGGCCGGAGGCGATCAGGATCTTCTTCACGCCCGGCAGTGCACGCGCCTTGCGGTACAGCTCGATCAGTGAGCCGTGATCGGTATCGAGGTTCTCGCAGATGCCGGGGAACACGCAGGACGGTTTGCGGCAGTGCTTCTCGATTTCGTGGCTCTTGCAGGCCAGGCGATACATGTTGGCAGTCGGGCCGCCGAGATCGGAGACCACACCGGTGAAGCCCGGCACGTTCTTCATTTCCTCGATCTCGTGCAGGATCGACTCGTGGGAGCGGCTCTGGATGATGCGCCCCTCGTGCTCGGTGATCGAGCAGAAGGTGCAGCCACCGAAGCAGCCGCGCATGATGTTCACCGAGAAGCGGATCATCTCGTAGGCGGGAATCTTCGCGCCGTGGTATGCCGGATGCGGCACGCGCGCATAGGGCGCGGCGAACACGAAGTCCATTTCCTCGGTGGTCAGCGGAATCGGCGGCGGATTGAGCCACAGCTCACGGTCGTCGTGACGCTGCACCAGCGCGCGGGCGTTGCCTGGGTTGGTTTCCAGGTGCAGCACCCGGTTGGCGTGGGCGTACAGCGCCGGATCGTTGCGCACCTTTTCGAAGGACGGCAGACGGATCACCGTGCGCTCACGCGTAAGCTTCGGGTGCGGCAGCAGCTCCACCGGCCGGGCTTCGTTCGGGTCGTCTTGCGGCCCCTTGTCCTTCTCGATGGCGCACGCGGGCAGGTCCTGCGTGTTGACGTAAGGGTTGATGAGCTTGTCGATCTTGCCCGGGCGGTCGATGCGCGTGGAGTCGATCTCGAACCAGCCTTCGGGTGTGTCCTTGCGAATGAACGCGGTGCCGCGCACGTCGGTGATCGCTTCAACCGGCTCGCCACGCGCCAGGCGCTGCGCCACCTCGACGATGGCGCGCTCGGCATTGCCGTAGAGCAGGATGTCCGCGGTGGCGTCCAGCAGGATCGAGCGGCGCACCTTGTCCGACCAGTAGTCGTAATGAGCGATGCGGCGCAGCGAGGCCTCGATGCCGCCGAGCACCACCGGCACATGTTTGTAGGCCTCCTTGCAGCGCTGGCTATAGACCAGGCTGGCGCGATCCGGCCGCTTGCCGGCCAGGCCTCCCGGGGTATAGGCGTCATCGGAGCGGACCTTGCGATCGGCGGTGTAGCGATTGATCATCGAGTCCATGTTGCCGGCCGCGACGCCGAAGAACAGATTCGGCTCGCCGAGCTGCATGAAGTCGTCTTTGCTCTGCCAGTCCGGCTGGCTGATGATGCCCACGCGAAAGCCCTGGGCCTCGAGCAGACGGCCGATGATCGCCATGCCGAAGGACGGATGATCGACATAGGCGTCACCCGTGACGATGATGATGTCGCACGAGTCCCAGCCGAGCTGATCCATCTCCTCCCTGCTCATCGGCAGGAACGGCGCCGGACCGAAACACTCGGCCCAGTACTTGGGATAGTCGAACAGTGGCTTGACGGCGTGCATGGCGGAAAACCGGGGCAACGAAAACGGGCGCGGAATATAGCACAAAAAATAACCAAGCCCGACCACTGTGCAGGGTCTTTATCGGCCTTGCCGACAGGCGCGCGCTGCGCTTTCGTCTCCCGCTATACTCGCGCCACCCGACCCACGCATCGAGCCCGGGAGATCCTGGTGCACGCCGTCCTCCTTGCCCTGCTGCTGTGCCTAGGCACGCTCTTGCCAGCCCATGCCGATACCGCCCTGATCGGCGTGCATGACAGCGGCCGAAGTCTGAATGCCCATGTGGAACTGCTGATGGATCCCGGCGCCGAGTTGAAGGTGACGGACCTGCAACGCCCTGAGGTGCAGGCGCGCTTTCAGCCGTCGCAGGGCAAGGCCAGCGTCGGCCAGAGCCCGCACCCCTGGTGGGTTCGGGTCACGCTGCAGCGGGCCAGCGACGCGCCGTCTCGATGGTGGCTGGAAGTTGGCTCGGTGACCCTGAAAGACCTGCGCATCTATTTGCCGGACGGCAACGGTGGCTGGACCGAGCGTCAATCCGGCGAGCTGGTCGGCTTTCACGAAGGGCGCGACCACGCGTACCGGCGCATGCTGTTCCGCCTGCCGGAGCTTAGCGACCAGCGCCCGCTGACCTTTTATCTGCGCAGCTACGATCCGGCCGGCAACTCCTTTCCGCTCAAGGTCTGGCAGCTCGACGCCCTGCAGGAGCAGGCAGTGGGCGAGAACCTGTTTCTCGGCCTGATCTATGGCCTGATCCTGGCCATGCTGCTGTACAACCTGTTCATCTTCCTCAGCCTGCGCGATACCGCCTATTTCTGGTACGTGATGACCACCAGCGGCGCGCTGCTGATGATCCTGGGCATGACCGGACACGGCTTTCAGTACCTCTGGCCGAACGGACCGGTGCCCTTCTGGCTGGATCGCATCAGCATCCCGGCGCTCTGGGGCTTCAGCGCCTGCCGCTTCACCCAGACCCTGCTGCAGACCCGCCGTTTCGTGCCCTGGGCCCATCGCCTGCTGACCTTCGCCCTGTGCCTCTATGTCACGGCCGTGCTGCTCAACATCTTCGGGCTGCGCGCGTTCGGCGCCTGGGTCTTCGTCGCGCTGGCCCTGACCGCGATCCCGGCCTCGCTCTGGGCCTCGTTCCGCCGCTGGCGCCAGGGTTACTTTCCCGCCCTGCTCTACCTCTGCGGCTTCGGCGTGATCCTGGGCAGCGTCAACCTGCTGTTGCTGCGCGCCACCGGCGTGATTCAGCCGGCGGCCTGGAGCGGCTACGTCTTTCCGCTGGCGGTGGCGGCCGAATCCATCCTGTTCTCCTTCGCCCTGGCCTCGCGCATCCAGATACTCAAGCAGGAACGGGCGGCGGCGCTGGAGCATGCCGACCGGGAGAAGTCCGCGCGACTGAAGCAGGTCCAGGCCAGCGCCGAACAACTCAGCCTGGCGGTGGAGGCGCGTACCGCCGAGCTGGCACAGGCCAACCGGGACCTCAGCGAACGGGAAATCGAACTCAAACAGGCCGCCTTCCACGACCCGCTGACCGAACTGCCCAATCGCCGCTACCTCATCGAGCGCGTCGAAGCGGCCATCGCCGAGGCCGCGCGGCGCGGTGAGTCGATTGCGCTGCTACTGATCGATCTGGACCACTTCAAGCCGATCAACGACGGCCATGGCCACGACGCCGGTGATCTCCTGTTGCGCACACTGGGCCAGCGACTGCGCAGCCTGGTGCGCAGCAGCGACATGGCAGCCCGGCTGGGCGGGGATGAATTCGCGATACTGCTGACCGGGGCAACCGTTGAACAGGATGCCGGGCAGGTCGCCGAACGCCTGTTGCACGAGCTGTCGTTGCCGGTGCCTTACCGGGGCACCAGCCTGGCGGTGACCGTGAGCGTCGGCGCCGCGTTCTTTCCGCACCATGCCGAGGAGTTCAGCCGGCTCTACAAGGCCGCTGACGAGGCGCTCTACCGCGCCAAGCAGCAGGGCCGGGCGAGCTGGGTCCAGCAGGACGGCCGCGCGCCGGCCGATCAGCCGACATAACGGCGCGGCACCCGCCCGGTCACCTTGGTCAGCAGCTCGTAGCCGATGGTGCCGCAGGCCTGGGCGAGCTCATCGATAGGCATCTGTGCGCCCCACAGCTCCACCGCGTCGCCGAGCTGCGCCTGCGGCAGGTCGGTCAGATCCACGGCGAGCATGTCCATCGACACCCGCCCGGCCAGCGGCACGCGCTGCCCATGGATCACCAACGAGGTGCCGGAAGGCGCGGTACGCGGATAACCATCGGCATAGCCGCAGCTGACGGTGCCGATACGCGAAGGGCGCTGCGCCACCCAGCTCGCACCGTAGCCAACGCTTTCACCGACCGGCACGTCGCGCACCGCGATCAGCGCGCCGGTCAGCGTCATCACAGGTTTCAGTCCAAGCTCCCGGGCGCTCAGCTCGGCGAACGGCGTCGCACCGTAGAGCATGATGCCAGGCCGGATCCAGGCCATATGCGCCTGCGGCAGGGTCAGCACGGCGGCGGAATTGGCCAGCGAACAGTGCTCGAACGGGAGCTCCAGCAGCTCTGCGTAGCGCTCCAGCTGGGTTTCGGTCAGCGCATGGCCACGCTCGTCGGCGCAGGCGAAGTGACTGATCAGATTGAGTTCGCCGACCTGGGCCCCTCCCTTGAGCCGCGCGTGACACTCGCGCAGGCCGTCCACGCTGAAGCCCAGCCGGTGCATGCCCGAATCCAGCTTGAGCCAGACGTTCAATGGCCGCGCCAGGTCGGCGGCCAGCAGCCAGTCGGCCTGGCGCGCGTCCTGAACGGCGATGTCCAGCCCCAGCTCGGCCGCGCGCAGATACTCGGATGGCTCGAAGCAGCCTTCCAGCAGCAGGATGCGCGCTTCGGGTGCGCATCCGCGAATCACCTCCGCCTCTTCCAGGCAGGCCACGGCGAAACCATCGGCAATCTCGCGCAATGCCGTTACCGCCTCTGGCGCACCATGGCCATAGGCGTTGGCCTTGACCACGGCGAAGGCCTTGCGCTGGGGTGCGCATTGTTTGGCGAGCAGGTAGTTGTGACGAAGCGCGGTCAGGTCGACCGTGGCAACCAGCGGACGCATGGGACTGTTCCTGTACAACGGCGGGTGAGGCTGGAATCTTACTCCGCTCGGCACGACCGTGCAGACCGGAACTCGGCGAGGGGCATGGACGACACCCTGCCCCGACGCCGAGCGAGGCGGACGACTAGTCGTCGTCGAACTGATAGCTGCCCGGCGCGAGGTTCTCGAAGCGCGAGTACTTGCCGAGGAAGGCCAGCCGGGTGGTGCCGATCGGGCCGTTCCGCTGCTTGCCGATGATGATCTCGGCGACGCCCTTGTACTCGGTTTCCGGGTGATACACCTCGTCGCGGTAGACGAACATGATGATATCCGCATCCTGCTCGATCGCCCCCGATTCACGAAGGTCTGAGTTCACCGGGCGCTTGTTGGGTCGCTGCTCCAGCGAGCGGTTGAGCTGCGACAGAGCGATCACCGGACAGTTGAATTCCTTCGCCAGGCCCTTTAGCGAGCGCGAGATTTCGGAAATCTCGTTGACCCGGCTGTCGCCGCTGGACCCTGGAATCTGCATCAGCTGCAGGTAGTCGACCATGATCAGCGCGATCTCGCCGTGCTCGCGGGCCAGGCGACGGGTCCGCGCACGCATCTCCGAGGGGCTGATGCCAGCGGTATCGTCGATGAACAACTTGCGATCGTTGAGCAGGTTGACGGCCGAGGTCAGTCGCGGCCAGTCATCGTCATCGAGCTTACCGGCGCGCACCTTGGTCTGGTCGATGCGCCCGAGCGAAGCGAGCATACGAATGACGATGGAGTCGGCGGGCATTTCCAGAGAGAACACCAGCACCGCCTTGTCGGTACGCAGCACGGCGTTTTCCACCAGGTTCATGGCGAAGGTGGTCTTGCCCATGGACGGACGGCCGGCAACGATGATCAGGTCGGCCGGCTGCAGGCCGCTGGTGGCTTCGTCCAGATCGGTGAAACCGGTGGACAGGCCGGTGATCGCCTCGCCAGCATTGAACAGGGTGTCGATGCGGTCGATGGCCTTGACCAGAATGTCGTTGATGCCGATCGGCCCACCGGTCTTCGGTCGCGCTTCGGCAATCTGGAAGATCAGTCGCTCGGCTTCGTCGAGGATCTCCTCGCCGGTGCGGCCCTGCGGGGCATAGGCGCTGTCGGCGATCTCGTTGCTGATGCCGATCAGCTGGCGCAGCGTCGCCCGCTCACGAATGATCTGCGCGTACGCCTTGATGTTCGCAACCGACGGTGTGTTCTTGGCCAGTTCGCCGAGATAGGCGAGGCCGCCCACCTGGGACAGGTGCCCCTCCTTGTCCAGCTGTTCGGACAGGGTGACCACGTCGAACGGCGAGTTGCGTTCGGCCAGGGCGAAGATGGCGCGGAAGATGAGGCGATGATCGTGGCGATAGAAGTCGCCGTCGGATACCTGGTCGAGCACACGCTCCCAGGCATTGTTGTCCAGCATCAGACCGCCAAGCACCGCCTGCTCAGCCTCGATGGAGTGTGGCGGCACCTTGAGCGCGGCGGTTTCCAGATCGTACTGCTGGGGGACACTGATGTCGTTCATGGCACTCGAAATTCGAAACTACGGAAAAAACAAAGGGCACGTTCCACTCGCGCGGAAACGTGCCCGATGTTACTCGTCAGGCACCAGCGGTGCCAGACGACGGCTTAGCCGGCTACGACGATCAGCTTGACGGTCGCTTCGACGTCGGTGTGCAGGTGCACAGCCACGTCGTATTCGCCGGTCTGGCGAATGGTGCCGTTCGGCAGACGAACTTCGCTCTTGGCCACTTCGACGCCGGAGGCGGTCAGGGCATCGGCGATGTCGGCAGTGCCGATGGAACCGAACAGCTTGCCCTCATCGCCCGCGGTAGCGGTGATGGTGACTTCCAGTTCGGCCAGCTGAGCAGCGCGAGTTTCGGCAGAAGCCTTCTTCTCGGCAGCAGCTTTTTCCAGCTCGGCGCGGCGGGCTTCGAACTCGGCGATGTTGGCCGGGGTCGCAGCGGTAGCCTTGCCTTGCGGCAGCAGGTAGTTACGGCCGTAACCGGCCTTGACGTTTACCTTGTCGCCCAGGTTGCCCAGGTTGGCGATCTTTTCCAGCAGGATGACTTCCATTTGAGTCTTACCTCTTAACTTTTAACCTTCACCGTTCGCAGGTCCCGCGCCGTTCTTGCCGGCCGCGCGACCACGAAAATCAAACAGACTGTCGACAATGGCCAAAACGGCCAGTAGCGGATAAATCAACTGCATGAACAGCACCAGCGTGACGTACAGCCCCACCAGCCAGAACCGCGGCAGACGCCCCTGAGCGACCAGTCCGTGCATCAGCGCGAGACCGGCGAACACCAGCGGCACACTGCACAGCGGCGTCAGCACGGCCAGCTGCGCACCGAGATTCGGCCCCAGCAGCATGCCCACCAACAGCAGCATCGCCAGCATCGGCGGAAACCGCAGCGCACGAAACTCGCTGCCGAAACCACCCGGGTTGTACAGCGCGGCCTGCCAGTAGCGCCCCAGCATCAGGCTCAGCAGAGTGACGATCTGCAGCAACGCGGCCAGCAGGCCGGTCAGCACGGGCACCAACAGCGACTCCAGACGCCCGCGCTCTTCCACCGAAAGCTGCTGATAGGCCCCCGACAGCGCGTCGGGCAACACTTTCTGCAGTTCGCTGGCCAGCGCCGCAATCGGCTCGCCGAACACCGCACCGAGCGCCCAGACATACAACAGTCCGAGGCCCACGCTACATACCATCACTCGCACCCACGACGCATGACTGCGCAGCAGGAGCGCCAGCCCCAGCGAACCGAGCAGTACCAGCAGGGTTCGCGGATCGCCGAAGTACCACCAGGCCAGGGCCGGTATCACCGCCCAGACCAGCACACTCAACGCATCGTTCAGCCCGCGTCGCAGCAGCACGAGACTGCCTGCGGCAGCGCTCAGCCAGAACAACATGGGCAGTGCCGCAGCACCGGCCACCACGAAGATGGCCTGCATGCGGCCGCGCATGATGAACTCAGCCAGGGCGCGCATGCGATTTATCCTTTACTTCTGTCGACCAGCCGGATCAACGGCCGTGGCTGTCGGTGTAGGGCAGCAGGGCCAGGTAGCGGGCGCGCTTGATAGCGGTGGCCAGCTGACGCTGATAACGTGCCTTGGTTCCGGTGATGCGGCTAGGAACGATCTTGCCGGTCTCGGAGATGTAGGCCTTCAGGGTGTTGAGATCCTTGTAATCGATCTCTTTCACGCCTTCGGCGGTGAAGCGGCAGAACTTACGACGACGGAAAAAACGTGCCATGAAATAGGCTCCTCAATAGATCCGTGGATTACTCGTCAGCGTTGTTATCGCTGTCACTGTCGTTCTCGTTGGAGCCGTCAGTGTTGTCAGGGCGATCACGACGCTCGCGGCGCTCGCTACGGTTTTCCTCGGCCTTGAGCATTTCGGACTGCTCGGTCACGGCTTCGTCGCGACGAATGATCAGGTTGCGGATGACGGCGTCGTTGTAGCGGAAGTTGTCTTCCAGCTCGGCCAGGGCCTTGCCGCTGCACTCGACGTTCAGCATCACATAGTGAGCCTTGTGCACGTTGTTGATGGCATAAGCCAGCTGACGACGGCCCCAGTCTTCCAGACGATGGATCTTGCCACCGTCTTCTTCGATCAGCTTGGTGTAACGCTCCACCATGCCGCCGACCTGCTCGCTCTGGTCCGGGTGAACCAGAAAGATGATTTCGTAATGACGCATAACTGCTCCTTACGGGTTGCAGCCTGCCGACGATGCGGTCAGGCAAGGAGTGAATGACTTGTTGTCTTGCTTGCAGAAAGGCGCGCAAACGCCTGCCATCCAGGCAAGGGGCGCCATTCTAGAGAAGGGGCAACAGCGGCGCAAGGCAAACTGGTGATTATTTGACCAGCACGTGGTAATCAGCCACGTAGCGCCTCGCGCTCGGCGCGAATGCCGTCGAGCAGCTCGCGCACCTGGTGGATATCGTAGGGTTTGAGCATGGTGCGCAACCGCTCGACGCCGACGTCCGAAGCGTTGACGGCGTAGCCCGAGGCGATCACCACGGACAGTCGCGGATGCCGCGTCGCCGCCTCGCGCGCCAGGTCGATGCCACTCATGCCGGCCAGACCGACATCGGTCAGCAGCACGTCGAACGGCTCCCGCGCGAGCGCCTCGAGCGCTTCCTCGGCTGTCTCGCTGGCCACGACATCATGACCGAGTTCCATCATCACCTCGCCGGTCAGCATGCGCAGCGTGGGATCGTCCTCGACGAAGAGAATCTTGAGCGCACCGCCATCGGCCTCTGGCGCGACAGCCCCGGAAGAGGACGGCGCGCCCGCAGACGCTGGCGCTGGTTCAGCCGGAAGCTCCCCATCAGCCGCGCATGCCTGCTCGTCAATATGACGGGGCAGATGCACACGCACGGTGGTGCCTCCGCGCTCGCCGCTTTCCAGGCTGACGAAACCGCCGCTCTGCTTGACGAAGCCATAGACCATGCTCAGCCCGAGGCCGGACGCGTTGCTCGCCTGCTTGGTAGTGAAGAAGGGCTCGAACGCCCGGGCGCGGACGTCCTCGCTCATGCCGCTGCCTTCATCGATCACGCTGAGCAGCACATAGTCGCCGCCCTGCCCCGACGGGGCATCAGCAGCGATCAGACGATTCTCCAGGCGCAGCACCACGCGGCCGCTGCCAGACATCGCATCACGCGCATTCGCGGCCAGATTCAGCACCACGCTCTGCAGATTGCCGACATCGACGAACACCGGCCAGGGCTGGCCGAGCACTTCCAGCTCCAGCTGTACGGCCGAACCCAACGCGCCGTTGAGCAATTCATGCATCTGCTCGAGCAGCTGGGGCAGATGCACCTGCCTTGGCAGCAATGGCTGACGACTGGCGAAGGCCAGCAACTGCGAAGCCAGCCGGGCGCCTTTCTCCACGCCGCTGACGGCCGAATCCAGACGCCGGGCAGCGGTCTCGTCGCCACCGAGGCTGCGACGCAGCAGCTGCAGGTTGCCACCGATGATCTGCAACATGTTGTTGAAATCGTGCGCGATGCCGCCGGTCAGCTTGCCCACCGCCTCCAGCCGCTGCGCCTGCTGCAGAGCCTGTTCGGCGACCTGCCGCTCCGCCTCGCTCTGCTCTAGCGCCAGGGTTCGCTCGCGCACCAGCTCCTCGAGATGTTCACGATAGCGCTGCAATTCCGTTTCGTTGCGCTGCTGCTCGGTTACATCCTGCCCCTGCACGAAGATGCCGGTGACGTTGCCCTCGTTCTCGATGATCGGCTGCAGCACGAAGTCCAGAATCGTCTCTTCCGGCTCCCGGTCCGCTTGGCGCTTGAGAAACAGCGACACGCGCTTGCCGATATAGGATTGCCCGGTGCGGTAGACCTCGTCCAGCAGGTCGATCAGCCCCTGGTCGACAACTTCGGGCAGGCCCTCGCGAACCGTCTTGCCCAGCAGCTGGCGATGCCCGGTCACCTCTCGGTAGGCATCGTTGACCAGCTCATAGACGTGATTCGGCCCGCGCAGGAAACAGACGAATCCTGGCGCCTGCGCGAAGAGGCGCCGCAACTGCTCGCCCTCGGATTGCAGCAGCCTGGCGCGGGACATGACGCCTTGCTCGAGCTGCTGCACAGGCTGATGCCCGGCAGCCTGCTTCAGCGAATCCTTCATGGCCTGCAGCTCGGTGATGTCGGAGGTGTGCTGCAGGATGGCCACGACTTCGCCCTGCTCATCCAGGATCGGCGTGTGCGTGGCGCTCCAGTAGCGATCCTCGTAGACAGACCCGAGCGGCGTGTGGCGGGCGATGGAATAACGGATTACCGGCAGCGTATCGATGGCCTTGCGGCTGAGCACGCGGGCAAAGGAGTCGAGCAGCTCCTGCACACGAGTCGTCTCGGGGCTGAGCGGGTCTGCTGCGAACGCTTCGTGAAGGCGCTGCCCCTGGATCTCCTCCAGCCTGCGGCCGGTCAGGGCCAGGTAGGCCGCGTTGGCATCCAGGATGACCAGATCGCGGTCGAGCAGAACATAGGCGTTCGGCGACAGCCGGAACAGGCTTTCAAAAGACGGGCGCTGCTGCATACAACCTCCATGGTACGAGCCTGACGCCGCGTAACGAACCCAGCAAGGCTCCGAGTCTGGAGCCCTCAAGCAATATGATGAAAAGACGCTATCCGGCGAACCAGCCTGTGACAGCGATTGACCACAAAAAGGTCAGTCGGTTTCCGAACGAACCGGAAGGATCGGTCCGGGATCAATCGGTCGCCGCACCCCGCCCACGCTGACGTAGCGCTTCGAACAGGCAGACACCGGTGGCAACCGATACGTTGAGGCTGCTGACGCTCCCCGCCATGGGCAGGCGCACCAGATAGTCACAGTGCTCGCGGGTCAGTCGACGCATCCCGCGTCCTTCGGCGCCCATGACGAGCACGATGGGGCCGGTGAGGTCCTGCGCATAGAGCGACTGCTCAGCCTCGCCAGCGGTTCCGACGACCCACAACCCTTTCTGCTGCAACTTTTCCAGGGTGCGCGCCAGGTTGGTGACCGCCACCAACGGAATCACCTCGGCGGCACCACAGGCCACCTTGCGCACCGTGGCATTGAGGGTGGCGGACTTGTCCTTCGGCACAATCACCGCCAGCGCGCCGGCCGCGTCGGCCGTACGCAGACAGGCGCCGAGGTTGTGCGGATCGGTCACCCCGTCGAGCACCAGCAGCAATGGCGGGCCTTCGGCGCGATCGAGCAGCTCGTCGAGCATCGCCTCACCCCACACCTGACTCGGGCTGACGTCGGCCACCACGCCCTGATGCACGCCCTCGACCCAGGCATCCATCTCGCGGCGCTCGCACTGGCCGACACTGACCCGCGCCTGCGCGGCCAGTTCGATCAGCACCTGCACACGCGGGTCGCCCCGGCCTTCGGCCAGCCATACCTGCTTGACGCGCTTGGGATGATGGCGCAGCAACGCTTCCACGGCGTGCAGGCCATAGATCTTTTCCAGCTGACTCATGACTTGGCCTTGCGCTTTCTGGGACCACCGCTGGAGGCTGGCGACTTCTCGGCCGACTTGCCAGCGGACTTCGGCTTGGATGTGCCAGACCTGGACTTGCTGCCGCCTGCCTTGTCGGCCTTGCCCTTGCGGCCGCCCGACTTGGCCTCGGCCATCAATGCCTGCTTCAGCTCACGGCTCTTGCGGATATCGGCGTTACCCGGCTCACGGCCGCGCTCGCCGCTGTCACGCTGGCCAGCTGTCTTGCTGCCCCCGGCGATCAGCTCGAAGTCGATCTTGCGTTCGTCCAGGTCGACGCGCATGACACGCACCTCGACGCTGTCGCCAAGGCGGAAACTGCGACCGCTACGCTCACCGGAGAGGCGGTGATGCAGCGGGTCGAAGTGGTAGTAGTCGCCCGGCATCGCCGTGACATGCACCAGGCCCTCGACATAGATGTCGGTCAGCTCGACGAACAGGCCGAAGCCCGTGACCGCGGTGATCACACCAGGGAAGGTCTCGCCGACGCGATCCTTCATGAACTCGCACTTGAGCCAGTTGACCACGTCGCGGGTGGCCTCGTCGGCGCGCCGCTCGGTCATCGAACACTGTTCGCCCAGTTGCTCCAGCGCCGCCTCGTCATACGGGTAGATGCGCGCCTTGGGCATGCTCGGGGCGCCTTCACGCCGCACGTGCGGCGTGTCTCGCCGGGACCGGATGACGCTGCGAATGGCGCGATGCACCAGCAGGTCCGGATAGCGCCGGATCGGCGAAGTGAAGTGTGCATAGGCTTCGTAGTTCAGACCGAAGTGACCATGGTTCTCGGCACTGTAGACCGCCTGGCTCAGCGAACGCAGCATCACCGTCTGGATCACATGAAAATCCGGACGCCCCTGGATCTTCTCCAGCAGCGCCTGGTAATCCTTGGGCGTCGGCCCCTCCTTGCCCTTGTGCAGGGAAAGCCCCAGCTCACCGAGGAAGGCGCGCAGCTTCTCCTGACGCTCCAGCGGCGGTGCGTCGTGCACGCGATACAGCGCAGGGATCTCATGCTTCTGCAGGAACGCCGCGGTGGCGACGTTGGCGCAGAGCATGCACTCCTCGATCAGCTTGTGCGCATCGTTGCGCTCGGTGGGCTTGATCGCGGCGATCTTGCGATCGGCACCGAAGACGATGCGGGTTTCCTGAGTCTCGAAATCGATCGCACCGCGGGTATGGCGCGCCTTGAGCAGCACCTTATAAAGCGAATAGAGCTGCTTGAGGTGCGGTAGCACTTCGGCATACTCGGCGCTGAGCCGCTTGCCTTCGGCAGACTTGGGCTGCTCCAGCATCGCGCTGACCTTGTTGTAGGTCAGCCGTGCATGGGAGTGGATCACCGCTTCGTAGAACTGGTAGTCGGTCATCTTTCCCGACTTGCTCAGGGTGATCTCGCAGACCATGGCCAGACGATCGACATGGGGATTCAGCGAGCAGAGGCCGTTGGACAGCTCCTCGGGCAGCATCGGCACCACGCGCTCGGGGAAGTACACCGAGTTGCCGCGAACCACAGCTTCCTTGTCGAGCGCCGAGTCCACCTTCACATAGTGCGACACATCGGCAATGGCCACATACAGACGGAACCCGCCGGTCAGCAGCTTCCAGCCGCCCGGCTTCTCGCAGTAGACCGCATCGTCGAAGTCGCGAGCATCCTCGCCGTCGATGGTGACGAACGGCAGATGGCGCAGGTCGACGCGCTTGTGCTTGTCCTTTTCCTCCACCTCGGGCTTGAGCCGCGCAGCCTCCTTGAGCACCGCCTCGGGCCATACGTGCGGAATATCGAAGCTGCGCAGCGCGACGTCGATCTCCATGCCCGGCGCCATGTAGTTGCCGATCACCTCGACGATATCGCCCTGCGGCTGGAAGCGCTGCGTCGGCCAGTGAGTGATCTTTACCTCGACGAACTGACCCGGCTTGGCATCCAGCGCCCGCCCGGGCGTGACCAGCACTTCCTGCTGAATCTTGGGGTTGTCCGGAACGACGAAACCGACATCGCTCTCGATGTGATAACGGCCCACGATGCTCTCGTGAGCGCGGCTGATCACCTCGACGATGGCGCCTTCGCGGCGCCCACGGCGATCGAGGCCCGCGACACGCGCCAGACAGCGGTCACCATCGAACACCAGGCGCATCTGCGCCGGGCTGAGGAACAGGTCGTCGCTGCCATCATCGGGGATGAGGAAGCCAAAACCGTCACGATGGCCGCTGACGCGCCCGCAGACCAGGTCCAGCTTGTCCACCGGGGCATAGGTGCCGCGCCGGGTGTAGATCAGCTGGCCGTCTCGCTCCATCGCACGCAGGCGGCGACGCAGCGCTTCGATATCTTCGTCGGACTCCAGCCCGAACTCTTCCACCAGCTCTTCACGGGCAGCTGGCGAGCCACGTTCGCCGAGATGCTGAAGAATCAGCTCACGGCTGGGAATAGGGTTTTCGTACTTTTCCGCTTCACGAGCGGCCTCGGGATCGAGGGATTGCCAATCGGCCATTAAGAGATGTCACCTTTCATTCATTTATAGAGGCAGAACGCCCTTTTTCTATTGAAGCGCGAATCGCTGCCGGACGGCAGCTTTCATGCGAATTATTTTTCGCCATCAGGGGTTTACAAGGCCAAACCTCGGCCGTATAGTTCGCGCCCACAATGTCTGGCAGACGTTGTAACACGGAAACGGCCAAGTATCATCGTTTCTCGTGCCCAGGTGGCGGAATTGGTAGACGCACTAGGTTCAGGTCCTAGCGGTGGCAACACCGTGGAAGTTCGAGTCTTCTCCTGGGCACCACTCTTCAAATGAAACCCGCATCATTGATGCGTGTCTCAGGCAGTAACGAAGATTGCCGACTTCGGCCGATTCGAATCGGCAAAATGGCAAAAAAGTCGGTGAGCAATCATCGCAATGTGCCCAGGTGGCGGAATTGGTAGACGCACTAGGTTCAGGTCCTAGCGGTGGCAACACCGTGGAAGTTCGAGTCTTCTCCTGGGCACCACTCTTCAAGAAAAAACCGAGCCCCCTGGCTCGGCTTTTTCGTTTCAGCCCGATAAAAATCCCCGTCGACCCAGACTCGCGTTGTCGCCAGCTCCAGTGAGCAAAAGACCGCCCGAAGGCGGTCTTTCTACCATGCGCGCTATCAGGCGTACGGATGACGCAACACGATGGTCTCGTTGCGGTCCGGACCAGTGGAGATGATATCCACTGGCGCCTCGATCAGCTCTTCCAGTCGCTTGATGTAAGCGCGAGCATTGGCCGGCAGCTCGTCAAGACTCTTGGCGCCAACGGTCGACTCGCTCCAACCCGGCATGTCCTCGTACACCGGCTGCAGACCGTCGTAGCTGTCGGCATCGGTCGGCGCATCGACCAACACTTCGCCATTGCGATCCTTGTAGCCGACGCAGATGCGGATGGTCTCCAGCCCGTCGAGCACGTCGAGCTTGGTCAGGCAGATCCCGGAGATGCTGTTGATCTCGATGGCACGGCGCAGGATGACGGCATCGAACCAGCCGCAACGACGCGCACGCCCGGTGGTCGAGCCGAACTCATGACCACGCTCAGCCAGGCGGGCGCCGACGTCATCGAACAGCTCGGTGGGGAACGGACCGGAGCCCACACGAGTGGTGTAGGCCTTGGTGATGCCGAGGATGTAGTCCAGGTACAGCGGACCGAAGCCGGAACCGGTCGCCGTGCCGCCAGCCGTTGTGCTGGAGCTGGTCACGTACGGATAGGTGCCGTGGTCGATGTCCAGCAGCGAGCCCTGCGCACCTTCGAACATGATGCAGGCACCCTGCTTGCGCAGCTCGTGCAGACGGGCGGTGACATCGGTGATCAGCGGCTTGAGGATTTCCGCGTAGCCGAGGGCCTCGTCGAGAGTCTTCTGGAAATCAACCGGCTCGACCTTGTAGAAGTTCTGCAGCACGAAGTTGTGGTAGTCCAGCAGTTCGCGCAGCTTGACCGTGAAGCGCTCCGGATTGAACAGGTCACCGATGCGCAAGCCGCGACGCGCCACCTTGTCCTCGTACGCCGGACCGATACCGCGGCCGGTGGTGCCGATCTTGCCTTCCGAGCGCGACGCCTCGCGGGCCTGGTCCAGCGCCACATGGTAGGGCAGGATCAGGGTGCAGGACGGGCTGATGCGCAGGCGCTCGCGCACCGGCACACCCTTCTCTTCCAGCTTGGTGATTTCCCGCAGCAGCGCATCGGGCGCGACCACTACGCCATTGCCGATCAGGCATTGCACGTTGTCACGCAGGATGCCGGACGGGATCAGGTGCAGCACGGTCTTCTCACCGTCGATGACCAGGGTATGACCGGCATTGTGGCCGCCCTGGTAACGCACGACCGCAGCCGCCTGATCGGTCAGCAGATCGACGATCTTGCCCTTGCCCTCATCACCCCACTGGGTGCCCAGGACCACGACATTCTTACCCATAACCCTTTGTCCTCTTCGGCGAAGCATGCCGGCCGCAACCGGCGATAATCGAAACCTGGCCGGCGCCGCGAGCATGCGGCGCCATAGCCATCAGGACGCCAGCGAAGCCACCGTCCAGATACCATTACTCAACTGCAGCTGCCGATCACAGCCCAACTGCGCGGCATCGGCTTGCGACTGGCCGTCCAGCGCCTGCACCACGCGCTCACCCTGGCGGCGCAGATCGCGAATCGCCCCCCAGAGGCCGGACTCGTCGCCGTGTGGCGCCCAGATTCCGGCAACCGGCGTGGTCAGATCGGCGTTACCCAGACCGACCAGCGTTTTCAGATCGGTGGAGAAGCCTGTCGCCGGGCGCGCACGCCCGAAATCGGCACCGATGTCGTCGTACCGCCCGCCCTGGGCGATCGACTGCCCCACGCCCGGCACGAACGCGGCGAACACCATTCCAGTATGGTAGTGATAGCCACGCAATTCGCCCAAATCGAAGTACAACGGCACCTGCGGATAGCGCAGCGCGAGCTGGTCGGCCACCGTCGCCAGGGTTTCCAGCGCCGCCTGTACGTCAGCGGGCGCAGCGGCCAGCGCATGCCGAGCGTCGTCGAGCGTCTCGCGCCCACCACACAGACGCGCCAGCGCGCGGAGCATCGAGGCGAGGGCCGGATCAAGCGCCGCGGTCAACTGCTCGATCTCGTCCATGGCCTTGCGCTGCAGCGCGTCGAACAGGCGCTGCTCGGCCTCGCCACTCAGTGCGGCCGCCTTTGCCAGGCCGCGATAGATGCCTACATGACCGAGGTCCATGTGCACGTCGGGCACATCGGCCAGTTCGAGCATCTCCAGCATCAGGCTGATGACCTCGAGATCGCTGGACGCAGACGCATCACCGTACAGTTCTGCACCGAGCTGAATGGGGCTGCGCGAGGTGGAAAGCGCCTGCGGCTTGGCATGCAGCACGCTGCCGGCATAGCACAGCCGGCTCGGCCCTTCACGACGCAGGGTATGCGCATCGACGCGGGCCACCTGCGGGGTGATATCGGCACGCAGCCCCATCTGACGGCCGGAGAGCGGATCGATGACCTTGAAGGTGCGCAGGTCCAGGTCCTGCCCGGAACCGGTGAGCAATGACTCGAGGAATTCCACGTGCGGGGTGATGACCAGCTCGTAGCCCCAGCGCTGGAACAGATCCAGCACGCGCCGACGCGCCGTTTCGATACGCGCCGCCTCTGGCGGCAGCACCTCTTCGATGCCATCTGGCAAGAGCCAGCGGTCTACCGTTGCCATTCGCGAAATCACCTCTCGTTCCGGTAAGCCCAGACGAAAACCGCGGCTGCAGCCTCAGCTGGCCTCCGGTCGCGTGCAGTTGTGTTCGAACCATGGCATCCGAGCCATGCCCCTGAGGGGTCGGCATGACCACCGCATGCCTGGGATAGCCTGCGACCTCAAGGGCACAGACGCAAAAAAGCCGGGATTTTCCCGGCTGGCGGATCATAGCAACCTTTTCCCCATGGGTCACCCGGCGACACGCGCGTGCCGCCGGAGAACCCCGGGCAAATGGCCGTGAAACGCTACTTGTTGCTCTGCAGATAGCGGAAGAAGTCGCTCTTCGGATCGAGCACCAGCACATCTTCCTTGCTGGAGAAGCTCTCACGGTAGGCCTGCAGGCTACGATGGAACGCGTAGAACTCCTGATCCTGTCCGTACGCGGCGGCATAGATCGCAGCAGCCCTGGCATCACCATCACCGCGCAGCTCCTCCGCCTCGCGGAAGGCCTCGGCCAGCAGCACCCGGCGCTGACGGTCGGCGTCGGCACGAATACCTTCGGCCAGCTCCTTACCCTTTGCGCGATGCTCGCGAGCCTCGCGTTCACGCTCGGAACTCATCCGCTCGAACACGCTGCGGTTGACCTCGCGGGGCAGATCGATGCCCTTGACGCGCACATCCACCACCTCGATACCGAGCTCCTGCTGAGCGGCGCGATTGAGACTGGTGGTGACCTGCGCCATCAGTTCGTCACGCTGGCCGGAGACCGACTCGTGCAGGGTGCGCTTACCGAACTGGTCACGCAGCGCCGCCTCGAGACGACGCGCCAGACGCTCATCGGCAATCTGCTTCATCCCCGACGTCGCGGTATAGAAACGCTCGGCATCGTCCACACGCCACTTGGCATAGGAGTCGACCATCAGCGCCTTCTTCTCCAGCGTCAGGAAGCGTGACGTGGTGCTATCAAGCGTCAGCAGTCGCGCATCGAACTTGCGCACCGAGTTCACGTACGGAATCTTCATGTGCAGCCCCGGCTTCACGTCAGGCTCGACGATCCGGCCGAAGCGCAGCAGCACGGCACGCTCGGTCTGGGAAACGATGTAGAAGCTGTTCCACAGAACGATGGCCAGCACCACACCGACGATCAGGGCGGTAAGGGATTTATTGCTCATCAGCGACTCTCCCTCGTACGAACTTCACGCGGATCCAGCTCCGGCGGCAGACGAGTGCCCTGGGTTGCCGCCGCACCCGACGCCACTCCGGCAGGTGCCGGCGTGCTTGCGCCACGGCTGTTGATCATCTTGTCCAGCGGCAGATAGAGCAGATTCTGCCCACCATCGCCACTCACCATGACCTTGCTGGTATTGCTCATGACTTCCTGCATGGTTTCCAGATACAGACGCTCGCGCGTGACTTCCGGTGCCTTGCGGTACTCGGCGACCAGCTTGCTGAAGCGGTCGGCCTCACCCGTCGCCCGTGAAATCACCGCATCGCGGTAACCGCTGGCCTCTTCCAGCATGCGCTGGGCCTGACCACGAGCCTCGGGGATCACGCCGTTGGCGTAGGACTCGGCCTGGTTCTTCTCGCGCTGCTCGTCTTCCCGCGCCCGGATCACGTCATCGAACGCTTCCTGCACTTCACGCGGCGCCGCAGCACTCTGGATGTTGACCTGGGTGACGACGATGCCGGTGCCGTAGTTGTCGAGGAAGCGCTGCAGGCGTTCCTTGACCTCGCCGGCCATGACCTCACGACCCTCGGTGAGCACCTGATCCATGGCAGTGGAGCCCACGACGTGGCGCACGGCACTGTCGGTGGCGTGCTGCAGGCTGATTTCAGGCTGATCGACGCTCAGCACGAAGGACTGCAGATTGCTGATCTTGTACTGAACGGTCAGCGGCACCTCGATGATGTTCTCATCCTCGGTGAGCATCTGCCCCTGCTTGCTGTACGAGCGCTCGCGCGTCACGTTCTCCTGGAACTTGCGGTCGATCGGCGGGAAGTAGATGTTCAGGCCCGGCCCCACCGTCTCGTGATACTTGCCGAAGCGCAGCACCACGGCCTGCTCCTGCTCGTCGACGATATAGATGGCGTTGAACAGCCACACGGCCAGCAGCACCACCAGCGCCACCCAGACAAGGCCGAAACCGCCGCGCTTGCCGGAGCCACCAAAGTTGCCGCCACCACGTTTCTTGCCGCCGAACATGCCGTTCAGGCTGTCCTGCAGCTTGCGGAAAGCCTCATCGAGATCCGGTGGCCCCTTCTGGTCGCCACCGCCGCCACGACGGCCGCCGCCACCACTGCCCCAGGGATCCTGGTTGTTCGAGTTGCCACCCGGCTCATTCCAAGCCATAGCGCTCTCCATTCAAATAAAGCTAAAGACGCGCCCACGGCGCGCCCGCCAATGCTACAGAAAGCCCCGAACGACCGGCAAAATTGCCGATCGAGGCTTTATTGCAAAGTGTGTTGCTCGATGAACTCGTCCACCCGCAACCCTTCGCGGCTGATCAAGCGATTCAGTTCGACCCGCGGCAAGCGAACTTCCAGCAGGCTGCCACCCTCCTCGTCGTGCGTCTCGCGCTGCACCGCACCCAGCTCGAAGAACTGCGCACGCAAGCGCCCCAGCCTCTGCGGAAGGCACAACGTGCCGACGAAGAGATCGTCGCCGAGCAGCTCGGCGACGGCCTGACGCAGCAGGTCCAGCCCCAAATCGTCACGGGCGGACACCCAGACGCGCTGCGGCTTGCCATCGGCATCGCGCTGTATCTGCGGCTCGATACCCTCGAGAAGGTCGAGCTTGTTGTACACCTCGAGCATCGGCAGCTCGTTGGCGCCGATCTCGCCAAGCACCGCGAGCACCTGCTCGATCTGCTGATCACGTTCGGGCTCGTGAGCATCGATCACGTGCAGCAGGAGGTCGGCGTTGCTGGACTCTTCCAGCGTCGCCCGGAACGATTCCACCAGCTTGTGCGGCAGATGACGGATGAAGCCCACCGTGTCGGCCAGGATCACCGGCCCGACATCCTCGAGCTCGAGGCGGCGCAGCGTGGGATCGAGCGTGGCGAACAGCTGATTGGCGGCGTAGACCTCGGATTCGGTCAGAGCATTGAATAGCGTGGATTTGCCGGCGTTGGTGTAGCCCACCAGCGACACGGAAGGAATGTCCGCACGACGCCGGCCACGACGGGCCTGCTCGCGCTGGCCACGGACCTTTTCCAGACGCTGCTTGATCTGCCGGATGCGCACGCGCAGCAGGCGACGGTCGGTCTCCAGCTGGGTTTCACCCGGCCCCCGCAGGCCGATACCGCCCTTCTGCCGTTCGAGGTGGGTCCAGCCGCGGACCAGCCGCGTGCTCATGTGTTCGAGCTGCGCCAGTTCGACCTGCAGCTTGCCCTCGTGGGTACGCGCCCGCTGGGCGAAGATGTCCAGAATCAGGCCGGTGCGATCGAGCACACGGCATTCGAGCGCGCGCTCGAGGTTGCGCTCCTGGCTGGGGGTCAGCGTGTGATTGAAGATCACCAGCTCGGCCTCGCCTTCCTTGACGAGGTCATGCAGCTCCTCGACCTTGCCGCTGCCGATCAGGAACTTGGCGGAGGGCTGGTGGCGGGAAACATTGACGAAGCCAACCGTTTCCGCCCCCGCCGAACGCGCCAGCTCCTGGAACTCCTGAGGGTCCTCGCGCGCCGCGGGATCCTGGCCGTCCAGGTGCACCAGGATAGCCCGCTCACCGCCACCGGGACGTTCGAAGAACAAAGAAACCTACCTCAGTCGTTACCCGACTCGGATTGCTCGGCATCGCCAGCGGTCGGCAGACGCACGGGGCGGCCCGGAACCACGGTGGAAATGGCGTGCTTGTACACCATCTGGCTTACGGTGTTTTTCAGAAGGATGACGAATTGGTCGAAGGATTCGATCTGGCCCTGCAGTTTGATGCCGTTGACCAGATAGATGGAAACCGGGACGCGTTCCTTACGCAGTGTGTTGAGGTAAGGGTCTTGTAGCGAATGCCCTTTTGACATGTGCCGCACTCCTTAGAGGATCTGTTTTCATTAGTGTTCTAAACGTACAACCGACGATCCACTTGTTGAGAATAGACGGTCAATTAGCAGTGTCAGCTCAATATGGAGAGCGATTGCAGGTATTTCAATGCGCGCGGCAGATTGTCGCAGGACAAACTGTCCAGCCAGTGAACCTCCCCCCAGCTTCGCAACCAGGTGAACTGACGCTTGGCCAGTTGCCGGGTGGCGATGATGCCGCGCTCCACCATTTCCTCGCGAGTCGATGAGCCGTCCAGGTATTCCCACACCTGACGATAGCCAACCGCGCGAATGGATGGCATGCCGAGGTGCAGGTCGCCACGAGACCGCAAGGCTTCGACCTCTTCGACGAAGCCCTGTTCAACCATGTGCCGGAAACGTCTCTCGATGCGCTCGTGCAGGATGTGGCGTTGCGCGGGAGCGATACACAGTTGCGCGACAGTATAAGGCAAGACGCCGGAGCCTGGCGCGTCTGGGCCGGCTTTTTGCGACCTTTGTCGGGCGCGATGCTCGCTCATGGTCAAGCCGCTGACACGATGGACCTCCAGCGCGCGCACCAGCCGCTGCGGATCGTTGGGATGAATGCGTGCAGCCGACTCCGGGTCCACCTGCGCCAGCCGGTCGTGCAGCACCTGCAGCCCCTCGCTTGCTGCCAGGGCTTCGAGTTCCGCGCGCACCGAAGCATCAGCCGCCGGCATGTCCGCCAACCCTTCCTGCAACGCCTTGAAATACAACATGGTTCCGCCGACCAGTAACGGAATGCGGCCGGCGGCGGTGATCTCCGCCATGGCCGCCAGCGCATCGCTGCTGAACTCGGCAGCCGAGTAGCTCTCAGCCGGATCGAGGATGTCCACCAGGCGGTGCGGGAACTGCGCCAGTACCTCGGCAGAGGGCTTCGCCGTGCCGATGTCCATGCCACGGTAGACCAGCGCCGAGTCGACGCTGATCAGTTCGCAGGGAAGCACGCGCGCCAGCTCCAGCGCCAGGTCAGTCTTGCCCGAGGCGGTGGGACCCATGAGAAAGATGGCGGGAGGCAGAGAAGACATCGGCGGGCTCGGCAGGCGTGGCCGCATAGTTTCCAGTGGCAGGCGGCAGGTCGCAAGCACGGCCTGCCGCCCGGAGCCGGGTCAGCGGCCGCGCAGGAACAGCTTGTCCAGATCGTCCATGCCCAGCTGCGTCCAGGTCGGGCGGCCGTGGTTGCACTGCCCACTACGCTCGGTGTGCTCCATGTCGCGCAGCAAGGCATTCATCTCCGGCAGCGTCAGGCGGCGGTTGGCACGTACCGCGCCGTGGCAGGCCATGGTCGCCAGCAACTCGTTGAGGTGTGCCTGGATGCGGTCGCTGGTGCCGTACTCCAGCAGATCGGCAAGCACGTCACGCACCAGCTGGGTGGCCTCGGCCTGCTTGAGCAACGAAGGAATCTGACGGATCGCCAGGGTTTCCGGACCGAGGCGCTGCAACTCGAAGCCGAGCATCTGGAACCACTGCGCGTGCTCTTCCGCGCAATCGGCCTCGCGCTGACTGAGTGCAATGGACTCGGGCACCAGCAGCGGCTGGCCGCGCAGCCCTTCGCTGGCCATGGCAGTCTTCAGCCGCTCGTAGGTGATGCGTTCGTGGGCGGCATGCATGTCCACCAGGACCATGCCCTGGGCATTCTCGGCGAGGATATAGACCCCCTTGAGCTGCGCCAGCGCGTAACCCAGTGGCGGCACGTCATCCTGGCTGGCCGGCAGCGGCGCCGCGGCGCTTTCGGGCAGCGGAGTGAAAAACTCGCGGTAGGCGCCCTGGGCCTCGGCGGTATAGCCGGCCGACGCCGGGCGTGGCGCCTGATAGCCCGCCCCCGCACCCCGCCAGGCGGATGTCTCGCCTTGCGGCCGCTCGAGCACGCTGGCCGACAGGCTCATCTCGCTCTGTCCGGCGAACTCGCCGGCAGCCAGTCCGGACACCTGGGTCATCGGCGCTACGCTCGCCGGCGCGGCCAGCTGGTCCTCGGGACGCACATCGCCCAGCGCGCGGTGCAGCGTGCCGTAGAGGAAGTCATGGACCATACGGCTGTCGCGGAAACGCACCTCGTGCTTGGTGGGATGCACATTGACGTCCACCACCGCCGGATCGACGTCGAGGAACAGCACGAAGGTCGGATGCCGGCCGTTGAACAGCACGTCGCGATAGGCCTGGCGCACCGCATGGGCGACCAGCTTGTCGCGCACCATGCGCCCGTTGACGTAGAAGTACTGCAGGTCCGCCTGACTGCGCGAGAAGGTCGGCAGTCCGACCCAACCCCAGAGCCGCAGCCCGTTGCGTTCGATCTCGATGGGCAGCGCCTGCTCCAGGAAGGCCGGCCCGCATACTGCAGCGACGCGCCGCGCACGGGCGCTGTCGTCGTTGGCCTGATGCAACGCCAGCACGCCCTTGCCGTTGTGGCGCAGATGGAAGGCCACATCGAAGCGCGCCAGCGCCAGGCGCTTGATGACCTCCTGCAGGTGGTCGAATTCGGTCTTCTCGGTGCGCAGGAACTTGCGCCGCGCCGGCGTGTTGAAAAACAGATCACGCACTTCCACCGAAGTGCCCACCGGGTGAGCCGCCGGCTGCACTCGCGCTTCCATTTCGCGCCCCTCGGTTTCCACCTGCCAGGCCTCGCTGGCATCGGCGGTACGCGAGGTCAGCGTCAGACGCGAGACGGAGCTGATCGAGGCCAGCGCTTCGCCGCGAAAGCCCAGGCTCATGACTCGCTCGAGATCTTCCAGATCGCGAATCTTGCTGGTGGCGTGGCGGGCCAGGGCCAGCGGAAGGTCGTCCGGCGGTATACCGCAGCCGTCGTCGCGAACCCGCAACAGCTTGACCCCGCCCTGCTCGACGTCCACCTCGATACGACCGGCGCCGGAGTCCAGGCTGTTCTCCAGCAGCTCCTTGATCACCGAGGCCGGGCGTTCGACCACCTCGCCAGCGGCGATCTGGTTCGCCAGCCGCGGGCTGAGCAGCTGGATGCGTGGCGCTTGCGTCATGGCTGGGACGCCAGGGTGGTAGCGGGAATGTTCAGCGTCTGGCCGATCTTGATCACATCGTTGCTCAGGTTGTTGGCGCTGCGCAGCGAGGCCAGGCTGACCTGATAACGCTGGGCGAGCAGCGCCAGGCTTTCGCCCGAGCGCACGACATGCTCGCGCGGGCCGGCGGCGATCTTGCCGGAATCACGCAGCCAGGCGACGTAGGTCCCCGGCGGCGGATTCTCGTGGAAGAACTGCCGCACGCCACTGTGAATGGAGCGCGCCAGCGCCTGTTGATGACTGGATGTCTGCAGTTTCTTGGCTTCCGACGGATTGGAGATGAAGCCGGTCTCGACCAGGATCGAGGGGATGTCCGGCGACTTCAGCACCATGAAGCCGGCCTGCTCGACGCGCCGCTTGTGCAGCGGCGTGATGCGCCCCATGTTGCTGAGCACCTTCTGCCCGACGTTCAAACTGGACGACAGCGAGGCGGTCATCGACAAATCCAGCAGTACGCCGGCGAGCATCTGATCCTTGTCGCCGAGGCTGACGTTTCCGGCACCACCGATGAGGTCGGAGCGGTTTTCGCTGTCGGCCAGCCAGCGGGCGGTTTCCGAGGTAGCGCCGCGGTCCGACAGGGCGAACACCGAGGCGCCGTACGCTGCCGAGCGCGGCGCGGCATCGGCGTGGATCGAGACGAACAGGTCGGCGCCCTTCTTGCGGGCGATCTCGGTCCGTTTGCGCAGCGGAATGAAGTAATCGCCGGTGCGCACCAGTTCGGCGCGGAAGCCTTTCTCGGCGTTGATCTGGCGTTGCAGCTCCTTGGAAATCTGCAACACCACGTGTTTCTCGTAGACCTTGCCGGGGCCGATGGCGCCCGGGTCTTCGCCGCCGTGGCCGGCGTCGATGGCGATCACGATGTCACGCTTGCCACCCGAGGTGGCCGGCAGCTTCACCGCCGGCAGGGTCGGCGAGACCGGAGCAGCCGGGGTGGACGGTGTGGCGGTCGCCGGCGGCTGGGTGGCGGCACGGGCCGCAGTGGCCTGGTCGAACAGATCGACCACCAGACGGTGTCCATACTGCTGGTTGGGCGCCAGGCTGAAGCTCTTCGGCGAAACGGGTGCATGCAGGTCGACCACCACGCGCAGCGTGTTGGCATCGTGCTGACCGGCGCGCAGGGACGCGACCGGCGTGTTCTGCAGAGCGAGCTTGTCGAGCTCGGTTTTCAACGTCGCGCCAGTGACGTCGATGACCAGCCGGTCGGGTGCGGTGAGGGTGAAGATCTTGTGTTCGACCGGCCCTGACAGGTCGAACACCAGGCGGGTGTTGTCCGGCGCACGCCACAGACGCACGCTCTGCACATCGCTGGCAGCAAACAGGTCCGTCGCCATCAGCGACAGCACCAGGCCAACAACCAGGGTGCGAATGCGCATCCCCAAACCCATGTTATTCATAGCTCTCCGTCGGTCAGGGCGACACACCAGGCTTCGCCCCGCGCGGTATGGGGCGACAGGCGCAGCGTTCGGCCGGCCTCATGCGGCGTAATGGTAATGTCCATGTCGGCCTTTGGCAAAACGCCGGCCCCGCGCTCCGGCCACTCGATCAGGCACAGCGCGTTGCCCTCGAAATAATCGCGGATGCCGAGAAACTCCAGCTCTTCGGGATCGACCAGACGATACAGATCGAAATGGAACACCTGGACCTCGCCCAGTTCGTAGGGCTCGACCAGCGTGAAGGTCGGGCTCTTGACCTTGCCCTCGTGGCCGAAACCACGGATCAGGCCGCGTGACAGCGTGGTCTTGCCGGCGCCGAGGTCGCCATGCAGATAGATAACGCCCCGACCACCGGTCACCCGGGCAATGCGCGCGCCCAGTGCGAGCATCGCCGCCTCGTCCCCGGCATACAGATTCACTTCAGGCATGGCGACTGCTCCTCGAACAACTGACGAATCACCGGAATCAGATCACTGGCGGCCAGGCCGCGACCCAGCGGGCCAAGGCGCTCACCGGCGGCGGCGTGCAGCCAGGCGCCCAGGCAGGCCGCCTCGAACGGCGCCAGCTGCTGCGCCAGCAAGGCACCGAGCACTCCGGCCAGCACGTCGCCGAGCCCGGCACTGGCCATCGCCGGATGGCCGCGATCGCACAGGGCCAGCCGGCCATCCGGCGCCGCGACCAGCGTGCCGGCCCCCTTGAGCAACGCGACGCACCCATAACGCTGCGCCAGCGCCCGCGCCGCCGCCGGGCGATCGGCCTGCACCTCGCCGACCGAGCACTTCAGCAGTCTCGCTGCCTCGCCCGGATGCGGCGTGATCAGGCAGCCGGACGGCAATTCGACGGCACCGGTAGCGAGCAGGTTCAACGCATCGGCATCCCAGACCTGCGGCTGCTCGCGCTGCGCAGCCGCGGAAATCAGGCTACGCCCCCACGGCGCCTGGCCGAGGCCGGGACCGACCACCAGCACATCGGCACGTTCCAGCAGCGCCGTCAGGCTGTAGGTGGACTCGACGCCATTGCACATGACCTCCGGCCGGCGCACCAGCGAAGCGCTGACGTGCTCCGGGCGGGTCGCCAGGGTCACCATGCCGGCCCCACAGCGCAGCGCCGCCTCGGCGCTGAGCAGCGCGGCGCCGCCGGTACCCAGATCACCGCCGATCACCAGCACCTGGCCGAAACTGCCCTTGTGCGCGGTCGGCGAACGAGGTGCGACCCGCGCCAGCGAGCCATGGTCGAGGCGCACGGCCTCACTGGCCACCTGCGCGACGGTTCCCGGGTCGGCCTGCAGGTCGTCGAACACCAGCGCGCCGACGCGATCCGGGCCGCCGGCGGTGAACAGGCCGAGCTTGAGGCCAATGAACGTCACGCTGAGATCGGCGCGCACTGTTTGCCCCAGCACCTGACCGGTGTTGGCGCAGAGCCCGCTGGGCAGGTCGATTGCCAGCACCGGACGGCCGCTGGCGTTGATCGCCGCGATCGCGCTCGCATAGGGCTCGCGCACCGCGCCGGTCAGACCGGTGCCGAGCAGCGCATCCACCAGCACGCCCTGCAGCGGCGCCTCCGCTCGCCAGGGTTCGATGGGCACTCCGCAATCTCGCGCTTCGGCGCAGGCCAGCGCCGCGTCGCCCTGCAGCGTCTGCGGATCGCCCACCGCCAGCACCCGCACCTGCCAGCCAGCGCGCTGCGCCAGCGCCGACAGCAGGTAGCCATCGCCGGCATTGTTGCCGCGCCCCGCGAGCACCGTGACAGCACCTGCATCGGGCCAGCGCCGGCGCAGCGCGCGCCAGGCGGCATGAGCGGCACGCTGCATCAGTTCGAAACCGGACGTACCGGCGGCAATCAGGCGCGCATCGAGTTCGCGCACCTGGGTGGCGTTGTACAGGGCGACGGGCAGAGAATCGGTCATCGGTGCAGGGATCATCGCGGCGGAATGTCTGGCAGAATTATACGCACCCGCTCACTTCCAGCCGCAGTCTCCGATGTCCAGCTCCGCTCTCGATCCCGTCGTACTCGCCGACTCCATCAAGGAGTGGGGCCGCGAGCTCGGCTTCCAGCAGGTGGGGATCACCGGCGTCGACCTTGGCGAGCACGAGGCGCACCTCGAGGCCTGGCTCCAGGCGGGCTATCAGGGCGAGATGGACTACATGGCCGCCCACGGCAGCAAGCGCTCGCGGCCGGACGAACTGGTGCCCGGTACGCTGCGGGTCATCTCGTTGCGCATGGACTACCTGCCGGGCGACACCCGCATGAGCCAGCAGCTGGCCGACCCGGAGAAGGCCTATGTGTCGCGCTATGCCCTGGGCCGGGATTACCACAAGCTGATCCGCAAGCGCCTGCAGCAGCTGGCCGAGCGCATTCAGCAGGTGGTCGGTCCGTTCGGTTTCCGCGCCTTCGTCGACAGCGCGCCGGTGCTGGAGAAGGCCGCCGGCCAGCAGGCCGGGCTCGGCTGGATCGGCAAGAACACCCTGCTGCTCAACCGCAAGGCCGGCAGCTGGTTCTTTCTCGGCGAGCTGTTCGTCGACATCGCGCTGCCGGTGGACGAGCCGGTGTCCCGCGATCACTGCGGCAGCTGCCACGCCTGCCTGGACATCTGCCCCACCGAGGCGTTCGTCGGCGAACGGCTGCTGGACGCGCGGCGCTGCATTTCCTACCTCACCATCGAGCTCAAGGGGCCGATCCCGGTCGAGCTGCGCGACAAGATCGGCAACCGCGTATTCGGTTGCGACGATTGCCAGATCGTCTGCCCCTGGAACCGCTTCGCACGCCCCACCGAGCAGAGCGACTTTCAACCGCGCCATAGCCTGGACAACGCTGAACTGGCGACCTTGTTCCGCTGGACGGAAGAGGAATTTCTCAGCCGCACCGAGGGCTCGCCGCTACGCCGCGCCGGCTACGAACGCTGGCTACGTAATCTCGCAGTGGGCCTGGGCAATGCGCCGTCGAGCATCCCGGTGCTGGAAGCGCTTCAGGCACGCCGCGACGATCCGTCGGAGCTGGTGCGCGAGCATGTGGAGTGGGCCCTGGCCCAGCACGCCGGTCGCGCACCGGCCTGAAACACCCGGCTAGGGCGCCGGGAGCGCCGCGGCGTCGGGCGCGGCGGCGCTCAGTTGGCGCAGCTCCTCGGCATCCAGCGTTTCCTGTTGCAGCAACTGCCGGGCGCAGCGCTCGAGCAGCTCGCGCCGTGCCTCGAGCAACGACAGGCTGCGCTGGAAAGCCGCCTGCACCAGCTCCTGCACTTCCTCGTCAATGGCCGTAGCGGTGCTTTCGGCGTAGTCGTGCTGCGGTTTGAGGCCGAGCAACGCTTCGTTGCCGAGAAAGGCGTTGGGCTCACGTTCCAGCGCCAGATGGCCGAGGCGCGTGGACATGCCGTAACGGGTGACCATGGCGCGGGCGATGTCGGTGACCTTTGCCAGGTCGTCCGCCGCGCCGGTGGACAGATGGGCGAACACCAGCCACTCCGCCGCGCGGCCGCCGAGCAGCACGGCCATCTTGTTTTCCAGCTCCTCGCGGGTCATCAGGAAGCGATCCTCGGTGGGCCGCTGAATGGTGTAGCCCAGCGCGCCCATGCCGCGCGGGATGATCGACACCTTGTGCACCGGATCGACGCCCGGCAGCGCCATGGCCACCAGCGCATGGCCCATCTCGTGGTAGGCGACGATCTCGCGCTCGCGCGGGTTGAGCAGGCGATTGCGCTTCTCCAGCCCGGCGATGATGCGTTCGATGGCCGCGGTGAAGTCCTGCATCGCCACCGCCTCGGCGTTGCGCCGGGTTGCCAGCAGCGTCGCCTCGTTGACCAGGTTGGCCAGGTCGGCGCCGGTGAAGCCCGGGGTCAGCGCGGCGATGGCCTGGGGATCGACATCGGTACCCAGCCGCGACTTCTTCAGGTGCACGTTGAGAATCTGCACCCGCCCGACCTTGTCCGGCCGGTCCACCAGCACCTGGCGGTCGAAACGGCCGGCGCGCAGCAACGCCGGGTCGAGGATCTCGGGGCGGTTGGTGGCCGCCAGCAGGACGAGCCCGCTGGAGGTGTCGAAGCCGTCCATCTCCACCAGCAGCTGGTTGAGCGTCTGCTCCTTCTCGTCATGCCCGCCGGACAGGGGGCCGGCACCGCGGGCGCGGCCGAGGGCGTCCAGTTCGTCGATGAAGATGATTGCCGGTGCCTGCGCCCGCGCCTGCTCGAACAGATCGCGCACCCGCGCCGCACCGACACCGACGAACAGCTCGACGAACTCGGAACCGGAAATGGAGAAGAATGGCACCTTCGCCTCGCCCGCCACGGCGCGCGCCAGTAGCGTCTTGCCGGTGCCCGGCGGGCCGACCAGCAGCACGCCCTTGGGCATGCGCCCGCCGAGGCGGCCGTAGGTTTGCGGGTCGCGCAGGAACTCGATGATTTCCTTGAGCTCGTCCTTGGCCTCGTCCACGCCGGCAACATCGGCGAAGCTCACCTTCATGTCGGTCTCGACGTAGACCCGCGCCTTGCTCTTGCCGATCTGCATCATGCCGCCGCCCCCCAGGCCGCTGCCGATGCGCTTGAGCAGGAACAGCCAGATGCCGAAGAACATCGCCGCCGGGATGATCCACGACAG
The DNA here is from genome assembly GCF_030263795.1 of Stutzerimonas sp. FeSN7. Lineage (NCBI taxonomy): Bacteria > Pseudomonadati > Pseudomonadota > Gammaproteobacteria > Pseudomonadales > Pseudomonadaceae > Stutzerimonas > Stutzerimonas sp. FeSN7. Next base: position 409,515 of record NZ_JARPMN010000001.1, on the reverse strand, counting down.
CAGGTCGCGCACCAGCGTGCTTTCCACCTTGCCGGTGTAGCGTACCGGGTACTGCTGCAGATGCTCGGCCAGCTGTGGCTCGACGCGGTTGGTGATGAAACGACGCTGACCACCGGCCAGGGGCTCCTTGAGCCGGCCTTCGATGCGCCGGTCCGTGATGGCCAGTTCATCTATGCGCCCTTCCTTGAGGTGCTGCTCGAACTCGCTGTAGGGGATGGTCGCCACCTCCTGCTGCGCCGACAGCAGGTACTGGAGGCCGAGAAACACCAGGATGGCGATCATCCAGTAGTTGAAATGGAACTGAGCGCGGTCTTTCACACCGTTTCTCCTTGTGGCGCGGACCCGTCAACTATGCCTGTGCGGCCGCGAGCTTGCCTGGACCCAGATCAGTTATGCCGCGGTTGCCGGCAATCAGAGCCCGCCGCGTACACCGAGCCCGACGCCCAGCTCCGCCGCGACGGCGAAGGGCAGCAACAGCGTGTCCAGCAAGGCGCTGGCCGGCAGATCGAGCGCGGCATACTTGGGCGCCACGGCACCGAAGCGATCCAGCGGGCAGCAGCCGCCGTTGAGGCTGTACCAGTCCAGGCGCGTGCCGGAATAGATGATCGGCGCGCCAGGCTTGGCGGCATCCAGCGTGCGGACGCTGGCGCAGCCGCCGAGCAGACTCAGCGTCGTCAGTACCAGCAGCGCCCGGCCGATCATCTCAGTCGTCGCTGACGATATGGTGCTCACCCCAGCGCGGCAGCATGTCCTGCGGGATGTTGAGCAGATTGAGGATCCGCGCGACGACGAAATCGACCAGGTCGTCGATGGTCTGCGGCTGATGATAGAAGCCTGGCGAGGCCGGCAGGATCACCGCGCCCAGATTCGACAGCTTAAGCATGTTTTCCAGATGAATGCTCGAATAGGGCGCCTCGCGTGGCACCAGAATCAGCTGGCGGCGCTCCTTGAGGGTGACGTCGGCGGCGCGTTCGATCAGGTTGTTGCAGGCGCCGGTGGCGATTGCCGACAGGGTGCCGGTGGAACAGGGCACCACCACCATCGCCGTCGGTGCGCCGGAGCCGGACGCCGGCGGGGCCATCCAGTCCTCCTTGGCGAACACGCGGATCTGCCCGGCGGCGGCACCGGTGTACTCGGAGAGGAAGGCCTGCATGGCCTGCGGCTTGGCCGGCAGCACCACGTCGGTCTCGGTGGCCATCACCAGTTGCGCGGCCTTGGAAATCAGGAAGTGCACCTCGCGGTCTTCCTGGATCAGGCAATCGAGCAGGCGCAGACCGTACTGCGCGCCGGAGGCGCCGGTCATGGCCAAGGTGATGCGTTCCGGTCCGCTCATTCAATTTGCTCCTGATGCCATTCGCGTGGAAATGCCTGCGGCGATTTCCAACCTACGCCAGTGCGGCGGCCAATTGGCCGTGCAACCCACCGAAACCGCCATTGCTCATCACCACCACCTGGGTGCCCGGCACGGCATCGGCTTTCACTTTGGTAATGATCGCCTCAAGCGAATCGCAGACCGTGGTCGGCACCGGCGAGCCGGCGACGGTCGCGGCGAGATCCCAGCCAAGGTTGGCCGGTGCGTACCAGATCGCCTGATCGGCCAGCGCCACCGACTCGGCCAGGCCCTCGCGGTGCGCGCCGAGCTTCATCGAGTTCGAACGCGGCTCGACCACCGCGATGATCGGCGTATCGCCGACGCGCTTGCGCAGGCCGTCGAGGGTGGTGGCGATGGCGGTCGGGTGATGGGCGAAGTCGTCATAGATCGTCACGCCATTGACCTCGGCGACCTTCTCCATGCGCCGCTTGACGCTACGGAATTCGCTCAGCGCCTCGGCGCCCTGCTTCGGCAGCACGCCGACATGCCGTGCCGCCGCCAACGTCGCCAGCGCATTGTTGACGTTGTGCCGGCCGGTCAGCTCCCACTCCACCACGCCCTGCACCTCGCCGTCGAAGAACACTTCGAAGCGCGAGCCGTCGGCGCTGAGCAGCTTCGCCTGCCACTGGCCGCCGTCGCCGGTGGTCTGCACCGGCGTCCAGCAGCCCATACCGATGACGCGCTTGAGCGCCGTTTCCGGCTCGGGATGGATGATCAGCCCCTCGCCCGGCACAGTGCGCACCAGATGATGGAACTGCCGCTCGATGGCGGCGAGATCCGGGAAGATATCCGCGTGATCGAACTCCAGATTGTTCAGGATCGCGGTGCGCGGGCGGTAGTGGACGAATTTGCTGCGCTTGTCGAAGAAGGCGCTGTCGTACTCGTCGGCCTCTACCACGAAGAACGGCGTACCGCCGAGCCGCGCGGAGATGCCGAAGTTCTGCGGCACGCCACCGATGAGAAAGCCCGGGCTCATGCCGGCATGTTCCAGCACCCAGGCCAGCATGCTGCTGGTGGTGGTCTTGCCATGGGTGCCGGCCGCCGCCAGTACCCAGCGCCCCTGCAGCACGTGATCGGCCAGCCATTGCGGGCCGGAGACATAGGGCAGCCCCTTGTTCAGCACGTATTCCACTGCCGGGTTGCCACGCGACATGGCGTTGCCCACCACCACCAGATTGGGTGCCGGTTCCAGATGCGCCGGCTCGTAGCCCTGCATCAGCTCGATGCCCTGAGCCTCGAGCTGCGTGCTCATCGGCGGATAGACGTTGGCATCGGAGCCGGTGACGCGATGGCCGAGTTCCTTGGCCAGCACCGCGAGCGAACCCATGAAGGTGCCGCAGATGCCGAGAATATGGATATGCATTGATGACCTCTGAAGGACGCCGCGCCAGACGGCATGGCCGCGCATTCGACGCTGGAAAACTGCGGCGCAGATTAGCACAGGGTCCGCTGCGGGGCGGTCGCACCGCACGTCGCCTCGCCTGCCGACGAACGGAGCCTGTTCTACGCTGAAAGACAGCAGTCATCACAATTACAAGACCGGAGACTCATCATGCGTTACGCCCATCCCGGCAGCGAAGGCGCTGTCGTTTCCTTCAAATCCCGCTACGGCAATTACATCAACGGCCAGTTCGTCGAGCCGGCCGGCGGTCAGTACTTCACCAACCTTTCCCCGGTCAACGGTCAGCCCATCGCCGAGTTTCCGCGCTCCGACGCCGCCGACATCGAGAAGGCCCTGGACGCCGCCCATGCCGCCGCCGATGCCTGGGGCAAGACCAGCGTGCAGGCGCGTTCGCTGATCCTGTTGCAGATCGCCGACCGCATCGAGCAGAACCTGGAGATGCTCGCCATCACCGAGACCTGGGACAACGGCAAGGCGGTGCGCGAGACGCTCAACGCCGATATCCCGCTGGCCGCCGACCACTTCCGCTACTTCGCCGGCTGCATCCGTGCCCAGGAAGGCACCAGCGCCGAGATCGACGAACACACGGCGGCCTACCATTTCCACGAGCCGCTGGGCGTGGTGGGGCAGATCATCCCGTGGAACTTCCCGATCCTGATGGCCGCCTGGAAGCTCGCCCCGGCGCTGGCCGCCGGCAACTGCGTGGTGCTCAAACCGGCCGAGCAGACCCCGCTGGGCATCAACGTGCTGCTCGAATGCATCGGCGACCTGCTGCCGCCGGGGGTGCTCAACGTGGTGCACGGCTACGGCCGGGAAGCCGGCGAAGCACTGGCCTCGAGCAAGCGCATCGCCAAGATCGCCTTCACCGGCTCCACCCCGGTGGGCTCGCACATCATGAAGCGCGCCGCCGAGCACATCATTCCGAGCACCGTGGAGCTGGGCGGCAAGAGCCCGAACATCTACTTCGAGGACATCATGCAGGCCGAACCGGCCTTCATCGAGAAGGCCGCCGAGGGGCTGGTGCTGGGCTTCTTCAACCAGGGCGAGGTGTGCACCTGCCCGTCCCGCGCACTGGTGCAGGAGTCGATCTACGCGCCCTTCATGGAAGCGGTGATGAAGAAGGTCGGGCAGATCAAGCGCGGCGACCCGCTGGACACCGACACCATGGTTGGCGCCCAGGCCAGCCAGCAGCAGTTCGACAAGATCATGTCCTACCTGAAGATCGCCCAGGAAGAAGGCGCCGAAGTGCTCACCGGCGGGGCGGCCGAGAAACTCGAAGGCTCGCTTGCCACCGGCTATTACATCCAGCCGACCCTGCTCAAGGGCACCAACAAGATGCGCGTGTTCCAGGAGGAGATCTTCGGCCCGGTGATCGGCGTCACCACCTTCAAGGACGAGGCCGAGGCGCTGGCCATCGCCAACGACACCGAGTACGGCCTCGGCGCCGGCGTCTGGACCCGCGACATCAACCGCGCCTATCGCATGGGCCGGGCGATCAAGGCCGGCCGTGTCTGGACCAACTGCTACCACCTCTACCCGGCGCACGCGGCGTTCGGTGGTTACAAGAAGTCGGGCGTCGGTCGCGAGACGCACAAGATGATCCTCGACAGCTATCAGCAGACCAAGAACCTGCTGGTGAGCTACGACATCAATCCGCTGGGCTTCTTCTGATGGGCTGAGCGCGGTGGGCTTTGGCTCACCGCGCGTTCGAACAAGACACCTGCCGGGCTCCGCCATGGTGCTGTGGAGCCCGCAAAAGGTGCGTTCCTGCCGACATCCACCGACAAAACACCGGGAATCCCGTATTCCGTGCCGGGGCATGACGCTTGCTAGGGAGAGAGGTGCCAACCCGTCCAAGAGGATTCCCCCATGGCTCTCGAACACAGCAGTTCAACGCCACCGCACCACGCAATCGATTTCGAAACCGTTGGCAGTAGCTATTTCCAGGAACGCGAACTGAAGAAAGGCGCCGCCGGCTGGGTGCTGCTGGTCGGCCTTGGCGTCGCCTACGTGATTTCCGGCGACTACGCCGGCTGGAACTTCGGCCTCGCCCAGGGCGGCTGGGGCGGGCTGTTCATCGCCACGCTGCTGATGGCGACCATGTACCTGTGCATGTGCTTCTCGCTGGCCGAGCTGTCGTCGATGGTCCCGACCGCGGGCGGCGGCTATGGTTTTGCCCGCACCGCCTTCGGCCCATTGGGCGGCTTTCTCACCGGCACGGCGATCCTCATCGAATACGCCATCGCGCCGGCGGCGATCGCCGTGTTCATCGGCGCCTATTGCGAGTCACTGTTCGGCATCGGCGGCTGGATGATCTATCTGGCCTTCTACATCGTCTTCATCGGCATCCATATCTTCGGCGTCGGCGAGGCGCTGAAGCTGATGTTCATCATCACCGCGGTCGCCGCCCTTGCCCTGGCGGTGTTCATCGTCGCCATGGTGCCGCACTTCTCGGTGGACAAGCTGCTCGATATCGCGCCGACCACCGCTGCCGGTGCCAGCAACTTCCTGCCCTACGGCTACGTCGGCATCTGGGCGGCGATTCCCTACGCGATCTGGTTCTTCCTCGCCGTCGAAGGCGTGCCGCTGGCCGCCGAGGAAACCAAGAACCCGCAGCGCGACATGCCCCGCGGGCTGATCGGCGCCATGCTGATACTGGTCGCCTTTGCCGGGCTGATCCTCCTGGTCGGCCCTGGCGGCGCCGGCTCCAGCACTCTGGTGGCATCCGGCAACCCGCTGGTGGAAGCGCTGACCACGGCCTACGGTTCGTCCACCTGGATGAGCGGCTTCGTCAACCTGGTTGGCCTGGCCGGGCTGATCGCCAGCTTCTTCTCGATCATCTTCGCCTACTCGCGGCAGATCTTTGCCCTGTCGCGGGCCGGCTACCTGCCGCGCAACCTCTCGCTGACCAACAAGAACAAGGCGCCGGTGCTGGCCCTGGTGATCCCCGGTGTGATCGGCTTCCTGCTCTCGCTGACCGGCCAGGGCGACCTGCTGATCCTCGTCGCGGTGTTCGGCGCGACCATCTCCTACGTGTTGATGATGGCTTCGCACATCGTGCTGCGCCTGCGCCGGCCGGATCTGCATCGCCCGTACAGGACACCTGGCGGCATCGTCACCTCGGGCGTGGCGCTGGTACTGGCCTGCATCGCGGTCATCGCGGGCTTCCTGGTCGACCCGCGGGTGGTGATCGGCGCCGCGATCATCTACGGGATCTTCATCGCCTATTTCGCGATCTACAGTCGACACCATCTGGTGGCCGGCACGCCGGAAGAGGAATTCGCGGCGATCGAGCAGGCCGAGGCGACACTCAAGTAGGGAGAGCAGCCATGACGTACTCGCACAGCGTGGGCGGCACCACCTGGCGCTTCGACGATCTGCGCGAGGTGATGGCCAAGGCCAGCCCGGCGCGATCCGGCGACCTGCTCGCCGGGGTCGCGGCGGGCAGCGACGCCGAGCGAGTGGCGGCGCAGATGTGCCTGGCCAATGTGCCGCTCAGGCGTTTTCTCGAAGAAGCACTGATCCCCTACGAAAGCGATGAAGTCACTCGGCTGATCATCGACAGCCATGACGCCGCCGCCTTCGCGCCGATCAGCCACCTGACCGTGGGCGATTTCCGCAACTGGCTGCTCGGCGAGGAGGCGGACGAGTCGTCGCTGAAAGCCCTCGCACCGGGGCTGACGCCGGAAATGGTCGCCGCGGTGTCGAAGATCATGCGCGTGCAGGACCTGATCCTGGTCGCGCAGAAGGTCCGCGTCGTCACCCGCTTTCGCAACAGCATCGGCCTGGCCGGACGCATGTCCACCCGACTGCAGCCGAACCATCCCACCGACGACGGCGCCGGCATCGCCGCGAGCATTCTCGACGGCCTGCTCTACGGCAACGGCGACGCGGTGATCGGCATCAACCCGGCCACCGACAGCACCGCCGGCATCTGCGAGCTGCTGAAGATGCTCGACGCGGTGATCAGTCGCTACGAGATCCCGACCCAGGGTTGCATCCTCACCCACGTCACCACCTCCATCGAGGCGATCAACCGCGGCGCGCCGCTGGACCTGGTGTTCCAGTCCATCGCCGGCACCGAGGCGGCCAACGCCAGCTTCGGCATCAACCTGGCAACGCTGCAGGAAGGCTACGAGGCCGGCCTGTCGCAGAAGCGCGGCACCCTCGGCGACAACCTCATGTATTTCGAGACCGGCCAGGGCAGCGCGCTCTCGGCCAACACCCATCACGGCGTCGATCAGCAGACCTGCGAGGCCCGCGCCTACGCCGTCGCGCGCCGCTACAAGCCGCTGCTGGTGAACACCGTGGTCGGCTTCATCGGCCCGGAATACCTCTACAACGGCAAGCAGATCATCCGCGCCGGGCTGGAGGACCACTTCTGCGGCAAGCTGCTCGGCGTGCCCATGGGTTGCGACATCTGCTACACCAACCACGCCGAAGCCGACCAGGACGACATGGACATGCTGTTGACCCTGCTCGGCACGGCGGGCATCAACTTCATCATGGGCATCCCGGGCTCGGACGACGTGATGCTCAACTACCAGACCACTTCCTTCCACGACGCCCTCTACGTGCGTCAGGTGCTCGGCCTGCGGCCCGCGCCGGAGTTCGAGGAATGGCTGGCGAAGATGCAGATCCTCCGACAGGACGGCAATCGCCTGCAGCTCGGCCGTGACCTGCCCGAAGCCTTCCGCCGGGCGCTGGAGCAGCAGGCATGAGAGGCCAGGGCAAATCCGGCAGCGGCCTAGACCGCGCAGTGGCCGCGCACGGCTTCTCCGGCGAGGCCGCTACCATGAGCGTCCGACGCCTGGGCCAGCGTATCGACCATAGGGAGCCGCAATGAACCACATCCCCAATCCCTGGCAGCACCTGCGCCAGCTGACCCCGGCGCGCATCGCCCTTGGCCGTGCCGGCACCAGCCTGCCGACGGTGGCGCAACTGGATTTCCAGTTCGCCCATGCGCAGGCCCGTGATGCCGTGCACCTGCCGCTGGACTGCGCCGCGCTGACCGCCGAGCTGGACAGGCACGGCCTCGCCTGCCTGCCACTACACAGCGCCGCCAGCGACCGCCAGACCTATCTGCAACGCCCCGACCTCGGCCGACGCCTCGACGAAACCAGCGCCGCCACGCTCGACGCCGAGGCCGGCGACGGCTGCGACCTGGCACTGGTGATCGCCGATGGCCTCTCGGCCCTGGCCGTGCAGCGTCATGCGGCACCCATGGCACTGAAGATCGCCGAACAATGCCAGGCCGAAGGCTGGTCCCTCGGTCCCGTCGCGCTGGTGGAACAGGGCCGCGTGGCGGTGGCCGACGAGATCGGTCAGCGTCTCAAGGCGCGCATGGTGGTGATCCTGCTCGGGGAGCGACCGGGCCTCAGCTCGCCGGACAGCCTGGGCCTTTACTTCACCTGGGCACCGCAGGTCGGCCGGCACGATGCGCAGCGCAACTGCATCTCCAACATCCGCCCCGAGGGGCTGAGCTACAACCTGGCCGCGCACCGCCTGCTCTACCTGATGCGCGAAGCCAGCCGCCGACAGCTATCCGGCGTCCAGCTCAAGGACGAGGCCGACGTGCCGGCGCTGGACGGTCAGCCGCGCGCCGGCAACTTCCTGCTCGGCTAGCCGGCATCAGGCCGGCTGCCAGGGCTCCAGCGTCTGGCTGTAGACCACCGCGCCGTCGATGTCGCGCAGGCTCACGCTCAGCGCACCGCTCTGGGCATCGATCTCCACCTCGCCGAAGAACTGGAAGCCCGCCCGCGGCGAGCTGTTCGCCGTCGGCGGCGCCTTCTGGAACACCACTTCCGGGCCGAAGGTGCCGTCCAGCGGATTAGGCCCGAAGCTGCCGGCGTTCAAGGGGCCTGCGACGAACTCCCAGAACGGCTCGAACTGCTGGAAAGCGGCGCGGTTGGGGTGGTAGTGGTGCGCGGCGCAATAGTGCACATCGGCGGTCAGCCAGACGGTGTTGCGCACCCGTGCACGCTGGATGAAGGCGAGAAGCTCGGCGATTTCCAGCTCGCGACCGAGCGCCTGACCATCGTCACCGTTGGCGATCGCCTCCCAGCGACGCATGCCCTGGGCGTCCACGCCGTCCGGCACATGCAGGCCGATGGGCATGTCGGCGGCGATCACTTTCCAGGTCGCCCGCGAGGCGCGCAGCTCGCGTTTGAGCCAGCGCAACTGCTCACGGCCGAGGAAAGCCGTCTGCGCGCCCTGCTCGCTCTGCAGATTATCGGTGTTCGGCCCGCGGTAGCTGCGCATGTCCAGCACGAACACGTCCAGCAACGGCCCGTAGCTGACCTTGCGATAGATGCGCCCGAGCTTGTCGCCGCGGGCGATGCGCATCGGCGCGTATTCCAGGTAGGCCTGGCGCGCACGGCGGACCAGGGTGTCGATGTCGCGCACCTGCTGATAGCGATCGTCCAGCTCCTTGCTCGGCGACCAGTTGTTGGTCACCTCGTGATCGTCCCACTGCCAGATCTGCGGCACCTCGGCGTTGAAGGCCCGCAGGTTCTCATCCAGCAGGTTGTAGCGGTAGTTGCCGCGAAACTCATTGAGCGTCTCGGCAACCTTGCTCTTCTCTTCGGTGACCAGGTTGCGCCAGACGCTGCCGTCCTCGGCGGTCACCTCGGCGGGAATCGGCCCGTCGGCGTAGATCACGTCGCCACTGTGCAGGAAAAAGTCCGGCCGCCGCCGACGCATGCTTTCGTAGATGCGCATGCCGCCGAAGTCCGGGTTGATACCGTAGCCCTGGCCGCAGGTGTCGCCGCCCCAGACGAAGCGGATATCGCGCGGGCGCTTCGCGGCGCTGCGCAGGTGGCCGAACCAGGGCTCGCTGAGCACGCCGCTGCGGGCATCCTCGAAACGTGCCCGGTAGAAGATCGACTGATCCGCCGGCAGCCCACGCAGGTCGACGCGGGCGGTGAAGTCCTGACCGGCATCGGTTACGGAGGACACCATGCGCCGCGGGTTGCCGAAGCGGCTGCGCGTATCCCACTCGACGATCAACCGGCCAGGGCGGTCGCAGCGGCTCCAGATCAGCGCGCGATCGTCCGTCACGTCGCCGGACTGCACGCCGTCAAGCATCTGCGGGCGCGCCCGCGGCGCGGCGATGATGGCGGGCGCGACGCCCAGGGCCGGCAGGGCGAGGCCGGCGCCGATACCCTGCAGCAGCTGGCGGCGCTTTTGATCCGGTGCGGTCATTTCGGAAGTCTCCTGGCGAGTGGGGGGTCATTCCGATGTACCCGTCCCGCTTGACAGTCCCGTGACGCGCCGACCGACGGCACGCTCAGCCGGCCGCCAGCAACAGCACCGCGTCGATCTCGAACAGCATGCCGTCCAGTGCCAGACGCGGCACGGGAATCAGCGTACAGGCCGGCTTCGGACCCGGCCCCAGCGCCCGCGCGAGTTCGTCGCCGAACACCTGCAGCCGCGCTTCGCTGTGATCGACGATCAGTACACCGAGCCTGGCAATCTGCTGCGGTGTACCGCCCGCGGCCTCGATGGCGATACACAGGTTGCGCAGCGCCTGGCGCACCTGCTGGCGGAAGTCCTCGGACAGCTGTCCGTCGGCGGTTTCACCGCCCTGCCCGGCGATGAAGGCCAGTCGCGCGCCGGGCGGCAACAGCGCCACATGGGAATAGCCGTTCGGGGCGGGGTCGTACAAGCCCGGCGGGTTGATCAGGGAAAGTCCCCCTGGGCGGTTCTGTTCACGCATGGCAGGCTCCTCGTCTACAGGGTTCGGCGGGCAAGGCCAGCAGTAGCGCCGCTCGCCCGGAGTACTCACCGTAGCAGCCGCCCGGCGATCCCACCGGTGTTTCGCAGAGGCGGTCGCGGGCCTTCGTGGCAGCCGAGGTCCGGCTTGCCGCTGGTGAGCGCCGCGCTTATGGTGAGCGCCCCGCCCCGCTGGAAACATCAGCCATGTGGTCCTTTCGCGCCTGGCAGCGCAAACGCATCCTCGCTCGCAACCCGGTCGATGCCGATCTGTGGCAGCGGGTGCTCGACAGCCTGCCGATTCTCGACGGTCTCAGCGACGACGAACTCGCCCGCCTGCGTGAGCGCGCCGTGCTGTTCCTGCACGACAAGCGCCTCACCGCGCTGCCCGGCGTCGAGCTGCAGGCCGAGGACCGTCTGCGCCTGGCGCTGCAGGCGCAACTGCCCCTGCTGCACCTGGCGGACCTCGGCTGGTACCACGGCTTCCACGAGATCGTGATCTACCCCGATGATTTCCTCAGCCCGCAGAAGCACCGCGATGCCGCCGGCGTCGAGCATGAATGGGACGCCGAACACAGCGGCGAAGCCTGGCTGCAGGGCCCGGTGATCCTGGCCTGGCCCGGGGTGCAGGAAAGCGGCGGCTGGGAGGCCTACAACCTGGTGATCCACGAACTGGCGCACAAGCTGGACATGCTCAACGGCGATGCCAACGGCCTGCCGCCGCTGCATCGGCAGATGCGCATCGATGCCTGGGCCAGCGCCATGCAGGGCGCCTACGACCGACTCAACGCCGCGCTGGACGCCGACCCGGAAGCCGAGACGCCGATCGACCCCTACGCCGCGGAAAACCCGGCGGAATTCTTCGCCGTCACCAGCGAGTACTTCTTCAGCGCCCCGGACGTGCTGCAGCAGAGCTTTCCCGACGTCTACGCGCAGCTGGCGGCGTTCTACCGGCAGGACCCGCTCGCTCGACTGCAACGCCTGCAGGCCGAACATCCCGCCTATCGGGAACCTGCGTAGGCCTGGCGCGTCGAAGCCGGCGTGCATTGCGCGCGACATTGCGCCTATAATCGCGCCCACTTTTTCCCGCCCCCAGGCCGCGCTGGCCGATCAGGAGCCCATCGTTCATGAGCTACAGCAAAGTCCCGGCTGGCAAAGACCTGCCGAACGACATCTACGTCGCCATCGAGATCCCGGCCAACCATGCGCCGATCAAGTACGAGATCGATCACGACACCGACTGCCTGTTCGTCGACCGCTTCATGGCCACCCCGATGTTCTACCCGGCCAACTACGGTTTCATCCCGCATACCCTGGCCGATGACGGCGACCCCCTCGACGTGCTGGTCGTGACCCCCTATCCGGTTGCCCCGGGCTCGGTCATCCGCTGCCGTCCGGTCGGCGTGCTGAACATGACCGACGAAGCCGGCGGTGACGCCAAGCTGATCGCCGTCCCGCACGACAAGCTGACCCAGCTGTACAAGGACGTGAAGGAATACACCGACCTGCCGCCGCTGCTGATCGAGCAGATCAAGCACTTCTTCGAGAACTACAAGGATCTCGAGAAGGGCAAGTGGGTCAAGGTCGAAGGCTGGGAAGGCGCCGACGCCGCCCGTGCCGCCATCATCAAAGCTGCCGAGGCTTACCAGAAGTAAGTCGAGGCACTGAAGAAAAGCCGGCCACAAGCCGGCTTTTTAATGGGTTCTTCGCGGACTCTGGGGGAAGAGCGAGTTGACAGTCAGGGAAGCAGGTAAATTGGTAGTCGCCAAACCAACCATCCACCTGTCCCTGCTGTCGCCGTGCATCCTATTGATCTTGCCTCGTTCTGGCCAGGCTATGACGCCGTTGCCTGCCGTTCATCCGCCAACAACTCCCTTCTGATTGAGCTTGAGCCTCAAGCCGGTTCAGTGCCCAGGTGCGGGCGTTGTGGTCAGCTCAGCCCGTTGATTCACGAGCGCCGGATTCGTCTGGTGCGCGATCGTGATCTGTTCGATCAGCGCGTCTTGCTTCAACTACCCGTGCGCCGAGTCGATTGCCTGAGTTGTGGGCGGGTGACCGAGCGGATCGACTGGCTGGAGCCTGCATCTCGCCTGACCCGGCGGTTACGGGTCTGGCTCGAAAGCCTGCTGCGGCTGCTGCCGATCAGCCACGTCAGCCAGCTCACCGGCCTGCACTGGCACACCCTCAAAACGCTCGATAAACGACGCCTTCAAGCCGAGGTAGGCACCTTCGATTCAAGCGGTGTCCGCCGGTTGGTGATGGACGAGTTCGCCCTGCACAAGGGGCATCGCTATGCCACGGTCATCATGGACGCCGAGCGAACGCGGGTGTTGTGGGTCGGCCACGGCAACAGCCGTGAGGCGATCCGCCCGTTCTTTGAATTGCTCGGCGAGCACTGCCAGCAGATTGAGGCGGTGGCCATGGACATGAACACGGCTTTCGACCTGGAGGTGAAGAAGCATTGCCCGCAAGCCGAAGTGGTGTACGACCTGTTTCACGTCGTCGCGCGCTACGGTCGGGATGTGATCGACCGTATCCGGGTTGACCAGGCCAACCTCCTGCGCGAAGACAAGCCGGCACGAAAGGCGGTCAAGCAAAGCCGCTGGCTGCTGCTGCGCAATCGCAACAACCTGAAGGACGGACAAGCCGTGCAGCTTCAAGAACTACTCGCGGCCAACCAGCCGCTGGCTACGGTCTATGTCCTCAAGGATGCGCTGAAGGATGTCTGGTTCGCCCCCAGCGTACGAGAGGGCTGGCGCCGCTGGCGAACCTGGTTGCGGCACGCCCGGGACAGCGGCCTCGCGCCGCTACAGCGATTCGCTCGCAACCTGCGCAAATACGCCCGAGGCATCCTCGCCAGTGCCAACTTCCACATGCATACCAGCGTCCTTGAGGGCGTCAACAACCGCATCAAGGTGATCAAGCGTATGGCCTATGGTTTTCGGGACTCGGAATACTTCTTCCTGAAAATCAAGGCTGCCTTCCCCGGGAAAGCGCGATGAACCTTTTAATGCCCGCAAATCGGCCTTATGCCACCAGCCCCGCTTCGACTATCGCTAGCCCCGCACCTGGTTGCGCCCGCCACGCTTGGCTTCGTAGAGCGCCTGGTCCGCTCGCGCCATCAGCTGATCCACCTCGCCCGGTAGGCCCTCCATCTGCGCCAGACCGATGCTGACCGTCACCGTGATGTCACCGGCCGCCGTGGGCATCGGCGTCTGGGCCACGGCAGTGCGGATCTTCTCGGCCACGCAGCGTGCCCCTTCGGTATCGGTATGCGGCAACACGATGGCGAACTCCTCGCCGCCGAGCCGACCGAACAGGTCGTGAGCGCGCAGCATTCCGGCACAGGTCTCGCTGAACTGCTTGAGCACGGCATCGCCGATCGGATGGCCGTGCACGCCGTTGACGCGCTTGAAGTGATCGATATCGAGCATCAGCAGGCTCAGACTCTCGTTGTGGCGGCGCGCCCGCGCGAGCTCAGCCTCCAGACCTGCGAGAAAGGCCCGGCGACTGCTGACGCCGGTCAGTACATCGGTGTTGGCCAGCTGTGCCAGCTGGCCGTGGGCGAGGCGCAAGCGAGCGATGCTCTGGAAGTAGCGACTGCTCAGCAGAAAGATCAGCAGCGCCACCACCGACAATGCCAGGGAGATGACACCTGCCGAAACGGTCAGCAATGTCTTGCGCTCCTGGAATGCCGCCATGAAGTCCGTCGGCGACAACAGCACGACCACCACCACGCCTTGGTCAATCAGGCGCCGATAGGCGCCGAGGCGATACTCCCCATCGATGACGCTGACGCCTTCGTAGAAGCCCCGCTGGGGGGCCTCCGGATCGAAGTAGGGCTTGTCCTCCGGCACCTTGAAGCGCCCGTAGCGCCCCGGAATCTGCGTTCCGGAGGCGATGGCTCGCACGCTGCGATCGGTGCCCAGCAAAACGATGCTGCCGTTGGGGCCGACGTCGATCTGCTGGTAGTAGTCGGCGAAGAAGCTGGTGGGCACGGAAAGCACCAGTACCCCGGCAAACTCGCCGTTCTGGTGGATGGGGCGGGTGAACTGGATGGTCCACTGTTTCGAAACCCGACCAAGCACCGGCTTGCTGATGAACAGCCGATCCTCCTGCGGGTTGTCGCGATGCACGCGAAAGTGCTCGCGATCGCTCAGGTCCACATGCTTTCCGGACGGCCCGAGGTTGGAAAAGACCAGCCGGCCGTCCCGGTCGATCACCGCCAGCTGTGCAATGAAGCCGCCATAGGCCTTGAGCTCCTCGTCCACGTGGCGGCCGAAGTCCATGTGCTCCAGGACGTCTTCACGCATGTCCAGCAACACGATGTCCATCAGCCGGATGGTGCTGAGCACGTGGGCCTCGAAGGCGGTGGCGAGGTTCATCGCGTTGTTGCGCGCCGCCTGCACCGTCAGCGTACGTTCATGCTTGATCTCGTCCAGCACGAACGCCCACATCGGTCCCAGCGTCAGCACGAGCACCAGGGCTGCCAGAAGTCCTGCCTTGCGTTTCAAGCTTCACCCCGTCGCGTCCTACGCGAAGTTCTTGTTCTCGAAGCTAACAGACGAACGGTAGCGCCGGCCAGACACGTGACCGGACAACGCACCGGCACGACGCGCGCCCGCCCGCGCTTTGTACGCAAGGGCAACACAGCCATCAGGCTGGATCAGGCCATCGCCACTGGCTGGCGCACCGGAAGAAGTTCGTGGACGACCAGCACCTGCCGGGTCAGCGTACTCATCAGCAAGGCCGAGCTCTGGTACGCGCGCCGCTGACCATCACGGCCGTGCTCGTAGCTGAAGACAAACGGATCGCCAGTGCCGGCGAGCAGCGCCTCGATGCCGTCTGCCAGCCTGGCACCGGCATCGAACCCGTCGCCAGTGGCCGCACGGCAGCGCGCCAGGTAGTCCAGCGACTTGCATCCGGACAAGGCAGCCGGAGCGTTGCCGCCGGCCATCCAGACCTGATTGGCAGTGATCAGCCTGCCGTTGCCATCGACCACCCCGATGGCCAGCGGCAAGGCATCGATGATCCCGCGGGTGAACGCCTCGGCGTCTTCCAGACGTGCCTCGCGCCGCTGCTGCTCGGTCACATCCTGCAGGCAGCCGACCAGCAAACCGCCCAGAGCACCGAGGCCCTGGAAAACCTGCCCAGGTTGATCACCGACTATGCCCGTGCCACTTGCCGGAGTTGAGCACGGTGCCGCTGCAGACGAGCGTCGCTGATGCGATTCAGCGCACCGCCGATACGTCGCGCCTATATCCCCTGCTTTCGAAGGGATTCCCGTGACCGTACGGTTTCGCTATGGTGGCTAACAGGTATCACGGAGTGATCGCATGGTTCGGGGCTCAATCCTCTTGCTGTTGTTTGTCGCCTTGCTCGGCTGCCAGCCCGAATCGGATTCGATCCGTATCGGCAGCAACCGCTGGCTTGGCTATGCGCCGATCTATCTGGCGGACGATCTGGGCTGGACTGCCCCCAGTGGCATCCGTCTGGTGGAATACCCGAACACCACAGGTGTGCTGCGCGGCTTTCGCAACGGCATGCTGGACGCCGCCATGCTCACCCTCGACGAAACGCTGCTGCTGCAGGACAGCGCGGCGGAGCTCGACCTGGAGATCATTCTGGTCACCAACGTCTCAGCTGGCGCCGATGCGCTGTTCGCCCGCGCGCCGCTGACCAATCTCAAGGACCTGGCCGGCCAGCGCATCGGCGTCGAAAACACTGCGCTGGGCGCCTACTTCCTGTCCCGCGTGCTGGATCAGGCCGGGCTGCGGATCGACGATCTGCAGGTGGTCAGCCTGCCGGTGCATGAGCAGGCCGCCGCCTTCGCCGCCGGCGAAGTCGACGCTGTCATCACCTTCGCTTCGGAGGGCCCGGCGCTGGAAAGCAAGGGCGCCCGGCGCATCTTCGACAGCCGCCAGCTGCCGGGCGAGATCGTCGACGTACTGGTGGTCGACCGGCAACGCGTCACCCGCGAGCAGCGTCGGCGCCTCCGGGCCCTCTGGTTCGATGCGCTGCGCACCTGGCAGGACAATCGCGGCGAAACCGATCCGCGCCTGCATGCGCGCCTGGGCCTGACGCCGATGGCACTGCAGGTCACCCTCGACGGCCTGTTGATGGGTGATCGCGCCGTCAACCGTGAGTGGTTCGACGAGGGCCAGTTGCAGCAGAGCATCGGCCAGCTCAGCCAGTATCTGCGCGAACGCCGGCTGCTCAACGGTTCGAACCCAGCCAATCTGATCGCTCGCTGCGAGGGCCCAATATGCTGACAAGGTTGTCGCTGCGTCGATCAATACCCCTGCTGCTGGGCATCTTCGGTCTGCTGTTCACGGTCATGCTGACCGCCTGGCACCTGCCGACCCGTATCGAGGAAACCCTCGCCGGCTGGCGCAATCACACCTCGCAGCATCTTGCCCTGCTGCAGAGCAGCCTGAGCGATCATCGCCGCCTCGGCCGCAACGCCGAGCTGGAAACCGAGCTGGCCGATCTGGCCAGCCTGGAAGGTGTGCGCTGGGCGATGGTGATCGACCGCAGCCTACAGGTGATCGCCACGACCCAGCTGGGTCTGTCCCCCGAGCGCCTGACGCTGATCGATGCCGGCGAACTC
Source organism: Stutzerimonas sp. FeSN7 (assembly GCF_030263795.1). Classification (NCBI taxonomy): domain Bacteria; kingdom Pseudomonadati; phylum Pseudomonadota; class Gammaproteobacteria; order Pseudomonadales; family Pseudomonadaceae; genus Stutzerimonas; species Stutzerimonas sp. FeSN7. The sequence goes on along the minus strand of NZ_JARPMN010000001.1, from coordinate 392,418 downwards.
GCGAAACAGGTGAACGGCGGCCGCGCGGGCTGGTTCGGCGAAGGCTCCAGGCAGCTGGCGATCTACCCGCTGGACCGCGTCGCCCAGGACGGCACGCCGCTGCGCGAAGCGCTGCTGGTGGAGTACGACTTCGCGCCGATGCTGGCGCAGACCAAGCGCGAGGCCTGGTTCTACCTGGCGCAGACGCTGACCCTATTGCTGCTGCTCGGATTGATCCTCAACCGCCTCTATGGCCGCCTGCTGACGCGCCGCCTGGCCCGCATCGACCAGGCCGCACGCCAGTTCGCCATCGATCAGCAACCGCAGAACCTGTCGGTCGGCGGCCGCGACGAGATCGGCCGGCTGGCCAGAACCCTCAATCAGATGATGAACCAGCTGCACGAGCGCCAGCTGGCGCTCAGCGAAAGCGAGCAGCTGTTCCGCGACCTGGTGGACACCGCGCCGATCGGCATGCTGGTGGTCGACCGCGAGCTGCGCGTGCTGCAGGCCAACCCTGCGGCAGCAGCGCTGTTCGGCTGTACTCCGGCGGAGCTGTTGGGCAACCTGCCGAGTGATCGCCTGCTGGAAAGCGATGCCACCACCCGGCTGCTGAGCACCCCGGCGAACACGCCGCTGGAGCTGACCGGTCGCCGTCATGATCGGGAGGTGCCACTGGAGATCAGCTGCACGCCATTCCAGCGCTACGGCGTTCGCCATTTCCTCGTGCTGCTGCGCGATATCAGCGACCGCCTGCGCGCCGAACAGCGCCTGCGTTTTCTCGCCCACTTCGATCCGCTGACGCAGCTGGCCAATCGCAACTACCTGGTGCAGCGCCTCGAACAGTTGCTCGCGGCGCGCCTGCCGCTGACACTGCTCTACCTCGACCTGGACCACTTCAAGCGCATCAACGACAGCCTCGGCCATGAGATCGGCGACAAGCTGCTGGTGCAGATCGGCGACCGCCTGGGCCGGCTGATGCCGGAGCATGCGCTGCTGTCACGCAGCGGCGGCGACGAATTCATGCTGCTGCTCGACGGCAGCGACCACGCCCGCGCCGAGCAGCTGGCCCAGTGCATCATCGAAGGCTTCCAGCCGCCGGTGCGCATCGGCCAGTACGAGTGCTACGTCAGCCCGAGCATCGGCGTTGCCATCAGCGACGGCCGGCACAGTGCCAGCGACCTGCTCAAGCAGGTGGACCTCGCGCTGTATGCGGCCAAGGACGCGGGGCGCAACTGCACGGTGTTCTACAACGAGTCGCTCAGCGATGCCGCCGCCGGCCGCCGCGCCCTCGAGCAGGCTCTGCGCCGGGCGCTGGACCGGGACGAGTTCGTGCTGCATTACCAGGCCCAGGTCAACGCCCAGGGCGAGCCCGAAGTCATGGAAGCGCTGCTGCGCTGGAATTCGCCGGAGCGCGGACTGGTACCGCCCGGAGAGTTCATCCCGGTGCTGGAAGAGAGCGGCATGATCATCGAGGCGACCCGCTGGGTGGTCCGAGAGGCCTGCCGCCAGGCCTGCCGCTGGCACGCCATGGGCCATCCGCTTCGCATCGCGATCAACCTGTCGCCGCTGGACTTCCGCCAGGCCGATCTGGCGGGCAGCCTGCTGGCGATCCTCGCCGAAGAGGGTGCATCGCCCGACATGCTGGAGCTGGAGATCACCGAAAGCGCGCTGCTGGAGGCCGACGAACATGTGCAGCAGACCCTCGGCCGTCTCAAGGCCGCCGGTTTGCCACTGCTGCTCGATGACTTCGGCACCGGCTATGCCTCGCTGACGTACCTGCAGCGCTTCCGCTTCGACGGTATCAAGATCGACCGTGAATTCGTCAGCGGGCTGCCCGACAGCGAGCAATCGGTAGCCCTGGTGCGGGGCATCCTCACCATGGCCAGCCACCTTGGGCTGCATGTGGTGGCCGAAGGGGTGGAGAACGAGCGTCAGGCGGCCTTCCTGCGCCTCAACGGCTGCCCCAGCCTACAAGGCTTCCACTATGCGCGACCGCAGCCGGCAGCGCAGTGCCGTCTGCAGCTGAATGGCCGGCCGGTCAATCTGCAGCTGCCGCTGGACGGCTGATCGGCATCGATAGCGGCAAAGCGCCTGCAATTGCGAAGCGTTCGCATCTGAGTTAGGTTCGTCCCCCCTCCCGGTGGCACGCACCCATGCGCAACAACAACAAGATTCCCGATGCCTGTCTGCAATGCTATGTCCATCACCGCCAACGGCTGGTAGCCCATCTGACCCGCCTCGGCGGCTGCCGAGCACTGGCCGAGGACCTGGCCCAGGATGCCTGGCTGAAACTGGCGCAGGTCATGCCCGAGCAGAGCCTCGCCAACCCCAAGGCCTATCTCTTTCGCATCGCCACCAATCTCTTGCGCGATGCCCTGCGCCATCGCGCGCTTGTCGGTGCTGGCGACGAGGCACCGCTGGAACTGATCGAGGCCGTGCAGGCCGACCCCTGCGGGCTGGTGGAACACCAGTGTGCGCTGCGATGCGTCCTGCGCCAGCTCGACGACTTGCCGCCACGCTGTCGCCAGGTGTTCGAACTGGCGCGGCTGGAAGGGCTCAGCCAGGCGGAGATCGCCGAGCGCCTGGGCATTTCGGTGAACACCGTGATCGCTCAGCTGGCCAAGGCGCGCCAGCGCCTGGAGCGCCCGTAATTTTTTTCTTCGACCCCGTAATGGTTTTTCCGCGCTGATTCGTCTTGCCTGTGCCCTTGCGCAATTGAGAGTAATTCTCGATTAAACGGCATCCTCGCAGATGCTTTCGTGCGGCCACGCCGCCAGACAAGAAACCACCGACGCCGCGAAAACGGCCCGCTTCGGGTCGCGGCCGCGCTCGGCCCGAGGAATGTGCATGACCCCGTCCAGTACCGTAGTGCCCTTCGCCCCCGGCCCCGCCAGCAACGGGCTGTTCACCCGCAGCAATCATGATGACTACCGCCGGCTCCTGCAGCAGGGTCTGAACCTGGTGCAGCAGTGCCTGCAGCGTCAGCAGCAGCCGTTCAGCGGCATCCTTCCGCAGGAGCTGGCAGCCGACTTCGAACGCGTCGATCTCGAGCGCCCGCTGGGCGACGCCGGCGCCGCGCTGCGCGAGCTGGATCAGCTCTATCTGCGCGACGCGGTGTATTTCCACCATCCGCGCTACGTCGCCCATCTCAACTGCCCGGTGGTGCTGCCGGCGCTGCTCGCCGAAGTGCTGGTGTCATCGCTCAATTCCTCGCTCGACACCTGGGACCAGAGCGCCGGCGGCACGCTGATCGAACAACGCCTGATCGACTGGACCTGCGCGCGCATCGGCCTCGGCAGTCAGGCCGACGGCGTCTTCACCAGCGGCGGCACCCAGTCCAATCTGATGGGGCTGCTGCTGGCCCGTGAGCACGTCTGCAACCGCTTGCCCGGCCACGGCGGCAACCTCCAGCACGGGCTACCGCCGGACGCGGGCCGACTGCGCATCTTCGCCTCCCGCGCCAGCCACTTCAGCGTGCAGAAATCCGCCGCGCTGCTGGGGTTGGGCTACGACGCCGTGCGCAGCATCGAAACCGACAGTGCCCAATGCATGAGCGTGCCGGCGCTGGCCCAGGCGCTGGCGGACTGTCAGCGCCTGGGCGAGCTGCCCATGGCCGTGGTCGCCACCGCCGGCACCACCGACTTCGGAAGCATCGACCCGCTGCCGGAGATCGCCGCGCTGTGCCAGCACTATGGCGTCTGGTTGCACGTCGATGCGGCCTATGGCGGCGGCCTGCTGGTCGCGCCGCGCTACCGTGGCTGGCTGACCGGCATCGAGCACGCCGACTCGGTCACCGTGGACTACCACAAGTCGTTCTTCCAGCCGGTCAGCTGCAGCGGCTTCTTCGTTCGCCAGCGTCAGCACCTGAGCTACATCACCCACCACGCCGACTACCTCAACCCGCGCAGCCAGACCCGCGAGGGCACGCCGAACCTGGTCAACAAGAGCATCCAAACCACCCGCCGCTTCGACGCGCTGAAGCTCTGGCTGACCCTGCGCATCCTCGGTGCCGAGCATCTCGGCGCGATGTTCGAGGAAGTCATCGACCGCGCCGCCGACACCCATCGCCTGCTCACCGACGACCCGGCCTTCGAGGTCTTCGCCCCCCGCCTGAGCACGCTGGTGTTCCGCTTCGTCGCCGCAGGCGTGGCGGACGAGCGCCTGGACGAGATCAACCGCGAGATCCGCAAAGCGATCTTCCGCTCCGGCGCGGCGGTCATTGCCGCCACCGTGGTCAAGGGCCGGCAGTACCTCAAGTTCACCCTGCTCAACCCGGAAACCACGCTGGACGACCTGTGCGCCATCGTCGAGCTGATTCGTGGCCACGGCACCCGCCTGCTCGATGACCTGCCCAGCAGCGCCAACCAGTAAGGAGATCGCACATGAACAAGATGTATGACTTCATCGGTATCGGCATCGGCCCGTTCAACCTCGGTCTGGCCTGCCTGGCCGAGCCCATCGACGGGCTCGACTGTCTGTTCCTTGACCGCGCCGAGGGTTTCAACTGGCATCCCGGCATGATGCTCGACAGCGCCACCCTGCAGACGCCGTTCATGGCCGATCTGGTGACCCTGGCCGACCCCACCAGCCGCTTCAGCTTTCTCAACTATGCCAAGCAGGTCGGGCGGCTGTACGCCTTCTACATCAAGGAAGACTTCTTCCTGATGCGCCGCGAGTACAACCAGTACTGCCAGTGGGTGGTCGAGCAGCTCGACAGCCTGCGCTTCGGGCATTTCGTCCAGCACGTCGACTACCTCGACGAGCGCCGCTGCTACCGGGTGCGCGGCGTGCACACGCGTAGCGGCGAGGGCTTCGAGTTCCTCACCCGCCGTCTGGTGCTCGGCACCGGCACCACGCCCCATCTGCCGACCTGTTGCGAGGCACTGGCCGAGCACGTCAGCCACAGCGGCAACTACCTGCAGGACAAGTCGCGACTGCAGGGCAAACGCTCGATCACCGTGGTCGGCAGCGGCCAGAGCGCGGCGGAGATCTACTACGACCTGTTGCAGGAAATCGACCGCCACGACTACCAGCTGAACTGGATCACCCGCGCGCCGCGCTTCTTCCCGCTGGAATACACCAAGCTGACGCTGGAAATGACCAGCCCGGAGTACATCGACTACTTCCACAGCCTGCCGCGCAGCACCCGGGAAAAGCTCATCGACAGTCAGAAGGGCCTGTACAAGGGCATCAACGCCACGCTGATCAACGCCATCTACGACGAGCTGTACAACCAGAGCCTCAAGGGCGAGGTGCCGACCCAGCTGCTGACCAACGCCGAGCTGCGTCGCTGCCAGCGCCTGAGCGATGGCACGCTGGAGCTGGAGTTCTTCCAGCATGAGCTGGAGCAGGGCTATCGCCACCGCTGCGACGCACTGGTGATGGCCAGCGGGTATCAGTACCGCCTGCCGCGCTGCATCCAGCCGATCGCCGAGCGCATCGCCTGGCAGGCACCGGAACGCTTTGCCGTGGCGCGCAACTACAGCATCGACCGCAACGGCGGTGAGGTCTTCGTGCAGAACGCCGGGCTCGTCGATCACGGTCTGGTCACGCCGGATCTCGGCATGGGCTGCTACCGCAACGCCTGCATCCTGCGCGAGATCTGCGGGCGCGAGCACTACGCGGTGGAGACGAAGATCGCCTTCCAGCAGTTCAGCCTGCCGCAGCCGCTCACGCCCCAGGGCGCGGTGGCGGCGCGATGACGCTGCGACGCGCACTGATCGGCATGACGCTGCTGGCCGTGCTCGGCGACAGCCTGCTGATGCCGTTCTACCCGCAATACTTCGCCGAGCGTTTCGGCGAGTTGCGCAGCGAGCAGGTCGGGCTGTACCTGGCCGCGGTGTGCCTGGTGGCGATGCTCGCACTGCCCGTGTGGGTGCGCCTTGCACGCCATGCCCACCCGCTGCGGCTGCTGATCGTCGGTCAGCTGGTAGCCGGCGTGCTGGCACTGGCCTGCGCGGCCATCGACCGGCAGTGGCTGTTCTGGCCGGTGTCGCTGGCGATGATCGCCTTCAAGGCTAGCTATCTGCTGATGTATCCCTACGTCATGGGTCTGGTAGGCACCGACCAGCAGGTACGCACCATCGGCCTGCTTTCGGTGGTGGTGCACCTGGGCGCAATCGCCGGCGCGACGCTGGGCGGCGGCGTGCTGCACTACCTCAGTCCGGCGCGGATGTTCGTGCTGATGGGCCTGATGGACTTCGTGCAGATGGCCGTCAGCCTGCTGCTGTTGCGCCATGCGCCGCAGCCCACCCGGGTCGATGCGAGCACACCACCGAGGCCACGGGAAGAACATCTGGCCATTGCCCGACTGTGCCTGCTGATGCTCGCGTTCTACTTCTGCATCTACCTGGCGCGGCCGTTCTTCACGCTGTACTGGGAGCAGCTCGGTGGGCCTCAGGCCAGCTGGATCACCGGTCTGGTCTATGCCATTCCCGGCATGCTGGCGCTGCTAGCCCTGGCCCTGCACTACCACGCCGGTCAACGACTGACCGCCTGGCTGCTGCTGGGGGCCGCCGGGCTGGCGCTGCAGGGCATCGAGCAGATGCCGACGGTGCTCGCCGGACGTGTGCTGTTCGGCTGGGCGCTGTACCAGCTCACCGTCGCGCTGGATGCGCGACTGTTCGCCCTCAGCCGGCCGGAGCATTACGGCCGCGACTACAGCCTGATCAACATCTTCCAGAACCTCGGCGTGCTCGCCGCTTCGTGGCTCGCCGGATTGGTGGTGCGCGATGCCGGCCTCGCCGCGCCGTTCTTCCTTTCCGCCCTCGGCCTCGTTCTCACCGCCTGCGTGCTGCGCTGGCTGCTGGTTTCAGCAGCGACGCGTGCGCCCCTCTGTGGAGCCAAATCATGAATACCGCTCTTTCCCGCGCGGATGGTCCGCGCTTCGTTCGCTACTGCGCGCTTGGCGCCATGCACTTTGAAACCGTGCAGCCAGAACATTTGCCGTTACTGCATGACTGGCTGCGCCGCGACTACGCGCGCTTCTGGGCCATGGGCCATTTGAGCTTGGCTCAGTTGACCAATTACGTCGACGAAATCCAGCGCAGCAGCCATCGCGACATTGCCCTCGGCATGTGCAACGGCGAGCCGGCGTTCCTGTTCGAGGGCTATCACCCGGCCCACGACCGCCTCGCCGACCACTACCAGGTGCGCCCCGGTGACCGCGGCATGCACCTGCTGCTCGCCCCCTGCGAGCGCCCGGTGCACGGCTTCAGCCTGGAAGTGATGCGCAGCATTCTCGCCTATCAGTTCGCCGACCCTTTCGCCCGCCGCATCGTCGTCGAGCCCGACGCCCGCAACGCCAAGGTCCATGCGCTCAACCGCCGGGTCGGCTTCGTCTATCAGTGCCTGCTGCATCTGCCGGAGAAGGACGCCTGCCTGGCGTTCTGCACCCGTGCGCAGTTCCTCGCCACCCTTCAGGAGAACCCGCAATGAATCAGCTCGTACGCCTGCCGACCGCTACCAGCGACCTGGCCACCGACCATCTGCAAGCCGAACTCTGGGCCCGCGCCAATCGCCTGCTGCTGAAAAAGGCGCTGGCCGAGTTCAGCCACGAGAAGCTGCTCAGCCCCGAGCCGCTGGGCGACAGCCACTACCGCGTCGCCGTGCCGGACAGCTCGACCGAGTACCGTTTCAAGGCGCGGCGGCTGGCGCTGGATCACTGGTCGATCGCCACCGACTCCATCGAAAAGCTCAGCAACGGGGAACCACAGCCGCTGGATGCCCTTGCATTCATCATCGAGTTCAGCGACGTCCTCGGCCTTTCCGAAACCAACCTGCCGCTCTACCTGGACGAGATCAGCAGCACCCTGTTCGGCAGCGCCTACAAGCTCGCCAACAGCCCGCTGAGCGCGGCCCAGCTGGCCCTGTCGGACTTCCAGCAGATCGAGACCGGCATGCGCGAAGGTCATCCGGGATTCGTCGCCAACAACGGGCGGATGGGGTTCGACGCCCAGGATTACCGCGCCTACGCGCCGGAAGCCGCCAGCCCGGTGCGTCTGGTCTGGCTCGCCGTGCACCGCAGCCGCGCCAGCTACAGCGCCATCGACGGGCTCGACCAGGCGACCCTGTTGCGCGAGGAACTGGGTGGCCAGCTCGGCGTGTTCCACAACCAGCTGCAGGCGCTGCAGCTCGACCCGGACGACTATCTGCTGATGCCGGCGCATCCCTGGCAGTGGCACAACATCCTGGCCATCGGTTTCGCCGCGGAGATCGCCAACCGGCAGATCGTCTATCTCGGCCTGAGCAACGATCGTTACCTGGCGCAGCAGTCGATCCGCACCTTTTTCAACCAGAGCGAGCCGCAGCGGCGCTACGTGAAGATCGCCCTGTCGATCCTCAACATGGGCTTCATGCGCGGGCTGTCGCCCTATTACATGCAGGCGACCCCGGCGATCAACGCCTACCTCGCGGGCCGCGTGGCGCGCGACCCGCTGCTGCGCGACTGCGGCTTCCAGCTGCTGCGCGAGGTGGCGGCGATCGGCTATCGCAACCCTTACTACGAGCAGGCGCTGCCGGCCAGCAGCCCCTACCGCAAGATGCTCTCGGCGCTCTGGCGCGAGAGTCCGCTGGGCCACATCGAACCCGGCCAGCGGCTGATGACCATGGCCGCGCTGCTGCACAGCGACGGCGACGAGCGCGCCCTGCTGCCGACGCTGATCAGCACCTCGGGACTCACCGCGGACCGCTGGCTGCGGCAGTACCTCAATGCCTACCTGAAGCCGCTGCTGCACTGCTTCTATGCCCATGACCTGGTCTTCATGCCCCACGGCGAAAATCTGATCCTGGTGCTGGAAGACCATGTGCCGGTCCGCATGCTGATGAAGGACATCGGCGAGGAAGCGGTGATTCTCGATGCCGAGGCGCAGATTCCCGAGGCGGTTGGCCGCCTCGCGGTATCGGTGCCGGACGAGCTCAAGGTGCTGTCGATCTTCACCGACGTGTTCGACGGCTTCTTTCGCTACCTGGCGCAGATTCTCGACGAACAGGGCGGCCTGCCGGAGCAGCGCTTCTGGCAGCAGGTCGCCGACTGCATCGCCGACTACCAGGCCAGCCAGCCGCAGCTGCGCGACAAGTTCGCCCGTTACGACCTGTTCGCCGAGGAATTCGCCCGCTCCTGCCTGAACCGCCTGCAGCTGGGCAACAACCGACAGATGCTCGACCTCGCCGATCCGGCCGGAGCGCTGAAATTCGCGGGCACCCTGAAGAACCCCGTGGCGCGCTATGCACCGGAGCGCTGAAGCGCGCTGGCCGGCCACGGATTCGCTGGGCAGCCTGCTGCTGCGCCTGCGTCGCGTGCTGCCGGGCCTCGATGGCCGGGTCGGCGCACCCCGCGCCGACGAGCTGACGCTGGAGCATCCGCAGTCTGTGGCCAGGCTGCTGGCGCACTGGCGGGCGGCCTGTCCGGAAGCGGGCCGCCACTACTGGGCGGCGCGCTGCTGGACGCTGCTGGTCTGGCAGCCCATCTACCTGCAGGTGCTCGCGGTGCGCCTGGCCGGCCAGGCCCCGTGCCTGGACGGCCTGGCGCAGGGCGTCGAACAGGGCTTCGTCGCCGGGTTCTGCCTGCCCGATCACCCGCCACTGCAGGGCGAGCCCCAGCGCCTGCTGCGCCATGCCGGCGCCCAGATCCGTGGCTTCTGTGAACAGGCCCAGGCCGTCAGCGGGCCGCTGCTCGGGCTGCATCCCAAGCTGGCGCAGCGGCTGGCGGCCGACTGCGTCATGGCCGCACTGCTGCATAGCCAGCGCCTCGACGGTTGCGGCAACCTGCAACTGTGCCGGGCGGCTGACGTCTGGCTGGCGGCTTGCGCCATGTCCGGCGCCAGCGGCCTGCTCGCGGTACCGCTGGCCGAAGGCGGTACGCGCCTGGGCCTGCAGCGCAAGGCGTGCTGCCAGCACTTTCGCCGCGCCGATGGCGAACTCTGCGACAGCTGTCCGAAGCTGCCGCTCGCCGAACGGGAAAGGCGACTGCGCGAGCAGGCCCACTGAGCGGCGGCGCGGGTTGACGGGCACCCCGCCGGGCTACGCAGGTTGATACACATCACGCGGGCAAACCTTGTGGCTGCCACCGGCGTTTCTTTGCTAATGTCGCGCCCGTTTCCGACTCGCCGCCGACGACAGGTTCCCGCCATGGCCCGCAAGAAAGCTGCACTCGATTTCGAACAATCCCTTGCCGAGCTGCAACAGCTGGTGGAGCGCCTGGAGAGCGGCGAGCTGTCGCTGGAAGACTCGCTGACCTGCTTCGAACAGGGCATCGGCCTGACCCGCGACTGCCAGGCGGCGCTGAGCCAGGCCGAGCAGAAGGTGCAGATCCTGCTGGAACGCGACGGCAGCCTGCAGGAAGCCCCCTTCGAGTCGGCCCCCGAAGCATGATGATCGGCGACTACCAGAAAGGCTGTCAGCAGCGCGTCGACGGCTGCCTCGAAGCCCTCTTCGTCCCGCCGCTGCCGCAGCTCGAGCGGCTCTACCAGGCCATGCGCTACAGCGTGATGAACGGTGGCAAGCGCGTCCGCCCGCTGCTGGTCTACGCCGCCTGCGAAGCACTGAATGGTGACAAGGCAAGCGCCGACGGCGCCGCCTGCGCGGTCGAGCTGATCCATGCCTATTCGCTGGTGCACGACGATCTGCCGGCCATGGACGACGACGACCTGCGTCGCGGCCAGCCCACCACCCACAAGGCTTTCGACGAGGCCTGCGCCATCCTTGCCGGCGACGGCCTGCAGAGCCTGGCCTTCGAGGCCATGGCCCAGGAACGCCACAACCCGCAGGATGCCGCCCTGCGCCTGCGCATGTTCGCCGTGCTGGCGCGCGCCGCCGGGCCTGCGGGGATGGTCGGCGGCCAGGCCATCGACCTCGGCTCGGTGGGCCTCAAGCTCGATCGCGATGCCCTCGAGCTGATGCACCGACACAAGACCGGGGCGCTGATCGAGGCCAGCGTGCAACTCGGCGCCCTCGCCAGTGGCCGTGCCGATGCCGACAACCTCGCCTCGCTGAGCCAGTATGCACGCGCCATCGGCCTGGCCTTCCAGGTCCAGGACGACATCCTCGACGTGGAAAGCGATACCGCCACGCTCGGCAAGCACCAGGGCGCCGACATTGCCCGGGACAAACCGACCTACCCGGCCCTGCTCGGCATGGACGCGGCCAAGGCCTACGCCCTGGAACTGCGCGACCAGGCATTGCACGCCCTGCGGCCTTTCGACTTCGCCGCCGAGCCGCTAAGGGAACTGGCGCGCTACATCGTTGAACGGCGCAATTGACCTTTCGCCGAAATCGCAGTCAAACCCCTACCGGACCCGGGGCCGTTCTTATCGAGGGGCCCATCGGGTAAACTGCCGCTCTTTTTTCAACGACAACGATCCGCCTGATGCCCAAGACGTTCCATGAGATTCCTCGGGTGCGCCCCGCGACGCCCGTTCTTGACCGAGCGGCGACCCCCGAGCAGCTGCGCCGACTGGGCGAGGCGGAACTCGAAGAGCTTGCCAACGAACTGCGCCAGGAGCTGCTGTACAGCGTCGGCCGCACCGGCGGGCACTTCGGCGCCGGCCTCGGCGTGATCGAACTGACCATCGCCCTGCACTACGTCTACGACACACCGGACGACCGGCTGGTCTGGGACGTGGGCCACCAGGCCTATCCGCACAAGATCCTCACCGGCCGCCGCGAGCGCATGGGCACCCTGCGCCAGAAGGACGGCCTGGCCGCCTTTCCGCGCCGGGTCGAGAGCGAGTACGACACCTTCGGCGTCGGTCATTCCAGCACCTCGATCAGCGCCGCCCTGGGCATGGCGGTCGCCGCGCGTCTGAAAGGCGAGCAGCGCAAGTCCATCGCGGTGATCGGTGACGGTGCGCTGACCGCCGGCATGGCCTTCGAGGCGCTCAACCACGCCCCGGAAGTCGGCGCCAACATGCTGGTGGTGCTCAACGACAACGACATGTCGATCTCGCGCAACGTCGGCGGCCTGTCCAACTACCTGGCCAAGATCCTCTCCAGCCGCACCTATTCGAGCATGCGCGAAGGCAGCAAGAAGATCCTCTCGCGCCTGCCAGGCGCCTGGGAAATCGCCCGCCGCACCGAGGAATACGCCAAGGGCATGCTGGTGCCCGGCACGCTGTTCGAGGAGCTGGGCTGGAACTATATCGGCCCCATCGACGGCCACGACCTGCCGACCCTGATCGCCACCCTGCGCAACATGCGCGACCTCGACGGCCCGCAGTTCCTCCATGTGGTGACGAAGAAGGGCAAGGGCTTCGCCCCGGCCGAGGCCGACCCCATCACCTGGCATGCGATCAGCAAACTGGAGCCAGTCGGCGCGCCGCCAGCGCCGAAGAAGCCCTCGGGGCCGAAATACTCCAACGTCTTCGGCCAGTGGCTGTGCGACATGGCCGCCGCCGACCCGCGCCTGACCGGCATCACCCCGGCGATGAAGGAAGGCTCCGACCTGGTGGCGTTCAGCGAACGCTATCCGGACCGCTACTTCGACGTCGCCATCGCCGAGCAGCACGCGGTCACCCTGGCTGCCGGCATGGCCTGCGAAGGCCTGAAGCCGGTGGTGGCGATCTACTCCACCTTCCTCCAGCGCGCCTACGATCAGCTGATCCATGACGTCGCGGTGCAGAACCTCGATGTGCTGTTCGCCATCGACCGCGCCGGCCTGGTCGGCGAGGACGGCCCGACCCATGCCGGCAGCTTCGACCTGTCCTACCTGCGCTGCATCCCCGGCATGCTGGTGATGACGCCCAGCGACGAGAACGAGATGCGCCGCATGCTCACCACCGGCTACCACTTCGAAGGGCCGGCCGCGGTGCGCTACCCGCGCGGCAGCGGCCCCAACGCCAGCATCGAGCCGGCCCTGGAACCGCTGGAAATCGGCAAGGCCGTGGTGCGCCGTCAGGGCAGCAAGGTGGCGCTGCTGGTGTTCGGCGTGCAGCTGCCCGAGGCGCTGCAGGTCGGCGAGGCGCTGGACGCCACGGTGGTCGACATGCGTTTCGTCAAACCGCTGGACGAAGCCCTGCTGCGCGAACTGGCGGGCAGCCACGAGCTGCTGGTGACGGTCGAGGAGAACAGCATCATGGGCGGTGCCGGCAGTGCGGTGGCCGAGTTCCTCGCTGCCGAAGGCGTGCTGCGACCGATCCTGCACCTGGGTCTGCCGGACTACTACGTCGAGCACGCCAAGCCCAGCGAAATGCTCGCCGAGTGCGGCCTGGATGCAGCCGGCATCGAAGCGGCGGTGCGCAAGCGCCTGGCGGCACTCGGCAAAGCCTGACGTCGTTTTGGTGGATGGGTGAAGCGTCATCCACCCTACGTCTGACGTGGCCGTAGGGTGGAAAACTGCGCAGCATTTTCCACCAGCCAACGCCTCGTCCACCTCCTCCCCACATTCAACGCAACAACAAATCACCCTCGATCGGCACGTAACGCGTTGCCGCACGGATCAATGACTGCGCGGTGAGCCCCGGCACGCCGTAGGCAGTGGCCTCGACGCCAGCGGCTCGCACCCGTTCGAGCAGCAGGTCGAAATCACCGTCACCGGATGCCAGCACCACCTCGTCGACCCGCGCCGCTGCATCCAGCACATCGATGGTGATACCCACGTCCCAGTCGCCCTTGGCCGAGCCGTCGCTGCGCTGGATATAGGGTTTGAGCTTCACCGTGAAGCCCAGCTTGCGCAGGATCTGCTGAAACTGCTGCTGGCGCGGATCGCCGCGCTCGATGGCGTAGGCATAGGCTTCGACGATAGTGCCGCGCCGGCTGACGTCGGCCCACAGCGCCGAGTAGTTGAAGTGGCAGCCATGGGCCTGACGCACGGTGTAGTAGAGGTTCTGCACATCGGCGAACAGGGCAATCTTCTTCACGCGGCGGCCTGAAATCTGAATGGACCGCCAGTATGGACGGCGAAATCGCGCATGTCCCGCCTCGCCCGCATCCGTTACAGTGGCGCCCCCGAAACGCTCCCTGACTGCGGACTGCAATGAACGTTCTTGCCATCCTGCGCGACGCCTGGTTTTTCTACTCCCGCCACTTCCTGACTATCGTCCGGCTCTGCCTGCCGCTGATCCTGCTGGAAAGTCTGACCCGTCTGGGGATCGATCACTGGCTCGGCGATAACGCACCGCCCGCCCTGGACCTGCTGGTGGGCCTGATCTTCTACCCGCTGTACGTTGGCGCGCTGATCCTCTTTCTGGACGCGCGCAGCCGTGGCCATGATCCGGCTCTGGGCGCGGTCTATGCCCGGGCGCTGCCATTGTGGCCAGCATTGGCAGTGCTTTCGGGGCTGGGCACGCTGTTGATCCTGCTCGGTGCCTCGCTGTTCGTGCTGCCGGGCATCTGGGTAATGGTCAAGATCGCCTTCGCCGAGTACCTGCTGGTGCTGCGCGGGCTGACGCCGCTGGCAGCGCTGAAGCAGAGCTTCCAGCTCACCCGCGGGCGTTTCCTGCTGGTCCTGGGCTGTGTGATGACCGTGCTGTTGCCGGTCTGGATGCTCGAGGTCTGGATCGCCGCTCAGCTGTTCGCTGACGAGACCCCGCCGCTATTGCCGGCGATGCTGCTCGATGGCGTGGTCGGCCTGCTGCAGCTGCTGCCGACCATCATGCTGTTCCGCTGCTTCATGCTTTGCAGCGAACCGCCGGCAAGGCAGTCGGAGCCCGGCTGAGTCGCCATTCGGCTGGACCCGCGGTCAGCCGTCGACGGCCTGCTAGGCTTGCTTGGCCATTCAAGGAGAACGCACCATGGCCGAACAGAACCCCAGCATCCTTTCCCACATTTCCCTGGGCAGCAATCGCTTCGACGAGGCGGTTGCCTTCTATGACCAGGTCCTCGCCACCCTCGGCTGCAAACGCATCCTCGAACACCCGGGTGCGGTCGCCTGGGGCCGCGAATATCCCGAGTTCTGGGTCCAGCGCCCCTTCGACGGCGGCACCGCCTCCGTCGGCAACGGCACCCACGTGGGCTTCTTCGCCGCCGATCAGGCTGCCGTGGATGCCTTCCACCGAGCCGCCATCGCCGCCGGCGCGGTCGATGAAGGCGCCCCCGGACCACGGCCGGAGTATGGCGAGCCCTATTACGGTTGCTTCGTCCGTGATCTGGACGGTCACAAGATCGAGGCGGCCTACTGGGACGCCGCGCTGATGGAGCAGCTCTACGGCAGCGGCGAGTGACCGCGGAGCATCAGGTTCGAGTGCCGAGCAGCCGTGGCAGCAGCAGGTGCTGGTACAGCCGCGGGCACCAGCGCGCCAGCAGCCGCGCCTTCCAGTCGAGATTGGAGTGCACCAGCAACGCGCGCCGACGCAGCGCGGCCTGGTAGATCGCCTCGGCGACATCCTGCGGCGAGGCGACCCGACCGATGTCCAGCACCGGCGACGGCGCGGTGGAGCCGTCGCCGACCAGCACGTTCTTGCGCAGGTCGGTGGCCGTATAACCGGGGCAGACCAGCATCACATGCACCCCGGTATCGCTCAGCTCGCCGCGCAGCGTCTCGAACAGCCCGTGCAGTGCGTGTTTGCTGGCGTTATAGGCGGCGCGGTTGGGCACAGGGGCATACTGCGAAAGCGAGCTGAGCACGATGATCTGCCCGTCCCGGGCTATCAGGCTGGGCAGTGCCGCCTGGGTGCAATGCAGCGCGCCGTAGAAATTCACCGCCATCACCCGCTGGAACACCGCCAGGCTGGTGCTCGCCACCGGGCTGCGATGGGTGATGCCGGCATTGTTGACCAGCACGTCGATGCCGCCGTAACGCTCGATCACCAGCGTCACCGCACGCTGCACCGCCTCGGCATCGCTGACGTCGCAACACAGCCCCAGAGCCTCGGCGTTGTGGTGATCGGCCAGGTGCTGCACCAGGCCATCCAGCGCATCCTGATGCAGATCGAAGATCACCAGCCGCGCGCCAGCCTGGGCCATGCGTACCGCCAGGGCGCGGCCGATTCCTGCGCAGCCGCCGGTGATCAGCACCAGCTTGCGGTTGAACACCTTGCGATCAAACACCTTGCGCTGCATACCTGTACTCCTCGCCCGCGACATCGCGCCTTGCCTTGAGCATAGGTCGAGATAAGCGGACATACCTCACGTCACGGCAAGATGCCTCATGGACAACAGCGCAACGCCTGCGCATGCTTGCCGGACCAGCGCAAGCCAGTGATCGATCTCTTGAAAGCATTCTTCCAACTGGCCGTGGCCCTGCTCTGCAGTCTGTCTGCCGGGGCCATGGCTTCGCAGCGAATTCTCAACGTCGGCTATTACGAATTCGCCCCCGCCATCTATACCGACGCCCACGGCACGGCGCGAGGCGAGCTGGCGGAGCTGACTCGGCGTGTCGCCCGCCAGGCCGGCTACGGCGTGCACTTTCGCGCGCTACCTGGCGCACGGCTCTATGCGGCGCTGGAGAATGGCAGCATCGACCTCTGGCCAGGCGCCCAGGGCAAGCCCGAGCTGGCCGCCCATACGCTGGAGGGTCGGCATACCCTCAGCCAGATCAACCTCAACCTCTATCACCGCGCCGGTACACCGGTGCCGCGTATTCCCGACGATCTGGCCGGCAAGGCGCTGATTCTGATCGGCGGCTACAGCTACTGGCCGAACATCAACGCGATCCTCGAAAACCCGGCGCTCGACCTGCGCCTGCTGCGCACCAGCAATCACCTGTCGGCGCTGGAAATGCTGCGGCGCAAGCGCGGCGACTACCTGCTCGACTACCAGATCCCGGTGGAGCAGGCCCGGCAGCGCCTGAACATGGAAGAGCTGCCCTACCTGCGCCTGACCCAGGTGCCGATCCACTTCATCGTTTCACGCCATACGCAAGACGCCGAAGCCATCGTCGAGGCACTGGATCAGGCCTACGAAACGCTGCGCCAGGCCGGCGAAGACCTCAGCCTGCCCTCCGACTGAGCCTCACTGCCCGCGGGGCTTGGCCCTGGCGGTGGGCTCGGCGATCAGCGGATCGTCCGGCCAGTAGTCATTGATATCACGTTACGTTCACTACATTGACACTGCCAAACCGTGCGGAATCCCTACCTATAACCGCTATATCGGCCTCTTCCAATTGACTGTCAAACTCGACCCCATGTATTGACACAAACTGACGCAGATCAAGAGCTGGTTTGACAGGCATAGCAGAGCGAGTCAGCTCTAACACCTCAAAAAGATTGACACCCTCGCAACTCGGCGCACCATCCCGGATGCACGCAAACTGAGCATGGGGCGGCGGCCTGAGCGCCCGCTATTTCTCGATCCAGGCCAGCCATGAATGGCCACTCTAGCCATTCGCGACCGGCAGAAACCGGCCAAAAGCGGCCTGTAGCAGGCAGCGTAAAAGGTCAGGAGCTGACGGCCACCGAACAATGTCTCCGTCCATGGCAGTTGGTTGCAATAGGTCTGAAGCGACCCTTGGCTCAGGATTGAATCGGTTAGCCTGCAGCTGCGCGAACCTCACCAATGCAGCTGCCTTGATGAGAGACTTGGGCGCTGTGGCTTGCTTAGGCTTGTCTGCGCAGGTCAAAAAACTGGCAACCAGAGTTGAGACCCACCAGCCAACCAACCCTAGAGTGGTATTCCCGATACTTTCAATAACAGGGAATGCGTATGAAACTCAAACTCTTGGCGACGGTTCTAGTGGGCGCCGCTCTGACCGCCGGGTATCAGTACCTTGCCGTCCCCGACCTGCAGAAGAAAGACCCCGACGCCGGCCTCAGCCGTGATGAAATCCGGCAGCGCGATGAACGTGCGCAGGAGAACTGGGCCTACTCACTGGGGCTGCAGGCCTATGTCTGGGGCCTGCCGCTGACCATCACCGACCGTGAACGCCTGCTGCGACTGAATGAGCGCAAGCTGAAATTCGTCACCGAGCGCCAGATCTGCCCCTGCGCCCCCATCAACCAGATTGGCCACATGACCAAGCTGGCTACCTCGCAGGATGAGCTGCCTTATACACCCAACAACGACACGATCTACAGCGGCGTCATGCTGGAGCTCAAGGATGATCCGGTGATCCTCAGCCTGCCGGATGTCCAGGACCGCTACTGGAGCGTGCAGGTCGCCGATGCCTATCTGGAGAACCTGCCCTATATCGGCACCCGGGCGACCCAGGGCAAGGGCGGTCACTATCTGTTCGCCGGCCCTGACTGGCAGGGCGAAGTACCCACAGGCGTCGAACTGCGGCGCCTGTCGACCAACTCCGGCGCCCTCGCCCTGCGCTACGGGGTGAGCAAGGAAGATCCTCAGGACCTGCCCCGCGTGCTGGAACTGCAGAAACAGGTGCACACCACCTCGCTCAGCAATTGGGGCAAGCCCGATGGCTTTGGCAAGGTGACCACCGTGAAGATGTCCCGCAAGGAATACAGCGGCGACCTGGCCCTCTTCGAGCGCATGGTCGATCTGCTGAATGAGAACCCACCGCGTTCGGAGCAGCGCGCTGCCGTGTCCATGTTCCAGAGCATCGGCATCGAGCTTGGCAAGCCCTTCGATGCCAGCCGGCTGCACCCGGCCACGGTGGCTGGCCTTAAGCGTGCACTGGCCGACAGCCAGGACCTGATGACTTGGAAGGTGAAGTACCGCGGCACGCCCTACCCGACCCGCTGGAACAACCTGCACGAGGGCAGCTACGGCTTCCACTTCATCAACCGCGCAGAGGGTGCGCTCGAAGGTCTGATGGTGCATGACCGCGAAGAAGGGGTGTACTTCAGCACCTATGAAGATGGCACCGGCCAGTTGCTTGATGGCCAGCAGCGCTACATCTTGCACTTCGAGCGTGATGCACTGCCCCAGCTTCAGGACAAGGGTTTCTGGTCCATCACCCTGTACGGCACCAACTTCCAGCTGGTGGACAATGCCATCGACCGCTACTCCATCGGTGACCGGACCCCGGGACTGACCTACAACCCGGACGGTTCACTGACGCTATATATCCAGCACCAGCCCCCCACCGGGCTCGAAAGCAACTGGCTGCCTTCACCTGATAAAGGGTTGTTCCGTTTGAACTACCGCATCTATCTGCCCGATGAGAAGACGCGCAATCCAAAGACGCTGCAGCAGTTCATTCCGCCCATCCAACCCCAGGCGCGCAGCTGAGCCCAACATGCCGGGGCGCCCTCTCGCCCCGGCTGACTCAGTGGCGCTCCCTGAGCGCGCGCCGGTACTGTCCGGGACTGCCACCGGTCCAGCGCTTGAAGGCACGGTTGAAGCTGCTCTGGTCGATAAAACCCAGATTGAATGCAATCTCGTTCAGGCTCATCCCCGACATGCCCAGATAGCGCAGCGCCAGGTCCTGTCGAATCTCATCCTGCAGTTCTTTGAATGATGTGCCCTCCTCGGCCAACTTGCGATGCAGGTTGCGGCCACTCATGTTCAGGCGCTCGGCAATGTGCTCTAGCCCAAGCTTGTCGCTACTGAGCAAGGCGATGATCTCCTTGCGCACTTGCAGGCTGACCTGCTCGTGGCGCATTCGCCCCAGATAATCGCGCAACAACTGCTCGTTCATTCCAGCAATCATGGCGTTGGCCGCCGGCAGCTCCCGATCCAGCACGCCGGAAGCCATCAGCATGACATTCGCCTCGGCGCCAAAGTACACGGGCACGCCGAAAAACTGTTCAAAAGCCTCTAAGCGGTGAGGTACCGGACGGCACAAACGAACCTCGAGCAGCCCTTCGGCAGCACTGGCTCCAAGTAACTCGCGAAAGGTTCTGAACAACACCCCCATGAAGGCATCAACAGGGAAAAATGGCCGCTGTGCCGAACCGGAGCTATCAGAGCCCAGTATCAATGCCACCCCCACAGGGCTCTCGACCACCTCGATTGCCGCGATGGTAGTGACCACCCGCACATAGCGCTGCAGCCGATCGAGCGCCTCTCGCAGGGTGGAGCTGGCCTGCAGCGCAAAGATCAGGGCATTGAGGTGAGTCGGATAGAGATTGGCAGCGACCTGAAGACCAAAAGAGTCATCGCCGGTCCGTTCGACACAAAGCCGCCAGAGCTTCCACATGTTGACCACGGCAACTCGCAGCTCTGGATCACGAATCACCCTGGGATCGATACCGGCCTCCAGCATCAGCGGCACCGCCTCGATGCCATACCCCTGCAGCGCTCGCTGAATAGCCAGCGCCCAGGTGGCAATGGTCGTATGGGCTAGTTCGTGGGGCGGACTGCTCATCCGAATTCCTGTCTGAAATTGTCAAAAACGCGGCTGTGCGCGCCAAGAAACAAGGGACTTACGCGGCCTATCTTAAGCCCCCCGGCAAGCGGGGCAACCGTTTGCACTCACAACAACAAAAACAGTTTCCGAGGCATACCATGCACCAATTACGCAGAGGCCATGGCGCCCTTGTGTTTACACTGCTGGCCGTCAACAGCACGCTCTGCCACGCCGCTACCTTCGAACTCGACAACGGCATCAGCGGCCGCTGGGACACCAGCCTGTCAACTGGCATGAGCATCAGCACCAGCGATCCAGACAGGAATCTCCTGCCCACTGTCTATGACGGACGCGCCGCCGGCATCAACGGTAACGACGGGCGCATGAACTTCAAAGCCGGAGACACCATATCAAGGGTGGTCAAAGGTACCACCGAACTGGCGCTTAGCCGGGACAACCTCGGGCTGCAGATCAGCGGCAAATTCTGGCACGACGACCTGCTGGAAAACGGCGACGCCCGCTTCAAGGACTTCGACGACTCGGGCTTCGATTCGCTGGCCAAGTTTTCCGGCGCCGAACTGATGGATGCCTACGTCTGGGGCGAATTCCAGCTCAATGACCGGCCGCTGGATCTCCGTCTCGGTCAGCAGGTCCTGAGCTGGGGGGAAAGCACCTTCATCCAGGGCGGCCTCAATGTGATCAACCCGATCGACGCCAACGCCCTAACCACGCCCGGGGTCGAGATCAAGGAAGCGCTGATTCCGGTCAACCTGTTCAATCTGTCGCTTGGCATCAGCGAGAATCTCTCGACCAGCGCCTTTTACCAACTGGAATGGCGCGCCACGGTACAGCCAGGTTGCGGCACCTTCTTCGCCCAGTCGGATGCCAGTCAGCCAGGCTGCGGCCCACTGTATGCCGTTTCAGGTCGAACGGAAGCGCAACAGGAGAACATGCAGCTGGTCAATCCGCTGCTGCCGGCCGGGGCCAACATGGTTATTCCGCGAATCAGCGACGATACCCCCGCAGATGCCGGGCAGTGGGGGGTGCGCCTGGACTACTTCGCCGAAGAGCTGAACAGCACCGAGCTTGCCTTCTACGTGATGAACTATCACAGCCGGCTGCCCTATACCAATGCGATCACCGCCGACTATTCCAAGCGTCCGGGCAGCGGCTTCTTCCTACCCGGAGTTACCAACAACCCGCTCTATGGTGGCAGCAACGCCAAGCCGCTGGCCCAGGCGCCGCTCTACCAGATGGCCTTCCCCGAAGACATCCGGCTGTACGGCATCAGTTTCAACACCTCAGGACCCTGGGGTATCTCTATGTCCGGCGAGCTGAGCCACAGGCCCAACCAGCCGATCGCCATCAACGGTCAGGACTTTCTCTACGCCAGCGGCTTTCTCGACACCGAGTCACCCATCGTCGACGAACTGTTTGGCCTGGACATTCAAGCCCCGGGAAGCGGCCCTATTCTGGCCAAAGCCGCCGGCCTCTATGGGACACAGGTGCAGGGCTATCGGCGCAAACCGGTTAGCCAGCTGCAACTGACGGCCATGCAAACTTTCAGCGACATCTGGGGCGCAGATAACCTGCTGTTGATTGCCGAAGTCGGCACCGTGCACGTGGCGGATCTGGAGCCGGTCGAGACCCTGGCCTATGGCCGCGACGCCGTCTACGGTTCCGGCGTAGAAGGTGCCGCCATTGCCTGCAAGAACCCGGCGTTGAAGCAGGACTACTGCCAACGGGAGGGATATACCACGCCCTGGTCCTGGGGCTATGCAGCCCGAGCCAACCTGACCTACAACGACCTGCTGCCGGGCACCGTGGTCACCCCATCGTTGGCCTGGCGTTATGACGTCGAAGGTTATGCCCCCTCTCCGGCTCCGCAATTCGTCGAAGGCCGCCAGGCCGTCACACTGGCCGTGAACTTCGACTATCTGGAGCGCTACAACGCCGCCGTCAGTTACACCGACTTCTTCGGTGGCGACTTCAATCCGCAGACCGACCGCGACTTCATCTCATTCACCCTTGGCGCCAAGTTCTGAGGACTTATCCATGCTTAATAGCCCAATCTCCCGCCACACACTCCTGGCACTAAGCCTGATGATCAGCATGCCCGCTTTCTGTGCCGTCTCGGCCGAACAGGCGGCACAGCTAGACCAGCAACTAACGCCCATGGGCGCCGAACGTGCTGGCAATACCGACGGCAGCATCCCCGCCTGGGACGGCGGATACAAGCCATCGACCTCAGGCGGAGCGCTGGTCGATCCCTATGCCGCCGAGCAACCGCTACAGCGCATCGACTCCGGCAACATGGCGCAATTCGCCCAGTGGCTGAGCCCAGGCACGCAAGCCATGCTCCGTCAGTACCCGCAGAGCTTCCATCTGCAACTGTATCCCTCGCACCGCAGCGCGGCCTATCCCGAGTCCATCCTGAAACAGAGCCGGCAAAACGCCACCCGGATCAGACTGAACGCCAGTGGTAGTGGCCTGGAGGGTGGCTACACCAGCGGCGTGCCGTTCCCCGTCCCCCTGCGTGCCGAAGAGGTTATCTGGAACCATGTCACCCGCTACCGTGGCGGGGCGGTCAAGCGCGAGGTTCACCGCATGCCGGTGCAAACCAGCGGTGCCTATCAGGCCAGCCTCATCCGCCAGACACAGGTCTTTGCCAGCAATGTCCGGGACAACACGCCAGACAGCAATCTGCTCTTCTATTTCATCGGCCAGACCCTGGCTCCGGCGCGCCAGGCCGGCAACATCGCCCTGATTCACGAGCCCCTGGATCAGGTACAAACCCCACGCCAGGCCTGGGCTTACAACGCCGGACAGCGGCGTGTCCGGCGAGCCCCTACACTGGCCTACGACTCACCACAGAACAGCTCGGATGGCCTGGCCACATCGGACAACATGGATATGTACAACGGTGCGTTCGATCGCTACGACTGGACCCTCAAAGGCAAGCGCGAACTGTTGATTCCTTACAACAACTACCGACTGCACGACAAAGGGCTGAAGTACGCACAAATCATCCAGCCTGCGCATTTGAATAGCGACTACGTGCGCTATGAGCGGCATCGGGTCTGGGAGGTAGAGGGAAAGCTCAAAGCAGGCCAGCGCCACATTTACGACAAGCGCACGTTTTTCATTGATGAGGACACCTGGCAGATTGCCCTAGCGGACCATTACGACGCCCGTGGTGAGCTATGGCGAGTATCGGCAGCCTACCAGTTGAACTTCTACAACGACCTGGTGCCCTGGATGACCGCCGAGGCTATTCATGATCTGCAGTCTCGCCGTTATCTGGTCAGCGGCCTGAGTAATGAGACCCCGAGCGAGGCCAGCTTCGGCCATGAGGCTCTGCGCCAAGACTTCAAGCCAGATGCCTTGCGCCGCTTGGGCGGGAAGAACTGAAGGATCGGTCTTCGGCGAGTCAGCCACCGGCGTCGGACGACGATCTGCTGCAGGTTGACCGCCTTGCCATGCCCTTCCCTAACGGGCCAACCAAGCATCTTGGCGCTGGCGCACGGTGGTATCGTGGGCCAGAAGCACCTCGATAAAGCATTGCGCAGCAAGTGATAGGCGTCTGCCGCGCAGATGAGCAATCCCGAAACGCCCGCGCAGGCCAGGGTCAAGGCTGCGTAAAGCCTGTAAGTCGCCGCGCCGCAGTTCGTCTTCCACCATAAACCAAGGCAATATTGCCAGCGCCTCACAGCCCTGTAGGAGCTGTTTGATAATGGCCGAGCTATCGCAGGTGATGGCCAGCTTCCACTGCTCACGCCAGGTGTTCTGTAAGGCTCTAGGTAGGCGCTTGAGCAGCTGCTCACGAATATCCTCGGGAAGGTTGGGTCCGGCCAGTGGATACTTCAACAGCATCTCCAGACTAGGCTCGGGGTGCTCAAGCAAGGGATGACCGGCGCGGCACATCGGCAGCGTGTGGTGCTCACCAAGGGCCTGTATCGTATAGCTGGGGTCGTCCTCGATCTCGTGCAAGTCGGCCACCAGCAGATCTATTTCCCGGCGTTGCAAACGCGCGGGCAGTTCTTGCCAGGGTGCCAACACCACCTCCAAATGCACGCCGGGGTGCGCGCGGTTCAAAATGGCCAGCACCGGGGCGACAAGCGCGGCGCCGGCAAACGGACCTACTCCCACACGCAACTCACCTTGCTCCAGGCCGCGCGCCAATTGTAGGTCACGCTGCAAGTCCTGGGCGTGCAGCAGCAGTTGCCGGGCATGCTGCAATAACAGTTCGCCCATCGTTGTGGGGGTCACTTCGCGGTGGCTGCGATCAAACAGCTGCTCGCCAACCTGAGCTTCCAGCGCTTGCAGGCTGCGGGTCAGCGCCGGCTGGGAGAGGTGCAGCGCCTCTGCGGCGCGGGCAAAGTTGCCATGTTCGACCAGGGCCAAGGCATGACGCAGGTGACGGAACTCTATATTCATGTCTTTTGCTCATCAATTAAATGATTTGATTGCATTGGACGCATAGTAGATCGCACGCCATGCTCTGACCAGACACTCTCTGGAGAACGCCGATGAACCTGCCCTATCGCTGGATGCTAACCAGCACCTTGTTGCTACTCAGTGCATGCAGCGACGGCCCTGCGCCCAGTCACAGCGCCGCCACGCCACGCACGCAAGCTGCCCAGGCCGAGGTGGCGCAGAGCTATGACCTGAGCCATGTCGAGGGCCTAGCCCAGGCACGCCGCGGCCTAATTGCCACGCCTCAGGGCCAGGTGCGCGATGCCGAAGGCGAAGTGATCTGGGACTTCGATAGCTTTGCGTTTATCCAAGGTGAGGCCCCCACTACCGTCAACCCCAGCCTGTGGCGGCAAGCGCTGCTGAATAACCAGGTTGGGCTGTTCAAAGTCAGCGACAAAATCTATCAGCTACGCGGCTTCGACCTAGCCAACATGACGCTGATCGAAGGCGACAGCGGCTGGATTGTCATCGACCCGCTAACCAGCCGGGAAACCGCCGCCTTCGCTATGGACTTCGTTGCACAACATCTGGGCTCACGCCCGGTGAGCGCGATGATCTTCAGCCACAGCCATGTCGATCACTTTGGCGGTGCTCTCGGCGTGATCAGCGCCGAAGACGCCAAGGTGCGTCAGCTACCGGTGATTGCCCCGGCTGGGTTTATGGAAGAGGCCACCAGCGAAAACCTGATGATGGGCATCGCCATGGCCCGCCGTGCCACCTTCATGTACGGCAAGCGCCTACCGCGCAGCGCCGAGGGCCTGGTAGACAACGGCCTGGGCAAGGCGGTTGCCTTCGGGCACATGGGCATTCTGCCGCCCACCCAACTGATCGACGGCCGCGAACAGACGCTGGACGTGGATGGAGTGCGCTTCGTCTTCTACAACGTACCCGAGAGTGAAGCCCCGGCGGAAATGACCTTCAGCCTGCCGGAGCTGAACGCCTTTGGCGGCGCCGAGCTACTCTCGCAAACCCTGCACAACCTGTACACCCTACGCGGCGCCAAGGTACGCGATGCCTTGCAGTGGGCCAACTACATCGACGCCAGCCGCGCGCAAGCCGCTGGCGCCGAGGTGCTGTTCAACCAGCACCACTGGCCAGTGTGGGGGCAGGACAACATCCAGACCTTCCTCACCACCCAGCGTGATGCCTACCGCTACCTGCACGATCAAACTGTTCGCCTGATGAATGCCGGCCTCACCGCGCCGGAGATCGCCGAGCAACTGCACCTGCCGCCCAGCCTCGACCGCCATCTGAACGTGCACGACTACTACGGAACCCTCAAGCACAACGTGCGCGGCATCTATCAGTTCTACCTAGGCTGGTTCGACGCCAACCCGGCCAACCTCGACCCACTGCCGCCGGTGGCCGCCGCCGCCAAGTACGTGGCCCTGGCCGGCGGCCGTGAGCCGCTGCTGGCAGCCGCCGAGCAAGCCTATGCCGAGGGCGATTACCGCTGGGCCGCGGAGCTGGGCAAACATCTGCTCTATGCCGATCCGGACAACCAGGGCGCCCGCGATCTGCAGGCACGCAGCTTCGAGCAACTGGGCTATCAGGCCGAGTCGGGGCCCTGGCGCAACTTCTACCTGAGTGGCACCTATGAGCTGCGCCACGGCCTGCCGGAAGAGGGTTTCACTCCGGTAATGATGCTCGATATGCTCAAACACACCGCTCCCGAGCGCTTCCTGGACGTGATGGCCACCAAGCTCAATGGCACGGCGGCAGCCGACAGCGCGCTGCGTATCAACCTCAACTTCACCGACAGCGGCGCGCGCTATCACTTGTGGATCGAGAACGCCGTGCTGCATCACCGCCGTATGAATGAAGGCGAAGTCGCCGAGGCCGACGCCAGCCTCAACCTGAGTAAGGACTTCTTCTTGCAGATAATCAGTGGGCAAGCCGGCGCCGCAGCCCTGCTCAGCTCCGATCAGGTGTCGATCGACGGCAACCCCCTGGCCCTTGGGCGCTTCTTCAGCCTACTGGATCAGCCAGACGGACGCTTCCCCATTGTCACGCGGTAGTAATTGGACTATGCCAACCAATTGCGCCGAGATAAAGTGGCGGGCTTGGCCGTACCCGCAAACAGGTCCAGCTATCGTAGAGCCCTCGATAGTTAGACTTAAGCCCCATGTTGCTGTGAGTGGAGCTGGCCGTTTTCACTCTGACTGGCTGCACAGGTGTTTTGAATCATCTTGGATAGGATGCTTCGGGCCGGAAGTAGCACCTAGCTAACGGCTGCTTTTGGCCGGTAGCCGCCCATAACTGCTACTGGAATCGCCGGTGTAAATCTGGGAAGAGCAGTTGAGCGAACCATACTGGGAAGCCAGGATAAAGGTCGCGAGACTTGGGTGACGGCGCTTCTACCACCCCAAGCAGCAGCAACTCCTTGAGCTGATTGGCCGCCGTCTTATCGTGCAGGTTGAAGTACGCCTTGAAGTCGGCGCGCGACACCTCACCCTGAATAATCAGTAGGTATAGCGCACGTGCCCCCTCAGGCTTGATGCCTGCATGGATGAAGCGGGGTTCGAATTGGACAATTCGTGCCAGCCGTTCGCGCAGGACTGGCATTGCCATAGCCTCACGCGTGTATTGAATCTGGTCCTTACATACCGAAAGCATGAAACGTACAAACTCAACCAACCCGGCCTGGGTCAACTGCCCATGCCCATCCAAGTAGGCCCGGCGGCCTTGATCAGCTGCACTGAGGCGCGCGTAATACTCGTCCTGCTTACGGGCCAGGCCCCGTGAGATGGACCACAGAGATGAGCCCAACCCGATTCTCGTTAGTTGCAAGTGCGTTGCCATCCGAACAACACGACCGTTACCGTCCTCGAATGGGTGCACGAACGCCAGTCGATGGTGATAGGCCATGCTCGCCAGCAGCTGGGAGCGCGGGTCAATTGCACTACCGTAAACCTGCTGCAGTCGGATCAGCATCGGCGTCACAGCCTCCCAGGCTGGTGCGTAATGCCCACCAACAACCACATCCTCTTGCGCCTCATCACGAAGTCGGCCGGGTACCATCAAACGGCCTTCACTCCCCCAGAGGTCAGGGTCCTTCGCACCCTCAAACAACCTGCGATGGAACGACTTCAGAAGATTCACTCCGAACATATCGCTCCACGTGATTTCACTGCGACGACGATCAAGCACTCGTTCAAAGGCTTCCTGTGCCTGGATATGCATAATCGCCAGAAGGCCCAGCTCTTTGGCCTCCCTACGCTTGATCCCTTGAGACAGCTCTGCAGGCTCGGTGTACTGACCTTCAATCAGGTTGCTGTAGTAGCTGTTGGTCAAACGCATCAGCTTACCCAGCCGTTTGGCTGTTTCAGGGGCTACTGAGCCTGCAAGCTGTCCAGCTAGAAAAGGCAGTGAGTCAGCCAGTTCCAACACATCAGGCGGGTACCCAGGATGGGCGGGAACAATGGGCTCAAGCCAGTGGATTCCTCTGATGAGCTGATCGTCCATGCCTTTTTATTTTCTGATTTATTTTCTGATTTATCAGGACTGTCAAGCCCCTTCAATGCCTGGCTTACAGGCTACTCACACACCAATCACAAGGGAATATTTTTCTCATTTCATTTCGGATTTAACGCTGATTTAGTTCTCCACTCACCTGCCCGATGTGAAGCCTTGCAATCCTGGGGAATTCACCTGGTAGGGACGGCCTGCTCTTTACGCAAAGCAACGACCAGCGAAGGTCCGAAAATCACTCGGAGGTGGAGCTGAATACATTCGACCAGCATGTAGTGCTTGCCAGGAGCTCTTCGCCTTTCCCTGCCATAAGAACATCACCAGCGCTCGGGTAATGGCGCAGCAGGTGCTTTGCACTGGATCGAACATCGTCCGGCAATTCAGCATTACGAGACAGCTCAATCAAAAAAGCTCTGGTATGGATTACAGCCCTGGTGCGCTCATGTGGCATGGTCATGCCAAGCCCTCCAAATACTGATCTACACCCAAGCTGATTGGGGCCAACAGGCGCCTGGTCAAACCGTTTAGCCTTCTCAACTTATACAACGCCGCCGTATTCGATGCAGCGCAATAACCGACGCACTTGGAGAGCGCCAAGAATGGTGGTGCATAAAGAATGTGGTGTCCTCCCATCCAGGGCAAAATTGGGAGATGCTAGCCATGCCATAGCGGTAGCACGGCTCCCGAATACCTCTGTAGCAAGCGCTTCGACCTGTTCAAGGCGCTCAGCAGTCCCTGATTCGCACATCAGCTCTTTTCCCAGTAGTTACCCTTGCAGACCAAGCCAAAATCCTCAGAGGAAAATGGCTGATCATCATCGAACATACCATTGACCATACGCTCTCGACGCAATCCACTCAGCACCCTGAAGAAACAAGGCTCGCAGAGATGCACCCGGTAGTGCTCGCCGTCATGCTGCGAGCCATATCCCCATTGGGCTTCAAGCTTACCGTGCTGAAGGCCATAGCCGGGAACACGCGTGCCAGAAGTGCACACGTCGCAGATCACATCTTCAATAACATCGACCAATGCCTGCGACTTAATCTCCATACGCACCTCTCGATTACGTTCCAGGCAGCAACAGCCGGTTATGGATTCATGCTCACTGGTATCCTGTGATCAGCTTCGACTGGGTGAGCATCAAAAACAAGCCAGTAGCTGCTGCCGGTAATGCTGGGAAAAGCTGACCTGGTAAGCGGGCTCAATTGCAAAGCCACTTAGCGAATTAATGAGCGTAGCCTGCGACCCAGTACCAGTTTCTGCACTCCCCAACCCTGCATCTTCGATACTTTCTGCATGCCCCAAAACCCCCACTGGCTCAGACCTGTAGCCTGGAGTAAAAACAGGCCTCTGCACACCGCTCATAACTGCAAGGTCATCAGGCAAGTCATCCGAAATTCGCTCCGCAAAACCCTGAAGCGTTGGCTCCGCCAACATGAATAGCCATGCCTGGTCGTCGGACTCACCTGTGCGCCGTAGCACTCGCCCCAGCACTTGCCGGTAATGCAGTTCGGTGCGGATACGGCTGAGGTAGCAGCACACTTGTAGGCGCGGGATGTCGGTACCTTCGCTGATCATTCCGACGGCCACAATCCAGCGGCAGGTGCTGCTCCGGAATGCATTGATCACCTGCTGCGCATCCGGGGTTTTGTTGGTCACGATGCGGCACTCTTCACCCATTGCTTCTAGAGCCAGTGCAACTTGCTGGGCGTGTTCGATGTCTGTGGCCACCACCAAACCAGCGGCATCAGGTTTGATCTGGCGTAGCTCGTTCAGCTTGCTGCAGCCAAGATCGAGGATTGGATTGATCACCTCGTCATGACGCAGAAGTTCCTCATAGGTGACAGGTGACTCCCCTAAAAGCTTGGCGATGCTGGGAAACAGCCTCACGGAGCTATCCGCGCCAAGCTCTTCCGTAAGTTTCACCTTCTGATTGTCGAGCAACACAATGCGAGGTGATCGGCACACGTCGTCGGCAATGGCATCTTTCAAGCCATAACGGTAATCACAGATCAAATGCCCCTCGGGCGAAGAGTAGCGAGCCAATGCGATGGCCTTGTCGTCCGAACGCCAGGGCGTGCCAGACAGGGCCAGGGTGAAGGCAGCCCGGTCCTGTATCCGATGCAGTATCTGCTGCCCCCAGGCATTGCTGAGCAGCGGATCGTGGCCGGCGCAATGGTGGATCTCATCGAAGACCACGAACACCCGGTAGTCATCAAGCAGCTGCCAGAATCCCTCATCACGGTATTCCATAGCCTGATAGGTATAAGCCGCGCCCACGGCACCTATCTGGCCGTCGAGACGCCTGCCTAGCACAGCCGCAAAGGTCGAACGAAAACCCTCCACGACCTGGCAGGACGGCGCAAAGCACAGCACCAAATCGATTCTGTCCTGCTCAAGCAGTCGGCTGGCCAGTTCTGCAGCCATGCGGGTCTTTCCGGCTCCCGGCGTTGCCTGGCAGAAGAAGTGCGGCGTGACGGTAAAGTGCTCCAACGCCCGAGTGATGCAGCTGTTCTGCCAGCTGCGTAACGAGCTGCTCATCGTGGTGCAGCGAGCGTTTTGAGGGTCTTTTCGATGGCGCGCAGATGCCCCAAGAGGCGAGAACTGCGATCCCTGGCTTCCAGGTAATCGCCTTCAAGCTTGTCCCGTAGATGCGGCATTTCGTCCAGAAGCAGTTTGAATCGCTCTGCCTCGCCCATTGAAGTGAGAAAGTCCAAGCGGATTTCCTTGTGGAGCGCTTCCAACTGCAAATCCGTATTGGCTGACGACTTGAGCGGCAAAGCTTCCACGTCGCGTGCTCCCGTGTCTAGTTCGGGCACTCCGGCAGCCATAAGGCTGTTCTCGAAACCGTTGTCGATCAATTCCAGTTGCAGATGTACCGGAATCGGCTGCAGGTGGTAGACCTGCCCTCGAACACGACGATCCTCATCCAGCACAAGCCAGCCTGCGCGCACTAATCGGCGGATCTGCTCATACACATAGCGGCGCACATCGGCGATACGGAATTGTGTGCCACTCAAGCGAGCGGCATAGGCATCGCGCAGTTCGCGGGTCGTAAACGATGTACGCCCAGGCTCCTGAAGCAGCTCATACAGACGCCTGTCGAAGATAAACGAGGCCGATTTCATTGAGGCACCAGAAGAAATAGCGCGAAAATGCGGATTATAATCCGTGGCCTGTACGTCCGCAAACGCACGATATTGCCGCCTCAAGTTGAATTGAGACGGTCATGGATAAGCTGGCGAAGGCGTTAGGGGAACGCATCCGAATGCAGAGGAAGGCCTGCCGGATTTCCCAGGATGCACTGGCGCTGGCGTGCAGTCTCGACCGCAGCTATGTAGGCCGGATCGAGCGTGGTGAGGTCAACATAACCGTAGAGAAGCTGTATCGCATCGCAAGCGTGCTTGAATGCGATCCATGCAAACTACTGCCTTAGGTGGGGTTCTACCCCGTTAACACGGAAACTTTCGAATAAGCTCACGCCGAGGTGAAGGTCATGTCATTGTTATTACGCAGCAGGGATTCGACCTTGGCCGAGCGGCCCGAGCGGCTATCAACCAGCGAGCGTTCCAGTTCGCGCACCCGTTTCCACAACTTCATATTCTGAGCCAGCACGTTGTCACGCTGCATCTGAGCGATTGATAGCTCTTTTTCCAGCGCGGCCAACTGACTTTCCATCTGACGGATTTGTTTGCCGCTCGATAAACCCGCCCCTTTGCTGGCCTCTGCCCGAACCGCCTCGATTTGAGCCAGTAGCGGTAAATGCGCTTTACGCGACCTCTTTAAGTACCCACGATCAAATCCAGCTTCCAGACTGACTATGCTTGCAGTGAGTTTCGACAGGTCTAAACCCACATGCTCTGGCACAACTGGCTTCCCAACCAGGAGGCGCTGCAAGGCTTCCTCGCAAGCGCCCAACCCCTTACTTTTTCCGTCACCAGACTTCATCGTTAAACCTCCACTGAGTCGATCAGTCGGACTTTGAAGGCGACTAGCCGATCAATCTCAGCCTTGACGATCTGATATTCGCCCGAGTCTTCTGAGTAATTGGACAACTCGTCCTGAGCATCCTCAATGGCAGCAACCAGCTTTTTACGCTGGATAATGGCGCCATCGCAGCTCGTACATTCTGTGTAGTCACCGAGCATAAAAGAGTCACAGCGGCCCACCTTTGAACAGCCACCCAGCAACGTCGGCCGGTAACTAATTTCACCGTTTTTCACCCGTTTTTCGGTGTCAGCGCGGACATCTTCAATCTGAATCTCACCTGCCTTGCCCCGCTCTTTCTGTTTCTCCATGTACGAGCCAGTGCCGCCGAACAGCGGTTCCTCATTAAACAGGAGATCGGCAATCAACTGGTTCGCCACCGACATGGGCATGGCCATCTGATACTCGAAGGCGAAGTGATTGCTTGGCAGGACAAAGTCTTTCTTCTTGTCGTCGTAGTAGCCAAAAACGGTGCGCAGGTTATCGTAGTGATTCGCGTAATAGCGCGACATTTCAATGGTCATGTGCTTGAACTGCGCCCGCACCGTCGGCAACGAAAGAAAACCGCTACTGCTGCCATAGAATGCCAGCGAGCGCCGAAACTGATGGCTTGTCAGCGGCCAGGGCCGGCCGACAGCAAACGCTGGCTCATTGTAAAAGTCCCGAGAAGGATCGCTCTGCGCCAGTTCCTGCAAGTCCTCTGCCTGGATCGACAGCCCGTGCAAAGCAGTTCCGTGTTTCGCTCTACACTTAAATGTCGTCACGCCAACCTCGGCACTGGTCCGCGCATAACAAACAATGGAAGGATTGAGAAACAGCGGACAGCGGGCATCCAACTCGATTTTGTAAAGTTTGGCGAGTCCGCGACAAATCGCCTGGGCGACTTCGACCGCCTTGACGACCTCCCCCGGCGCGAACCATGCGCCTTCTTTCTTGTAGCCGGCGAACTTCGTGGTGGTCGAGAGGACGTTTACTGACTGCGGCTTATCACGCTCAATGCCCTGGTCATCGACGACCACCGGCCTGACGACGTGATCGGACAAACAGTGATACGACATTCGCATCACCTCCTGATCGCGCATGCCGGTATAGAGGTGGATCACCGTTTTCACCACATACTGCATCTGGATCAAGACACGTTGCAGGTTCTTCTTATGAGAACACTCAAACTCACCGGCAAACACTGAAGTCAGATCGTGATCCTTGATCGCTTGCCCCATATCGGGCTGCCAGTATGCCTTACCACCGATACCCGATCTTCTCTGATGCTTATGCGTCGTGCCGTAATACTCATTAGCAAAGCATGCGATAAAAGACTCGAAAACCCCAACACCTTCATAAAACTGATCGAGCAGGTCGCCAGTAGAATTGATGAGATTCAAATAGATTCGAGTCGGAATGACTGGATGCTGCCTGAAGTCGGGCTGCGACTTACAAAAGTTGGCGGGATTGAGCACGGCATAACCCAGCCGTTCTTCGCCCACCCTGGTCAAGCCTTTCAAGATCCCAGCAAGAACTCGTTTTTCGGGGCTTTTTTGGCCAATAAATGCCGCCAGATAAACTGGCACAGTAAATATTTGCTGTAAGGACAGCACGCCAACCATGGGCTTCGGTTTTTGCTCATAGCAGAACTGCGTGGCCATGCGCAGCACAAACCAATACTGGAGCAGTGTGGTCACACTCAGCTTACCGAGTCGCCCGCCACCGGCAAAATAGATCAGGCAATACAGCAGATGTTTGGCCTCTTCTATCAGCGCCTGCTGCTGTTGGCCACTTTCGTCGAACACCGTATCAAAAAGTATTCGCCCGAGTTTTTTTGCACTCAGCCGGTATGGGTTAAAGTCCCAAACAGGCTCACCGTATACCGCCTTGGCGTTGCCGTTCTCATCACGACAAAGAACGAAATCGGGCGCGGGCTTGCCGTAGAGTTGCGGCGCGTTATCTGGCTCACTGGTAGGCGGAAACTGACCGCTGGAAAAGAGACTGCCGATGGACTGGACAACAGCGTTCAAAATACCACCCCCATTTTTTCATACCGGCTCAAGCGTCTTTCCCAGAACGGCGTAAGTTCACCGTATTCAAATACCCTAGCCTT
Source organism: Stutzerimonas sp. FeSN7 (assembly GCF_030263795.1). Taxonomy (NCBI): domain Bacteria; kingdom Pseudomonadati; phylum Pseudomonadota; class Gammaproteobacteria; order Pseudomonadales; family Pseudomonadaceae; genus Stutzerimonas; species Stutzerimonas sp. FeSN7. Next base: position 358,291 of record NZ_JARPMN010000001.1, on the reverse strand, counting down.
GATCGCTTCAACCAACTGCTTCACCGCATCTGAACGTTCGCCAAGCGCCTCAAGGATGAACTCGATTCGGATCGACAATTCTTTGTAGAGCGCTTCAGCATGGGCCGCATCGGGCGCTGCTTTACGCACCGCATTGATCACATACTGCAAGCTCACAATCTTGTGCAGGTCTTCTTCATCGCTGTGACACATATAGTGCTCGCAGTACAAGCAGCCGTATTGGCTGCGGCAGTTCGGCTCAATTGCAACAGCCCCAAAATCGCGCACAGGGATAGGCTGGTTGAACCCGTCACAGTGGCCCGCCGCCGTTGCGATCTCGCCCTTTGCAGGCCTCTGGCTGCGCTCACGCACGACTTGGGCGGCATGGCGCATGACCTGCCAGAACTGTCCGAACTCGGCTTCCTGCTGCTCAGGCGTAGCCTCCGAATAAGTCGAAAGATTCACCGCCACGCTTTGATTCAAGGTTGCCGCTACCGTTGACGGCGACAGGCCAGCGGCGTGCATCCCAAGGCTTTTGTGCTTGCGCATCTTGCGCGGCGAAAGTCTCGGCACATTGGGGTCGAGGAAGGTGCCGCTGATGGTGTTAAAGAACCCAGACAGATATTGAGTTGTCTTAAGATCAGAAAATTCGTTATTGGTCCTTGCTCGTTCGTAATTCGCGGGCATCGTAAAGAACAACCGCTCATGCGTCGCGCCATTCAGAATCCACTCACGGAGCTTCAAGTATTCCTTGAGCAGCGGCAAACCCGTGCCCCGTCCGATGTTGTAGAGGGTTTCTTTCCCGCCCGCACGAAACTTCACAGCCGACAGCTCTTTCTTGATTGGAGACTTCTCAACCTCGAGCGCGTCTGCATAGCTAAACTGGTCAAACTCGGACGGCGTGGCGCCTGTGATCATCATGAAAAGACTTGCGTAGGCTTTCGCGGCAAGACCCGCCACTTGAAGCCGGTGCCAGTAGCTCTCATCTTCGTTGGCCACATCCAAGTTGGCCATTGCTCTTAATAGCGTGGCCTCTGCTGCCGATTTAATGGGTAGCCTTCGCCCCAATTTTTCATAAGCTGCACGGAATTCTTCGACTGTCGAAATCCGTCGCTCGCCGGCATTATATGAAGGCACCGATTCCTTGAATGGGCCAACCCAACCGTGGTTTGATGGAAACCCAACCACCTCATAATCCCTGATACTCACAACGAAAGGATATGACTGGCTGTTCAGGACGAAAGCGCTGCATTGCCGGGCAATAGCCAAACAAACGTCCCAGTAGACCTCAGCATTGACATCGCTGGCTGCCTCAGAGCCTCCATCCGAAATGATCCTGACCGCACCCGCAAGAATATGGTGGCTGTCTTCTGGGTAAAGCAGTTCAATCAACCTAGAAATATGGCGCTGTGTATTTTTCGCACTGACGGGTTTCAATGCCTGATGGGCTATTTGATGATTCAGGTGCGCGGTATAGTCTCGATAGGCTTGCTGGGCTTGCGCTGCACTGGCAAACATTTCCCTGTAGCCATGCGTGTTCAGCCAGTCGATAAAGTATTCGATAAATTTCAATCGCGTTAGAGCAGTCTCATCACGCTGACCGACTAAGGACTCCAGCAGTCTCACAATCAATTCACGGCGGCTTTCAACAAAAGACTCAATAACCACCGGCGTGCCACGATCATCGAAAACTTTTTCATTCTTACCACGCATCAAATATGCAAAACTGCCAATATCAAACGGCTTCTTCATCACCTTCGGAGACAGTTGCAAACGCAAGCGCTCAGGCTCGGCAAAATCTTGGGTAACTTCACTTAGCGTAATAATCTGCGTATTGGCACGATGCTCGAATTGCTGAAGACTATTCATCGTGCGCCTCCACCTTCAGCACTGCGTAGCCGCCATTGAACAACTTGCCCTCCCAAATCTCTTGGGCAATGACCTTTTCGTGAGTCATCTTGAACAATTTTAGGTAGTTCTCTGTCGTTTCCCTGGACTCGTGGTGCATGCGCTTCTGAATAAAGTCAATGTCTTCGCCCGGTTTCAACGGTCCTTCCTGAACCAATGGCTGCAAGCGCTGGTAGAGCTGATAGCCATAGGTCGCTCGCAGCCAGTGATATGAAAAGTCTTTCGGGAATGGGCTAGAGGCTTTTTGGATCAACTTGCGCTTAATCGTTTCCGTTACCTGTCCTGCCTGCCGCGACTTCACAATTTGATAGCGCGGATCGCTTTTGGCCATGTAATAGCAGTTGCCTTGATCGGAGAGAAACAAATACATATCGTCCTCGGCTACCGATAGGCCGGGATGACTGATCTCTAACTGAGCGCGGAACTTCTCCCGGCGCGCCTTCATCATCGGGCTTTTGGCAAGCGTGACCAGTTCTTCGGCAAGTTGCTTCGGAACGTACAGGACTTGCGGCTTGTCGTATTTCGTATCAATGCCTGTGCCCGGGCCGGCATGTAATTTATAGGCACCCTCTTTCTCCAGCCTGTCCTCTGTAAAGCCCTTCAAATGCTTCAAGCGCATGGTCAGAACGCTTTGCTTGCGGGCGCCCGTCATTAGTGCGGTCATCAGTATCAATCGCTCAAACGCAGACCATTCTTCTTCATTGCGAATGGAGGCAAGAAACGCACCCAACTCACGATTGGAAAGCGGCCGAAGATCTTCGCCGTCTTCCCGCACGAACCCCAGCGGCACTGAACTAACAGGCGGCGTGCGCCGAGTTTGACTACGCTTTTCTGCTTCTATGACCTTGTAGCCTTTAGAACCCTGCACCATGAACCGTACCTGCTTGATCGTATCGACACGCTTCATGTCGAGATCATGCCAATGCGCGGTAACGTACTTGTAAAAGTGGTAGACCTCAGAAGTGTATTGATTGATCACCTGATTACTGCGAGTGCCTTCGTTAATCAGGTGATAGAAGTATCGGTAGGTCGGACGAAGCGGAGGCCGAGCACCGGAGAAGTCGAGCCAATCAAGGTTGTTATCTTCACAGAACAATAGGTAATCAAGGAGTTTGCTGGCACGCCGCCGAACATCGTCAGTGCGCCGATTGATCGGAGCCTTGTTACTCATGATGCTCAGCAAATAATCGTTCGCTTCGTGCCAGGGATTGCCATCTGCATGAAACAAGAACGGGAAGTTAAATAAGTCCCGGTCATTCCCGCCAGCGACCTCGTCGAGTTGGAAAACGGTCTTGGAATCATTCCCTTCGAGCGCCAATGTGGCCGAACCGGGCGGGGCTTCATGGACATACAGACTGGCGAAGGCGTCACGTAGATGCTGGATGAGACCCAGGCGGCCTTCGTGACGCGGATTGGTGTAGGACATGATTCGCCCCCTCAAAGAATGAGTCAACCATAAATGTTACGCGAGGAATCACACAGCAGGATCAGTCAATCTTTTTATTGTTAAGGGATTCAACCCAAGGGTCCAACTTATGGAATAGCTTGGGATAGCGCCCCTTCAGATCCTTCTTCACCTCGGCATAGGTATTGGCCCAGAAGCTCGCCAGGTCCTGGGTGACCTGTACCGGCCGGCGCGCCGGCGACAGCAGATGCAGCTTGACGACCTGCCGGCCAGCGGCGATACGCGGCGTGTCGGCCAGGCCGAACAGCTCCTGCAGGCGCACCGCCAGCACCGGCGGCTGCTCGCTGTAGTCCAGCCGAATGCGCGAGCCGGAGGGCACCGTGACGGCCACCGGTGCCTGCTCCTCCAGGCGCTGCGGCAGCGGCCAGGGCAGCAGGGTGGCGAGCATCGCGGCGAGATCGAGCTGGGCGAAGTGCGCCAGCCGCGTGACCTTGCCCAGATAAGGCAGCAGCCAGTCCTCCAGGCGTGCCAGCAGTGCGGCGTCGCTGACATCCGGCCAGTCGCTGGTGTCGCCCGCATCCAGCTCGAGCTGGCGCAGCAGGCCGATGCGCGCCTGCCACTGGCGCAGCTCCGGCGTCCAGGCCAGCAGTTCCAGCCCCTTGCGCCGCACCAGAGCGAGCAGCGCCTTGCCACGTGCCTCTTCGTCCAGCGTCGGCAGCGGTTCGCGACTGAGCACCAGCTCGCCGACCCGCCGCTGCCGCTCGGCACGCAGCACGCCCTCGCGCTCGTCCCATTCCAGCTCGTCGCGCACGGCGACCTGCTCGGCCAGCGCGCTCTCGAACAAGGCCGGGTCCAGCGCCACGGCGCGATAGATGCGCTCCTCGCGCTGGCCCTGATGGCTGCCCAGCTCGGCGATCACCAACCAGGACTCCTTCATCAGCGGGTCCGGCTCGCCGAACTGCGCCGCGCGGCCGTTGGCCAGCCGATAGCCACCGCCGCCCTCGCGGCGCTGGCGGGCCACCCGGTCCGGATAGGCGAAGGCCAGCAGCGCGGCCAGCGCGTGTTGCTCATCGAGTTCAGCAGCCGGCGCCGCCGCGGCAGCGCGCAGCAAGCTGCGAAACTGCCGGGCCAGTTGCCGGACGCGCTGCACCCCAGCACCACGACCATCCTGCAACTGATGCAGGCGCAGGGCGAGATCGGCTCCGCCGCCGCGCGGCCCGCCGGATTGAATATCACGCTCGACCAGCAGCGCCGCCACGTCGGCAGCCAAGGCAGCCACGCCCAACGCCTGCCCGCGCAGCAGCATGTGCGCCAGGCGCGGATGCACCGGCAGCTCGGCCATCGCCTGGCCGTGGCGGGTCAGCTGCCAGCCGCCGTGCTCGCTGCGCTGCAGCGCACCGAGGCGCTCCAGCAGGGCCTGCGCCTGGCCGTAGGCGGCGGCCGGCGGACGATCGAGCCAGGCCAGCTCGTCGGGCTCGACGCCCCAGCGCGCCAGCTGCAGCGCGACGCCGGCAAGGTCCGCCTGGAGAATTTCCGCCTCACCGTAGGCCGCCAGCTGCCCGTGCTGCTCCTCCGACCACAGCCGGTAGCAGGCGCCCGGCTCCAGCCGCCCGGCCCGCCCCGCCCGTTGCGTGGCCGAGGCGCGGGAGATGCGCCGGGTTTCCAGGCGGGTCATGCCACTGCCGGGATCGAAGCGCGGCACCCGCGCCAGCCCGGCGTCCACCACTACCCGTACACCTTCGATGGTCAGACTGGTCTCGGCGATATTGGTCGCCAGCACCACCTTGCGCAGGCCCGCCGGTGCAGGCTCGATGGCCGCACGCTGCTGGGCCAGCTCCAGTTCGCCATGCAGCGGGCAGAGCAGGATGTCGCCGCGCCCCTCCAGCTGCTCGGCCAGCGCCTCGTTCACCCGACGGATCTCCGCCTGCCCGGGGAGGAACACCAGCACGCTGCCGCGCTCGTCCTGCAGCGCCTGCAGCACCGTCTGCACCACCCGCGGCTCGATGCGCTCGCCCGGCGCCAGCGGGCGGCCCCAGCGCTGCTCCACCGGGTGCATGCGCCCCTCGCTGCGCACCACCGGTGCCTCGTCGAGCAACGCCGACAGGCGCTGGCCCTCCAGCGTCGCCGACATCAGCAGGAGCTTGAGCGGCTCGTCGCGGAGCAGCTGACGCGCATTGAGCGTCAGCGCCAGGGCCAGATCGGCATCCAGGCTGCGCTCGTGGAATTCGTCGAAGATCACCAGCCCGACGCCTTCCAGTGCCGGGTCGTCCTGCAGGCGGCGCGCAAGGATGCCCTCGGTGACCACCTCGATGCGGGTGTTCGGCCCGACCTTGCTGTCCAGGCGGATGCGGTAGCCCACCGTCTCGCCGACCCGCTCGCCCAGCTCGCTGGCCAGGCGTTCGGCGGCGGCGCGGGCGGCCAGCCGGCGCGGTTCGAGCATGATGATGGTCTGCCCGGCCAGCCAGGCTTCGCCGAGCAGCGCCAGCGGCACGCGGGTGGTCTTGCCGAAGCCGGGCGGCGCCTCGAGCACGGCTTCGTCGCGCTGCTGCAGGGCCTGGCGCAACGCCGGCAGAACTTCGTCGATCGGTAGGGAATTCATGAGCACTCGCTTCGGGCAGACGATTCAACAACCGAAGCGCCCGCCCGAAGCTGGGCGCATCAGTTGACGCTGTAGCCGCGTCCGGTCAGGCAGGCACCGAGGGCGCGCTTGTAGGTGTCGGCAACGCTGGCCGCCGGGGCCGTCCGGGCGCTGGCCGGGTCGAAACCGCTCTGGCTGACCGCCCAGCTATGGCACTCGTAGCGGTCGCGGCTCTGCTGCTCGGCACTCTGGCCCTTGGCCGGATAGGCGATCACATCATATCGCGTGGCCTCGCTGGCCGGCAGCGGCGGCTGGCTGACGGGTTCGTAGACGTTGCGCTCGGCATTCCACAGGTAATAGGTTCCGGCGGCGACGAAGTAGAGCATGCTGCCGATCCACACTTCCCGCGCGCCGGCTGGCAGTCCGTGCCCATGACGCGGCCCTGGCGCAGGGTAGGGCCCCGGGCCGCCCGGCCCACGCTGCATTCCCGGCCCCGGTCCCGGCCCGGGCGGTGCGGCAAGGGCGGTCGCTGCAACGCAGAAGGAAAGGAACGCGCCGAGCGCGGCGCGCGGCAATGATCCGAACATGGTGGTGCACTCCGAGTGAGAGGAATCGCCACGCGATTATCCGCCGGAGCCGCGCCGGGCTCCGTCAATGCTCGGTAAGGACTGGGTAAAGCTGCCGGGCGCCGAACACCCGTGCATGCGGCATGGTCTGATGTCGAGAAAACATCATCCAGCCCTTGTATAGTTGCGCCACTTTTCCAGGAGGTCTTTATGCGTACCCGTAACCGAATCATCGGCGGCGTGTTGGCCGCGTCCCTGTTCACCCAGCTGACCGCCTGCGGCACGCTGTTCTACCCCGATCGCCGCGGGCAGATCGAAGGCCGCATCGACCCGGCCATCGCCGTGCTCAACGCCGTCGGCCTGCTGTTCTACGTCATCCCCGGACTGATCGCGTTCGGCATCGACTTCGCCACCGGTGCGATCTACCTGCCGGACAACCAGTACTCCATGGCGCCGGAGAAATTGCAGGAAGCGATCGGCGCCGATGGGCAGATCGACCAGGCCCGCCTGAAAGCCATCATCGAGGCGGAAACCGGCCGCAGCCTGCCGCTGGACGACCCGCGACTGATCCAGCACAACGGCAGCGTCGAGCAGCTGGCCGCCTTCGGCCTGCGCCCGGCCGCCTGATGCCCACGAGGGACAGCCGCCGCCGATGAGCATCAATCGCGACCACGCCCGGCTCATGCGCCGGGCCACCGCCGCGGCATTGGCGACGGCCATCCTGCTGGCGCTGAGCAAGGCCGTCGCCTGGTGGCTGAGCGGCTCGGTGAGCCTGCTCGCCGGTCTGACCGACTCGCTGCTCGATGGCGCCGCCTCGCTGCTCAACCTGCTGGCGGTGCACTACTCGCTGCGCCCAGCCGACGACGATCACCGCTACGGCCATGGCAAGGCCGAGGCGCTGGCCGGGCTGGGGCAGGCGGCATTCATCTGCGTCAGCGCGATCCTCGTCGGCGTGCAAGGCGTCGACCGCCTGCTGCATCCGCAACCGTTGGGCGCGCAGGGTGTCGGCATCGCGGTGATGATTTTCTCACTGGTGATGACCGCCGTGCTGCTGACCTACCAGCACCACGTGGTCAAGCTCACCGGCTCCACCGCCATCCGCGCCGATTCGCTGCACTACCGCTCCGATCTCCTGCTGAATACCAGCATCCTGCTCGCGCTGGTGCTGGCCAGCTTTGGTTGGGAGCGAGTGGACGCGCTGTTCGGCATCGCTATCGCGCTGTACATCTTCTGGAGCGCGATCAGCATCGTCCGCGAGGCCGGTGCCGTGCTGATGGATACCGAGCTGTCGCCAGAAATCAGCGAGCAGATGCAGCAACTGGTCTGCGAAGTGCCCGGCGTGCATGGCTGCCACGATTTCCGCACACGGGTTTCCGGCACGCGCTGGTTCGTGCAGTTGCATCTGGAGCTACCCGGGGACCTGCCGCTGTCACAGGCACATGATCTGTGCGTGGCGGTGGAGAACGCGATTCACGATCGCTATCCGAATGCGGAGGTGCTGGTGCATGCCGACCCGCTTGAGGTGGCGCCGCCGAGGCGGTGAGCCTTCGACCAGTGTCAGGCGTCGGGGCGATAGAGCCCCTGTCTGTATCGCTTGCAGGTTTGCAGACCTTCATCGCCGATCACATCCAACCCCCCACGACGCCCACAACGAAAAAGACCACGCCTGGGCGTGGTCTCTTCGATTCGTCTGGCCGATGGTAACGGCTGCTTCGCACGGTGCCTCGTGAGCGCCGGAGGCCCGGACCGTCGGTCTCGGTAAGACTTTCGGTGACCGCGGCGGGGATCGCGTGCCGTGGTCGTTCTGCCGGGGGCTGAAGTTGAGATAAAGCTTACGCCGCCCCGACCGGCACCGGATTGCGAAGATTGCTGATCACGGCATCACTTGCGCAATCAATAGCCCTGGATTCATCATCATGCGCAATCTGATCCCAAAGGCATCCCTCCGTGAGCAAACTCGACCGCTACGACTTGCGCATTCTCGCCGAACTGCAGCACGACGCCCGCATCTCGAACCAGGAGTTGGCCGAACGCATCGGACTGTCGCCCTCGCCCTGCTCACGCCGCGTCAAGCAACTGGAAGACGACGGCTATATCGCTCGCCAGGTAGCCCTGCTCGACCGCAAGAAGCTCGGCCTGACGCTGACCGCCTACGTGCTGATCGGCATGGACCGGCACACCCCGGAGCGCTTCGAGCACTTCGAGGGCGTGATCGGACGCTGCCCGGAAGTGCTGGAATGCAGCCTGGTCACCGGCATGGATGCCGACTACCAGCTCAAGGTGGTGGTGCCGGACATGGACCACTACCAGCAGTTCCTGCTCGGTACCCTGACGCGTATCGAAGGCGTCTCCAGCGTGCGTTCCAGCTTTGTCCTGCGTCAGGTGGCATCGAGCACCGAGCTGCCACTGGAGCATTTGCGCAGCTGAGACGCAGCGCACAGGCTGTACCCTACTTTCCGAAGGGTTACTGCCTATAATCCGCGCCCTTGTATCCGGTGTCGCCAGGCGCGCCGGACAGCCGAATGCGACGCCCCGTGCAGGCGCCGCTCCCGAACCTTCGTGCCAGGGATGCCCCATGAACGACACCAACCGCGTCATGCAGAGCTATGGCCGCTGCTGCGCGAGCCCCCGCTTCTTCGATGACTTCTACGCCACCTTTCTCGCCAGCTCGCCAGCGATACGGGAGAAGTTCGCCCGTACCGACATGACCGCGCAGAAGCAACTGCTGCGCGCCGGCATCCTCAACCTGGTGCTGTTCGCCCGCGGCATGCCGGATACCAAGCTCCGTGCGCTGGGCCAGAGCCATTCGAGGGCACAGCTGGACATCCATCCGGAGCTCTATGACCTGTGGATCGATGCCCTGCTCAAGACCATCGGGCAACACGACGAGGACCTGCAGCAGGCGGACCTGCAGGCCTGGCGCGCGGTGCTGAACAAGGGCATCGATGTGATCAAGGCGGCCTACTGAATTCGGGCGAGACATTTCGCCGCACCGGCCCCCGGTCGGTGCGATCCGAACGCTTTGCGAGCACGACCGTCCAACCAGCGGTGGCACACGCGCCGCTTTGCGCAGGCGTATACTGCCCCGCTTTCGCGCCCGGCCTGCCACGGGCGCCGTCGTCGAAGTCAGTCAGGAGAACCCTGTGGATCCCGAAGTTTTCGAAAAGTGGATGATGATCGTGCTGGTCGGCGGGCTGATGGCCTTCATGGCCTTCATCATCTGGGACCTGGCCAAGAAGTCGAAGGCCGGGCGCCTTGGCACCGCCATCCTCTTCCTCGGTCTCGGCCTGTGCCTGTTCGCGTTTCTCGCCAAGCCGGTCATCGGATACATCATCGAAGTGACTCAGGGCATCCCGCACTGAGTTGAGGCACCGGCCGGCGCGCTACAGCTGCGCCGGCACTTCCCGCCACTCGCCCGGCTGCAGGCCGTCCAGCGCCCAGGGGCCGATGCGCACCCGTACCAGGCGCAAGGTCGGCAAGCCAACCGTCGCCGTCATGCGCCTCACCTGGCGATTGCGCCCTTCGCGAATCACCAGCTCCAGCCAGCTGGTCGGTACGCTCTTGCGAAAGCGCACCGGCGGATTGCGCGGCCACAGCTCGGGCTCATCGAGCTGCCGCGCTTCGGCCGGCAGGGTCATGCCGTCGTTCAGCTCGACGCCCTGACGCAGCCGCTCCAGCTGTGTCTCGTCCACCTCGCCTTCCACCTGCACCCAGTAGGTCTTGGGCAGCTTGTGCTTCGGGTCGGCGATACGCGCCTGCAACCGACCGTCGTTGGTCAGCAGCAACAGACCCTCGCTGTCGCGATCCAGGCGCCCGGCGGGGTAGACGCCCGGCACCGAGACGAAGTCCTTCAAGGTCGCACGACCATCGGCATCGGCGAACTGCGTGAGCACGTCGAACGGCTTGTTCAGCAGCAACAGCCGCGGCTCGGCCGGCGGCGCCTTGGCGACGCGCCGCGGCGCAGGCGCTCTGGCAGGCGATCGCGAGGATGGAGAACGCGGTGGGCGGGGCATGGCGACGGGTCTCGGAGCGGGCCGGCCATGCTAGAAGCCAGGCCTGCAACGGGCAAGTGGCGGGCGGGCACCGAAATCGGGCAAAGCGGGCCCTGGCAGTGCACCACGCGCCCTGCGATGCACCAGCATGGCTCACCACGAAAGCTGCCGGATCAACCCAGGATCGGCGCAAAGCGGCGTCGTAGAAGGCTTTGCGCCATTTGGCACGGATGCTGCCATTGCTCCAGGCGTTCCGATGTACCCAGCCCACAGTTGCGCACGGACAGCCAAGGAGCCCCAAATGAAACGCCGTCCTCTGATCAAGACCACCCTCGCCGCCAGTGCCCTGATGCTCAGCGGTCTGTTCCCCTTCACCCTGCAGGCCGCCGAAACCATCAAGGTCGGCATCCTGCATTCGCTGTCCGGCACCATGGCCATCTCCGAGACCTCGCTCAAGGACATGGCGCTGATGACGATCGACGAGATCAACGCCAAGGGCGGCGTGCTCGGCAAGCAGCTCGAGCCGGTGGTGGTCGATCCGGCTTCCAACTGGCCGCTGTTCGCCGAGAAAGGCCGTCAGCTGCTGACCCAAGACAAGGTCGCGGTGACCTTTGGTTGCTGGACTTCGGTTTCGCGCAAATCCGTGCTGCCGGTCTATGAAGAACTCAACGGTCTGCTGTTCTACCCGGTGCAGTACGAAGGCGAGGAACTGTCGCCGAACGTCTTCTACACCGGCGCCGCACCGAACCAGCAGGCCATCCCCGCCGTCGAGTACCTGATGAGCGAAGACGGCGGCAGCGCCGAGCGCTTCTTCCTGCTCGGTACCGACTACGTCTACCCGCGCACCACCAACAAGATCCTGCGCGCCTTCCTGATCAGCAAGGGCGTGCCGGAATCCAGCATCGAAGAGGTCTACACCCCCTTCGGTCACAGCGATTACCAGACCATCGTCGCCAACATCAAGAAATTCGCCGCCGGCGGCAAGACGGCCGTGGTGTCGACCATCAACGGCGACTCCAACGTGCCCTTCTACAAGGAGCTGGCCAACCAGGGCCTGGACGCCACCGACGTTCCGGTCGTCGCCTTCTCGGTCGGTGAAGAAGAGCTGCGTGGCATCGACACCAAGCCGCTGGTCGGGCACCTGGCCGCCTGGAACTACTTCCAGTCGGTGGAGAACCCGGTCAACGAAGCCTTCGTCAGCAAGTGGAAGGCGTACGCCAAGGCCAAGAACCTGCCGGGCGCCGACAAGGCGGTGACCAACGACCCGATGGAGGCCACCTACGTCGGCATCCACATGTGGGCGCAGGCGGTCGAGAAGGCCGGCAGCACCGAGGTGGACAAGGTACGCGATGCACTCGCCGGGCAGACCTTCAAGGCACCGAGCGGCTATACCCTGACCATGGACGAGAAGAACCACCACCTGCACAAGCCGGTGATGATCGGCGAGGTCCAGGAGGACGGTCAGTTCTCGGTGGTCTGGGAAACCGAAAGCCCGGTCCGCGCCCAGCCGTGGAGCCCCTACATCCCGGGCAACGACAAGAAGCCGGATTACGCGGTGAAGTCCAACTAACCGCTGCGGTCGTCATGGTGGATAGGTGACGCACCGATTTCGCGTCCCGATCCACCACACGATCGCTCGGCTTTCGTTGGGCGGATCGGAACGCGTAGTCGAGACGTTCTCATCCGCCCGCCCATCGCCGCCACCTCCATCAAGAGAGCCCGCGGCGCCCCCTGGGGAATTCACGCATGAACACTGCCCTGCACCGATTATTGCTGCTGCTCCTGCTGGTTCTGCCCTGGGCAGCCCAGGCCGGAGACGCGGCCGACTACGCCAAGGCCAGCCCGGCCAAACAGGCCAGGCTGCTGGAAAGCTGGGCCGCCGCGCCCGCGCCTGAGCGGCTGCCGCTGATCGAAGCGCTGCGTGCCAATCGCGTGGCCATCGACCAGAACAAGACGCCCTTCATCGAGGAAAACGGGGCCTACCGTGCCCTCGAAGGTGATGCCGAGCCAGTCGGCACGCCGAAGAAGCTGCGCCTGAACAACCGCCTGCGCGGCCTGCTCAACACCGCCCTGGCCAGCCACCAGCTGTTCGCCGAAGACCCCGCACAGCGCCTCGCCGCGGCCAAGCGCCTGCAGCGCAGCGGCCAACCGGAACAGCTCGAGCTGCTTCAGCAGCGCCTGGACGCCGAGGACGATGCCGCCGTCAGCGAAGCGCTGACCCTGGCGCTGGCCAACCTGCAGCTGACCGCAAGCGACCCCGCAGTACGCCTCGCCGCGGTGCGCCTGCTCGGCGAAACCGGCGCGCCCATGGCGCGGGTGCGCCTGGAGAACCTACTGGCCGACGAGGCGGAAACCGACGCCAACGTGCGCAAGGCCGCCGAGACCAGCCTGGCTCAGGTCAAGCGCAAGCTCCTGATCGGCGAGCTGCTCGGCCAGGCTTTCAGCGGCCTGTCGCTGGGCTCGATCCTGCTGCTCGCCGCCCTCGGCCTGGCGATCACCTTCGGCCTGCTCGGGGTGATCAACATGGCCCACGGCGAGATGCTCATGCTCGGGGCCTATACCACCTACATGGTGCAGGTGCTGATGGCACGGCTCGCCCCGGAAGCCCTCGCCTTCTATCCGCTGGTGGCGTTGCCGGTGGCCTTCTTCGTCACCGCTGCGATCGGCATGGCGCTGGAACGCACGGTGATCCGCCACCTGTACGGCCGCCCGCTGGAAACCCTGCTGGCGACCTGGGGCATCAGCCTGATCCTGATCCAGCTGGTGCGGGTGCTGTTCGGCGCGCAGAACGTCGAGGTCGCCAATCCGGCCTGGCTGTCCGGTGGCCTGCAGGTGCTGCCGAACCTGGTGCTGCCGTACAACCGCATGGTGATCATCGGCTTCGCGCTGTTCGTGGTGCTTCTGACCTGGCTCTTGCTGAACAAGACGCGCCTGGGCCTGAACGTGCGCGCGGTCACGCAGAACCGCAACATGGCCGCCTGCTGCGGGGTGCCCACCGGGCGCATCGACATGATGGCGTTCGGGCTGGGTTCCGGCATCGCCGGGCTCGGCGGCGTGGCCCTGAGCCAGATCGGCAACGTCGGCCCGGACCTCGGCCAGAGCTACATCATCGATTCCTTCCTGGTGGTGGTGCTCGGCGGTGTCGGTCAGCTGGCCGGCAGCATCTTCGCCGCCTTCGGCCTCGGCATCGCCAATAAGATCCTCGAACCGCAGATCGGCGCCGTGCTGGGCAAGATCCTCATCCTCGCGCTGATCATCCTCTTCATCCAGAAGCGTCCGCAGGGGCTCTTCGCTCTCAAGGGGAGGGTCATCGATTGAACCAGCCACTTACCCTCACCGCCGCGCAGAAAGCCGGGCCGAAAGCCACGGTCATCGCCCTCGGCCTGGCGCTCGCCGTCCTCGTCGCCATGCCGCTGTTGCACCTGCTGCCGGCCGAGCATGCCCTGCACGTTTCGGCCTACACCCTGACCCTGGTGGGCAAGATCCTCTGCTACGCCATCGTCGCCCTGGCGCTGGATCTGGTCTGGGGTTACGCGGGGCTCTTGTCCCTCGGCCACGGCCTGTTCTTCGCCCTCGGCGGTTACGCCATGGGCATGTACCTGATGCGCCAGAGTGCCGGTGACGGCCTGCCGGCATTCATGAGCTTCCTCGCGTGGAACGAGCTGCCCTGGTACTGGTACGGCACATCGAGCTTCCTCTGGGCCATGTGCCTGGTGGTGCTGGTGCCCGGCGTGCTGGCCTTCGTCTTCGGCTTCTTCGCCTTCCGCTCGCGGATCAAGGGCGTGTACTTCTCGATCATGACCCAGGCGCTGACCTTCGCCGGCATGCTCCTGTTCTTCCGCAACGAGACCGGCTTCGGCGGCAACAACGGCTTCACCGATTTCAAGACCATCCTCGGTTTCTCGATCTCGGCGCCGGCGACCCGCGCCACGCTGTTCCTCGCCACCGTGGCGCTCCTGGCCGGCAGCCTGTACCTGGGCTTTCGCCTGGCGCGCAGCAAGTTCGGCCGGGTGCTCACCGCCCTGCGCGATGCCGAGAACCGGCTGATGTTCTGCGGCTACGATCCGCGCGGCTACAAGCTGTTCATCTGGACGCTGTCGGCGGTGCTCTGCGGCCTGGCCGGTGCGCTCTACGTGCCGCAGGTGGGGATCATCAACCCCAGCGAGATGGCGCCGACGCAATCCATCGAGGCCGCCGTCTGGGTCGCCCTCGGCGGGCGCGGCACGCTGATCGGCCCGCTGCTCGGCGCAGGCCTCGTCAACGGCATGAAGAGCTGGTTCACCGTGGCCTTCCCCGAATACTGGCTGTTCGCCCTCGGTGCGCTATTCATCGTCGTCACCCTGTACCTGCCCAAGGGCGTCATCGGCCTCATCAAGCGGAGGGGCGAAGAATGAAAACCGTACCCTGCAGCGCCGTCATCGACGGCTTCGACCCCACCGGCGGTGGCCTGACCCGCGATGCCATCGGCCTCGGCCGGGTCGCCGAGAAGGGCCTGGACGTACGCCACGGCACCATCCTCAGCCTGGAAGACATCAACGTCAGCTTCGACGGCTTCAAGGCGCTGACGAATCTAAGCCTGTACATCGGCGTCGGCGAGCTGCGCTGCATCATCGGCCCCAACGGCGCCGGCAAGACCACCATGATGGACGTCATCACCGGCAAGACGCGCCCCACCAGCGGCAGCGCCTGGTTCGGCGAAACCCTGGACCTGTCCCGCATGAGCGAGGTGGACATCGCCCAGGCCGGCATCGGCCGCAAGTTCCAGAAGCCCACGGTGTTCGAGGCGCTTTCGGTGTTCGAGAACCTGGAGCTGGCGCAGAAGACCGACAAGTCGGTGTGGGCGAGCCTCAGGGCCAGGCTTTCCGGCGAGCAGAAGGACCGCATCGACGAAGTGCTGGAGACCATCCGCCTCGGCCAGTCGCGTCATCGCCCGGCCGGGCTGCTGTCCCACGGGCAGAAGCAGTTCCTCGAGATCGGCATGCTGCTGATGCAGTCGCCGCAGCTCTTGCTGCTCGACGAGCCGGTGGCCGGCATGACCGACGCCGAGACCGAGTTCACCGCCGAGCTGTTCAAGTCGCTGGCGCGCAAGCATTCGCTGATGGTGGTCGAGCACGACATGGGCTTCGTCGAGACCATCGCCGACCACGTCACCGTGCTGCACCAGGGCCAGGTGCTGGCCGAGGGTTCGCTGCAACAGGTGCAGGCGGATGAGCGGGTGATCGAGGTGTATCTGGGGCGTTGAGCAAACAGGTGGATGGCTTCGGCCATCCACCCTACGCCCGTCGAATCGTAGGGTGGATAACGCCGCAGGCTTATCCACCGAAAGCGGCGCAGCTTTTTCCACGCGTCACGAAAGAAACAAGGACATCGACATGCTGCAAGTCCAGCAACTGCACCAGTACTACGGCGGCAGCCATATCCTGCGCGGCCTCTCGTTCGAGGCGAAGGTCGGCGAAGTCACCTGCCTGCTCGGACGCAACGGCGTCGGCAAGACCACCCTGCTCAAGTGCCTGATGGGCCTGATCCCGGCCAAGGAAGGCGCGGTGAACTGGGAGGGCAAGCCGATCACCGGCTTCAAGCCGCACCAGCGCGTGCACGCCGGCATCGCCTATGTGCCGCAGGGGCGCGAGATCTTCGGCCGCCTGACCGTCGAGGAAAACCTGCTGATGGGCCTGTCCCGTTTCAGCGCCAGGGAAGCCAAGGAAGTACCCCAGTTCATCTACGAGCTGTTCCCGGTTTTGCAGGAAATGAAGCACCGCCGCGGCGGCGACCTCTCCGGCGGCCAGCAACAGCAGCTCGCCATCGGCCGAGCGCTGGCGAGCAAGCCGCGCCTGTTGATCCTCGATGAACCCACCGAAGGCATCCAGCCCTCGGTGATCAAGGAGATCGGCGCGGTGATCAAGAAGCTCGCGGCCCGCGGCGACATGGCGATCCTCCTGGTGGAGCAGTTCTACGACTTCGCCGCCGAACTGGCCGACCAGTACCTGGTGATGAGCCGCGGCGAGATCATCCAGCAGGGCCGCGGCGAAACCATGGAAGCCGAAGGCGTACGCGGGCTGGTCGCGATCTGACCGGCCAGCGCACCACAACAGCGCATTTATCGCTCGACGCACCAGCCCGATGCACAAAAAGAACAACCTGAGACGCTGCCCAAGATGCCAATCCACGTCGAAAAAACGCCATAGCGCCGATCTGTCAGGCCGCGCACCAATGCAGCGCATAACGGGCATGGCGATTGCTCTGCTTTCCTGACCGACAGATCGAAAAGCCTGCACCCATGAACGCCCCTGCACCGCTGCTCACCCCCCATTGGCATGCCGAGCTGGAGCTCGGTTATGCGCCGTGCGCCGGCGCAACACGGCCGGTGCTGCGTCGCCACACGGGGCCGTTGCGGGTGCAGAAGCATCTCTATCCCGAGGGGCCGGAGGTTTGTCAGCACATCATCGTGCACCCACCGGGCGGCATTGCCGGTGGCGATCGGCTGGATATCAGCGCCACGGTTGCAGCCAGTGCCTGGGCGCAGCTGACCAGCCCCGGTGCAGCCAAGTGGTATCGCGCCGCCAGCCCGGCCTTTCAGGACCTGCAGCTGCGCGTCGAGGCCGGTGCCACGCTGGAATGGCTGCCGCAGGAGACCATTGTCTATTCCGCAGCGCAGGCCGAGCTGAGCACGGTCATCGAGCTGGAAGGCGATGCGCGGCTGTTCTACTGGGACATCGTCGCCCTCGGCCGGCCGGCAGCAGGCGAGCGCTTCGACGCCGGGCATTTCCAGGCGCGCCTGGATATCCGTCGCGATGGTCAGCTCATCTGGCACGAACGCCAGCGCATCGCCGGCGGCGACGGCCTGCTGGATTCGCCGATCGGCCTCGACGGGCATTCGGTGTTTGCGACCCTGATCGTCAGCGGCGAAATCGACGCCGAGCTGATGGAACGCTGCCGTGAACTACCCAGCCGCGTGCGTGGCGACCTGACCCAGCTGCCGGGCCTGGTGGTCGCGCGCTGTCTCGCGGACGAAGCGCTGCATGCGCGCGCCTGGCTGATCGATCTGTGGCGGCTGTTGCGCCCTGAACTGCTGGGCCGCGAGGCGGTACCGCCTCGCATCTGGAGTACCTGAATGACCGGTGGGCAAGGCTGCGCCGTTGCCCACCCTACGCCGGCGCTTGCCAAGTGCCGCCCGATGATCGCTGCGTGGTCTCGACCACGAGCCGGTGGATGTGAAAAGCGACATCCACCCTACGACTGGAGCTGTTATGGATTTATCGCCGAGAGAAAAGGACAAGCTGCTGATCTTCACCGCCGGCCTGGTGGCCGAGCGCCGGCTGGCCCGCGGTGTGAAGCTCAACTACCCGGAGGCCATGGCCTACATCTCCGCCGCGCTGCTCGAAGGCGCGCGCGACGGCCAGACGGTCGCCGAGCTGATGCACTACGGCACCACCCTGCTCAGCCGCGAGCAGGTGATGGAAGGCGTGCCCGAGATGATTCCGGAAATCCAGGTCGAGGCGACCTTCCCGGACGGCACCAAGCTGGTCACGGTGCATCAACCAATCGCCTGAAATATCGGTCAATGTCTACTGCCCACGACCTTGAACCGTTCTTGAAGGAAACCAACGTGCAGATACGCGACGCCCTGGACACCGACCTCGAAGGCATCCTGCAGATCTACAACGACGCGGTGCAGAACAGCACGGCGATCTGGAACGACCACTGCGTCGACCTCGCCAACCGCCAGGCCTGGCTGGCCGAGCGTCACGCGCAGGGCTACCCCGTGCTGGTCGCAATCGACGAGCTGGGCCGCGTGGCCGGCTATGCCTCCTTCGGCCCCTGGCGCCCGCATGACGGCTTTCGCCACACCGTGGAGAACTCGGTCTACGTCAGCCCCGACCATCGCGGCAGCGGCATCGGCCGCAGCCTGATGAAGGCACTGATCGAGCGCGCCCGCATGCTCGACAAGCACGTGATGGTTGCCTTCATCGAAAGCGAAAACCGCGCCTCGGTGCATATGCACCAGCAACTGGGCTTCATCCATGTCGGCCAGATGCGCCAGGTCGGCTGCAAGTTCGGCCGCTGGCTGGACCTGACCATGATGCAACTGACCCTGAACAGGACCTCGAAACCATGATTCCCGGCGAATACCAGATCCAGGACGGCGACATCGAGCTCAACGCCGGCCGCCGCACCCTGACCCTCTGCGTGGCCAACAGCGGCGACCGACCGATTCAGGTCGGTTCGCACTACCACTTCTTCGAAACCAACGACGCGCTCACCTTCGATCGCACCGCCTCGCGCGGCATGCGCCTGAACATCCCGGCCGGCACCGCGGTGCGCTTCGAACCGGGCCAGAGCCGCGAGGTGGAGCTGGTCGAGCTGGCCGGCGAGCGCCGGGTGTTCGGCTTCGCCGGGCGGGTGATGGGCGCGCTCTAGGGCACAGCGCTTTTCGTAGGGTGGAGAACGCCGAAGGCTTTTCCACCGTGAACAGGATCGGTGGATGGCTTCGGCCATCCACCCTGCGCGAGACGATACGGATGAAGATTTCCCGCCAAGCCTATGCCGACATGTTCGGCCCCACCGTTGGCGACAAGGTGCGCCTGGCCGACACCGACTTGTGGATCGAAGTCGAAAAGGACTTCACCACCTATGGCGAAGAGGTGAAGTTCGGCGGCGGCAAGGTGATCCGCGACGGCATGGGCCAGAGCCAGCTCTGCGCCGCCGAGGTGGTCGATACCCTGATCACCAACGCGCTGATCCTCGACCACTGGGGCATCGTCAAGGCCGACGTGGGCCTCAAGGACGGCCGCATCGCCGCCATCGGCAAGGCCGGCAACCCGGACATTCAGCCCGATGTGACCATCGCCATCGGCGCCAGCACCGAAGTCATCGCCGGCGAAGGCATGATCCTCACCGCCGGCGGCATCGACTCGCACATCCACTTCATCTGCCCGCAGCAGATCGAAGAGGCGCTGATGAGCGGCGTGACCACCATGATCGGTGGAGGCACCGGGCCGGCCACCGGCACCAACGCCACCACGGTGACGCCCGGCCCCTGGCACATGGCGATGATGCTCAAGGCCGCCGACGCCTTTCCGATGAACATCGGCTTCACCGGCAAGGGCAACGCCTCGCTGCCCGAGCCGCTGATCGAGCAGGTCAGGGCCGGAGCCATCGGCCTCAAGCTGCACGAGGACTGGGGCACCACCCCGGCGGCCATCGACAACTGCCTGTCGGTCGCCGATCAGTACGACGTGCAGGTGGCCATCCATACCGACACGCTGAACGAATCGGGCTTCGTCGAGACCACCCTCGGCGCGTTCAAGGGCCGCACCATCCACACCTACCACACCGAAGGTGCTGGTGGCGGCCACGCGCCTGACATCATCAAGGCCTGCGGCTTCGCCAACGTGCTGCCCAGCTCGACCAACCCGACCCGGCCGTTCACCCGCAACACCATCGACGAGCACCTGGACATGCTCATGGTCTGCCACCATCTCGATCCGAGCATCGCCGAGGACGTGGCCTTCGCCGAGAGCCGCATCCGCCGCGAGACCATCGCCGCCGAAGACATCCTGCATGATCTCGGCGCGTTCTCGATGATCAGCTCCGACAGCCAGGCCATGGGCCGCGTCGGTGAGGTGATCACCCGCACCTGGCAGACCGCCGACAAGATGAAGAAGCAGCGTGGCGCCCTGCCCGGCGACGGCGCGGGCAACGACAACTTCCGCGCCAAGCGCTACATCGCCAAGTACACCATCAACCCGGCAATCACCCACGGCGTCAGCCACGAGGTGGGCTCGATCGAAGTGGGCAAGTGGGCCGACCTGGTGCTCTGGCGCCCGGCGTTCTTCGGCGTGAAGCCGAGCCTGATCCTCAAGGGCGGCGCCATTGCCGCGAGCCTGATGGGCGACGCCAACGCCTCGATCCCGACGCCGCAGCCGGTGCACTACCGGCCGATGTTCGCCAGTTACGGCGGTTCGCTGCACGCGTCGAGCTTCACCTTCATCAGCCAGGCCGCCTTCGAGGCCGGCGTGCCGGAACAGCTGGGGCTGAAGAAGAAGATCGGCGTGGTCCGGGGTTGCCGCCAGGTGCAGAAAAAGGACCTGATCCACAACGACTACACGCCGGACATCCAGGTCGACCCGCAGAACTATCAGGTGCGCGCCGATGGCCAGCTGCTCTGGTGCGAACCGGCCGAAGTGCTGCCGATGGCGCAGCGCTACTTTCTGTTCTGATCAGTCTGTTCTGATCGACCGCTTCTGATCGGCAGCGCACCAGGGCTGGAAGGCCGCTTGCCTTCGACCCGGCGCGCGTTTTGACCATCGCCGCAAGGTTGATGCGCGCGCTGCACTTCGTCGGTTCGCGAGTGAATCAACCGTTCGATGGATTGGGAAAGTCAGGCATGCATTTACCGTCTGACAACCCAAGCGCAACGCTCTACCCAGGGATGCATGGATGCGCAGCGACCACCGGCCACCGTGGCTGGCGGAGGCATTGCCGGCGTCGCGTTCGGGGAAAGCGGGCGATTTCGGGTAACCGCGTCAGCTGAAAAACCAGCGGCGCGATTGACTGAATCCTACGGAGAAACAATCGATGTTCAAAATCAACGCGCTTTTCGCTGCTGTCCTCGCCGTCTCTGCCACCCAGGCTTTTGCGGCCAGCAGTGAAGCGGTTATCGAACAAAACGGTGTTGACCAGATCGCCGATGTCTATCAGGAAGGCGTCGGCCAGGCTTCGTACATTTATCAGACCGGCGCTTCGCAGCAGAACAGCGCCACGACCACCCAACTCGGCCAGGACAACTTTTCCGAGGTGACTCAGCAGGGTGCCTTGCACCAAGCCGATGTCATTCAAACCGGCGTCGAGGGCGAGGTGTTCATCAGCCAATACGACCGGGACAACAGCACGATCGTAGAGCAGGCGGGCTTCGCCAACAGCGCCGACGTGATCCAGGATGGCGTGAGCAACGATGTGGTGCTGATCCAGGACGGCGCGTACAACAGCACCATTGTCGATCAGTTCGGTGAAGGCAACGAAGCGCTGGTCTCCCAGAGCGGCCAGGAAGGCATCGTCGATCTCATCCAGACTGGCGACATGAACGTGGCCGATATCGATCAGGCTGGAATCGGCAACTCCGTCGATCTGGAACAGCAGGGCGACGGCAACCTCGCGCTGGTCGATCAGTTCGGCGATTCCAGCCAGGCTATGCTGCTGCAGAGCGGCACCGACAACTTCGCGACCGTGACCCAGGCAGGCTTTGCCGACTACGCCAGCATCAGCCAGACCGGCAGCAACAACACCGCGGTCGTTACCCAGCAGTAATCGCGTCCATCGGCCGATTCGGTCGGGAAGCCAGGCCCCCACGCAGGGCCTGGCTTTTTTATGCGCCATCGGAAAGCACCCTGCTGGTGCATTGCACGCACCTAAGGCTCTCGAGCGGCGCACCGTAGACAGGCCGCTGCACTCATCCCCGGCTAAATCCGCATCAGTTTCTGTATACAAAAAATTCAGGCGAACTGTCTGGGAGCGCCTAGAATTCAGGGGTTGGCGAAGTGGCGCGCTACGCCACGGCCGATAAATTCGCGAGCTCTGCCTTACGCGGAACAAGAACTGCATACAAAAACTCCACAGTCTTGCTCAGAGCGCCCTCCCATGAACCGTGACGACTTCCAGATCAAACAGTTCGATCCCAGCCTGTACAACGCCGATCTCGCACCACTCGCCCCGCCTGGGCGCAAATGGGGCTGGTTCGAGATCTTCAACGTGTGGTCCAACGACATACAGAGTCTGTTCGGCTACACGCTGGCCGCCACGCTTTTCATCAGCTACGGGCTCAATGGCTGGGCGGTTCTGACGGGTATCGTCCTGGCCGGCTTTATCGTGATGGGGCTGGTGCACCTCACCGGAAAACCGAGTGTGAAGTACGGCATTCCATTCCCCGTCATGGCGCGGGCGAGCATGGGCGTACGCGGCGCTAACTTCCCGGCGGTCGTCCGCGGCATCGTCGCGATCTTCTGGTATGGCGTGCAGACCTACTTTGCCTCGACTGCCGTTGCGCTGCTGCTCCGGGCCTTCATGGGCACCGATCCACAGGCGGCGACACTGCTCGGCCTGACTGCCATCGACTGGGCCGCCTACGTGATGGTCTGCGTGTTTCAGGTAGCGCTGTTCGTTCGCGGCGTCGACTGGGTAACGCGCTTTCTCAACTGGGCCGGCCCGCTGGTCTACCTGGTGATGATCGTGCTGATGATCGCCATCTGGTATCAGGCCGGCCCGAGCCTGCTGGGCGCCCTTGGCGACATCTTCAGCGGCAGCGGCGAACATGCCGGCGGTCCGATTGCAGCATTCGCGGCAGTGGTCGGCACCATGGTCGCCTACTTCGCAGCGGTGGTAATCAACTACGGCGATTTCGCCCGCTTCGTGAAAGACGAGCGGCAGATGCGCATCGGTAATTTCTTCGGCCTGCCTGTGAGCCTGGCGATATTCTCGATGATCGCGCTGGTGATCACCGCCGGCACCGTGGTCGTATTCGGAGAGACGCTGACCAACCCGACCGACATCGTGGCACGCATCGACAATGTCACCCTGACGGTGGTCGCCGCGATCACCTTCTTCGCCGCTACGGTGGGCATCAACCTGGTCGCCAACTTCATCCCTCCGGCCTACGACATCGCCAACCTGGCCCCCGCCAGGATCAGCGCCCGGACCGGTGGCTTCATCACTGCCGCCATCGCCTTTTTCATCGGCGCGCTGTGGGTGGCCTTCATCAGCGAAGTGGGCATCGCCGCCTTTGTCGATACGCTGGGCGCGGCGCTGGCGCCGCTGTACGGCATCATCGTCGCCGACTATTACCTGGTGCGCCGCCAGCACCTGGACCTGCAGCAGCTGTTCTCCACCGAGCGCAGCGGGATCTACCACTTCAATGCCGGCTGGAACCGCAAGGCGATGATCGCCTTCGGCGTCAGCGCGCTGTTTTCGGTGGCCTCGGTGTGGGTGCCGGGCCTGGAGAGCCTGTCCGGCTTCGCCTGGCTGCTCGGCGCGCTGTTCGGCGGCGTGCTGCACTACGGACTGATGCGTAACCAGCCGTTGCTCGCTCGGGCGGTGCAACCCGCTCCGCTCGGCTGACCGGCGCCTGCTGCAGAGGTCGGCCATGTTAAAGTGGCCGGCCTTTTTACGTCGCTCAGGGCCTGCAGATGGTGCGATCCATCCTCGACGACCTGCTTACCGTGCAACGCATCAGCGCTGTACCGGCCATCCTGCAGGTGGTCAGCGAAACCACCGGGCTGCGCTTCGCTGCGGTCGCCCGCGTCACCGAGTCGAACTGGACCGCCTGCGCCGTGCTCGATCGCATCGAGTTCGGTCTGAAGGTCGGCGGCGAGCTGGACATCACTACCACGCTGTGCAGCGAGATCCACGCCTCCCACCAGCCGATCATCATCAGCCAGGTCAGCGCCGACCCCGACTACCGCAACCATCACACGCCGCGGATGTATGGCTTCGAAAGCTATATCTCGGTACCGGTGCTGCGCGCCGACGGCAGCTTCTTCGGCACGCTCTGCGCACTCGATCCGGAGCCCCGCGACCTCTCCAGCCCGGCGACGCGGGCGATGTTCGAGTCTTTTGCCCGCCTGCAGACCCTGCAGATCGATGCCGAAGAGCAACAGCAGGCTACGCGTGCGGCGCTGGCTGACGAGCGCATCACAGGCTATCAGCGTGAGCAGTTCATCGCCTTGCTCGGCCACGACCTGCGCACCCCGCTGGCCTCGATCCAGGCGGCCAGCGACCTGCTGCTGCGCCGCTCGACGGAAGTCGGCACCCAGCAACTGGCCGAGCACGTGCGCACCGCCAGCCAGCGTGCCTCGCGCATGGTGGATGACCTGCTGGATTTCGCCCGCGGTCAGCTGGGCAACGGCATTCCGCTGAACTGGACGACGCCACCGGAGCTCAATCGCACCCTGCTCCAGGTGACCGACGAGCTGCGCAATGCGCATCCGCGACGGGTGCTGCTCGAGCGGCTGTCGCCAATGGAGATGTTCGAGTGCGATCCGGACCGCATCGCGCAGCTGCTCGCCAACCTGATCACCAACGCGCTGCATCACGGCGCCAGCACCGGCCCGGTGATCGTGACGGCGCAGACCGACAACGGGCATTTCGAACTCGCCGTGCACAACCGCGGCACGCCGATTGCGGCCGAACACCTCGAGCGGCTGTTCCAGCCCTACTGGCAGGACCAGGGAGGCTCCAGCCGAGGAGGCCTGGGGCTCGGCCTGTTCATCGTCGACCAGATCGCCCGTGCCCACGGCGGCAGCATGCGTGTCAGTTCCAGTGCCGAAGCGGGCACCACCTTCACTTTCTCGATGCCGATCCGCCGCGATTGATCAACGCAGCTGGCTGTCCTTGCTGCCGCGACGGTTGTAGCCGCTGAACCTGGCATCTTCCTTGTCCTGCGCCGCCTGGCACTTGATGCACAGGCGTACACCCGGCACCGCCTGACGGCGCGCCTCGGGAATCTTCTCTCCGCATTCTTCGCAGTGCTTCAGGCTTTCGCCCCGAGCGAGTCGGCTGCGGGCGCGCTGTACGGCATCTTCGACGGTGCTGTCGATCTGCTCCTGTACCGCGCCATCTCCTGCCCAACCGGTGGCCATCGCAACCTCCTCGGCCCGCCGGGCCAGTTCTTGGGTGTGCCTGCATTGGAACGGTATTCGCGCCGGGGGTTTCCAAAAAGCGGCGCCGTGAACCGCCGGATTTCCGTTAGGCCACGCACCGGCGCCGCCTGTCGATCCGCTGGCGCCAAATCGACGAGCGGGGCTCGCAGCCCGACCAGCTTGACTATCCTCGGCCCGGTTCAGGCAAGCCGTGGCAGCCAGCAGCGCTCCAGTCCGGTCTTGCCGCAGGTGGTCGTCACCGGTCGGCCGTTCAGTCTTCTCACCAGTGAAGCAGCATATGCACAGACGATATCTGCTCGCGCTGGCCATCGCGCTCGGCGGCTGCGCCAGCCAACCTGAAGTGGTGGAACGCGAGGTCGGCCAGTTCGACCTCAAGCTCGGCACCGCGCCGACTCGCAGCATGGCCCAGGGTCTGGTGCAGCCCACCACGGCCGGCACCTTTCGTGGCGGCCTCGATCTGACCCACGCCAGTGGCGTCTACCTCGGCCAGTGGTCGCCCAGCGTCGGACTGCTCGACGGCAGTCAGCTGGAGCTCAACAGCTATGTCGGTTACGCCCAGCCACGGCTCGACGATTCGCTGGGTTACGAGCTCGGCGTGATCCGCTATAGCTTTCCCGAGCTGCAGGCCAAGAACCGCGAGGAGTACTACGCCGGCGTCAACCTGGGCAGCAGCCGGCTGGGTGGCGCGCTGAGCAGCTCGCTGGGGCGGACCGACAGCACGCTGTTTCTCGACCTGGGTGCGCTGCGGCCGTTCGATGTCGGGGTACGCCTGAAGTACGCCAGCCACACCCTGGACAGCCCGCTGTACTACCCCGGCGGCAGCGTGCGGGTGTTCAACGACTGGTCTCTGAACCTGTCGCGGCGCCTACTCGGCATGCAGCTGGATCTGTCCTACACCGATACCAGCCTGCGCGGCGCGCAATGTGGCGTCTATTCGGGGCAGAACACCTATTGCGAAGGGTTCATGATGTTCAAGGCCGAACGCTCGTTCTTCTAGCGTCGCCGACGTCTGCCGGCGCTATCCCCATCGAAAGCGCAGCTGCGCATTGCCGACCGCCAGCAGGAAGGCCGCTGCGGCGAAGCCGTAGAGCAGCCCGAGGTTGCCATCCTGAAACAGCCAGGAGCCCAGCACCGGCCCGGTGGCCATGCCCATGAAGCGGAAGAAGTTGTAGCTGCCCACAGCGGTGGCGCGGTTGTGCTGGTACAGGTCCATCAGCAGACTGGTCTGCACCGGCAGCGACAGCCCGAGAAACAGCCCGAACGCCGTTACCGCCACCACCAGCGCGACCAGTGACAGAGGCGCCACCGCCACAAACAGCAGCAGGCTGAGCGCATTGAGCAGCGCCGTGATCAGCAGCATCGGCCGCGGTCGCCAATGCCCGAGCAGCCGACCGCCGACGTAGCTGCCGATCACCACGGCCACCGACAGCGGCAGAAACACCAGCCCTTTTTCGCTGGCGCTCAGGCCGTAGACCGCATCCAGCACCCGCGGCATGAACACCAGGTAGTTGTAGAAGGCGTAGTACTGCACGAAGCTCAGCAGCATGATCGCCAGCCCCTGGCGGTTGCCCAGTACCTCCAGGTACTGCGCCGGATGAAAGGCGCGCGGCTCCCCGGCCGGCCGGGTTTCCCGCAGCCAGATGGCGTTGCTCAGCAGCGCGGCCGCACCGACGAGGGCCAGCAGCAGGAACACGTAGTGGAAGTCCAGATGCTCGCCGACGAAACCGCCCACCACCGGGCCGACCACCGGCCCCAGCGCCACCATCATCTGGAACGAACCCATCGCCCGGCCGCGCGCGGCGCCTTCGAAGCGATCGCCGATCACCGTGACCGCCACCACCGCTCCGGCGGCGATGCCGACCGCCTGCAGCGCGCGGAACGCCAGCAGTGTCTCGATGCGATCGGCCAGGAAACAGCCCAGGGAAGCGACGATATAGATTGCCAAGCCGGCCAGCAGGGTGCGCTTGCGCCCACTGCGATCCACCAGCGGCCCGTAGATGAGCTGCATGAAGGCCAGCACCAGCGTGAAGATCGAGATGCTGAGGTTGATCAGAAACGGCGTGGTGCGCAGCGCACCACCGAGCTCCGGCAGGATCGGCGCATACACGGTCTGAGTGAACGGCCCGAGAAAGGCGGCGAAGGCGACCATGAAGGTCAACAGGCGTGGGCTCATCAAGGCTCCAGTGGCGGCGGTGTTGCCCACCCGGGCAGCGATGGCTGTCCGGGCGGGTCAGCGGCTTACTCCTTGACCTGCATGTACTCCTCGGCCCAGACGACGTACTCGTCCGCGGTGGAATACTTGACCGACAACTGCGAGGCGTTGAGGTCCAGGGCGTCGACCTGACGCTGCTCGCGCAGGCAGTCGTAGGTCGCCTTGATCGCTGCGAAGTAGGCTGCGTGGCCGTTGACCACGATGCGCACGCCGAGCGCGGCCAGCCGCGCGTTGTCGCGCAGGTTGGGGTTGCCGTAGGTAACCAGCATCAGCGGCTTGCTGAGCTGGCTGGCGATGCTTTCCAGGTGATCGAAATCCTCGATGCCGACCAGGCAGATGGCATCGGCACCGGCCTTTTCGTAGGCCTGGGCGCGTGCGATGACTTCCTCGAAGCCGATCACGCCGGCGTTGGTGCGACCGATGATGGCCATTTCCGAATCGACTCGCGCCTCCAGCGCCGCGCGAATCTTGCCGACGGCCTCGAACATGCCGATGAGGTCGGTGGAGCGGCGACCGAATTTGGGTGGCAGCAGGGTGTCCTCGATGGTCAGCGCGGAGATCCCGGCGCGCTCCAGCTCGGAAACGGTGCGCATCACGTTGAGCGCGTTGCCGTAACCGTGGTCGGCATCGGCCAGCACCGGCAACTGGGCGACGCGGCAGATGCGCGTGGCCTGCTCGACGAACTCGCTCAAGGTGATGAGGTTGAAGTCCGGCGCGGCCAGCACCTGCAGCGAGGCCACCGAGCCACCGAGAATGCCGACCTCGAAGCCGAGATCGGCGGCGATGCGTGCCGACATCGGGTCGAACACCGACGCCGTGTGGAAGCAGCGGTCGGCGTTGAGCAGCTCGCGGAAGTTGCGGCGCAGGTCATGATGAGAGAGTCGCGGCATATAGGCTCCGTTTGTTGTATGCGTTGCACGCAAGGGTCGAATCGCCCTGTCTGTTCATTTCAATATCGATGCTGAGAAGCTGTTCGGCCATCCGAATGGCACATTCGCCGTTTATCCGCCGGCGGCGGGCTGGCGGCGCTGCACATAGGCCATGCACAGCCCGCTGGCGATGATCACCGCCATACCGAGCAGCGCTCCGGCATCCGGTGCGTGATCGAAGGCGAGGTAACCCACCACCCCGGCGAACACGATCTGGCTGTAGGTGAACGGCGCCAGCGTCGCCGCGCTGGCGAAGCGGAAGGCGTTGGTCAGCAGCAGATGACCGAGCATGGCCATGCCACCGAGGGCGCCCATCAGCAGCGCGTCGTGCAGCGTCGGCGTGCGCCAGTTGAAGATCACCAGCACGCTCAGGGCCACGCAGCCGACCAGGCTGGTCAGGTAGTTGCTGGTCACCGGATGGTCGGTTCCGGCCAGGCGCCGCGTGATCAGCTGATAGACCGTGAACGACAGCGCCGCGCCCAGCGGCAGCAGCGCTGCCGGAGTGAACAATGCCGACCCCGGACGCACGATGATCAGCACGCCGAGCAGACCGAACCCCACCGCGATCCACTGGCTGGGATTGATTCGCTCACCGAGCAGCGCCGAGGCGACGGTCACCAGCACCGGCGTCAGGAAGATCACCGCGGTCGCCTCGGCCAGCGGGATGAAATGCAGGCCGTTGATGAACAGCAGGCTGACGCTGACCAGGCTCAATCCGCGCAGCAGCTGCGGCCAGGGCCGCAGGGTGCGGAACACGCGCTGCCCCATGCGCGGCACGAACAGCGCCGTCATCAGCACCGTCTGCGCCACGTAGCGGGCCCAGATGACCAGAAAGACGGGGTAGATCTCCGAAAGGTGTTTGGCCAACCCGTCATGGCTGGCCAGCAGCAGACCCGACAGCAGTATCAGCAGAACGCCATAGAGCGGGTGGTGATGATCGTTCAACGCTCGCCTCACTTGTTAGCAGACTAAGCATTATGCCTGCCAAGGCCTGCGGATGCTCCATCAATCGGCTGACTGGTGCTGCCACGGCGACGAGCCGGCTGGCCAGTTGACACCGTCTGACCGCGGACCTGTACACCCGCCCCGGCAGGCCGTCCGCTGGCGAGCAAAACACCGCCGTTTCGCGTATGATCGCCGGCTTTTTGCCGGGCCGCGTGGCGTTTCGCGGCGTTCGAGTGTAGTCGTGATGTACCAGTTGAGAGCGATGCAGGAGCGCGATATCCCTGCCGTCCTGGCGATCCAGGAAGAGTCCTATGCTGCCGAGGTACTGGAAGACGAAGCGGTGATCCGCTCGCGCCTGGCGGCCTGCCCGCACCTGGCCTGGGTAGCCGAGGACGCCGAGGGGGTCTGCGGCTACCTGTTCGCCTACCCGTCCCGCCTGGGCAAGGTCACGCCGCTGGACGGTGAATTCCATAGTGACGGTGAAGCCGATTGTCTGTACCTGCATGATCTGGCCGTGGCCCGTCGCGCCGCCGGTCGCGGCATCGGTCCGGCGCTGGTACGCCACAACCTGAAGCAGGCCAGCAGCATCAGGCTGCGCTATTCGGCGCTGGTGTCGGTACAGGATTCGACCGGTTTCTGGTCGCGCCTGGGCTACCAGGCCCATGACGAACTCGAACCGCCACAGGCCGGCAACCTGGCCAGCTATCAGATACCGGCGGTGTACATGGTGCGCAGCCTGCACCAGTAAGGCGCACGCTTGCGCCACGACCGCACGGCGCGCACCGTAACGGTGCGCGACAGGCCCCAATATCTGGCACAAAGATCCCTGTAGCCGCCACCAGCCCTGTCCGGACGCCCGATTGGCAAGCCCCTTGCTCTGCTTCGGCAAACGATCCGACCGGAACATTTGCAATGCTGGTGATTCGCCAACGCATCGCGGCCCGCCCTGAATGGCAGGCCGAACTCGAACTGACCTACGACGCGCGCAGCAAGAGTCGCCTGCGCTGCTTCAGCAGCAGCGGCGAAGACGTCGGCCTGTTTCTCGAACGCGGCCAGCCGCCGCTCGCCGACGGTGAGTGCCTGCTGGCAGCCGATGGCCGTGTGGTGCGCGTGCGCGCCCGCCCCGAACAGCTGTTGCACGTCACCTGCGCCAGCGCCTTCGAGCTGACCCGCGCGGCCTACCACCTGGGCAACCGCCATGTCGCCCTGCAGGTCGGCGACGGCTGGCTGCGCCTACTCGACGACTATGTACTCAAGGACATGCTCTTGCAGCTGGGCGCCCAGGTCGAACACATCGAGGCGCCCTTCCAGCCGGAGCATGGCGCCTACGGTGGCGGCCATCATCATTCCCACGCCGGCGAGGCGGAGTTCAGTTACGCACCGCGCCTGCACCAGTTCGGCGTACGCCCGTGAACGCGGCGGGCGCGCCCGTCCCGGCCTGGGCCCTGCTCCGGCTGGCCAGCCCGCAGCTGCCGATCGGCGGCTACAGCTATTCCCAGGGGCTGGAGATGGCGGTGGAGAACGGCCAGGTGAACGACCCGGACAGCGCCCGGCGTTGGCTGGAGGATCAACTGCTGCTCAACCTCGCCCGCTTCGAGGCGCCGCTGCTGCTCGCACACTGCGAAGCAGCGGCACAGGACGACTGGCCGCGCCTGTTGCATCTGGCTGCCGAACACCGCGCCAGCCGCGAAACCCGCGAGCTGCAGCTGGAAAGCCGGCAGATGGGCTATTCCCTCGCGCAGCTGCTCGACGGCCTGCCGGAACTCGACCAGCCGGGGCGTGACTGCCTGGCCGCCGCCGACGAGCCCGGCTTGACCCTGGCCTGGGCGCTGGCCGCCCGTGCCTGGCGGATCGAACCCGCCGATGCACTGGCCGCCTGGCTGTGGGGCTGGCTGGAAAATCAGCTGGCGGTGCTGATGAAGACCCTGCCGCTGGGGCAGCAGGCGGCGCAGCGGTTGACCTCGCAGCTGTTGCCGGTCCTGAGCCAGGCGCAGCGGGAAGCGAGTCAGCTGCCGGAAGCGGCCTGGGGCAGCGCGCCGTTTGGATTGGTGCTGACCAGCATGGCGCATGAGCGGCAGTACAGTCGGTTGTTTAGGTCATGAGGGTCACAAGCTTTCAGGCAACTCGGACCCCAACCCCCGTCAGGAAGCCGAGCGCAGTTGCCGTGGAGGGGGTTGAGCGGCATGGATGCCGCGAGAGCTGCGATGGGTCGGGGCCGCCGTCGGTAGGGATGGCCCTTCGCAGCGTGCCCCCGGAGCGGCGATGGAGTGAGGGCACCCTTCGCGCAGCGAAGGGCCGGATGTCGGCGTCGCCTTCTCTTTGGTTACTTTCTCTTGGCGAGACAAGAGAAAGTGACGCGCCGTGCAAGGCGCAACCTGCAGTCCCAGCCGAGAAAGCGCGGCGCCTGACAACACTGCGTACGCCACCGTCGATCACCCAAGGATTTCTATTCCCCCTGCCCCAATCGGCAGCAGCACCCTTCGCATCAACCCCGAGGCACCCACACTGCCTCCCAGAGGAGACCACCCATGAGCACACAACCCCTGCGCGTCGGCATTGGCGGGCCGGTCGGTTCCGGCAAGACCGCCCTGACCCTCGCCCTGTGCCAGGCCCTGCGCGACCGTTACAACCTCGCCGTGGTGACCAACGACATCTACACCCAGGAAGACGCCCAGTTCCTCGTGCGTAACGAGGCCCTGGCGCCCGAGCGGATCATCGGCGTGGAAACAGGCGGCTGTCCGCACACGGCGATCCGCGAGGACGCCTCGATCAACCTCGAGGCGGTGGAGCAGCTCAACCGGCGCTTTCCCGGCCTGGATCTGATCATCGTCGAGTCCGGCGGCGACAACCTCTCGGCCACCTTCAGCCCGGAGCTGTCGGACCTGACCATCTACGTGATCGACGTGTCCGCCGGCGACAAGCTGCCGCGCAAGGGCGGCCCGGGCATCTGCAAGTCCGACCTGCTGGTGATCAACAAGATCGACCTCGCACCCATGGTCGGTGCCTCGCTGGAGGTGATGGACCGCGACGCCCGCAAGATGCGCGGCGAGCGCCCGTTCGTCTTCAGCAACCAGAAGGTCGGCCAGGGTCTCGAGGAGATCATCGCCTTCATCGAAAAACAGGGAATGCTCAGCGCCGCCTGACGTCCGCCCGATCACCCAAGGAGTCTCTATGAACCTGCGCAAACCACTGCTCGCCACCCTTCTACTGCTCAGCCCGACCCTGGCACTGGCACACCCCGGCCACGATCACGCCGGCGTGCTGTCCGGTATCGCTCACCCCGTCTTCGGTCTCGATCACCTGCTGGCGATGGTCGCCGTCGGGCTATGGGCGGCCCAGCAGACCGGCAAGGCGCGCTGGGCGCTGCCGCTGATCTTCGTCGCCACCATGCTGCTGGGCGGCCTCGCCGGCTTTGCCGGTATCGAGATGCCGCTGATGGAAACCGGCATTGCCGGCTCGGTATTCGCACTGGGCTTGCTGGTGGCACTGGCGGTACGTCCGCCTCTGCCGGTGGCCGCCCTGCTCACTGCGCTGTTCGCCATCAGCCACGGCGTCGCCCATGGCCTGGAACTGCCGGAGCTGTCCAGCCCGTGGGGTTATGCCACCGGCTTCGTGCTGGCCACGGCCGCCCTGCACGCGGCCGGTTACGCAGCGGTGCGCTACCTGCCGCAGGCCGCCGCGCCGCTGGTGCGCATCGCCGGTGCCGCCTCGGCGCTGACCGGCGCCTGGCTGCTGGCCAGCTGAGCGCGGCGATGCGTCAGTGATAGTGCCGTCGCAGCGCTACGTTGAGGCGATCGACCACCTCGGCCCAGCCGGCATCCTCGAGGATCTCCTCACGCAGGAAGCTCGCCTGGGCCGGCGTCCAGAAGGGCGCGTCCGCCAGGTAGATGTCGTCCGCCAGGGGTGAGTGGGTTTCGATGAAGCGCCTGATCGACACGTCGTCGTTGGGCAGCCCCAACTGTTCGAACAGGTTGTGGAAGGCGTGAGTCGATGCGTCCATGTTGAGCCTCCGATGCTGACGCGGGGATGAACCTCTTGAGTATCGTCCATCCCCGCGAAAGCGCCGGCGCGAATCAGCGGAACGGCGGCTCGTCGAAGCTGCGCAGCTTGCGCGAGTGCAGCGAGTTCAGCTGGCTGCGCAACAGGTCGAGGGCGGCGATGCCGATCTTCAGGTGCTGGGTCACGGCGCGCTCGTAGAACGCATTGGCCGACCCGGGCAGCTTGATCTCGCTGTGCAGGGGCTTGTCCGACACGCACAGCAGCGTGCCGTACGGCACGCGCAGGCGATACC
Source organism: Stutzerimonas sp. FeSN7 (assembly GCF_030263795.1). Classification (NCBI taxonomy): domain Bacteria; kingdom Pseudomonadati; phylum Pseudomonadota; class Gammaproteobacteria; order Pseudomonadales; family Pseudomonadaceae; genus Stutzerimonas; species Stutzerimonas sp. FeSN7. The sequence goes on along the minus strand of NZ_JARPMN010000001.1, from coordinate 324,835 downwards.
CCTGGGCGGCGATGGTGCCGCTCTCCATGTCCACCGCCACCGCCCGCGACAGGTTGATCAGCGGCCGCTCCTGGGCCCAGCGCAATTCCCAGTTGCGATCGTCGTAGGTCAGCACGGTGCCAGTGCGCAGACGCTTCTTCAGTGCCTCGCCCTGCTCCCCGGTGATGCGTGCAGCCGCATCCTGCAGCGCCTGCTGCACCTCGGCCAGCGCCGGCAGTGGAATGTGCGGCGGCAGCACGCGGTCGAGGATGCCGTCGCGCCGCATGTAGGCGTGCGCCAGCACGTAATCGCCGATGGACTGCGACTGCCGCAACCCGCCGCAGTGGCCGATCATCAGCCAGCAATGCGGTCGCAGCACGGCGAGGTGATCGGTGATGTTCTTGGCGTTGGACGGACCGACGCCGATGTTCACCAGGGTGATGCCGTGGCCGTCATCGGCAATCAGGTGATAGGCGGGCATCTGGTAACGGTGCCAGAGCACACCGCCGATGATCGCCTGCGCCTCGCCCTCCTCCATGCCACGCTCGATGATCACGTTGCCCGGCAGCACCATGCGGGTGAAACGGGTGTCGTCACGCAGCATGTCCAGGCCGTGGCGGATGAACTGGTCGACGTAGCGGTGGTAGTTGGTCAGCAGAATCCACGGCTGCACATGGCGCCAGTCGCTGCCGGTGTAGTGCACCAGTCGGCGCAGCGAGAAATCCACCCGTGCGCCGTCGAACAGTGCCAGCGGATAGGGGTCGGCGTGCTCCCAGTCGTAGAGCCCGTCGGCGATGTCGTCGGTCGCGGCGGACAGGTCGGTGCTGGGAAATACCCGCGCCAGCTCGGCCGCAGTCACGCCGGTGCCGGCCAGCTCGTCGCCCTGTTCGATCACATAGGGATAGGGAATGTTGCGGTCGCTCATGCCGACCTCAACGGTGACGTTGAAATCCTGGATCAGCGGCTTGAGCTGATCGAGCAGGTAGGCGCGAAACGCGGCCGGGTGGGTCACCGTAACGCTGTACACGCCGGGCGCCTGCACCTTGGCATAGGCGCGGGTCGAAGCCGGCACTTCGCCGTGGCATTCATAGGTCAGACGCAGCTGCGGATAGCGGAACAGGCTGCGCTCCTGCAGGCTCGGCTCGGCGCGGCTGGTCACGTAACGTTTGAGCGCCTGGTTGAGCGCCGTGGTGGCGCGCGCGTGCAGTTCGGCAAGGTAGTCCACTGCAGCTTCTGCGCTGGTGGCAATGCGGAAAGTATCACCGGCTGGATTCATGCTGGATTCCTTGTTCAGTCGTTGGAAACATCTTGCCTGCTCATCGATGACAGCGATAGCGCCGCAGACACCTCATCCGTTGCTCGCCTCACGCCAAGCCCCTCGGCCAATGCCTGCAGCGCCTGCTGCAATGGCACCAGCCCGGGCGCCGCACTCAGGCTGAGGCGAAGCGCATCCGGCGCATCGGGGCCGACGGCAAACACCTGTGCCGCCGCGCACTCGATGGAAGCGGCGTGGGCAATGCCGGCCAGGCCGACCTCGCCATCCGTGGCCGTCAACCAAAGGTGCGGCGAAGCGGGCCCCGTCACCCTTGGTCCTAGCAGCTTGCGCGCCATCTTCCAGCGCCGCTCGATCTGGCGACGCTGCCAGGCCAGCCGACGCAGCGCCGTGCCGTCCTCGATCCACTCACTTGCCAGGCGCAGGCACAGCGGCGAGAGCGCCCAGCCGGTGGCCTGCGCTTCCGGATCGATGCGCCCCAGCCATGACCCGGGCGTGGCGATGAAACCGAAACGCAGCCCGGGCGCGACGGTCTTCGACAGGCTGCCGACCAACACGCTGCGCTCACCCAGCAACGTCGCCAGCGGTGGTTCGTCACCGAGGGCTCCGTAGACATCATCCTCGATGATCAGCAGATCGTGCCGACGCGCCAGCTCCGCGATCGCCTCGCGCCGCCCGCGGTCCATGCTGACGCCCGTGGGATTCTGCAGGCAGGGCGTCAGCACCGCGACCCGCGCACCGGTGGCCCGAGCCTGGCGATCGAACTCCTCGGGCACGATGCCGTGCTGATCGAGCGCCACACCATGCAGAGGCAGGCGCAGCTGACGCGCAGCGGCCTTGATGCCGGGCGAGGTCAGCGCCTCGACCAGCACCGGTTCGCCCGGCGCGCACAGGCCCAGCATGGCGGCAAACACACCCTGCTGTGCACCGGCACAGAGCAGGATCTGCCCCGGCGGCAGCTCCAGCCCGCGACGCTGCAACCAGCGGCTGACCGCGACGCGCCCGCGCTGCAGCGCCGAGGCCGAGGGGTAGCCCTGCAACAGCGCAAGCTCTGACGATGCTCCCAGCGCCGCCAGGCTGCGGTGCAGATCCCGATCGTCCGCGTCCAGCACCGGCAGATTGGTCGACAGGTCCAGGCGCGCCGGCACGGCCTCCGGCTGCTTGAGCAGGAACAGGCTGGCCTCGCGGCTGCTTGCCAGCACAAAGGTGCCCCGGCCGACCTCACCGCCAACCAGATGCCGTCGTGCGGCCTCGCGATAGGCCTGCATGGCCGTGCTCGGATTGAGCCCCAGCGCCCAGGCCAGCCGGCGCTGCGGAGGCAGGCGATCGCCTGGCTTGAGTTCGCCGCGCTCGATTGCCGCGGAGATCGCATCCACCAGCGCCAGATAGCGCGGTTGATCGTTATCGCTAAGCTTCGGAAGCCACATTGTCTGCCATGCAATATAAGGATTTACCCATACAATGATCCGACCTAGGCTCTCCGTCAAACTACTGAAGGAGCCGCCATGTTCGATCTCACCGCACTGCGCCAGGCCGCCGAACTGATCGGCCGGCATGTTCCGCCGACCCCACAGTACAACTGGCCGCTACTGTCGCAACGCCTCGGCTGCGAAGTCTGGGTCAAGCACGAAAACCACACGCCGGCCGGTGCATTCAAGGTTCGCGGCGGCCTGCTCTACGTGCATGAGCTGCTCGGGCGCGAGCCACGACTGCCCGGCATGATCAGCGCCACCCGCGGCAATCACGGCATCAGCCTGGCGATGGCCGCGCGACAGGCCGGCGTGCCGCTGAAGGTTCTGGTACCGCAGGGCAACTCGACGGAAAAGAATGCGGCGATGCGCGCCTGCGGCGCCGAAGTCATCGAACACGGTGAGGATTTCGACACGGCGCGCCAGCAAGCCGCCGAGCTGGCGAGACAGAGCGGCTGGCATTTCGTCCCCGCGCTGCATCCGGACCTGATTCGCGGGGTCGCCACCTATGCCCTGGAGCTCTTCGAGGCCGCGCCGCCGCTGCGCCGCGTCTACGTGCCCATCGGCATGGGCTCGGGGATCTGCGGCCTGATCCGCGTCCGCGACCTGCTGGGGCTGGACTGCGAAATCGTCGGCGTCGTTTCCAGCGCAGCGGACGCATACGCACAGAGCTTCGAGCAGGGGCGGATCGTCTGCACCGAAACCGCCGATACGTTCGCCGATGGCATGGCCTGCCGGATGCCTGCTGCCGAAGCACTGGAGATCATTGCCGAAGGTGCCGCACGCATCGTGCGTGTCGATGACGGCGAAATCCGCCGGGCGATCGTCGCGCTCCACGAAGACACCCACAACACCGCGGAGGGCGCCGGCGCCGCCGCACTGGCTGCCGCCATTCAGGAACGCGCGCTTAACACGGGGGAACGCATTGCCGTCGTGCTCAGCGGCGCCAACATCGATCGCCGTGTGCTGGCGGGGATACTGGCGGGCCACGCGCGGTGTTCCGACTGACGTGTGCGATGCCAGCAAGGCAGAAGGCTGCCTGTTAAATCAGGAAACGAGTCCGTCGCCGCAGGCAATTCCCGTCTGGCCTGCGCAACGCCATACTCGCGCCCGCCCGGCTCAGCGTGCGCCTGCGAGGCGCCGGCCGGGGCATCGATCGACAGACAGGTAGGCATCATGCAGGTAGCACATCCGGAAACGAGCCGCAGTCGCCTCGGCCAGTTCATCGAACGGCCAGCGTTCCAGCGCGGCATTCTGCTGCTCATCGTGATCAACGCGGCGATTCTAGGCATGCAGACCTCGGCCGCGCTGGTGGCGCGCTGGGGCGAGGCGCTGGTACTGCTGGATTCGCTGATCCTGGCGGTATTCGTTGCCGAGATCGCCGCGCGCATCTATGTCCACCGTGCAGCGTTCTTCCGCGATCCCTGGAGTCTGTTCGACTTCAGCGTGGTCGCCATCGCCCTGGTGCCGGCCAGCGGTCCGTTCAGCATCCTGCGTGCCTTGCGCGTGTTGCGGGTGATGCGCATGGTGACCATGGTGCCGTCGATGCGCCGCGTGGTCGGCGCACTGTTGTCGGCAATTCCCGGGCTGGGCTCGATCGCCATGGTGCTGGCGCTGGTCTTCTACGTCTCGGCGGTGATCGCCACGGGCCTGTTCGCCGCCGACTTCCCCGAGTGGTTCGGCAGCCTTGGTCGTTCGGTGTACACCCTGTTTCAGGTCATGACCCTGGAAAGCTGGTCCATGGGCATCGTGCGCCCGGTGATGGAAATCTTTCCCTATGCCTGGGTGTTCTTCATCCCGTTCATCCTGATCGCCACCTTCACCATGCTCAACCTGTTCATCGCGATCATCGTCAATGCGATGCAGACGGTCACCGACGCAGACCGCGAAGCCACCCAGGCGAGCATCGAGGCGGCGCGCGAGCATATCGAAACCGACCTGCACGACGAGGTCCGCGCCCTGCGCGGGGAGATCGCCGAACTCAAGGAATTGCTGCGCCAGCAGCCTCGTCCCTGACGCTGCAGGCCCGACGGCAAGGGGCTGCCGCCGGACAAGGGCTCATAGATGCGGTGCGCTGCGCGCCAGCAGCGCGGCGATATCCAGCCCCCTCGGCAGGGTGCCGTGCACCCGCCCGTGGCCATCCAGCCGGCTGGCGATGAAGGCATCCGACACCGCGGCATCGCCCGCTTCGAGCAGCAGCTTGGCCTGCAGCGCCACGGCTACCTCTTCGGTCAGCTGACGGGCGCGGTACTGGATGTCCTCGGTGTCGCCGAAGGCCGCCTTCAGTCGCTGGATATGCGCCTTCAGGCGCGCGTCACCGTGGCCATCGCCGAGTTCGGCGAACAGCACCTCCAGCACGCCGGGCTCCTTGGACAGCGCGCGCAGTACATCCAGGCATTGCACGTTGCCGGAGCCTTCCCAGATGGAATTCACCGGCGCCTCGCGATAAAGCCGCGGCAGGATGGTTTCCTCGACATAGCCGGCGCCGCCGAGGCATTCGCTGGCCTCGGCGATCATGGTCGGGGCGCGCTTGCAGATCCAGTACTTGCCGATGGCGGTGACCAGGCGGGCGAACTTGTCTTCGTGCTCGTCACGGCGATGGTCCTGGGCGCGGCCCATGCGCAGGGTCAGCGCCAGCGCTGCCTCGCTTTCCAGGGCAAGGTCGGCCAGCACGTTCTTCATTAGCGGCTGATCAAGCAGGGCGCGCCCACCTACCCGGCGGTGCGCGCAATGATGCATGGCCTGTGTCAGCGCCTGACGCATCAGCGAGCTGGAGCCGATCATGCAGTCGAAACGGGTCGAGGCGACCATCTCGATGATGGTCGGCACGCCGCGGCCCTCCTCGCCAACCATCCAGGCCAGCGCGCCGCGGTACTCGACTTCGCTGGAGGCGTTGGCCCAGTTGCCCAGCTTGTTCTTCAGACGCTGGATATAGAAGGCGTTGCGCGTGCCGTCCGGGCGATGGCGCGGTAGCAGGAAACAGGACAGCCCCTTGTCGGTCTGCGCCAGGGTGAGGAAGGCGTCGCACATGGGCGCCGAGCAGAACCACTTGTGGCCGATCAGCTCGTAGGCCTGCCCCGGCCCGCCAGCACCGACCGCAAAGGCACGGGTCGTGTTGGCACGCACGTCGGTGCCGCCCTGCTTCTCGGTCATGGCCATGCCGATGGTAACGCCGGCCTTCTGCTCCATCGGCACGTTGCGCGGGTCGTATTCGCGGGCGAGGATCTTCGGCAGCCAGCGTTCGGCAAGGTCAGGCTGCAGACGCAACGCCGGCACGCTGGCGTAGGTCATGGTCAGGGGGCAGCTGCTGCCGGCTTCGGCCTGGTTGTGCAGGTACATCAGCGCCGCACGCGCCACCTGCGCGCCGGGCTGGGGATCGGTCCAGGGCAGCGAGGGGATGCCATGCTCGACGGCGGTGCGCATCAGCTCGTGATAGGCCGGATGGAATTCCACCAGATCGATCCGATGACCGTAGCGATCATGGCTCTTGAACACCGGCCTGTTCTCGTTGGCGAGAAAGCCGGCCTGCATCAGTGGCCCACCGGCCAGCGCGCCATAGACATCCAGCCGCCCCTGGGCCCAGCCGGCATGATAGCGCTGCGTCCATTGTTGCAACGGCAGGTCGAGGCGGTAGAGGTTGGCGCCTTCGAGCGGCGGCACCTGATTGGTGACCTCGTGGGTTTCGGCACAGGTCTGCGGAATCATCTGACGGCCCTCGTTTCGTTGCCGATGCGCGGCGGCTGTCAGCAAGCGTAGTCGGCGCATGCGAGCAACGGGCGGCGCGGTTGGATCAGCAGTGAAACACGCAGCGGCAGACCGCTTGAAGCGAGGTATCGGCCAAAAGGTCCGCGCCTCAGGCAATCGGCGCGGACGGCGGATTACCGTTCGGTTGACTCGCGAGCATCTGTTCGGGGCCATGCAGCGGGAAGCGCACGCGGATGCAGAAGCGACTGCCCAGGCCGGGCCGCGACTGCTGGCTCAGCTGCCCGCCGAACACTTCGATCAGCCCGCGGCTGATCGCCAGGCCGATGCCGAGCCCGCCGTAGCGTCGGGTCATGGAGCCATCCACCTGGCGGAACTGGTGATAGAGGTAGGCCTGATCGGCGTCGCTGAAACCGATGCCGCTGTCGATCACTTCTACCTCGAGCTGCACCTGGCGCTGTTCCATCGCGCCGCCGAAGCGCAACGTCACGGCGCCCCGCGAGGTGAACTTCACCGCGTTGTCGAGCAGATGACAGATGCTTTGCTCGAACTTCTCGCCGTCCCCGTACACGCGGTCCGGCAGCTTGCCGTCGAATTCCAGATCGAAGGCCAGCGCCTTGGCGCGCGCCTGGGGGCCGAACTGCTGCTCCAGCCGCACCGCCGTGTCGCGCAGGCTGAAGCGCTGGGCCTGCAGGCGCAGCTTGCCGGCGCGCAACTCGCTGAGCACGAGGATGTTGTTGACCAGGCGCATCATGTCCCGCGCCGAACCGGTGGCAATGTGCTGGTACTGCTGCAGTTCCTCCGGAGTTTCCGACGCCGGCAGCAGCTCGAGCGCGCCCATCACGCCCATCATCGGCGTGCGCAGCTCGTGGCTGATGTTGGAGAGAAACTCGTCCTTGAGCCGGTTGCTCTCGGCCAGCTCGCGGTTCAGCTGTTCCAGGTCGGAGCGGGCGTTCTCCAGGATCTTTGCCCGCTCGTCCTTCAGCGCGTTGATGCGATCGGCCAGCGCCATCGAAAGCAGCACCACCTCCAGCGCGGCCCCCAGCTGGCTGGCGTACATCGTCAGGAAGTTGTGCGGCAGGTGGCCCAGCACCATCAGGGTGTTGATCTGCCCTCCGACCAGCAGCGCGCTCCAGGCGATGATGAAATAGCGCGCCACACGCATGCCGCGCAGCCAGGCCAGGATGCCAGCGGCGAACACCGCCAGGGTGAAGAGCAGCGCCAGCGCGGTGGCCAGGCGCAGCGACAGGCCATAGTCGGTGGTCAGCGCCAGCACCATGACCACCACCGAAAAACCGATGATCAGCCGCAACAGCCGGTCCATCCAGCGGCTGTGCTCGGCGGTGCGCAGGAAGCTGCGGGTGAACAGGCAGCCGAACAACCCGGTGGCGCCGATCAGCAGGGGGGTCGCAGCGTTGGCCCACCAGGGCCGATCCGGCCAGAGAAACTGCACCCCGGCGCCGTTCACCGAGACCTGATAGAGGCCAAACGCGGCGATGTAGAGGATGTAGAACAGGTAGCTCTGGTCGCGGATGCTGATATAGATGAACAGGTTGTAGACCAGCATCGCCAGCAGCACGCCATAGATCATGCCCAGTACGTAGATGCGTCCCGGCTGCGCCTCCAGATAGGCGTGCTGCGACCAGAGGCTCAGCGGCACCTGAATCGAGCCTTCGCTCTCCACCCGCAGGTAGACGCGCTGCGGCTGCTCGGGCTGGAGCTCGAGTTCGAACAGGTAGTTGCCCTGACGGATCTCGCGACTGGCCCAGGGCCGGGTGTCGCCGGTATCCCGGGCGAGGCGGTAGCCACCCTGCCCGTCGGACAGATAGAGCTGCAGGCTGTCCAGTGGCGGATACGCCACTTCCAGCAACCAGCGCCTCGCCCCCTGGGCGATCTGCGGCCGGTAGCTCAGATCGATGCGAACCCAGTGCACGGAGCGTGAATAGCCGGCGTTGAACACCGGCGTTCGATTGCGCTGGAAATGGCTTTCGAATGCGGGCGACGCGATGTCCTCTATGCTGATCTCTCCGCGCGGGTCCTCGAACACTTCCATCACCTGCCCGAGCGGCAAATGACGGGTGTGTTCGTCGAGCTCGACGGCGGCGGCCAAGGCAGGCAGAACAGCCAGAAAGAAGAGGAAGACGTACCGCATGATGCCTCGTGCAGGCCAGGCGACTACTGCGAACCCACCGTCGGTGAACTCTGTCGCCCGGTCCGAAAACCAAAGTGCCAGCAATCTACCACAGCGGCGTGCGCACCCGGAAAAAGCCGATTCGCCAGGATGACTTGGCCGATGACCGGTGCGCGCGGCGGTGGCGGATAGACGCACAACTGCCGCGTCCCGCCAGCGCGGTTTGGTGATAAGCTCGCACGCCATGAAAAACTTCACTTCCCGTCCCGTCGTCCTCTGCCTGTCCGGCCACGATCCCAGTGGCGGCGCCGGCCTGCAGGCGGACATCGAAGCCCTGCTGGCACAGGCCTGCCACGCTGCGCCGACCGTCACCGCGCTCACCGTGCAGGACACCGTCAACGTCTCCGACTTCCGCGTGCTCGACCGCGAGTGGGTACTCGCCCAGGCCAACGCAGTGATCGCCGACCTGCCCATCGCCGCCGTCAAGCTGGGTATGCTCGGCTCGGTGGAGATGGTCGAGACGGTGCTCGAGATCATGGCCCGGCTGCCGGGCGTGCCGCTGGTCTGCGACCCAGTGCTGCGCGCCGGCGGTGGCGGTGCGCTGGGCAAGGAGGATGTCGGCTACGCCATGCGCGAGCGGCTGTTCCCGGTTTCCACCATCGCCACGCCGAATCTGCCGGAAGCTCGGATCCTTGCCGAACTGCCGGAGGGCAGCGCCGACGAGTGTGCCGAGCGCCTGCTGCCGCATATCCGCCACCTGCTGATCACCGGCGGCCATGGCGACGAGAGCGAAGTGCACAACCGCCTGTATTGCCGCGACGGCAGTCGTCACGACTTCACTTGCGCGCGCCTGCCGGGCAGCTATCACGGCTCCGGCTGCACCCTGGCCAGCGCCCTGGCCGGCCGTCTGGCACTGGGCGAGGAACTGACCAGCGCGGTCCGCTCAGCGCTCGACTACACCTGGCGTACGCTGCGCGATGCCGAGGCCCCCGGCCACGGCCAGTACGTGCCGCGCCGCCTGCCCCTGGACCTGGCCTGACTGGAGACCAGCGCATGAAGGAATCGTCCCGCCTGCGCGGCCTGTACGCCATTACCGACAGCAAATTGCTGGCCGATGGCCGCCTGCTGCCCTATGTCGAGGCGGCACTGAAGGGCGGCGCCCGCCTGCTGCAGTATCGAGACAAGACCAGCGACGAGGCGCGGCGGCTGCGCGAGGCCGATGCGCTGCAGGAGCTCTGCGCCCGCCACGGTGCTCAGCTGATCATCAACGATGATGCCGAGCTGGCCGCGCGCCTGGGCGTTGGCCTGCACCTGGGCCAGGAAGATGGTTCGCTGGCAGCCGCCCGGGCCCTGCTCGGCCGCCAGGCGATCATCGGTGCCACCTGTCATGCGCAACTGCCGCTGGCCGAGCAGGCGGCGCGTGACGGCGCCAGCTACGTCGCCTTCGGCCGTTTCTTCCAGTCCCATACCAAACCCGGCGCACCGGCAGCCAATCACGAATTGCTGCGTGAAGCCCGCGCCCGTATCGGCCTGCCCATCGTCGCCATCGGTGGCATCACGCTGGACACCGCGCCATCACTGATCGCCGAAGGCGTGCAGATGATCGCCGTGATCCACGCCCTGTTCGCCGCCGACAGCGCCGCCGAGGTCGAGCGCCGCGCCCAGGCCTTCAGCCAACTGTTCAACACGCCCTGATTCCGCCACGGTGGGTCGCTGATGCCGGCCCGCCCCTGTTTTGCGAGGCCCGCATGTCCCGTTCCGAAACCCTCTTTGCCAGCGCCCAGACCCACATCCCCGGCGGCGTCAACTCGCCGGTTCGCGCCTTCCGCAGCGTCGGCGGCACCCCGCTGTTCCTCAAGCACGCCGAAGGCGCCTATGTCATCGACGAGGACGACAAGCGCTACGTCGACTACGTCGGCTCCTGGGGCCCGATGATCCTCGGCCACAGCCATCCGCAGGTGCTGGATGCGGTGCGTCGCCAGCTCGAGCACGGGCTGTCCTACGGCGCACCGACCGCGATGGAAACCGAGATGGCAGAGCTGGTCTGCCGCCTGGTGCCGTCCATGGAGATGGTCCGCATGGTCAGCTCCGGCACCGAGGCAACCATGAGCGCGATCCGCCTGGCCCGTGGTTACACCGGTCGCGACGCCATCATCAAATTCGAGGGCTGCTACCACGGCCACTCCGACAGCCTGCTGGTGAAAGCCGGCTCCGGCGCCCTGACCCAGGGCGTACCAAGCTCAGCGGGCGTGCCGGCGGACTTCGCCAAACACACCCTGACCCTGGCCTACAACGACCTCGACGAAGTCGAAGCCACACTGAAGGAAAAGGGCGAGCAGGTCGCCTGCATCATCGTCGAGCCGGTGGCCGGCAACATGAACTGCGTGCCGCCGGCGCCGGGCTTCCTCGAAGGCCTGCGCCGCCTGTGTGACGCGCACGGCGTGGTGCTGATCTTCGACGAGGTGATGACCGGTTTCCGCGTCGCCCTCGGCGGTGCCCAGGCCTACTACGGCGTGACGCCGGACCTTTCGACCTTCGGCAAGATCATTGGCGGCGGCATGCCGGTGGGCTGCTTCGGCGGCAAGCGCGCCATCATGGAACGCATCGCCCCGCTCGGCCCGGTCTACCAGGCTGGCACGCTGTCGGGCAATCCACTGGCCATGGCCGCTGGCCTGACCACCCTGGAGTTGATCAGCCGCCCCGGCTTCCATGACGAACTGGGCGCCTACACCAGCCGCATGCTGCAGGGCCTGCAGGATCGCGCCGATGCCGCCGGCATCCCCTTCGTCACCACCCAGGTGGGCGGCATGTTCGGTCTGTATTTCAGCGGCGCTGACGACATCGTGACCTTCGCCGACGTCATGGCCAGCGATGCCGACCGCTTCAAGCGCTTCTTCCACCTGATGCTCGAGGGTGGCGTTTACCTGGCGCCGAGCGCGTTCGAAGCCGGCTTCACCTCCATCGCCCACGGTGATAAAGAGCTGGTCATCACCCTCGACGCCGCCGAGCGCGCCTTCGCCAAGCTCAAGTGAACGCGCCGATGGAACTGTTGCAGTCCCTGCTGCTGACGCTTGCCGCTGCTGCCAGCGCGATCCTGATCGGTCGCGCCCGGCGCCGTTACGGCGAAGCGGATCAACCGGCGCTGTTCAGCGCGATGCTCGCCTTCATCCTTGCCGCGGCCAGCGGGGCGACCGGCCTCGCTGGCGGATTGGCCGAGGCCCAGCAGTGGCTGGAACGCGCCACCCTGCTGCTCGGTCTGCCGCTGCTCGCGCTGGCGGCGCTGACCCTGGCACGACGCTGGGCCTGGAGCCGGCCGAACTGGGGCCGGGTGGTGCTCGGCCTGTGCGTATTCTTCGAACTGGCACGACAGCTGGGCTGGAGCGAGCCCTATGCGCTCGGCCTGCTGCTCGCCAGCGCGCTGCTGGTGATCTATGCGGCGGTGCTGCAATGGCCGGACCGCTTGCCGAGCGGTGCTGGCGTCGCGGCCGGCGTGCTGTTGCTGCTCATGCTGCCGATACCCGGCGGCAGTGCTATCGACAATCCGCTGGCCGGGGCAGAGCCACTGCTGCTGGCCATCGCCAGTCCGCTGCTGGCGCTGCTGTTGCTGCGCTTGCCGGGCAGCACAGGCGAACAACAGCCAACCGCGACATAAAAAGCCGATGGCAGGCGGTTAAAGGCTTTGTAAGCAGACTGCAGCTTATCCATAATGTGACGGCTGGCTCGTTCCAGCCTTTCATTATCGCCCTGCTCCTCGAGGCGCCAGATTTTCATGATCCGCACCGGCCGCATCCTGTCTTTGGGCTGTCTGCTGCTTCTCTCGCCTCTCACGGCCCTGGCCGGCGGGAACACCCTGCTGATCCCGGCGACCGCCCGTTGCGCGCTCAACACGCTCCCCGAAGAACTGCCCGAGGCGCTGCGCAGCTGCCAGCAGGCCGCCAGTGAAGGCGACGTGCAGGCCGCCTACGAACTGGGCGAATTCCACTACGATGGCCGCCGCGCACCGCGCGACCTGGCCAAGGCGCTGTACTGGTTCGAACAGGCATCGCTGCGCGGCCATGCGGCGGCGCAGCACCGCCTCGGCGTAATGTTCTTCCGGGGCGAAGGCGTCAAGGCGAACAACGTCCAGGCCTATATCGTGCTGAAGATGGCTGCGGTCAACGGCGAGGACGAGGCGCTGGACACCGCCGACCGTGTCTCCGCGCAGATGCGCCGCGACGAACTGGAGATCGCCACTCAGGTGCTCGGCCAGATCTTCCGCGACTATCTCATGCAGCTGCAGGCCGCCGACGCGCCGCTCATTCCCTGAGGCCTGGCGAGGCAGCCACCCTGCGGCATCCGTCCGCGCTTTCCCCTGCCCGGCGGTGGGCATATAATCGCCGGTCATTTTTTGCACAACGCCGGCCCGTAACATGACCCGCAAGCTTTTCATCGAAACCCATGGCTGCCAGATGAACGAGTACGACAGCTCGCGCATGGTGGACCTGCTGGGCGAACACCAGGCCATGGAGATCACCGAGAATCCGGCAGAAGCCGACGTGATCCTGCTCAATACCTGCTCGATCCGCGAAAAGGCCCAGGAAAAGGTCTTTTCCCAGCTGGGCCGCTGGCGCGAACTGAAACAGGACAATCCGCAGCTGGTGATCGGCGTCGGCGGCTGCGTCGCCAGCCAGGAAGGCGCGGCGATCCGCGACCGCGCGCCCTATGTCGATGTGGTGTTCGGCCCGCAGACACTGCACCGCCTGCCGGAAATGATCGATGCCGCGCGCACCACCAGGACGCCGCAGGTGGATATTTCCTTCCCCGAGATCGAGAAGTTCGACCGCCTGCCCGAGCCGCGCGTCGACGGCCCCAGCGCCTATGTCTCGGTCATGGAAGGCTGCAGCAAGTACTGCACCTTCTGCGTGGTGCCCTACACCCGCGGCGAGGAAGTCAGCCGGCCGCTGGCCGATGTGCTGGCGGAGATCGTTCACCTGGCCGAGAACGGCGTCAAGGAAGTCACCTTGCTGGGGCAGAACGTCAACGGCTATCGGCACGACGGCCACGACTTCGCCGACCTGCTGCATGCAGTGGCAGCGATCGATGGCATCGGACGCATCCGCTACACCACCAGTCATCCGCTGGAATTCTCCGACGCCATCATCCAGGCCCACGCGGACATCCCGCAGCTGGTGAAATACCTGCACCTGCCGGTACAGGCCGGTTCCGACCGCATCCTCGCAGCGATGAAGCGCAACCACACCGCGCTGGAATACAAGTCGCGCATCCGCCGCCTGAAGGCCGCGGTCCCGGACATCCTGATCAGCTCGGACTTCATCGTCGGCTTCCCCGGCGAGACGGACAAGGACTTCGAACAGACCATGAAGCTGATCGAGGACGTCGGCTTCGACTTCTCCTACTCCTTCGTCTACAGCGCTCGTCCTGGCACCCCAGCGGCGGACCTCGCCGACGACACACCGGATGAGGTCAAGAAACAACGCCTGGCGATCCTTCAGCAGCGCATCAACCAGCAGGGCTTCGAGAACAGCCGACGAATGGTCGGCACTACGCAGCGCATCCTGGTCAGCGACTACTCGAAAAAAGACCCCGGCATGCTGCAGGGCCGTACCGAGCACAATCGCATCGTCAACTTCCGCTGCGACAACCCGCGACTGATCGGCCAGTTCGTCGACGTTCACATCGACGATGCGCTGCCACACTCGCTGCGTGGCAGCCTGCTATCTTGAGAGTGACGGTCGCGGGCCCGTGTGATTGCATCGGCGCCGCGACCGGCTGCCCGACTGTGCTTTCCGCATTGCGCCCGCAGCGCTATTCTTTCCCTCACCACTTCGCCGATCACGGCCACATATAAAAGCCCTTGAACGCACCCATAGAACCGCATCGCTTCACCCTCGAACCCTTTGAAGCCCGTCGCTTCGCCAACCTCTGCGGCCAGTTCGACGAGCATCTGCGCCTGATCGAACAACGCCTGGAGCTGGAAATCCGCAACCGCGGCAACCAGTTCGAACTGGTCGGCCCGAGCAACGTGGCCAAGTCCGCCGAGAACCTCCTGCGCCGCCTGTACCGCGAGACCAAGACCACCGAGCTGTCTCCGGACATGGTGCACCTGTACCTGCAGGAATCCGGCATGGAGGAACTGGCCAACCCGAACGCCCAGCAGGGCGTGGCGCTGCGCACCAAGAAGGGCATGATCCGCCCGCGTGGCGCCAACCAGCAGCGCTACGTCAAGGCCATCCTCGACAACGACATCAATTTCGGCGTGGGCCCGGCCGGTACCGGCAAGACCTACCTGGCGGTCGCCTGCGCGGTGGACGCGCTGGAACGCGAGCAGGTGCGCCGCATCCTGCTGGTGCGCCCGGCGGTGGAGGCCGGCGAGAAGCTCGGCTTCCTGCCGGGCGACCTGGCGCAGAAGATCGACCCCTACCTGCGCCCGCTGTACGACGCGCTCTACGAAATGCTCGGCTTCGAGTACGTGGCGCGCCTGATCGAGAAGCAGGTGATCGAGATCGCTCCGCTGGCCTACATGCGCGGGCGTACGCTGAACAACAGCTTCATCATCCTCGATGAGAGCCAGAACACCACCCAGGAGCAGATGAAAATGTTCCTGACCCGGATCGGCTTCGGCTCCACCGCCGTGATCACCGGCGACATCACCCAGGTCGACCTGCCGCGTGGCACCAAGAGCGGCCTGGCGCACGTCATCGAGGTGCTCAAGGACGTCAACGGCATCAGCTTCACCCACTTCAAGCCCAAGGACGTGGTGCGCCACCCGCTGGTGCAGCGCATCGTCGAGGCGTACGAGTCGTTCGAGGATCGTCAGTCGCCGGCCAGCAAGCGCGCCGCACAGGATGCCGCCGGTGATTGAACTCGACTTGCAGTGCGCCAGCACTGGCGCCGCGCCCGCTGCGACGGACCTGCAACGCTGGTGCGAACTGGCGCTGCGCCAGCGCAGTGGCGACTCCGAGCTGACCATTCGCCTGGTCGACGAGGAGGAAGGCCGCGAGCTCAACCGCACCTGGCGACAGAAGGACTACGCCACCAACGTGCTGTCGTTCCCGGCCGATGTGCCGGACGAATTTCTCGACATTCCGCTGCTCGGCGACCTAGTCATCTGCGTGCCTGTGGTCGAGCGCGAGGCAGCAGAACAGGGCAAGGCCCTCAACGCGCACTGGGCGCATCTGGTCATCCATGGTTGCCTGCATCTGCTCGGCTACGATCACATCGAAGATGCCGAAGCCGAGGAGATGGAAGCGCTTGAGCGCCAGCTGCTGGCTGAACTGGGGCACCCCGACCCCTATGCTGAAGATTCGCCCGAAACGGGCATTTGCAAGGACTCTTGAGTCAACGACATGAGC
Source organism: Stutzerimonas sp. FeSN7 (assembly GCF_030263795.1). NCBI lineage: Bacteria > Pseudomonadati > Pseudomonadota > Gammaproteobacteria > Pseudomonadales > Pseudomonadaceae > Stutzerimonas > Stutzerimonas sp. FeSN7. The sequence continues at coordinate 308,929 of NZ_JARPMN010000001.1, read as the reverse complement.
GAAGATCGATCGATCAGCGGGCAGAAGACCTGGCTGGAAAGAATCACCCAGGCTTTTGCCCATGAACCCAAGAATCGCCAGGAGCTGCTGGAGATCCTGCGCGAGGCCCACCAGAACAAGCTGCTCGACAACGAGGCGCTGGCCATCGTCGAAGGCGCCATCCAGGTCGCCGACCTGCAGGTACGCGACATCATGGTGCCGCGGTCGCAAGTGATCAGCATCAAGGCCGACCAGTCTCCACGCGAATTCCTCCCCGCCATCATCGCTGCCGCGCATTCGCGCTATCCGGTCGTCGGCGAGAGCCTCGACGAGGTGATCGGCGTGCTGCTGGCCAAGGATCTGCTGCCGCTGATCCTCAAGGAGGACCAGCAGAACTTCGACATCAAGGACCTGCTGCGCCCGGCCACCTTCGTGCCCGAATCCAAGCGCCTCAATGTGCTGTTGCGCGAGTTCCGCGCCAACCACAACCACATGGCCATCGTCATCGACGAATACGGCGGCGTGGCCGGCCTGGTGACCATCGAAGACGTGCTCGAGCAGATCGTCGGCGATATCGAGGACGAGCACGACGTCGAGGAAGACAGTTATATCCGACCGTTGCCCAGCGGCGACTTTCTGGTCAAGGCGCTGACGCCGATCGACAGCTTCAACGAGTACTTCGGCAGCGCCTTCCCCGACGACGAGTTCGATACCGTTGCCGGCCTGGTGATGAGCACCTTTGGCCATCTGCCCAAGCGCAACGAGGTGACCGAGATCGACGGTTTCCGCGTTCGCGTATTGAACGCCGACAGCCGCCGCGTGCACATGCTGCGCCTGAGCCGCCTGGAAAGCGCTTGACCTGCGACTTGCCGCCCGCCCGCGGGCGGCAAGCGATCGGCCAGCTTGCCGGATCGCCTCGTTGCCCTTAGCCTGCGCCGCAATCCCCGCCCAAGGAAACCCCATGCACTGGTTCACCCGCCCCGGCTGGCCGGGCAATCTGCTGGCGCTACTGGCCGGCACGCTGACCACGCTCTCTTTGGCCCCCTTCGACATCTGGCCGCTGGCCCTGTTGTCGGTGGCACTGCTCTACCTCGGCCTGCGCGAAACCGGGCCGAAACAGGCGGCGCAACGCGGCTGGTGCTACGGCTTCGGCCTGTTCGCCTCGGGCGTCAGCTGGGTCTATGTGAGCATCCATGACTTCGGCGCGGCGTCGCCGCCATTGGCCGGGCTGCTGACGTTCGGCTTTGTCGCCGGCCTGGCGCTGTTCTTCGCCCTGCTCGGCTGGCTCTGGGTGCGGCTGCTGCGCAATCGCCATTCGGCGCTCGGTGACGCGCTGGCCTTCACCGCGCTCTGGCTGGCCTTCGACGCCCTGCGTGGCTGGCTGCTCACCGGCTTTCCCTGGCTCTATATCGGCTACAGCCAGCTCGACGGCCCGCTATCCGGCCTGGCGCCGGTGGGTGGTGTCTGGCTGCTGAGCTTCGCCATCGCCCTGAGCGCCACCCTGCTGGTCGCGCTGCCGCGACTGCGTGCCGACAAGCCGCGCCTGCTGGCTGGCGTCCTGTTGCTGATCGCCCCCTGGCTGACCGGACTGGCGCTCAAGGATCGCGCCTGGACCCAGGACAAGGGCAACCCCCTGAGCGTGGTTGCGGTACAGGGCAACGTCGAGCAGAGCATGAAGTGGGACCCCAAGAAGCTGGAGATGCAGCTGCTGTTGTACCGCGACATGACCTTTCGCAGCCGCCCGGCGGACCTGATCGTCTGGCCGGAAACCGCCGTGCCGATCCTCAAGGAACACGCCGAAGGCTACCTGGCGATGATGGCTGGCTTCGCCGAGCAGCGCGGATCGGCGCTGATCACCGGTGTGCCGGTGCGCCAGCCCAACGCCGACGGCGAGCTGCGCTACTACAACGGCCTGACCACCGCTGGCGAGGGTGCCGGCACCTACCTCAAGCAGAAGCTGGTGCCGTTCGGCGAGTACGTGCCGCTGCAGGAACTGTTGCGCGGGCTGATCGCCTTCTTCGACCTGCCAATGTCCGATTTCGCCCGCGGCGAACCCGGCCAGCCGCTGCTGCAAGCCAGAGGCCTGCAGATCGCGCCCTACATCTGCTATGAGGTGGTCTATCCGGAGTTCGCCGCGGGCCTCGCGGCGCAGAGCGACCTGCTGCTGACGGTGAGCAACGATGCCTGGTTCGGCCGCTCCATCGGCCCGTTGCAGCACCTGCAGATGGCGCAGATGCGCGCGCTGGAGGCCGGGCGCTGGATGATCCGCGCGACCAACAACGGCATCACCGTGCTTATCGACCCCTATGGGCGCATCACCGAGCAGATTCCGCAGTTCGAACAGGCCGTGCTGTATGGCGAGGTCACGCCAATGCAGGGGCTTACGCCCTACCTGCGCTGGCGCTCCTGGCCGCTGATCGCGGTATGCGTGTTGCTGCTCGGCTGGGCACTGGTCAGACGCAAGTCCGCATAGGGACGCTCTGTGTCCCTGCGACTGGGAGAGAGCATTCCGCTCATTCGTTCGCCGAGCGATAAACCAGCGGGTACACCGCCATCCCCACCACTTCGTTGAGCAGCAGGCCGTTCTGCCAGAATGCCTTGGATTCCGGCAGCCAGCCATTGAGCGGACGCGCGTTGTGCCCGCCCAGAAAGCCGACGGGCGCGGCGATCACCTCGATGCCGTTCTGCTCGAAGCACCAGCGCGAGCGCGGCATATGTGCGGCCGAGGTGACCAGCACCACCCGCTCGACGCCGGCGGCGCGCAGCATCTCGGCGCTGAACAGGGCATTCTCCCATGTGGTCCGGCTGCGCTCCTCGAGCCAGCGCGTGGCCACGCCGAAGTCGCGCTGCAGCACCTCTGCACCGAGCATGGCCTCGCTGGGCGGCTGCCCGTAATGCAGACCACCACTGGTGAGAATCGGCAGCCCGCTGGCCTTGGCCAGTCGTGCCGCATAGCGCAGGCGCTCCAGCGCGGTGTAGCCGGGCTGATCGCCGCCCCAGGCCGGATCGTTCTGCTCCCGGCCCGCGCCCAGCACCACAATGGCCCCGGCTTGCCCGCTCAGTTGCGACCAGCGTGCCTCCACCAGTGCCGGCTCGCGCTCCACCGCGCGCGCCGTCCATTCGACGACGATCGGCAGGCTCATCAGCCAGAGCCCGGTGAAGCCGGTGACGAAACACAGCGCCGCCAGCCTTGGCGAGCGGCGGCGCAGCCACCAGCCCAGCAGCAACAGAAGCAACAGCACACCTGGTGGCAACAGCAGTTGCTTGAAGAAATAACGAATCGGCATCCCAGCTCTCCGGCAAAGGACGACACTCTAGCGGCTGTCAGCCGATCTGTCGGCGCAGGCTGAGCTCAATGCCGCGGGTAGGTGTGCAGCCGTTGCCGGGCACGCAGCAGCTGTGAACCGCATGCCGGGCATGCCGCAGGCCCGGCACCTTCCGGCCAGCTCACCTCGGCGTTGCACAGGGCGCAGCTCAGGGTTTGCTGCAGATGCAAGGGGGCATGCCTGGGGCGCATGCCATGCCGCTGGCGACTGCCGCCGCGTACGGCGGGTCGCATTGCCTGGCGCGTGAGATGGGCCTGTTCCTCGGCGGCGGCATGCCAGCCGGAAAGCCATTGGGAATCGCGCTGCAGATAGGCACGGATCAACTCGAACTCGGCGGGGGTCAGCCCGCGCACCTCGAGCTCGCCAGCGACATCCGCCTCACCGGACGCGCTTCGCTCCGCCTCCTGCAGCGCCGACGTCAAACGCTGCAGCACCCGTGCATATAGACTGCTGTCCTCCGCTCGCGGCTCTCTGTCCATCTACCTCACCTCACGTTCGTCCCGCCCCTGGATCAAGCGTAGCTCAGCCTGGCCCGCTCAAGCCGGACACGACGGACGGAACCCAAGGCGATGACGGCAAATCGGGTTTCCCTAGGCTGCGGGGGGTCATGTATGCTACGGCGCTTCCATGCCTCCGCCCGCCATTCGCCGGGTCGCGTTTGCACAGGGTCCTTCGGACCTGCCTGCCGCGCCTGCGCCAGCGTATTCGCGGAGAGCCAGCCCCTACCCAACGCCAGTAGCCATGCACGAACAGTATCAGCCCCGCGAGATCGAAGCCGCCGCGCAATCCCACTGGGATTCGCAGAAATCCTTTGAAGTGAGCGAACAGCCCGGCAAGGACACCTTCTATTGCCTGTCGATGTTCCCCTACCCCAGCGGCAAGCTGCACATGGGCCACGTGCGCAACTACACCATCGGCGACGTGATCGCCCGCTACCAGCGCATGCAGGGCAAGAACGTGCTGCAACCGATGGGCTGGGACGCCTTCGGCATGCCGGCCGAAAACGCCGCGATGAAGAACCAGGTGGCGCCGGCCAAATGGACTTACGAGAACATCGCCTACATGAAGGCCCAGCTGAAAAGCCTGGGCCTGGCCATCGACTGGTCGCGCGAAGTCACCACCTGCAAGCCGGACTACTACCGCTGGGAACAGTGGCTGTTCACCCGTCTGTTCGAGAAGGGCGTGATCTACCGCAAGAACGGCACGGTGAACTGGGACCCGGTGGACCAGACCGTGCTGGCCAACGAGCAGGTCATCGACGGCCGTGGCTGGCGTTCGGGCGCGCTGATCGAGAAGCGCGAAATCCCGATGTACTACTTCAAGATCACCGCCTACGCGGATGAGCTGCTGGAGAGTCTGGACGAGCTGGACGGCTGGCCCGAGCAGGTCAAGACCATGCAGCGCAACTGGATCGGCAAGTCGCGCGGCATGGAGATCAGCTTCCCCTACGATGTCGCCAGCATCGGCAACGAAGGTGTGATGAAGGTCTTCACCACCCGCCCCGATACGCTGATGGGCGCCACCTACGTGGCGGTGGCCGCCGAACACCCGCTGGCGACCCTGGCCGCACAGAACAACCCCGAGCTGCAGGCCTTCATCGACGAATGCAAGCGCGGCGGCGTTGCCGAAGCCCACATCGCCACCCAGGAGAAGAAGGGCCTGGCCACTTCCCTGCGCGTGCAGCACCCGCTGACCGGCGAGCTGCTGCCGGTATGGGTCGCCAACTACGTGCTGATGAACTACGGCGAGGGCGCGGTCATGGCCGTGCCGGCGCATGACGAGCGCGACTTCGAATTCGCCAGCAAGTACGGCCTGCCGATCAAGCCGGTGGTACGCACCAGTGCCGGCGACGAGACACCCGCCCCCTGGCAGGACGCCTACGGCGAGCACGGCCAGCTGATCAACTCCGGGATCTACGACGGCCTGGATTTCGAAGGCGCCTTCGATGCCATCGAAGTGGCGCTGCAGAAGAAGGGCCTCGGCCAGGCGCGTACCCAGTTCCGCCTGCGTGACTGGGGTATCAGCCGCCAGCGCTACTGGGGCTGCCCGATCCCGATCATCCACTGCGACAGCTGTGGCGATGTGCCGGTGCCGGAAGACCAACTGCCGGTGGTGCTGCCCGAAGACGTGGTGCCGGATGGCGCCGGCTCGCCGCTGGCCAGGATGCCCGAGTTCTACGAATGCACGTGCCCGAAATGCGGCGCACCAGCCAAGCGCGAAACCGACACCATGGACACCTTCGTCGAGTCGTCCTGGTACTTCGCCCGCTACGCCAGCCCGAACTATGACAAGGGCATGGTCGACCCGCAGGCGGCCAACCACTGGCTGCCGGTGGATCAGTACATCGGCGGTATCGAACACGCCATCCTCCACCTGCTCTATGCGCGCTTCTTCCACAAGCTGATGCGCGACGAAGGGCTGGTGTCTTCGAATGAGCCGTTCAAGAACCTGCTGACTCAGGGCATGGTGGTCGCCGAAACCTACTACCGCACCCTGGAAAACGGCGGCAAGGACTGGTTCAACCCGGCCGACGTCGAGGTCGAGCGTGACGCCAAGGCCAAGGTCATCGGCGCCAGGCTCAAGACCGACGGCCTGCCGGTGGAGATCGGCGGCACCGAGAAGATGTCCAAGTCGAAGAACAACGGCGTCGACCCGCAGGCGATGATCGATGCCTACGGCGCCGACACCTGCCGTCTGTTCATGATGTTCGCCTCGCCGCCGGACATGAGCCTGGAATGGTCCGACTCCGGCGTCGAGGGCGCCAGCCGCTTCCTGCGCCGCGTCTGGCGCCTGGCCCACGCGCATGTCAGCGCCGGACTTCCGGGCGCGCTCGATGTGGCCGCACTTAACGATGAGCAGAAGGCCGTGCGCCGCGCGATTCATCTGGCGATCAAGCAGGCCAGCACCGATGTCGGCCAGCACCACAAGTTCAACACCGCCATCGCTCAGGTCATGACGCTGATGAACGTACTGGAAAAAGCGCCGACCGCCGGGGAACAGGACCGCGCCCTGCTGCAGGAAGGCCTGGAAACCGTCGCCCTGCTGCTGGCACCGATCACCCCGCATATCTGCCACGAACTCTGGCAGCAGCTGGGCAAGCCGGGCGCGATCATCGACGCGCAGTGGCCCAAGGTCGACGAAGCCGCCCTGGTGCAGGACAGCCTGACCCTGGTGGTACAGGTCAACGGCAAGCTGCGCGGCCAGATCGAAGTGCCGGCCAGCGCCAGCCGGGAAGAGGTGGAGACCGCCGCGCGCGGCAACGAGAACGTACTGCGCTTCACCGAAGGCCTGACCATCCGCAAGGTCATCGTGGTGCCGGGCAAGCTGGTCAACATCGTCGCTAACTGATTCGGTCCCGGCGCCTGCGCCGGGCCTGCAAGGGGATAACAAGATGAACAAACGGAATCTGGTGGTGCTGGGTCTGACATTGCTGCTGAGCGCCTGCGGTTTCCAGCTGCGCGGCACCGGTGATGTGGAGTTCGGTCTCAAGGAAATCGATCTGCAGGCCCGCAACAGCTATGGCGAGACGGTCCAGCAGCTCGAGAGCCTGCTGCAGAGCAATGGCGTGCGGGTGACCCCCAGCGCGAAGTACAGCCTCAACCTGGCCCGCGAGCAGACCCGCCAGCGCACCGCCAGCTACACCAGCTCGGCACGCAGCGCCGAGTACGAGCTGACCAGCACTCTCGATTACGAATTCCGCGGCCCGCAGAACCTGCTGTTGCTCGAAGACAGCATCGAGGTGCAGAAGGTCTACGTGCACGACAGCAACAACCTGATCGGCTCGTCCCAGGAAGGCGACCAGCTGCGCCAGGAAATGCGCCGCGAACTGCTGCAGCAGCTCGCCCTGCGTATCCAGCGCATCACGCCGTCACAGCTCGACCGCCTGCAGCAGGAAGCCGAAGCCAAGGCACGCGCCGAGGCGGAGGCCGTCGAAGCCGCCCGCCGCGCCCAGGACGCGCAACCGCAGCAGTCGCCCATCCAGCTACCCGTCCGCTGAGCCTGCACGGGGGCCGTAGCGCCCCCGTCTTCTGCCCATGAAGCTCTCCCCCGCCCAACTCGGCAAGCACCTGCAAGGCAGCCTCGCGCCCGTTTACGTGGTCTGTGGCGACGAGCATCTGCTGTGCCAGGAAGCCTGCGATGCGATTCGCGCTGCTACTCGCGCACAGGGGTTCAGTGAGCGCCAGGTCTTTCATGTCGAGACCGGCTTCGACTGGGGCCAGCTCATCGAGGCTGGCGCCAGCCTGTCGCTGTTCGCGGAAAAACGCCTGATCGAGTTGCGCATTCCCAACGGCAAGCCAGGGGACAAGGGCGCCGCGGCGCTACTGGACTATCTGGCGCGCCCGGCCGAAGACACGGTGCTGTTGATCAGCCTGCCCAAGCTTGATGGCAGCACGCAGAAGACAAAGTGGGCCAAGGCGCTGATCGACGGCAAGGACGTGCAGTTTCTGCAGATCTGGCCGGTAGACGCCGCGCAGCTGCCGCAATGGATCCGCCAGCGGCTGGCCCAGGCCGGTCTATCCGCCGATCAGGAAGCCGTCGAGCTGATCGCGGCACGGGTCGAGGGTAATCTGCTCGCCGCCGCGCAGGAGATCGAAAAGCTGAAACTGCTGGCCGACGCCGGCCAGATCAGTGCTGATACTGTGCAAGCCGCCGTAGCCGACAGCGCCCGCTACGACGTCTTCGGCCTCATCGACGCGGCACTCCACGGCCAGGCCGCCCACGCGCTGCACATGCTCGAAGGCCTGCGTGGCGAGGGTGTGGAAGCGCCGGTGGTCCTCTGGGCCTTGGCGCGCGAGCTGCGCCTGTTGGCCAACATCTCCCAGCAGTATGGTCAGGGCGTTCCGCTCGATCGCGCCTTCAGCCAGGCTCGCCCACCAGTCTGGGACAAACGACGCCCGTTGGTCTCCAAGGCACTGCAACGGCACGACGCCGCAGGCTGGAGCCGCTTGCTGATGGCTGCACAGCGCATCGACGAGCAGATCAAGGGCCAGGCCGAAGGCGACCCCTGGATCGGGCTGGCCAATATCTGCCTGCAGCTGAGCGGCCGCCGGCTGGGCGCGGGCTGACATCGCCGCCTGCTGGACATTTTTTGTACAAGCCCTATGATGCCCTCGCCCGATGCCGGGCTACCTGAGGGATACATCATGAGCACACGCAAGAAGCGGCCGAACAAGGCCAAACGGCTGGTCGCGCAACCGCTGTTCCGCCAGCGCCAGGAAACGCCCAAGAAAGGCAAAGGCAGCTACCGCCGCGAAGCCTCCCAGTCCACCAACTGGGAGGCTTCGGTCCTTCTGACGGCCTGAAAACCCAACACCCCGAAAGCGTGATAATGTCAGCGGCCGACGACACCTTTCGAGAGTGGTGCATGTATTACACCTTCGTTCCCGTTCTGCTGCTGCGAACGCTGGTCGCCGCCTCGGCGATGAGCCTGGTGGTCGCCTGTGCCGCCGAACCCCTCGCGCAGTCTTCTCTTGTCGACAACGCGGCCGCCCCCTCCGGTCAGCGTAGCGACAATGCCGTCGTCGACGCGCCAGCAGAAGCCACGCATCTCAGCTTCAGCCAGTGGCGCGAGCAGTTCCGTGCAGAAGCCCTGGCAGCGGGCATTTCCGCCACCACCTTCGACCGCGCCTTCGCCGGGGTGCAGCCCGATCCGGCGGTGATCGAAGCCGATCGCAGCCAGCCGGAGTTCACGCGCCCGGTCTGGCAATATCTGGAAAGCGCAATTTCGCCCCAGCGGGTCCGCAGCGGACAGCGCCTGTTGAACGAGCACGCCGCAACCCTGGACCGCATCGAGGCACGCTACGGCGTCGATCGCGAAACCCTGGTCGCCGTCTGGGGCCTTGAGAGCAGTTTCGGCCAGATCATGGGCGACAAGTCGGTGATCCGCTCGCTGGCCACCCTCGCCCACGAAGGGCGCCGCCCCGCCTTTGCCAAGAGCCAGCTGATCGCGGCGTTGGAGATCCTCCAGCACGGCGACGTGTCACCGCAGCAGATGCGCGGTTCCTGGGCTGGCGCCATGGGTCAGACGCAGTTCATCCCGACCACCTACAACACCCATGCGGTGGACTTCGACGGTGACGGCAAGCGCGACATCTGGAACAGCTCGGCCGATGCCCTGGCGTCCGCCGCTCACTACCTGCAGGCCTCTGGCTGGAAGCAAGGTCAGCCCTGGGGCTTCGAGGTGCAACTGCCCAGCGGCTTCGACTACGCCCTGGCCGACAACGAGATCCGCAAGCCACTGGCCGAATGGCGCCGCCTCGGCCTACGCGGCCTGCCCGGCGGACGAGACGAAGCCAATGCCAGCCTGCTGCTGCCAGCCGGACACCGTGGTCCGGCATTCCTGATCATGGACAATTTCCGCGCGATCCTGCGTTACAACAACTCCTCGGCCTACGCGCTGGCCATCGGGCTGCTGTCCGAGAGCTTCCAGGGCAAAGGCCAGGTAGCGGGTAGTTGGCCGCGTGGCGAGCAGCCGCTCAGCCGTTCGGAGCGCCTGGAGCTGCAGGAGCGCCTTGTCGCTCAGGGCTTCGACCCCGGCACCCCGGACGGCATCATCGGTGCCAATACGCGCAAGGCCATCCGCGGCTTCCAGCAGCGCCTCGGCTGGCCCGCCGACGGTCATCCCACCCAGGAACTGCTCGGCCGTCTGCGTGCGCAGCCCTGACTAAGCCCAGCCAACGAAAAAGCCCCGGCAGGTTATGCCGGGGCTTTTTTTTGCGTTCAGCCCTACGTGAGTGCCAGACGGCCTCAGTGCTTGATCGCGACTTCATAGAGGTAATCGGGAAGCGGATCGATCACCACCTGCTGCCCCTGGTAATAGGCCTTGACCGCTTCGCGCGGTACGACGCCATGGGGAACCCGCTGGTCGCCGCCCAGCCGCTGGCGAGCACGGTAGTCGATGACGCAGCCATCGGCTTCGACCCAGAAGTGTGGCGCAACCACCTTACCGTCCAGCTCGACCTGCCCCAACATCGCACGGTACGGAATACGCTGTTTGGCCAGACGCGTCACGACCAGGCGGCTCATCGCGTCGCACTCGACCTTTGCGGCATCCAGATCGTCAAGCAAGTCCTTCAACTGGGGTTCGTTCATCTGCAGTGGCCCTCGGTTGGCCTCATGGTGTAAACGAGCGCCACTATAGACCAAAGTCTAATGCGGCGTAATGCCGCAATTTTCTTGCCAACGCTTCGCTGGCAAACCGAACGGATTCCGCCACGCGGGCAGCAAAAAAGTGCCGGTGTCAAGTCTTTCGTGTAAATCACGAAGGGCTTGAAACCGTATGTGGGGCAGTAGGTTAGCTCTTTTCGGGGCCGCTTTGCAGCACTGCGGCTTCGTGGGCTAGGAGCCACATAAGAGCGTCGGGAGGGGAAGCCGCATCGCACTGTGTCGTGCTTGATTGCCGAGGAACGGCGGGCCTGCCGCATCATCATAGCCCAAGAGGCTTGGCGGCATCCAGAACGAAGAACGCGCAGCCTTGGGGCTGCGCGTTCGATGGATGCGGCGGGCGATGTACGACACCATCATGCCGGCTTCGATGGCGCGCTCCGCGTGGCCGTGCCCTTCCTGAATCCCCTGTCTCCCGCCATGAAGGCTTCCAGCATGTGCGGGATCAGCGTCATGGCATCTACCGCCTCGCCATACGCCTGCGCGTGCAGCGCGGCGTAGCGATCGAGGTCGGCTTTCAGGCTGGCCGGACAGGCGAAGGTCAGCTTGACGCTTTCGGTCTTGGGCAGCGGCCCGAGCCGCAGCTTCTTGGTCGTGCTCATTGCGAAGCCCCCCGGTTGAAGAACAGCGGCTGGTACGGCCGCAGCACAAGATCCCGGTTGACGATGATCCGCACCGGCAGGCCGGGCCGGCTGGTCAGCGTGGGTTGGATGTTCATGTTGCGCCGGGTCATCTCCTGGCCGACCTGATTGATGCTGTCCTGTGCGCTGTCGCGTCCGGCGATGACGATGCGGTTGCCGTCCTGGCGGTTCTCCGGCGCGGCCAGCTCGGCGCCAACGCCCAGCAGCGTCGTCAGCACAGCACCGGCGACGATGCGATCCCAATGCCAGTCCACGTCGTCTTCCAGGCCGGCGTAGCCGGCCGGGTCGGTGCCCACGAGGTTGTCGAGCGTCAGCGAGGACGTATCGGGCAGGATGATCCGGTTCCACACCACCTGCACGCGGCTCTGCCCGTAGCTGACCTGGCTGTTGTAGCGCCCGAGGATGCGCGATCCCTGCGGGATCAGCAGGAACTTGCCCGTGGCCGTGTCATAGACCGGCTCTGTCACCGTGGCGATCACGTCGCCCGGCAAGTCCGACTTGATACCTGTCACCAGCGCGCCGGCGATCACCGTGCTCGCCATCACCTGATAAGGCGATGCCGGCAGCGCCAGGTTGCCGGAATTGCGGGTTTCCGTAGAGCCGCCTTTCAGGAATGCCTCTTTCTGGTCTTGCCGGTTCTGCACGGCGGTCGGATCGGCTGGCTGTGCAGCCACAGAGGCCGGCCCGGCAGCGAGTGGGTCGAAGGCCGCGAGCGCGCTGGCAGCGCCAGGCACCCCCGGCGCCGCCTGCGCCACCGTGGCGGCGGCCTGGCCTTGGCCGCCCGAGCGGAAGAACACCGACGAAGCCGCCGCCGCATCAGCTTCCTTGCGCAAGGCATCCTCGGGATCGTGACCCGGAGGCGTATAGGCCGGTGTCACCGGCTGCTGCGAGTTCACGATGGCCGGGCCAAGATCGCCCGGTAGTGGCGGCCCCAGTTCGGGTGCGGCGGGCGGCAAGGCCGGCAGCTTCGAGTAATCGGTTGGCAGCGCGTCCAGCCCTTCGGACTTCGACACGCGATCGACGTTGTAAAGCTCGGCCTGCTCGCTGGCTCCGCGCCGCTGCGGCTGCAATGACCAGATCGTGGCCCCGAACACGGCGACCGACAGGCCGCCGGCAAGGATGGCCAGCGTGCGCCGATTCAGGCGCGTGACCGGGCGCGGCTGGGCGCGCAGCGCCACCGCCTCGGGCGCTACCTTGCCCGCCTGCGGCGTGGCAAGGTCAGGGGCGTCGTCTTGGCTCATGGTCAGTTCCTCCGCGCAACGCCGTCCGTGCGCTCGATTCGCACCACGTCGCCCTTGTCACTGCCCAGGCGCAGTTCGGCCGCGCCGAACAGCCGATCCACGATGTAGTACGGCGAGCGGAAGCGGTAGTTCACCAGTTGTCCATCGCCCTGCGCGCCGATGACGAACAGCGGTGGCAGCTCGCCTTGCGCGATGCCCGGCGGAAACTGGATATAGACCTTCTCGCCGTCATCGAAGGCGCGCAGCGGCTTCCACGGCGGATTGCTGCCGCTGATCGCGTAGCGGAACCGCAGCTTCTCCAGCGACAGTCCGGTATCGACCGGGGCGGCGGCACTGGCCGCCTGCGCCTGGCGCTGCAATGCCAGCATCCGGTCGCGCGGGTACTCCCATGACGCCGACGCCATCCACGTCTTTTCCGTCGAGGTCAGCTCAAGCAAATAGGTGCGGCGGCTGGTAGTGATGACGAGGTTGGTCTTGAGGCTCGAGCGAATCGGCTTGACCAGCACGTTCACGCGCAACTCGGCGCCGCTGCCGCTGGACGTGTCACCCACGATCCAGCGCACGGTATCGCCGGCGGCTACCGTCACCAGTTCTTCGCCCGGCTGGAGCGAAATCACGGTCACGCGACCCACGGCGGCATAGACCTGATACAGCGCGCCATCGGTGAAGGGCCAGACTTGAATCGCGTTGACGTAGCCCTCGCGCGTGGGTGCGACGCGGGCCTCGGCATTGGCGCGCGAGACGCGCACCTTCTCGTCGGCCGGTTCCGGCGTGGGTTTGGCGTCTTCTGCTTCGGGCGCTGGCTTCAACTGCGCCGGCATCGGCAACACCTCGGGTACGGCCACCACCTCCACCGGCGCGGGCGGCTCGGGCAGCGGCTGAGCCTGCACCGGCTCATCGAGCGAAATCACCGGCGGCGGTTTGCCCTGCGTGGCGCAGCCCGCCAGGGCCGCAAGCATCAGCACGGAAACGTAAATACGGAAAGACAGGTTCATGGCTTGGCTCCTTCGGAAGAATCCAGTTCTCGGCTCCACGACAAGCCGTTGACGTAGATGCCCAGGGGGTTCTTGCGCAGGCGTTCTTCGGTGCGCGGCGGCTGGAGCACGATGGACACCACGGCCGTCCACCGCTCTAGGCCAGCCGCGGCGCCGTTGACGTAGCGGCGTTCCGTCCAGCGCACGTTGAAAGACGTGTCGCTGGCGCGCACGACGCTGGCGATCTGCACTGTCACCGACTCCCTGCCGATGCGTGCGAATGGGTCGTTGACCCGCGCGTAGTCGTTGAGCACGGCTGCGCCCTTGTCGGTCGTATAGTCGTAGGCGTCCAGCCAGTTTTGGCGGACGACGATGGGGTCGATGGACAGCGAGCGCACCAGCGTCACGAAGCGCGCAATGTGGTGCGCGGTCTGCGCATCGTTGGGCCGGTAAGGCGTGGCGGCTTCGCCGACGGCGCGCACCTGGCCCGCGCTGTCCACCTCCACCACGTAGGGCGTCACGATGGACTGCGCCGAGCGCCACACCAGGCCGCCAGCCATCAGCAGCGCGAGTGTCAGGCAACCGAAGGCCATCAGCCGCCAGTTCTTCGCCTGCACGCGCGGCGAGCCGATACGCTCGTCCCATACCTGGCCGGCAGCTTGGTACGGCGTGGCAGGCTGCGGCGTGTCGGCATAGCGCACCTGCGGTTTCTTGAATCGCATTGTCAGTTCTCCTTATGAATCGGAATCGCGCAGGCTCGGCCCCTGGCCGGAGCCGCCGCCGTCGCCGCCGCGCAGCGCATGGGCGGTGGTGGTCGCGGCATGGGTGAGTTGCTGGCGGCGATGCAGCCGCTTGGCCCAAGCGGGCTGTGTATTGGCTGCGCCGGACGTGGCCTCGCCTGCGGCGGCCTGGCCGGATGCTCCGGCTGCCGAGTCGCCGTCAGCCGCCTGGCCGTTCCAACCAGAGCGGAAGGGAGCTGCCATGCGTTGCCCAGCAGCGGAAGCACGGGATGCGATGCCGCGCCCGGCGGACTGCGCGCCGGTCTTGGCGACGTTGCCCAAGCCGGCCATCGCGCCCTTCGCGCCACCGCCTGCGGCGGCGGAACCGGCCTGAAACGCCGAGCGTGCGCTGCTGGCCGTCGAGGCGGCAGCACGCGCGCCGCTGCCAGCGAGCTTGGCGGCGGCAGGCGCCATGCGCGCCCCGGCCATGACGGCGCCGCCTACGCCCGTCGCGGCAGCGCCGACGGCAACGGCCGTGCCGGCGGCGCCGACAGCGGCCCCGGCCATCGCGCCCGCGCCGAGTTGCGGCGCACCGGACACCAGGCCCGTGGCGATACCGGGGCCGAAGATCCCGAGCGCCAGCAAGGTGAGCGAGGCCAGCATGATGACCAGCGCATGGTCGATGGAAGGCTCGGCGGGATGGACTTGGAACTCCGCGAACACGCCCGAACCGATGCCGACGATGACAGCCAGCACCAAGACCTTGACGCCAGACGACACCACGTTGCCAAGCACCTTTTCCGCCAAGAAGCTCGTCTTATTCCAGAGCGCGAAAGGCACCAGCACGAAGCCTGCGAGCGTGGTCAGCTTGAACTCGATCAACGTGATGAATAGCTGGATCGCCAGCACGAAGAAGCTCAAGACCACAATCAGCCAGGCGAGGAACATCACCGTGATGGCGTCAAGATTGACGAACACCTCGGGGAAGCCGGC
This sequence comes from Stutzerimonas sp. FeSN7, assembly GCF_030263795.1. Classification (NCBI taxonomy): domain Bacteria; kingdom Pseudomonadati; phylum Pseudomonadota; class Gammaproteobacteria; order Pseudomonadales; family Pseudomonadaceae; genus Stutzerimonas; species Stutzerimonas sp. FeSN7. The sequence continues at coordinate 293,892 of NZ_JARPMN010000001.1, read as the reverse complement.
CATCTCGCCGACTTGCTCCAGAATCGGCGCTCCTGCGTCGATGCCGGTTTTCGCCAGCCGGCCCGGCTGCAAGAAGTTCTCCATCGTGATGGCCGAGCCGGTGGCGGTGATGCCCAGCCCGGCGAAGGAGCGGAACACGATGCCGGCCAGCCAGTTGAAGTTGCCGATGATGTAGGCGAAGGCACCGACGTAGAGCACCTTGCGCAGCAGCTTGGCGATGACGTCCTCGCCCTGGCCGGTGGCGTGGCTCATCGCCCAATACAGTCCGGCGATCGTCATGTCGATGACGATCAGCGTTGCGGTGAGGAAGGCCACTTCGCCCTGCAACAGCCCGAAACCCGAGTCGATGTAGGCGGCGAAGATACTGAGGAAGCGGTCGATGATGGTCACGTCATTCATGGCGCGTCCTCTTGATCGGATGCGGCCGGCGATTCGCTGCCGTCGTCCGATTCGGCCGGTGCATCGAAACTTGGCGGGATCGGCGGCAGGTCGGCCAGCGTCTGGTACTCATCCGGCCCGGCCTGGCCGGAGAAGAAGCGCCGCCGGAAGGCTTCGGCGGCGGCGCGGCAAGCGTCCTCGCCCGTGGCCTGCCGGTCGGCCGCGCATTGCGCGCGCAATGCCTTGAGCCGCACGGGATCGGCGGTCAGGGCATCGGCAAGGTTGTCGGTCGGCTGCTCGCTGCAAGCGGCCAGCAGCGCCACAAGCAGCGAAACCGACAGGGCGAGGACGCATCGCATGGCGGCCTCCGTCAGTTGCCGTAGAAGTCCACGCGCTGCGGCGTGTACGGCGTGCCTTCACCCAGGAAGCGCCGCCGCACCTCGCGGGCGCGTTCGGTGGCCGCCGCCTGCCGCGCCAGCTCCAGCGAGGCGGCCCGGTCTTGCGTGATCTGGAGCCGCTGCGACTGGATCGACTGCTTGGCCTGCAAAGCCAGCAACTGGTTCATGGCCTGCATCGCCTGCAACGCGCCTTCGGCCGACTGGCTCTTGCCCACGAGGTCGGCCAGCACGCTTTCGTCTTCGCCCAGGTTCTGCGATACCTGCGCTTGCATCTGCATGGTGGTCTGCAAGCCGTGGAGCGTGTTCCTCCAACGCTCCTGCGCGTCGCGGTACATCTGGTCGCCGCTGACGGTGGCGGCGTACTGCTCGGGATACAGGCGCGCGAACTCCCGATCCAGATTCGTCACGTCGTAGGCCAGGCCGCGCGCCTGGGCGATTAGCCGCTCGGTCGTCGCCAAATTGGCGCGCAACTGGTTCACCACGCTGGACGGCAGGCTGGCGAGGTTGCGCGCCTGGTTCATCAACATCTGCGCTTCGTTCTGAAGCTGCTGGATCTGGTTGTTGATCTGTTGCAACGTGCGGATCGCGGTCAGCGTGTTCTGCACGAGGTTCGTGGGATCGACCACGACCCATTGCGCATGGGCGGTGGCGGTGCAAAGCATGGCCGCGATGGCGGCGGCGATAAGGCGCTTATTCATGGCAGGTTCTCCAGAGGTTGGTCAGCGAGGGAACCCGGCGCGAGGCCGGGGAACGAGGGCAGCAGGTCGGCCGCCCAATCGAGGCCGCGATGGCGCAGCCAGGCGCCCGCGAAGCCGGGCACGCCGGCGTCCAGCAGCACGCGGTCTATGTCGCGCTGGTCTTGCGGCGTGGAAGCGCCCGCAAACGCCAGAGCCGCCGGCCCCAGGTCGAGTTCGAACAGGCGGTTGCCGAGGCGGGATTGGTAGTAGTAGTCGCGCTTGGGCTGCGCGGTGGCGACGATCTCGATCTGCCGCCTGTTGAGGCCGAAGCCCTCGTAGATCGTGCGGATCTGCGGCTCGGTGGCCTGCGGATTTGGGAGAAAGATCCGACTGGCGCAGCTTTCGATCACTGCCGGGGCAATGCTCGAATCCTTGATGTCGGCCAGCGACTGGGTGGCAAAGATGACGCTGACATTCTTCTTGCGCAGCGTCTTGAGCCACTGGCGAATGCGGGCGGCGAACACCGGGTCATCAAGGAACAACCAGGCTTCATCAAGGATCAGCAGCGTGGGCGCGCCGTCGAAGCGTTCATCGAAGCGGGCGAACAGGTAGCCCAGCACAGCCAGCACCGCCGCCTTGCTGTGCATCAGCTCTTCCATCTCGAAGCCCTGCACGCTGCCGGAACCCAGCCGGTCGGCATCGGCGTCCAGCAGCTTGCCGTGGGCACCGCCCAGCACATAGGGCGCGAGCGCCTGGCGCAGTGCGTTCGATTGCAGCAGCACCGACAGGCCCGTCAGCGTGCGCTGCTCCACCGGTGCACCGGCGAGGCTGCCCAGTGCCGACCAGATCGCGGCCTTCTCGTCCGGGCCGATGGCGACACCTTCATGCAACAGGCGGCCTTCCACCCATTCGGTCGCCCAGGTGCGGTAGCCCTCGTGGTCGATGCGGGCCAATGGCTGGAAAGCAATCGCCCCGTCATTGCCCAGGTCGTAATGCTCGCCGCCGAGTCCCAGGATGGTGGCGCGCATCGAGCGGCCCATATCGAAGGCGAAGATGCGTGAACCGGGATAACGGCGGAACTGCATCGCCAGCGTGGCGAGCAGCACCGACTTGCCCATGCCGGTCGGCCCCGCGACCAGCGTGTGGCCCACGTCGCCGATGTGCGTCACCAGCCGAAACGGCGTCGCGCCATCGGTGCGGGTGACAATCAGCGGCGGGCCATCCAGATGCGCGTTCTTCTCTGGGCCGGCCCACACGGCAGACAGCGGCATCATGTGCGCCAGGTTCAGCGTCGAGACGATGGGCTGGCGCACATTCGCGTAGGCGTTACCGGGAATGGACGACAGCCAGGCATCCACCGCATTCAAGGTTTCAGGGATGGTGACGAAGCCGCGCCCCTGAATGACGCGCTCCACCATGCGCAGCTTTTCATCAGCTACGGCGGCATCCGTGTCCATGACGGTGACGGTGGCCGTCAGGTAGCCGAAAGACACCTGATCGCTTCCCAGCTCCTGCAAGGCGGCATCGGCATCGGCGGCCTTGTTGTTGGCGTCGGTATCAACCAGCGGGCTTTCCTGCTGGAATACGGTTTCGCGCAGCAGCGCGACGACGTTCTTCCGTTTGGCGAACCATTGGCGGCGGAGGCGGCCGAGTTCTTTTTCTGCCTCGGCTTTGTCCAGGCACAAAAAGCGCGTGCTCCAGCGGTAGCCAAAGCCCAGGCGGTTGAGGTCGTCGAGAATCCCCGGCCAGGTCGAGGTCGGGAAGCCCCGCACCGACACCACGCGCAGGTGCTGGTCGCCCAACATGGGAGCCAGACCACCGACCAGCGCCGAATCGGCCAGCAGCGCGTCGAGGTGGAAAGGCACTTCGGGCACGGCCAACCGGTAGCGTCGCGTCGAGACCGTGGCGTGCAGGTAGGTCAGCGTCTGCGCGTCATCCAGCCAGGCGATTTCCGGCATCACGCCATCGAGCAGGTCGAAAACCCGATCGGTTTCCGCCACGAAGGCATCGAGTCGGCCCCGCCAGTCCACGCCATCGCCCGGCGCATGCTCGTAGAGCAGCTTGGCCGCACGGGCGCGCGATTCCTCCGGTGGCAGGTAGGCCAGGGTCAGGTGATAGGCGCTTTCATAGTGATGGCCAGATTCCTCGAAGGCCGCGCGGCGTTCTTCTTCCACCAGCCAAGACAGCGGTTCGGGAAACTCGGAACATGGGTAGCCCGCCGCTGCGCGGCGCTCGGCCTCGATAAACAAGGCCCAGCCTGAACCCAGACGGCGCAGTGCGTTGTTGAGCCGAGCCGACGTGGCGATCAGCTCGCCTTGCGTGGCGCTGTCCAGATCCGGCCCACGAAAGCGGGCCGTGCGCTGGAACGAGCCATCCTTGTTCAGCACCACGCCCGGCGCGATCAGCCCGGCCCAGGGCAACCAATCGGCCAGCAGCGCGGGCCGCTGGCGGTATTCGGCAAGGTTCAGCATGTCGGTTTCTCCCTATGCGTCCAGCAGCGGCTTGTGCTTGATGTGCCGGGCGAAGACCTGCATGAACTGCGGATCGACACGCGCACCCCAGACCGCCAGCGAATGGCCTGCGATCCACAGCACCACACCGGGAATCCAAAGCTGCAGGCCCAGCCCGACGGCGGCGGCCAGCGTGCCGTTGGCGATTGCCACGGTGCGCGGCGCACCGCCCAGCAAGATCGGCTCGGTCAGCGAGCGATGCAGCGGCACTTCAAAGCCCGGAAGATCTGTGGCCGTGCTCATACGACGGCCCCACCTGAGAAGCTGAAGAACGACAGGAAGAAGCTCGAAGCCGCGAAGGCGATGGACAGGCCGAAGACGATCTGGATCAGCTTGCGAAAGCCGCCACTGGTATCGCCGAAAGCCAACGCCAGGCCGGTGGCGATGATGATGATCACCGCGACGATGCGGGCGACTGGCCCCTGGATGGATTCGAGAATGGATTGCAGGGGACCTTCCCACGGCATCGAGGAACCGGCGGCCTGCGCAGTACCCGCCAGCAACAACATCAACACGGCGAGTAGCAGCCCTTGCCCTGCGGGTCGGGCCAGGCGGCGCAACCGCGCCATGCTGGACAGGCGAGAAAACGGATTTACGGAAAGACGGAAAGCATCAACGTGCGTCATGGCAGTTCTCCAGGTTGGTCAGTGGTCAGGGAAGGCGCAGCGGCAGCGGCTGCAAGAGGAACCGGCGGCAACTCGGGAAGCGGCGCTTCCAGTGCATCCGCCAGGCGGTAGCCCGCGCCGTCGAAACCGACGACGCGAGAAATGGTTTCGACGTGGCGTTTGCGGCCACGGCCTGCGATGTGGATCACCACATTGACCGCCTCGGCGATCAGGGCGCGGGGCGGATTCACCGCGACTTCAAGGATCAGTTGCTCTAGGCGCAGCAGTGCGCCCAAGGCAGAGCCGGCATGGATGGTGGCGATGCCACCGGGGTGGCCCGTGCCCCAGACCTTCACCAGATCCAGAGCTTCGCCGCCGCGCACTTCGCCGACGATCACGCGATCCGGGCGCAGCCGCATCGTGGCGCGCACCAGTTCCTGCATCGACACCACGCCTGCGTGGGTGCGCAGCGGCACATGGTCACGGGCCGCGCATTGCAGTTCGATGGTGTCTTCGAGCACCAGTACGCGGTCGCCGGTGGCGGCGATCTCGGCCAGCAAGGCATTCGCCAGTGTGGTCTTGCCGGTACTGGTGCCTCCGGCGATCAGGATGTTCTGCCGCTCACGCACGGCATGACGCAGGAACTCGGCCTGCCCTGCGCTCAGGATGCCGTCGGCCACATAGCGATCCAGACCGATGATGCTCACGGCACGCTTGCGCAGCGCAAAGGCCGGGCCGGGTGCGGCGGGCGGCAGGATGCCCTCGAAGCGTTCGCCGGTTTCTGGCAGTTCGGCGGTCAAGAGCGGTTGGCCGCGATGCACCTCCGCGCCGACATGGGCGGCGACCAGGCGGATGATGCGTTCGCCATCGGCCTCGGGCAGTTCGACGCCCAGCGGTGCGCGGCCAGAGGACAGCCGATCCACCCACAATGTCCGGTCGGGGTTGAGCATCACTTCCACTACGTCCGGGTCTTCCAGCGCGGCGGCAATCACCGGCCCCATCGCCGTGCGCAGCATCTGGATGCGGCGATCCTGGGACGCCGCAGCGGATGAACGCGGTTCGGGCGGGATTTGAGGAACGGCACTCATGGCGTACGCTCCGCTGTGCGTTCATGGGCGGCTACCATCGCCGCCGCGTCATCCATGCGCATGCCGAACTCACGATCTTGGGAGTGCAGCTCTTCCACCACGTCGCGCACCAAGCTGCGGCCACGCAGCAGGTGGCGGCCCAACTGTTCGACGAATTGCTCGAAGCGCGCCTTGCCCTGGGCGCGGGCTGCATCCTGATGGGCTTCGGGCACCGGCGTGCTGACGGTCAGGAAGTAGCGGATGAACAACGCCAGCGTTTCTATCTGGATGTTCTGATCACGCTCCAGACGCTCGGCCTGCCGCGACAGGCGGTCCAGCCGTTTGGCGATGGCGGCCTCGCGCTGGTCGCCCGCGTCTGGCGACAGCCAGGACGCCAGCGCCGCCGCGACGATGGACGACTTGGACACGCCTTTCTTGGCGGCCAGTTCATCGAGCCGCTTGGCGTGCTCATGCTGGATGAACAGGTTCAATCGGTATTGGCTCATAGGTCGATTCCGTCGTTGGGGTCGAGAGATGCCAGCCGCGCCGTGCGTTGCAGAGCGGGATCGAGCTGGCCGGGAAGCAGCTGGGGCATGTCGTCGTCATCGAGCAGCGACAGATCGCTGGTCGTGGCATCCATCTCGGGGGCATAGGCGATGGCTTCGGACAGTTCGGGCTGACGGCGGGGGCCGCCGTCATCGGTCGAACCCAGGGTCTCCAGGTCATCGGCGAATGCCGTGGCCGGTGCCGCAGGAACCGCAGGTATTGCCAGGTCGCTCCAGTCGTCAGGTCGTACCGGCGGCACATCGGCATAGCGGCCTGCTGCCACCGCAGGCGGCGGTAATACCCGTTGCTTGAAATTGGCGTCGGCGAAGTAGCGCAACTTCTTCGCCTTGATCGGCGCGACGCTGGACACCATCACCACCGCCTCATCGGTCGGTAGCTGCATCACTTCGCCTGGCGTCAGCAGCGGACGTGCCGTTTCTTGGCGCGACACCATTAGATGGCCGAGCCACGGTGCGAGCCGGTGGCCTGCGTAGTTGCGCTGGGCGCGCAACTCAGTGGCCGTGCCCAAGGTTTCGGAAATGCGTTTGGCCGTGCGTTCGTCGTTGGTGGCGAAGGTCACACGCACATGGCAGTTGTCCAGAATCGAATGGTTCTGGCCGTAGGCTTTGTCGATCTGGTTGAGCGACTGGGCGATCAGGAAGCTACGGATGCCATAGCCCGCCATGAAGGCCAGCGCCGTCTCGAAGAAGTCCAGCCGACCCAGCGCTGGGAACTCGTCGAGCATCAGCAGTAGCTTGTGGCGGCGCTCGATGCCGTCGGAGCCATCCAGCGATTCGGTGAGCCGTCGCCCGATCTGGTTGAGGATCAGCCGGATCAGCGGCTTGGTGCGGCTGATGTCCGAAGGTGGCACCACCAGATACAGCGACACCGGATACTCGGATGCGATCAGGTCGGCGATGCGCCAGTCACAGCGCGAGGTGACTTCGGCCACCGTCGGATCGCGGTACAGGCCGAGGAAGGACATGGCGGTGCTCAACACGCCCGAGCGTTCGTTGTCCGACTTGTTCAGCACTTCTCGGGCAGCGGATGCGACGATCGGGTGAGGTGCATCACCCAGGTGCTTGGTCGTCATCATCCGATGCAAGGTCAGCTCGAAAGGACTGGCCGGGTCGGAGAGGAAATTAGCAACGCCGCGCAGCGTCTTGTCCTCGCCGGCATAGAGCACGTGCAGGATGGCCCCGACCAGCAGCGCGTGCGAAGTCTTCTCCCAGTGATTGCGCTTCTCCAGCGCGCCTTCGGGATCGACCAGGATGTCCGCGATGTTCTGCACGTCGCGCACTTCATGCGCGCCGCGCCGGACTTCCAGCAGTGGGTTATAGGCTGCCGACTTCGCATCGGTAGGGTTGAACAGCAGGCAATGCGAGAAGCGCGAGCGCCAGCCTGCTGTGATCTGCCAGTTCTCGCCTTTGATGTCGTGGATGACTGCGGACGCGGGCCAGGACAGCAGCGTCGGCACCACCAGGCCTACGCCCTTGCCCGAGCGCGTGGGCGCGAACGTCAGGACGTGTTCCGGGCCTTCATGGCGCAGGTACTGCCCGGCATGCAGGCCGAGAAAGACACCAGCAGGCTGCGTGAGCCCGGCCTTGCGAATGTCGGCGGCATTGGCCCAACGTGCCGAGCCATAGGTCGTGACCAGGCGCGATTGCCGCGAGCGCCACACCGACATGGCGATGGCGACCGCCACGGCCAGTAGGCCGCTGCCCGCCGCGATCATGCCGCCAGTGTCGAAGACCTGCGGCGCGTAGGCGTCGAAGAAGAACCACCACTCGAACAGCTTCCACGGGTAATAGACCGGCGTGCAGTACAAGTCGAACCAGGGCGAGCCCAGGCGTAGCTGATAGCCCAATGCGGCGGCTGTCCATTGCGTGGCACCCCACACACCGGCGATCACAATGCCGAACACGGCGGCGATCTGCCCGAACAACACACCCTGAGCTTGCATACCCTGGCCTCCGATTTCTCCTGCGCTGATTCCCCGTGGAAAACGCGGCACAAAGGCGTGCCGCAGGCGTCAGGATCGGTGTCGGTTCAGTGCCGGTCAAAGACCGTTATCGGCAGTAAGGTGATACAAAAAGCATGGTTTCATGCAGGGACGAAACCAGTAAAAACGCCGCAGGCTTGAGCGCGCTGCGGCGTGTCGAGAAAGAAAGTCAGGATATGCGGCAAACCGCCAACGGTCAGAACTTCGGCGGCGTCTCCGATGGCGTGTAAGGCACCTTGCCGTCTCCGAAGAAGCGCTTGTTCGTTGCTTCGGCCACGCGGTTGCACAGCACATCGCCCATCGTCGGACGCTCGGTCTTGCATTGGCGGCGCAGCTCCTTCAAGCGTTCAGGGGCGGCAGCCAGTTCTTCGACGGTAGGCACATTGGCTTGCTGTTTCGGCGGCTCGGACGGTCCGCAGGCCGTAAGTGCAGCAACCAACAAGAACGGGGTAATCAGCTTCATGGTCATGGATCGTTGTCCTCCAGGGAGTCGGGTTCAACGGGTGATGTAGATCTGTAGCCTTCTGGTGATTCGATGGCCAACACGCGCTCGATGAAGCGCTCCAACACGTCCGAGGATTCGCCTTCCCGATGCAGCACATAGGTCGTCAGCATGGGCGCACGCCCCGCGAGTGGCCGGGCGACAACGCCGGATTCGCGGCTGGCCGCAATGTGCGGTGCTCCGGTGATCCCCAGCGCAAAGCCCGCTGATACCAGGGCCATCATCAAATCGCACGAAGACACACGCTCGGCAATCAGCGGTTCCGTGTCCGCCCGGCGTAGCACACGCTCGACCTGGCGCGCATGGCCTTCGCATGCTTGTGGATCGCACAGCACCAGAGGATGGCGCAGCACCTCTTCCAGCGGGATGCGTTTGTGCCTGAGCAGCGGATGCCGAGCAGGCACTGCCACCATCAGGGGATCACTCCAGACTGCTTGAGCCACGACGCCATCGCCCACTTCATCGGCCTGCGCGAAACCCACGTCGTACAGGTCGTCATGCAGCCCTTTGATCTGCTGAGACAACGGCACCTCGAACAGCCGGATCTCTACTTCGGGTTCCTCCTGCCGGCACAGCGCCAGCAACGCCGGCAGGCGCGAAGGCGTAATGCCGTCGGACAGGGCAATGCGCAATTGCCCATGAAAGCCGTTGGCCGCTGCCTGCACGCTGTCGCGGGCTTGCTGCAAGGCCGTGAAGATGCGCGGCACATGTTCCAGAAACAGCTTGCCCGCCCGTGTCAGCTGTGTGCTGCGGCTGGTGCGGATGAACAACTGTTCGCCCAGGTCTTCTTCCAGTTCCTTGATGGTGCGCGACAGCGGCGACTGCTCGATGTGCAGCCGCTCGGCGGCCCGGGCGAAGTGGAGTTCCTCTGCCACAGCCAGGAAACAGCGCAGATGCCGAAGCTCCATCGCGCGCCCTCCCGTCAGCCCGCTAACCGCTGCGTTCTCGCCAGCATCAGCAACAACACGCAGACCAGCAGGGCTGCACCGAGGTTGTAGAGCATGCCGGCCACGAAGGCCGAGGCGTACACGCCGGCCTGTGCGGCAACACTTTCATCGGCAGCCAGCGCCGCTGCGAACAGGATGCCGACCACGGCCACACCCAGCGCCGCACCGACCTGCTGCACGGTCGAGATCACGCCCGACGCCATGCCGGCCTGCGCTTCATCGACAAAGCCCAGCACCAGATTCAGCAGCGGCGTCATGATGAACCCTTGGCCAGCGCCAACCACGACCAGCACGGGGATCAGCCGCGCGGGCACCAGCTCCGCGCCAGCCATCCACACCTGTGCGATCAGCAGCCCGATGGACACCGCATAGACCATCGCACCCGCCACGATGGCCCGCGTCCCCCAGCGCGCCACCAAACGTGGCGCGGCCAGGGATGCCAGCACGAAGCCCACGCTGCACGGCGCGAAGATGCTGCCCGCCATGAAAGGGTCAAGTCCCAGTCCGGTCTGCACCAGCAAGGCGAAGCACAGGAAGAAGGAACTGGACGTGGAATAGACCAGCAGCACCAGCACCGCGCCCAGCGCGAAGCGGCGCTGGGCCAACAGGCGCATGTCCACCAGTGGCAAGCCGCCCGCCATACGCCGTTGCTCTTGCTGCCGATGGAACAGGGCCAGCAGCAGCACCGCCACACCTAGCGACAACAGGCTCCACGCCGGCCAGCCCTGCCCAGGCCCCTCGATCAGCGGCACCAGCAGCAACGTCAGCCCGGCGCTGACCAACGCCACGCCCATCCAGTCCAACGCCGGGCGCTGCGGTGCGCAGGACTCGGGGATGGTGCGTGCCGCCGCGATGGCGAACAGCCCAATGGGCACGTTGATGAGAAAGATACTGCGCCAGCCCAGGCCGAACAGATCGGCATGCACCAGCCAGCCGCCAAGCACCTGCCCGGCGATGGCCGCCAGGCCCAGCGTCATTCCCAGCAGGCCAAAGGCGCGGCGGCTGTCGTCACCGTCGAAGTTGACGCGGATGGACGCATAAACCTGTGGGAACAGCAAGGCGGCAGCCAGCCCTTGCAACACCCGCGCACCGATCAGGAATTCCGCGCTGGGCGCCAGCCCGCACAAGGCCGAGGCCAGCGTGAAGCCGGCCATGCCGGTGACGAACAGACGCCGTCTCCCGAACAGGTCGCCCAGCCGCCCGCCGGTAATCAGCAGCACGCCGAAGGCCAGTTCATAGCCAGCGACGATGAAGCCGATCTGCGCGAAGTTCGCGCCCAGATCGGCCTGCATGCTGGGAATGGCGACATTGACCACGAACAGGTCAAAGATCGTGACGAAACCGGCCAGCAGCAGCACGGATAAACCGAGCCACGGCGGGCCGCTGACGGCGCGCGCAGGCGGCGTCGAGAGGCAGGAATTCGAGTTCATCTTGCGTATCCAGGGTAAAGACGCGATCATTCTCAAACTCTTTTTAAACAATTACAATTTAACTATTTATGCTATTACTTAAAACAACGAGATAAATGATGCGAACTCTGGAACGAACCCGCTCCGATCTGGCGGCTTTCCTGCGGGCGCACCGCGAACGCCTTTCGCCTGCCGACGTGGGCTTGCCCAGCGGTGGCCGCCGCCGCACGCCAGGACTGCGGCGCGAGGAAGTCGCCGCGCTCGCCGGTGTTGGTCTGACCTGGTACACATGGCTGGAACAGGGGCGCGACATTGGCGTGTCGGCCACCTTTTTGGATAACCTGGCGCGGGTGCTAAAACTGGATGCTGCCGAACGCCGCCACCTGTTCCTGCTGGCCCACGAACGGCCGCCCGCCGAACCGGGCAAGACCTGGTGCGTGCTGCCGCCGATGGTGCGCCGCCTGATGCACGATTTACCGCACCCGGCCTTCGTGCTCAATCTGCGATGGGACGTATTGGGCTTCAATGCACCGGCTGATGCACTTTTCGGTTTCGGCAAGCACACGCCCGAGCGGCGCAATCTGCTCTGGCTGCTGTTCACCGATCCGGCCCTGCATGCCCGTTTCCACGAATGGGAAGCACAAGCCCCGCTGATGCTCTCCAGCTTCCGCCGTGACTTCGCCCGCGCCACGCAGGAAGCGGACATTCATGAACTGGTGGATGAGCTGGAACGGGTGTCGCCGGAGTTCAAGGCGTGGTGGCGGACGCATGATGTGCATGCGTCCTGCAACGGCGTGCGCAAAATGGTCATCAACGGTCAGGCCGAACCGTTTGAGCACACATCATTGACGGTTGACGAAGACCGGCACCTACGGTTGGTGGTGTATGCGCAGCAGCTCAAAACCGCTGACGGTGAATGATGAGTCGATAGCGTTATCCAATCGTTGGCCCACGCTGCCGTCCAATCTCCCACGACACCCCGCCGCCGCGTACTGTCGCAGCGAGCTGCTGCCCCAGCCGCTGTTCGATCACCGGCTTCCACGGCACGAGGCTGAACCCCTTGCCGTTGTCGAGCATGGCGTAACGCCCGCTGGCGAGCATGACCGAGCGCCGGTAGATACCGGCCAAACGCTGACCGTCCGTGACCGGGCGATGCTCCAGGCCGGTCTCGGCGGCAATGTCCTTCGCGGCTTGCGTCAGTTCCCGATTGCGCAGCGTCGCCAGCAGATTGCGGGCCAGGATCACGCGCTGGCCGCGCTTCTCCGCCAGTCCCTGTTCGGCTAGGAAGTTGGCGCGCTGCTGCATGGCTTGCTTAACGTCGCCGCCAAAGCCCAGATCGCCCAGCCCTTTGCCGCCGCCGATCAGTTGCTGGTCGAGCCAAGTGGCCCCGATCACGCGGGCCTGCCGCTCGATGGGAAGATGGGACTTCATTTCCACGGCCACGCCACCCAGGCGCTGCGCGTCGTACTGGCGGCCACGCTCGGCCAGGTCGTCCGGCACCTTCCATAGCCCTTCGGCCACGCGCTCCACGATGCCCGCCCGGCGCAGGGCTTCCAGCCGCCGAACGTGGGCGGCGACAACCTCCTGCGGGTTGCGTCCGGGCTTGACGCGGCCTTGCTCGATCGCCAGGTGGTGATCGGTGCGGTACAGGCCATCGCTTGCCAGTGCGGCGATGTTCTTGTCGGCCGCCCGTACTTCGGCGGAACCGCGCACCTCAACCACGGCTCCGGTGGGATAGTTCGCCAGCTCATCGCGGGCATTGAGCGCGACGTAGTGGGCCTTGCCGTCCACGCCGTCGATGACCAGATAGCCCCGGTCGCGCAGCTCGTCGGCCAGCCCCTTGGTGGCCACGCGGCCGACGATGGTTCGGCCACTTTCATTGTCATCTTGGCCCGGCTCGAACACCGCCAGCTCGCGCGGCTGGCCGCTCATGGCGCGCTGCATGGTGCGGATGATGTCGCCGCGCTCGCCCAGGGCGCGCAAGGTTTTCTCCGCGTCGGCATGGACAGCCCAGGTGCCCGGCTGCGTCTCGTCGGCTAGGCCCAGGCGCTGCAAGCGTTGCAGCCGGCCGATCAGCAGCAGGCGCTGGCGTTGCAGCGCCGGTGCGTTGAACTGTTCGATCTGCACCCTGCCATCGTCGCCGGCTTCGCGTTGCAGCGTCCGGTCGAGACTCGTCCACCGCTCCTGTTCCACCTCGCGCCCCAAGGTCTGCTGGATCTCCAGTTCGGTGCGCGGCCCCAGCCATTCCGTCGCCAGCTCGGCGGCCCGGTGGCGGAAGCCGTGGGCGATGTAGTCGCCGGCGATGATGAGGTCTTTGCCGGTGTCGTCGCGCCCGCGCACGATCAAGTGGGTATGCGGGTTGTCGGTGTTCCAGTGATCGACCGCCACCCAATCCAGGCGCGTGCCCAGGTCGGCTTCCATGCGGTTCACCAGATGACGGGTGTAGGTGCGCAGGTCGTCCAGCTCGGCGCCGTCCTCCGGTGAGACGATGAAGCGGAAATGGTGCCGGTCGTCGGCGGCCCGCTCCTTGAAGGCATCCAGGTCGGCTTCGTCGGTCTGCGACCCGTAGGCCCGCCCAGGTTCGCCATCGCGGCCGGCGCCGTCGCGCTCGATGTAGCGCAGGTGCTTGGCGAGCGACTGCGGGCTGGCGTTGCGCTGGTTGACCAGCAGGGTCTTGATAGTCACACGCCGCGACATGGGCGTCAGCTTCGCGCCCGCGAAACGCGCCGCCGTATGGCCGCGCCCCAGGCGCGAGCCGGGCCGCTGGCCTGCGCGCTGGCCGTTCCCGCCAGCCGCAGGACGGCGCACCGCCGACTTGCCGCCGCTGGCCTTGCCCGCCTGCTTGAGCACCTTGGAAACAAAGCTCTGCCCCTGGCCCTTGCCCCGGTTCTTCGGAGCACTCGGGCGCACCCGGAAATCGTCGTCGCGGCGGTCGGTCATCGCTGCTCTCCCCGCAAGCTCTGGCGTGTCCTGTCGTGCGAAGCACGCGGACATGCCTGCATTGGCGCGACCCTCGCGCCCCACGCGGCACGGCGGCGAAGCCGCTCCGTGCCGCGCCACCCCCATGTGCAGACAGGCTTTCGACGCGGCCCGGTGCCGCGTCCTTTTGTCTTGCCTTCCGCCTTTGCCCCTCGCTGTCGCTCCGGGCGTCGGCGGCCCGGCGGCGCTGCGCTGCTTGCAGCCAGCCCGCCGGCGAACGCGCCAATGGCCGCAGGCCGGGCGCGTTCGAGGCAAGACACCTGCACGCTGGACGGCTGCGCCGGATGTTGCGCGAGGCGCGGCGCGAATGCGCCCGCGCTGCACGCGCGACGACACGGCGGCAGCCACTGGAACGACATGCTCGATGGCACGACGAGAGGCACGGCAACGTGCAGCGAATCGACGGCCATCATGGGCGTGTCTCCAGCCAGACCGGGTGCGCGACGCCGATCACGGCGGATGCGCTGACCGGGCCGAAATAGCGGCTGTCGAACGATGCCGGATTGGTCACGCTCAACAGGAACAGCTCGCCCGGTTCGAGGCGGCGGCAAAGCTGCAAGGATGGCAGCGGCCGGCCCAGCCGGTCGGCAGGCAGCGAGGCGGCCGCAGGCACGCCGTCGATGCGTACCTGCCCGGCGACCATGCAAACGTGTTGCGGCGCGACCGCGCCCACACGTTTGAGCAGCGGAACGCGGGTCGGCAGGTAGCCGCGCTGCGCAGCCAGCATGGCGGCCCTGTCGGGCAGCGGCACCAGCACGATGCTGTCCACGGACAACGGACGTGGCAGCGAGGCGGTGCGCGGGTCGAACGGTTCGATGCGATACCAGCCGACCGCCACGCTGTCGGACGGGTTGTAGGTCAGACGCGGCAGCGGCGACACGAAAGCCGCCCAGGCCAGCGCAGCGAGGCCGACGGCAGCGAAGCCCGCCAGCACGATGCGAACGCGCAGGCGCGAGCGAGGATGCGGCGCGGCTTCGTGCGTGCATGTGGTGTTGGATTGGGTCGTCATGGCAGCGCCTTTCCGGCCAGCCAGGCGGCGTGCCGCTCGGCGGTGTATTCGGGCAGCGCCAGGCGGGCCGCCAGACGGTTGCCCAGCGTGCGCCAGTACGCGGGCGACACGTCGATGGCGGCGATGCCTTGCCCTTCGATGCCGTCGATGCGTTCCAGCACGGCAGGCACCGCGTTTTCGCCTTCGGCGTGCAGCAGCAGGCGTGCGCCCGGCCGCACGCCGGGGATGCGCTGCATGTCGTCCAGCGGCGTGGCGGCTTGCATCACCATGAGTTGCCAGCGGATCGTGCCGTAGTCGTTTGCTTCCCAGCGCACGCGGCAGAACATTGCACGCGGCAGGAACACCGCGCAGCGCCGCCAGCGGTCGAGCCGCAGCGTGCGCGCCGGCTCGCCGAAGCGCAGGTAGAGCTTGAAGCGCGGTTCGATGTAGGCGAGCGATACGCGAGTCAGCGGCACGCTGCCAGCTTGGTCGGCGAGCGTCGAAAGCGAAGGCGGCGGCGCAGCAGCCGGTGCAGCCGTCGCCGCATGAGCGGCAGGCAAGGCGGATCCGTTCATGGCAGGTTCTCCGGGCGCTTGTCGGGAAACTCCCGCTCCAGCAGGCCGCGCAGCAGTTCGGCCACGGTCACGCCCTGGCCGAAGGCGGCGATCTTGATGCGCGCGCGCAGCGCAGGCGTCACGTCGAGCGTCAGGCGTGCGGTGTAGAGGTCGCCTTTGTTGAGTGCATCGGCATCGCCCTGGCGAATCCACGCCTCGGCGTGCGGATTCGCGGGCGGACGTGCGCCGATGCCGACGCGCTTGCTGCGCGGGCTGCTCATGTCGGCCACCGCAGCAGTTCATCGGTGAGCACGGCAATCTCGCGTGCGGCGGCGCTGTCGGGCGCGGTTTCGCGGGCGAGCCGGCCAGCGGCCACGCTGTCGGCGAAGACGATGCGCTGGCGCACTTCGCTGTGCAGCGCCGGCAGCGGCTGTTCGGCCAGCGATTGCCGTGCTTCCCTGCCGATGATGGTGGTACTGACGCGCCGATTGATGACGAAGGCCGCGCGCAGCGCAGGCCGAAACACTTGCGCTTCGCGGATCAGCGCCACCATCTCGGCGCTGGCCCACAGGTCGTAGGGGCTGGGCTGCACGGGGATCAGCACGCGCTCGGCCGCCAGCAGCGCGGAGCGCGCCAGTGCCGCGATGCGTGGCGGGCCGTCGATGATGACGTGATCAGCCCACCTGGCGAGTTCTGGCGCCTCTTGATGCAGCGTTTCGCGTGCGAGGCCCACGGCGCTGAACAGCCGTGGCAAGCCTTGCTGGCTTCGGCGCTGTGTCCAGTCCAGCGATGAACCCTGCGGGTCGGCGTCCAGCAGCACGACGTGCTGGCCGCGCATCGCCAGCTCGCCGGCGATGTGGGTGGCGAGCGTGGTCTTGCCCACGCCGCCTTTCTGGTTGAGAAACGCGAAGATCATGGCGCGGCCCTCCCTGCTGGAAAGCCGGCCTGGCCGTGCCGTTTCGTGGTTGTCCACCGAAACGACGCGTTTCTACTAAAAGTTAGAGATTTATAGTTAGGTAAGTTAGAGGGGTCGCAAACCCGCGTCGTTACTGGCTTTGCGGCGTTTTCGTACTCCTGATAGCACGATAGGCGTACTCCCGATAGCACGATACCCGGCACTCCTGATAGCACGAGGCCGTCCACAGCTTTTCCCGCAGTTATCCCCGTGCCGTGAACGGCACGGGCCGGAAGGTCAGCAGTTCCAGCTTCTCGTCCGGCATCGACTCGATGCCCAGGACGTAGCCGGGCAGCGACTGCCGCGCGACCAGCACGCGCAGGTCGTAGGCGAAGTCCGAGAAGCGCGCCGCGCTGCCGGACTTGCGGTGCAGATGCCGGAAGTCGAATTGCCAGCCGTGTTCCTGCCGCCCGCCGTGCTTGCGCACCAGGCGATACAGCCAGCGTTCGATGCCACCTTTCAAGCGGAAATAGGCCGGGTCGATGGTCAACACCAGGGCGGCATCGAGCACGCCGGCATAGAACCAGTCCGGCAGGATCAGCTCGATGCCCAGCGGCGTGCCGCTGGCGTCGGCCAGCTCGCGCCATTCGTTCACCCACGAAAAGCGGTGCAAGCGCCTCCCGGTGGTTTCGCGGATGGAAGTCGCCACGCTGGTCGATTGCAGCCGGTCGAGCGCGGCTTTCAGGCGCTGGTAGTCGTTCAAGGACGTGCCGCGCCCGATGAAGCGCAGGATTTCGTAGGGCGTGGCGTGTATCCAGCGCGACGGGCGAATGCCTGCGTCGCGCGCCTCCACGATCTGCGAGGCCGCCCAAATCAACACGTCGGCATCCCATATCGTGGCGATGCCGTGCTCGGCCGTGCCTTCCACGCGGATGGTGATGTTCCCGCTGCGGAAGTCGATCGGCGCCGTGCGCCGCGACTTCGCCAGCGAGAAGAACGGAAAGGCCATCAAGTCCTGGCTGTCGCGCGGCGCCATGCCGTCGCCCGGCAGCGCGCGGAACAGGTCGAGCTGTTCCCGCTGCTGCGATCGCTGCCCCGACGGCAGCGATGGGCTGGACATGACGATGGCCACCGGCGAGCCGACGATCAGCGGCCATCACGGTAGTCGCCCGCGTGACGCTCGGCATATTCCGGGTCGGACGTGGCCTCGTAGCTGCGCTGGTCGGCCCAGGCATCGAGGTCGGCCACCGCGTACATGACGCGGCGGCCGAACTTGCGGAACTTCGGGCCGCCGCCGATCACGCGCTGTTTCTCCAGCGTGCGCGGCGACAGACGCAGGTATTCGGCGGCTTCGTCGTTGGTCAGGTAGCGTTGGGGCTGCACGGGCGCAGCGACAGCAGCGGCGGCAGGCCGCAAGGGAGCGGGTCGCATGGGATGTACCTCCATCAAGCCCGGCCACACCACGCGGCCGGATAGAGGCACTTTCAAGAAAGCAAGGCTTCCTGCTCAGGGACGTTTTGCAGGGGATGCAGCGCGTCCCTGTGCAACGGGCGGAAGCTGTGCCAGGCGGCGATAGCCGCCGCGCATCAGCGCATCGCCCCGGTGCACCAGTCGCCGCACGCGGGCGCGCAAGGCGCTATCGGCGTACCAGTCGGCGGCGACAGCATCGACGCCGAACAGCCCTTCGGCCACGTCGCGCAGGGACGCGCCCGCGAGGGTGCCGTCGAGCGCCTGGAGCGTGTTCAACTCCAGCAGCGCAGCGGGTGCCGGCCGCGACCGTGCCGTTCCCGCTGGCGCTGCATCGCCAGCGGCGGCCAGCTTGTCCAGTTCGGCCGCCAGCGCCTGATAGCGTCCGCAGGATGCGGCGCAGGCGCGAATGGCATAGGCGTAAGCCATGCCGTCGGCCAGGCCGGGAGCGATCACCAGCCGCAGGCAGCAGCCCAGCCAGCGTGTCAGCAGCACCAGGCGCTTGCCGTCGTGGATCAGGTGCTTCTGGCCGGGAAGGCACCAGAACGCGAAAGCCACCGCGTCGGGCGGCGGGTCGGCGTCCGGGTAGAGCTGCACTACCGCATCGTGATCGGGGAACCAGGCCGGGTGCGCGTCGCGCGCATCCAGGGCGGGATCTTCCAGCAGGCGCAGTCCCCAGCGCGCGGCGGCCTCTGGCCGGCGGCGGCGGCGCAGCCAGTCGCGGCGGTAGTCGGGGTGGCGACGCAGGTATTCCCACGCCAGCGCGGGGCCGTCGAGGTGCAGCATGTAGAGATACGCGGCGGTCGGATACCAGTGTTCGGCGCTCGGGTCAGCCATGACGCAGCCTCCTGTCATTCAGCAGGAACGTCGCCACGGATTCCGCTGTGCGGGAGCTATCGAGTCGCCATCAAGTCGTCATCGAAATCGGGGTACTCTGTAACTGCGGTGTCAAGACCGATTGGCTCCAGGGCATTGCGGAAATCGTCTGAATGCGACGGTTGCGCGCCACAAAAATGGTGCGCAGCATGGAGCACCGTGCAGCAGCCCGCGCCATAGATCATGACTGTTTGCATCAGAAGCGCACCGCTTCGGTGCAAGAGTGCGGATTCAGACCAATCAGGTCTTGGGTAAGACTGAAATAGTCAGAATGCGCCGTCGTTGGCTGGGACTGCTCAGTCGGTGATCGAACCGTTTTCCTCGGCCAGCCGCAGGTACTCCGACAGCCGCCGCACGGGCTGGAAGTAGCGATCGCGCATCACAGGTTGCTTGTGCGGCCCGACGATGGACGCCAGATCGGACAGCTTCACATGGCCCAGGCCGGGCATGCCTATTCCCAGGTCGATCAGCCCCCATGCCGTATCGCCATCGGCCGGGTCGAGCGCGGCCAGCAGCCAGGTGGCGTGCGCGTCGGGGGTGAACAGTCGCACCGCCGGCATTGGGTCGATGCTTCGGCCAGCGGCGCGTGCCGCGCCGACGGCGAGCAGTTGCGCCCGCTGTTCAGCGGTGACGAGCGGCTGGGTCATGGCCCGAATCCCCACGCATCCGAGGATGCACGGATACGATTTTCCACCGAAGCGCGGAACCGCCGAAGCGGATGCGTGCTTTGGCGGGAAAGCACGAAGGCGCAAGCCATCGAATCCGTACATGCACGGAAACGCGGAAGCGGAATTGCGCAGGCCAGGAAAGACACAGATGCGGTTCCCAGATTCTGTCGGAATCCGCCCATGCGGATTTCTGCAAAGGCACGAATACGGAAATCAACGACACCAAATGCGCACTATAGTTTGTAGCCCTATAGTGCGCAATCGGCTGTCATCTTGGTTTTCTAAGGAAAACCATAGGTGGCGGCGAAAGACTCATTGGCGACAGCAATACGGACGGTCAGGAAAGCGCGCGGCTTGAGCCAGGAAGCGTTCTCCGACGTGTCCAGCCGTACCTACCTGAGTTTGCTGGAGCGCGACCTGAAGAGCCCGACCATGCACAAGCTGACCGAGCTGTGCGAGGTCATGGACGTGCATCCGCTCACGTTGCTGACGCTGGCCTATGCCGGCGACAGCACGCGCAGGGCCGATCAGCTTCTGGCGCAGGTGCGCCAGGAGCTGGAGGCGGTGTTGAAGGAACGCGACACGCCGTAGGCGCGTGCGTGACGTGCTGCGCCAGCAGCACGGCGCCCCGCCGCAATGGACGGGGCGCGGTGGGCGGCCGTCAGGCTGCCTTGGGCTTGCTGCGCGACCAGATCAGGTCGTGCGTGCCGTCCTCGTTCTCGATCAGGCGGGCATAGACCGTCGCCGGGAACGAAGGGTCGTCGATGCTCACGGACAGGTACTCGCGCCCGGCCTCACTGGTCTTCTTCCACGCCGCGCCGATCTCGTGGCCGGCCGCCTGAAGGTGGAAGTCGGGGGCGTTCTCGCTGTCGCCCTTGTCGTTGGGAACCAGCTTGACCTTGACGTTCAGGGTCAGGGTGCGGAGCTGGCCGGTGAAGCCGTCTTTCTCTGCGGTGAAGGTGCCGATGTTAGCCATGATGTTTCTCCTTTCGGGTTGAACAAGGTCGCGCCAGTGCGTCCTTGTTGTGATCCGGCCGGCGGGGGATGGGCTGGCCGCACCGCGCAGCGGTCGCAACACCGTGGAGAACCTGGAAGCGAAAAGAATTTGCCGCGCGAGGAAGCCGCGCAGCGGCGGGGAAATTGTTTTCGCTGGAAGGTTGCGGCCATGAAGCCCAAGGCGTAGCCGTTCCCTCGCCAGGATTCACGACAAGCCAAGGACGCACGGGCCGCCCGCCCCCGAAAGGAGACATGGCCGACTCGGCATCCCCGCGTGACGGCTGCACCGGCTTGCGCCCTGACGCGAACCAGGTCAAAGCCCCGACGACAAGGCCAGAGCGCCCCTGCCGCAGCGCGCGACCACATGCTTGAGGCGTGGTGTGGATGCTCCATAGCGAGGCCGGGTGGCGTGTCGGTGAATCGCCCTTCGTGACGTACAGGCGCGAATCGCCAGCGTCGGGGACGGCACGCTATCGCACAACCTGCCGCAGCAAGCCGGGGCGTAGCCCTACAAGCCCCGCCCATTGCGGCGGGGCGCCATCGAAACCTTGCCCGCGCCAGCGGGCACCGATGGACGTGTCGCGTGCAAGGCACTTGCACGTCCGCCCCGTTGCCGCCTGGACGAAGGCGGCAACGGGGCGATTTTGACTTCGACGTTGGAACCGGGCGCGGCCACCGACGCCCCGGATTTTTGACCACCGGCCCCAAGGCGGAACGGCTTGGGGCCGGTGCTGCTCGTTATTCCTTGGTTTCGACAATCCACCACGCGGCACGCGGCAAGGTGTGGCCGGTAATGGGATGTAGGTCGGTCAGGTCGGCGCGGGCCGTCCAGCCACGCGGCGGACGGTAGCCGCGCACGTCGCCATCGCCGTGCCAGCGGCGGGCGCGTACCGTACCGGGGGCATAGATCGCCGCCATGCGCGGGCGGTCCGTGGTGTTGCGGCTCATGATAGGAATCCTTGGCGTGAAGCGCCCCGGCCGGAACCGGGGCGCTATCTGCGGTGCAGGATCACGCGGCCAGTGCCTCGGCCTGCGGCAGCTCATCCGCCACGGCGGCGACTTCCTCCGGCGCTTCGGCGCCCGCATCCACTGCCACGGCCTGCGCGTCCTGTTGCGGGCTTTCGGTGCGGAAGATGGCGGGCATCCAGCCCGTACCATCGGCCAGCCGTTCCGCTTCGCTGGCAATGTCGGCCTTCTTCAACTTCGCCAGCCGTGCAGCGTGCGACGGTGCGAACTCGCCCACGGCTTCCAGAATCGCGGCCTTCGGCACATGCTGGAAATACCCGTCTGCGGTGGGCTGCCACCATGCGGCCATGTCCAGCCCCACAGCCTGCGCCAGTTCCGCGCCCGGCTGGTGCGCAGTGGCGCGAGGCGTCACCACGTCCACGGTCGCCGCTACGCATACCGCCAGCAGCCGCACCAGTTCGCCTTGCTCCATCGCCAGCAGCGCGACGAACAGTTCGGCGCTGTCCTGCGGCAGCGCTTCGCCCGCGACCTGCTGCAACTCGCGCTGGGCGACGGCGGCGGGCGACTCGGGCCAGTCGGGGGCCATGCCTTCCAGCCGGTCTTGCACTTTCAGGCTCACGCCCAGCGGCAAGTCGTGGCCGTAGTGGTTGTCCTGCAAGACGCTCTGCACCATGCCATGCACCAGCGCGGCCAGCGCGACTTGCGGATGCCGGGCGACTTCGATTTGCAGCGCGGCGGTGCGGTGCGCGCTCAACCGCTGCGCCAGCCGGTCGGACAGGCTCGCGGCCTTGGGCTGCTCGGTGTCCTCGCCTTCGTCGTCGTTCCCGGCCTCGCCTTCCGCGCTGCCGAAACCCTGCCGCAAGCGTTCCAGCGTGCGCAGCGCCTTGGCTTCTGCCTCGCGCAGCAGCCCGCGATGAATCACGGCTTCGCCGCTGCGGTCGAGGGTGACGATGGCGCCGGCCACGGCGCGCACATCCGGGGCGTAGCCCTGCAAGGCTTCCTCCACGGCTTGCAGTTCCCCGGCAACCTGTTCGCGGCGCGGTTCCAGCGCTTCGGTCTTGTCCTCGTCCTCGGCGTCGTAGGCTTCTTCCAGTTCGGTGTCGATCTTGTCGAGGCGGGTTTGCAGCGAGGCGATGCGGCGGGCTTCGCGGGCGCTCGGTTCGCGGCGCTGGCGCGGTGCGTTCTGGAACGCCTGCCGCTCGGCGTAGCTCATGTGCGGCACGGCTTCGACCCACGCCCAACCCTCGGCGCGCACGTCCCCAGCCAGCGCATCCAGCTTGCCGCGCACCAGCGTTTCCAGCAGCGTGGCGTCGGTCAGGTAGGTTCCGGCATCGCCTTCCGCGAACAGGTCGCGGCGGATGCCGCCGCCCGCCGCCGTGTAGGCGTCCAGCCCGGCGAAGCGCACCAGCGGATGCGTGGCGTCGATTTCGCGTTCGGTCAGGCGTTCGCGCAGCGCGGACGCGCCACGCTGCCATTCTGGCGCACCGTAGAACGCGCTTTCCTGCGCGGCGTGGTCGTCGGTGATGGTCAGGGCCATCAACTGTTCCAGGGTGACGGCTCCGGCGCGGTAGTCGGCCAGCAGGCGCGGCGAGACGTTGGCGAGTTTGAGACGGCGCTGCACCACCAGCGGGGTCACGCCGAAGTCGGCGGCAATGTCTTCGATGGGGCGGCCTTCCTTGACCAGTGCGGCGAACGCCTCGAACTGGTCGGCCGGGTGCATCTGCTCGCGCAGCAGGTTTTCCGCGAGGCTGACGGTACGGGCCGAAGCATCGGGCACCAGCAGGCACGCCACTTCGTAGTCGGCAGGGATGCGCTTCTTCTTCGCCAGCAGCTTCAACGCGGTCAGTCGGCGGTCGCCGGCCACCACTTCGTACTGCTCGCCATCGGCGGCGAGGATGACGACGAGATTTTGCAGCAGGCCGATGCGGGCGATGCTCGCGGCCAGTTCGGGAATGGACAGGCGCGGGGTCTTGCGTGCGTTGCGCTTGGAGCGGCGCGGCAGCAACTGCGAGAGTGGAACCAAAATCAGGTTCTTGCTCGGGTCGGCCACTTCCAGCGGCGCGGCAGTTTCGATGGCGCGGGTTTCGGTTTGGGTAACGGCGTTCATGGTGATAACTCCTTGCGGTTAGGGATGCAGCAGCGAGAGAAGCGGCAAGGGCTGCTGCCTGCCCCTGCCGCGTGGGGGTTCAGGCTTTCAACTGGCGCATGCCATCGGCCAGCAGCCAAAGCGCACGGTTGAGGCGGATGTTCTGGTCGATGCCCTGTACCGGGCGGGTTTGCTGGCGGCGTCCGTTGGCGCTGCGCCCGCGCAGGCCGCCTTGGGTCAGGTTCTCTTGCGTGCGGTTGAACACGCTCCACAAGTCCGGGCGGCGGTCATCAAAGCGGCGCGGCATCAGGATTTGCGATTCCGTGATGGGCGCGGGCTTGTCGGGGTCGTCGTACTTGAGGGCCAGCGCGGCGCGGGCGAACACTTCGGATTCGCCATCGTTCAAGGTGATGGCGCGCATGGAATCGCGGGATTCCTGCACGCGGTCGAAGCCGCGCAAGACTTCGTAAGCGCCTTCGATGACGGAACCGGCCACGTCGCCTTTGTGGGGCACGCGCACGTCCGCCACCGTGTCGCCGCAGACAAGGCCATTGCTGCACACGAACCGGAACATTCCGGCCAGCATCTGATAGCTGCTCGTGCCGTCATGCGAGTTCAGCAGCACGATTTCGTTAGCCTCCGCGCCGTTGATCTGGCTGGCGTGGCGCAGGCGCAGCATGTGTTTGGTGTAGTCGCGGCGGTCGTCGTGGCGCACGCGGGTTTGCGCTGCCATGAAGGGTTCAAACCCTTCCTTGCGTAGTTCCGCCAGCACGGCGGCGGTGGGGATATAGGCGTACCGTTCGGAACGGCTTTCGTGCGGCGCGTCCGCGAAGATGGACGGGGCCACACGGCGGATTTGGTCATCGGACAGCGGGTAATCGCTGCGCAGCGACGGGGAACGGGAAGCGAATCGGGATGCGAGTTGCATTGCATTTCTCCTGACGAAAAGGGTTTGCTGTTCAAACCGCACACCGGATTCCTAGATTCGGAGCCCAGCCTTTCGGCTGTTCGGTGCGGTCGGCACGAGGAACCCGGTTGGCCCTGTTGCCACCGTCTTTCCTGAGTTCATCGCCCGCGGCCAAAGGAGCGCGCGGACGGGGGCCGTCAAGGAGACAAGCGCAGGGTTGGTGCGGCCCGCAGGCGCAGCCGAGGACACGGCCCTGCGCGCCTTGACGGCACACGGGAGCGGGCTACGGTCGCGGGTAAGGTGATGAAGTCAGGGGAGACGGCTGGACAAGGCAACGGCCATCCCTTTGTGCTGACCGCACGCAAGCGAAGCGCGCAGGCCCGAAGCTGGAAGCCGGGCCGGAGGCGTCAGGGATGTGGAAGGCTGGCGAATGCCAGTCCCGTCAGGGATGAGCGAATAGCGAACCTGGAGCAGCGCGGTCCGCGAAGCGGAGACGCAGGCGCACACTTTCAGCTATCATTTGTAAGGAAATTTACAAGAAAGTATTTCAAGCCAGCGATTAATTACGACTTCAGTTAAATAACTATCGCAATCCTCAATTCGAGATTTGCTTCATCGAAGCACCAACGACAAATGGAGATAAGTCATGGCGAATAAATGCTTTCTGAGCTTTCACTATAAACAGGATAGTTGGCGCGTGTCGCAAGTTCGGCAAATCGGAGCTATCGAAAAACAGCCTCTACTGGATTCGAACAAATGGGAAGAAATCAAGAAAGCAGGCGATGATGCCATCAAAAAATGGATCGCCGACAACATGAAAGGCAAAGAATGCCTTGTCGTACTTGTGGGCGAGAAGACTGCCAGCCGCCGCTGGGTCAAACACGAGATAAAGAAAGCCTGGAAGGACGGGCTGGGTGTACTCGCCATCCATGTCCACAATCTGAAAGACTCAGACGGAAATCAGTCGTCGAAAGGATCTAATCCGTTTACAGGCCTCACCGTTGATGGAGAAGCTGTCACGGGTAAAGTCTACGATCCGCCATACACCACCAGCACCAATGTGTATGACTACATCAAGTCGAATATTGAAACTTGGGTCAGCGACGCTATAAAGGCACGATGAACCGGCAATATCTGAATTGCATCCTGCGAGGTGTCGTTTGCTGTGGAGGATGCGGGTCACCTACATCCAAATTTGCCTGGGTTTAGTGTAATAGATGGAGTCAAAATGCCACGCAGAACATTCTTTTCTTTTCACTATGAGCCTGATGTATGGCGCGCCTGGAATGTCCGCAACAGTTGGGTTGTGAAGGAATCCGATGAGGAAAGCCGGGGCTTCTTTGACAGCAGCGTGTTTGAGGCATCGAAAAAAGAGAGTGACGATGCACTAAAGACTTTTCTCCGCAAGGGGTTGGAGAATACTTCGGTAACTTGTGTCCTTGCTGGAACCCATACATGGTCACGGCGATGGGTGCGCTACGAAATTGCTCGCAGTGTTATCAAGGGAAACGGCTTGCTAACCGTTTTCATTCACGGTGTCCAGAATAAAGACAAAGCGACATCTACAAAGGGTGCTGATCCATTGGCGCAGATGGGACTTTATAGAACCGATCGCGGCATATATCTCGCCGAGTGGAAGGACGGAAAGTGGGTGGCCTACGCAGATTACACGCTTGCGATTCCTGAGGGTGATCTGTGGTTCACAGCACCAAAAACGAATAGCGTAGTCCAACTGTCAAATCACTGCCTGAGTTACGATTTCATAGGCCAGGATGGCAGGAAAAATATTGGCGGATGGATTGAAACTGCTGCGGGAATGGCTGGCCGATGAGCGAGAACTCAAGCATGAGATCACCCTACCAGCTTATCCTGCTGGGTGCGGTCCATGGGCATGACACTCGCCTCCGCCGTAGCGTTGATCTGGCGCTTCAGGGGCTCGGGATTCCGAGCAACGCAATTACGTTTCTCAGCGATGCCAACGCCTCTAACCGCAGCTTAAAATCGCCGGTGATGGCAGTATTTTTCGGCTCGTCGGAAAGCACTGCCGATACCGCACTTGTGACGGAGTTGATTGATGACTCGATCGTTATCGCTCCGGTCGTTTCGGATTTGTCCCAGGTTCATGCAGAAATTCCGCCGCAGCTCAGACATGTCAATGCTATTGTATTGGGCACCAACGATGAAGGCATCACCCGCCTCGTTACGCTAGTCCTTGAGACATTTAGGCTGTTGCGACGTGAGCGACGACTTTTCATCAGTTACAAACGAACAGGGTCTCAGCCGCTGGCCGATCGGTTGTACGATGCGCTCGATGCTCGTGGCTTTGACGTTTTCATCGACGTGAGGTCAGTGCCTCCAGCCGCAGATTTCCAATCACAACTCTGGCACAGGATGTCGGATTCCGATGTCGTGGTGCTGATCGACACACCTGGCTTCAGAGAAGGTCGTTGGACGGCTGAAGAATTGGCGCGCGCAAACGCGACCAATGTGCAAATCTTGCACCTACTATGGCCGGGGCAAAAGGAAGACCCTGCATCGTCCTTCAGCCACTTCATGAAGCTTAGGCGTCGGGACTTCTTTGGATTTATTCCAATGCGGGGGCGTTGGGCCACGAAGGGATTGGTGACGAGAATTTGCGACGAGGTCGAACGGCTACGCGCACCAGCAATTGCCGCCCGCCACCGATATTTGGTCGATAACTTTTGCGACGCCGCCCGCGACGAGGGACTTGATCCAAGTGTTCAGATTGAAGGCTGGATTTCTCTCAAAACCGAGTCCAATCGAACGCTGGCGATCGTACCGGCAGTGGGAATACCAACCGCTGATCGCATCAACGAAGTGTTCGAAGCCATTACCAACCCCACTGTTGAGACGAGAGAAATATGGGTGATTTACGACAATAGAGGTGTACTGAGAACGTGGCTCTCTCACCTAGATTGGCTTGACTCGTATTTGCCGATCCGGGCCGTGCAAATGTCGAAGGCGCCACAACTTCTGAAGGAGCTCACCGCATGATAGATATATTTCTATCTGCCAGCGTGCCTTTGCCTGATCGCAATCGGGTATTTTTCGACACCGCCGATGTTCTTGCTATACGGGAAGCAATCAAGGCTTTGGTTGAAGTAGTGTTGCCGATTGGACGAATCACGTGCGGCGGCCATCCGGCGATAACGCCGCTATTGGCTCTCTTTTCCCGCGAGGCAAACCTTGACCGCAACAGGGTGGCGATTTACCAAAGTAAGCTTTTTGAGGGTCGATTGCCTCCTGAGCTAGCGGAGTTCGTCGACGTGCATATGGTGCCAGCGGTTGATGGCAACAGAGAAGCCAGTTTGACGGCCATGAGGCAAGCAATGATCGAAAGCCGCCGTTTCAGCGCAGCGGTGTTCGTCGGCGGCATGGAGGGGATCTATGAGGAGCATAAATTGTTCGTCGAACACCATCCCAAAGCTACAGTGCTCCCGCTTTCAACAACAGGGGCCGCCGCCAAAATAATTTATCAACAGGGAGAATATGATCCAATTTTTTCACGCGACCGAACCTATTCCAGCTTATTTCGTCGAAAGCTTCTGCCTGTGGATTAGCCGGGAAATTTTGCAGTAACTGCGTTCAGTAAGCTTGATGGAGCGAATAAAAAAATGGGGCCGCCTGTGCAGCCCCCTCGGTTCACAATAGCCCTCGCTCTGCAAATGAAGTTGTTTCCTGCCCGGCCACAACGACGTGATCCAGTGTGCGCACCTCCACCAGCGTCAGAGCCTCTTTCAGTCGCTGCATCAGTGAAAACCTGGCGAGTTGGATAGAAGGGGCGGTATCCGCTCGCTAAAATGCTGGAGCAATTCGTCAGAACAGCGATCCAGTCTTCATTGGATGTCCATACAGTTCAGAGATTTGCCCTTGAAACTGCGTCTGTCCGCCATAGCTCGGATGCCTCACGCAGATAACAGGCACGCTATCCGTGATTCGATGAGCGGCTGCGGCAGCATCGTTGCCGATGGCGACGATGCGCGAGGGACGAAGCAGAACGATGAGCTGTTGTAGTAGCTCTTCGCCGGCTCGCCTTTCACGGGCGTTGTGTTGCCGGTTGGTGAACGGATCCCCTGATTCATGAGGGTGAAGTGGGAAAACATTCCAGAGAAAGATGCGAGCATCAATGTGCTCTAGCATTCCCCATATAACCGCAGCGGTTCGCTCGGCTACGGCATTGCCGACTGTGGGCCGTTCTGGAGCCAGATCGACATTCCAACGTTTGGCATGTTGGCTCATGTGAACATCGTCAGTCAGGGCCAACCCAGTTCGGCGGCCTCCGCGATACCCCAAATCTCGACCGATCCAAATCGCATCTACAGGCTCCTCTGAAGCGCGACGCAATAATGCGGAAAGTGCGGCGGCGCGGCGGCGGGGCGCGTCTCGACGATCATGAACTTCACAGCGATCAGAATAAGGATTGAAGCAGTCCTCAAATTGCAGCGAGGAAACTGATTCAACAAAGGGGTGGATTTTCATTCTTAAGACTCAAGCGGCATATATTGTAGGGTGCGTTCTTTTCGGTTGCCGATGATCCAGCCGCCTTGATTTTTCTTGATTTGACGGAATACGGAATATCCGTCCATGATGGCTTTTTCCCAAAGCTTTAGCGGGCACTTCTCAACCTCATAGCCACTCACAAACTCTTCAATGGTTTTGAGAATCCCAAGGGAAACCTTTTCTTGATTCTCAAAATAGTTTAATTCCTTGGCTCTAGAGAAAATCCATGCCGTAAGCCCTTCCTCAACGACGATTGCCCGGCCGCTGTCTTGCTCTTCATCATATTTGGACTGGCTCTTTCGCTTGTGCTTGATCAATGCCCGTATTACAGGTGACCAATGCAAGATGGCTGCATATGCAAAATGGAAAACATCATGAAATCGGTAGCCATCTCGGTCAGCGATGTTGTCGGTCAGGGGATCACCTATGAATACGCCATTCCATTGGAGATAGCTTTTGCCGCTACCGCGTTGATTGACTCGGATCTTGAACTCTCTAGGGAGCTGCTCTTCTATTCCAAACTCGCTATCGAAATCAAGGCCAATCAGGTCAACCGCCTGTGGCTCCAAGAATGCACCCCTAGCTTTCCGGAGGTTCCCCCGCGCTACGTCCGAGAACGCCAACTCTGCGGCATGGATTGCATCGAGATAGGCTCGCGCGAAGGTGACCACGTCATTGCGCGCAGGCCCACTTCCCAGCAGAGCTGCGGCCGCCTGCCCCAAGCGTACCAAGGTAATGTCCAACGACGCAGGGGCCGCCACAGGCATGGCGATGTAAGCGAATGCACCTTCGGCTATGTCGCTTGCTGCCCCTATGTTCTTGAAGTTCCCGTGATTCGCCGCCTCGGCAAAGATATCTTCAAGTGGAGCTTGCATGCGCCGGCAGATCGCAGCCAAATACCAAAGCGTATCACCGAATTCTTCTTCCGCCGCCCTTCTGAAACCAGGGTACGCAGATTTTTCCCGGACATGTTTTTTGACAGTAGACATTATTCCACCGACTTCCCCATAAAGCCCTTGAAGGACAGGATTGAAATCGGTTGGACTGAGTACATCCGTAGCTGCAATTTCCGAAGCGTAGTCCGAAAGCAGCAGAGAACCTTCCTTGTGCATCGGTTACCTCCGAAGCGTCAGCCATTCGAATGGAGCGCCCTGATATCCATTCAGCCCAAAGCTACGAACCCATTGCTCTAGGTTCGCAATCAGTTTTGGATCGTCAAAAGTAGTTAGACCTATTCCTGTTTTGCATAGAGACCGGCCTTGCTGGTCTTTTAGCTCTTCCGGGAACTCCGGCCCCTCTCCTCCGAAGTACACGAAGTCATTGCTGATGAGAACCCTGTTTACACCCGTGTCGCGAGTGACGTGATCAGGATTAAGTGAACCATCGGGGCGAGAGTGAAAGGAATCTCGTTGCTGCCAGACGGCCGCTGGTGCGGCTCTGAAGTAGATATTGTCCCCGCAACTTTGCTTCCGACTACCGTTGCGATAGGGCTTTTTAGATTCAAACCGTGGATCTGCCCCATATTCATCAAATGTCATCGTTTCGGTGACTTGCATCGCATAAACCAGATACCCGCCTCGCCGAACACTTCGATCATTGCTGCCACTGCCTACCACCCAATCACCGATGTCAGCGCCCTTGCGGATATTTGGCTTGCAGGTTGCAAGCGTGCAGTATTCGTAAAAGGGATTGGGTGCGAAACCACTGTCGTACCGCACCACGTAGGAGTGGACACGTGCCATCAGCAGGGATGCCTTTTCAGAGGAACCGGATCACAGGCGCCACCGTCGGGTTTTTCCCATGTATCTTTTCCGTTGATCGCATCAATGATTGAGTCACCATTCCAGCCGACCAAGGCATCGGCGTATTCTTTCAGTGCCTCAGGAATGTCGCATTCCTTCTCACCATGCTCCCAGATGCCAACAATACGTTTGCCTTGCTTGGCTGCATATTCGATTTCCCAGGTCACCCAGTCGCTATCTTTCGTCTGGGGTGAGACGTAGCAAATAAATACGCCCGCCCAGTTTATCGCTGGGGCCAGAATCTGCGTCTTGATGTAATGCTCATCCGTGGCGTTGTTGAACTTTCCTGTATGGATGGAGGAGTCCCTTACATCCATCCCTTTCGGAGCCAGCAGA
Organism: Stutzerimonas sp. FeSN7; assembly: GCF_030263795.1. Classification (NCBI taxonomy): domain Bacteria; kingdom Pseudomonadati; phylum Pseudomonadota; class Gammaproteobacteria; order Pseudomonadales; family Pseudomonadaceae; genus Stutzerimonas; species Stutzerimonas sp. FeSN7. The sequence continues at coordinate 262,810 of NZ_JARPMN010000001.1, read as the reverse complement.
TCTTTGAGCTTTTGGAGCCCATGATCGTCCTTATGGACATGGCTGATAAACACGTTCCTTTTCTCTGCCATCTGTCACCTCCATCGACGTTTTGATAGCGTAAAAGATCGTAACTGAAATTAGGTGGTTATGGCAGAAAACGCAGATCAATCAAAGGATCGCCCGGAGCCCCTTGTCGGCGATGATGTTGAGCAGCTTCAGCGCCGGGCCAGCGGGTCGGGTTTCACCTTGCTCCCACTTGCGCACGGTCGAGGCCGAGGTGTGCAGGTGATGCGCGAACACCGGCTGGCTGAATTTCAGCGTCTCCCGTAGGCGCCTAATGTCCTCGGCGCCAAACTCCCGCACTGGCGGCGGGCAGATCGCGTCGAACTCGCGCATCGTCACCTTGCTGATCGCACCCACTTCATGAAGCGTGGCCAGGTCGTCACGCAGGGATTCAATGATCTTGCTCACAATGCACCTCCAATAACACGCCCGACTGCAACGCCTTCGATAACGTTTCCCCGGACAGTTGCAAGAACGCTTTGCCGGCGAATTGCAGCGCCTTCTTCTCGTCCTGCGTGATGTTCGCCTTGTCGTTCTTCGGGAACCCATGCAGGAACACGTAGCGGCTGCCGATCCTGGCCGATACCAGTGTGCGGTAGCCGCCGCTTTTACCACCACCGGGGCGGGCCACCCGCTTCTTGTAGAGGGAGCCGCCCAAGTCCGCGTCGATCAGACCGCTTTCCATCTCCTGAACCGCCTTGCACAACGCGGCATCGGACAGCTTCTCGCCCGACTGCCAGCGTGCAAAGTCCTTGCGCTTGAGGATGACCGTCATTTCGACCTCCAAACTATACCCGAAACGGGCATACTTTTCCAGTCTCCGGTGTAGCACCTAGATAGAAGGGATGGCCCGCCCGATTGTCGTGACGCCGGCACGACAATCGGAGCCGACTGGACGGGATGCCGGCCACCGATCCGCGGGCATCCTTGACCGAAATCAGCAGCGCATAGGCCGACCACGGCAGCGTGAAGACCTTGGCCAGCTCGGCGAGGCCGAATTTCCCAGACACTGTCTCGGAAATTGCGGAACGGGGATAGTCGGCCGCCAAGGCAGCGGGGGGCGCCACCGAAAGCGTCCTCTTGCTCATGCCGTGGCCTCCGCAGGGCGCCGCGCGCCCGTGATGGCCTGCCGCCGACTCGCCACCAGTTCGGCAGCATCCCGCACCGGCTTGTCCTCGGTGTGGACGTAGTGCATGAACATCGCCACGGTCTTGTGGCCCGTCAGCTTCATGCCTACCTTGGTCGGCACTCCCGAATTGGCAATGTCGGTCGTGGAGCGGTGGCGGATGCCGTGCGTGCCGACGTGTGGGACGCCGGCTGCCTTGAGCACCCGGCACCATCCGCCATAGTGCTCGCCAAAGGTCAGGTGCTTGGTCGGGTCGTTGGGCGAAGGCAGGACGTAGGGGCAACCTTCTCGGCGCGGTGCCGTCGAGAACAGTCGATAGGCTTCCGCGCTCATGGGCTTGGAGAGGCCGCCGGTCTTGCTGTCGGGCCAGACCACGCGCCGGTTCTCCAGATCGACCCAATCCCATTCAAGCATGCAGATTTCGGAGCGGCGGCCGGCGAACTCGAATTGCAGGCGAATCGCCAGCGGGATGACGTAGTTCTCCAGTCCTTCCGCCTCCAGCTTCTCCAACTGGCGGAAGATCAGCGCCAGTTCGTCGTCCACGATGAGCCGGGTTTCCTCGCCGGGCGGGTACATCGGGACGTGGCGGCACGGGTTCGTGCCGTCCGGGCGGTAGCCCCACACTTCGGCCAGGTTGAACATCTTGCGCAGCACGCCGAAGGCGTTGTTCGCCTCGGCGGGCTTGTAGGCCAGTTTCTCCATCAGCCCGGCAATGTCGGGCCGCTTCACGTCCTGCACCTTCTTGCGGCCGATCAGCGGGACGATGCAGCGGTCGATGACGGCCTGATAGCCGCGCTGCGTGCTCGGCTTGTTGCGCTTCTTGGAGTAGTCCTCCATGAACTTCTTGCACAGCGCTTCGACCGTGGGCGCCTTGCGCGCCTCGGCCTTGGCGCCGCCGGGGTCGCCGCCTCGGCGAACCTCGGCCAGCCAGTCCTGCGCCATGACGCGGGCCTGCTCCACGGTCAGTTCCCCGAACAGGCCCAGCGAGGGCTTGCGGGGCTGCCCGGAGTTCGTGCGGTACTGGAGCATGAACACCCGACGGCCCTTCGGGGTAATCTTGCAGAGGAAACCCGGCACCACGGTATCCCGTAGTTCGATGTCCTTGGCCTGGGGTTGCGCCGACTCTACGGCGGTCTTGGTGAGCTTGATCTTCGCCATGATGACTCCTTGGAACGACCCGAATTCCAAGAGCCAGATAGGAGCGGCGCGAGGGAAAACCGGGTCAAGTTTCAGAAAGCACCGGCATATGATGGACGCGCGTAAGTCCTTGATAAACCTGCTTCATCGAGCTACGGCGCAGTCCAGCGAAGTACCGGGCTGGAGTCATCGTCAAACAAAAAAGCCGCGGAGGCGATTCGACGCCTGCGCGGCTTTCCTTGGAACGACCGGACCGCCGGGTCCGATCAGTCGTGCTTGGCGCCGTGAGCCTGCTGGTCAGCGTGGTACGAGGAGCGCACCAGCGGGCCCGAGGCGACGTTCTTGAAGCCCATCTTCATGCCTTCCTCGGCGAACCAGGCGAAGGTGTCCGGGTGCACGAAACGCTGCACCGGCAGATGGTTGCGCGACGGCTGCAGATACTGGCCAAGGGTCAGCATGTCGATGTCGTGCTCGCGCATGCGCTGCATGACCTCGATGACTTCCTCGTCGGTCTCGCCAAGGCCGAGCATCAGCCCCGACTTGGTTGGCACGCCCGGCACGCGCTGCTTGAACTTCTCCAGCAGATCCAGCGACCACTCGAAGTCCGATCCCGGGCGCGAGGACTTGTACAACCGCGGCACGGTTTCCAGGTTGTGGTTGAACACATCCGGCGGCTCAGTGGCGGTGATCTCCAGGGCGATTTCCATGCGCCCGCGATAATCCGGCACCAGGGTCTCCAGCTGAATGGACGGCGACAGCTTGCGAATCTCACGCAGGCAGTCAGCGAAATGCTGGGCGCCGCCGTCGCGCAGGTCATCCCGGTCCACCGACGTGATGACCACGTACTTCAGGCGCATGTCGGCGATAGCCTGGGCGAGGTTCTTCGGCTCATCCGGGTCCAGCGCGTTCGGCCGGCCATGGCCGACGTCGCAGAACGGGCAGCGGCGCGTGCAGATGTCGCCCATGATCATGAAGGTGGCGGTACCGCTGGAGAAGCACTCGCCCAGGTTCGGGCAGGAGGCCTCCTCGCAGACGCTGTGCAGCTTGTGCTTGCGCAGGGTCTGCTTGATCTGGTCCACCTCCGGCGATACCGGGATGCGCACGCGAATCCAGTCCGGCTTCTTCGGCAATTCATCGGTGGGGATGATCTTCACCGGAATCCGCGCGACCTTCTCGGCACCGCGCAGTTTGACGCCAGCCTCAACCTTGGCCGGGCGCTTGCCTGCCGTTTCTACACTACTCATAAGCTTCGATTCCGCCCGCGAGGGTCTTCTGTTGCGCGTATCCGAGCTGCCGGACCAGATGGTCACGCAGTCGATCGGCCACTTCAGAGATGTCGATCGGCCCGATCAGGTCACGCAACTGGGTCATGGGCAACCCTGCATAACCGCAGGGGTTGATGCGCCGGAAAGGTTCGAGATCCATGTCCACGTTCAGCGCCAGGCCGTGGAAGGACCGGCCGTTGCGAATGCGCAGGCCCAGGGAAGCGATCTTCGCGCCGCCGACATAAACGCCCGGTGCATCGGGCTTGGCCACCGCCTCGACGTCGTACCCGGCCAGCAGATCGATCAGACTCCGCTCGATGCGGCTGACCAGCTCACGCACGCCGATGCCGAGCCGACGTACGTCCAGCAACAGGTAGCCGACCAGCTGACCCGGCCCGTGATAGGTGACCTGACCGCCGCGGTCCACCTGCACCACCGGAATCTCGCCCGGAAACAGCAGGTGCTCGGCCTTGCCGGCCTGGCCTTGTGTGAATACGGGCGGATGCTGCAGCAGCCAGATCTCGTCGCCACTGTCGGCATCACGCGTATTGGTGAAATGCTGCATGGCCTGCCAGGCAGCCCGATACTCGATCAGCCCTAGCTCACGCACACCCACGTCGTGGGTCATCACAGCACCATGTGGACACGACCGGTGGCCCGCAGGTCGACATGGATAGCCTGCAGCTGCTCGACACCGGTGGCGGTGATCAGCACCTGCAGCGAAAGGAAGCGTCCGTTGCGGCTGTCACGGGTGACCACGGTAGTCTCGTCGAAGTCCGGCGCATGGCGCTGAATGACTTCGATCACCACCTCGCGGAACCCCTCGCCGGCCTCGCCGATCACCTTGATCGGGTAGCGCTCGCAGGGGAAGTCGATCTTGGGTGCAGCGATATCGTCTTGGCTATCGGTCATGGCGTAACGGACTCGTGATCCGCACGTGCGCCGCGGCGGGGTCAGCCGGAGCGCACTCGAGCGTGGTCAGTTGAACAGGCTGTAGAAGAACAGGCGAATGCTATCCCAAAAACGGCGGAACAGCCCACCCTCTTCGACGGTTTCCAGCGCCACCAGATCGGTGCTGCGCACGACCTTGTCGTCCAGCTTGACCTCGACCTTGCCGATCACGTCGCCCTGCTGGATCGGTGCGGTCAGCGTGCCGTTGAAGCTCATGACAGCCTGCAGCTTCTCTACCTGGCCGCGTGGCAGAGTCATGGTCAGGTCCTGAGCCAGACCGGCCTTGAGCTTGCTCTGCTGCCCCTTCCAGACCTGGGCTTCGGCCAGCTCGGTGCCTTTCTGGTAGAAGGTGCGGGTCTCGAAGAAGCGGAAGCCGTAGGTCAGCAGCTTCTGGGTCTCCGCGGCACGGGCCTGCTCGCTGTCGGTACCGAACACCACGGAGATCAGGCGCATGTTGTCACGCACGGCGGACGCCACCAGGCAGTAGCCGGCCTCTTCGGTGTGGCCGGTCTTCAGGCCGTCGACGGTCTTGTCGCGCCACAGCAGCAGGTTGCGGTTGGGCTGCTTGATGTTGTTCCAGAAGAATTCCTTCTGCGCATAGATCGCGTAGTGCGCAGGGTCTTCGTAGATGATCGCCCGCGCCAGCTTGGCCATGTCATTGGCCGAGGAGTAGTGCTCCGGATGCGGCAGGCCGGTGGCGTTGACGAAGTGAGTGTTGCTCATCCCCAGGCGCTGCGCGGTGCTGTTCATCATGTCGGCGAAGGCTTCTTCGCTGCCGGCGATGTGCTCGGCCATTGCGACACTGGCGTCGTTGCCCGACTGGATGATGATGCCGTGCAGCAGGTCATCCACCGAAACCTGGGTGTTGACCTGGATGAACATGCGCGAGCCGCCGGTACGCCAGGCCTTCTCGCTGACGGTGACCATGTCGTTGTCGCTGATCTGCCCTTTCTGGATCTCCAGGGTGGCGATATAGGCGGTCATCAGCTTGGTCAGGCTGGCCGGTGGCAGGCGTTCGTCGCCGTTGTGCTCGACCAGCACCTCGCCGCTGGCGGCGTCCATCAGCATGTAGGACTTGGCCGCCAGCTGCGGAGCCGACGGCAGGATCTGGGCCGCCCAGACGGTCGGAGCGACCGTCAGCAGAGTCAGGACAATGAAGCGTTGCACGAGGCTGGTGATGTTCATCCGAATCTCAAGTTAGTCAGGTAAAACAAGGCAGGGATTGCAAAGGCTCAGTCGGCCGCGACCCGCCGCGGCTGCCCGAGGTTGGCCAGGCGAACGCTCTGCTCGAGCTGCACGGCCTCATCCGGCGTGTCGATGGGCCCCAGCCGCACCCGGTGCAGGGTCTGCTGGTTGTGTACCACCGAGCTGATGAACACCGGTGCAGACACCACGCCGCTCAGCTTGTCCTTGAGCAGCTGTGCCGCATCCGGATTGGCGAAGGCGCCAACCTGGAGAAACAGGCCAGAGGCTGCGGGCGAAGCGTTTTTTTTTGCGTCGATTTCCAGCGGCACCGTCGCCGCAGCGTGCTGCTGCGGCGGCGGGGTGTACTGTTCGATCGGCTGGGCGATGCTGGTGGCCGGCTTGCTCGCCGCCATCTGCGGCTGCGCCATCATCGCCGGAACGGGGCGCCCCTGTGCCGCCCACCACTGCTGCGGATCGATGCCCTCGACCTTGACCCGCGCCGTGCCGGTCTCGGCGAACCCCAGTTTCTTCGCCGCGGCGAAGGACAGGTCGATGATCCGGTCGGAATAGAACGGGCCGCGGTCGTTGACGCGCAACGTCACGGTGCGTCCGTTATCCAGGTTGGTGACCTTGACGTAGGTGGGCAGCGGCAGGGTCTTGTGCGCCGCGCTCATGCCGTAGAGGTCGTACTTCTCGCCATTGGCAGTGGGCTGCCCGTGGAACTTGGTGCCGTACCAGGATGCCGTCCCGGTGGCCGAGTAACGATGGCCATCGCTGATGGGGAAGTAGGTCTTGCCCAGCACCGTATAGGGGTTGGCCTTGTACGGTCCGTAATGCGGCATCGGCACGGCGTCCGGGATCTGCGAGACGTCCACGTCCCACCAGGGCGCGCCATCCTTGTGCGGCCGCGCGTAATCGCCAGGGCCGCTACTGGTGGTGCTCTTGCTCGGCGTGGTGCTCGGCGCCGGGGTCGAGGAGCAGCTTACCAGCAGGGCTCCCGTCACGCCCAAGGCGACCAGTCTTGTCCAGAGAGGGCTCATTGTTCGCCTCGCGCGTCAGCCAGCAGCTGGGACAGCTGATGTACGGCCATGGCGTACATCACGCTGCGGTTATAGCGGGTGATCACATAGAAGTTGGGCAGGCCCAGCCAGTATTCGTCGCCCTCGGCGCCTTCCAGGCGGAAAGCGGTCACGGCGGTCTGGTCTGCCACCGACTTGTCGAACTGCCAGCCAAGGGCGCGCATTTCTCCGGCGTTCTTCTGCGACTCGAGGCCGACGGTCAGGCCTTCCTCGAAGCGCTCGCCAGAGACCTTCGCCCGTGCCACTACAGGTTCACCGGCGGCCCAGCCATGCTGTTTGAAATAGCTCGCGGCGCTGCCGATGGCGTCGGTGGGGTTGTTCCAGATGTCGATGTGGCCGTCACCATCGAAGTCCACGGCATAGGCGCGGAAGCTGCTCGGCATGAACTGCGGCAGGCCCATGGCCCCGGCGTAGGACCCCTTGAGAGTCAGCGGGTCGACCTGCTCCTCGCGGGTCAGCAGCAGGAATTCCTTGAGCTGCTGGCGGAAGAAGGGCTGACGCGGCGGGTAGTCGAAGCCCAGGGTCGACAACGCATCGATCACGCGATGGCTGCCGGTGTTGCGACCATAGAAGGTTTCCACGCCGATGATCGCCACGATAATTTCGGCCGGCACGCCGTACTCGGCTTCGGCACGGGACAGCGCCGCCTCGTTCTCGCGCCAGAAGTCGACACCCTGGGCGACGCGCGAGTCGGTGAGGAAGATCGGCCGATATTCCTTCCACGGCTTGACCCGTTCGGCCGGCCGCGAAATGGCGTCGAGAATGGCCTGCTTGCGCTCGGCCTGCTTGAACAGATCACGCAGCTGTTCGCTGGCGAAACCGTAGTCGCGGGTCATCTCCGCGATGAACTCGTCCACGTTGGCGCCGGTGTAATCCGCGGCCTGCAGCGGCACGCTCCCCAGCACAGCGCCGGCCAAGCCTACGCTACCCAGCATCCGTGCCACCCAGCCCCGCCGTAATGAAGTCAACAAAGTCACTCTCGTCAAACCTGTGCGATCCACTTGCGATGGGTGTGGATCGACATCAAAACCCCGAACCCTGACAGCAGGGTCACCAATGAAGTTCCACCGTAACTGATGAAGGGCAAAGGCACCCCCACCACCGGCAACAGCCCACTGACCATACCGATATTGACGAAAACGTAAACAAAGAAGGTCATCGTCAACGCACCGGCCAGCAGTTTTCCGAACAGCGTCTGGGCCTGCACCGTGATCACCAGGCCGCGGGTGATCAGCAGGATATACACCAGCAGGAGCAGGCAGACTCCGACCAGACCGAACTCTTCGGCGAGCACGGCGATGATAAAGTCAGTATGGCTTTCCGGCAAAAAATCCAGGTGCGACTGGGTACCGGCCAACCAGCCCTTGCCGAACACCCCGCCCGAACCGATCGCCGCCTTCGACTGGATGATGTTCCAGCCGGTGCCCAGGGGATCGCTTTCCGGATCGAGGAAGGTCAGCACCCGCTGCTTCTGGTAGTCGCGCAACACGAAGTACCACATCGCCACGGCGATCGGCACCACCGCCGTCACCGCACCGATGATCCAGCGCCAGCGCAACCCGCCGATGAACAGCACAAAAGCGCCGGAAGCCAGGATCAGCAACGCGGTACCCAGATCGGGCTGCTTCAGGATCAGCACGAAGGGCACCAGGATCAGCGACAGGCTGATCGCGGTGTGCTTGATGCTGGGCGGCAGGCTGCGCGAGGACAGGTACCAGGCGATCGTCATCGGCATGATGATCTTCATGAATTCCGACGGCTGGAAACGAATCACGCCGGGGATGTTGATCCAGCGCGTCGCCCCCATCGCCGTGTGTCCGGCCACCTCGACCGCGACCAGCAACGCCACGACGCCGAGATAGCCCAGCGGCACCCAGCGCGCCATGAACCGCGGTTCGAACTGGGCGATCACCAGCATGGCGCCGAGGCCGAGTCCGAAGGAGGTGGCCTGCTTGATGACCAGATCCCAGTTCTTGCCACTGGCCGAATAGAGGATGAACAGGCTGCCGGCGGCCAGTACCAGCAGCAGCACCAGCAGCAGCCCGTCGATATGCAGGCGCTGCAACAGGCTGGCGCGGCGGCGCAGCACGTCCTCGCGGGACAGGGTACGGTCGAAATTGCCGCTCATGGCTTCTTCCCTTCGGCAGTCAGCGGCGGCGCGAACTCGGCCTTGAGCTTGCCCTCCTCGTCGAGCAGCCAGGCATCCATCACCTGCTTGGCCACCGGTGCGGCGACGCCGGAACCGGACTCGCCGTTCTCCACCATCACCGCCACCGCGATCTTCGGGTCATGCACCGGGGCAAAGGCAACAAACAGGGCATGGTCGCGATGGCGCTCGGCCAGCTTGGCACTGTCGTATTTCTCGCCCTGGCGGATCGCCACGACCTGCGCAGTACCGCTCTTGCCGGCGATGCGATAGACCGAGCTTTCGCCGACCTTCCGCGCCGTACCCCGGGCGCCGTGCAGTACCTGCTCCATGCCATGGGTCGCGTAATCCCAGAAGCGCGGATCGCGCAGCTGGATATCCGGCAGCGGCTCCGGATCCACCGGCGGCTCGCCACCGATGCTGCGCGCCAGGTGTGGGCGAATCCACTTGCCACGGGTCGCCATCAGCGCCGTGGCCTGAGCCAGCTGCAGTGGCGTGGCCTGCATGTAACCCTGACCGATGCCGAGAATGACCGTCTCGCCGGGATACCAGGGCTGGCGATAACGCGCCCGCTTCCAGTCACGCGACGGCATCAGCCCGGCGGTTTCCTCGTACATGTCCAGCGACACGCGCTGGCCAAGACCGAAGCGGGTCATGTAGTCGTACATGCGATCGACGCCCAGCTTGTGCGCCATGTCGTAGAAATAGGTGTCGTTGGAACGGGCAATGGCCAGGTCGAGATCGACCCAGCCGTCGCCGCTGCGATTCCAGTTGCGGTACTTGTGCTGCACGTTGGGCAGCTGGAAGAAGCCCGGGTCGAAGACCCGGCTGGTGGGCGTGATCACCCCGGCATCGAGGCCGGCCACGGCCATCATCGGCTTGATGGTCGAGCCCGGCGGATACAGCCCGCGCAGCACGCGGTTGTACAGCGGCCGGTCGATGGAGTCGCGCAGCTCGCCATAGTCCTTGAAGCTGATACCGGTGACGAACAGGTTGGGGTTGAAGCTTGGCTGGCTGACCATCGCCACCACCTCGCCGGTGTCCGGCAGCAGCGCGACGATCGCACCACGGCGCCCGCCCAGCGCCTCCTCGGCGGCTTCCTGCAGATCCAGATCGAGGGACAGGGTGATGTCCTTGCCGGGTATCGGATCGGTCCGCTTGAGCACCCGAAGGACCCGTCCGCGGGCGTTGGTCTCGACTTCCTCGTAGCCGACCTGGCCGTGCAGCTCGTCCTCGTAGAACTTCTCGATGCCGGTCTTGCCGATGTGGTGCGTGCCGGCATAGTTGACCGGGTCGAGCTGCTTAACCTCCTGCTCGTTGATCCGCCCGACGTAGCCTACCGAATGGGCGAAATGCGGCCCCTGCGGATAATGACGGACCAGCTGCGCCGCCACCTCGATGCCCGGCAGACGGAACTGGTTCACCGCGATACGGGCGATCTGTTCCTCGGACAGCTCGTACATGATCGGTACCGGCTCGAACGGCCGCCGCCCCTGCAGCACGCGCTTCTCGAACAGCCCGCGCTCCTCCTCGCCCAGCTCCAGAATCTCCACCACCGCGTCGAGCACGACCCGCCAGTCGCCAGCGCGCTCGCGGGTGACGGTCAGACTGAAGCTCGGGCGGTTGTCGGCGATGACCCGCCCCTGGCGGTCGAAGATCAGCCCGCGGTTGGGCGGGATCGGCTGCACGTGAACGCGGTTGTTCTCCGACAGCGTCGAGTGGTGCTCGAACTGCACGACCTGCAGGTAGTACATGCGCGCCACCAGCACACCGATCAGCAGCAGCACGAAAACGAGGCCCACGATCACGCGTTGGCGCACCAGCACGGCGTCCTTTTCATGATCCTTGAGCTGAATCGGTTGCGGCATATCGAAGGCGTTCGCGTACTACTTGTGATAGGGGTGACCGGACAGCAACGTCCAGGCGCGATAGATCTGTTCGCCGATCAGGATTCGTACCAGCGGGTGCGGCAGGGTCAGCGGCGACAGCGACCAGCGCTGCTCGCTGCGTGCACAGACCTCAGGTGCCAGCCCTTCCGGGCCGCCCACCATGAGGTTGACGTTGCGAGCATCGAGCCGCCAGCGTTCGAGTTCCGCGGCCAGCTGCTCGGTGCTCCAGGGTTTGCCGTGCACCTCGAGCGTGACGATACGCTCGCCCGGCTGGACCTTGCCCAGCATGGCCTCGCCTTCCTGGCGAATCAACCGTGCCACGTCAGCGTTCTTGCCACGGGTGTTGAGCGGGATTTCGTGCAGCTCCAGCGGCAGCTCGGACGGCAGGCGCTTGACGTATTCCTGCCAGCCGTCCTCGACCCAGCGCGGCATCTTCGAGCCGACCGCGACCAGCTTGATCCGCACGGTTTACTCCGGGTCGTGGGCGTGCTGCGCGCGGCTCTGCTCGGCGCCCTGCCACAGACGCTCGAGGTCGTAGAACTGGCGAGTCGGCACCTGCATCACGTGGACGACCACATCGCCCAGGTCGAGCAGCGCCCACTCGCCGCCGTCCAGCCCTTCGCTGCCGAGCGGGCGTACACCCTGCTCCTTGGCCTTTTCCAGCACGTTCTCGGCCAGCGATTTGACGTGCCGGCTGGAGCTGCCGCTGGCGATGATCATGTAGTCGGTGACGCTGGTCTTGCCCTGGACATCGATGGTGGTGATGTCCTGGCCTTTCAGATCTTCCAGGGCGGCGACCGCCAGCTGGACCAAAGCTTCAGTTTGCATAACGTGAAAACAACCTCAGTTCGACGCCCGGTACAGTCCGTGCGCGTTGATATAAGCCAGTACGGCATCGGGAACCAGGAATCGGACCGACTTGCCGCTGGCCAGCAATTGGCGAATCTGCGTGGCGGACACTTCCAAGGGTGTCTGCCAGACGAAGGCGATCTGTCCGCTGCCGCCGCTGAGCGCCTGCGGGTCCGGCACGCTGCGCGCGGCCAGCAGATCACGTAGTTCCTGCGGTGCCTCGCTACCGGCATCCGGTCGCTGTAGCACGAGGATGTGGCAGTAATCGAGCAGCTCCTCCCAGCGATGCCAGGTCGGCAGCCCGCAGAAGGCATCCCAGCCCACCACCAGCAGCAACTGGTCATCCGCCGCCAGTTCGGCGCGCAGCGACATCAGCGTATCGATGGTGTAGGACGGCTTGTCCCGCTCCAGCTCGCGGGCATCGACGCACAGCGGCGGCAGATCCTGCACCGCCAGGCGGACCATTGCCAGGCGATCCTGCGCCGAGCAGTTGGGCGTATCGCGGTGCGGCGGCCGCGCATTGGGAATCAGCCGCAGCTCGTCGAGCCCGAACATCTCGGCCACTTCCAGCGCGCCGCGCAGGTGACCGATGTGCACCGGATCGAAGGTGCCACCAAGTATGCCGATGCGCCGGGCGCCGCCTGCGTGATTCATCAGGTACGGACGTGACCGTCGCCGAAGACCACGTACTTTTCGCTGGTCAGCCCTTCCAGGCCGACCGGACCGCGGGCGTGCAGCTTGTCGGTGGAGATGCCGATCTCCGCGCCCAGCCCGTACTCGAACCCATCGGCGAAGCGGGTCGAGGCATTGATCATGACGGACGCCGAATCCACCTCGGTGAGGAAGCGGCGGGCATCGGTGAAGTTCTCGGTGACGATCGCATCAGTGTGCTGCGAGCCGTAACGATTGATGTGTTCGATGGCCTCGTCCAGCGAGTCGAGCATGCGGATCGACAGGATCGGCGCGTTGTACTCGGTGGACCAGTCCTCTTCGCTGGCCGCCAGCACTTCGTTGCCGAGCAGCGCGCGCGTGCGCGGGCAGCCCCGCAGCTCGACGCCCTTGTCGCGGTAGATGGCGGCCAGCGGCGGCAGCACCTGCTCGGCGATGCCCTGGTGCACCAACAGCGTTTCCATGGTGTTGCACGGCGCGAAGCGCTGGGTCTTGGCGTTGTCGGCGATGCGGATGGCCTTGTCCACATCCGCCGCAAGGTCGACATAGACGTGGCAAATGCCGTCCAGGTGCTTGATCACCGGAACCCGGGCGTCGCGGCTGATGCGCTCGATCAGGCCCTTGCCACCACGCGGCACGATCACGTCGACATAGTCCGGCATGCTGATCAGCGCGCCGACCGCGGCGCGGTCGGTGGTATCCACGACCTGCACGGCAGCAGCCGGCAGACCGGCTTCGGCGAGGCCGAGCTGGATGCAGCGGGCAATCGCCTGATTGGAATGGATCGCCTCGGAGCCGCCGCGCAGGATGGTCGCGTTGCCCGACTTCAGGCACAGGCTGGCCGCGTCGATGGTCACGTTGGGCCGCGATTCGTAGATGATGCCCACCACGCCCAGCGGCACCCGCATCTTGCCGACCTGGATGCCGGATGGCATGTAACGCATGTCGCGAATCGCGCCGATCGGATCAGGCAGCGTGGCGACCTGGCGCAGGCCCTCGATCATGCCGTCGATCACCTTTGGCGTCAGCGCCAGACGATCGAGCATGGCGGCGTCCAGGCCATTGGCAAGACCGCCGGCCAGGTCCAGCTCATTGGCCCGCACCAGTTCGTCGCGAGCGGCATCGAGCGCCGCGGCGGCGGCCTGCAAGGCGCGGTTCTTCTGCGCCGTGCTGGCGCGCGCGAGCACCCGCGAGGCCTCGCGCGCGGCGCGGCCCAGGCGGGTCATGTAGTCGAGTACTGACTCGGTCATGGATCTAGCTGGCCTGACTGAAGGGAAAGCGGCTGATTATAGCCACGCTGCGCGCCCGCGCACAGCGGCGCCGGGCGAAAGGCATGCGGTGCCGCACGGCATTCGTCCGCCGCGACGGCAGCGTACGCATGGCAGTCCCGGCGAGTATGCTTTGCCGAGGAAACCCCGCGCCCTCTGGCCGGGTCGAAAGGCGGTCTTGCTTCAAGGAAACCGGCATGGGCCAATGGCTCGAAACCCTTACCCAATGGCTGGCCGCCAACCCCCAATGGCTGGGGCTGGCGCTCGTGATCGTCGCCTGCATGGAGTGCCTGGCGGTGGTCGGGCTGATCGTGCCGGGGACGGTGATGGTCTTCGCCATCGCGGTGCTGGCCGGCAACGGCGTGCTGACCCTGGGCGAAACCCTGGTGCTGGGCTTCATCGGCGGGCTGCTCGGCGATCTGTTGTCCTACGCCCTGGGCCGCCGTTATCACCAGGGCATCCGCAGCCTGCGCGGCCTGCGCGACCATCCCGAGTGGCTGCTACGTGCCGAGCATTACTTCCAGCGCTACGGCGTTGCCAGCCTGCTGGTCGGTCGCTTTATCGGCCCGCTGCGGCCGATGCTGCCGATGACCGCCGGCATGCTCGACATGCCGTTCGGGCGTTTTCTGCTGGTCAGCCTGTGCGCCGCCGCCGGCTGGTCGATGGCCTATCTGCTGCCCGGCTGGAGCGCTGGCGCCGCCATGCGCCTGCCGCTGGAGGAAGGTTTCTGGAGCGAGGCGGCGGTGGTCGTCGGCGCGTTGTTGACGCTGATCGCCACCACTGCCTTCGGCAGTCTGCGCCAGCTGCGCTGGGTCACTGCACTGGCGACCGGCCTGAGCATCGCGATCCTGCTCGGACTGTTTCTGGGCTGGCCGCACCTCAAGGAGCTCGACGAAGGGCTGCTTGCGGTGATCCAGGGCGAACGCAGCATCACACTCGATCGGGTCATGGTGCTGATCACACGCGTGGGCGACTTCCAGACCCAGCTCTGGGCCGGCGTATTGCTGTGCGTGCTGCTCCTGGTCCTGCGCCAGTGGCGTGCCGCGATCTTTTCCATCCTTACCCTGCTGGGCACGGCCATGGCCAACGGCGCACTCAAGGCCTCCTTCGCCCGTGTCAGGCCGGAGGTTCTGATGGAGCCGCTGAGCAGCTACAGCTTTCCCAGCGGGCACAGTTCGGCCGCGTTCGCCTTTTTTCTCACCCTGGGCGTACTCGCCGGCCGCGACCAGCCGCCGCGCCTGCGCCTGGCCTGGCTGGTGCTGGCCAGCCTGCCGGCCACGGCGATAGCGCTTTCGCGGGTTTACCTGGGGGTGCACTGGATGACCGACGTCACCGCCGGTGCATTGCTCGCGGCGAGCATCTGCGCACTCAGCCTGACCCTGGTGCAATGGCGCGCACCGATGGCGGCGCTGCCGGCCAAGGTGTGGTGGCTGATCCTGCCGGCCTGCCTGGGCCTGCTCGGTGCGTTCAGCGTCTGGGCGCTACCGACGGCGATGCAGATGTATCGCTATCAGTAGTACGACGGCTCGACCGCTACGCGCCTTCCTGCAGCTGCTCGAGCAGGTTCTGAATCTGCGCCAGTTGCAGCTCCGGGTCATCCAGCCCAAGCAGTTCGACCTTCTGCCGGGCCTCGAACGGCAGCAGATAGGCCAGCTGGCTGGCCAGCGCGGCCTGATCGCGCACCGGGCCGCCGAGCCCCAGAGTCTTCACCATGGGGTGCTGACCGAGCGCCTCGAGCAGCACCAGCAGGTCGGCGTGTTCGTCCGCCAGCGGCAGGGCATCGCCCTCGTTGCGCCAGGCGACCTGAGCGACGGTCAGCTGATCGCGCAGCACCTCGAAGGTCTGGACGTCGAAGCGGCGCCCACCCTCGACCCGGATGCCGAGCAGACCATTGGGCAGTTGCTGCCAGTCGCGAATCAGCGCTTCGCAGCCGACGCGCGCGAAGGACGCCGGCGCCGCGCCGACCTCGCTGCCGTCGAGGATATGCACGACACCGAAGCCGTGGCCGGCCTTGAGGCACTGGCTGACCATGTCGAGGTAGCGCGCCTCGAATATCTGCAGATCAAGCATGCAACCGGGGAACAGCACGGTATCCAGCGGAAACAACGGCAACTTCATGCGGACTCCATCACAGCAGCAGGGCGACCGCCAGCGGCAGCAGTACCGCCGTCATCACCCCCATCAGGCTCATGGCCAGCGCCGCGAAGGCACCGCATTCGTCGCTTTCCTGCAGCGCCTGCGCGGTGCCCACGGCGTGGGCGGTCAGCCCCAGCGCAATGCCGCGGGCCGCAGGATGCTGAACGCCAAACCGGCGCAACAGTTCCGGACCGAGAATCGCGCCGAGCACGCCGGTGATCATCACGAACACCGCTGCCAGCGCCACCACGCCGCCGATCTGCTCGGCCACCAGCATGGCGATCGGCGAGGTCACCGACTTGGGCGCCAGGGTCATCAGGATCATCTCGTCCGCGCCGAACGCCCAGGCCAGCGCCATGCCCAACGCCGTGGCGAACACACCGGCGACGAGCAGGGTGATCACAATCGGCCCGAACAGCTCGCGGATGCGCCGCAGGTTCAGGTACAGCGGCACGGCCAGGGCCACGGTGGCCGGCCCCAGAAGCAGCGTCAGCCACTGGGCGCTGATGCGGTACTCCGCATAGTCGATGCCGCACAGCAGCAGAATGCCGACCACAAGCAGCATCGATACCAGCACCGGCTGCAGGAACACCCAGCGCGTCTTCTCGTAGGCGGCGAACGCCAGCTGGAATGCCGTCAGGGTGATGCCGACGCCGAACAGCGGATGATGAATGAGCGCCTGCCAGGCCGCGTGCCAGTGCAATTCCATCATGCGTCCTCCTGGCGGCGCTGTTTGCGCCGGATCAGTGCCTGCATCAGCCAGCCGGTGAAAACCAGCGAGATCAGCAACGAAATCACCAGCACACCGACGATGGCCCAGAAGTCGTCGAGAATCGCCTCGGTATAAGCCATCACGCCGACTGCCGGCGGCACCAGCAGCAACGGCAGGTAGCGCAGCAGGCTGCTTGCCGCCAGCTGCAGCGATTCGCTGGCGCGGCCGCGCGCCAGCAGGCCGGCGAACAGCAGCACCATGCCGATGATGGGTCCCGGCAGCATGGGCAGCAGCAACACGTTGAGAACGGTGCCGAGCAGCTGGAACGCGACCAGCCAGGTCAGGCCTCTGAGCAGCATGGGAGCCTCCCGCAAAATGGCGACAGTATAAGGGGCAACGCGCACAGGCGCCCGCGCTGCGCTATGACGGCCCATTCGCGCTGCCGATGCTGGTTTGCCAGGGCTGCGCGCCGTGCTGATCTAGCCCGGTGCCAGGACGCGCTTCGGCGCGTGCCGCTCCCTACAGCCTTCCATGCTGGATCACAAGAACAATCCGGAGGACACATGCCACAGGTACCCGTCGCGCAACTCAAGGACTACATCGGCAAGGAACTGGGCCATTCCGAATGGCTGACCATCGATCAGCAGCGCGTGGATCGGTTCGCCGACTGTACCGGCGACCACCAGTTCATCCATGTCGACCCCGAGAAGGCCGCCCAGACACCCTTCGGCGGCACCATCGCCCACGGTTTCCTCTCGCTCTCACTGCTGCCGATGCTCTCCGGAGACCTGCTGGTCGTGCCCGAGGGCACGCGCATGGGGGTCAACTATGGCCTGGACAGCCTGCGTTTCATTCAGCCGGTGCGCGTTGGCTCGCGGGTTCGGCTGGGGCTGACGCTGATCGATGCCCACGAGAAGAATCCCGGCCAGTGGCTGCTCAGGGCCCGCGCTGTGATGGAGATCGAAGGCTCGGAGAAACCGGCCTACATCGCCGAAACGCTGGCCCTGTGCATCCTCTGAGCAGCGCGCCTGCCCGGATGTCGCAGGCCGTTGGGTTTGCGGCATACTGCGGGCCTCCTGCCTGAGCGGATGCCCGCATGCTGCGCCTCGTTCCCCTGCTGTTGATCGGCCTGCTCACCGCCTGCGGCGAGGGCGAGCCATTCACCCCTGCCGATGCGGTGCTGCCCGACGGCGGCCGCTACCGCGGGGAGATCGTCGACGGCCTGCTGCAGGGCAGCGGACGTATCGACTACCCGAACGGCAGCTACTACTTCGGCGAGTTCAAGCACGGCCAATGGCACGGCTTCGGCACCTGGAACGGCGCCACCGGCGATCGCTACGAGGGCGAGTTCAAGCACGGCCTGTTCGACGGCCTCGGCCGTTTCAGCTACGCCGAAGGCGGCGTCTATCAGGGTGAATTCCATGCCGGCCGCATGCACGGTCACGGTCGCTTCAGCCAGGACGGCACCGTCTACGAAGGCGAGTTTCGCAACAACCTCTACCACGGCATGGGCCGCCTGGACTATGCCGACGGCCTCAGCCATCGCGGCCAGTTCAGCCAGGGTCAGCCGGAGGGGCCGGGCATCCGCCGCGACGCCGACGGCGAGCTCAGCGGCTACTTCAGCGCCGGCAGCCTGAACGGCGCCGGCAGCTACGTGACCGGCCAGGGCGAGCGCTACAGCGGCGAGTTCGAGAATGACCAGTTCCATGGCCAGGGCCGCTACGAGGATCTCGACGGCAACCTCTGGAGCGGCACCTTCGTCCGTGGCGAGCTCAATGGTACCGGCAGCCACATCGCAAGCGATGGCAGCCGCTACGTCGGCCAGTTCCGCGGCTGGCGCTATCACGGCCAGGGCCGCCTCGATCGCGCCGATGGCAGCTTCTATACCGGCGGCTTTCGCCTCGGACGCTTCGACGGTGAAGGCGTGCTGACCGCTGCCGACGGCAGCGAAATGCGCGGCACCTGGCGCAACGACCGACGCGTCCGCGACGAACAGGGCCGTGCCCTGCCCGATCCGCTGGAAATCGCCTTGCTGGAGCAGGGCGACCTGCTCGACAGGGCCATCGACGCCCTGCCGCCGTCCACGCCGGCGGCGGAGCTCTATACGCTGACGCTCGCCGGCGATGGTCGCCAAAGCGTGTTCATGCGCGAGGCGGATTACGTGCAGCGGCTGCTGGCCGAACGTTTCCATGCCCACGGCCAGCTCAGCCTGGTCAACCATCGCGACCACCTTGCCGACCGCCCACTGGCGACGCGGGAGAACCTGGGACGTGCCATCCGTGCCCTGGCCGAGCGCAGCGGCGAGGAAGACCTGATCTTCCTCTACTTCACCAGTCACGGATCGGCCGAACACGAACTGGTGCTGAGCCAGCCGCGCCTGAGCCTGGACGATCTGCCTGCCCGCGACCTTGCCGGACTGCTCGCGCCGCTGGCCGGACGCAAGGCGGTGGTGGTGATCTCTGCCTGCTATTCCGGGGGCTTCATCGAGCCGCTGAAGAACCAGCAGACCCTGATCATGACCGCCGCGCGCGCCGACCGCGTGTCGTTCGGCTGCTCGGAACAGAGCGACTTCACCTACTTCGGCCGCGCGCTGTTCGCCGAAGCCCTGCAGGAAACCGACGATATCGTGCAGGCCTTCACGCTCGCTTCGGCCAAGGTTGCCGAACGCGAGCAGGCCGACGACTATCAGGCATCGGAACCGCAATTATGGGCACCTGAACCGGTCGTCCAGCGCTGGCAGGAACTCCAGCAGCGGCGCGCCGCCCAATGATCGCCACAGGAGCACAACCATGTATTTGACGCCACAGCGCATTCTGCTTGCCGGCGCCACCGGACTCACTGGCGAGCATCTGCTCGATCGACTGCTCAACGAACCCACCGTCGAGCGCGTACTGGCGCCCACGCGCAAACCGCTGGCCGCGCATCAGCGCCTGGAAAACCCGGTCGGCGAGCTGCCGGCGCTGCTGCCGACGCTGAGCGGCACGATCGACACGGCCTTCTGCTGCCTGGGCAGCACGCTCAAGCAGGCCGGCAGCCAGGAGGCCTTCCGCGCCATCGATCATGACCTGGTGCTGGCATTCGCCCGCCGCGCCAAGGAAATGGGGGCCCGGCATCTGCTGGTGATCAGCTCGCTCGGCGCCAACCCGGACAGCTCGATCTTCTACCTCAAGGTCAAGGGCGAGATGGAAGCGGCGCTGCAGCAGCAGGACTGGCCGCAGCTGACCATCGCGCGCCCGTCGCAACTGCTCGGCCCGCGTCTGGAAATGCGCCTGAGCGAACGCATCGCCGCGCCGCTGTCGCAACTCTTGCCAGGCAAGTACCACGGGATCGAAGCCTGCACCCTGGCGCGGGCGCTCTGGCGCCTGGCGCTGGAGGAAGGCGATGGCGTGCGCATCGTCGAGTCGGACGAACTGCGCAAGTTGGGGAAATAACAGGCGGGAAGCTGCAAGCGGCGTAGCGTGGATGTCGTTTCTCGCATCGACGCTACGCCCATCAGGTTTTTTCTGCGGCTTGTGGCTTGCCGCTGAAGCGGCTCTATCAGACCTTGATGAAATGCTCGCGGTAATGACGCAGCTCGGCGATGGAGTCGCGGATGTCGTCCAGCGCCAGGTGGGTACCGCCCTTCTTGAAACCTTCCATGATCTGCGGCGCCCAGCGTGCTGCCAGTTCCTTGAGCGTCGAGACATCCAGATTGCGGTAGTGGAAGTAGGCTTCCAGCGTCGGCATCTGCCGGTAGAGGAAACGACGGTCCTGGCAGATGCTGTTGCCACAGATCGGCGACTTGCCCTTGGGCACCCACTGCTCGAGGAATTCCAGGGTCAGGCGCTCGGCCTCCGCCGTGGAAATCCGGCTCTCGCGCACACGCTGGGTCAGCCCCGAACCGCCGTGCTGGCGAGTGTTCCACTCATCCATGCGGGCGAGGACTTCGTCGCTCTGGTGCACGGCGATGACCGGTCCCTCGGCCAGCACGTTGAGCTGGCTGTCGGTGACGATGGTGGCCATCTCGATGATGACGTCGTTGTCCGGATCCAGACCGGTCATTTCCAGGTCGATCCAGATCAGGTTCTGCGGGTTCTGCATGAGGGGCTCCTTGGCTGTGCGGCGCAGTTTAGCCGCTCGTGCCGGTGCCGTCAGGTGGCGGGCCGGCCGGGTACCAGATCAGCAAACGTGAACCGCGCCAGTCGTCGATCGACAGCACCTCGGCCGGTTCCACGCCGGGCACTGCGAAACTGTTGCTGATCAGCATCGCACCGGGGCGCATTTCCGCCCGCGCCTTTTCCCACAGCGCCGCCATGGGTGCCGGTGACAGGAAACAGTAGACGACATCGTATTCGCCGAGGTCGACGCGCCACAGGCTGAGCGGGTGGACCTGGCAGTTGCGCCGCGGCAGGCAGCGCAGCCAGGACAGGGCGAAGGTCAGCGGCGCGGTTTCCACCCCGACGAAGCGCGCCGCAGGATATGCCCGCGCCAGCCGCACCAGGGTACCGGCCAGCCCACTGCCCAGATCGATGAGGCGAAAATCCGTCGGCAACACCGCCAGCCGCGCGCGCAACCGGCGCTCGGTCTGCGAGCCGGTCAGGTAGAGCGGCACCCGCTCGCCGAAAGCGTTCCAGTTGAGCAGCAAGAGCAGCGCGAAGCCGCTCAGCGGCGCCCATGCCGGCACGTCCAGATCGCGGAACAGCAGCAGACCGGGCACGAACAGCAGGTTGATCGGCAGCCACCAGACCGACAGGCCGAGCCGCGCCCCGATCAGTGCGGCCAGGGCGCCCTGTGCGAACGCCGCGAGGAGCAGTCCCGGGCGCACGGCAAAGCCCCAGACCAGGCCGAGCGACAGCAGCCAGACGAGCGGCAGCGCCAGCAGCTGGGCCAGCAGCGCGCGCAGGACGGGCAAACGAGTGAGCGTGGTGGCGGACATGGCCGGCAATCATCTAACCAGGGTCACCCAGTCTAGCCGCCTACCGACGCGCCATACAGGCCGCAGCCCGCCGGGTTCGGCATGCTAGACTCGCCGACCAAAACTCCGAGACAGCCCCAACCCATGGCCAAACGCCAACTCAACCGCCGGCAAAGCTGGCGCATCGAGAAGATCCAGGAAGAGCGCGCCGCCCGTGCCGCGCGTCGCGAGAGCCGTGCCCTCGAGGAGCTGGAGGGCGGAGACCTGGGCCCGGAACAGACCGGGCTGGTCATCGCGCATTTCGGCGTACAGGTCGAGGTCGAGGCACTGGAGGGCGAACACAGCGGGCAGGTGTTCCGCTGCCACTTGCGGGCCAACCTGCCGGCACTGGTCACCGGCGACCGCGTGGTCTGGCGCCCGGGCAACCAGGGCATCGGCGTCATCGTCGCGCAGCTGCCGCGGCATTCGGAGCTGTGCCGGCCGGACATGCGCGGTCAGCTCAAGCCCGTGGCGGCCAATGTCGACCTTATCGTCATTGTCTTCGCCCCGCTCCCGGAGCCGCACGCCAACCTGATCGACCGCTATCTCATCGCCGCCGAGCACGCGGGCATCGCGCCGCTGCTGCTGCTGAACAAGGCCGACCTGATCGACGAACACAACGAGGTGGCGCTGAACCGGCTCCTGGACGTGTACCGCCAACTGGATTATCCGCTGCTGGAGGTCTCGGCCCATGGCGGCGCCGGCATGGATGAGCTGAAGGCGCGCCTGGACGGCCATGTCAGCGTGTTCGTCGGGCAATCCGGGGTGGGCAAGTCGTCGCTGGTCAACAGCCTGTTGCCGGGCGTGGACACCCGCGTCGGCGCGCTGTCGGAAATGACCGGCAAGGGTACGCACACGACCACCACCGCGCGACTGTTCCACTTCCCCGGTGGCGGCGAGCTGATCGACTCACCCGGCATTCGCGAATTCGGCCTCGGCCACGTCAGCCGCGCCGATGTGGAAGCGGGCTTCATCGAATTCCAGGAGCTGCTCGGCCACTGTCGCTTCCGCGACTGCAAGCATGATCGCGAACCGGGCTGTGCACTGCTCAAGGCGCTGGAAGACGGCCGCATCCAGCCGCAACGCATGGCCAGTTACCGGCACATCCTCAGCAGCCTGCCGGAATCGGACTACTGATAAGCGGGCTGCTCAGCGCGCACCGGGTTCACTGAACTTCAGCACGCCATCCTCGAAGATGTTCAGCCGCTCGCGCAGCTGTTGCGGCTGCAACGGCTCATTGAGCGCCGGCGCGCCACCGCCACCGCCGCTTGCTGGCGGCTGAGCCGCCTCGCCCGCATCGGACTTCTGCGACGCATCGGGCTGCTCGCCCTCGATGGAGCGCTGCGCCTTCTTGGTCAGCACAAGGATATCGATGCGACGGTTCACCGGATTGAACGGGTCCTTGCGATCGAACAGCGCAGAGGATGCGTAGCCAACCACCCGCGCGATCTGCTCTTCCGGATAGCCACCGTACACCAGCGTTCGCCGAGCCGCGTTGGCGCGGCTGGCCGACAGCTCCCAGTTGCCGAAGTCACCACGCCCGGAAAACGGCTTGGCGTCGGTGTGCCCGCTGATGCTGATCTTGTTCGGCACCGCGGCGATGGTGTCCACCAGCGCCAGCAGGATGTCCTCGAAGTAAGGCTGTAGCTGGGCGCTGCCGAGGGCGAACATCGGTCGGTTCTCGGCATCCATGATCTGGATGCGCAGGCCGTCCTGGGTGATCTCGAAGAGGATCTGGTCCTTGAACTTCTGCAGCTCGGGGTTCTCGTCGACCTTGTTCTGCAGTTCCTGCAGCAGCAACTCCAGCCGCTCGCGCTCGATCTGCTCGGCGAACGTCTCGGCCTGCTGGGCGTCGATCTGCGCCTCGCTCTGCGCCGGCTCCAGCTCGGGATTGAGGGTGCGGTCCGGCGAAGGCGTCGGCGTGCCGCCCAGATCGATGACATGGGGGCTGGCGCTTTCGGTGAACCCGATGGGGTCCTGAAAATAGCCGGAGATGAGTTTCTTCTGTTCCGGCGTGGCCGAACTCATCAGCCACATCACCAGGAAGAACGCCATCATCGCCGTGGCGAAGTCGGCGAAGGCGATCTTCCAGGCGCCACCGTGATGACCGCCAGCGACCTTCTTGACCCGCTTGACGATGATCGGTTGGGTATTGTTCATGGCGAACCTTTAGCTGCCACGCATGGCTTGCTCGAGCTCGGAGAAGCTCGGGCGGTGCGCCGGATAGAGAACCTTACGGCCGAACTCGACGGCCAGGCTCGGCGGCATGCCGGACGCCGAGGCCACCAGGGTCGCCTTGATGGATTCGTATACGTTCAGCTCCTCCTTGGCATCGTGCTCCAGCGCCGCCGCCAGCGGGCCGAAGAAGCCGTAGGAGGCGAGAATACCGAGGAAGGTACCCACCAGCGCCGACCCCACCTTGTAGCCGATCATCGCGTTGTCCGCCTCAGCGAGGATGGACATGGTGATCACGATACCCAGCACCGCCGCGACGATACCCATCGCCGGCAGACCGTCGGCCACCTTGCTGACCGCGTGGGCCGGATGATCGAGTTCCTCCTTCAGGCTGGTCAGCTCCATGTCGAACAGGCCTTCCAGCTCATGGGGCGCCATGTTGCCGGAAGACATGATGCGCAGGTAGTCGCAGGTGAAGGCGGTCATCCGCTCGTCCTGCAGGAAGCCGGGGTACTTGCTGAACAGCGGGCTCGCGGCCGGGTCCTCGAGGTCAGCCTCGATGGCCATCATGCCTTCACGGCGGCTCTTGTTCAGAATCGCGTAGAGCAGGCTGAGCACTTCCAGGTAATAGGCGTGGGTGAAGCGCGTGCTGAACATCTTCAGCGACTTCTTGAAGACGATCATGGTGGTGCTGCCCGGGTTGGCCTGCAGGAAGCCACCCAGCGCCGCGCCGCCGATGATCATCACCTCGAAGGGATGGATGAGCGCGCCGATCTTGCCGCCGGATAGTACGAACCCGCCCAGCACGCTGGCGAACACGACGATGATGCCGATGATTTTGACCATAGGAGGTACGTCTGGAACCTGATTACGAGCCGTTCGGACTGCGGCAACAACTGCCGCAAAACCCCGCCGTACGGCCTTGCAGAAGGAATGTTGGAAGAATTGTTCTGGTTATCGGAACTTTTGCGCCAGACTAAAGGCCATCCCGATGAAAAGCTAGTTCGGCCATGACCACCACACCCCCGCTGCCCCGTACGCTACCTGCCTGGATCAAGGCACTCGACGACGCTCCCCTGCCCGCCTTCGCCGCCGTTCATGGCAAGGTGCGCCTGGCGCTGCGCGACGCCAGCAAGTCGATGCGGCAGATTGCCGAGCTGATTCAGGACAGCCCGGTGCTGGCGCTGCGCTTCATTCAGGAAGCCAATCGCGGCATCGGCGATGGCCAGCCAGCGGAAAGCCTCGAGGTCGCGCTCAGCCGCATCGGCCTGCAACGCGCCGAGGCGCTGCTGGCTCGCATACCGGCGATGGAGGCCCAGGACATGCCGCGGCCGCTGCGTCAGGTGGTGCTGATCAGCCGGCATGCCAGCCAGCAGGCCAACGGACTGTTCGCCGCCCGCCTCGCACGGCTGTGGCAGGACATCCACTGGGGCAGCCTGCTGTTTCTCGCCCCGGCCTGGGCGCTGGTCGGCGCCTATCCGCATCTGCTGGACGCCTGGGAGCAGCGAGTGCTGGTCAAGGGCGAGCCGGCCAGCCGCGTCGAGCGCGAACTGCTCGGCGTTTCCCTGCTTGAACTGTGCCTCGCGCTCGCCGAGCACTGGCGCCTGCCGGACTGGATCATTCAGGGCTACCGCCTGCTGGGCGCCGACCGGCGCAGGCTGATCAAGGCGCTGCACATCGCCCACGACAACGAGCACCCGCTGCACCAGCAGCAGATGCTCGACGCCGATCCGGAATTGCGGCGCTGGCTGACGCTGCCGAGTAACACCATCGTACTGGCCAACGGCCTGGCGCTGTCGGCGCACCACAGCTGGAGCGGCATCCACAGCCTGCGCTGGCAACGCCTGGCCGGGCTGTATCTGCAGGTCCCGCTGGGGGAATTGCAGCAGATGGTGCACCAGCAGGCAGTCATCAGCGCCCGCGATTTCGGCGCGACCGATCTCTGGCACCCCGCCCAAGGGTTGCTGTGGCCGAGTGGCAGCCGCTTCCAGGTGTTGCGCGAAGTACCCGCGGCCACATCTGCACCGACGGCCGATCTGACCGAATGGCGCGAACACTGCCGCCGCCTGCTTGCCGAACCCAGCCCGTTCAGCAACGTGCTGCAGCTGACCGCCACCGCCAGCCAGGCCCTGACCAGCGCCGGCATGCAACGCTCGCTGGTATTGCTGGTGGATCGCAAGCAGAACCGCCTCGTCGCCCAGCAATGCGTCGGCCTGCCCGGCGATGCCGCACGGTTGACGCTTGCACCGGAGCAGAGCCAGGTCGTGCGTCGCCTGCTGGAAAAACCGGCCCAGCTGCGTCTGCAGCCGGCCAACATGGCACAGTTTTCCGCTCTGCTGCCCGGCGGCCTCAAGGCACTGTTCGCCGGCGAACACCTGCTACTTCGCTCACTGGGCGTCGACGGTCGGGTATTGATGCTGGTCGTGGCCGATCAGAACGGCGCGCCGCTGTCCGACGCCAGCGTGCAAACATTCGCTAAAACATCACAATGCATCGAGCGCGCTTTGAGTCTGTTCGGCAGGCGCGGGGGCTGAGCTTTTTCGCTAGACTTCGCCCCTTCAACGACTAGTCGAGGCCTGCCGTGTCCGCCTTTTCCAATCTGCCACTGGTGATCGAGCCCGCCGATCTGGCCACCCGCCTCGATGCGCCCGAGCTGATCCTGGTCGACCTGACCAGTGCTGCCCGCTATGCCGAAGGCCACCTGCCGGGCGCCCGCTTCGTCGATCCCAAACAGACCCAACTGGGCCGACCGCCCGCACCAGGCCTGCTGCCCGAACAGGCGCAGCTGGAACGGGTGTTCGGCGCGCTGGGCCATCGCCCCGATGCGGTGTACGTGGTGTACGACGACGAAGGCGGCGGCTGGGCCGGACGCTTCATCTGGTTGCTCGACGTGATCGGCCACCGGCACTACCACTATCTCAACGGCGGGCTGCATGCCTGGCTGGACGAAGCCCGTCCGCTGAGCCGGGAGATACCCGAAGCGGCGACCGGTACACCACACCTGGTCGTGGACGACGCCCCGACCGCCACCCGCCACTACATCGAGAGCCGCCTCGGCGCCGACGACCTGGTGATCTGGGACGCCCGCTCGCCGGCCGAATACCGCGGCGAGAAGCTCTTCGCCGCCCGCGGAGGCCATATCCCCGGGGCGGTCAATTTCGAGTGGACCGCCGCCATGGACCCCGCCCGCGCGTTGCGCATCCGCGAAGACATCGCCGAGCGCCTGCTGGCACTGGGCATCGTTCCGGACAAGGAAATCGTCACCCACTGCCAGACTCACCACCGCTCCGGCTTCACCTACCTGCTGGCCAAGGCGCTGGGCTATCCCCGCGTCAAGGGCTATGCCGGTTCCTGGGCCGAATGGGGCAACCTGCCTGACACCCCGGTGCAGCAATGAAAAGGACACACATGAAAGACCGCCTGTTCGTCATCAGCCAGTATGTGCTGCCGCATCACCTGATTTCCCGCCTGGCCGGCTGCCTGGCCGAATGCCGCCTGCCCTGGGTGAAGAACACGTTCATCAAGTGGTTCGTCCGGCATTTTCAGGTCGACATGCGCGAGGCGCAGATCGAGGAGCCGACGGCCTACGGACATTTCAACGCCTTCTTCACCCGCGCCCTGAAGGACGGCGCCCGTCCGCTGGACAGCACGCCCGGCGCGATCCTCAACCCCTGCGACGGCGCCATCAGCCAGCTCGGCAAGATCGAGCAGGGCCGCATCTTCCAGGCCAAGGGCCACAGTTTCAGCGCCATGGAGCTGCTCGGCGGCGATCATGAGCGTGCAGCACCGTTCATGGGCGGCGCCTTCGCCACAGTGTACCTATCGCCCAAGGACTACCACCGCGTGCATATGCCGGTCAGCGGCACGCTGCGGGAGATGGTCTATGTGCCGGGCCGGATCTTCTCGGTCAACACCGTCACGGCGCAGGGCGTGCCGGAGCTGTTCGCGCGCAACGAGCGGGTCGTCTGCCTGTTCGACACCGAGCACGGCCCCATGGCGATGGTTCTGGTGGGCGCGATGATCGTTGCCAGCATCGAGACCGTCTGGGCCGGGCTGGTGACCCCGCCCAAGCGCAGCCTGAAGACCTTCCGCTACGACGAAGCGGCTCGCGCGCCTATCCACCTGGAAAAGGGCGCGGAGATGGGCCGTTTCAAACTGGGCTCCACCGTGATCCTGCTGTTCGGGCCGGACCGCGTGCGCTGGGCCGAACAGCTCGGCCCGCTGAGCCCGGTGTGCATGGGCGAGTCGCTGGGTCAGGCGGCGATCACCGCAGCCGCGAGCAAGGCCATCGAGCTTCAGTAAAAGGCGGGGCGCGACATTTCGGTAGCCCTCGGCTGCCGAATATCGGGTAATATCATCGAGCCATCATTTAGTCCTGCCCGTGCCGGCAGATATTGATAGAGTTCACATTACCCATGCCCTGAGCCGCCGCGGAGTCCGCCCGTTTTGGATAGACAGAGCCATCATCTGCTGTTGCGCGCACCCGCACCGACTCGGCAGACCCTGTCCTTCTGTGACGCCAGCGTTCGCGGTGTGACCGGCTGGCTCGCCGGCCTGCCGAAAGCCAACATCGGCGAGACCGCGCGCCAGCTCTATCAAGCGCTGATCGAGCTCAATCAACTGCGCATCGCCTCCGACACCCGCCTGCAGTTGCTCGAGCTGCTGCGTCCGGATGTCGACTTCGTCTGCAACCAGCTGGAAAAACACTTCGTCAACCAGCCGATCGTGCTCAGCGAGCGCCCGCGCAAGGTCGCCGGGCTCTGCCAGGCGTTGCAGAACCACTTGGCGGTGGGCTACAAGCTGATCGTGATACGTGTGGTCTCGCAACCCGATCGCGAGCGTCACCAGCTGCTGTCCATCGCGCTGCAGCGGGCCATCCACTGCCTTGGCGCACTGCTGATCCGCTCGACCCAGCTTTACGGGCCAGCGGCACCCGGGCTATGGCTGGAGCTGCACCAGCTCTACCAACTGGCAGTGGAACAGGGCACCGAGCGCCTGCTCATCCGCGACCCGCTGGCCCGTCATGCCAAGGGGTTGAGCGCGGAACAAAGCTATCTGGCATCCCTGCTGCTCGGCTGTGCGCGCTGCAATCAGATGCGTCAGCAGAGTATCGTCAAGCTCGCCGCCGCACTGGAGGCGTGGAGCGGCATGGCGCAGATCCAGGCGGTCGGTGCCGCCGGCAGCCTGTTCCTGTTTTCCCCGCTGGTCGATGGGCCACCGCGCTACCGCTCGCTGTTTCCCGAGCGGGAGCAGCAGAACCTGCTCGGTATCAGCACCCAGCCACTGGTGGAAGTCATCGAGGAGCATCTTCGTCTGGCGCCGGACAATCGCCAGCTGACCCGCCTGCCCGCGGCGGCGGGGCTGGACGATGACCTGCTGCGGCACCTCTGCTCCGCCTGGGGCGCAATTTCCGAACGCACCTTTCAGCGCATCCCTGCCCAAGGCAGCCTGACCCTGTGCATCGGCATGACCGCGCTGCACTATCAACTGGCCGGCCAACGCCCGTTCAACGAAGTTCTGGAGCTGCAAGGCACCTCCAACCGTGCGGTGTTCAAGCTGCATAACGGCGCGGCGGATGTCTGGGCGAATGCCTTCGACGCGCAGAGCAGTACCGTCGAGCTGCTGCCGACCCATGACCATATCGAATTCGTCAGCCCGAACCTGACGCGCACGGCCGCCGCCGTCAAAACCGCCGCGCCTGCCAGCGCTCAACCCAGGCGGCCGAGCGAGACGGAAAACCATCCCCTGTATCAGGTGCAGCTGGTCGACCACAGCCCCGGCGGCTACTGCCTGGCATGGGAAGGCGAAGTGCCCGGCCAGCTGCAGACCGGCGAGCTGCTGGGGCTGCGCGAGGGCAGCTCGCAGAGCTGGAGCATCGCCGTGGTGCGCTGGATACGTCAGGTGCGCGGCGGTAGCACGCAGATGGGGGTCGAGCTGATCGCGCCCCAGGCCCAGCCGTGCGGGTTGCGCCTGCTGCGCAAGGACGACCAGGGCAGCGAATACCTGCGCGCCTTGTTGCTGCCGGAGATCGGTGCGATCTCCCAACCCGCCATGCTGATCGCACCGCGCCTGCCCTTCCAGGAAGGCCACAAGGTTCTGATCAAGCGTGAGGGCGAGGAACAGCGCGCCGTGCTCAATCGGCGGCGCACCGGCACCGGCAACTACAACCAGTTCGAATATCGCTCGCTCGGGCAGGTGGCGCCGGAGCGAGAGACACCTGTCACAGGCTGGAAAACCCACACGGCGGGCGGGGATGAAGATTTTGACTCACTCTGGAAGTCGCTGTAGATTGCCGACTCTCGCATTCTTGCCTGCCCGCGCCGCACCGGCGCGCACTTAAGCTGTTGCCATGGCCCTGCAAAAGAAAACCATCCGCCTGCTGATTCTCGAAGACTCGCAGAACGAGGCTGAGCGTCTGGTCAGCCTTTTCCGCAATGCCGGACAGGCGACCCGGGTGCATCGACTGACGTCCAGCGACGACCTGGCCGAAGCCCTGACGCAGACCTGGGACCTGCTGATCAATGCACCGCAAAGCGAGAACCTCGACCCCAGCGAGGCGATCGGCGCCATTCGCCGGCAGGCCAAGGACATCCCGATCATCCAGCTGACTGCCGGCAACGATGCCGAAGCGATCACCGAAGCATTGATGCTCGGCGCCCAGGATGCGCTGCCGCAGGGCGAGGATGAGTGGCTCCTGCTGGTGGCCAACCGCGAGCTGGCCAACCTGGAAGAGCGTCGCGCACGACGCTCGGCGGAAGTGGCGCTGCGCGAGGCCGAAAAGCGCTGCCAGTTGCTGCTCGACAGCTCGGTGGATGCCATCGCCTATGTGCACGATGGCATGCACATCTACGCCAACCGCGCCTACCTCGAGCTGTTCGGCTACGACGACGTGGAGGATCTGGAAGGCATGCCGATGATCGACCTGATCGCCGGCACCGACCAGAGTCGCTTCAAGACGTTCCTGAAGAACTACCAGACCCTCGAAGGCGCCGCCGAGCTTGCCTGCGGTGGCGTGCGCGCCGACGGCGACACGCTAAAGACACGGATGATCTTCTCGCCGGCGGCCTACGACGGCGAGCCCTGCATCCAGGTCGTGATCCGTGCCGAGAACGACAGCGCCGAACTGCAGAAACTGCGCGAAATCAGCAGTCAGGACCCCGTGACCGGCCTGCTCAACCGCAACAGCTTCCTCGAAGTGATGGATGCCGCCGTCGAGCGCGCCGTGAACGCCGGACAGAGCGCCAGCCTGGCCTATGTTCGCGTCGACCGCTTCGCCGCGCTGCAGGCGGACATCGGCCTGGCCGACTCGGATGAGCTGCTCAGTCAGCTGGCCACCCTGCTGCGCGGACACTTTTCCGGCGACAGCCAGCTGGCACGCTTCGCCGACGACGTGTTCACCGTGCTGCAGCCCGGCCTCACTCCGCAGCAGGCCGAACCCGAACTGCGCAAGCTGCTGAGCAAGGTCGAAGGCCATCTGCTCGACGTCGGCGGCCGCACGGTGCAGACCACCCTCAGCATTGGCGTCGCCGGCCTCGACGAAAAGACTGCCAAGGCTCAGGACGCCATCGAGCGCGCACACCGCTGCGCCGATGACCTGAGCGATGGCAATGCGCTGAAAATCTACAACCCGGCCGACGAGCTGGCCGCCGCCGCCAACCGCGGCGACATCATCGCCATGCTCAAGCAGGCCCTGGAGAACAACAGCTTCCGCCTGCTGTTCCAGCCGATCATCAGCCTGCGTGGCGACAGTTTCGAACACTACGAAGTGCTGCTGCGCCTGCTCGATCCGCAAGGCGTGGAGGTACCGCCCAGCGAGTTCCTCAGCGTCGCCAGCGAGGCGGGCCTGGCCACCAAGATCGATCGCTGGGTCATCCTCAACTCCATCAAGCTGCTGGCCGAACACCGGGCCAAGGGCCATCGCACACGGCTGTTCCTGCACCTGTCGGCTGCCAGCATCCAGGACGCCAGCCTGCTGGCCTGGCTGGGCGTCGTGCTCAAGGCGTCGCGCCTGCCGGGCGATTCGCTGGCCTTCGAATTGGGCGAAGCCGATGCCGTGGCCTACCTGAAGCCGGCCAAGGCGCTGGCGCAGGGGTTGGCCGGGCTCGGCTGTCGCATCGCGCTGTCCCAGTTCGGCTGCGTGCTCAACCCGTTCAACACGCTCAAGCATCTGGACGCCGAGTTCATCAAGGTCGACGGTTCCTACACCCAGGACCTCACCCGCCAGGAGAACCAGGAAGCCCTGAAGGCACTGCTGGCCGAGCTGCATGAGCAGCAGAAGCAGAGCATCGTGCCCTTCGTCGAAAGCGCCACGGTACTTGCCACCCTCTGGCAGGCCGGCGTCAGCTATATCCAAGGCCACTACCTGCAGGGCCCGAGCCAGTCGATGGACTACGACTTCTCCTCCGACGAAGAATGACCTCCGGGCTGGCTCCCACCAGCCCGAAGACAGCCTTCTGCGCCAACTCGCCCTGACTTGATCGCGGTCATCCGCCGGCTTCCACGCTGGGCTAGAGTGTCCGGACGTCTTCACTTCCAAGAGGAGTCGCACCATGGCCATGATGAAAGCCGCCGTGTTCGTCGAGCCGGGCCGCATCGAACTGCAGGACAAGCCCATCCCCGAGATTGGTCCCAACGATGCGCTGCTGCGCATCACCACGACCACCATCTGCGGCACCGACGTCCACATTCTCAAGGGTGAATACCCGGTCGCTCCCGGCCTGACCATCGGTCACGAACCGGTGGGCATCATCGAAAAGCTGGGCTGCAACGTGAAGGGCTACCAGGAAGGCCAGCGGGTGATCGCCGGCGCCATCTGCCCCAGCTTCACCTCCTACGCCTGCCAGGACGGCCTGCCCGCTCAGGATGGCGGCTGCTCCTGCCATGGCTACAAGCCCATGGGCGGCTGGCGATTCGGCAATACCATCGACGGCACTCAGGCCGAATACGTGCTGGTGCCCGACGCCCAAGCCAACCTGGCGCCGGTGCCGGACGCGCTGACCGACGAGCAGGTGCTGATGTGTCCGGACATCATGTCCACCGGTTTCGCTGGCGCCGAGGCGGCCAATATCAAGATCGGCGATATCGTGGTGATCTTCGCCCAGGGCCCGATCGGGCTGTGCGCCACCGCCGGCGCCCGGCTGCGCGGCGCTGGCACCATCATCGCGGTGGACGGCGTGGATGCGCGGCTGGATATCGCGCGCAAGATGGGTGCGGATGTGACGCTCAACTTCCGCAATGTGGATGTGGTGGAGGAAGTGCTGAAACTGACCGGTGGCCGCGGCGTCGACGCCTCGATCGAGGCGCTGGGTCTGCAATCGACCTTCGAAAGTGCGCTGCGGGTGCTCAAGCCGGGCGGAACCCTGTCCAGTCTGGGCGTCTACTCCAGCGACCTGAGCATTCCGCTGGGCGCCTTCCATGCCGGCCTGGGCGACAACAAGATCGTCACCTCGCTCTGCCCCGGCGGCAAGGAACGCATGCGCCGACTGCTCAATGTGGTGGCGTCCGGCCGCGTCGATCTCGCCCCGCTGGTCACCCATCACTACGCGCTGGACGACATCGGTGCCGCCTATGACCTGTTCGCCAATCAGCGCGACGGTGTGCTGAAGGTGGCGATCAAGCCCTGACGGCCGTGTGCTGGCCGGGCGCGCCGTTCGCCGCCCGGCCGGTGCGCATCACTCCGAACCCTCGCGGTCGCGGAAGCCCAGCAGATAGAGGATGCCGTCCAGGCCCAGGGTGGAGATGGCCTGCTTGGCCGACTGCTTGACCAGCGGCTTGGCACGGAAGGCGACGCCGAGCCCGGCGAGGCCGAGCATCGGCAGGTCGTTGGCTCCATCACCCACGGCGATGGTCTGCTCCAGGCACAGTCCTTCCTGCTCGGCCAGTTGGCGCAGCAGATCGGCCTTGCGCTGGGCATCGACGATAGGCTCGACCGCCACGCCGGTGACCTTGCCGTTTTCGATCTGCAGCTCGTTGGCGAATACGTAGTCGATGCCCAACTTGGCCTGCAGCTGCTTGGCGAAATAGCTGAAGCCGCCGGAGAGGATCGCCGTCTTGTAGCCCAGGCGCTTGAGCTCGGCGAACAGCACCTCGGCACCCTCGGTCAGGCGCAGGCTGGCGCCGATATCGGCCAGCACGTTTTCCGACAGTCCCTCGAGCAGCGCCAGGCGTTCCTTGAAGCTGGCGCGGAAATCCAGCTCGCCGCGCATCGCGCGCTCGGTGATCTCCGACACCTGCTCGCCAACGCCAGCGGCCTTGGCCAGCTCGTCGATGACCTCGGCCTCGATCAGCGTGGAGTCCATGTCGAACACGGCCAGGCGACGGTTGCGCCGGTAGACCGAATCGCGCTGGAAGGCGATATCGACGTTCAGCTCCTGCGCCACGCTGAGGAACTCGGCACGCAGTGCGGCCGTGTCGGCCGGTTCGCCGCGCACGGAGAGTTCGATGCAGCCCTTGCCCCGCTCTTCGGGCATGTCCAGCGGCATACGCCCGGACAGCCGATCGATGTGGTCGATGTTGAGCCCGTACTTGGCGGTGATCGAGCTGACCCGCTGCAGCTGCTCGGCGGTGACCTTGCGCGTCAGCAGCGTGACGATGTGCCGGGCCTTGCCTTGCCCCGCGACCCAGTGCTGGTAGTCAGCCTCGGAAACCGGCGTGAAGCGCACCTGCTGGTCGTGCTTGTAGCCCATGAAGAGCACGTCCTTGAGGACCGACGAAGCGCGCTCGTTATCCGGAATCTCGATCAGGATGCCGAACGACAGCGTGTCGTGGATCACTGCCTGGCCGATGTCGAGAATGTTCACGCCACCCTGGGCGAGCACGCCGGTAATGGCCGCGGTCAGGCCCGGGCGATCTTCACCGGTGATATTGATCAGGACGATTTCGCGCAAGGCGCAGCTCCCATGGCAGGCAATGAAGGCCGGCATTCTACATCAGCTGGCAAGGGGGCTGGACAGCCGCCACCGCCTCCGCACGCGCAGCGCCGGCGGCGCAATTCGTCAGCTTACCGTTGCAGACCTTTAGCGCCCCCCGCGCTATCCGTATACTGCTCGGCAATTTCCCGACGAGAAGAGCCGCGCTCTGTGAACCGGCCCGCATCCGTAAAGCCAGACAACTTCTTCCTCATGCTCTATCGCGCCGTGCGCCAGCACCGCGTGCCGCTGGTGTTGCGCATCGCCGCCCATACGCTGCTGCTCGTGGCGTTGGCGCTGATCATCTACGCCTGGGTGATCGGCATGCAGTTCAAGCACGCCATGGCGCAGCAGGCCGATGCCCTCGGCCAGAGCCTGGTCACGCAGACTGCCGCCTCGGCCACCGATCTGCTGGTGGCCAACGACATCCTCAGCCTGAACGTGCTGCTGAGCAATCTGGTGAAGAATCCGCTGGTCGCCCACGCGGCGATCTACAGCGTCGACAACCGCGTGCTGGCCGAGTCCGGCACGCGCCCGCAGAAGGGCCTGCTCGGCGATGACAGCGGCCTTTATTCGACCCCGATCAGCTTCCAGGAGGTAATCGCCGGCCACCTGCGCGTCAGCCTCGACATGCAGCAGTTCCAGCAGCCGATGACCATCAGCCTGCAGAGCATGGGCCTGCTCAGCCTGATCCTGCTGGCCCTGACGCTGATGCTGAGCCTGCGCCTCGGCCGCCAACTGGCGACACCGTTGATGCAGATGCGCCTCTGGCTGCGCGATCCGGACGATCCTGCGCCGGGTGCCGGGCGCCAGGACGAGATCGGTGACCTTGCGCGCCAGTTGCAGGCACGGCTGGTGCCGGAAAAGCCCGAGCCGGAACTCGACCTCAGCGATGCGCTCGATGACGATTATTTCGAGCGGGATGACGATCGCGCTATCCCGCAGCGCACGCAGTCTCGCCCCGAACGCTTCGACATCGATCTGGACGATGACGAGCCGCAGCGCCCGGCACGACTGTCGGCCAACTTCGACGACGACGAACTGGAGATCGCCGACGACGAACCGCCATTCGATAGCCCGGCGCCAGCCAGCAGCGCGCCGCAGCCTAGCGTTCCGCGTTCGACCCGTAGTGCCGTGCTGGCCATCCAGCTCGGCGCCCAGGACCAGCTGCGCCGCCTGCCGCGGCCTCGCCTGACCGAGCTGCTGCAGCGCTACCGCGATTGCCTGCAACAGGCCGCCACGCTCTACCAGGCCGAGCTGCACACGCTCAACGACGGCAGCAGCCTGATGCTGTTCCACAGCCAGGACGACGAGCAGAACTACCTGACCCATGCGATCTGCTGTGGCGAGCTGATGCGTGCGCTGGCCCATGCACTGCAGATCGACGTCGCCGACAGCGGCATCACGCTGCAGCTGCAACTGGGCCTGACCCAGGGTGATGGCCTGTTCGACCTGAGCCAGGGCGATCTCTTGCTCAGCGAGCCGGCACAGGCGGCACTGGACATGTCGCTGCACAGCCGCAACCTGTTGCTGGTCGAAAGCAGCATCAGCGAAGACCGGCTGATCCAACAACGAGCCCGCATCCGCCCGATCGCCAGCCCCGAAGGTGCCTGCTGCGTCGAGCGCCTGCTGGACCCCTACCCTTCTTTGCTGGAACGCCAGCTGGCCCGGATGCACGAGCTGCGCAGCCGCACCTACTGACGCGCTCGCGGGCGAGCCCCCGCTGCCTGCAAGGCGGGCTGACGATTGGCGAAGGCGGCAGCGCATCTCGCCGGCCCCTTCCACCCGCAAAAAGAAAAGGTTCATCGCGCTTTCCCGGGGAAGGCGGCCTTGATTTTCAGGAAGAAGTATTCCGAGTCCCGGAATCCATAGGCCATGCGCTTGATCACCTTGATGCGGTTGTTAACACCCTCAAGGACGCTGGTATGCATGTGGAAGCGAGCACTGGCAAGGATGCCTCGGGCGTATTTGCGCAGGTTGCGAGCAAAGCGTTGCAGCGGTGCGAGGCCGCTCTCGCGAGCATGTCGCAGCCAGGTTCGCCAGCGTCGCCAACCCTCTCGTACGCTGGGGGCGTACCAGACATCCTTCAGGGCATCCTTGAGTACATAGACCGTAGCCAGCGGCTGGTTGGCCGCGAGCAGTTCCTGTAACTGCACGGCCTGTCCGTCCTTCAGGTTGTCGCGATTGCGCAGCAGCAGCCAACGACTCTGTTTGACCGCCTTTCGTGCCGGCTTGTCTTCGCGCAGGAGGTTGGCCTGGTCGACCCGGATTCGGTCGATCACATCTCGCCCGTAGCGCGCCACCACATGAAACAAGTCGTACACCACTTCGGCTTGAGGGCAATGTTGCTTCACCTCCAGGTCGAAAGCCGTGTTCATGTCCATGGCCACCGCTTCGATCCGTTGGCAGTGCTCGCCGAGCAATTCAAAGAACGGGCGGATCGCCTCGCGGCTGTTGCCGTGGCCGACCCACAGCACCCGTGTTCGCTCGGCATCCATGATTACCGTGGCGTAGCGATGCCCCTTGTGCAAGGCGAATTCGTCCATCACCAAGCGGCGGACGTCGCTCGAATTGAAGGTGCCTACCTCAGCTTCCAAGCGGCGTTTGTCGAGCGTTTTGAGGGTGTGCCAGTGCAGGCCGCTGAGGCGGCTGACGTGGCTAATCGGCAGCAGTCGCAGCAAGCTTTCGAGCCAGATCCGTAACCGCTGGGTCAGGCGAGATGCAGGCTCCAGCCAGTCGACCCGCTCGGTCACCCGACCACAGTTCAGGCAATCGACTCGGCGCACTGGTAGTTGAAGCAGGACGCGCTGATCGAACAAATCACGATCGCGCACCAGACGAATCCGGCGCTCATGAATCAAAGGGCTGAGCTGGCCACAACGCCCGCATTTGGGAACCGAGCCGGCTTGAGGCTCAAGCTCAATCAGAAGGGAGTTGTTGGCGGATGAGCGACAGGCAACGGCTTCATAGCCTGGCCAGAAAGCAGCAAGATCAATAGGATGCACGGCGACAGCAGGGACAGGTGAAGGGTGTGTTTGGCGACTGCCAATTTACCTGCTTCCCTGACTGTCAACTCGCTCTTCCCCCAGAATCCGCGAAGAACCAAAGAAAAGCCCGACCAGGATCACCAGTCGGGCTTTTTCAGTCGTACTTCACCACTCAGCGGTGTCAGAAGCGGAAGACTTCCAGGTCGGTTCGGATCGGCTCGGCCGCCGGAATGCGCGGTGCCGGCGGTTCGGCCGACTTGCTCACCTGTGGCTTGGCCGGCGCCGGCTTGGGCGGCGTCTTGGCGACCAGCGCGGGCTCGACCGCCCCGGCCACCATCTCGCTCAGGCGCTGCAGCAGGGCGCTCTGCGCGCGCACCTGATCGGCGGTGGTGCCGAGGTGCTCTTCCTGCAGGCGCACCAGACGGCTGCCCAGATGCTTGCCGGCCTTGTCGCGCAGACGCCACTGCGCCTCGAGTACCGCCGGATACGCAGGCCCGGAATCGAGGCGGGTGATGGACAGCTCGATCTGTACCTCCGGCGCGAAGCCTTCGTCGGCGGGACCGAGCACCAGACTTTGCGTATCCAGGCGCCAGGCCAACTGGCGCAGCATGAGCTGCTCGATATCGGCCTTGAGGCTGCCCGCCCAGCGGGCCTGCTGGTCATCGGCAGCCAGGCTGCCGTCGGCCAGACGCTGCAGCAGCGCATCGCGCTGCAGATAATCGGCGAGGGTAACCGGCGCCAGCAGCACGGCCGCGCCATCGATCCGCTCCGGCACCTCGGTGGTACCGCTGTCCAGGCGATACATGGGTGCCGGCTGCAGACCGACACAGCCGGTCAGGCCGATGCTGGCCAGCAACAACACAGTCGGAACACGCAGCAAGTTCTTCATTACCGTCATAACACCACAGTTCAGGCCACTGGCGACCCTCTCGGCCGCCGTCGCCTCGTGCCCATGTCGCGTCGGACAGCATGTCGTCGACGCGCAACTAGGCACCGGGCAAAACGCCGCAGGCTGGAAAGGCCGCTATCTTCCGTGAATCTGGCCGTCGATTCCAGCGCCAATGCACATTGTCACACTTCTACCAGAAGGCCTTCGACGCGCTGGAAGCCTCGCGGCAGCTTGTTGCCGCGCCTGCCACGTTCGCCCTTGTAGTGCTCGAGATCCTCGGCCTTGAGCGACAGCGTGCGCTTGCCAGCCTGCAGAACCAGGGTGGCGCCAGCCGGCAGCACGGCGAGATCGACCAGGTACTCCTCGCGACTGGCCACCCGCTCCCCGGGAATGCCGATGATCTTGTTGCCCTTGCCCTTGCCCAGCTGCGGCAGATCACGCACCGGGAAGACCAGCAGGCGGCCTTCGGTGGTGACCGCGGCAAGCCAGTCGTCCTCGCGGCTGGCCAATGGTCGTGGTGCGACGACGCGGGCGCCGGCCGGCAGGGAGAGCAGCGCCTTGCCAGCCTTGTTCTTGGCCTGAAGGTCCTCGCCCTTGACGACAAAACCATAGCCGGCATCCGAGGCGATCACATAGAGCGCCTCATCGTCGGGCAGCAGCACGCATTCGAAGCTGGCGCCTGGCGGCGGAGTCAGCCGGCCGGTGAGCGGCTCGCCCTGGCCACGTGCCGATGGCAACGTGTGGGCTGCCAGCGAGTAGCTGCGGCCGGTGGAGTCGATGAACACTGCATACTGGTTCGAGCGGCCCGCCGCCGCCGCCTTGAAGTTGTCGCCGGCCTTGTAGGAAAGCCCGCCAGCATCGATGTCGTGACCCTTGGCGCAGCGCGCCCAGCCCTTCTCGGAAATCACCACGGTGACCGGCTCGGACGGCAGCAGCTCGTTCTCCGTCAGGGCTCGGGCCTCGGCGCGCTCGACAATCGGCGAGCGGCGGTCATCGCCATAGGTTTCGGCGTCTTCCAGCAGTTCCTTGCGCACCAGCTTCTTCAGCTTGGCTTCGCTGCCGAGCAGTGCCAGCAGCCGCTCGCGCTCCTTGGCCAGCTCGTCCTGCTCGCCGCGGATCTTCATCTCTTCCAGACGCGCCAGCTGGCGCAGACGGGTGTCGAGGATGTAGTCAGCCTGAAGTTCGGACAATTCGAAACGCGCCATCAGCACCGGCTTGGGCTGATCCTCGGTCCGGATGATGTGGATCACCTCGTCGAGGTTGAGGAACGCCACCAAAAGGCCTTCCAACAGGTGCAGGCGCTTTTCCACCTTGTCCAGGCGGAACTGCAGACGACGGCGCACGGTACCGATGCGGTAGGTCAGCCACTCGCTGAGCAGGGTGCGCAGGTTCTTCACCTGCGGCCGGCCGTCGAGGCCGATGACATTGGTGTTGACCCGGTAGCTGGATTCCAGGTCGGTGGTGGCGAACAGGTGCTGCATCAGCGCCTCGACATCGACCCGGTTGGAGCGCGGGATGATGACGATGCGGCAGGGGTTCTCATGGTCCGACTCGTCACGCAGGTCGGCCACCATCGGCAGCTTCTTGGCCTGCATCTGCCCGGCGATCTGCTCGAGCACCTTGGAACCTGACACCTGGTGCGGCAACGCGGTGACCACGATATCGCCGTCCTCGACCCGGTAGACGGCACGCATGCGCACCGAACCACGGCCGGTTTCGTAGATCTTCAGCAGGTCCGCACGCGGCGTGACGATCTCGGCCTCGGTCGGGAAATCCGGTCCCTGCACATGTTCGCAGAGCTGCTCGACGCTGGCACTCGGCTCGTCGAGCAGACGCACGCAGGCGGCGGCGACTTCGCGCAGGTTGTGCGGCGGTACGTCGGTGGCCATGCCCACGGCGATGCCGGTGGTGCCGTTGAGCAGCAGGTTGGGCAGCCGCGCCGGCAGGGTCGCCGGTTCGTCCAGGGTGCCGTCGAAGTTCGGCACCCAGTCCACCGTGCCCTGCCCCAGCTCGGACAGCAGCACCTCGGAATAGCGTGACAGGCGCGCCTCGGTGTAGCGCATGGCGGCGAAGGACTTGGGATCGTCCGGAGCACCCCAGTTGCCCTGACCGTCGACCAGCGTGTAGCGGTAGCTGAACGGCTGTGCCATCAGCACCATGGCCTCGTAGCAGGCGCTGTCGCCGTGCGGGTGGAACTTGCCGAGCACGTCACCGACGGTACGCGCGGACTTCTTGTGCTTGGCGTCGGCGTTCAGGCCGAGTTCGCTCATGGCATAGACGATGCGCCGCTGCACGGGTTTGAGGCCGTCGCCGATATGCGGCAGCGCGCGATCCATGATCACGTACATGGAATAGTTGAGGTAGGCCTGCTCGGTGAAGTCGGCGAGGGAGCGCCGCTCCACGCCGTCCAGGCTCAGGTCGAGGGATTCGCTCATGGTCGATCCGTTACATGCTGGCGCAGCACCAGGGTGCCGGCGCGCTGGGTGAATTCAAGTTGTTTCAGGGCGCTCATGCCGAGCAGAACCTGTTCGCTGCGAAAGCCGGGGGCGACGATGGCGCGGACGTCGCGCAGCACGATGTCGCCCAGGCTGAGGCTGTTCAACACGGTGCGATAGCCGGTGGTCTGGCCGTTGGCGGTGTGCAGCATCACCGGCGCACCGCGGGACAGGCCCAGCCGCTCGGCCAGCTCGGCCGGCACGGCGACGTCCGTGGCGCCGGTGTCGAGCAGAAAGGTGACCGTTTCGCCATTGATCTTGCCGCTGGCGACGAAATGCCCCTGGACGTTGCCAGCCAGCTGCACCTCGATCTGCTCGCCATGCAGCTGGGATACCGGCTGGCGGTTCGGGTTGAGGCGATCCTCCTCCCAGGCAGCGAAGAAGCGCGTCGCCAGGTACAGCCCGACGCCCCAGGCGAGCACCAGCATCACCCGCCCGGCACGACGCCCGGCCGTCTGGCTCACGGCCGCGCCATCCAGCCGCCGCTCGGTGCGGCGAAACGCCAGACGATGGGTCGCTTCTCGCCGTCGCCGCGCGCCTTGCCGTTGTTGTCGACGCCGATCCAGGCCCCTTCGGCGTCGATCCACAGCGCCTCGGCATTACCGAACGGCTCGCGGTAGCGGCGCTCCTCGGTCAGCGCCTCGGCGGCAAACGACCAGCAGCGTTCGACCGTCCCGTTCGCCGGGCTGCGCCGGCAGACCCGATATGCAGAGGGCTCCAGCACGAACAGCTTGTCGTTGAAATAGGCCAGGGCCGAGAAGCTGCGCGGCAGCGGCGTATCGCCGAGCGCCGCGGGGGGCTGCTGATGCCCGCCCTGCGCCATCAGCACACAACCGCCGGTGCACTGCCAGCTGCTCTGCTTGCGGTGCATCACCAGCAGCCCGCGGCGTTCGCGCTCGGCGGCCAGCCACATGCGTTCGGCCTTCGGGTCGACTGCAATGCCCTCGAACAGCGCGTTGAAATGCCAGAGCATGCCACTGGCCCGTGCCTGACGAACCAGGGACTCGGGCAGACGCAGCCATTCCGCCGTGCCGGCCGGGCTCACCCGCAGCACGGCGGCATGCGCCTCGCTGACGACGTAGCGATTGCCCAGCGCATCGCAGCTCAGCCCTTCGAAATCGAGGTGGCCGCCGCGCACATGGCCACTGAGCCAGGCGCGCATGCGCATGCCCCAGGGCAAACCACTATTGGGCGGCGGGCCGGCTTCGAAGCGCTCCGGTACGGCCTGCCAGGGCGAGACGCTGGTATCGAGCCGGTACACCACGTCGTCTTCGCGGTCGGATACCGCCCACAACGCATCTCCGCACCAGGCCATTCCGGACAGATTGCCGCCGCTCATGCCCTGCACGGGATGCTCGCTCAACAGCTTCAGCTCGGGCGCCGGTTCGTTGGCCCAGAGCGGTGCCGAAACCAGGCTCAGCAGCGCCAGCCCACGGCGGATCAAACCAGCACCTCCGCCAGGTTGCCCTTGGACTCGAGCCAGCTCTTGCGGTCGCCAGCGCGCTTCTTGGCCAGCAGCATATCCATGACTTCGCGGGTGCCCTCGAAGTCATCCAGGGTCAGCTGCACCAGCCGGCGGGTGTTGGGGTCCATGGTGGTCTCGCGCAGCTGTGGCGGGTTCATTTCGCCGAGCCCCTTGAAGCGCGTCACCTGCGGCTTGCCGCGGCGCTTCTCGGCCACCAGCCGCTCGAGGATGCCGTCACGCTCGGCCTCATCCAGCGCATAGAAGATGTCCTTGCCCAGGTCGATGCGGTACAGCGGCGGCATGGCTACGTAGACATGACCGGCCTCCACCAGCGGGCGGAAATGCTGGACGAACAGGGCGCACAGCAGGGTGGCGATATGCAGGCCGTCGGAGTCGGCATCTGCGAGGATGCAGATCTTGCCGTAGCGCAGCTGGGCCAGGTCGGTGGCGCCCGGGTCGACGCCGATGGCCACGGCGATGTCATGTACTTCCTGGCTGGCGAGCACCTCGCCGCCGTCGACCTCCCAGGTATTCAGGATCTTGCCGCGCAGCGGCATGATCGCCTGAAACTCCTTGTCCCGCGCCTGCTTGGCGGAGCCGCCGGCCGAGTCGCCTTCGACCAGGAACAGCTCGGCGCGCATCGGGTCCTGCCCGGCGCAGTCGGCCAGCTTGCCCGGCAGCGCCGGCCCTTGAGTGATCTTCTTGCGCTCGACCTTCTTGCCGGCCTTCAGTCGACGCCCGGCATTGCTGATTGCCAGCTCTGCCAGTTGCATGCCCAGCTCCGGGTGGGCATTGAGCCAGAGGCTGAAGGCATCCTTGACCACGCCCGAGACGAACGCCGCCGCCTCGCGTGACGACAGGCGCTCCTTGGTCTGCCCCGAGAACTGCGGCTCCTGCATCTTCATCGAGAGGACGAAAGCGATGCGCTCCCAGATGTCTTCCGGGGCCAGCTTGAGCCCGCGCGGCAGGAGGTTGCGGAACTCGCAGAATTCGCGCATGGCGTCCAGCAGGCCCTGGCGCAAGCCATTGACATGGGTGCCGCCCTGAGCCGTGGGAATCAGGTTGACGTAGCTTTCCTGAACGCTCTCGCCGCCCTCCGGCAACCAGAGCAACGCCCAGTCCACCGCCTCGGTATTGCCCGCCAGGGCGCCGACGAAAGGCTCGTCGGGCAGGCGCTGGTACTCACTGACCGAGTCCACCAGGTAGGAGCGCAGGCCATCCTCGTAGTGCCACTCGACCTTTTCGCCGGTGCTCTTGTCTTCGAAGCTGACGCTCAGCCCC
Organism: Stutzerimonas sp. FeSN7; assembly: GCF_030263795.1. Taxonomy (NCBI): domain Bacteria; kingdom Pseudomonadati; phylum Pseudomonadota; class Gammaproteobacteria; order Pseudomonadales; family Pseudomonadaceae; genus Stutzerimonas; species Stutzerimonas sp. FeSN7. The sequence continues at coordinate 219,221 of NZ_JARPMN010000001.1, read as the reverse complement.
GGGCAGAGCACGGCCTTGGCCTTGAGCACGTGCTTGAGCCGGCTGATGGAAAACTTCGGCGAGTCGAAATACTTGGGATCGGCCCAGAAGCGCACGCTGGTGCCGGTGTTGCGCTTGCCGACGCTGCCGATCACTTCCAGATCACTGGCCTTGAAGCCGTCGGCGAAGCTCATGCGGTACTCGCTGCCATCGCGCTTGACGGTCACCTCGACACGGGTCGACAGCGCGTTGACCACGGAGATGCCGACCCCGTGCAGACCACCGGAAAACTGGTAGTTCTTGTTGGAAAACTTGCCGCCCGCGTGCAGCTTGGTGAGGATCAGCTCGACACCCGGCACCCCTTCCTCGGGGTGAATGTCCACCGGCATGCCGCGGCCGTCGTCGATCACTTCCAGCGAGTTGTCTTGGTGCAGGATCACCTGGACCGAGCGGGCATGCCCGGCAAGGGCTTCGTCGACACTGTTGTCGATGACTTCCTGGGCCAGGTGATTGGGCCGCGAGGTGTCGGTGTACATGCCCGGGCGCTTGCGCACCGGATCGAGGCCGGAAAGAACCTCGATGGCTTCTGCGGTATAAGACATCTGTCGGGTACGGTCCTTATGTTCTGAACAATCAGCCCGCTACGGGCTGCAAAAAACCAGCGCACCGGCCGGGCTCCATCGCTGCAGTTCTCCTGGCGAACCCGTTCGGGTCGCCTGGGCCCGCACCTCCATCCCGGCTCAGAGTTTTCCCAGCCAGGCCTGCGGCTCGAAGCCGGCGAACGCCAGCAGCGCCGGCAGGCGCTCGGCGAAGCCCTGGAAGCCGTGGTCGCCGCCGGCCTGGATGCGCAGTGCGCAGCCCCGGTAGAACTGCGCCGCGTCACGGTAGTCGAGCGTTTCGTCGCCGGTCTGCAGCCACACCTGATAGCGTTCGGCATCTTCGGGTGGCGCCGTTTCCAGCTCCGCCAGCGCGGTCACGTGATCCTCGGTAAGCTCCCAGACCTCGCCGCTGTACAGGTTGGTCTGTGGTCCGAGATAGCCGTCGAAACGGCGGTGTGGCATCACCGCCGGATTGATCAGCAGGGCCTTCAGTCCATGGCGCTCGGCAAGGTGCGTCGCATAGTAGCCGCCAAGCGAGCTGCCGACCAGCAACGGTCGCCCAAGCTCGGCCAGACAGGTCTCGAGTTGCCCAATGGCCTGACGCGGGTGGTGATGCAGGGCGGGAACCCGCAGACGCTCGGCCTGGCCGAGTCGCTCCAGCGCCGACGACAGCTGGCTCGCCTTCTGCGAGAGCGGGGAGCTGTTGAGCCCGTGGATATAGAGGATCGAAGGCGGATAACTGGACATGGATACAGTTCTTGAAAAAACCGCAAGGCTACTAGGCCCATGCTGCGCTCTGCAAGCGACCCGCCCTGGCGTCACGCCTCGCTCGCGCCACAGGTGTCGGCAGTCGCCAACCGCGATCAGTAGCCTTTCACGCTGTAGTCGATCTCGAAGTCGATACCGCTGACCCGCGACACATCGGTCTCCAGCCGCCCATCGGCGTACAGGCGCAACCAACGATAACCGGGTGCCGCGCTATCGACTTGGAAGTCTTCGCTCTGCGGCGTGAACTGCACGCCCGTCGACGGCGTGGCCAGCAGCCGAACCCCATTGCGCGACTGATCGAACGCCTGATGGATATGACCCCAAAGCAGCGCACGCACGTTGTCGTGGCGGTCCAGCACCTCGAACAGCGCCTCGGGATTGCGCAGCCCGATGCCGTCCATCCAGCGGCTGCCAATGGATACGGGATGGTGATGCAGACAGACCAGGTGATGCCGCTCGGGCGCCTCGCCCAGGGCGCGATCCAGCAGCTCGAGTTGATCGCCACGCAGCATGCCATACACCGAGCCTGCAACCAGGGTGTCGAGCATCACGACGCGCCAGCCACCGATCTCAAGCACCGGCTCCATCAGCTCACTGCCACGGGTGGCCTCGCGCATGGCGCCGAGTTCATCATGGTTGCCGGGACACCAGCGCGCTGGCGCCTCGATGCGCCCGGCCAACTGGCGGAAGCGCTGGTAGGACGCCACCGAGCCGTCCTGGGACAGATCACCGGTAGCCAGGATCAGGTCGATGCGCGGCTGCTCGTCGATGGCCAGTTCGACCACCCGTTCCAGGCTGTCACAGGTATTCATGCCCAGCAGCTTGCCGTCCGCTTCGGCAAACAGATGGCTGTCGGTGAGCTGCACCAGCAGAACCGAATCTTCAACAGTCAGGGACGCACCAGGCAATGCCCTTCTCCTTGAGCTAAATCGCAACGGAATTATGGTAGGTGCCCGGCAGGGGGGTAAACCTCAGGATGTGGGCTTGGGTCACAGAACGGCGCAGCGCATCCAGGGCGGATCACATGCAGTATCAGCCCATCAAGGCTGGACGCAAGGGGTCAGAGCACAGGCTCCAGCTCATGGCCGCAGGCCAGGCAGTGTCCCAACCACTCGCCGAGAAAGAGATTGAGCTGGTTCTTCTCATCAGGCTGGTGCATCTGCGCGTTGGGGTAGTGGTAGATGCCACGAAAGCGCCGCGCGTTTTCGGCACGAACCACTTCGGCCATGCGCGCGTCGTGGTAGACGCGCACTTCCATCTTCGGCACCGGCAACCAGCTCAGACAATGCTCCTGACTCACCCGCACGGTGGTGGTATAGGGGCAGCTCTCCAGTACCTCGAGCACCAGCACGCCGAGCAGCAGGTCACCCTGGCTGATCGCGATGCGCCGCGCCTCGCAACCGCTACGCATGCCCGGCAACAAACGCATCAGTCGCAGGTAGTTGGCTTCGCAGGCCGCCTGCAGTTCGAGCAGATCGACTCGGTATCGCTCGCGCGTCTTCCTCATACCCACTCCCCCCGCACCTGCTCGCGATTCAAGGCCAGCCACTGCAGTGCAATGATGCTGGCCGCATTGTCGATTCGACCGCTGGAAACAGCACCCAGTGCCTCTTCCAGCGACCAGACATGCACCCGGATGTCCTCGCCCTCTTCGGCCAGCCCGAACACACCGTCGGCCCCTTCGCTGTCGCAGCGGCCTATATAGAGGTGTACGCGCTCGTCGCTGCCCCCCGGCGAAGGGAAATAGCGTGTGACCGGCCACAAATCGGCCAGCTCCAGCCCGGCCTCTTCCACCGCTTCGCGACGGGCGACTTCATCCGGTGACTCGTCCTTGTCGATCAGCCCGGCGACCAGTTCGATCAGCCAGGGGTTGTCGACCTTGCCCAGCGCCCCGACGCGAAACTGCTCGATCAGCACCACGCGATCGCGCTGCGGATCGTAGGGCAGCACGCATGCGGCATCGTGGCGCACGAACAGTTCGCGGCTCAGCTCGTCCCCCATGGCACCACTGAACTGACGGTGGCGCAGGTGAACGCGCTCCAGCCGATAGAAACCGCTGAAGCATTGCTCTCGACGAAGGATCTGGACATCATCCGGACCGGGTTTGAAGGTCTCGCTCATGGGCACACTCAATATCGGTTTGATCCGCGCCTGGGCCGGCGGCGAATGACTGCAACCGTCACATCGTGAGCGGCTTCGCGATCATCCTAGCGCGCCATCGTCTCTGGCGCAGCCCTTTGCAGACCACCGTAACCGAAGCATACGCATCTGCCGCGTGCGCACGAACTTCACGAGCGAGCAACGATCGAAAGCGCACTGCCATGCCTGGACCAACCATGTATCCAACCGCACCCATCCGCAATCTCCTCATTATGGGCAGCCTTCTCGTGCTGCTGAACGGCTGTCAGCACTTTGTCTCGGAACCTCCTGTGAAGGTCGACCAGACGGTCACCGAGCATCGTCCTCAGGGCTGTGAGGGCGACAGCTGCCCACTGGTGAACGTCGATACTCTGACCTTTGCCGACGAACCTGAACTCAACCGCCTGATCGACGCACGGCTGCGGCGGATGACCATCAACGGCCCGGATGACCGCCTGCCCGCGTCGCTACAGGATTACCAGCAGCGCTTTCTGAGCATCGCCGAGCCAGGCTGGAGCAGCTACCTGCAGGCCAAGCTGCGCGAGCAGCACGGCGACATCCTGGTGGTCGAGTTTTCCAGCTACCTGTATGTCGGCGGCGCCCATGGCATGCCCGGGCGTGGCTTCATCAACTACGATCGCGAGCTGAACCGCGAGCTGCGCCTGGAGGACCTGCTGATTCCGGGACAGGAAGGTAACTTCTGGCGTGTCGCACGCCAGGCGCACCAGCGTTGGCTGGTGGAGAACGAACACGATCAGGACGCCGAGTTCGTGGAATTCTGGCCCTTCCAGCAGACCCCGCATATCGCGCTACTGAAAGATCAGGTGCTGCTCAAGTACGACGTCTACAGCATCGCGCCCTATTCGAGCGGGCACCCTGAACTGGTGATTCCACGCGAGGCATTGGTCGATGTGCTAGCGCCGGCCTACCGATAGACTGGCCACCAAGCCGCAGGTGCCACTATGGGCTGCCCTTTCCGTGCCGCTGGCAAAAGAGCCAATCGACAATATCGCCCTCGGGGTGATAACCATCGACCACGCCGTGCAGGACCTGCCGCACATGCGCTAAATCGTTCTGCTCCACCGCTTGCCCAAGAGCAGCGATGATGGAGCAGAACTCGCTCCATGGCATAAATCGTTCGTTCGCACGCATGATCATCGGATGCGCGGTCGGCGTCACATTTTCCCCGATCAGCAACTCCTCATACAACTTTTCTCCCGGCCGCAAGCCGGTGAACTCGATGGCGATGTCGCCTGCGGGGTTGTCAGCGTCGCGCACGGAGCAGCCGGACAGGTGGATCATTTTGCAGGCCAACTCGAGGATCTTTACCGGCTGCCCCATGTCCAGCACAAACACGTCGCCCCCTTGCCCCATGGACCCAGCCTGCAACACAAGCTGGGCAGCCTCGGGAATAGTCATGAAGTAACGGGTTATGTTGGGATGCGTGACGGTCACCGGACCACCAGCGCGGATCTGCTCGCGAAATAGCGGAATCACCGAACCGGACGACCCCAGCACATTGCCGAATCGCACCATGGTGAAGCGGGTCTGATTGACATGGTTGATACCTGCCTCGTCACCGAACAGCACAGGCGCAGCTTCGGCACTGAGCGCCTGCAGCGCCATTTCCGCGAGCCGCTTGGTACCCCCCATTACATTGGTTGGTCGCACGGCCTTATCGGTAGAAATAAGCACGAAGTTACGCACGCCTGAGCGAACCGCTGCCTGGGCGCAGTAGAGCGTGCCAAACAGGTTGTTCAGTACGCCTTCGCCGACATTGTGCTCGACCATCGGCACATGCTTGTAGGCCGCCGCGTGGTAGACGGTATCGACCTTCCAGCTCTGCATCACGTCAAGCAGTCGTTGCGAATGTCGGACCGAGCCCAGCACCGGCACCAGCTCCAAAGCTGCCCCGCGTTGCAGCGACAAGCGCTCGAGCTCAGCATGGATTTGGTACAAACCATATTCATTGTGATCAAGCAGGATGAGAACGCGGGGGGCAAGATCCAGGATCTGACGACTCAGCTCCGAGCCGATCGATCCACCGGCGCCGGTCACCAGAACCACCTTGGTGCGTATGCACGACTCAAGCAGATCGATGTTAGGTGCCACTGCGTCACGCCCTAGCAGGTCGGCGATGTCGACTTCCTGAATATCCTCGACCTTGACCCGCCCGCTTGCCAGATCCATGAACCCTGGCACAGAGCGTACATGAACAGGGTACCCCTCCAGAGCGGCGAGGATCTCGCGCCGCCGCGCTCGGCTCGCCGAAGGGATGGCAAGCAGCACTTCGCTGGCACCAGTTTCCTCGATCAGCTGATCGATGCGGCTAGGTTTATATACTTGCAGGCCGGCAATCACTCGATTGACGATGTCAGGATCGTCATCGATAAAGGCCATCGGACGCATGGAGCGGCCGGCACGCAGGGCAGCGGCCAGTTGATTACCGGCCGCACCTGCCCCGTAGATTGCCACCCGGGGCAATCCATCCTGCCGGGAAAGCGGATTAATAAGACGAACGCTGTACCAGTCGCCGAGCACGTACTGCCGCAAAAGCAGGCGCAGCCCTCCAAGCAGGATCAGGCTCAGCCACCAATAGTTGAACACCAACGAGCGCGGCACAATCGCCGGTGCTCCGCGGTACCAGTAGATGACCAGCGCCAGTAGCAGCGAAGACAGCGTGACGGCCTTCGCAATGGCCAATAGGGCGTCGTTACCCAAGTAGCGCATCACCGCGCGATACATACCAATGCGGATGAAGATTGGAACGGCGATCAGCGGCGCGGCGAGGAATAGCCAGGCATGCCCCGAGAGCGGCTCGACCTTGCTGAACGAGCCCAACCGCACGACGAAGGCTAGCCAAAGCGCCAGCCAAACCAGCACCACATCGGTCAGCACCTGCAGAAGGCGCTTGTAGCGCCGCGGCAGGTTCAGCAATCTGTCACGCAGCATCGCGGTTCTCTTTCACCTGGTTCGCTCCGGGGTGCCTGCGCCAAGCCAAATGGCGAGAGCCAGCAAGGGCAAATAGGCCACAATCAGTCCCGCTAAGCCCTCTAGCCTGCCCACGGCTACCAGCGCCGCAATCGGGCCCAGCCAGCCCAGATTGATAGCCACCACACCGAGCGTGATCGGCACATGCCGGCCGACCCGTCGCGCGGCGATCTGATACGCGTGACTGCGATGGGCCTGATGGATAGCCTCGCCCCGCTGCAGACGACGCAGCAGCGTAAAAGTTGCATCGACAACGAATACGCCAGCCAGAACCATCCAACACCACAACAGCACCGGTGCCTGCCAAGCGGCATGCAGCGCAAGTGCGCCGAAAACCAACCCAAGAAAGCCACTACCCACATCGCCCATGAAAATTCGCGCACGTGGAAAGTTCCAGAACAGGAAACCCAGCGTCGCCGCAGCAACCAGCCACTCGACCGAGGCATCACCCGGCATGCCGGCAAGCGTATAACACAGCGATGCGAGCAGGCCGAGGGTGAGCGCCTCGGCACCAGCGATGCCATCGATCCCATCCATGAAGTTGAACAGATTGAGCCCCCAGACCAGGCCCACACTCGCCAATGCAAACCCCATCGGCCCAAGGTCAAGCGTATGGCCGAATAGTGCAATTGCCGGCAACCCGCCAAGCCAGGCAACCACCCAGATGGCCGCGACAAAATGGCCAAGCAACCGCCAGCCGGCCGCAACGTGCCCATGATCGTCGACAAATCCAAGTAGCGCGACGCCGGCTCCGCCCCCTAGCACCGCCCAGGCAAGCTCCCGACCCACGGAGCCCCAAAGGAGCAAGGCTGCGATGCCAGCCAGCACGACGAGCACAATAGCCAGCCCGCCACCGCGGGGAGTGGCTATGCGATGCGAGCTGCGCGCATTCGGAATATCGATCAGCCGACGACGTTCTGCATAAATTCGAAGCCCGCCTGTCAGCGCCCAGGAAGCCAATACCGCAAGCAGGATCACCGGTTCGATCACAGGTGGCGCTCCGCAAGAAACCATCGAGCGGTGGCAGCCAATGCCTGGTCTACCGAAACCGGGGGCCGCCACTGCAGCAACTGCCGTGTCGCGGCATCATCCACCTCCAACGAGCCACACAGACGCTCGTACAAAGCAGGGCGACGGACCAGACTGGCCCCGGCCTTGAGCCATATTGGCGGCACCCCCACTAAGCGTGCCGGGCGCCCAAGCGCCCGCCCGATGCCTCTCAATAACTCGGGAGTGGACATCGGCTCGCCGTCACTGATCAGCAGCACCTGACTCGCTGCGGCAGGATGGTCCATGCAGACCACCAGCAGATCCACCAGATTGTCCAGCGCGACCAGGCTGCGCCGATTGCGAACACCACCCAGCGGCAAAGGCCATCCATGCTGCACCGCCCGAAAGAGACTCAAGAAGTTGGCTTTCACGCCTGGCCCATAGATCAACGGCGGTCGCACGATGACGATTTCCATGCCTGTCTCGGCGGCCAGGGTGCCGAGTGCCCGCTCGGCCTCCAGCTTCGACAGCGCATAGGGCTCGACCGGAGCGGCAACATCCGAAGCGGTGAAAGGCTTCACCGACGTCTGCTCACCGTTGACCTTGATGGTGCTGACAAATACGAAGCGCCGGGCGCCCAGCCGTGCGGCCTCCCGAGCCAATTCCACGGTGAGCTCGAGATTGACCTGGCGATATTCTGCAAGGGGGTCTGTTGAACGCTCCTGCAGCACATGCGCTCGACCAGCGCAGTGGACCAGGACATCCAGCTTCTCCGGGGCCGCCCCGGCGGCGAACAGACGCTCCCGCGACGCAGGCACCGGCACAACCCCGGCCGGCAGTGACGCATCGCTTCGCCGAACCCAGCCCAGCACTTCCAGGCCGGGTTGCGTGGCCAGCCGGCGCAGCAGTGCCGCTCCGACGAAACCTGAGCCGCCAGTGACCAACACCTTCTGCTTTGTAGTCAATTCCACGATTCCCTGCTGGAAGGTTCAGTCACCACCGACACCTTGCGGCGATAGAGCGGGGCACATAACAACGCTCAGTTGGCCGGAACGCGTCCATAGCGATCCTCGAAGCGCACGATATCGTCCTCACCGAGGTACGAACCGGATTGCACTTCGATCAGCTCCAGCGGCACTTTGCCCGGGTTGGAGAGCGAGTGCTTGACGCCCAAGGGAATATAGGTCGACTGATTTTCGGTCAGAATCGTCTCCTTGTCGCCACAAACCACCTTCGCCGTACCGGACACCACGATCCAGTGCTCGGCTCGATGATAGTGAAGCTGCAGCGACAGACACTCGCCGGGCAGCACCTTTATGCGTTTGACCTGATAGCGGTCGCCTTTGTCGACCGTGTCGTAATGCCCCCATGGCCGGCTCACCAGCGGATGACTTGCGAATTCTTCGCGCTGCTCAGCCTGCAATTGCTGAACGATCTGCTTGACCTGCTGGCATTTGTCGCGATGCGCCACCAGCACGGCATCCTTAGTTTCAACGACTACCAGATCGTCGACACCCACGGCCGCAACCAGGCGGTGATGCGACTGCAGCAACGAATTGCGTGTGTCGAACGTCAATACATCGCCCTGCAGGCCGTTGCCATCGGCGTTGCGCTCGCTGACGTCCCAGATTGCCGCCCAACTGCCCAGGTCGTTCCAGCCAGCATCAAGTGGCACAACCACCCCTGCATTGGTATGCTCCATGACCGCGTAATCAATCGACTCGTCATCGCAGCGGGCGAATTGCTCGGCCGGCACGTGCAGGAAATAGCTGTCTTGCTCGGAAGCCGCCAGCGCATCTCGGCACGCAGCCAGGATGTCAGGGCGATGGCGGTCAAGCTCCGCCAAAAAACGCGAGGCACGGAACATGAACATGCCGCTGTTCCAGAGGTAATTGCCGGCCGCCAGATAGTCCTTAGCAAGCTCAGCAGATGGCTTTTCCTTGAACCCGGCAATGGCGTGCCCCCCCTCTCCGAGCACATCACCACACTGGATATAGCCAAAGCCGGACTCTGCGTGAGTTGGAGTGATGCCGAAGGTTACCAGACGCCCTTCGTGGGCCTGGCCTAACGCGACTTTTATCGCCTCACGGTAGGCAGCTTCATCCTGAATATAGTGATCGGCTGCCAGCACGAGCAGAACAGGATCATTTCCCTCTGCAATGACATCGAGCGCGGCGAGCGCAATAGCTGGAGCCGTATTGCGTGCCATAGGCTCAAGAATGATGCGACGGCTCTTATGCTTTGCCAGACGCAACTGTTCTGCAACGACGAAACGATGATCCCCGTTACTTACGACCAGCGGCGCGGTGTGTTCCAACCCGTCCAAACGAGCCAACGTGCGCTGAAACATGGTGCCCTGCGCCTGGCCGTCAAGCTCCAGAAACTGCTTGGGCATACGCTGGCGCGAAAGGGGCCAGAGGCGTGTGCCGCTGCCGCCAGCAAGGATTACGGGCGTGAACATAGAAACTCCGAAAAGCCATCGATGGCAAAGCGTGTCATTATCGAAGCGCTCCGGTGACTATGCAACGCCCGGCACCCAGCCTGAGCCCGGTCCCAGTCAGCTCGCATGCCTTTGGAACGACCTGTAAACTAACCCGCACTCACGGGCCGGAGGGGAAGGTCATGCAACGCACGCTAGTCACAGGCGCAAATGGGTTCGTAGGACAGCAACTCTGCAGAACGCTGCTGGAGGACGGCCAGCATGTCATCGCGTTGACTTCCGGCACACCGGCATCGCCTGGGGCCGCCTGTCCGCAGCTGCAGTGCGACATACGCGATTCCGAGGCAGTGGCGCGTGCCATAGCACTGGCCCGCCCGACACATGTAGTACACCTGGCCGCCATCTCGAACGTACCGACAAGCTTCGCTAACCCAGAGTTGACCTGGCAGACCAACGTGCTGGGCAGCCTCAACCTGATGGAGGCGTTGCGTCTTCATGCACCCGAGGCATTTACGCTTTATGTCAGTTCCTCGGAAGTCTATGGCGCAAGCTTCAAGCAAGGGCAGGCCGTCGATGAACAGACAGCCTGCCACCCCATGAACCCTTACGCTGCCAGCAAGCTCGCTGGCGAGATAGCGGTCAACGAATATTTCCGTCAAGGCATGCGCGGCGTAATAGCGCGGCCGTTCAACCACATTGGTGAACACCAGTCTCCCAAGTTCGTGACCGCCTCTTTCGCACGTCAGATCGCCATGGCCGAAGCCGGGCTGCAGCCGCCGATCATACAAGTCGGCAACCTTGAAGCTCGCCGGGATTTTCTCGACGTCCGGGATGTGTGCAACGCGTACCTGCAATTGTTGAAACCGTTGCGCGAGAACACCGGGCCCGCACGCTGCTTCAATATTGCTTCAGGGCAAACGCACCGCATCCGCGACGTACTCGAAGCACTATTGGCAATGAGCCCGCGAGCGATAAGCATCGAACAGGACCCCAAACGCCTGCGCCCATCGGACATCCCTATCGCCACCGGAAACAGCATGGCCATCAAGCAAGCAACAGGCTGGCAACCGACAACGCCGTTGCACGAGACTCTGGAAAGGCTTCTGCATTACTGGCGCGCGCAGTTCGCTCTTTAACCAATACCGTCTAAGCGCTCACGCCAAGCGCACCCAGGTAACAATCATTGAAACTGTTGATCAACACCGAGTCACTACTGCCGCCCATTACCGGAATTGGCACCTATACGCAGAACCTGCTTGAACAATTTGTAGCGATGCAAGCACTTGAAACCATCGAGTGCTTCTCCGGGCACCACTTCACCTCAGCTACTCAGGCCCTGCAACAATGCGGCGACAGCATAGAGCGCGCCGCACCGTTAGCATCATCGCGAGGCCATCTGGTTCAGTTTCTACGCAACTCGAGCCTGGCTTACCGCGCTCGCGAAACGCTACGCAACAGCTTGCTGCGCCTGAAGTCCGCACGCTTACGCAATTTCGTTTATCACGAGCCCAACTTCATTTTGCGTACGCACAAGGGACCATGCGTTGCCACCATCCACGATCTCTCCTTCATTCATTATCCGCACTACCACCCCCCTAAACGAGTGGCCTGGCTGACCCGTGAACTGCCGAGGACGCTGGCTCGTGCCGACTCGCTGATCACAGACTCCGAACACATCCGCAGAGAACTGATCGAACACTTCTGCGTTCGCGAGGAACGCGTACGCGCCATTCATCTCGGCGCAGCCAGCTGTTTCGCACCACGCACCGCAGAACAAACCGCGCAAGTACTGGACAAGCATCAACTCTGTCATGGCCAATATCTGCTTTTTGTCGGTACGCTTGAGCCCCGAAAGGGTATCGATACGCTTCTTAGGGCGTGGAGCAGCCTGCCGGACTCTCTCACGCAGGCGTTTCCCCTGGTAGTCGCAGGCGCACCAGGTTGGGGCAACGACACAACGCTGGCGACTATCGCTAAACTCAAACAAAGTCGCGGCTTACGTCACTTGAACTTCGTTTCCTCGGCCGACCTACCAGAGCTTTATGCCGGCGCACGGGCATTCGTCTACCCGTCTCACTACGAAGGTTTCGGCCTGCCAATATTGGAGGCCATGAGCAGCGGAGTACCAGTGATATGCACGCACGGCACATCGATGTGTGAAATAACTGGTGACACCGCACTACTCGTCGAGCGCGGCTCCGTCGAGCATCTCGTGACGCAACTTCAATGGTTACTGGAAGACGATAGCGCTTGCGAATACTTTGCCGTTAGCGGCCTCAAGCGCGCTAAACGTTTTTCCTGGGCACGCTGCGCCAGCGAGACCTTAAGCGTCTATCGACACATTAGCGCATGAGGAGTAAGGAGGTGTGACGCATATAGCAGGCCATGAGGAAAAGCACTGAGGGCGCCAGCGCCGACCAGCCTTACCGTCTTGCGGCTTGAAAGGTGTCGTTGCCCCGCCACATCCTGCACCGCAAAACCGCCGAGAATTCAAAACAAGCTCTCACCCAGCGCGGCCTGAATAGTGACCCAATGGCTCATCGCATTGAGATGCACATACTGAAATTGCGAAACAAGCCAGGCACAACGAGCGCGCCGGCACAGTACGCTGGCAAATTGGAGTAGAAACCTTGACCTATCCGATATTTTTATCCGTCGTAATGGTACTGCGCGATAGTCAGGATGCATTGGAGCAGATCCTGTCCGATGCCTGCCAGCTGTTAGGCAGGATCGCCAGTGACTACGAACTCATTATCGTGGATAACGCCTCCGAAGATTCCAGTGCCGCTGTGCTTGAACAGCTCACAGGAGAAACGGGTCTGCCGAATCTGCAAGTCTATGCTCTTACGAAGCAAGTCGATACTGACACCGCCCTGTGGGTCGGTTTAGAGAACGCGCTGGGTGATTTCGTTGCGGTTATGGATCCATTGACAGATAGCCTGGATTTCCTTCCAGACATTCTGGAAAAAGCACTTGAAGGTGCAGATGTCGTTTTTGCGAAGAATGAACGGCGAGCCGTCCAGACGTTACCCTATCGAATAGCAGAGGACGCTTTCAATTGGCTGTATCGACACTTGGGAGGCATTCATCTAAGTAACGAAGCGCCGCAATACCGAGTGCTGAGTAAAAAAGTCATTAATTTTATCGTGAGGCATCCACGGCCATCTGTTACCTATCGACATCTTCCTGCGACGGGAGGCTTCAGCAAGGCCATTCTTAGCTATGACGCTCCGGCCAGGGCAATTCAAAAAAAACGGCTCTCAGACAGTATCGAAAAAGGCGTTCAACTACTTGCGTCAACAACACGCACGCCTATGCGCTTGGTCACCGGCCTCTCTCTTTTCGGAGCGGCAGCCAATCTTCTCTATTCCATCTATGTAGTTTTGATCGCCATATTTAAAACGAATATTGCTCCTGGCTGGGTAAGTCTGTCACTGCAACAGTCCGGAATGTTTTTTCTAATATCTCTCGTGTTGCTCGTGTTAGGTGAGTACATATTAAATATGGCTAGCCTATCTAATGAAGGCCCCACATATCACATCGCACAGGAGTTCACCAGCGCCAAGCTCACTCGCCAGGAAAAGCTCAATATTACCGAGTCGCGAGAACCTGGCATCGAGGGCGCTCGATAGTGGACTCGCGCCATACAGATTTTGATGCTGTAGTCATTGGTGCCGGCTTTTACGGCAGCGTCATAGCGTCCTATCTGGCTGACCAGCGTGGACTAAAACGCGTTCTGATTCTGGAGCGAGAGAACAGTATTCTGAGTCGCGCATCGCTTAATAACCAGGCGCGAGTGCATAATGGCTACCATTATCCACGTAGTTTCACGACTGCCTATCGCAGCAGAGTAAATCTCCCGCGCTTTGTTCGAGACTGGCCTCAGGCGGTAAAAAAGGACTTTATCAAGCTCTACGCTATAGCGAGACGCAATTCGAAGGTAACGGCCCGTCAGTTCGAACGGTTTTGCGGTGAGATTGGTGCGAGAATCACACCCGCCTCGCCAGCGCTGCAGAGTATGTTTGAAAAAAGCCTCATCGAAAGCGTATACGAAGTTGATGAGTATGCATTCGACTCTACCCAACTAAAATATTGGGCTCTTTCTCAATTCAAACAACTTGGAATTGTTCTGCGTTCGTCTTGTACTGCCAAAAGCGTAACCCGAGAGCCTGAAAACCTAAGGGTGCTTGTAGAAAGCCATGGCCTCGAGGAAGTCGTGACGAGCCGCTATGTGTTCAATTGTACATACAGCGGCTTGAACCAGCTCTCCGGGGATTTTTCTGATCTGCAGGTCGAACTTAAGCACGAGCTCACGGAAATGTGCCTTATCAAACCCCCGCCGCAGCTGACGCATGTCGGGATCACCGTGATGGATGGCCCATTTTTTTCCTGCATGCCATTTCCCTCACGCGAGCTGCACAGCCTTTCACATGTTCGCTACACGCCGCACCTCAGCTGGAAAGACAAGAAGCATCTGGACCCCTACCAAAAGATAAATAGCCATCGGGCTGAAAGCCGGGCAAGCCGAATTCTGCGCGACTCCAGCCGCTACATTCCGCTGCTCAACGACTCTGTTTATATCGACTCGCTGCTGGAAGTTAAAACAGTGCTTTCCAGAAGTGAAGGAGATGATGGCAGGCCCATTCTTTTCGAAAAATCACATAACCTGCCCGGCTGCTTTTCAATTCTGGGCGGCAAGATAGACAATATCTATGACATTCTTGAAAAGCTGGACTCCGAGCCAATCCAGGCCAGCTATCAATCGTCAAGGTGAACATATGACAAACGCACTCATTGGCTACAGCGGTTTTGTAGGCAGCACCCTGCTGAAGCAAACGGCATTTGACAAGCTGTATCGGTCCAACAATATCCATGAAATAGCCGGACAGACCTTTGACATGGTGGTGTGCGCTGGCGCGCCCGCACAAAAGTGGAAGGCCAACCAAGCCCCCGAGCATGATCGGCAAGTCATAGATAACCTGATCAGCCGCTTGAAGACCATTGCTTGCGAAAGGTTCGTTCTCATTAGCACCGTTGACGTATTCAAATCCCCGTTAGCGGTCGACGAACGCAGCGAAATCGATACTGACAACCTACATCCCTACGGACTTCATCGGCGTCAACTGGAAAATTTTGTGTTACGCCACTTCGACAGACCGACGATCATACGGCTGCCGGGCCTGGTAGGACCGGGGTTGCGGAAAAACGCGATCTACGACCTGCTCAACAACAATGACTGTACTAAAATCGACAGTCGCGCCGCCTTTCAATTCTACCCAATGGTCAACTTGTGGTCGGACATACAGACCACCCTGCAGGCCCGTCTGGATGTAGTGCATCTGGCTTCGGAGCCGGTCACCGTTGGTGAAATTGCCGACCAGGGTTTCGGCTTCACCTTTGAGAACGTTCTACCGCAGCCGCCAGCACAATATGACATGCGCAGCGTCCATGCCCGGCATTTTGGCCAGGCCGGCAACTATCAGTACAGCAAGCGTGAAGTCCTGCTTGCGGTCAGGGCATATGCTCAGTCAGAGCCCCTTCACCATTGAACTAGGCGGAAGATCACTTGAAACTTTCCATATCCAATATCGCCTGGGACATCGAGCATGACGCCTCGGTTGCCAACTTACTGAACAGCTTGTCCGTTCAGGCCATCGACATCGCGCCCGGGAAATATTTTCCCGTCCCGCAAGCGACCACGTCAGGCGAAATGCACAGGGTCAGAAGCTGGTGGGCGGATCACGGCATCCAAATCATCGGAATGCAGTCACTTCTGTTTGGCACCGTTGGACTAAACATATTTGGCTCAGCGGAAGTTCAAAAGAGGATGCTCTGCCACCTGACTGACATCTGCCGAATCGCCAGCGGTCTGGGCGTCACCTGGTTGGTATTCGGCTCGCCTAAAAACAGAGACCTTAGCGGCCTATGCCGCGCAGAAGCGGGTGATCGCAGCGTGGCCTTCTTCCGCCAACTGGGGCAGGTAGCCCACGACCAGGGCGTAGAGATATGCCTTGAGCCAAATCCTGAATGTTATGGTGCAAACTTCATGACCACCGCCCGCGAAACGCTGGAAGTGGTAAAAGCCGTGGCGCATCCTGCAATAAAAATGCAGTTCGACACAGGAGCGATGACGATTACCGGGGAAGATCCTGTTGCGCTTCTTACCGATGGGGCTGACCTGATTGCCCATGTACACGCGAGCGAGCCGGAGTTAGTACCAATAGGCACTGGCACAACGGATCATCGACAGATGGCTGAGGCCTTAGAGCGATACCTGCCGGAGCGCTTTGTCACTGTCGAGATGCTAAACAAGGGCGGTGAAGTCATTCCCACCTTGAGCAATGCCTTGAATACGGTCCGGCAATACTACGGAATTCGTAACGGGCACCATGGCCTATGAAATGGCTGATTCTTTTTCTCGGTATTATTTCCAATGCATGCGCCAGCGTACTGATCAAACTGGCGGTCATGCCTCCCAGAAAACCGCCTTCGATCTTTGAACTGCCGGAGCTTTGGCGCAATTGGCCGTTTTGGTTGGGGCTCTTTCTCTATGGCTCCGCTTTTCTTCTATATACGGTGGCGCTGTCGCGCTTTCCGCTGAATGTTGCCCATCCGGTGCTGACTGCCGGCGCCATCGGCACTGTCGCCATTTTTTCCGTAGTTGCATTCCACGAACCATTCACCTGGACTACCGCTGCAGGGATAGCCCTGATTGTCTTCGGTGTGATCTTGTTAACTTCGCGCGTGGTTTAGGGCCAAGAAATGTCTGTTGAAACCGTTTCATCGAACGAGTGGCAAGTACCCGCTTATATAAAAAACGTATGGGCAGCGCGATCAGGTCCCTGGTGCGTAGTTATTCCCGTCATTAATGAGGGTGACCGGATAAAGCGCCTGCTTGAAAGAATGAATGTTGCTGGAGTTCATACGCTCGCAGACATTATCATCGTTGATGGAGGCAGTACCGATGGCTCGCTGGTGCCTGCCCAACTCCAGCAGTTAGGGGTGGCGGCTCTACTGGTCAAGACCGGTGTCGGCAGGCTCAGCGCTCAACTACGCTGCGCATACGCATTTGCGATGAACAGCGGCTATGAGGGCATCATCACAATAGACGGGAACGACAAGGATGACCCTGCCGCCATTCCTAGCTTTATCGCAGCTCTTGAGCAGGGCGTGGATTTTATCCAAGGGTCACGCTTCATCGCGGGCGGCGAAGCCATAAATACTCCGCTCGTCAGACATGTTGCCATTCGTCTCCTGCATGCACCGCTGCTGGCGCTGTTCTCCGGTTACAAGTGGACTGATACTACGCAGGGGTTTCGCGGCTATAGCAGAAAGATGCTGCTTGATCCGCGGGTCGCACCGTTTCGGGAAATATTCACTGAATATGAACTGCTGGCGTATTTATCCTACCGAGCACCCAGGCTTGGCTTCGACTGCCTCGAGCTTCCGTCTACAAGGCGATATCCGCCCGGCAAGCCTCCGACCAAGATCAGTTTCGTCAGAGGAAACGTGAAGGTATTCAAAACCTTAATCAAAGCCTGCCTCGGGCAGTACAATCCAAGCGGCCCGCATGATCAATAAAATGTTCCTCAAGCGCCGGCCGGCGAACAAGGCATATATCGGCTTTGCTGCGATAGCGCTTGCTTATGCCCTCTTGTTGCACCATCAACTTGGCATGGACGCCTTTTATGACACGGCCAACTATCACATTTACATAGGCTGGGCTGCCTCAAGGCTTTCGTCATATGTATATGGCGCCGTTGCGCAATACCATACCTATCTCAACCCGCTGCTGGATGTCGTCAACTTCACGCTGTTCAGCCTACACCCGTTGGTGGGGGCGACCTATCATGCGCTGGCTTTCGCCTTACTGCTCTGCACGGTATTTGCAATTGCCAACCGTGTAACAGGCGTGGGCGGGGAAGAACGGCCGCTTCTTGCCGGCGCTGCAGTAGCTATCGGCGCGACTGCCGCCATGACGGTGTCGCTCTACGGTTCCTTCACCAACGAGCATCTCGTCGCGCTGGTTTTCATGCCGGCGTTGTGGCTGGTTCTCTGCTATCTCGATGGCGGCCCGCCGCGCTGTCTTTTTCTCGCCGGGCTTCTTTCCGGATTCGCCGTTGGGCTGAAGCTGACGGCGGCGCCTCTGATGGCAAGCCTGCTGCTCAGCGTCTTCATCATCAAACCCTCCGCTATTCGCGGATGGTTCCTTGCCGGCGTTTTTGCCGGCGTTGGCGTACTGCTGGGCGACGGCCTGTTCATGCTGTTGCGATGGGATCTTACTGGCAATCCGATATTTCCATTGGCGAACAACATATTTCAGTCGACGCTATACCCCAGCCAATGGGTTTCCTTTGGCGAGTTTCGCATGGCAGAACTGCCGCAGTACCTAGCGCTGCCCTTTCACTGGCTGAGCAACGGAACGTACTCGGAAGTCGACACCGTGCGTGACGGGCGCCTGCTGCTTGCCTATAGCGGTCTGTTCAGCTTCTGTGTCGGCCTGGTCCTGCATAAGCAAAAGCCGACGCGCAAAGAGTTGTTCCTCATCCTGTTTTTTGTCTTGTCCTGGGCATTATGGATCGCTCTGTTCAGGATCTATCGCTATCTGGTAGTGCTCGAACTGCTCAGCGGCATCATTTTTTTGCTTGGTCTCAACAGACTTTTGCCTGGGAAGTCGATCACGGTTCCGGCCGTCATTCTTCCGCTGGCTTGCTTGTTCCTCTACGTCACCACGGTTTATCCCAACTGGGGACGCCGCCCATGGAGCAGCGAGTTCAGCCAGACCGATATACATGAAAGATTGAGCAAAGGCGCGACTGTCCTGTTTGCTGAAAACCGTACCTCTTTCTTGGCACCTGAACTGCATGCACTAGGGGTGAATTTCGGCAATCTGCTCTCGCAGCCCTGGTATGACGCTGATCGCCAGAGAAATCCAATCGATCCCAAGGCAACGGCGATCGATTCCGGTCAGCCGTTATACTTCGTGCAATATACGGAGACGGATCTCAGGGAGCACAGCCCCACACTCAGCGCGATGTTCGGTACGCGCCTGTTCGTATGTGAGGATATCCAGACCAACATGAACCTGAATCCGAAGTTATGCGCTTACCTCAGCGCCGAACAACTACCGCGCCTGGAGCCAGGCAAGCGCTATGATTTCCGCAGCCAAAGCATCACGTTCGTATCCGGCTGGTCATACCCCGAGCAGACGCATCGCTGGAGCAATGACAAAGAGGCGGTGCTGGAATTCAGGCTCACCAGCGACGCCTTCACGGAGTGCGCTAAGCCTGCCGCATCACTATCGGGCTTTAGTATTGATGAACAGCGCGTTGCCATCGCTACCCCCACGCGCGAGCGTATGTTCCGCACCGTGCAAGGGCCGTTCGAGATCGCCATACCGCTAAGCCTGGAAGGCGCTGACTGGCTTGCCCCACTGCAGATCAGGCTGGAACTGCCGGATGCCCACCCGCCCAGCCCCTCGGACCAGCGGCTGCTAGGGATAGCCCTTCAAGGCATAGGCCTGCAGTGTGACCAGCCGCAATAGCGCCGGAAACCGCGCAAGGCTTCCGGCGGATATCGAGGCTACGCCTGATTCACCAACGCCTTACAGGCCGCGGTGAACTGCCGGCCGACTTCGCTCCAATGATAATGCTGCAGCTGCTTCGCACCTTCAGCGGCCAGCTGAGCGCCCAGGCCGGGCTCCTGAAGCAATCTGAGCAGGGCCGGCTTGAGCCCCAGACCATCGACCAGCAGCGCATTGACACCATCGACGGCCATATCCTGGAACGCCGCGCATTGCTCATTAGCCACCACCGGCTTTCCGGCCATCCAGGCCTCAAGCAGCACGATGCCGAAGCTCTCGCTGTCGCTCATGTTGACCAGCGCCACGCAAGACAACAGCGCGCCACGCACTACCTCTCGCGGCTGGCGGCCCAGATAGCTGGCGTAAGGCGCCTTCACCGGTAGCCCGTCATCATCGGGGCCGATCAGAACCACGTTGAGTTTGGCCTCGGCCTGAAGCCTGCCCACAGCATCGATGATTTTTTGATAACCCTTGGCTCCGGCCTTGCGCCCCAGCACCAAGACGAAGGGCTCGTCACTAGGATAAAGCTCCTTGAAAGCCTGCCTGTCTGCATGCGTGAAGGTCTCATCAGGATCTATACCCGCAGGCAAATACTCCACATGGCAGCCTTTTCGCTCGAAGAACTTGCAGGCCGCCCGGGGCGCTGCCATGACCAGACTCGCCTCCAGCGCGCAGCCAGTCACGTCCGGGAAGTGGTAGTAGTCATCATCAAGATGCGCATGCGGAATCAGAATACTGGGCACCGAGCAACGACGCGCATGTTCGATCGCCGCGATGGCCGGTCGAAACACGCTGTTATGGGTAACGACCAGGTCGTACTTACCCACATTCGCCTCAAGAAAGCTTTCAAGCGCTGCCGACCATGGCCCGCGGAGGTCAGTAAGGCGCAGATGCGCCGCATTCCGGGTCAGGCGAGCGGCCTCATCGAGGATATCGAAGCCGCCGGCGGCCCGCTTTCCGGCCGTTTGGCAAATGGGCGAAAGGCTCAGGTCTAGCGCTTCGCCGCCAAGGGTTATGGCCCGCGCAAGAAAAGCGAGCGGCCTAGGGTCGCCGGTCATTTCAGCAGCCGAAGAAAACAGCTCGACCATGCCGGCAGGTGCATCGAAGCGGATGCTGAACCGTCCCGAGACCTGCTCGTTATAGAGTTGCTGGCCATTGGCATCCTGTACCAGCAATGCAACGGGAACGGGCGCCTCACCCTCGATGCACACTTCACCAGCGCTGCCCAGATGCAGGCCGGCCGAACTGAAGGCCCATGGCGAAACCTGCCCGCCACCATCCTCGCCGGGACTCCAGCCCCAGGCCAGCGCGCTCTGCGTGCATTGCGCAGCCACCGCCGCATATACACTGCGCTCAAAAGCGCACTGCAACCGCCAAGCCCGAGCCAGACGGCCATCGCTGTTCGCCGGCGGCGCATCGACTTCGAAACGGGCGAAGCGCGTATGTTGCAGCCCGACGAAGGCCCGGGTAGCTGCCTCGAAGCCATATGTCTCCGCGAAGCGCCCCACATTGCTCATCGAGCTCACGGCAGTAGCCACAACATCCACCTCGAAACAGCCGCTGCTGTCCAGCGAGCGCAGCAACTGTTCGCACATCACCTCAGCCCCACCTAGCGCCGGAGCCGTGTAGCGGTAGGTGACGAAGAGAACGCGCTTGCGTGGCAATTCAAGCGCCTGAAGAAAGCGTGAATACTCTTCACCCAGCGCGCGCATCGACAAACACTCATCGAACAGCCTGCGGCGCTCGTGCCGGCCTTGCTCACCCTGGCGCTCCAGGCGCTCCAGCGCAGTACGCAACGCAGGGGCAAAACCCTCAAGCTCGGTGACCACGACATGTGGCTGGATAGCTGCCGGATAGCCACGCTGTCCGAACTCGGTCGTAATGGTGAACAGGCCGTTGGCGAAGAAGTCGGCCAGTTTTACGTTTGAGCCGCTACCTGAAGACATCGGATTGAGCGCCAGCGTGCACGATTGCATCACCGCCGCCTTGCGTTGTTCATCAAGCACTCCCCACAACCTCACATTGCCGCGCGAGCTTTCGCCAACCGAGCTGCAGACTGAGCCGATCAGATGGAACTGCACGTCCGGGCACAGCGCCGCCAGGCGCTGGATGATGAAGCGAGCCGCTTCGGCATTTGGCGGATGGGCCGACCCCAGGAAAACGGCCGAGCGGGGCCAGATCTGCCGTTGAATCTCCTGCAGCACCTCGTGCTCCGGCACTGCAGGGGCTTCGGCGCCATTGCGCACTACCACCAGCGGCCCCGCAGTCCTGACGCCGATGGAAAGCGAAGCTGCGTCCTCCTCGGAAACCGCAATAACCGCAGCAGCCTGCTCCACCGCGCGCTGCTCCATTTGCCGGACCACCGGAATCAATGGCCGCAGCACTTCGTATGGTTCGAACAGGCGGGCCTTCAACAGGGTTTCGCTGTTCTGCGACGAATAAACGAACCGATCACCATACAGCGCCGGAACGCCCGCCATGTACGGATGCTCAGCAACAATCACCCTGGCGTGCGGCTTGATGGCGAGATAAACGGCCAGCAACAGCGTATTCCGGGTCGCCTGCTGCCCTGCCACGACGTCGTCCACTGCCACGGGCGACAATGCGTTTTGCCGCATCAGTTCAGCCTGATGCTCCGGCGTGCGCGGTATAGATATCACCGTGATACCAGGCTCGAAGGTCTCGATACCCAGCGCATCGCTGCCAGAAAAACAGATAAACACCACCGGTTCCCACTGCGCCACGGCGGCGTACAACCCCCGGGTGCGTGTTGCGCCGCCGCCAATGGAGGTAAACGAGTTATAGTCGTTCAGCACCAGCACGGCGCGAGGCGCCTCATTAGCGACGCGCTCACAGGCCTGCTCACAGTATTCGGTGACCGGGTGTGTGATGTTGTCCCAGGTGTAACGCTCGCCAACCAGTTTTTGCCCGGCAGAGCCGATGTGCTGCCATTGCGCATACTGCTCGCGCCATCGCCCCAGCAGCTTAGCGAATTGCTCCACTGGCGCCAGCAGGCAGTGCTCGCCGTCAACCGCCTCGACGCCGCGCATGCCGGTCGGCGTCGACAATACCGGTAGCCCGTAGCTGAAATAGTCAAACACCTTAACGTTCGAGCCACTGCCGGACATCATCGGATTGAGCGCGATGTCGGCGCCGGCCAGCAGCTCTGCCTTGCGCTGGGTGGAAACCAGGCCATGGCGCACCACATTGTCCGGGTATCGTCCCTCCGGCAAACAGCTACCGAGAATATCGAAGACTATATCCGGCAGGCTGGGCGCCAGCGTCTGCGCCACGAACAGCGCAGCCTCAACGTTCGGAGCATGGGCGCTGCCCATGAACACCGCGCGAAACGCATCCGGTGCACCCCCGGCACGCCTATGCGGCGGGGTCGCCTGGGCCAGCACGCCGTTAGGCACGAACAACGTGTCAAAAGAGGCGCCGGGCGCCACATCCGCGAAGCCTGCAAGGTCGGCCTCGTTACAATACAGCACGCAGTCGGCTACCTGCAGCAGGCGGCGCTCCGCTTTCTCCACCCGCGCATGCACCGGTGCCGACCGGGCATCGGGATGCAGCGCCCGGTACAGCTCGGTTTCGCAGTTATAGGCGTTATAGATCCGGACCTTGCCATCCACCCCAGCGAACAGATCGTAATCGACCGTGAAAGGCGAGTCGTGGATGATCACGTCCGCCCCGGCGTACTCTTCCAGATAAGCCTTGTGCAGCAGCGACACCGTAGAGGCCGCCTGGGCGAGGCAGGGCCCCGACATATCGGCTTCGCCGGCATAAGGCTGCAACTGCATCCAGGCCTGGGCGAAGCCGTCGTCCTTGGCAATGCGGCGCTCCAGAAAATTCGCACCATGGATGATGCGCTCCTCACCGACACCCCTGTGCCCGGAGGACAGCAGGACGACATCATGATAACGGCTCAGCGAACGATAGAAGTTGAACAGACGGGTTTCGCCACCGCTGGTACAGGGCACGAACGCAGGAAAAAAGCTGAATACCAAAATCTTTTTCACGAGCATCAAACCTTATTGCTGGCTGAACCAGGATTCCAGCGGGCTCTTGCGCTCCGCCTGATGGCCGATGCGCTGGCCCAGCGCGAGCGGTGCCAGCCCATCGTCGTCGCACGGCATGCCGAAAAGCTCGGAGGCATCCGCCTTGCTCCGCGCGAAAAGGCCCTGCAGGCGATGGTCCAGATAGCGGAACCGACGCAGCCGAGCCTTCAGCCAGGGATACTTGCGCACTATCGGCAGCAACCGCGAGCGCATACCCAGCAACGCGCGCGCCATAACGGGTCGTACTCGCCCCGCAGCGCCCAGCCGTGGTCGTGGTCGTGGTCGTGGTCGTGGTATGGAGATGCGTACCTGCCGGACCTTTCGTGCCAGCAACACGGCCCTACGCAGCGGGCCGGTGATGCGCCACGACATACTTTGCAGCATCGCCTGCCGCTGCTCAAGCGCCTGGTCACGCTCGCGTTCCAGGCGCGCGATGCGCTCTTGCGCCTGCGCCAGGGGCGCCGCCACCACCTGTTCGAGCTGCATCACCAGCATCTGGTTGATCCGGTGATCGACGCTGGCGTCGTACTTGCGGGCCAGCGTGTCCAGCGCCACCCCATAGTGCCGCGAGAAGGCCTCATCCAGCGCCGCCATCTGCTCTTCCGGGGCCTGCTTCTGGGCCACGATGGCGTAGTCGGGGCTTGCTCCGGTCAGCACATCGAGCACGCCGATCTCTTCCCGCGCGAGCAGCTGCGGGTCTTCCTGCAGACGGATCACCCGCGTGCGGGCAAAGCCGGAAAACTCCGCCATGAAGCTCAGCAACTGGTGCGGCAAGGGGCGTTCGTGGGTGGGGTCGAGATAGAAACTACTGCCGGCAACCACGATGTTCTCTGGGTTTGGCGTTTCCAGAATCAGGATGCCGCCCGGCCGCAATGCCCGCAGCGCCTCGGAAATCAGCACCTGAGCACTCTCGAACGGAATGTGTTCGACGATATGAAAGCCCGACACCAGCGCCTGGCTGTCATCGTCCAGCGCCTGCAGCGCGGCAATCGCCTCCCCCTTCTCAGCGGGCAGTCCCAGCGCCTCGCAGGCTTCGAGCATGCCCGCATCAAGGTCGACGCCCCTGGCGGCGAAACCGTTCTCCAGCAGTACTTCCAGCCATTCGCCCCGGCCACAGCCAAGGTCGAGCGCCAAGGGCGGCTGCGTGGTGTCGGCCAAGGGCTTGAGAAACGGCAGATAGGCCTGCTGCCGCGCCTTGATCATCTCGCGCGAGCCGCGATAGCGCTCTTCGAAGGCGCGGTAGAAAGAATCGCTCATCTGATGCACTCCACTTTCGGAGGCATCCAGGCCGTTCCCACGAACTGAGGTTTGTCGAGATTCACGACACTGAATACCAGCGCAAGATCGCGCCATTCATAGTTCTTCGCAACATGACTTTCCGAGGCATGCAGGGCGAGCGCGACCGAATACGAACCCACCCCAAGCGCGGCGTTGAACGCAAAGCGGTATTCGACCGTCTCGCCGGCCTGCAGATCGCGCTGGGTGTGCTGCAGGTAACTTGTGTTGGTGCCATAGACTGCCTGCCCATAGCGGTCCTTGATCACATAGCCGACCACCAGCTCGGGAATATCGCGCTCGACGCTGGCGCAGATGCGCAGTGTCACCGACTCACCCACGGCCAGGGTATCCACCGGTTCGCCGCGTGCGTTGCACAGCGTCACGCTCTCGATGCGCGCCTCGCCGCTACCGGAGCGAGTCTGCATGCTGCCATCGTCCAGTTGCGAGACCTGCACGGTCGCCTGCTCCTTGTCAGCTATCAGCGCATTGTAATAGTCCATCACCTCCTCCGGCGGACCGTCACGCAGCACTCGCCCCGCCTCCAGCAGAATCGCACGGTCGCACAATGACAGGATGGAGTCCCGGTCATGGGAGACAATCAGCAGCGTCGTGCCCTGCTGGCGGAACTCGCGGATGCGCTCGAAGCACTTGTGCTGGAAGTACAGATCACCCACCGACAAGGCCTCGTCGACAATCAGGATTTCCGGGCGAAAGGCCGTCGCCACCGCGAACGCCACCCGCACTTGCATGCCGCTGGAATACATACGCACCGGCTGATCAAAATAGCGACCGATCTCGGCGAACGCCTCGATCTGCTCGATCACGCCATCGATCTGTTCGACCGTGAAGCCCATCAGCCCGGCAGCGTGATAGGCGTTCTGCCGCCCACTCAACTCGGCGCTGAAGCCCATCCCCAATTCAAGGATCGCCGCAATCCGGCCATTGATGGTAACCGCGCCCTCGGTGGGCTGCAGCGTACCGGCAATCAGCTTGAGCAGCGTGGATTTGCCCGCGCCATTCTGCCCCACCAGCCCAACCGCTTCGCCAGGCTCAATGGCGAAACTCACCTCGCGCAGCACCCAGTTTTCCTTGCGAGCACGAATCGACATACCGAACCAGCTCGCCACCCGATGCAGCTCCGAGGCATAGCTGCGGTAGGCCTTGCCCAGTTGCGTCACAGTCAACAGGCTCATAGCACATCCACCATTTCCGGTGCCGCACGGCGGAACATGAATAGGCCCAGTCCCATCAGCAGCAGCCCCACCAGGCACAGCAGCAACACATGCTGTCCATCCGGTGCGCGCCCGTAGACCAGCACCTCATGGTAGGCATTGACGATGGGAAACATCGGGTTGAACGCCAACGCGCCCCGATAGGCCTCCGGGATGATATTCACCGGATATATGATCGGCGTGAACCAGAACCACATCTGCAACAGGATCGGCACCACCTGCCCGATGTCGCGCACGAACACGTTCAGGATGCCCAGGATCAGGCCGATCCCAAGTGCGATCACCATGCACGCCAATGTCAGCGGCGCCAGCCACAGCATCTGTACGTGGGGCAACTGCCCCAGCAGGGCGAATACCAGCAGCAGCGCCAGCAACAGCAACAGGTTATTCAGCAGGCTGGACCCCATCACGATCACTGGCAGGGTGATGCGTGGAAAACGCATCTTCTTCATCAGCGAGCCCTGCTCGATAAACAGGGTCAGGCAGCGCGTGACAATCTCCGAAAACAGCGACCAGGCCAGGATGCCGGCCAGCAGGTATTGCGCATAGCCGTACTTGCTCTCGATGCCTGGCAGCCGTGCGGCTAGCACGTTCGACAGCACCAGCGCATAAATTGCTACCTGGGCCAATGGATGGATGATCATCCACAACCCGCCCAGCCGGCTGCGCGCAAAGCGCGAAACAAACTCGTTGCGGATGGAGGACACGATAAAGCCCCGGTACGCCCAGAGACTCTTCAACAAAGCAAGCATATTGACTCCTACGACCCGCCTGGCAGGCGGTCGGCAATCATACGACGATGCGCACTCCTAGCCCAACAGCGGCTCACTGGCGCGGCTCCGCAAGGCAATATTCGATAAGCCGCGCGGCGCTCTGCTCCCAGCCCGGCCAGTACGTTGTGCCCGGCCTCGGCATCATCCCGTCAGCCAGCCACAGGCGCAGCGCCCGAGCCAGCTCTCCGGGCGTGCCGGCCTGGAAGAAACGCGCCCGGCCGCCGGTCACTTCACGGAACACTGGGATATCGCGTGCCAGCGCCGGCAGCCCGAAGCGGGCCGCCTCAATCAGCGGCAGCCCGAAGCCCTCATCCCAGGAAGCCGCCAGCAGGCCGTCCGCACGGGCATACAGCGTGGCCAGTTGCTGATCGTCGACATCCTCCAGCCAGAACAGCCGACGCTGCCAGTGGGCATGGCCACGCAGCGCTTTCAGCAACTCGACCACCGGACCACGCTCACTCGCGTTGACGCCCTGCCAGCCTTCGGCCCCAACCAGCAGCAGATTGAACTCCACGCCAGCCTGCCACAGCAACGAACAGGCCTGCAGCGCCTGCAGATGCCCCTTGCGCGGCTCCAGCGTACCGACCATCAGCACTGTAGGGCCGCTACCCTGCCAAGGCTCGCGCCACTCGCCCTGGCTTGCCCCTGACGGAGAAAAATCAGCCCCGTGCCAGGAGCAGTGGACGGGCAGGCCAGCACGCTCCGGGCGGTGCTCGCGCAGCCACTGGCGTAACTGCACACGGGCGGCATGGGTCACACAGATTGCCGCGTCCCAGCCCAGCACGGCATCCAGCCACGCCAGGAAATGCGCTCGCATCGAGGCGGGGAACAGCTCCGGCCGGATCGCTGGCAACACATCGTGGATCATCACTCGACAGCTGACACCGCTTTGGCGCAGCCGCTCGTATAACCCCTGTGCCTGCGCCTCGACCAGCGGGCCGGCACAGATGTCCAGCGCCAGCAGGTGATCGCCTGGGGAAAACCGCACCAGTTCATCCGCAGAAACCGCCTCGATATTCATCAGCGCCGCACCGAATGCTCGGGCGTAATGGTATTGCCACTGCCCCCCGGAACGCTTGAGGTACACCGGCTCGATCCGCACGGGGGCGTCAGCGTCAGCCAGCCACTCGCGCAGCAGGGCACGGGCCACACGCTCGATCCCGGTGATGCGCGAGGCCTGGCACGTCGCGCTGACATCCACCAACAGCTGCCGGCGGGGCAGCATCGCCAGGCTGTCGGCGCCCGGCGCGGCGGCGTGAATCGCCTGCAATGCCTGATGGCAAGCCTGCGCGCACCGCGCCGGTGCATGTTCACGGGCGACAAACGCCCGCGCGCGTTCGCCCAGCTCACGGCGCACCCGCGCGTCGGCACGCAAATACTCCAGTGCGGCCGCCAGCTCGCCGTTCACGAACCGATCCGGCATCTGCAACACGGTCGCTGCGGGCAGCTCGGCCATGCTGCCGTGGGCATTGACGATGGTCGGCAGCCCATGCCCCATGCAATCGAGCACGGCTGCCGAGCTCTCGCCGCGGGAACAGGCACGCAGCTGTACCGCCACATCGGCCGCCGCGAGGTACAGCGCATAGGTGGCATCATCCACCCAGCCGGTAACGGTCATTCGTTCCGCCCGGCCGGCATGTGAGGCCCGGTCCCGCAGGCGCTGCACGTAGTCGTCATCGGCCGGTGCGCCGACAAAGCGCAACTGCGCGAGAGGCTCGCCGGCCAGGTCGCTGGCCAGCCATGCCTCAAGCAGCCGGTGATTGAGCTTGGTGGGCGCCAACAGCCCGAAGCTGCAGACCACAAAGGCATCTTGCGCCAGCCCCAGGGCGGCCCGTGCCTGCCGCCGCGACACGGGCCTGGGCACCTCCCGCGCCAGTGGCAGCCGCCACCAGCCCCTGCCGCCCTGCTCACCCAGCCAACGCCGTGCCAGCCGTTGCGATTCGGCGGAATGCACCAGCACCCCCCGAGCATGCCCGAGCACCGCGAGGTTGCAGGGATAACGTGCGTTAACGGCCGCTGGGTCATCGCGCAACTGGAGCAGCGGCGGATAGCCGTGCGCATGAAACAACGCCCTGGCCTTCACGCCCGCCCCGCCAGGCTGCCGCGCAAGCGCGTCGAACAATCCGCCCAGAAAAAAATCATGCAACACCACCACACCGGGCACCGCGCGCAACAGCTCAAGCATCCAGTCGTGAAAGCCGGAATTGCCGAATTGATAGAGCACAAGGTCAAACTGGCTGGCATGCCGGCGCAACCAGTCTGCATCTCGTACAGGCCCGCATCCCGGTATCGGGCGGCGCCCCGGCTCGGCCTGCTGGTCGATCAGCTCGATGCGGAAAAACGCACGCAAGGCTGGCACCAGCGCAGCGCTATAACCGGCGATACCCGTGCGGGCGGGAGGCGTAGGCGACACATAGGCCAGCCGCAGCCGCGCTGCCCGCACGGGGGCGGGGCCTGTACAGGCAAGAGGCGTCACGATGTCAGTCATGCGGCCGATTATGCCATGCACCTGTCTAGCTGCCCGCCACACAGCAGCGCGCCGCCGTGATGCCCAATGCACGGATGGCCCAAAGCAGCACAGCTCCTGCTTTTGAGGCGCGCCTTTCCGGCATGCCCCGCCATTTGGCTATCGTCGTCGCCCCGGCACGGCGCGCCATGAACGCGCACCAGGGCGTCTCAAGGAGGAACCATAAGCGGGATGAGACAGAGACTGGCGCCAGGCGACCCCGACACTGCCCGCTGGGTGCGGGCGGTCAATGAAGCGTGCGCGGAAGGCTACTTCAGCAACAACAAGGCGGCTGTTCTTTTGCTGGTGTTTCCCGCCATCTAGCTATCGCCGTACCAGTTCATCGTGGAAACCTCAGGGTAAAGGCCACTGCGCTTTCCGGTATTGAAAACCAGCAGATCCCGACGATGCCTATTCCCGCCCTTCTTCGACTTGACGTTGTAAGCGAGCTGGTGAGAGTAGATCAGAAGCGACTCGATCTCTTCGATCACCTCACGTGGTGGCGGCGGGTAGTCTTCCTTTCGGGCGACGTCCTCCCAGCACGTCATCTCGGAAATGGCGGCTGCGTACACCATCGGCGGGTCCGATTCGTCTTGCAGCCACTCCTTGTGCTGGAGCATTCGCTCACGGATTCCCTGCTCCGTCATACCCAGGTACAGCGGCATATTGTGGCCATACACCCCATGGGTGCCAGAGACCATGTACAGAACGAGGTTTGGGTCGTCGTGTAATTCGTCGAGCTGATCATAGGGAAACGGCCCATACCAATGGACATCAAAAAAGTGCGGCTGGAATGCTGTCATCCGTGAAGCCTCGGGAAAATGTACCTACCGGAAAAGGCGGAAAGTACGCTGCGGAACATGTACCTGAATCCTTTTTTGCTCAGGCTGTGTCATGGCGGCGGAGCTGCCGTGCCCGCTGGGTGCGGACGGTCAATGAAGCGTAGCGCGGAAGGCTAGGCTAGCAACAACAAAGTGGGTGTCCTTTTATTGCCTGGGAGTAACCCTACTGGGCACACAAGAAAACCCCCCGCCTCTTGCGAAGCGGGGGGGTCTTTACAGCGTTGACTCAGGAAACAGTGGATTAAATAAATCCGGCCCCTTTTCCCTAGCACCAGACAAAAAGCAAAAAGCCCGCCCCTGAATGGGCAGGCTTTTCACAATTGACTCAGAAGGAGCCTCGCAGGCCCCCTAACGGGTCAATTAGGCAACGGTCAGATAACCGTCTGCAGACAGTTCCACGCCTCCGGTTACACCGGCCAGGGTGATTTCGACAATCTCGCTAGTGCCAGCGCTGTTGCCACCGAAGGCCTGCTTTTCTACATAGAGCTTAGCCTGATCAGCGTCGTAGAAAATCTCCAGTGCGGAAGAGCTGCCCAGATTATCGGTAATCACTTGATCATCAGCCAGGGTCACCAGAGTGAAGCCAGTGCCAAAGTAGATCTTGTCGTTACCCTCGACACCAAATGCATTGATAGTGCCGCCAGTCGTGCCATCAAAGACAAACAGATCGTCAGCGGATGAGCCGTGGTTAGTCCCAATGACACCGACGGTGGCCATAGTATCGAGCACGTCAGACGCATCGGAAGCAGCCTTCTCCAAAGCAGCCAAAGTAGCAGCATCGCCACGGACAGCCTCAACACCTGCAACAGCCTCATCAAATGCAGTCTTGGCAGCAGCGTGATTAGCAAGAGCTGTGACCGCATTCTCATAGGTAACAGCCGCGCCAGTCAAAGCATCACCGAAAGCAGAAGCGCCAGTAGCGCTAGTCAGGGCATTATCGACAGCTTCGATTTTGGTCAGTTCAGCCACAACAGCTGTTTCAGCTGCGTCGGTAGCGGCAATCGCTTCAGCACTTGCAGCAGCAGCGTCCAGAACGCTCTTGGCAGCAGCGTTTGCCAGAAGCTTCTGCAGATTCGCTTCAGCGGCTACGCCTGCGTCAGTAAGAATTACATATGTGGATCCGGTGCTGTCGTACTTAGCATACGTCCACTTGTCAGTGGCAGCATTGTAAGTGGCCTGGTAATCACCGAATGCATCAACGGCGGTAGTAGCATCCTTGAAAGTGACGACACCACCCGTGGCGGAAACGTCAATTGTGTAATTTTTAGCCGAGGCACCAGGAACATCGAAAGCAGTATCCAATACCACGTCAGCTTCAGCTACTTTGCCGGCCAGAGCAACGAGAGCAGCATCTTCTGTAGTTTGAGCAGTGCTAGCCGCCTTGACTTTGGCCAGATAGTTATCAATGAGCGCTTTCAGCGAGCCAGGCTTGTCGCTCGTCGAAACAGCTTCAAGGCCAGTAACTGCAGAGCTCAGAGCACCATCCAAAGCCAATTTCTTGGTTGCGATTTCGGAGCGAGCAATGTTTAGCGCCAGAGCTTCGGCCGCATCTGCTGAGTTGTAAGTAGCGAACCCGGCTGTTTCTGGAGCATTAAGCGCGGACTGAGTGGTACCAGAGATACCGAGAGCAGCATCAGCAGCAGCTGTCGCGACTGCGGTTTCTGCAGCTTCCAGTGCACCATAAATTTTTGCAGCAGACGGAGCAGCATCGTTATTAGCCTCGCCCCAGGCTTCAACGTTTGCCTCAACTGCAGCGTTCGCGTTCAGCAGTTTAACAACCGCTGCGTGAACAGTTGCATTGCTAACCGGCAGGTTATTCAGCGCAGTGCTAACGGATGCAGCAGTGCCATCGACATCAGCAATGATCGCAGCTGCATCATCCAGATCATAGTCAGCGCCAGCAGCTTCAGTGTAGTACTGGGCAACGGTAACCTTGTTGTTGATCACAGCCTGGTCAGCTGGGGAAGCGTAGGTCAGGAAGGCGGACAGCAGCTGGTCAGCCGGACGGCCATCATTGACCCAGTAGGCTACTTCTTCAGCGGAAGGAGTACGCTCGAACAGGTTCGAGTAAACGGCGGTTACCAGCTCAGCACCCTGCAGACTGCCGTAAGTGGAGACGAACTCTTCGGAAGTGGTAAAGGCAGCAGCGGCCTCTTCCAGAGTACGCTCGCCCGGAACGCCCTCGGTGCCGTTGATGTTTTCCAGCCACCAGTCCAGGCCCGGCTTGTCGGCAGCGCGGCCCAGCAGGGCGATATACAGTTGTTGCACTTGTGCGGAAGTAGCCATTACTTGTTCATCTCCAATATGAGTCGAATCGACATCAGGCTTCCACTCCGGAACGGAACCCGTCGGTTCCAAGCCTGTTGCCATGCCCCCACCGGGGCACGGCCCCCTTGATGGGATGTCGGCTTAAGCCGACCGGTGCAGATTACAGACTCGAAGGCTTTTTTCAAGCCTGCCAGTCATATAACCGCACATTTCGCCGCGCCATCATAAGCGGCAGGTGAAGCATCGACAATAGTCCAGCGACGTCCTTCTGTCGTGAAAAGTTCCCTTTGCAAGACATCCAGTCCCCAAAAAACACCGCTATCCGCGTCTCTCATTAATAGGTGTGTATGCAACTCCAACCGATAACTGCATTTATAACCCTGGTTCCAGACGAGCTACGGCGGCGGCCTGGGCTCGGATAACAAGGCGTTGGGCAGTGCGCATTCCGGCTGTCAATAGCCTGCGACAATAGGACGTTGGTCGCGCGTGCCAATCGTCGTGACAAGTGTCGACAGCTGCGTGACACCGTGGCGCAGCAGGTAGGCCAGCAGGCGTTGCGCAAGGGATGCGTGCTCGAACGCATGCAATCGCAGACGCCCTCGCTCGACCAGCTCCATCCGCCGGGCAGGGCTACGCACCAGCTCATCCAGTGCGGCTGCACATTCGAGCGGCCCGCAGCCAGGGAGCAGCACGCCTGCACCACCCAGGGTATCGGCAACATTGCTGCCGGGGGCGTCGTAGGCGACTACCGGCAGGCCGTATGCCATGGCCTCGATGAAGGGCATGCCGAACCCCTCATGCAGGCTGAGCCCGACAAACAGATCGCTGTTGCGGTAGTGCTCGGCCAGCACCGCGTCGCTGACCTTACCGGTGAGGGTCACAGCCGATTCGAGCCCCAGTGCGCGGATACGCTGCTGGACCTGCTGCGCATATTCGGGAACGGTGAAGCCACCCACAAGATCGAGCCGCAGCGGCTGCCGGGCTCGCTGCCTGAGCGCGGCAAAGGCCTCCACCAGCGCCAGCTGGTTCTTGTGCGGCATGACCCGGCCAACGAACAGCAGGGTGAAGGGGCGGGGCACCGCTGCATCGGGCTGGCGAATGGGTTTGACGATGCGGTCGAGGTCAATCAGCAGGGGCAGCTCGATGAGCCGCTCGGGCTCATGGCCTCGCTGCAGCAGCTCCTGCAGGTTCTGTCGCGAATCGGCAATCGTGCCAGCCAGCCAGTGTCGCCAGCTGGCCACCTGTTCCCAGCCCTGGGCCAGCAGGGGCTGGATCGGGTGGTCCGCGGGGAACAGGTGGCCGGGGGTGATGTTGTGGAAGACCATGAACCTGGCTTCGGGCAGGCTGCGCAACCAGGCCTCATGCGGGTTACCCAGGCCGTGGTGGACCAGCAGCGCGCCCGCGCAACCGGGACGGTAATCGGCCATGGGCAAGACATCGCCGCACAGGTCCGGGTGAATCTCGGCACAGTAGATATCCGACACAACGCCAGCGCCGCGCAGCAGCTTGCGGGTGAGCAGCATGCCGTTGGTGATGCCGTCGCCAGGCGTGCAGTCGTTGGCGAACTGGTGAACTGCGGGCGGGTTAAGAGATGGCATGATTGGCCTGACCGACTGGAACGAACAAACAAGTACAGAACCCGGCCCCCGGCGCAGGGGCGGGCCCATGGCCGCTAAGGATGATCCGACCACCGTGCGGAGCCGTTCGCGGCCAGGAGCCGCCTCCAGGAAACCCTGCCCACGCCGCAGGAGCGAGCCATATCGGCGAGGGAGAGCTGTAACTAGAACGATTTGCCGTTTTGCACGCGCTGCAGATCCGCCTCAACCATCAACTGGCAAAGCTCTTCAAGCGTGGTCTTCGGCCCCCAGCCCAAGACTGCCTTGACCTTGTCAGGATTACCAATGAGCAGGTCCACTTCAGCCGGCCGATAGAAGCGCGGATTGACCTCAACGAGGATCTTTCCGGTACGACTGTCAATCCCGCGCTCGCCCTCAGCGGCCCCCTGCCAGTCGAGCTGGATATCCACAGCCTTGAACGCCATGCTGACGAAGTCGCGCACGGTCTCGGTACGGTTGGTAGCCAGCACGAAGGTGTCTGGCTCGTCAGCCTGAAGCATACGCCACATGCCTTCGACGTACTCCTTGGCAAAGCCCCAGTCGCGCTTGGCGTCAAGGTTGCCAAGTTCTAGAACATCCCCCTTGCCGAGAGCGATGCGTGCCACGGCGTCGGTGATCTTGCGGGTAACGAATTCCTTACCGCGCAGTGGAGACTCGTGGTTGAAGAGAATGCCGCTCGCACCGAATATGCCGTAGGACTCACGGTAATTGACCGTCATCCAGTGGGCATACAGCTTGGCCACACCATAGGGGCTGCGCGGATAGAAAGGAGTGGCTTCGGTCTGCGGTATCTGCTGAACCTTGCCGAACATCTCAGAGGTCGAGGCCTGGTAGTAACGAATCGCCGGGTTGACGATACGGATAGCCTCGAGCAGGTTTACCGCGCCAACACCGGTAATCTCAGCGGTGGTGATCGGCTGATCGAAGGACACGCCGACGAAACTTTGTGCGGCAAGGTTGTAGACCTCGGAGGGCTGCGCGCGCTGCATCAGGCGGATGCTCGATGACAGGTCCGTCAGGTCATGCTCGACCAGCTCCAGTGAGGGGTGCTCGAGCACGCCGACCTCCTCAAGTCGCCAGAAGTTGACCGAGCTGGTCCGGCGATAGGTGCCGTAGACCTTGTAGCCCTTGTTCAGCAGCAGTTCGGTCAGGTAGGCGCCGTCCTGGCCGGTGACGCCGGTGATGATCGCGGTTTTACTGTTCATGCTCATTCCGTTGTTTTTCTTCCAAAGCCCGTGCAGATTCGCCACGAGCCAACCAGAGATTAACGTTGGCAACGCTCTGCTCGGACAAGCCGCCGGCCCAACGATTCAATATCAAAAGATTAGTGATGAAATCGTACTGCGCCTTGAGCAGATCACGCCGAGCCTTGTATTCATTCTGTACCGCAGTCAGCACATCAACCGCGTTGACGACGCCGAACTCGAAGCCGCGCTCGGCAGCCACGCTGGACCGCTCTGCCGACTCCAGCGCATTACGTGAGGCACGGATCCTTTCCACGCTGGATTGGGCGGTCAGGTAGGCGCTGGTTGTTTCCTTGACAACTTCTCGCCGCACCGCTTCCATCTGCTGCTCGGTCGAAAGCCGGTCGTTGTAGAGCGCGCGGCTACGGGCCGAGGTGGAGCCGCCACTGTAGATCGGGATCTGCACGCCAAGGCTGGCGACATAGCTATCCGAGCGAGGCGCAAGGGTATTGTCGTAACCGACATCACTGCGCTGAGCGCTGAGGTTGAGACTTACCGAAGGGTAATGCCCACCCCGCCCTTCACGAAGGGCGGCCTCGGCAGCCGCCAGAGCCTGCTCCTGGGCCTTGAGCGCAGGGTTCGCGGCGACAGCACGTTCGACCCAGACGCTGACGCTTTCGCCCGGCACCTGCAGCTCGATGTCCTCGCGTATACGACTGAGGCGCTCGGTCACGGGGCGACCGATGATTTCGGACAACTCCTCGCGGCTGACGCGTACCTGATTGCGCGCCTCGACCTCCTGCGCAGCCAATGCATCGACGCGCGCCCGCAAATCGAGTACGTCGGTCACCATGGCGAGCTGTCGCTCGTACATTGCCTCAACGCGGTCGAGATTCTTCTGCGTGGCACGGCGCTCGGCCAGCACCAGCTCCAGTTCGTCGTCCGACGCCAGGGCAACAAAATAGCGCTGAGCCAGGTCAACGGTCGCCTCCGCCTGCGCATCTTCCGCTTCGTACTCGCCCTGCCGCGCCCGGGCCTTGAACTCCTGGTAATTCTCCCAGGCCTGTTTGTTATACAAGTGCTGGCTTAGCGAGAGAGCGTAGCGCTCGTTGTTGAAGCTTTCGGTGTAGGTTTCCACGTCGCGATTGGTGCGGTTGAAGCTGCTGCTTGCGGTGACCTGCGGCAGCAGTCCGCCAAAAGCTTCACGCTCGCGCTCCTTGCCTGCCTGGGCGCGAGCGTAGGCGGCGAGGACACGCGGATCCTCGAGGCGGGACTCGCGATAGAGTTGCATCAGGTTGGCCGAGTAGTTCGAGGCCGTAACCTCGCCCGGCGGCGCCGCCGGTGTTTCGGCGGCTTGAGCCTGAACGAGGCCGAAGAACAGGCTGAAGCAAAGAGAAGCGAAGCAGCGCACCATCAGTCCTCGATCAATGATCTGGCAAAGGCATCGGTCGCCGGCTGCATCAGATACTGCAACATGGTCCGGTTGCCGGTATTGATCAGCACCTCCGCAGGCATGCCCGGCTGGAGCGTGAGCGAGCCCAGCGCCCGCGCGCCCTCCTCGGTCAGCGCGACGCGCGCCAGGTAGTAGGGCATGCCCGTTTCCTCATTGATCAGGCGGTCCGCCGATACATGCCGGACAACACCCTTGATCACCGGAGTGGTCGAACTCTTGAAGGCACTGAAGCGGATATCGGCGGGCTTGCCCACGCTTACACGGTCAATGTCGATAGGCGACACCTGAGCCTCGACGATAAGGTCGGATACCGAGGGCACGATATCGAGCAACGGCGTGGCCGGGCTGACGACACCGCCGATCGTGTGGACCTTCATGCCCAGGATCATGCCGTCTTCGGGGGCACGGATGACGATGCGGCTCAGGCGATCTTCCAGAGCGGCCTTGCGCTCCTGCAGGTCGAACACCTTTGTCTGCACCTCGGAGAGCTGTGCCACCACTTCCGAATTGAAATCCTTGTTCAGCTGGAGTATCTGCAGCTCGGTTTCACTGATCTGCAGGCGGGTCTTGGTAACCTCCGATTGGTGATCGGCGACCTCGGCCTTGAGCATGTCGAGGCGGCGCTGCTGTTCGAGCAGACGCTGCTTGTCGACATAACCCTCTGCCAAGAGCTCCGTCAGTTCGCCAATTTCATCGCGGTAGGACTTTTCCAGATTGCGCTTGGTAGCGACCATCGATTGCAAGCCAGAAATCTGCTCCTGCAGCTGTCCGACACGCTTCTGCAGAACAGCGACTTCTCCAAGCCGGGAACCACGACGGGCATTGAACACCTGGGTTTCCCCGTCCTGGGCCTCGATCGCGCGATGGCTGCTGGTTTCGATCATTCCGCTGAAGTCGATCTGCTCCCGCCCGTCGCGCTCGGCCTGCAGCCGCGCTTCCATGGCCTGGGCAGCCACCAGCTGGCTGAGCGTCATGCCGTATTCGGCACGGACCTGGGTGTCGTCAAGCACGATCAGCGGATCGCCTGCAGCCACGACGTCTCCGTCACGGGCATGCAGTTCCTTGACGATGCCGCCTTCCAAGTGCTGGATGGTCTTGCGATAGGACTGCACGGTCACTACACCGGGCGCCAGTGCGGCGCTGCCTAAAGGGGCGAAGGTGGCCCAGGCACCAAAGAGCCCAAACGTCACGAAAACGATGGCAAAACCGATCAGGCGAGCCTTGCGGTCCGACGCCGGCAGGCTGGCAAGGCGATCTTCGATGGCATTGTTCATGCTGGTCATGATGGTCTCGGTTACGAGCGTGCCGCAGATTGCCCAGGCGTTACCTGGGCAATCTTCTGGGCGCTGGCTTGTTGCTTGTTGAGTTCGGCCATGACCTTGTCGCGCGGCCCATACAGGCCGATTGCTCCGTTGCTCATAACCAGCAGGCGATCGAGCTGGGCCAGGATGCTGGTGCGGTGGGTAATGATGAACACCGTGGCGCCACTGGCTTTGAGCTGCTGGATGGCCATGGCCAGTGCGCGCTCTCCGACCTCGTCGAGGTTGGAGTTGGGCTCGTCAAGGATAATCAGCCGAGGGCTGCCGTAGATCGCCCGCGCCAAGCCGACACGCTGGCGCTGGCCACCGGACAGGTTGACACCGTCCGAGCCGATCACCGTGTCATAGCCCTCAGGCAGTTGCAGGATCATCTCGTGCACGCCGGCAGTCTTGGCTGCCTGGATGACCTTATCCGGCTCTACTTCGCGGAAGCGGGCGATGTTTTCGCTGATGCTGCCTTCGAACAGTTCGATGTCCTGCGGCAGATAACCGACATAGGGGCCCAGCTCGCGCTTGTCCCAATTATTGATATCCGCGCCATCGAGCCGCACGACACCATGCTGCGGCGCCCAGACGCCAAGCAGAGCGCGGGCCAATGTGGACTTGCCGGAGGCGCTCGGGCCTATGACACCCACTACCGAGCCCGCCGGCACGGCGAAGCTTATGTTCTTGAGAATCGGCGTCTTGGAACCGGGCGCACTGACGATGAGGTTTTCTACCAGCACATGGCCCTCGGGTGCGGGCAAGGACATGCGTTGCGGCTCAGCCTGCTGCTCGTCGAGGATCTCGTTCAGTCGTGCGTACTGGGAGCGGGCCGAAATGAAGCCCTTCCAGCTGCCGATCATCAGGTCGATCGGTGCCAGCGCACGACCGAGCAGAATGGAGCCGGCAATCATCAGGCCGGGAGTGATCTCCTGCTTGACCGCCAGATAGGCACCAATACCCAGAATGAGCGACTGCGACAGCATGCGGAATGTCTTGGAGAACGAGGTAACCACTCCACCCTTGTCGCTAGCCTGCGATTGCAACAGCAGAACCTGGCGCTGACGCTCGCCCCAGCGCCCCATGAGCGTTTCCAGCATGCCCATGGACTCGATCACTTCGGCGTTGCGCAGATTCTTGTTGGTGTGCAGGCTCGCTGCGATGTTCTGCTTGTTGGCATCGGCGATGGCCTTGCCGGTCAGCTTTTCGTTGACTACCGCAAGCATGAGCAGAACGATGGCGCAGCCGATGGCAAACCAGCCGTACCAGGGGTGAAAGAGGAACATCACGCCGATGTAGACCGGTAGCCAGGGGGTATCGAAAAAGGCAAAAAGACCGTTCCCCGTAAGGAACTGGCGCAGCCCGGTAAGGTCATTAAGAGGCTGCGCCGACGCATCCATGCCACCGCTGTCCAGGGCCTTCTTGAAGCTCGCCCGGTAGACGTCACGGCTCAGCAGGACATCAAGCCGGGTGCTCAGGCGCACCATGATGCGCGAACGCACCCACTCCAGCGAGCCCATGGTGCCCATCAGAATGGTCATGATGAGCGTGAGCATCACCAGCGTCGGGATGCTGCCGCTGGTCACGACACGGCCATAGACCTGGAGCATGTAGAACGACGGCACCAGCATCAGGGCATTGACGAAGAAGCTGAAGAAGCCGACCGAGAGGAAACTGCCCTTGCACGCCTTGAGCGCGGTCTTCAGGCTGTTTTCGCGAACATTACGCATGGATTCGGTACTGCCTGGCATATTCGAAAGCGGCGGAGTCTACCACCGTTATATCCACTGGAGAATGTAAACCGAGGCGGCACGATGAATGACGCCCTTGTCGGGACACTGGGACGCAAGGTAGATTTCCGACCCGGGGCCTCATGCTGGCCTCTGTCCCATTTGGGGCCGGCCCGATCGCTCAGCGCATTCAGGCGGCCCGACAACCTGCCTCGAGCCCCCATGCGCGTCCTTCACTTCTTCAAGACCTACCTGCCGGATACCACCGGCGGCATAGAACAGGTCATTTATCAGCTGTGCCAGGGCAACCGCGAACTGGGCGTCGAAAGCCGCGTGCTGACGCTGAGCCCTGACGCTTCGCCGCAGCGCCTGTGGGTCGCGGACCATGAGGTGGTCAGGGCCCGTCAGGATCTGGTCATTGCCTCCACCGGTTTTTCCCGGGAAGCATTCGCGTTGTTCAGCGACGCGGCTCGGCAGGCCGATATCATCCATTTCCATTTTCCCTGGCCGGTAATGGATCTGGTGCACTTCGTAAGCCGGCACAGGCGGCCATGCGTCGTCAGCTATCATTCGGACATCGTCCGCCAGCGCACGCTGCTCACCTTATACAAGCCGCTGATGCAGCGCTTCCTGGCGAGCATGGACCGCATCATCGCTTCCTCGCCGAACTATCTTGAAAGCAGCGAGGTCCTGGGTCGGTTTGGCGGCAAGACGGTAGTCATACCCTATGGCCTGGATCGCCAGGCCTACCCCGAGCCTTCGACCGAGCGCTTGACCTATTGGCGCGGACGCCTGCCGGCGCGCTTTTTCCTGTTTGTCGGCGTACTGCGTTACTACAAGGGGCTGGAGTATTTGCTCGAGGCGGTGGCCGGCACTGGCTGGCCAGTAGTGATCGCTGGCGCAGGTCCTGAGGAAGCCAACCTCAAGGAACAGGCACGCCAGCTCGGACTTGCACATCTGATCTGGACCGGGCGGATCACCGATGAGGACAAGGCCTGCCTGCTGCAACTCTGCCACGCATTCGTCTTTCCATCACACCTGCGCTCGGAGGCATTCGGCATTTCTCTGCTGGAGGCAGCCATGTATGGCAAGCCGATGATCTCCTGCGAGATCGGCACGGGGACGACATTCGTCAACCTGGACGGCGTTACCGGTATGGCCGTCCCGCCGGCCGACTCGCCAGCATTGCGACGGGCCATGGGCCAGCTCTGGGAGAATCCGGCTCTGGCCGCCGAACTGGGCGCGAATGCGGCGCGCCGCTTCGAGGAGCAGTTCAGTGCGCAGCGCATGTGCGAGCAAACGGTACAGGTCTACCGGGACGTATTGCAGGGCCGCTAGAGCGAAACTCAGCGCTCGGGGACCAGCACGTCTACCCTTCGCCCCTTGGCCGCATAGGCTGACATAAGGCCCTCGCGCAGTTGCTGCTTGGCGCGCGCCTCGCCATGCACCAGCCGCACCTCGCTCGGCCAGCGCCGCATCGTGGTGATGAAGCCAAGCAGCCCATTCCGGTCGGCATGCGCCGAGTAGCCACCAATGCTTTCAATACCGGCGCGGATGTCCAGTCGCTGGCCATCGAGCTCGACGTAGCCACCGCGAGGGCCGAAGCGCTGGATGGCGTGCCCAGGGGTGCCGGCAGCCTGGTAACCGACGAAAAGAACGTTGTGCCGCCGATCTTCGAGCATCGCCTTCAGATAGTTGACGATGCGCCCGCCGGCGCACATGCCGCCACCGGCGATGACCACGGCCGGCCGCGCCGTTTCGGCCAGGTGGCGGACCATGCTCAGATGCTGGTCGTGGCTGTCGACGGTGAGCAGCTGGTCGAATGCCATCGGATCGCGCCCCTCGCGCAGCCGACCCTGCGCTTCGTCATTCCAGAACGGGCGCAGCTCGCGGTATGCCTCGGTGAAGCGACTGGCCAGCGGCGAGTCGAGGATGATCGGCAGCTGCCGCCAGCCGGCACCAGACGCAGGGCCGGCCCCGGCATGGGCCTCGAAGATGATCTGTTCCAGCTCGTAGAGCAGCTCCTGAGTGCGGCCAATGCTGAAGGCCGGGATCAGCACGCTGCCGTCGTCGGCCAGCGCCTTCTCGATCAGTCGCTTCAGGCGTTGTCGGCGCTGCATTCGATCCTCGTGCTGGCGGTCGCCATAGGTGCTCTCCAGCACCACCACGTCTGCACCGGCCGCCACTTGCGGCGGGCGCAGCAAGGGCGCATGGGGCGCACCGAGATCACCCGAGAACAGCACACGCCGACGTGCCTGGCCAGGACGCCTGATGTCCACCTCGACATAGGCCGAGCCGAG
Source organism: Stutzerimonas sp. FeSN7 (assembly GCF_030263795.1). Taxonomy (NCBI): domain Bacteria; kingdom Pseudomonadati; phylum Pseudomonadota; class Gammaproteobacteria; order Pseudomonadales; family Pseudomonadaceae; genus Stutzerimonas; species Stutzerimonas sp. FeSN7. Next base: position 177,191 of record NZ_JARPMN010000001.1, on the reverse strand, counting down.
GATATGCCCGGCGCGCCGCAGGCGGATGCGCGCCCGCAACGACGACGTGTCGCTGAGGGTGAACCAGCGGTTGTAGGGCAACGCGATCAGACGCCGCTCGACGAGCGCGAGATATTGCTCGACCTTGTGCTGGTCACGACTGATGCCGAGACGAAAGGCGTCCTCGAGCACGATCGGCAGCAGCCGGGCAGAAGGCTCACTGCAGAGGATGGGGCCACTGAAGCCTGCGGCCAGCAGGTAGGGAATGCGGCCGACGTGGTCGATATGCACGTGGGTTGCGACCAGCGCACGAATGCCGGCCAGGTCGAACTCGATATCCAGACTGCCGGCCCCGGCCCGTCCCGGCGAGGTATCGGCCCCCTGGAACAGCCCACAATCGACCAGCAGGCTGAAACCGGTATCCAGGCGCAGCTGATGACAGGAGCCGGTGACGCCATCGGCGGCGCCGTGATGAAGGATTTCCATGACTCGTCCCTGAGTGTCGAAAACACAGGGGACCTTAGCCGGAAAATGCTGCAGCGGCCATTGGCCAGGTCACAGTTAACGACTGCACCCGCCAAACAATGGAGCCCATGGGCGGACTTGAACCGCCGACCTCTCCCTTACCAAGGGAGTGCTCTACCGCTGAGCTACATGGGCATAACGAAGGGCGAGCACTCTAAGCGTCTAATGCAGGAAAATCAACAAGTTGCAGGTCGCCTCGGGTAGCGCTGGGCGGGCAATCCGGTGGATGGCTTCGGCCATCCACCCTACGCCTGTCGGCAGCACAAAGCGAAGCTTCCCGCAGGGTGGATAACCGCACAGCGTTAGCCGCGCTCATGATCAGCGCAGGCCCGCCCTCGCCGGTCACACCTGTTTGTAGATCACCGAGCCTTCGTCCTTGAAGCGCGAGGACTGCTCGGCGAAACCCGCCTCGATGGCCTTCTGCTCGTCGGTCAGGCCGTGCTCGGCAGCATACTCGCGCACTTCCTGGGTAATCTTCATCGAGCAGAACTTCGGCCCGCACATGGAGCAGAAGTGCGCCACCTTCGCCGACTCCTTCGGCAGCGTCTCGTCGTGGAAGGCACGCGCGGTGTCCGGGTCGAGGCCGAGGTTGAACTGATCCTCCCAGCGGAACTCGAAGCGCGCCTTGGACAGCGCGTTGTCGCGGATCTGCGCGCCCGGATGACCCTTGGCAAGATCAGCAGCGTGCGCGGCGATCTTGTAGGTGATGATGCCGGTCTTCACGTCATCCTTGTTCGGCAGACCGAGGTGCTCCTTCGGCGTGACGTAGCAGAGCATGGCGCAACCGAACCAGCCGATCATCGCCGCACCGATGCCGCTGGTGATGTGGTCGTAGCCCGGGGCAATGTCGGTGGTCAGCGGGCCGAGGGTGTAGAACGGCGCCTCGTCGCAGCATTCGAGCTGCTTGTCCATGTTCTCCTTGATCATGTGCATCGGCACATGGCCCGGGCCTTCGATCATGCACTGCACGTCGTGCTTCCAGGCGATCTTGGTCAGTTCGCCGAGGGTTTCCAGTTCGCCGAACTGCGCGGCATCGTTGGCATCGGCGATCGAGCCCGGACGCAGGCCGTCGCCCAGCGAGAAGCTGACATCGTAAGCCTTCATGATTTCGCAGATTTCCTCGAAGTGGGTGTAGAGGAAATTCTCCTGGTGATGCGCCAGGCACCACTTGGCCATGATCGAGCCGCCGCGGCTGACGATGCCGGTCACGCGCTTGGCAGTCAGCGGCACATAGCGCAGCAAGACGCCGGCATGGATGGTGAAGTAGTCCACGCCCTGCTCGGCCTGTTCGATCAGGGTGTCGCGGAACAGCTCCCAGGTCAGGTCTTCGGCAACACCGTTGACCTTTTCCAGCGCCTGGTAGATCGGCACGGTGCCGATCGGCACCGGCGAGTTGCGGATGATCCACTCGCGCGTCTCGTGGATGTGCTTGCCGGTGGACAGGTCCATCACGGTGTCCGAACCCCAGCGGATGCCCCAGGTCAGCTTGGCCACTTCTTCCTCGATGGAGGAGCCCAGCGCCGAGTTACCGATGTTGCCGTTGATCTTCACCAGGAAGTTGCGGCCGATGATCATCGGCTCCAGCTCGGTGTGGTTGATGTTCGCCGGGATGATGGCGCGGCCGCGCGCGACTTCCGAGCGGACGAATTCGGGGGTGATTTCCTTGGGAATGGCCGCGCCGAAGCTCTGCCCGGCATGCTGCTCGACCAGCAGGCCGGCTTCACGCGCCTCGGCGAGCTTCATGTTCTCGCGGATGGCGACGTACTCCATCTCCGGCGTGATGATGCCCTTCTTTGCATAGTGCATCTGGCTGACGTTGTGCCCGGCCTTGGCCCGGCGCGGGTTGCGCACATGGGCGAAGCGCATGGCGGAAAGTTCGGCATCGTTGAGGCGACGCTGGCCGAATTCGGAGGTCAGCCCCGGCAGCTTCTCGGTGTCGCCGCGGTCCTCGATCCAGGCGCTGCGCACGTCGGCCAGGCCCTTGCGCACGTCGATGGTGACGTTCGGGTCGGTGTAGGGGCCGGAAGTGTCGTAGACGGTAACCGGGGCGTTGATCTCGCCACCGAAGTCGGTGGGCGTCACGTCCAGGCTGATCTCGCGCATGGGTACGCGGATGTCCGGGCGTGAACCCTGCACATAGATTTTCTGCGAACGCGGGAAGGGTTGAATGGACTGCTGGTCGACCTGGGCGGACTCACTCAGGTTCTTGTTGCTTTGCACGCTCATCGGCTTCTCCTGGGATGTGTCGGAGCGAACCTGAGCAACACGGCGGATCAAGGGCGTCGGGCACCGCAACTGCGGTGGAGAGACTCGTCACGTTCGAGACGAGGACATCTTGTTCCCTACGCAGGCCTTAACCTGATCAGGTTCAACGGGATCCGGAACTTTCCGATCTCAGCCTTCGCTTCAAGGCACCCCGACAAGAACGCCGTCGAGTCTAATCAAGACCTTGGGCGAACACCATGGCAATGGCGAAACTAGTCGACCGTTCGGTCATTTGCCCGGACCGCCATCGCCGCCTCACACCACGGCGCACGCGCGCCTTGACCCCCTGACAGCTGCCGCTTAGCCTTGCCCATCAGCTCTATTCAGGATGGACCCAACATGCTGCGCAGACTCCCCCTGGCTCTCGCCGTGGCCACCCTCACTGCCGGAGGGGCCTGGGCGCAAGAGACCGTCCCCCTCGCCAGCAAGACCGATCTGGTCAGCGTCTACCAGCAAGCCGTCAACAACAACGCCGACCTGGCGGCGGCCCGGGCGCAGTTCCGCGCACGCCAGGAAGTGGTGCCACAGGCACGCGCCGGCCTGCTGCCCAACCTCAGCGCCGGCGCCGAGCTGAGCGACACCGAAACGGACGTCGACACCAGCATGGGCTCCACGTCGCTATCACGCAGTGGCACCGCCTATCAGGCGACGCTGAGCCAGCCGATCTTCCGTGCCGACCGCTGGTTCCAGCTCAAGGCCGCGGAAGCCGTGAGCGAGCAGGCCGCAATCGAATACTCCATCGCCGAGCAGGACCTGATCCTGCAGAGCGCCCAGGCCTATTTCGCCGTGTTGCGCGCGCAGGACAACCTGGCGGCGGTGAAGGCCGAGGAAGCCGCGTTCAAGCGCCAGCTCGACCAGGCCAACGAGCGCTTCGAGGTGGGCCTTTCCGACAAGACCGATGTGCTCGAAGCCCAGGCCGGCTTCGATACCGCGCGCGCCAATCGCTCCATCGGCCAACGCCAGGTCGAGGACGCCTTTCAGGCCTTGTTCACCCTGACCAACCGCGAGTACGTGGCGCTGGAAGGGATCCGCCATACCCTGCCGGTGCTGGCGCCGGTGCCAAACGAGGCCAAGGCGTGGGTGGATACGGCGACGCGGCAGAACCTCAACCTGCTGGCGGTCAATTACGCCGTGACCGCCGCCGAGGAAACCCTGCGCCAGCGCCGCTCCGGCCATGCACCGACGCTCGACGCAGTGGCGTCCTATCGCAAGGGCGACAACGACGCGCTCGGATTCAGCAACACCCAGGGCATCCCGGGCTTCGACATGCCGCGCTACACCGGCGACGTCGAGCAGCGCAGCATCGGCCTGCAGCTGAACATCCCGCTCTACAGCGGCGGGCTGACCACCTCGCAGAGCCGCGAGGCCTATTACCAGCTCAGCCAGAGCGAGCAACAGCGCGAAAGCCTGCGCCGCCAGGTGGTGGAAGCCACACGCAACCTGCACCGCGCGGTGAACACCGATATCGAACAGGTCCAGGCCCGCCGGCAGTCGATCATCTCCAACCAGAGTGCGCTGGAAGCCACGGAGATCGGCTATCAGGTCGGCACCCGCAACATCGTCGATGTGCTCGACACCCAGCGGCGCCTGTATGCCGCGGTACGCGACTACAACAACGCCCGCTACGACTACATTCTCGACAACCTGCGCCTGAAGCAGGCGGCCGGCACGCTGAATCCGGACGACCTGCAGCAGCTGGCGGCCTACCTGAAACCCGATTACAACCCGGACACCGACTTCCTGCCGCCGGATCTGCCGCAGACCATCGGTCAGCCGGTGCGGGTGGATTATTGAGCCAGGGGGCTCGCTTGAATCGTAGTTGGGTGGGCTAAAGCCCACCAGGCGCTCGCCCCCCAGACGGCGCAATGACGCCGACAGCTGATCCGGCCTCCTCGCGGACCAGACACACCGACTAGCCGAGCAGCCTCGCCAGTCCTGTCAGCAGACGCTGCAAGGCGCCCTGATTGGCCTTGAGCACGCCCAGCCCGGCGTCACGCATCCGTTGCGCGGCAGCCGAATCGCGCCAGAGCTCACCGACAGCATCAGCCAGCTGATCGGCATCCTGCACTTCGCGCAGGGCGCCGGCATCGCGCAGCTGCGCGGAGATTTCGAGAAAGTTGAACAGATGCGGGCCACTGAGCACCGGCTTGCCCAACGCCGCAGGCTCCAGCAGGTTGTGTCCGCCATTGGGCACCAGGCTGCCACCGACGAAGGCCACGTCGGCCAGGGCATAGAGAAACAGCAGCTCGCCCATGGTGTCGCCGACCAGCACCTGCGTGCCGGCGCCAACCGTCTCGCCCGTCGAGCGGCGCACCGCGGCAAAGCCTTCCTTGCACGCCAGTTCAAACACCGAGATGAAGCGTTCCGGATGCCGTGGTACCAGGAGCAGCAGGGCCTGCGGAAACCGCTCCAGCAAGCGTCGGTGCGCGGCCAGGATGATTTCGTCCTCGCCGGCATGGGTGCTGGCGGCGATCCACAGCGGCCGATCCTGCGCCGCCCATTGATCGCGCAAATCGGTCGCCCGCGCCAGCAGTGCCGGGTCGATGGCCAGGTCGAACTTGATCGAGCCAGTCACTTCGACGCATTCGTGGCGTGCGCCGAGCTGGCGATAACGCTCGGCTTCAGTCTCTGTCTGCACGGCGATCAGGCTCAGCTCGGCCAGCATTGGCGCGGTCAGCCGGGCGAAACGCGCGTAGCCGCGGGCCGAACGTTCGGACAGCCGCGCGTTGGCCAGCGCCACGGGTATGCCGCGCCGGGCGCACTGATGGATATGGTTGGGCCAGAGCTCGGTCTCCATCACCACCGCCAGCTTCGGCTGCAGGCAATCCAGAAAACGCGCCGCGGTCCAGGGCAGGTCATAGGGCAGGTAGCAATGCTGCACGCTGTCTCCGAACAGCGCCTGGATGCGCTCGGAGCCGGTCGGGGTCATACAGGTGACGGTGATCGGCAAGTGTGGGTAGCACGCCATCAGCTCGCGGACCATCGGCGCCGCGGCGATGCTTTCGCCCACCGAGACCGCATGCACCCAGATGCCACCCGGACGCAGCCGCGGCAAACCGAAGGCGAAACGCTCGCCGATACGACGGGAGTAGGCCGGGGCGCGCCAGGCGCGCCACAGCAGGCGCAGGAACACCAGCGGCAGGGCGAGGTGAAACAACAGGGTATAGAGGGTGCGATTCATGGGCGCGGAGCTTAGCAAGCTGCCTGCTCGCGAGCCATAACCGCCCTGCCGGCGAACTTGTTGGCGAGGTCGGAACCGAACGAAGTTGCCCGCCCATAATCAGGATCTCGCCATGTCCGGCTATGTTTACCTGGCCATCGCCATCTGCGCCGAGGTGGTCGCCACCACCTCGATGAAGGCACTGGCCGGCTTCAATCGTCCGCTGCCACTGCTGCTGGTGGTGACGGGCTACAGCCTGTCGTTCTGGATGCTCGCGCTGGTGGTACGGACCATCCCGGTAGGCATCGCCTATGCCATCTGGGCCGGGCTCGGCATCGTGCTGGTCAGCGTCGCCGCGGCGGTGCTCTATCGTCAGTACCTGGACCTGCCGGCGGTACTGGGCATGGGGCTGATCATCGCCGGCGTGGTGGTCATCCAGTTGTTCTCCCGCAGTGCAGGCCACTAAGCTGCCGGCGGACTGCAGTTATACTGCGCGACCGTTTACCCAATGAGGTCTGCACATGCCCGAATCCCTCAGCACCGACGTCCTGATCGTTGGCGGCGGCGTCGCCGGCCTTTGGCTGAACGCGCGCCTGCGCCGACTGGGTTTTGCCACGCTGCTGGTCGACAAGGGAACACTGGGCGGCGGGCAGAGCGTGAAGTCCCAGGGCATCATCCATGGCGGCACCAAGTACGCGCTGAGCGGTGCGCTCACCGGTGCCTCCGAGGCGATCGCCGATATGCCGCGGCGCTGGCGCGAAGCGCTCGAAGGCAAGGGCGAGCTGGACCTTAGCGGCGTACGCCTGTTGTCCGATGCACACTATCTGTGGTCGCCAGGCACCCTGGCCGGCAACCTCACCAGCTTCTTCGCCAGCAAGGCAGTGCGCTCGCGGGTCGGCCAGGTCAAGGGCGATGAGCTGCCACCTGCGCTGCAGCATCCACGGTTCAAGGGCAAGGTCTACCGCCTCAGCGAACTGGTGCTGGACGTGCCCAGCCTGATCGCCCGTCTGGCCGAGCTGGCTGGCGACAGCCTGCTGGCCTGCCAGCAGATCGAACCACTGCTCGACGACAACGAGCTGGTCGGGTTGCGCGTCGATGGTCGCGAGATCCGCGCCCAGCGCATCGTGTTCAGCGCCGGGGGCGGGACTGCCGAGCTGCTCGCGTCGCTCGGCCTGCAACAACCGGCCATGCAGCGCCGTCCGCTGCACATGGTCATCGTCAAGGCGCCCACGCTCAAGCCGCTCTATGCCCATTGCCTGGGCGGCGGCACCAAACCGCGGATCACGGTCACCAGCCATCCGACAGCGGACGGCGAGTGGCTCTGGTATCTCGGCGGCGACCTGGCCGAAGCCGATGGCGTGGCGCGCGACGAAGCCACTCAGATCGCCGCGGCGAAAAAGGAACTGGCCGAACTGGTGCCCTGGATCGACCTGTCCTCCGCGCAATGGGCCACGCTGCGTATCGACCGCGCCGAGCCTGCACAATCGGCACTCGCCCGTCCGGACAACGCCTTCCTTGCCGAGCAGGGCCGACTGCTGGTCGGTTGGCCGACCAAGCTGGCGCTGTCCCCCGACTTCTCCGACCGCGTCGAAGCCGCCCTCGCCCGTGACGGCATTCGTCCGGCCAACCATCCCGCGCTACCTCAACTGCCACGTCCGCCGCTGACCGGGCCGTTCTGGGAAGGGCTGCTGCCATGAACGCGACGCTGCATGACCTGCACCGCCCGCTGGGCAGCACCGGCCTAAGCATTTCGCCACTGGGGTTGGGCACGGTGAAGCTGGGCCGCGATCAAGGGGTGAAGTATCCCAACGGTTTTTCCATCCCAGACGACGCCCAGGCTCGCCAGCTGCTGACCCTGGCCCGCGAACTGGGTATCAACCTGATCGACACCGCGCCGGCCTACGGCGTCAGCGAGGAACGGCTCGGCCCGTTGCTGGCCGGACAGCGCGAGGATTGGGTGATCGTCAGCAAGGTTGGCGAGGAGTTCGAGAACGGCCAGTCGCGTTTCGACTTTTCTGCCGCCCACACGCGCTTCTCGGTGGAGCGCAGCCTCAAGCGTCTGCGTACCGACCGCATCGAGCTGGTGCTGGTGCATTCGGACGGCAACGACCTCGATATCCTGCAGCACACCGAGGTCTACCAGACCCTGGCCGAGCTCAAGCGCGAGGGCAAGATCCTCGCCTTCGGCCTGTCCGGCAAGACGGTCGATGGTGGACTGCTTGCGCTGCAGCAGGGCGACTGCGCGATGGTGACCTACAACCTCAACGAGCAGGCCGAACGACCGGTCCTCGACTACGCTGCTGCACACGGCAAGGGCATCCTGATCAAGAAAGCCCTCGCCAGCGGGCACGCCTGCCTCAAGCCAGGCGAAGACCCGGTCCGCCGCAGTTTCGAGCTGCTGTTCGGTCACCCAGGTGTCAGCGGCGCGATCATCGGCACTATCAATCCGCAGCATTTGACGGCTAACGTACGGACTGCTGCTGCCGTTCTGACCGGCAACTGAAACGGTCCTGGCGGCAACGTTCATCCGCTGCGCGGAAGCGCATTACGCTGATGCCGCGCGGTTACTTTCTTCGCCGCAAGGAGAAACCGAATGCCAAGAGTTCTGGTGCGCAAGAGCCCTGCCGCATTCAAGACTCTGCCTCTCTACGTCGAGGCCAGCCAGGACAACCTGAGCTACCAGAGTCTGGGCCGGCCGTTGAACTTCAGCGAAGTGATCGAGCGCCGCCGCCCGGTGGAGGTGTCCGATCCGGGCCGTTTTGCCATCGAACTGGCCAATCTCGGCGTTTCGGTGCGTCTGACCATGAGCTGGCAGGGCCGCGAATACTGGGTGCTGGTCCGTCAGCAGCGGCCGGACCGTGGTGACGTTGTGCTCAAGCTGATCTCCGGCTACATCCCGGCCCATGAGCTGAACCTGCCATTGCTCACCGCCATCCAGGAAATTGCCGAAGAATGCCTGCTGGAAACTCCTGAAGGCTGGCTCGCCGGTCGCTTCGGCGATACGTGGCTGCCCACTCCGTACCAGGCCAGCCTGCACTACCGCGAGGCGGTGCACTTCAAGCTCGCCTCGCAATCCGGCGCCACGCGCCCGGTACAGTGCGGCAACATGGTGCTGATGGAGCGTCCTCGCGCCTATGTACACCTGCCGACCGCCTCGCTGCAGCTGGTCTATGACATGCGCATGGAACTACCGAAAGAGGCGCGTCAGCTGAGCCTGTTCCACGTCGACGAGCGCCTGGAAGACGGACAACTGGTTGCGCGCCTGGAGCGCAGCCGGCCGGACCTCTACCTGATACCGCTGAAGCAGGGCCAGCCGCAGGATCAGCTGCTGCAACTGCGTAATGGCCAGTTCAGCCCGGTGAACACTCGCGGCCTATGGCTATCGGAAAGCTTTGCGCCGCAGGAAGGCTGGGTGGTGCGCGACGAGCGCGTTCGCTGGAGGGACTGGTGGGCCGCCAAGCCGGTCGCCGTGGCGCGCTGAACCGCTTGGCCCCCCGCCAGCGAACGGACGGGGCCATGCTCGCGAAACCCGGACCTGCAGAGCTATCGCGGGCATGGCGCCTCCTACAAACAGACTCCATACGCTGGAAATAAGCACTAAAATACCTATTTAATCACTCAGCAGCGCAAAAAAGGTAATTTATTGCCTTTTAGCGAGATGAAGGCTACTTTTAAGGCAGTAAAATGCCGGTAGCAGACATGTACCCGCTCACCCTACAGATTCATACAGGCCACGCATGGCACGACGCCATGCAACTGACCTTCGAGCAACCCACGTTGGGGCTGGAGGGCACCTGCTCGTATGGATACAAGCAGGCATATCTGGTTGATGCCTTGGACGTCATGGGTAGCAGATTGAGCAATGCGGTCAGCGCCACGTTACCCCTGGGCTGGGATCTCTGGCGCCTTCCCCATGCGCCCTCCTTTCTCTTCGACATCCTGCCCGCCGGAGCGGCTCGTCGTTCCCTGCTCAAACGTCTGGGGGGCGAGCGCCCCGGGGATCTGGATCTTGATCTTTTCCTACTGAGTCGCTGCACTCCCGCACCTGTCGGCAATCTGCGCATCAAGGAGGCGGCGGATGCCATCGCCAATAGCCCGATGCTGGGCTTCTCGCGGGAGGAAGTCATCAGCCGCGACTCGCGTTTCCTGGAATACGCCTACGAACAGGGAGCAGCCATCGGCGGCGCCACTGGCGCAGGCGGCGAAGCGCCCAAGTTGCTACTGACCGAAGACCGACGGGGAGCGCTGCACCCCGATGCAGCTCTTCCTGACGCGGAAGCCGCTCGGCATTGGTTCGTAAAATTCGCACGCAACCGGGCCAGCAAGACTGACCAGGAAATACTGCGCAGCGAATTCTGCTTCTACCGAGGCCTTCAGAAACTGGGGCTGGATACCGTCGATGCTGAAGGATTGTCGCTGGAAGAGGGGCGCAAGCCCAGCCTGTGGATGAAGCGTTTCGATCGCAACGTCACCGTCGATGGGGTCGTCCGGACTGCTGTCGAGTCCATGTATTCACTGGCGGGCGTGACCGAGCCCGGTAGCTATATGTCGCACACCAATGTACTGCGACACCTCGTCGAGCTATGGCAAAGCGTGGGTCAAGGTCAGCAGGTCGGCGATCTGGTGTTCGAATACCTGCGGCGCGACCTGCTGAACCTGATCTTGGGCAACTCGGACAACCATGGTCGCAATACATCGATTCTACGCATGGACAAAGGCGTGAAGCTGGCCCCTATATATGACCTGGCCCCCATGGTCATGGACGATGAAGGCGTAACACGCACAACCAAGTGGCCGCAGCCCATTGAGCTGGCTGGCGAGGTAGACTGGCGGAAGGCCTGCGAAGAGGTAGGCATATGGGCCGATGCCGAAGAACTGTTCGAGCGGCTCAGAACAGCCGCACGTGACTTCATGGCCTTGCCCGACCTGTTGACCGACGAAGGCCTGCCTCTGGCGACCATGAATCATCCACGTATCGCGCTACGCAGCCTTCCTCAACGACTCGCCAGATGGAGGCTTACCTGAATGGATATCACAGAGCGCGACCGCATCCTGACGGAGATACGGACTCAACTGGCATCCGGCGATATCACCATCGGACAAGCCGTCCGCAGGCTCCGCAAGGAAATCACCGGCCTGCAGCAGGCCAGGTTCGCCCAGATGTGCAAACTCTCCCTGCGCGCTCTGCGTCAGTTGGAGCACGATGAAGCCAATCCGACCGTGCACACCCTGAACAGCGTATTCGGCCCCTTCGGCATGCAGGTCGGCATCGTGCCGAAGCCTCAGCGCTGATACCTATGCTGGGACTGCTGCAATACGAGGCACGCGGCGAGTGCAGGCCACGGGACTGCCAGACGCTTGAAGCTTGAAGCTCAAAAGCATCGCCCCGAGGCCGGGCAATCCACGGGGATGTGATGAATGCCGCAGACCCGCCGGGAGCGGGCGCGGCCTCCCACAAAAGCAGCGAGCACCACCGAACCCAGTGGGCGCGCCCTCTCGGCGATACAGGTCGCAGGACTGCCAAAGGCCTGAAGTCTGAAGTCTGAAGTCTGAAGTCTGAAGTCTGAAGAGCATCGCCCCGGGGCGGGCCCTTTCACAAAGCAGTAGCCGTAGTACGGGTTTCACCCGCCCTACGCCTTGCGGATCTTCTCGACGATGGCCGTGGTCGAGCTGTTTTCCACCAGCCCCAGCACCTTCACTACACCGCCGTAGGCCTTGACCAGATCGGCACCGACGACCTGATCGACGCCATAGTCGCCGCCCTTGACCAGCACATCGGGTCGCACCTGGGCCAGCAGGTTTTCCGGCGTGTCCTCGGAAAAGCACACCACCCAATCCACCGCTTCCAGACCAGCCAGCACCGCCATGCGTCGATCCACCGAATTGATCGGCCGGCCCGGGCCTTTGAGGCGGCTCACCGAGCCATCATCGTTCACCGCCACCACCAGCCGGTCGCCCTGGGCGCGGGCCTGCTCGAGGTAGGTCACATGACCGGCGTGCAGGATGTCGAAACAGCCATTGGTGAAGACGATTTTCTCGCCCTCGGCGCGGGCATCCTCGACTGCGGTGAGCAGCTGTTCGACGGTCATCACGCCACGCTCGGAGCCTTCCTCGCGTTGCACCGCGCGGCGCAGCTCCGGCGCGCTGATGCAGGCGGTGCCCAGCTTGCCGACCACGATACCGGCGGCCAGGTTGGCCAGTGCCACGGCCTGTGGCAGTTCCTCGCCAGCCGCAATCGCAGCGGCCAGGGTTGAAATGACGGTATCGCCGGCACCGGTGACATCGAACACTTCGCGGGCACGGGCCGGCAGGTGCAGCGGCGCGTGATCGGGACGCAGCAGGGTCATGCCGTGCTCGCCACGGGTGACCAGCAACGCATCCAGCTCGAGCCGGCTCATCAGCTCGGCACCCTTGCTGACCAACTCGGCCTCGTCGGCACAATGCCCGACGATCGCCTCGAATTCGCCCAGGTTCGGCGTGATCAGCGTAGCGCCGCGATAGATGTCGAAATCCTTGCCCTTGGGGTCGGCCAGCACCGGAATGCCACGGTGCCGCGCCGCCTGGATCAGCGCCTGATGGTTCTTCAGCGCGCCCTTGCCGTAGTCCGACAGCACCAGCACCTTGACCCCGGCCAGCAGCCCTTCCACCTCGGCCAGCAACGCGGCCGGATCGGTGTTGAACGGCTCCTCGAAATCCATGCGCAGCAGTTGCTGATGGCGACTCATCACCCGCAGCTTGACGATGGTGGGCTGGTCATCGATGCACTGGAAATGCGCCTGCACACCGGCGGCCGCGAGGCTGTCAGCCAGGCTCTGACGCGCCTCGTCCTCGCCGGTCACACCCACCAGCGCCGCGGCAGACCCCAACGCTGCGATGTTCAGCGCGACGTTGGCCGCACCGCCTGGGCGATCTTCGATCTGCTCGACCTTCACCACCGGCACCGGTGCCTCGGGCGAGATCCGCGACGTGCCGCCATGCCAGTAACGATCGAGCATGACGTCACCGACCACCAGAACGGCGGCTTGGTCGAAACGGGGCATGGACAGCTTCATTGGGGCTCCGGGGTGTTCGAAAAACGCTGCAAAGCATACCAGCATGGAGCCATCGAATTCTCCCGGTAACGCAATGCCTTGCCGCGAACACCGAACATGATCGGCCATGCGGACTACAAGGTTCGCCACATCGAGTCCCAGTTCGCCCAACTCCCATGCAAGGTCCCGTACAGCCTGGGATAGCGCTCACGCGATGAATACGTTCCGCTTGTGGCAGGCTAATGTCATGGATACTGTTTCCATATCCAGTTTATCCGCTTTGAAGCCCACTGCTCGTACAAGGACGTACACGCATGCCCCACCAGCCCCTGCTAGATCCCAAGCTCGACGTGATCTTCAAGCGCCTGTTCGCCGAGGCGCCGGACCTATTGGCCGACCTGATCAACGCGGTGCGCAGCGACGAGCCGCCCATCGTCGAGCTGCGGGTACTCAACCCGCAGATCGCTCCGGAGGAGTTGACCGGCAAGTTCATCGTGCTGGACATTCTCGCCCGCGACCTGACCGGCCAGTTGTTCAACATCGAGATGCAGACCCGCAACCACGCCGGCTGGCCCTCGCGCAGCCTCTACTACCTGGCCCGCAACCTGGGCCGGCAACTGCAAGCGGGCGAGAGCTATCATCAGGTACAGCCGGTGATCGGCATCCACCTGATGGACTTCGACCTGTTCGAGGAGACGCAGGCCTGCTGGGCCTTCGAACTGCGCGATCGCCAGCTCCCCGAGGTGCGGCTGGATCGCAGTCTGCAACTGCACCTGATCGAACTGCCCAAGGCCGATCGACTGCATTCCCAGGCGGGCAGCGCTCTGGCAGACTGGATCACCTACCTCAAGCATTGGCGGGAGGACAAGCTCATGCAAAGCATCGAAAGCCCTGCGGTCCGGAAGGCCCGTGAGCGCCTGCAGGCGCTGTCGGATGACGACGAAGCTCGGCGCCTGGCGTTCGTCCGTGAGCGCGCGCTGCATGACGAAGTGACGGAGAAGGCCGAGGCCAGAGCTGAAGGAGAGGCTATCGGCCAGACCAAAGGCCAGGCCAATACCCTGCGCCGCCAATTGCAGATCAAGTTCGGCGAGTTGCCCGACGCCGTCGAACAGCGGCTGCAGGCCGCCAGCGAGGCCGAGTTGAACGCCTGGACCGAGCGGATATTGTTCGCGGAGCGGCTGGAGCAGGTGTTTTCGGGCTGATCGGGCGGCGACGGTTGCAACCCACCGTTGCGAGACCGGTCGATGTTGTCGAGGATCGGCCTGTGCACCCCTGCACCCCTGCGCCACGACGCGCTCGCCGGACTTCTCGGCAGCAAGCCGAATCAGCTCACCGAAACGCCCCGTCAGCGTCGCATGCTCACCATGCCCCAAGGGTCTGCTCGTTGTCGCGGAGCAATTCATGAATACGGGTATCCCGCGTTGCCCGCGAATCGATCACACACCACCACCAAAACCGATACGAATCAACCGGAAACCGGCGCTCCCAGTTCCACTTGTCATGCGGATCGCCCGCTCTCGGAACGATGCTTTCGAGCGTCTGGGCAGGCCCGCAGCACCATTACGGTTTGCGCACCCAGAACAGCTCATGACGACGCACGGCCTTGCGGAAGAAGTCGTCCTGACCGAACTCCGGCCAACGGCGACCTGCCAGCACCCATTGAATGATCCGGCGCAGGCGCTTCTTCAGCGGCAGGGGGGTCTGCAGGTCGTGCTGCATGGCCAGCGCCTGGGCCTTGTCCAGACGAGCAGAGGCGTTCAGCACCGGGCTCCATAGACCATCCGCCGGCAATGGCTCCTGCCGCGGTGGCAAAGCCACGCCACTACCCACCGGTCCCATGGGCCAGCGATCGTTGTCATACAGGTGATTGGCATAGAGCAAGCGGAGCTCGGGACACCAGTCACCGAGCGCGATGGCTTCGTCCAAGGCCCGACTAGCCTGGATATGGTCGGGATGGGGGTCCAGTTCAGGGTGCGGCAGCACCACCACTTCGGGCCGAAACAGCTTGAGCAACGCGGCGAGGTCGCTCACCAGATTGTTCCAGCTGGGCACACCGTCCATGTCTCCCGGTAATGCCAGGGGGTTGAAACGGCGCACGCTGCGGATATCCGAATCGCCGGATTCAAGCGAAGGGAAAGCCTTGTCCGGCTCGGCGACCATGGGTGCCAGTTGTAGACAGTAATACCCCAGCTGCACACAGCGAGTCTCCGGCACACCACCCCAGAGCGGCACAGCCAGACTGCTCCAGCTACGCAGTCGCCCCTTGAGGCGCGCTGCGGCAGCCTTGTCGAGGCCGAGCCGGCGGTAGTTCTGAGCCTCGATCTCACCTTGGGTGAGGGTGACTATGCTGGCCTGTGCGCTACGACTGTAGAGGCCGAAGGCAGCAAGCTCGGCATCGTCCGCGTGAGGGGCGATGACCATCACCCGGCGCGCTGCGTAGTCCGGATTGCTGAAAACATGCAGGCAGACTTCGGGGGCCAGGCGACAGAAGCGCGTCCGCAATTGTACGCGCCCCGCCCTCAGAGCCGGCAGCAGGCCGGAAAGGTTGAGGTAACGGCGCCCCCATGCGCCGCGCTCGAAGTCCTGGCGATCGCAGGGTTGGCCATCGGCGATCAGTACATGAGGGTCCAGCCAGCGACCGAGCCAGGTGGTACGCACCTGCACTTCGAGCATCAGGGTATCGGCATCGTCGGACAGCTCTCCAGGCTCCAGCACCAGCCGCCCCTTGTTCAGGCGGCCGCCTATCTTCTGCGCAGAGTCGGGGAAGGCATAGCGATAGTCCTCCCTCGGCGAATAGAACAGATGGTCGGCGAGCCAGGCCTCATGGGCGATCCAGGCCAGGATCAGCAGTACCGGCAGACTGTTCCAGCCGGCGAACCAATCCAGCGCGACCAGAACCAGCAGAGCCAGGACCATGAAGATACGTTTGCCGCGCCGGTGACGGCGCAGCAATTGCTGCTTGCGTGTTTCCATTCATTCACGTCCGAAACGCGGCGACCCTGTTGCACCAACGATCCTTGTAGTCCCGATCGGCCCGGCCGAACGAATAGCGCAGTGCCTTGCCCCGATGCCGCGCCACGTCCCAAGCGGCCTGGGTATTGATGAAGCTGAGAACGCTGCCGGGGCTGAGGTGATGGGCACGAGGGTCGACACCACCATTGATGTACTCGTAACTGATCCAGCCTAACGACTCGACGCTGTACAGCACCTGAACGGCCACGGGAAAACCGTCCAGCATCAGCAGCGATCCACGCAGGAACTCCCGCAACAGGCCGAAGACTTCGGTCAGATAGGGCTTGCCTGGCACCTCGAAGCCCCAGCGACGCTCGAACAGGTCGGTATAGATGGCAGCCAGCTCGGCGGGGGTGAACTCCGCCACCGAGCGCACCACGCCGCCTGCCTCTTCGAACAGACGCAATTCGCGCCGCTGGTTGTAGCGGAATTTCTTCGAGTACTCCTCGGGTTGGCGCGCCAGCGCCAGGCCCTCGGGCTGCTCGCGCAGAGTGGCAATGCGCCCGGCATTGAGCTCGGAGACATAGCACAGACGCTGGCGTACCGGCACGCAGGCATCCTCGGCCACCGGCAGGATGACCTCGGCATTGCCCAGGTCGAATAGGCCACGCTTGCCGGTCTTCTTCAGGACATCCTTGGACAGTGCCAGGTGACGGCCCCAGCAGGGGACCGCAGCGACCCACTCGTCCTGTTGCTCCCAGGCTAGATAGCGCACCGGAATATCAGCGAGACGAGCCAGACGCTCGACGACGTCAGGATGCGTGGCAACGCTGCCACCGTAACGCTGCCAGATCTCGGCATAGGTGGAGGCATCGATAGTGTGCCAGCCACGTTCGCGCCAGGCACGCCAAGGGTTCAGCATCATTCGCGCCTTCTGAAGCGGGGTAAGGGCCATGTGAAACTCTGGCGGTAACCCTCGATGAAAGCTGTCCAGCGTTCTTCCTTCCAGCCGGAGCGGCGAGCGATCTGGCTCAGATCATGACGTGCGGCCTGGAACCGACTCAGGCGGATACGGCTCTTTTCCAAGTCGATCAGTGCGACCTGGAAGGTGCCCTCACTAACGCTGACGAAAACGTGCTTCAGATAGAGGCAGCCATGCTGGCGGTGTGCTGCGTTCAAGAGCCCGATCACCCGGCCGACCTCACGAATGATCTTCAGATGCAGCGCTTCTCCCCAACGCTGTTCGGCCTTTCGCCGATAGCAATCATCCAGGCTCTCGAAGCCTTCAAGCCCCTCCGTGAGCAGGACTGCCTGCCAGACGCCCTTCTGCTTGTGGCAACCGGCGAAGACCAGGGCAGGCACCGGTACACCCAGACGCCGACAGTGCACCAGCGCATCCTGCTCGCGCATCACGGTGGGATAGCCCAAGGGCCTGCTCAGGCTGCGGTAGACATGGCCGGTCTGCTCTTTGCGATAAAGCAGCTGGCCATCATGGGTGTAAATGCGCTGAACACCGCTGAGTCCGCCCCGCCGTTCATTCGGCGGCTCGACCCATTCACCCGGAACGGCAAGCCAGCGCTCGATTTCTTCCTGCTGGCTCATGACAGCAGTTCTCCATTCTGTGTTTGCCCCGAGTTCGGGGTTTCGTCCTTGAACTGCGTGGCATGCAGGCGCGCATAGGGGCCATTGGCAACCAGTAGCTCGGCGTGGGTACCATGCTCGACGATGCGCCCCTGCTCCATCACCAGAATGAGGTCGGCCCTCTCGATGGTGGAGAGGCGATGGGCGATGACCAAGGTGGTACGGCCCTTCATCAGCTCTTCGAGCGCCGCCTGTATGTGCCGCTCGGACTCGGTATCCAGCGCCGAGGTCGCCTCGTCCAGAATCAGCACCGGCGCATTCTTCAGCAGTGCACGAGCGATCGCCAGGCGCTGGCGCTGGCCACCGGAAAGCAGCACGCCATTCTCGCCAACCGGGGTCTGGTAGCCCTGCGGCATCTGTTCGATGAACTCGTCGGCATAGGCTGCCTGGGCAGCGCGACGGATATCCTCGATCGGTGCGCCTGCGAGATCGCCATAGGCGATGTTGTTGGCAACCGTATCGTTGAACAGCGTGACCTGCTGGGTGACCAGTGCGATATGCCGGCGTAGATTGCGCAGCCTGTAGTCTTCGACCTCCGCGCCATCCAGCAAGATTTGCCCCCGATAATGGTGGTAGAAACGCGGAATGAGGTTAGCCAGGGTCGACTTGCCGCTACCCGAGCGCCCGACCAACGCCACCATCTGGCCCGGTTCGGCGGTGAAGCTGATGTCGTGCAGCACCTGTTTGTCGGTGCCCGGGTAAACGAAGCTCAAATCATTGACTTCCAGACGCCCGGCAACACGTTCGCGCTCGAGCGTTCCGCTGTCGGTCTCGGGCGACTCGTCCAGTTGCTCGAAAATGCTCTCCGCACCAGAAACGCCCTTCTGAATGGTGGAGCTCACCTCCGAAAGCTGCCTGATCGGCTTGGGCAACAGGCCGGCAAGCGTGATATATGCCACCAGATCGCCGGCCGACGCATCTCCACGCATGTACAGCACCAGGAACATCAGTACGGCCATGGCACTGTAGATCACCAGTTGCAATGTCGGCGTGTAAACCGCGTTCGTCTTGACCATGCGTAACTGCTTGCCGGTATTGTCCCTGCTGGCGTCGAGAAAGCGGGCCTGCTCGTAGGCCTCGCCACCGAAGCTGCGCACCACCCGGTAGCCCTGGATGGTCTCGGATGCGACATGGGTGACGTCACCCATCGCGACCTGAATCTTCTTGCTTTGCTTGCGGAATTTCTTGCTGGCGCTGGCCACCATAAGGCCTATGAGCGGCAGGATCGCCACCATCACCATGGTCAGCTTCCAGTTCATCCAGAGCAGCGTGGCGAACAGGAAAATAACGGTCATACCCTCGCGCACCACCACCTTGATCGCATCCGTCGCGGCGCCCGTCACCATCGTCACGTTGTAGGTGATGCGGGAAATCAGATGGCCGGAGTTGTGGCTGTCGAAGTAGCGATTGGGCAGCGTCAGCATATTGTTGAACAGTGCGATGCGCAGATCATGCACCAGGCCCAGCGAAACCCTGGCCAGAAAATAGTTGCCGAGAAACGAACCGATGCCTTGCAGCAGGGCGATGAACACGATCAGCAGAGGCACTGCCTGCAATAGCTTCAGTCCCGCCAGCCAGGCCTGATCCTGGAGATAGGGAACCTGAGCGAAAAAACTGGCGTCCGGGTTGTTCAGTCCATCAACGAAAAACTTGAGAATGTAGCCGAGCATCGGCTGGGTGGAGGCGAAAATCAGGAAGCCAAACAGGCTGACAGCGAACAGTCCCCAGTAGGGGAGCACGTAGCGCAGCAACCGCAGATACACCTTTACACTGGATTGCTGGGTAGAATTGGCCATTCGGCAAGCCCCATGAACTGGCTAGAGGAACAAGATGCGGATTGTAGCAGCGCAGGAACTGGAAAGCTGGCTCGCCAGTGGCAAGATATTGGAGCAAGACGCTCGAGGGGCTAAGGTAGTCGCGTTGGAGAATGGTCTTTATTTGAAGATTTTCTATACTCGCCGCACTCCACTGCTAGCACGCCTAATGCCGTCGGCACGACGCTTCCAGCGCAACACCATCAAACTTCAAGCTTGCGGCATAGCTGCGCCCGAAGTTATCGATATCTTTTGGATAGACAAAAAAAGCGGCCTTAGCGCGTGCCTATACTATCCGCTACCTGGCCGAACTTTGGAACAATTATACCTAACAGACCGCGAGAGCTTCGATACTAGAATACCAGCTATCGCTAACTTCTTTAAATTTCTGCACATCCATGGGATTTATTTTCGCTCCCTGCACCTCGGCAATATAGTCGAACTCCCAGGCGGACACTTCGGCCTCATCGACTGTCTAGACTTACAACATAAACGAGGCCCACTATCTCAATCGCTAACACGCCGTAACCTTGCCCACCTTCAGAACTACTTACAGCGCAGAGGGCTCTTACCAGATTTCCCCTGGAAATCTTTGACTGACGCCTATGAGAAAAGCCAACCCTAACCCCCAACAATCCACTCATCAAACGAAACTAAAAAACATAACGAGCAGCTCAAGCTGAATTTTCGGGAACAGATCCGCCAGACACCTCCTCATATCGAAAATTTATAATCAATGCGGCAGGAAGTAGAACTAATAGCCAAAGCTCATTAGGATTATCGACAAATCTATCACCATCAAAATTCAACATTATCAAAGCAAGCAGCAAATACCCCCCCCACGGATCGCGCCTCCTCCATGCCTCCTGCAAAACCACCACCATCAGCAGCACGAAAATAAACAGCGAAAAAAAACCACCATAAATGCCAAGCGCTAAAAAAATATTATGAGGATGCTGGATAGGCATTCCGCTTGACAAAACCACATCAATATTTGGGCTCGTCCCGCAACCAAGCCATAATCCACACGCCTCCCATTCAGCTAAAAAAATTCTCCACAACTCAAATCGCCCTGCGTCTGCCCGAGCGAACAGCCGAGCAACCTCGGGGATTTCAAGCACCGCCCAATAAACCAAAAGACATCCCAAAAGCGCAACCAGCCCTAACCAAAAAATAAAACGGGCCTGCCTTAAGATCAGCCAAACTGCCACTAGACCTCCAAGCGCAGCCATCCCCAATAAACCTGAGCGGCTTTGCAAAACATAAGCCATACAAAAAACAGCTAACAAAATAGCGAAAGATAGCTCAACCCAGCGACGCTGCTCTACCCATACCGGCAATGCAAGCGTAAAACAGCAAGCCAGCCACATACTAGTATAAATAGGACCTGTCATCCGGCCAGGCAGCCATAGTACGCGCTCACCTGGCGCGTAGCGTCCTACAACCCAATAAACGATAGCGGAGATCAGCACATAAGCACCAACAACCCAAAACAACCCACGCGCGAATTGCGGTGTCCGAAACGGCCGAGGATCAACGAACTGACTAACTAACACCACAAATACTGTTACATAAAGCACGTACTTCAACCACTTTAAATCAGCAGAGAAAACTCCAACCAGCATTAAGCAGGAAAACAGCCCCCCCCACAGCGCCAACCCTGTCGAAATCTTAACTGACCGCCCTCGGCCAAACACTATCAGCCCCAACGCAGGAATAGCCAAAAAAATATAATAAACGTTATTTACCATCTTACTAGTTGGCAAAACCAAAAAACTTAAGATAAAGACCAGCAGCGAGACCGTAAAATAACCTGACTCCCCATAAAACCCTTTAAAGCGACGAACCAAACCCATAAAAACACCAGTGAAAGCAAAAAATTAAGAAAGATTGAAGATCACAAAAGAACGACTAAAAGCCCGATGCCAGATCACTTAAAGCCATAAGGCTTCAGATTCAACTCGATAAGCCCCAGATACTTTTCTCGGAACAAGCCAATCTCATGATTTTCTATAAGATATCGATAGGCTTGTTCGCCTTTATCACGCAACTGCGAATCACTTAATGAAAGGTAGGAGTCTAACGCCTCGCTCAGTGCATCAGCATTCGCTGGCGGCACAGCAATTCCGCCAGCACCCTTAATTAACGGAAGCATGGCGGGAACATCAGTGGCAATCACAGGCAAAGCACCGCTCATCCCTTCCAGCAGTGCCAGACCAAGACCTTCAGCCAACGAAGGCATAGCCCAGATATCAAAAGCCCGAACGTACTGTAAAGCATCCTCACGGAACCCAAGCAGATGAACTCTGCCTGCCAGACCCAACCGGTCGATCTCGGCCAGCAAATTGGCATCTTCGCGTCCAGCCCCGATAATCGCTAACTGTGCATGTAAATACCGATCCTTAATGGAGGCAAAAGCTCGGATCAGATATATATGGCCTTTCACAGGAACAAGCCGACCTAAGGCACCAATGAGGCGCGCATTTGGATCCAGCCCCAGCTGTGAGCGTGCATCCTCTCGCGACAGCTGCAGCGCTTTCGCTTG
The DNA here is from genome assembly GCF_030263795.1 of Stutzerimonas sp. FeSN7. NCBI lineage: Bacteria > Pseudomonadati > Pseudomonadota > Gammaproteobacteria > Pseudomonadales > Pseudomonadaceae > Stutzerimonas > Stutzerimonas sp. FeSN7. The sequence continues at coordinate 155,279 of NZ_JARPMN010000001.1, read as the reverse complement.
TTCGATATCAATAGCGTTGGTAATCGCTACTGTATTGAACTCAGTAAAACCGCAGTCACAGTCCAACAGGTACTGTTTAACTGCAGGTGACACCCCGACAAAGCGCCAGGACTTATCAATCAGCCGCTTAGTCTGGCGACGTCGATAGAACCGGTCATATTCCCCAAAGCCATGGGCAATGCCAATGCACAGCGGCACTTTCAGCCAGCGATTGAGCTGCAGCATCATGTTGACCGGCTTAAAACGATTGCAGATCACCACGTCGAATTGCTCGGCGCGGCAAAACTGGTACAAGCGCCACATAGCGCGGACACGCATACCCTTTAGTTGGGCATCAGTGAGTCCAAAGTATACTGATCGATCGGCTCGGCTCACCGGTGCTCCCGGTGCTGGCTGACCTCGCAGGAACGCATTGACCGTCTCGTAACGATCAACCGGCAGAGCTTTGAATATCTGCTCACCCAAATCGGCAAAGTCATGTGCTTTGATGTTGTAGTCAGGATGCAATTGCAAGACTTTTATACGACGCCCAATCATTGCACGCACTCCGACAGACCGTTTTCATCAATCTTCCATGCAGGACGGGATGCAAGTGTCCGTACCGCTTCCGGCAACGGCGCTGTTCGCTCAGACCATGCTCCCCGCTTCCAGATCGCAAAGTGAAAATAAGGAAACTCTCGACTCCCATCAAGATCGTTGGTTAGCGATCCTTCATTCCAACACCAACGCTGCGGAAAACGGAACGTACCATCAATCCACGGAATGCAACCGTTAGGAGTACTGAATGCCTCGATAAACTCACTACGCCGTCGCAGCGGGTTGAGCAGCCCAACCAGCTTGAAAAGCGGCTCCGGAAAATTCTTGCGCCATAGAAAAAGGCGGCTAAAAGCGCCTTCGTCTAGGGCATGGTGCTCTTGGTCCATGAAGCGCTCCTTCCAGCGAGGCATCTTCATGAATAGCTCTCTCATTTGCGAGGTGTTCCGTATCAGACACAGGTGCCCCGAAACACGACGCGCATGTGTCGAATAAAGGTCGTATCGGGCAAGCCGCTCGGCAGTAAAATATGCGCGCAACCTACCGTAAATAACATCTAGATCTCCGAATGCCCAAAAATCATAACCCTGTAGCTCATCTTCGTGGATATGACCTAATGAGGGCTTGATATCGCAGAGTTTGTAGGCGTTATCAGGTGCAAAATTGATTCCGAGGCGTTCCGACACCAACGAGCAATAATCGTCGTAGCTGACATGCGCTACACGCACGTTGTGCGGCAGGACAGGCGGTGTGCCGCAGTCAGTGAACAAGAGCCAGTCGATATCTGAATTGCGCCTGCAGGACTCGAGAAACAGCGGCATCCAAAAGGGCCAACTTCCAAAGTATGGAATTACAAAGCAGATACTAGGTTTTCCAGCCACATTCCCTGACCTCGAATCAAACATCAGCTCACTATCCAGCCCCGGGTCCAGAAGCGCTCGCGCACAGCCTGATCACTAAAACACTCTTGTAGGCGGCGTGCGGCTGGCAACGGATCCTCGAACTTTATCAGCAGGACACTCAAGGACTTCGCAAGCGCAGCGGGCTGAGCAAAAGGGAATAATTCACCTACGCCCTGAACAACTTCCGCACCACCGCCACAGTCGCTGCAGATCACCGGCACCCCCGCCGCCATAGCTTCCAGCAGCACCATGCCGAAAGGTTCATGATCGGAAGTCAGAGCAAACACATCGAAGGCCTTGAAGTAGCGGCGGCCTTGCGGTACCTGGCCAAGAAAGCGCACCTGCTCCGCTACGCCCAGCTCTGCGGCCAGGGACTTCAGCGATGTCTCCAGACGACCGCTGCCCATGATCGCCAACAGACTTCCAGTCGGCAGGTTAGGTAAGGCCAGCGCAAAGCCTCGAATCAGCGTTGCCTGATCTTTGTCAGGATGCAGCCTGCCGACATTCCCTACTACCCACGCTTCCTGCGGCAGGCCCAGATACTCGCGGGCGGCCTGGCGCGAAACCTGCTCAGCCTGCACAGCTCCGATATCGATCCGGTTGTACAGCGTCTCGATATGCTCGGCAGGCCAGCTCGGCAGGCAGGCACGAATCTCATCTCGCACCGCATTGGACACGCCCAGCAGTTTCAGGCGCTTTCGATAGAAATTGGCAAATAGCCGACGCGAACGGCGCTGATAGTCGCCAAAGGCATGATGAACCCCGATCACCGGCAGGCGTGTGCCCAGCAAGGCCACATAGACGGGCTTGAAGCGGTGCGCAATGCAGAAGGCAAAGTCCCGTGTAGCCGCAATCCGTCGAATATCGCGAATCGCCGCCAGCTTCAGACCACCTACCTGGGCGCTGGAGTAGTTGAGGAAAATAACCTCGTCGGAAGCCGAGCCTTGAACCACGTGTTCACTCGGCGTGCCCGTCAGGTAGACGGTGCAAACCTTGTACGACGTACCAACGAAAAGCGCGGCGTACTGCCGCGCGCAATCGAGGAAGGGGCCGTCGTAGCTGTGACAGAACTGCAGAACCCAGCGCTGCTTCGAGGCTGTTTCCTGCTTAGACACCGTCATACCAACCCTTACCTTCCTTCACCACCAACACATCTTCCATGATCAGGTACTGCAGGTCCGACCCATAGAACATGTTCAACGCATCGGTCGGCGAGCAGACCATGGGTTCGCCGCGGCGGTTGAGCGAGGTGTTCAGCGACACGCCGTTGCCGGTGAGTTTTTCCAGTTCCAGCATCAGGTCGTACCAGCGCGGGTTGTGGCGGCGTTCGAGGACCTGGGCGCGGGAGGTGCCGTCTTCGTGGACCACTTCGCCAACGCGCTCCTTCCAGCCTTCGTTGACCTCGAAGGTGAAGGTCATGAAGGGGCTCGGGTGGTCGACCTTGAGCATCTGTGGCGCGACGGTGTCGAGCATGGACGGGCAGAACGGCCGCCAGCGTTCGCGGAACTTGATCTGTTCGTTGATGCGGTCGGCCACGCCCGGCACGCTAGGGCAGCCGATGATGGAGCGACCGCCAAGGGCGCGCGGGCCGAACTCCATGCGCCCCTGGAACCAGGCCACCGGGTTGCCGTCGACCATGATCCTGGCGATGCGCTCGGGGGTGTTGGCGATCTGCTTGAACACTGGCTTGTTCGGATGCCGGGCACAGGCAGCGATGACATCTTCGTTTGAATAAGACGGGCCGAGGTAGACGTGCTCCATCTTCTCTACCGGAACGCCGCGCTGCACCGACACATAGGCCGCCGCACCGACAGCGGTTCCGGCATCACCGGAGGCCGGCTGGACGAACAGCTCCTTGACCTCCTCGCGGGCGATGATCTTCTGGTTGAGTTTGACGTTGAGCGCGCAACCTCCGGCGAAAGCAATCTTGCCGGTCTCGCGGATGATGTCACCGAGGTAGTAGTCCATCATCTCCAGCGCAAGCTTCTCGAATAGCGCCTGCATGCTGGCCGCGTAATGAATGTACGGGTCGTCGGCGATATCGCCTTCGCGCTTGGGTCCCAGCCACTCGATCAGCTTGGGCGAGAAGTAGTAGCCCTTGCCCTTCTCCTTGTAGCGACGGAAGCCGATGACGTTGGCGTATTCGGTATTGATGGTCAGCTCGCCGTTCTCGAAGGTCGCCAGGCGCGAGAAATCGTACTTGGCCGCGTCGCCGTACGGCGCCATGCCCATGACCTTGAACTCGCCATCGAGCATCTCGAAGCCGAGGTATTCGGTGATCGCGCCATACAGCCCGCCCAAGGAATCCGGGTCGTAGAACTCCTTGATCTTGTGGATCTTGCCGTTCTCACCCCAGCCGAAAAAGGTGGTGGCGTACTCGCCCTTGCCATCGATGCCGAGAATCGCGGTTTTCTCGGTGAAGCCGGAGCAGTGATAGGCGCTGGAGGCATGAGCCAGGTGATGCTCTACCGGTTGGATCTTGACCTTCTTCAGGTCGAAGCCCAGCTGCTGGAGACACCATTCGATGCGTTTCTTGTAGCGGTAATAGCGGCGGTTGCCCATGAGAATGGCATCCAGCGCGCGATCCGGTGCGTACCAGTAACGCTTGGCATAGTGCCAGCGCGCCTTTTCGAAGATGCTTATGGGGGCGAACGGGATCGCCACCACATCGACGTCGGACGGTTTGATGCCGGCCTGCTCCAGGCAGAACTTGGCTGACTCGTAGGGCATGCGGTTCTTGGCATGCTTGTCGCGCACGAAGCGCTCTTCTTCGACGGCGGCGATCAGCTTGCCGTCGATATACAGGGCGGCGGAAGGATCATGACTGAGGGCGCCGGAAAGGCCGAGAATCGTCAATGCCACGGGTATTGCCTCTTAATCTTCGATGCTGGTGCCGGGCACCGCGGGTAAACGTTGGTCAAGCAGCCGGTACAGGGCGCTGTCGGTCGGCCAGTTGCGCAGGAATCGCGCACGATCCTTGGCATACGCCCGAGCGAAGCTGGCATCGCTGCCATGCTGCTGCACGGCATCCAGGTCGATTAACGACCAGCGATCATGCTCCCAGAACAGGTTGTGCCCTTTGAGATCACCATGACTGATTCGCTCGCGGATCAGTGCCGCGAACAGCCGGTCCAGGGCAACCAATTCCTGCTCTGGAGGACAGCCATCCAGATACGGCTGAAAACGCGCAATTATATCTTCTCCGCGCAGCAATTCGGTAATCAGCCACGCCGGACCGCGCATCCACAGCCAGCGGCGCTCGATCACGGCCAGCAAACGAGGAGTGGCGATCCCGAGAAAATCGAGCCGATTACCCTCGACCCAGCTGTGCCAGGCGCGGCTCGGCCGCCAGAAGCGCTTCAACCAATGCAGCGGACTCTTGATGTTGTAGCGCTTGATAAGCAGGGCCCGGCCGTCCAGCTCGATACTGGCTACCGTCGCGCTACCACCGCCCTTTAACAACTTGCCTCGAGCGATGAATTCATTGGGGTCATCGATCACCGCCTGCAGCGCTGCCTGCTCGTCACGCCGAACCACTTGCGCCCTGAACGCCCCGATGCTCGCACTGAACAGGCTGCAGTCCCGCACGACCTTCTTCAAATAGTCAGTTAGACGCCAGTCACGGACTTTGTGAACCTGCTTGAGCAACGCCTCCAGCGGCAGGGCGTGCTCGCTGTTGGTCAGCAGATAGGGCACCAGCAGCTCTTCGATGAACGGCTCGATCTCTGCCGGTAGCTGCGCGAAGAAGACGCCCAGGTTCTCCAGTACCTGCTCACGCGACAACGGCTCCCCGGGCGTCTCGGCCTTTACACCGCCGCCGTCGACCACGTAGAGCTGACCGTCGGCCGTGAGGAAGTTATCCAGATGCAGATCCGCCTGCCAAAGGCCTTGCGCATGCATCCTGGCGATCAGCTCAAGCGCCTCACCGAGCACGCCACGCTGCCCGTCTGTCAGCACAGGCTCCGCCTCGACGGAGCGCCAGCTCTCCCACAGGCTTTTGGCGGAATCGAGCCAGTCGAACAGCAGCCAGCCACCCTCACCCTCGTGCCAGCCCTGCCCCACCAGCGCAGGTGTTGGCAAATGCTGGTCGATCAGCAGCTTCGCACCAGCCAGCTCGCGTCGATAATGACGCTGCGCCTTGCCACCCACCATCAGCTTGGCCAGGACCTGGCGCCCGTTCCAGCGCGCGCGACAGACATAGCGCTGCCCCGGCAGGATGCGCAGCCACGAATCGACATGCAGACTTGCCTCACCCGATAGCTCGACGAGCGCAGGGCAGGCTGGCTCGCGCCCGGCGACCGTCAGATCGGTCAATCTCATCAGCGCGCCTCCTTGGCTTTGTGTCGCCGCTGCAACTGCAACAGCCATGGCTCGACCAGGCGAGGATCGTCCAGATAGGCATTCAGCAAGTGCCGCACGCCTTGGTCACCGATGCAGCTTGCACGCCGCACGAGCGGCTCCAGATCCTTGATCCGGTCGCGCCGCCCTAACAACAGAGGTCGGGTTTTTTCCAGGTCGATCAGGCAAGCCTGCCAATGCCCGTCCTGCTCACGGAGAAAGATGTGCTTGGGATAGAAGCAGCCATGCATCTGGCCGGCCTGATGCAGCGTGTGCGCCAGCGCACCGACCGCACCGATGATGGCCTGGCGTCGAGGTTCGTTCAGCTCGGGCCATCGTTTCAGCCATCCGTCCAAATCCATCCAACCATCCAATGCGCGGGTCAGGAGAATTGCACGCCTTTCGCCATCAACCTTGCGCTGCCCGAAGAAGCTGGCCTGAAGCGCCGGCACGCCAAGCTGCGCATAACGACGGATATTGCGAAACTCCCGGGCAAAGGTCGGCTCACCGAACGGGTGTGCCAGGGTGCGGGTCAGATGATTGCTCTGCCGCTTGAGGTAGAACGCCGAATCATCGAGCTCCAACCTGAAAACACTGCTCCAGCCGCCGCGTTCGACATTGGGCTCATCCACCGCCGTCAACTGGACCGACCAGAGCGCATCGAAGCTCGCCAAGCCATGGCGCTCGAGCGTTGGACGATCGGCCTGCGCAATGAAATCGTTCATTCCCGCCCCTGGAAATAATTCAGAATCTGCCGGATGCGCGGCTTGTCCTTGTCAACCAGTCGCTTTCGCTGGCAATACTGCAGATAGAACCGCAGGCGCTGGGTTCGGCTGAGCTGGTACTTGGCCACCTTGTCCAGACATGCCAGGTCCTTGACTATACGCCGCTGCAGAAACGGACCATGCCAGAAGGCGCCGGTAGGGCAGTCAATCAGATACAGACGACGCTGCGGATCGACGAGCAGGTTGCGCCACTTGAGGTCATTGTGGGCGAAGCTCCGGTCGTGCATCGCTCGTGTCGAGCGCGCCAGTTGCAGGCTGACCTCCTGCACCCAACGCGGATCGCGAAGACGGGCATCATGAGTAGTCGCCAGCAAAGCCAGATCATCGGTTTGCTCCAATTCACGCGTAATCAGGGCGCCGCGGAGAAAAGCACCGCCGCGCCGCTCCATGCCGTAAGCCACGATCGGCGCCGTGGGGATGCCCCAACGGCGAAAAAGCATCAGGTTCTGCCACTCCGCCTTGACCCGCGGTCGCCCGAGGTAACGCCGCAGGCCTTTGCCCGCACTGGAGTAGCGTTTCACGTAATAGCGCACCCCGTTGCGCTCGACACGAATGACTTCTGAAAGTGGGTCTTTGGTAAGCCGTTCACCTTCCAGCGCGAACACGCTTGCGAGACTGCCGAAATCATCATGCAGGTCGGCATACGCAGCGTCCAGCGTCCAGCCGGCCATCAAAGCGCATCCCCGTAGCGCCGCTTACGATCCAGCAGCTTTTCCGCCCTGCGCTGAAGCCACGCCAGCAAGGCAGCCTCGTCGCGCAGGACTTCACGCAGCGGCCGCTGGAAGTAATCGCGCAGAAAGCGCAGCTTGTCGCGGCCGGTCAGACCGATCTCAAGGGCCGAGAAGTACAGCCCAGCCAGATCCTTGTTGCGCCAGCGAACAGGTGTGTGACTGCGAGTCTGGGCGCGGTGCAGGTCGATCAAGGACAGGCGCAGATCGCTGACCGTCACCGGCCGGTCGGTATGCAGCAGAAAGTGGCAGATGTAGAAGTCGCGGTGATTGACCCCGGCGCGGTGCATGGTGCCGGCCATGCGGGCGACTTCGGCGATCAGGGCGCGCTTGAGTGCCGGCGGTGGTGGCTGGTCGCGCCAGTTCGCCGAGAAATCCTCGAGGCTGACAGTCGGCGCCAGTTCTTCCGTGATGATGAACGAGTGCTGGCTTGCCGGATTGCCACCGCGCTCGCCATAGGCCACCGCGGTCATGGTCGGCACGCCGACTTCCTTGAGGCGCTGTATGGCTCGCCATTCCTGGCCGGCGCCAAGCACCGGCGCCTTGGCCGTGAGCAGGTTCTTGGCAATCTCGCCCCAGCCGATGCCGCGATGAATCTTGACGAAGTAACCGCGCCCGGCAACCTCGGTACGCAGCGTGCGGCGACCTTCCAGTTCCCGGTAGACCTGGCCCTGCAGACGCTCGACCTCTTCGAAGGGGTCCTTGCCCTGCCACAGACTTTCGAATGGCTCGGTCAGCATCAGGCGCATGGAGCCCCCAATGACGACGCCCGCCGGAGACACACGACGTTCATGCGCTTTCCCCGAGAATCACGTCGGCGGCCTTCTGCGGCATCGAGTAGAGATCGGCCGTCTCGGCAAAGGCCAGCGCGTTGCGACTCCAGGCCGAGCGCTGCGCGTCATCGGCGAGCATCTGCGCCAGCATCTGGTCGAGCACCTGCTGCTCGAAGGGGCTCGGTACCACGCGACCGCAATCGGCGTCGGCAATGTAGTGGGCATAGCCGCACACATCGCTGACCAGCACCGGCAGCCCGGCGACCAGCGCCTCGAGCAACACGGTGCCGGTATTTTCGTTATAGGCCGGATGGATCAGCAGATCGGCGCCGAGCAGAAAGCGCGGGATGTCGCTGCGCCCCTTGAGAAACTCGACCATGCCGGAAACGCCCAGCGCCTTGGCCTGCAGCTTGAACGGCTTGGGATCGTCCTGGCCGATCACCAGCAGCCGGGTGCGCTGGCTCAGTTCGCGCGGCAGCGCAGACAGGGCCTTGAGGCTGCGGTCGACCCCCTTGGTCTTGAAGCCGGAACCGATCTGCACCAGCAGCAGCTCGTCGGGCCGCACTTCGAACTCCTCGCGGAACTCGGCGCGGATCTGCGCGGCATTGGCCGGCGCGCGGCGATCCTGGGCAATGCCCGGCGGCAACAGATGAAAACGTTCGGCGGGCGTGCCGTAGTGCTTGACGAACAGCGGCTGCTGCACCTCGGAGATCATCAGGATTTCGGTCTTCGCCTCCGGCGCGAACACTGCGCGCTCGTACTCGGCGAAGTGCTTGTAGCGGCCCCAGCGCCGATAGATCGGGTTGCGCAGCGTCTGCGCCTTGTCCTCGAAGCAAGGGTCGGCGGCGTAGTACACGTCCAGCCCCGGCATCTTGTTGAAGCCGATCACCCGGTCCACCGGCCGCTTGGCCAGATCGGCCTCGACCCAGGCGGTGAAGCGCTCGTTGCGGGTGTGGTTGAACAACGCCTTGACCGGCGCGATCAGCACTTCGAAGCCGTCCGGCACCTCGCCTTCCCAGATCATCGCGTAGACGCGAATGCTGTGCCCGCGACGCTGGCATTCCAGGGCGATACGCATGAAATCGCGCTGCAGACCACCGAATGGAAAGTACTTGTAGAGAATGAAGGCCAGTTGCATCAGACGGACTCCGGGGCCCGCAGCAGGGCTTTCAGTTCGGTGACGACGCGCTCGGGGAGCAGGTCGTCGAAACAGGGCTTGTGCCGGTCACCGCGACCAGCGTTCGGTCCGCTGGCACACAGGTGCACCTGGGAGCGGCCATAGGCACCGACCCGCCCGGGCAAGGTCGGACCATAGAGAGAAATACTCGGCACATCCAGCGCCGCAGCCAGGTGGCCGAGGCCGGTATCCACCGCGACGCAGGCGCGCGCGCCGGCGATAACCCGGGCGACACCGGCAAGATTGAGCTTCGGCAGCACCGCGGCGTTGGCTATGCCGCTGACGATGCGTTCGGCACGCGCCTTCTCCTCGGCATTGCCCCACGGCAGGCGGATCGCCCAGCCGAAATCGCTCATGCGCTCGGTCAGTTCGCGCCAGTAGGCTTCCGGCCAGTGCTTGCTCGGCCAGGTGGTGCCGTGCAGAAACAGCAGGTAGGGCTGGTCGCTAGGCGCCGCCATCTGCTCGCGATCGAGCCCGTAGTCGGCGACATCCTGCGGCAGCGGATACGCGAGCGCCTGGGCGAACAGCTGACGCACCCGCTCCAGCGCATGCTGGTCACGCGGCACTGCGTAGCATCGGTCATAGAAGCGTGCGGCAATGGGCTCACGCGCAGACTTCTGGTCCAGTCCGGCGACCGGAGCCTTGACGTAGCGGGTCAGCCAGGCGCTTTTCAGCAAGCCCTGGGCATCGATCACCAGATCGTAACGGCCTTCTCGCAGGCGTGCCTTGAAGCGCTGCCATTCACCCTTGCGCAGGGTCTGCAGCGGGTGCTTGCGCCAGCGACGGATCGCTACCGGGATCACCTGTGCCACCGCCGGATGCCAGGCCGGGATCTCGGCGAAGCCCTCCTCCACCACCCAGTCGAACTGGATGCCGGGCAGCGCCCGCTGCGCATCGGTCAGGGCCGGCAGGGTATGCACGACATCGCCCAGCGACGAGGTCTTGACCAGCAGGACCTTCAATCAGCGTACCTCGACCGACTGCGGGACCAGACGATCCAGCGCCTCGATCACCGCGCGCGGCTTCAGCTCGCGCATGCAATTGTTGTGGCCGAAGCGGCAGGTGCGCTCGAAACAGGGACTGCAGTCGAGCCCCAGGCGCACCACTTCGACCTGCTCGGAAAGCGGCGGGGTGAAGGCTGGCGAGGTGGAACCATAGACCGCCGCCAACGGCCGGCCGAGCGCTGCGGAGACATGCATCAGACCGGAGTCGTTGGACACCACGGCATCGGCACAGGACAGCAGATCGATCGCCTCGGCCAGGCTGGTCTCCCCGGCCAGGTTCACCGCCTCTTCGCGCAACCCCGGAATCAACCGCTCGAGGATCTGCTCACCGACCGGGTGATCGTTCTTCGAGCCGAACAGCCAGACCTGCCAGCCCTCGCGAATCCTCGTCTCGGCGACGCTGGCGAAATGTTCCGCCGGCCAGCGCTTGGACTCGCCGAACTCGGCGCCGGGACACAGCGCCAGCACCGGCCGGTCCAGGCTCAGGCCGAAACGCGCCAGGGCCGCATCGCGCGTCTGGGCATCGATGCGCAGCGACGGATTCGGATAAGGCCTGGGCAGCTCGGCGCCCGGCTCGAAGGCCAGCGCCATGAAACGCTCGATCATCAGCGGGTAGCGCTGCTTGTCGAGCTTGCGCATGTCATTGAGCAGGCCGAAACGCATCTCGCCGCGCCAGCCGGTGCGCTTGGGAATGCCGGCGAAGAACGGCACCAGCGCCGATTTCAGCGAGTTGGGCAGCAGGATCGCCTGCTCGTACTGGCCGCGCAGGCTCTGCGCGACCTTGCGCCGTGTCGCCATGTCGAGCACGCCGTGGCCGAGCGGAAAACTCAGGGCCTGACGCACCTCGGGCATGCGTTCGAGGATCGGCCGGCTCCATTCGGGCGCCAGCACGTCGATCTGGCAGCCGGGATGGCGCTGTTTCAGGCAGACGAACAGCGTCTGCGCCATCACCATGTCGCCGACCCAGCTGGGTCCGATGATCAATATGTTCATAAGCACGACATCGGTAGGTTGGGTTGAGCGCAGCGAAGCCCAACGGAGGCGACGCAGCGGCATCGGGTATCGCTCGTTGGGCTTCGACGCTGCGCGTCTCAACCCAACCTACTACGGTTATTTGACCAAGGTCCGCCATTCGGCGTGGGTGTCGGTCTTGCCGCTGACCAGGTCGAAATAGGCCTTCTGCAGCCTCTCGGTGATCGGCCCGCGGCGGCCGATGCCGATGGCGCGGCCGTCCACTTCGCGGATCGGCGTGACTTCGGCGGCGGTGCCGGTGAAGAAGGCCTCGTCGGCGATGTAGACCTCGTCGCGGGTGATGCGCTTCTCGACCACCTTCAGGCCCAGCTCGCCGGCCAGGGTCAGCACCGTGCCGCGGGTGATGCCGTTCAGGCAGGCGGTGACTTCCGGGGTGTAGATCACGCCGTCCTTGATGATGAAGATGTTCTCGCCCGAGCCTTCGGCGACGTAGCCTTCCGGGTCCAGCATCAGCGCTTCGTCGGCGCCGCCGGAGATGGCTTCCTGCAGGGCCAGCATCGAGTTGATGTAGGCACCGTTGGACTTGGCGCGGGTCATGGTGATGTTGACGTGGTGGCGAGTGAAGGAGCTGGTGCGCACCTTGATGCCCAGTTCCAGTGCCTCGTCGCCCATGTAGGCGCCCCAGTGCCAGGCGGCGACGATCACGTGCACCTTCAGGCCGGCGGCGCGCAGGCCCATGCCTTCGCTTCCGTAGAACACCATGGGGCGGATGTAGGCGCTTTCCAGCTCGTTCTCGCGCACCGCGGCACGAGTCGCCTCGTTGATCTCGTCCTTCGAGTACGGGATCTGCATGTTCATGATATGAGCGGAATCGAACAGGCGGTCGGTGTGCGCCTGCAGGCGGAAGATCGCCGTGCCGGCCGGGGTGTTGTAGGCGCGCACGCCTTCGAACACACCCATCCCGTAATGCAGGGTGTGGGTCAGCACATGGGTGGTCGCATCGCGCCACTGCACCAGTTCGCCGTCATACCAGATCACACCATCACGATCGGCCATCGACATCGTTTGCCAGCTCCTCAGAATTCGATATTGCTCGTAGCCCGACGCGGGCTCAGCTGAGCCCCAGCTCGCGCCAGATCCGCATGACTGCGCGACGCTCGTCGTGGAATTGATCCCCACTCACCACTCCGGGCTGCTTCTGCAGTGATTGCCGGTGGGCCGCGGCACGGTACGCCTTGTAGGCGTCCTGCAGCAGCCGGACCTCATCGCCGGTCATCAACCCGGCCTGCTCCAGCCCATCGAGAATGCGGATGTTATCGGTATAGCGCAGCAGTTCGGGATGCTGGTGCGACCACGCCAAAGCGGCGTATTGCACCATAAATTCGATATCCACGATACCACCGGCGTCCTGCTTGAGATTGAACTCGACGGCGGCCTCGAAGGCATGCGCGGCGGTGCCGGCCAGGGTCGCGCGGGTGCCGAGGTTGTCGCGCATCTTCGCGCGCATCTCGCTGACTTCGCGGCGCAGCACCTGCAGGTCGCGTTCGCGGCCCAGCACGCTGGCCCGTACCCGCTCGAAATCCGCCGCCAGGCGCGGGCAGCCGACCAGCACCCGGGCGCGCACCAGCGCCTGGTGCTCCCAGGTCCAGGCTTCCTGGCCCTGATAGCGCTCGAAGGCGCCGAGCGAGCTAACCAGCAGGCCGGCCGCGCCGGACGGTCGCAGGCGCATATCCACTTCGTAGAGCTGGCCCGAGGTGGTCTGGGTGGTCAGCAGGTGGATGATGCGCTGGCCCAGGCGAGTGAAGAACTGCGCCGTGTCGATGGGCTTGGCGCCGTTGGTTTCGCCAGCCGGATCGCCGTCGTGGATGAACACCAGGTCCAGGTCCGAGCCATGCCCCAGCTCGATGCCGCCGACCTTGCCGTAGCCGACGATGACGAAGGCCGGATCGCACAGCGAGCCGTCGCTGCGCTGCGGCTGGCCGTGACGCGCCACGCTATGGCGCCAGGCCAGGGTGAAGACTTCCTGCAGGATCGCCTCGGCGAGCCAGGTCAGATAATCGCTGACCTTCATCAGCGGCAGTGTGCCGGTGATCTCCGAGGCGGCCACGCGCAGGCGGTGCGCCAGCTTGAAATGGCGCAGCGCTTCCATCTGCTGTTCCAGATCGTCCTCGGGTATGCGCATCAGCCGCTCGCGCAACTCGGCGGCCAGTTCCGGCGCCTGCGGCGGACTGTACAGGCGGCCGGCATTGAGCAGTTCGTCGAGCAGCAGCGGGAAACGCGCGATCTGCTCGGCGATCCACGGGCTGGCGGCACAGAGTTCCAGCAGCCGCTGCAGGGCGCCGGGATTTTCGCTCAGCAGCACCAGATAGGCCGAGCGCCGGGCGACCGCCTCGATCAGCGGCAGCACGCGTTCGAGCACCAGGTCCGGATCGTCCTGCTCGACGATCTGCGCCAGCAGGCGCGGAATGAACGCGTCCAGCCGCTCGCGGCCGAGGCGCTGCATGGTGCGTACCTGGCTGGCGTTGCGCAGCGCGGCCAGGCGCTGGCAGGCGCCCTGGCCGTCGCGAAAGCCCGCCTCGGCCAGCTGCCGGCAGGCGAATTCCTCGTCCCAGTCCTGCTCCCACAGCGGCAGCCATTCGCCGCCCGCCAGGGTCTCGCCCTCGACGTTCTCGTCCTCGTCCGGGTCGGCGATGACCTGGCGGAAATGCCAGTCGATCCGCCCGCGCCAGTGCAGCAGTCGCTCGTGAAACGCCGGCCAGCCGTCGAAGCCGAGCATGAAGGCGACCCGCGCGCAATCCACCTCGCTCTCCGGCAGCATCTGCGTCTGCCGGTCGGCGATGGCCTGCAGCGCGTGCTCGGTGTAGCGCAGGAACTCGTAGCCCTCGCGCAGTTCCGCGACCGCGGCGGGCGGCAGATAACCCTGCCCTTCCAGCGTCGCCAGCACGCCGAGCAGCGGCCGCTGCTGCAGGCTGAGGTCGCGCCCGCCGTGGATCAGCTGGAACGCCTGGGCGATGAACTCGACCTCGCGGATGCCGCCGGCGCCGAGCTTGATATTGGCGGCCATGCCCTTGCGCCGGACTTCCTGCTGGATCAGCTGCTTCATGCTGCGCAGCGCCTCGATGGCGGAGAAATCCAGGTAACGCCGATAGACGAAGGGCCGCAGCATCTGCAGCAATTCCTTGCCGGCCTGCTGGTCGCCGCCGATGACCCGCGCCTTGATCATCGCGTAGCGTTCCCAGTCGCGGCCCTGGTCCTGGTAGTACTGCTCCAGCGCATTGAAGCTGTAGACCAGCGGGCCGGACGAGCCATACGGCCGCAGGCGCATGTCCACGCGGAACACGAAGCCGTCGACGGTGATCGCATCCAGCGCCTTGATCAGCCGCTGGCCGAGCCGGACGAAGAACTCCTGATTGTCCAGCGAGCGCTTGGCCCCGACGGTTTCGCCGCCTTCCGGATAGCCGAAGATCAGGTCGATGTCCGAGGACAGGTTCAGCTCGTGGGCGCCCAGCTTGCCCATGCCGAGGATGACCATGTGCTGCGCGGCGCCGCTGCGCCGTCCGGTGGGCACGCCGAACTGCTCGCAATGGCGAGAGTAGAGCCAGTGATAGGCCAGGTCGACGCAGGCATCGGCGAGATCGGAAAGGTCGCGGCAGGTCTCGGCCAGGTCGGCCTGGCGGGTCAGGTCGCGCCAGATGATGCGCACCTGCTGGCGATTGCGAAAGCGTCGCAAGGTCAGCGCCAGTGCCTCCTCGCCGTCGCACGCGGCGATCAGGCCGGCCAGCGCCGTGCGCATTTCGCCGGTTTGCAGCGGCCGCTCCAGCCAGCCCTGCTCGCCCAACTGCAGCAACATCGGCGAATCTCGGCTAACCTGTTCGCTGACGAAATCGCTGGCCGCGCAAACCCGGGCGAACGCCTCGCGATGGCCCTCCAGCCAGGCGCGGCAACGCGCCGCGTCGGCGTCCGGCAGGCTGCCGGCGGCAGCGAGGAACGACTCTTCGGCACGACTGACAAAAGGCAGGAGCGAGGGAGGCAATGCAACCAGCGTTGGCAGACTCATTGAAGGTTTCCTTTCACGGCAGCGAATACAGTGACACCGCGCGATTCAGAGCCCCGCCCGTGCCGTTTGAAACGCACGACGACGCCGCTGACCTGTAGTTTTACTACTAAAGAGTATTTCGGGGGGCTGATCCCGACGTCGTTTTGTAGTAAAACTACAGACGTCCGGTCCTACCTCCGGCACTCATCCAAGAACATTTCACGCGCCGCCCACAAAGCCGGCAGCGAAGCAGGCGACCGATTCTGGAAGCCTTTGCGCCATGGAGCAAGCCATGCAAGATCTCGATCCCGTCGAAACCCAGGAATGGCTGGACGCCCTCGAGTCCGTCCTCGACCGCGAGGGTGAAGACCGCGCTCACTACCTGATGACCCGGATGGGCGAACTGGCCACACGTAGCGGTACTCCGCTGCCCTACGGCATCACCACGCCGTACCGCAACACCATCCCCGTCACCCGTGAAGCCAAGATGCCCGGCGACCTGTTCATGGAGCGTCGAATCCGCTCCCTGGTCCGCTGGAATGCTCTGGCCATGGTGATGCGTGCGAATCTGAAGGATCCGGACCTGGGCGGCCACATCTCCACCTTTGCCTCCAGCGCGACGCTCTACGACATCGGCTTCAACTACTTCTTCCAGGCGCCGACCGAAGAGCATGGCGGCGACCTGATCTACTACCAGGGCCACGCCTCCCCCGGCATTTACGCCCGTGCCTTCCTGGAAGGCCGCCTGACCGAAGAGCAGATGCTCAACTTCCGCCAGGAAGTCGATGGCAAGGGTCTGTCGAGCTACCCGCACCCGCACCTGATGCCAGACTTCTGGCAGTTCCCGACCGTGTCCATGGGCCTCGGCCCGATCACTGCGATCTACCAGGCACGTTTCATGAAGTACCTGGAAAACCGCGGCTTCATTCCGAAAGGCAAGCAGCGCGTCTGGTGCTTCATCGGTGACGGCGAATGCGACGAGCCGGAAACCCTCGGCGCCATTTCCCTGGCCGGCCGTGAGAATCTCGACAACCTGGTGTTCGTCATCAACTGCAACCTGCAGCGTCTGGACGGCCCGGTGCGCGGCAACAGTAAGATCATTCAGGAACTGGAAGGCGTGTTCAAAGGCGCCAACTGGAACGTCAACAAGGTGGTCTGGGGTCGCCTGTGGGATCCGCTGTTCGCCGCCGACGAAGACGGCCGCATGCAGCGGCGCATGGACGAGGCGATCGACGGGGAATACCAGAACTACAAGGCCAAAGACGGCGCCTATGTGCGCAAACACTTCTTTGGTGCTGACCCCGAGCTGCTCAAGCGTGTCGAGAGCATGTCCGACGAGGAAGTCTGGAAGCTCAACCGCGGCGGCCACGATCCGTACAAGGTCTATGCGGCCTATCACCAGGCGGTCAACCACAAAGGCCAGCCAACGGTCATTCTCGCCAAGACCATCAAGGGCTACGGCACCGGTGCCGGTGAGGCGAAGAACATCGCCCACAACACCAAGAAAGTCGATATCGACAGCCTGAAGAAATTCCGCGATCGCTTCGACATCCCGGTCAACGACTCGCAACTCGAGGAGCTGCCGTTCTATCGCCCGGCCGAAGACAGCGCGGAAATGAAGTACCTGCGCAAGTGCCGCGACAAGCTGGGCGGGCATCTGCCGCAGCGCCGGCCGAAGAGCTTCAGCATCCCGACACCGCCGCTGGAGACCCTCAAGGCAGTCCTCGACGGCTCCGGTGACCGCGAGATTTCCACCACCATGGCCTTCGGCCGCATCCTCTCGCAGCTGGTCAAGGACAAGGATCTCGGCAAGCGTATCGTGCCGATTCTCGCCGACGAGGCGCGCACTTTCGGCATGGAAGGCATGTTCCGCCAGCTGGGTATCTACTCACCGGTGGGGCAGCTGTACGAGCCGGTCGACCGCGACCAGGTGATGTACTACCGCGAAGAGAAAGACGGCCAGATCCTCCAGGAAGGTCTGAACGAAGCCGGTGCGTTCTCCTCGTTCATCGCCGCAGGTACCGCCTACAGCAACTACAACCAGCCGATGCTGCCGGTCTACATCTTCTACTCGATGTTCGGCTTCCAGCGGATCGGCGACCTGGCCTGGGCGGCCGGCGATGCCCAGACCCGCGGCTTCCTGCTGGGCGGCACTTCCGGGCGCACCACGCTCAACGGTGAAGGCCTGCAGCACGAGGACGGCCACAGCCACATCCTCGCCAGCACCATCCCCAACTGCCGCAGCTATGACCCTACCTACGGCTACGAGCTGGCGGTCATCATGCACCACGGCATGCACGAGATGATGGAGCAGCAGAAGAGCGTCTACTACTACATCACCGTGATGAACGAGAACTACCAGCAGCCGGCCATGCCGCAGGGTGTCGAGGACGGCATCATCAAGGGCATGTACCTGCTCGAAGAAGCCAAGGGCGACTTCAAGCACCGTGTGCAGCTGCTGGGTTCGGGCACGATCCTGCGCGAAGTCCGCGCCGCGGTGGACATCCTCGCCAAGATGGGCGTGGGCGCCGACGTCTGGAGCGTGACCAGCTTCAACGAACTGCGCCGTGACGGTCTGGCGGTGGATCGCTGGAATCGTTTGCACCCGACCGAGGAGCCGCGCAAGAGCTACGTCCAGCAGTGCCTGGAAGGTCGCGAAGGCCCGGTCATCGCCTCGACCGACTACATGAAGCTGTTCGCCGACCAGATCCGTCAGTGGGTGCCGTCGCGCGAATATCAGGTGCTCGGCACTGACGGCTTCGGCCGCAGCGACTCGCGCGCCAAGCTGCGTGATTTCTTCGAGGTCGACCGTCGTTGGGTGACTGTGGCCGCACTGCAAGCACTCGCCGATCGCGGCGCCATCGAACGCACCGTGGTGGCCAACGCCATCACCGAGTTCGGTATCGACCCCGAGAAGCGCAATCCGCTGGATTGCTGATGCGTGCGCACAGGAGAACCTATTGTGAGTGAAACCATACGCGTACCCGACATCGGCAGTGGTGAGGGTGAAGTAATCGAATTGTTCGTCAAGGTCGGCGACCGTATCGAAGCCGACCAGAGCATCCTGACGCTCGAGTCCGACAAGGCCAGCATGGAAATTCCAGCGCCCAAGGCGGGCGTGGTGAAGAGCCTGAAGGTCAAGCTCGGCGATCGTCTGAAAGAAGGCGACGAGCTGCTGGAGCTGGAAAGCGAAGAAGGCCAGGACAGTGCGGCTCCGGCACAGGCTGCAGCCGAACCTGCTGGCGCAGCGACCGGCGGCCCGACAGATGAAGCCGAAGCGCCGACGCCTCCGGGCGACGACGACGCTTCGGCCTCGGCCGGCGAAGGCGAGACACAGGAGATCAAGGTTCCTGATATCGGCTCCTCGGGCAAAGCCAGCGTAATCGAAATTGCGGTCAAAGCCGGCGATACCATTGCCGCCGAACAAGCGTTGATCACGCTCGAGTCGGACAAGGCCAGCATGGAGATTCCGTCTCCGGCCGCCGGCGTGATCGAGAGCATTTCGGTCAAGGTGGGCGACGAAGTCGGCACCGGCGATCTGATCCTGATTCTCAAAGGCGCAGCGTCCAGCAAGCCAGCAGCAGGCAAGGCGCCAGCGAGCCAGGCCGCAAGCGCTCCGAAGCAAAAGCTGAGCGAGCCGGCAGCTGAAGAGCCTGCCGAAGCCGCCGGCGAATCCGTGGAAGAAGTGCGTATCCCGGACATCGGTTCCAGCGGCAGCGCCAATGTCATCGAAGTGATGGTCAAGGCCGGGGACAGCGTCGAGGCGGATCAGTCGCTGATTACCCTTGAGTCCGACAAGGCCAGCATGGAAATTCCTGCGCCCAAGGCGGGCGTGGTGGAATCGCTGTCGATCAAGGTCGGTGACGAGGCCAAGACCGGCGATCTGATCCTGACCCTAAAGGTCCAAGGCACCGCACCGGCGAAGAAACCCGCTCCCAAGACGGAAGAGGCTGCGCCGCAGCAGCAGGCCGTCGCACCAAACAAGCAAGGCGTTCCCGAGGCGAAGGCTGCCGCGACGCCGGCTCCGGCGGTCAGCGGCCCGAGCAAGGCTGGCACCAAGGTGCATGCGGGGCCGGCGGTACGCATGCTTGCACGCGAGTTTGGCGTAGAACTGACTGATGTTCCGGCCACTGGCCCGAAGGGACGCATCCTCAAGGAAGACGTCCAGGCCTACGTCAAGAACATGCTGCACAAGGTGAAGCAGGCTCCTGCCGAAGGTACTACCGGCGGGGCGGGCATTCCGCCGATCCCGACGATCGACTTCAGCAAGTTCGGTGAAGTCGAAGAAGTGCCGATGACCCGCCTGATGCAGGTAGGTGCCGCCAACCTGCATCGCAGCTGGCTGAACGTACCGCACGTGACCCAGTTCGAGTCGGCCGACATTACCGAGCTGGAAGCTTTCCGCGTTGCGCAGAAGGCGATCGCCGAGAAGGCTGGGGTCAAGCTCACCGTGCTGCCGCTATTGCTCAAGGCGTGCGCGCACCTGCTAAAGGAACTGCCGGACTTCAACAGTTCGCTGGCCCCGAGCGGCAAGGCGCTAATCCGCAAGAAGTATGTGCACGTAGGGTTCGCCGTCGACACGCCGGATGGCCTGATGGTCCCGGTGATTCGCAACGTCGACCAGAAGAGTCTGCTGCAACTGGCCGGCGAGGCTGCGGAGCTGGCTGAGAAGGCCCGCACCAAGAAGCTTTCTCCGGATGCGATGCAGGGCGCCTGCTTCACGATCTCCAGCCTCGGCCACATCGGCGGCACCGGCTTCACGCCGATCGTCAATGCGCCGGAAGTGGCGATCCTAGGCGTCTCCAAGGCGGCCATGCAGCCGGTGTGGGATGGCAAGGCCTTCCAGCCCCGCCTGATGCTGCCGCTGTCGCTCTCCTACGACCACCGGGTGATCAACGGTGCCGCGGCGGCGCGCTTCACCAAGCGCCTGTCGGAGCTGCTGGCCGATATCCGCACCATGCTGCTGTAACGGCGCGCGAAAAAACGCCGCGTTCTCACAGAGAGACCGCGGCGTTTTTTATTGAGCGGGAAGAAGGTGAAGGCTTGGTCGCGGCAGACGAACCCTAGTGTCCGCCGTCAGGCGTTGCTTCAGCCTTTCTGCAGATTGCGGATCAGGAAGGACAACGCCTTGGCCAGCTCTTCTGCTCCTTTGGGGTCGCGCACGATGACCACCAGCGGGAGACCGTCGACGGGGCTGTTGATCGAACAGCTCGGACCTTGGGGAGGACACTGATATTGCAGGTACGGATCGAGGCCAAAGACCGACAGGCTGCGATTGCGCACGGCAACGCCGCCGCCGCTGCCACGCACTTCCTCGCGAATGCGCAGCTCGCCGGGGGCGGATACGCTCAGCTCGTAGAGGAAGTCCTGCGGATTGCTCTGCCCGACCTGATAACCGGCGCGTAATGCATAGGTATCGAGCATTCCGTTACTATGCGCCAGCAGCGCTTCACGATCGCTGTTGGTCAGGTAAAGTTTCTTTAATTCAGTGAGATAGCGCGCCGACTCGTCGGAGCCGAATTCGACGGTTTCACTCGCCATCAGCGGTGTTCCGATCACGCAGAAAACCGAGACCATCACTAACTTCGCAAGCCGACTTGTCAGTCCCTGTCGCATGATGCACCCTTGCCTGAATTAATATTATTTAGCCATCGTCCTTCGCTGGAACGGCACCTGGAGCTCAGGCCCGCCCAACTCCGTGGAGCATACTGGAAGCCAGCCGCTCGATGAAAATACATACCGATGCCGCCAGTCGTCTGGCGACCGAGGTTGTGACGCAGTTGCCAGTGCCATCACGGCTCGGCATGCTGCGTTTCGAGCGCCTGAACGAATCCAGTTGGACATTATTGTTCCTCGACCCTGCTTGCGAACGATCCATCGGCGTCTGTGCCGCCGACCTGTGCTCTCTGGTCGACTCCCCCTACGCCAGCCTCATGGAGCCCAGCGCCCGCCACCAGCTGCATGAGGACATCCAGCAACAGTTGGCCGAACGCGGCCACTACTCGGTGAGCTATCGCCTGCACGGCCCAGAAGGCGTGCTGGAGATCACCGAACTCGGCGAAGCCTTCCAGCAGTACGGCCGCGAGCTGCTCAGAGGCTATCTGATGTCCGGCGGCCAGCCCGAATCGGAGCAGGATCTGCGGGTACAGAACGCCAGGCTCCGCGCCGCGCTGCAACAGCATGAGCAAGCCCAGGACGAGCATATCGAGCACATGCTGCGCTCACGCACCCAGCAGAACCTGATCGTCCGGCTGGCTCGGCATCGCTACGGCTCCACCAACCCACAGCAGGAGGCCGCGCAGCTGATCACCCAGGCGGCCTGCGAGGTCTACGAGCTGGGCCGTGCCACGATCTGGCATCTGAACGGCACGCGCCTGGAGCCGGTGGCGTGCTACCGACTCGACGGAGACCATTACGAAACGCCACCCGCGCTGGAGCTCGCGCCCTATCCGCGCTATCTGCAGGCGCTGCAGAGCGGCCGCGCCATAGATGCCCAGGACGTTGGCCAGGATCACCGCACCTGTGAACTGGACGAATGCGTCTATCGCCCGCAAGCCATTCGCTCGATTCTGGATGCCAGCATACGGGTCGGTGGTGAAGTGATCGGCGTGCTCAGCCTGCAGCACAGCGGCAAGCCACGGGCCTGGCATGCCGACGAAATCGCCTTCGCCGGTGAACTGGCCGATCAGTACGCGCAGGTACTGGCCAACCAGCAGCGCCTGAGTGCGACCCACATGCTCGGCCTGTTCCAGCGCGCAGTGGAGCAGAGCGCCAGCGCCTTCATCCTGGTGGACCGGGACGGTCGCGTGGAATACGTGAACCCTGCCTTCACCGCCATCAGCCAATTCTCCGAGTCCGAAGTGCGCGGTCAGCGCCTGGCCGATCTCAAGGCTCTGGAAAACCTCGGAGAGCTGCTGTTCGACACCTCGTCGGTACTCGCCCACAGCAACAGCTGGCAGGGCGAGTTTCGCTCAAGGCGAAAGAATCTGGAGCCCTACTGGGGGCAGCTGTCGATCTCGAAGGTCTTCAACGACGACGGCATGCTCACCCACTACATCGGCATCTACGAGGACATCACCCGCAGCAAGCTGGCCCATCAGCACATCGAGCGCCTGGCCTACACCGACAACCTGACCAACCTGGGCAATCGTCCTTTCTTCATCCGCAGTATCGAGGAGCGCTTCGCCGCAGGCGCCGAGCCGAGGCTCTGCCTGCTGCTGGTGGACATCGACAACTTCAAGCGAATCAATGACAGCCTGGGCCACCAGACCGGCGACAAGCTGCTTACCAGCCTCGCACGCCGGCTGCGCAACGGCCTCAGCCAGCAGAGCGTGCTGGCACGTTTCGCCAGCAACGAGTTCGCCCTGCTGTTCGATGACAAAGGCCTGGAGGAAGGCATCAGACTGGCGGATCAGGTGCTGCGCATCCTCGACAAGCCACTGTTCGTCGACAAGCAGCTGATCAGCGTCAGCGGCTCGCTGGGACTGGCCTGCTCACCGCAACACGGGCGCGACCCGGAAACCCTGATGAAGCATGCCGGGCAGGCGCTGCACAAGGCCAAGGCGAACGGCAAGAACCAGGTGCAGATATTCACCGAAGCCCTGCATGCCGAGGCCAACTACAAGCTCTTCGTCGAGAACAATCTTCGCCGCGCGCTGCTGCAGAACGAGTTGGAGGTGTTCTATCAGCCCAAGCTGTGCCTGCACACCGGCCGGCTGCAGGGGCTGGAGGCGCTGCTGCGCTGGAACCACCCGGAAAAAGGCATGATCCGCCCGGACCAGTTCATCAGCGTCGCGGAAGAGACCGGGTTGATCATTCCGATCGGCAAATGGGTCGTTCGCGAAGCCTGCCGCATGGGCGTTACGCTGTCGGAACTGGGTCTGGGCAAACCCCAGATCGCCATCAACCTGTCACCCAAGCAGTTCTCCGACCCGGACCTGCTGAGCTCCATCGCGGCAATTTTGCTGGAGGAAAAGCTCCCCGCCGGGCAACTGGAACTGGAGCTGACCGAGAGCCTGCTGCTCGATGCCACCGAGGAAACCCGTCAACAGCTGATCGGCCTCAAGGCGCTGGGCCTGACCCTGGCCATGGACGATTTCGGCACCGGTTACTCCTCGCTCAGCTACCTGAAGAAATTCCCCATCGATGTGATCAAGATCGATCGCAGCTTCATCAAGGACATCCCTGACAACCAGGACGACGTGGAAATCACCTCGGCGGTGATCGCCATGGCGCGCAAGCTGCACCTCAAGGTCGTCGCCGAAGGCATCGAAACGCCGGAGCAGCTGAAGTTCCTCCGCCGACATCGTTGCGATATCGGCCAGGGCTATCTGTTCGACAAGCCGATCCCGGGCACCGGACTGACCGATGCCCTGCGCCGCTACCCTCACTGGTGCTGATAAGCGGAAAGCGTGGCGACGCACGGTCGCTGGTGCGCTTTCGCTGCCGGCCTGCCTTTTTGTAGCCTAGGGCTCAGCTACCGTCCCCCGATCGAGGCCCGCATGTCGCTACGCTCGCAGATACTGGTCAACAAACAAGCACTGCCCACGGCAGAACAGGCGCTGCCCGGCCGCTCGACGGCGATGCCGGTCCCGCCGGCGCACCATGTGAACGGCAATCCGCTGCAGCCACCATTCCCGGCCGGCCTGCAACAGGCGGTCTTCGGCATGGGCTGTTTCTGGGGCGCGGAACGTCGCTTCTGGGAACAACCCGGGGTATGGACGACTGCGGTGGGCTACGCCGGAGGGATTACGCCGAACCCGACCTACGACGAAGTGTGCTCCGGACTCACCGGTCACACCGAAGCGGTGCTGGTGGTGTTCGACCCCAAGGTTATCGATTACGAAACCTTGCTGCGCATCTTCTGGGAAGCACACAACCCGACCCAGGGCATGCGTCAGGGCAACGATGTGGGCAGTCAGTACAGGTCGGCGATCTACTGCATGGACGCGCAGCAGCGCAGAGCGGCCGAAGCCAGTCGTGAGCGCTTTCAGCAGCGCCTGAGCCAGGCGGGCTTTGCGCAGATTACTACCGAGATTGCCGACGCCCCGCCTTTCTACTATGCGGAGGCGTACCACCAGCAGTATCTGGCGAAGAATCCAGGAGGTTATTGCGGACTCGGCGGGACCGGCGTCTGCATGCCGGATTGATGCGGTGCAGTCGAGCTAATGCTGCCCTTCGCCAGGCGTCCCTGCTGCTTGGCAAACGGCGGACTTGGCAGAAAAGAAAAACCCCGCCGAAGCGGGGCTCTGCAGACTGAATCCTGACATCCTTGATCGCGCGCCGTCCTGGCACCGCTCCCTGTGTGGTCCGTGTTGTTTGATCGCGCTTCCTGCGCCACATTCCTGATGCGGAAGATTACTGCCAGGCCTTGTGAGCCAGTAGTAGCCATTTTACATCACGCTTTGTAAGCCTTTTCCTACACCGCGTCATCCATGACGCAGGGCTGTAAGTCCAGGCTTACATTGCGCGAGTTTTATGACCTGAGGCCCGGCTTAATCGTTCCGCGTCATGGCCAAATAATTTCATATTGCCTTTAGATTAAGCCGGCTCGACCTCAAAACTGCGCGGCATCCAGCAGGTAGAGCGACTCGCTGCCGGCCTTGACTGACGCCGTCAGCGAGTGGATGCGCGGCAACAGCCGGGCAAAGTAGAAACGCGCCGTGCCCAGCTTGCTCTGATAGAACTCGCCCTCGCCCTGCTTCGCCAGTGCCACCGTTGCCATGCGCGCCCACATGTAGGCGTACGCGGTGTAGCCGAACACGTGCAGGTACTCGACCGAAGCGGCGCCGATCTCGTTCGGATTGGCCTTGGCCTGATCGATCACCCAGGCGGTCAGCTCGTCCAGATTGTCCAGCGCAGCCTTGAGGGGCTCGGTGAACTCGCTCAGGTCCGCACCGGCACTGGCGACGAATGCGCGGATCTCATCGACGAACGCCTGATACATGGTGCCGCCGCTGCCGACAATCTTGCGTCCGACCAGGTCCAGCGCCTGGATGCCGTTGGTGCCTTCGTAGATCTGGGTAATACGGCAATCGCGCACCAGCTGCTCCTGGCCCCATTCGCGAATGAAGCCGTGGCCGCCGAACACCTGCTGACCGTGCACAGTGGTTTCCAATCCCATGTCGGTGAGGAAGGCCTTGGCCACCGGAGTCAGCAGCGCAACCTGCGCCTCGGCCCGCTGCCGTGCCGCTTCGTCGTCGCTGAACTTGGCGATATCGAGCTGCAGCGCGACGTAGCTGGAAAACGCACGCCCACCTTCGTTCAGGGCCTTCATGGTCAGCAGCATGCGCCGTACATCGGGATGCACGATGATGGGATCGGCGGCCTTGTCCTGCGCCACCGGGCCAGTCGGGGCACGGCTCTGGATGCGCTCGCGAGCGTACTCGATGGCGCTCTGGTAGGAACGCTCGCCAGTGGCCAAGCCCTGGATACCGACGCCCAGACGTTCGTAGTTCATCATGGTGAACATCGCCGCCAGACCCTTGTTGGGTTCGCCAACCATCCAGCCGGTGGCACCATCGAAGTTCATCACGCAGGTGGCGGACGCCTGGATGCCCATCTTGTGTTCGATCGAACCGCAGGACAGCGAGTTGCGCTCGCCGAGCGAGCCGTCGTCGTTGACCAGAACCTTGGGCACCAGGAACAGGGAGATGCCGCGCGAACCGGCCGGCGCATCCGGCAGCTTGGCCAGTACCAGATGGATGATGTTGTCGGTCAGGTCGTGCTCGCCGCCCGTGATGAAGATCTTGGTGCCGCTGACCTTGTAGGAGCCATCGGCCTGCGGCTCGGCCTTGGTGCGGATGATGCCGAGGTCGGTACCGGCATGCGGTTCGGTCAGGCACATGGAACCGGACCAGACGCCGGCGTACATGTTCGGCAGGTACTTCTGCTTAAGCTCTTCGCTGGCATGGGCGTAGATCGACAAGCAGGCGCCGGACGTCAGCATCGGATACAGACCGAACGCCAGGCTGGCGGAGTTCATCATCTCCTCCACCTGCGCCGAGATGACCTTGGGCATGCCCATACCACCGAATGCCGGGTCACCACCGACACCCACCCAGCCACCTTCGGCGTACAGCTGATAGGCCTCGCGATAGCCGGCCGGTGTCGACACCGCACCGCCGTCCCAGCGGCAACCCTCTTCGTCACCACTGCGGTTGAGCGGGGCGATGCTGTTGGCGGTGATCTTGCCGGCCTCTTCGAGGATCGCGTCGGCGGTTTCCGCGTCGACCACCTCGGCCAGGGCTGGCAGCGCCTGCCAGAGCTTCGGCGCATCGAAGACTTCATTCAGGACAAAACGCATGTCGCGCAGCGGCGCTTGGTAGTCAGCCATGGCAAGGTTCCTCGCAAGACACTGGGTTGCAGCCACTGTGGGCCGTTTCCAGCGAGTCTAACCGAACAACCAAGACAGGATTAAGCGTCTTTTTATGACCAGATAGTTTTGTGCGGTCATAAGCGAACCGCTACAGCCCTAACGCGAATGGCCGGCCATACGCACTGCGCCGCGCCCGCTGCCATGCACCCGAACGCAATTGCGTCCGGCCTTCTTGGCGCCATACAGCGCCTGATCGGCCGCCTTGATGACTTCCTCCGGGCTGCGTTGGTCGCCCTGCCGCTCGGCCACCCCGATACTGATGGTCACCGACACCTGCGCTGTCGATGAATGACCACGTGCCATACGTCCCTGGCGGTCATCCTTGGGTCGCTTGCTGGCGTCACGCAGTTGCAGGGCGTACCCCTCAATCGCTTGGCGGACAGCCTCCAGGTGCGGCAGACACTGCTCGATGCTACGCCCCGGAAACACCAGAGTGAACTCCTCGCCACCGTAGCGATAGGCGCGCCCGCCACCACCGACCTTGCGTAGGCGGCTGGCCACCATCTTCAGCACCTGGTCGCCGACATCATGGCCATGGGTATCGTTGAAACCCTTGAAATGATCCACGTCCGCCATGGCCAGCACGTACTGCCGGCCGAGGCGCTGCAGTCGCTCGTTCAGCGCACGCCGCCCCGGCAGACCGGTCAGCTCGTCGCGAAAGGCCATGAGATAGGCTTCGTGAGCGATCGCCACGACCAGCATGAGCAACACGTGGCTGCTGAGGATGTTCAGTGCGGCGATGCGACTGAACGTCTGAGGCAGCATCAGCAGCAAGGCGATCAGCGCGACGATCTGCGCCGCATGTGAAGGCCTGGGCTGCCGCAGGTACTGCACCACCAGCATCGCCAGCGCAACGATGAAAGCGGGATAGGCCAGCTGGATGAGCGGCAGCCAATCGGCCTGCAGCGATGGCCAGCGGATCACCACCAGCCAGGCGTGCAGCGCCTCCGGAAATCGCTTCGCCAACGCGACCGCAACGACGCCCAGGGCAAACAGCACCGACGCCCGGGCCAGACCATCCTGTGCCAGGTGGCTGCGCTCTCGCCACAGGCCATACAAGCCATATAAAAGCGGTAGCAACAGACTGCACAGATGGAACGTCAGGGCCGCGTCGTCCAGCAATCTGCCATGGGCCCGGTAATAGTCGGCGTGAGTGTCGAGCAGGAAATAGACGATATAGACGCACAGTAGCAGGAACAGCTCGCGAATGCGGCCGTACATCGCGCACAGCGCCCCACCGAGCAGCAACAGTACCGTCGGCAGCACGTTGTACAGCGAAGTGAAGAACTCGTTCAGCACGACCTGGCGTGCGATCGCCTCGCCGCCAAGCAGCAATGCCAGCGGTGCAAGGAAGTGGCTGAAGCGAGGCGAATAGGGGCGCGACAAGAGAATACCGGCGCAGCGAGAAAAGCTGGCATTTTGCCTTAACGGTTACGGATGTGCAGCCAAAAGGTCGAAAAGCACAGTTGTCTTGCAGACCGGCCGAAATCGGCGCAAAAAAAAAAGCCGCTGCAGATGCAGCGGCCTTCTTCAGCAGCAACCGATCAGTAGCCGAGGGCGAAATCTTCCTCGGCCATCTCCATCAGGTTGTCGGCGCCGGACAGCATGGCGTCCACATGGGTACGGGTACGCGGCAGGATGCGCGCGAAATAGAAGCGGGCAGTCTGCAGCTTGGCCTTGTAGAAGCCCTCTTCCTCGGTGCCGGCCGCCAGCTTCTCGGCTGCGACGCGCGCCATGTCGGCCCAGAAGTAGGCCAGGCATGCATAGCCGGAGTACATCAGATAGTCGACCGATGCGGCACCGACTTCCTCGCGGTTCTTCATGGCGGCCATACCGACCTTCATGGTCAGCTCGCCCCATTCCTTGTTCAGCTTGGCCAGCGGCTCGACGAATTCCTTGACGGTATCGTTGCCTTCGTTGGCCTGGCAGAACTTGTGCACGATCTTGGTGAAGCCCTTGAGCGCCTCGCCCTGAGTCATCAGCACCTTGCGGCCGAGCAGGTCGAGCGCCTGGATGCCGGTGGTGCCTTCGTACAGACAGGAGATGCGGCTGTCGCGCACGTTCTGCTCCATGCCCCACTCGGCGATGAAGCCGTGGCCACCGTAGATCTGCACGCCGTGGTTGGCCGCTTCGAAGCCGACTTCGGTCATGAACGCCTTGGCGATCGGGGTGAGGAAGGCCAGCATGGCGTCAGCCGCCTTGCGCTGCTCCTCGTCCTGGCTGCGCTGCATCACGTCGACCTGCTTGGCGGCGAAGTAGAGCATGGCGCGGTTGCCTTCGGCGAAGGCCTTCATGGTCAGCAGCATGCGGCGCACGTCCGGATGCACGATGATCGGGTCGGCGGCCTTTTCCGGAGCCTTGGGGCCGGTCAGCGAACGCATCTGCAGGCGCTCGCGGGCGTACTTGATGCCGCCCTGGAAGGCCACTTCGGCGTGGGCCAGGCCCTGCAGTGCGGTGCCCAGGCGCGCGGTGTTCATGAAGGTGAACATGCAGTTCAGCCCCTTGTTCGGCGGGCCGATCAGGAAGCCAGTGGCGCCGTCGAAGTTCATCACGCAGGTGGCGTTGCCGTGGATACCCATCTTGTGCTCGATGGAGCCGCAGGACACGCCGTTGCGCTCGCCCGCCTCGCCTTCGGCATTCGGCAGGAACTTCGGCACGATGAACAGGGAGATGCCCTTGGTACCGGCAGGGGCGTCGGGCAGGCGAGCCAGTACGATGTGGACGATGTTCTCGGCCATGTCGTGCTCGCCAGCGGAGATGAAGATCTTGGTGCCGGTGACCTTGTAGCTGCCGTCGGCCTGCGGTTCGGCCTTGGTGCGCAGCATGCCCAGGTCGGTACCACAGTGCGGCTCGGTCAGGCACATGGTGCCGGTCCACTGGCCGGAAACCAGCTTGGTCAGGTAGGTCTGCTGCTGCTCGGGAGTGCCGTGGGCATGCAGGGTGTTCATGGCGCCGTGGGACAGGCCGGGGTACATGCCCCAGGACCAGTTGGCTTCACCGATCATTTCACTCATGGCCATGCCGAGAGACTCCGGCAGGCCCTGGCCGCCGTGCTCGACGTCGTGGGCCAGGCTCGGCCAGCCGCCTTCGACGAACTGCTGATAGGCCTCCTTGAAGCCGGTCGGCGTCTTCACGCCGGACTCGCTCCAGGTACAGCCCTCGGTATCACCGACGCGGTTCAGCGGTGCCAGCACCTGCTCACAGAACTTCGCGCCTTCATCGAGAATGGCATTGACCATGTCCGGGGTGGCGTCTTCACATCCCGGGAGGCTCTGATAGTGCGCCTCGTAGCCGAGCAGCTCGTCACGTACGAAGCGGATATCGCGCAAGGGGGCCTTGTAATCGGGCATAGCGTAAACCTCAGCGGTGAGTTCTTGTTGCAGCTGACCGGCAAGTCCGGCCATTCGAATTCGATTCCGACCGTCGGACGATACGCCCGATGGGTCAAACAGGCGTTTGAAACATACGTTTCGACCTGAGCGATGTCAAGCAGGGGAAGGGTCGTCGTCGATCGGCTGAATCGGCCAGATTACGGGCACGGTCGCACCGGCCTCGACGCCAGGCAAGGCAGATGGGTCTACTGGAAATGCATTGTTGCAATCACTTGTCGGGGTGGCGTAAGCGATGGCGAGCCAGACAACGAGCGTGGAGCCAGCCGAACAGGCGCCTGGCAGAGCGGCGCGCTCGCAGCAAGAGAAAGGGGAGCGGGAAGCTCGATCAGGCCTGAGTGTCGATCAGCGTACCGAGCACTTCGTCGGCGCTCTGGATCATGCGGGCGCCGAGCTTGGCAGTGTGCTCGCCGACCTTCAGCTGGATCAGCTCTTCGGTGAGCTCGGCGACCGCCTGGGAGTTGCCCAGCGCGGGCGCACTGGCGGAGGCGATGCTGGATGCGGCCTGCTCAACGCGCTGCTGACCGTTCTGGAAGGCGCTCAGCCCGGCGCCCATGAGGCTGTTGGTGATCTGCATGGCTCGCTCCACGCGCTATCAGGTTGCCAGCATTCAAGCAGATACCGGGTGCGCCGGCAAGGCGCTAGTTCGTGGAACCTCGACCGCTCGGCAGTTGCAGGGCGCCGAGCGACAGATGGCGGGCGACCTGCTGCGCATCTGGCTGGTCCAGACGCGGCACACGGCCAAGACAGGGCGCTGGCAGCAGCTCGGCCAGCGTCGCCAGATTGTCATCCAGGCGCGAGGTTGCCGGGTCGACGATGTTGGCCACCCAGCCGGCCAGTGCCAGCCCATCCCGGGCAATCGCCTCGGCACTGAGCACCGCGTGATTGATGCACCCCAGCCGCACGCCGACGACCAGGATCACCGGCAAGCCCAGCGCCTGCACGACCGCCGAAAGACTTTCCTGCGCGTTGAGCGGCACGCGCCAGCCGCCTGCACCTTCCACCAGGGTGAAATCGGCCTGCCGCGCCAAAACCGGCCGTACCACTTGAACCAGACGCTCGGCGCTCAGCTCGACACCGGCTTCGCGTGCGGCGATATGCGGCGCAATTGCCGGCGCGAAGGCGAACGGGTTGACCGTGGCGTAATCCAGCGCTGGACTGCACTCGGCCTGCAGCGCCAATGCGTCGCTGTTGCGCAGACCGGCGTCGGTCAGTTCGCAGCCGGAGGCGACCGGCTTGATCGCCGCGGTGGACATCCCCTGCGCGCGGGCGGCATGCAGCAGGCCGGCGGCGATGGTGGTCTTGCCGACATCGGTATCGGTACCGGCGACGAAGAAGGCCAGACTCATTTCAGGGTTCCTTGCGCAGCAGGCCGTAGACGACCTGATAGGTGGCCGGCAGCCCCTCGGTCTGGCGGTAGCGCTCGTAGGCGCTGACCAACGCGCGGATACGTGCACGGCCGGTGAGCCCGCCCGGGCGACCGGGATTGAGGTTGTGCGCGCCGAGCGCCTTGAGTTCGTGGGTCAGCTGCCGCAGATCGGCAAAATGCAGCACCTCGGGGCGAACCTCGAGGCCGAGCAGTTGCAGACCGCTGTCCCGGCAGAGTCGTTGGTAGGTGTCCAGGGTGCGAAAACGGTTGACGTGGGTAAAACCGTCCACCGCCTGCCAGCTGTCACGCAGCTCTTGCAGGGTGCCCACACACAGGCTGCTGAAGGCAAAGGTGCCGCCCCGGCGAAGCACCCGTCGCGCCTCGCCGAGCACGCTGGCGAAATCTTCGCACCACTGCAGGGCCAGGCTGGAAAAGATCAGGTCCAGGCCAGCACCGCGCAGCGGCAGGCGTTCGGCGTCGCCAGCCACGAAATACCGCGCGCCTCCCTGCGGTCGGGCATGGCGCAGCATGCCCTCGGCGATATCCAGCGCGATGCCGTCGCCCTGGGGAAACGCTGCTGCCAGTGCGCGAGAGAAATAGCCGGTACCGCTGCCCAGGTCGAGCCAGCTGGCGACCTGCAGATCGGCGGGCAGGCGCGCCAGCAGCTGATTGCCGACCTGTCGCTGCAGAGCGGCGACACTGTCGTAGCTGGCCGCAGCACGGGAAAAGGACGCGGCGACCTGGCGCTTGTCCGGCAACACGGCGGCGCAGTCAGTCATCCTCGCCCTCGCCCATGAAGGCCAGCATGGCCGTCGCCACGTCTTCGGCGCGCTCCAGCGGCAGGCCATGGCTGGCATTGGCCAGCACATCGACCTCCACATCCGGCAGGCAGGCCAGCAAGGCCTCGGCCGCGGCCGCCGGTACCAGCGCATCGCTGCCGGCGAACAGGTGCAGCTGCGGCCCGACATAGCGCTGCAGCGCCGCGCGCCCGTCCAGTTCGGCGAGCAGGCGCAGACCCGCGGCCGACACCGCCTGCGGCTGATCCAGCAGGCTCACCTGCAATTGCCGGGCAAGGGTGCGTGGATCGTAGGCGCCGCGACTGCAGAGCAAGCTGAAGCGCTTGCGCGTATCGTCCGGACCGAGGCGGAAGGCCTCTTCGAAGGCATCGAACACTTCCGCTTGCATGGCCGTCGGCCAGTCGTCGCGACTGCGAAAGCAGGGGTTGCTGCAGATGGTGATCAGGCCGGGGCAGCTGTCGCCGCGACGCGCGGCCAGTTGCGTGGCCAGCATGCCGCCCAGCGACCAGCCGGCCAACCAGCTGTCAGGCGGCACTCGCGCATCCAGTTCGTCAAGCCAGGCGCCGGATTGCGGTTGCGTTGGCAGCAACGCGATCTCGACCTGCAACCGCGGTTCACGCTCGCGCAGCAGTTCGGCCAGGGGTTCCAGCGCCGCCGGGCCAAAGGCCCAGCCGGGCAGCAGAATCAGTCGATCACGCATCGTCGCACTCCTCGGGCAACAGGGCCCAGCACTCGGCCAGCGCCTCCAGCAGGCGCTCGAGCTGCGCATCGCTGTGACTCGCGGTGAGGGTAATCCGCAGCCGCGCGCTACCGGCCGGAACGGTCGGCG
Organism: Stutzerimonas sp. FeSN7; assembly: GCF_030263795.1. Taxonomy (NCBI): domain Bacteria; kingdom Pseudomonadati; phylum Pseudomonadota; class Gammaproteobacteria; order Pseudomonadales; family Pseudomonadaceae; genus Stutzerimonas; species Stutzerimonas sp. FeSN7. The sequence goes on along the minus strand of NZ_JARPMN010000001.1, from coordinate 122,269 downwards.
GACGTATGGCGCCGACCAGGATGCCGCGCTCGCGCAGCAAGGCCGACAACCTCAGCGCCCGCGCGCTGCTGCCCACCAGCACCGGCTGGATCGGCGTCGGGCTGGCCATCAGCGTCAGGCCGATCTGCGCCGCGCCGGCCCGAAAGCGCGCGACCAGTCGGTTCAGCTGGTCTCTGCGCCAGCCCTCGCTGCGCAGCAGCTCCAGGCTTTTCAGTGTGGCACAGGCCACCGCCGGCGGCTGGCTGGTGGTGTAGATGTAGGGACGGGCGAACTGGATCAGCGTTTCGATCAGTTCCTCGCTGCCGGCGACGAAGGCACCCGCGGTACCGAAGGCCTTGCCGAGGGTGCCGACCAACACCGGCACCTCGTCGATCCCGAGACCGAAATGCTCGGCGATGCCGCCGCCGGTGGCGCCCAGCGGGCCGAAGCCGTGGGCATCGTCGACCATCACCCAGGCGCCATGTCGCTTCGCCTCGGCGCAGAGCGCCGGCAGGTCGGCGAGGTCGCCGTCCATGCTGAACACGCCATCGGTGACCACCAGGGTGTTGCCGCTGGCCTTCTGCAGTCGCTTGGCGAGGCTGCTCGCGTCGTTATGCAAATAGCGAGAGAAGCGCGCACCACTGAGCAGACCGGCATCGAGCAGGGAGGCGTGATTGAGGCGATCTTCCAGCACCGTGTCGCCCTGCCCGACCAACGCGGTCACCGCCGCCAGATTGGCCATGTAGCCGGTGGAGAACAACAGCGCACGCGGCCGGCCGGCGAACTCGGCAAGCGCCTCCTCCAACTGGTGATGCGGCGTGCTGTGACCGATCACCAGATGCGAGGCACCGCCGCCCACGCCCCAGGTCGCGGCGCCCTGCTGCAGCGCCGCGATCACCTCGGGATGGTTGGCCAGGCCCAGGTAGTCGTTGGAGCTGAACGCCAGCAGGCGTTCACCGTCGACCGTCACCTCAGGCCCTTGCGGACTCTGCAGCAGCGGACGCCGGCGATAGAGGTGCTCGGCACGACGGGCGGCGAGGCGGGAAGCGAGATCGAATGTCATGGCAGGAACCGGAGACCGTGAACAACCGCAAGCGGGCCGTCACTGCGAAGAAACCAGAGCAGGCACCGGGAGGACGAACGCGACGCTCATCCCCCCGGCGAGAAGATCAGACCGCGGCGTTGTAGAACAGCTTGCTGTCGCGCTGCTCGATCAGCGCCTGCTCGATGGCTGCCTGGTGCACCTCGTCGGCGTGCTCCTGACGTTCTTCCGGCTTGATGCCCAGACGCGCGAACAGCTGCATGTCCCTGTCCGCCTGCGGGTTGGCGGTGGTCAGCAGCTTCTCGCCGTAGAAGATCGAATTGGCACCCGCGAAGAAGGCCAGGGCCTGCATCTGCTCGTTCATCTGTTCACGCCCGGCCGACAGACGCACATGGGATTTCGGCATCATGATCCGCGCCACGGCGAGCATGCGGATGAAGTCGAACGGATCGACGTCCTGTTCCTCGGCCAGCGGCGTGCCCTTGACCTTGACCAGCATGTTGATCGGCACCGACTCCGGGTGCTCCGGCAGGTTCGCCAGCTGGATCAGCAGGCCGGCGCGATCGTCCAGCGACTCACCCATGCCGAGGATGCCGCCCGAGCAGATCTTCATCCCCGCCTCGCGCACGTAGCTCAGCGTCTCCAGACGCTCGGCGTAGGTGCGGGTGGTGATGATGTTGCCGTAGAACTCCGGCGAGGTATCCAGGTTGTGGTTGTAGTAGTCCAGGCCCGCAGCGGCCAGGGCGCGGGTCTGCTCCTGATCCAGCTTGCCGAGGGTCATGCAGGTTTCCAGGCCCATGGCCTTGACGCCCTCGACCATCTTCAGCACGTAGGGCATGTCCTTGGCTGACGGATGCTTCCAGGCCGCGCCCATGCAGAAGCGGGTGGAGCCGATGGCCTTGGCCTCGGCTGCGGCCTCCAGCACCTTCTGCACTTCCATCAGTTTCTCTTTATCGAGACCGGTGTTGTAGTGACCGGACTGCGGGCAGTACTTGCAGTCTTCCGGGCAGGCACCGGTCTTGATCGAGAGCAGCGTGGAAACCTGAACACGATTGGGGTCGAAGTGCTGGCGATGCACGGTCTGCGCCTGGAACAGCAGGTCGTTGAAGGGTTGCTCGAAGAGCGCCTTGACCTCGGCGAGGGACCAGTCGTGGCGGGTAACGGAAGCGGAGGTGGCGCTCATGGGCATTCCTTGTAATTAATAGCGGCGCGGCGGCCTGACACGGATGCGGAATGGTTAGCCAAGCCCGATACGCTGTCAACCAGGAACGGAATCATGGTTTACAACTGGTCAATTATTGAACACCACTGCCTGCTCTGCGACGAGCGCTGCGAGGGTCAGCCACTGTGCAGCCCCTGCGAGGCGGATCTGCCGTGGCTCGACGGTCGGTGCACGGTCTGCGCGGTCCCGCTGCCCAGCCGCGGGCTGGTCTGTGGCGAATGCCTGAAGCGACCGCCCAGCTACGATCACGTCGAAGTGCCCTGGCGCTTCGCCTTCCCGGTGGATGCGCTGATCACCCGCTTCAAGCACCAGGCACGCTGGCCCTATGGCCGGCTGCTCGGCGAACGCCTGGCCCATCATCTGGAGCATGCCTTCGCCGAGGGGCTGCCGCGGCCGGACCTGCTGCTGCCGGTGCCTTTGGCCCGTCGTCGCTTGCGCCAGCGCGGTTTCAACCAGGCGCAGATGCTCGCCGACTGGCTGAGCCGCCCACTGGGCATCGCCACCGACGCCCGCGCGCTCGAACGTGTGCTCGACACCCCGGCTCAGCAGCAGCTGGACGCCGCCACCCGCCGCCGCAACCTGCGTCAGGCCTTCGCCATCGCAACCGGTGCCGACGTCAAGGGCCGGCATCTGGCGCTGGTCGACGATGTGCTGACCACCGGCGCGACAGCCGAAGCCCTTGCGCGCCTGCTCAAGCGCGCCGGCGCCGAACGGGTCGATGTCTATTGCCTGGCGCGCACCCCGAAACCAGGCGAATGAAGCCGCCGACCGATGGAGGGCGTACACTGGACGACCTAGTCAGCGGAGCCGGTCATGTCCCATCCCTTCGACACACTCACGCCGGACCTGGTCCTCGACGCCGTGGAAAGCATCGGCTACCTCAGCGATGCCCGCGTGCTGGCGCTCAACAGCTACGAGAACCGCGTCTATCAGGTGGGCATCGAAGACGAAACGCCGCTGATCGCCAAGTTCTATCGTCCGGGTCGCTGGAGCGACGCGGCGATCCTCGAGGAGCACCAGTTCAGTCTGGAGCTGGCCGAGCACGAGGTGCCGGTGGTGGCACCGCTCGAGCGCGACGGCAGCACGCTGTTCGAGCACGCCGGCTTTCGCTTCGCCCTCTTCCCGCGCCGCGGCGGCCGCGCACCGGAGCCCGGCAATCTCGACCAGCTCTATCGCCTCGGCCAGCTGCTGGGCCGCATGCATGCGGTAGGCGCCAACCGCCCGTTCGAGCATCGCGAAACGCTGGGCGTGCAGAACTTCGGCCATGATTCGCTGAGCACGTTGCTGGAAGGCGACTTCGTGCCGCGGAGCCTGCTGCCGGCGTACGAGTCGGTGGCGCGGGACCTGCTCAAGCGGGTCGAGGATGTCTTCGCCAGCACAGACTTCACCCCGATCCGCCTGCATGGCGATTGTCACCCGGGCAATATCCTCGCCCGCGACGACGCCTTCTATCTGGTCGACCTGGATGACTGCCGCATGGGCCCAGCAGTACAGGATCTGTGGATGATGCTCGCCGGCGAGCGACACGAGCGGCTCGGCCAGCTGGCCGAACTGGTGGACGGCTACAACGAATTCCACGATTTCGCCCCGCGCGAGCTGCCGCTGATCGAGGCCCTGCGCGCGCTGCGGCTGATGCACTACAGCGCCTGGCTGGCACGACGCTGGGACGACCCGGCCTTCCCCATGAGCTTTCCCTGGTTCGGCAGCGAACGCTACTGGGGCGACCAGGTGCTGATCCTGCGCGAGCAGATGTCGGCGCTGCAGGAAGAGCCACTCAGGCTGTTCTAGTGGCGAGCCGGTTTTGGCCGGCTGAAGCCCACCGAGCCGGCCAATGCCTACACGGGCGAAGGCCCTCTTCAGGCCTCTTCGATCAGCCAGTCCAGCCGCCAGCCACCCTGGCTCTGCGCCAACTGCTCGGCCAACCAGGGCAACAGCTCTCGCAGTTCATCCTCCAGCCCCCACGGCGGGTTGACGATGGCCAGGCCCGAGCCGGCCAGGCGGCTGGCGTCGTCGGCGGGATGGACGAACAGTTCGGCACGCAGCAGTTTCGGGGCGCCGCTGCGGGCGAGGTCCTGATAAAAGCGTTTGAGCTGGCGCTCGTCCTTGATCGGATACCAGATCACGCCGATGGTCTGGCGCATGCGGCCGAGCGCTTCCTTGAGCGCCGTGACGCATCGGCTCAGTTCGTCGGCCTGTTCGAATGGCGGGTCGATCAGCAGCACCACGCGCTTCTCGCGGGTCGGCATCAGCGCCCGCGGTACATGCCAGCCCTCGCCCCGGTGCACCGCCACGCGGCGGTCGCCGGACATGTTGTCCTTGAGCAGGGCGCCATCCTCGGGATGCTTCTCGTTGAGCTGCAGCCGATCCTGCTCGCGGGTCAGCTGCCGCGCCAGTTCCGGCGAGCCCGGGTAGTAGCGCAGCGCGCCGTCCGGGTTGAGCGAGCGGATCACGCCGAGGTAGTCGTCTAGCAGCGCCGGGCGGGTTTCGGCCTGCCAGATGCGGGCGATGCCCTGCAGCCACTCGCCGGTGCGGCTGGCCTGGTCGCCGGCCAGGTCGTAGAGGCCGACGCCGGCGTGGCTGTCGAGGTAGGCGAACGGGGCCTCCTTGCGCGACAGCAGGGCGAAGATCCGGCTCAACACCAGGTGTTTGAGCACATCGGCGTGGTTGCCGGCATGGAAGGCGTGGCGGTAGTTCATCTGATCCTCCTGGAGAGCGGCGCAGTTTACCTGTCGGCCCTGCCCAGCGCAGGCCCGGCATGACCGGCGTCGTTTTCCCCGATCACCGACACGGGCTACAGTGGCGCCCCACGACGACTGAACGGAGCTGCCCCATGGACCTGCGCGATCTCTTCGGCATCGAGCACCCGATCATCCAGGCACCCATGGCCGGTGCGCAGAATCACCTGCTGGCCGCGGCGGTGTGCGAGGCCGGCGGGCTGGGTTCGATCCCGGCCGGCATGCTCGATGCGGCAGCGCTGGACGCCGAGCTGACCGCCATCGAGGCGCTGACCGACCGACCCTACAACGTCAATTTCTTCTGTCACCAGACGCCAGCCGCCGACCCGACGGCCTTCGACACCTGGCACCGGATGCTCACACCGTTGTTCGCCGAATTCGACGTCGACCCAGCCAACATTCCGGCCGGCGCCACCCGCCAGCCGTTCGACGTGGCAATGGCCGCGGTGCTGGAGCGGCACAGGCCCGCACTGGTCAGCTTCCACTTCGGCCTGCCTAGCCCCGACCTGTTGCAGCGCGCCCGCGCCACCGGGGCGAAGATCGCCTCCAGCGCGACAACGGTCGCCGAAGGCCTCTGGTTGCAGCAGCACGGCGTCGACCTGGTGATCGCCCAAGGTCTGGAGGCCGGCGGCCACCGCGGCATCTTCCTCAGCGAGGACCTGACCACCCAACTCGGCACCTTCGCCCTGCTGCCGCAACTGGTCGCCGCGCTGGACGTACCGGTGGTCGCCGCCGGCGGCATCGCCGATGCCCAGGGCGTGACGGCAGCGCAGGCCCTGGGCGCCGCTGGTGTGCAACTGGGCACCGCCTACCTGCTGTGCCCGGAGAGCCGCACCAATGCGCTGCATCGCGCCGCGCTGAAGAGCCCGCAGGCAGTGCATACCGCGCTGACCACCCTGTTCAGCGGGCGTCCGGCACGCGGCATCGTCAACCGCATCATGCGCGAACTGGGTCCGCTGCCCGAAGGGGTTCCGCCCTTTCCGCTGGCCGGCAACGCCATCGGTGCGCTGCGCGCCCAGACCGAGAAGCAGGGCCTGGATCACTGCACGCCGCTGTGGGCCGGGCAAAATGTCAGCGGCTGCCGGGAGATCCCGGCCGGCCAGCTGACTCGTGAACTTGCCGGCGGCTGGCAGGCCTGAGTCATTACGCATTCCGTCGCGGCGAGCCCTGAGCCGCCGCGACGGGGCGTAGAATCGACCGCACGTCACACGGAATCCCGTCATGAGTCCACTGACCAATACGCTCGTCTTCCTGGCCACCCTGGCCGGCATGGAAGTCTTCGCCTGGTGGGCACACAAGTACGTGATGCACGGCTGGGGCTGGGGCTGGCACAAGTCGCACCACGAGCCGCGCAACGGCTGGTTCGAGAAGAACGACCTCTATGCGGTGGTGTTCGCTGGCGTGGCGATCCTGCTGATCGCCCTGGGCACGGCCGGTTATCACCCGCTGGAATGGATCGGCGCCGGGATGACGGCCTACGGTTTTCTCTATTTCGTCGCTCATGACGGGCTGGTCCATCACCGCTGGCCGCTGCGCTACGTGCCGCGCAACGGCTATCTCAAGCGGCTGTATCAGGCGCACCGTCTGCACCATGCGGTCGAAGGCAAGGAGCGCTGCGTATCCTTCGGCTTTCTCTACGCGCCGCCGCTGGCGGTGCTCAAGCGCCAGCTGCGCGAGCTGCACGACGGGCCGCTGCGCAAGCACCAGGGTGCATCTAGCGAGGACGTCTCCAGAGATCGTCAGGACGCGGCCTGACCTGCATCCGCCGCGAGGCCAGCGCCAGCACGCCGCCCCCCAGCAGGAACTGCAGCTTCTGCCCTTTGCTGGTCGACACCCGCGCATCCCAGGCCGCCGCGCCGCGCGCTTTCACCTCGACGCCGATCTGCCGGTAAACGCCATGAGCCGTGGCAATCGACCAGGCCGAGCGTAGCGGCAGGTCGCGCAGGCCCTGAGACGCAGAGCGATAGTAGGGCTCGGCCAGATCCACCAGTCGCGCCGCCAGCGTCGCCAACGCGGCGCGATGCTGAGGCAGCGCGACCTCGTCCTCCGGAATACCCACCTCCGCCAGCCACTCGGCCGGCAGGTAGACGCGCCCGATCTGCGCATCCTCGACGATATCGCGGGCAATGTTGGTCAGCTGAAAGGCCAAGCCCAGATCACAGGCGCGATCCAGCGTCGGCTCCGCCTCGGCGCCCATCACCCGCGCCATCATCAGGCCCACGACGCCGGCAACGCGGTAGCAGTACAGCAAGGTGTCGTCGAGGGTCTGGTAGCGGTAGCCCTGCACATCCATGCGAAAACCCGCCAGGTGCTCCAGCGGATGGGCCTTGGGAATCCGGTGCCGCTGGATCACCTGCTGGAAGGCGGCGAACGCCGGATCGGCCATCGGCTCGCCAGCGTAGGCGCGCTCGGTGAGGTCGACCAGCTCGGCCAGCCGCGCCTCACCGCTGTTGCGATCGCCCTCGACCTGGCCATGCCCCAGCGTCTGGCCGTCGATCACATCGTCGCAATGACGGCACCAGGCGTAGAGCATCACCGCGCTCTGGCGGGTGCGCTCGTCGAACAGCTTTGCCGCGGCGGCGAAGCTCTTGGAGCCGACATTGATCGCCTGAGTGGAGTGATCGATGACCTGATCGTTCATCCGGCCTGCCCCTTTAACATGAAGTCCTCCAGCATCAGCCCGGCGGTGGCCTTGGCCGAACCGACGACGCCCGGCACGCCGGCACCCGGGTGAGTGCCGGCGCCGACGATATAGAGGTTGGGAATCACGTCGTCGCGGTTGTGCGGGCGGAACCAGGCGCTCTGGGTGAGGATCGGCTCCAGCGAAAACGCCGAGCCCAGATGGGCGTTGAGCTCGTCGCGAAAATCCTGCGGCGTGAAGATCCGGTGAGTCACCAGATCGCCACGCAGCCCCGGCATGTAGTGCCGCTCCAGGTACTCGAAGATGCGGTCGCGGTACTTCGGCCCCTCCTCCGCCCAGTCGATATCCGCCGTGCCCAGGTGCGGCACTGGCGCCAGCACGTAATGGCTGGCGCAGCCTTCCGGCGCCAGCGAAGGATCGGTGACGCAGGGCGCGTGCAGGTAGAGGGAAAAGTCGTCGGCCAGCGTCTCGCGCTTGAAGATCTCGTCGATCAGCTCGCGATAACGCGGACCGAAACACACCGTGTGATGCTGCAGGTGCTCATGGCGGCGCTTGAGGCCGAAATGGATGACGAACAGCGACATCGAGAAACGCTTGCCGGAGAGCCGTTTGGCCTCGTCGCGACCACGCTCCTCATGCCCGAGCAGCTGCTTGTAGGTGTTGACCACATCCGCGTTGGACGCCACCGCATCGGTGTCGAAGCGGCGCCCGTCACCGGTGATTACGGCCTTCGCGCGTCCAGCCTCCAGCTCGATCCGCACGACCTCGGCGTTCAGCTCCAGCCTGCCGCCCAGATCTTCGAACAGCCGGACCATCCCCTGCACCAGCGCCCCGGTGCCGCCGCGGGGAAACCAGACACCGCCCTGGCGCTCCAGGGCATGGATCAGCGCGTAGATGGACGAGGTCTCGAACGGATTGCCGCCCACCAGCAGCGAGTGAAAGGACAGCGCCTGGCGCAGCCGGTCGTTCTCCACGAATTTGGCCACCATGCTGTACACGTTGCGCCAGGCCTGCAGCTTGGCCAGCTGCGGCGCGACGCCGATCATGCTGCGAAACGACAGGAAGGGCACGGTGCCGAGCTTGACGTAGCCCTCCTCATACACCGCCCGCGAATAGGCGAGAAAGCGCTGATAGCCGGCCACGTCGCGAGGGTTGAGCGCGTGGATCTGCCGGTCCAGCTGGGCCTGGTCGTTGACGTAGTCGAAGCTGTAGCCGTCCTCCCAGCACAGCCGGTAGAAGGGGCTGACCGGCAGCAGCTCGACATAGTCGGCCATGCGCTTGCCGGCGCCGCTGAAGAGTTCTTCCAACGCCGGCGGATCGGTGATCACCGTCGGCCCGGCGTCGAAGGTGAAACCCTGGTCGCGGTAGACGTAGGCGCGGCCGCCCGGCTTGTCGCGCTTCTCCAGCAGCGTCGTCTGAACGCCAGCGCGCTGCAGGCGGATCGCCAACGCCAGCCCGCCGAAACCGGCACCGATCACCACCGCCCGCCTCACACCGCCTGTTGCCTGGTTCATCGTCTGTCCTTGTGCAGATTGCTGGCGGCCAGCGCCCGCAGCGCCTCGCCCACCGGCACGGGAGGTTTGCCCGAGACGATGCGCAAGCGGTCCCAGGCAGTCAGCTCGGCCGCGTAGAAGCGCTGGATCAGCGGTTCGCGCAGCCGGTAGAAACGCTGCATCACCGCCCAGCGGCGATCCGCCGGGCCGGCCATGAACAGCATGCGATTGAGCAGGCGGAAGAAGCCGCGCCGGCGCCACTGCAGCGTGGAATAGTCGCGAATCGCGGCGAACAGGCTGCCTGCGTCCCAGCGATCGAGGGCAACCAGGTGGTCGGCCAGGCGCACCGCATCGGGCAGCGAATAGCCCGTGGTGGGGTGGAACAGCGCGGCCGACAGCCCGCTCTGCGGCACGCCACGCGACTCGTCCAAGAACGCCGCGATATCGCCGGACAGCACGATGGGCAGCACGCCCTGCTCCTCGCGCAGCACCTCGCGGATCGCCCAGCCGCGGCCCTCGGCGTAGCGCTGGATATTGGCGCGCAGTGTCTCCGGCGCCACCGCGTCGCCGTCGGCGTAGTAGGTGTCTTCGATCAGCAGGCTGTCGACGCTGAGCGGCAGCACGTAGACGAAGCGATAGCCGTCTTTCTGGGCGACGCTGGCGTCCATGATGATCGGCACCTGCAGGCCATGGGGCTGCTGCAGACGCAGCTCCTGGCCGAGAAACTTCTGGAAGCCCAGCGCCAGCTGAGCGCTGCGCCGCACGCCGCGCCCGTCGATCACCGCCCCGGCCTCCAGGCTCTGCCCGCCGAGCAGCTGAACGCGTTGCGGCTCGACCGCGGACACCTCCACGCCCAGGCGAATCTGCCCGCCGAGCTCAGCCATCAGGTGCTGATGAAAGCGCGACGAGAAAATGCTCGCGTAGCCGCTGCCGAGCTGCCGTCGCAGGGCGGGAAAGATCACCTCGTAACCCGGCCAGCGCTGCTCCACCAGCGGCGCCAGCCAGGCCTGCTGCGCCGGAGTCAGGTCGTGCTGGTGGAACGACCAGGTGTGGTTGCCGCCGAGGGTTTCGCCCTGCTCCAGGAGCAGCACGCGCAGCTCCGGTCGCTGCTGGCGCAAGCGCAGGGCCAGCAACCCGTTGGCCAGGCCACCGCCGACCAGGATCAGGTCTGCATCAGGCGTCATCGGCCACCTCCGACCGAGGCCGAACGCAGCCGAGCGCGCTTTCGATCAGCTCGGCGGCGCGGGCCGCGCCACCGGCCTGGCGAACCTCTTCACCGAGCGCCGCGGCACGCTGGCGGAAGGCCGCTTCGTCGAGCAGCCGCCGCAGCGCATGGGCGATACGCGCCGGGCTGGCCAGCGCCGGAAGCAGGCGCAGCCCGACGCCGGCGTGCTCGATACGCGCGGCGACACCGGGCTGGTCGAAGGCGATCGGCAGCGCCAGCATCGGCACACCCGCCTCCAAGGCGTCGAGCACGGTGTTCAGCCCGGCATGAGTCACCACGGTCGACGCCTGCGCCAGCACGGCCCGCTGCGGCGCGAAGTCGGTGACCCAGCATGCGCCTTCCTGCCGGAGCCTGGCGGCCGTTGCGGCATCCAGCCCACCGCAATGGGCGATCAACAGCTGCACATCGAGCCGCCGACAGGCGCGGGCGATACTGCGCAACAGGCCGTAGCGGTGGCCCTGCAGCGTGCCCAGCGAGGCGAAGACGAAAGGCCATGCACGGTCCAGCGGCCACTCCAGCCCGGCCGCCATCGGCAGCGGCTGGCGCAGCGGGCCGAGCGCATGGAAGTGTGGCGGCAGGGCCTGCCGCGGAAAGTCGAAGCCGTTCACCGTCTGGCTGATCTGCAGCAGCGGCGACAGACAGTCGCTCAGGCTCGTGCGTCTGGCCAGGCCGAACGCCCGGCAATAGCGCTCGATCACCTCGGCATGCGGCCGCATCAGCCGATCGTAGACGCCGCTGCTGTGCCGGTTGAGCTGCTCGCCCCAGTCCGTGGCCCGGTAGCGCCAGGGCATCACCGGCAGCGGCACCAGCGGCTCGCGGTTGAACGGCAGGGCGCAGGCGATGGAAACGAATGGCAGCCCGAGGTGCTCGGCCAGCAGCGCACCGGCCGGCTCCATCTGGTCGGCCAGCACCGCCTCCACTTCCAGCGCCCGCAACACGGCAGGCGCCTCGCGGCAGAACAGCTCGGTGCTCGCCGCCATGTCGGCGATCACCCGGCGAATGCCGAACGGTCCGGGGCTGGCGGCACGACGCACCACCGCGGCCAGCGAGCCCGGCGGATGGGTGTCGCTACCGATGGCGGCGAAGCCCGCCGCGGGTAGGGCCAGCAGCGCGCCGACATCGGCCTGCTGGATAAAGGTCACGCGGTGGCCATGTTGCTGCAGCTGCCAGGCGATCGCCTCGAACGCCCGCAGATGGCTGAGAAAGGGCGGCACAATTGCCGCAAAATGTGTCATCGGCGCGCCGGGCCGCGCATCAGCATGCGGACAGCTGCAGCAGCCGCGCCTGCCGCAGCGCGGCGAGATCGGCCGAGCCGGTGCAGAAGCAGGCGATGCGCAACTGCTCGATCAGCACCTCGAAATGGCTGACCACCGCCTCGCTGCTGTGCATCGCCGCCTGCAACACGCCGGCCGCCTGCCCCACCAGATCGGCGCCCAGGCGGATCGCCTTGGCCGCCTCGACGCCATCGCGGATACCGCCGGAGGCGATCAGCGGCGTGTTTGGGCAGGCCTCTCGCACCGCCAGCAGTGCTTGCGCCGTGGGTATGCCCCAGTCGGCGAAGGCCTGGGCGACGGCCTGCTGGCTGGCGTCTGCCGCCCGCGCGGCCTCCACCGCAGCCCAACTGGTGCCGCCGGCACCAGCCACATCGATGGCGGCCACCCCGGCATCGATCAGTCGCCGGGCCACCGCTGCGGATATACCCGCGCCGACTTCCTTGATCACCACCGGCACCGGCAGGCGCGCGGCCAGTGCCTCGATCGCCTGCAGCACGCCGCGCCAGTCCCGATCGCCACCGGTCTGCACGGCCTCCTGCAGCGGGTTGAGGTGCACGATCAGCGCGTCGCCTTCGATCATCTCCACCGCCCGCCGCGCCTCGTCCACGCCATAGCCGCGAACCAGCTGGGCGGCGCCGAAGTTCGCCAGCAGCAGGATGTCCGGCGCCAGCTGGCGCAGCTGACCGGTGAGCCCCTGGTCGCCGGCAGTTTCCAGCGCCACCCGCTGCGAGCCGACAGCCATGGCGATGCCCAGCTGCTGAGCGGCCTCGGCCAGATGCGCATTGATCGCCGCCGAGCGCGCCGCGCCACCGGTCATGGAGCTGATCAGCAGCGGTGCCTGTAGCGGCCGCCCGAACAGCTGACTGCGCAGGTCGATCTGGTCCAGGTGCAACTCGGGCAGGGCGCAGTGCTCAAAGCGGAAGGCAGCGAAACCGTTCCCTGCTGCGCTCGCCGCGCGCCCGGGATCGAGGACGATGTCCAGATGATCGTTCTTGCGGCTGACCAGCGATTGCTTGCTCATGGAATCGGCTCCCCGGAATGACTTCATTGGACGTGATGACCTGAAAAAAGTGCTATGCGATGGCACGAGTTGTACAAGTTTCTGTCAAACCTTCACCAGGTTGTACAACCTATCCGCCATCCTGGCTCGTGCCGGGACGCCAGCGAGGGCAGCGCCATGCAAACGCCGAATACCAGCCTCCCGCTCCCGTCATGCGACAGCCTGCTGCGCCTGCGCCGGCAAGTCGACGAGCGCCTGGCGCTGCGCCTGCCGTTTCCCGAATCGGAGCTGGACACGGTCACGCTCGCGCTTCGCGAGGGCACCCTGGCACCCGGCAAGCGGCTCAGGCCGCTCTTGCTTCTGCTGGCACTGGGCGATCTGGATGCCGATCCGGCGATCGGCCTGGATCCGGCCTGTGCGCTGGAGATGATCCATGCCGCGTCGTTGTTTCTCGACGACATGCCCTGCATGGATAACGCCAGCCTGCGCCGCGGCCAGCCGACCCTGCACCTGCGTTTCGGCGAAGACGTCGCCGTACTCGCCTCGGTGGCCCTGCTCAGCCACGCCTACGGCATCACCGCGACCGCGCCGGGCCTGACGCCCAGACAGCGCAACGAAGCGGTCGCCATCCTGGCTCGCGCCGTCGGTGCGCAGGGTCTGGTGCGAGGGCAGTTCCGCGACCTGCACGGTGCGCAGCAACAGGCTCACCCACTCGATGCAGCCACCACCACCAACCAATTGAAGACCGGCTCCCTGTTTAGCGCTGCGCTGACCCTGGCCGGGCTGCTGGTCGGGGCCGATCGAACGCTGATGCGGCATCTTCACGGTTTCGCCGTCGAACTGGGCCTGGCTTTCCAGCTGCTTGACGACATCGCCGACGGCCTCAGCCCCGAGCAGACCGGCAAGGACTGCCAGCAGGATCGGGCCAAGGCCACGGTGGTGTCGCTGCTCGGTCCCCAGGCCGCGCGCCAGCAACTGGCAACGCATCGCGAAGCGGCACTGATGCACCTGGAAGCGGCCGGGCTGGCCGAGGGCGAACTCGCCTCGCTGATGCGTCAGTTGCTCGACTAGGAGGAGGTCGCCCGTGTTGACGCTCCATCAGTGCAATGGATGGAGCTAGGCAATGGAAAACGGGCGTCCTTAGACTCGGGCCGATAGAAATGGAGGTTGACCATGACCGAGACCCTGCTCTGCCCGCGCAACCTGGCCTTCGAACTCTACGAGGTGCTGGACGCCGAGGCCCTGACGCGCCGCGAGCGCTTCGCCGATCACAGCCGCGAAACCTTCGATGCCGCCATCGGCACCGCCCGCAGCATCGCCGAGAAATATTTCGCGCCGCACAACCGCAAGTCCGACGAGCACGAGCCGGTCTACCAGAACGGCGAGGCGGTGCTGATCCCGGAAGTCAAACCGGCGGTCGACGCCTTTATCGAGGCGGGTTTCCACAATGCCCAGCGCAGTTTCGACGACGGCGGCATGCAGCTGCCCAACCTGCTGTCGCGTGCCTGCTTCGCCCACTTCCAGTCGGCCAACATCGCCACCAGCTCCTACCCGATGCTGAGCATGGGCGCCTCGCACCTGATCGAGACCTTCGGTTCCGAGGAGCAGAAGCGGCGCTTCCTGCAACCGATGCTCGAGGGCCGTTTCTTCGGCACCATGGCGCTTACCGAGCCGCATGCCGGCTCCTCGCTATCGGACATCCGCACCCGCGCCGAACCGGCCGGCGACGGTAGCTACCGGCTCAAGGGCAACAAGATCTTCATCTCCGGCGGCGACCACCCGCTGTCGGAAAACATCGTGCACATGGTGCTGGCCAAGCTGCCGGACGCACCGCCCGGGGTTAAGGGCATCAGCCTGTTCATCGTGCCGAAGTTCCTGATCAACGACGACGGTTCGCTGGGCGAACGCAACGACGTGCTGCTGGCCGGCCTGTTCCACAAGATGGGCTGGCGCGGCACCACCAGCACCGCGTTGAACTTCGGCGACAACGGCAACTGCGTCGGCTACCTGGTAGGCGAGCCGCACAAGGGCCTGGCCTATATGTTCCAGATGATGAACGAGGCGCGCATCGGTGTCGGCATGGGCGCGATCATGCTCGGCTACGCCGGCTACCTCTACTCGCTGAACTACGCCCGCGAGCGTCCGCAGGGCCGACTGCCGGACGGCAAGGACCCGGCGTCGACCCAGGTGCCGATCATCGAGCACACCGACGTCAAGCGCATGCTGCTGACGCAGAAGGCCTACGTCGAGGGCGCCTTCGACCTCGGCCTGTATTCCGCGCGGCTGGTGGACGACGAGCACACCGCGGAAAGCGAGGAGGCGCGGCGCAGTGCGGCGGAATTGCTCGACCTGCTCACCCCCATCGTCAAGTCCTGGCCATCGGAGTTCTGCCTGAAGGCCAACGAACTGGCGATCCAGATCCTCGGCGGCCACGGCTACACCCGCGAGTACCCGGTGGAGCAGTACTACCGCGACAACCGCCTCAACCCGATCCATGAAGGTACTCACGGTATCCAGTCGCTGGACCTGCTCGGCCGCAAGCTGATGCAGAACAAGGGCGCCGGCCTGCGCCAGCTGCTCGGGCTGATCCAGGACTGCTGCCAGCGCGCCGCCGAATACGACTCGCTCGGTGCCTTGCGCCAGCCACTGGAACAGCACGTCGCCCGGCTGACCAGCGTGACCCAGGCGCTTCTGGGCGACCTGATGGCAGGGAAGGTCAACCAGGTACTGGCCAACTCGGCGCTGTATCTGAAGGTGTTCGGCCACGCAGTGATCGGCTGGCGCTGGCTGGAACAGGCACTGCGTGCCGAGCGCGGGTTGGCCGAGGGCAATCCGGCAGATGCCGACTTCTACCGCGGCAAGCTGCAGGCGGCGCGCTATTTCCTGACCTGGGAAGTGCCGGCCTGCGCCCACGAGCTGGCGCTTCTGGAAGCCCGCGACGACACCTGCTTAGGCATGCAGGACGCCTGGTTCTAGCCCACTGGAGATATTGTTACAACGCCCCGCCGATGCGGGGCGTTTTTTTGACAGCCCGTCAAATCATCAGGTTAGAATCGCTGGCATATCCCGTGCATGGGCGCGAGGCGGCTTTCTCTAACGGAGTGTTCATTTGGACGTCGGCAACATCAACCACCTGTTCTTCATCGGTGCCTTGTTGGTGGCTGCAAGCATCCTGATGAGTTCGCTGTCGAATCGCCTCGGCGTACCCATCCTGGTCATCTTCCTTGCCGTCGGCATGCTCGCTGGCGTCGATGGCGTCGGCGGCATCGTCTTCGAGGACTACCGCCTCGCCTTCGTCATCAGCAACCTGGCGCTGGCGGTGATCCTGCTCGACGGCGGCATGCGCACCCGCACCGCCACCTTCCGCGTCGCGCTGAAACCGGCCTTTTCCCTGGCCACCCTCGGGGTCGCCATCACCTCGGGCCTGACCGGCCTGGCCGCCGCCTGGCTGTTCGACCTGCCGCTGCTGCAGGGCCTGCTGATCGGCGCCATCGTCGGCTCCACGGATGCCGCGGTGGTGTTCAACCTGCTCAACGGCAAGGGCCTCAACGAGCGGGTCGGGTCGACCCTGGAAATCGAATCGGGCAGCAACGACCCGATGGCGATGTTCCTGACCGTCGCACTGATCGAGATGCTGCTCGCCGGCCAGTCCACCTTTGGCTGGGATTTCCTGCTCAGCCTGCTGCAGCAGTTCGGCATCGGCACCGTGCTCGGCCTGCTCGGCGGCTGGCTGCTGCTGCAGCTGATCAACCGTCTGTCGGTGGCCGACGGCCTCTACCCGCTGCTGGCGGTGGCCGGCGGCCTGATGATCTTCGCCCTGTCCGGCGCCATCGGCGGCAGCGGCATCCTGGCGATCTATGTCTGCGGCCTGCTGCTGGGCAACCGGCCGATCCGCAACCGCCACGGCATCCTGCACATGTTCGATGGCCTGGCCTGGCTCAGCCAGATCGGCATGTTCCTGGTGCTCGGCCTGCTGCTCACGCCCAGCGAGCTGCTGCCCATTGCCATCCCGGCGCTGCTGCTGTCGCTGTGGATGATCCTCTTCGCCCGGCCGCTGGCGGTGTTCGTCAGCCTGCTGCCGTTTCGCAGCTTCCACCTGCGCGAGCGCCTGTTCATCTCCTGGATCGGCCTGCGCGGCGCGGTGCCGGTGATCCTCGCGGTGTTCCCGCTGATGGCCGGGCTGGAAAATGCCCAGCTGTTCTTCAACGTGGCGTTCTTCATCGTCCTCGTATCGCTGCTGCTGCAGGGCTCGACGCTGGCCTGGGCGGCGAAGAAGGCCAAGGTGGAAGTCCCGCCGTCGCCGATGCCGGTCTCGCGTACCGGCCTGCAGGTGCACACCACCAGCCAGTGGGAGATGTTCGTCTACCGCCTGAGCGCCAGCAAATGGTGCGTCGGCGCCGCGCTGCGGGAACTGAAGATGCCCCCGGGCACGCGCATTGCCGCCCTGTTCCGAGGCAAGGAGCTGCTGCACCCGTCGGGCAGTACCCGCCTGCAGGTGGATGACATCCTCTGCGTGATCGGCCATGACGAAGACCTGCCGGCCCTTGGCAAGCTGTTCAGCCAGGCACCCACGCGCGGACAGGACCTGCGTTTCTTCGGCGACTTCATCCTCGAGGCCGACGCCCAGCTCAATGCCATCGCCGCGCTCTATGGGCTCAAGCTCGGCGAGGTGGATGGCGAGCAGACCATCGGTGACTTCATGGCCGAGCAGGTCGGCGGCCGGCCGGTGGTCGGCGACCAGGTCGAATGGAACGGCCTGACCTGGACCGTGGCGGCGATGGACGCGGGCCAGGTGCGCAAGGTCGGCCTGAAGTTTCCGGAGGGCGACAAGCCCGGCCCGCAGCTGATGTTCTAGCGTCTGGGGCGGTCCACCGATCGCCCCGTTTCGCCGGCTAGCGAACCGGCGCCGCGAACCACTGCATTGCTGCGAACCGCCCGGCCAACGAGCCCGTCCGTCGACCCGTTGCACGGTACTCGCGCTCGGCTGGCGCAGCCCGTAGACTTTCGCACTTTCGGTCACCCGCCTGCGTCTGCCTCCATGTCATTTCTGCGCACCCTGCTGCTTTCCACGCTCTGCCTGTTCGTTGCCCCGCTGCACGCCCAATCCCTCGACAGCCTGACCGGCACGCCGCCCGCCGCCGAAGGCGAAGCCAAGCCGGCGTTGTCGCTCGGCGAGCAGACCCAGCGTCTGCTCCAGCAAACCGAAACCAGCAACAAGCGCGCCGAGGAACTCAAGGCCCTGCTGGCTCAGGCCCCGAAGGAGATCACCGAGGCCCAGCGCGAGCTGGCCAAGCTCAAGGCCAGCCCCGACGAAGACGCCGCCGAGCGCTACGCCAAGCAGTCGGTCGAGGCGCTCGAGCAGCGCCTGAGCGCGCGGGTCGAGGAACTGTCGGAGTGGCAGAAGCAGTTCAGCGCGGCCAACAGCATGATCATCACCGCGCAGACCCGTCCGGAACGGGCCCAGGCGCAGATCGGCACGGCGCAGACACGCATTCAGGAAATCAACAACCTGCTCAAGAACGGGCGCGAGTCGGGCAAGCCGCTGAGCGAGGAACGCCGCGCCCTGCTGGACGCCGAGATCGTCTCGCTCAATGCCCAGATCGAGCTGCGCCGCCAGGAGCTTGCCGGCAACAGCCAGCTGCAGGACCTGGGCAAGGCACGCCGTGACCTGCTGGCCGAACGCATCGCCCGTGCCGAAAAGGAAACCCAGGCACTGCAGGCCCTGATCAACGAGAAGCGCCGCGCCGAATCGGAGCAGACCGTCGCCGAGTTCTCGGCACGGGTGCAGCAGGCCGGCTCGGACAAGCTGCTCGCCGCCGAGAGCGCCGAGAACCTCAAACTCTCCGACTACCTGCTGCGCGCCACCGAGCGCCTCAACCGTCTCAACCAGCAGAACCTGCAGACCCGCCAGCAGCTCGACACCCTCAACCAGACCGACCAGGCGCTGGAGGAGCAGATCTCGGTGCTCGAGGGCAGCCTGCTGCTGTCGCGCATCCTCTACCAGCAGAAGCAGGCATTGCCGAGCCTGCAGCTGGACAAGAACCTCGCCGACGAGATCGCCGACATCCGCCTGTACCAGTTCGAGCTGAACCAGCGCCGCGAGGCCGCTGGCAATGCCAGCGCCTATGTCGAGCAGCTGCTGGCCCGGCAGAACGAGGAGGATGTGACCCCGGAGCTGCGGCGCACGCTGCTCGACCTGGCGACCACCCGCAGCGAGCTGCTCGACCGCCTCAATCGCGAGCTGGATGCGCTGCTCAACGCCTCGATCACCCTGCAGCTGAACCAGAAGCAGCTGCAGGACACCGCGCGCGCGCTCAGCGATACCCTCGACGAGCAGATGTTCTGGATTCCCAGCAACAAGCCGCTGGATCTCAGCTGGCTGCAGGGCGCCCCCCAGCGCCTCAAGGCCCAGCTGGCGTCGATGCCCTGGCTGTCGGCGCTGCAGGAACTGGGCGCCGGTCTCAAGGAGCGGCCGCTGTTCTTCCTGCCGCTGCTGCTGCTGATCGCCGCCCTGCTCTGGTGGCGCAACAAGATCGACGCCAAGCTCAGCTCGCTGAGCGAGCAGATCGGCCACTTCCGCAACGACAGCCAGCTGCATACACCGCTGGCGCTATTGCTCAATCTCTTGCTGGCCTTGCCTGGCGCATTGTTCCTCGCCCTCTGCGGCTATCTGCTGCAGATGGATGCACGCGGACAGAACTACGTGCTCGGTGCCGCCCTGTTCGAAATGGCCCAGGCCTGGCTGGTGTTCTACAGCGCCTACCGCATGCTCTCGCCGGGGCGTGTCGCCGAGCTGCACTTCGGCTGGTCACGGCCGCAGGTGGCCTTCCTGCGCGACGAGATCCGCCGCCTCGGCCTGATCGTCATGGCCCTGGTGGCGGTGGTCAGCGTCGCCGAGCACCAGCCGGCGCGGTTGGCCGACGACGTGCTCGGCATCCTCGTGGTGCTGACCTGCTTCGCCCTGATGAGCTGGCGTCTCAACCGCCTGCTGCTCAAAGGCCCATCGAGCCAGAATGCGCCACCAGTGAGACTGATGATCGGCCTGCTGTTCAGTGTGCTACCGATCGCGCTGATCGTCGCGGTGGGCTTCGGCTACTACTACACCGCGCTGAAGCTGACCGACCGGCTGATCGACACCCTTTACCTGCTGATGATCTGGATCGTCGTCGAGGCCGCGCTGATCCGCGGGCTGACGGTGGCGGCGCGGCGCCTGGCCTACAAGCGCGCACTGGCCAGACGGCAAGCCATGGCCGATGAGCAGAGCGATACGATCGAAGCCCAGGGCGAGCCTGGGCTGGACATCGAGCAGGTCAACCAGCAGTCCCTGCGCCTGACCCGCCTGACCATGTTCGGCGTGTTCCTGGTGGCGCTGTACTGGGTGTGGTCGGACCTGATCTCGGTGGTCTCCTACCTGGACAACATCACCCTCTATGAATACACCACCGGCAGCGGCGAAACGCTGACCACCGCGGCGATCAGCCTGAACAACCTGCTCGGTGCGCTGCTGATCATCGCCATCACCGTGGCCCTGGCACGCAACCTGCCGGGCCTGCTTGAAGTCATGGTGCTGTCCAAGCTGCGCCTGGCCCAGGGCAGCGCCTATGCCACCACCACGCTGCTGTCCTATGCGCTGGCCGGCTTCGGCATCGTCGCCACACTGTCCACCCTCGGGGTCAGCTGGGACAAGCTGCAATGGCTGGTGGCGGCGCTCTCGGTCGGCCTGGGTTTCGGCCTGCAGGAGATCTTCGCCAACTTCATTTCCGGTCTGATCATCCTCTTCGAGCGCCCGGTGCGCATCGGCGACGTGGTCACCATCGGCAACCTGTCCGGCACGGTCAGCCGGATTCGCATCCGTGCCACCACCATCACCGACTTCGACCGCAAGGACATCATCGTCCCGAACAAGACCTTCATCACCGGCCAGCTGATCAACTGGTCGCTGAGCGACACCGTAACGCGCGTGACGATCAAGGTCGGCGTCGCCTACGGATCGGACCTGGACAAGGTCAAGGCGCTGCTCTACAAGGCAGCGCAGGACAACCCGCGGGTGCTCAAGGAGCCCGAACCGCAGGTGTTCTTCCTCAATTTCGGCGAAAGCACGCTGGACCACGAGCTGCGCATCCACGTGCGCGACCTCGGCGACCGCAACCCTGCCACCGACGAGATCAACCGCTTCATCGATCGCGAATTCAACAAGGCGGGCATCAGCATCGCTTTCCGCCAGGTGGATATCTTCCTCAAGAATTTTGCGGGGCAGCAGCTGCAGCTCAGCGCCGCTACCAAACCGGCCGATGGCGACAAGCCGGCAACCGACGATCGCGCCTGAGGAACGTCCAGGCGTCCGTCGTCCTCCAACGTCCTGAACAGGCTCGGCTCCGGCCGAGCCATGCTTGCCCGCATGCCGCGCCGGAGGCGACTTGAAGACCCTGACCCAGCTCCATTTCGACAATCGCTTCGCCCGTCTCGGCGATACCTTTTCCACCCGGGTATCGCCGCAGCCGCTGGAAGCGCCGCGCCTGGTGGTGGCAAGCGAGGCGGCGATGGCCCTGCTGGATCTCGACCCGGCCGAAGCCGAGCAGCCGCTGTTCGCCGAACTGTTCTCCGGGCACAAGATCTGGTCCACCGCCGAGCCGCGCGCGATGGTCTATTCCGGCCACCAGTTCGGCAGCTACAACCCGCAGCTCGGCGACGGCCGAGGCCTGCTGCTCGGCGAGGTGGTGAACGAGGCCGGCGAGTACTGGGACCTGCACCTCAAGGGCGCCGGCAAGACACCCTATTCGCGCATGGGCGATGGTCGCGCGGTGCTGCGCTCGTCGATCCGCGAATTCCTCGCCAGCGAGCACCTGCACGCCCTCGGCATCCCCAGTTCCCGCGCGCTGTGCGTCACCGGTTCGGACACCCTGGTCTACCGCGAACGCCCCGAGCGTGGCGCCATGCTGCTGCGCCTGGCGCCGAGCCACGTGCGTTTCGGCCACTTCGAGTTCTTCTACTACACCCGCCAGCACGGCGAACTGAAGCAGCTGCTCGAGCATGTCATCGAGGCGCACTTCCCCGAACTGCTGGAACATCCCGAACCGTTCCACATGTTCTTCCGCACGGTGCTCGAACGCACCGCCGCGCTGATTGCCCGCTGGCAGGCCTACGGCTTCTGCCACGGGGTGATGAATACCGACAACATGTCGATCCTCGGCATCACCTTCGACTTCGGCCCCTACGCCTTCCTCGATGACTTCGATGCCCGCTTCATCTGCAACCACTCCGACGATACCGGCCGCTACTCCTTCGAGAATCAGGTGCCCATCGCCCACTGGAACCTGGCCGCGCTGGCCCAGGCGCTGACGCCCTTCGTCGAGGTCAAGGTGCTGCGCGAAACCATGGAGCTGTTCCTGCCGCTGTACGAGGTCGAATGGCTCGATCTGATGCGCCGCCGGCTGGGTTTCAGCCAAGCCGAGGATGGCGACGCCGAGCTGATCCGCCACCTGCTGCAGTTGATGCAGGGCAGCGCGGTGGACTACACGCGCTTCTTCCGCGAACTCGGCGAGCGTCCGGCCGAACAGGCCGTGCAGCGGCTGCGCGAGGACTTCATCGACCTGCAGGGCTTCGATGCCTGGGCGGCGGAATATTGCGCGCGCAGCGCCCGCGAGGGCGGCGATCCGGTCGCGCGGCAGGCACGGATGCACGCGGTCAATCCGAAGTACATCCTGCGCAACTACCTGGCGCAGCAAGCGATCGAGGCGGCGGAGAAAGGCGATTACGCGCCGGTGCGCGAGCTGCATGCGGTTCTCAGCCGCCCCTTCGACGAACAGCCCGGGATGGAGCGCTACGCCGAGCGGCCGCCCGAGTGGGGCAAGCATCTGGAAATCAGCTGCTCGTCCTGAGACCGCCGCCCTGGGGCTGCGAGGCTGGCTATTCGCCCAGCGGCAGCAGCACGCGGAACACGGAGCCGCGACCTTCCTCGCTGTGCACCTGGATACGCCCCTGGTGCGCACGCACGATCTGATCGGCGATGAACAGCCCCAGGCCCAGTCCGGCGCTGCTTTCGCTGCCTTCGGCCCGCTCGAACTGGTGAAAGATGCGTTCCAGGCTCTTCGGACTGATGCCGATGCCATGGTCACGCACTTCGATGCAGGCTCCTTCGGCACAGGCGGCGACGCTCACCTGCACCGGCCTGCCGGCACCGTAGCGCATGGCGTTGGTGAGCAGGTTGGCCAGTACCTGCTCGATGCGGAAGGCATCCCAGACCCCGACGATGGGTTCGTTGCGCTCCAGCCGCAGCTCGCAGCCGCAGGCTTCCATCTGCGCCGCGAAGCTTTCCACCACGTTGCCCACCAGTGCGGCGAGATCGGTGCGGCTCGGGCGGATCGACAGCTTGCCGGTGCGGATGCGCGAGACGTCGAGCATGTCGTCGATCAGCCGGATCAGGCTCTGGATCTGTCGCTCGTCCTTGTCCACCATGCCGCGCAGGCGCTCTTCGCTGAAAGCGGCGAGGTTGTTGCGGCTGAGCTGCAGCTTGCGCAGCTGAACCTCGAGGATCAGGGTATTGAGCGGCGTCTTCAGTTCGTGGGAAACGATGGACATGAAGTCATCGCGCATGCGCACCGCATCTTCCAGTTCGGCCTTGGTCTGCCGCAATTCGTCGAGCAGCACCTCCTGCTCGCGACGACTCTGCTCCAGCGCCTCGAGCTGACGGGCCAGGCGCTTGCGGCTGCGGTACAGGTCGACGAACACGCTGACCTTGCTGCGCACCGCATGGGCATCCAGCGGTTTGTGCATGAAATCCACCGCACCGCTCTCGTAGCCCTTGAAGGCGTAGTTGAGCTCACGGCCGGCGGCGCTGACGAAGACGATGGGGATCTGCTTGGTACGCTCGGTGCCGCGCATCAGCTCGGCCAGCTGGAAGCCGTCCATGCCCGGCATCTGCACATCGAGAATGGCCAGGGCGAACTCATGTCGCAGCAACAGCTCCAGCGCCTGCTCGGCCGATTCGGCCTGGTGCACCCGGACGCCCGGCGCCTGCAGCAGCGCATCCAGAGCCAACAGGTTCTCCGGCAGATCATCGACGATGAGCAGGTTCACCTCGTCGTTACGGTCGGGCATGGTCACTCCAGTTCTCGCAACAGTCGGTGAATGTCACGTAGGGGCAAGATGTAGTCCGGTGCGAAGCGCTGCAGCGCCGCGCGCGGCATGGTCGGCACCGCCGCTTCGGCAGGGTCCTGGATCACGGTCAGGCCACCGACCCGATGGATCGCCTCGAGGCCGGCAGCGCCGTCCTCGTTGGCGCCGGTCAGCAGCACGCCCGCCACCTGCGGCCCCCAGACATCGGCCGCGGATTCGAACAGCACGTCGATCGAAGGCCGCGAAAAGTGCACGGCATCATCCTGGCTCAGCGACAGGCTGCGGTCGCCTTCGACCAGCAGGTGATAACCGGGCGCCGCGAAACACAGCATGCCCGAGCTTAGCGGATCCTTGTCTTCTGCTTCCTTGACCCGCAACCGGGTTCTGCGCGCGAAGATCTCCACCAGCTGGCTCCGGCCGTGGGCCGGGACATGCTGCACCACCAGGATCGGCGGGCGGTAGGTGCTTGGCAGGCCCTCGAGCACCACGCCCAGCGCCTCCAGCCCGCCAGCCGAGGTGCCGATCACCACGGCCTCGATGGGCGACTGGCGTCTGGCCTGCAGGATCGCCTGATCGGAGCTGCTCATAGCTTGCGGAAGATCCTTTCCGATTTATCGAACGGCTCGTAGAGACCGGCGTAGCCCGAGAACTCGACGGTCTCCTTGCTGCCCAGGCCGAGGAAGCCTCGGTGACAGAGCGACTCATGGAACAGACCGAAGGCGCGATCCTGCAGCGGCTTGTTGAAATAGATCAGCACGTTGCGGCACGAGATGAATTGCGTTTCGGAAAATACGCTATCGGTCGCCAGACTATGATCGGCAAACGTAACCTTTTCTTTCAGTGACTTGTCCATGATCGCCGAGTCGTAGGCGGCGGTGTAGTAGTCGGAAAAACTGCGGGTGCCGCCGGCCTGCTGGTAGTTGGCGGTGTATTGGCGCAGGTGGTCGATGGCGAAGATGCCCTGACGTGCCTGCTCCAGCGAGCGCGGGTTGATGTCGGTGGCGTAGATGATCGTCCGCTCCAGCAACCCCTCCTCCTTGAGCAGGATGGCCATCGAGTAGACCTCCTCGCCGGTGCTGCAGCCGGCGACCCAGATCTTCAGCGACGGATAGGTGCGCAGCACCGGCACCACGTGCTCGCGCAGCGACCGGTAGTAGCTCGGGTCGCGGAACATCTCGCTGACCGGGATGGTGAGGTACTGCAGCAGGTCCATGAAGGCGTGCGGGTCGTAGAGGATCTTGCGCTGCAGTTCCGAGATGCTGTCGCAGTCGAGCTGCTTGAGCGCCAGCAGCACCCGGCGCTTGAGCGAGGCGCTGGAGTAGTCGCGAAAGTCGTAGCTGTACTTGAGGTAGATGGCCTCGATCAGCAGCTTGAGTTCGATCTCGATGTTGCGGTCGCCCATTTCACAGCAGCTCCACTTTCGGCAGCCAGACGCGGATCAGCGAGAACAGACGGTCGAGGTCGATGGGCTTGGCCAGGTAATCGTTGGCGCCGGCACGCAAACAGCGATCCTGATCGTCCTTCATCGCCTTGGCGGTCACCGCGATGATCGGCAGCTTGGCGAAACGCGTCTCCTTGCGGATTTCCTGCATGGCGGTGAAGCCATCCATCTCCGGCATCATGATATCCATCAGCACCAGGTCGATGGTCTCGTCGTGCTGCAGCTTGTCGATCGCCTCCAGGCCGTTGCGGGCGATTTCCACCAGCGCGCCCTTCTGTTCCAGCGCGCTGGTCAGGGCGAAGACGTTGCGCACGTCGTCGTCCACCACCAGGATCGTGCGGCCCTCGAAGGCCTTCTCGCGGCTGCGTGCGCTTTTCAGCATCTTCTGCCGCTCGGGCGGCATGTCCGACTCGACCTTGTGCAGGAACAGGGTGACCTCGTCGAGCAGGCGCTCCGGCGAGCGCGCCCCCTTGATGATGATCGAGCGCGAGTACTTGAGCAGCGCCGCTTCCTCGTCGCGGGTCAGGTTGCGCCCGGTGTAGACGATCACCGGCGGGAAGGAGCAGATGTCCTCCTTGGCCATGCGTTCGAGCAGTTCGCTGCCATCCATGTCCGGCAGTTTGAGGTCGATGATCATGCAGTCGAACATGGTGCTGCGCAGCAGTTCGAGGGCCTGCTCGCCGAACTCGACGGCGGTGATCTCGATGTCCACGTCCTCGATCAGCCGCGACATGCTCTCGCGCTGCAGGGCGTCGTCCTCCACCAGCAGGATGCGTTTGACCTTCTGCGCCAGCTTGGCTTCCAGGCGACCGAACACGTCCTTCAGTTCCTCGCGGGTGGTGGGTTTCATCGCGTAGCCCACCGCGCCCATCTGCAGCGCGGCTTCCTTGCGATCCTCCACCGAGACCACGTGCACCGGAATATGGCGGGTCGCCGGGTTTTCCTTGAGGCGCTCGAGCACGGTCAGGCCGGAATGGTCCGGCAGGCGCATGTCGAGCAGGATGGCATCGGGCTTGTACTGCACCGCGGTGTCGAAGCCGTCGTCGGCGTTCTGCGACAGCAGGCAGCTGTACTCGAGTTCGTGGGCCAGGTCACGGAGGATGCGCGCGAACTGCGGCTCGTCCTCGATGACCAGCACGCAGCGCTCCTTGAACGGGTACTTGTCGCGGTCGTCGGGCAGGCGCTCGTAGGACACGGCGCCGCGGTTCGGCAGCTCCGGCTCGTCGCGGCGCGCCGGCGGCGTGATCGCTTCGGCCATGGTGACCGGTGCGCGGCTCGGCTGCGGCGCGGTGGTCTGCTCGACGGCGAGCGGCTCGCTGTAGCTCTGCGGCAGCACCAGGGTAAAGGTACTGCCGGCGCCCGGCGCGCTCTGCACTTCGATCTGGCCGCCCAGCAGGTTCGCCAGCTCGCGGGAGATCGACAGGCCCAGGCCCGTGCCGCCATAGCGTCGGTTGGTGGTGCCATCGGCCTGGCGGAACGCCTCGAAGATCGCCGCCTGCTGCTCCGGCGCGATGCCGATGCCGGTGTCGCGCACCGCGAAGGCGAGCATGCCGCCATCGCGCGGCTCGACGCGCAGAGTGACCGAGCCCTTCTCGGTGAACTTGAAGGCGTTGGCCAACAGGTTCTTGAGGATCTGCTCCAGGCGCTGGCGGTCGGTGAACAGGGTGGGCGGCAGGTCGTCGGCCAGTTCGACGCTGAAGCTCAGGGCCTTCTCCATGGCCTGTGGCAGGAACAGGCTCTTCATGCCATCGACCAGCCGCGCGAGGATGGTCAGTTCCGGGTGCACCTCGAGCTTGCCGGCTTCCACCTTGGAAATGTCGAGAATGTCGTTGATCAGGGTCAGCAGGTCGTTGCCAGCCGAATAGATGGAGCGGGCGAACTGCACCTGCTCCTCGCTCAGGTTGCCGGCCGGGTTGTCCGCCAGCAGCTTGGCCAGGATCAGCGAACTGTTCAGCGGCGTGCGCAGCTCGTGGGACATGTTGGCGAGGAACTCGGACTTGTAGCGGCTGGCACGCTGCAGCTCGTCGGCGCGCTGCTCGAGCATCAGCTGGGCCTCGTTCAGGCGCTGGTTCTTCTCGTCCATCTGGTCGCGCTGGCGAGCCAGCGCTTCGGTCTGCTCGGCCAGCTGTTCGTTGGTCTGCTCCAGCTCGGCCTGCTGCTCTTCCATGTGCGTCTGCGACTCGCGCAGGGCATTGGATTGCTCCTCCAGCTCCTCGTTGGCGGCACGCAGTTCTTCCTGCTGCACCTGCAGCTCCTCGTTGAGCTGCTGGGTTTCGGCCAGCACCTTCTGCAGTCGCTGGCGGTAACGCGCCGCTTCGATGGCCGAGCCGATGCTCGGGGCGATGCGTCGCAGCAGCTCGCTGTCCTGCTCGCGCAGCGGTCGCAGGAAGCCCAGTTCGATCACGCCATTGAGCAGGCCGCTGTCTTCCACCGGCACGATCAGCACCGCGCGTGGTGTGGTGTCGCCCAGCGCCGAGGTCACCTTGAGATAGCCGGCCGGCAGGTCTTCGAGCGCCATCATCCGACGCTCCAAGGCGGCCTGCCCTACCAGCCCCGTACCGACCTCGAGGCTACGCGCGCTCTGCAGATGTTCCGGGTCGTAGGCGTATTCGGCGACGCGCTGCAGCTTGCCGTCCTGCACCACGTACAGCGCGCCGACGGCGGCATCGATGTAACGCGAGAGGAAGTTCAGCACGCCCTGGCCCAGCGCCGGCAGCGCCAGTTCGCCGATGATCGACTCGCTCAGCTGGGTCTGGCCGGTGCGGTACCAGGCCTGCTTTTCCAGCGCCTCGGCATGCGCCTGCTGCTTGCGCAGCGATTCGGAGTAGGTCGCCGACAGCGTGGTCAGGTCACGGCGACCGAGAAAGACCAGCAGGCCGCTGAAGATCAGGCTGAACAGCAGGAAGCCACCGATCAGCGCCGTGGTGACGATTTCCGAGGTGTCGGTACGCTCGGCACGCAGCTGGCGCTCGGTGGCGATGAATTCGTTGAGCAGCGTGCGGCGCTGGTTGGTCAGGTCGAGGCCGCGGCGGGTGCGCACGTACTCGACGATCGACTCGCCGGCGCTACGCCGCGCGATCCCTTCTTCGGCAAAGGTGAGCCAGAGATGATGCGCCGCCTCGACCTTCTGGATGCGCGACAGCTGCAGCGGGTTGTCGCCGGCGAACTCCTTGAGCTCGCCCAGCTCCTGCTCGATTTGCTCCAGGCCCTGGCGGTAAGGATCGAGGAACGGCTTTTCGCCGGCGATCAGGTAGCCACGCAGGCCGGTTTCCAGATCGGCGATCAGGCGCAGCGCTTCATGGGCGTGGGCCACCCCCTTGACCGACTGATCGACCCAGTGGCTGACGCTCAGCAGGTAATAGACGATGGCACTGAAGAAGAAGGCGCTGAGGAAGCCGAAGCCCAGGGGCACGGCCACATTGCGATTGAGGATGCGCCTGAAATTGTTCTGATCGATGAAGGACTCGCTCATCTGGTTTCCTTTCCGTGTACCGGGGCAGGTCTGACGCAGCGCGGGGGCATCACCTGCGGGCGATGGCGCTCGGTTTCCGGCGTTTTCTTGAGTGTTTCGCGCCTAATAGGTTCCGTAGCGCAGGAGGCGCGACTCTACACGGCCAGCGGAGGGAGTTCAAAAGCGGGCCCGGCCGAGCCGGGCTCTGAGCGATCAGCGGCGGGCGATGATCCAGACGGCGTGAATGATGCCCGGAATGTAACCCAGCAGCGTGAGCAGGATGTTCAGCCAGAAGGCACCGGCAAAACCGACCTGGAGAAAGACGCCAAGCGGTGGCAGCAGAATCGCGAAGATGATGCGGATAAGGTCCATCAGGGTCTCCGTCAGTCAGGAATTGGCCATTACGAGGCTCACTGAATCGACCTGATCGACGCCAACGGGTTCCTTCGTCAGCGGGGCAGACCCGCCGCCCTCAGGGCAGCGGGAACGAGTCCGAAGGCGACCGGATAAGCCGCCGAGGGCATCTGATGGATGCACAGAGGGGGAAGACGCAGCCACCACGGTGGCATCGTTGCGTCATGCCGCTTCGCCTTTTGAGCCAAGGGGCGGCGCCAGCTATCGCTTAGCCTGCTAACCATCTCAGACCAAAGGAGTAGCCGCCATTGGCCATTGGTCGATAGCCGAGCGATCCACTGGGGCAAGCGGCGAACTCGGCCGGGCCTGGGCGGGTCGTCTAAGCAGCTGCGGGCCACCGAAAGCGCCCGTTCATTGCAATGACCAGAGGACTTCCCATGCCAGAACCAACCGCGGTGATCTGTGGCGCGACTGCCGGTGTCGGCCGCGCCAGTGCCGAGGCCTTCGCCAGAGCCGGCTACCGCGTCGCGTTGATCGCGCGCGGCGAGCAGGGCCTGAGCGACACCCAGGCGCAGCTCGAAGCGCTGGGAGCCCGTGTGCTGGCGATCGCCGCCGATGTCGCCGACGCCCCGGCCTTGGAAGCGGCCGCCACGCGCGTCGAGGCCGAGCTGGGGCCGATCGACGTCTGGGTAAACGCGGCGATGGCCACGGTGTTCGGCCCGTTCTCGGCACTGACCCCCGAAGAAATCCGCCGCGTCACCGAGGTGACCTACCTGGGCAGCGTGCACGGCACCCTGACCGCCCTGCGCCACATGCGCCCACGCAACCGCGGCACCATCGTCCAGGTCGGCTCGGCGCTGGCCTATCGTGCGATTCCGCTGCAGTCGGCCTATTGCGGCGCCAAGTTCGCCATCCGCGGCTTCATCGATTCACTGCGCTGCGAGCTGATTCACGACAAGAGCGCCATTCGCCTGACCATGGTGCAGTTGCCGGCGCACAACACGCCGCAGTTCGACTGGGCGCGCAACCGGATGAGCCGACGCGCGCAGCCGGTGCCGCCGATCCACACGCCGGACGTCGCGGCCCGCGCCATCCTGCGTGCGGCCAGGAACGCGCCACGGGAACTCTGGCTGGGCGCCGCCAGTTTCAAGGCGATCCTGGGTACGCAGCTGATGCCCGGCCTGCTCGATCGAATGCTCGCCCGTCAGGCCTGGGATGGTCAGCTGACCGCGGAACCTGCCCCGTCCGAGCGACCCGACAACCTGTTCGAGCCGGTAGAGGGTCTGCATCGGACCGACGGGCGTTTCACCGAGCAGGCCGTACCCCGGGCCGTATCGCTCAGTGCGGCGACCGCCAGCGGACTGGCCGTTGGCGCCGGTGCGCTGTTGGCGCTCGGCGTTGGCCTGTTGCTCGGCAGGCGCCGGCGCTGAGCTGTCGTTACCGGCGCGGCTCGCGTTTGCGGCGGATGTTGATCCAGGAGAGCACGGCCAGCGCCAGCATGGCGCCGGACATGCTGTAGTTGCCGATCGCCGCATAGCCGAGCGCGGCCAGCGAACAGGCGCCGAAGCCGATCCAGCGCACGGCGGCCATCATCCGTTCCACCGCCCGGCTGCGTGGCGCCGCCATCAGTGCGCACCACGCTGCATGCGCGCCAGCTCCTGCGCGTCATGGCTGCAGAACAGCGTGACCTCGTCGCGGTGCTCCAGCGACAGCGTCCACAGCCGGTGCTGATTGGCCAGCCGAGCGGTGCGATCGACCTCCATCATGCGCTGGTAGAAGCGCAGCCCCGGCGTGCAATGGCGCTCGTTGCGGCCGACCTCCTCGCGGAAGAAATAGGCGTCGCCGGCATGCAGCAACCAGCCGCTGTCGGTCTGCACGGCGACCCCGGCGTGACCATGGGTATGCCCCGTCAGCGGGATCAGCTGGATTTCCGGCCGCAGCCCGCGCAACTCGCGAACGGCCTGGAAGCCGAACCAGAGATCGCCGCCCGGCTCGTAGAACTGCCAGTGGCGCACCTCGTCCCACTGCCGGTGACGGTAGCGGCTGTGGCCGATGAAGCTGCGTGTCGCCCGGGCGGCATCCATCTCGCGCTGCAGCACGTGCACCTGGGCCTGCGGAAAATCCGACAGCCCCCCGGCGTGGTCGAAATCCAGGTGGGTGAGCACGATATGGCGCACGTCCTCGGCGGCGAAACCGAGCCGGTGCAGCTGTTCCAGCGCGGTGTAGCGCGGCTCCAGGCGGATGTTGTTGAGCGCCCGGAAGAACGGACTGAGCCGCTCGCCGGGCCGCCGCACGTCTTCGGTGCCGAAACCGGTATCCACCAGCACCAGCCCGTGCTGGTCGGTTTCCAGCAGCAGGCAATGGCAGACCAGCTGCGCCGTCAGGCCCTTGCTGAAACCATCGAACAAGGCCCCGCCGAGCGGACACATGCAGCCACAGTTCAGGTGATGGATGCGCATGAAGACTCCTCGATCGGCATGCAGGCCGCGAAGGCCGGCCCTTACTGGTTCTGAGGCCGCGGCCGCGACTGGAGTTCAGCCCGGTCGGCGGATACGCGGCGTCCTGCCTCGCCGCGCCACGACGGCGGTGGTCTAAGCTGCCAGCAAGGGCACGACACTGTGCCGTGCCGCTGCCAGAGGACATCCGCCATGCCTCGCCATCCCGCCCGCTGGCTGCTGGCCCTGCTGTTCGCGCTCGCGGTCCAGAGCGCGAGTGCCGCCGATCCGGTGACGCTGCTGCGGGTCGATGGCGCCATCGGTCCGGCCAGCGCCGATTACATCCTGCGCGGCCTGCAACACGCCCGCGACGAGGGCGCACAGCTGGTGGTGCTGGAACTGGACACCCCCGGCGGGCTGGATACTTCCATGCGCGCCATCATCAAGGCGATTCTCGCCAGCCCCATTCCGGTGGCCACCTATGTCACCCCCAGCGGCGCCCGCGCCGCCAGCGCCGGCACCTACATGCTCTATGCCAGCCATGTCGCCGCGATGGCACCGGGCACCAATCTCGGCGCGGCGACGCCGGTGCAGATCGGCGGCATGCCCGGTGCACCGCCGGAGCAGCCGAAGGGCGAGCGTGAAGACGACGCCAAGGCCTCCGGCGACGCCCTCGCCCGCAAGCAGGTGAACGATGCGGCGGCCTATATCCGCGGGCTGGCCCAGCTGCGCGAACGCAACGCCGAGTGGGCCGAGCAGGCGGTGCGCGAGGCGGTCAGCCTGTCGGCCAGCGAAGCCCTGAAACTCAAGGTGATCGATTACCTGGCGCGCGACGTGGCCGACCTGCTGCGTCAGCTCGACGGCAAGACGCTGGCCACCATCGAGGGCGAGGTCAGGCTGCAGACGGCCGATGCGCGCCTGATCGAACACGCGCCGGACTGGAGGGTGCGCCTGCTGGCGGTGATCACCAACCCCAGCGTGGCGCTGATTCTGATGATGATCGGCATCTACGGGCTGATCCTCGAATTCTCCAATCCCGGCATGGGTGCCGGCGGCGTGCTGGGCGGCATTTGCCTGATCCTGGCGCTGTATGCGCTGCAGCTGCTGCCGGTGGACTACGCCGGGGTGGCGCTGATCCTGCTCGGCATCGCCTTCATGGTGGCCGAGGCCTTCCTGCCCAGTTTCGGTGTGCTCGGCATCGGCGGGGTCGCCGCGTTCGTCGCCGGCGCGGTGATTCTGATCGACACCGAGGTACCCGGCTTCGGCATTCCACTGTCGCTGATCGTGCCACTGGGCTTCGCCAGCGCGCTGCTGGTGTTCGCTATCGTCGCCATGGCACTGAAGGCGCGCCGCCAGCGGCTGGTCGGCGGTGATGCCGAGCTGATCGGCAGCCTGGCGCCGGTCACCGGCATCTCCGCGCAGGACCCGCACAGCGGCTGGGTACATCTGCAGGGCGAGAACTGGCAGGTACGCAGCGCCACCCCGTTGCAGGTCGGCCAGCAGGTACGGGTGGTCGCCCGGGAGGGTCTGCAATTGAACGTCGCGGCACAGCCATCAAGCAATCGAGAGGAGCTGAACCATGGGTTATGAAATGAGTTTTCTGGTGCTGCTGGTGCTGGTCGTGGGGCTGCTTGCCTCGGCGTTCCGCATCCTGCGTGAGTACGAGCGCGGCGTGGTGTTCATGCTCGGGCGCTTCTGGAAGGTCAAGGGACCCGGCCTGATCATGATCATCCCCGGGCTGCAGCAGATGGTGCGGGTCGACCTGCGCACCCTGGTGCTGGACGTGCCGACTCAGGATGTGATCTCCCGTGACAACGTCTCGGTGAAGGTCAACGCAGTGGTGTACTACCGCGTGCTGGACGCGCAGAAGGCGATCATCCAGGTCGAGGACTACCACTCGGCCACCAGCCAGCTGGCGCAGACCACACTGCGCGCAGTGCTCGGCAAGCACGAACTGGACGACATGCTGGCCGAGCGCGAGCAGCTCAACAATGACATCCAGCAAGTGCTCGATGCACAGACCGACGCCTGGGGCATCAAGGTGTCCAATGTCGAGATCAAGCACGTCGACCTCGACGAATCCATGGTCCGCGCCATCGCTCGCCAGGCCGAAGCGGAACGCGAGCGGCGCGCCAAGGTCATTCATGCAGAGGGCGAGCTGCAGGCTTCCGAAAAGCTGATGCAGGCCGCCGAAATGCTCGGCCGGCAATCGGGCGCCATGCAGCTGCGCTACATGCAGACGTTGAGCAACATCGCCGGTGACAAGAGCTCGACCATCGTTTTTCCGTTGCCCATCGAACTGCTGCAGGGCATCAAGAACCTCGACAGGAAATCCTGAGTGCATCCATCCGCCACGCTCCACCTGCCATGGCAGCCGCTGCGTCTGCTGCTGATCGCCCTGCTCGCCCTGACCCTGGGCGCCTGCGCGGCACTGTCCCCGCGCGACCCGCTCAACGTTCAGGTCGCCGGCATCCAGCCGCTGCAGGGCGAGGGCCTGGAGGCTCGCTTCCTGGTCAAGCTGCGCCTGCAGAACCCCAACGAGGGCGCCATCGACTACAGCGGCGTCGCCCTCGACCTGGAAGTCAACGGCCGGCGGCTGGCCAGTGGCGTCAGCGACCAGCGTGGCACGGTGCCGCGCTTCGGCGAGAGCGTGCTCGAGGTACCGGTGACCATCTCGGCCTTTTCCGCGGCACGCCAGGCGCTGGGGCTGGCCGAGCACATCGGCCTCGACGAAGTGCCCTATGTGTTGCGCGGCAAACTCGCCGGCGGCCTGTTCGGTACCCAGCGCTTCATTGAGAAGGGCACATTCGACCTGTCACCCGTGAACGACTCGCCCTATCGACGCCCCTGAGCAGCTGCTCCACACGCATGGCTGCGCTTGCAAAAATGCACGCGAGGGGGCCGTGAAGCGACCTTACCGGCATAATCGAGCACCGCAGCAGGTGGATCACAACTTCCATGCAGACGACCGCCACGCCATTTCCGCGCCATACCTCCGTGCTGATCCTCGCCGCACTGGCCAGCTCCTTTGCCGCCAATCATATTGCCGCACGCATCGCCTTCGACCATGACACTGGACTGCTACTGGCCGTGCTCTGCCGCGCCGGGGTGACGATGCTGGCGCTGGCCACACTGGTGTTCTGGCGCCGCGAGTCGTTGCAGCTGAGCCCCGCCACCTGGCGCTGGCAAGTCCTACTAGGCCTGCTGATCGCAGTGCAGAGCATCTGTATCTATTCGGCTGTAGCACGCATTCCGGTGGGGCTTGCACTGCTGGTGGTCAACCTCTCGCCGATCCTGCTGGCACTGCTGACCTGGCTGCTCGGCGGCCCCCGGCCGACCCGCCAGACACTGGCGGTCATGGGCCTGATCCTGTTCGGCCTGGTGCTGGTGCTCGACGTGCCTGCACGTCTGGTCAGCAGCGAGGCGCCGGACGGCCAGTGGGTCGCCGGCATCCTGTTCAGCCTGACGGCGGCCGCGGTGTTCGCGGTGGCGCTGTGGGTCACCGAGCACAAGCTCTCGCAGATGGCCGGCTCGGTACGCAGCATGCTGACCCTGATCGTGGTGTTCCTCGCCTCCGCCGCGCTCGGCAGCAGCAGCCTGATTCCCGGCGGGCTCGGCCTACCCAGCGCCAGCGCCGGCTGGATCGCCCTCGCATGCCTGGTGCTGCTCTATGGCGCCGCCTTCTCGACGCTGTTCATCTGCATGCCGCGACTGAACATTGCACGCAACGCTCCGGTGATGAACATGGAACCGGTCGCCGGCATGCTGCTGGGGTGGCTGGTGCTTGGCCAGCTGCTCGGGCCCTTGCAAGTGCTCGGTAGCCTGATCGTCGTAGGGGGGATCGTTCTGCTGGCGTACCGCCGCTAGGGCCGGCGCCCGCCGTTGCCGGAACCCAGTCGTTCGCGTCCGCTGCGGTCAATCTGCGGGCATTGCCCGGCACGACAGCGGTTGGCCTCGTGATTGGGATCTTCCTGCATCAGTTTGCGGGTGACGCCGTTGGTCCAGCCGAAGCCGTCCTGCAACGGGTATTCGCCGCCGCCGGCGTGCTCGGTACAGGGTCGCAGCACGTACTTCTCCACCAGCTTGTTCTCGCGCTCGAACAGGTGGCTGACGATGGTCAGCCAGCGCTCCTCGATGTCCAGCGCCAGCGCATCGTGGCCGTAGTGCTGCAGCCCACGAATACCGATCCACTGCAGCGGCGCCCAGCCGTTGGGCCGATCCCACTGCTCGCCGCTGCCACCGATTTCGGTGGTGGCCAGGCCGCCTGGCGCCAGCAGGCGCTCCTGCACCGTCGCCGCCACCGCCGCGGCCTGCTCGGCGCTGGCCATGCGCACGAACAGCGGGGCCAGCGTCGCGGCAGTGAGATTGTCGCGCTGCCGGCCGCGCTGCCAGTCGTAGTCGAAATAGGCGCCAGCGCGGGAATTCCACAGGTACTGATCGATGGCCGCCAGGCGCGCCTCGGCCCGGCGGGCAAAGGCTTCGGCACAGGCGTGCTGGTTCTTCACCGCAGACAGCTCGGCGATCTGCCGCTCCAGCTTGTAGAGCAGCGCGTTGAGGTCGACCGGCAGGATGCTGGTGGTGCGGATGGTCGCCAGCCGGTGGGCGTCGTCGAGCCAGCGCGAGCTGAAATCCCAGCCCGACTCGGCACCGGCGCGCAGGTCGCGATAGACCTCGTGCCGCGGCCGGCAGCTGGAGCGCGCGGTTTCCACATCTTCGCGGTAGGACTCCTCGCGCGGCGTTGCGCGCTCGTCCCAGTAACGGTTGAGCACCATTCCATCGGCCAGACACACGCAGCGTCGATGCGCCTCGCCCGGGCGCAGCACGTCGGCACCCTCCATCCAGAAGGCGTATTCCTTGTGCAGTTGCGGCAGGTAGTCGCTGGCGCGGTGGACGCCGGTTTCCTCGAAGAGCTCGGTCATCAGGGCGAACACCGGCGGCTGCGAACGGCCCAGATAGTAGGTGCGGTTGCCGTTGGGCACGTGGCCGTAGGTGTCGATCAAGTAGGCGAAGTTGTCCGCCATGGCCCGCAGCAGGTCGCAATGCCCGCTCTCGTCCAGGCCGAGCATGGTGAAATAGGAATCCCAGTAGTACAGCTCGGTGAAGCGCCCGCCCGGCACCACGTAATCGTGCGGCAGCGGTAGCAGCGAGGAGTGCTCGGGGTGGTCCTGAGGGTGACGGGTGAGGATCGGCCAGAGCCGGTCGATATGCTCGGCCAGGCTGTCGTCGGGGTTGGCGACGAACGCCTTGACCGGCATCTCGTACAGGCTGAAATGCTCATGGACGAAGGCCTCCAGGTCGAAGCCCGGCTCGCCGCAGCGGGCGCGATAGTCCTCGAGGATGGCTTCGGGGTGCCGACGCGGCGCACAGTCGACGAAGGTCTTGCTGTCGGGAAATACCCGCTGCATCTGCACCGCGACGAAGAGTTCCTGATAGCGCTCGGCAGGCGTGAGCGTGTCGGCCCGCGAGATGGCGCTGGTGTCGTGGCTGAACGGCTGGCACGGCGGGATATCGGTCATTGCTCGCTGTAGTTCCATAGCAGGCCGCCATCGACCACCAGTGTAGTCCCGGTGATGTACTCGGCGTCGGGTGAGGCCAGAAAGGCAACGACGCCGGCGACGTCGTGCGGGCGGCCGAGACGGCCGGCAGGGATGTTCTGCAGCAGGTTGGCGAGCTTGTCCGGCTGATTCATCAGCTCGCGGTTGATCGGCGTTTCCACCGCGCCGGGCGCCACGTTGTTCACCGTGATGCCCAGCGGCGCCAGCTCGATGGCGATGTTGCGCATCAGCATCTTCAGTCCGCCCTTGCTCGCGCAGTAGGCGGTGAAGTTGGGATGCGGCAGCTCTTCGTGCACCGAGCTGTTGTTGATGATGCGTCCGCCGCGGCCCTGCTCGCGCAAATGGCGGGCAAACGCCTGGGCGAGGAAGAACGGCCCACGCAGGTTGACGTTCAGCACCTGATCATAATCGTCCGCCTGCGCGTCGAGGAACGCCGCGTGCCGCTGCACACCGGCATTGTTGACCAGGATGTCCAGCTGCCCCATCTGCGCGATGCTCTCGCGCACCAGCCGGTGGCACTGCTCGACGTCACCGACATCGGCGGCGATGAAGCACACCCTCCGGCCCAGGGCGCGGACCTGCTCGAGGCTCTCGCGGGCCTGTTCGTCGTTCTCGCGGCCGTTGATGACAATGTCGGCGCCCTCTTCAGCCAGGCGCACGGCAATGCCGCGGCCGATGCCCTGGGTGCTGCCGGTGACCAGAGCCACCTGATTCTGCAAGCGCATTGCCACCCTCCGCACGCGCCGATCCGCGTGCTGCCGTTTCGATTAGCGATGCAGATGAGACGAGCACAAGCCGCCGAGCGTTCCCCCGTTTCTGACCAATTGGGCAGCCCGTCACGCGGCCCCGCTCTGTTAGCTGACTAACCTTTCTCTCCTCTGGCCAAAAGCGCAAAATGGCCGGCTCTCCGCTGCTCGTCGAAGGACGTCATGGCTACCGCCAATCTGCGCAAGGGTTATCTGCTGGGGCTGGCCACCTTCAGCATCTGGGGCATGTTCCCGCTCTACTTCAAGGCACTCGAACAATACGGCGCGCTCGAGATCGTCACCCAGCGCGTGATCTGGTCGGCCGTGTTCGGCTCGCTGGTGCTGCTGGTCTGGCGTCATCCGGGCTGGTGGCGCGAACTGCTGGCGCATCCACGCCGCCTCGGCGTGCTCGGCATCTCCAGCGTGCTGATCGCGGCCAACTGGCTGATCTACGTCTGGGCGGTGAACCACGACCGAATGGTCGAGGCGAGCCTTGGCTACTACATCAATCCGCTGGTCAACGTGCTGCTCGGCATGCTCGTGCTACGCGAGCGGCTACGCCCGCTGCAGTGGCTGGCCGTGGCCATGGCCACCGTCGGCGTCAGCCTGCAGCTGCTGATGCTCGGTGAATTTCCCTGGATTTCCCTGGTGCTGGCGCTGAGCTTCGGCACCTACGGCCTGCTGCGCAAGCAGGCACCGGTGGCCGCGCTGCCGGGGTTGGTAGTGGAAACCTGGCTGCTGCTACCGGTGGCGCTGATCTGGCTGTTCTGGTTCGGCAACGGCGCGAGCACGGAACCGGCGTTCTGGACCAGCACCGATGCGCTCTGGCTGATGGCGGCAGGCCCGGTGACCCTGATCCCGCTGCTCGGCTTCAACGCCGCCGCGCGCCACCTGCCCTATTCGACACTGGGCTTCCTGCAATACCTGACGCCGACGCTGCTGCTGATCCTCGCCGTGCAGCTGTTCGGCGAGCCATTTCCGGTCGATCGCCAGCTGGCATTCTTCTGCATCTGGGCCGGCCTCGCGGTATACAGCCTGGACGCCTGGCGGGTGATGCGCAAAAGCACCGGCTGAGTGCTACGCCTGCTCGGCCGGCTGCAGCTTGAGCTCCACCATCAGGTCGTCGGCGAGGGTTTCCAGGCGCTCCTGCAGCCGCTCCAGCGACAGGTCGCTGGGCACCGCCAACCGTACTTCGGCACGAAACAGCAGCTCGCTGCTCATCGGCGCCGGCAGCACCTCGGTATCCAGGCTCTCCAGATTGACGCCGTGCTCGGCGAGCAGGTGGGTGATGTCGCGGACGATGCCCGGCCGGTCGTTGCCCACCAGCTCAAGCTGGATTTCCTGCCAGCTCGCCGTCGGTTCCGCGCCGCTGTGAGCCAGCAGCACGCGTATGCCCTGCGCCTGCAGGCCTTCCAGCGCGGCGGTCAGCTCGGCATGGGCGTCCGCTGGCACCGCCACCCGCAGGATACCGGCGAACTGCCCAGCCATGCGCGACATGCGGCTCTCCAGCCAGTTGCCGCCGTGATCGGCGATGCACTTGGCCAGTCGTTCGACCAGACCGGGCTGATCGTCGGCGATGACGGTGAGAACGAGGTGATCCATGGACGGGCTCCTGTAGTGAAGAAAGCGCCTGCGCAGGCGACAGCCCATTAGGTATAGCA
Organism: Stutzerimonas sp. FeSN7; assembly: GCF_030263795.1. Taxonomy (NCBI): domain Bacteria; kingdom Pseudomonadati; phylum Pseudomonadota; class Gammaproteobacteria; order Pseudomonadales; family Pseudomonadaceae; genus Stutzerimonas; species Stutzerimonas sp. FeSN7. The sequence goes on along the minus strand of NZ_JARPMN010000001.1, from coordinate 82,900 downwards.
GGCGGGCCGGGCAACGGCAGGCCGCGGCACTGGCGGGCCGCTTCGCACGGCCGAGGCAACCGGCCCTTTCAGCGGACTGATTTTCCCCGACGCTTCATGTAGTATCCGGCGACCTCGGACTACAAAAAGCGAAACCGTCCGGCGAATTAGAAGAACCAAGTGAGGCGAGTAATGACTGAGCGCGTTCAAGTCGGTGGCCTGCAGGTCGCCAAAGTCCTGTACGACTTCGTGAACAACGAGGCGATTCCCGGTACCGGCGTCGATGCCGCCGCCTTCTGGGCTGGCGCCGACAGCGTGATCCACGACCTGGCGCCGAAGAACCGCGCCCTGCTGGCCAAGCGCGACGAGCTGCAGGCCAAGATCGACGCCTGGCACCAGGCCCGCGCCGGCCAGGCCCATGACGCCGTGGCGTACAAGGCCTTCCTTCAGGAAATCGGCTACCTGCTGCCGGAAGCCGAAGACTTCCAGGCCACCACCGAGAACGTCGACGAAGAAATCGCCCGCATGGCCGGCCCGCAGCTGGTGGTGCCGATCATGAACGCGCGCTTCGCCCTGAACGCCGCCAACGCCCGCTGGGGCTCGCTGTATGACGCGCTCTACGGCACCGACGCCATCTCCGAAGCGGACGGCGCCACCAAGGGGCCGGGCTACAACGAGATCCGCGGCAACAAGGTCATCGCCTATGCGCGCAATTTCCTCAACGAAGCTGCACCGCTGGAAACCGGCTCGCACGTCGATTCCACCGGCTATCGCATCGAAGGCGGCAAGCTGGTCGTTTCGCTGAAGGATGGCAGCACCACCGGCCTGAAGAACCCGGCCCAGCTGCAGGGCTTTCAGGGCGACGCCAGCGCACCGATCGCCGTGCTGCTGAAGAACAACGGCATCCACTTCGAGATCCAGATCGACCCGGCCAGCCCGATCGGCCAGACCGATGCCGCCGGCGTGAAGGACATCCTGATGGAATCGGCACTGACCACCATCATGGACTGTGAAGACTCCATCGCCGCCGTCGACGCCGACGACAAGACAATCGTCTACCGCAACTGGCTCGGCCTGATGAAGGGCGATCTGGTCGAGGAGCTGGACAAGGGCGGCAAGCGCATCACCCGCGCCATGAACCCGGACCGCGTCTACACCAAGGCCGACGGCAACGGCGAGCTGACCCTGCACGGACGCTCGCTGCTGTTCATCCGCAACGTCGGTCACCTGATGACCAACGACGCCATCCTCGACAAGGCAGGCAACGAAGTGCCGGAAGGCATCATGGACGGCCTGTTCACCAGCCTGATCGCCATCCACAACCTCAAGGGCAACACCACCCGCGCCAACAGCCGCACCGGCTCGATGTACATCGTCAAGCCGAAGATGCACGGCCCGGAAGAAGTCGCCTTCGCCACCGAGCTGTTCGGCCGCGTCGAGGACGTTCTCGGCCTGCCGCGCAACACCCTCAAGGTCGGCATCATGGATGAGGAGCGTCGTACCACGATCAACCTCAAGGCCTGCATCAAGGAAGCGCGCGAGCGCGTGGTGTTCATCAACACCGGCTTCCTCGACCGCACCGGCGACGAAATCCATACCTCCATGGAAGCCGGCCCGATGGTGCGCAAGGCGGCCATGAAGTCCGAGAAATGGATCAGCGCCTACGAGAACAACAACGTGGACGTGGGCCTGGCCTGCGGCCTGCAGGGCAAGGCGCAGATCGGCAAGGGCATGTGGGCCATGCCTGACCTGATGGCCGCCATGCTTGAGCAGAAGGTCGGCCATCCGCTGGCCGGCGCCAACACCGCGTGGGTACCGTCGCCGACCGCAGCCACCCTGCACGCGATGCACTACCACAAGATCGACGTGCAGGCGCGCCAGGCCGAACTGGCCAAGCGCGAGAAGGCTTCGATCGATGACATCCTCACCATCCCGCTGGCACAGAACACCAACTGGAGCGAGGAAGAGAAGCGCAACGAGCTGGACAACAACTCGCAGGGCATCCTCGGCTACATGGTGCGCTGGGTCGAACAGGGCGTTGGTTGCTCCAAGGTGCCGGACATCAACGACATCGCGCTGATGGAAGACCGTGCCACCCTGCGCATCTCCAGCCAGCACGTGGCCAACTGGATGCGCCACGGCGTGGTAACCAAGGACCAGGTGATCGAGAGCCTCAAGCGCATGGCCCCGGTGGTCGACCGCCAGAACCAGGGTGACCCGCTGTACCGCCCGATGGCGCCTGACTTCGACAACAGCGTGGCCTTCCAGGCTGCGCTGGAGCTGGTCCTCGAAGGCACCAAGCAGCCCAACGGCTACACCGAGCCGGTCCTGCACCGTCGCCGCCGCGAGTTCAAGGCCAAGAACGGCCTGTAACCGCCAGCCGCGACAGAAGAACCGCCCTTCGGGGCGGTTTTTTTATGCCTGCGCCCTCGCAACAGCCCGAAACACCGGGCTGACCCTGATCAGCTTCCGCAGCGCCCGGCCTGACTAGACTTACGTCCAATTGGGTCCGACCGACCCGCAGCCCACCATGAACAAAAAATGGAAGCCGACCATGAGCACACCTGACGCCTTCGCCCAAGCTGGGAAGACGGCCGTACTGCAGAACATCCACGGCACCATGGAGTTCCTGCGCAAGTACGCCCCCTTCAACCAGATGGAGCCGGCCCACCTGGCCTATCTGGTGGAGAACTGTGAGCTGCGCTTCTATGCCGAAGGCGACTGCATCATTTCTCCCGAAGACGGCGTGGTGCAGCACTTCTATATCGTCAAGCAGGGCCGCGTGCACGGTCAGCGCCCGCACACCGCCAAGCGCGGCACCGACACCACCTTCGAGGTCATCGTCGGCGAGTGCTTCCCGATGGCGGCGCTGATGGGCGAGCGGGCGACCCGTACCGCACACCTGGCTGCCGAGGACACCTTCTGCTTCCTGCTCAACAAACCGGCCTTCGTCAACCTGGTGTCCAACTCGCCGGTGTTTCGCGACTTCGCCATGCGCGGCGTGAGCAGCCTGCTGGATCTGGTCAATCAGCAGGCGCAGATGCGCGCGGTGGAGAGCCTCGGCGAGAACTTCTCGCTGGAAACCAGCATCGGCGAGCTGGCCCTGCATCATCCCGTCTCCTGCCTGCCGTCCCGCCCGCTCAACGAAGCGGTGGCGATGATGCAGGAGGAGAACGTCGGCAGCATCGTCATCGTCGACGAAGCGCTGCATCCGCAGGGCATCTTTACCCTGCGTGACCTGCGACGAGCCATCGGTACGGGCACCACGGACCTGAGTCAGCCGATTGCCCAGTTCATGACTCACGATCCGTTCTACCTGCCGCCGGACGCCACCGCGTTCGATGCGGCCATCGCCATGACCGAGCGGCATATCGCTCATGTCTGCGTGGTGGACAACGGCTTGCTGCGCGGTGTGATCTCCGAGCGCGACCTGTTTTCCCTGCAGCGCGTGGACCTTGTGCATCTGGCCCAGACCATCCGCCACGCCGATCGCGTCGACGCCCTGGTGGTCATCCGCAACCGCATCAAGCAGCTGGTCGACAACATGCTGGCCCACGGCGCCTCGTCGACGCAGATCACCCGCATCGTCACCCTTCTCAACGATCACACGGTGTGTCGGGTCATCGAACTGGCCATCGCGCATATGGGCGATCCGGGCGTGCCGTTCACCTGGCTGTGCTTCGGCAGCGAAGGGCGCCAGGAGCAGACCCTGCACACCGACCAGGACAACGGCATTCTCTTCGAGGCCGCCGATGCCGCCGAGGCCGCGCACATCCGCGGTCGCCTGCTGCCGCTGGCCGAGCGTATCAACCGTGACCTCGACACCTGCGGCTTCACCCTGTGCAAGGGCAACATCATGGCCAGCAATCCGCAGCTGTGCCTGTCGCGGCAGGAATGGAGCCGCCGCTTCAGCTCCTTTGTCCGTGAGGCGACGCCGGAAAACCTGCTCGGCAGCACCATCTATTTCGACCTGCGCAGCATCTGGGGCCCGGCCGAAGGTTGCGAGCAGCTGCGCCAGGATCTGCTCGACGAGATCAAGGACAACAGCCTGTTCCAGCGCATGATGGCGGACAACGCCCTGCGCCATCGTCCCCCGGTCGGCCGCTTCCGCGACTTCGTGGTGGCACGCAAGGGCGAAGGCAAAGACACCCTGGACCTGAAGGTGCAGGGGCTGACTCCGTTCGTCGACGGCGCACGCCTGCTGGCGCTGAGCAACGACATCGGCACCTGCAACACCCTCGAGCGCCTGCGCAAGCTGGTGGAAAAGGGCGTGATCGAACCCAAGGATGGCGCGGCCTACGAAGAGGCCTACCACTTCATCCAGCAGACCCGCATGCAGCAGCATCAGCAGCAGGCACGCGATGGACTGCCCTATTCCAATCGCCTGGATCCGGATACGCTCAATGTGTTGGATCGACGCATCCTGCGCGAGTCCTTTCGCCAGGCCCAGCGTCTCCAGGCCAGCCTCGCGGTGCGCTATCAACTATGAGCATGTTCTGGTTCAACCCACGCGGTCCGAAGTTGCCTCCCGAGCAGCAGCAACGCGTTGCCGAGCTGCCGCGCCCGGAACTGCCGCAGCCCGTTCCGCTACGCCAGCAACGACTGGTGGTGCTGGATCTGGAAACGACCGGGCTGCACCTCAAGCGCGACCTGGTCATCGCCATCGGCGCGGTGGTCATCGAGGACGGCGCGATCAATTATTCGCAGCAGTTCGAATGCACGCTGTGCCGTCAGGTCAAGGTCAATGAAAGCGTGCTGATCCATGGCATCGCGCCTAGCGAACTGGCCAACGGGCTACCGCCGGCCGAAGCGCTGCTCAGTTTCATGGAGTTTGCCGCGGGCAGCATCGTCCTGGCCTTTCACGCCCCCTTCGACCAACGCATGCTGGGCCGCGCGCTGAAGAACGAGCTGGGCTATTCGCTGGAGAACAGCTTCCTCGACGTGGCCGACCTGGCCCCGATGCTGTTCCCCGAAGCGATGATCCACCGCGGCAGCCTGGACCACTGGCTCGACTACTTCAACATCCATATCCCGCAGCGTCACAATGCGTCCGCCGACGCCATGGCGACAGCCGAGATCGCGCTGATCCTGCTCAATCGTGCCCAGCGCATCGGCCTGACCACGTTCGACGAGCTGGCGCAGCGCCTCAGGTGCTGGCAGCGCGCCCGCAAGGCGGCATTCAACTCGATCTGAACCTGACGACACGACCGCGGCCGTTCGGACCGCGATGACGGACACAGACGCAGCCATGTCCGAAAGGACGGGACGACCCAAATCTCGGGCCGCCCACGCATGAAGTGACGGTGCGCCTCAGATCACGCTGATGCGCGTACGGAATCAGCGCCCGCTTTCGCAGATGGACCGATACAGCGGCGAATCCTGCTCGAGCTGGGTCAGTGTCTCGACCTTCGCCTCGCCGGCTTCATTCAACCGGAACATCGCCTTCTCTCTGCACAGCAACTGATAGCGTCCACTTTGCACGGTGGACATCAGGCTGGTCTTTTCGAAGCGATACAGCACGAAGCGGGCAACGCGTCCCTGATCGGTGTCCTGGATCTGCGCATTGGCTTCATCCAGCACGGTGTAGGCCAGCGGCATCGGGAACGCCAGGGTCCAGGGTCGCCAGAGCATGTTGCCTTTCTCGCTCGATACCACCACCGAACCCTCCGGCAGACGGGCCTGGGTGCTCTCGAACCAGGTGTATTCGTAGTGGATTGTGTACGCCAGCATGCCCAGGCCAGCACCTACCGGAATGATCCACTTCGGCAGGCGCTTGCGCGTCAAGGAGCGCAGCGCCAGTGCAATCCCCGCACCCGCCGTACCGGCGACAATTGCAGCAATCAGATGCCAGAACATATACAACTCCCCTAAAAAAATCGGGCTTCCAATTGGAAGCCCGACTTCTACCTCAACCTTGTTTCAGACGGGGTCTGATGTCTGGTTGCATTATCGATCAGTGATCAAGCGCAGCGCCAGCACCTTTCGGGGTACGCACGCTCTCGACCAGATCCTGGATTTCCTGTGGCGGAGCCTGAGTCGCCAGGGACACGGCATAGGCCACGATGAAGTTCAGGATCGCACCCACGGCACCGAAGGCCTGCGGGGAGATACCCATCCACCACTGATCAGGCGTGTTGGCCAGGCTGTTGGTGCCAGGGATGAAGAACCAGCCCAGGTACAGGAAGATGTACACCGCGGTGGACACCACACCTACCAGCATACCGGCCACAGCACCTGCGCTGTTCACGCGCTTGGAGAAGATACCCATCATCAGCGCCGGGAACAGGCTCGCTGCAGCGAGACCGAACGCCAGTGCCACTACCTGAGCCGCGAAGCCCGGCGGGTTCAGACCCAGATAGGTCGCCAGGAGAATGGCTGCCGTCATGGACAGACGAGCGGCCAGCATCTCGTTCTTCTCGCTGATCTTCGGATTGATGAGCGTCTTGATCAGGTCATGACTGATTGCCGAGGAGATCGCCAGCAGCAGACCAGCCGCAGTGGACAGCGCCGCCGCGATGGCACCCGCCGCGATCAGACCGATGACCCAGCCTGGCAGGTTGGCGATTTCCGGGTTGGCCAGAACGATGATGTCGTTGTTCACGGTCAGCTCGTTGCCGTTCCAGCCACGCTCCTGCGCAGTCGGAGTGAAGGCAGCGCTGGCGTCGTTGTACATCTGTACGCGACCGTCGCCGTTCTTGTCTTCCCACTTGATCAGACCGGTACGTTCCCAGGTCTGCACCCACTCAGGACGATCTTCGTAGCGGATTGCTTCAGCCTGCGGGCCTTCCGGATAGATGGTCTGAACCAGGTTCAGACGAGCCATGGAGGCAACAGCCGGAGCGGTGAGGTACAGCAGGGCGATGAACACCAGAGTCCAGCCAGCGGACCAGCGAGCGTCAGCTACCTTCGGTACGGTGAAGAAGCGGATGATCACGTGCGGCAGACCAGCGGTACCGATCATCAGCGACAGGGTGAACAGGAACATGTTCAGCTTGTTGTCGATGTCGGCGGTGTAGGCAGCGAAGCCCAGGTCGGTTACGACCTGATCCAGCTTGTCCAGCAGCGGCACGCCGGAGTCGACGTGAGTGCCGAACATGCCGAGCATCGGGATCGGGTTGCCAGTCAGCTGCATGGCAATGAACACGGCCGGAATGGTGTAGGCGATGATCAGAACGATGTACTGAGCCACCTGGGTGTAGGTGATGCCCTTCATGCCGCCGAATACCGCGTAGGCGAACACGATCGCGGCAGCGATCCAGATACCAGCGGAGTTGCTCACTTCCAGGAAGCGGGAGAACGCCACACCAGCACCGGCCATCTGACCGATTACGTAAGTAACGGAGATGAGGATGAGGCAGATGACGGCTACCAGGCGCGCACCACGGCTGTAGAACCGGTCACCGATGAAGTCCGGTACGGTGAACTTGCCGAATTTGCGCAGATAGGGGGCCAGCAGCATGGCCAGCAGCACGTAGCCACCGGTCCAGCCCATCAGGTACACGGAGGTGGCATAACCGCCGGAGGCGATGATACCGGCCATGGAGATGAAGGATGCCGCAGACATCCAGTCTGCCGCAGTCGCCATACCGTTGGTTACAGGGTGAACGCCACCGCCGGCGACGTAGAATTCCTTAGTCGACCCGGCGCGAGCCCAGACCGCGATCCCGATATAGAGCAGGAACGAGGCGCCCACGAACAACATGTTGATCCAATATTGGCTCATGGTGGTTACTCCTCAACCCCGAATTCCTTGTCCAGTTTGTTCAGCCGCCACGCGTAGTGGAAGATGATCGCAATGAACACGATGATGGAACCCTGTTGAGCGAACCAGAAGCCAAGATCCGTTCCCCCTACAGGGATACCGGATACCAGCGGACGCAGGAGGATACCGAAACCATATGAGACAAGAGCCCAGACCACTAAGCTCCAAGTGATAAGGCGAACATTCGCCTTCCAGTACGCAGCAGCATTTTCTTTATCGTTGTCGGCCATTGACGTTCTCCGCCTTATTTTTATTGCGTGTGAAGGGAACCCACATGCTGAATTTAACAGGGCAGGGTTTATGAATGAAAGCCCCGACTTTAGTCTGACAAACAACCCGCAAAGACCAATCCAGATGCCGAAAAGCGCCGCCGCAAAGCGTCCCAGGCTGGCGATTTGCCACGAACCGACCTGCTCGCCGTAACCTTTGTGGCAGACGGTTTTGACGCATGCAGGTGCGGCGGGCTGACGCGGCGCTCCTCCCACCTTCGGGCAGTCGCCTCGGACGCATATCGAGACCGACCGGTCACGAAATTAAATTCACCGCGTAATTATCATCCCCAAGTTCGAAAAGTATAACTTGGAGATTGAACTCTTAATGAAAGATAAATATTTAAAAAACAAGAGCAATGAACTTAAGAAAACGATGTAATTAACTTATCGTCAGTTCATTGCCTTTTGATTGCAAACGAAGCGGCCGCCACACTCCATCGAGGCAGCCTCCTTCAAGCAGATTTCCAGAGGTCGTGGCGCGCGGATAGACGGACGTCGAGCCGCACGTCGACGCCCAAATGCCAGCAGCGCCCTGCAGGCACCCTCGAGCCTGGCTCGGAGCCGAACAGGGCTGGCTACGGCAGGCCTTGCGGCCTATCGGCAGGCGCGAAGCGGAGAGACGTCCTGGCCGGACAGATGCCGTTCGACGCAGGTCGCGTACAGTTGGTGACCTGCGTCTAACAGGCAGGCTGACCCGCCGTGTATTTCTCGGTCGGGTAGATCGCCGCGTTGAGATCACGAATGGTCTCTGCGCCGATCAGCAAGGGGTAACTGAAGTGCGTCCGGTCGGTGAGGTTGACCTGCACCTCGCGCAGCTGATCGCCGATGCATAGCTGCATGCCCACGACGGGGCGCTCGGCCCGCGGCGGCTCGCTGTCGGGATCGACGTTTCCGGCCTCCTCGGCGCGGGTCTTGATACGACTGATACCGAGCAGCCGCTGCTCATAAAGGGTGTCATCGGCACCATCGACGGCCAGACGGAAGCGCACCCAGTCCTCGCCATCGCGTTTGAACTGTTCGATGTCGCGGGCCGACAGCGATGCGGTCATGGCACCGGTATCCATCTTGGCGGGCAGGATCTTGCCGATCTCTTCGACCTTGATGTGCTCGTAGCGGCCATAAAGGGTGGGTTCGGCCGCGAACGCCGGTAGCGCCAACAGCCCGGCAAGGAAAAGAACGCGAGACAAAACAACCTCCTGGGAGCGAATGATGGACAGTTTTCGATCAGCCGCCCCCCGCTGGGTTCAGTCTTCGCGCCTTTCAAAACGTTTCACCAGGCAGGCAGATAGCCATGCCGACCGCGCCGAACGCTCCTGCCGGCAGCCTGATAGACTGCAGACCGATTTCCATCCGAAGGCTCCAACCGTGTCCAGTCCCGCCTTTTCCACCCTGCCCCTTTCCGCCGCCATGCTGGCCAACCTCGAAGCCCTCGGCTACGCGACGATGACGCCGATCCAGGCGCAGAGCCTGCCGCTGATGCTCAAGGGGCACGACCTGATCGCCCAGGCCAAGACCGGTAGCGGCAAGACCGCAGCCTTCGGCATCGCCTTGCTCGACCCGCTCAATCCACGCTATTTCGGCTGCCAGGCGCTGGTACTTTGCCCGACCCGCGAGCTGGCCGATCAGGTCGCCAAGGAGCTGCGCCGACTGGCGCGGGCAGCGGACAACATCAAGATCCTCACGCTGTGCGGCGGCGTCTCCATCGGCCCGCAGATCGCATCGCTGGAGCATGGCGCCCATGTGATCGTCGGCACGCCGGGGCGGGTGCAGGAGCACCTGAAGAAAGGCACCCTCAAGCTCGACGGCCTCAACACCCTGGTGCTCGATGAAGCCGACCGCATGCTGGACATGGGCTTCTACGACGCCATCGCCGAGATCATCGGCCAGACCCCGGCCAAGCGGCAGACGCTGCTGTTCTCGGCCACCTACCCCGCCAGCATCGAGCAGCTTGCCGCCAGTTTCATGCGTGCGCCGCAGCAGGTGCGGGTCGAGTCACTGCACACGGACTCGCAGATCGAGCAGCGCTTCTACGAGATCGACCCCGAGCAGCGTCTGGATGCGGTGGCGCGCCTGTTGGCCAGCTTCCGCCCGGAAAGCTGCGTGGCCTTCTGCTTCACCAAGCAGCAATGCCAGGAGCTGGTCGAGTACCTCAACGCCAAGGGCATCTCGGCAGCGGCACTCAATGGCGATCTGGAGCAGCGTGATCGGGATCAGGTCCTGGCGATGTTCGCAAACCGCAGCCTGTCGGTGCTGGTGGCTACCGATGTCGCCGCCCGCGGGCTGGATATCGACGCTTTGGACATGGTGATCAACGTCGAGCTGGCCCGCGATCCGGAAATCCACGTCCACCGCATCGGCCGGACCGGACGCGCCGGCAACCAGGGCCTGGCCGCGAGCCTGGTGGCCCCGGCCGAAGCCCATCGTGCCCAGGCCATCGAGAAGTTGCAGAAGTCGCCGCTCAACTGGCATTCCCTGGACGAGCTGAAAGCCGGCGCGGGTGCGCCGCTGCAACCGCCGATGGTGACGCTGTGCATCGCTGCCGGGCGCAAGGACAAGCTGCGCCCGGGCGACATCCTGGGGGCCCTGACCGGCGACGCCGGCCTGCCGGGCAGCCAGGTCGGCAAGATTGCCATCTTCGACTTCCAGGCGTTCGTGGCGGTCGAACGCGATGCGGCCAAACAGGCCCTCAAGCGCCTGAACGAAGGTAAGATCAAGGGCCGCTCGCTGAAGGTCCGCGTGCTGCGCTGAAGCCAGCCGCCGCCAAGCCGATAGCAAGCAGGCCAGCATCAGGCGGCCGGAGGGTTGAGCCCCGGCCGCGGCCGTGACAGCGTATGCGCTGGCGCTGCCCTATCTGCCCGTCCCCAACCGGATCGCTCCATGCCGCAACCCTCGCTCAGCCAGTACTTACGCCGCCTCTGGGCGCTGGAGAAGTTCGGCTACAGCCTGCGCGTGCTGATCGCCATGGCCGGCAGCATGGGCCTGGCCTGGTACCTCGGGCAGCCATCGCTGATCATTCCGCTGTTCCTCGGCATCATCGCCAGCGCCCTGGCGGAGACCGACGACAGCTGGCTGGGCCGGCTCAGCGCCCTGCTGGTGACCCTGCTGTGCTTCAGCATCGCCGCGGTAGCCGTCGAGTTGCTGTTTCCCTATCCGTGGCTGTTCGTTGCCGGCCTGGCGTTGTCCACCTTCGCCCTGGTCATGCTCGGCGCGCTCGGCGAACGCTACGGCGCGATCGCCCAGGCCACGCTGATCCTCTCCATCTACAGCATGATCGCCGCCGACCAGCGCAACGGCGAGCTGCAGCAGTTCTGGCGCGACCCACTGCTGCTGGTGGCCGGCGCCGCCTGGTATGGCCTGCTGTCGGTATGCTGGAACGCGCTGTTCGCGCACCAGCCGGTGCAGCAGAGCCTGGCGCGGTTGTATCGCGAGCTGGGCCTGTACTTCCGCTACAAGGCAGCGCTGTTCGAACCGGTGCGCCAGCTGGACGTCGAACAGCGCCGGCTCGAGCTGGCGCAGCAGAACGGCCGGGTGGTCAGCGCCCTGAATGCGGCCAAGGAAACCCTGCTGCACCGCCTGGGCAGCGGCCGCCCCGGCAGCAGGATCAATCACTACCTGAAGCTTTACTTCCTCGCCCAGGACCTGCACGAGCGTGTCAGCTCTTCGCACTACCCTTACCAGGCCCTCGCCGAAGCCTTCTTCCACAGCGACGTGCTGTTTCGCTGTCAGCGCCTGCTGCGTCTGCAGGCCAGCGCCTGCACCGAACTCGGCGAGGCCATCCAGCTGCGCCAGACGTTTCGCTACAGCGATGCCAATGCCCAGGCACTGGAGGACCTGCAGGCGTCGCTGGAGCACCTGCGCGAGCAGAACAACCCGGCCTGGCGCGGCCTGCTGCGCTCGTTGCGGGCGCTGTCGAGCAACCTCTCCACCCTGCAGCGCCAGCTCGCCAGTGCCAGCGACCCCGCCGCGCTGGAAGGCACGCAGGACAGCAGCCTGCTGGATCGCCAGCCGCAGACGCTGCGCGAGGCATTCAACCGCATCCGCCTGCAGCTGACGCCGACGTCCCTGCTGTTCCGCCACGCCTTGCGCATGGCCATCGCCCTGGTCGCGGGTTACGCCGCGCTGCACGCCATCCATCCCGAGCAAGGCTACTGGGTGCTGCTGACCACCGTATTCGTCTGCCAACCCAACTATGGCGCCACCCGGATCAAGCTGGTGCAGCGGATCAGCGGCACCGTGCTGGGCCTGGTGGTCGGCTGGGCGCTGTTCGATCTGTTCCCCAGCCAGCCGGTGCAGGCACTGTTCGCCGTGGTCGCCGGAGTGGTGTTCTTCGCCACCCGCAGCACGCGCTACACCCTGGCCACGGCCGCGATCACGCTGATGGTGCTGTTCTGCTTCAACCAGGTCGGCGATGGCTACGGGCTGATCTGGCCGCGCCTGTTCGATACCCTGCTCGGCAGCCTGATCGCCGCCGCCGCGGTGTTCCTGATCCTGCCGGACTGGCAGGGCCGGCGTCTGAACCAGGTGGTCGCCAACACCCTCAGCTGCAACAGCGACTACCTGCGCCAGATCATGCGCCAGTACGACAGTGGCAAGCACGACGACCTGGCCTACCGCCTGGCCCGGCGCAACGCCCACAACGCCGATGCCGCGCTGTCGACCACCCTCTCGAACATGCTTCTGGAGCCCGGCCACTTCCGCAAGGATGCCGAGACCGGCTTTCGCTTTCTGATCCTCTCGCACACCCTGCTGAACTACCTGTCCGGCCTCGGCGCCCATCGCGAAAGCCTGCCTGACGATGCCAGCGATGCGCTGCTCGAGCGCGCCGCGGAGCAGCTGGCGGCGAGCCTCGACGATCTGGCCACGGCGCTGGCACAGAACAAGCCGGTGGCCATCTACAGCGAAGAGGAAGAAGCGCTGGCGCAGCAGCTCGAACAGATTCCGGAGGAGATGGACGATGCCCATCGCCTGGTGCAGACCCAGCTCGGGTTGATCTGCCGTCAGCTGGCACCGCTGCGCAGCATGGCCGCGCACCTGATCAAGCAGCAGCCGGTCCAGCGCTAGTACTGGGGCAACGCGTCCGGGGCGGGCATGGCGTGGCGGCGAAAGATCGCCGCGTAGCTGCCGTCCTCGAGCATCGCGGCGATCTCGCGCTCGAAGGTCGCCACGATGTCGGTCGCCTGCGGGTGGTCGCTGCGCACCACCAAGGACAGCCCGGCCCGCCTGAACTCACCGGGGACGAAGGAAAGCTCATCCCGCTCATGGCCCAGCTCGCGCTCGAGATGGAACAGTACGGTGCGCTCATCCTCCAGCGTCAGGTCGACACGTCCGGCGAGCACCATCGCCGCCGCCTGGACGAAACTCGCAGCGTAGCCCTTCTGCAACCGTGCGTTGTCGTCCAGTTCGTCGCTGTACATGTAGCCCCGGCTCAAGGCAATCGGGTGGCCGATCAGGCTATCGAGGCCGTCATAGCGAAAGTCGCTTCCGCGTCGCTGGACCCAGCGCATCCGGTTGACCAGAAACGGGCGAGAGCTCAGCGTGTAGTCGACGCGCTTGAGCGTCGGCCAGCCATTGACCATGTCGTAGCTGCCGTTGCGCAGGCCGAACAGAGCGCGCTCCCAGGGCACCTCGATGTACTCGACCCGGTAGCCCCCGCGCTCCAGCGCGGTGCGGATCAGCTCGACGGACAGCCCCTCGCCGGGCAGGCTCTTGTCCGTATAGGGCGGCCAGATGTTGCCGGCCAGCCGAAGCACTTCGGCGGGCAGCGAAGCGCTCGCCAACAGCAGCATCAGTCCGAACAATCGTCGCATGGCCATCACGTCCACCCGCCCCTCTGGCAAAGCGCTATCAGCCCATCAGAACACAATGCAGGTCGATTGACGTCGGCGCCTCGTCGGATGCCTGGCTGCAGCGAAACCGCGAGCGGAGTACCATCGCGCGTTTTCGAACGAGGTATGCATTGGTGCAGACTGACGTGGTGGTAATCGGCGCCGGTGCCGCCGGCCTGATGTGTGCATTCACCGCCGCCGCGCGCGGCCGCCAGGTGCTGCTGCTCGACCACGCCAACAAGGCGGGCAAGAAGATCCTCATGTCCGGCGGCGGGCGCTGCAACTTCACCAACCTCTATACCGAGCCGGCCAACTTCCTTTCCAGCAACCCGCACTTCTGCAAGTCTGCCCTGGCGCGCTACACCCAATGGGACTTCATCGAGATGGTCAGCCGCCACGGCGTGCCCTATCACGAGAAGAAGCTCGGCCAGCTGTTCTGCGATAACAAATCCAGCGACATCCTGGAGATGCTGCTGGACGAGTGCGGGCGGGCCGGAGTCGATCTGCGCCTGGACACCGCCGTGACGGCGATCGAGCGGCTCGATCAGGGGTATGCGCTGCAGACCGGCATCGGCGCGGTGCGCTGCCAGTCGCTGGTGATCGCCACTGGCGGGCTGTCGATCCCGACCCTGGGCGCCAGCGGCTTCGGCTATCAGATCGCCCGCCAGTTCGGCCACAACGTGCTGCCGACCCGCGCGGGCCTGGTGCCATTCACCATTACCGAACCGCAGCTCAAGACCCTGTGCAGCGAACTGTCCGGCACCTCGGTGGAGGATTGCCTGGTCAGCTGCAACGGGCAGAGCTTCCGCGAGAACATCCTCTTCACCCATCGCGGGCTGTCCGGCCCGGCGATCCTGCAGATCTCGTCCTACTGGCACCCGGGCGACGTGGTGCATATCGACCTGCTGCCGCACCTGGATCTGGTGGAATGGCTGACGGCGCAGCGACAGGAACGCCCCAACATCGAGCTCAAGACGCTGCTGGGTGAGGTTTTCACGCGCAAGATGGCCGGCCTTCTGTGCGAGCAGTGGTTCAGCTCACGGCCGCTGAAGCAGTACGGGCCCAGCGAGCTGGAAGCGATCGCGAACAAGCTGGCGGACTGGCAGGTGGTACCCGCCGGAACCGAGGGCTACCGGACGGCGGAGGTCACGCTGGGCGGTGTGGATACGCGGGAAGTGTCGTCCAAGACCATGGAGTCGCAGAAGGCGCCAGGGCTGTACTTCGTCGGCGAGGTACTCGACGTCACCGGCCATCTGGGCGGCTTCAACTTCCAATGGGCCTGGGCGTCGGGCTACGCGGCCGGACAGTTCGTCTAGCCGGCGCAGCGCCGGAACCGCTACTCGTTGGTCCGGTTGGACGGCGGCGAGATTTCCCGCGGGCCGGCGGGATCGGTAGCGGTGTTCTGGTATTCCTGCTGGTTGCGGCTGTTGTTATCCAGCGCAGACTCCTCGTCGTCCGGCGAGCAACCCACCAGCGCCAGGGCAGCCAGTGCACCAGCCAAGATAAAACTCGACTTCATCGCTTTTCTCCTGCGCATGACACCCTGAGCCCGCGGCCCAGGGTGCCGGGCCGCGCTTACTGCGAAGTGCCGGTGCCGGTGCCGGTTCCAGTGCCAGTGCCAGTGCTCGGCGCGGTACCGGAGCCGGACTCGGTGCCCATGCCGCTGCCATTGTCGGCAGGCGGAGTGGCCATGTCGCCCGAAGTACCGGTGCCAGTGCCCGTTCCGGTGCTCGGTGCAGCGCCGGTACCGGTGCCGGTCCCAGTGCCTGCAGGCGGCGTGGTGGTGTCAGTGGAGGGTGCGGCCGGCTGCTCGGTGGTGGCCGGCGGCGGGGTCGGCTCGCGGTCGCGGTCTTCGTCCGGGCCGCAACCGACCAGCAGAAGTCCGAGTACGGGGGGCAGCAGATAGGTAAGACGCATGGTTAACCTCCTTCAGAGTGATCCGGCGGGTGGCCGGAGAATTCTTGAATCGTCAGATTCACAGAAGGTTGACCTTGTTAAGGCGCAAGAGTGCCCCGGCCGTCTCATTCCTGGCGGCGCGCAGATGCCGGTCAGCCAGGCAGACAGGCCGGGAGCGGGTCGTTCAGCGTCGTCCCGGGCGTGACCGGATGCAATGCCCAGAGCTCGTCGAAACGATGCTCGCGATCGAACATCCGCTGCAGTTCTGCCGCCGAGCGCGGAGGACTGAACCAGTAACCCTGCACCAGCTGACAACCCTCGGCGCCGAGAAAGGCCACCTGTTCGGGGCGCTCCACGCCTTCGGCGACGACCGCCAGGCCGAGGCTCTGGCCGAGCCCGATGACGGCGCGACTGATGGCCACCGAGTCGGGATCCTCCGGCGCGGCGGCGATGAAGCTGCGATCGACCTTGAGCACGTGCAGCGGATAGCGTTTGAGGTAGCCGAGCGAACAGTAGCCGGTGCCGAAATCATCCAGGGCCAGGCGCACGCCGAGCGCCGCGATCTCGTGCAGGCTGCTCATGGTCGCCTCGCTATCCTGCATCAGCAGCGTCTCGGTGATCTCCAGCAGCAGGCTGTCCGGTCGCAGCCCGGTCTCCCGCAGCACGCGCGCCAGCAGATCGGTGAAACCGGGCTGCTGCAGCTGACGTATCGACAGGTTGACCGCGCAGTACAGTTGCGTCTGACCGGCCTGCTGCCAGCGACGGACCTGGCAGCAGGCCTCGCGCAGCACCCACTCGCCGACGCGAACGATCTCGCGCGACTCCTCCAGCACCGGAATGAACTCGTGCGGCGCCACTGGCTTGTCGTTGAAGCGCCAGCGCAGCAGCGCCTCGACGCCGACGACATAGGGTCGGCCCTGCTCGACGCGGCAGATCGGCTGATAATGCAGGGCGAATTCCCGCCGCGTCAGCGCCTGGGCCAGCGCGCTCTCCAGTTCCAGCTGACGGGCCGCCTTGGAATGCAGGCCGTCGCAGAACAGGGCGAACTGGTCCTTGCCCGCACTCTTGGCGCGATACAGGGCCAGGTCGGCCGCCTGCAGCGCATTCAGCGCCTGACCATCACGCTGCAGCGGCGCGATACCGATGCTGGCGCTGACCGACAGGGTGCGCTCGCCCAGCTGCAGCGGTTGGCGCAGGGCCACCAGCATGCGCTGGGCGACGCGCTCGGCATCGGCTTCGCAGGCCAGATCGCCAAGCAGGGCGACGAATTCGTCGCCGCCGAAACGGGCCAGGTGGTCACCCGGCCGCAGACATCTCAGCAACCGCTGCGCCACTTCCACCAGCACCTGGTCGCCAGCGCCGTGGCCGAGGCTGTCGTTGATCAGCTTGAAGCGGTCCAGATCGACGAAGAGCAAGGCCGTGGCCCGACCGTGCGGTCGCTGCTGCACCTCCTTGAGCAGTTCGTCCAAGTGCAGACGGTTGGCCAGGCCGGTCAGGGCATCGTGGCGTGCCGCATGGCGCAGGCACTCCTCGGCGGCCTTGCGTGCGCTGATGTCGGTCTGCGAACCGGCCATGCGCAGGGTTCCCTGCTCGCAGCGCTCGGCGACGCCGCGCACCAGCACCCACAGGTAGCCACCGCCCTCGATGCGCACGCGGTATTCATGGGCCAGCGACGGCGTTCGCCCGTTCAGGTGATCGGCGATCGCCTCGCGCAGCCCAGGCAGGTCGTCCGGATGTACCCGCTCGAACCAGCTGCGGCTGGTATAGCTCGGCTGCGCAGGCATGCCCAGCATGGCGGTCCAGCGCTCGGACAGGTGCAGCTGGTCGTGCTCCACGTTCCATTCCCAGATGCCGTCCTCCGAGCCGCGCAGCGCGCGCGTCAGCCGCGCCTCGCTGTCCTCCAGGGCGTGCCGCTGAGCGGCGCTGTAGGTGTCGATGGCGAGGATCATGTCGAAGAAGACGATCTTCAGCAGGCTGTCGTACAGCCTGTGCTGCTCGTTGTCGCCGAGCAGCGTGCGCAGCATTTCCGACAGGTAGAAGCGATAGGCACCGAGGTACCATTCCAGGTCGACGCCGACCCGCTGATGGACCAGCCCCACCAGCAGGCGGTCACGCACGTAGTCGCGCTCGTAGGGACCGTTCCACAGGCGCCGGTAGTATTCCTGCTGGCGCTGCTTGAGCCGCATCAGCCCGGCGCAGTCACTGTGCAGGGTGGCTGGCTGGCCGAAGTCGGCAAGGTGTTCGTAGAGCTTGTCGATGAAGGCGCGATGAGCCGCGTCCAGCTCGGCCGCGGCGCGGTTCAGGCGCAACGCGTCGCCGGTCTGCCACTGCAGGAAGCGCTTGCGGGTCAGGATCTGTTCGAGGCCCAGTCCCACTCGTTGCAGCAACGCCTTCAGCTCGTCTTCCATCCACGCCCCTTGCTTCCCTGCCGCACCCATGCGCCTGAGAACATCATCCAGGCCTGAGCAACGGAAGTTGATACTAGAAAGCCATCAAGGGTCGCAGCGACGCCTGGTCGCACTATTGATGCACGTCAGCAAAGATGCAGGTGCCGCGGGGCGGAAGCAGAGCGGACCGGGGCAGGGAGCCCCGGTGGCCGGTAGGCGAGGTTCAGGCTGCCTGCTTGGCAGTGAACTCCTTCTTCAGACGATTGCGCAGCTCGATCATCTGCGCACCCATTTCCTCGAGGCGCTTGGCGTCGAACAGTTCGCGCGCCTGCGGGAACATTTCCGATTCCTCTTCCTCGATGTGGTGCTCCAGCAGCTCCTTGCAGACCTTGGCCCGTCCGGAGAACTGGACGCTGCCCGGATCGGTGGCCTTCAGATCCGGCAGCACCAGCGAATCCACGGCTCGGTGCTCTTCCTTGGCCTCGTGATACATCTTCAGCTCTTCCTTGCCGCCGGCTTCCTTGTAGGCGGGGTAGAGAATCTGCTCTTCCAGCTGGGTATGGATGGTCACTTCCATTTCCAGCTTGCTGAGCAGCTCGGTGCGCGTCTTCACGGCGCGCTCGGTGGATTCGGTCAGGCGCGTCAGCAGGTCCTTTACGCGCTCATGATCCTCGATCAGCAGGTCGATGGCGTTCATGTGGCTGTCCTCTTCGGCTTCACGGGCTTGATGACCGGGCTCTGGCGGCCCGGTTTGCTACGGCTGCGGCATGGGCCGCAGCCGTAGGGCTCAGGCGTACTCGTAGGTCGGCAGTGCGGTACGGCTCTGGCTCTGCAGATGGGCGATGGAAGGCGACATGCCGGCTTCCAGTGCCAGATCACGGCGAACCGAGCTGACGACCCATTCCAGCTGAATCCGCGTCTGAGTCTGGCCTTTCGACAGCGCGCGCTTTACCAGCGTGCGGTCGTCGTTGCGCAGGGTCAGCAGCAGGCCGCCATCGGGACGGGGCTCGGTGAGCACTTCGAACTCAGGGAATGCGGCAGTAAGAAATTGTTGTGCAGCGGTCATTGTTCTGTACTCCAAGAAAGTTCCAGCGAACATTAAAGGAGCAGCGTTCGTGCCAACCCGCAAAACAATTAATTTTCTTTTAATAACAAATACTTAACTAAATCCAGCCAGGAATTAGACCGTGCAAAACGCAATACAAAGCGTGACGCAGGTTGCATTCTGCGGCCTGCGTCAGCCGCGAGATGCCTTGCGCCAGACACTGGCGAGCCAGGGTTGCTGGGCCCGAGGCAGCCCGGCAGGACGATAGTAGTGCTCCAGTTCGACGAAGCCCGCGGCCAGCAACCGCGCCCGCCAGCTTGGCCAGCTATACCAGACACCGTAGCGGTCACCGCTCCAGCCCTCCTCGTCCTGACCGCGGGGATTGGAGCAGAACAGCACGCCGCCCGCCTTCAGCGCCTCGTGCAGACGGGCCAGCACGCCGGGCAGCTCCGCGCTCGGAACATGGAACAGCACGGCGTTGGCGAAGATGCCGTCGAAGCTCTCCGTCGGCAGCTGCAGCTGCAACAGGTCCTGCTGCCAGACCTCGCAGCCGCTGTCCGCTCGCGCCATCTCGACGAATGCCTCGGTGCCGTCGAGGCCCACCGCGACGTGCCCTCGTGCGGTCAACGCCTTGAGATCGCGTCCGGGCCCACAGCCGAGATCGAGAATACGCAGCGGCGCCGGCGCCTGAATGTGACGCAGAAGGGCATCGATGTTCTGGCTGACGTCGTGGTCGCGGGTGCCGTCGCGAAAAGCCTCGGCATTGAGGCGGTAATAGTCGAGGGTGCGCTGTGCCGCGCGGTCCGGATCGCTCATGGCATTCATCTCCTGCAGGGCATCGCCCACCCTAGCGTGCATGCGCGCCAGCTGCCAGCCCATGGCCCCGGCGAAGGTCGGCATTGAGTCGCGCGCCGGAAGCGGCGAGGATAGCGGCGACAAAACCGTGCGTTACTGCACAGCAGTGGACGGAAAACGACGACCGTCCGGCCGCAGGACTGAAACTTGCAGCGTGCAACCTGTCGAAATCCTGTCCGGCCCCATGACGGCGGGCTGGATATGCAGCACGTAACGCAACATCGAGATCCATCATGAACCACGCACTGCCAAAAATCGTTCTGCTCGTCGAAGACGAGCCGCATATCCTCAGCCTGCTCTCGGACTATCTGGCCAGCGAGGGCTATCAGGTGCTGGAAGCGGACAGTGCGCCCAAGGCTTTCGAGATCCTGGCGACCAAACCGCATCTGGATCTGCTGGTCACCGACTTCCGCCTGCCGGGCAATGTCTCCGGAGTGATGATCGCCGAGCCCGCACTCAAACTGCGGCCGGAGCTGAAGGTGATCTTCATCAGCGGCTATCCCATCGAGATCTACGAATCCGGTAGCCCCATCGCCCGCTCGGCACCGGTGCTGGCCAAGCCCTTCGCGCTGGACACCTTGCGCTGCCAGATCCAGGAACTGCTCGCCAGCTGAGCACGCATGCAGCGCAGAAACGAAAAAGCCCGCAAACGCGGGCTTTTTCATGTCCGATCGATCAGTTGATCTTCGGATCCAGCTCGCCGTTGGCGTAACGCTGGAACATGCCTTCCAGCGAGATCGGCTTGATCTTGCTGGCATTGCCGGCGGTGCCGAAGGCTTCGTAGCGGGCGATGCAGATGTCGCGCATGGCGGCGACGGTCTTGGACAGGTACTTGCGCGGGTCGAACTCGCTGGGGTTCTTCGCCATGAACTCGCGGATCGCGCCGGTGGAGGCCAGACGCAGGTCGGTGTCGATGTTGACCTTGCGTACGCCGTACTTGATGCCCTCGACGATCTCCTCGACCGGCACGCCGTAGGTTTCGCCGATCTCGCCGCCGTACTCGTTGATGATCTTCAACCACTCCTGCGGCACCGAGGAGGAACCGTGCATTACCAGGTGGGTATCCGGGATGCGCGCGTGGATTTCCTTGATGCGCTGGATCGACAGCGTGTCGCCGGTCGGCGGCTTGGTGAACTTGTAGGCGCCGTGGCTGGTGCCGATGGCGATCGCCAGGGCGTCGACCTTGGTCTTGGCGACGAAGTCGGCGGCTTCTTCCGGATCGGTCAGCAGCTGGCTGTGATCGAGCACGCCCTCGGCGCCGACGCCGTCTTCCTCGCCGGCCATGCCGGTTTCAAGGCTGCCCAGGCAACCCAGCTCGCCTTCCACGGAGACGCCACAGGCATGGGCGAAGGCCACGGTCTGCTGGGTCACGCGCACGTTGTACTCGTAATCGGCGGGGGTCTTGCCGTCTTCGCGCAGCGAGCCGTCCATCATCACCGAGGAGAAGCCGAGCTGGATCGAACGCTGGCAGACGTCCGGGCTGGTGCCGTGGTCCTGGTGCATGCACACCGGGATGTGCGGGAATTCTTCGATCGCCGCCAGGATCAGATGACGCAGGAACGGCGCACCGGCGTATTTGCGCGCACCGGCGGAAGCCTGGACGATCACCGGGGAATCGGTCTTGTCGGCCGCTTCCATGATGGCGCGCATCTGCTCGAGGTTGTTGACGTTGAAGGCCGGCACGCCGTAGCCGAACTCGGCGGCGTGGTCGAGCATCTGGCGCATGCTGATGAGTGCCATGTTTTCCTTTCTCCCGGTCTGGGTCGTTTGATCGTGTAGAGCCTGCCGCAGTGGCCGACGCTGTTCAAGCGCCGCACGCTGGGCGCGGCATTGTAGAGGCGGGAGCGACAAATGCCAGCGTCCCGCCAGCGCTTTAAAAAACGTAGCCTCGCATCGCGAGGCCGCAGTAACCGATGGTCCGCTAGATACTGATGAGCGACGCGCTGCAGCCGTGGGCCAGCACCTTGTCATCGGCGACGCGATACACCAGCGCCTCGTTGCCCTTGTCATGGAAGGCAACTACGCCATCGCTATAGAAAGTGCCATGCGTTGCAGGTTCCTTGCGCAACGTATGAACCTGCTCGCTGTTGCCGATCTTCAGGTCGATGGCGTTGCGCTGATCATCGGCGTAGCGCCAGGCGATGTGCTGCTGGCTCTGGCACTTCCAGCGCACGAACGGCGCGTCCGGGCCGGACTGCCAGTGGCCGCAGCCGCCGAGCAGCAGCGCGGCGAGCAGCATGGGCAAGCCTTTGTTCATTCCATCTCCTTGGGAGTCAGTCGGGGCAGTCCTGCAGACCACCCTGGGCGACGGTCGGATCGCCGGTGGCCTGCATCTCAACGCGCTGGTCGTGTTCGGCGGTCGGGCCAAGCACCGGCGGCGGGTCGAGCACCTGGCAGGCGGTATCCGGCGAACTGCCGGCGCAACCGGCCAGGCCCAGGCAACAAACGGCAACAGCGACGTAACGCATGGCGAATCCCCTTTCCTTGTTCCGATAAGAACAGAGACCACGGCGAGCCGCCGGGGTTGCCGTCTGCATCAGCGGGCTGCCAGCGCCGAGGGCGCCGCCGGCAGCCCGCCCGGCCATCAGCTGGCGCGTTGCTCCAGTACCTCGACCGCCGGCAGCACCTTGCCCTCGACGAACTCGAGGAAGGCGCCACCACCGGTGGAGATGTAGGAGATCTGTTCGGCCACGCCGTACTTGTCGATCGCCGCCAGGGTGTCGCCACCGCCGGCGATGGAGAACGCCGGGCTCTGGGCGATGGCCTGGGCCAGCACCTTGGTGCCGTTGCCGAACTGATCGAATTCGAACACACCGACCGGTCCGTTCCACAGGATGGTCTGCGAGGCCTTGAGCATCTCGCCGAACATGGCCGCGGTCTTCGGCCCGATATCCAGGATCATGTCGTCATCGGCGACATCGCCGATGGCCTTGACCGTGGCCTCGGCGCTTTCGGCGAACTCCTTGGCGACCACCACATCCACTGGCAGCGGCACGGCAACCTTGGCCGCGATGGCCTTGGCGGTGTCGAGCAGATCGGCTTCATGCAGCGACTTGCCGACCTTGTAACCGGCCGCGGCGAGGAAGGTGTTGGCGATGCCGCCGCCGACGATCAGCTGGTCGCAGATGTCGGCCAGCGAGGTCAGCACGTCGAGCTTGGTCGATACCTTGGAGCCGGCGACGATGGCCACCATCGGCCGCTGCGGCTTGTCCAGCGCCTTGCCCAGCGCGTCCAGCTCGGCCGCCAGCAGCGGGCCGGCGCAGGCGACCTTGGCGAACTTGGCCACGCCATGAGTCGAGCCCTGGGCACGGTGGGCGGTGCCGAAGGCGTCCATGACGAAGACGTCGCAGAGGGCAGCGTACTTCTGCGCCAGCTCGTCGGTGTTTTTCTTCTCGCCCTTGTTGAAGCGCACGTTCTCCAGCAGGACCAGCTCACCCGGCTTGACCTCGACACCGTCCAGGTAATCCTTGACCAGCGGCACCTCACGGCCGAGGGCCTTGGACAGGTAATCGGCGACCGGCTTGAGGCTGTCTTCCTCGCTGTAGACGCCCTCTTCCGGACGGCCCAGGTGCGAGCAGACCAGCACCGCGGCGCCTTTTTCCAGCGCCAGCTTGATGGTCGGCAACGAGGCCAGGATGCGTGCATCGCTCTTCACCGCGCCATCCTTCACCGGCACGTTGAGGTCCTCGCGGATCAGCACGCGCTTACCCTGGAGGTCGAGATCGGTCATCTTCAAAACGGTCATGTTGGTCTTCCTTAAGGTCGAGAAGCAGCGATGTTCCAAGCGCGTGCCACTACGGGCGATGGGCCACGCGCAGGTAATGGTCGGTGACGTCGAGCATGCGGTTGGCGAACCCCCATTCGTTGTCGAACCAGGCCAGCAGATTCACCAGGCGCGGGCCGGAGGCACGGGTAAGGCTGCCGTCGACGATCGCCGAATGCGGGTCGTGGTTGAAGTCGCAACTGGCATGCGGCAACTCCGTGTAGGCCAGCAACCCCTGCAAGGGGCCGCTTTCGGCGGCCTCGCGCAGCACCTTGTTGATGGTCTGCGCATCGGTATCGCGCGCCGTCTGCAGCGTGATGTCCAGGCAGGAGACGTTCACCGTCGGCACCCGCACGGCTTTGGCCTGAATCCGCCCGGAGAGTTCCGGCAGCAGGCGTTCGATGCCCCGGGCGAGCCCCGTGGATACAGGAATCACCGACTGGAAGGCCGAGCGGGTGCGGCGCAGATCCTCGTGGTGGTAGGCGTCGATCACCGGCTGGTCGTTCATCGCCGAATGGATGGTGGTGATCGAGGCGTACTCGATACCCACCGCATCGTTGAGCAGCTTGAGCAACGGCACGCCGCAGTTGGTGGTGCAGGACGCGTTGGACACCAGCCGCTCGGTGCCGCTCAGCTGCCCCTGATTGATGCCCATCACCACGGTGGCGTCGACATCCGCCGCACTGGCCATCGGCTGGGAAAACAGTACCCGCGGCACACCCGCCGCGAGGAAGCGCTCGCCATCGGCACGGCTGGTGTAGGCGCCGGAACATTCCAGCACCAGATCGACGTCCAGTGCCCGCCAGTCGATGGCTTCTGGCGTCGATGCACGCAGCACCTTCACACAGTCGCCGTTCAGATGCAGGCAGTCGCCCTCCACGCCCACGTCGCCGGGAAAGCGGCCGTGAGTGGAGTCGAAGCGGGTGAGGTATTCCAGGCTGGCCATGTCGGCCAGGTCGTTGAGGGCAACGAACTGAAAATCGAAGGCGGCGCCGCGCTCATAGAATGCACGCAGCACGCAACGGCCGATGCGGCCGTAGCCGTTGAGAGCGACGCGATAGGGACGGGCGTTGGCCATGGGTTCTCGTCGGTCCTGCAGGTGGAAAGCGGCAGTTGGCTCTCCACCCTACGCGGATGGGGCTTGATGGGATGGATGACCGCAGCCATCCGCCCATGTCGCGATCAGTCCTCCAGCAGCTCTTCGGCGACCGCGAGGATGTTGTCGACGGTGAAGCCGAATTCCTCGAACAGCTGGCCGGCCGGAGCCGACTCGCCGTAGGTGGTCATGCCGATGATGCGACCGTCGAGGCCGACGTACTTGTACCAGTAGTCCGCATGCGCCGCCTCGATGGCGATGCGCGCACCGACTTCCACCGGCAGCACCAGCTGCTTGTAGGCCGCGTCCTGGGCGTCGAACACGCTGGTGCAGGGCATGGAGACGACGCGCACCTTGCGGCCCTGCTCGGCCAGCTTGTCGGCGGCCTGCACCGCCAGGCTGACTTCCGAACCGGTGGCGATCAGGATCAGCTCGGGCTCGCCGGCGCAGTTCTTCAGGATGTAGCCACCGCGGGCGATGGCCGCTTCGGTTTCGTTGTCACGCACATGGAACGGCAGGTTCTGCCGCGAGAAGATCAGCGCGCTCGGACCGTCCTTGCGCTCGACCGCATGCTTCCAGGCCACCGCGGACTCGACCGTGTCGGCCGGACGCCAGGTATCCAGGTTCGGCGTGGTGCGCAGGGCGACCAGCTGCTCGACCGGCTGGTGGGTCGGTCCGTCTTCGCCGAGGCCGATGGAGTCGTGGGTGAAGACGTAGAGCACGCGCTGCTTCATCAGTGCCGACATGCGCACGGCGTTGCGGGCGTATTCCATGAACATCAGGAAGGTCGCGCCGTAGGGAATCAGGCCGCCGTGCAGGGCGACGCCGTTCATGATCGCGGCCATGCCGAACTCGCGCACGCCGTAATACATGTAGTTGCCCGAGGCATCCTCGGCCACCACCGGCTTGCAGCCCTTCCACAGGGTCAGGTTGGAGCCGGCCAGGTCCGCCGAGCCGCCGAGCAGCTCCGGCAGCAGCGGGCCGAAAGCGTTCAGGCAGTTCTGACTGGCCTTGCGGCTGGCGATGGTTTCGCCCTTGGTGGCGACTTCACGGATGAACTCGCTGGCCTTCTCGGCGAAGTCGGCCGGCAGCTCGCCGGCCATGCGGCGTTTGAATTCAGCGGCCAGTGCCGGGAATTCGGTCTCGTAGGCAGCGAAGCGCTTGTTCCACTCGTTCTCGGCGTCGGCGCCCTTCTGCTTGGCATCCCACTCGGCGTAGATCTCGACGGGGATTTCGAACGGCGGGTGGTTCCAGCCCAGCGCTTCGCGGGTCAGGGCGATTTCGGCATCACCCAGGGCAGCGCCGTGGGATTCTTCCTTGCCCTGCTTGTTCGGCGAGCCGAAGCCGATGATGGTCTTGCAGCAGATCAGCGTCGGGCGGTCGCTCTTGCGCGCGGTTTCCAGCGCCATCTGAATCTCGTCGGCGTCATGCCCGTCGACATTGCGGATCACCTGCCAGCCGTAGGCCTCGAAGCGACGCGGGGTGTCGTCGGTGAACCAGCCATGCACCTCGCCATCGATGGAGATGCCGTTGTCATCGTAGAAGGCGATCAGCTTGTTCAGGCCCAGGGTACCGGCCAGCGAGCAGACCTCGTGGCTGATGCCTTCCATCATGCAGCCGTCGCCGAGGAACACGTAGGTATTGTGGTCGACGATCTCGTGGCCGGGGCGGTTGAACTGCGCGGCCATGACCTTCTCCGCCAGGGCGAAGCCGACGGCATTGGCCAGACCCTGACCCAGCGGGCCGGTGGTGGTCTCGACGCCGGCGGTGTAGCCGAACTCCGGGTGGCCCGGGGTCTTGCTGTGCAGCTGGCGGAAGTTCTTCAGGTCATCGATGGACAGGTCGTAGCCGGTCAGGTGCAGCAGCGAGTAGATCAGCATCGAGCCGTGGCCGTTGGACAGCACGAAGCGATCGCGGTCGGCCCACTGCGGGTTGGTCGGGCTGTGCTTCAGGTGGTCGCGCCAGAGCACTTCGGCGATGTCCGCCATGCCCATGGGGGCACCGGGATGGCCGCTGTTGGCTTTCTGCACGGCATCCATGCTGAGGGCGCGGATGGCATTGGCTCGCTCACGACGGCTGGGCATCGCTGAATCTCCTGCGGGGGTGTACCTGGAAAAAGGCGGCCATTTTCCCCTACCGAGGGTGGCCGGGGCAATGACTGAATGGCCTGGCAAGCACCGTCAATCCAACAGCTCGATGCCCTGCCCGGTGACATCCGGCAGGTGCTCGAGCAGATAGTCGCGCATGCGCGTCAAGGTGGAAGACTCGTTGTCGCCGGCCGGCCAGACCAGGTAGTAGCTGTCGCCGGATTTCACCGCCTGCCCGAACGGCAGCACCAGACTGCCGCGCTGCAGCTCGGCACCGACCAGCGCCAGATCGCCGATCGACACGCCATGCCCCTGGGCAGCGGCGGAGATGCCCAGCTCCAGGGTGTCGAACAGCTTGCCCTGCTGCCAGGCGACCTCATCCGCCCGCCCGGTGCGCTGCAGCCAGCGCCGCCAGTCACGGCAGTCACGCGACGGGTGAATCAGCTCGGCCGCCGCCAGCTGCTCGGTGCTCCAGGGCGCCGCGCCGAGCAGTTCCGGCGCGCAGACCGGCACCAGCCATTCGTCGAACAGCTTGACCCGGCGCCAGTCGGCCGGGAAACCGCCATTGCCCAGCAGGATCGCGCAGTCGAACGGCTCGCTGTGGAAATCCACCGCATCCAGATCCATCCAGGCGCTGGTGAGCTGCACACGATTCTGCGGATGCGCCAGCTGAAAGGCGTTCAGCGCGCCGAGCAGCCAGCGCATGGTCAGCGTCGAAGGCGCCTTGAGGCGAAGCGCGCCGCGCTGGCGCGTCACCGCGACGCAGGCGTTCTCGATGGTACGAAAACCGATCTTCAGCTCCTGCGCCAGCAGGCGGCCGGCATCGGTCAGCACCAGCCGCGAGCCATGTCGCTCGAACAGCTGGCAATCCAGATGCTCCTCCAGGGTCTTCACGTGCCGGCTCACCGCACTCTGGGTGATGAACAGGCTCTGCGCCGCCTGGGTGAACGAGCCGAAGCGCGCCGCCACCTCGAACGCACGCAGCGCATACAGAGGCGGCATGCGCGGTACTGCCATAACGGATTCCGGCATGACTAAAACTCATCCTTAGCGGCTGTTTTTTCCATTTTTCAATCCTCATGCACCTCCCAATACTGCGCCAGCTAAGGGTCGCAGGCCAACCCCGCCAAAACACCCATCACGCCAGCACATACAAAAGTCAGGGAAGGATGTCATGCACAACGATCATTACGAGACGCTTTTGGCCCGCGCCGTGACCAAGGGCGCGCTGCAGCATGAGCAGATCGGCGAGATCCTCAATTTCAGGCTGTTCGGCAACAAGCGCGGCTACCTGACACTGGAAAACCTGCCGGTCGGCGATATCCCGCCCACCCCGCCCAGCCGCGAACAGCTGAACAAGCCCGACGAGAGCAGCGAACGCCTGTTGCTGCAGGCGACGGCGCTGCTGGGCGAGCCGATCGGCTACCTGCAGGAGTCCGATGGCTGCATCGTCAACAACTTCTTCCCGCTGCAGACGCAGTCCCGAGCGGCGAACTCCGACAGCTTCGACACCGAACTGGATCTGCACACCGAAAATGCCTTCCACGCCGTGGTACCGGACTATCTGGTGCTGCTCTGCCTGCGCCAGGACCCCGCCGCCGAAGCGGTGACCTACATCGCCTCCATCGAGCGCATCCTCGAGCGTCTGACCTTCGAAGAGCAGGCCTTCTTCCTCACCGAGCCGTACAACTTCCTGTCCGACTACGGCCCCACCGGCAAGAACCAGCGCATCGACATCAACCGCCACCAGACCATCCTCTATGGCGATCCGGACGCGCCCTTCTTTCGCTTCGACCCGCAGTTCATGCTGGCTTTCAGCAGCCGCGCCCAGCAGCTGATGGACAAGCTGCGCAACATCGCCTGGGAAGTGGTCGAGCCCGTGCGCCTGAACCGCGGCGACATGCTGATCATCGACAACCGCCGCACCGCCCACGCGCGCAGCCCCTTCAGCGCGCGCTTCGATGGCAGCGACCGCTGGATCCAGTGCGCCTTCGCCATCACCAATCCCAACTTCTACGCCGAGCGGCTGGGCAAGCGCAGCCGCGTATTCGGCCTGGTGACCGAACTATGAACGCCACCTACCTCGCCTTCGCCGCCGCGGTCGCACTGCTGATCGCCTCCCCCGGACCGGTGGTCGCCCTGGTGGTCGCCGATGCCCGGCGCCGCTGGCCGCTGTGGACGATCCTCGGCGGCGTGGTGTCCGCCCAGGTGCTGATGGTCGCCGCGCTGGCGATGATCTATCTGGCGCTGGATCTGGAACCGGTGGTGCTCGAGGCCGGTCAGGTACTCGGCGGGCTCTACCTGATCTGGCTGGGCTGCGATGGCCTCTGCGGTGGCGCCGGCGAGGCCACGCCCCCGCGCCGCAGCGAATCGCACTATTTCTGGCGGGCCATGGCGGTGGGCCTGTCCAACCCCAAGGACATCCTGTTCTTTCTCGCCTTCCTGCCCGGCTTCATCCTGCCCGCGCAGCCGTTCGCTCCGCAGGCCACGGTCCTTATCGTGATCTGGCTGGTGATCGATCTGAGCATCCTGCTGGCCTACAGCCTGCTGGCGCGACGCCTCTGCGGCAGCGGGAGGATCCAGCGCCTGCTGGATATCCTGCCCAACTACTTTCTGCTGGGGCTCGGCCTGGTGTCCTGCACCCTCGGCCTGTCCCGCCTGATGCAGTAACCCCACGCCGCCAAGGGCAATATCAAAACTTTTTGATACTGCCCTTGCTGTACGAAAAGTGACCGACTAGACTGCGCGGCCTATGAGCCTGCGCTTTCCTCAGATCCGTTACGACGCCAGCGACCAGCTCGCCGCCCTGTGCAAGGCCGGCGGCGATGCGCTGCGCCTGAACGTGCTGCGCGTGCTGGCCAGCGACTCCTTCGGCGTGCTCGAGCTGGCGCAGATCTTTGCCATCGGCCAGTCGGGGATGAGCCATCATCTCAAGGTACTCACCCAGGCCGGCCTGCTGGCCACCCGGCGCGAAGGCAACGCGGTGTTCTACCGACGCAGCCTGGCGCAGCTCGACAGCCCTGGCGGCCGGCTGCACGCGGCATTGCTGGAGGAAGCGGACCGACTGGAACTGCCACGCGAGATCGACGCCCGCATCGCCGCCGTACATGCCCAGCGCAGCGCCGCCAGCGAGGATTTCTTCGCGCGCATGGCCGACAGTTTCCAGGCCCGCCAGGACCTGATCGCCGGCCTGCCACAGTACCGCGACAGCGTGGTGGCCCTGCTCGACGCGCTGAACTTCGACGCCGAAGCCACGGCGCTGGAAGTCGGCCCCGGCGACGGCAGCTTCCTGCCGGAACTGGCCCGGCGCTTCGCCCGGGTGGTGGCGCTGGACAACAGCCCGGCGATGCTCGACCTGGCCCGCGCCCATTGCGAACAGACCGGGCTCGGCAACGTCGAACTCAGGCTGGCCGACGCCTTGCACGATGACTGCCCGGCGGCCGACTGCGTGGTACTGAACATGGTCCTGCATCACCTGGCTGCGCCGGGTGAGGCAATGAAACAACTGGCGCGGCTGGTAAAGGCGGGCGGCAGCCTGCTGATCACCGAGCTGTGCAGCCACAACCAGAGTTGGGCCAGGGAGGCCTGCGGCGATCTCTGGTTGGGCTTCGAACAGGACGATCTGGCCCGTTGGGCCGATGCCGCGGGGCTCACGCCCGGCGAGAGCCTCTACATTGGCTTGAAGAACGGTTTTCAGATCCAGGCCCGGCACTTTTCCCGGCCCGCTCCTGACGACCGACTCACCCACCGGTAATAGGAAACCGATAGATGAGCGAATACTCGATTTTCACCTCCGAGTCCGTGTCCGAAGGGCATCCGGACAAGATCGCCGATCAGATCTCCGATGCGGTGCTCGACGCCATCATCGCCGAGGACAAGCACGCCCGCGTGGCCTGCGAAACCCTGGTCAAGACCGGTGTAGCCATCGTCGCCGGTGAAGTGACCACCAGCGCCTGGGTCGATCTGGAGCAGCTGGTCCGCGACGTCATCGTCGACATCGGCTACAACAGCTCGGAAGTCGGTTTCGACGGCGCCACCTGCGGCATCATCAACATCATCGGCAAGCAGTCGGTGGACATCGCCCAGGGCGTCGACCGCACCAAGCCGGAAGACCAGGGTGCCGGCGACCAGGGCCTGATGTTCGGCTATGCCAGCAACGAGACCGACGTACTGATGCCGGCGCCGATCCGTTTCTCCCACGCCCTGGTCGAGCGCCAGGCCGAGGCGCGCAAGAACGGCCTGCTTCCGTGGCTGCGTCCGGACGCCAAGAGCCAGGTCACCTGCCGCTACGAGAACGGCCAGGTGGTCGGCATCGACGCCGTGGTGCTGTCGACCCAGCACAACCCCGACGTCAAGCAGAGCGATCTGCGCGAAGCGGTGATGGAGCTGATCATCAAGCACAGCCTGCCGGCCGAGCTGCTGCACAAGGACACCCAGTACCACATCAACCCGACCGGCCAGTTCGTCATCGGCGGCCCGGTAGGCGACTGCGGCCTGACCGGACGCAAGATCATCGTCGACACCTACGGCGGCATGGCCCGTCACGGCGGCGGCGCCTTCTCCGGCAAGGACCCGTCCAAGGTCGACCGCAGCGCTGCCTACGCCGGACGCTACGTCGCCAAGAACATCGTTGCCGCCGGTCTCGCCGATCGCTGCGAGATCCAGGTGTCCTATGCCATCGGCGTGGCGCAGCCGACGTCCATCTCGCTGAACACCTTCGGCACCGGCAAGCTCGGCGATGACAAGATCATCGCCCTGGTGCGCGAGCACTTCGATCTGCGCCCCTATGCGATCACCCGCATGCTCGACCTGCTGCACCCGATGTATCGCGCCACCGCCGCCTACGGCCACTTCGGCCGCACCCCCTACGAGATGACGGTGGGTGCCGACACCTTCACCGCCTTCACCTGGGAGAAGACCGACAAGGCCGACGCCCTGCGCGCCGCCGCCGGGCTGTAAGCAGCCTCCGGTCAACGGAAAACCCCGCCAGCCTGAGCCGTGCGGGGTTTTCTGCTTTCTGGACCGGATACATCCAGCGTCACGCAATCCGCACCAGGTCACGAAACCTGCATGCCAGCGCCTTTGCGCACCAGAAGCAAAACGCTATCATCGCCGCCCTTTTCGAACGGACTCGATCGATCACCTGTCGTGATCGACATTACAAGGAGCTTATCCATGCGTATTTCCCACCTCTTCGGCTGCGCCCTGCTCGCCCTCTCGAGCGCCTCGCTGCAGGCGGCTACCAGCGATGTGCAGGCCAAATGCGAACAACAGCTGAACGCCCAGCAAGGCAACCTGGAAACCGGCAAGCTGCTCGGCCAGATGCTCGGCAACGAGAAGCTCAGCAACGCCATCGCTCAGGTGGAGGGTGGTTGCGCACAACTGAACGGCGAAGAACTGGCGGCCAATGCCAACGCCACCGAACAGGGCGCGGCGATCGACGAGAAGGTCCAGGCCGTGACCCAGGCCAAGGATGCCGTGCTCGGCCTCGGCAAGATGTTCGGCAAGTAAGCTTGAAGTGCTGTAATTGAAAACGCCCGCATCTGCGGGCGTTTTCGTGTGCGGCTCAGTTCTTCAACCGATAGCCGGTCTTGAAGATCCACCACACCGCCAGCAGGCAGGCGGCGAGAAAGCCGAGGATCATCGCCAGGCTGATGCCGACACTGATGTCCGAGACGCCGTAGAAGCTCCAGCGGAAGCCGCTGATCAGGTACACCACCGGGTTGAACAGCGTGATCTTCTGCCACAGCGGCGGCAGCATCTCGATGGAGTAGAAGCTCCCGCCGAGAAAAGCCAAAGGCGTGACGATCAGCGCCGGGACGATCTGCAGCTTCTCCCAGCCGTCGGCCCAGATGCCGATGATGAACCCGAACAGGCAGAAAGTAACCGCCGTCAGCACCAGGAACAGCGCCATCATCAGCGGATGCTGGATCTCATAATCGACGAACAGGCGCGCGGTAAGCAGGATGATCACGCCGAGAATCAGCGATTTGGTCGCTGCTGCGCCAACGTAGCCGATGACGATCTCGACATAGGACACCGGCGCCGACAGCACCTCGTAGATGGTCCCCGAGTAGCGCGGCATGTAGATGCCGAACGAGGCGTTGGAGATGCTCTCGGAAAGCAGCGCCATCATGATCAGGCCGGGAATGATGAAGGCGCCGTAGGGGATGCCGTGCATGGCCTCCATGCGCGCGCCGATGGCCGAGCCGAACACCACGAAGTACAGCGAGGTGGAGATCACCGGGGTGGCGATGCTCTGCAGCAGGGTGCGCCAGGTGCGCGCCAGTTCGAACAGGTAGATCGCGCGGATCGCGTAAACATTCATGCAGTTGTTCCTTCAGCGACCGTGAACGAGGTTGACGAAGATTTCCTCCAGCGAGCTCTGGCTCGACTGCAGGTCCTTGAAGTCGATGCCGTGGGCGGCCAGGCGCTTGAGCAGCTCGGCGATGCCGGTGTCCTCGTGCTGGGCATCGAAGGTGAACACCAGCTGGTTGCCGGCATCGGTCAGCTCCAGCGGATAGCCGGCCAGCTCTTCCGGGATCGCCGTCAACGGGCGCTGCAGGTGCAGGGTCAGCTGCTTCTTGCCGAGCTTGTGCATCAGCACATGCTTGTCCTCGACGAGGATGATCTCGCCCTTGCTGATCACCCCGATGCGGTCGGCCATCTCCTCGGCCTCCTCGATGTAGTGGGTGGTGAGGATGATGGTCACGCCCCGTTCGCGCAGGCCGCGGACCATCTCCCACATGTCCCGGCGCAGCTCGACATCGACGCCAGCGGTGGGCTCGTCGAGGAACAGGATCGATGGCTCGTGGGACAGCGCCTTGGCGATCATCACGCGGCGCTTCATGCCACCGGAGAGTTCCAGAATCCGGGCATTGCGCTTGTCCCACAGGGACAAATCGCGCAACAGTTTCTCGAGGAACGAATCGTCCGGCGCCTTGCCAAACAGCCCGCGCGAAAAACGCACCGTCGCCCAGACGCTTTCGAACCCCTCGTTGAACAGCTCCTGCGGCACCAAGCCGATCTTCGAGCGGGCTGCGCGGTAGTCCTGGACGATGTCGTGGCCGTCGACCACTACGCGGCCGCCGCCGGGGTTGACGATGCCGCAGATGATGCTGATCAGCGTGGTCTTGCCGGCGCCGTTGGGTCCGAGCAGGGCGAAGATCTCGCCCTTGCGGATCTCGAGGTCGATGCGTTTGAGCGCGGGATGTCCGGACGCGTAGGTCTTGGTGAGCTGCTCGATGGCGATCACTGGGTACACGGGCTCGTCTCTTCGAGGAATTGAGGGGCGAATTGTAGATAAAAAGCGCGTCCTCCCGTGTCGCCGATTTCGGCCGACCGCTGTGCTACTGACCACGGTCATGGCAGTGGCATGGCAGCAGGGGGATGCTCAAGGAAGCTCGAAATAGGGATGTCAGCTGGGAGGCTTGCCCAAGATGAGACAGATAAAACTCACCTACGTCGCGCTGTTCGTCGGACTGACGCTGCTCTGGCTGCTGGTCGACAGCTTCGTCATGGCGCATTACCAGATCTGGCCGCTGCGCAAGGTGATGGTGCACTACAGCGGTGTGCTCGGCATCGCCGCGATGAGCGTGGCGGTGATACTGGCGGCGCGGCCACGGCGCTTCGAACACTTCTTCGACGGCCTGGACAAGACCTATCGGCTGCACAAGTGGCTGGGCATCAGCGCCCTGGTGATCGCCATCTTCCACTGGGGCTGGGGCCAGATTCCGAAATGGCTGGTGGGTTTCGGCTGGCTGGAGCGACCGGCTCGGCGCGCCGGCGAGGGCCAGGTTCACGAAGGCATCTTCGCCCTGCTGCAACGCTTTCGCGGCATCGCGGAGACCATCGGCGAATGGGCCTTCTATGCCGCGGTCATCCTCATCGTGCTGGCACTGGTCAAGCGCTTCCCCTACCGCTGGTTCTTCCGCACCCACCGCTGGCTGGCACTGGTCTACCTGGCGCTGGTGGTGCACGCGGTAGTGCTGACGCCGCCGGATTACTGGACGTCGCCGCTGGGCCTGGTTCTGGCTGTGCTCATGGCCGCCGGCTCGCTGGCCGCCTGCATCTCGCTGCTGCGCCGCATCGGCCGCAAGCATCAGGTGGTAGGCCGCATCGAAAGCCTGACCCATCACCGCGACAACCGCGTGCTGCGTGTCGACATCAAGCTCGATGGCGCCTGGCCGGGACACAAGGCCGGGCAGTTCGCCTTCGTCACCTTCGACGACAAGGAAGGGCCGCACCCCTTCAGCCTCTCCTCGGCCTGGTGCAACGACGGCCGGCTGGCCTTCTCCATCAAGGGCCTCGGCGACTACACCCGCACCCTGCCCCAGACACTCAAGGTGGGCGACCCGGTGAAGGTGGAAGGTCCCTATGGCTGCTTCGATTTCCACAGCCGCAAGCCGCGGCAAATCTGGGTCGCCGGCGGCATCGGTATCGCGCCGTTCATCGGCCGCCTGCAGGCGCTAGCCGACAGCGGTAACGGGGACAACGTCGACTTCTTCTACTGCACCAGCGCGCCCGACCAGGGCTTCATCGAGCGCATCCGCGAGCTGGCCGAGCGCGCCCGGGTGCGCCTGCATGTGCTGGTCGCCAGCGAAGGCGGGCGGCTGACGCCCGAACGCCTGCGCCAGCTGGCGCCGCAGTGGCAGGACAGTGACGTCTGGTTCTGCGGCCCTGCCGGTTTCGGTCAGGACCTCAGCCGTGACCTGCAGCGGCGCGGCCTGCCGGCGCGGGATTTCCATCAGGAACTGTTCAACATGCGCTGACGCACGGTCGGCTTGCGCCTGGCAGGCGACAATCCGGCATCGGTCCGCCGGCGTCGGCGGGCCGCGCCCCCGTCACCAGAGCAAGGATGCTCGCCATGCCACGCCTGATCGCGCTATCGCTGTGCCTGTTCGCCCCTGCCTGCCTCGCCACCTGTCCGAACTGGGACGACGCGCGGGCACGCCAGGAAATCCACCAGCTGCAGGCGCAGCTCGCCCAGTGGGACGATGCCTATCACCGGCGCGGTCAGTCGCTGGTGGACGACGAGATCTATGACCAGAGCCGGGCGCAGCTGGACGGCTGGCGGCGCTGCTTCGTCGGCACCGGCGCGGCACCTGATCCGCTGCAGGATGCCGGCGGTCCGCTGCGCCATCCGGTCAGACAGACCGGCCTGGTCAAGCTCGCCGACGAGCAGGCGGTTGCGACCTGGATCGCGCGGCGTCGCGACCTGTGGATTCAGCCCAAGATCGACGGTGTTGCGGTCACCCTGGTCTATCGTCACGGCGCCCTGCAGCAGGCCATCAGCCGTGGCGATGGCCTTACCGGACATGACTGGACAGCCAATGCCCGCAGACTGGCGGCGATCCCTGCGCGCCTGGCGGTACCCGACGAGGTCATCCTGCAGGGCGAGCTCTACTGGCGACTGGACCGGCATGTCCAGGCATCGCATGGCAGCGCGGGGGCTCGCGGGCGCGTGGCCGGCGCCATGGCCAGCAACGGCCTGGACAGGAACACTGCCGCGCGGATCGGCCTGTTCGTCTGGGACTGGCCGAACGGCCCGGACAGCATGAACGCCCGACTCGGGCAGCTGGCGGCACTCGGCTTCCCCGATACGCAGGCGTTCAGCCAGCCCGTGGAGACACTGGAACACGCCCGCCACTGGCGCGAGCACTGGTATCGCCAAGCGTTGCCGTTCGCCACCGATGGCGTGGTGCTGCGCCAGGAGCAACGTCCGCCGGCCGAGCGCTGGCAGGCCGAGCCCCACTGGGCCGCAGCCTGGAAGTACCCGCTGCGCAAGGCGCTGACCGAGGTGCGCGACGTCGAATTTCGCATCGGCCGCACCGGGCGGATCACACCGCTGCTGCAGCTCGCTCCGGTCCAGCTGGATGATCGACGCGTGCGCATGCTGAGCCTCGGTTCGCTGGATCGTTGGCAGGCGCTGGACGTGCGCCCCGGTGACCGGGTCGCGGTTGCGCTGGCCGGGCATAGCATTCCGCAGCTGGACAGCGTGGTCTGGCGCCACACCGAGCGGGCTCCGGTCGCCGCGCCCGATCCGCGGCGCTATCACCCCGACAGCTGCTGGCGGCCAGCGCCCGGCTGCGAACAGCAGTTTCTCGCCCGTCTGGTCTGGCTGGGCGGCAGGCAAGGCTTGGCGCTCGAGGGCGTCGGCGCCGGCAGCTGGCAGGCATTGCTGGAGGCCGGCCTGCTACCCGACCTGCTCGCCTGGCTGGAATTGGATGCCGCCGCACTCGAGCAGGTGCCCGGCATTGGCAAGGCGCGCGCCAACAAGCTCGCCGCGAGCTTCGCCCGAGCCCGGCAGAGGCCGCTGGCGCAATGGCTGAAGGCGCTCGGCCTGCCGGCCAAGCAGCTGCCGCCAGCAGCGGACTGGGACGCGCTCGCCGCACGTGACCTGGCGCAGTGGCAAGCCGAAGCGGGAGTCGGTCCGGCGCGGGCGAAACAGCTGCAGGCGTTCTTCCGCGCGGCGGAGCTGCCCGCGCTGCGCGAACGACTACGCGCCGTCGGGGTTCCGGGCACCTGAGGGACTTTCGCCCGAACCCTGCGGTCGATAGAAGCTGGATAACAACTATGGAGGCGTGGCATGTCTTTGCGACATCTGCCCATTGCCCTGCTGACCGCCTGCGCTGTCGTCAGCCCGCTGCTCGCCGCCGCTCCGCAGGCCGACCCTCAGTGCCATGCACAGCGCCAGGCGCTGCGCGAGCAGCTGCAGCAGGCACGCCTGCAAGGCGACAAGCTGCAGCAGACCCAGCTCAATGCCGAGCTGCAGACCCTGACCAAGCAGTGCCAGGGCCTGGTCGCGCTGCACCCGCGCCAGGTGGAATACGAGCACGTCAACCGCCAGGTGGAGCGTCGCGAAACCCTGCTCCGTGAAGCACTGGGCACCGGCAATGCGCAGCTGATCGAGCTGCGCCGCGATCAGCTGGCCAAATCCCGGGAAAAACTGGAAACCCTGCGCCGCTGAGCCGCCTCAGTAGGCGCGGAACTCCTTGTGGCAGGCCTCGCAGGCATCCTCGACACGCTGGAAGGCCGGGACGACACGCTCAGCGGTCACCGGACCCGCGGTCGTCACCTCCACCAGCGCAGCCGTGTCGGCCTCCAGCGCGCGGGCCAGTTCCTGGAAGCGCTCCTGGCGCTGCCAGACATCGTCACGCGCGTCGCTCTGCTTTTCCTTGACCTCCGGATAGTGCTGCCAGGGTTGGCGCGACAGCTCGTCGAGCTTGGCGGCGCCGCTGGTGAACGCCGTGCCGTCGAATGGGATGCGCCCGCGCAGCATGCCGCCGAGGTCTTCCTTGGTATCGAGCATCGCCTGATAGATCGCCTTGCGCTTGCCCAGCGGCGAGTCAGGGTCGACACGATCACAGCCTGCCAGCAGCAGCGCGGCGAACAGGGGAAGGCACAGCAATCTCAACAACGTCATGGTTCGGCCACTCACGGATACGAAGCGCGGGATTATCCCCGCCCATGGGCGGTTGAACAAATCAGTCGGGCTTGGACTTCGTCAGCAAAGATTGCGCACCGCCTTTATTGCGACCATCTGCCGCCGGCACTTTCGCAGTCGATCTTGGCCTGGGCGCGATCGCTGGCGTGATAGTGATACGTGACGATGGTTGCGTCCTCGCTGATCTGGGTCGGCAAGGTACCGTTCTTCGCCTGGGAACCGGTGGCGCGCTCGTTGGCGAGGGTTTCCGGCGTCATCGGCGCGGTACAGATGCCGAAGTGCCCGTCCGGACAGCTGTCACGGATCTCACGGCGGGAGTTCTTCACCGCCTCGTTGTCCTGACAGACCCAGTTGATGGCGTCGTCCTTGTCCACGCCGTGGAACTCGAAGCACTGTTCGGTCACCACCGGCGCCGGTACCGCACCGGAGGTTTCGCTGTGGACATAGCAGGACTGCGCTGCGGCCGGCAGGCTGATCGCACCCACCAGCAGGAAGGGGGCAAGGCGAAGCATGGGGTTCATGGCGGTCTCCTGAAACGGTTTCGCCCGGCAAGGGTCACCGAACCTTCAACTTCGACCGCCCGGTCATCCGTGGAGTTCGCCGTGCAGCGGGCTTGGGATTGCCGGACGGCGCGGCTATAATCGCCGGGTTTTACCCGATCGACTCCGCTTCGATCGTGCCCGCCACCCACCCGAGGGGCGCTGCAGCAGGTTCCAGAACCTGTCAGGCTCGGATGGGGCGTTTCCTCGAACGCATCAACGGCGCCCATTCGCAACCATACGAATGGAGAACTCTTCGATGAGTGCTGTCATGACGCCTGCCGGTTTCACCGACTTCAAGGTCGCCGACATATCCCTGGCCGCCTGGGGCCGCCGCGAGATCATCATCGCCGAATCGGAAATGCCCGCCCTGATGGGCCTGCGCCGCAAGTACGCCGCCGAGCAACCGCTCAAGGGCGCGAAGATCCTGGGCTGTATCCACATGACCATCCAGACCGCGGTGCTGATCGAGACGCTGATCGCCCTCGGCGCCGAGGTACGCTGGTCCTCCTGCAACATCTTCTCCACCCAGGATCAGGCCGCTGCCGCCATTGCCGCCGCCGGCATCCCGGTGTTTGCCTGGAAGGGCGAGACCGAGGAAGAGTACGAGTGGTGCATCGAGCAGACCATCCTCAAGGACGGCCAGCCGTGGGACGCCAACATGGTGCTGGACGACGGCGGTGACCTGACCCAGATCCTGCACAACAAGTACCCGCAAGTGCTCGAGCGCGTCCACGGCGTCACCGAGGAAACCACCACCGGCGTGCACCGCCTGCTCGACATGCTCAAGGGCGGCACGCTGAAGATCCCGGCGATCAACGTCAACGACTCGGTCACCAAGAGCAAGAACGACAACAAGTATGGTTGCCGTCACAGCCTGAACGATGCCATCAAGCGCGCCACCGACCATCTGCTGTCGGGCAAGCAGGCGCTGGTCGTCGGCTACGGCGATGTCGGCAAGGGTTCGGCGCAATCGCTGCGTCAGGAAGGCATGATCGTCAAGGTGTCGGAAGTCGACCCGATCTGCGCCATGCAGGCCTGCATGGATGGCTTCGAGCTGGTCTCCCCCTATAAGGACGGCATCAACGATGGCACTGAAGCCAGCGTC
The DNA here is from genome assembly GCF_030263795.1 of Stutzerimonas sp. FeSN7. NCBI lineage: Bacteria > Pseudomonadati > Pseudomonadota > Gammaproteobacteria > Pseudomonadales > Pseudomonadaceae > Stutzerimonas > Stutzerimonas sp. FeSN7. The sequence continues at coordinate 42,840 of NZ_JARPMN010000001.1, read as the reverse complement.
GACGCCGCGCTGCTGGGCAAGATCGACCTGATCGTCACCACGACCGGTAACGTCAATGTGTGCGACGCCGGCATGCTCAAGGCGCTGAAGAAGCGCGCCGTGGTGTGCAACATCGGTCACTTCGACAACGAGATCGACACCGCCTTCATGCGCGCCAACTGGGGCTGGGAAGAGGTCAAGCCGCAGGTGCACAAGATCCACCGCACCGGCAAGAGCGTCGACCCGACCAACGATGACTACCTGATCCTGCTGGCCGAAGGCCGTCTGGTGAACCTGGGCAACGCCACCGGTCACCCGAGCCGGATCATGGACGGCTCGTTCGCCAACCAGGTACTGGCGCAGATCCACCTCTACAACGAGAAGTTCGCCGACCTGCCGGTGGCCGAGAAGACCCAGAACGTCACCGTCATGGTCTTGCCGAAGAAGCTCGACGAAGAAGTGGCGCTGGAGATGGTCAAGGGCTTCGGTGGCGTGGTCACCCAGCTGACCGCCAAGCAGGCCGAGTACATCGGCGTTGCCGTCGAAGGTCCGTTCAAGCCGGACAGCTACCGCTACTAAGCAGGTCATGCCGCCGACCACCGAGCCCTGGCGCTCGGGGGTCGGCGACGTGCAGCTCAAGGAATTTCTGTATGACCTCTTCGAACCGCCCGTCCATCAGCTTCGAGTTCTTCCCCACCAAGACCGAAGCCGGGCATGAAAAACTGCTGAACGTGGCGCGCCAGCTGGCCGGCTACCAGCCCGATTTCTTCTCCTGCACCTACGGTGCCGGTGGCTCGACGCGCGACCGCACCCTGAACACCGTGCTGCAACTCGACGGTGAGGTGAAGATCCCCACCGCGCCGCACCTGTCCTGTGTCGGCGACACCAAGGCCGAGCTGCGCGAGCTGCTGAACCTCTACAAGAGTGCCGGCATCCAGCGCATCGTCGCCCTGCGCGGCGACCTGCCGTCCGGCATGGGCATGGCCAGCGGCGAGCTGCGCTACGCCAACGAACTGGTGGAGTTCATCCGCGCCGAGACCGGTGACCACTTTCATATCGAGATCGCCGCCTACCCGGAAATGCATCCCCAGGCGCGCAACTTCGAGGACGACCTGGCGAACTTCGTGCGCAAGGCCAAGGCCGGCGCCGACAGCGCCATTACCCAGTACTTCTTCAACGCCGACTGCTACTTCTATTTTGTCGAGCGTGTACGCAAGCTGGGCGTCGAAACGCCGATCGTTCCGGGCATCATGCCGATCACCAACTACAGCAAGCTGGCACGCTTCTCCGACGCATGCGGCGCCGAGATTCCGCGCTGGGTTCGCAAGCAGCTGGAGTCCTACGGGGACGACATGGAGAGCATCCAGACTTTCGGCAATCAGGTCATCACCGAGATGTGTGAAGAGCTGCTTGCGGGCGGCGCACCCGGATTGCACTTCTATACCCTGAACCAGGCCGAGCCCAGCCTGGCGATCTACAACAATCTGGGGCTAACCGCCTGATGTGATCGTGTAGCCCGGCAGCGCAACGCGGCTGGGCTGCTCTCTCGGCTGAAGGCGCCCCTTCGTCACTTTAGTCGCCACAGGCGCTGTTCGGCTCGATTGTTGCTGCGCCGGTGCACATGGAGCTGATCGCCCAGCGTATCGTGCTGTTCCTAACGTAACGTTGAATGCCAGGGTTCGAGTACTCAGGGGCCGTTTCGCCGACGATTGCAACAGGCGAAAGTGCGCACAGTGCGCCATTGTGCAGATGCCCTGAAAGCCTTCCGACGGGCAACAGCGCAAAGCGACGCGACTTGCCCAGGGCGAGCTCAGGGCTCCAAACCGATCCCACGCAACACCACCGCCGTGATCGTCTGCACAGCCTGCTCGAACTGTTCGTCCGAGAGGGGCCGATTGTCGTTGAGAGCGGTGACCTGGGGCTCGAAATCGGCGTAGTGCTGCGTCGACGCCCAGATCATGTAGAGCAATGCGGACGGCTCAAGCGGCAGAATCCGCTTCTCCTCCACCCATTGGCGGATCTTCGCCTCCTTGGTCTTGGCACCGGCGGCGAGGTTTTCATCGAGCATGTCTCGGAACAGTGGTGCACCGTGCATGATCTCGTTGGCCCAGAGTCTGGAGCCGTGCGGCCTGTTGCGCGAGTGGGTCATCTTCTCGCGGATGTAGCTGGTCAGAACCACTCTGGGATCGTCGAAGTAGTGAAAGCAGGCGCCCTCTTTTTCCCACAGCCCCAGCAGGTTAACCAGCGCCTCACGGTACAGTTCTTCCTTGGTAGTGAAGTAGTAGTGCAAATTGGAGCGTGGCAGCCCGGCATGCCGTGCGATATCGGCCATCGAAGTGCCTGCATAGCCCTTCTCGGCAAACACCACTTCAGCCGCGAGAAGAATCTTTTCTACGTTCTTGCGGCGAGTTTCAATCTTTTGGTTCGTCATTCCATGCCTGGCGTTCATTTGGAGAAACAAGACTACTCCAAAGGGCATTTCTTCTGTACGACCTGGCCTGACGGCGCGGTCAAAAGGCCGCTGCGGCGGCCTGGTCTAGCCTGGCGATTCATCGGCCGATGCGTTCCTGCCAGCTTCTGGCATTGGCGACCAGCATCTTCTCATCCTGGCGCAGCAGTCGACCGTTCTCCAGTAGCTGCTCGCCAGCCACCCACAGGTGCCGGACACGATCTCGCCCTGTGGCGTAGATCAGTTGCGAGACGGGATCATACATTGGCTGTTGCGCCAGGCCTGTAAGGTCGACGGCGATCATGTCCGCCGCCTTGCCCTCTTCCAGCGAACCAGTCAGCTCACCCATGCCCAGCGCACGGGCGCCGTTGAGCGTCGCCATGCGTAGCGCGCGATGAGCATCCAGCGCGGTCGCAGAGCCAGCCACGGCCTTGGCTAGCAGGGCTGCGGTCCGGGTTTCGCCCAGCAGGTCGAGGTCGTTGTTGCTTGCTGCGCCATCGGTACCGATTGCAACGTTGACACCGGCCTGCCAGAGCCGCTCCACCGGGCAGAAGCCGCTCGCCAGCTTAAGGTTCGACTCGGGGCAATGCACGACGTGGCTGCCCGTGGCCTCTAGCAGCGCTATATCGGACGCATCGGTTTGGGTCATGTGTACCAACTGAAAATGAGGGCCAAGGACACCCAGCCGGCCGAGGCGCGCAAGCGGCCTTTCCCCGGTAACGCTTACAGCGCTCTCTACTTCATGGGCGGTCTCGTGTACATGCATCTGAACGCACGCGTTATGGCGCGCCGCGAGTTCCGCGACCTGTAACAGACTCTTGTCACCCACGGTATAGGGTGCATGCGGGCCGAATGCGGCACGAATCCGAGCGTGCCCTTCGAGCCGCTCGATCAGCGGAACGCCATGGCGAAGCGATTCTTCGACGTCCACCGCGCCGGGAATGGAAAAGTCCAGCACTGGAATAGTGATCTGCGCGCGGACTCCGGTCGCCTCGACAACATCGGTTACCACATCCGGGTAAAAATACATGTCTGAAAAGCAGGTGATGCCACCCTGGATCTGCTCGGCGATTGCCAGTGCGGTGCCGTCACGGACGAAGGTACGATCAACCCATTTCCGCTCAGCTGGCCAGATATGATCTTCCAGCCAGTTCATCAGCGGCAGATCATCGGCCAACCCGCGAAACAGGCTCATTGCCGCGTGACCATGGCAGTTGATCAGACCCGGCGCCAGGAGCATACCGGGCAGCAGCCTGACCTCTTTTGCCTGCAGCGCCAGCAACTCCTGGCGCGGCGCGATCCGGGCGATGCGGCCTCCCCGCACGGCGACTCCATGATCATGTAGAACCACGCCGGCCGGCTCGACAGGCACTAGCCAGGTCGGCAGCAGGATCAGATCCATTGGCTGGGATTTCTCGTTCATCTGGCCAAACTCCGTTGAGGGGCGACGGCATGCGCCGCCTCCTGCGATATCAATCGAACTCTGATGCGGGCAGACCGCGGTCACTGGCCCGGCGGCCAACACTCCCTTAGGATCGGCCACTGTCGCAGAGGGCATCCAGCGTCAGGCGCAACATGACGTGAAAATCTTCCTGACGCTCATGGGCTGTGAGCTTCTCACCAGTGAGGATGTGATCGCTGACGGTTAACACGGTCAGCGCCTGCTTGCCCAGTTCAGCGGCGACGCCGTACAACCCCGCCGCTTCCATCTCAACCGCCAGAATTCCCATTTTCTGCATGCGCTGGAACAACTCGGGATCCGGCTCGTAGAAGAGATCGGCCGAAAAAATGTTGCCGACATGCACGTCCTGCGCAACGGCATCGGCGTGGCGAACCAGGCGCTCGAGCAGCCGATAGTCGGCGATCGCGGCGAAATCGAAGCCACCTAAGCGCTTTCGGTTGGCTACCGAGTCGGTGCTCGCTCCCATCCCGAGAATGATGTCGCGCACCTTGACGTGGGGCTGCACAGCCCCGCAACTGCCGACACGAACGATGCGCTCGACACCGAACTGGCTGAACAGCTCATGGGCATAGATAGATAGCGAGGGAATGCCCATACCGGATCCCATCACCGATATGCGCTGGCCTTGATACGTGCCGGTAAAGCCAAGCATGTTGCGCACCGTGTTCACCTGCACGACGTCGCTCAGGTAGTTCTCGGCCAGCATCTTGGCGCGCAACGGGTCGCCGGGCATCAGCAAGGTTTCGGCAAAATCACCCGGCTGGGCCTGTATATGAGGGGTCGGCATAATCAAACAGTTCCGGTTAACTCAGGGTTGAGAAAGGATTGACCGAAAGAGCACGGCGGCAATCCGAAGAAATCGGCCAACGTCTGCCCGATGTCGGCAAAGGTTTCGCGCTCGCCCAAGCTGCCGGGGCCGACGCCATGCCCCCAGGCCAGCACCGGTATATGTTCACGGGTGTGATCGCTGCCCGGCCAACTGGGATCGCAACCGTGGTCGGCGGCGATGATTAGCAAATCCTCGGGCCCCATCTGCGCCAGCAGTTGTGGAAGGCGCAAATCGAAGTGTTCCAAAGCCGCGGCGTAACCGGCGATGTCGCGGCGGTGACCGTAAAGCATGTCGAAGTCGACGAAATTGCTGAAAATCAGTGTTCTATCCGGCGCCTCACGCAGCGCCCGTTGCGTGGCCTCAAACAGCGCCTGATTGCCATCGCCCTTATACAGCCGTGAAATGCCGCGATGAGCAAAGATGTCGCCGATCTTGCCTACAGCGAGGACCTGGCCGCCGCTCTCGCATAGGCTGACGAGAACGGTAGGCGCCGGTGGCGGCACCGCATAGTCGCGCCGGTTCGCGGTACGGGCAAAATTGGACGCGCTGTCGCCGTCGAACGGCCGCGCGATGACGCGCCCTATGTTGTAGGGGTCGCACAACCTACGGGCGATTTCGCATAAAGCCAGCAGCCGCTCCAAGCCGAAGTGTTTTTCATGGGCGGCAATTTGCAACACGCTGTCGGCAGAGGTGTAGCAGATCGGTTTGCCGCTGCGAATGTGCTGTTCCCCCAACTGCTCGATGATGGTGGTTCCCGAGGCGTGGCAGTTTCCGAGAATCCCCGGCAGGTCTCCTAAGCGGATCAAATCGTCCAGGAGGGACTGGGGGAAACTGTTCTGGGGCTCGGGGAAATAGCCCCAATCAAACAGCACCGGCACGCCAGCCATTTCCCAGTGGCCGGACGGTGTGTCCTTGCCTGTCGAGATTTCGCGGGCGTAACCGTAAGCGCCTTGCACCGGCACACTCGCCGCGAAGCCCGGAGGGAAAACACCCCCACTGGCCGCTGCCGCATGCCCGAGCCCCAGACGCGCCAGATTGGGCAGCTTCAGTTCGCCGCTTCGCAGGCTGCTGTCGGCATCTCCGCGTGCGCAAGCCTGGGCGATATGCAGCAGCGTATTGGCGCCCACGTCGCCGAAACGATCCGCATCGGCACTTGCACCGATTCCAAAGGAATCCAGCACCAGCAGTAGTGCGCGTCTTTTCATGATTCCTCCTGGCATATTTCAAGGATGGCACGCTCTGGCTGGCAGCCCTGGCTTCCCGTTTGGAAGGCGCTGAGGACCGCCGCCACCGCCTCCTCGGCACTCGCCTTATCTCGAGCATGGACCCGAGCCAGGGGCCGACTGCTGTCGACCCACTCTTCCGGAAAAGCGAGATCACTGAGGCCCACCGCTGGATCGATGCCGTCCTGAGGCCGGCGCCTGCCACCACCAAGTGCGACCACAGCGATGCCGATGGCCCGGGTATCTATGGCCTGCACGAAACCCTCGCCCGGCGCGAAGACCGGCAATACGACGGGCGCTTTCGCCAGATAGGTGTCGGGCTGCTCCACCAGATCTGTTGGCCCGCCCAATGCCGTGACCATCCGCGCGAAGCGTTGTAGCGCCTCGCCGCTCTGCCACGCAGACAGGAGAAGTTGGCGAGCCTGCGGGCGATCCTTGGCCAGGTTCGCCACCAACAGCATTTCCTCAGCAAGCGCCAGGGTAACCTCCCAAAGCCGTGTGCTGCGGACATCGCCTCGCAATAGCGCGATCGCTTCCTCGACCTCCAGCGCATTGCCGGCACTACGCGCCAGAGGCTGGTTCATATCGCTGATCAGCGCCCGGGTTTTCACACCCGCGCCATCGGCTACGGCGACGATGCTGTTTGCCAGCTCACGGGCATCCTCTGGCAGCGCCATGAAAGCGCCATTGCCGACCTTCACATCGATCACCAGCGCATCGAGACCCGCCGCGAGTTTCTTGCTGAGAATCGATGCAACGATCAGATCAATGGACTCGACGGTGCCGGTGACATCGCGAATGGAATACAGGCGTTTGTCCGCCGGGGCGAGTACGCCTGTCTGGCCGATGATGGCGCATCCCACGTCGGCGACAACTTCGCGCAGGCGCTTGATGTCAGGCTGGCTGTCATAGCCGGGGATGCTGTCAAGCTTGTCCAGGGTACCGCCGGTATGGCCCAGGCCACGCCCGGAGATCATCGGCACGAAGCAACCACAGGCGGCAAGCAGCGGTGCCAGTACCAAGCTCACCAGATCACCGACCCCGCCGGTGGAATGTTTATCCACCACCGGACCGGGAAGATCCCAGCGAAGCACATCCCCCGAGTCACGCATGGCCATGGCCAGCGCTACCCGCTCCGGCACTGTCATACCTTTGAGAAAGACCGCCATGGCAAACGCCGCCACCTGACCCTCACTGACGCTGGAATCGGCGATGCCCGCAACGAACCGAGCGATGTCTTCGTCGCTCAGGACCATGCCGTCGCGTTTACGGCGGATTACTTCTTGCGCGAGCCACATATCAGTAACCCCCCTTGCCGGAGGCGCCGTCGCTCAAGGCTAACTGCCGCAACAAGTCGTCCAGCAGGCTGGAAGCCCCGAGCCGCAGATGCTGTGGCGTAACCCAGTCGGTTCCCAGATGCGCTCCAGCCAATTCGATGTACATGCGTGCATCGGCTAGGGTACGAATGCCGCCTGCGGGCTTGAAGCCGACCCGCCCGCCGTTAGCCGCAATCTCCGCCAACATGACGTTCGCCGCTTCGGGCGTCGCATTGACAGCCACCTTTCCCGTACTGGTTTTAATGAAGTCCGCGCCTGCTGCGATGGCGTCCCGACTGGCCTGGGCAATGATAGCCGGGTCCGCCAGCTCTCCCGTCTCAAGAATTACCTTGAGCAGCACCTGGTGACCACAGGCTTCTTTGCAGGCGCGAACCAATTCCCGTCCCGCCGTGTCATCGCCTGCGAGTAACGCGCGGTAGGGATACACCACATCGACCTCATCGGCGCCGGCATTCACAGCGTCGCGGGTCTCAGCGGCCGCTGCCGTGACGTCGTCGCGTCCTGCAGGGAAGTTGGTGACCGTTGCCACCCTTACCCCGGTCCCACCCAGCTCATCGAGCGTCCGTCGCGCCAACGTCACGAAACGGGGGTAAACGCACACCGCGGCGACGTGACCGACAGGTGTCAGCGCACGGTGGCAGAGGGCACGGATCAGCTCGTCATTGTCGCTCTCGTTAAGGGAAGTCAGGTCCAGCAGGCCGATAGCCCGCCGCGCCAACTGACGGTCAGCATCAATCATAAATAGTGTCTCTGGCAGCTCAAAAAAAGCTGGCGAGCTTTGTACGCCCGCCACCGGTGAAGCAATCATTAGAAGTTGTATTTCACGGTATAAATGGTCGCGTTCTGGTAATCGTCGGGCGTTCCCAATTTGTTCATCGAATAGCGGTATTGGACGCCGGCAGTGATTTGTTCGATGGGTCGCCACCACAGTGACAATGCGCCGTTGTTGCCCATCGCCCCCGCGCTGCCGGCCACGTAATTCTCGCTCAGATAGTCTTCGTCGCGCTTGAATGTCAGTTCATGCCAGTTGGTCAGGCTGAAATCCTGTTCGAATGCCTTGAAATCGTAACCCCATACCCAGCCGAGCATATATCCGTTCATTCCACTGTAACTGGCGCTATTAACGTGTGCCGCACCGACGAAGGGCTTGAGCCACAGGCCGTTTTCAAAGGTATGCCGGTAGCCGAGGCCGACGATCTGGTCCTGCTCGCGGCTATCGAAACCGTAGTCGCGGAAATCATAGACATGCAAATAGACAGAGAACGGCGACTCGCCCAGATACAGGTGCGAGGTGATCTTGGCAGCGCTGCGACGGTTGTCGCGTCCATCGTCTTCGCGCCTATCGTTGCCGGGATTCTCAAGGTCGGCAAAACCGTAGAATTCGCCCCATTCGAAGCCGGCGCCGCCTTCAAGCTCCAGGAAAAAGAAATCACCCTTGCCTGCATTGCTGGCAGTCCGCTTTTCTGTGCCACGAGACCAGTCCAGATAGTTGAGCGACACGTTGGAAAACGACCACTGCGGGGTGAAGGCATCGGCCCCTGCGTCGGGCGCGGCAACCAACAGCGCACCGGTTGCCAACAGAGCCCACCCACCATGGATAACACCCGCTTTCTTCGTAAGCGCTCCATAAACCCCACCTGCCTATAGCCCGCAGATCAGCGGATGCTGAACTCCTGTTTTCTCTGGAGTTCATCCCATGATGCGTCCCGACGCCAAGGTCCAAAAGGTTTATCTGTATCCCAAGCCTGTCGACTTCCGCAAATCCATCAACGGACTGGCTGCGCTGGTCGAGCTGGACATCAAGGTGGAAGTGTTCAACCCGGTGCTGTTCGTGTTCCTCAATCGCACCCGCAGCCAGGTCAAGATTCTCTACTGGGAGCGCAATGGCTTCTGCCTGTGGCTCAAGCGTCTGGAAGCCGAGCGCTTCAAGACCAAACCCGATGGCGGTGACGAGGCCATTGAGCTGACGGTCGACGAACTGAACTGGCTGCTCGACGGCATCGACCTGTGGCGTAACCGCCCGCACCAGATACTGACGCCGCGCTTCGTGACCTGAGCTGGGGCGGTTGCAGAAGCTGAGTGCAACACGGTTATTGATTTGAAGCTGGAGCATGATGCCGCATAGCCATGGCTTCCTGCATCACCTCGCCCATGACTTCGATCGGGCACTTGAAATCGAAGCGTTTACGGGGCGCATATTCAGCTCCAAGGCGATGGCATTCAATTGCTCTTGACTGTGTACCGACAAGTCAGTCCCCTTGGGCAGGTACTGGCGGATCAGGCCGTTGATGTTTTCGTTGCTACCGCGCTGCCAGGGGCTGTGCGGGTCGCAGAAGTAAATAGCGACCCCTGTCTGCTGGGTGATTTCAGCATGCCGCGCCATCTCCCGGCCCTGGTCGTAGGTCATGCTCTTGCGCATCGCCAGCGGCATGCTGTTGAGCGCTGCACTGAAGCCCTCCATCGCCGAGGTCGCCGTTGCGTCGTTCATCTTCATCAGCATCAGGTAGCCACTGGTGCGCTCCACCAACGTGCCTACCGACGAGGCGTTGGCCTTACCCTTGATCAGGTCGCCCTCCCAATGCCCCGGCATCAGCCGGTCTTCGATCTCTGGCGGGCGAACATGAATGCTGACCATCTCAGGGATCTGGCCGCGCCGATCCACGCCACCAGAGCGCGGCCGGCGCGTCGTCTTGCCTTGGCGCAGGCAGACGATCAGCTCCTTGCGCAACTCGCCGACCGGCAAGGCATAGATCGCGTTATAGATCGTCTCACGACAGACGTAGGCATCTCTGAGGTTGGGTATGGTCATGCTGCGCAGCTTGCCGGCAATCTGCTCGGGAGACAAACGCTTACGCAGCATGTGGGCCACCAGTTCGAAGCGCTCGCTGCCCGGCACAAGCTTGCGCTTGGGGCGACAAACCTGGCGCCGAATGTTCATCTGTTGCTGGGCGCAGCGGGCCGAGTAAGCACCACTACTGCCTCGATTGCGCTTCAGCTCTCGGCTGATGGTCGAGGGCGACCTGTCAATCAGGCGAGCAATGCCGCGCAGGCTGAAGCCTTGAGCTTGACTGAGTTGAATGATGGCGCGCTCTTCGACGCTGAGTTCGGAATAGGACATAGGGGCAGCACCGTACCGGAAAGGTCAGGTGTTGCACTCAGTTTTCGCGGCCGCCTGGTATAATCCACGGCCATGATCGCCGTGCCCGAATCCCTTCCTGACGACCCAATCCTGCTCAAGCATTTACTGCTGCTGGCCAGTGAACAGGCGGCTGCGAAAGATGCTCGCATAGAACAACTTCAAGAACAGGTCGCCCTGCTGCGCCACAAGCTGTTCTCGCCCAAGTCCGAGCGCAGCCCTGAAGATGCCGACTCACCGCAGTTGGCCATGTTCAACGAGGCCGAAGAGCTGATCGAAGCGCTGGCCGCCGAGCCAGCCGAAGCCGAAGCCGAAGAAGTCGTTGCGCCGGTCAAGCGCCGTGGCAAACGCAAGCCGCTGCCGGCCAACCTGCCGCGTGTGGAGGTCATCCATGAGCTGCCCGAGCATGAGCGCACCTGCGTCTGCGGTGCCTGCAAGCAGGTGATCGGCGAGGAGACCAGCGAGCAGCTGGAGATCATCCCGATGCAGGTGCGGGTCATCCGCCACATCCGCAAGACCTATGCCTGCAAGGCCTGCGAAGCTGCGCCGGTCATCGCCGACAAGCCGGCCCAACTGATCGAGAAGAGCCTGGCCAGCCCCAGCGTATTGGCGATGCTGCTGACCACCAAGTACGCCGACGGCATCCCGCTGTACCGCTTCGAGAGGATGCTCAGCCGCCACGGCGTCGACATCCCACGGCAGACGCTGGCGCGTTGGGTGATCCAAAGTGGCGAGCAACTGCAACCGCTGCTCAACCTGATGCGCGACAAACTGTTCGAATACCCCGTGTTGCACTGCGACGAAACGCGTCTGCAGGTGCTGGCATGAACCGGGACGCGACCCCTCGGCACAATCCTGGATGTGGGTGCAAAGCGGTGGGCCGCCGGACAAGCCGGTGATCCTTTTCGACTACACAGCCAGCCGTGCGCAGGAGGTGCCGCTACGCCTGCTCGATGGCTACCGCGGCTACCTGATGACCGACGACTACGCCGGCTACAACGCCGTGGCCGTGCAAGAGGGCATCGAGCGGTTGGCCTGCTGGGCGCATGCGCGGCGCAAGTTCGTCGAGGCGCAGAAAGTGCAGCCCAAGGGCAAGACCGGCCGTGCCGACATGGCGCTGAACCTGATCAACAAGCTTTACGGCATCGAGCGCGATCTTAAAGAGGTCGACGACAGCGAACGCCTGGCCGTCCGCCAGCAACGCAGCCAGCCGCTGCTCGACCAACTCAAGGCCTGGCTGGACAAAACCCAGCCGCAGGTCGCTGGGCAGACGGCCTTGGGCAAGGCGGTGAACTACCTGGCCAGCAACTGGAGCAGGCTGGTGCGCTACATCGAAGGTGGGCATCTACCGATCGACAACAACCGCGCCGAGAACGCCATCCGACCGTTCGTCATCGGCCGCAAGAATTGGCTGTTCAGCGACACGCCCAAGGGTGCCACGGCCAGCGCGCAGATCTACAGCCTGATCGAAACCGCGAAAGCCAACGGGCAGGAGCCCTACGCCTGGCTGCGCCACATCCTTGAACACCTGCCTGCGGCACAGAGCGTCGAAGACTACGAAGCGCTGCTGCCGTGGAACTGCTCGCCAGCTTCTGCCTCTGCTTCCTGAAAACAAACCCGTCCGCCAGGACGGGGTTTATGGAGCGCTTACCTTTCTTCTGGCTAAAATCGTTAATCATTCGAGCTCCCTGTCTTTATCACGGTTGCGCGGCGTCCGAGGCTCGAACCGCCATCGCGGGTCTAGGCTTTAAGAGAGATACCGGCCAGCCCGTTGCGGGCCAGTCTCGGTGTCCAAGTCAGATAGAAACGAAAAGGCCTGCCAACGCTGCGCTCATCAGATTGCTGAGGCTGCCGGCAAGCACCGCCTTGAGGCCGAGTTGCGCCAGGTCATGCCGTCGACTCGGCGCCATCACACCCAGGCCGCCGATCAAGATGCCAACCGACGACAGGTTGGCGAAGCCGCACAGGGCAAAGGTCACAATCACCTGGGTCTGTGGTGACAGGGTCGTGCACGTCGCAGGGTCCAGGTAGCGGACGAAATCGATATAGGCGACGAATTCATTGAGCACTAGCTTCTGACCAATGAAGCTTCCGGCCAGTACCGACTCGCCCCAGGGGACCCCAATCACGAACGCCAGGGGGGCAAACAGGTATCCGAGAATCAGCTGCAAGCTGATATCGCCATAACCGAACCAACCACCGAACCAGCCCAGCAATCCGTTGAGCACTGCGATCAGAGCAATGAAAACCAGCAGCATGGCGCCCACATTAAGCGCGAGCTGTAGTCCGCTGGTTGCGCCGCTGGCAGCGGCATCCAGCACGTTGATCGGTTTGTCGTCCACCAGAGAATCGATGTCGCCGGGGTTGTCTTGCGGCTTCGCCGTTTCCGGCTCCATCAATTTCGCCATCAGCAAGCCGCCAGGGGCCGCCATGAAGCTCGCAGCGATCAGATATTTAAGCTCGACACCCAGGCTCGCGTAACCGATCAGCACCGAGCCGGCCACTGAAGCAAGACCTCCCACCATCACCGCGAACAACTCGGAACGAGTCATGCGTGGAATAAAGGGGCGCACCACCAATGGCGCCTCGGTCTGGCCGACAAATATGTTGGCGGTGGCCGACATCGATTCAGTGCGGCTGGTGCCGAGAACCCAGCGCAATGCGCCACCGATGACTCGAATCACCAGCGTCATCACCCCGAGGTGATAAAGCACTGCAATAAAGGCGCTAAAGAACACAATCAGCGGCAACACACGAATGGCAAACACGAACCCTTGATTGCCGAATACTTCAAACATCTTGTCGCTGCTAAGGATGGTCTGAAGTAGCCATGTATTTCCCCGGCATACCACCTGGCGCAACTTTTAAACTCGCCAAATGACCAAAAAACAATCAATTCGACGAGTATTTCTTACGTTTTCGCCACCCGGACCCCACTCCGGTGGCCATTTCCCGCATTACAGGCGCACCTCTCCTGCATTCGTCAGTAAATGTCGGCGCGCCATCCACAGGTTCGACAGAGCGAACAGTGTCACCAGTTGCGCCGTGTTTTTGGCCAAGCCGCGAAAGCGCACCTTGGTGTAACCGAACTGGCGCTTGATTACCCGGAACGGATGCTCGACCTTGGCGCGCACCTGAGCCTTGGCCTTTTCAATCTTGCGCTTGGCTTTGTACAGCACGCTGCGCTTATCGAGTTTTTTGTAGGTGCTGCGGCGTGCCGCCACCTGCCAGATAACTTCACGTCCTTCATGCTCGGGCCGCTTTTCGACACCGGTGTAGCCTGCATCGGCGCAGACCACGTTTTCGTCGCCATGCAGCAATTTGTCCACCTGGGTGACATCCGCCACATTGGCCGCCGTGCCCACTACGCTGTGCACCAGACCCGATTCGTCATCGGCGCCGATGTGGGCCTTCATGCCGAAATAATACTGGTTTCCCTTCTTGGTCTGGTGCATTTCCGGGTCGCGCTTGCCGTCCTTGTTCTTGGTCGAACTGGGCGCATTGATCAGCGTTGCATCGACGATGGTGCCCTGGCGCAGCGACAGGCCGCGGTCGCCCAGATAGCCATTGATGACAGCGAGGATGCCGGCCGCCAGCTCGTGTTTCTCCAGCAAGCGGCGGAAGTTGAGAATGGTGGTTTCGTCGGGGATGCGCTCCAGGTTCAGCCCGGCAAACTGGCGCAGGATCGTGGTTTCGTACAGCGCTTCCTCCATCGCTGGATCGCTGTAGCCGAACCAGTTCTGCAGCAGATGCACACGCAGCATCGCCATCAACGGGTAGGCCGGACGGCCACCTTCACCCTTCGGATAATGTGGCTCGATCAAAGCAATCAAGCCCTTCCACGGCACCACCCGATCCATCTCGATCAGGAACAACTCCTTGCGGGTTTGCTTGCGCTTGCCAGCGTACTCGGCGTCGGCGAAGGTCATCTGCTTCATCGGGAAACTCGGTGGGTGGGGTCGCGGTATTTTGCCAAATCAGAAAGTCTTTTTCAGAGTTTCCCTAAGTGCGCCGAACAGAAATGAAATACCCTCATTCGCGTATCCCTGCAGCGAGACCACTGATCCTGAAACACTCGTCAGCATCTCTATGCCCCAAGGGACATAAAGCACGAAGGCGCCAATGCCTGCCTGGAGTAGAAAAGCCCCCACCACGGTGCGTAGGCGAATAGCGCTGCGGTTGCTGGAAAACGCCAACGCAATCAATAGCAGTACGAAGATACCAACGAGACTCATATGGAGCTCCGATATAAGGAAGAAGAACAAGCCGATTACGCAACCCGACAGACACCCTGTCCGCCCTGTCCCATCAAAATGAAAACGCGCCCGGCAGTAACTCTTCGCTGCTCCAAACCCGGTACTGCTCGGTATCGCTGCCGCAGCAGCAGACGGGGCAGTCAGGCGCCAGCAATTCGCTAATGACCTGACGGCACGCCCCGCAGGGGCTGATGTGCTCCATTTTCGGCGCATATACAACCAGCGCCTTGAAGCTTCTCGGCGCGTATCCCTGACTGATCGCTGCGCAGAGCGCAGCGCGTTCGGCGCAGTTGGTGAGTCCGAAGGACGCGTTCTCCACATTGCAGCCAACAATGGTCGTGCCGTCGGCAGTCAACAGCGCGGCGCCTACCGGGAATTGCGAGTAAACGCAGTAAGCGTTTTCCGCGGCCCGTTTTGCCGCGTCCAACAGCGGCAGAATGCCTGCATCAATCGTCTCTTTTTTACTGCTCATCTTTACTCGATCCTCAATGATCAGGAAAACTGCCACTACAGACAGGAATCATGCAAACCCTGGGCCATTTGACCAATATTTATAATTATCCTTCTTTATCAGACACTTAACGTTTAACTCGGGAAAACAAAGCCCATCGAAATGGCATCAATGTCATGTAATCGCACCAAAATATAGACGTAGCTGTCACTTAAGACAGCTTTATTGGTGCAACGAGCCGATCAGGTTCGTCAGGGCTTTTTTACTACGGGTCCGGTTCGGGACGCCCGGCCTCGCGACGCCGCCTCGCAAGTGAAGGCTCACGCCGGGCAGGGCAAATCGCTGCAGCTGCCTTGCAATAGGTGCTGGCGCCTGAACGAAGGAAGTGCCACACTGTCAGAGCAATGCGGCGTTGACAGGCTCTGTTATACTCCGCGCTTCCGCCAGGCTTACGCCCGGATGCCGCCATCACCATGCGCGGCAGGACCGGACGGGATCGCACGCCAGTCGCGATTCGGGCCAGGCATGATCATCCCAGGGCATCGCCCCTTACAAGACAGGATTACTCATGTCCTTTGCTTCCCTCGGTCTCTCCGAGGCTTTGGCCGGTGCCGTCGAGGCCGCCGGTTACACCCAGCCTACTCCCGTGCAACAGCGGGCCATTCCCGCCGTGTTGCAAGGCCGTGACCTGATGGTCGCCGCCCAGACCGGAACCGGCAAGACAGGCGGCTTCGCCCTGCCGGTACTCGAACTGCTGTTTCCGGGTGGTCACCCGGATCGTGAACACCGCTACGGCCCGAAACAGCCGCGCGTGCTGGTGCTGACACCGACCCGCGAACTCGCCGCCCAGGTTCACGACAGCTTCAAGGTCTACGCCCGCGACCTGCCGCTGAAAAGCGCGGTGATCTTCGGCGGCGTCGGCATGAACCCGCAGATCCAGGCCGTGGCCAAGGGCCTCGACGTGCTGGTCGCCTGCCCCGGTCGCCTGCTCGATCTGGCCAACCAGAAGGCCATCGACCTGTCGCACGTGGAAATTCTCGTCCTCGACGAAGCCGACCGCATGCTCGACATGGGCTTCATCCATGACGTCAAGAAGGTCCTGGCCAAGCTGCCGGCCAAGCGCCAGAACCTGCTGTTCTCGGCCACCTTCTCCAAGGACATCACCGACCTCGCCGCCAAGCTGCTGCAAAACCCGGAGCGCATCGAGGTTACCCCGCCGAACACCACCGTCGAGCGCATCGAGCAGCGCGTGTTCCGCGTCGCCTCCAGCCACAAGCGGGCCCTGCTCGCCCACCTGATCACCCAGGGTGCCTGGGAGCAGGTGCTGGTCTTCACCCGTACCAAGCACGGCGCCAACCGCCTGGCCGAGTACCTGGAGAAGCACGGTCTGCCGGCTGCCGCGATCCATGGCAACAAGAGCCAGAATGCCCGTACCAAGGCCCTGGCCGACTTCAAGGCCAACCAGGTGCGCATCCTGGTGGCCACCGATATCGCCGCCCGCGGCCTGGACATCGACCAGCTGCCGCATGTGGTCAACTTCGAGCTGCCCAACGTCGAGGAAGACTATGTGCACCGCATCGGCCGCACCGGCCGTGCCGGGCGCAGTGGTGAAGCCATTTCGCTGGTAGCGCCGGACGAGGAGAAGCTGCTCAAGGGCATCGAGCGCATGACCAAGCAGCGCATTCCCGATGGCGATCTGCAGGGCTTCGACGCCAGCAGCATCGAGGCGGAGAAGCCGGAAGTCCGTGAGCCCCGCCAACCGCGCCCACAGCGTGGCGAGCGCAAGGCACGTGGCGAGCGCGACAAGCCGGCGGAAAAGGGTGCCGAGCAGAAGGAGCGCAATCGCCGCAGCAAGAGCAAGACGCGCAAGCCGGCCCGCGATGGCGTGGCCAGCGAAGCTCAGGGCGTCGCCCGGCCACCGCAACTGCCGCCGGATCGTGCGCCAGACGAGTTCCTCGATGACGAAGTGGACAACTTCGGCAATCGCGTCGATTACGTCAGCCCCTATCAGAACAAGCAGAACCGCGGACGCCGTACCGGCGGTCAGGCCCAGCCGGGCTCCGCACCGCGCGCAGCTGGAGCTGGAGCTGGAGCTGCCCGCAACGGCGGTGGCGGCGCAGCGGGAAGCAAGGGCAAGCGTCCCGCCGCTGGCCAGGGCCAGGCGGCGCGCAGCGGCCAGCCACGCAATGGTCAGCCTCGGCGCAAGAACGAGGGTCGGCGCATCGATGAGCCGGTCGTGACGCGTCAGGAAATGGCCAAGCCGCGCGAGAAGCAGCCGGTGATCATTCACAAGGAATCGAAGATCGATCGTCTGCCCAGCCTGGAGCAGCTCGAGCAGTTGCCGTCCCGCCCGCGTGGCGAGAAACCGGCCCTGCTGACGCGCAACCGCGAAGCCTGACCCGCGCCGGAACGAAAACGCCGCCCACTGGGCGGCGTTTTCTCATCTGCAGCACGGCGACGACCTCTTCAGGGCTGCGGCGCCATGATCCTCAGCCCTCGGGGGTGGCCTGCACTGTCTCCTGCCAGCCGCCACCCAGCGCCTTGAACAGGTTCACCTCGCTGGTCAGCTGCGCCAGACGGTCGCTGATCAGCTGCTGTTGCACGCTGAACAGCTGGCGCTGCGCGTCGAGCACGGTCAGGTAGCTGTCGACACCGGTGCGATAGCGACGCTCGGCGAGGTTGTAATAATCCTCGCTGGTCTGCAGCAGATCACGCTGGGCCTGCACCTGGCGCACATAAGTGGCCTGGGCGGCGAGCCCGTCGGCGACCTCGCGGAACGCCGTCTGGATGGCCTGCTCGTATTGCGCCACCTGGATGTTCTTGCTGATCTGCGCGTAGTCCAGGTTGGCCCGAAGCTGGCCGGCGTTGAAGATCGGCACGCTGATGCTCGGTGAGAAGCCCCAGTAGCCGGAACCGCCGTCGAACAGACCGGACAGCTCGCTGCTGGCGGTCCCTGCCGCGCCGGTCAGGCTGATGCGCGGGAAGAACGCCGCACGCGCGGCGCCGATGCTGGCATTGACCGCACGCAGCTGGAACTCCGCCTGGAGAATATCCGGGCGTTGCTGCAGCAGGTCCGAGGGCAATCCGACCGGCAACGTCGCCAGCTGGGTGCGCTCGAGACCTTCGCCGCTCGGCAGACCGGCCGGCAGGCTCTGGCCCAGTAGCAGGGTCAGGGCATTGCGGTCCTGCGCCACCAGGCGGGTGTACTGCTCGATGCTCACCCGCGCACTGTCCACCGCACTGCGTGCCTGGCGCAGTTCCAGCGCCGAGGCGACGCCGACATCGAAGCTGCGCTGGGTCAGGCCCAGGCTTTCTTCGTAGGTCTTGAGCGTGTCACGGGTAACCTGCAGCAGCGCTTGATCCGCCTGCAGTGTCAGCCAGGCATTGGCGACGCTGGCAATCAGGCTGATCTGGGTACTGCGCTGCGCGGCTTCGCTGGCGAAGAATTCCTCCAGCGCCTGGTCGCGCAGGCTGCGTAGGCGACCGAACAGATCAAGCTCCCAGGACACGCCAAACGTCGCGCTGTACTGACTGCTGATGCCCGGCTCGCCCGTCATGTTCATATCGCCAGGCGTGCGGCTGCGCGTCCCCGCGCCGTCGGCACTCACCGCCGGCAGCACATCGGCGCGCTGCACGCGATACAGCGCGCGATAGGCATCGACGTTGAGCGCCGCCACACGCAGGTCACGGTTGTTCTCCAGCGCCACCTCGATCAGCTGCTGCAGCGCCGGATCACGGAAGAACTCGCGCCAGCCAAGAGCGCGCTCGGACGCCTGCGTCGTGTCTTGCGGATAGGCCTCGCCTTGCGGCCAGGCGACCGCGACCGGTGCGTGCGGACGTTCGTAGTCAGGGATCAGCGAGCAACCGCCCAGCGCCGCCATCAGCGCCAGGCTCAACAGAAACTTGTACATCACTGCGAATCCTCCTTCACACCCTCGTTGGCGGACTTCGAGCGGTCGAAGAACGTGCAGATCATCACGTAGAACAACGGAATCCAGAAAATCGCCAGCACCGCAGCGGAGATCATCCCGCCGATCACGCCAGTACCGATGGCGTGCTTACTGCCCGCGCCAGCCCCGGAAGCAAGCGCCAGCGGCACCACCCCGAGAATGAACGCCAGCGACGTCATGATGATCGGCCGCAGACGCATGCGGCATGCCTGCAATGCCGCATCGACATGGCTCATGCCCTGCTCGTGCAGCGCCTTGGCGAACTCCACGATAAGGATCGCGTTACGGGCCGACAGACCAATGGTAGTGACCAGGCCCACCTGGAAGAACACCTCGTTAGACAGCCCGCGCAGCAAGGTGAAGGCCAGCGCCCCGACGATACCCAGCGGCACGACCAGCATGACCGAGAACGGAATCGACCAGCTCTCGTAAAGCGCCGCCAGGCAGAGGAACACCACCAGCAGCGACAGGGCATAGAGCGCCAGCGTCTGCGAGCCAGCCAGGCGTTCCTCGTAGGACTGGCCTGTCCAGGAATAGCCCACTCCAGGTGGCAGCTGGGCGGCGATGCGTTCGACCTCGGCCATGGCATCACCGGAACTGTAACCAGGCGCCGGCTCACCGAGCATCTCGATCGCGCTGACGCCGTTGTAGCGGGACAGCTTCGGCGAACCGTAAGTCCATTCGCCGCTGGCAAAGGCGCTGAACGGCACCATCTCGCCGGCATCGTTACGCACATACCACTTCTGCAAATCCTCAGGGCTCATGCGCGCGTCCGGAACGCCCTGCAAATACACCTTCTTCACCCGCCCTCGATCGATAAAGTCATTGACGTAGCGCCCACCCCAGGCGATCGACAGGGTGCTGTTGATCTCCGCCAGCGAAATGCCCAGTGCCCGCGCCTTTTCATCGTCGATAAGCACCTGATACTGCGGTTCGTCGCGCAGGGTATTGGGCCGCACCCGGGTCAGCACCGGACTCTGGCTGGCCAGCTGCATGAACTTGTCGCGGGCCTGCTGCAGCACTTCCTGGCCAACGCCGGCGCGGTCCTGCAGGAACAGGTTGAAACCGGTGGCGTTACCCAGCTCCATCACCGCCGGCGGCGCAAAGGCGAATACCTGAGCGTCACGGAAACTGGCGAAATGTTGCTGCGCACGCTGAGCCAGGGCGAATACGCCGTCCTCCTCGTTGGTCCGCTCGCTCCAAGGCTTCAGGCTGATGAAGGCGATACCCGAGCTCTGACCGCGGCCGGCGAAGCTGAAGCCGGTCACGGTAAAGACGGAACGAACGATGTCGCCCTCCTCTTCCAGCAGATAGCTGCGCATGGCGTCGATGCTCTGCTGGGTGCGCTCGGCAGTCGAGCCCGACGGGGTCATGACCTGAGCGAACAGGACGCCCTGGTCCTCTTCCGGCAGGAAGGCGCTGGGAATGCGGTTGAACAGCACCACCATGACGCCGACGATCAGCACATACAGCAGCAGGAACGGCGCCTTGCGCTTGAGCACGGCTTTCACACCGCGCTCATAGCCATTGACGCTGCGCTCGAAGGAGCGATTGAACCAGCCGAAGAAACCGCGTTTCTCGTGATGGTCGCCCTTGTCGATCGGCTTCAGCAATGTGGCACACAGCGCTGGCGTGAAGATCAGCGCCATCAGTACCGAGAGCACCATCGCCGATACGATGGTGATCGAGAACTGCCGGTAGATGACCCCGGTCGAGCCTCCGAAGAAGGCCATCGGCAACAGTACCGCCGACAGCACCACACCAATGCCGATCAGCGCACCCTGGATCTGGCCCATGGACTTGCGCGTGGCTTCCAGCGGCGGAGAGACCCTCCTCGCGCATCACCCGCTCGACGTTCTCCACCACCACGATGGCGTCGTCCACCAGCAGACCGATTGCCAGAATCATGGCAAACATGGTCAGCGTGTTGATGCTGAAGCCGAACACCGCCAGTACGCCGAAGGTGCCCAGCAGCACCACCGGTACCGCGAGCGTCGGAACCAGCGTCGCGCGGAAGTTCTGCAGGAACAGGTACATCACCAGAAACACCAGCACGAACGCTTCGAGCAGCGTTTGCATGACACCGGTGATGGAGGCGGAGATGACCGGCGTAGTGTCGTACGGGTAGACCACATCGACGCCCGGCGGGAAGAACGGCTTGAGCTCCTCGATGGTCTTGCGCACGCCTTCGACAGTATCCAGCGCGTTGGCGCCAGTGGCCAGTTTCAGCGCGAGGCCGGCGGCTGGCTTGCCGTTGAAGTGTGCACTGACGGAATAGTTTTCCCCCCCCAGCTCGACCTTGGCGACATCACCCAGGCGCACCTGCGAGCCGTCGCTGTTGACCTTGAGCAGGATGTTGCGGAACTGCTCCGGAGTCTGCAGACGGGTCTTGCCGATCACCGTGGCGTTGAGCTGCTGCCCGGGCAGCGCCGGCAAGCCACCCAACTGGCCGGAAGACACCTGGACGTTCTGCGCCTGGATCGCCGAGCTGACATCCTCCGGCGTCAGACTGAAGTTGTTCAGCTTGGCTGGATCGAGCCAGATGCGCATCGCGTACTGGGCACCGAACACCTGAAAATCGCCCACGCCCTTGGTGCGGGAAATCGGGTCCTGCATGTTGGCGACGATGTAGTTGGCCAGGTCGCGTTGATCCAGACTGCCGTCAGTCGATACCAGACCGATGATGATGAGGAAGTTGCGCACGGCCTTGGTGACGCGGATGCCCTGTTGCTGAACCTCTTGCGGCAGCAGCGGCGTTGCCAGCTGCAGCTTGTTCTGCACCTGGACCTGAGCGATATCGGGGTTGGTGCCCTGATCGAAGGTCACGGTGATTTCCATGCTCCCGTCGGAGTTACTCGACGAACTGATGTAGCGCAGCCCGTCGATACCGTTGAGCTGTTGTTCGATGACCTGCACCACGGTGTCCTGCACGGTCTGTGCAGACGCGCCCGGGTAGCTCACCGAGATACCGACCGCGGGTGGGGCGATGCTCGGATACTGGTTGACCGGCAGGTTGAGGATGGACAGGCCGCCGGCGAGCATGATCACCAGAGCAATCACCCAGGCGAAGATCGGCCGGTCGATAAAGAAGTTGGACATGACTAGGAACCCCTCAGCCTTCTTGGCCTTGGGGTTGTGCAGACACCCCACCGCGATTATCGACATTGGTAGCCGGAGCCACCTCGACCTCGACCCCCGGCTGGATGAACTGCAGGCCTTCGGTGATCACCCGATCACCCGGTTGCAGCCCTTCGCCCACCAGCCAGCGATTGCCCACCGCGCGCTCGGTCTTGATCGGGCGCAGCTCGACCTTGTTCTCTGCATTGACCACCATGGCGGTCGGCTCGCCCTTGGTATTGCGCGTCACGCCCTGTTGCGGCACCAGGATCGCCTCGCTCTTGAGACCGGCGACCAGCTGCGCATGGACGAACATGCCCGGCAACAGAATCTTGTCCGGATTGGGGAAGACGGCGCGCAGGGTCACCGAACCGGTACCAGGGTCGACCGTCACTTCGCTGAATTCGAGCTTGCCCTCATGGCCGTAATCGCTGCCATCTTCCAGTTTCAGGCTGACCCGCGCGGCGTTCTCGCCGGACTTCTGCAGCCGGCCTTCGGCCAGATCGCGGCGCAGCGCCAAGAGATCACGGGCAGGCTGGGTGACATCGACATAGATCGGATCGAGCTGCTGAATGGTCGCCAGCTCCTGCGCCTGGCCATTGCTGACCAGCGCACCTTCGGTGACGGCGGAACGGCCGATGCGGCCGGAGATGGGCGCCAGCACCTTGGTGTAGCGCAGGTCGATGCGCGCGCGCTCCAGCTCTGCTTCGGCCTGCAGGCTGGCTGCGCGGGCCTCGTCATAGGCCTGCTTGCTGACGGCCTGGTCCTTGACCAGCTCGGCATAACGGTCGGCCAGCGACTTGCTGGACGCCACGCTCGCCTGGGCGCTCTTCAACGTGGCTTCGTATACCGATGGATCAATCTGATACAGCTGCTGCCCGGCCTTTACGTCACTGCCTTCGGTAAACAGGCGCTTCTGGATGATGCCGTTGACCTGCGGTCGCACCTCGGCGATGCGGTAGGCGCGGGTACGCCCGGGCAGCTCGGTGGTTACCGCGAACGGCTCCGCCTGCAGGGTCACGATACCGACCTGGGGCTTCTGCTGGGCCGGAGGTGCTGCTTCTTCCTGACAGCCGGCCAGGAAAACAGCCATGGCGAGAATGGACATCAGGGCAGCATTGGCTGACTTGATTGGCATGGTTAGACCTCTTGAAAACCTGGCAGGCGGGAGTGGGCAACAGCACACCGCAGACGCGGAGAGCGGAAAGGGCCGAAATATACTTACATCCATGACTGTCTGTAAACCTGAAAAGACTCGTCGGACCTGCTGCAAATATTGCAAAAGGTGTGTTCATAGGCCCGTTCGCCACAGCTTTGTCCGCTGCGCAATCCGCGCCGATACATAATCCAGGCAAACGCAGAACGCCGGCAAGATGCCGGCGTTCGGGTTCCACGGGGAGCGTTTACTTGCGCACACCTTCGACCGAGATGATCAGATCGACCGTTTGCGACGCCGGCCCGAGGTCCATCTTGATGTCGAAGTCCTTCAGGGTCAGGGTTGTGCTGCCCTCGAAACCGGCGCGGTAGCCGCCCCAGGGATCGTCGCCCTCACCGATGAACTTGGCCGCGATCACCACCGGCTTGGTCACACCGTTAAGGGTCAGATTGCCGGTGATATCGGCGGTGCCTTCACCCGTGGACTTCACCGATGTCGATTCGAAGGTGGCCGTCGGGTGCTTGGCGACATTGAGGAAGTCATCGCTGCGCAGATGCTTGTCGCGCTCGGCATGATTGGTATCGACGCTGGCGGTCTTCAGCGTGACCTTGACCTTGCTCGCTTCCGGCCTGTCCGCATCGAAGCTGAAGCTGCCATCGAAATCCCTGAACGTGCCCCACAGCCAGCTATAGCCGAGGTGGCTGATCTTGAAGTTGACGAAGGCGTGCTGGCCTTGCTTGTCAATGGCGTAATCGGCCGCGAATGCCTGGCCGCCGACCAGTGCGGACCCAAGGAACAGTGCCGCGAGGGTTTTCTTGAGCATCAGTGATTCTCCTGTCTTTGATGATTAATCGGCATTGAAACCAAGCATGCGCCTGAGCGTCGCATCGCGATCGATGAAATGATGCTTGAGCGCGGCGAGGGCATGCACGACGGCAAAGATCACCAGCGCCCAGGCGGCATACTCGTGAACCAGCCCGGCACGATCGGCCTGGTCCGGAATGGAGGTGATGAGCGCCGGTACGTCGAACAGGCCGAACACACCGATCGGCCGGCCGTCGGCAGTGGAAATCAGGTAGCCGGAGATCATGACGACGAACAAGCCGAGGTAGAGCAGCCCATGCCCGAGCTTGGCAGCCCTTTGGGTTAGCCGGCCCTGGCTTGCCAACGGCCCCGGTGCCGGACTGATGAAGCGCCAGAGCACCCGCAGCAGCATGACCAGAAACAACACAATGCCAATGCTCTTGTGTAGATCCGGCGCGGTGCGGTACCAGCTGCTGTGGTAGTTCAGCCCGACCATCCAGAGGCCCAGGGCGAATAATCCGAAGACCGCGACGGCCACCAGCCAGTGCAACGCGATACTGGTCAGCCCGTAGTGCGTGGAAGAGTTGCGCCAGCGCATCGAATCCATCCTTTAATTTCGAGGGTTAGAAGCCTAGCCGGTTACCTATCGGAATAGAGCGCATTTTTTCGCTTTGAAACATCGAGCAAATCGATAACTGATCGCATCGAGTGTCACTTGCAAGTTCTGCTAGGCTTCGCGACTTACTGCGGAGGACCCAACATGAGCCTGAACGACAGCTGGATGCAACGCGACCTCGCCGTGCTCTGGCATCCCTGCACCCAGATGAAGGACCACGAGCAGTTACCGCTGATTCCCATCCGCCGCGGCGACGGCGTGTGGCTGGAGGATTTCGACGGCAAGCGCTACCTGGACGCCGTCAGCTCTTGGTGGGTCAACGTGTTTGGTCATGCCAATCCACGTATCAATCAACGCATCAAGGATCAGGTCGATCAGCTTGAGCACGTGATGCTCGCAGGCTTCAGTCACCAGCCAGTGATCGAGCTGTCCGAGCGGCTTGTCGCGCTGACGCCGGCCGGGCTGGACCGGGTGTTCTACACCGACAACGGTTCGACCGGTATCGAAGTGGCGCTGAAGATGAGCTTCCACTATTGGCGTAACAGCGGCCGTGGGCAGAAGCAGCGATTCGTCACCCTGACCAACAGCTATCACGGCGAAACCGTTGCTGCGATGTCGGTGGGCGATGTCGCACTCTTCACCGATACCTACAAGCCCATGCTGCTGGATACCTTCAAGGTACCGAGTCCGGATTGCTATCTGCGTCCTGAGGGTGTCAGCTGGGAGGAGCACTCCCGGCAGATGTTTGCGCACATGGAGCAGACGCTTGCCGAGCATCATCAGGACATCGCCGCGGTCATCGTCGAGCCTTTGATCCAGGGTGCCGGCGGCATGCGCATGTATCATCCGATCTACCTCAAGCTGCTGCGCGAAGCCTGCGACCGCTACGAGGTGCACCTCATCCACGACGAGATCGCCGTCGGCTTCGGGCGCACCGGCACGATGTTCGCCTGCGAGCAGGCCGGCATCACGCCGGACTTCCTCTGCCTGTCCAAGGCCCTTACCGGCGGCTATCTGCCGATGGCCGCGGTGCTCACCACCGACCGCCTGTATCAGGCGTTCTACGACGACTACTCGACCCTGCGCGCCTTTCTTCATTCGCACACCTACACCGGCAATCCGCTGGCCTGTGCCGCCGCACTGGCGACGCTGGACATCTTCGCCGAGGACAACGTCATCGAGGCGAACAAGGCGCTGGCCGCACGCATGGCCAGCGCCACCGCGCACCTGGCCGAGCATCCACATGTGGCCGAGGTGCGCCAGACCGGCATGGCGCTGGCCATCGAGATGGTTCAGGACAAACCCAGCCGTACGGCCTACCCCTGGCAGGAACGTCGCGGACTGAAGGTCTACCAGCATGCGCTGGAGCGCGGCGCCCTGCTGCGCCCGCTGGGCAGCGTGGTGTACTTCCTGCCGCCGTACTGCATCACCGAAGAGCAGATCGACTTCCTCGCCGCGGTTGCCAGCGAAGGGATCGATATCGCCACCCGCGACACCGTCCAGGTGGGGATGCCGAGCGGCCTCTATCCGGGCTTCCGCGATCCGGGCTGAACACCACGCAGCGTGCGGCGGCCTGCTGAGCGGGCTGCCGATGCTTTAGACTTGCCGTTCCATCCACCACGCCCTGCCGTTGCCCTATGCGCCTATCCCGCTTCTTCATCGACGCCCCTCTTTCCCTCGGCCAGCATGCGTTACCCGAGGCATCGGCTCATTACATCGGGCGGGTCCTGCGCCTGTCGGCCGGCAGCGCGGTGCAACTGTTCGACGGCAGCGGTGCCGAGTACCGCGGCGAACTGCTGGAGGTGGGCAAGAAGAGCGTCAGCGTGGAACTGCACGAACGCCTGACGGGAATGCCGGAATCACCGCTGCGAATCAACCTCGGTCAGGGCCTGTCCCGTGGCGAACGCATGGACTGGGCGATCCAGAAGGCCACCGAGCTGGGCGTCAGCGAAATCACCCCGCTGATCAGCGAGCGATGCGAGGTCCGCCTCAACGATGAGCGCGCCGACAAGCGCCTGGCCCATTGGCGACAGATCGCCATCAGCGCCTGCGAGCAGTGCGGCCGCTCGGTACTGCCGATCATCCATGCGCCGGTCACGCTGCGCGACTGGCTGGACGTCGAGGCCGACCTCAAGCTCGTGCTGCACCCGGTGGCCGAGCCGCTGGCAAGCCATGCCAAGCCGCAGAGCCTGGCATTTCTGATCGGCCCGGAGGGCGGCCTGAGCGATAGCGAAGTCGAGCTGGCCAGCGGCCAGGGGTTTCTGCCGGCCCGGCTCGGCCCGCGAGTACTGCGCACCGAGACCGCACCGGTGGTGGCATTGAGCGTGGCGCAGCAGCTGTGGGGCGACTTCTAGCCGCGGACCGCAGTCAGATCAGGCCGGCGTCTGCCAGCTTCTGCTCCAGGCCGACCAGGTCGGGAATACGTGCCTGCATATCACCGAGGTTGACCGCATCCAGCTCCAGCGGTGCAAGTTCTACGTCCGCCCGCGCCAGGCTCGCATCGACCTTGATCGAGTGCGGAATGCCCTGCACCAGCAGGGCAATGAACTTGACGTGATCGCGCCCGCCGACAGCGTTGAGCACGGCCACCCGCGCGGCGCTGCCCACCGGCTGCGGCTCGCCGCTGGAGGCGGCCTCGAATGACAGCAATGGCAGACTCAGGTCGCGCCACTGCACCTGGCCGAGAAACCAGGCCGGCATGCCCTGTACCGCCTGTGGCGCACGGTACGGAATCAGCTCGGCTACCGCCACGTTGGGTACCAGCAGCATGCGATCGGCAAGCGGCATCAGCAGCCCGGTAAGGCTTTCCGCGTCCTGAGAAATGACCGTCTGACTCATGAATTATCCCGTTGAAAAGACGTGGTGGGCGCCCCGGCCTGGTTCACCAGATGATTGACTAGCGCCTGCGCCAGTTCTCGTGGATCACCGCTGTAGGAGCTGTAGCCGCCCTCGCGAAGGTTGTCCGGCATGCTCGAGCAGGCGCAGGAGTCGGCGCGCTGCGTCCATACCTTGCCGCCCTGACGCAGCACGTACGCCGCCGCGGCACTGCCGTCGCTTCCCATGCCGCTGAAGGCGATGACACCGCAGCGGCCGCCGAACTGCTGGGCCAGGTTCAGCATCATCTGGTCGATCGAGGGGCTGTACGGCTCTGGCCAGCAGCGGCCGGTCAGGCGCGCGCTGCCATCGTCCTCGAACGCCAGCTCCTCACTGATCGGGGCGATTACCACCTCGCCGCAGCGAACCGGCTCACCCGGGCGGACCTGCCGCACCTGCCACTGGCTATGGCGCCCCACGGCCTGGGACAGCGCCGACTCGAAGCTCGCCTCGATATGCTGGGCGTAGACGAAGCCCACCGGCAACCCGCCGGGCAAGGCATCCAGAAAGGCCTTCACCGCCTCCGGCCCGCCCAGCGAGGCTGCCAGCAGCCAGACCTGATGTGCCGGTTCTCCGGCACGCAGCGCGGAATCGGCCAGCACTGCAGGCAGCGTCAGTCGCTCCGGACGCTGCCCTTCGCCCTGCAACACGTCCAGCCGTGGCCCGACGGCACGCGACGGATCGCCCACCAGGCGCTTGAGCTTGCTGAACAGGCTGCGCTCCCAGCGTGGGTAGAACTCCGAATGGCGTTCCGGCGCATGCCCTTCGCCGAACAGCACCCGCGTGGTGTCGCGCTCCAGCAAGGCATCCACCAGCGGGGAGTCTTCGGTCTGGGCCAGATCCACCAGCCACAGGTCCGCTTCGGTGCTATCCAGATCGGCAGGTTCAAGACGCGCCGGGTCGTTGTTCAGCACCACCTGATAGCCACTTCCGGTCAACGCCTGCTGCAGCACGTGACGCTGCAGCGAGGTATCGGCGAGTACCGCAATACGGGTGGAGAGCACTTCAGACATCGGCGTGGACCAGGCGCTGGATGGCCTCGAGCAGGACGGACTCCTGGTACGGCTTGCCCAGGTATTCGTTGACGCCGATGCTCAACGCGCGATCCCGGTGCTTCTCGCCGGTACGCGAAGTGATCATGACGATCGGCAGGTCCTTGAGGCGCTCGTCATGGCGCACCAGCGTGGCGACCTCGAAGCCGTCCATGCGAGGCATCTCGATATCCAGCAGCATGATGTCCGGCTTGCGCTCCTGCAGCTGGGTGATCGCATCCACCCCATCCTTGGCGGTCAGCACGTTCATGCCGTTGCGCTCCAGCAGGCGGCTGGTGACCTTGCGCACAGTGACCGAGTCGTCGACCACCATGACCAGCGTCGGCCGCTCGCTTTCCACCTCGACGGATTCGGGCAGCTGATCGATCAGCCTCGGCTGTTGCTGCTGAATGATCTGATGCGCATGCAGGACACGAATGGTGGCCAGCAGATCGAGAATCACCACCACGCGACCGTCGCCGAGGATGGTCGCGCCGGAGATGCCATGGACGCCGGCGAACTGCGGGCCGAGGCTCTTCACCACGATCTCGCGCGAGCCGGCCAGGCTGTCGACCTGCACCGCGACACTGTGCTCCTTGGAACGCACCAGAATCACCGGCAGCGGCAGACTCTGTCCGACCAGCTTCGGCTTCTGCCCGTTGTTCAGCAGATCGCCGAGGTAACGCAGCTCGTAGGCCTGACCGGCATATTCGAAGCGCGGCGCATCCGGCTGGTAGTAAGCCTCCAGCTCGTACGGCGAAACCCGCACGATACCTTCGATGGTGTTCAGCGGGATCGCATAGAGGTCCTCGCCCGAGTAGACCATCAGCGCCCGGTTGACCGACACCGTGAACGGCAGGCGAATCAGGAAACGCGTGCCCTGGCCCAGCGTCGATTCGATGCTCATGGAGCCACCGAGCTGCTTGACCTCCGAATGCACCACGTCCATGCCGACACCACGGCCGGAGATCTGCGTGACGCGCTCGGCGGTGGAGAAACCGGCCTCGAGGATGAACTGCAGGATCTCGTGTTCGGACAGACCGCTGTCGGCGGACATCAGGCCGCGTTCGATCGCCTTGCGCCGCACCGCCTCGAGGTTGATGCCGCCACCGTCGTCCGCCAGCGTCAGGACGATATCGCCGCCTTCACGCGCCAGATCCAGGCGGATCGTGCCCTGCTCGGATTTGCCGGCGGCACGGCGCCGCTCGACCGACTCGATACCGTGGTCCACGGCATTGCGCAGCATATGTTCCAGCGGCGCGACGATTCGCTCGAGCACGCTGCGGTCCATCTCGCCGGTGGCGTTGCCGACCAGGAACTCGACCTGCTTGCCGAGTTCACCGGCCACCTGCCGGACGATACGACGCAGACGCGGCACCAGCCGCTCGAAAGGCACCATGCGCGTACGCATGAGGCCTTCCTGAAGCTCGGTATTGACGCGTGCTTGCTGCAGCAGCAGGGTTTCGGCATCGCGGTTACGCGCAGCGAGGGTTTCCTTCAGGTCGAGCAAGTCGGAGGCCGACTCGAACAGCGCACGGGACAGCTGCTGCAGCTGCGAATGGCGGTCCATCTCCAGCGGATCGAAATCGTCGTAGCCGGCCCGCTCGGCCTCGGCCTGATAGCGGCTGAGAATCTGCGCCTGGGTTTCGGTATCCAGGCGGCGCAGCTGATCGCGCACGCGCTCGATGGTCGCTTCCATTTCGCCGAGCGTGAACCCGACGTCGCTGACTTGCTGCTCCACCCGACCACGGAAGATCGAGGTTTCACCAGCCAGGTTGACAAGCCCTTCCAGCAGTTCCGCCGGCACCTTGACCAGTTCCTGTGGTGCTCGACGCGCAGCGGCTTCCTGAGCGGCCTGCTGGGCGCGCCGAATAAACGGCAGGACCTTTGCCGGCGCAGCGCTTGGCGCCGGCTGGCTGCTCGCCGCAACGATCGGCTGCGGCAGTGTCAGCGGCTCGCTCGGCAACGGCGACTCGGTCTCCTGCAGCTCCGCATGCTGTGGCTCCGAATACAGCGGCTCGGCGCTATCGCTGGCAAGGCTGTCGCGCAACTGCTCGACGTCCTTGAGCAGCGCGTCATAACCCTGTTGTACATCGAGGAACAGACTGTCCGGCCAGGGGGCGCCCTGTTGCTGCGCCTCGCTCAGGCGCTGCTCCAGATCATGGGCCATGTTGCCCAGGGCAGTCTGCCCCGCCAGGCGTGCCCCGCCCTTGAGGGTGTGCAACACGCGAAGCATGTCAGCCAGGGGCGCCGCGTCCTCGCGGCCAGCATCCCAGCGGCCCAGGGCCGACTCCATCTCTTCCAGCAGGTCGTCCGCTTCCTCGACGAAGATATCGAGGATCTCGGCCTCGGCCGACTGCTGCGCATCCTCCTGCGCAGCCTTCAGCGATACGCTGCTGGGGATGCTCAGCTGTTCCTCGGGGTTGTTGCGAAATCGGCGAATCGTCTCGATCAGCGCATCACCGCTAGGGATCGGATTGTGCGCCCGCACCGCTTCGAGCATCTCCGCCAGACGGTCCTGGCAGGCCTGCAGGAGGCCGAACAGCTCGGAACTGGCTCGGTAGCTGCCCGCGCACAGCCCCTCATAGAGAAACTCGAGTTCATGGGCGAGATCACCGATCTCGCGGATATCCGCCATCCGTGCGCCACCTTTGAGGGTGTGCAGGTCCCGCTGCAGTGCTTCGAGCTCGAAGCTGTTGTCGACATCCGCCATCCAGCGCTGTAACCCGCCGGCCGCGCTTTCGATAAGGTCGAAGCCCTCCTCCAGGAAGATCTCCACCAGCTCGGGGTCGCGATCTACCAGCTCTGGCTGACGATCGACCGCTTCGGCTCGCGGGGCATCCGCAGCCACCTCGAACGACGCGGGCGCGTCTTCGATTTCAGGCAATTCGAGCTCGATCTCGTCCTGCGCTTCGCTGAACGAGGCCTCGGTGGCTTCGACGTCCTCCAGGGGACTGACTGCTTCACCCTCTTCGCTGGTGAATGACTCATCGATGTCAGCCAGTGGCAGATCGATGACCTCCATGACCGGAGGCTGGTCCGGCACAGCGTCAAAAGCGTCCTCGCCCTCGAGTGGCTCCTCGAACGTATGGGACTCATTACCCTGATCCGGCTGCGCCTCGGCCACTACGTCCTCGGCTTCGAACGCAGGAAAAGCGCCCTGACGAAAGGCGCGCATCGACTCGATCAGAGCATCGGCGCAGCTCATCGGCAGCTGGCGTTGCAGTTGTTCGAGCTGCAGGGCCAAGTGATCGTGGCTGCGCTGCAACAGCGTCGCCAACTCGACGGAGTGGACGTAACGGCCGTCGGAGAGACCTTCATAGAGCGATTCAAGCTCGTGCGCCAGGTCACCGATCGGGCGAATGGAGGCCATCCGGGCGCCACCCTTGAGGGTATGCAGGTCGCGCAACAGCGCCGAGAGGGCCATCTGATTGGCGGGATCGGCAAGCCAGCGATCCAGCGCCTGGCCTGCGCTCTCCATGAGATCGACCGCCTCATCGAGAAATATCTCGACCATTTCATGGTCGAGATCATCCTGCGCTTCGTCAACCACAGGATCGGCCGGCCACGCTTCGGCTTCGGCTTCGGCTTCGGCTTCGGCTTCGGCTTCGGCTTCGGCTTCGGCTTCGGCTTCGGCTTGCAATTGTGTAACGGGCGCGGGCGCGGACGATGCAACCTGCGGCTCGGCAAATGACTGCGCAAGATCCAGCGGGTCTATCGCCTCGTCCAGCAGCGCCTCCAGACGTGCCAGCAGTTCAGACTGCTCGCTGACCTGCAGCGCTGCCGCCACCTGGTCCATCATCCCGACCAGCGCTTCATGGCCGCGCTCGACATCATCGAAGAAGCGCTCGCTGACGGCGAGTCGGCCCTCTTCGACGACGGCATACAGGCGCAGCAGGACCTGACACAGGGCCTCCATCTGCGGCAGATCGGCCATCTTGGCGCCCTGCCCGAGCGTGGTCAGCTCCTGCAGCAGAGCGGACAGCTCCTGGCGCTCGGCCGGATGCTCACGCCAGCTGCGCAACAAGTCTTCTGCGTCCAGCAGAATATCCATGCCTTCGGAGAGGAACAGCGCAATCATGCTCGGATCGCGCGCCTCGCCTGCATCGTTCTGCTGGCGGGCACCCGCCTCGACCAGTCGCGCCTGATGCAACGCATGCACCTTGGCCAGGAACGCGGGAGCCCCTTCGATCGGTGCCAGCGGTTCATGGTCGAGATTGACCAGCCCCTGCCGCAGCAGCGACTCGGCCTCGTGCAGCAACTCGGCTTCCGCCAGGTCCATCTGGATCAGGTTGGTCTTGAATTCCTTGACCATCTTTTCCAACGGCGTCGCGATTTCCGCAACGGGCAGGATGCCGGCCATGTGCGCACTGCCCTTGAGGGTGTGCAGCGCGCGCTGCAATGCATCGGTCACCGGTTGGGGCAGGCGTTGCGCGCAATCTGCGAGAAAGCTGACGAGCGTGGTCAGGTGCGACTCTGCCTCGTTGCGAAAGATTTCCAGCAACTGCGGGTCCAGCGCATCGTCATCATTTTCAGGCAGAACCGCCTGAGGCGCTTCGGCGATCGGTGCGGGCTCTGAGTCGACGTCAGGCACAAAGGCCTCGACAACCTCAGCGACGGGCTGAGGCAGCGCTACCGGCTGCCCCTTGGCCAGCGCATGTGCGGTGGCGGCCAATCGATCGACATCGTCACGCTGGCGCTGCGCCTTGGCGGCGAACTCCTCGACCAGCGCTGGCATCAGCTCGACGACGTCACGCACCACCTGCCTGACCGAATCGCCGGCGACGATGGTGCGATCCAGGACGCGATTGAGCAGGTTCTCGATGGACCATGCGAGTTCGCCGATGATCAGCGCCCGCACCATCCGTCCGCTGCCCTTGAGGGTGTGGAATGCACGGCGGACTTCACCCAGTGCATCCTTGTCATCACTGTCGGAGAACCAGCGCGGCAGGTATTCGCCGATGGTTTCCAGGACTTCAGCGGCCTCTTCGATGAAGACTTCAAGCAGGTCTTCATCGACCGGCTCCTCGTCGGCAGGCGGAGGCAGGAGGCTTGGCGGAGCATCCTGTGCCGGCGGATCGATGGCGGTAACCGGCGCGGCCATCACCTGCTCCAGGCCGATTGCCGGCTCGGGTTCGACAACGGGAGCTGCTTCGGGCTGCGTGAAGTCAGGCAGGGTCACTTCGGGAAGATCGAGCTCGGCAACCTGCGCCACGCTCCAGTCGTCCAGGCTCGGCTCCTCGCCCGCCGTCTCGGCAAGGGCCGGAGCAGCCGACGACTCATCATCCGGCAGACTGAAGACGATCTCATCGTCCGTGGAGGTTGAATCCCCAGCGTCCACTCGGGCTCGAATTCCACCGCCTCGATTTCGGGTTCGGCTTCCGCGGCGTCGAGCAGCAATTGCGACTCGCTGACGAACGCCGGCTCCGATGCGTCCGGTTGTTGTTCTTCAGAGGGCTCGGCAAAGGCAAACGTGTCGGGACTCACCTCCAGCTCTTCCGGAAGCACTTCGATCTCGTCCAGTGGATCCAGCATCTCGGATTCGGCGATCTGCTCTACCGGTTGCGGCTTCTCTTGTCCCAGCGAATAACCCAGGTTCTGCAGACTCTCCTCGGCCACATCGAGAATCAGGTCGCCTTGCGTCCCGCAGTCTTCCGACAGTCGCTCCAGGTAGTACTCGACGCTGGTGATCGCATCCGC
This sequence comes from Stutzerimonas sp. FeSN7, assembly GCF_030263795.1. NCBI lineage: Bacteria > Pseudomonadati > Pseudomonadota > Gammaproteobacteria > Pseudomonadales > Pseudomonadaceae > Stutzerimonas > Stutzerimonas sp. FeSN7. Next base: position 8,470 of record NZ_JARPMN010000001.1, on the reverse strand, counting down.
CAAGGTGTCCAGGCTCTGCCAGTCAGGCACAGCCTGGCGGGCCAACAGCTGGTCCTGAATGTAGCTGTTACAAGCCTGCAGCAGCGCTGCAGCACGCTCCAACGGAATCATGGCCAGGCCGCCACGGACCTGGGTCAGCAGATCGGGAACGCGCGCCAGGTGCTCGTGATTCCATTGCGAGGCGATGAACTCGATGATCGCATCCTTCGCCTGCTCCAGCCCGTTGCGCGCTTCGCGAATAACCAGCTGGTGAATCTGAGCCACATCGGTGGTCGGCAGATGATTCGCTTCGCTGCGCTCCTCCGCAGGGCCTCCGACCATGCCGGCGAGCGTGGCCTCGACATAGAGCAATGCTCCGGCGATATCCATCAGCACGGCGTCGTCGGGCGCCTGCCGTCCCTGCGCAACGGACTGGACCAGGGCGATCTGGTCGAGAATGATCTTGCGCGGCTGCGCGAAGCCGAGCACCGCCAGGGTGTCGGCGATCTGCTTGAGCGGCACTTCGAGGCTCGCAAGCTCGGAAATGACCTTGCGATCGCTACGCACGAACAGGTCAAGACTGTCCTTCACGCGGACCAGTTCTTCGCACAGTGCCGTGACCACCGAGCGCATCGCGCCTCGGTCCGGGCCAGCCAGCTGGGCGCGCTCCTGATCAACCACGGCGCTGTCCGGCAGCGCTTCATCGAGGCGATAGTGCTGCTTGAGCGTCTGGATGCGCGGCGTCTGCCCGGGCGCCTTGGCGACATAGAAGAGCAGATTCTTGATCAACTCATCAGGCGCAGCCTGGTTGATACCATCTGCGCCCTCCTCGACCAGCCGCTTGAGCTGCTTGTCCACCTGCCGCAGCAGGGTGCGAACCGATGTACCGTTGCTTACACCACCACTGGCCAGCCCTTCGACCAGCCCCGACGCGATCTGCCAGAGCGCAGCCAGCGGCGCATCCTTGCAAAGCTGTTCCAAGCGGGCAAATACCCGAGCCATATAGCCCAGATTGGTCGGAAGATCCTGGTTGCGGATCACGCCCACCAGTGCGACTTGCAGCATCTGGCGCAGCTTGCGCAGCAATGCCGGGAGCTCCTCGGTGCGCAGGCGCTCGACGGACTCGCGAGAAAGCGCCGGGGTGCGCCCGGAGAGATCGGGCGAGAAAAGGCTGGTTTCCGAGAGCAGCTTTTCGCCACGGGCGGCACGCAGATCATTGAGCAACGGCAGGACGACCATCGGCAGGTCGCGACGGGCGCTCTGGATGCGATCCAGATAGACGGGAAGCTGCAGGATGGCCTGCATCATCACCTCGAGCGCTTCGCCCTGGTTGGCCACGCGGCCTTCGAGCAGCGCACGCGCGAGCTGCTCCATTTCCTCGGCGAGCAGTGCCGCGCCGAAGAACTCGACCATCTGCAGAGTGCCATGTACCTGATGCACATAGGTCACGCAAAAGCTCATCCGAGTCGAGTCCTGTGGATTCTCGACGAACGCCTCCAGCGCCTGACGCGCCTGCTTAAGCGTTTCGGCAATCTCGCCTTTCACCCACTCCAGGGCGACATAATCGTGCCGATCACCCATAGCGACTCCGCTCATAAACTTTTCCGGGTAAAAGCCAGAACCTGATCATTGGCAACCGGAAGCAGATCCGGATGTTGCCAGCCGACCACCTCGCCTACGCCTATCACCAGCAGCCCCCCAGGGGCCAGGCACTCGGCCAGGCGATTGAGGATGTCGCGACGACGCCAGCGGCGGAAGTAGATCAACAGGTTCTGGCAAAAAATGACATCCATGCCGGAGATCGGCGAATTCGCCAGCTCCAGCACATTGAGCCTTGCAAAGCAAACGCGTGCAGCGAGATCAGGGACGACTTGAAAACGATCATCGGGTAACGACAGGAAGTAGCGCTCACGCCATGCCGGCTCGACCTGCTCCAGCCGACGGGCGCTGTAGACCGCCGCGCGACACTTGGCCAGGGCGCTGAGGCTGATGTCGGTGCCGGTAACCCCGAAACCCACCTTGACCGAGCTATGCGCCTGTGCCTCGGCAGCGGTCATCGCCAGCGAGTAGGTCTCCTCGCCACTTGCACAACCCACGCTCCATAACGTCAGCGGCCGATCGCCCGCCCTTTGCTCCAGACACTGGTCCAGATGAGCCTTCAGCAGCTCGAAGGAAGCGGGATGGCGAAAGAAGCGCGTCTCCTGGACCGTCAACCGATCCATGAGCGTCGACCATTCGACCGCACCTCGCGGACCGGACGTGACCTGACGATAGTAGGTGGCATAGTCGGGAGCCCCGACTTCGCGCATCCGTGCACTCAGGTTGGCCTGCAGGAAACTGCGCCGCTGCTCGCTGACGACCATGCCGGAACGCTCTTCGAGAAGCGTCTGCCAATCATGGAATTCCGCCGGCGACATATCGGCCAGGGGCTCCAATGCCCAGTCCAACCTCGGCTGCATGCCCTGCCCCTCGCTCGTGATCATCGGCGGCAGCCATCAATGACTGCCGCACCCATCAAGTCAGGCCTGATCCTGAGCATCCGGCAGGGTAAAACCGGAAACGGAATGGCGCATCTCGTTGGCCATCTTCGCCAGGTTACCAATGCTCTTGGCAGTAGCGGTGGTACCCGACGACGTTTGCGAGGTGATCTCCTGGATCACGTTCATGGTGTTGGAGATGTGACCAGCCGAGGAAGCCTGCTGGCGTGCCGCGTTGGAAATGTTCTGGATCAGCGCCGCCAGGGTCTTGGATACCTTCTCGATCTCTTCCAGTGCCACCCCGGCGTCCTGCGCCAGACGGGCTCCGCGCACCACCTCGGCGGTGGTCTGTTCCATCGAGATGACCGCCTCGTTGGTGTCGGTCTGAATGGTCTTAACCAGCGCCTCAATCTGCTTGGTCGCCGCCGACGAACGCTCCGCCAGACGCTGTACTTCGTCCGCTACCACCGCGAAGCCCCGGCCTGCGTCACCCGCCATGGAGGCCTGGATCGCCGCGTTGAGCGCGAGGATGTTGGTCTGGTCGGCAATGTCGTTAATCAGGCTGACGATGTCACCGATCTCCTGGGACGATTCGCCGAGACGCTTGATCCGCTTCGACGTGTCCTGGATCTGCTCGCGAATGTTGTCCATGCCGGTGATGGTGTTGTGCACCACCTCGTTGCCCTTGTTGGCAATTGCTACCGAGCGCTCCGCTACCGCCGACGACTCCGCGGCGTTGGCCGATACCTGGTCAATCGACACCGCCATCTCGTTGATTGCCGCCGACGCACCGGCGATCTCCTGCGCCTGATGCTCGGAAGCCTCGGCGAGGTGCATGGCCGTCGCCTGGGTTTCCTGGGCCGCGCCCGATACCTGCACGGCAGTCTGGTTGATGGTGGCTACCAGTTCACGCAGCTGGTCGATGGAGTAGTTGATCGAGTCGGCGATCGCACCGGTGAAATCCTCGGTTACGGTGGCGGCTACCGTCAGGTCACCGTCAGCGAGGTCGCCGATCTCGTCCAGCAGTCGCAGAATCGCTGCCTGGTTACGTTCGTTCTTCTCGGCGGTTTCGCTCAGGCGGCGACGTGCCTCCTGAACCATCACCAGGCCGATGAGAATGATCGCTGCCAGTGCAAGCGCACCCAGCACGTAGCCGATGATGGTGTTGATGTAACGCGCATCGGCGCGATTCTGCAGGCCTTGCGACAGCGCAGAGGTCTTGTCCAGCAGGGTCTGGGAAACTTCGAAGATGCTGTTCGCCGATTCGCGCACCTGGAACAGTTCCGGCGACGTCTCGAGAATCTCGTCCACCGAGCCGGATACGAACTGGAACAGCTCGGAAATTTCGGAAAGGCGATCGCGTGCTTCTTCGTCGGCAACCGCGGTGATGCCCATGGCGACGTTGCCTTCGATCATGGCGTTCAGAACCCGCCCGAACAGACTGGCATCACGACCGAACATGTCCGCCGCCTGGACCGAATCCTGGTCACCGGAAAGCACCTTGTTCACCGAACCGAGGATACGCTCCGCCAGCAACGACTGACGCTGTGCTACCGATACCTGAGCCGCAGGCGCACCGCTCTCCAGCAGGATGTCGACGACTTCCTCGTATTCGACCTGAAGCTGGGGAATGGTTTCTGCCAGGGTGCTGGCAACCTGATGCAGCGAGAGAACGGTTTGTTCACTGGAGAGGATGGCGTCGGTGTCGCGACGCAGCGTGCTCCAGTCCTGCTCTACGGCATTGACTTCCGCGCGCAGCGACTCGGGCACGGCGGGCAGGCCAATGCTGTCGTTGCCCTGAGACAGATAACCCCAGCGCTGGTTGAAGTCGTTACGAGCCTGTTTCAGGGAAGCGAAAGCCTCCTGTGTTCCCGTTGCCGCTTCCACGGCGTCCTTGGCGATCTGCTGGGACAGTACGCGCAGCTCTCCAGCGTGAGCGATGTACTCGTTATCGTGATCCGCTTGCGTATTTACGTACGCGAAGTTCGCGAACAGCAATACGATCGAAACGATCAGCACGATAAACAAACCGGTGATCAGCGTATTGCTGCGCACCCCGCTCAACAAAGCATTAGCATTCATTTTGATCATTATCCGGCCCCCGCCTGGACCTCCGTGCGCTTCCATCCAAGAACCAAAAGGCCGACCTCGGTCGACCCCACCTACAACTCAATAAGCGACGTCTAGAAACGCCTGATGTGTTGCCAGAGCGTGCGGGCTGAAGACCAGCCAGGGCTGCTCGCGCTGGAACACACCATGAATGAACGGTTGAATCGATGCCTCGATCGGAGGCAGCTCCTCGGAAAAGGTCTCCACCGGGAAGTGCTGCATGCCGAAGACTTCGTCGACGGTCAATCCGGCAAACACTTCCTGATGATCAACGACCAGAACCCTGCGCTGCTTTCGCAAAGGCGAGAGCTCAAGTCCGAAATACCCACAAAGGTCCATCACCGGCAGCAATCTGCCACGGACGTTCGCTACGCCCTTGACCCAGCTCTTGACGCCGGGCAGCAACGTATATCGAGGCTCATGCAGGATTTCACCGACCTCTCCCATCGGAGCGACGAACAGTCGCCCGCCCATCCGGAAACCGATCCCTCCCCAGGTTTGTACGGCTTCCTGCTGCGAAGGCAGACCGGCCGCATAGCTGCGGCATCGTTTATCTAGCTCCAGCAACTGCTGAAACGGCGTTTGCATGTCAGGCATGCTGGCCACGTCCCTTTGTCCGAGTGTTGGCTACCCCGGCATCAGCCTGCCAGAACGGCATTCAGGGTTTTCAGCAGTGTCGCTTCGTCCACCGGTTTGGTCAGGTAATCCTTGGCCCCCTGGCGCTTGCCCCAGACCTTATCGGTTTCCTGATCCTTGGTGGTAACGATGATCACTGGAATGTGACTGGTTTCAGAATCTTTGGTCAGCTGGCGCGTAGCCTGGAAGCCGTTCAAGCCAGGCATGACGATATCCATCAGCACGGCGTCCGGTTTTTCCTGGCGAGCCAACGCTACGCCGTCGGCCCCATTCTCGGCCTTGAGCACCACATGACCATGCTTCTCCAGCATGGCGGTGAGCTTGTACATTTCGGTCGGCGAATCATCAACAATCAGAACGCGAGCCATGATTTCTCCATTAGGAAGGCTTCAGCGGCAAACAATGCCGAACTTCAGGACGCTTGCTCCACCGGCGCGAAATCAGGGACATGAGCCTTGATTGCACCGAGCAGCTCTTCTTTGCTGAACGGTTTGGTGAGGTATTGATCGGAGCCGACAATGCGCCCCTTCGCCTTGTCGAACAGGCCGTCTTTGGAAGACAGCATGATCACTGGCGTCGACTTGAAGGAACTGTTGTTCTTGATCAACGCGCAGGTCTGATAACCGTCCAGCCTGGGCATCATAATATCGACAAAGATGATGCGGGGATGAGTATCCGCAATCTTGGCGAGGGCATCGAAACCGTCCACTGCGGTGATGACATCGCAACCTACTTTCTTCAGCAGGGTTTCAGCAGTGCGACGAATCGTTTTCGAATCGTCGATCACCATGACCTTCAAGCCCTCGGAGTGCTGTTCCATTTCGCCCTACCATCGCCTCGGTGAGTCGTAGTTTATCGTTATGTCAGTGCGCCGGAGGCCCTGCCACCGATGGGCTGCACCCAATCGCCGGACCTTTTTAGCACACTCCTCCTAGCCACGCTATCAACCGGAAAAGCATCCGGATTTTCCTTGACCCAGTGCACAACCACGGCCAATCTGCAGCGACCTTTTGCGCCACCGGCGGCACGTTGCCGCCCATAGCTGGAGAAACTCTCATGACCGTTCGCGTCGGGATCATCATGGACCCTATCGCGCAGATCGCCTTCAAGAAGGACAGCTCGCTTGCCATGCTGCTGGCCGCCCAGGCGCGAAGCTGGACACTCTTCTATATGGAGCAGCGAGACCTTTATCAGCTCGGCAACCAGGCCCGCGCACGCATGCGCTCGCTGCAGGTCTTCGACGACCCGCAGCACTGGTTCGAGACAGGCGAGGAGGTCGACATGGCCCTTGCCGACCTCGATGTGATCCTCATGCGCAAGGATCCGCCATTCAACAGCGAGTACGTCTACGCAACCTATCTGCTGGAACTGGCGGAAAAGGCGGGAACGCTGGTGGTCAACCGTCCGCAGAGCCTGCGCGACTGCAACGAGAAGTTCTTCGCCACTCAGTTCCCGCAGTGCACACCGCCGACCTTGGTCAGCCGACGCTCCGACATTCTCCGCGAGTTTGCCAACGAGCACCGTGACATCATTCTCAAACCCCTGGACGAAATGGGCGGCGCCTCGATCTTCCGTCATCGCGAGGGCGACCCCAATCTGTCCGTGATCCTCGAAGTGCTGACCGAACATGGAAGCCGGCAGATCATGGCGCAGCGCTACATTCCGGCGATCAAGGATGGCGACAAGCGCATCCTGATGATCGATGGCGAGCCAATCCCTGACTGCCTGGCGCGGATTCCCGCGGCTGGCGAGACACGCGGCAACCTGGCCGCCGGCGGCCGCGGCGTGGCGCAACCGCTGTCCGATCGCGACCGCGAGATCGCGGCTATCGTTGGGCCGCAGCTGCGTGAACGTGGCCTGCTGTTCGTCGGCCTGGATGTCATCGGCGATTACCTCACCGAGATCAACATCACCAGCCCGACCTGCATCCGCGAAATCGACAATGCCTTCGATACCCGTATCGGCGAACGCCTCATGGACGCGATCGCGGCCAAGCTGCAAGCTTGAACCAGCTAACAGCTTTGAGTTCGGAGCTTGCGACGGCGAGCTCAAAGCCGGCAGACTGCGCGGCACTTCGAGCCGACCCGACACGCGATGAACGCCGCTATCCGCCATCCTGCGCCTGAAACGACCCGAGTCCGCCCCGCGGACCGGCTCGGCTTCACGCTTTTCCTGGCTGCCGCACTGCACCTGGCCCTGATCCTCGGCCTGGGCTTCACGCTGTCCGAACCGAAGCAGATCAGCAAGACGCTGGAAATCACCCTCTCGACGTTCAAGAGCGAGGAAAAGCCCAAGGACGCGGATTTCCTTGCTCAGGACAACCAGCAGGGCAGCGGTACGCTGGAGCACAAGGCGTCGCCGAAGACCACCGAGCAGGCACCCTTTCAGGACACCGAAGTCCGCAAAGTCACTCCGCCCGCCGCACCCCCGCCCAGCACCCGGCCTGAGCCGGCCAAGACGGTCGTCACCACGCGCAGCCCGCAGCAGCAGAAGGCAGAGGTCAAGCAGCAGACGCAACCACAGCCCGAGCCGCAGTCCGCCCCGGCATTCGACAGTTCTCAGCTGAGCGCCGAGATCGCCAGCCTTGAGGCCGAACTGGCGAAGGACGTCGAGCGCTACGCCAAACGACCGCGGGTCAGCCGACAGAACAGCGCGGCCACGATGCGTGACATCAGCGCCTGGTATCGCGACGAATGGCGCAAGAAAGTCGAGCGCATCGGCAACCTCAACTACCCCGACGAAGCCCGCCGCCAGCAGATCTACGGCAGCCTGCGCATGCTCGTCACCATCAACCGCGACGGCACCGTGCAGGAACTGGCGCGTGATCGAGTCGTCCGGCCAGCCGGTGCTCGATGATGCCGCACTCCGCATCGTTCGCCTGGCCGCGCCGTTCGCCCCCTTCACCGGCGAACTGGCGCAGAAGTACGATCAGGTCGAGATCATCCGCACCTGGCGCTTCGAACGCGGTGACCGGCTGTCCAGCCGCTGAGACGCACGCGGGACCAACGGTCGCAGCTGTAGCCGGAATGCGGTGCAACGCTTAAGCTAACGCGCATGAAAAGCACCGCGCCCAGCTACCTCAAGCATCACTTTCTGATCGCCATGCCGCAGATGGCCGATCCGAACTTTGCCCAGACGCTGATCTACCTGATCGAGCACGGCCCGGAAGGCGCCATGGGGCTTATCGTCAACCGTCCAAGTGGCCTGAGCCTGGCCGATGTGCTCGAGCAGCCGCGCCGGACGAACCGAATCCGGCACTGTGTCAGAGC